>CAWACZ010000017.1:0-448810 GCA_963780685.1 uncultured Acidobacteriota bacterium | reverse complement strand
TCGACTCAGTGGAATCCGCGCACTCCGCGTCCCGTTCGGCGCACATCTCATCTGGAGAGCAACCCGCGATGCTTCAACACTCTGGATCGAGCACCGCATCGCCTTGGATCTTGCGTGCTTGCCAGGGACGAATGGCGTGACTAGTTGTGGCTTCAGAGTGACGAACGACATCTGATGTGCGAAAGCGGCCAATCCTGCGATGGTGTGCGACTGGCAGCGAATGTGCGTCCGATGCGCGATAACTGGCGGTTCGTCACATCAGCTGTGCTGTCGATCCCTGGACATCGCAGGCAGGTCGGTACTCATCGAAGCTGATCCTTTAGGGGCGAACGTCATCACCTTGGAGGCATTTCAGTGAACACCATCAGACGATTCTGGCCGACGGTTGTGGCTGTGCTCGCGCTGCTGGCCGTGGCCCAGGCCGCGGTGGCGCAGGTGACGGAGACCGGGACGATCGAAGTACCTGGTACAGGACGCATCCGGACTGCCGATTCCCGGCGCGACGGTTGTCGCCAGCGCGACCGACACCGTGACCAAGCGCGAGGGCGTGTCCGACGCAGAGGGACGGGCGCTTCTCGTCGGCCTCGCCCCGTCAGCCCACTACATCGTGACCACCGAGTTGACGGGCTTCAGGTCGGCGCGCAACGAGAACGTGCTCGTCCGATCAGGGCTCACGGCGACGGTCCGCGTTCCGCTCGCCGTCGGCGGGTTGACCGAGCAGGTGCAGGTGACGGCCGAGTCGCCGATCGTCGACGCGCGGAGCGCGACGACGGGGCAGGACATTACCTTGGAGCTGACAGACTCGCTGCCGACCGGCCGTTCGTACCAGAGCTACTTGCAGCTCGTGCCAGGTGTGTTGCCCGACGACCCGCAGCAGCCGGGTAACCCGGCGTCGAAGTCGGGGATCAACTACAGCGACATCGGCGGCAATCTCGGCGTCTCGAGCGACAACTTCTATTACTTCAACGGCATCAACGTGACCGATCCGGTCACGGGCACGTTTGGTTCGAACCTGAACACCGAGATCATCCAGGAACAGAAAGTCCTCACCGGCGGCATTCCTGCCGAGTACATCGGTACGCCGGGGCTGCTCTCGACCGTGATCACCAAGTCGGGCAGTAACCTCTTCCACGGCTCGGCCAACTACTTCTTCCAGAACGACGCCCTGGTTGCCGAAAACGAGAACTCCGCGCTGCAGGAGTTCTCGACCTACGACGCCGCCGGCACGCTCGGCGGGCCGATCGTCCGCGATCGGGCCTGGTTCTTCGCGAGTTACCGAAAGCTCGAGCGCGAAGACGATGTGACCAGCCTCGACACCGACGAGTTCCTCCGCACCGTCAAGAACGAGCAGGATCAGGGCTACGCCAAGGGCACGTGGACGGCCACCCGCAACGACACGGTGAGCTTCACGTTCCTCAACGACCCGACCGACATCAGCGGCCGTCGCGACCGTGACCTCACCAACGCGCGCGACCGCGCGCGCGTGCAGGGCGGGGACAACTACAGCCTGAACTACCTGCGGCTCCAGGGGCCGCTGCTGATCGAGGCGGCTTACAACGTCCACAATGGCGAGGTCACCGACCTCTCGGCGATCCGCGACGTGTCGAACACGGTCATCTATCGATCGACCGACGTCCGCACGCTGACCGACGAGCAGCTTGGCGGGTTCGGCCAGGACGTCATCGACCAGCGCGACACCAAGGGCGTGCGTGGGTCGCTGACGTACAACTGGAACCGACACACCCTCAAGGGGGGCCTCGAGTGGTCGCGCAACGACAACTTCCGCGACCTCATCTACGTAGACGATCAGCTGGTCACGTCGCTGCAGAACGGGCTCGTCGGCTTGTCGGCGGGCGAGCTGGCCACTGGCTCCTTCAGCAGCCGTGACTTCAACGTCAACAATTCGAGCGACTTCAACGGGCTCATCAACACGATCAATCAGTCGCCGAACCGCGCGCAGTTCTACGCCCAGTTCGATGCCAACGGCGACGGCACGATCACGTCCGCCGAAATGGGGCCGCGGCTGACGTTCAACAGCACTGTCGGCAACCCCGACGGCAAGGTCAACTACGACCGGACGTTCATGTCGCAGCGTGGTTCTCAAGAAACGCGGTCCGATGGCCTCAGCTTCTTCGTGCAGGATCAGTTCATCTACAACCGCGTGACGTTCAACGTCGGGCTACGCGCCGAGCAGTGGCAGCACTTCGCCAGCACTGGCGAAGAGATCTTCACCTTCGACTGGGCGTTCGCGCCACGGCTGAGCGCGGCCTACGACGTCCGCGGCGACGGCAAGCAGAAGCTGTACGGCTACTACGGCCGCTACTACGATCCGATCCGCAACAACATGACGAATTTTGCCGGCACGTTGAGCGGCTTCGTTCGTGAGGAGCAGGTCTTCATCAACAACGACTGGGTCACGTATCGAACCCGCGGCGGGCTCGTGCAGCAGGACGCCTTCTTTGCCCCGTCGACCAAGACGCCGTACACCGACGATGTGACGGCGGGCTACCAGGTCGATCTCGGGCGGAACATGAGCCTCGAGACGGCATACACCTACCGCCGGACGCGCGACATTCTCGAGGACTACGATCTGGCGCTCTTCGCCACCTCCGTCAACGGCACGACCGACTACGCTGGTCCGATCGACGACCCGCAGTCGTTGTGGCTGGGGCTCGACTATTTCGGCTACACCGAGAATCCCGGATCCAACTTCGTGATCGCGACGCTCAACGGCGGCAAGCGCGACTATCAGGGCGTCGACGTGATCTTCCGGAAGCGCTACAGCAACAACTGGCAGCTGCTTGGCTCCTACACCTACAACTGGGCCAAGGGCAACACCAACTCGGATTCGAACGCGGACTTCCAGGGCGACGTGCTCTACCTGGATCCGCTCGCGCCCGACACCTACAGGAAGCAGCCGGGCGTCATCCCGCACGTCTTCAAGGCGGCGGGTTCGTACATCTGGCCGATCGGAATCGAGCTGGGCGCGGCCTTCCGGTACAACTCGGGAACGATTGCCAGCCGGACCGCGCTGGCGTCGCAGCGGAATCTGCCCATCCAGGTCGACGTCCCGTATGTGTACGCGGGCGTCAACGATTTCTGGGTGACCTCAGACGCGATCGGATCGCTCCAGAACCCGGCCTGGGCCCAGCTCGACCTTCGCGCGCAGTACAAGAAGATGTTCAGATCGGATCGGAACCGAGTTCTTTGTCGACATCTTCAACGTCCTCGACGACCAGGACTCGATCCGCGATCAGGACCTCGTGGCTGGCGCAGGCGGGACCGGATTCGGGCAGCCGATTCGCTTCCTCGATCCGCGTCGCTTCTTCCTGGGAGCACGGTTGACGTTCTAGTCTCATCCGGGGGACTTTGTCCCCCGGACACCCCTTACAGCGCTCGCTCGCGGGGACCCCGACGCCCCGCTCCGCTCGCGTGGCTCACTCGCTTCCGCTCGTTCGCGCTGTTTATGAGACAGCTTGCACACTGACTCGAAATGTTCGGGGTCGATACCCGAACGCTACGTTTGATTCGAGGGGGCCGAAAGGCCCCCTTTTTTGTTCAGGCTCTTGCCTCGGGTGTCGATTTCCTCTACGATGCAGTTGAAATGAGCCGCACCGACGCGTTGGGCGAGTTCGAGCAGCTGGTACTCCTCGCGGTCGTGCGTCTGGACGCCGAGGCGTACGGATCGACGATCCGGCGGGAAATCGAGGAGCGCACCGGCCGAACGATTGCGATTGGAGCGCTCTACACGGCGCTCGATCGGCTGGAACGAAAGGGTTACGTCAATTCGCGGCTGTCGGATCCAACGCCGCAGCGCGGCGGCCGGGCCAAACGCTATTTCCGACTGCGGCCAGCCGGCCTCGCGGCCCTGGCGCGCTCGCGCGACGCGCTGACGCGCATGTGGGCCGGGATCGAACTCGGCGTGCAGCGAGGTCGGGGATGATCGATCCACCCCGCGCCGCGCTCTGGTTGCACGAGCGGTCGCTCAGCTGCGACGAGCGTGAAGCGGTCATCGGCGATGTGATCGAAGAGTTCAACCGCCGCGCCGCCGTCAATGTTTCCGCGGCTCGCCGCTGGATCTGGGCTGAGGCGTGCCGTTCCGCGCCGTACAACCTCGGTCGTCGTCTTCGGCACCGCCGCGGCGCCACCGACGCTTCTCCCCAGAAGGGAGCCCGTATGCTCAATGGCTTCGTCACCGATCTGCGGTTCGCGGCTCGTCTGCTGAAACGCCAGCCGCTCGTGTCGTTTGTCGCGATCGTGTCGCTCGCGGCTGGACTGGGTTTGAATATCCTGCTGCTCACGCTGGCCGATGCGGCGCTCGTGCGGCCGCTTCCGCTCCAGGACCCGGGGCGCCTTGTCCTTCTCCTGCTGCAGCGCGAATCGCGATTCATGCACAACTTCTCGTATCCCGACTATGAGGAGCTCCGCCGCCGTGCGACCCTCGTCGATAGTCTGGTGGCTTACAGCCAGGTCGAGTCGTCGATGGCTGGGTCCGACGGTGCGACATCGGTCGAGGGCGAGGTGGTGTCGGGCAATTTCTTTATGGCGCTTGGAGTTCCACTCCGAACTGGACGCGGGCTGAGCGATACCGATGACGTGGCGGGTGCCCCTCCCGCGGTCGTCGTGTCTGAGGCGCTGTGGCGCGATCGATTTGGCGCCGCCGCACTCTCTGGCCAGACAGTCGTGCTCAATGGCCAACAGTTCACCGTGGTCGGTGTAACCGCGGCGAGGTTCTCGGGCATGCAGGTCGGACGGAACGCGGATTTCTGGGTACCCCTGGCGCATTCGCCTGGTCTCGCGGGCGGAGATCTTCTGGGGCGTCCCACCACATCGTGGCTGACCGTTATCGGTCGTCTTCGCGCTGACGCGACTGCCGAGTCAACGCGGCAGGAACTCGATGCGATCCTGCGCCGCATCCGTGAATCAAGCGGCCGGCCGGTGGAGCCGGTGGTGCTGCAGCCCGGAGCGCGCGGCGACTCACTGCTGTCGGGGCAGCTCGCCTCGCCGATGGCGCTGCTCCTCGTCGCCGGCGCGCTGGTTCTGCTCGTGGCGTGTCTCAATGTTGCCAATCTTCAGCTCTCACGGACCGAGGCGCGTCGGCGTGAGCTCGCGGTGCGCTCGGCACTGGGCGCGCGCCGATCCCAACTCGTCAGGCTCGCGCTTATCGACGGCGGCCTCATGGCTGGTGCCGCGGGCCTGGCGGCTGTCTGGCTCGCCGTGCTCCTCAAGGATCAAGCCGCGTCGCTCATTGCGCTCTATGGCCGGCCGGTCGCGCTGTCGATTCCATTCGACGGCCGCGTCATCGTGATGGCGGCGCTGGTTTCGTGCGCAGCGGCGCTCGTCATCGGTCTGATGTCGAGCTGGCAAATTCTTCGGCGGCAATCCGCTGAAGGCCTGGCAGACGGTCGAGGCGAAACCGGCCGGCGACGTCCGGCACAGCGAGCGGTTGTCGTGGTGCAGGTCGCGCTCTCGATGGCTCTCCTGACTGGAGCCTCACTTCTGGTTCGAACGCTCGATCGACTGCGCCACGCCGATCTCGGCTTCGATCCACGCGGTGTCGCCGTGCTTCAGGTATCGCCAGAGATGGGCCGGCTCTCACGCCTTGCGGCCGGCGCCTACTTTGACGAAGCCGTCGCCGCCCTCGAAGCGCTGCCTGGCGTGCAGAGCGTCGGTGTTGCGCATGTGATGCCTCTGGACTTTGGCGGATCACGAACCACCGTCGGGATCGCCGGTTACACGCCAGCGCCCGACGAAGACATGGAACTGAACTTCGTCCGTGTCTCACCAGGCTATTTTCGGACGTTGGGGCTGTCGGCGCGTGAAGGGCGAACCTTCGACGAACGGGACCGCGACGGCCAACCCGAGCGAATCATCGTCAACGAGACGATGGCACGGCGGTTCTGGCCGGACGGCAAGGCGGTCGGCCGGTTCGTGCGCTTCGACTCTCGCGCGCCCTTCAACGTCGAGGTCATCGGCGTGGTGCCCGACGCGCACTACAGGATGGTGCGGGAGCCGTCGACCCCGACGTTCTACGTGCCGCTGGCGCAGTGGCCCTCGGACGCTGGCGTTCTCCATGTGCGCGTGACTGGAGAGCCGTCGACGCGTCTTGCCGAGTTGCGACGGGTGGTCGCCGCGGTCAATCCCGCCGTACCGGTGATTCGCGCCCATACGCTTTCCGATCAAGTCGAGCGCAACATTGCCGACGAACGGCTGGCGATGACGATTGGGCTGACGTTGGCCCTTGTCGCGCTCCTGCTCGCCACCGCCGGTCTCTACGCGACGATGGCCTTCGTCGTCGGCCGCAGGACCCGGGAGATCGGTGTGCGCCTCGCGCTCGGTGCCAGGACGACGGAGGTTCGATCGCTCGTGGTGCGGGAAGGCCTGGCGCTCACGCTCGCCGGCGTCGCGTGCGGGCTTGCGCTTTCAATATGGGTTGGACGGGCGCTGCGCCACCAGCTCTACGGCGTCAGCGCGCTCGACGTTCCCAGCCTCGTCGGCGCGGCCATGATTCTCATCGCCGCGGCGCTCCTTGCGAGCTGGCTTCCGGCTCGTCGTGCTGCCAGGGTCGATCCGGTGATCGCTCTCCGCCAATACTGACGGGACTGGACTTAGGCGGTTCGCCTTGGAGGGAACTCTCCCGCTCCAGCGGACAGGCACGCCAAGTGCTACTCGATACTGAATACCTGGGACCCGTGCCGATTTTCTAGGAGAAACTGAGCATTGGGCCTCGGACGCCACGACATCTCGTGGCTCTGACCCGAATCGTTCATACCGCTGTTACATACCGCTGTTACTTTTGATGGCTGCAAAACGCTAGAATCGCCGCCATCCCGACGCATAGGAAACACCCCGACGAGGACCGTCGTCATTCCCGACAGTCCAACAGCTGTGCGACGGGCGCCGGGCCGCCGAGTCCCACTGGCGGGACGCTGCAGCATGTGGCGTATAACGGTAATCGGTCCCCTGAGGTTGTTCGTTATGAAGTGGGGCGCATATCTCTGCCGGCCGTCATCGCGCTGCGGTCTCGTTCGCCGTTCGATCGTCTTCAACACACTTTCCAGGTCGTCGACAACATCACGTGGCAGCGGGACAATCACCGCGTGCGCGCGGGAGTTGAGTGGGAGCGCTTTTCAGCGCAGTCGGTGTGCGAGGCGGCCTGCGAGACAGTGGCTGATTTCGGCCGTTGTCGTCGGAATGTGTTGCTGCGCGCGTTCGGTCGACGCGCAAGTCGTGACCGGCACCATCACCGGCGTGGTAAGCGACGACTCTCGCGCCGTATTGCCCGAGGTCACGATCACCGTCACATCGCCCGCGCTGCCGGGCGGTGCCGTGACGAGCGTCACGGATGCGCATGGGACGTATCGGTTCAGCACGCTCCCGCCGGGCGTCTACGAGATGGACGTGTCGCTGCCTGGCTTTGCCAGCATACGTTGAGAAGGATCTATGGGTCACGCGTGGGCGGCACCATCGAGCGCAACGTCACGCTCGGTGTGTCAACGCTCGCGGAAACCATTACGGTGAGTGGTGCGACGACGGTGCTTGATTCGCGGCAGACAGGGGCTGGCGGGAAGTCTCGGACGAGAAGCCGTCGAGGCAATTCCGACTGCGAGGCAGGGAGTCACCGCATATCTGGGGACGCTTCCGGGCGTGGCGCTCGGCAACTATAACGGCGGCCAGAATCCCGTGATCATGGGCTCCAACTCCACTGACTCGTCCTACATGGTCGACGGCATGTTGACCAATCACCCCTCGAACGGATTGTCCTGGGCCTTTCACGACATGGATGCCGCCGAGGAAATCAATCTCGTGTCGCTCGGCGCGTCGGCGGAGTACCAACAAGCGCAAGGCGGCGTGATGAACTACGTGAGCAAGGCGGGGACGAACGTCTATCGAGGGGATGGTTCAATCTACTGGGCGCCCCCAAGTCTGACGAGCGTTCCCGTCACGCGGCCCTGCAATTGTCCCTTGGGCGAAACGGGATTCAAGCTGTACAAGTACCGCGACTTTGCCGGTCACATCGGTGGGCCCATCGTCAAGAACCGGCTATGGTTCTACGGAGGCCAGACCAACAGCGGCCCGGCCATTCGCTACCCCGGCCAGCCGGACCGACCCGAAGACCAGCAATGGATCAAGAGCGAAGTGCGGAACATCGCAAAGGTGACGTGGAAGATTAACGACAGGATGCAGTTCCAACAAAGCCTCTACTACGAATGGTGGAACTGGAAGACCCCCGATTTTCCTACAGCAACCACGCCGCTCGAGGCGAGCGCTCGGTACACGGGCGACATGCGTTATTTCGGCTCGGAATTGACCGCGACGCTCAGACCTTCCAGCGTGCTCACGGCGCGCTTCTTCCACCAGTCGATACCGTACGCGTACAACGGGCTGGGGCCCAATTTGAAAGCCGATACCGAAAGTCTGATGACGCCTGGACACCTTGATGCGTTCACCGGCGTCAGCCGCAGCAACTACACCGCGGGTCCATCCCAGGCGTATCAACCGATCCGCGACGATGTGAATGTGAAACTGAATCACTTCGTGTCTGGCAGCCGGGTGAACCACAACATTCGGTTTGGCGTGCAGATCGCGCGTAACCTCGATAGAGGTCAGCAGATCTGGCCGGGCGGGGTCCTGTATCTGGACTTCAAGGGTGCTCCCGACCAGGCCCAGTATCAGTCTCCCCTCGTCTACGCCGCGGAATCCCGGTCACAGGGCGTGTGGGCGGAGGATGAACTGACCATGGGCCGGCTCACGATTACTCCGGGCGTTCGATTCGACCGGATGGTGGCCATCAGTCCGGCCGCGCCGGTCGTGGACCCTGCGGGGTATAGCGGGACGGATGGGCTCTGCCACTGTAACCAGTCCTTCGGCGAAACCGGGGCGACGGTTCCGGGGCTTGGAGAGATGTTCTCGTGGAAGAAGGTGTCGCCGCGGCTGGGGATCAACGTGCGCCTGACGAGCGACGGCAGAACACTGCTGCGGGCCACAGTCGGACGCTATTACCGCTCGGTGTTCCTCAACGATTTCACCGCTGTGCATCCCGGGATCACGCCGGTCACGCTCGCGCGTTTCGATCCGGTCACCGGGGACTACTCGACGATCATCTCGGTAACGGATTCGAAAGCGAATCTCGCTGTCGACCCGAATATTGACGCACCGTACACCGAATCAGGTACTCGATCGGCGTGGATCGTGAGATCGCACGAAGCCTGGGCGTCAGCGTCACCTACGCGCACAAGACCTCGGGAGATCAGATCGGTTGGCGGGATATCGGCGGTATCTACGGGACCCAGACCGTGACGTCTCCCGCCGGTCCGGTCACGGTGTACCCGCTGATGAACGCTCCCAGCGCACGGAGGTTCTTGCGGACGAATGGCCCGGGCTTCTTCAGTCGATACGACGGGTTGGTGCTGAGCGCGTATCGGCGTCTGGCGAATAGATGGATGCTGAACCTCAACTACACCTATTCGAAGACTGAGGGCCTCCAGGTGGCAGGGGCGTCCGTCTTTGCCGCCACCGTCGGGCAGGACCCTAATGACTACGTCAATTTGACTGGTCGGCTGAGCCCCAATGACCGGCCGCATGTGTTTAATGCCAGCGGCTCGTACGAGGTTCCGAAGATCGACCTCCAGGTGTCGGGGAATTTCGCGCTCATGTCCGGGCTTCCGTACGCTCCTCAGATTCAGGTTGTCCTGCCGCAGGGTCGGCGCAATATCAATTTCGACGAGCCGGGCTCGTATCGTCTCCCGAACGAGCAATGGCTGTTCCTCCGGGTGTCCAAGATTCTCTTACGCAGTGGACCGCGCCGGCTGGAGTTGGGCGTCGAGTTGCGTAACACCCTGCAGCAAACGAGCGACAGCAGCCTCGCGTCGCGGGTCTTTTCCAGCCCGAGCTTCGGCCAGCAGACCACGTGGCCGATTCCACGACAACTCTTGTTTCGGGTGAAGGGGTACTTTTAACGGTCATGAGGCGCTGGTCATGGCTTTGCACGGCAATCACGGTCGCCGCGTGCCTGACGCCGGCCGCGGCTCAGGGTCAAGTGACCGCGGCGCCGCCCCGCAGCCAGATACGCGTACTGGTGTTGTACGCCCTTTCTCGAGACGCCCCCGAAGCAATATTTCCGGAACCGGCTCCGTTTTTCACCGTCCGTGAGCGGATCTACCGGAGCATGCTGGCTGACGCGCTAGGCGATCAGTTGGAGTACTACTCGGAGTTAGTCAACTACCACACGTTTCCGGACCAGTCGTACGAATCCGACTTCGAAAACTATCTCGTGCGCAAGTATGGCGACCGGACGATCGACGTACTGATCGCGAACGGCCCGGATGAGGCCACTCTTGCTGGGCGGTTACAGGCGCGGCTCGTGTCTCGACCGCCGATTGTGTTCATAGGCCTCGATGCGCGGCGGCCCGTTCCCAAATCGACCGGCTATACCTATCGGTATGCCATGAAAGAGTCGCTCGATTTGGCGCTGCGGATGCATCCCGGCACACGCCACGCGTTTGTCGTGTGCGGCGCATCTCCAGAATGATGCATGGTACGAAAACGAGTTTCGCTCGCAGGTGCCCGCGCCGCCGCGAGGCGTGGAGCTCACCTTCTTGCGCGGACACTTCGACGCGGCGTTGACCGATCGGCTGGCGGCGCTGCCGGAGCACTCCATTGTCTTTCTGGTCTCGCTCAGTTCTGATGGTAGTGGCCGGCGGTTTCGGACAGCCTCGGTGAGCGAGCGCCTGGCGTCAGTGAGCAACGCGCCGATCTACACGTGGAACGGTGCCGTTCCGGGCGTCTTTGGCGGTCGGTTGCTTTCAACCGGACTGGCCGCCGAAAGGACGAGTCAACTCGCGCTGCGCGTGTTGCGCGGCGAGCGACCCGAGGACATTCCGATCACCAGCGCTCGACGTGAGTGTCGATGCGCTCGATTGGCGTCAGCTCGACCGTTGGAACGTCAGCGAAGCCCGCGTCCCAGCAGGCGTGGAGCTCAGGTTTCGCGAACCGGGGCTGTTCGAGCAGTACCGCGGCTACATTCTCAGTGCCCTCGCCTTGGTGTTGCTCCAGACGTTGCTGATCGCGGGGCTGCTGATCCAGCGGAGAAACAGGCGGCTGCCGAGCGCTCGTTGCGTGAGAGCGAGGAACGCTTCCGGGTGATGGCTGACACCGCTCCCGTGATGGTGTGGCGCTCGGGCCCCGACCAACGCTGCGACTTCTTCAACAAGCCGTGGCTGGAGTTCCGGGGACGCCGCATGCAGGACGAGATCGGCGACGGCTGGACGGAAGGCGTGCACCCGGACGACCTGCATCGCTGTTTGGCAACCTACACCGCCGCCTGGCCCGGCCGCGAGTCCTTCCGAATGGAGTACCGCCTGCTGCGGGCGGATGGCGAATACCGATGGGTGCTCGACATGGGTGTGCCCCGCCTCGCCTCCGACGGCACTCTCCTCGGCTACATCGGGTCGTGTTTCGACATCACCGAGCGCCGTCAGGCCGAAGAGGCGCTGCGGACCAATGAGGCGGCGTTGCGGCAGAGCCACGCGGAGATCGAGGACCTCGCGGGACGTCTCATCACGGCGCAGGAGGCGGAACGCGCGCGCATTGCCCGTGACCTGCACGATGACATCAGTCAGAAACTCGCGGCCATCTCGATCGCGATGAGCGAGTGCACGCTGCCCGAGCTGCACGCCAGCGGGGAGCTGCTGGAGGTGGTCACGGCCGTCCAAGGACAGACCATCGAGCTCGCCGAGGACATTCGACTGCTGTCACACGACCTTCACCCAGCCGTGCTCAAGCATGCGGGTCTGGTGGATGCCGTGCGAAGCCACTGCCGTGAGTTTGCCAAACAACAGTCAATCGACGTGGTCGTCGAGGCCGACGGAGATCTCGCGATCTCCGATAGCACGACCGCGTTGTGTCTCTACCGCGTCGTCCAGGAGGCGTTGCGCAACATCGCCAAACACGCCAACGCTCGGCAGGTGCACGTCACGCTGCGGCGCGTCGAGGAAGAGGTGCAGCTCGCGGTGGCGGACGACGGGAACGGGTTCGACCTCGCGAAAGCGCGCGAGCTGGGCGGCGGTCTCGGCCTGCGCAGCATCGAAGAGCGGGTTCGGTTGGTGGGCGGGCGGCTCTCGATCGACACCGCGCCGCGCCTGGGTACCACCCTCACGGTCTGGGTCAGAGTTCTCGCCTCTCCCGCTCGCGAGCTTGCCGGGGTCTAACAATGCTGACCACGCGCCGCCCCACTATTCTGATCGCCGACGATCACACGATTGTTGCGGAGGGCCTGGTCAAACTGCTCAGCCGCCGCTTCGATGTGGTTGCAACCGTGGCAGATGGCACGGCACTCGTCGAGGCAGCGGAACGCCTTCGCCCCGACATCATCATCGCGGACCTGGAGATGCCTTCCCTCAGCGGGCTGGAGGCATTGGAGCGGCTCAAGAAGCGCGGCGTGGCCAGCAAGTTCGTCATCCTGACCATGCACAAAGAGGCAAGCGTCGCCGCCAGGGCCATGCGCGCCGGCGCGTCCGCGTTCCTCCTGAAGCACTCGGCCGGGAACGAGCTGATTGACGCGATCGACGAAGTGTTGGACGGCCGCACGTATCTCGCGCCCGCGGTCACCAAAGATATCCTCGCCGCCCTCGATGAGGGGCGTGGTGACGAGATCGAGCTCACGCGGCGCCAGCGCGATGTGCTGCGTCTCATCGTCGAGGGCCGGCGGATGAAGGAAATCGCCGCCATTCTCGACCTCTCGGCTCGCACGGTCGAAACACACAAGTACGAAATGATGCGCGTGCTGGGTGTGCAGTCGACGGCAGAGCTGGTTGCGCTGGCCGTCAAGAGAGACCTTGCCTGAACCGCCGCTAGCCATCGCCATCCGTAGTTTTACGTACCCGTAGCTCCGTAACTTTTTCTGCGGATACTCCGCTACCGCATCCTCCGCCGCTCGCATACCATTCCGCATCGTGACGACAAGCTCGAGGATAGCACAGACCGCGAGTCGTGCTCGCTGAAGATCAGGCGGCCACCCTGGCGGTTCTCGACGAAGTTGCTGCAAACCGAGTTCGACGTCGTGGCCACCGTCGGCGACGGCACAGGCCCTTGTCGATGCCGCAGCTCGCGTGTCCCCCGACGCGATCGTCACGGATATCTCGATGCCGTTCCTCGATGGAATCGAGGCGACGCAGCGAAATCCTTTGCAGGAACCCGTCGGCTCGGGTCGTGTTCGTGACGGTTCACACCGACGCGCTGGTGATGCGACGGGGATTGGCTGTCGGCGGCCTGGGCTACGTGGCCAAGGTGTCCGCCGGCGAAGAACTCGTGCCGGCCGTCTGGGCCGCACTTCGAGGGGAACGGTGGTACCTATGCAGCTCGTAGCGCTTTCACCACGACGCGGCGGCAGCCGACGACGGGTTGGGATTCGAACGCCTGTTGACGACCTTGTCGACGCGATTTGCACCGCTCGATCTCGAACGGCTCACGTCCGCGCTCGTCTATGCGCTCGAACAGGCGTGCCTGGCGATGAATGTCGATTGCAGCACGATCATCGAATTCAACGAGAACGGCACGATTGACACGTCGCATTCACGCCAGCGACCGGGACTCGAGGAGCTGCGCGTCGAAGTCGAGCCGGCAAGCTGGCGATGGCTCATGTGCCGGCTCCTGAACCACGAAGTGGTCACCGTGTCCCGTTTCGAGGAGCTGCCGATAGAGGCGCTGGCCGAGCGGGAGTATGCGCGCCGAAGCGGCATGTCGTCGATGCTCGCCGTTCCGGTCACGATCGGCGAGCGAACCGTCTGCGCGCTGGTGGTCGGCAGCTTCCAGCGGTTGCGCCAGTGGCAGGCGCCCATACAGGATCGAGCGCGGCTCCTGGCCGGCATCATCGGCGATGCGCTGCAGCGGAGCCGGCAGGACGCAGCGCTACGCACGAGCACGGCCGAAATCCAGCGACTCAACCACCGATTGACCGCTGACAACGTCTGCCTCAAGGAAGAGATCAAGACCTTCCACGATTTCGACGAGATCGTTGGTGAAAGCGCGGTGATGCGTGACGCCCTGGAGCGGGTCGCCCAGGTCGCGCCGCTCAATTGCGCGGCCTTGCTGCTCGGCGAAACCGGCACTGGCAAGGAACTGTTTGCCCGTGCCGTGCACGAACGCAGCCGTCGCCGGTCGCGTCTGCTCGTGCGGGTGAACTGTGCCGCGCTGCCGCCCAGCCTGATTGAGAGTGAGCTCTTTGGCCATGAAAAGGGCGCGTTCACCGGCGCCGTCAGCCAGCGCCAGGGTCGCTTCGAGGTCGCGGACGGGGGCACTCTCTTCCTCGACGAAATCGGCGATCTGCCGCTCGAAATGCAAGGCAAGCTCCTGCGCGTGCTGCAGGACGGCGAGTTCGAGCGCGTCGGATCTTCACGCACGCGACGCGCAGACGTCCGCGTCATCGCTGCGACGCATCACGATCTGGAGGCGGCTGCGGCCAAAGGGCAGTTCAGGGCCGATCTCTACTATCGACTCAGCGTGTTTCCAATCAAAGTGCCACCACTGCGCGAACGTCGAACGGACATTCCCTCGCTGGTGTGGTTCTTCATCCACAAACATCAAAGGGAATTGGGGCGCCGCATCACCCGAGTACCCGGACGAGGTGATGAGCGCGCTCGCACGGCACGACTGGCCCGGCAACGTGCGTGAGCTCGAAAACGCCATCGAGCGCGCGTTGATTCGGTCCGCCGGCGACACCCTGCAGCTCGATGCGACGTTCGGCGATGGCCTGCGCGAAAGAGCGCCGGACGCCTCCGGAACGCTCGACGATGTCCAGCGCATGCACATCGAGAACACGGTTCGGCAGTGCAACGGGCGCATCAACGGCATCGGCAACGCCGCCGAGCGACTTGGACTTCACCCGAACACGCTCCGGTTTCGCATGAAGAAACTGGGCATCACGTTGCCGCGCCCGCCGCAGAAGGCCGTGTCAAGTCACCGTTGACAATCCGACAGCCTTCCGCCACGGAGCGTCAAAGGCCTGGCGGCCCGCACGCGCTCCGTCCCAGTCCTACCCGCGGGCTGTCAGCTCGGTCACGAGATGCCGTGACTCCGGGGATGCCTTCAGCCAATTTCGCTGGCGACAGCCTGGGCGATCGCGGTGGCACGGACCGTGCTCGACGGATTCGGTCGAGGAGACAGACGTAGAGCACGCTAACGCTGGCCGTTCTTGGAGGTAGTATGAGCTCGCAAAAGAAGACCCCGGGAACCCCAACGGCATTCGCGAAACTGCCGGCGCAGGACGTTCTCCCTTTTCCCCCTACACCGTCAGCCAGCATCGCCGGACGAACCATGCAGGAATCGGTGTACAAGCGGCGCGTCGAACCGCGCCGTCTGCATCCTGATGCACCGAATATCCTCATCGTTCTCATCGACGATGCCGGCCCTGGACTCCCCTCGACGTTCGGCGGCGAAGTACATACACCGGCCCTCGACAGAATCTCCAAGGAGGGGATTACCTACAACCGATTCCACACCACGGCCATGTGCTCCCCCACTCGAGCGTCTCTCCTGACGGGGCGGAACCACCATCATGTCGGGGCCGGACAGATCGGGGAGATGGCGAACGACTGGGACGGCTATTCCGGGGTCATGCCCAAGAGCTGTGCGACCGCCGCGGAGGTGCTTCGGCACTACGGCTATACCACAGGCGCGTGGGGCAAATGGCACAACACGCCTGCCGAACAAACAACCGCGGCGGGCCCCTTCGATTGCTGGCCGACTGGCTACGGCTTCGATTACTTCTATGGTTTCCTCTGCGGCGAAGCGTCGCAGTACGAGCCCAACCTGGTTCGTAACACCACCTACGTCGCTCCGCCTCGCACGCGCGAGGAGGGCTATCACCTGAGCGAAGATCTTGCCGACGATGCGATCGGGTGGCTGCGCAGGCATAAAGCTTTCCAGCCCGACAAGCCCTTCTACATGTACTGGGCGAGCGGCGCCATCCATGGACCGCACCACATCATGAAGGAGTGGGTCGACAAGTACAAAGGCAAGTTCGACGACGGCTGGGACAAATATCGTGAGCGCGTCTTCGCGCGGGCGAAACAAAAGGGATGGATTCCTCAGGAGGCCCAGCTCACGCCGCGCGATCCGACGATGCCGTCGTGGGACAGCATTCCAGAGGATGAGAAACCATTCCAGCGGCGATTGATGGAAGTTGCGGCGGGCTTCACCGAGCACGTGGACGTCCAGGTTGGCCGGCTCGTCGACGAGCTCGATCGGCTCGGTTATGGCGAGAACACGCTGATCTTCTACATCTGGGGCGACAACGGGTCTTCAGCCGAGGGCCAGAACGGCACGATCAGCGAGCTGATCGCGCAGAACGGCATTCCTTCCACTGTGGCCATGCACATCAAGGCGCTCGAAGCCCTCGGTGGTCTCGATGTGCTCGGGTCTCCGAAGGTCGATAACCAGTACCACGCTGGATGGGCCTGGGCCGGCAGCACGCCTTACAAAGGCACGAAGCTCCTCGCGTCGCACTTCGGTGGAACCCGCAACCCGATGGCGATTCGGTGGCCAGCGAAGATCACGCCGGACACGACACCGCGCACGCAATTTCATCATGTGAACGACGTCGTACCGACGATCTACGAGGTTCTTGGCATCTCGCCGCCGAGGGAAGTCAACGGGATCGCCCAGGATCAGATCGACGGCGTGAGCTTCGCGTATTCCTTTGACGATCCGCACGCTCCAGGCCGTCTGTTGACGCAGTACTTCGAGGTGATGGGCAGCCGCGCGATCTATCACGACGGCTGGATGGCCTCGGCATTCGGGCCACGGGTGCCCTGGGTGCCTGGGCTGCCCCCCGGCGCCCACGAGTGGACTCCGGACGGGGACACATGGGAGCTCTACAACCTCGACGAGGACTGGACGCAGAACAACGACCTCGCGGCGACGATGCCGGAGAAGTTGGCGCAACTGAAAGAGCTGTTCGCGATGGAGGCGGCGCGAAACAAAGTGCTGCCCATTGGCGGTGGCCTCTGGATTCCGTTCTTACATCCCGAGATGCGTATTGCCCCCCCGTACCGCGAGTGGACTTTCTCGGGCGATATCACCCGAATGCCGGAGTTCTGTGCGCCAGCGCTCGGCAACAAGCCGAACGTCGTCACGATCACTGCCGACGTGCCAGCCAACGCCAACGGCGTGCTCTACAAGCTGGGATCCTGCGCCGGTGGTCTGACGTGCTTTGTGGAGGATGGCATCCTCTGCTACGAGTACAACCTCTTCATCGTCCAGCGCACGCAGATTCGCGCCAGGGAGAAGCTCCCGACGGGCAAGGTGACGATCGGCATCGAGACCGCGTACGCGGAATTGAGACCTGCCGGTCCGCTCGACGTCACGATCACGGTCAATGGCAAGCGTTTCGCGGAAGGGCGCGTCCCGATCAGCGCCCCGTTGCTCTTCACCGCCAACGATTGTCTCGACATCGGCGTCGCGCTCGGCTCGCCGGTGTCGCTCGACTACTACGACAAGGCGCCGTTCAAATTCAACGGCAGGATCGACCAGTTTACCGTCAAGTACAAGTCGTTCTCGAAGCCGGCTGAGGCGGCCGCGTCGTCGCGCGCCTCGACGCTCGTGGCAGCCGGCGATCACTAGAGCGCTTTTCTTTTCGGTGTAGTACGCAATCGACTTTGTGTCAGTCCTTGGTCCGGGGTTCTTGGTCCTTGAGTCCGTCCCCGATCTTGGGCCGTACTTGGTCCTAAGTCCTTGGTCGTGCTCGAATTGCGGTCGCCCGTCGATGCGAGTTGCGCCCGCAACCAAGGACCGAGGACGACCAAGAACTACGAACCGACCAAGAAACCAAGGACGAAGGACTAAGGACTGGCCGCTACACCCAACTGGGATTCTGCTCTAAGGGACAACGCCGTCATCGAACACGTTGGCGCCCCCAAAGAGAACTGGAGGTATCTCGGGCAGCCCGACGCCGACCTCGCCGGTCTGAAACGTCGCGAGCGAGAAGAGCCCGAGACCCCGTGTCGACCGCCAGGACCTCGGCGGTCGCGCCGGTCCTCAGACCATGCGACCAATTGCGAGCGATGCGCACGTCGGCAGACGTCGCGCGCTCGTCGAAGTCGTAAAGCGTATTCCGCCGCTTCGAATAGCTGAAAGGCGTTGAGCGCTACGGCGTTGCCGGTTTCGGGTACTTCTCGAACATCTTCTCCACCGCCTTGTGGATCTTCTTCTCGTTCTTCTGAGGGTTGTCGCTCACGGTGTCGGAGGCTGTCGCGCGCCAGGCGAGCTTCTTGGCCCTGGCATCGATCACGTCGACGACGAGCGACCCGACGAGAACTCGGTTGACGTCGATCTGGCCCGTTCCGCCGTAGCGCCACGTTGGGCCATACCCCCACGACTGGAGGCTCACGTTCTCCTTCGTCGCGCCATGCGCCGCCACGAGCAGGTCGGGCTCCTTGTCCACTTTGATGAGCCCGATGGCGGACAGCTCCGCCTCGATGGCCGACTGCACGCGCTGCACCATCAGCGGGTTGGCGCCGGGCTGGAATCGTGCCTTGGGTCCAGGCGTACGTCTTGAAGTCCGCGAAGCTGACACCCTTGTCCCAGTCGGCGTTGACTTGCTGTGCCAGCGCGGGAGCAGACCCGCCGCCGAGCACCAGAGCGGCGGCCAGTACGAAATGCTTCTTCATCATGGTGGTCTCTCCAATGGTCTAGTGGTCATCGAAATATCTACTTCTTGACGGGCACCAACGGAATCTCCGTGGCCAGCGCTATGCTGACGATCGCGTCGAGTTTGTTCTCGATCTGAAAGAAACGCGCCGCCTTGATGGCAGGCAATACAGCTCGGACCTTCGGGACGTACTGCTCACGCACCGTGACCTTGTCGCGCTCGATCGCCAGCAACTCCTTGAAGAACGCGTCGGCCTTGTCGTTGGTCATCGTCTCGAAGTTGGCGGCGTACGCCGTGATCAACTTGGCCACGCGGTCACCGAGCTTCTCGACCTCGCCGCGATACTCCTTGTAGACGGGCCAGAAGATGCGTGCTTCTTCCTCGGTGAGCGGAAGGTTCGTCGCCACCACCGCCTGACGATCGGCCTTGAGGTCGGCTTGGAGCTGCTGAATCGCCGTCCATTGATCAACGGTTTGAGCGCCCGCGGTGTCCGGCGACGCCAGCGCGGTCGCGACCAGAACCGCGAATGAGGCCAGTCTGTTCATCATGACAATGCTCCCTTCTACCTTCCCCAGTGCAAGCGGAAGCCGAAACCCGGCCCGTAGTGCGTCACGTCGTACTCGCTCACGAGGCGATCGTCACTCTTGACGTCGATGCCGAGCGCCCTGTACCCGAACTCCAAAGCGCCCCACGATGCGACGCGGTAATCGACTCCCAACAGGCCGCTCCAGGTGAAGTCGGCATCGCCGCCGCCGATGTCGCCGCGTGCGAGGAACGTCCACTTGTTGCTGATGCGCGGGCGGAGGACGAAGCCCACGAACGCGTTCGGCGAGGTCTCGCTCGTGTCGATCGGCGTGGCACCCTGGCTGGGCCCGCGGGTACTCCACCTTCGGCGAGACGGTGTACGTGCGCAGGCCGCCGATGAGGCCGAAGCGTGCCTTCTCACTGAGAAGAAAAGAGCCACCCAGCTCGAACATGACGTTGTCCAGATCGAAGTCGCCCTCGATCGTCTGCCCTGCCAGAGTGAAATCCGCCGAGGACGACAACCGGATGAAGTTCAGATCCGTCAGCACTCCCCATCGCCCTCGCGACGCCTCGAGGTGGAAGGTGAACGCGCCACCAAGGTTGTCGGACGCGTCGGCGAAGGGGAGGAAGATCGGCACTGTCGCCGGGCCTGCCGAGAGGTCGCCATCGATCTCCGTCGCCCAGAAATAGAGCGGCACAAAATCGATCGTCCATCCATCGCGCGATTGTGCGTCGGCTCGAGCCGGGGCGCCACACATGAGCGTCGCCGCCATCAATATCTTCAGGAATCGCATACGCATGGCATACCTCGCTTCCACTGCGTGAGTATTTCGAGCCGGCAAGAGTGCATTCGCGTTGCTCGTGGCCCTCTCACGCAAGAAGGCGTCCACTTCGTCCTGCGAGGTCGATCGAAGGGCTCGATGCGGAATATCCGAAGAAACGGGTCGACCGTCGGGGACGAATGGCCGAGGTCGCGGCGCAGCTTCACCATCCGCCGTTAGAACTTACGAAATGCTGTGAGGTCGTCTCGAGCCATGGCCGGTCACCGACGAGAGATCGCGGAATCTTTGGAAGTCTGGTTTTCTGTTGCGCCCGCGCCTCACACGTGCATGTGGCCTGGCTCTTGCGGTGGGCTGTGCGTGGAATGCCGGATCGAAATCGTCCACGGCGTTCACGGTACGGTCGTCCATCTCGCCGGTCGGCTTGGGGACATGCAGGTGCCCGATTTCGTCGAGACGTGCGCAAAGGCGGCGAGGCCGCTGCGCGTCGACCTGAGCGAGCTCATCTCGGTTGATGCGGCCGGGATCGAAGCGCTGCTTCGCGTCCGAGAGACGGGCGCGGTGTTCGACGGGCTGCCCGAGTATCTGCACTTGAAGATCGAGTCGTTGGCGCGCGACCGCCCTTCGGGGCGACCTTCGCGTGCACGGCGCCAGAGTGACCCAGGAAACGGAACGTGATCCCTCCTCTACCCGGCGACTCGGCCGTTGGGCGACCTTCTTGCTACACCGCCATCTGATGGTGCCGTGGCAGGCTCGGTTGGCGGCGCGCGCGGCACCAAACATCGGCGTCAGGTGGCTCCCAGGAGGATGGAAAGGCTAAGGAGACCGCAGCCAAACTCTGTTTGAAGGAGGGGCCATGAGGAATCGATCGATTGTGACAGCGGCAGTTCTGATGCTGATGCCTGCCGCGTCCGCCTACGCGCAGCGCGTGGAGGTGAGTGTCACTGGAGGGTGGACGCTCTCCGACGGCGTCTCCGGAGGGCCAGTACTGGCCGGGGATGGGAATCTGTACGATCGCGTGGACTCGAAGGACTCCGGGGCGTGGGGATTCGGCGTCGGAGTGAACGCCAGCGACAACGCCGAGGTGGGCTTTCTCTTCGGGCAGCAGCTGAGCACGCTCGAAGTCAGCGGAACCACGACCAGGGAGGTCGGCGACCTCACCGTCAACTCGTATCACGGCTACTTCGCCTATAACGCAGGCGAGGCGGACGGGCGTGTGCGGCCGTACTTCCTCATCGGCCTTGGCGCCACCAACTTCGGCAGCGTGTCCTTCACAGGAGCGAACGGCGTATCGGCGGAGACAATCAGCCAGACCCAGTTCTCGACGACGTGGGGTGCTGGCGTCAAGGTCTTTCCTGCGAAAAATGTCGGCGTCCGGTTTGGCGTCCAGTGGACGCCAACCTACATCAAGAGTGACGCCGAAGGCTATTGGTGCGACCCGTATTGGGGGTGCTACGTGGTTGGCGACGCGCAGTATTCGAATCAGTTCCAGTTCAACGGCGGCATCACGTTTCGCTTCTAGAGCCGTTCTAACTTGTGTAGTCCGATGACGCTGGCGTGGACGGCGTGGTGGCAATCCGGTCCCGTATGTGCCTGGACGCGACCCGGTCGCGTACTTAGAACTTAGAGCGCGTTTCAAAATTACGGTAGCGCAGCCCTTCCCGCCTCCGCTCGCGGATTGATCGTGCGAGCTGTGCCGAGGCTCGCCGAAGCGCCACTGCGCGAAGGCGGCAGGGCTGTCAGGCGGCCGTTTGGCAGGCCTAAAGGCTAATGCCGTTCGGAAATTCGTGGCTGACCGCACAGCTGTCAGTTGCGCGACGCGATCCGTGGTGGGAAGCATCTCGGGCCGTCGCGCCGATTCCGTCAGCCCGAAAAACGGCGTTACGCTCGTCGTCCTTCCGCTGGCGCGGCCGTCCTGCCGGTTCGCGACATCGCTCCGATCAACGAGTCCCGCCTCGGGCAACGCCCCGCTCCGGGTGACCTCGCGGCAGACGGCCGCGCAGGCCTCGGCTTCACGCCGTTTTTCCTGCACTCGTGGCGGGCTGACTCCAAACGGCGCGCGGCCCGAGACGCTTCCCGCCACGGCTCCGAGGCGGCGCCGGCGGCCGCTGACACGGAGGGTCGTCAGCTGGCGCAAGGGCCGTGAAGTCGACCCGTCACGCTCAGGAAAACCCGCGCGCAGTGAGTTCGTTCGCGGCGGTCTCTCGCGATGTCACCCGAGGACCCCAAGAATCCCTGACGGGGCTAGTTGATCTGAGCGATGCCGCAAGTTGGTAGGACCGCCGCGCAGCGCCAGAGGTCGAACGGAGCGCGGGTTTTCCGGGTCGACGATGACGGCCCGACGCGCCAGCTGACGGCCCTCCGGCGAGTCGGCTCGCGGCGCCACATGTGGCCAACGCAGCAGCACAAGCGTTCGGCTCATTGAATTTCTGAAAGGCATTGGCCTAATCTAAAGGCCTGCGCTACGAGAGGCCACCGGAATTTTGCAACGCGCTCTAGAACCTGAACGTCATCCCCGTTTGAAGCTGAGTCGAGCTGCCGCGCGTGCCGTCCTTGTTCACGCGCGTTCCTCCCAGAAACTCCGTGACGAGATCCAATTGAGGGATCGGGGTCCAGGTGAGGTTGATCGTGGCGCGCTGCGTTCGATGCAGCGCGTTGCCCGGCTGGATGTCGAGGTTCTCGACGTTCACGATGCCGTAGGTGACCGCGGAGGTGAAGGTCGGCCGCCAGAGGCGCTCGTAGCCGACATAGCCCGAGGATACTGACAATGAACGGAGCGCATTCAGCGACGAGTCGTACACGGCGTCCTGCCCACCGAGTGTGCCGAGATCGGTGATGTAGCGGCCGATGCCCCAGCCGAAGTTGCTGGCAAACTTCACCCGGTCGTCGGCATCCCACGTCGGCACGAGCACTCCGCTGACGTTTCCGCCGACACCGCCCGTGGTGAGCGTCGTTTCCGGTTGATCGCTCAGCTCCCCGCGAAGTTGTCGGACCAGGATGGCGGCCTGCACGTGCTCGGTTCGCGACAGAAGCCGTGGTACCACACTCTGCTCCGGGCTCCAGCGGACGCGGACGATGGCGTCGGGCGTGAGGTTCACTCCCTGGGCCCCGGTCAAATCTGGGGAGGGATTTTCGAACGCGAACGCGAGATCCAGGCTGGGCCGGAGCGGATACGTGTATCGAACCTGCGGTTGTCGGAACAGCGAGATCGCGTTCAACCCTTCGAAGTCGATGCCAATCGGTTCGGCTTCGGGATCCGAGAAGGTCGACCAGGTCTGGCCGGCTATCCAGCGCCCCGCGTGGATGAACGCGTGCCTGAGGCGCATAGCGTTGCTGCTTCCCGCGAAATCGGCCTCCATGAACGTCCTCACAGGTCCCAACGGACTCTGAGACCGCAGGTCGAGATTGAGGCGCGAGGGCGAGGCCGAGTAATTGGTGCGCTTGTCTTCACCCGGCACCTGTTCGCCTTCCACCGGAATGGACGAGGTGACGAAGCGGTCGTCGGTGCCCAGAGGGCCGAACGTGTGCACCAGCGTCGTGCGTGCCTGGCCGCCGATCCTGAACGCGGCTTCCGTACCGGGGACGCCAATCGATCGGGGAAAGTCGCCAGCAGAGACGACCGCTGGCGGCATTTCGGGAAGTCGCTGGGGATCCTGCGCGCCTGCCGATGGCGAAGCTGCGGCAGCCGCCGGCGCCTGGGTGGCAGCGGGCGTGGCCGGCATTGTCCGGAAATCCGTTGTCGGCGCCATCGCCTCCATCCGTTGCCGCAGCGCGTCGATCTGGCGCGCCTGCGCCTCGAGCAGGCGTGACTGCTGCTCCAGGAGCGCGCCTTGCTGCTCGAGGGTCGGCGCGCAGCTCGGCGATCGCCGCTTCGGTGGCGGCCGGCACCGATGACGGCCCCGACCCTGACTTGGCAGCGGCGGGGGCGGGTGGCAGCGCAATCAGCAGCCACGCAAGCAGCGCGGCTCGTGCAGGTGGCACGGTCTGGACGTATCGCATGATGGCTCCTCGTGAGGGACGTGGCCGCGGAACGGCCACTATTCGTCTTGCCGATGGGGCGCGGCGGCCGGCGCCGCAAACCATTTCTCACGCGGCACGATCTTCGGGCCCGCGGGGTCAGTCTCGTATGCGGGAGACATGATTTGGACGCCGAACTCGTTGAACGCATCCTGGATGTTCGCGTGTAAGACATCGAGGACAGTCCGCGCATCGTCGGGTCCTCCACCGAGACCATCAGCGTGTACTCGGCGGCGAAACCACGCAGACCGGTCTGCAGAACGGCCGGCGCCGGCTGCCGGCGGATTCCTGTCGTGCGCTCGGCGGCCAGGAGCAGCAGCGCGTGCACCTGTCGCCAGGGCACGTCGTATCCGATCGTCAGCAACGTGGGCGCGAACACGCCCTCCGAGCCGTGCAGCCGCGAATAATTGGTGGTCACGGTCGAGAACAGGACGGCGTTCGGGATCGTCACCTCCTCGCGCCGCGGGGTCTTTACCCTGGTCGAGAGCGTTCCGAGCTGCGTCACAGTTCCTTCGATGTCGCCGATGCGGACGAAATCGCCTGGTCGCAGGGCGCGCGCGTACGTCGATCATCAGTCCGCTCATCAGCTGATTGACGAGGCCGCTCGATCCCAGCGACACCATCAGCCCCACGAAGACGCTGATACCCTTGAACGCGTCCGTATGGCTTCCGGGGAGGTAGGGGTAGGCCATGGCCGCGGCGAACAACCAGAGCAGCACCGTCACGAGGCGCCGTGTGGTTGGAGCCGTTTCGGCATAGAGCCACGGCACGACGATCCGTCCGTGCTCGACGCCCTCGAAGAACATGACAGCCAGCTTCACGACGAAGCGCGTCACGATCACAATCAACAGCACCGAGAACAGGTTGGGAATGGCCCCAAGGATGCCCATCCCGAGCCGCGAGGTCCGCTCCAGCAAGAATCCGCGGAGCGCCTCGCCCCAGGGTCGCGAGTACGGAAACCGATTGAGGACGAACGTGAGCCAGGTGTAGACGAAGAACACGCCGACTGCGCCCGAGACCACGGTCACGGCGGTCCGGAGGAGCTCGGGCAGCCGCGAGGCGCGGACAACCTCCCCGACAGGCAGCTTCTGGAGCTGTCGTTCCGCCCGACGCGCCGTCGCGGCCACGAGCACACCGTGACCGTGCCGCACGAGGCGGAGCAGCAAAGCAAGTAGAGCCGTCGCGAGCAGGCTCAAGCCGACGCCTAGTGCGACCAGCCGCGGCGTGCGAAGCTCGATGGCCTCGTCCAGGGAGGTCTGCAGGGCCGCCGCCGCTCGACGCGCGGTGTTCTCCAGCGGCTCGCCAAGCAGCGGAGCGTCGGCCGGCACGACCGGGAACAGGTCGAGCGTGCCCACGCTGACGACCATGATTTGCTCGACCGCGCGGACCGACACGGGACCGAGCCGTCGCTGACCGACGAGATCGTGCAGAATTCTCTCGGCCGTCGCGGCGCGCATTGCTGGAGTCCGGCTCAGAACGGTCGCGTGGAACTCGACGATGCCGCGGTTTTGGAAGGAGAGCGTGGCGGGGGGGGCGGTCGTCGTCGCCGATTGGACCATGGCCCTTGCAAGTTCCTCGTCGGCCGAGGCGGGTTGCGCGGTGGTCTGGCCTCGATTCCCGAGCAGTCTGACCGCCAGTAGCTTGCGCTCCAGCAATCGCGGGCCAGGCTAGGAGCGTGCACACGACGAAAGAGCCGAGACGGTTCAAGGCTTGATTAATTCCCACGCTATTGACTCATCAACCGATACGAAGCGAGCCGCCACCGCCCTCCTTCCCGGTTCCACAGCAACCCCAACGCTCCGCCGCCCTCATGCCTGAACGTGAACACCGCGCCGTGGTACTCAGGATTCTCGGGACGCGTCACGCTCTGACCACAGAGGAACTGCTGCGCCTCGCGGTCGCCCACGGGCGTGAGCATGAACTCCTGGCTGAAGGGCTGGTCGAGGATCGTGCGCGCGGGGTCTCGCGGCAGCACGGCGACGATGGCATCGGTCAAGCTCGCCTTCCTGCCGATCTGGTCGACCGAGTACGACATCACCTCCTGAAGGCGCTGCCGCGACTGGTCCGCCAACAGCGCTTCATCGCCGGCGCTGTCGTCGAGGTTGAGACAGGCATAGGCTTGCGGCGACAGCGCGTCGAGCGCCTGATCGTACTCTCTTCGTACGAGCCAGTCGGTGAGAAATTCCTGAACCGCGTCCTCGATGCGCTCCGGGGCCGCACCGAGCGGCCGGTCGGGCGGGAGCGGTGTGGGCACCGGCAGGTGATCCGCGTACAGAAGATCCCGATCGGGTTCGGTGGGGTCGTTCAGTTGGCCAAAGACGTCCTGCCACCAGGCGATGAATCCGTTCCACCGGCCGTTGTGCAGACGAGGATTCTCGCCGACGCGAACGTCGGAGTTCGCGGACGTCAGGTGGCCGTTGAACAGCGCCCGCGGCGATTTGCTGGACCGGTAATCGACGTCGATATCCGCACCGCGCCCGTCCTCGGACAGCGAGAACTGGATGTTGGGTTCCTTGCCCGTCTGACGATACGAGTGCGGGTAGCCGACGTGGTACATCGTGTTCTCGTGATCGCGGAAGAACTCGCGGCTCTTCTCGAGGATGTCGCGCGCTTCGGGCTTCAGCCGCACGTAGAGCCGGAACTGCTGATCGCCGTCGCGTCCCGCGTACTGCCCGGCGATGCGGTCGATGCCATCGAGCAGATCGATGGGTGACCCGAGCGAGCGGCCGGCCTCGTCGGTGAGCTCGGATCGCATCAGCGCGTGCGTCACGGCGTCGAACGTCGTCTGCTGCGACAGGCTGAGCGCATCGAAGCCTTCTTGCGGCCTGTCCGTGCGACCGGCCCGCAGGTTGTATTCGGCTATGTACTGCTCGAAGAGCGCCGTCTGCTTCGCATCGAGCTGGGGGTACCGGCTGGGCCCGCGCCGCACCGATTTCCCTGGTGGCGCCACGACTCTCCCGGGCCAATCGCGATCGATCCCCACAACAACAAACGATCCGCCCTGGGATCTCAGATACACCGTGGTCGTCTTCGCGGGCTCCCCGCCCGAAAGGCGCGCGGCCACATACCGGCCATCGGCAAGTGATGACGGAACAAGTAGGCCGCTGGCGCCCTGGAGTGCCGACAGTGTTCCCGTGCCGTTGTCCAGCGTGAACCATTCCGAGACGAACATGCGCAGCGAGGTCAGGCCATACCTGGCCTCGAGGTCGTCGAAGACCAGCTGGCCGTTCTCGACGCGGAAGTTGTCCAGGGGCAGCACGCGGCCGAGATACGCACGGCCAATCCGGTTGCGTCGCTCGATGAGGCACTCGGCGAGCCACGCCGCCGCGGCCGGGTCGCTGTATTGGCCGGTGCTGACGATGGCGCGAATGTCCTCGTCGGTGAACGCCATCACCAGCTTCGCCGCCCAGAAGGTGTCGTCCGGCAGACGATTGACGAACGGCGCGATCTGGTGATTCGTCGTCCAGCGCTCCGGGTCGAACGTCTCGTAATCGATGTGACCGACTCCGCGCAGCTTTGGATACGAAGCGCGCATCCACGGCCGGGTGTAGACGCCGAACCCCAGCACGTTGGCCGAGGCCGTTGACATGCCTGGATACAGACGTTCGCGGCCCTCCCACGCTCGCTTGGGCTCGTCCAAAACGCCGCTGCCGAGCGTCGTCGTGAAGTCGAAGAGGTGGTGACGGATGTGCGGGATGCCTCCTTCGTCCACGAGGACGTCGGAGGTGTTCACGGCTCGCATGTTGTTGTTATTGAGCCACGCGCTGAACACGAACAGGCCTCGAAGGTCGCGCCGATGTTCGTGCGGCACGACGTCGTTGGGATCGTCGCTGCGGACACCGAACATCTGGTACGGCCCGAGCACCTGGCTCTGTGCGCTCGGGAGCCGCGTCGCGACGGCGCGATACGTGGGCCCCGGCCCTGCTGCCACAGCGCGCAGGAACTGATCGATGTCGAGCTCGGTCAGGGCGCGCGTACGCCCGGCACTCGAAACAGCCTGCCCGGCTTCCGAGGCGACGAGCTGCCCGCGATTGATCCGAACGATGTAGTTCTCGCCGACGTGATAGCCGAGAGCATGGAAAAAGCGCGACGCGACCATTTCGGCGCCGGTTGCGAGCTCCTCGAAGCCAGGGGGATCGAACCGGAGCAGATACGAGTTGCGCCGGGCATCAGTGACCAGCAGCCCCGGCCTGAGTCCGGCCGGCTTGACGACAAGGACCTGCAGTGCCTCGGTGACGAGCGGGGGTTCGTCGCTACCGGACCCGCGGATGAGCTCCTCGCGCGACATGCGACGTCGGCCATGCCGGTTGACGAACCACGGGCCGTCCATCACCTCGCCGAGCGTGTTCACGCCGCGCGCAAGAATGACGCCGCCCGGGGGGTGGAGCTCACCGGGGGGCGTGAACGTGCTGTTGATCGTCTCGAGCAACTGGCTCAAATGGCGAGCCTGGGCATCGACCGTCGCCACAGGGTCGGGCTCGCGCACGAGCGGATCATCCGGGTAGAACTTCGGCGTCTGCGCCAGGGCGGGCCCGATCCAAGCGAGCACCAGCCCCAACGCCACACCCAGGCGGCTCATCGCGCCCACGATCACCACCTCACCTTATAGATGTCGCTGAACGTCCACATCGTGCGGAATCCCTCGCGACCGACCGCGAGCTCGATGCGGGACACGAGCGCGTCGAGCACGCGAATGCGAAAGCCGATGCCGACGCTCACCTGCAGGCTCGACAAATCGACGTCCGCTTTCCGATCGATCACCTTGCCGGCGTCGAGGAAGACGGCTGTATCGAGCCCGGTGAATCCGTGCCACCGGTGCTCGACGCTGAAAAGGACGCTGTGGTCGTCGTAATAGCGGAAGCGTGGGAAGCCGCGCAGATTGTCGTTTCCGCCAATCGTCGGCTGCAGATAGAAGGGCACCACATCGCCTTCCCCTGGAAACGACAGGACCGTCGCGGCGCGGAGCGCGACCACGCGCGTCTTGTTGAAGTACGGCAAGTAGTGCTGCGCCTCGAACTCCGCCTGGCGGAAGCTGTAGCGGTCGAGGTCGAGATCCGCGTACTGCCGGAAGCGGGCGCCGTACAGCCCGCCGCTTCGGGGGCCGCTTCGCGCATCCCGGTGATCGAAATACACGAACGTTCCCCACCGCGCGAACGCGGGATCGTCCCCCAGGCCGGGCGCCGTCGTCGCATCGAAGCGCTCTTCGATCGAGGGCACGCCTTCGCGGCTCCCGGAGCCAACGTGAGGCGCAACGAAGCCGCCGGTGAGCCCCAGCCGGAGGAAGCGAACGGGCTCGAAGGCGGCATTCACGTCCGTCGTCCAGTCGTCGTACAAATAGCTCGTGCGATCGCCCTCGTTCGAGCTGTTTCCCTGACCGTAGTAGTCCATACGGGGAGAGCTCTCGAACTTCGTGTACCAATTCACGAAGGACCGCTCGCCGCGCAGGCTCTGGAAATCGAGATCGAAGTCGAAGAGGTAAGCCTGGTTGATGGTGCCACGAGCGGTGGCCCGATAGCTCAGACGGTCGCGCCACAGGTCCTTCCGCCGGTAGCCGATGCCGGCGCTGAACCCCTGGCCGGAGCGCATCCCACCCAGCACGAGTTGTGGTCCGTCGGCGCCTTGTCCCGAATCGAGCCCTTCCCGCAACCCGCGCTCCACGAGCTCATTCACCCGATTGACGAACGGCGACTGCCGCTCCGGCCAGAGCTCGGCTTCCTTCTCCTGCCGCTCCTGCCGGATGACATCAGCGCGCGTCTGAGGTTCCGTCTGCGCCGCAGCCGGCGCCGCGGCCAAGATGCCAAGGACCAGGCCGAGCGCCCAGATTCTGACGTGCGTCACGACTCACAGCCCTTTCAGAACCTGAAGACCAAGCCGACTGGCAGTGACCACCGCGCTCCAGCGTCGGAGGCCGGTTCGAGGGCCCGCCCCGCCGGCACCGCCGGCGAGCCCGCATATCGCAAGGCCACCTCGAATCCCATCGCGAATTCTTCACTGCCCCACAACATGCCGCCGCCGACGGCGAAGCTGGGCACGGTCGACGCCTCGTAACCTGTCACCGTCCGAATCGCCGAACCGGCAACGAGCCGTGCCTGGATTTCACTCACCCGGCGAAACCCGGCGGTGAGCGTGGCGTACGGGCCCACTCCCGAAGCGGGCCTCAAGCGGACACCTCCCTCGAGGCCCCAGAACTCGTAATCATCGAAGCTCGCGGTCAGGGGAACGCCGCCCACGTCGCCAATGGTATCGATATCGGCGTCGGCGCCAGCGCGGCCGTAGTTGAACAGGCCAAGGATCTCTGCGAAGTCGCCGGCGCGAAACGCCACGCCCGCTTCAAACAGCGGGGATCTCTCAGAGTGCGTGTCGGTCCACGAGGCTTCTTCAATCGAGGCGGGCATGCCGTCGACGGTTCCCGAAGCGGCTCCGACGGCGGTGCCGCCCACCGACGGGTCGATCGAGATCTTCAGCAGGATGCTGACGGCCTGCGACTCCTGCGCGTCGGCCGGTTGGAGGCTGCCGCAAATCGCCAGCGCCAGCACGGCCAGCGCAACTGTTCTTCCCGTGTTAGTCATGATGATGATCTCCCAGCCCTCGCCTAGGACCGCTACACGGCTCTTGTTGCAGCACTGAGAGCCTGTGAAGAAATCGCGCTGATGTAGCGCAGCCCTTCAGGGCTGCCCGATGTAGCGCAGCCCTTCAGGGCTGCCCGCGGAAGCAGGCCTAAAAGGCCTGCGCTACAGCGATTTCTTCACAGGCTCTGTGTCTCCAGCTGCGGTCCCGAAAACGAGAACAAATCCTCGTAAAGCGCCGTATCGCAGTCCAATCCAATCCAGCCGACTGACTGACCGGACCGGTGCCTCACCAGGCGCCGGCGCCGACTTCCAAGATGAACCGAAACTGATCGACTCGCGAGACCCCCAACGCCTGCAGGCCGAACCGCATGCCCCCGAAGCTGTATCCCAGCGCATAGCGCCGCATCTTCGGCGGGAGCTGAGCCCGGAACTTGACGCCGGTCTCGAACACGATCTTCCAGTTGGGCAAGACCACCACCTCGATCTCCTGACGGCCCTGCTCGGTGTCGATCGTGCGTTTCTCCCGCGTCGTGACGTACTGCCGCCGAACGCCGCCCGAAACGTAGTAGTCCGCCCAGCGCGAGGCCGAGGGCGTGAAGAGGAGCTCGCCCGTCGCGTCCTGCCCGCTGACAGTCACGCGCGGGACGATCCAGCCCTCGCGCATGTCCAGGCCCTTGAAGATCAGCGCCGCGCCCAGCGTCTCCCCGCTCAAGCGGAGACTGGCGGACAGCCACGAATCGGGCAGGCTCAGTTCCGAGAGCGCACGGTCGACGCTGCCGGACTTGTACTGCGTGGGCAGCTCGTCGAGCGCCGAACCGATGGTCGGCCATCATCCTGATGAGGCGGGCCCGGTCCGTTGGGATTGCCGCGCACGCCGCGACGGTGTTGGCCGGACGCAACTCGTACCGGCCGAGCGAGGGCTCCCCGTCCCTGTACGAACGCTGCCGGGCCGTCACCTGGAGATAGGGGGATTCGGGCGGCAGCAGGCGAAAGGCCTGGGTGCGTGGCTTGGTCATCTCCGAGGCATAGCCCGACGACAGCAGCACCCCCTGCCCCAGCGAATCGCGTATCCCCCACGCGTCGTTGACGCGCTCGGTGACGTCGTAGCCCCGCATGTAGGCGCCGTCGGCATTGCGGTCCGGCGCCGTCCCGTGCTTGCCTTCCTCCACGAAGAGCATGACCGGGTACCGGGTGTCCGGCCTGACCTTCAGCGTGTTCGAGTACCAGCGGCTGCCATGGGCGAGCGCCTCGACCGAGGCGAGCCGCACGCGACGGCAGCTGCCGTCGCCTTCGAGCCACACCTCGAACTCTGCGGTCTCGAGATCGTGTGGGTGTCCGCCGACCCCGGAATCCTCCGGATAGTAGAAGTAGTACTTGAGGATGAAGGACTCGACCTTGTCCGCAAACGCCTCGTCGTCTTCCTCGGGCCGCCCGACCGGCGTGTCACCCCGATACGTAAGCTCGGTGACCTGGTAGTAGACGACAGCGCGGTCGGCGGCGGCGTCGCAGGGGTGCGCGGTTGGAATCGGCGGTTGTCCCTCGGCGAGCAACGGCTCGTCGGCCGAGAACCAGAGCGCCGGCGCCAGCAGGCCGGCGATCTCACGCAAGCCCAGACGCTCGCGCCCCTGCCAGACGACACCGGGCGTGGCGGCCGCGGGCGCGAGGCTGCACGCCTCGGCCGGAGCCTGGGCCCAGGCGTTCGCCGGCGCGATGAACGCGAGCGCCGCGAGCAGCACAACTGCCGCTGGTTGCTCACCGCCGACAACCGCCGAGCACGCCGAGATCGCTGAGGGAATTCTTGTCCAAATCAATTCTCGGCGAACTCCGCGGGCGCGCTCGTGGTGGTGAATCAGCCGGTACATGTCGTTAGAACTTGAAGATGACACCGCCGCTGAACCTGCCGAAGTCGAGCTTGTTCTCACGAAGAAAGTCCAGGTCGGAGGGGAAGAGGTTGAGAACGCTGAACGAGCGGAAATACCGGACGTCGGCTCGCACCCCCACGTGCCTGCCGAAGAAGATCATCAAGCCTCCACCGACGTCATACCCGAAATCGTTCTCGCTCTCGTCGACCGAGGTCCCCTCTGTCACTTCCACTTTGCTCCTGATGAGGCCGAGCCCGGCCACGCCGTACGGCTGGATCGGACCGAACCTTGGCGCCAACAGGAAGTTCCCCATGATGGTGGTCACGCTCGTCGTTGTTTGAGACGTTTCACCAAAGAAGCTGTCCGTGTACCCAAATTCGAGCTCCGCACCGACAATTCCTCCGACTGCTCCGAGCGAGACGCCCCAGTTGAGATTCTTGTCCTCGCACCCGGTGATCTCCGGGCATCCGGCATCACCGCTGAAGTTGTAGCCGACGAAGGGATTGACGAAGGCCTGCGCGGCAGACTGCGCCGGCAGGCAGAGCACGGCCATCCCCACAACGACCGCGACTGCCAACATGTGTTTCGGACGAGCGGATGAAGTCATGGGGCGATAAAGGCAAGAAAACGGCCAAATCAGCAATCGATTGTTTGGCGGTGAGGACAGAGCGAATCGTGGAGAGCAGACTCGGGAAGTCACAACATCCCGTCAGGCTTTGACGGCCCGCCGTGCCGCGGTGATCGACCTCAGCCAGACCACGGCGGAAAGTGGCCCCCACCCCCTCGGAATGTCGCGGGTCACCCGAAATGTCGGGGGCGTTCACGGCCGGATCGCCACCACGCCCTCCACGCCAGCGGGCTTGACGCAGCATCCGTCGAGCATGAGAGTTGCAGAATCCACACGTTCAAGGGCGAGAAGGTGAACTGGACCTAATGGGGAACGCAGCGCTCAACGACGGAGGAGATTCATGATACCGCCGTCCATCAACGACTCGTCGGCGAATTGCCGTTCCAGTCGTCGTCGCTTCCTTGCGACAGCGATCGGCGCGTGCGCGATCGGTCCAGGCACTCTCGCATTGGGGCAGACTGGTACCGGAACCGCTTCCCTCACGAAGGAACAGCGCGACCGGATGACCCCAGGCCAGGTGCTGGACGAGCTGAAGAAGGGCAACGAGCGCTTTCGAACCGGAAGGATGGCGTCTCGCGACTATCGGGATCAGCAGCGTACCAGCGCCGGCGGTCAATTCCCGGCGGCCGCGGTTCTCGGATGTATCGACTCGCGTGCGCCGGCCGAGATCGTCTTCGACGCGGGCATCGGCGACACGTTCAACGCGCGGATCGCGGGCAACGTCGTGAACGACGATCTGCTCGGGAGCCTGGAGTTTGCCTGCGCCGTGGCCGGCGCCAAGGTGCTCCTGCTCTTCGGACACACTGCCTGTGGCGCGATCAAGGGCGCGATCGACGACGTCGAGATGGGCAACTTGACGGGGTTGCTGGCGCGCGTGAAGCCTGCTATTTCGGCAACCACGTACACCGGAGAGAAGTCGAGCAAGAACGCCGCGTATGTCGACGCGGTCGCACGGACCAATGTCCTGCTGGGCCTCGACAACATCCGCCGGCGGAGCCCCATTTTGGCCGACCTGGAGACGAAGAAAACCATCCAGATCGTCGGCGGGATGTACGACCTGGTCACGGGCATCGTGGAATTCCTGCCCGCGGGCTAGCGATTCTCAAATCAATCCGAGGCGGTTCAGACGCACTGCAGCAGACTACCAGCTGTCCGCCGGCGGGTTCGTGGCGCATCCGGACGTCGGCCCGCCCTTCCCTGTCGCTGAAGTCAAGGTCGTTGAAGGCGCCCTCATCGGGGAGAATGACGCCGGGTGACGCCAATGGATGCCGCAACGCGCCTGGCTGTGGATCGGACGCGCCTCGCCTACGAACGGACGCTCATGGCGTGGGTTCGCACGGCGGTGCGCGCTCTCCATGAGTCGTTCGTAAACAAGGAGGGGACGTGTTCAAGATCATCACCGTTGCCCGTGTAGTCTGTGCCGTGAGCGTTCTGCTTGGGGATCGGCGGGCGCGCCGAAGCACAAGGGGTCGACGTCACGTTCTTCCTCGGCCGGGCGTTCCCGATCTACGACGAGCGGCTGACTCTCCGACCATCGACCCCGACGGTGCCGGGCGTGGACATCAGCGTGGTGGGATCGCCGCTTATCGAGGCGGACGGCGGGCCGGTGTTCGGCGGCGCGCTCGCGTTCGAGTTTGGCGTTCTCGGTATCGAGGGGCGGCTCGATGCAACCGAAGTGGGGCTCGCGGTCACTGGCGCGCGGTACAACCTCCGCGGCACTCAGCCGCCCTTCGAGGGCCTCACCGCGAGCATCACGGTTTCCGATGGGAACTTCGAAGCCGATCGCATCCCACTCCTGTCGGTGAATGCCAGACTCCGCACGCCCGGTCCAGTTGCGCTGGTTGTCTCCGGCGGGCTGAGCTATCTGTCAGACATCAGCCTGACGGGGTCCATTCCGCTGCGCCTGGAAGTACCGGGCATCCCCTTGCCGCCAAGTTTCGATCCGAAGCTGACGCTCGTCGCAGTGCCCGGCCAGTCGGATCACCGCTGGGGTGTGAACGGCGGCGCAGGCCTGCGCATCGGCGGACGCGTGGCGCTCGTCGGCGAGGTGCGGGTCTTTTACTTCCGCGAGTACGAGTTGCGCTTCTCGGCCGAGAACGGTTCGGACATCCTCGACGAGCTGCTTGCCGGCCTGGCGCCCGTCCGCTTCGATCCGGTATTCGTGAACGCACAAGCGGGCGTGACGTTCAGGTTCTGACACGCCGGGCGTCAATTCGCGGTTCACAAGAAACCCAAAACGGTTCATGCCAGCTTTCAGTGATGCAGCATTTCGTCTGTCGAAATATGATTCTCGATACGCAAATGGAGACGTTACGCCACACGGGGTCAAGCCCCTTGAGTCGAGGAATGTCAATGGGGTCTGACCCCCTTTTGGTGGCCGTCCTGATCGTCTGTGTCGCGGCTCCCGCGCTGGCGCAGGATGGCGAGGCGCTCTACACGGAACACTGCGACAGCTGTCACAACGGAACCGTCGACCGCGCACCGCGGCTCGACGTGCTTCGCGCGATGACGCCGCAGCGAATCCTTCAAGTGCTCGAGTTCGGATCGATGGTGTCGATGACACATGGCCGGACGACGGCGGAGAGACGGGCGCTCGCCGAGTTTGCGAGCGGCAAGTCGCTCGGGGAGCGATTCACGATCGAGCCTGCGCCGAACGCGATGTGCCGGCCGGGCGGGACGTTTTCGATCGACTCGTCTCAGCCCGCCTGGAACGGCTTTGGACAAAACCTCTCGAATACCCGGTTCCAGCCGGCGAGCACAGGGCTCTCGGCTGCGGATGTGCCGCGGCTCGAGTTGAAGTGGGCCTTCGGCCTCCCCGGTGACGTGCAGTCGTGGGCGGCGCTCACGGTGGTCGGCGGACGAGTCTTCGTCGGCAGTATCGCCGGCAACGTGTACTCGCTCGACGCAAGGACTGGCTGCATCTACTGGGCGTTCGACGCCGGGGCGATCGTCCGCACCGCTGTCAACGTCGGCCGCATCGGGACCGGCGAACCGGCTCGCTACGGGGCCTATTTCGGTGACGCCCGCGGGAACGCGTACGCCGTAGATGCGGTGACTGGCCGGCTGCTGTGGAAGGTAGGCGTCGAGAACCATCCCTCGGCCAGACTGACCGGATCGTCCGTGCTGCATCGCGGGCGACTGTATGTCCCGGTGTCGTCCAGCGAGGAAGGAGCGGGCTCGCTCCCAGACTACGAATGCTGCCGTTTCCGCGGAAGCGTTGTCGCACTGGACGCTGCGACCGGTCGACAGGTCTGGAAGAGCTTCACGATTCCAGAGGAGCCGCAGCCGTTCCGCAAGAACGCACGTGGCACCCAGCTCTGGGGCCCTTCCGGCGGCGCGATTCTGGTCGAGCCCGGTCATCGACGAGGCGCGCAACGCACTGTATGTGACGACCGGCAACAACTACAGCGATCCGCCGACAGCGACGAGCGACGCGTTTGTCGCGATGAACCTCGAGACGGGGAGGATCCTCTGGTCCCACCAGGTCACTGCCCGCGATGCGTACGTCTCCGCCTGTCGATTGACGGACAAGACGAATTGTCCGGAGGTGAATGGTCCGGATTTCGATTTCGCGGCCTCACCGATTCTCGTCTCGCTGCCCAATGGCAGGCGGGCGCTGGTTGCCGGTCACAAATCCGGAAACGTCTATGCCGTCGATCCGGATCGGGAGGGCGCCCGTCTCTGGGAGACCAGGGTTGGTCAAGGCGGCTCGATGGGCGGCGTCCAGTGGGGATCGGCGGCGGATCAGCAGAACGTCTACGTCGCCTTGTCCGATCTGGGTCGCGTGATGCTCACTTATACGCAGTTCACCGATGCCGATCGCAATCGTGGCGGCGGGATGTTTGCGCTGCGGCTCACCGACGGTGCACGCGTGTGGCACACGCCTCCAACCCCGTGCGACTCACGACCGCGCTGCAGTCCGTCGCAGTCAGGTGCCGTCAGTGCCGTTCCAGGTGCGGCGTTCTCCGGCTCGCTCGACGGTCACATTCGAGCGTACGCGAGCGACACGGGAAAGGTCGTCTGGGATTTCGACACCGTGCGTGAGTACGAGACGGTGAACGGCGTGCCCGCGCGTGGTGGATCGCTCGACGGTCCCGGTCCCGTCATCGCCGGTGGCATGATGTTCGTGAACTCTGGCTACACCGTGGACGGGGGCATCCCGGGCAACGTGATCCTCGCGTTTTCGGTCGACGGCCGGTGATCCGTACATCGCACGTTGGAACGCTCCCGCGCCCGGAACAGCTGGACGCGCTCTGCGCACGCTACGAGCTTCCCCGGGATGACGTTGCGTTCGCGTCGGCCGTTCCCGGAATGATTGCGGATGTCGTTCGCAAGCAAGCCGAGCTCGGCCTGACGATCGTCAACGACGGAGAATTCGGCAAGCGAGGGGGCTTTTCCTACTACGCGCAGACGCGACTCGGGGGCGTCGAAAGCCGGCCCTCGGAGGTCACTCCCGCCCCGCGCGATATCACCGCCCGAGATGCCCTCGAATTCCCCGCTTACTTCCGCAGCCGGAAACCAGCCTTGAACCGACCGATGTTCTGCACGGGTCCCTTGAAGTACGTCGGTCAGGCAGGCGTGCAGTTCGACATCGAGAACGTCCTGCGCGCGGCAAAGGGCCTGGACGTGCAGCCGTTTCTCTCGGCCGTCGCGCCGGGCACGATCGAGCACTGGCTCTGGAACGAACACTACAAGACCGACGAAGAGTGCTTGTTCGCGATCGCCGACGCGATGCACGAGGAATACAAGTCGATCACGGACGCCGGCATCCTGCTGCAGATCGACGATCCGGACCTGCCCGATGGCTGGCAGATGTATCCGGACATGACGGTCGAGAGCTACCGCGCATATGCGCATCAGCGGGTCGAAGCCCTCAACCACGCATTGCGCGACATTCCGGAGACGATGGTCCGGCTGCACGTCTGCTGGGGCAGCGGCCACGGCCCGCATACCAACGACATCCCGCTCCGGGACATCGCCGACATCGTCTTGAAGGTTCGCGCCGGCTGCTATTCGGTGGAGGCTGCCAACCCGCGGCACGAACACGAGTGGGAGGTCTGGCGGGACGTTCGACTTCCCGAGGGCAAGACGCTGATGCCTGGCGTCGTCGGGCACGCCAGCGATGTCGTCGAGCACCCGGAGCTGGTGGCGCAACGGATCGGCCGCTTCGCCAGCGTGGTGGGCCGTGAGAATGTGATCGCTGGAACGGACTGTGGCCTCGGCTCGCGTGTGGGGCATCCTGAGATCGCCTGGGCGAAGTTGCGGGCGCTCGCTGACGGTGCGCGTCTCGCGACCAAGGCTTTGTGGAGGAGGACACAGGATGGTCGATGAAACGCGTGTGCGCGTTGGAATGACGCTCGTGGGAGCCGTGCTTGCGTTCGGCGCCGCGTTTGTTGGCGGGCAGGAGAATTCCAGTCAGCAGTCATCCAACCCGGCGCAGCAGAAGTATCCCTATCCGGTCGTGCGCGACCTCCGCGGTGTAATCCCGCCCGGTCCCCGACCGATTCCATCTCCGCCACTCGGAAGCGGCCCGTGGACCTTCGAGACGACAGAGGCGAAGACGATCCGGGTCTCCGTAGTCACCAAGGGCTTTTCCCATCCTTACGGGTTCGCCTTCCTGCCCGATGGCGTGATTCTCATCACCGAACGTGCCGGTGCGTTGCGGGTCGTGCGCAACGGCGTGATCGATCCGAATCCTGTCGCGGGTCTGCCGAAGGTCATTTATCGCGGTACCGAGGCGGGCCTGATGGATGTCGTGCTCCATCCCGAGTTCGCGATGAACCGGTGGGTCTACTTCAGCTATCACAAGCCGATCGGCGACAACCTGGCGAGCAATGCCGTGGGACGCGCGACTTGGGACGGAAAAGCGCTTACCGACGTGAAGGAGATCTTCCTCTCTGACGACGTCGATACCGAGGTGAGTCGAATCGCGTTTGGTCGCGACGGCATGCTCTACATGACAATCGGCGGACCTGGCACTGGTCCGGCGCCCAGTCTGAATCGGCCGCAGAACGGAAATGACTACGCGGGAAAGCTACTGCGGATGAGGGACGACGGGAGTCTGCCTCCGGATAATCCCTTCGTGGGCAAGCCGGGATACAAGCCGTACGTCTACGCGATGGGTTTCCGGAACCAGTTGGGCCTGACCATCAATCCGTACAACGGCGAGATCTGGGCCGCCGAGCAGGGGCCAAACGGTGGCGATGAGATCAACGTGATCCACCCAGGCCGCAACTACGGATGGCCCTTTGCCAGCTACGGTCGCGATTACCTGGGCCCACGCTTCAACGCACAGCACACGGCTCAGGGATTCGAGGAGCCGGCGGTGTACTGGGTGCCATCGATCGCCGTTTCCGGCATGACTTTCTACAACGGGGACCGTTTCCCGGGCTGGCGGCGGAATCTTTTTGTCGGCGGCATGCGCGAAGGAGAGATGTCACCCACCGGTAAACTCGAACGCATCGTGTTCAACGACAACTGGCAGGAGCTGCGCCGCGAATCGCTGCTGCGCGATCTGCACCAGCGCATCCGCGACGTCAGGCAAGGACCCGATGGCCTGCTGTACGTCGTCACTGAAGAAAACGACGCCGCGCTGCTGCGCATCGAGCCGATCGAGTAATCGTCGGTGTAGCGCGTTGCGAAATTGAATGTAGTTGCGAAATTGAATGTAGCGCAGCCCTTTAGGGTAATGCCGTTCGGGATTTCGTGGCTGACCGCACAGCGGTCAGTTGCGCGCCGCGACCCGCGGCGGGAAGCATCGCGCGCCGTCGCGCCGGTTCCGTCAGCCCGAAAAACGGCGTTGCGCTCGCCGCCCTGTCGCTGGCGCGGCCGTCCTGCTGATTCGCGACATCGCTCCGATCAACGAGTCCCGCCTCGGGCAACGCCTCGGTCCGGGTGACCTCGCGGCAGACGGCCGCGCAGGCCTCGGCTTCACGCCGTTTTTCCTGCAGCCTGTGGCGGGCTGACTCCAAACGGCGCGCGGCCCGCGACGCTTCCCGCCACGGCTCCGAGCCGTCGCTGGCGGCTGGGGAACCGTAGACGCGGAGGGTCGTCGGCTGGCGCAAAGGGCCGTGAAGTCGACCCGTCACGCGTCAGGAAAACCCGCGCGCAGTGAGTGAGTTTCGCGGCGGTCTCTCGCGATGTCACCCGAGGGCCCCAAGCCTCCCGGACGGGGCTAGTTGATCTGAGCGATGCCGCAAGTTAGTAAGACCGCCGCGCAGCGCCAGAGTTCGAACGGAGCGCGGGTTTTCCGGGTCGACGATGACGGCCCGACGCGTCAGCTGACGACCCTCCGCGGTGTCGGCTCTCGGCGCCAAATGTGGCCAACGCTCAGCAGCACAAGCTTTCGGCTCATTGAATTTCCGAACGGCACTAACCTATAACCTAAAGGCCTGCGCTGACGCGAGGCCGCGGGCAAACTTCGCAACCCTCTCTTCAGCGGAGCGGCGCCGAAGACGACTCCCGGATCTCGGTTGACGGCCGTGGGAAGCGCAGCGATGATTCTGGCGGCGCCCTTCAGTTCCTTTCGGGAGAATCATGAAGCTCGTAAGAGGCTTTGCAGCTCTCGCCGGCGTGCGGATCGGCTTCGAAATGCTGGCGCTCGGCATGGCGGGAGTGTTGGGCTCTGCGACGGCTTCCGCACAGGACCCGCTCGTCGCGATTGGCGCGGACTTGTTTCAGGCGCGCTGCGCCGGATGTCATGGACCTGATGGCAAGAGCGTCCGCGGCCACGACCTGACCGCACTTCGTGCCTCGGGTTGGAGCGACGCCCGGCTCTTCGAGACCATTCGCCGCGGAGTGCCCGGCTCTGAAATGCCCGCAAGCTCAGCGCCCGACGGCGAACTGCACGCGCTTGTCGCGTACATCAAGAGCATCAGCGCTCCGGCGGCCCCTTCAACAGCGTCGCGGCTGCCAGCGCCATTGCCGGCGATCGAGTCGGCTGATTTGCTTGCGGGATTCAAGAACCCGTCTCGCTGGCTGAGCTACTCAGGTGATTACTCCGGGACGAGGCATAGTCCGCTGACCCAGATTACGCCGGCCAACGTGTCGCGGCTCGTCCCGCGGTGGACGTTTCAGAGCGAGACGGCAGTGGTAGGCCGGGGATTCGAGGCCACGCCAATCGTCGTGGACGGCGTCGTCTTCATGACGGGTTCCAATAACTACGCCTGGGCGATTGACGCGCGGACCGGCCGCACGTTGTGGAGGTATCGTCGCGAGCTGCCGAGCGGGCTGACGTCAGGCGCGCTGTATCCGGTGAATCGCGGATTTGCCATTTCAGGGCGCCGGCTGTTCATGGTGACGCTCGACGCGCAGCTTGTGGCGTTCGACGCCACCAACGGCACCATCGAGTGGCAGGTCCCGCTCGAGGACTTCAAGCGGGGATACTCGTCCACGCCGGCACCCCTGATCGTCAAGGACAAGGTCATCGTCGGTTCGTCAGGGGGCGAGTTTCCGACGCGCGGTTTCATCGCCGCATTCGACGCAGAAAGCGGGAAGCCGGTGTGGCGGTTCAACACGATTCCGGACCCTGGAGCGCCGGGCAGTGAAACGTGGCCGTCGGCGGAGGCCATGGCGAACGGCGGCGGAGCCGCGTGGGTGACGGGCACGTACGACCCCGAATCGAATCTGGTGTTTTGGGGAACCGGGAACCCGAGCCCGGACTACTACGGCGAGGATCGAGCTGGAGACAACCTGTACACGTGCTCGCTCGTGGCGCTCGACGCCGATACCGGAGCGTTGAAGTGGCACTATCAGTTCACACCCCACGACACACACGACTGGGACGCTAACCACGTGCCCGTGCTCGCGGAGCTCACCATACGGGGAGAGCGCCGCAAGGTCGTGATGGTGGCGAACCGCAACGGATTCTTCTACACGTTGGATCGGACCACCGGGAAAGTGCTCGTGGCCCGGCCGTTCATCGAAACCTCGTGGGCGCGCGAGATTGGCCAGGACGGACGCCCTGTCGTGCTGAACGAGTCAGGGTCCACGACGTGTCTGCCCGACTATCACGGCGCCACCAACTTCATGCCGCCGTCCTACGATCCCGCGCGTCAGTTGTTTTTCGTCACTGCCCGCGAGACCTGCGTCACCTACGTGCGCGTGAAGACGGAAGTCAGGATCGGGCAACCGTCCATTGGCGGCGGCGTGCGTCGCGACGGTGAGATGCCCTGGGGCGCCTTGCGCGCGATCGATCCGGTCACCGGCGAGCGGCGCTGGGAATTCCGGCACGCGTCGCCGACACTCGCGGGTGTCATGTCGACCGCCTCCGGCCTTGTGTTTGCTGGCAATCACGAGGGCGAGTTCATCGCGTTCGACGCGCGCACGGGGAAGGACCTCTGGCGATACCAGACGGGCGCGCCGATCTGGGGTGCGGCGGCCACAACCTACATGCTGGACGGCCTGCAGTACGTGCTGATCCCGGCGGGCACGACGTTGACCGCGTTTGCCCTCGCCAGGTAAGACTCCGAAGTCGCTAGACCTACCGGTTGGCCCTCGGCTGCATCCAGCCAGGGGATAGTGTCACCTGGTCCCAGTGCTCGACGAACTTGCCGTCCTTGATCCGAACGGTCTCGAATGCAAATGCCTCGTAGGTTCGCGTCGTGTCGTCCGGATCGACCATCGTGCCTTTGTAGATGGCCGTCACGAGATCGCCTTCCGCCATGATGATGACCGGATCGCGCAGCTGGATGCCGCCCAACTCCACGAGGCGGATGCCGCGCTTTTCCGCTTCCGCAAACGCGGCGACCCACGCCTGACGCCCTTTCGCGCCGGTAATCTCGTCCATCCGCAGAGCCCGCGGGTTGTGCTGGATGTAGTCGTCGGCCTGAAAGCGTCTCGACCGCTCCTCGCGCGTTCCCTGGGACGCGAAGAAATCGAGCAGAAGTTTCTTGTTCGCCTCGAGCTGGGTCTGGGTTGGGCGGGTTGGAGGGGCTGGAGCGGTTTGAGCCGCCGCCAGGATCGCGGCTGTCAGCACGGCCCACTTCATCGGCGTTTCTCCTGAGAAGACTGGTGTTAACGTGTCCCGCACGAAGGTCGCCGCGCGGGCGCCACCGAGCAGGTTGCACTATTCTAATCGTGCCGTTCGACGAGGGTGGACCTATGACGACCAGACAATTCCTCATCGCACTTGTGATCGGGGTCTGTGGCGGGACAGCTCTGAGCTCGACCCAAGAAAGACCAGCTCCGCCGGCGCCGCCCAAGCCGTTGGCGCTCGTCGGCGGGACGCTGATCGACGGAGGGCCGGGTGAGCCTGTTCGCAACAGCGTGGTGCTGATTCGAGGTGATCGCGTCGAGAAGGTGGGAACGGTTGCTTCCCTGCCGGTTCCGGCTGGCTACGAGCGGATCTCCACCGAAGGGATGACCGTGCTGCCCGGCCTGTGGGACATGCACGTCCACTTGATGTACAGCGGCCACCCGAATGCCGGCTACTGGTTCAGGTACGCCTCCCAGTTCGAGACGGTCACGATGCCGATAGCCGCCGAGCAGATGCTGATGGCGGGTGTCACGAGCGTGCGCGACCTCGCCGCGCCGGCCGCCATGATTCTCGCCGTCAAGAAGCGGATCGCGAGCGGTGAGATCCCGGGGCCGACACTCTACGTCGCCGGACCTGCGCTGACTGGGAACCGAACGGCTACGCTGACCCCCCAATTCCTGGCGATTCAAGACGCAGCCGACGCCCGAGCCAAGACGAAACAGCTCATCGACGACGGCGTGGACGTCGTCAAGCTCTTCAATCCTGAACTGATGTCGGTCGAAGAGCGCCGCGCGATCGTCGCCGAGGCGCATGGACGTGGACGGAAGGTGGCCGCTCACGGGACCACCGACCGGGACATCCGGCTCGGACTCGAGCTCGGCGTGGACGACTTTCAGCACTTGGGCGCCGGCGCCCCGGAATTCCCGGCCGACATCGTGACAGCGATCCGCGAGCGGGTGAAGACCGGTCCCCCCCTGTATTGGACGCCGACGGTCGGCGCCAATGGACTGCTCAACCTGCCATATCTCGCGACGCACCCGGAGTTCGTGGACGATCCGGCAGGGTTCCGCAACCTGCCGCTTCCCCTCGCCGAGGACGTGCGGAGGGGATGGGCAGAGTACAAGCCGGCCACCGTGGACCCCAACACCCTACCGAACGTCAGGCGCCGAATCGCGCAGCTTCAAGAGCTGGGCGTCATCCTCGTATTTGGAACCGACGAGGGCAGCGTCGGTCAGATACCGAGTCAGTCGACGTGGATGGACGCGGACCTCTGGGTACGCGAGCTGGGGATGAATCCGATGGCTGTCATTCGCGCGATGACGTCGGAAGCGGCGAAGGTTCAAGGCGTCGACGACACCGGCACGGTGACCGTCGGTCAGTACGCCGACGTGATCGCCGTACGGGGCGATCCACTGCGTCACATCGACGTGCTGCGCGAACCGAAGGTTGTGATTAAGCACGGCCGTCGGTACAAGTAGCCGTTTGCGCGCCCTTCTGAGGGGCCCGTTGCATCGTGAGAGTAAACATCGCAGCGCGTGCGCGCTGAAGGAGACAACATGCGTCGTGCTCGTATGACCCTGGTCGTGGCCACCGTCGGAGCGGTGGCTCTTGGCGTCGTGCTGGGCGGACAGCAGGGAAACCCGGCCGCGCCCATGCGCGTCGAAAAGGTCAAGGAGAACCTGTACGTCCTCCGCGGGCCTTTCAATCGTTGTGCCCCGAATGGGTGCGGCGGTGGATATGCCGACGATGGGCTCCTGCACGAGGCCGGAGATGTTGCCGTTCGTGTGACGCCAGAAGGCCTGATCCTCGTCGACGACAAGTACCAGAACAACGTCGCCGAGGTCCTCGAGAAGATGAAGAGCATTACCTCACAGCCGGTGAAGTACCTTCTGAATACTCACCACCACACGGACCACGCCGGCGGCAACGAGACCTTCATCAAGACGACCGAGATTATCGCCCACCGAAACGTGCGCGAGAACTTTCTGCGCAACAACCAGCCTGGTGCCCCGCGCGTGGTGTTCAACGACCAGGCCTCTGTCTTCCTGGGAGGCGTCGAAGCTCGCGCGTACTATTTCGGCCGGGCGCATACCAACGGGGACACCGTCATCTACTTTCCCGACCTGCGAGTCATTCATACGGGCGATCTGATCACCGAAGGAATGCCCGTCATGGACTATCGGAACGGCGCGAGCGCCGTCGAGTGGGTCAAGGTCCTGGACGAGATCCTCAAGCTGGACTTCGATGTGGTCATCCCCGGTCACGGGCGGCTCCTCACGAAGGAGGACGTGCGCTCCGACAGGCAGAAGCTGATGACGATGAATCAACGCATGATCGAGTTGGTCCGAAACGGTGTGCCGAAAGAGAACGTCTTCAGCCAGCTCAAGCTCGACGATCTCGGATGGAACCACACGGTCAGCACCGTCGCGTTCCAAGGTGGACTCAGCGGGTACTACGACGAGATGAAGGCACAGCTCTCAAGATAGGTTAGATGACAAGAGCATTCATGAGGTAGCTGGAGATTTCTAACGCGCAGCAGCCGCTTCGACCGCTTTCAACACGCGCATGAAGTTCCCGCTCCAGATCTTGCCAATGTCCTCCGCGGAGTAGCCGCGCTGGAGCAACCCGCGCGTCACGTTCGGCGCATCGCTCGCGTCCTTGAAGCCGACGATGCCCGAACCATGATCGAAGTCCGTGCCGATTCCGACATGATCGACGCCGATCCGCTTGACGACGTAGTCGAGGTGATTGAGGTAATCCTCGATGGTCGCGCGCGGCACGGAGGCGAGCGCCTGGGCCATGTAATCGCTCCGCCCTTTGCCCTCGAGCCGATTCGCGTCGTCCAGCACGCCACGGAACGACGAGGGCAGCCCGAAGCCAGCCCGAATCTGTCCGAGACGCGCCACGAACTCCGGCGGCCGCGGCGCGAGATACGTATTGAACGGCGGCACGTGGACAACGCCGCCTTTGGCGGCGATCGCAGCCAACTCCTCGTCGAGGAGGTTCCGCGTCTCGTCGACCAGAGCCCGCACGGCCGAGTGACTGGCGATGACCGGCGCCCGCGAGAGCTCGAGGGTCTGCCCCACGCCCTTCGGCGTGAGCTGCGAGACGTCGATGACCACGCCGAGATTGTTGAGCCGGCGGACGGCCGCCCGGCCGAGCGCCGAAAGGCCGCCGTGAGGCTCGTCGCCGGGAACCGCGGGCCGCGACGAATCCGCGAACGCGTTGTTTCCGGCATGGTTGAACGCGAACACCCGCACGCCTTCGGCTACATAGTGATCGACGAGCGAGAGGTCGGTCCCCAGCGCGTAGGCATTCTGGAAGCCGATCAGCACGGCGATCTTTCCGTCCGCGTGACTACGCTCGATGTCGGCGGACGTGCGCGCGAGCGCCAGACGGCGAGAATTGGCGGCGACGAGCTCGCGGATCCGCGCGAGCTTGGCGTCGACCTCGCGACGGGCGGCGGCGATCGCCTCGGGCGTGTTCGCTCCAGTCGCCGATTGAATCGCGAGCGTGACCGTGGCCAGGCCGCCCGCAACCAGCTTCTCGACCGTGACCTGCGACGCGCCGTCCGCAGTACCGATAGATGTCTGCCGTCGTCGGCATGAGCACGTCGATATGGGCGTCGAGCGGCTTGGCAGCGGCATGAATCGCGCGCACGCGATCGGGCGGCACCGTTGCGGCGGTCTGGGCGATCAGCGACACCTGCAAGATCGCCACGACAAGCGTGGCCACCCGCAGGCATCGAGCAAAGGTTCGGCGCATCATGAGACGCACTACTTCGACCGCCCGGTATAGCCCTGCGCGATCGTCGGAATCGCAATGACTCGGTTTCTTGCGCTCGGCGTACCCCAACCGCCGTAGAAGACGATGCCGAAGAGCGTCTTCTTGTCGCGACCGCCGAAGGCCGTGCCATGCAGCCCCTGCGGCCCGGGAATGGAGCCGAGGAAGTCGCCGTTTGGCGCGAAGACGTCCACCGACGACCCCGTGGCCACATACACGCGTCCTTGCGCATCGACGGCCGAGCCGTCGCCCGCCTGACCACCGCGCAGCTTCCCGAACTCCCGCTGGTTGGTGAGCGAGCCGTCGGGCTGGACGTCGAACGCCATCATCACCGGGCCGTTCGTGACGTAGAGCGTCTTCTCGTCCGGGCTCAACACGATGCCGTTCGCCCCCTCCATCCCTCCGCCATATTGCGATACGACGCCCTGCGGACTGGCGTAGAACACCCCGCCCCCCGTAATCGTGAGGTAGACGCCGCCGCGGCTGTCGGCGGCGAGGTCGTTCAGGACGCCGCTGACGCACTCGAACGGCTCGCCGCGGAAGGAGCTCGCAAACATCTTGCGCTCCGGCTCGAGTTGCACGATGCCGCCGTTCAATCCCCTTGCGGCAAGGAACAGCGCCCCGTTCTTGCTGCGCGACAGCGCGCCGCCGGTGTTCGTATCGCTGTGGATGACGGTCGCAAGGCCGGTCCCAGCATCGAGCTTCATGACGTTGCTCGCGTCGTTGTTCGCGAACAGCATCGTGCCGTCGTCGCCGGCGATGATGCCGTCCGCGTTATTGCCTTCCCATGACCACACGGCCTTCCAGCTCTGACCTGCGGCGATTACGCCGGGTATCTCGGTCGAGGGAGCCGCGGGCGGCGGCTCCGGAGGTGGCGATGGGTTGGTGTTGGCCGGTTGCCCGCCTGTAAGGGAGAAGGGCCGGGGAGGATTCTTGCACTTGGCCAGGACGCCTTGCAGCCCGGGATTCTGCCAAGACTGCAGGCTATTGCCGCGATTGAAGCTAGAAGAGGGACTCTGAGCAGAAGTGGTCGCTGCGGCGAACCCCAGGAGTGCGGCGAGAGCGACTGTTGGTTTCATCGTCATCCTTTCAGAAGCTGACTGCCGCGGCGTCTGCGAGAATCAGCTCCCTGTATACCGGCAGCGACCAGCCTGTCTTCTCGAGCTCGGCCAGCCGCCGTTCGACCAGGCTTACGTAGTTCTGCTTGCTGCGATAGAGCTCCCTCAACTTCGCCTGCGAGAACGCGACCTGGGCCGCGCCAAGGTTGCACATCAGGTTGGCGGCCGCCTGCCCCCCGGCCGCGATATAGGCGCTCGGATTCGGAATGACGGGTGTGACGGCAGCGGGTCGAATGACGTACTTCGCCGTCGGCGCGTCGACGTACGGGTTCCGGATGCCGCCCCTCGGATTGCCATGCTCGTCGAAGACCATCCTCGACCCGTCATTGTGCTCGTCGCGATCGAGCCAGATGCGATCGGCGCGAGGCGGCACGGTGCCCTTGTCGACCCACTGGAACAGATGGTGGAGCCCCACCGACATGTAGGCCTGGTTGGGAAACTGGCTGATCGGCTGCACGCAAGGGTTCGGCTTGAATCGCACGCTGTCGCGCGTGTCGACGTGCGCCATCCCCGCCACCTCGTACAGCCTGTACTGCTTGCCCGGCTCGTCGCCATCCTGGCGGTTCGTGATTGCAGCCCCGGCAACCTCGTGCATCGTCGGCATGTGGATCACGGGGACGTCGACTTCCTGGATGGTCGCCCCGTTGGAGGTCGGCAGGAAGCCGTCGAATATCCGCTCCATTCCGGGCGTCCGATAGACCAGGTGCGCCGGCAGGTAGCCGATCAGTACGGCCGCACTCATCGACGTGCCCGACAGGATCATCTTTCTGACAGAGAGGCCGCCGAGCGGCCGGCCGGTCCTGATGAGCGCCCCGACCTGCGCGAGGATCTCGTTGGTCTGGCCGCCGGCGATCCGAAGGTCGCGATAACGGGGTTCGTTATGCGCGACAAACTGCATCGGGCTGGTCGTGAGGATCTCGACCGCGGCATGGCCGGAGGACATCGTGTAGCTGGAGGTGAACTCGAACATGTGCGCGGAGCCGCTTCCGTGCATCGCCTCCACGAGCACCAGCCCGCTGAAGGCTGCGGGCTTCGCCGGCATGCGGACCACGATGCGAGCGGTGTACAGCTGCCCGTTCGCAGTGCCGGACACGAAATACTCTTTCGCTTCGTACCCGAAAGCCGCGAGGCCCTTTCCCGGTGGGAGCGACGGCGCAGAATCGAAGATCGGCCCCGGGCCGGTCACTTCCGCCGACAGCGTCGGAAGCGGCACGGCCGTGGGTGAGGTCGGCAGATTGGCCGCCGGCTGGCCTCTCCCCCCCTGGCCCGGGGGGCCGCTTTGTCCAGGCAGCGGCTGCGGAGCAATCGTGACAAAAGCGCCCACAGCCAGCACGACGCCGATTCCAACGGCGGTCTTCCTGGCCGCCCGCATGACCTGGCCGACGATCATCGAAGCCTCCCGCTGTTGTGACAGTTCATTTCATACGCTGATACGACTGCTCGTTCTCCAGGCAAATCTCGTCCACGAGCTCGGTGTCGACCGCGATCCGTTGTTTCAACGTGACGGTCCACGGTCGGGTGTACGCCTTGGGATCGTCGACGGTGACCTCGATCTCGAGGTGTCCGAAGTCGGGCCGGCGGATGCGCTCGCGCACCTTGGATGCCTCGGTCACGACGCTGCCGTTCCAGTCGATCCACACATCGTCGCGGAACCCGATCGTGTCCACGACGAGCGTGTCGCCCGACCAGGTCGCGGAGGAATATCCTTGCCACGAGGGCTGCGGGTCCTTCGGCAGCGGCCGACCGTCGGTGAATACCTGACGGTAGCCGGCGTTCATCTCGTTGAGCATCACGAGGAGGCCGGGAGTCTGCACGAACTTCAACAAGTGCGGGAGCCCGTAGGCGCGCAGGAAGTGATCGGGGAGGCAACGCACGTGCGGGTCGTCTTTCGCGTGATTGGCCGTCCGCTCTTTCACCAGAGCCGCCAGCCACGGCTGGTAAGGCAAGCCGCCTGGCAGACTCGACGCCCATGTTGATCCCTTCGCGGGACATCGGTAATTCGGACCCGCACGTGTAGGTGACCGGGTCGGGCTGGGGGCACAGCGGGCTTCCGGTGATCCAGATGCCCGACAAATCCGGTTTACCGTCGGGTGTGCGAGGAGCGGGCGCTGACAGGTCGACCATCCCGTCAGCCTTGCGCGGAACGCCCGCACTCGGATGCTTCAACCACTGGGCGGCAACGAGGCTCGATGCGCACGTCACGCCGGACACGACAAGCACGACGGCCGATTGTTTCAACAGTCGACGCATTTGGCCTCCGGGTAGGGTCACATCATTTTACGGCGTTAACGCCCGCACCAGCGTCTCGGTTACACTCGCCGATCTTATCCGGGGCTCTCGAACTAACAGTGGCGTCGACCATCCGGCCCGTGCTACAACCACCCGCGGACGAGAGCATCGAGAATGCCATCGAGCTCGAACGATGCTTTCGAGAGGAGGCTTGATGCAACCCGCGCGGTGTGTTGGACGAATCCTCGTCCTATTCGGTCTCGCCGTCTGGGCATCCGCCACGTTCGCGCAGCAGGCGCCAGCCGGCCGTGGGCAGGCCGCCGCAGCACCGGCGCCGGCCACTCGGCCACCACTTCTGTTCAAGGAAGAGTGGCGCGAGCCGCCGTTCGAAGGCGAGCGCAACGATGTCAACCAGCGCTTCACGCCGTATGTCGTCACCAACGATCGCGTCGAGGCGAAGCTTTACGGACCGGACTCCCACGTCATCCGGGCGGCTCAGCACGAAGGGCGAATCGATTTATGGACTGGAATGTCGACCTCGCCTGTCGCCGTGACGCTCCGCGACAAGCGCAACTATGTCGACTTGACCGGCCTCGCCCGGTTGCGGTGGATAGTGCGCACAAACGCCATTCACACGCTCTACCCGGTCGTCAAGCTCGCCGACGGGACGATGATCGTCGGTACATCGTGGGATTTCGACCGACGGCGAGTTCCTGCAGGTGGAAGTGGCATTTGGCGGCATGAAATGGTTCAAGCTGGATCCGGCAAAGGTCGTCGTCCTGTCGGAAGTCATGAATCCGGATCTCACTAAAGTCGACGAGGTCGGATTGGTCACGCTCGCACCAGCCGGCGGGCACGGGATCGCAGGATCCGCAAACTTTTCTACGGTCGAGTTGTTCTCGAAGCCGGTGCCGCGATAACAGTTCTCGACGCGGGCCGCGTGGGGAATGGGCGTCATTTTCCTGGAAACTTCCCGTGGAAGACATACTGAGTCGTTTTTGGGCGGATCTGATCGGTCGGTTGCACGGTCCCTTCACGTTCCGGATCTTCCTCCAGCCCGCGGGGGCAATTCTCTACGCGGTTCGCGATGGGGTGAAGGATGCGCGAGAAGGCCGGCCCGCCTACTTCTGGGCGATTTTCACCGACCCGAGTGAGCGCAGTCGTTTGCTGCACGAGGGCTGGAAGGCCGTCACCCGCATCATCATCCTCGGCGTGGTCATGGATGTGCTCTATCAGTTGATCGTGTTTCGCTGGATCTACCCGACAGAGCTGATCATCATCGTTCTGCTTCTGGCGTTCGTGCCCTACCTGCTCGCGCGCGGGCCTGTCACCCGCATTGCGCGGATATGGATCCCGCGAAAGGTGTCCCCGCGGTGATGAGCCGATCCACGTAGGCTAGACTACTTTGCGGTGAAGATCTCTCCACCACGGAGAGACTATGAGCGGAGGATCACCCTTGTACGATTGAACCTCCGTGTCCTCGGTGTCCCCAGTGGTGATTAGCTTAGACTAAAGTTGTGCTAGAAGCGCCGGGTCCCCCGGCTAAGCCGTCCTGGGGGCATGGCTTCCAACCGGAGGACCTCTTCAGGCTCGCGGCCGAGTCGCTGCCGAGTGGTGTCCTGATCGTCGGTTCCGACGGGACGATTCTCCTCGTCAACCAACAGCTCGAACGACAGTTCGGCTATACGCGCGAGGAACTGATCGGCCAATCTGTCGAGATCCTTCTGCCCGCTGCTCTGCGTACCGTTCACGCAACCCATCGTCAGGGCTTCCACGCGACGCCTCAGGCTCGCCCGATGGGCGCCGGCCGGAAACTGTACGGCCGGCGCCGCGACGGCAGCGAGTTCCCTATCGAAATTGCCCTGAACCCCATAGAAGCGGCCGACGGTACCTTTGTGCTCGCCTCGGTGGTTGACGTCACTGCGCGCCGAGATCTCGAGAAGGCCGCTACTGTGGCGGTCGAGCGACAGCTCGAATTCGAGCGCCTCATCGCGGAACTGTCATTCAAGTTCATCAACCTGCCGTCCGACCAGTTGATTGATGCCATTCAGGACGCCCTCGGCCGGATTGGCGAGACGCTCGAGGTCGATCGCTGCGCGTTCTTCAGGATTCGGGGCGGCGACCTGCCCCTTGTTCCGATCGGTCTGTGGCGACGCCCGGGAGTGGACCCGTCGCCGGTGGTGATCTCGCCTCAGGAGCGATTCCCATGGGGCCAGGAGACCCTCCACGCCGGCCGCGTGTTGTGTTTTTCCAAGACTGAGGAAATTCCGAACCCGATCGACCGCGCGGGTTACGAGGCGTACGGAATTCGGTCTGCTGTGACGGTGCCCATGTCCGTGGCGGGCCGGATCGTCGGCGCGATCGGGTTCAACATGACCACCTGCGAACGCTCGTGGGCTCCCGAGACCATTCACAGCATGCGCATGCTCGGCGCCGTCTTCGGCAACGTCTTGGCCCGCGTCGAGAGCGACGAGGCGCTGCGCCAGACGATCGCGGATGTGGAACAGCTTCACGATCAGTTGAAGGCCGAGAATGTGTACCTCCGGCGCGAAGTCCAAGAGCGGCTGGGCGTCGGGAATATCGTCGGCCAGAGCCCGGCCATCCTCCGCGTCCTGGACCAGGTACGGCAGGTCGCGGGCACCGATTCGACGGTGCTGCTGCTTGGTGAGACCGGCACCGGCAAAGAGGTGCTCGCCACGTACCTCCACGAACAGAGCGGGCGCCGCGGACGGATGATGGTGCGGGTCAACTGTTCGGCGATTCCTGCGACACTGATTGAGAGCGAGCTGTTCGGCCGTGAAAAAGGTGCGTTTACCGGTGCCCTGGCGAAACAGATCGGGCGCTTCGAACTGGCTGACCACTCGACAATCTTCCTCGATGAGATCGGCGACCTGCCGGCGGACGTTCAGGTCAAACTGTTACGGGTGCTGGAGGAGCGGCAGATCGAGCGGCTCGGGAGCCCGAAAGCCATTCACGTGGACGTGCGGATTATTGCGGCCACGCACCGGAATCTCGAGCAGCTGCTCGTCAAAGAAACGTTTCGCGAGGACTTGTTCTACCGCCTCAACGTCTTCCCCATTCAGGTGCCGCCGCTGCGGGAACGCATCGAAGACATTCCGTTGCTGGTATGGCGCTTCGTCGACGAGTTCTCGAAGGCGTTCGGCAAACGCATCGACGAAATTTCCCGCGAGAGCATGGCCGCGCTGCAACGGCATTCGTGGCCGGGCAACATACGCGAACTGCGCAATGTGGTGGAGCGCGCGATGATCGTCGCCACGGGCAGACGGCTGACGATTTCGGTGCCCGCGCCGTCAACGGCTTCAGGAAAACGCAGCCTCAAGCTGGCCGAGGTCGAAAAGGAACACATCCGCAGCGTGCTGGAGAGCATCGGCTGGCGCATTCGAGGATCGGATGGGGCGGCAGAACGTCTGGGGCTCAGACCCACCACGCTCGAAACCCGCATGGCAAAGCTCGGGATCAGTCGGCCGAAACACACTTGAGCCCGAGATTTCACTCGCCTCGACAGCTTTCAGCTGTCGGTTATCAGCTCTCACCATCACTCGTTGATTGAAGGCTGAACGCTGGGGGCTCGAGTCTGACAGCGGAAGACTGAAAGCTGAAAGCTGAGAACTGAAAGCTGAGTGTATGAAGTAGCGCAGGCCTTCAGGCCTGCTTTTCAGGCAGCCCTAAAGGGGCTGCGCTACATCAGTCGGGCAGCCCTAAAGGGACTGCGCTACATCAGTGCGATTTCTTCACTGAGAGCTGACAGCTGAGAGCGAAGGCTCCGTTTACGCCAATCGGGCAGCGCGCCGAAATCCCACCAGCCCCTGTTGACGACGGAACAGCGCGATCGCTATCAGCATCAACGGGATCTCGGTCAGCGCGTAGGTCACCGCAAACTGCGCGAACTCGACACGGCCAAGGAGTGTGACCGCAATCGCCATGGCGACGCCCACATTCCGTGTGCCGAACTCCGCCGCCAGCGTGAACCGATCCCGGCGATCCTGGGTAACCAGCATCGCCGTCATCCAGCCAGCCCCCATCGAGCTCAAGACAAATGCGGCGGCCAGCGGAGCGGTGGTCCCCAACCCAGCCACGAAAGCGTTCGGTGCGTCGAGGATGATGAGGACCAGGACAACGCCGGTGCCGATGAAGGCCAGCCTGCGCATGGCAGGGCCGCATCGTTCGGCAAGGTCGGGCGCTCGTCGCCTCACCACCATGCCGACTGTCAGCGGCACACCGAGCACCAGCACGAGCTGGCCGATGAGCAGGGGAATCGGCGCCGACAGGCCGAGCGGTCGTTCGAGGACCCACTCGAATCCCTTGCCAACAAGCGGAATCGTCACGCTTGCCGCGATACAAGAAAGGCCAGTCAACGTGACCGAGAGCGCCGTCGACGCTCTTGCAAGGTAGCTGAACGTATTGGAGATGCCGCCGATCGGGCACGCCGCGATGAGCAGCAAGCTGGCCGTGACGGCTGGACCAGGCTCGAACAGCCTGGTGAGGCCTATGGCGATCGGCGGCAAGATGACGAGCGGCGCTAAGAGGCCGACCGCGACGAGCGCCTGCTGACGCCGGACACGGGCGAAGTCGCTCGCCGTGAGATCCAGGCCGACCGCGGCCAGCAGGATGAAGTTCATCGTGGGGATGGCGATGGCGATAAGGGTGTTGACCAACGTTTACCCCGCCCTCAAAACTCGGCGCACACAAATTGCCCAAACGGCAGCCTCAGACCACTGGCCGGCGCGCTATCGCCGGACAGTCAGTTGAATCCCCATCTGTCGAGGTTGCCCGGGACGACCGCCAATCGCCGGGATCGGCGAACTGAATGTACCCGTTATGAAGTCCGCATTCGTAAGATTTCGAGCGTACACTCCGACAGCCCACCGGCGGCTCGGACCGAATTCCGCGCTGACGTCCACGAGGCCATACGAAGCCTGCCGTTGGATGAGATCGTTGAAGGGCGTGAAGAAGACAGTGACTCTGCCACCTCGAATCAGCACGAACAGAAACCGCGCGCGCCCGACCGATGTGACCGCTCCATTCGAGCCACACGCGGCCCGACCATAGCGGCGCGTTGTTCAGCCGATTGCCGGCGACGTCGCCGGTGACGCCCCCGACGCCTACCGCGGTGTACCGATTGTAAATAGCATCCAGCCAGGCCAAGTGTCCGCCGACGTGCACCGCTCGCGCGAGCTCTGTCGCCCCCTCGAACTCGACTCCCTGGATCGTCGCGGCGGCGGCGTTCGAGATGTCGATCACGCCCGGCCGGATCGAAGTCTGGACCTGGAGGTTCGTGTAGTCGGTCTGAAAAACGGCGACGCTCAGCCGAGCGCGCCCGCTGGCGATCGTGGTCTTCACGCCGCCCTCGTAGCTCCAGGCCCACTCCGGCGCGTATCCACGCCCCGGCTCCGGTGACGTGAAATTGAAGCCTCCGCTCTTGAATCCGCGCGCGGCGGACACGTAGGCTAACGTGTGTTTCCCTGCATTTACCTCCAATGCGGCTTTCGGCGTCCACGCGGTGTGTGAGATGGCATCCGAGTACGCGTAGGCTCCCGGAAGAAAGACGGTTGGGAGGTCGAATGTCGAGAGGCGTCCCAGATTGTCGATCGTCTTTCGCTCGCGGGTGTAACGCAGCCCGCCAGTGACGGACACGCGACCTGTGACACCGACAGTGGCCTGCCCGAATCCCGCTTGTGAGTCGGCCTCGACTTCCGGGAGGAGGAAGTTCACCAGCCCGGGCCCGCCAAGTCGGATAGTCGTCGGTTGACGATCGACTTCGTGGAACAGGAACAGACCGCCGAGCCATGTCAACCTGCCTCGCAGTTGTGAGACCGTCAACTCCTCGGATATCTGGTGCTGATTCTCGTGCAAGTCGACGGACGTCAAGTCCAGTTCGGTAATATCGGCGTCGTTGATGACGTGGTAATCCAGTTTCCGGTAGGCCGTCAGGCTGGTCAGCGTCGTTTCCGGTGTGAGGCGCATCGTGAGGCGGGCGGCCCCGCCATACTGAAGGTTGTGACCCTCGGCGAGCGTCGACGTGCGAACCTCATGCAGATCCGCGGGGTTGTCGACCTGGAACCCGGGCTTGACCGCGAGCACCTTCGCATAGGTGAGCGGTGTCGGATCCTGGTCGGTCACATCCCCCGAGATGAGCAGGTCGCTCCAGCCGTTGAGCACGACGCGCAGTTTCCCGCGTGCCGCCGTGACATCCTCGCCGCCAAGCGGATGATCGGGGTGATCGAGATCCCGGACGAACCCCTCGCTGACGCCTCGCAGGATCGCTGCGCTGCCCATGACCCTGTCGCGAACGATGGGGCCGCTGACTCGTGCCTCAGCGCGAAGCGTGTCGAGGCTACCTGCCACGAACCTGGCGGAGGCTTCGACGCCGTTCGAAGGAGTCTTCGTAATCACATTCAAAGCACCGCCTACGGTGTTGCGACCATACAGGGTGCCCTGCGGTCCGCGCAGGACCTCGACACGCTCGAGATCCAGGAAATCGCTCATCACCATGACCGGGCGCGCGACGTAGACGCCGTCGACGTACACAGCCGAGCTCGGATCGGAGCCGGCGAACACGACATTCGTCCCAATTCCGCGGATCGTCAGCTGGCTGAAGTCGCTGTTCTGAGAGAACGTGACCGTGGGCGCGCGACCGGCGATATCGGCCACCGTGTGCACCTGCACTGCTTCCAACTCGGTCCTCGACAGGGCGCTCACCGCAATCGGCATCGTCTGCGCGTCGCGTTCGCCAGTCTTTGCGGCCGTCACGAGGACCTGTTCGTTCAACCCAACCGACAATGTCAGAGCCAAGGGTTCGGTGGCCCCGGCGACGAGACGGAAAGTGCGAACGGTTGGAACAAACCCGTCCAAGGAGGCGGTCAGCTCGTATTCACCATCTGGAAGCTGCTGGAAGGCGAAGCGCCCCTCCTGGTCGGTCGTGGCGACACGATCGGCTACGCCCCGAAGCACGACCGTCACGCCCGCGAGCGGGGCGCTCGTGGCATCCTTGACGAGCCCCGCGACCCGGCCGGCCGATTGAGCATCGGTGGGAACGGCGGCTATAAGACAGGCCGTGACCATGGCGGCCGCCCAGAGGTCGTCGGGCGTATTCGAAATAATCCAGTTCTTTAGCACTCTGAACCAGCTGAACGGCTGGAGCAGTAATGCTAGCTGTCGTCATCGCAGCAGACCCCTGTCAAAACTACCAGTCGCGCGCTGAATGACGAACGGTACTGGCGGGACCAGCCCAGCAGGCCAGAGTGCCTCGAATCAACCGTGGATTCGGTCACGCCGCGCGTTACGTTGGGCGAATGGGCGGCATTTTGAGGGAAACGGCCGGAAGGTCTTACTCTTCCGGCCGCCAGGTTCCGAGGCGGTTGCCCGTGGGTTTTATCAGAAGTTTAGAAGCGGAATGTCACTCCACCCGTCAGGTCGAATAGATTTGCGTACTGCGCGTCCCCGATGACGTAGCACCCCCAATATGGGTCGCACCACCAGCCTTCGGCGTCCGACTTGATGTAAGCCGGCGTCCAGCGGGCTCCGAAGCGCACGCCAACGTTCGGCGCGGGATAAAACTTGACGCCGGCGCCCCAGGTGCTGGAGAACTTTGTCACGCTATCGAGCGTGCCCGTGGCTCCCGCGAGCGTCGTGAAATCCACCGAGCCGTAGCTCGTTGCGCCGAAGCCCCCCATCAGATAGGGCCGGATCGGGCTGTCGGCGTCGCCGAAGTTGTAGGCGAAGTACCCGTGATACGTATTAGTGCTCATATCGCCAATTTCGGTGGTTGTCGTTCCACTGATTTCCAGCGTTGAAGGCTGGTTGCTGAAGATGAAACCCACCTGGGCGTTCGGGCCGACGAAAGCGCCCACGTCGAATCCCCAGCCAAACGAATCCTTGGGATCGATGCGGTCGTAGGCGTTGCCCTGGATAATGCGGGTATCGCCGCTGACACCGTCGGCGAACGTCCAGCCGAGGGTGATGCCGAGTTCGGCACGGGCTTGGGCGAACGCCGGGACCGGGGCCGACAGGAGGAGTAGCAGCGAGACAGAGCACGGGTCGTTTCAACATCGTTGGTCCTTTCGTTTTGACGTTCAGAGGGCGACGACCCATAGAGCGAGATCCCGCCGATGAGCTTTCCCCAATGGGTCCGTCGATAGGTTCCCTCTAAGGAGCATGGAAACCAGTCGCCGAGGCCTCGTGCTTCAGCACGCGAGGTGCCACGATGAGTAGGTCGATTCTCCGCCCTTCAAGTTGTTGACAGTGAATGGTCGCAGCCAAAGGGTCCCTAAGCGCCCGGCAATGGGAGCCTCCGCTATTCCGGAGGATCTCCGGTATGACGGCACTGAGATCGCCGGAGGTGGGCCACGAGGTCGCCCATGTTCTGGTTGGCTGGCACAGTGGGTTTGGTACGGCCGGTGCAATCGAGTCGCCTTGCTCCAGTCCGAAGACGAGCAATGGCGCGTCTCCTGAGCGCGAGGCCCATGACACCGACAAGCGGATTGCCCCCCAGTCCGGTACCACGTGAACAGGCCAGGGCTCTCGCACACGCCAGGGTGCGTTGGCACCGAACCAAACGGTACGTCAGGAGCAAAGTAGCGTGGAACCAGTTGTACCGCGCCTGGAGCTATCTCAGGTCGTCGCTCTGGGTGGTCCCCTTCCTCGCCATTGTTCTCGTGCTCGCTATCGCGCCTGTGCTTCGTGTATTGGACGGCTGGCTCGGATGGCGACTCTCCGGACTCGGTGTCGCCGGAGCGCAGGCGCTCTACCAGTCGGTGATCACGCTCACGCTGTCGTTCATGGTCTTCACGTTTGGCTCGCTGCTCGTCGCGATACAGATTGCCAGCGGGCAACTAACGCCGCGGATCATCGCCACGACGCTGCTGCGCGACAAAGTTGTCAAGTACAGCGTCGGGCTGTTTGTCTTCTCGCTCATCTTCGCCATCATGGCGCTCAACCGCCTTGAAGAGACGGTCCGCCAGATCGTCGCCCTCGTTGTGGCCGGGCTCGGTCTCGCCTGCATGGCGACGTTCCTGTTTCTCATCGACTATGCCGCACGCCTGCTGCGACCGGTCAGCATTCTCGCCCGCGTCGCCCACGAAGGTCTGGCGGTCATCGAGTCGGTCTATCCGACTCGAGCGGACGCCGCGTCCGACGAGACCGGCACGCTCCCTCCCCTTCCTGGCGCGCCCCAACGCACCGTTCATCATGCCGGCACCGCCGAGATCGTGCTCGCCGTCGATCTGGAAACGTTAATGCGCGAGGCGAAACGGGCGGGAGGGATCGTCGAATTCGTGCCCCAGGTTGGCGACTTCGTCGCCAGCGACGAGCCGCTGTTCATGCTCTACGGCGGCGCGTCGACGATCGACGACCGTATACTGCGGGCGACGGTTGCGTTCGGTTCCGAGCGAACCATGGAGCAGGATCCGCTGTTCTCGTTCCGGATTATGGTCGACATCGCGCTGAAAGCGCTGTCGCCGGCGATCAACGATCCGACGACGGCCGTGCTCGCGATCGACCAGATCCATCGTCTGCTGCGGGCAGTAGGTAAGCGGCAGCTGCGAGCGGAGTCGGTCATGGATGAAACGGGGCAGCAACGCCTGACCTATCGAACGCCGAACTGGGAGGATTTCGTTCACGTCGCCTGCACCGAGATCCGGGCCTGTGGCGCGGCAAACGTACAGATCGCACGCCGCCTGCGGGCGATGCTCGAAAATCTTCTCGTGGCCTTGCCGCCACATCGCCACGCGGCGCTCCTTCAAGAGCGCCAAAGGCTCGACAGCATGCTCGAATCCCTCTACGCCATTCCCGGCGATCTTGCCTTGGCCCGCATGCCCGATGCGCAGGGGCTGGGAGGGTCGGCAGGATCCAACAAGGTGATCGGGTCTTGATGAGCGGATCCCCACACCGGCAAGCCGCCGGACGCTCTCTGCCCGGCCGCGAGTCAGCAACCGACCATGACCAAACGCGAACGCAATTCGGGTTCCACCCGCTCCTATACCGCGGACGAAGCACTTGCCCGGCTCGTCGCTGGCAACGATCGTTTCGTGCGCGGACGGGCGCGCTTCCCCACCGTCAAGAAGGAAGTGCTCGCCGAGCTTGCCAGAGGCCAACGTCCGTGCGCGACGATCATCGGCTGCAGCGACTCGCGCGTGCCTCCGGAGCTCGTGTTCGACGCCGGCTTCGGCGAGCTGTTCATCGTGCGCATCGCGGGCAACGTCATCTCCCCCGAGGTCATGGGAACGCTGCAGTACGCCGCCGTGCACCTACACACACCGCTCTTTGTGGTCCTCGGCCACGAAGGCTGCGGCGCGGTGCAGGCGGCGCTCGCCGCGAAGTATCAAGGGGTGCGGGAGCGCCCGCGGATCGCCCTGCTTCTCGAGAAGATGTTGCCCGGTCTCAGGAATCTGGATGCGAAGCTGGCGCCCGAGGACCAGTTCCGCGCCGCCGTCGAGGCGAACGTGCGCTGGTCGATGCACCAACTGCTCGAGACACCCGAAGGCCAGGCTCGGATGGCCGAAGGGATCGTGAAGCTCGTAGGTGCCGTATACAACCTGAAGACCGGCCGCGTGCGATTCCTGCCGCGCCGCTAAAGAGCGTTTGCCGATTGTACGTAGTGTCCGGCTTCAGCCGGACTGAGTGTCGCGCCGGTCAGATTCCCTGGTCCGGCTGAAAGCCGGACGCTACGTACTCGCCACGCTACGTACCCGCCACACCGAAGTGCAACGCTCTAGCCGCCCAACGCGATCGTGATCGCGACCAGCGCGACGCCGACTACCGCGAGCGTCAGGCCAGTCCACCAGGGACGCAGCGCCGTGTACCCCGCCCACCGATAACCGGCCAGGAACAGCAGGAAGATCAGAATCCCGTTCGAGACCCGCAGCGCAGTCCGCGCTTCGTCGATGAACAGAAACGGCAGCGCGGCGGGGATGCTGGCGAAGAACACCAGCCAGAAGCTGGCGAGAGCGCCGTACAGATCGGCGCGGGTGACCCCGCGCGGTCTGAGTCTCGAGTCTCGCACGTGGCGGACGATACGCTGGTGGAGATCGGCACGGTCGGCGGCATCGCCGGTGTCGCCAATCAGCGCTTCCAGTTCCTGCTCCACGATTGCGGCCGCCTTGCCCTCGGTGTCCGCGCCGCGGATCAGGTGACCGAGGCGTGCCAGGCGCCCGCGCTCGAACACCTGACCGCTGATGTGGAGCGCGCCGTCGATGATTCCCCAGGAGATGTTGCAGCCGATGGTGGCGATGAGCAGCTCACGAACGGCGTCCGGCCCCTCCTGCACCATCAGGCCCGCCGCAAGGGTAAACGTCAGGGTCATGATGAGGCCGAAGAGGACCTCGCCGAGGCTTTCGCCGGGGTCGAGAAACTTCTGGGCCAGGGAGAGCGAGAAGCTGCGGAACATCGGCGCTCGTTCAGTCGGGTCCTGGACGATCATGACGCGTCTGGGTCACACAGCCGGCTGGCGCCTCGGCGGGTATGATGCCGTACGCCGGCGAACGCGGACACCAACGCAAGGCCGGTGTTACGCCGCCGGCGTGGATAGCTATGCACAGGGCCACTAGACATAGCTAATCACCACTGGGGACACCGAGGACACGGAGATTCAATCGTACAAGGGTGATCCTCCGCGTCCCCTGTGTCCTCCGTGGTGGAGAGTTCTTCACCGCAAAGTAGACTAGGCGCCAGGCGATGAGCGGTTTCGAGAGCATCGCCGGCTCATCGCTCGGTGGTCAATACGCCTTCAGCCCCTCGGCCCGGAAATCGCGACCGTCTCCTCCACAAGGCTGGCAGACGGAGGCTCGACCTCCTCGAGCGCGTACTTGGTGCCGAGCTTTTCCCACTTGTAGCGACCCAACTGGTGGAAGGGAAGCACGTCTACCCGCTCCACGTTGCCGAGGCCGGCCGCGAACCGGGCGATATTCGCGATGTCTTCGAGATCGTCACTGTGTCCGGGCACGAGGACGAAGCGAACCCAGATCGGCCGGCGCCGCGCGGCCAGGCGCCGAGCGAACTCCAGAGTCGGTGCGACGTCCATGCCGACCAGGCGACGATGGCGTTCTGGATCGAATGCCTTGAGATCGAGCAGCACGAGATCGATCGTCTCGAGCTCGGCGTCGGTAAGCCGGTCGACGTAGTAGCCGTTGGTATCGAGCGCGGTGTGAATGCCCATCCGGCGGGCGGCAGTGAAGAGCTTCACCACGAAGCGGTGCTGCATCAGCGGCTCACCGCCGCTGATGGTGAGGCCGCCGCCCATGACCTTCAAACCCTGACGGTACTTCCTCAACTCTTCGGTGGCTTTCGCAACTGTGACGGGAATACCGTTGCTCATGGTCCAGGTGTCTGGATTGTGACAGTAGAGACATCGAAACATGCAGCCCGTGGTCCAGGCGACGACACGCACGCCGGGGCCATCCACGGTTGATCCAGTGGTGAATGAATGGAGGAATCCCATCTCGCCAGTGGCCAACGCCGTCCGGACGTCCGATTCAGAAACATTGGCCCCGAGACCGACGCGGAGCTCGAACGGGTTTCGGGCGACGAGCGGAGGCGATTCCGCGGCTTGACTTTCATGCATGAGCCTATCCACCGTGGAAGGTCCGATTGATGACGTCCATCTGCTGCTCGCGCGTGAGCCGCACGAAGTTGACCGCGTAGCCCGAAACGCGGATTGTCAAACTCGGATATTTCTCCGGATGCTCCATGGCGTCGATGAGCGTATCGCGATTGAGCACGTTCACGTTCATGTGATAGCCAGTACTGCCGAAGAACGCATCCAGGATTCCTGTCAGGTTGGTAATGCGGTCCTCGGCAACCCGTCCGAGACCGGTCGGCACCAGCGAGGCCGTCAGCGAGATGCCGTCCGCGGCGTCACGATACGGAATCTTGGCAACCGACGCGGCGGCGGCATGAATGCCGTGGCTGTCCCGGCCGTGCATCGGATTGGCCCCCGGCGCGAATGGCTCCCCCTGCCGCCGACCGTCAGGAGTGTTGCCAGTCGCCTTGCCGTACACGACGTTGGACGTAATAGTCAGGACCGACTGCGTGTGGAGGGCGTTGCGATACGTCGGGTACTTCCTCAGTTTGCCCATGAACGTGCTGACCACCCAGACGGCGAGCTGGTCCACCCGGTTGTCGTTGTTGCCGAAGAACGGAAAGGCGCCCTCGGTCTGATAGTCGGTGACCAGCCCGGTCTCATCACGGACGACGCGCACTTTGGCGTATTTGATGGCCGAAAGGCTGTCGGCAATGACCGACATGCCGGCCATGCCGAAGGCCATGGTTCGAAGCGGCGCATAGTCGTGCAGCGCCATTTCAACGCGTTCGTACGCGTACTTGTCGTGCATGTAGTGGATGATGTTCATGGCATTCACGTAGACGCCTGCCAGCCAGTCCATCATCTTTTCGAATCTGCCGATCACATCGTCGAAGTCGAGGTACTCGCCTTTCACCGGCTCGACAGCCGGGCCCACCTGTTTACCGCTCACCTCATCCCTCCCCCCGTTGATGGCATAGAGAAGGCACTTGGCGAGGTTGGCCCTGGCGCCGAAGAACTGCATCTGTTTGCCGACGACCATCGGCGAGACGCAGCAGGCGATGGCCCCGTCGTCTCCCCAGGTACGCCGCATGATCTCGTCGCTTTCGAATTGCAGAGCGCTGGTATCGATCGCAACCTTGGACGCAAAGCGGCGGAACCCTTCGGGCAGGCGCGGTGAATACCAGATGGTCAGATTCGGTTCCGGGGCGGGGTCGAGATTGTAGAGCGTCTGCAGAATGCGGAAGCTGGACTTCGTCACCAGCGACCGGCCATCGTCGCCCATCCCGGCGATCGATTCAGTGACCCAGGTGGGATCGCCGGCGAAGAGGTCGTCGTACTCCGGCGTCCGAAGGAACCGGACGATGCGCAGCTTGATCACGAAGTCGTCGATGATCTCCTGAGCCAGCGCTTCGGTGAGCACGCCGGAAGCGAGATCCCGCGCGAAGTAGATGTCGAGGAAGGTCGTCGTCCGGCCGAGCGACATGGCTGCGCCGTTCTGCTCTTTCACGCCGGCCAGGTATCCGAAGTAGAGCCACTGCACGGCTTCCCGGGCGTTGCGCGCCGGACCCGAGATGTCGAAGCCGTAATTCGACGCCATCTTCTGCAGTTCTTTGAGCGCGCGGATCTGTTCGCCCAGCTCTTCCCGATCGCGGATGATGTCGTCGGTCGATTGGGCCGAATCGAGCGCGGACTTTTCCTGTTCTTTGTGCTCGATGAGTCGTGACACCCCATAGAGGGCAACGCGGCGATAGTCGCCGATGATCCGGCCACGGCCGTAAGCATCGGGCAACCCGGTGAGAATGTGCGAACTGCGGCAGCGCCTCACGTCGGCTGTGTACGCATCGAACACACCCTCGTTGTGCGTCTTGCGATACTTCGTGAACGCCTCCACCACATGAGGATCGGGCTCGTAGCCATACGTTTTCAGTGCAGTGGCGACCATTCGGAATCCGCCGTTCGGCATGATCGCGCGCTTGAGCGGGGCGTCCGTCTGCAGGCCGACGATGACCTCGTTCTCGCGGTCGATGTAGCCTGGCGCATGCGCCGTGATGGAGCTGGGGATCTGAGACACATCGAGGACTCCCTTGCGCCGTTCCTCGACGAACAGCTCTGTGAGCTTGCCCCAGACTTTCTTGGTGCGTTCGGTGGCGGGCGCGAGAAACGACTCGTCTCCGTCGTACTCCGTGTAGTTCTGCTGGATGAAGTCCCGGACGTTGATCTCCGTCTGCCAGAGGCCGGTCTGGAACCCCTGCCACGGCGAAGTCGCCCCTGCTGCGCCTTTTTCCTGCGTTACGGTTACAGCCATTCAATACTCCTTCATTACCTGCCGCTAAGCGTGCGCTTCCACCAACCCGAGCAACGCGCCTGTATGGCGGGCGATCACGAGCTCTTCGTTCGTTGGGATCACCCAGGCCGACACCCGACTGTCTGCTCGAGAGATCCGCGGCCCCTTCGCTCGGTTCGCCTCCGTGTCCAGTTGGATGCCGAGCCATCCGGAGGCTTCACAGATCCGGCTTCGGATCTCGGCGGAGTTCTCGCCGATCCCGGCGGTGAAGACCAGTCCGTCGATCCCACCCAATACGGCGGCAAGGGCGCCGATCTCTTTGGCCGCGCGATAGACAAAGTAGTCGACGGCCAGCCGGGCGGCTGGATCGGGGCTGGTGATCAGGTCGCGCATGTCATTGCTGATGCCGGATATGGCGAGCAGGCCCGATTTCTTATAGAGAATCGTCTCCACGTCCTTGGCAGAGAGGCCAAGGCCCTGAAAAAGATACAGGACAACCCCGGGATCGAGCGCGCCGGGCCGCGTCCCCATGCAGAGGCCATCGAGGGCAGTGAATCCAAGTGTGCTGTCAACGCTCTTCCGGTCCTTCAGGGCACAGAGACTGGCGCCGCTTCCCAGGTGAGCGACGATCACGCGGCCGCCGGCAATCTCCGGCGCAACTTGCGGCAGCACTGAGGCAATGTATTCGTACGACAGGCCGTGGAAGCCGTACCGCTGTACCCGGAATCGCGAATCTCGCGGGGCAGTGGAACCACTTCGGCGACAGCCGGCTGACCGCGATGAAAGCTCGTGTCGAAGCAGGCGACCTGGGGAACGGCGGGAAGCCGCTCGGCGACCGCGTCAATCGCCGCCAGGTTGTGCGGCTGGTGAAGCGGAGCCAGGGGCACCAGCTTTCGCAGCTCCCCCAACACTTCCGGCGTGATAATCGTGGGACCTGTGAATCGCGCACCGCCATGGACGACGCGGTGGCCCACACCGAGCACACGCGCACCGCCGTACCTGGACCGGAGCCACGCGGCCAGAGAATCCAACGCCGTGCGGCCATCGTGCACTGTGCCGTCCAGCGATTGATCGTGAAGGCGCTCACCCTCGCCGTCCCTGGCCGAGAGCCGCGGTGCGGTCCCGATGCCCTCGATCTGGCCCCGCGCTTCCAGTCGCCAAGGCCCGATCTCCGACCGTCCATAGACGCAGAACTTGAGGCTCGACGAACCAGCATTGAGTACCGACGGCGTAATCGTTCATTCCGATGAACTCCGAAATCTTTCCCTACGCTCGTTGAAGCGATCGTTGCCGCGTATGGGCCGCAAGCATCGCCACTGCGCAGCTGGCGATCCTCGAGCGAACGCTGTCGGCGCGGCTCGTCAGGATGATCGGCACGCGTGCGCCGAGGACGAGACCAGCACTGTCAGCGTTGGCGAGGAAGGTGAGCTGCTTGGCCAGTATGTTGGCCGCCTCGAGGTCCGGCGCGAGAAGAATGTCGGGATCGCCGGCAACCTCCGACGCGATGCCCTTCGTTTTCGCCGCCTCCTTGCTGATCGCGTTGTCGAACGCCAGGGGGCCGTCCAAGACTGCGCCGGTGATCTGTTTTCGCTCGGCCATCTTGCACAAGGCGGCGGCGTCGATAGTGGCCGGCATCTTGGAAGTCACTGTCTCGACAGCGGCGAGAATCGCAACTTTTGGTCGCTCGACGCCGAGAGCAACCGCCAGGTCGATGGCGTTCTGGCAGATGTCGACCTTGTCTTCGAGAGTCGGCGCGATGTTGATCGCACCGTCGGTGACGATCAGGACCTTGTGATAGGTCGGAACGTCCATGATGAACACGTGACTGAGGCGGCGTCCCGTGCGCAGGCCTTTTTCCCTCGAAACGACTGCGCTCAAGAGCTCGTCGGTGTGCAGGCTCCCCTTCATCAGAAGATCGGCCTCCCCCTGACGAACCAGCTCCACCGCCCTGGCCGCTGCGGCATTGCTGTGGGGAGCATCGACGATCCGGGTTCGCCCCAGGTCGATCCCGCTTTTCTTCGCGACTTCGTCGATCCTGGCTGCCGGGCCCACGAGAATCGGCGCAATCAATCCCTGCTCGGCCGCCTCGAGGGCGCCGGCCAACGCCGTCTCTTCGCACGGATGCGCCACGGCGGTCGGTATCGGTTCCAGGCTTCGACACCTCTCCAGGAGCTGCTCGTACTTTCCCGTTCCGGATTGTCGAGTCATGGCGTGTCACCCACTACTGCCGGGGCCGCCGGCCGTACCGCCGGTCCCGTCTCTTTCAAGAGAAGAGTGAAAACGAGACATGCGACGCTGTCGCCTAGCAGAGCACCACCGTGACTGCCGGATTGCTTCGGTTCCGAGCAAGGCACGTACCTCTGACCGCGCCGCACACGGACGGACACCACCGAACTATCAGAATTCTAAGGGTTTGACCGATATGCACGCCCGTGTCAGGTGTGGCCGCGCCCTAGAAGGCACTCCGCGGGACCGGAGGGGCTCCCGAATCCCGGAGGCCTGCGAACGGCCCGCCTGAGCCACCGAGGCTCGTGCCACCGAAACAGCCAGTTCAGGACACGGAGGCTGCCTGCATGGCCTCGTAACGCTGAATCGCCTCACGTGCGTTGAAAAGCATGCGCTCGCGGCCGAGCCGCCCCTCCAGCTCGGAATGCCGCACCGTATCGAGGACGGCCGGGTTCAGCCCCACCAGCCAGAGCACGGCGCCCCTGTCGGTCGCGCGTTGCTCACGCTCGATCAGCATCTGCAAGGCCGAGTATTCGAGATCGGGTACACGGCTCATGTCCAGCGCCAGCACGCGTGGCTGGTATTTGGCGACCAGTGCGCCGATCTGATCGCCGACGTCCTGAACGTTCACGAAGTACAGGCGCCCTTCCGGCCGCACGATCAGCAGGCCTTCGAAGGTCTCGTCGTCGGGATGGTCGGGCGACAGCGGTCGCAGCACGTTGGCCCCGCGCTTACGCCCGATGACCGACACTCGCGGGTGCGCAGTCTGGCCGGCCAGGCCGATCATCGACGCGACGATCGCGATGACGATCCCCTTGAGCGTGCCGAACAGCAGCACGCCGGCACAGGCGAAAAGCGCCCAGCGAAACTCCATCGAGCGCACCTTGCGGATGGCGTGGAACTCTGCCGGCTGGATCAGCCCGACCGAGTAGACGATCACCACCGCCGCGAGCGTCGCGTTCGGCATGAGGCCGAGCATCGGTGCGAGGAGCAGCATCGTGGCGACCGCGATGGCCGCGGTCACCAGCGAGGCCCTTTGCGACTGCCCACCCGAGGAGCGCACGACGGCGGTCTGCGAGGTGCCGCCGCCGGCCGGCATCGCACCGAGCAGTGCGCCACCCAGATTGGCCGCGCCGGTGGCGACCAGCTCGCGGTTCGCACGGATCGGCGGGTCGGCCGGGCGCGCGAAGGCGCGGCCGGCCGCAATGCTTTCGGTAAAGCTCATGAGCGCGATCCCGAGAGCGCCCGGCAGCAATCGTTCGATCAGGGAGAGGTCAGGTATCGTGAATGCCGGCAAACCTCGCGGTATCACGCCGACCGTCGAGACGCCGAGTGCCTGCAGGCCGAAGTACCACGACGCGGCAATGGCGCCCCCCACGGCGACCAGCGGCGCCGGCGAATGCGGCCGCAGTCGCTCCAGGCCGATCAAGATCGCGAAGGTCGCCGCGGCTACGCCCAGCGTGACCAGCGACGTGTCGGGAATGTGTTGCACGACATCGAACAGGTCGCGGAAGAAGCCCTCCTTGGTGATGTGGATTCCAAGGAGCTTCGGCACCTGGTCGAGAACGATCACGAGGCCGATGCCCGCCTTGAAACCCGTCAGCACCGGCGTGGAGATGAAGCTGGCGACGAATCCCAGACGCAGGAGCCGCGCCAGCATCAGCAGCGCGCCGACCAGTGCGGTGAGCGTAGCGGTCGCCGTGACGAGCTTCGCCGGATCGCCGTCGGGGACTACCAGACCGAGTTGCGTGCCCGTCAGGATCGCCAGGGTGGTGGTGGAGCTGACGCTGAGCACGCGCGACGAGCCGAGCAGCGCGTAGATCACCATCGGGACGAAGGCGGTGTAGAGTCCCACCGCCACGGGCAGACCGGCCACACTCGCATACGCCATGGCCTTGGGCAGCACAACCGCCGCCGCCACGAGGCCTGAGATCACGTCGAGCCGCACTGCCGGCGAGCCTGGGTGGTCGTCTGCCCTCGTTGCGAGAGGAGTGCGGTCTCTTTCCATTGTTGGCGGAATCCCGCTGCGCGTCGCCAGCGGCAGCGAAGCAAGAGCTGGAGTGGATTCCTATGCACCTGTCGAGACGCCTGCCGGCTCGTGAGCTCTGTCGTTTCACATCCGTCGACGCCGCTTCACCTGCAGCAGCGCCAGGGATCGGGCGAGCGACGCGTTGACGGACGCCACTTCCTCGTCGGAGATCTTCTCGCCAAGCCGCGCCTCAGCGCGTGCGCGCGCCTCTTCGGCCTTGGCCTCGTCGACCTTCTCCGCGGGAACGGCCATATCGGTCACGATCGCCACATGATCGCTGTCAATCTCCACGAGCCCTTCACCGACGGCGAGCAATCTCTCCTGGCCGTCTTTGAGCACGATGATCTCACCGGGCACCACTTGAGTAATCAGTCGGACGTGCCGAGGATACACGCCGAACTGCCCCTCGACGCCCGGCAAGGTGACCAGGTTCACGTCTTCGGAGAAGACCGTTGCCTCCGGCGTCACGATTTCCAGCTTGAGGGTCTCGGCCATATCAGCTACCAGCTTCCAGCTTCCAGCTTCCAGCTACCAGCTATCAGTTTTCAGCTATCAGTTTTCAGTATCAGCTATTTAGCGACTTCCTCGATCCCGCCCTTCATGTAGAAATCCCCTTCGGCAACACTGTCGTGCTTGCCTTCCAGGATCTCCTTGAAGCCGCGAACGGTGTCGGCGACCGCCACCTGCCTGCCCTCGCGGCCGGTGAACACTTGCGCCGAGCTGAAGGGTTGGCTCAGGAAACGCTGGATCTTGCGCGCACGGTACACCGTCACCTTGTCGTCGGGCGACAATTCGTCCATGCCCAGGATGGCGATGATGTCCTGCAGATCCTTGAACCGCTGCAGGACCCGCTGCACCTGCCGCGCGACCTGGTAGTGCTCCTCGCCGACGATCTCGGGCGCCAGCGCGCGCGACGTTGAAGCCAGTGGATCCACGGCCGGATAAATACCCAGCTCGGCGATCGAGCGTTCGAGCACGATCGTCGCGTCCAGGTGAGCGAACGTCGTCGCCGGCGCCGGGTCCGTGAGGTCGTCGGCCGGCACGTAGACCGCCTGGAAAGAGGTGATCGATCCTTTCTTGGTCGAAGTGATCCGCTCTTGCAGGACGCCCATCTCCGCCGCGAGCGTTGGCTGGTAGCCCACGGCGCTCGCCGTACGACCGAGCAACGCGGACACCTCTGAGCCGGCCTGTGAGAATCGGAAGATGTTGTCGATGAAGAGCAACACGTCCTGATTTCGTTCGTCGCGGAAGTACTCGGTGATGGCGAGGCCGCTCAGGGCCACCCGCAGACGGGCGCCGGGCGGCTCGTTCATCTGACCGTAGACCAGGGCGATCTTGGACGCTCCCAGGTCCTTCTGGTTGATCACTCCGGCCTGGGACATCTCGTGATAGAGATCGTTGCCCTCGCGCGTGCGTTCACCGACACCTGCGAATACCGACACGCCGCCGTGGAGCTTGGCGATGTTGTTGATGCAGCTCCATGATGACGACGGTCTTGCCGACGCCGGCACCGCCGAACGCGCCGACCTTGCCTCCCTTGAGGAACGGACAGATCAAATCGATGACTTTGATGCCGGTCGAAAGCACCTGTGGAGACGTCGATTGGTCCACGAGCGGAGGTGGCGGGCGATGAATGGGATAGCGCTTCGTCGTGTTGACGGGACCGCGCTCGTCGACGGGTTGTCCGGTCACGTCGAACACCCGGCCCATCACCTCATCGCCAACCGGCATGGAGATCGGCCCGCCCGTGTCGGTCACCTCGAACCCTCGTTTGATCCCTTCGGTGCCGGCCATGGAAATGGTCCGGACCCACCGGTCGCCGAGATGCTGTTGCACTTCGAGCGTCAGGCTCACCGGCTGCTTGGCGACCGTGTAGTCGACAGTCAGCGCGTTGTAGATCGGCGGGAGCGCCCCGGGGAACTCGACGTCGACCACCGCACCGACGACCTGAACGACCTTGCCGATATTCATAACGTCCTCAGCTCTCAGCTCTCAGAAGAAATCGCACTGATGTAGCGCAGCCCCTTTAGGGCTGCCCGACAAAGCAGGCCTGAAAGGCCTGCGCTACAGCGATTTCTTCACACACTCATACCATCCTCAGCCCTCAGCCCTCAGCTCTCAGTCCGCCTGGCCGCCTGCAATCTCCAGCAATTCCCTCGTGATGTTGCCCTGACGCAGCTTGTTGTACTCGAGCGTCAAGTCCTTGATCAGGCTTTCGGCGCTGTCGGTCGCGTTCTTCATCGACACCATGCGAGCGCTCTGCTCGCTGGCCTTGGCACTCAGCAAGATGTAGTAGATGTAAATGTTCAGATAGCGCCCGACCATATACCCCAGAACCGCCTCAGCGCTGGGTTCGAACACCGTCTCCGCCGTGTCAGCAGCCAAGGTCTCCTCGGATTCCGCTCCAGACGACCTTCATCCCAGCGATCGTCCCCACTGGCAGAAACTCCATCGAGACGGGCTCTTGTGTGAGGGTGTTCACGAAACGCGTGGTGACGATCTGCACCTGGTCCACCTCTCCCTTCAGGAAGAGGTCGCCCGCGAAGCCGGCAATCGCTCTGGCCTCGGGAAACGTCGGCGAATCGCCGTAGGCGAATTCGGCGGCCAGCCGCCGCCGCGTGCGGGCGACGAACTGCGCGGCCTTGCGCCCGGCGGTGATGAAGATCGTCGATTCGGGATCGAACTGTGCGGCGATGCGGAAGACGTTGGTGTTGAGCGCCCCGCAGAGACCCTTGTCGGCCGCGATCAGGATCACCGCGCGCGTGCGGACGTCGCGCACCTGCATCAGCGGATGCGAGAAGTCGCGTACCCGTGTGGTCGCGCGGCGCTGGATGCGGTACAACAGCCGCGCAAATGGCGCGGTGGCGATAGCGGCCTGCTGAGCCTTGCGCATCTTCGACGCCGCCACCATCTGCATGGCTTTGGTGATTTGCGCCGTGCCGCTGATGGACTTGATGCGTCTGCGAAGATCGCGGGGGGAGTTCATATCAGTTTTCAGCTGTCAGCTGTCGGCTCCCTCAGTTTTCAGCTCTCAGCTATCAAACGGTCAGCTTTTCAGTTCTTGGCCTTCGACCGTCTTGTTGCTTCCACTGGCAGCTGAGAGCTGACAGCTGAGAACTATTTCTTCCACGTCTGTTTGAATTGATCGGCAGCGCTCTTCAACTCCGCCGTCAATGGCTCACTCAGCGCTTTCTCCGCTACGATTTTCTCCAGCACGCTGGCCTTACGCGTAATCAGGAAGTCGGTCCAGCTGGCTTGGAATTCCTTGATGCGTTCGACCGGCACATCATCCACGTACCCGTTTTGAACCGCCCAGATCACCCCGACCTGGACCTCGACCGGAACCGGACTGTACTGGGACTGCTTGAAGAGTTCGACAATGCGCTTGCCACGGTCGATCTTCGCCTGTGTTGCGGCATCCAGCTCGGATCCAAACTGTGCAAACGCCGCCAGCTCCCGAAACTGCGCGAGATCACCTTTGAGCTGTCCGGCGACCTGCTTCATGGCCTTGAGCTGTGCTGCCGATCCCACACGAGACACCGAGATGCCAACCGAGATGGCGGGGCGGATCCCCTGGTAGAACAGGTCGGTTTCCAGGAAGATCTGTCCGTCCGTGATCGAAATGACATTGGTGGGGATGTACGCGGATACGTCTCCGGACTGTGTCTCAATGATCGGCAGCGCCGTGAGGGAACCATTGCCGTATTGTTCGCCGACGCGCGCGGCTCGCTCGAGCAGCCGGCTGTGCAGGTAGAACACGTCTCCTGGGTAGGCTTCCCGACCCGACGGCCGTTTCAAGACGAGAGACACCTGACGGTAGGCGACGGCGTGCTTGGACAAGTCGTCGTACACGATCAGCGCGTCCATGCCGTTGTCCATGAACCACTCGCCCATCGCCGCACCGGCAAACGGCGCCAGGTACTGACTGGTCGCGGAATCCGCCGCAGGCGATGCGACGATGATGCTGTAGGGCATCGCCCCCGCTTCTTCCAAAATCGTGATGATCTGAGCGATCGTGGACTGCTTCTGGCCGATCGCCACGTAGATGGAATAGAGCGGTCGATAGCTCGTGTCGCCGGCCGCTTCGGCCGCCTGATTTAGACGAGCCTGACTGAGGATCGTGTCGATGCAGATCGTCGTCTTGCCCGTGGAACGGTCGCCGATGATGAGCTCCCGCTGCCCGCGGCCGATCGGGATCATGGCGTCGATCGGCATGATGCCCGTCTGAACCGGCTGCCCGATCGGGCGCCGCCGGATGATCCCGGGGGCGAGCTTTTCGACCGGATAGGCGACGCTGCTGGCGATGGGACCTTTGCCATCGAGAGGCTCACCGAGCGTATTGACGACACGACCCAGCAGGCCCTTGCCGACGGGCACCTGGAGGAGTTTTCCGGTCCCTCGGACTTCCCCGCCCTCCTCGAGCTGTGTGTAGTCGCCCAGAATGATCACGCCGACCTCGGTCTCGTCGAGATTCAGGGCCAGGCCTGTGATGCCGTGCCCGAAGTCGAGCATCTCGTTGAGCATCACGTCACCAAGGCCCTCGACTCGGGCGACGCCATCGCCAATCTCGCGAATGAGGCCCACGGACTGCTTGGCGGTCGCGGCCTTCGCTCCGGCGATTTGGGCTTCTATTTCCTGCACCAGGTCGGCCATGTGTTCCTACCTAATCCCGGGAGGCCTTCGTTGACGCCGCCCGCTTATGTAGCCGCCCGCTTAACGTAGCGCAGGCCTTTAGGCCTGCCGGCGCCCGACGGACAAGCAGCCCTGAAAGGCCTGCGCTACGCCAACGAACGCGCAACTCACCCACCGCGCGCTCACTCGATGGTCGCGTCGCGCGTTTCGATGCCGGACGCGTGCACCCGCTGCAATCACAAGCGCGACTCGATCGCCGCCAGCCTGGCCCGCACGCTGCCGTCATAAACGTCGCTGCCGACCTTGATACGCATCCCCCCGATCAGTCCCGGGTTCTGCTCGAACGAGGTTTCGAGCCCAGGGCCGTAGACGCGCGCCAAGTCCGCCTGGACCCCGCTTCGCAGGTCGTCCGCCAGAGTCGTGGCGGTTTCAACGACCGCTTTGTGCCGATCCCGTTCCAATCTGACCATCCGCCGAAAATCCGAGAGCACGGCCAGCGAACCACGGCGTTTGGATTCGGCGAGCCGCCCCGCAACCAGTCTGACGCGGTCGCCATTCAGCCTTTGATCGACCAGACACAATCGGAACAGTTGTCGCGCGGCCTGCCTGGTTCTTCTGGTCGTTTTCATGGCTCATCCCAGCTGCCTGGCGGTCTCCTCGGCCAGGCGACGGTGATCCTCGGTCGTCAAGACCTTGCCCGTCACCGATGCCGTCGTCTGGACAACGAGCCGGCCAACCTCGCGCCTGAGTTCGGCCAACATGTGCGCGCGGTCCCGTTCGGCGGCCTCGCGGGCTCGGACGAGAATCTGTTCGGCGGCAGCCATGGCCTTCCGGGTTTCTTCCGCCTGGACGCGCGCGGCCGCCGCACGGGCTTCCTCAATCAATTGCTTCCCCTCTGCGCCGGCCTTCGTCAGCACATCCCGACGGTCGACTTCGATTCGGGCCAACTGCGCCTCGATCTTCTGCGCGTTGGCCAGACCGCTGGCGATCTGCTGGCGACGGGCCTCGAGGATCCGGAGGATCGGTTTGTACGCGAGCGCATACAGCACGACGCAAACGATCCCGAAGCTGACCATCTGGGCCGCCAGATGAGGCCAGTCGACCCCGAACGTGCGGGCGACCTGTTCGAGTCGTCCGCCGCCCTCCGCCACGACCTGCAGCGCTAGAGGATGCATGATTGCGAACTCGCTTCGTCCCCGGGCGGCGCCATCGCGTGGCGGTGCCCAGGAACGCTCCGTCTATTACAAGAGAAACAGCGCGTAAAACACGATCGCTTCAGCGAAGGCAATGGCCAGAATCGACTGGACCATGATCTTCGTGGACGCGCCGGGATTTCGTCCGACCGCCGTCGACGCTCCCATCCCGATCAATCCAACGCCGATGGCGGCGCCCAGAGCTGCCAGGCCGACGTGCAAACTTCCAATCATCGGAGTAGTCCTTTCTAAATGGCCTCTGCCCCAAACCCCCCGCCTCTGCTCTTCGAGCTACGGCGAGGCTCGCCGAAGCGCCTACGGCGCGAAGGCGGCCGGCTCGGTCGCTTGCGGGGACCCCACGCCCCACGCCGCTCCCTCCCACTCTTCCCCGACTTCAGCCGTGCACGGCCGCAGACCCAGCTTCCTCGTGGTGCTGACAGATGAGGAGCGTGAAGACGGCGGTCAACAGCATGAACACCATCGCCTGGACCAGGCCGACCAACAGCTCCATGAAATAGAACGGTATCGGCAACATCCAGCCGAGGCCAGGAACGATCGTCGCCATGGCCTCCAGCATGTTCTCGCCCGCGAAGATGTTGCCGTAAAGCCGAAAGCTCAACGACACCGGGCGGAACAGAATCGAGACGATCTCCAGACAACCGGCGGCGAAGAACACGACAATCATGAGCACTCGCAAGAAACCCGTCGTGTCTCCCTTCGGTGCGAATAGCTCCTTCAGCACGCCGCGCGGACCCGCTTCCTGAAGCGCCCAGACGATCCAGCACGCAAAGAACACCAGGGCCATGGCCAGCGTCAGGTTGAGATCGGCGTTCGCGCCGCGGAACAACGGTTGGTCGATCCTGAAACCCTCTGGCGTCTGGTGGCCCCATCCGATCGTGCCGACGCCCGGGACAAGGCCGACCCAATTGGCGGCGAGAATAAAGATGAAGATCGTCGCAAAGAACCAGAACGTCCGCTTGACCAGATGTGGGCCAATGATGCTCTCGAGAAGGCCGTACAGTCCCTCGACGAGCCATTCCAAAAGGTTCTGCGCCCCACTGGGCACTTGTGCCATGCGGCGTGTCGCGGCTTGGGCGAAGACGATCAGGCCCAAGGCCACGATCCAGGTGACGACCATGGAGTTCGTGATCGGAAAGCCCCAGGGCTTGGCGATTTCGACCGCCTTCTGCGACAAGCCGTGTTGTTCCGCTTGTTCGAAGAAGCCAAGACAGATGATGGCGAAGCCGTTCATGTCGATGCCGCGCCCGCTCTGCAGCACGGCGCATGCCACGGCCCGGACCGGCTCACGAACCTCCGTGAAGCCCTGAATCCAACTCGCTTGTCGTGGCTTTCGCCGCGTGGACGTCGATCAGTCCTCGCTGCACCCTCCGGCATTCCGGAGGGTCTCCGCGATGCCGGAGAATGGTCAGTCGCATCGTTGGCCCAAATTGGCGTCATTTCTTTACATCGCGTCAACTCAGAGCTATCTTCGCTGCTCGAAATGGACGGTACATCTGCTGCACTCATGTTTTATGGGCTCGCGATGGCGAGCGGAAAGGCTTGGGAACCAATGAACCTTCGACAGAAGACGATGAGAGGCCTTCTTGCCTTGACTGTCCTCCTCGCCGCCGCGTCAATTGTGGGCGCCCAGGCTGGCGCCGAAACCTTCAGCGCAACTGCGACCGTAAGAACGGCCGGCGGCGCGACGACGACCGCGCCACTGACGATTAGCGTTGACCGAAAGATGTCTCAAAGCGAAGCCGACCGCCTGAAGGCCGCATTCAGGACTGGCGGCGCAGCTGAGCTACGAAAGGCGCTCGCGGGCGTCCCTCCGACAGGCTCGGTCCGATTCGAGGGCCGAGCGGCGACGCCGACGCGGATTGCTCTCGAACGACCCACCGACAAAGGCCGGCTCTTGACGATGGTGACCGACCAGCCGCTCGTGTTTCTCGGCGCCGGCGTCCCTGGCGCTCAGTCGAAAGAGGGGTACGACTTCGCCGTCATCGACATCGAAGTCGATGCCAACGGCAGGGGCTCGGGCACGCTTGCGCCCGCTGCCAAGGTCACGTTGAGGCAGGATGCGTTCGTCGTGGAAGACTACGCATCGGAGGCCGTCCGGCTGACCGGCGTCACCAAAGTGAAGTAGAGGCGGGACGGGAGATGAAAGTGGCCGATTCCGGCCTCGATTTGGCGGAAACGTTTGAGCTCGCAATCGAGGCGTCGCCGAACAGCATCCTGGTGGTGGACCCGCACGGGACGATTGTGCTCGTCAATCGCGAGCTGGAACGACAGTTCGGCTATGCGCGCGAGGAGCTCGTCGGCCAGACAGTGGATGTCTTGGTACCCGAGGCACAGCGCCACGCTCACGCAGTGCATCGGCAAGCCTTTGCGCGCATGCCAGAGTCGCGGCAAATGGGCGCCGGTCGTGAGCTTTTCGGACGCCGTAAAGACGGCTCCCAGATTCCGGTCGAGATCGGGCTGAATCCGATTCCCACGAGGGATGGCCTCTTCGTGCTCGCGTCCATCGTGAACATTGCCGAGCGCCGCAGGTCGGAAGAGGCGCAGCGCGCAACGCTCGCGGAGCAGCTCGACTTCGAGCGCGTCGTTGCCGAGTTATCGAGCCAGTTCATCAACCTTCCAGCCGGCCAGGTCAACGAGGCGATTCGCAGCGGGCTGCGCCGGACCTGCGAAAAGCTCGGTCTCGATCGGAGCACGTTCTACCGGCTCGGGCCGGATGGCGTGCTGGTCGATCCCGTGAGTTGGACGGCGCCTGAAATTCAACCGCTGGACGCCCCTGTGCCGTTGAAGACGCGCTTCCCGTGGGCGATCGACCGCATCGTCACGGGCGAGATGGCGTTGTTTTCGACCCTCGCCGAGATTCCGAATGAGATCGACCGCGACGCCTGCCGGGCGCTCCAGATCAAGGCGGCAGTGGCCATCCCTCTGTTGGTTGACGGTCGCGTGGCAGGCGTCCTGAGCTTCGACGCCATCCACACGGAGCGGCCGTGGCTGCCAGAAGCGGTACACCGGCTCAGAGTGATCGCGAGTGTGTTCGGCCAGGTCCTGGCGCGGCAGCTGCGGGACCAGGTCATTCGGGCAGCAACGGTGGAAGCGCGGCGCCTCAAGGACGAACTGCAGGTGGAAAACGTGTCCCTGCGGCGGGAAGCGCGCGAGCGGTTGGGCTTGACGCGCGTCGTGGGGAGGAGCGAAGCCGTCCACCGGGTGCTCGAGCAGATAGAGCAAGTGGCTGCGACCGACTCGACGGTCCTGCTGCTTGGGGAGACCGGCACGGGCAAGGAGTTGTTCGCGACGCAGATCCACGAGCTTGGAGCGCGGCACGGCCGGGCGATGGTGCGAGTGAACTGTGCGGCGATCCCCGCGACGCTCATCGAAAGCGAGCTGTTCGGACGAGAGAAAGGCGCATTCACTGGAGCGTTATCGCAACAGGTGGGCCGATTCGAGCTGGCCAATCATTCGACGATCTTTCTCGATGAAGTGGGCGATCTGCCACCCGACGTCCAGGTGAAGCTGCTGCGCGTGCTCGAGGAGCGACAGATCGAGCGGCTGGGAAGCCCGCGGCCGATTACGGTGGACACGCGAATCGTCGCAGCGACGCATCGCAATCTGGAACAGCGGATTTCGGAGGGGCTGTTCCGAGAGGATCTCTATTACCGACTGAGCGTGTTCCCGATTCACATACCACCGTTGCGGGAACGCGTAGAGGACATCCCGCTGCTGGTCTGGCACTTCGTGGACGAGTTCTCCAAAGCATTCGGCAAGCGGATCGAATCGATCGACAAGGACAGCCTCGCAGCCTTGCAGCGGTATCCCTGGCCTGGCAACATCCGCGAGCTCCGCAATGTCGTGGAACGCGCGATGATCGGGTCGACGCACAAGCGACTGACAATCGCGGTGCCGCTGCCATCAGCGGCCGCGGCCAGGCGCAGCTCGAAACTGGTCGATGTGGAGACGGAACACATTCGCGACGTTCTGGAAAGCACAGGCTGGCGAATCCGGGGACGCGGAGGGGCGGCCGAACGCCTCGGGCTGAAGCCCACCACACTCGAGACGCGCCTGGCGAAGCTCGGGCTCAGGCGTCCGGGCCACGCCTAGACCGCGCTCTTCCCGCCTCCGGCATGCCGTGCAGCCTCTGCGATGCCGGGGGTCGAATCCCGCTGCGCTGGCCTTCAGGCGATCAGGTTATTGGGGTCAAGGTGTTCATTTGATGGCACTAAGAGCCGCTCACGAACCCCCGGAACGATTGGAACGACTGGTGCACTTGCCGAGCCCATGGTGCGGCTCACCCTCGCGCTCACATCTGCCTCCACGCGCGGTGCTCAAGAGCTTCTCGAGGCGCTTCGCTTCCTGGCACTGAGCGTACGGCTCGAACCGGGGTGTCGGGGGTGTACCGCGTGGGTGGATCCCGATTCGACCGTGCGTTACGAGGAAGAATGGGCGACCGAAGTGGACGTGCGCCGGCGCGTCCGTTCAGATCGCTTCACCTCGCTCCTGGCGGTTGTCGAGTGCGCCCAGGAACCCCAGGTGAAGTTCGACTTCGTTGCGACGTCGCGCGGGCTCGACTACGTAGCCGAAGTCCGCGCTGAATAGGCGAACCGAGCCAAAGTTCAACGGCGGGCGATGCTCAACCCGCTATCCGAAGGACGGGCAACCGATGAAACGAGCGAAGTACGAAAAGACGCTGAGAAACCTCCAGGTGCAGCTGTGCCATCTTCAGACATGGGTCAAGGAGAAGGGGCTCCGCGTCGTGGTCGTGCTCGAGGGTCGTGACGGGGCGGGCAAGGGGGGCACGATTCGGGCGATCACGGAGCGTCTGAGCCCGCGCGTGTTCAGGGTCGTGGCTTTGCCGGCGCCTTCGGACCGCGAGAAGAGTCAGGTGTACTTTCAACGCTACATGGGGCATTTCCCGGCCGCGGGCGAAGTGGTGATCTTCGATCGGAGCTGGTACAACCGCGCCGGCGTCGAGTATGTGATGGGGTTCTGCACGCCGAAACAGCATCAGCGATTCCTGGAGCTGTGCCCTCAGATCGAGAAGTACCTGGTCGAGGGCGGCACCATCCTGGTCAAACTCTGGATGGAAGTGAGCAATGACGAGCAGAAGCGCCGTTTCGAGGCACGCATCCAAGACCCGCTGCGCCAGTGGAAATTGAGCCCGATGGACTTGCCCTCGCGAACACGCTGGTACGACTATTCCCATGCGCGCGACATCATGCTCAAGAGGACCGATACGCGCATCGCCCCCTGGTACATCGTCCGTTCGGACGACAAGCGGGCCGCACGACTGAACACGATCGCCCATTTGCTCGAGCAGATCCCGTACAAGAAGCTGACCCATAAGAAGGTCAAGCTTCCCAAGCGGTCGTCCAAAGGCGCGTACAACGATGACGCATCAATCGCGCGCCGGCGATTCGTGCGCGAGCGCTACTGACGCAGCCCTCGATCTGAGTCATACCCACCGAGCGCGTCCTTAAATGAGGCTTGTCGTGCCACAAGCAGCCAGGACGGCAAACGGGCTCCTGAACGTCGGTCGTCGTTTTCGTGCTCCCGCTTCAGGCAGCCGCTGAAGGCGTGTCGCACACGAACTAATCTCATGGCGATCCATCCCCTGGCCGGTCAACCCGCTTCGAAGGACGCTCTCGTCGATGTCGACGAGCTCCGAGACGAGTACTACGCGCGCAAGCCCGAGATCACGAATCTCGCAGAACGGGTCAGCTTCGGCACCAGCGGTCACCGTGGCTCGTCGCTGCGCGGCACCTTCAACGAAGCGCATGTCCTGGCGATCACCCAGGCGATTTGCGACTACCGAAGCGGCCAGGGCATCAGCGGGCCTCTCTACATCGGCAAGGACACGCACGCGCTCTCGGGGCCGGCCCTCATGTCGGCCCTGGAGGTGCTCGCGGCAAACGGTGTGGAGGTCATGATCGACGGAGACGAAGGCTATACACCCACGCCTGCCATCTCCCACGCGATCCTGACACATAACCGCGGACGGGCTTCCGGTCTTGCAGACGGTATCGTCATCACACCGTCACACAATCCGCCTGACGATGGCGGCTTCAAATACAACCCGCCGAGCGGCGGCCCCGCCGATACGGAGGTGACTCGTTGGATCGAGGCGAGAGCGAACCAGCTGCTGTCGACCGATCTCCGGAACGTGGGCCGACTCGCTTACGAGAGGGCCCGTCGTGCCGCCACCACCCATCCGTATGACTTTGTCGGCACGTACGTGAACGATCTCGGTTCGGTGGTGGACATGGAAGTCATCAGAAGCGCCGGCCTCAAGATCGGAGTCGATCCGCTTGGTGGGGCGAGCGTGGCGTACTGGCCGAGGATCGTCGAACGTTACGGTATTGACATGGAGGTAGTGAACAATCGGGTGGACCAGACGTTCCGCTTCATGTCCTTGGACTGGGACGGCAAGATCCGCATGGACTGTTCATCTCCCTTCGCCATGGCGACGCTGATCGGGCTCAAGGATCAGTTCGACATCGCCTTCGGCAACGACCCCGACAGCGATCGGCACGGCATCGTCACGCCCGACGCCGGCCTGATGAATCCTAATCATTACCTCACCGCCGCGATTTTCTATCTCTTCACCGATCGTCGTGACTGGCGCGCCGACACAGCGATCGGCAAGACCGTCGTGAGCAGCAGCATCATCGACCGCGTCGCAGCGAAGCTGGGCCGAGCGCTCGTCGAAGTGCCGGTCGGATTCAAGTGGTTCGTGCCCGGCCTGCTCGAGGGATCGCTGGGCTTTGGTGGCGAAGAGAGCGCGGGGGCGTCGTTCCTCCGGCAGGACGGCGCGGTATGGACGACCGACAAGGACGGGATCGTCATGGACCTTCTGGCAGCGGAGATCGCCGCACGGACAGGTCGCGCTCCTTCCGAGCTGTACGGCGACCTGAGCCGTCAGCTTGGGGCTCCGGTGTATCAACGCATTGATGCGCCAGCCACAGCGGAAGAGAAGGCGGTTCTTCAAAACCTCTCGCCGGGAGATGTCAAGGCGTCGACGCTCGCCGGAGATCGGATTGAAACGCTCGTCACGACGGCCCCAGGCAACGGCGCGAGCATTGGCGGCCTGAAGGTCGTGACCGCGCAGGGGTGGTTCGCGGCACGTCCGTCCGGCACCGAGGACGTCTACAAGCTTTACGCGGAGAGCTTTCGCGGTAGTGATCACCTGCGGCGCATCCAGGAGGAAGCGCAAGCGCTCGTCAGCAGCGTGTTGGCAGGGGTCATGGGATGACGCGAAACCAACGAGTCTTTCTCATCCGGCATGGCGAAACGGAATGGAGCCTGAGCGGGCAGCACACCGGCGTCACCGACATCCCGCTGACGGAAAACGGCCGGCGCGTCGCCAAGCGCCTGGCACCGATCATGGGCAAGCTGACCTTCGCGGGGGTGCTGACGAGTCCGCTCTCCAGGGCCCGGCAGACCTGCGAGCTGGCTGGGCTCGGCGGGCGTGCTGAAAACGATTGTGACCTGATGGAATGGAACTATGGCGAATACGAAGGCTTGACCTCGAGACAGATCCAGGCGAATGCGCCAGGATGGATGCTGTTCAACGACGGTTGTCCCGGAGGGGAAAGTCCAGAGCAGATTGGCGTCCGCGTCGATCGGGCCATTGCAAGAGTTCGCTCGGTGGAAGGGCCCGTCGCTCTTTTCGCGCACGGCCACATCTTCAGGGTCTTTGTGGCTCGGTGGATTGGCCTTCCGGTTTCGGCCGGGTGTCACTTCCTTCTCGATACCGCAACCGTGAGCGTTCTCGGCTACTACGGCGATATCCCGGCCGTGAAACGCTGGAACGCCGTGGTCAAGGTGCCGGAATGAGGGACTGACTGCCCCACTGTCATTGACGGCAAGCCGAACAGGAGCGTTGAAGTCACCACGAGGGTATGCGGCGCCGCGAGGCCGCAGAAGAACAACCAGGTTTTGACTGGAGAAATGCCGTGGCAAAGCCAGTAGCGACCAAAGAGCCGGAAATGACGCACACCGAGGCAACACCGCTCTCCTCGAAAGATCTGGAGTTGTTGAACGCGTACTGGCGGGCATGCAACTACCTCGCGGTGGGGATGATTTATCTGAAGGACAACCCGCTGCTCAAGGAGCCCTTGAAAACGGACCATGTGAAGCGCCGGCTGCTTGGTCATTGGGGCGCGAGCCCGGCCCTGTCCTTTGTGTGGGTGCATCTGAACCGGATGATCGTCAAGGACGGCCTCGACATGATTTTCGTGGCCGGGCCCGGCCACGGCGCGCCCGGAGTGCTGGGGCCGGCGTACCTCGAAGGCACCTACTCTGAGATCTATCCGGACAAGAGCGAGGATGCCGAAGGGATGCAGAAGTTCTTCAAGCAGTTCTCCTTCCCGGGTCATATCGGCAGCCACGTCACGCCTGAAACGCCAGGCTCCATCCACGAGGGCGGCGAGCTTGGCTACAGTCTCTCGCACGCGTACGGCATGGTGCTCGACAATCCGGATCTCATCGTCGCCTGCGTGGTGGGTGACGGCGAGGCGGAGACCGGGCCGCTCGCGACCGCGTGGCATTCCAACAAGTTCATCAACCCCGTACGGGACGGCGCGGTGCTGCCGATCCTGAATCTCAACGGCTACAAGATCGCCAACCCGACCATCCTTGCACGCATCAGCCACGAAGAACTGGAAGCGCTGTTTGTCGGCTACGGCTACAAGCCCTATTTCGTGGAAGGCAGCGACCCGGCCCCGATGCACCAGAAAATGGCCGCCACGTTGGAACAGGCCATCGGCGAGATTCGTGCTGTGCAGAAAAGAGCGCGGGAGTCCAACACTCCCGTCCGGCCGCGGTGGCCGGTCATCGTGCTGCGTTCGCCCAAGGGGTGGACCGGGCCGAAGGAGATGAAAGGACGCAAGCTCGAAGGCTCCTGGCGATCGCATCAGGTTCCCTTCGCCGATGTGCGCGACAATCCGGCGAACTTGAAACTTCTGGAAGACTGGATGCGCAGCTACAAGCCTGAAGAATTGTTCGATGCAGGCGGCACGCTCCTGCCAGAGCTCAAGGCCCTTGCGCCAAAGGGGCGCCTTCGGATGAGCGCGAACCCGCATGCCAACGGCGGTCTGCTTCGCAAGGAACTCAAGCTTCCCGACTTTCGCAAATACGCAGTGGAAGTTGTTTCCCGTGGCACGACGTTGCACGAGAACACCAAGCCGCTCGGCGAGTTCCTGCGCGATGTGATGAAGAACAACCCGACCAACTTCCGCGTCTTCGGGCCAGACGAGACCGCCTCCAACCGGCTGCAGGCTGTCTACGAAGTCAGCAAGAAGACCTGGATGGCCGACATGCTGCCGGAGGATGGCGACGGCGGCGAGCTATCCCCTGATGGGCGCGTCATGGAGATGCTTTCCGAGCACACGCTGGTCGGTTGGCTGGAGGGGTATCTGCTCACGGGCCGCCACGGGTTCTTTCACACGTATGAAGCCTTTGCCCACGTCATCGATTCCATGTTCAACCAGCACGCCAAGTGGTTGGACATCTCGAAGAACCACGTGAAGTGGCGCGTGCCGGTCGCTTCCGAGAACATCCTGCTGTCGTCGACGGTCTGGCGCCAGGACCACAACGGGTTCTCTCATCAGGATCCCGGCTTCATCGATCTCGTGACCAACAAGAGCTCGTCGGTGACACGTGTGTATCTTCCGCCCGACGCCAACACGCTCCTGTCCGTCATGGATCACTGTCTGCGGAGCACCGACTACATCAACGTGATCGTGGCTGACAAACAGAAACATCTCCAGTTCACCACCATCGACGAGGCGATTGTTCACTGCACCAAGGGCGTTGGTATCTGGTCCAGAGCGAGCACCGACGCAGGCGACGAGCCGGACGTGGTGCTGGCGTCCTGCGGCGATGTCGTCACCATGGAAGCGTTGGCCGCGGCCGCCATCCTGCGCGAGCGTGTGCCGGATCTGAAGCTGCGCTTCGTCAACGTGGTGGATCTGTTCAAGCTGCAGCCGGCGTCCGAGCATCCGCACGGCTGCACCGAGCGTGAATTCGACGGATTGTTCACGACAGACAAGCCGATTATCTTCAACTTCCACGGCTATCCCTGGCTGATCCACAAGCTTGCCTATCGGTTCAAGGGCCACGACCACATGCACGTGCACGGTTACAAGGAGAAGGGCAACATCAACACGCCGCTCGAGCTGGCGATGCTGAACGAAACGTCGCGTTTCCATCTGGTCCTCGACGTGATCGATCGCGTGCCGAAGCTCCGCGTCAAAGCCGGGCATTTGAAGGAGGAAATGCAGAACGCCATCGTCGACAACATCCGTTATGCACACGAGCACGGCGCCGACCGGGCGGAGATTGCCAACTGGACCTGGCCGTACTGATGTGCGTTTCTCGGGATCTCTGGAATACATCGGAGCAAGACCAATGAGCACGACTGATACCACGATGTCTTCAGCGAGGCCGGACATCGACGCGATGAAAACCATGGACCAGCTGTCGGTCAATACCATCCGCACGCTGGCGATGGATGCCGTGCAGGAGGCGAACTCAGGCCACCCGGGAACGCCGATGGCCCTGGCACCGGTGGTCTATTGTCTCTGGCAGCGCGTCCTGCGCTTCGACCCCGACCATCCGATCTGGCCCAACCGCGACCGCTTCGTGTTGTCGGCCGGCCATGCCTCGATGCTCCTCTACTCCGTGCTGCATTTGACGGGGGTCAAAGCGGTCAACCCCAAGTACGAAACACTTGGACAACTATCGGTGACGCTGGAGGACATCCAGCGGTTTCGGCAGCTGGGCAGCAAATGCGCTGGCCATCCCGAATACCGTTGGACATCGGGCGTCGAAACGACGACCGGCCCCTTGGGACAGGGCTTGGCGACGAGCGTCGGGATGGCGATCGCCGAGCGCTGGCTGGCGAGCTACTTCAATCGCCCGGGGTTCGACCTGTTCGAGTACGACGTCTATGCCTTGTGCGGCGACGGCTGCATGATGGAAGGGATCTCCGGCGAGGCCGCCTCGTTGGCCGGCCATCTCAAGCTTGCCAACCTGTGCTGGATCTACGACAACAACCACATCACCATCGAAGGAAACACGGCGCTCGCGTACAGCGACGACGTCGCCACCCGATTCATCGGATACGGTTGGAACGTGACACGTGTGGGAGATGCCAACGATTTGGAGATGCTCGAGCGTGGCTTCGAGACGTTCAAGCGCACGACCGATCGACCGACCTTGATGATCGTCGACAGCCACATTGCTTACGGCGCGCCGACCAAACAGGATACGAGCGCGGCGCACGGAGAACCGCTCGGCAGGGAGGAAATCAGGTTAACCAAGCGTCATTACGGCTGGCCGGAAGACGCGCAGTTTCTCGTCCCCGACGGCGTGCGCGAGCATTTCCGGGCGGGTATCGGCGCGCGCGGCATGGCGTTGCATCGCGCCTGGTGGGCCAGGTTTGAAGAGTACCGGCGCACGTATCCGGAGCTCGCCGACCAGGGGTACCGCATGCTGCGCCGCGAACTGCCGGACGACTGGGACAAAGGATGGCCGGTGTTTCCCGGTGATGCCAAAGGGGTTGCCACGCGGGACGCGTCGGGCCAGGCGCTCAATGTGGTCGGCGGCAACGTGCCGTGGCTGATTGGGGGTTCGGCAGATCTCGGTCCGTCGTGCAAGACGCGGCTGACCCGCAGCGCCGGCGATTTCAGCGCCGAGAATCCTGGCGGGCGGAATCTCCATTTCGGCATCCGTGAGCACGCCATGGCCGCGATTCTCAATGGCTTGTCGCTGTCGAAGCTCCGACCATATGGATCGGGGTTCCTGATCTTCAGCGACTACGGCCGTGCCGCGATCCGGCTGAGCGCACTGATGGAGATCCCGGTCATCCATATCTTCACCCACGATTCGATTGGAGTCGGGGAAGACGGACCGACGCACCAACCGGTCGAGCATCTGGCGTCCCTGCGCGCGATCCCGGGGTTAATCACGCTTCGCCCCGCCGATGCCAATGAGGTGGCTGAAGCCTGGCGCGTGATCATGCGACTTCGTCATGAGCCGGTGGCGCTGATCCTGACGCGGCAAGCGGTGCCGACGATCGACCGCACGAAATACGCCGCCGCGGAGGGCCTCCAACGCGGCGCGTACGTGCTCGCGGATGTCGATCCTGGCCCGCCCGATGTGATTCTGCTTGCGACCGGTAGTGAAGTCTCGCTCTGTCTGGCGGCGCACGAGCGGCTCAAGACCGACGGGATCAAGGCGCGCGTGGTGAGCATGCCGTCGTGGGAGCTTTTCGAGCAGCACTGTCGCTCGTTTCCTGACTATCGCGAGCAGGTGCTGCCGGAATCGGTCCGGCCGCGCGTCTCTGTGGAAAAAGCGTCCACGCTCGGCTGGGCGCGGTACACCGGCAGTGGTGGCCACAGTATCGGGATGGAGACCTTCGGGGCCTCGGCACCGTTGCAGGAATTGCGGAAGAAGTTCGGCTTCACTCTCGAGAACGTCGTCGCCGCCGCCAAGCAGCAGGTCGCTCAAACGAGGTGAACCATGCGCGTCGCGATCGGCTCGGATCATGCCGGGTTCGAACTGAAAGAAGCGGTGAAAGCGTTCCTGGTTGCGGAGAACCGCGAGGTGGTCGATGTGGGCACCTCCAGCAAGGATCCCGTGGACTATTCGGACTACGCCGAGGCCGTCGGCGCGGCCCTGCGGGGACACCGAGCCGAGCGCGGCATCATTCTCTGCGGCAGCGGCGTCGGCGCGTCGATGGCTGCCAATAGAATCCCCGGAATTCGCGCGGGCTTGTGCCACGACACCTACTCGGCGCACCAGGGCGTGGAGCATGACGACATGAACGTGCTCGTGCTGGGGGGCCGCGTCGTCGGCATTGAACTTGCGCACGAGCTGATTCGCGCGTTCCTCAACGCCCGTTTCACCGGTGAGGCACGCCATCTGCGCCGGCTCGCCAAGGTGACGGCACTGGAGAATCCACTTCGCGCGCTGCAGGTCTTCGGCCAGTCGGTCTGGTTCGACTACATACGCCGCAGCCTGATTACAAGCGGTGAGCTGCGCCGCCTGATCGATGAAGACGGCTTGCGCGGCGTGACCTCCAATCCGGCGATCTTCGAAAAGGCTGTCGCCGGCAGCTCCGACTACAAGGATGTTCTCGAGGCGCCTGAGTCCCGGACGTTGGACGCCAAGACCCTGTACGAGAGACTCGCCGTCCGTGATATTCAAGACGCCGCTGATACGCTACGCCCCGTGTACGAGCAGACGTCGAAGCGTGATGGATACGTCAGCCTGGAGGTTTCGCCATTCCTTGCGTTCGACACGCCAGGCACGCTGGACGAAGCGAGGCGCCTGTGGCGGGCCGTGGAGACGCGAGAATCTGATGATCAAGGTCCCCGCGACATCGCAAGGGCATTCCCGCTATTCAGCAGCTCATCAGCGAAGGCCTCAATGTCAATGTCACGCTGCTGTTTTCGCACGACGCATACGAGCAAGTGGCCGAAGCGTACATCTCAGGACTGGAGCGTTTTGTCGCAGGCGGCGGAGACCCGAGCCGCGTGGCCAGCGTGGCGAGCTTCTTTATCAGTCGCATTGACACCGCGATCGACGCGCTCATGACAGCACGGCTGCAGGCCACGACGACCGCAAAAGAGCAAAGCCTTCTGCGATCGTTGACCGGCCGAGTCGCGATCGCCAACGCCAAGCTGACCTATCAGCGCTACCAGGAGCTCTTCGCCGGCTCGCGCTGGCAGTCGTTGGCCGGCCAAGGCGCGCAGACGCAGCGGCTTCTGTGGGCCAGCACTGGCAGCAAGAATCCCAACTATCGCGACGTTGTCTACATCGAAGAGCTCGTCGGCCCAGATACCGTCAACACGATACCGCCCGCAACATTCGACGCGTTCCGCGCTCACGGCCGGGTGCGCGCGAGCCTCGGAGAGGATGTGGAGTCGGCCTGCGACACGATGGCGACGCTCGCGGAAGTCGGAATCTCGATGAAGGAGGTGACCGGCAAGCTGCTCACCGAAGGCGTGCAGCTCTTTGCTGATGCTTTCGCGAAGCTGTTGAAGGCCGTTGAAAAGCAGAGCCAGCAGGCGGGGGCGGGAAGACTCAATCGCCTGACCTATAAGCTGCCCGAGGAATTGACCGCTGCGGTGAAAGCGTCATTGGCCGAGTGGCGCGCGCAGGGCAAGGTCAGAAAGCTCTGGGGCCGGGATGCATCGCTCTGGAGCGGTAAGGATGAGGCGGAGTGGCTCGGCTGGCTCGGTATTACCAATGACCAGCTGGCGCACATTCAGCGCCTGACCGGTATCACAGAAGCGGCTCGGAATGCCGGCTTCTCCCATGTCCTCCTGCTGGGCATGGGGGGATCGAGCCTGGGTCCTGAGGTGATCAAGACGACCTTCGGCACGATCGGCGGATTCCCGGAACTTCACGTGCTCGATTCGACCGATCCAGCCCAGGTGAAGGCCTTCGAGGACAAAGTCGATCTGAAAAACACGCTCGTCATCGTCTCGAGCAAGTCGGGCTCGACGCTCGAGCCCAACGTGTTCAAGCAGTATTTCTTCGACCGCATCGAACGGCTCGTTGGCAAGAAGGAAACCGGCCGTCGGTTCCTTGCCATCACCGATCCGGGCTCCAAGATGCAGCAGGTTGCCGAAGGCGATGGCTTTCGACACGTCTTCCTCGGCTGGCCGAACATCGGAGGGCGCTACTCGGTGCTCTCCGATTTCGGCCTGGTCCCGGCGGCCATCATGGGAGTGGATGTGGCGAAGTTCCTGGATCGGACCGAGGAGATGGTGTGTGCCTGCATGCCATCCGTTCCCGTCGAAGAAAACCCCGGCGTCGTGCTCGGCACCATTCTCGGCGTTGCCGCGAGCCAGTTTGGGCGCGACAAGATGACGATCGTGGCTTCGCCGGCGATTTACGATCTTGGCGCCTGGTTGGAGCAGCTGGTTGCAGAATCCACCGGGAAGGAAGGCAAGGGCGTGATTCCGATCGATCGCGAGGCGCTCGGCCGGCCTGGTGTCTACGGTCGCGACCGCTTGTTTGTCTATCTGAGATTGCTGTCGGCACCGGACGCGGCGCAGGACGCATCCGTGAACGAGCTGGAACGCGCTGGTCACCCGGTGGTGCGCATAACAGTGGACGATCCGTACGACCTGGGCGAGGAATTCTTCCGCTGGGAGTTCGCCACCGCAGTGGCGGGCTCCATACTCGGCATTCACCCGTTCGATCAGCCGGACGTGGAAGCCAGCAAGATCGCGACGCGAAAGTTGACCGCGGAGTACCGAGGAACGCGGGGCGTTACCGGAAGAGACGCCGATCGTCACGGAGGATGGGATACAGCTCTTCACCGATGAGAAGAACTCCGCGGTCTTGGCGAAGATGGCGAACGGGACCCGCACGCTTGACGGGTATCTCAAGGCGCATCTGGATCGGCTCCGGGAAGGCGACTACTTCGCGCTGCTGGCGTACATCGAGATGAGCGAGGCGCACGAACAGGCGTTGCAGGCAATACGCCATGGCGTTCGCGACGCCAAGCGCATCGCGACGTGCCTGGAATTCGGGCCGCGCTTCTTGCACTCGACAGGACAGGCCTACAAGGGTGGGCCAAACACGGGCGTGTTCCTGCAGATCACTTGCGGTGACACGGTCGATTTACCCGTGCCGGGTCAGAAGTACACCTTCGGCGTCGTCAAGGCGGCCCAGGCGCGAGGTGATCTTCAGGTCCTGTACGAGCGCGACCGCCGAGCCTTACGGGTGCATCTTGGGCCAGACGTTGCGGCTGGGCTGGATAGACTGCGGGCGGCCGTCGGGGCGGCGCTGAGCTCATGAGTCGATGACGGGCGGCTGCTGACGATATGCGCTCGGACATGGACCGAGCTTCAACCTGATTCCAATGTCGAAGGACGGAACAATGACATCGCGACCTGCGATAGCGCTGCTGTCCAACGGCTCGTACGGCGTGATGCTCACGAGCGCCGGCGCTGGCTACAGCACTTGGCGCGACCTGGATGTCACCCGCTGGCGCGAAGACGCAACGCGCGACTGCTGGGGCCAGTTCTGTTACGTCCGTGACATCTCTGATAACAGCATGTGGTCGATTGGCCTTCAGCCGCTGCCCAAGGCAGCTGATGAATCCGAATTCCACTTTCACGCCGACCGTGCCGAGTTTCGTCGACGGGATGGCGACGTCGAGACCCGCTGTGACGTTTGTGTCGTGCCCGATGCCGACGCTGAAGTACGCGCGGTGACGCTCCTCAATCACGGCCGTCGTCACCGTGAACTCGAGCTGACGAGCTATGCGGAGGTGTGTCTGAATGGCCGGCGGGCGGATCAGGCCCACCCCGCCTTCGCCAAGCTGTTTCTGGAGACAAAGTTCGAACCGCGACATGGCGCCCTCTTGGCCCGACGCCGACCGCGCGGCGCGGACGAGCAACCAGTCTTTGCGATTCACACGTCAGCAGCGAGTGTGTCGGCCACTGAAGAGATTGAGTACGAGACGGACCGAATGAGATTTCTCGGACGCGGCCGGACGGCGGCCAATCCCGCCGCCCTGGACTCGGGGGCTCGCCTGTCGCGGACTACCGGCCCGGTGCTCGATCCGATCTTCAGCTTGCGCCGGCGCGTCGGCCTCGAAGCGGGAGAGACGGCTCGGATCGCATTTGTGACCGGCGCGGCTGACACGCATGAAGCCGCCGTCGGAATTGCCGAACGATTCCGCGATTTCGAGGCGATCGACCAGGCATTTGCCGGCGCCAAAAGCCGGTCCCAGAGCGAACTGAGGGAACTCGAGCTTACAGCGGACGACGTCGCCCTGTTCAATCGATTGGCGGCGTCCGTCGTTTTTACGAACTCCGGTTTTCGCGACCTTGATGCGGTGGCCTCCAACCGGCTGGGGCAGCCGAACCTGTGGCCGCACGCTATTTCCGGTGACCTGCCAATTGTGCTGGTCCGAGTGGCTCAGGCCGACGATGAGGCCGTCGTCCGCCAACTTCTTCGCTGGTGCACCTATACCCGTGGCCGGGGATTGAAATTGGATCTCGTGATTCTGGACGAGCGCGCCGGCGAACCTGCCGATCGGTTACGAGGGGAATTAGAGACAGGAGTTGCTGGCGAATTGCTCGGCAAATCGGGAGGTGTGTTCTTCTTGACTGCGGACAAGGTGCCCACCGATGATGCGGTTCTCCTCGCCGCTGCCGCACGGGCTGTTTTCGCTGGTGGTGGCGGGTCGCTGGCAGAGCGAATCGATCATCGCGGTGCCCCACGGCCCACTCCCCCACCACTCACGCCGAGCGCAGTCGCGACAAAGGCTGTCGCGCAGCCCGTCCCGCCGCCTGAAGGACTGAGCTTCTGGAACGGCTTCGGAGGTTTCACCCGTGATGGCCGCGAATACGTGATTGTGATCGACGGCACTTTGCAGACCGGGCCAAGGTTGCCGCCGGCCCCCTGGACGAATGTGCTGGCCAATCCGCGGTTCGGATGTTTGGTGACGGAGGCCGGCCTTGGCTACAGCTGGGCAGGCAACAGTCAAATGAATCGCCTCAGTCCCTGGTCGAATGATCCGACGTCGGACCCACCCGGCGAAGTGATCTACTTACGCGACGAGGACACTGGTGATTTCTGGACTCCCACGCCCTTACCGCTGGGACCTCGGGCAACGGTGACGGTCCGCCACGGCCAAGGTTACACTCGCTACACTCAGGCCAGTCGGAATCTCAGTCAGGAGCTTTTGGTTTTCGTTCCGACCGACGATCCGATCAAGTTGGTGTGCTTGACGGTGCGAAATGACGGCGATCGGCCCCGTCGGCTGTCGGCGACGTATTACGCCGAATGGGTTCTTGGAACCGTGCGTGAAAACGCTCCGCTGCAAGTCGTGTGCGAGCGCGATCCGGAGAGCTCCGCGATATTGGCGCGGAATGCCTGGGCCGGCGACTTCGCCGGGAAGATCGCGTTCGTGGCCTCCGGTTCGCCGGCGCAGTCGGTCACCGCCGATCGTACGGAATTTCTCGGGGAGCACGGCTCGATTTCAATGCCCGCCGCCCTGAAGCGCGTAGGGTTGTCCGGCTCCGCGGGCCCAGCCCTCGATCCCTGCGCAGCGGTGACGACGGAACTGACGCTGGCTCCTGGCGAGACGAAAGAAGTGGTTTTCGCGTTGGGCCAGGCGGATAGCCTGGCGGAGGTTCATCGACTCATTCGCGATTACACACAGTCCCATCGAGCGGAGGCGGCCCTGACCCAGGTGCAGCAGCAGTGGGACCGCTCCCTGAACGCGTTGCACGTGACTACGCCAGACCCGGGCATCGACCTGATGCTCAACCGTTGGCTTGTTTATCAGGTCCTGGCTTGCCGCATTTGGGCCCGCTCTGCGTTTTACCAATCCGGCGGAGCGTACGGCTTTCGAGACCAATTGCAGGATGTGATGGCCCTGGTCTACAGCGCTCCGGCAGAGGCGCGAGCGCAGATCTTGCGCGCGGCGGCACGGCAATTCGAAGAGGGCGATGTCCAGCACTGGTGGCATCCGCCATCCGGGATCGGCGTTCGGACGCGGATCACCGACGACCTCTATTTCCTGCCGTTCGTGGTTCACCACTATGTTGTGACAACAGGCGACACCGAACTGTTGGATGAGGTCGTGCCGTTCATCACGTCGCCGGTACTCCGCGATGATCAGGAGGAAGACTTCAACTTGCCCGCACTAAGTGAGCAGACCGCCACCGTCTATGCCCACTGCGTTCGCGCGCTGAAGCACGGCTATCGGCTGGGTTCTCACGGATTGCCCCTCATGGGCACGGGCGATTGGAACGACGGCATGAATAAGGTGGGCGCGCACGGAAGGGGCGAGAGCGTTTGGAACGGGTGGTTCTTCATCAGCGTGTTGAATGCGTTTGCAGAATTGGCTGAGCGGTGCAGCCAAGCCGACGATGCCAAGTGGTGCCGGGAGCGAGCCGAGCAGTTGCGGGTTGCTCTGGAGGCGAACGCCTGGGATGGCGCGTGGTACCGCCGGGCATATTTTGACGACGGCACTCCCTTGGGATCGGCCCAAAACGATGAGTGCCAAATCGACGCCCTCCCACAAGCGTGGGCGGTCATTTCCGGTGCAGGAAACGTGGCGCGGACTCAGTCGGCGATGGACGCGGTTCAACAGCGTCTGGTGCGTACCGGCGACAAATTGATCCAACTGTTCGACCCGCCGTTCGACAAAGGCGCCCTTCAGCCGGGCTACATCAAAGGGTACGTGCCGGGCATCCGCGAGAACGGCGGCCAATACACCCACGCCGCCACCTGGGTTGCCCTGGCGATGGCGTTGCAGGGTCACGGCGACCGCGCCATGGAACTTTGGAACCTCATCAACCCGGTCTACCATGCCACGACCGCTGAGGAGGTGCAGCACTACAAAGTTGAACCGTATGTGGTGTGCGCCGACGTGTATGGCGCCCCGCCGCACACGGGGCGTGGCGGCTGGACGTGGTACACCGGCTCGGCGAGTTGGCTTTACCGCGTGGCGATTGAAACGATTCTGGGCTTCCAATTGCGGGGCCGCACTCTTCGGATCGAGCCATGCATCCCACCGAACTGGCCGCGATTCGAATTGAGCTATCGCTATCAGTCGGCGACATACCAAATTCTGGTAGACAACTCGGCTGGCACGGGTCGCGGCGTGCGATCAATCGAGCTGGACGGGCAGCTGGTGCCGAACCACATAGTGCCGCTCAGCGACGACGGGAACACCCACAAGGTCCGCGTGCAGTTGGGCTGACCGAGAGTAACTACTCGTGGCCGACATTCCCGGCGCTGACGACCATCTCGATCGACCGCCTACCGACAGAGATCGGGGCCTGCTTCAGTTGTCCACGATTCTTTACTACCTGCGCGAAACCAACCCTGACAATGGGCTGGTCCGGGACAAGACCGACCCGAACGCTCCGGTCAGTATCGCCGCCGTGGGTATGGCGCTGGCGACGATTCCGGTCGTCGTCGAGCGCGGCGTCCTCTTCCGAGACTTCGCCGCCAAGATCACACGGAGGCGCCTGCAGTACTTGCTCGCATGCCCGCAAGGTCCCGAGCCGGACGCTACCGGTTACAAAGGCTTTTTCTACCATTTCCTGGACATCGAAACCGGTCGCCGCGTGTGGGAGTGCGAGCTTTCCACCATCGACTCGGCGTTTCTGTTCGCGGGCGCCCTGACGGCGGGCACGTATTTCGACCGTGACACGCGCGTCGAGGTCGAGATCAGAGACCTGGCCGATACGCTTTACCGTCGGGCCGATTGGAACTGGGCCTGTGACGGCGGGCCGACTCTCACGCATGGCTGGCGGCCGGAGACCGGGTTCATCCAACACCGCTGGCAAGGTTACGACGAAGGGTTGCTGCTGTACATCCTCGGACTCGGTTCGCCCACGCATCCGTTGCCGCCCGAGAGCTATCGCGCGTATTGCTCGACCTATGAGTGGAAGAAAATCTACGATCGTGAATTGCTCTATTCGGGGCCGCTCTTCACGCATCAACTCTCGCATATGTGGATCGACTTTCGCGGCATTCGCGACGAATTCATGCGTGCGCACGGCAGCGACTACTTCGAGAACAGCCGGCAGGCGACGTTCCTGCAGCAGGAATACGCGATCCGCAATCCCGGGAATTTCGTCGGCTACGGCGAACACTGTTGGGGATTCACGGCATGCGACGGGCCTGGGTGGGTGAAGCGTTGGGTCAACGGCGTCGAACTCCAATTTTTCGACTATTTCGCTCGAGGGGCCCCATACGGTCCCGACGACGGCACTGTCGCCCCGTGGGTCGTCGTCGCCTCGCTGCCGTTTGCTCCTGAAATCGTCATCCCGACCGTGCAGTACTTTGCGCGAATGGACCTGGGAATGACGAGAAAGTATGGATTCAAGCCGTCGTTCAACCAATCGTTTGAGGTGCAGGATAGCCCGACCGGTTGGTGGGTCACTCCGTATCACTTCGGCATCGATCAAGGGCCGGTCGTGCTGATGATCGAGAACTACCGGACCGGCTTGCTCTGGAACATCATGCGCCGGTGCCCGGCAGTCATTGCCGGACTGCGCCGGGCGGGATTCAGTGGCGGTTGGCTCTAGGAGCGCTTTTCTTTTCGGTGTAGTCCGCGATCGACTTTGTGTCAGTCCTTGGTCCGGGGTTCTTGGTCCTTCGGTCCGTCCCCAATCTTGGGCCGCGCTTGGTCCTAAGTCCTTGGTCGTGCTCGAAGTGCGGTCGCCCCTCCATGCGAGTTTCGCCCGCAGCCAAGGACCGAGGACGACAATGAACTACGAACGGACCAAGAAACCAAGGACGAAGGACAAAGGACTGACCGCTACATCCAACTGGGATTTGCTCTAGCCGAAATTCCCTTCATCGAATCAGGGTCAGCGCCAGCACCTGCGCAGAGAACACGCAGGAGCATCTGCATCGGATACACCGTGGCATAAGCGACGGCCGGAGCATCGGAGCCGGCTATGTTCGGTTGGTCGCCTGCAATTGGAACAACCAGCTCATGCCAAGTTCAGCGATGCAACGGCTTCGCGCAGCGTGCCCGCGCTGCGACGGAGCCCCTCGCGCTCGGCAGGGGCCAGCGTCAGCGGAATGGTCGCCAGTACCTCCATCGCCGCCAACCAGGTGCGGCAGGGCCAGCGTCAGGCCGTCGCAGTCCGGCACAGCCGTGATGCGTGAACAAATCGTGAGGATGGCCCGCTGGTCGTGCAGCAACACGTCCACGATGTGCGCCACAGCGCTCCCGATGCCGTAGTACGTCGCGCCCTTGCCCGCAATGATGTGATACGCCGCGCGACGGACATTCTCGTCGATCTGGCTGCGCTCCGCCTCGCTGAGCGTTTGGCCCTGGATCCTCGCGAACTCGTCCAGGTGCAGGCCCGCGATGGTGGCCTGCGACCAGACCAGCACCTCCGAGTCGCCATGTTCACCGATGACGTACGCGTGGACGTGACGGGGGTCCACGCCAAAGTGCCGACCGAGCAGCGCACGAAATCGCGCGGTGTCGAGTGTTGTGCCAGAACCGAACACGCGTGCGTGTGACACGCCACATCTGACAGCAAGGCTCGCCGCCAGATGCGTCATGATGTCCACCGGGTTGGTGACGACGAGCAGCACCGCCTCGGGCGCAACGCGAAGCACGGAGGGGACAATCTCGCGGAAGACGTCTGCGTTGCGCTGAAGAAGCTGCAGCCGCGTCTCGCCCGGCTGCTGCGCCACGCCCCCGGCGATGACCACTACGCTCGCGCCGGCAACGTCCGCATAATCCCCCGCGCGGACCGTAAGGGGATGTGAGAACGGGACCGCGTGATGGATGTCATTGGCCTCGGCCTCGGCGCGCGAGCGGTTCAGATCCACGAGCAGGATCTCCCGGCCCACGCCGCGCATGACGAGGGCGTACGCGGAGGCCGAACCGACCATGCCGCAACCGACGATGGCGATCTTCATGCGAGGGCCCCGTGGCCTCGAGCCAGTCACACCGGTCCCCATGATGCGGGTCGCATGTCCTCCCTGAGACACAGGTAACACCGTATTCCGGCCCCCGGCACATGGGTGACACTTTTGCCCCCAGTTGTGCGGTCCGTGGCGCTCCCGGGCGAGTCGCACCCGCGCGCGTTCAGACTCGCCTCAGGCAGGTAAGCCGTCGTCACTTATTGCGTCGCCTTCCACCTCGCGTGCAGATCGCGAACCAACGCGATCGCTTCATCGGCCGTCTCCAGGCATCGGGGAATCTGAAGATCTTCGGCGTTGGCGAGCGCCAGCCCCGGGTCGAGCATGCTGGCCCTCGCCCACTCGACGAGGCCCTTCCACATCTTGCCGACCAGGATGAGCGGGACGTTGTCCACGTGGCGCACCTGGAGGAGCTGCCAGATCATGAGCGTCTCGAGTACGGTGCCGATGCCGCCCGGCACGACGATGAACGCATCCGAGGCGATCACGAAATGATGCAGGCGTGTGAAGAACGTCTCGTGCTCGAAGGCCCGCTCGACAAAGGGATTCACGTCCTGCTCGAACGGCAGATCCACGCGAATGCCCATGGACGCAGTCGTTCCCGCGAGGCTCGCGCCTTCGTTGGCCGCCCGCATCAATCCGGGTCCGCCGCCGGTCACGATGTCGCATCCCATGACCGAGAACGCCGTTGCCGCCCGTTTCACTTCCTCATACACGAAAGAACCGGGCTGGGCGCGCGCCGATCCGAAAATTGCCACACGATAGCGGTCCCGCTTCGACGGCCGGAGCCGCGTGAGACTATTCACGGCCTTCCAGAGGTCGAGAACGGCCGCTCCGACGATCTCCTTGACCGCTTCCTCGTCTGAAAGGCTGACGTGACGGTTCCGCTGCGATCCAAGCGGGTCGCTCGACATGGTGTACTCCCCAGCTTCCGCCGTTTCCGCCGATTATGAAACTCCGTACTTAGTCAGCTCGTGCAGTAGCGCAGCCCTTCAGGGCTGCCCGGCGGCACTTTGGCAGGCCTGAAGGCCTGCGCTACGAGAGCCCGCCGGCAATTTTGCAATGCGCTCTCAGTCAGCTCGTGCAGTCGTTGCCACACTGCGTCGTTCATCGACACGCAGGAATTCGAGCCGGTGGTTGGCGTCCGGGTTGCGTGTGGACGGACCGGCGACCAGCATGGCCAGGACGCCCGGGATCTGATATTCGCGGAGCCACTGTCGGGCAAAGTCACTCCAGTTCTCCGGCTCCTGGGCGATTTGGACCGGATGCACGCCGTAGGAGAAAGCCAGCCCCTGGCACACCGACGCCTCACGGCTTAAGGCGACAATCCAGACCGCCGGATTGAAACGCGAGATCATCCGCGCGGTGGTGCCGGTTCTTGTGGGCACGAATACCGCGGCAAACGGCGTTGTCGCCAGCGCGTGCTTTACCACCGACGCAATCGCTTCGGCCCCCGTGTCCGGCTGGTGCTGGCTGGACATCGCGTTCAGACGATTCAGCGACGTGGGCGGCCGGTGCGCCTCGGTATAAGCCGCGATTTTCGCAAGCATCATCACCGCCTCCTCCGGATGCTTGCCCATTGCCGACTCGCCCGAGAGCATGATGCAGTCGGTGCCGTCCAGGATGGCGTTGGCCACATCGGTGGACTCGGCCCGTGTGGGCAGACGGCTGGTGATCATGGATTCGAGCATCTGAGTGGCGGTGATCACCGGCTTGCCGACACGGCTGGCCCCCGAGATGAGCTGCTTTTGGATCACGGCAATTTGCTCAACCGGCAATTCCACCCCGAGATCGCCGCGCGCCACCATGATGCCGTCGCTCGCTTTCAGAATTTCGTCGAAGTGTTCGAGCGCATCGGCACGCTCGATCTTGGCGATGATGAATGGCTGGCTGCCGAGGGCTTTTGCCGCTGCTCGCACAGCTTCGATGTCCGCGGCTGTCTCCACGAACGACTGGCTCACGGCGTCCACGCCATTCTTCAGTGCAAATTCCAGGCAGGCACGGTCGTGGTCGGTAAACGCGCTGATGCCGAGATCGATGCCCGACAGATTGAGACCCTTCTTGGAGCGCAATTCGCCGCCGACCGCGACTTTGCACTGGACATCGTTACCCGCCACGCCCTCCACGACCAGCTGCACCAGGCCGTCGTTGAGAAAGAGCCTGTCGCCCGGCTTCACGACAAGGGGCAGCCGATCGAAACTCATCGAGACCCGCCGCAGGTTGCCGACGACGTCTTCTGTGGTCAACGTGAAGTTCTCGCCGGGAAGCAACTGGATCGGCTCCGGCTCGATCTTGCCGACCCGCATCTTGGGACCCGGCAGGTCGGCCATGATGGCGACGCGCCGGCCGGTGGCCTTCGCCGCCGCGCGGATGCGCACGATGTGCTCGGCGTGGCCCGCAAAGTCCCCGTGCGAGAAGTTGAGCCGCGCGATGTTCAGCCCCGCGCGAATGAGGCGTTCGAGCATTGCCGGCGATTCCGAGGCCGGTCCGATCGTGGCGACGATCTTGGTTTTGTGGTCAGGCAGTGTCATGGGCGTTTCCACCGTGCTGGCACGATGCCAGCGCTCGGCCTGTTGGCGGGCCTTGGTCTATGAGTTGGCGCGAAGCTCAAGCCGATCATGCACTTGTACCTGCTGAAAATCCGCGTCGAATTGTGACAATTGATGTTATCTCCGCATCTGCATACGCTTCTCGCCCATGACGTCGGTGCTGATTCCCTTGCCGTTTGCTATTCGCAGCTCGATCCGATCCCGCGCGGCCTTACAGCTTGAGGTGCTTGCGTTGCGGCACCAGCTCCACGGTTGGAACGGGCACGGCCTCGGCGGCTGCCGCTGACCGCCAATGACCGCCTCGTGTGGGTCTGGCTCTCGCGCATGTGGCGCGACTGGCGGTCCGCCCTGGTTCTGGTCAAGCCCGACACCGTGATGACATGGCACGTCAGGGGTTCCGCAGGTACAGGGCCTGGAAGGGTCGACACCGCCCCGGTCGCCCAACCGTCCCGCCGCGATGTCCGCGCCTTGATTCGGACGATGTCCGCTTCGAATCCGCCGTGGAGCGCACCACGCATTCACGGCGAACTCCTGAAGCTCGGGATCGACATCAGTCAGGCCACCGTGGCCAAGTACATGAGCCGGCCTCGACGGCGACCGTCCCAGACGTAGCGGACATTCCTGGCGAATCACGTCGGCCAGATCATGGCCGCCGATTTCTCGTCCTCACCGACGGCGGCGTACCGCCTCCTCTTCGTCTTCGTGATCCTGGCGCACCAGCGCCGACGCGTGGGGCACGTCGCCGTCACTGCCCATCCCACCGCGGGTTGGACCGCGCGACGTGCGGGCGCCCATCCCGAAGACGGACCCGTCGTCGCGATTCCCCAAGGTCGGCGGTCTGATCACCGGTACGAACGTCGCGCGGCGTAGCCCCTACGTTCCGGGCTCGGTGCACTACGCGAAGACTCGTGTGCTTGCACGAGCTCTTGCAGTCGTTCTTGGGGCGAACCGTCGCACGTTCCAGGGTTCGGACGAGTCGAAGCGCGGCTGATTTCTCCGTGCTGAGCTCAGCCAGACTTCTGCTCACTGGATGTATCATCACTGCTCACGCGCAGCGCGCGGTCCTTCGCGCTCAGGAGGGTCACCGTGTACAACCGCCTCTGCCTAGCTGCGACCTGTCTTTTTGTCGCGGTGTTTACGGTTCGCGCCACCGGTGGAATTTCTCGTGAATCAACGTACAACGCTGAGACCGCAGACAGCGCAGAGTCTATTTTTGGCGAAAGAACTTCGGCGCACTCCGCGCTCTCGGCAGTTGATCGGCTGAATTGGCGGATACCGGCCGCCAGCTCCCTGGCATCGAGCGCCCAGGCCGCACCCGCCGCGCCGCAAGCGGGCTACGTCGGTAGTGACACGTGTACCGTCTGTCACACCCAGGGCGACTCGCTCAAGGGAACGCCACACGCACAGGCGAAGAATCCACGCTCTCCGGAGGCAAAGCAGGGCTGCGAGAGCTGCCACGGGCCAGGGCAAGCGCACGTCGACGACGACAACAAAGGGAACATTCGCAAGTTCGGACAGATCACTCAGGCCGAGTCGAACCAGACGTGCCTGGCGTGCCACAACCGCGGCGATCACGCGGGCTGGGAAGGCAGCGCGCACGAGCGCCGCGACCTGTCCTGCACGAGCTGCCACAGCGTCCACAGCCCGAAGTCGTTCGAACGCCAGCTCGTCAAGAGCACTCAGACCGAGTTGTGCGCGACGTGTCACCGCCTGCAGACCGCCAAGACGGAGCGCGCGGTCGCGCACATGCCCGTCCGCGAGGGCAAGATGTCGTGTTCGTCGTGTCACAACCCCCACGGCTCGATCAGCAATGTGAAGGCGCTCAAAGTCGGCAGCTCGGTGAACGAAACCTGCTACAGCTGCCACGCCGAGATGCGCGGCCCGACGCTGTGGGAGCACGCCCCGGTCCGCGAGAACTGCACGACGTGCCACGATCCGCACGGCTCCTCGAACGACCGGATGCTCGTCGTCCGCATGCCGATGCTCTGCCAGCGATGCCACATCGCGACGAGGCATCCCTCGACCATCTACGATAACAACGCCGTCACTGAACAAAAGTAACCGGATGTTCGGACGATCGTGCATGAACTGCCACCAGAACATCCACGGATCGAACCATCCGTCCGGACAGTTCTACATGCGCTAGCACTCGGAGGTACAGATGCGCCGTGTCCTGTTGGTACATCTGATCTGCTGGATTGGAGTCGCGGTGCCTGTGGCCGTTGGGGCGCAGACCGTGACGCAAGGGGCTGCCACGCCCGCATCGACGGCTGGTGCCCAGGCGGCGCCGCAAACCGCTTCGCCGACCGCCGAGGCGACGCGCAGCCTGTTCGAGCCCACCTGGAATCAATTCCAGTTTGGCGGGCGGTTGGCCAGCGTGGACGGAGACCCGGCCCGATGGCAGCGATACCAGGACCTCAGGGACGGCGTGATCTTCACTGACGCGAAATACGCACGTGACGATCCGGCGGGTAACTGGCTCTTCCGGGGAACGGCCGATAACGTCGGATACCGCGATCAGCGGTACTTCGGTCACTACGAACGCACCGGCCGATTCGTCGTCTCCGGCCTGTGGGACGAGGTCCCACAGTTCTACAGCGTCGACACCCAGACTCCCTACACACCCGCACCCAGCCCTCTTTTCCTCGACGACGCGACGCAGCGCGCGATTCAGAATGCGCAGGCGACTCTCTCGGCCTACATCCCGATCGCCTCGCAGTTCGATCTCCGGGAGCAACGTGACATCGGGAACGTGAACTTCCGGGCGACGCCGACGCCCAACCTTGACGTGACGGCGGGATTCACGACGACGCGGCACCGTGGCGAACTACCGTGGGGCGGATCGTTCGGGTTCTCGAACGACGTCGAGGTGGCCTTGCCGTACGACTCGCGGACGAACGACTTCGCGATCGGCACCGAATGGTCGAACAGCCGGAACATGCTGCGGGTCGCGTACAACGGCTCGTGGTTCGACAACCTCGACGACACGCTGGTGTGGGACAGTCCACTCCGGCTGGACGACTCGACGAGCGCGCCCGGCCGGGGCCGGATGGCGCTGTGGCCGACCAACTCCGCGCAGACCATCAGCGGCGCCGGCTACGCCAAGCTCGCGCATCGTACGCAGGTGACCGGATTCATCTCCTACGGGTTCTGGAACAACGACGAGCCGCTGCAGCCCTTTACTATCAACGCCGCGCTGCCGCCGATCGGGTTGCCGAGGACCACGGCGGAGGCCGAGGCTCACGTCTTCTCGACCAACTTGAATCTGGTGTCGCGTCCGCAGACCGACTGGCAGTTCACGGCGCACTTCCGGGAATACGATTACAACAACCGGATGCCTGCCACGGTCATCACGCAATTCGTCAGCTACGACTCCTCCGTCGGGACCTCGCTGACGAGCGGTCCCGAGCTCTACGCGCACAATCGCACGACGTTCGATGCCGATGCCACGTGGAGCGGCCTCGGTGCTGTGGCGCTGACTGCCGGCTACGTGCGGAACAACACCGGGTACGACTTCCGGATCTTCGAGAGCACGGGCGAAAATGTTCTACGACTGTCAGCGGATGCCGTCGGGACGCAGTGGATGACCTTCCACGCCAAATACGAGTACGGGAGTCGCAACGGCTCGGGGCTGGACGAAGCATTGCTCGTGGAGATAGGCGAGCAGCCCGCCCTGCGCCACTACGACCTCGCCGACCGGAATCGCAACCAGTTCACCGGGATCGTCGATTTCGTCCCCAACGACCGGTGGACCTTCAGCGTCTCGGGCGGCGTCGGCCAGGATGACTTCCCCGACAGCAGCCTCGGGCTGCAGGAGACGACGTTCCGGACGGTGTCGTTCGCGGCCGACTTCCGCGAGCCCAACGGTCTCGGCGCAGGCGGTAGTTATAACTTCGAGCGTTACTCGGGCCTGCAGCGGTCGCGGTCGACCGGCTCGGGCCAGGACCCAAACGACCAGCTGCACGACTGGACTGCCGACGCCGCGGAGACCGTGAACTACTTCTCGATCTATGTCACGCCTCCTAGAATCACACCGAAGACAGAGGCACGGTTGTCGTACGACTTCAGCCACGCGGAAGGGAGCTATCTGTATACGGTGGTACCGGGACCGGGCGGCCTGCCCCCGCCATCACAGCTCCCGAACGTCTTCAACAAGCTGCAGCAGCTGCACATCGACGTGCGGCACCGGCTGTCGAATCGACTGGCTGCGACGTTCTCCTACCTCTACGAACCGTTCCGGGTGTACGACTTCGCATTCGATCCGACCGTCGTCGACAGCATCGTCCAACCCAGCTCGCTGGTTCTGGGATACGTCTACCGTCCGTATACTGTTAACTCCTTCGTGTTCGGTTTGAAATACTTCTGGTAGTCGAACTTGTGTCTTGGGAGGCTTCAATGCTGATGACGTTCACGACGAGAAGCATTCTGTTCACCGCAGCGCTGACCCTCGCCGGAGGGGTCGCGATATCACGATCTGCGGCAGCCCAGGATGCCGCACAGGTCAAGAAAGGGGAGGAAGTCTACACAGCGCAGAAATGCCAGGTCTGCCACTCCGTCGCCGGCAAGGGCGGCAAAGCGAGTCCGCTGGATGGCGTTGGTGCGAAGCGCTCGGCTGACGACATCCGTCAATGGATCACCCATCCCAAGGAGGCGGCCACGAAGGCCAACTCAACCAAGAAGCCGCCCATGCAGGACAAGTACAGCAAGCTGCCGGCCGCGGACATTGATGCTTTGGTGGCGTACATGCAGAGTCTCAAATAGGGAGACCCCGTGACGCAACGCGCAGCCCTCCTGCGCCATCCCCTCGCGATCATCGGCGCGCTGATGGCCACGGCGTCGGCCGTGGTGTTCCTCACCCTGGTGATCGCGATCCTCGCGGGGTGGCTCAACAACCCGTACGCGGGCCTGGTTGTCTTCGTGGCCATTCCCGCCCTCTTCGTGATCGGGCTGCTGCTCATCCCGCTCGGCCTGCGGCTGCAGCAGCGGAAGCTCCTGAGCGATCCGAATGCGGATGTCGATTGGCCTGTCCTGGACTTCCGGCGGCCGGAGGTCCGGCGAACCTCGCTGCTCGTCCTGGCTCTCACTGCCGTCAACGTCCTGATCGTTTTACTGGCGGGCTACGGCAGCCTGCACTGGATGGAGTCGCCGGGCTTCTGCGGGCAGGCGTGCCACACGCCGATGCATCCGCAGTTCACCGCTTTGCAAAACGCATCGCATTCCAGCGTCGCCTGCGTCGACTGCCACATCGGAGAAGGTGCTCGCGGGTTTCTCCGCGCCAAGCTTTCTGGCGTGCGGCAGCTCGTTCACGTCGCCACCAACTCCTTTCCAAGGCCGATTCCGGCCGGCGCGGAGATGCCTCCGGGCGCGCAAGCCCAAACCTGCGCCAAGTGCCATCAGCCCGGGCGGGTTGTCGGAGATCGAATCCGCGTGATCCGCGAGTATGCCGATGACGAAGGGAACACCGAGACGATCACCGTGCTTCAGATGCACCTGAGCGCCTCGTCGTCTTCGCCGCGCGCGATTCACTGGCATGCCGATCCCGCCGTCCGCGTCGAGTACGTGGCGACAGATGCGGCGCGCGAAACGATCCCGTACGTGAAAGTGACCGACGCCAGAGGCCAGGTGAAGGAGTACCGTGCTCCCGACACGACGGATCAAGCGCTTGCGGCCGCCGATCGCCGAACCATGGACTGCATCGACTGCCACAATACGGTCGGCCATCCCATCTCACCGACGCCCGAGTCGGCCGTCGACCGCGCCATCGCGGCTGCGCTGGTCAGCCGGAATCTCCCATTCGCGCGGCGCGAAGGCGTTCGCCTGGTGAAGGCGTCGTACGACAGTCAGGATGCGGGGCTACGGGCGATCGATCAGGATCTGCGAGGCTTCTATCAATCCCGCGGCGGCCCCGTCGATGCAGAGGCTGTGGCTCGGACCGTGTCAGCCCTTCAGGATCTCTATCGCCATAACGTGTTTCCATCGATGAAGGTGAGCTGGGGCGCCTATCCCAGTAACGGAGGCCACACCACGGCAACTGGTTGCTTCCGGTGTCACGACGATTCGCATATGGCGCAGGACGGCTCCACGATTAGCGCCGACTGCGAGTACTGCCACAAGCAGATAGACACCGCGAGTCGGTGATCTCGAGAACACCAGTACGCTGAGCGGAATGCGTGCAAGCATCCGGCAATTCGGAGGAAACTCCGGCCGGGGAGAGCTAACGTCATGATATCGACCCTGGCGGCGGCGGTTAAACCCTCGTCAAATTGTTCGAATTGCGCCGCTTCTCACTTCGCGCTATCCAGTCGCGCCTCGGGTACGTGCCTTGCTCTGCCCTCAGGTCTGCCACGACCGGCCGATCCTTCGGAGCGAGCTCAACCAGTGGGTGGGGACCTACCATGAAGAAGCTGATCCTTGCCGTCAACGTGATGCTCGTCCTCGCTGCGCTTGATCCGGCGCTTCTGGGCGGATTGGGGGCGCGGGCACAGTCCGCGCCGCAAACCCCCGCCCCGAAGGCCGCCAAGCCAGCCCTGACGCCGGACGCGCTCGATCGCCTGCTCGCGCCCATTGCTCTCTATCCGGACCAGCTTCTCGCACAGATGCTGCAGTGCGCGTCGAATCCCGGGAAAGTGGGCGCGCTCAACGAATGGCTGGCAAGCAATCAGACGCTGAAAGGCACCGACCTTCAGGATGCCGCGACGAAATCGGGGTTCGACCCGAGTTTCGTCGCCCTGGTTCTGTTTCCCCAGGTCGTGAGCATGATGGCGGAGCAGCTGGATTGGACGACCCGCCTCGGGCAGGCGTTCACGACCGATCGAAGCGGTGTCTTCGCCAGCATTCAGCGGCTGAGGACTCAAGCCCGGAACGCCGGAACCCTGAAGAGCACCCCGCAGCAGGACGTCGAGACCAAGACCACGTCGAGTGGCCAGCAGGTGATCGTGATCGAGCCGGCCAACCCGCAGGTCGTCTATGTACCGCAATACAACCCGCAGGTCGTTTACACCCAGCCCACTTCGACAACGGTGGTGATCCAGCAGGAAAGTAGCAGTAGCACCGATGCAGCCGTGGCGGGTTTGATCGGATTCACGGCGGGCATCGCGATTGGCGCGGCGATGGACAACAACTACTACTACGGTCCCTATGGGTGGCACGGCGGCTTCTACATGTACGACGACGCGTGGGACGACTGGTCCGATGCCCGCGAGGATGCCCGAGATGACTGGCAGGACCACCGCGAGGATCTGACCGAGGAGCGGGGCGAGCGCCGCGAAGATGTGGCAGAGGAACGGGGCGACCGTGCGGGCACGGCGCAAGAGCAGCGCACCGATCGGCAGGAGAACCGGCAGGAAAACCGCCCCGAGTCGCAGGCGCAGCGCGAGCAGCGGAGCACCGAGGCCCAGGCCAGGGCGACCCAGGCGAAGAGCTCGGGCGGCTCCAGCGCTGAATCACGCGGGTACAGTGGCGACAAGACTCAGGCCACTCGCGAACGATCCGGCACCAGCTCAGATGCATTCTCGGGCTATTCGAGCGGAAAATCGGAACGCGCGGCCAGCTCGCGCGGGAAAAGCAGCAGGAGCAGCTCGGGCGGGCGGCGCCGCTGACCCCTAATGGGGTGTGAAGGACGTAATAAGGACCGCCGTGGCAACAGATCGACCTGGCACAACACGCGGCCGCGTGGCTCGCAATCTGGCCGCCGTCATTTGCGCGACACTGGTGGCGATGCCGGCATGCACCAGAACTCCCTCGGAACCGCGCCAGCGCATGTTCGCAACGCCGGAAGACGCGGTGAAAGCACTGACGGAGGTCGTCAAAACGGGAACCATGGACGAGCTGTTGGCAATCCTCGGTCCTGACGGGCGGGATCTGGTCGCCTCGTCCGATCAGGCGACCGGCCGCAGGAATCGCGAGGTCTTCACGGTCGCCGTCGCCGAGGGATGGAAGCTGGTGGACCAGGGGACCAACGCCAAGGCGCTCGTCATCGGCAACGAGAACTGGCCCTTTCCAGTTCCTCTTGTGAAAGACGGGAATGGCTGGCGGTTCGACACTGCGGCGGGAAAGGAAGAAGTGCTCGCCCGCCGCATCGGGCGCAACGAGCTGGCGGTGATCGGAATCTGCCGTACCTTCGCGGCCGCACAACGGATCTACGCGAAGACGGGACACGATGGAAAGCCTGCGGGCCTCTATGCGAAGACCTTTCGTAGCGATCCGGGACGGCAGAACGGTCTGTATTGGCCGACCGCGCACGGTCGTAAACGCAGTCCGTTGGGTGACCTGGTGGCACAAGCGGCGGAAGAAGGCCGGGCGCCAAGCGTCGATCGCCAGCAGCCCTCGCCCTTTCACGGTTACTACTTCAGAATCCTGACCGCGCAGGGACCCGCCGCGGCTGGCGGGGCCAAGGACTATATGAGTAAGGGTGAGATGTCCGGCGGGTTCGCGCTCGTCGCGTGGCCGGCACAGTACGACGTCACGGGAGTCATGACCTTCCTGATCAATCAAGACGGCATCGTGCGCGAGAAAGATCTGGGGCCCGAAACCGATACCGCAGCCCGGGCCATGAACCTTTACAATCCTGATGCCTCCTGGACGACGGTGCCGTAACTCGCGCGACCTCTGGGCGAGTCACCCCGCGACCGCGGTGTCGAAATGAGCCTGCTAGACGGGCGATTTTGCGTCACGCGGTTGAACTTCACATGAAGCGTCAGGGCAATTCGACATCGTAGGTGGTGATTCGCCAGGTGCCACCTTCTTTGAGCCACAACGTCCGCAAGACCGGCCCTTCCCCACCCTGCGTCCGAACGCGGAAGCTCATCAACCCCACATTGCCGTACACGGCCGGCAGCTCCCCCGTAAAACTCTCACCACGGGCGCGGGCGGCGCAGTCGTAGGCCGCCAGGCCGTCGGGAGCGCTGGCGAGCGCGAAGCTGCGCGCATCCCGGTGGCTCATGATCCGAAGCGCCGGATGCGTCGGGTCGACGGCCGAGATCATCGATTCCAGCGAGCTCGGGGTCCCGGCGGCCTGGCCCGCGCGCTCGAGCGCTGCCCGCACCTGCCTGCCGGCGTCCTCGAGAGATGTCGCCACTGGATCGTTGGATTTTCGGAACAGGTCGTAGCACGCATAGCTTCGAGGGGACAGATATCGGAACGCGGTGTCGTAGTCCTTCCGAATCCACCAACTCTCCAGAAATGCACGGGCATCCGCGACAAGGCTCGCATCGGCCTGGATCCGAGCCACCTTGACATCGGGGGTGGTGCTCGGCCCCGGCGTGTCCTCCTCGTCCGGCTCCGCCTGCCACGACACGATCTTCCAGAACCCATTCTCTTTGGCCCACAGCAGCGCGACCGCGCGGTCCTTTCGACCGTCGATATAGAAGGTGGCACCGAAGTAGTTGCCGTAGGCGCGCCTGATTTTCTTCGGATCCCCCACCGTCATCCGGCTCTCGCAGTTGAACGCGGCCGCCACGTCGTCAGGAACCGAATAGATCACAAACTGCGCATGATAGGGCTGGGTGACGACCCTGAGGCCCGGCCTCGTGAGACGAACGCCGACTGTCAGCCCGTCCAGCGAGTTGCGAGGCCCCAGCGCGTCGTGAGCCGCCTTGAGCCGGCTCATGAGGAGAAGGGGCGCCATCCCGCGGTCGATGCTAGATGGGTCGTCGCGCTCCTCGGCCAGGCAGGCCAAGGCACGTTCCGATACGTACCCCATCGTGGCGACGATGTTGCCCTCCACGAGCCACGCGGTCAGGAAGTCGTGCATCATCGCGTCGACGTCCTTCCTCCCTGCGCGAGGTTCCTTCGGAATGACTAACGATCTATCCGGCACCGGGTCGACCGCTTGGCCCTCCACGGGGACGCCGAAAAAACTGCGCCACCAATTCTGGAACCCGACCCATCGATTGATGTGGCGGTCGTAGTTGTCGCCGACGCGCACGTCGGAGTTCGCGGCTGTCAGATGTCCATTGAACAGCCCGACCGGAAAGCTCGAGGACCGGTAGTCCACGTCGATGTCGGCGCGCCGGTGATCCAGCGCGACGGAGATCTGAATTGACGGCGTCCCGCCCTCGGCGCGGTAGTTGATGGGATACCCTTTGTGGTAGACCGTGTTGTCGGCGTGGCGCTTGAATTCCCGCGACCGCGCCAGCGTCTCGAGCGCGCCTTCCGTGAGGCGGACATACATCCGAAACTGATGGTCCGATGCCGCCCCGGGGACCTTGCCTCGGACCGCGTCCACCTGTTCGACCAGCGCCAACGCGTCGCCGAGCTGCGCGCCCGAGGTATCGGTCAGCTGCGTGGTCATCAACGCGTGCGTGACCGCCTCGAACGTCGTCTTGCCGGAAAAGCTGGCGATTGAGTCGTAGAAAGCCGCAGGCTCCGCCTGCCGTCGGGTAGCCTCGTTGAAGCGCGCGACCCATTTGTCGATGAGGCGCTGCCGACGCGGGTCCAGCCTCGCATAGACCTCCCCGAATGGAGCTGAAGGCTGTTGCGCCCTGGCGGCGGCAGCTGTTGAGGTGGCCCCTTGCTCCGCGCCGGGTGTCGGTCTCAGCGACTGCGCGCGGCCAACCAACGGAAACGTTCCCCAGACCACCGCGCACAGCGCTACGCAGCCTGAAGACCAGCATGAGCGCGTCATGTTCAGGACCCCCTGTGTCGTACCTCGTACCTGGTTCGCGTCCGATGCTAGTGAAGCGATTCGCACTCAGCATCAAAAAAGAACCAGGCACGAAGTGGTAAAAACGCCCGCACGTTTACTGCGCCCGTTCGACAGAGATGACTGCCGCTTCAGTGTAGGTGATATCGATTCGATCGCCGGCCTTGACGTTGGCGAGGTTCGATGCCTGCTGCACCTTCTTGGATATGGTACGACCGCCGGGCGTCGTCACCGTAATCGAGGGAATCGCTGGATCCACCGCTTTTACCGTAACAGTCATCGATCCCTGGCGCGCGACCGTGCCTCCTGGCAGTGCGCCCGTTCCTGGCGTCACGGCTGAGCCCGCCGGTGCTGAGGAAGCCTCGCCGGGCTTCCTGAGCTGGAGAATCGTCGACTCGTAGTATCTCGTGTTGATGCGGTCGCCGACCTTGAGCTCGTTCAAGCGCGTAATCGCGGTCGGCGCGTAGACGATCTCGTCGGTGCCGTCGGCGCGGCGAAGCGTGACGAGACGGGTGGTGTAATCGATCTCCTGAATCGTGCCAGTCACCGTTATCTCTCTGCCCGGCTGGGTGACTGTCTGTTGCGCCGAGACGGGCGCCGAAAGGAGAACCAAGGCTGCTGCGTACATGGCGAATCTCTTCGTGCTCATGAAGCCTCCTCTGCCTGAATGCGAAACGTTTCCAGGTCTGCGTGCGACGAGGGTGACCGACTTGACAATGTTCATGACTGGCGCTCTCCTTCTATTCTTCATTCACTATAAAGAGCAGAACCTTTCGCACTCGCCGACTCATGGCAACTCTTCACGGATTCGGCCAAACCCGAGGATCACCTCGAGACTCACGTTCAGTGCTTCGTGGAACGTGCCTGTAGGGAGCATCGCCCGGCGACGTGCGGAGTGCACGGCGGTTGCCATCTGGCGGAGTCAGTCTGCAAGGGGGCTAACCTCTTCTATGCTCGATTTTTGACGGCGGTAATCTCATCCGGAGGGATAGAACGCACTCTGCCGGTCGTCCGGCATGTCGGATGAACTCCGGGATTCCGGGGTTACAACCGCTTAACGACGAAGCCGCGAACGAAGGCAGCAGATTGTCGCTCTCCGGCTGTTTCCTGCGATGAAACAGTGGCTCACGCGCAGGCCTGCCACGCCATCCGCCGACGCGCTCACGACTCGATAAACGGTCAGCCTCGTGGCACCGACGTTCGGAGCAGCCCGCAGAAGTACTACCGGGAAGGGGTCGCGGTAGGGTCGACCGGAGTCGACCCTGGTTGGGCGGGCTGGGTGGTCGGGCGCGGCTCGAAGCTGCCTCCCAGCGCCAAATGCAGGTTGACCCGCTGTACGCGCTGTTCAGCCTGGACACGGATGAGAGCGGCCTGCGCGGCGTTCAGCGCCAGTTGCCGCTGTGTCACGAACCGCAGATCGGTGGTCCCGACCCGATATTGGGTCTGAACGATCTCGAGCGCGCGCTGAAAGTCGGAGAGCGTTTGGCCGAGGATCTGCTCGCGCTCGCGCGCCGCAATCTCCGCCGCGAGGGCGTTCTCGACCTCGCCGAACGCACGCAGGCCGACAACCGCGTACGCGGCGATAGCCTGTTTCTGCTCGGCGGTCCGAATCTCGACCTGCGTTCTGAGCGCCCCTCCTCTGAAGACAGGCGCGAGCAGATTCGCGCCAAAGTTCCAGGCGGGGTTTTCGCGATCCTGGAGCACGAAGAGTTCGCTCGAGATGCTGTTGACGCCGGTCGTCAGCGCGATCGCTGGGAGACGGGCGGCCTTCGCCTCGCCGACGCGGTTGAACGCTGCCGCGATGCGCCGTTCGGCAGCGACCACATCCGGTCGGCGCTCGAGGAGCTCGGACGGGAGGCCCGCTGGCACCGCCTCAGGCTGGCCCGGCAGCTCCGCCCTGACGCTCGCTGCGGCCGCCGGATATCGGCCAAGCAGGAGCTCCAGTGCCCGAATCGCCTGTTCACGTGCCTGTTCGACCTGGCGCAAGCTGTCGCGGTAACTCCCGACCGTGCCACGGGCCACGAAAACGTCCTCATCGCTGCCGACGCCCACTTGCGATCGTGTTTGAGCGAGGCGAACCAGCTCGTCGCCGTCTCGAATGGTCTCGCGCGCCACGTTGGCCTGCAACGCCGCTTCGGTAGTCAGGAACCAGCTCTTGGCCACGAGCGCGGCAATCGACTGACGCGCGTACTCGAAGTCGGCCCCGGCTGAGGCTGCATCGGCAGCAGCAGCCGCGCGGCCGTATCTCACCCGACCCCAAAGATCGACCTCCCATGTCACCGTGAGCGCCGCCCCCTGCAGGCCGGAGTTGTCGCCCGACATCTCGCCGCCTCCACGGGCCAGGAAATCGACCGACGGGTAGAGCTTCGCTCCGGCGAGTTTGGCATAGAGCTGCGCCTGCTCGACACGCGCAGCGGCTACACGCAGGTCGGCGTTGTAGGCGATGGCCTCGACGACGGCGGCAAGCAGCTGGTCGTCGCGGAACGTGACGATCCAGTTGTTGGTCACAGGGCCTGCACCCGCGCCAGCCGCCGTCCACTGCGCAGGCAGCTCCACGGTTGGCAACGCCTGTTCTTTGATGGCAGTCGCGTTCGGTGGCTTCTTCAGGATGCACGACGCCGTCATCACGAGTACGAAGGCGGCCACGAGCGGAGCGACGAAGCCCCCAAGCCCCCGAGCCGTCTGCGAACGATGGCGGTGAACCGACTGATCGGGCATCACGCGATCCATCAGTGGCCCAAGCTGATGCTGTGCTTGATGATGACGTAGTCCAGATACGACGCCACCCGCAGGAGTACTTTTCGAATAATGTGAATCAGGGAGAGGTAATCCGTATAGATGGCGGCAGATCCGCGGGCGCCTGCAGCCAGAAACAGCTTGCGATCGTGCTCGCCGACCACGAGCTTGACTGGAAACCGGCCGGGCGGCGGGACAAAGGTCGTCCGCGGCAGGTCGCCCGAGGCCTCGACCTGCCCCTGTCCCTGAGCCCAGATGATTGAATCCACATGGGCCTTGATGACGCGTCCCGGGTAGGTCTCGAGCGTGATCTCGGCCTCGTTCCCCGGCACGACCTGGTGCAGCTCGTTCTGCCCGAACAACGCGAAGATCTGATACTCCTCGTCGACGAACGTCATGACCTCGTTGAACGGCACGCCGGCCACGAAGAAGCCGGGGCGGAGCATCACGTTCACCATCGTGCCGTTGCCCGGGGCGACGAGTGTCGTCTGCGACAGGTCCCATCGGGCGTTCTCGAGTTGGGCGCGGGTCGTGTCGACCTGGGCCTCGGAGACCTGCACCTGCGCCCGGGCCGTGGCAATTTGCGCCTTCACCTCCGCTACGGTCGCGAGGTCGCCGTTGACACGGCCTGACAGCTTTTCTCTGACCTGTTGCTCGGCCGCGCGGGCTGCAGCCATTTGCGCTGTCAACTCGTTGACCTTCGTCTGTGCTTGATCCAGATCGAAGCGATTGCCGGCCCCCGCGGCGACGAGCTCGGTGTTCTGCTCGACCCGTTTCCGGGCCAAGTCGAGCGATGCCGACAGGGACTCCACCTGGCCGGTGGCTTGGTTCAACTGTTCATGGAGCTGCCGCTCACTCGATTGTGCGTCCGCCAATCGCGCCTGTACTTCATTGAGTCGCTGGCGATCGGCCCCGACTTTCGCTTCGTCCGACACCAGCTTCGCTGCGAGCGAATTGACCTCGTTGGCGTAGGGCGTCGGATCGATTCGGAACAGCACATCGCCTTTCTTCACCGGGCGGTTGTTTTCCACCGGGACTTCGATCACGCGCCCCCTGACTTGCGACACGACGGGCACGACATAATTGACGACCCTGACGTCGCTCGTCGTGGGCGCGAAGATGTTCAAAAGCAGGAGCATCACTACAATCGCCACCACCGGGAAGATCGCGACGGCCACCTTCCAGGGCGTCGTCCAGGGCAATAACTTCAGCTTGATGAAGATCAACCACACGAAAAACGAATAAATTCCGAGGAGGATAATCTCCATCTAACGTGCCTCTTCGTCTGCGAACCTTGCCTCGAGCGCCTCGAGATCGGCGCGAAGGGTTGTCAATTCAGACGTCGGAACACCCCGCTTCTCGAGCCGCGCCAATCGGTCGACGAGATCGGCTGTCCCCACGTTCTGGTCGAGCGCATGTTCTTCATCTGCAAGCGCATCCGGATGCTTGTCCGTCCCGTACGCCATCTTGTACATGACCGGCTTCGAATACGCCCACAGCCAGGCCAACGGCCAGAGAAGGCCCCCAAACACCAGGGACAGCAGGCACAACGTCCGTATGGCCTCGAACTGCGGATGGTGCCGCTTGTGGGCGATCTTCTCGGGGAGGATATGCACCATCCAGAACAAGACGATGAGCACGATCGGGACTAGGAAGATCACGACGAGGGCGAGAATACTGGCCAGCTTGTCCTCAGCCTCGTGCGAGAGCAACGAAGCATGCGCCTGCGGTGGTAACGACAGAAACACGCCGAACGTCAACGTGCCTGCAATCAGACGAAGGGTCTTGCGCCTCGTCCACCGTTCTCTACTGATCGAGTGCTCTGGAGCCATAGCCATATCCTAATCGTGTCTGAAACAAGGAACGGTGGTCGCAGACCGAAGCACTTTCGCCCGATGATTGGAGTTCGATCTACAGCACTCGCCATGCCATGGCGGTGTCGAGCGTTGTCGCGACTCTAAATCAATGACGTGCCGAGGCTACACCCGACGACGGGTTGCTATTCGACTTTCGGCCCTAGCCTCCGATATGGCGGACCTACTCCGGGATGCCGGAGCAGTTCGAACCACGCCACTCCAACCTTGTTCTGCCGAATCTGCATAGCTGATTCGGCGGATAAGTCTCTAGTCTCAGGGGTTGATCACGACGGGCAAGACCATGATGTACAACTTCTTGAAATATGCCTGAGTTAGCCGAATCGCCCGCGACTCGATTTGGTCAGATCGCGCTCGATCGCCAGCACTTGCATCGTCTTGCCGAGTCCTTCCCCAACCTCGAAGAGACAAACCACCTCAGATTGCAGGGGCAACTGGAGCTCGAGCGGGTCGTCGCCGAGTTGTCGGTGCAGTTCATCAACCTGCCCGTCGACCAGGTCGACGGAGCGATTCGAGCGGCCCTTCGACAGATTGGCGAAGCCCTGGGTCTCGACGGCTGTATTTTTTTCAGGATTCAGCCGGACGGCATGCTGGTGGCCCCGGTGAGCTGGGAGAGTCCTGGCATCGCGCCGGTCGCGGCGCCGACTTCGGCCAGGGAGCGCTTTCCGTGGGCGCTCGAGACCCTGCTCGCCGGTGGCGTGGTGAGCTTCTCGAGGGTCGATGACATTCCGAACCCAATCGACCGCGCCGCGTGCGAGTCGTTCGGCACAAGGTCCTCCGTGACGGTGCCTCTGTCCGTTGACGGCCGGGTGGTGGGCGCGGTCGGCTTCAACATGGTGCGCCGGGAACGCACGTGGCGTCCGGAGGAGGTGCATCGCCTTCGGGTGTTCGCCACGGCCTTCGGGAACGTTCTGGCACGCCGGCAAGGCGACGAAGCGCTCCAAAACACGCTCGCGGAAGTGGAACGGTTGCGCGACCAGTTGCGGGCCGAGAACCTGTACCTCCGGCGCGAAGCCCAGGATCGTCTTGGCACCGGCAACATCGTCGGAGAGACCGCAGCCGTCCGCCGAGTCCTGGAACAGGTGCAGCAGGTGGCGGCCACCGACTCGACGGTGCTGCTGCTTGGTGAGACCGGAACCGGCAAGGAGCTCTTTGCCGCGCAGATCCATGAGCTGAGCGCGAGGCGCGGGCGCACGATGGTGCGCGTGAACTGCTCCGCGATTCCTTCCACGCTCATGGAGAGCGAGTTGTTCGGCCGGGAGAAGGGCGCGTTTACAGGCGCCCTCGCCCGTCAGGTGGGACGATTCGAGCTGGCGGACCACTCGAGCATCTTCCTCGACGAGGTCGGCGATCTGCCAGTCGAAACCCAGGTCAAGTTACTACGCGTGCTCGAGGAGCGCCAAATCGAGAGGCTCGGCAGCCCAAAAAGTATTCGCGTGGACACGCGAATCATTGCGGCCACGCACCGGAATCTGGAGCAACGGATCGCCGACGGAGCGTTTCGCGAGGACTTGTTCTACCGGCTCAATGTCTTCCCCATCATGGTGCCTCCGCTACGGGATCGCGTCGAAGACATCCCCATTCTCGTGTGGCGCTTCGTCGAAGCATTCTCGAATGCGTTCGGCAAACGGATCGAGGCCATCCCCAGGGAGAGTATGGCCGCGCTGCAAGCGTATTCATGGCCAGGCAACATTCGCGAGCTGCGCAATGTCGTGGAGCGCGCCATGATCGTCACGACCGGCACTCGGCTGACCATTGCCGTACCGACGCCCTCGCCTGTTGCTGGAAAACGCAGCGTCAAGCTGACGGACGTCGAGAAAGAGCATATCCGCAGCGTCCTGGAGAGCACTTGCTGGCGCATTCGCGGATCGGGTGGGGCGGCAGACCGACTCGGGCTCAGGCCCACCACCCTCGAGACGCGTATGGCCAAACTGGGGCTGTCGCGGCCGAAGCTCCCATAAGGCTTCGGTCTCCGGGCGTGCGGCCTCGGCTTTCCCTTCCAAGCCCTCAGGCTGGCGTTCGACCTACGTCTTCACCTTCGGCGGGTAATTCTTGAAAATCTTCTTCACCGCGTTGTTGATGCTCTTATCGCGTTTTTCGGGTTTGGCCTGCGTGTCGACTTCCTTGACTCCCATCCCGCGCCAGGCCAGCTGCCCCTTCTTCGCGTCGGCCATGTCGATCACGAGTGTGCCGATCAGAATGTCCCGCACCTGTGTCGTCGTCGTACCCATACCCCCGCCCCAACCCCAGCCATACGCACCGTATCCGCCGGCATAGCCGGAGCTGTACGACGAGATGTCCTTCTCTTTGTCGAAGGCCACGTGGTAGACGACGAACACGTCGGGACTCGATTCCGACTTCGTGAAGCCCTTGGCGCTAAGCTCCGTCTCGATGGCGGCGACGATACGATCGTCGATCAGGGATTGCCCGACTTTGGTCCCGTCCTTGTGCGCATAAGTCTTGAAAGCCGCAAAGTTTGCAGCTTTCTCGAAGTCGTAGGAAACCTTCTGCGCAACGAGCAGAGCCGGCGCTAGCACAAGTGCAATAACAATCAGGAGTTTCTTCTGCATATCTACCTTTCCTTTCGGGTGACGGCCTTGACCTCGGATCAAGAGCGGTGGTGCAATTGTCACGCCGCACGAGGGCCTGCGGATCGCTCCCGCCGATGGCGGCGCAATCTCGAGAGAGGTCCGGGGTGCCGCACGGCATTTCGGAGGGACTCCGGTCTCGCGGAGGCACATCAGGAACCGGCGACCTGGCACAGCCGATCGGCCGTCAGTCAACCCGCCGTAAAGGACGCGATGCGGTTGGGGCGATGCATTGGGACCGCCGGCACGCTCCCTGCTCTCCCCGTACCGATTCCAATGTCGATGACGGTGCACCACGAGCATGATAATCTTTTCCGTGTCGAAATTCGCGGGACGCTGAGCAAGGACGATTTCGAGCGATGTCAGGACGTCCTGATCGAGGAGATGCGCCGCGTCGGCCCCGTAAGACTCCTGTTCCTTCTCGAGGAATTTGAGGGGTGGAAGCCGCACGATGACTGGCGCGACCTGACGTTTTACGTGAAGCACGGTGGAATGATCGAGCGAATCGCCATCGTCGGGGACGAAAGATGGCGGAGCGAGTCGCTGATGTTTGCGGCCGCGGACCTGCGGAAAGCCCCTGTGGAGTTTTTTTCGGAGGGCAACGCGGCGGACGCCCGCGCCTGGCTATCGGCCCGATCGAAAGGGCGGACCGCATAAAGGGAGCCGAAGTGATGAAACACGCGAAACGCCCCGGACGGGTCGTAACGGCCATTGCGGCGCTGAGCCTCCTGGTGCAGCCAGCGGCGCCCCTCGTTGCGGCCGCGGGCCTCGGCCAGGCTGCAACCAATCCGGCTGCGCCTTCGACGCAGGCTCCTCAGAAGACAACGCCCCCGCCGGCGTCAACGCCCTCGGCCCCGGCCGCGGCGCCCGCTGCCGCCCCAATAGATGGCGGATGGCCGCGCACCTACGATCTGCCGAGCGGCGGGAGCATCCTTCTTTATCAGCCGCAGGTCGCGAGTTGGGACAAGCAGGCACATCTCGTGGCCTTCAGCGCCGTGTCTTATCGCGACAAGGCTGGCAGCAAGGCAGCGATTGGCACGATCAAGCTCGAGGCGGACACGAAAGTTGCCGTCACCGAGAGGCTGGTCAGCTTCCAGAAGATGAAGATCGTCGAGGCCAACTTCCAGACCCTGCCGAAAGATCAGGTGGGCGAGATCACTTCGGAGATCGACAAGGTGATGCTCGACGACGACCGGGTAATCGCCCTGGATCGAGTCCTGGCCAATCTGGACAAGAGCCAGATCGTGCCGAAGAACGTGGAGGGCGTAAAAGCCGATCCCCCCACCATTTTCTTCAGCAAGACGCCAGCCGTGATTGTGAATCTGGATGGGGAACCAATCTGGAGTCCGATCCCGGACAACGATCTGAAGTTTGCCGTCAACACCAACTGGGACTTGTTTCAGCACGGTCCGTCCAATACCTACTATCTTCGGAACAACGACTCGTGGCTCAAGGCCTCCGACATCCAAGGCCCTTGGTCCCCTGCCGGGAAGCTACCGGACAGCTTCAAGAAGCTGCCCGCAGAAGAGAACTGGACTGACGTCAAAGCGAATCTGCCGGGTAAGTCGGTTAAGGCCTCGGCGGTGCCAAAGGTTTTCGTCAGCTTCGCGCCAGCCGAGCTGATTCTGCTCCGTGGCGAACCGAGCTACATTCTGGTGCAAGGCACCGGGCTCCTCTGGGTGAACAACACCGACAGTGACGTGTTTCGGATGGGCAAGGCAGGACCGGTCTACTACCTGGTGGCGGGGCGTTGGTTTTCGGCGCCAGATTTCACCGGGCCCTGGACGTTTGCCACGACGTCGCTCCCTGCGGACTTCAAGAAGATTCCGCTCGAGCACGACCGGTCGCGTGTGTTGGCGTCGGTTCCAGGCACGGATGAGGCAATCGACGCCGTGCTCTTGGCGGAGATTCCTCAAACTGCGCGGGTCAACAAAAAGGAGACCAAGGCGCCCGAAGTGGCGTTCCAGGGCGACCCCCAGTTCACGCCAATCGAGCCGACGACCGTGCAACGCGCCGTAAACACCGACAAGGACGTCTTCAAGTTCGGCGACCAGTACTACATGTGTTATCAGGGTGTGTGGTTCGTCGGCAAGAGCGCAACCGGTCCCTGGGAAGTCGCAAGCTCGGTCCCGCAGGAGATCTATAAAATCCCCGTCAGCTCACCAGCGCACCACGTGACGTACGTGACCATCGAAGAAGATGACGATGACGATTGGGTCGTGTTTGCCGCGGCTGCCGGGTATACGGGGATGATGGTCGCCTGGGGCTGCACGGTGTGGGGATCGGGTTGGTACTATCCACCTTACTATGGCTATGGCGGATTCTATCCATACTACTATCCGCACTTCCCAACCTACGGATACTCTGCCTGGTACAATCCGCGGACGGGCGCCTACGGGCGCAGCGCGGCTGTCTACGGTCCCTACGGCGGCGCCGGCGTGGGCGCTCGCTACAACCCCCGCACGGGCACCTATGCCCGGGGCGCAGCGGCATATGGTCCCTACGGCGCTCGCGGCGCCGCACAGGCGTACAACCCGCGCACGGGAACCTACGCACAGACGCGTCAGGGATCGAACGTGTACGGAAGCTGGGGTTCGACGTCGGTACAGCGCGGCGATGATTGGGCAAAGACCAATCGTTACACGAACAGACAAACTGGCACGACCACACGCACTGTTAGGACTGACGAGGGGAGTGCGGTAACTCGACGTGGCTCCAATGGTGGTGCTGTCGCGGTTGGCGACGGTGGCAACGTCTACGCGGGGAAAGACGGCAACGCGTATCGGCAGCAAGACGGCACATGGCAGAAGTACGACAACGGTGGCTGGTCGAATACCGACCGGCAGCCGAGCGGCGAAAGACCACAACCGACGACCGGCTCGGCCACAGGCGAGCGGCCTGGCGCCACGGATCGCAGCACGGTCGATCAGTTGAACCGCGATTCAGCCGCCCGACGCGAGGGCACGCAGCGGACCACTGACTACGGGAACTACCGGAGCGGGAGCGGCAGCGCCACGCCGCGCAGCACCGGCAGCTATCGCGGCGGTGGCGGCGGAGCGCGAGCGGGCGGAGGAAGAAGGCGCTGACGTGAGGCGTCCTCCTCGCGCGCTCCCGCTCGAAGCCCGGCTCGACCGATCGCGGTCGCCAACAGCTGCCCGCCACCACCCATCGTGGATCGCGCGGCCGGTCGCGGGCGTGTATGTCACGCGAATGCATGACAGCGCGCTCTCCCGTTCGGAATGGGAGTTGCATCCTCTTTCCAGTCCTCAATGCTTCTTGCCTCCATCAGCTTTCGCGCGCAGCCGCACAAGCGCTCGGAGATCCTCAGCGCTGTCGATGATGCGGTGGAACGGATGCGTCACACGGCAGGATGCGAGCGCTGCCGGCTGCTCGTCGACACCGAAGATCCCAATGCGTTCACGGTGATGTCCGAGTGGCAAACCACGGGCGAAGCAGACGCCTACTTCAACTCCCGCGAGTTTCGGATCTTCAAAGGGATTCGGATTCTGCTCCGGGAAGGGCCCGTAGTCGTGTTCGACGAGATTCAATCCCGTTTCACGCTGTCGATTCCCGGGCGGTAGCGGCACGCTCGAAGCAGGCGATCAGCTCTCCTTGCGAGGCCTGGCGACTCCGAGCTTCGCCATGCGGCTGCGCAGCGTGCTGGGCTTCATTCCCAGGACCTGCCGCCGCACCACCAGCTCCTTCGATTCGCCAGCAGCTTGCCGCGAGCACGTGGACGATGTGGCGTCGTTCGACCTCCAGCAACGTGACGCCCTCGCCGATCGGCATCGGCTCTCGGGCAGGCAACCATGCCTCGCTCAGCGACAGCGTCGACCCGTGGGACAGAATAATTGCCCGCTGGAGAACGTTCTCGAGCTCGCGTACGTTGCCGGGCCAGTCGTATGTTTCGAGCATGCGCATGACCTCCGGCGGAATCGCCTCTATCCGCTTTCGGAGGGCAGGGGCCAGCCGAGACACGAGATACCGGACGAGGAGCGGGATGTCGCTGCGACGATCGCGCAGCGATGGAAGCGTGATTGGAAACACGTTCAAGCGGTAGAAGAGGTCACGGCGGAATCGGCCCTGGCGGACTTCGTCGGCGAGATCACGATTGGTGGCGGCGATGATCCGGACGTCGACATCCACCGTGCGCGGACTGCCCAGACGTTCGACCTGCCCCTCCTGGACGACCCGCAAGAGCCGCGGCTGCAGCTCGAGCGGCAATTCGCCCACTTCGTCCAAGAACACCGTCCCCCGGTTCGCCAGCTCGAACCGGCCGATCTGGGTCGCATAGGCGCCGGTGAACGCACCGCGCTCCCGCCCGAACAGCTCGCTCTCGATCAGCGTCGCCGGTAATGCCGCGCAGTTGACGACGACAAACGGGCGATCGCGACGAGGGCTGTGCTGATGGATGCGCCGAGCCAGGAGTTCCTTGCCGGTCCCCGTCTCCCCACAGAGCAAGACGGAGGCGTCTGTCGCCGCCACCTGCTCGGATCGAAAAATGGCGTACTTCAGCGTGTCGCTCTCGCCAACGATGGCGTCGCGCTCGTCAGGCGTCGATCGCAGTAAAGCCGCGGCCGGTGGTGGGAGAAGGGATTGCTTGGCTGGAAAGTCGGATCCACGTGCTGGTGCGAAGCTCATAGCGTTCGATTCTTGACGCTTTCACCGGGCGCGGGCGGTTAGATTTTGGTAGGAGTCCGGTAGGATTTGCTTGCTGGTTAATCGCCCATCCCTGTCAAAACACTCAGTCCTCGCCAACCGCCTCCACCGGGATCGCTCGCCTGACGGTTGGCGGTTTCCACCACTTGGGTGCCTGCCCCATCGAATCCATTTGTTGCGCCAATGGCTCCCGACAGCGGACCGCTAGAGCATTTTCGATTTTGATGTAGCGGTCCCAGCCCAGTTTTCGCGTGCGTCGGACATCGGCCGGGACCACCCGGGCGGCCGCGCCGGAACCGCACGTCACTGTGGCGGTGCATGCCACGCACGTGACCGTCGCCGAAGCCAGCTGATAGTCGACGCCGGGGCGAGAGAGTGGGCAAGCCGCGCGCGGCTTCCCGCCCTTTCGACTCCGCTCAGGGCGTGCTGAGCAACGTCGAAGCACGGCGTGCGAAGTTCGGCGGCAGGCGGCCGGTCCTCACGGCTCTCACGGCCTCCCGCGCGTGGCGAACTCTCCGGCGGGCCTTTCAGTTTCGACAACAACGACTGCGGAATACAGGAATACGCGGCCGGCTGGTGCGTCGGCCGGATCGAAACACACCGCGATTGGTCGTGGTCGTCACGACACGTTGTGGATCGGATCGCGGTCGGCCCTGCCCTACGACGTTCGCCCGAACCGCCCAGTAGTCCCTGCGAGCAGCTCCGAGGCGACGAATGCGGCCTCCTGCAGAGCCACTTCATCCTCCGACGGCGATTGGGCGCCGGGCCACAGCACAGGGGCGCTCAATCCATCGGGCAGTGGCGGCTTCGGGTTCGACAGCGCAAATTCCAGGCGCCATCCGTCGGCGTGACTGCCGATCTGACCTGTCGCGACAAGGGTGTCGATGGCGCTGACAAGCCGCAGCGGACTTCCTCCGGTCATCTTGCAGAGCGGCCGCGCGAGGCCGTCGAGGGCGGGCGTGCCGAAGCGCGTTTCGAGATAGCCTCTGATATGAGCTTCGGTGAGCGGGCCGATCGGCATCCACGCAGACGGCTGCAACGATTGCAGATTGCCGGCAAGACGCGCCAGGGCGCTCCCCGCTGGTGAATCCTCGCTCGCCACGTAGGTCGCGACAATGAAGAACTTCGCCGGCGTGTGGTGCCGGGCCAGTGCGCGGAGCAAGTCGACCGTTTCGACGTCTCCCCAGTGCAAGTCCTCGAGCACCAAAACCAGAGTGGCTTCTCGTGAGATCTCTTCCAGCGCCGCCATCATCTCGCGAATCATGCGCGAGGAGCGGTGGTCGCAGGGTGCGATAGCCGCGGTCCGAGCCGCCATCCGGGACCATTGCGGCAACTGGCGCAGCCACCCTGGCGCGTGTCGCATGAGCAGCCGGGGCACTTCCGCAGGGAACTGTCGCGCCAGGTGGTCCAGCGCATTCAGCATCGCAAAGTACGGCTCGCAGATCCTGGTCTGCTCGACACATTGACCGTAAGACAGCCGGGTTGCCGGCATCTGTCTCACGACGTGAAGAAATGCATCACACAGCGTCGTCTTTCCGATTCCGCGCTCGCCTTCGATCAGCATGACGCGGCAGTCGGACTCGCCAGCCGCAGCCAAACAGTGCTGCAACTTCTCGAGCTCGGACCGACGATTGATGAAAATCGGCGCCCTGTCGCGTCGCACCACGTCGCTGCCCGGTGGCGGCGCTTCAGACGCTGTCGCAACGAACGCATAGCCGCGTGCTGGTTCGCTTCGAATGAAACGCGGTCGTCGCGGGTCGTCGCCGAGTGCTCGCCGGAGCTCGCGAATCAGGACTTTGATGTTGCCGGGCTGCACGTGGGTGTCGCGCCAGACAGTAGCGAGAATCGTTTTGTGCGCGGTCACAGTGCCGGAATGGTCGAGCAGGCATCGCAGCAGGTCGCCGGCCTTGCGTGTCAACGGGATCTTCTGGGCTCCTCGAAACAACGTGCCGTCGTTCTCTTCGAATCGAAACGAGGAAAAGTATTTCATGCGAGTGTCGCCTTGGTCGTGAGGTGGCAGATCGGGGATCCATCAGGAGCATAGAAAGGGCCCCATGCCGGCCACTATGCGGATCCGGCAAGACTGCGACCGGATTCGCTCACGCTTCTCGAAACCAACCCCGGCGATTTGCCACTCGCCGGCTCTGATGTTGAGCTTCGGAAACGCGGGAACCAGTTCCCTTACGCTCCATAACGGCAAGCGTCGTTTTTCGGTCGCCAGAGAAATCGGCGGCGGCGGTACGGTGCCGGCAACTGACCGGGCGCAAGGCAGGTTAGATGAACAGCGCGTCTTCGTCTTCCACGCGGCGGCGCGAGCGCGGATTGCGCCTGGCTTCCCGAACGGCGTCCAAGGCGGCGCGGAACGCACTCATCAGCGCTTTGCCTTCTCGTGCAGGAGCGCCGAGGCTCGTCTGGAGCGTGGACACGGTCGCCTCGGCTTGATGCGCAAACTGCCCCAGGAGTCGATTGGCGCGCTCCACTTGGGCTGTCGCCACCGCCACAGCCCGTGCCGCGTCCCGGCCGATATCATTGACGTGACCGAAGGTCGGCTTGAGCTCACGTTCGAACTGATCGACGAGCCGATTGACACGACGGGCCAGTCGTCCAGCGGCGATGATCACGCCCACCTGGATGAGCGCGGTCACCAGCGTGGCGAAGGCAATGACGCCCAGAAAAACCTGAGACCACGTAGTCACGCGTTCTCCTGCGACCGTGCTTGATGGTACGCTTCGCGTCCCTTCTCGATCGCCGACGCGAGGGTGTCGCGGCCTTCGTTGATGATTTGACGTCCCTTCTCGGCCATGACGTTTGCCCGCTCGCGGCCTTCGCGGGCGCGCTCGCTCAGATACTCACGCGTCTCGCGACCGGTGGCGGGAGCGTACAGCAACGCGACCGCTGCCCCGCTCACCGCACCCAGCAGAAACGCCAACAGGATACTTCCCGGCCCAGCTCCCTCATCTCTGGCCATCGCTCTTCTCCTGTGTTGTTGTCGCAGCCCCGACCTCTAGCCCCCAGCCTCTAGCCTCTAGCCTCTTCTCCTCTAGCCTCTAGCCTCTAGCCTCTAGCCTCTAGCCTCTAGAAGACGCTGACCCTTACGTTGAGGTACTTCTTCGGCTCCCTCCGAATATCGGCAACGAGCGTTCGAAGATCGGTTACGGCGCCATTCATGTTCTCATATAACTGTCGATCTTTCAGCAACTGGCCCATCGTGCCTTCACCTTCGTTCAAGCGGCTCATCAACTGGTCGAATTGATCGCCCAGCGCATTCAAACGATTGTAGAGTGACGCGTCCGCGAGCAGTTTCCCCGCGGTTCCTTCGCCCCGGTTCAGCTTCCCGGTCAGCTCGCTCAGATTGGCCGTGGTATCGGTCAGGGTCCGCGAAAATGTCTCGTCCTTCAACAGTCTTCCGATGCTTCCTTCGCCCTCGTTGATCTGCCGCGTCATGGTCTCGAGATTCCTGAGCGACGCTTCCAGCGCTTCAGCCGCTTTCGGGTCCTTGGCCAGCCTGCCAAGGGTGCCCTGGCCCTGCTGGATTCCGCGAGTGACGTCGCCGGCCGTCGCAACAAACCTCGTCAAGTCCGCGTATAACTGCTCGTCGGTCACCAGCTTGCCGACCGTGCCCCTCCCCGCTCGAACGTCTTTCAGCAACTTCGTGAGCTCTTCGACGCCCTGGCTGGCCTGGTCGGTGACATCGCTCAACGCAGCCACCGGACGGCCCTGCGGCACGTACCCCCAGTCCGGAATCGGCGCACCGCTCGTCGCGGCTGTGAGATCCACCGAGCTTTCGCCAAGCAACGACACCGACCCCAGTTTGGCCGTGGACGCGCTCGTGATTCGTTGGCGGTGGCTGTCGTTCAACTCGAACGTGACATCGACCTTTTCGCCGACAAATTCGATGCCCGTCACCAGACCGACCTCGACGCCAGCGATCCGCACCGGAGACCCCTCCTTGAGGCCCGCGATGTTGTCGAACCGCGTCTTCAGGTTGTATCGCTGCCAGAAAAACCCACGGTTTCCGGTCAGAGAGAAAATCGTCGCCGCCGCAATCACCAGGGCGACGACGGTGAGAATGCCGACTTTGAGCTCCGACCAGGCGAGCGAACGTGTGCGCGGCATATTTGGTCCTTGATTCCTTCTTTGGTCCGCCGTTCCTGGCCCTTCATCGCCGGCGCTCAGGACAGAAACGTCTTGAGATACTCATCCTTCGAGCCACGGAGAGCGTCCGCATCGCCTTCGAACACGATGAGGCCGTCGCGCAGCATCAGAAACTCCGTTTCGCGCGTCTTCTCGCGATCGGCCGGCACGATGCGAATCCGGCCGTCCTTGGCGCGCTCGGCCATGTGAGTCGCGATATAGAATGCGTCGCGCAGTTGATGGGTGACAACGATTGAACTCACTTCCTCCAGGTCCCTCAACTTGATGATCTCGTCGTCCACTGTCGTTGCCGTGATCGGATCCAGGCCGGTCGTGGCCTCGTCGTACAGGATGATTTTCGGCTTCGACGTCATCGCACGTGCGATAGCCACTCGGCGCCGTTGCCCGCCGGAAAGCGCAGACGGCATGCGGTCGATGAACTCCGACAGGCCGACGAATCCGAGAACTTCTTCGACACGCCGGTCGACGTCTTCGAGCGGCATGTTCGTTTCTTCGTACAACCGGTAGCCGACGTTCTCGCGAACGGTGAGCGAGTCGAACAGCGCCCCCTCCTGGAACACCATGCCGAGATCGGCACGAATGGGCATCATGGCTTCTTCAGTGAGCTGGTCGACGCGGTTCCCGTTGACCCACACGGCCCCGGCATCGGACTTGAGCAGCCCCATGATGATCTTCAACGTGATCGATTTTCCTGCGCCACTCGCCCCGAGAATGATCTTCGTGTTTCCTTGAGTCAGCGCGAAACTGACGTCCTTGAGGATGACCTTGTCGTCGAACGCAAGCGAAACGTGCTCGAACGCGACGACCGGCTCAGCGGAAGGCGCTTCAGCCTTCTTGGTCCTGAATGTATCGACTGCCCCTTCGACCATGGTGTCCTGATGTCAATAGATGAGCGAGACCAGCAACTGGGTCACGAAATAGTCGACGGCGATGACCGCGACCGACCCGATGACCACTGCCTGAGTGGTCGCCTCTCCTACACCACGCGTGCCGCCACTCGTCCTCAGACCGACGTGACAGGCAATGGTCACGATCACGAAACCCAGCACGAACGGCTTGATGAGGCCCATCCAGACGTCCTGCATATAGAGCGCCTGCTGGATCGACGACCAGTAGAGGCCGGTCGCCACCTGCAATCGGTAGCGCGCGACAATCCAGCCACCAACGATTCCAAGGAAGTCGGACACAATCGTCAGGGCCGGTGCCATGAAAAACCCGGCGAGCATCCGCGGCACCACCAGCTTTCGAATCGGGTCCGTGCCGAGCGCTCGCAGAGCATTGATCTGGTCGGTGACGACCATCGAGCCGAGCTCGGCCGCAATTCCCGACCCCACCCGGCCGCTGAGCATCAGGCCCGTCAGCACCGGACCTAGTTCCTTGATCATGGACGCGCTGACCAGCCGCCCGACGACCGGCCGGGCCCCGAACTGGTCGAGAGTCAGGCCGCTTTGCAGCGCCAAGACGGCACCCGTGAAGAAGCCCGTCAATGACACCACGGTCAGCGATGCCCACCCGATCGCCTCGAGCTGCTCCCACAGATCGTATCGGTAGAACGGCCGCGTGATGCATCCTCGGAGCGCCGAGCCGCACAGCCGGACGTATTCCTGAATTTCGAGCAGGATTCCCTTGGTCCAGGTGATCAGTGACATTGCGCAGGTCACGCCCTCTGGACGAGCCGCACCAGCCCAAGCTCCGATTCGCGCAACCCTTTGATCTGGTCTCGGAGCCCCGCCGCCTTTTCGAAGTCCAGATTCGCCGCTGCGGCCTTCATTTGCTCCTGCAGGGTGCCGATGTGGGCATCAAGCTCGGCCTGCGTACGGAATCGTGGCGTCGTCTCACGGAGATCCCTCGGCGTGAAGTAGTCTCGCTCGTAAACGCTGCACATGACATCGTCGATTTGCTTCACGATGGATTGGGGTGTGATGCCATTCTCGGTGTTGTAAGCGGTCTGGAGCGCGCGCCGCCGATCGGTCTCGCCTATCGCCGCTCGCATCGAATCGGTCACGTGATCGGCGTACATGATGACGCGCCCGTTGACATTTCGGGCGGCCCGGCCGGATGTCTGTATGAGCGAGCCGGACGAGCGCAGAAACCCCTCCTTGTCGGCGTCGAGGATGGCCACGAGCGACACTTCCGGCAGATCCAGGCCCTCGCGGAGCAGGTTGATGCCCACCAGGACGTCGAATTCGCCGCGCCGGAGGTCCCGAAGTATTTCGACGCGTTCGAGCGTCTCGATGTCTGAATGCAGGTACCGCACTCGGACGCCGAGCTCCTGATAGTACTGCGTCAAGTCTTCAGCCATGCGCTTGGTCAATGTCGTGACGAGCACACGCTCCCGCCGCTCGGCCCGGACCCGAATTTCCTGGAGGAGATCGTCCACCTGTCCTTTGACGGGACGTACGTCGATTCGGAGGATCGATGAGTCCAGTCGGACGAATGATCTGCTCGACGACGACGCCTTGAGACTTGGACAGCTCGTAGGGCCCGGGCGTCGCCGACACGAAGACCACCTGGCCCACGCGCTGCTCCCACTCCTGGAAATCCAATGGCCGGTTGTCCAAGGCAGAGGGCAGCCGGAAGCCGTATGCGACAAGGACTTCCTTTCGAGAATCGGTCCCCGTGATACATGCCGCGAACCTGCGGCACCGACTGGTGGCTTTCATCGACGATGATGAGGGCATCCTTGGGCAGGTAGTCGAGCAGTGTAGGCGGCGGCTCCCCTGGCGCTCGACCGTTCAGGTGTCGGGCATAGTTTTCGATTCCGTGGCAGTAGCCAATCTCCTGAATCATCTCCAGGTCGAACATCGTCCGTTGATGCAACCGCTGCGCCTCGAGCAGCTTCCCTTCGGACTCGAGCTTGGATCGATACCAGGCGAGCTCTTCTTTGATGGAGCCGACGGCTTGCTTCGTGCGGTCGCGGGGCGCCACGAAGTGGGACTTCGGATAGACGGCGATCTTGTCGTGCCGCCGCAAGGTCTTTCCGGTCAACGGATCGAAGGACGCCAGCACGTCGACTTCGTCACCGAACAGCTCGATCCGTATCCGTGCTCTTCGTATGACGGATAGACCTCGACAATGTCACCGCGAACACGGAACGTGCCGCGTCCGAATTCATGATCGTTCCGCTCGTATTGAATCTCGACGAGACGCCGGAGTACCTGTTCTCGACCGATTCGTTGTCCACGCTCGAGCGGAAGCAACATGCCGTAGTACGCCTCGGGCGAACCGAGACCATAGATACACGACACGCTGGCGACGATGATGACGTCGCGCCGCTCGAAGAGCGATCTCGTTGCCGATAACCGCATGCGATCGATCTCGTCGTTGATCGTCGCCTCTTTCTCGATGTAAGAATCGGTGGCCGGCACGTAGGCTTCGGGCTGGTAGTAGTCGTAGTAGCTGACGAAGTACTCGACGGCATTCTCGGGAAAGAAACGCTTGAACTCCTGGTACAGCTGCGCCGCGAGCGTCTTGTTGTGGACCATGACCAGCGTCGGCCGGTTCACCCGGGCGACCGTCTGGGCCATCGTGAATGTCTTGCCGGAGCCGGTGACGCCGAGCAGGACTTGATGCGAGTCGCCCCGCTCGAGTCCGTCGACCAGCTCACCGATGGCGCGTGCCTGGTCGCCGGCGAGCTCGAAATCGGACACGAGGGTGAAACGGTCGTACACCGAAGGCATGAGAACTCACCATCGTACCAGGGCTCAGGGCCGGAGGCTAGAGGGCGGAGGCTCGGGGCCGGGCAAACAGAGACGTGCTAGGGGTGCTGGGGCTTCGCCGGCCCTTTGTAAGGGGCGTAGTAGCCCTTCCGCGCACGAATGCGGAGGTCTTTCCGGTCCTTCGCCGACAGCTTGATCTCGATTCGCCGCCACGCCCCATCGGCCCGCTCGTTGCTCGAGGAATACCCGATCGTGTACCTGAGCGCGGATCTCGGCGACGACCTTCTCGTACATCGGATCCAGCTCCTTCGCCGACGAAGGGAAGAACGCCTGCCCGCCGGTCGCGTCCGCGATGCTGTGGAGAACGAGACGCGCTTGGTCGCGACCGGCCGGTGAACGGTGAGCGGGCGCTCCGATCACGTAGACGGTGACGTCCGATGCTTTGAGCAGGTCGAGCAACTCGGTCAAACGCATCGAGCTTCGCGTATCCCACCCATCGGTGTACAACACCATGATCTTACGGCCGAGCTGCCGAGACGCCCCGTCAAGGTACACGCCGATGGCATCGTAGAGGGCAGTCATGCCATCGGTTCGCTGCTGCCGAATCCGCTCGATCAGGCGTGGAAACTCGCTCTGACTGTAACGCGCGGCCCGCACCTCGGTGTCGAAGTCGACGACGGTCACGTCGACCGCGTCAAGAAGAGTATTGAGAAACTTGATCGCCGCGGTTCGAGTGAACCGCACGTCGTCTCCCATGCTTTCGCTGACGTCGAGCAGGATGCCAAGATGCATCTCCGGAGCAGGCTGTCCGGAAATGTCTCCGCCGATAAAATACCGGACCGTCTGTGGTCGCCCATCCTCGTAGATCTCGAAATCATCGGCTTTGAGATCCTCGACGAGCTGCCCTTTCTTGTCGATCACGGTCACGCCGAGGTTCACGAGATCGATGGCCGTCCGAAAGGCCGGCGCCTGCCCAGCAGCAGGACGTCCATGGATCGTCAGCACGAGCACCAGAATGCCCGTCAAGGCGGGCGTCAGGGAGCGGGGCCCAAGCTTCACAGCGCCGCACTGTACACTTGTTGGAGGCGGTTGTGAACTGGTCACGGAACGGGGGCTCGGACCCCTCGCCGCGGGCACGCCTGAGGCCGTCCGGCTGCGCGGTCAAGCTGCCTCCCTCATGGGCGTATAATCGGAGGTTGACAATCTGATGCGGTGTCTGGCCGTCTGTCAGGGCGAGCTGGTCATCAGGATGCTCGACGAGATCCTGCTGCCCGGCTTCGAGGTCGAATTCATCGTCGAAAGCCGGTCGCTCGCGAAACGACTTCACGAGACCGGTATCAATGCGACGTTCGGCGACCCGCGCCGGGCGGACACCTTCGTCAAGGCCGACCTCGGTCCCAGCACCTGCGTCATCATCGAAGACAATGCCCGCCGAACGCTGAAGAAGATCCTCCAGGCCGTTCGCGATGCGAGTGGCACGCTCGTCTACGTTCTCAGTGTTGGCACGGCGGCGACCGCCAAGCGCACCGAAGAGCTGCACAACGAGTTCCCCGACGTCTCGTGCCTGTCGATGTCCGAGCTCCTGGGCGGTCCGCTTCTGGCCGAGTTCAGCCGGTCATTGACCCGTGCGCGTGTGCACCAGTATCAGCGATATCTGAGCGACGCGGATCGCGTGTTGATCATGCTGCACAACGATCCGGACCCTGACGCGATTGCGAGCGGCCTCGCGCTCAGAAACATTCTCAGGCGCACGAAGGCCACGGCCATTCTCGGCGCGATCCAGGGCGTGACGAGACCCGAAAACCTCCGCATGGTCAACCTTCTCGACATCCACGTCGAGCCGATCACGTCAGCGTCGCTCCAGGAGTACGATCGCATCGCGATGGTCGACGTGCAGCCGAACTACTTCGGCGGCCTCATCGACCGCGTCGATCTCGTCATCGACCACCACCCCGAGCACCCGGGCTACACCGCCGTCTTCAAGGATATTCGGGCGGACTATGGATCGACCTCCACGATTCTGACCGAACACCTGCGCGCCGTGGACGTCAACATCTCCGAGCGGACGGCCACGGCGATGTTGTACGCGATCAAATCCGACACGTTGTTCTTCAGTCGCCACACGAATCGCCTGGATCTCGAAGCATTTTCCTATCTGTATCCGCTGGCCGACGCGGCGCTGATCCGCAAGATGGAAGGCGCCGAAATCACCGTCGAGCGGCTCGACTATGTGATGAAGGCCCACCAGGGTGGCACGCTCGGCGAGCAGGTCTTCAGCGCGTTTCTGGGGACGTCGCCTCGAGAGGACTTCATTCCGTACGTCGCCGACTTCTTCCTCCAGGTCGAGGATGTCAAGTGGACGGTTGTGGCCGGGGTCGTCAAGGATCAACTGGTGATTTCAGTCCGCAACCTGGGCTACTCGAAGAATGCGGGCGAGTTCGTCCGGCGATTTTTCTCCGATATCGGAAGCGCAGGAGGCCACCGCGCGATGGCCAAGGCCGTCATACCGATGCGGAACTTTCGCGAAAAATTCGGCGAGCAGACGGGCGACGCGATGAGTGTTCGGCTTCACGAGCTGGTCGTCGACTTCTTGCACGACACGAAGGATGTCAAGGGTCATAAAGAAGCCGAGGCTGAGGTCGGGACGGAAGCCAACAGCATCAAGGCCCACTGATTCCTCGTTTGGCCCTCTCGGGATTTCGGCCCTATTCCATCCCCAGCTCACGGCTCGCCGCTGGCGCCGACAACCGGTTCGATGAACTGACGATAGGCGTCTTCGTAGCCCCGCGCCATCAATTCGTCGAGCGGCTGCAACCTGTCCGACCGCGCATCGAAGCCGCCAGCGAAATCGAAGGGCCCAACGGGATTGTGATCGGGCCGGATCAGGTACATCTGAACCGGTCTGCGAGTGTTCAGGCGTGTTGAATCCCGAACGGCCGCGGACTCTGTCGACTGCAGGTATTCACCCAGGCGACCCCGACCGTCGAGTCGAGGCGGCGACAACGTGTGCGGTCCCCGCGACTCGGGAGCGGCGGACACGACGAGTATCTGTTCGACGCCGATCAGCACCAACTCCTCGAGCAAGCGCGCGATGCTGGCTGGCCTGTCGCACAGCCGATGCGTCTCGCCGCGCCAATACGCGTCGGGGGCGAACCTCAGTGGACTGGGCTCGCAGGCGAGCGGAACGGCGAGCGCCCCGGCGACGACCGCCGGAAAGTACTCTCGCGCGACGCCGGCCAAGTCGAAGACTTCCGCCCGGCGCTCCTCCGCCGCCGCGCTCGTGAGCCGTCGGATGAGGCCCGCACGCCGGGCTTCGGCTACGAGCGCGAAGATGATGTCGCGATGGGCGTCCAGGTCGTGAACGCCAATCACGAACTCGCGGAAACCCGGTTGGCCAAGATTCTCACCAATCAATTCGAGATATCGCCGGCTCAACTCGAACGGGGGCGGTTGCTTCAACTGCGCCGCACCGCGAAGCAGATCCCACATGACACGCCAGCAGTGATCGACCGCCTCAGTAGACGAGAGCGGAGCCGGGAGCATCCGCCACCATGTCGCGCCGCGCTCTTTGCGCGTCGAGCCGCCGACCCAGCCCGTGGCGAGCGCCAGAGCCGCAACGAAACCCAGGATGAGCACGACCAGGCGCGGCAGCCAGGTTGGGAGCGCGCCGGGCGAGAACGCCGACTCTGCCAATACGAGGTAGGCGCCGAGCAGCGTGGAAGCCCCGCCGAGTCCGATCATCTTGAGGACGAAATCTATCGGATAGACGACCAGGCCGAGGGCGATCGCGGCAATCGGGAGGAGGACCACCATCAACGACAGCGCCAGCGCGCCGGCACCGAGGCGAAGCAGATGGTGCCAGGGATAGAGAGCCCGCACGTGCGGCGAGCGCCAGAACCCCTTCTCGTCCCACAGCCGTTGTGCGCCGTCAACGGCTGCGAAGAGTGCCCCTACGACGCCGATGCCATGAGCGCCGATGACATCGATCTTGACGCCGGCTTCGTGCAAGGCCCGCAACACTCCCGCGTGGTAGGCGCCTGCGGTGCCGGTGCCGGTCAAGACGAGGGCGGTGCGACGCTGCGGAGAATAGGATGTAGCGGCTGAGGAGGATGCCAACTCGCGAGGATCGGTCATTCCTGAGATGCGTCGTGGATCGTGACGAGCTTGACGATCTCGAACTCTCTGGCACCGCTCGGAGTTGTCACCTGGACGAGGTCGCCTTCTTCCTTGTTCAGCAACGCGCGACCGATCGGAGACGTTGTCGAGATGAGTCCCTTGGCGGCGTCCGCGTCCTCCGGCATCACCAGCTGAAAGACCATCCGGTCGCCCGTGCTCTCGACAACGTGAAGCCGCGATCCAAATCCAGCGCGATCGGTAGGAATGCGGTCGACGTTCAATAGCGCGATTTCCGATGCGCGCTTCTTCAGCATGCTGATACGCGCTTCGACGAGGCGCTGCCGTTCCTTGGCCGCCGCGTACTCGGCGTTTTCGCGCAAATCCCCCAGTTCTCGAGCCCGCTTGATCTCCTTCGGCAGCTCGAGCTTCAGCTCGCGATCGAGGGAAGCGATCTCGTCCTCGAATTTCTTGATCAAACGATCTTTCACGTTGTCCGCCATGCTCGCTCGCCTGCGCTGAATCGGCCTCATCGTACCACAGCGCATGGGCCTTCCCTGCCAGAGGTGGGGCAACGCGCGCGTCCGAAGCCAGACGGCTACAATGTGTGGAACGCATCGCGCCTGGAACCCCGACGGGAGATGGCTTCCAGCCGCCCATGCCGTTACTACCATCGTCTTCGGTTGCCGCGGCTGCGGCCAGCGCTTTTCGACGGATGCAGCGAATCTCGAGTCGTCACAACCCATTGGTGACGCGTTGCCGGGACATCGCGCATGGCAAGCTTTCGACGGAAATCCTGCTCGACGGAGCTCACCTGGTCTCGGAAGCGGTCGCTGCAGACATTCGCGTCACTCAGGTCATCGTGGCGTCTGACGCACTTTCCAACACTGACGTCAAAACGCTCGTCGGGATCTGTGACAGCCGCCGCCTTCCCATCGCCATAGCGTCGGCGGCCGTGATGAGCGCAATCAGCCCGGTCCGGTCGGCCAGCGAGATCGTTGCGATTACGAAGCGACCGATTTGGGACGACGAGCGCCTCTACCCGCGCGATCGTGCTCTGGTGATCATTGCGGTAAACGTTCAGGACCCCGGCAACATCGGCGCGATTGCACGGGTCGCGGAGGCGGGCGGTGCCAGTGGTATGGTCGCGGCCGGTGGCAGCGCCGATCCGTTCGGTTGGAAGGCGCTGCGCGGCTCCATGGGCAGTGCGTTGCGCCTGCCCATCGCGATTCAAAAAAGCCCCGGCCAGGCCCTGGATGCTGCCAGGAAGCATGGATGCCGGATCGTCGCAACCATTCCAATTGGCGGCGAATCTCTCTTCGACCTCGAGCTCGACGGCCCTCTCGCGATTCTCATCGGCGGCGAAGGCGGTGGTCTGGCTGCCGATGTGTTGGCGGCGGCCGACGTCCACGTCAGCATCCCCATGCAAAAGCCCGTCGAGTCGCTGAACACGGCCGTTGCGGCGGGGCTGTTGATCTACGAAGCCCGCCGGCAGCGCCTGGCCATGGCCAGCGGGCACGGCCGCTAACCCACTCGAAACGCGCGTTCGTATGCGTTCGCCCCTGCTCTTCTCGGCGGACGTCGCAGCCCGGGTACGGATGCCATTTGGTGGCAATTCAATGGTTCAATGGGACGATTATGGATTCGCTTTTCCCCGCAGACCCGAAGCCTCTCCCAGACAGGACTCCTCTTGCCGAGCGAATGCGGCCCCGGACGTTCGAGGAGTTCGTCGGGCAGGAAGAGCTCCTGGCTCCCGGCAAACCTCTACGCGAAGCCATCGAGCGCGACCTCCTTCAATCGATCATCTTGTGGGGTCCGCCCGGGAGCGGCAAGACCACCCTGGCCAGGATGATCGCGGACCGGACGAAGGCACGCTTCGTGTCGTTCAGCGCCGTGTTGTCGGGGATCAAGGAAATCCGAGAGGTGATGGCCGAAGCCGAACGGTTGCGCCGCTCGACGGGCGGTCGCACCATCGTCTTCATCGACGAGATACACCGTTTCAACAAGGCCCAGCAGGACGCGTTCCTGCCACGAGTCGAGGCCGGCGATATCGTCCTCGTCGGAGCCACGACCGAGAATCCTTCCTTCGAGGTCAACGCCGCGCTCCTTTCGCGCTCGAAAGTGTTCGTGCTGCGGGCGCTGACGACCGACGAAGTGGTATCGATTCTCGACGCCGCGGTCAAAGACGACGTTCGGGGACTCGCCGCCCAGTCGCCGGATCTCGACGCGGATGCGCAGCGCGCGATTGCAACATACGCAAACGGCGATGCCCGGGTCGCCTTGAACCTGTTGGAATTGAGCGTCGCGGCCGCGCCGCTGACCAACGGCCGCCGTCAGGTCGACGTCTCGCGCGTCGCCGAGGCCATCCAACGTCGGACGCTCTTGTATGACAAATCGGGAGAGGAGCACTACAACCTGATGTCCGCCCTGCACAAATCGATGCGGAACAGCGATCCAGATGCATCCGTCTATTGGCTCGCGCGCATGGTCGAGGCAGGCGAAGATCCGCTGTACATCGCGCGGCGGCTCATCCGCTTCGCATCCGAAGACATCGGAAATGCCGATCCTCAAGCGCTCGCTGTTGCCGTAGGGGCCAAGGATGCCGTGCACTTCATCGGCATGCCCGAAGGAAATACGGCGCTGGCGCAGGCCGCAATCTACCTGGCGACGGCTCCCAAGAGCAACGCGGTGTACCAGGCCTACGCGCGCGCCGCGGAGGATGCGCATCAGAACGTGGCTCAGCCCGTGCCGCTCCACCTTCGGAACGCACCAACGAAGCTGATGAAAGAGCTCGCATACGGGCGCGGCTACCGATATGCCCACGACGAGCCTGAGGGCGTCGCGGACATGCCCTGCCTGCCGCCGGCACTCGAAGGGCGGAAGTACTACGAACCCGCAGGGCGCGGATTCGAGCACGAGATCAAACGCCGAATGAACGACTGGGAGGAACGGAAAGAGAAACGAAAACGCGACGGGCGCGATCAGTGACCGATAGTCGGAGGCGGGGTGTCCGGGCGGAGCTCGACGACGGCCCGCTCCGCCGTCAGGTAACCCGGCACCTGCCGGAACATCTCGGCCCGCATCGGCAGGATGAACGAGAATCGAAAGTCGCCCTGCATCCGGCCGATTGGAATGCCGACAAGATTGCCGCGCCGATCGAGGACCCCGCCGCCGGACGCACCCGGATGGCCGTCCGTGAGGCAAGTCACGAGCCCGGCCGCGGTCTTCTGGCCGACATAGCCGCTCGAAACGACAATGCCCTTGGAGTAGTCGTTGCCGAAGCGGAAGATCGCATCGGCGAACTCGTAGGCGAACGAGGTGTCAACCCTGAGCGGCGGCAAGTCGAGATCGCGCGTCTTGATGATCGCCCAGTCGCCGCTGTCGACTTCCATCTTCGCGGCACCGGCGTCGACAAGCCGGGCGGGAATCTTCTTGCCGTTGTAGACGATCTTGATCGAGACGATCTCCCGGCCGCTCTCCGATTCGCTGTCGCCCTTGAGCGCGACAACGCCATGCTTCACCGTGATGAAGTAGCCACCACCCAGGTAGCCGGCGGTTCCGTAGTTCGTCTTGCCCGCATTGTCTTCAGCGTAGAGCTCGACAAAGCTCGAGCGCCGATCGCGAAGCAGACGCAGCGGCAGAAGCCCCATTTCGTTCTGGAGCTCCTCCTTGATGTCCGCCATCAGCTGGGCGCGCGACGCTCGCGTGGCGTCGCCTGCAGCCTGATTCGATTGAGGAAGATCTTGCCCCGTGGTCCCCGCCGGTACGGCCGTCGTGCGGTCGTGCTCGAGCTGTCGCCGCAGTTCGTCGCGGACCGCATCGATCCGGGCATCGTAGCTCGCTTGAATTGCCGCATCGCTGCGCTTGGCGTGCATGACTCCGAGCGTGAAGCACGAAACCGCGGCGGATGAAATGGCGATCAGAACAAGGACGCGACGCGAGACCATGACAGACTCCAAGTTCCCAAGCCGAATCGTCGACCGCACACTACGACGGTTCTGTCGGCGGCTGAGACGACACGTCCGGTACACACAGGTGGTCGTTCCCTCGGAAGGCGCCGACTGAATGCAGTTTTACGTGGGGGGTAAGCTGCCTCTACTGTAGCAACCGGCGGCGCCTGGAGTCAAGGCAGATCCGCCGCCAATCTCCTGCGACTCGCGTTGCACGGTTTTACGATTTTCGAGCGAGTTTCGTGAGGAACCATCCGGTCACAAAAACCCCGATCCCCAACGCAAAAAGGCGGGGGCTGGGCCCGAGCGGCCCCGCCGTAAAGAGGTCCACCAGTAAGAGCCACATGCCCACGAGCTGAGCCAGACGTCCGATGTAATAGACCGCCCGGCTCACGATGCGATCTGACCGGGACCACGCCTGAGCACGTCTCGTCTCCCTAGATTCGATCGAAGTTCTTCTCGATTTCGCGGCGTGTCAGACGCAGCATCACCGGCCGGCCGTGAGGACAGACCGTGGAGTAGGCCGTCGCTCTCAGCTCGTCGAGAATGTGCGTCATCTTTTCGTAGGTCAAAGGATAGTTGGCCTTGACCGCCGCATGACATGCGGTGGTCGCCGCGATCCGACGAAGAGCCTCTTGAACCCGAGCGCCGCGATCCAGGCCCTCGAGATCCTCGGCCACCGCCAGCAGCGCGCTGGAGGAATCTTCGGTGCGCAACAAGGCCGGCACGGCAGACACGCGCAGGGCCGCACCCCCAAAACCCTCGATCTCGAATCCAAGGCGCGCGAGCTCGTCAGTACCGGGCGAGGAGCGTCTGCCGGGCAGACGCCGACACATCGATGACCAAAGGGATCAGCAGGCGTTGGGACTCGAGCGGCCCTGCCGACAGCTTCTCCATCACGCGCTCGAAGAGCACACGTTCGTGGGCGACATGCTGATCGATGATCGCCACGCCCTCCTGGTCGACGGCGATGATGAACGTGTCCCGAAACTGCCCGAGCGGAATCATCGGACGGATTTCGGGCGCCGCGGCATCAGCCTCAGGCATCTCGCGACCGGCACCCGATTCGTTCATCGCCCGGCCCGGGATCGAGACTGAATCCGTCGAAGGGAAAGTCGCAGCCGGCCGCGGTCCCGTTCCGTCCGGCAGCCACCGGCTCGGATACACCCCGCCTTCAAGCACGCCCGGAATCGACATCGCGGCAGGCGATTGAATCGCGTTCTCCGGTCGCAACTGGAGCTCGGGAACCCCGGCCTGACCGAGTGCGTTCATCAGCGCTCGGCGTACAACCTCGTGGACGAGCGACTGCTCACGAAACCTGACCTCGGCCTTCGTGGGATGCACGTTCACATCGACGGACCCGGGTGGCATGTCGATGAACAGATGTACCTCCGGGCTTCGTTCCTTGATCGAGGCCATGCTGTAGGCATTGATGATGGCGTGAGCGATCGTTCGATCTTTCACGATTCGCCGATTGACGAAGACGTTCTGCGGTCCCCTGGTTGGCCCCTGCTCAGCGAGGGCGGCAACCCAGCCGCTGACTCGAAGTCCTGCGACTTCTTTGCTGACCTCGAGAAGGTCGTTGCGCTCTCCATACACCTGATACAGGCGATCCTTTGGCGAGCCGGCAGGAGGACACTCCAAGACCTTGCGCCCGCCGGCCGTCAAGGTAAAACCAATTTCCGGATATGCGAGTGACAGCTGCGTGACGATCCTCGACACCTGGGCCGATTCTGCGCCGTCGGACTTGAGAAATTTTCGCCGCGCCGGCAAGTTGTAAAAGAGGTCGTCGACCTGGACGATCGTTCCCGGGGCCGCGCCGACCTCCACGACCGACGCGACAGCCCCACCGTTCACCCGGATTTCGGTTCCACTCGAGTGTTCGCGGGCACGAGTCCGAAGGAGGAAATGCGACACCGACGCAATCGATGGCAGCGCTTCGCCCCGAAATCCAAGCGTCGCGATCGCCGCCAGGTCGTCGGCCCGCTTGATTTTGCTCGTCGCGTGCCGCTCGATGGCCAGACGCGCATCGTCGGGATCCATGCCCTCACCATCGTCCTCGACGCGCACCTGCTTCTTCCCACCGAGCTCGACGTGCACGACGACTCGGCGCGCACCGGCGTCGATCGCGTTTTCAATGAGCTCCTTGACGACCGAGGCCGGTCGCTCGACTACCTCGCCAGCGGCAATCTGATTCGCCAGGTCTGTTGGAAGACGGGTGACTCTGCCCACGGGCGCGCTACACCCAATGCCTGCGGCGAAACACGGCGAGCATGACGACGACAACAGCCACGGCCAGGCCGAAGAGCCACCAGAACTGGGCGACAGCGCCGCCCGGAAAGTGCGGGAGTTCGACGTTCATGCCGTACAGGCCGGTCAAGAGCGTCAGTGGCATGAAGATGGTAGACACGACCGTCAAGACCTTCATGACCTCGTTCAGGCGATTGTTGACGTTCGAAAGATGAGCTTCGAGGATGCCCGTGATCCGGTCCTGAAACAGCAGCGCATCATCGGCGAGCCGGACCAGGTGATCGTGAACGTCACGGAAGCGGAAGGCCATTTCAGTGCTGACATCGACGAACTCCCGCCTCGCCAGCCTGGCGATGACGTCCCGTTGCGGCGTCGTCACACGGCGAAGCGACGCAACGTCTCGCTTCTTGTCGAGGATTTCGCGCACGAGTTCCCGAGTCGGATGGTCGAACACACTGTTCTCGAGCTCGTCGAGCCGATCCTGGAGTTCCTCGATTTCGGGGCGATAGTGATCGACCATCGCATCGACGATGCGATGGAAGAGCGCGACAGGGCCGTCCGCGAGGATGCGGGGATTCCGCGGGCAGTGCTCGTGAAGATCCCCGATGGCGCGGGACCTCGTGGCATGAACGGTGACCAGGTAATTAGGGCCAAGAAAAAAATCGACGTCGTGAGTATTGAACCCCCTGTGGCTGGCAGAAAAGTCGATGTCGTGCAGGACGACATAGAGATAGCCATCGTAGGCCTCGACCTTCGGATACTGCAGGGAGCTCATCGCGTCTTCCACCGAGAGCGGGTGAAACCCGAGCGTATCGCTGAGGACGAGCGACTCCGGGATGGAAGGCGCCTCGAGATCGACCCAAAAGATCACGCCCGATGCCGGATTCAACCACGCGCGGTCGATGCTCGTCGCCGGCTCGGTCCGACCCTCTCGATGCGTGAAGATGGTGATCAATCGCCAACCTTCACCGACAACGCGGCCTGAGCCGCGGCCAACCTGGCCACGGGCACGCGGTACGGCGACGCGCTCACGTAGTCCAGACCGACCTTATGGAAGAAGTGAATGGACGATGGATCTCCGCCGTGCTCGCCACAGATCCCGAGCTTGAGATTGGCTCGAGTTTTCCGTCCGAGGGTCACACCGGACTGGACCAGCGATCCCACACCTTCGACATCAATCGACGCAAATGGATCCTTCTCGAGGATCTTCTTGTCCTGATAGATTCTGAGAAACTTCCCTGAATCATCCCTTGAAAAGCCGAAGGCAAGCTGCGTCAAGTCGTTGGTGCCAAACGAAAAGAACTGCGCTTCCTGCGCCACCTTGTCGGCGGTCAACGCACCCCGTGGAACCTCGATCATGGTGCCGACGAGATAGGTCACCTTCACTCCAGCCGCCTTCATCGTCTCCTCCGCCACGCGGTCGACGATCGCCTTCTGGTCGCGCAGTTCCTTCACATCTCCGACCAGCGGGATCATGATTTCAGGGACAACTTTCAGCCCCTCCTTGCGCGCCTTGCACGCCGCCTCGATGATGGCGCGCGTCTGCATCTCGGTAATCTCGGGATACGTGATGCCGAGGCGGACGCCGCGATGACCAAGCATCGGGTTGAACTCGTGGAGCTGTTCGACTCGAGTCAATAGCCTGCGTTTCTCCTCGAGCGCAGCGCCATTCTTGCCGGTCGTTTCGAGGACCGCGATGTCGACCATCAGCTCCTCCCGCTTCGGCAGGAACTCGTGAAGCGGCGGATCGATGGTCCGGATCGTCACCGGATTGCCGTGCATGCCTTTGAAAACACCGAAAAAATCGTCCCGTTGGAGCGGCAGCAGCTCATTCAGCGCCTTGCGCCGATCGTCCTCGTTGTCCGCGAGAATCATGCGTTGGACGATCGGAATGCGCCCCTCGCCGAAAAACATGTGCTCGGTGCGGCACAGGCCAATACCGCGGGCGCCGAACGCGTACGCGAGCTCGGCCTGGTCCGGCAGGTCCGCATTGGCGCGGATACCGAGCCGCCGATATTTGTCGGCCCATGTCAACAGCTTTTCGAACCGCTGATAGATGTCGGACTTCTTGGGCGCAAGCGATCCCGTAATCACCTGCAGAATCTCGCTCGGCTTGGATGCGACCCGAGCGATTTTCACCTCCCCGGTGAGGCCGTCGAAGGAAATGAAGTCGCCCTCCTTCACCGTTTTCCCACTGACGCGAAACTGCCGGCCATGCTCGTCGATCTCGAGCGCCCCGGCGCCCACGACCGATGGCTTTCCCATCTGGCGGCCGACGACGGCCGCATGCGACGTCATCCCTCCGGTCGCAGTCAGGATTCCTTGAGACACGAACATCCCGTGGATGTCGTCGGGCACCGTTTCGCGACGAACCAGAATCACGGGTTTCCCTTGCTGGGTCCACTGGACCGCCTCGTCTGCCGAAAAGACGACCTGCCCGCTGGCCGCGCCCGGAGACGCAGGCAGACCCGTGGTCGCGGTGGGAAGTTTCTTCCATTCGTCGGGGTCGAAGCCTGGAGCGAGAAGCTGCGTCAGCGCTTCCGGGTCCACGAGGAGAATGGCTTCCTTCGGAGTGACGAGCTTCTCCGCGACCAGGTCGGTCGCAATCACGACTGCCGCGTACCCAGTCCGCTTGCCGCTGCGAGTTTGCAGCATGAACAGACGCTCGTCCTGAATCGTGAACTCGAAGTCCTGCACGTCCTTGTAGTGCTTCTCGAGTCGTGTGGTGATCGTCCGGAGCTGCCTGTAGGCCTGCGGCATCACGCGCTCGAGCTCACGGATGGGCTGCGGCGTCCGAATGCCCGCGACCACGTCCTCGCCCTGGGCGTTGATCAGGAACTCGCCATAGAACTCTCTGGCGCCCGTTGCCGGATTGCGCGTGAACCCCACGCCCGTTGCCGAGCGGTCGCCGGTATTCCCGAACACCATCATCTGAACGTTGACGGCCGTGCCGATGTGATCGGGAATGTCATAGATCCGTCGATATTCGCGCGCGCGGGGATTCATCCACGACCGAAACACTGCGTCGCGGGCCATCGTGAGCTGTTGATGGGGATCCTGCGGAAACGCCTTGCCGGTCCGGCGCTTCACGACTCCCTGGTAGCGTTCCAGGACCTCGCGCAACGCGTTCTCGTCCAGGTCGGTGTCAAGCTTCGCGCCACGAGCTTTCTTGACTGCTTCGAACTCGTGCTCGAACGATTCCTTGGGAATCTCCAGCACGACGTTGCCGAACATCTGAACGAAGCGCCGGTAGCTGTCGAACGCAAACCGACCGTTCTGCGTGCGGCTCTTCAACCCCTCGACGGCCTGATCGTTCAAGCCGAGGTTGAGAATGGTGTCCATCATTCCGGGCATCGAGAACTTCGCACCCGAGCGAACCGAGACGAGCAGCGGGTTCGCATTGGACCCGAGCGACGCACCTGCGACCTTCTCCAGCCGCTTGAGGTGATCCCGTATCTCCCGATCGATCTCACCCGTGATCTTGCCTTTCTCGCGGTAGTAGATGTTGCACACCTCGGTGGAGATCGTGAAGCCAGGAGGCACCGGCAGACCCGCGTTTGTCATCTCGGCCAGGCCCGATCCCTTGCCACCCAGCAAGTCTTTCATCGTGCGATTGCCGTCGGCCCTTCCACCACCGAAGAAGTACACGTGTTTCCGCGACTTTCCTGACACCTTCTTGTTCGCAGCCTTCTTTGCCATCGATTGTCAAACTCCTCAGATTTCCTTGGGGACGATTTCCGAGATGTCGGCGACTTCCATCACCAGATCCCGCAGCCCTGCCATCAGTTGCAACCGTTTCTCACGAATCTCACCTTCCTCCGCCATGACGAGCACTTCGTCGAAGTAGCGAGCCACAGCGGGCTGCAAGCTGGCGATCGTAGTCAAGGCGCCGCCAAAGTCACCCCGTACCTTGGCATTGCGAACGACTTTCGCGTGCGCAGCCACCTCGTGGATCAACGCCTGTTCCGCCGCCTCATGCGATTTCATCGCCGCGTAGTCGACCAGAGCCGGCCAACCGGCCGAAAACTGTACGTTCCGGGATATGTTCTTCACGCGCTTGAACAGCTCGGCAAGGGATTCGAATTCGGGTGACTTTCGGGCGTCCGCGACGGCCTCGGCTCGTAGTCGCACCCGCAGCGGATCCAAGTCGTCAAGACCGGTTTCGAGACCGACGGTGGCGTTGATCTCGTCGTATGCCGCACCGCGCGCCTCCAGCAAGTGCCGCGTCCGTTCGGAGAAGAAGATGCCGAGCTGTTGCTTCCAGTCGTCGGCTGCACGCAGGTGCTGACCCTCGAAGCCTGCATATGCTTCTGCGACCAGTTCTCCGATTCGCACACCCTCCCCGGATCTGACGGTTCGCGGCAAATCCGCGAGAATCTTCACGACGGCCTGCGCGGCCCGACGCAGCCCGAGCGGGTCCCTTGAGCCAGTGGGCCTTTCGCCGGCCGCAAAGAGACCGACGATGGTATCCAGCTTGTCGGCCAGCGACACCGCGGCCCATGTCACTGCCGCCTTTCCGAGCTGCGCCCGCGTGGGACGCGCGTCGGCGTCGACGCCGACCGGGAGGTAGTGGAAGTAAATGGCCCTCCAGACCTCTTCGGGAAGCCCCTCCTCGCGCGCATAGATGCCGCCCATCGTGCCTTGGAGTTCGGTGAACTCGCGAACCATGTCGGTCGTCAGGTCCGCCTTGGCCAGTCGCCCCGCCGTTGCAGCGTGCTCCGCGATCTCTTCGGAGGCACCAAGCGAATGGCGTGCGATCCAACCTGCCAGACGAGCGACACGCTCGGCCTTCTCTTTGTACGTTCCCAGCTTCTTGTGAAACAACACCGTCGACAATCTGTCGATGCGCGACTCGAGACGGGTTCGCCGATCCGTGTTCCAGAAGAACATGGCGTCCCGCAACCGTGCCGTCACGACTCGCTCGGCGTTGCGCGCGATCGTCCGTTCGTTGTCGGGTTCAGTATTGATGACCGCAAGAAAGGCAGGCTTGAGCTTTCCGTCCTCGTCCTCCACCGGAAAGTAGTGCTGATGGTGAATCAGCGTCGTCGTCAGCACTTCATCCGGAAGCACCTCCGTGAATTCTGGCGCAAAGGTGCCCGCAATGACGGAGGGGTACTCCACCAAATCGGGAACCTCCTCGAGGAGCTCGGAGTCGGTATGAACGGTGCGACTGACTCGGGCCTTCAGGCGAAGCGCTTTCGCGTCCAGCTCCCGCGCGATCTTGTCGTGTCGTTCGCCCCGCTCGAGGATGACGAAGTTTTCGAGCAGCCGGGTTCGATACTCGTCGAAGCTTCGCACTTTGATGGCACGGCCGGCGCGACCGCTCGTCGTGAGGAAGCGATGGCCATACGTCACGGCAGCTGACACGACGTCCTGAACCTGTCCTGTCCGCGCGGCCGAGGCGCGCAGGATCGTGAAAGGCACGACCCGGCCGCCATAGAGATACAGGATCCAGCGAATCGGCCGGCCAAAAAGCAGCTCGCCCCGACCGTCGTCGAGCGCGGCGTCCCAACGCATCGCCTTGGGGAATGTCAGCGCCCGCAAGGTTCCCGCGAGAACGTCAGGCAGAACGTCAACCGTTGCCTTGCCCCGTTGATGCCTTCGGAAGGCGAGATACTCGCCCTTTTGCGTCGCGACACGTTCGAGCGTCGATACATCGACGCTGTGCCTGGCCGCAAAGCCGGTGGCTGCCGGCGTCGGGGTGCCATCGGGTTTGAAGCTCGCAGAAACCGGTGGACCGTTGATGAGCTCTTCGAGATCCTCCTGCCGTTCCGGCACGCGGGCACGTACAGTGAGTCGCCGCGGCGTGCTGAATGTCTCCGTCGGCGCCTCCGGCGAGAGCCGATGCGTCTCGAGCTGACCATGAACGGCCTCGCCGATCTGGTGCGTGAGGTCCGGCAGCCACTGGGCCGGCAGCTCTTCGCATCCGATTTCGAGGAGCAGTTCGCGGTCCACGTCACACCAACTCTTTCGGCTGCGGCTCCTGGACGTAGGCCTTCGCAATGCCGACGGCGAGCTCTCGAACCCGGAGAATGTAGGCCGTCCGCTCGGTCACCCCGATGCTGTTGCTTGCGTCGAGGATGTTGAAGAGATGCGAGCACTTCAGGCAGTGTTCGAGCGCCGGCCCGATCAACGCCGAACGCAGGAGCGCCAGGGCGAACTGATAATGGCGCTCGAATAGATCACGATGGAAGGCCGCAAACTCACCGGGCGGGAGATCGACCTGGCCGAACACGTACTTTGACTGTTCGACCTCCTCGCGGTGCCGCACCTCGCGATAGCTCACGCCCGGACTCCATTCGAGGTCGAAGATGCTGTCGACGCGCTGCAAGACCATTGCGATCCGTTCCGGTCCGTACGTGAGCTCTGCCGCTATCGGCGCCAGCTCGATGCCCCCAGCCTGCTGGAAGTACGTGAACTGCGAGATTTCCATGCCGTCGAACATGACCTGCCAGCCGATGCCCCACGCACCAAGCGTCGGCGACTCCCAGTTGTCCTCTTCGAACCGGATGTCGTGCTGCCGAAGATTGATGCCGCACGCTTCGAGGCTTTCCAGATACAGTTGCTGCACTTCGTCTGGCGCCGGCTTGAGAATCACCTGAAACTGATAGTGCTTGAACAATCGATTGGGGTTCTCGCCGAAGCGGCCATCCGCGGGACGCCGGGCCGGCTGGACGTACGCCACGTTCCAGTGCGCCGGTCCAAGGACGCGAAGAAAGGTTTCAGGATGCATCGTGCCAGCGCCAACCTCGATGTCGAGCGGCTGCTGGAGCGTGCACCCGTGCGATGCCCAGTACTCGGACAGCTTGAGAATCAGGTCTTGAAACGTCACGGTTTATCTTCGCATCTCTCTCAACACACGAACCGACCTGAGCTCCTTCTCCAGGTGCTTCGAGATCAGCGTTTGATGCATCACCTCAATCTCGCGCAGCGCACCCGCCGGAACCGCCAGATCGCGGAGCATGAACGGGCTGCTGGTGCGTGCAGCGGCCAGGAACGCCCTCGCCTCGAGCGACGCTCGTTCGTCGGCCTCGTAGACGCCCTGCAGCCGCAACAGCCAGTATTCGAAATAGCGGGCAAGCCGTTCGATCGGGACGCCGACCGCCATCGCGTCCACCACCGATGCGCCAAGCCGGAACAGCGGTTCGTTCGGATCGGCCTCCGGAGCCCACTCGTCGATCAATTCGGCGAAATACCCCACATAGCCGAGCGCTTCGCCGTCGGTTGCCGACAGCGGCGACCGCGTCGGCTCGACGTAGTCGAGCCTGACCAGATCGCGCCGTTCGCGCTCCATGTACGCGACGCGGCCGCATGTCAGCGGCTCCAACGCGCCTCCGAAACGCCTCCGGCTCTGACGCGCGTTTCTCGCCACGCCGCGCTTCTTGCCTCGATCGCGCGTGAGGAACACGACGATGCGATCCGATTCACCGAGCTTGTACGATCGCAGGATTAATGCGTCGCTGGTGTAGAGCGGCATGCCGGAAGCCGAGCATTCAAACTATCACAGGTCGCGAGACGGCACCGCATTCGCTGGCGTGTCATTTGCCGCGCCGATGGTCCTGACCGACCCCGATCTGCCCGAGCACTCGCTCGTCCTCCCTCCACTCGGCCCGGACCTTGACGTGCAGATCGAGGAAGACGCGGACGCCAAAAAACTCCTCGAGCTCCTGGCGCGCCGCGGTGCCGATTCGCTTGATCATCTCGCCGCCCCGGCCGAGTACGATCGGTTTCTGCGACTCGCGATCGACCACGATCGTGCAGTACAGCCGCAGGATCGGCGGCCTATCGCTGTCTGCATCTGCGCCGGGCTCCTCGAACCGATCGAGAATGACTGCACTGGCGAACGGGAGTTCAGCGTGCGTAAATTGCAGCAGTTTTTCGCGGACGATTTCGGCGGCCAGAACGCGTTCCGGCTGGTCGGTGAGGTAGTCGAGGGGATAGAGGCGCTCGCCTTCCGGCAACCACTCGATCAGGGCCCGTTCAAGCCGGTCGACGTTGTCGCCGGTTGACGCCGAAATCGGGACGATCTCCGCAAAACGCGCCATGGTCGAATACTCGCCGATCATGGGAAGCAGCCTTACCTTCTTGATTCGATCGATCTTGTTCAGAATCAGAAACACTGGCGCCGGAGCGTGCTTCACAAGATCCAGGACGAAGTGGTCGCCCTTCCCCAGTCGCTCGCTCGCGTCCACGACCAATCCCAACACGTCGACCTCTCGTATCGTCTCGACCGCCGTATCGACCATCCGGACGTTCAACCGATGCAGCGGACGGTGGATGCCAGGAGTGTCCAGAAACACAGCCTGCGCATCTGGATAATTGCGGACGCCCAAAATTCTCGTCCTCGTGGTCTGAGGCTTGTCCGAGACGATGGCGAGCTTGGCACCGACCAGCCGATTCAGCAACGTCGACTTGCCCGCATTCGGCCGTCCGATGAGTGAGACGAAGCCGCACTTCATGTCAATTAGGCCGGGACTCAGTTCCGGGCCGCGGCTCGGTCGCTCGCGCCCTTCGACTCCTGCTCAGGGCGCCCCGAGCGCAGTCGAGCGGCGGAGCCCCCCAAGCCCCGCCTCCGCTGAAGCGACAGCCAGCTTTGTCGAGGGAGGCAAGCGCGCCGTGCGCGGCCAGGAGCGCGCGCTGATGTCTGAGGATCACCGCGTCGATGACTCTTCGACGTGCTGAGGAGCTTCTTGCCGCGTGATTCTGACTTTCGTAACCCGCCGACGTTCGGCGTCGAGGACCTCGACAGAGAGACCGTCGACGTCGAATCGTTCACCCACGGCCGGCACCCGTCCCAAGTGCGACATCAGATACCCGCCGACGGTTTCGAATCCTTCACGTTCGATCTGAACGTTCAGCCGCTGCACCACTTCGTCGATGTCGACCCTACCACTGAACACAAACTGGCCATTGCCTTCGTCGACGACCGGTTCAGACTCCACGTCGTACTCGTCGCGAATCTCACCGACAATCTCCTCGAGCAGATCCTCAATCGTGACCAGGCCGGCCGTTCCTCCATACTCGTCGACGACGATCGCACATTGAGCCTGCTGTCCTTGAAACTGTTTCAACAGCTCCGGAACGAGCTTCGTCTCAGGCACGACCAGAGCCGGCCGAATGAGTCCGCGGATCGGCTTGTCGTCCTCTCGAGCATCCAGGAGAACCAGGTCTTTGATGAACACGAAGCCGGCGATGTTATCAAGGCTGCCTTTGTAGACCGGAAAACGCGAGTACTCCTGCTCGCGAAACAGCTCGCGCAGCATGCCAATCGTCGCATCCTCGCGGATGGCGACGATGTCGGGTCGTGGCGTCATCACCTCGCGGACCAGGGTATTGCCGAAGTCCACGATGCTCTGCAACAGACGGCGCTCTTCGCCTCGAATCAGTCCGTCAGACTCCACGTCGGCGTTGTAGACCTGGGGCACCTCTTTCGCTTCTTCGGTCGCCACAACCGGGGGCGGCGTCGATCCGGGCTGCTCACGCCTCATGACCGCGGCGATGACCTTCGCAATCCATTGCGATATTGGCCGAAGGGCTCTGGCAACGGGAGTAAACGACGGCAGCAGAAGCTCGAGCACGCGCTCCGGATGCCGGCGCACGATCGCGAGAGGAACCAGGAGCTCACACACGACGACGAACGTCACGACGCCGAGCACGACGACGGTCACCGTATGCGCCCCCTGGACGCCGATGGCCCGCCCCAGGAGCGCCGTCGCCGTGACGATCACCACACCCAGGAGAAACCGGACCGGCACGAACAGCAGCAAGGGATTGTCCAGAAAGGCACCGAGTGCCCCCGGTCGGTCGCTGCGCTCGGCTATCAATCGGAGAGAGAGCCGCATCAAGGCGCTGAATGCCGCCTCGATCGTGCCGAGGTACACGGCCGCACAAGCCAGGAGAAAGATGAAAAGGGGCGTCATCGCTTGCCCACGGTAGTACCCGACCGCCGTGCCCTGTCAGCTCCTCCTCGACGGCGCTCGATGAGCCCTTCGGGAAGGCCTCCTTTGCGGCGCAGTCGTCGCTCGACGTGCCTCATCCGACCGCCGTCGCGCTCGTGATCGTAACCGAGCAGGTGCAGGAGACCGTGCAAAGCCAGAACACGAAGCTCGGTGCGCTCGGAATGACCGGCGGCGCGCGCCTGGCGTCTCGCGATGCCGCGGCCGATCACGATGTCGCCCAGCCAGAAGCCGTTTATCGCAGGCCGGGCAGGGCCGACAGCAGCGGCGACCGCCGGAAAACTGAGAACATCGGTCGCGGAATCGTAGCCGCGATAGCGGCGATTCAGCTCGCGGATACGCGTGTCGCTCACGACCGCGACGGCGACGGTTCCACGAGCTCGGGAAGGCGCAATCCGCGCAAGCCATCGGCCAAGTCCGGGTGCGGCATCCGTGCGCCCTCGTTCGTCGCTGACGAGGACACGAAGCCGCACACGTTGCCCTTCTGGAGCCATGCGATTATGACGACCCGCGTGGTTCGACAGGCTCACCACGTCCTGGTTCGACAGGCTCGCCGCGCTCTGGGCTTGCCGAAGGCCGGCTTCCGAACGACTCGTGCCTTCCTGAGCTGCCCACACCCCGGATCGCCTCGGGATCGCTCTGCCCCTGGCGTACCACCGAGGAAGGCTCGACGCGGGTGTTCTCGGTTACGCCGACCGGAGAGCGCCCGTTGCCATTCGAATAGGCTTCGTAGGCCCTGACGATCTGCTGCACCAGCTTGTGCCGGACCACGTCCCGCTCGTCGAACCGGATGAACGCGATGCCGTCGACGCCGCCGACGACCTTCATGGCCTCCACGAGGCCTGACGGTCGACCGCTTGGTAGATCGATCTGCGTGATGTCGCCGGTGATCACGGCTTTCGAACCAAATCCGAGGCGTGTCAGGAACATCTTCATCTGTTCCGATGTCGTATTCTGCGCCTCGTCGAGGATCACGAACGAGTCGTTCAGCGTCCGCCCGCGCATGAACGCGATTGGCGCGATTTCGATGGTCCCGCGCTCGATGTATCGCCCGACCCGCTCGACATCCAGCATGTCGTAGAGCGCATCGTAAAGCGGTCTCAGGTAGGGATTCACCTTTTCCTGCAAGTCGCCCGGCAGGAAGCCCAGCTTTTCGCCAGCCTCCACCGCGGGGCGGGCGAGAATGATCCGACTGACCTTCTTGGCCGCCAGAAAAGCCACGGCTTGCGCCATCGCCAGGTACGTTTTGCCCGTCCCGGCCGGGCCGATGCCAAACACGATGTCGTTCTGCTCGATGGCTTCGAGGTACCGCCGCTGGGTAATCGTCTTCGGCGCAACGCGCCGTCGCCCCGCGGCGGTTAGACTCCCCTTCAAAAAGTGATCGCGCAGATCGACTGATTCGTCCTGCGTCAGGAGCGCTGCCGCGGTCTTCACATCGGCATTCGACAACTTGAAGCCGTCCCGCATCAGCGAAGATAGCTGACCGACAATGCGATCGATTTTCTCCAGGTCTGGGGGATCGCCGTCCACGAGGAGTTCGTGACCATGCGTGCGGATACGGACGTTGAAGAGCGATTCGAGGTGCTTCAGATTCTCGTCGTAGGAGCCGAACAGCGTTTCAATCCCCTCTTCGGGGACGGTAATACGTTTCATTGATGGGCGGGCTGCCGGTGGCTCCTTTCAGTGCTGTCTATATGCGTCTATCTTATTGTGTTGCAAAGACTTAACATCGATATTGTAGTCCATCGCCACCGCGCATACAACACCAAGCTTACCTGAAATCTTCCTACCTTTGGATTTTCAGGTGGAGCTCGCGGATCTGGCGGGGATCGACTGTCGTCGGTGCGCCGGCCATGAGGTCTTCGGCGGCGGCGGTCTTCGGGAACGCCATGGCGTCGCGAATGGAGGGTTCACCGGCCAGGAGCGCGACCATTCGATCGAGGCCGAGCGCGATGCCCCCATGCGGCGGAGTGCCGTACTCCAGCGCATCCAGGAAGAACCCGAATCGGTGTCTCGCCTCCTCTTCACCGATTCCGAGAAGCTTCGTGAACACGCGATGCTGAAGGGCCATGTCGTGAATACGGATGCTGCCGCCACCCAACTCCCACCCGTTGAGAACCACGTCGTAGGCTTTGGCTCGGACCCGCCCCGGATCGGTATCCAGCAGCGGTAGATCTTCGTCCATTGGCGCCGTGAACGGATGGTTCACGGAGTACCAGCGTCCATCGTCGGCATGCCATTCAAGGAGAGGGAACTCGACAATCCAGGCAAACTCCCAGGCATCGGCCCGAATCAGATTTTCCCTTTTTGCCATCTCGAGCCGAAGCTGACCGAGGAGCATCGACGTCGCATCAGGCGGCCCGGCCGCAAGCAGCAACAGATCGTCGTTGCCGGCGCGCACCCGGGAGAGCGCGGCACGAAGGTGCGGCTCGGCAATCGCTTTGACGGCGCTCAATGGCGGCTCGCCTGGTCTGACCCAGATGAGGCCACTGAAGCCGATTTCCTTCGCGCGGTCGACCAGCACGTCCAGCTGACTGCGGGTGAAGCGATTTCCACCAGGGACCATGAATCCTCGAACCGCCCCTCCCTTCGCCACGACCTCGGCGAAGATTCGGAACCCAGACTCACGAAACACATCGGAGAAATCTTCGATCTCGAGCGCACAACGCAGGTCGGGCTTGTCCGATCCGTAACGCGCGATTGCCTCCGCGTATGGCATGCGACGAAACGGAGCCTGGACTTCTACGCCGATCTGACGAAACGCGACCTGCAGCATTGGCTCGACGAGCGCAAAGATCATCTCCGGTCGCGCAAACGACATCTCGATGTCGACCTGTGTGAACTCGGGCTGGCGATCGGCGCGCAAGTCTTCATCACGAAAGCACCGGGCGATCTGGAAGTACCGATCCATGCCCGCCACCATCAAGATCTGCTTGAAGATCTGCGGGGATTGAGGCAAGGCGTAAAACTCGCCGGGATGCACGCGACTCGGGACGAGATAGTCGCGAGCCCCTTCCGGCGTCGGTTTCGTCAGAATCGGCGTCTCGATCTCCCAGAACCCTTGAGAATCGAGATAGTTCCGAATGGCCAGCGCAACGCGGTGCCGCATCCCGATGTTCTGCTGCATCCGGGCCCGACGCAGGTCGAGATATCGGGTGCGCAGGCGAATCTCTTCCGAAACGGCGGTATCGTCCGCGATCGTAAAGGGAGGCGTCTTCGCCTCGTTCAGCACGCGAATCTCCCGCGCGAGCACTTCCACTTCGCCGGTCGGCAGCTTCGGATTGATCGTGTCTTCCGATCGGCGCTGGACGACGCCCTTCATGGCGACGACATATTCAGACCGCAGGCGCTTGGCGGCGGCCAACAGCGTCTCGTCGTCGCGGACCACGACCTGCGAGACCCCCGTGCGGTCGCGCACATCGACGAAGATGACACCACCCAAGTCCCTGATGCGGTGCACCCACCCCAGGAGAATTGCCTCGGAGCCCACATCCAGAGGACGAAGCGCTCCGCAGGTGTGGGTGCGGTTCAGCTCTCCGAGTTGTTCAGCCATAAGAAAATGCAGGCGCGCCGGCGCTAGGGTGCTTCGGTGCTAGGGTGCTTCGGTGCTTGCAGAGTGCCATTGGACAACCGATTCGAGATCCAAGCCACGACGGCCGCGCGCGCGGGACTCTCTTGATGCCTGTCTCGAAGATCCTTAACCGACACTTCACCCCGCGCACGCTCGTCTTCGCCCAGGATGGCCAGGACGGACACTGACCGTTCTCGCGCGTACTTCAATGGCTTTTCCAACTTGCGGCTTGGGTCGGGAAAAATCTCGACGCTCAGCTCTTCCGCCCGGAGCTCCGCCGCCAATTTCAACGCATCCGCCCTCAGATCTTCAGTCATGAATGTCACCATTACCTGGGTGGGCGGGCGGGCCACCGCCGGGGGAAACATGTTGCGCTCCGTCATGACGACGATGATGCGCTCGAGGCCCAGCGAAAAGCCGCAGGCGGGAACGTTCCGACCGAGGAACATGCCAATCAGGTCGTCGTAGCGACCCCCGCCGCCGAGACTGCCCGGCAGATCCGGCACAGCGATTTCCATGATCGCGCCTGTATAGTACGAAAGGCCGCGTGCGAGGCTCGGATCAATGCGAAGTCTTTCAGCCGCCGCCGAATCCTCCAGAAGTCTCTTGATGTCCCGAAGGTTGTCGAAGCCGGCACGTGCCGGCGCGTCCAGGATGGGGAACTGTTGTTCCAGCCAGTCGAGCCAATCACCCGGCTGGGCGGCCCCGATCCAATTGTGAAGTCGATTGCAACTGTCTTCGGTCACCCCGCGTTCGGTCAACGCCTTTGCCACGCCGTCCCAGCCGATTTTGTCGAGTTTGTCCAATTCGACGAGGGCGCCCGCCTGTTGCTCGGCGCTGACTCCGGTGTTCGTGAGTAACGCCGCGAGCACTTGTCGGTGATTGATGCGGATACGGAAGTCTTTGAATCCAAGCTTCGTGAGGACCTCGGTCACCGCGGTCAATTGCTCGACCTCAACGACAGGCGACTTCGTTCCGAGAGTGTCGATATCACACTGAAAGAACTCGCGGAAGCGGCCTTTGGCCGGACGGTCTGCCCGCCATACGGGCTGAATTTGGTAGCGCCTGAAAAACCTCGGGAGCTCGTTCTGATATTGGGCCACAACTCGGGCCAGCGGGACCGTGAGAATCGTAGCGCAGCGCAAGATCCGCTTCGCCGCGTGCTTCGTGCTCACCACGTCGGAGAATCTTGAAAATGAGCTTGTTGCCTTCGTCACCGTATTTTCCGAGAAGCGTTTCGATATTTTCGAAGGCCGGCGTTTCAAGAGGCTCGAATCCGTACCGTTCGTAGACGTTACGCACTACGCCGATTACGTGTTCGCGTCGGCGAACGTCGGCAGGCAAAAAATCGCGAGTTCCCGCAGGTGGCTTCGTTGACACGGCGCTTCCCGGGCGGGTCTCAAGACCCACCGCTACCATCGATGATTGAGCTGACCTTCTCGGCAGGGTGGCAGGCGCCTCCTACCCGCCCTACCTGCCTTACCCGCCCTTACCTGCCCATGTAATCCAAGCGGTAACCCACGTAACGGTCGGCGTACGCCTGGATGTCCTCCACTTCGGCGACGGTGAGCTGCCGCTTGACCCGCGCCGGGCTGCCCATGACCAGCGACCCCGGCGGCACGATCATGTCCTCGACGACCAGCGTCCCCGCGGCGACGATCGAGCCAGTGCCGACGTGAGAGCCATTCAGCAGAATGGCGCCCATGCCAATCAGGCATTGGTCTTCGATCGTGCATCCGTGCAGAATCGCGGCGTGTCCGACGGTGACGTTGTCGCCGATCGTCGTGGGATGCGTTCTGTTCATCACGTGCACGACAGTGCCATCCTGCACGTTGGTGCGCCGGCCCACGCGGATGCGGTGCACGTCCCCACGAATCACCACCGACATCCACACACTGCTTTCCTCGCCGATTTCAACGTCGCCGATCACTTGTGCGCTGTCGTCGATGAAGGCAGTCGGATGAACGCGTGGAAAGAGCCCGCGAAACGGCCGAAGCATTCGGACGATTATAGCGAGTCAAGTCGGCCGGGTGGGTCAGGTAGGCCAGGTGACCTGGCCTACTTGAGGGCCGCGATCAGTTCGCGCTCACAGCGGCCGTCCCGTTTCTGCGCGGTGTCGGACCACCCTTGAACGTCAACAAATGATCGCGGATCGCGACGATTTGTGCTTCCGCGTCCCCGTTGAACTGCGGAAAGGGCGACTTGGGATGCTCGGGCCAGAACGCCGGCATTCGCGTGCCTGGAAGAATGTCGGACGGCCTTCGGAGCCACTCCAGGATCCAATCCGGCTGCAGTCGATCGGACGACATGCGCAGGTCCGGCGCCAAATTGGCCGTCGGCTGATCCTTGGGAACGGCGCCGAGCACGTGACACTGCTGGCATTTCAACGTCTCGAACAACTGCTTGCCGATCGCGTCGGTGTTCGAGGCGCGGACAATCTCGTGAGTCTGAAATGGTCCGATGGTATTCGACACTGCGCCAAAGTATCGAATGACGCCGTTCAGGTTGGGATCGTTCAGGTTGAATGTGGGCATGCGAACGTCCAGCCACGGCCGTATGGTGATCGGGCCGCGCAGGAATGCGTACAGCCAATCGGGCTGGACGCGCGCGCCTTCCGGCGTCAACATTGGAGGCCCGAGGGACGGATCGGCCACGAGCTTGACCAAATCGCCTCCATCGCCCTCGATCACGTGGCAACCGACACAGTTGCGGCGGTGCACCAGCGCCCGGCCCGCAACGAGCGCGTCGTTCTTCGCAGACCGTGGCTGCAGTGCGGCCTCCGGCTGAATATCGCGCTGGAAGCTCATGATCGCGGTGACCAGATGCTCGACCTCGGTCTCCGTAAAATCGAAATTCGGCATCCGCAGCTTCTCGTCGGGTTGAAGCGCGCGTCCGCGGTCGAAGACGCGTGGATCCTGGAGCTTCTTTCGGAACCAGCCAATCTTTGACGTGTGCGGAATGTCGTTGATGAACGCGAAGTCCAGGCGTGTGACGAGCTTGCTGCCCTCTTCCGACAGATCCGTGCCAATCGACTGGGCCTTCTCGAATCCCTTGATGTCGTGGCAACTGAAGCAGCCGTAGCGACTGATCACGCGCTGTCCCAGGGCGGCCTGCTTCATCTGCGGCTCGAGCTTGGCCACCTGCGTTTTTGCCTCTTCGAAGGGCATCGTGGCCTTGTAATAGTCGAGCAGCACGTCGTCGAGATCCTTGTCGGTGAACGTGGCTTTGGCCGCATCCCCACCCGGGGACTTCAGCGTCATCAAGTAGGTGGCGACGTCGGCTGCCTGCTGATCCGTCAGCCGCAGATCGGGCATGTACGTGCTCGGGTTGTAGTGCTTCGGATCCCGAACCCAGTTGAAGACCCATTCATAGGTCGTCTTGTTGCCGATGTTTTCCAGCGGCTGACCGAATGTCCGACGCGGCCCGGCTGCCTCGCGCGTACCTTCGCCAACGACGTGGCAACCCAGACAGCCGATGGCCTTGACGATCTGCTCGCCGCTCTTGCCATCGCCGCGCGGCGGATTCTTGACTGCCAGCTCGTGCCGCTCGCTGTTGGCGAAGAGATACGCCACAACCGCGTTGATCTCGATTTCGTTCCGGACGGCGTCCTGTTCCGAGCTGGAGTTCGAGTTGTACCAGACTCGAGGCATCCACGTTGCGGGCTTCACGGCCCTCGGATTGCGAATCCACGTCTTCACCCAGTCCGGAGTCAGCTTCGAGTCGATCTTCGTGAGAATCGGGCCGGGCTTCCTCAGATCCTCGAAACCGCGAGTCTTGTGGCAGGCGTAGCATCCGGCACGCTCGTAGGTGGCATAAGCGAGATTGAGGTTCTCGGCTTTGGGAATGTACACCTGCTGCTTGTGGCACTTCGCGCACGAGGCTTCCGTCAGCTTGGTTGGAAGCATCGGGTAGTCCCAGAGATGCGGCTCCTCCCACCCGTGGTTGTGCTCCCATTCCTCGGTCTGCTCCTGCCCTGTCGGTGTATGCGCAGCGTCTCTGAAGCTGACCGACTGCCCCATCCCCTCGTGACACACGGTGCAACCGACCCGGTCGATCGGGTGCGGCGAGTCGCCGCCGAGATAGGTCGACAAATTGGAATGTGTCGTAAAAGGCTGCGGATATTTCTCGAATCCTTTCTTATCAATCGCCAGGTGGCAGGTCTGGCACCGATCCATCTTGGGTACGCGGATGAAGTTCACGTCGTCGACGACGTTCGGAAGGATGATCTGTTGGATCTTGAGCGTCGGCGCCATGAAGTCGAGCAGCGGAGCGTTTCGGAAGTAGTCCTTGGTGACGCTCGGAGCAAGCGTGGCGACCTGCTTCTGCAAGCGCGTCTGCTCGGTGCGCATGTCGGCGATCTGTCCGGTGATTGTCGCCACCTGCCCGGTGTACTGGCCCAACTCCTTCTGCGCGGCCACCCGCTCCGCCGTCGTTGCCTGGACTTGAAGATCCAACTCGGTCAGACGTTTCAGCGCCGCGGCGACCGCCTGGCCCTTCGCCTCAGCACTGCTCAAGCCCGCGGCTCGAGTGGATTCGAAGTCGTACTTGTCGACGTCGTAGGTCGCCTTGGCGAACTGGAACTCTTGCGTCAATCGGTACAGGCGGTTGCTGATCTCGTCGACCTTCGCTTGCAGCTCTTCGACCTTCTGTTGGTTGGTCTCGACATTCTTTCGTGCCGCATTGAGCTCGGCCTCCAGCTGCTGCGACTTACTGCGATCGACCGCCTGAGACGCCTGTTGATACTGCGCCTGCGTGACCTCGTACTGCAGCTGCGCGAACCGTCGCTGCGTGTTCTTCCAGTCCCGGTCGAAATCGTCCCAGACCATCCAGACGACCGACAGGAGGAGAAACACACTCGACGCCGCGAACACGACGTTGAGAAAGTCGATGTTGTAAGCGTGCCCGACGCCCTTCTTTTCAGCCATGATGTAACGACGCCCTGAGGTTCACAGTTTTGTCTTTGCTATCTGGCGCAGCCTCGCCTAGATGTTAAAGAAAAATTCCGGGATTGCCACGACGTACTTCAGGTTGAACAACCACCGCGCGAGCATCTTGATCGGCAGCGACATCATCATCAGGAAGAGGAACACCGACACGTAGTAGCGCGGCGGACCGAGCTTCTCGTAATAGCCTTTGAACCACGACTTTGCCAGCAGAACGGGAAGGGCGAACACGTAGAACAGCACGATCAGTATGCCAGGGATTTCGCGGATGTACCACTGCGTGGGCACTCCGGTGCCCAGGGCCCGGACCCAGAGATAGTCGGCAAGGTTGACGTTCGTCAGTGCCTCGAGCTTGTGAATGTCCCAGAACTCGAAGGGTCCGAAGAAATTCCAGTTCGGCCCCCGCAAGAACGTCCCGAGCACGATCAACGACGCCCAGAGCACGGCAAACCCGAACAGGAAAATGACGATTTCCGCCTTGCGCTCCTTGAAGGTGTAGTAGCCGTTGCCCTTCGGGTTTCGATCGACGTACGGAATACAGATAAGCCCGACGATGATCAACCCGGGCAGTACGACACCGGCGAGCCATGGATCGAAGTAGACCAGCATTTCCTGCAGGCCCAGGAAGTACCACGGCGCCTTGGAGGGATTGGGCGTGTTGGCCGGGTTTGCGGGCTGCTCGAGGGGAGCCTTCAGAAAGATCGACCAGACAATCAAGACCACGGAACAGACGATCAGCGAGATGAGCTCCGTGTAGACGAGATCCGGCCACACCCAGACGCGATCGGACTCCGCCTTCTCCACCGGGCCCTGACCCGCCGCGATTCGCCGATCGTTGAGAACCGCCTCTCGAATCGAGTACCAGACAAAGAACACGAGCAGAAAGATCAGGCCGACGATCGGAACGTTGTCGGGCTTGGTGACGATCAGCCGGAAGTTTGCGTCGAACGACCCGAATGCGAAGAAGACGAACAGCAGACCGAACAGCCCGTACGCGAACATGTTCGACGCGATCTTCTCGCGCTTCCACAACAGCACGGCGAGCGACGCGACCGCGAGAACGAAGAACAGCCGCGGGTCGGCCACTGCGTTGAAGATGCTTTTGACGAACGCCACAATCCCTCCGGGAATTTACAATTGACAATTCACAATTGACAAAGCGATTGCAGACGACAAGGCAACCCCTGAACGCATCATGTGGCGAAGCCGCGTTGTCAATTGTCCCTTGTCAATTGTCAATATCTTTAGAGCGGTCCCGAAATTCCTCCGTCCTTCCTGACACGCCAGAAATGCACCGCCATCAGCACGGCGATCGCCAGCGGCAGGCCGACACAGTGCAACACGTAGAACCGCAACAGCGCCCCTTCCCCGACGAACGTTCCACCGAGCAGCGCGAAGCGGGCATCGTCTTGTGCATGAATCAGCGGCACATCGCCCAGTCGGAGCAGCGACGCCCCCGGCCCCTCGTGGCCCAGGAACGGCGTTGCGCGCGCCATGTTCGATCCCACCGTGATGGCCCAAATCGCCAATTGATCCCACGGCAAGAGATACCCGGTGAACGACAGCAGCAACGTCAGCACGAGCATCACGACACCGACCGACCAATTGAACTCCCGCGGCGGCTTGTAAGAACCGGTCATGAACACGCGGAACATGTGCAGCCAGACCGTGATGACCATCGCATGAGCGCCCCATCGGTGCATCTCGCGCATGATTCCGAGCGGGACGTGCTCGCGGAGGCCGACGATGTCGGTGTAGGCGTACTCCAGTGTCGGCCGGTAGTAGAACATCAGCAGCAGTCCGGTCAGCGTCAACGAGAGGAACAAGAAGAAGCTGAGGCCACCCATGCACCAGGTGTAACGCAACTTCACGCCCGACTTCCGAATCCGAACGGGATGAAGATGCAGGAAGACGTTCGTCAGCATCACCAGCACGCGGTTGCGGTCGCTCGTCGGCCGGCCGTGCCGGAAAATCGATGTCCAGGCCTGCGTCTCGGTCAGCCAATTCCAGAACCTGACGAGTGCCCCTTCTTTGGGTTCAACGGTCTTTGTCTCGGCCATATCTCAGTTTCCAGCTTCCAGCTCTCAGCTTTCAGTTCTCAGCTTTCAGTTCTCAGCGCTGCTCTCACGGCTGTAAAGAATCGCTGTAGCGCAGGCCTTCAGGCCTGGTTCGCCGGGCAGCCCTGAAGGGGTGCGCTACCTCACGCGATATCTTCACAACCCCCCAGCTGCCGTGTCACACCTTGAGAAACGATTCGGGATCCAACCATTGCCCCAGTTCCTGTTGGAAGTGCCGGCTCTTATCCACCAGGAGCTGTCCATCGTCCGCCAAAACCACGCGCGCGCGCTCGAGCGGACGAGGGGCCGGTCCTTCGAAGTTGATGCCAGACAGCCGAAACCCGCTGCCATGACACGGACACTTGAACTTGCTTTCGGCTGACAGGTAGTTCGGCGTGCACCCGAGGTGCGTGCAGGTGCTGATCAACGCGTAGAAGCCGCTGGCGCCCTGAACAACATCCTCCGGAGTCCGCACGAGCCAGACACCGAACTTGTCCTTCCATCGCTCGTCGACGCCCATCCCGTACTCGTTCGGGAACCCGGCCTTGAACTGCTGCGGCGGCTCATTCAGCACGTTCGGAAACATGAATCGGCCGGTTGCCGCGAGTGCGGCTGCGGATGCCGCGGAGAACGCACCCCATGCAAGCCCGATCCAAGCCCGGCGCGTCAGAAGCGGAGAAGCATCGTCGGGATCCCGTCCAGCTGCCGCCGCAGCCGCCTTGGCCGCGGGCCTGGCTGCCGCCGCGGCCCCGCCTGCTGACGCGACGGTGGTCGTCTTGCCGGCCAGGTCGGGAATGGGCGCGGTTGGAGGTCGTGGAGCCGGTGCCGGGCGAGCGTGTGCCGCTGGCGCCGAGGCGGCGGCGGGAGTTGCCGGAGCTGCCGCCGGCTTCACCGCCGGGGTCGTTGCCGGAGGCGTGGCGGCCGCCGGCGCATCCGCACCCTCGGGCGACGTGGTCTCCTTAGTATCGTCTGCCATGCGGCCTCATTCCCATTGATGACCTATCCAATCTCTTTCAGCGCTTCGAGCGCGGCCTGCCGCACCTTCAAGCTACGATCCTGTTGACTAAGCGTCTCGAGGGATCCCTTGAGCGACGCGTCTTTCAACGACGCGATCGCCCGGAGGCCGCTGATCATCACTTCGGCGATCGGGTCCCGATCCGAGTCCTGCCGCACGTCCCTTTTGACGACCTGCTCGACGTGCGCACGATCGATCATCTCACGAAGGACCGGGAGGCCTTCGGTCCGACCGTGTCTGGCTAGCGCGACAGCCGCATTCCACCTGACGTCGGGCGCAGAATCCTGGAGCGCCGTACGGAGCGTCACGATCTGGGTGTCTCCGGGGAGCGCCCCGAGAGCATAAACCACAATCTTGCGGATGCCCGCATCAGCGGAGTTGTAAAGAGGCTCCAACCGGGCGACGACACTGGGGTCGCCCGAGGATCCGAGCGCCCAGATGGTGCTGATCCGCGCTTCGTTGATGTCGATATCCGACCACCCGTTGAGTCGTGAGAACCAGTCCGGATTCCATTGGCGTTCGGGGTCGTCGAGCGAGTTGGCCAACACCGCGATGGCCTCGGGCGGTAGCGGCGGGTCGAGGCGGCCGATGGCCAACGCCAAGTACCTCCGCACGCGAGGGTCGTCGTCCTTTGCTTCGTCGAAGGCCTTGACCAACGCGGGCGCCAGGCTGCGGTCGGCGCGGACTTGCTTGTCGCCCATGAGCCGCGAGAGCTCATACGCGGCAGGCCATTGCCGGTCCTCACCACCGTATCGAATCTCGTTGAGGTAATCCTGAGCCGAGCGAGGATCGGAAACGAGCGACCTGAATCCCAGATACAGGACGACCGTCACCCCAACGACCGTCAGCGGGATCAAGAAAAACTGAACAGCGAGCGCAGGTGCAGCGATGAGCGGATTTCGAGTCGCGGTTTCGCGCTCGATGAGCTTGTCCATGTAACGGGAAAACGTGCTGGCCCGGGAACACCCGAGGTCTGCAATTTGTACTACGTGTGTCCTTTAGCGGTCAAGCCGACGAGCACGCCCGGCCTTCAGACCGTCGTGGGAATCTTGACCGGCTTCAGGAACGGCATCAGCGCTCGGAGCCTCGCGCCAACCTCCTCGATGGCAAGCGCGCTCTCGGCCTGGCGCTGTTTGTTGAACCATGGCCGACCCGCCTCGTTTTCCGCAATCCAACCGCGGGCATACTCGCCCGAGCGGATGTCGGCGAGCATTGTCTGCATGGCTTTGCGCGTTTCCTCAGTGACAATCTTGGGGCCGCCGGTGTAGTCGCCATGCTCCGCGGTATCACTGACCGAGTACCTCATGTATCCGAGGCCACCTTGATAGATCAGGTCGACGATCAACTTGAGCTCGTGCAAGCACTCGAAATACGCGACTTCTGGCTGATAGCCCGCGTCGACGAGCGTCTGGAACCCGGCTTTGATGAGTGCGCTCACACCACCGCACAAGACGGCCTGCTCGCCGAACAGATCGGTCTCGGTCTCCTCCGCGAACGTCGTCTCGATGACACCCGCGCGGGTCACACCGATGCCCTTCGCATACGAGAGCGTGAGCGCGCGAGCCTGGCCCGTCGCGTCCTGATGAATGGCGAATAGCGCCGGAGTGCCCGCGCCTTCCATGAACAGTTCGCGGACCCGATGGCCAGGCGCCTTCGGAGCGACCATGGCCACGTCGATATCCGGCCGAATGGCGATGGTGCCAAACCGGATATTGAAGCCGTGCGCGAACAACACCAGGTTGCCCGCAGCCAGGTTCGGCTCGATTTCTTCCCGGTAGACTTTGGGAGCCGCGGTGTCGGGGATCAGGATCATGATGACGTCGGCCCACTTTGTGACGTCCGCCACGCTGCCGACCGTCAAGCCCGCTTCGCGAGCCTTGTCGCGCGATTTGCTCGTCGCCGGCAATCCGACCCGAACGCTGACTCCGCTGTCGCGAAGGTTCAGCGCATGAGCGTGACCCTGCGATCCATAGCCCACGACGGCGACCTTCTTGGCGCGGATTAGCGCCAGATCGGCGGCATCGTCGTAATACATCGTCGCCATTGTTCGTCTCCTTCTCAGGCTCCAGGTAAGCGTGCGCAGGCTCTCGGGCTGCTTCGGCCAGCGCGGATCGGCGACCTATGCCGTGTTTGCCTTTTGACTCGCACTTTTTCAGAGCCTGTGAAGAAATTGTGTAGCGCAGGCCTTTTAGGCCTGCTTCTTCGGGCAGCCCTGAAGGGCTGCGCTACACCGGCGCTATTTCTTCACAGCTCTCAGCTTGCGACCATCGCCTCAGCGACGAACGTCACAAACCGGCTGCCGAAAGCTGGCGGCTGGAAGTTGACAGCTGAATCTCAGACCGAACAGTTACTGACGTCGTCGGCGATCAGGTCGCCCGACAACGGCTCGGCCGTACGTGTGACTTTGCTGTTCCCCCGAACCATCGCTATACGGCCCGTCCGAACCATCTCGATGACCCCATACGGGCGAAGGACTTCCAACAAGCTGTCGATCTTATCCTCAGTTCCCGTGGTTTCGATGACCAGTGATTCGGGGCCGACGTCAACGACGCGCGCACGATACACATCGACGAGCTGCATGACGTGGGTCCGCGCTTCCCCAGTGGCGGACACCTTGATGAGGGCCAGGTCCCGGACGATCGACGGGGCCACCGAGATGTCGTCGACCCGCTTGACGGGAACGAGCTTGTACAAGTTCGCCTCGAGCCGGCGAGCCCCGTACGCATCGGTATCGACGACGACGGTCATACGGGAGACGCCGATTTCCTCCGTATGGCCCACTGTCAGCGACTCGATGTTGAAGGCGCGGCGCCGGAAGAGAGACGCCACCCGATTCAAGACGCCCGGCTTGTTGTCGACGTAGACGACGAAGGTGTGAAGCATGGTGTTTTCCTAAACCCTGAGCCCTGGAGCCCTGATTTCAGTCCGCTCCCGTTTCGACAAGCGGCGACGGCCGGCGGATCATCTTGTGCAAATCTGCTCCCGCCGGGACCATGGGGTACACGGTGTCTTCTTGTTCGACTCTGAAATCGATCACCGCCGCGCGCGACTGTCGACGCGCGGTGTTCACAGCGTCGACGACCTCGGAACGCTTGGTGACGGCTGTGGCCCACAGCCCGAACGCCTCGGCCAGCTTGACGAAGTCGGGGCCGGAAAGCGGCGTCGCCGCGTAGCGCTTGTCGTAGAAGAACTCCTGCCATTGCCGGACCATGCCGAGATATCCGTTGTTGATGATGGCCACGTTGATGTCGAGTTGCTCCTGCGCCGCGGTCGCCAGCTCCGGCATGGTCATCTGGAAACCCCCGTCGCCCGCCACCACCCAGACTTCGGCATCGGGCCGTGCGATTTTTGCGCCGATCGCGGCGGGAAGAGCGAATCCCATCGTGCCAAGCCCCCCCGACGTGATGAGCGACCGCGACGTATCGTGCTTGTAATACTGCGCCTCCCACATCTGGTGCTGGCCGACGTCGGTCACCACGAGCGCGTTCCCATCGGTGAGACGCCAGAGATCGTTGATGACGTGCGCGGCGTACAGATGCCCATCGTCGGGCAGGCTCTGGATGTCGCGGACGGCGGAGTCGCCCTTAAGCGTGTCGATGTGCGACAGCCATGCCGACCGATTGCCCTTGGAGAGGTGCGGCAACCACTCGAGAAGCGTCGCGCGGAGGTCCCCGGCGATGGCGACGTCCACCCTGACGTTCTTGTTCAACTCGGCACGATCGATGTCGACGTGAATCTTGCGCGCGCCGAGCGCGTAGGTCTTCAAGTTGCCGGTGACACGATCGTCGAACCGCATGCCGAGCGCGATCAGCAGGTCGGCCTCCTGAATGGCACTGTTCACCCACGCCTCGCCATGCATCCCCATCATGCCCAGATTCAGCGGGTGCGACGCCGGAACGCCGCCAATACCGAGCAACGTGACGGCAATCGGAATCTGAGCGCGTTCGGCAAGCGCGAGGATTTCACGCTCAGCGCCCGAGAGCATCACGCCGTGCCCCGCCAGGATGAGGGGCCGCTCGGCGGAGTGGATCAGTGCCAGCGCCTCTTGGTGATCGCCGTCGCCAGGCAGGGCGTCGTCGCGCGCCTCGCTGAGGTGCGGCTCGGAAGCGGTCCAGTCCACCTCGCAGCTTCCCTGCTGAGCGTCCTTGGTGATATCGACCAGGACCGGACCCGGTCGACCGGATCGGGCGACGGCGAAAGCTTCCCGAACGGCTGGTGCCACGTCAGCAGCGCTCGTCACGAGATAGTTGTGCTTCGTGATTGGCAAGGTGATGCCGGTGATGTCGGTCTCCTGAAACGCATCGGAGCCGATCAGCTTGCTGCCCACTTGGCCCGTAATGCAGACAATGGGCGATGAATCCAGCATCGCCGTTGCGATACCGGTGACCATATTGGTCGCACCAGGACCGGAGGTGGCGACCGCGACACCCACACGCCCGCTGGCGCGCGCGTATCCATCCGCCATATGGGTCGCGCCTTGCTCGTGGCGCACCAACACATGCCGAATCGGATACTCGAGCATCGCGTCGTATGCCGGCAGGATCGCGCCTCCCGGGTATCCGAAGACATCGGTCACACCCTCGCGGACCAGACACTCCCAAAGAATCTGTGCTCCTGTTCTCATCGCATCCTCACAACCAAGCACGCATCTTCCGAATTGACACTCGAGCCGGAAAGGCTCTCCCCTTATCCGGTGACCGCTCCAGTAGACGCCGACGAAACCAGCCGCGCGTATTTCCCCAGGACGCCGCTCGCGTAACGAGGCGCCGGCGGAACCCAGCCGGCCAGGCGCTGACTCAACGTTGCATCGCCGATCTCGACATCGAGGCGGCGATTCGCCACGTCGATCAGAATCGGATCCCCGTCTCGGACGACGGCAATCGGGCCACCGCGTGCGGCCTCGGGCGCCGCGTGCCCGACCATGAAGCCGCGAGTCGCGCCCGAGAAGCGGCCGTCGGTGACGAGTGCCACCGAGTCGCCAAGGCCCGCGCCCATCAGGGCGCTCGTCACTCCAAGCATTTCGCGCATGCCCGGTCCGCCGCTCGGACCTTCGTAGCGAATGACAACGACATCGCCGGCCCGAATCGCCTGCCGCTGAACTGCTTCGAACGCCGCTTCTTCGCTGTCGAACACCCGTGCCGGTCCGCGATGAATCGCACGGTTCGCGCCGGAGACCTTGATCACGGAGCCTTCCGGTGCCAGGTTTCCGCGGAGAATGACCAGGCCGCCTGTGTCCTTTATCGGACGATTCGCCGGACGAACGACCTCCTGCCCCGGTGTCTCGGCGGCAAGCGCGGCTTCCGCCCCGATAGTCCGGCCGCTGACGGTCATCGCATCGGCCCGCAGCACGCCGGCGTCCAGGAGGCGCCGAGCCACGAGCGCCGTGCCCCCGGCTGCATACAAATCAGTCGCTACGAAGCGCCCCGACGGCTTCAAGTCGGCGAGCAGCGGCACGCCCGCGCTGATGCGATCGAAGTCATCCAGCGAGAGCTCGACGCCGGCCTCGTGTGCGATTGCCATCAGATGCAGGACAGCGTTGGTCGATCCACCAGTCGTGGCGACCGATGCGATGGCATTCTCGAACGCGGCGCGCGTCAATATGTCGCGCGGCCGCACGCCCCTGCGAACAAGGTCCATCAGAGATTCGCCGGCTCGGCGCGCGACCGCCGCTTTACCTGGATCATTGGCCGGGACATTGCCACTTCCCACTGTCGCGAGGCCGAGGAACTCGCAGACCAGGGCCATCGTGTTCGCCGTGAACTGGCCTCCGCACGCGCCGGCACCCGGACACGCGACCGCTTCGAGGCTCGCGAGCTCCGAGTCTGTCATACGGCCAGCGCCGTGGGCGCCGACAGCCTCGAACACGTCTTGAATCGTCACGGCCTGGCCGTTCCATTGGCCTGCCGCAATCGAACCACCATACAGGACCAAACCTGGCACGTTGAGCCGCGCCAGTGCCATGACGCCGCCAGGAATCGTCTTGTCGCAGCCAACGAGAACGATGACGCCATCGAAACCGTTGCCACGCGCGACGAGCTCGATCGAGTCGGCGATGACTTCGCGGCTGACCAGCGAGGCCTTCATCCCCTCGGTGTTCATCGTGATGCCGTCGGAGATCGACACCGTGTTGAACTCCATCGGCGTGCCACCGGCCGCTCGAATGCCCTCCTTCACGTGCGCGGCCAGCTCCCGAAGGTGGAAATTGCACGGACCAATCTCGATCCACGTGTTGGCGACACCGATCAGTGGCTTTTTCAAGTCGGCATCCGAGAACCCGACCGCCTTGAGCATCGCGCGGGCCGGCGCGCGGCTCGGGCCGTTCGTCAGAGGGTTGGGGCGTGTCATGACACGACCTCGAAGGGATCAGGCGAGCGGCTCTCGCGGGCTTTCCAACTGGCATAAGAACCCAACGTGCGCAACGTCGGTGCGAATTCGGCGAGGTGGGCAAGGGCCCGCGCACACGGCAATTCGTCGCGCGCCGCGGCCAAGTCCGCGTAAAAGAGATATTCCCAAGGCCGACCCGGGATCGGTCGCGACTCGAGCTTGGTCAGGTCGATACCGCGCAGCGCAAAGGCGCTCAGCGCCTTGAATAGGGCACCCGGCTCGTTGGGCAGTGAAAAGACGATCGACGTCTTGTCCGGCACACCGTCGTCGATCGGACGGCGGCCGATCACGAGAAACCGCGTGAGGTTGTCGGCGAAATCCTGGATGGATGAGGCGAGGGACGCGAGACCGAACACTTCGCCGGCCCGCGCGGAAGCGATTGCCGCGGCATCGGCCAGGCGCTCGTCGGCCACCAACTTCGCGCTGCCAGCTGTGTCGTAGGTAGCGACAATCTCCACGCCAGTCAGGGTGCGGAGAAACCGCTCGCACTGCGCCAGGGCCTGCGGATGGGAATAGACACGACGCAGCCGCTCGAGCGAGGCTCCGGGCAACGCAAGCAGCTCGTGAACGACCGGTAGCTCCACCTCGGCCACAATCGGGAGATGATGCGCCAGCAGGAGGTCGTAGTTGCGGTGAATGCTGCCGCCAATGGAGTTCTCGATTGGCACGACTCCGAAGGCCGACGGCCCGCTCTCGACCGAGGCAAACACCTCTTCAAAGGCCCGGCATGCGACCAGCTGTGCGTTCGGCGCAATGCGTAGAGCCGCGGCCTCGCTGAAAGCCCCCGGTTCCCCTTGATAGGCGATTCGCATGGTCTGCCTCCTCAAAGCCCGCTACAAAGGCCGCGCGCCCACATGGCACTTCTAAAGCAAAAGGGCCATCACCCGCCTTTTCGGATGATGGCCCCGGGTTCCTCGTTTGGGCTTCGGTGCTACATCATCCTCGGGCTCGTAGCCTCTCGCTGATAAGGCTAAAGAGCACCCGAACACCGACAGCGACACCGACGCTGCTCACCGCACCCCGAGAGCGAGTGGGACCGTAAACCCTCGAAAGAGTGAGGATGCGTGGCACTGGAAGAGCATTACACTTCCAGGCGGACTAGAAGTCAAATTGATAATCTTTACGTAATCATAACAAGATCGAATAGACACGCTCTCGGTGCTGGAGGCTGGAAGCCGCAAGATCGAGGGAGAGGTCTGTCACTGAAAGCTGAAAGCTGAAAGCTGAAAGTGGACGCTATATCCGTGGCAGTGTCACCTCGAGCTGAGCCTGATACTTCCCCTTCTTGTCGCGGTACGAGGTGCGGCATGGCTCGTCGCTCTGAAAGAACAAGACTTGGGCGATGCCCTCGTTTGCGTAGATCTTGGCCGGGATCGGGGTGGTGTTCGAAATCTCGAGCGTCGCGGTCCCCTCCCATTCAGGCTCGAATGGGGTGACATTGACGATGATCCCGCAACGCGCATAGGTGGACTTCCCGAGGCAGACGGTCAGCACGTCCCGCGGGATCCGAAAGTACTCGACTGTCCGCGCCAGGGCGAACGAGTTGGGGGGCACGATACATACATCGGTCTTGAGATCCACGAATGACCGCGGATCGAACGCCTTCGGATCCACGACTGTGCTGTTGATATTGGTGAAGACCTTGAACTCGTCGGCCACGCGGATGTCGTACCCGTACGACGAAAGCCCGTACGAGATGACGCCGCTTCGGACCTGATTTTCGACAAACGGCTCGATCATCCGGTGCTCGAGCGCCATGCGCTTAATCCAGTTGTCGCTTTTGATGGCCATGGGTTGGACGACTCGGTTTGGTCTGCGTGGATTATAGTTCAGCGCGACGCCTCGCCGGCGGCACGGGACGATAGTTCGTCAGCGCCGGAACAGCGCGAAGAGCAGCGTCAGCAGGATGCTCACGATCAGCGATGTCACCAGGGGAAAATAAAAACTGAAGTTCCCACGCCGCACGTGGAAGTCGCCCGGTAGACGGCCGAATGGCACGCCGAGCATCATCAGCAGGCCCAGCGCCGCGATCCCTAGGCCAACCAACACCAGCAACTTGCCCATCTGGACGACCTTCTCACATCATTTCGACGCCGGCAAAAAATACCCGATCTCGTACGCAGCTGTTTCGGGCGCGTCGGAGCCGTGCGTCGCGTTACGCTCGATCGATTCAGCGAACTCTCTTCGGAGCGTGCCGGCATCTGCCTTCGAAGGGTCTGTCGCCCCCATCATCGTGCGCCACTTCTTGATGGCGTCTGGCGCCTCGAGCACCATGACGACCGCCGGACCGGACGACATGAACTCGGTCAGACTGGCGAAAAAGGCGCGTTCACGATGAACAGCGTAAAATCCCTCGGCCTCCCGTTTCGTGAGCCGGACCTGACGCATGGCACGAATCTGGAGCCCCGCCGCCTCGATGCGATCAATAATCCGCCCTGCGACGCGCCGCTCCACGGCGTCCGGCTTGATGATAGCCAACGTCCGTTCCATGGCCGCAGATTATAGCAGTCGCATCGCCGTGACCCAGGAGGGCGACGCGTATGGCTTCAAGACAACTCGACGACCCGGAGATTCACAAGGGCGCCATCGAAGGCGATCGTCCGGACGACGAACAGATCGGGAACCCGCATGGAGAGGGGCTCGATGAGAATGGTCTGCCGAACGATCCGATCGCCATGGCCGAGGATATGCTTGGGGCGAACGAGGACGAGACGCAGGGTTGAGGAGGACTCCTACCGCAATCCTTCCATGATCTCTTCGAGCGCCTCTGGCCCGGGCCGGACCTGGTCCAGCGGGAGCGTGGCGAGTGGTTCGTCCACGACGTTCAATGTCGTCAGGAAGTCGTCGCGATCCGGCTCGATGTAGATCAGACCGGTCGCGAATTCCCCCCGTCTCGCGGTTTCGTGCAACCGCTTGAGCGCCATGATTTTATCCGTTGGGTCGTACTCCTCCTCGAGCTTCCTGAGAAACAACTTCGAGCCGTCGTGCATCGTGACTTCCTGAGTCGACCCGGGCTCGTACTCGACGCTGATGTCCTCGAAGTACGGCACGAAGCTCACTTCCTCGAGAGGATCGTCATGGTCTTTCACATAGGAATAGCTTTTGGTCGACCCCTCGTGGTCGTTGAACGTCACGCACGGAGACAGCACGTCGAGCATGACCGTGCCCCGGTGCGCGAGCGCCGCCTTGAGAAGCGCAAGGAGCTGTTTCTTATCGCCGGAAAACGACCGAGCCACAAAACTCGCGCCGAGCTCGACGGCGAGCGCGCAGGTGTCGATCGGCGGAAGGTCGTTGACGACGCCGGTTTTGAGTTTCGACCCGAGGTCGGCGGTCGGAGAAAATTGCCCCTTCGTCAAACCGTAGCATCCGTTGTCTTCGATGATGTAGATGATCGGCAGGTTTCGGCGCATCAGGTGAACGAACTGACCGATGCCGATTGCGCCCGTGTCGCCGTCGCCGCTGATGCCGATGGCGATGAGCTTCTTGTTCGCCAACAACGCCCCGGTTCCCACCGACGGCATGCGCCCGTGAACGGCATTGAAGCCGTGCGAGCCGCCCAGGAAGTACGCCGGGCTCTTGCTCGAACACCCGATCCCTGAGAGTTTCACGACCTGGCGCGGGTCGACACCCATCTCGAAGAACGCATCGATGATGCGCTCCGAGATGGCGTTGTGCCCGCAACCCGCACATAGTGTGGTCTTGCCGCCCTTGTAGACCTGAGGTTCCAGCCCGATGCGATTTACCTTCAGAGTGGCCATAAAAGATTCGGTCGATGCCCTTTCGCTACGACACTCGTTGAATTGACCTATTCGCCGCCCGTCATTCCCGCGCCGGCGACGCGGGCCGTCTTCCTCGCAACTTCGTACCCTTCCTGCGACAACACATCGTCGGTGATGCTGCGGGCGTCAATCGGCAACCCGCTGTAGTGCAGCACGCTTCGCAACCTGGTTTGGCGCTCGGGTGACAGCTCGAGCTTCATCAACTGCAGGAGCTGAGCGTCGCGGTTCTGTTCGATGACATAGACCCGTTCGTGGGCATCGATGAACTTCTCGAGGTCTTCGGTAAACGGGTAGGCCCGCAGCCGAAAATACGACGCGGTGACGTCCGTTTCCTCGCGCAGCTGATCGCGGCTCTCCTGGATTGCCCAGTGAGAAGTGCCGTAGCCGATGAAGCCCACCTTGGCGCCGGAAAGCGTTTCAACTACCGGACGGGGCACCGACTTCCTCGCCGTTTCGAACTTTCGGGACAGCCGGTCCATGTTTTCCACGTAATCGTCGGGCCGCTCGCTGTACTGCCCGCGTGCGTTGTGCCCGGATCCACGAGCGAAATACACGGGCATGCCGTCACCAGGTATGGTGCGGTAGGGAATCCCGTCACCGTCCACGTCCTTGTAGCGGCCCCACTCGCCGATCTTCTTCAACGTCTGCTCGGTGAGGAGCTTGCCTCGCTGGATCGGCTTGTCTGGATACTTGAACCCCTCGGACATCCAATTGTTCATGCCGAGGTCGAGATCCATCATCACGAATACTGGCGTCTGAAAGTGTTCGGCGAGGTCGAAGGCTTCTTGAGCCATCGTGTAGCACTCCTCGACCGAACATGGAATCAGCATGATGTGTTTGGTGTCACCGTGCGAAAGGAAGGCCACCGAAAGAAGATCTCCTTGCGCGGTGCGTGTTGGCAGGCCCGTGGATGGCCCCACGCGCTGCACGTCGAAGATCACGGCCGGCGCCTCGGCGTAGTACGCCAACCCCGCGAACTCGGACATCAACGAAATCCCAGGGCCCGCGGTCGCCGTCATCGAACGCGCACCAGCCCAGCTCGCGCCGATGACCATTCCGAGTGACGCAATTTCGTCCTCTGCCTGGACGATGGCAAACGTGGCTTTGCCCGTCGCTTTGTCGATCCGGTACTTCTTCATGTACGTGATCAGGGACTCGCACAGCGACGAAGATGGCGTAATCGGGTACCAGGCTACGACGGTGACGCCGGCCATCATGCAGCCGATCGCCGCGGCCGAGTTTCCCTCGATGAGGATCCGGCCGGCGGTCTCGTTCATCCGTTCGATGACGAATGGGTCCTGCTTGGGCAAGTTCGCGGCGGCGTAGTCCCATCCGGCCTTGAGGGCACCCTGATTGAGAGCGACCGCCTTGGCTTTCTTGCCGAGCTGCTTGCTGAGCGCCCGCTCCATCAGGGACAGATCGATGTCCAGCAGCTTGGCCAGAATGCCGTCGTAGATCATGTTCCGCACCAAGCGCCGGAGCTTGGCGTCGGGACACACCGCGGTGACCAACTTGTCGAACGGCACCGGGTAGAACACGAGATCGCTGCGTAGCGTGTTGAGCTTCAGAGGCTCGTCGTAGACGACCGCGGCGCCCGAGTCGAGGGTCAGCACGTCTTCCTTCGCCGTTTCAGGATTCATGGCGACGAGGAAGTCGACCTCCTTCTTGCGCCCGACGTAGCCGCGCTTGCTAGCCCGAATCGTGTACCAGGTGGGAAGTCCGGCGATGTTGGACGGGAACATGTTCTTGCCGGAAACCGGCACGCCCATGAGGAGGATCGACCGAAGAAGCACCAAGTTGGCGGTCTGGCTGCCCGAACCGTTGACCGTGGCCACCTGAATGCTGAAGTCGTTGACGACGCGCTGGCGCCCGCTCGAGGCCTGACTTTCCTGAACAGCGGATTCAGTCGGTGACATTCAGAAGTCCTTAGTTCGCCTGAGAATAGAGGAGGTCCCCGGCGGACGGCCGCTCAAGGTAGGGGATCCAACCGAGTATAACACGCTGAACTGGTGGAGGGCACAATGTGTGCCAAGTCGGTGAAGCCGGCACCGCTGACAGCATCACGCATTACTGCGCGTCAAGAATTTCGCGAATTGCGCTTCCCATATCAGCCGGACTGTTAACGACCTTTACGCCGGCCGCCGCTAATGCCGCCATTTTCTCCGCGGCGGTTCCGGCTCCACCCGCGATGATCGCCCCAGCATGGCCCATCCGACGGCCTGGCGGCGCCGTTTGTCCCGCGATGAATCCGACAACAGGCTTACGAAATTCGTTCCTGATGAACGCAGCCGCCTCCTCTTCAGCGCTCCCGCCGATTTCGCCGATCATCACGACCGCATCGGTGTCGGCATCGGCTGAGAACAACCTCAGGGCATCGATGAACGAGGTGCCAATCAACTGATCGCCGCCAATCCCGATACAGGTCGTCTGGCCCAAACCGAGGCGCGTGAGTTGGTGAATGGCCTCGTACGTCAATGTTCCGCTTTTCGACACGATACCGATACGCCCTTCTTTGCAGATATGACCAGGAATAATGCCCGCCTTCGCCTTTCCCGGAGAAATCAGGCCGGGACAATTGGGACCGACCAGCCGCATCGATCGGGACTTCAGGAACGTGAACGCCCGCATCATGTCGAGCGTTGGAATGCCTTCGGTAATGCAGACAGCGAGCCCAAGGCCCGCATCGGCGGCCTCCATCACCGCGTCAGCCGCGAACGGCGGAGGCACAAAGATGACCGACGCGTTGGCGCCTGTCTTCCTCACCGCATCATGCACGGTGTCGAAGATCGGCCACCCTTCGTGCGTCGTTCCTCCCTTGCCGGGGGTCACACCCCCAACCACGCGTGGTGCCATACGCGGCGGCCTGCTTGGCGTGAAATGTCCCCTCGCGGCCGGTCAAGCCCTGAACCAGCAGTCGCGTTGACTTGTCGATGAGAACGGACATACCCCTCTCGAGCGCCTATACGTCACGAAGCCGCGAGGTTCACGCAAGATGTTCTTGGAGTACAGAAGATACTGCTGCGCTACACGCCCGTGACCATAGTCGTTGTTAGCTTGCCAGTTGTACAACCTTCTGAGCGGCCTGATTCATGTCGTCGGCCGTGGTGAAGTTCATTCCGCTTTCGCTCAGCAGTCGTTTCCCTTCGTCCACATTGGTGCCTTCCATCCTGATGACGATTGGCACCGGGACGCCCAGCTCCTTGACGGCGGCGATCACACCCTGTGCCAGCACATCACATCTGAGGATGCCGCCGAAGATATTGATCAGGACGGCCTTGACGTTCTTGTCCGACATCAGGATCTTGAACGCATTCCTGATTTGCTCGGCGTTGGCGCCGCCGCCCACGTCGAGGAAGTTCGCCGGCTCTCCACCGGCGAGCTTGATGATATCCATCGTCGCCATCGCCAGGCCGGCGCCGTTCACCATGCACCCGATGTTTCCATCGAGATGGATGTAGTTGAGTGAGAATTTGGACGCTTCGATTTCCAACGGATCTTCCTCGGCGAGATCGCGCAGATCCCGGATGTCGGGGTGCCGATAGAGGGCGTTGTCGTCGAAGCTCATCTTGGCATCGAGCGCGAGAAGATCGCCCGAGGCGGTCACCACGAGTGGATTGATCTCGACGAGGGAGGCATCCGCTTTGACGAACGCGTCGTACAAGGCGCTCATCAACTTGACCGCCTTGTTCACTTGAGGGCCATCGAGGCCGATGGCGAAGCCGAGCCGACGTGCCTCGAACGGCACCAGGCCCACTCCGGGGTCGACGAACACCTTCACGATCTTCTCCGGGGTCTTGGCCGCGACTTCTTCGATGTCCATCCCGCCTGCGGCACTTGCCATGACGACCGGCTTCCCCGCCGCGCGATCGAGCACGATGCTCACATAGAGCTCGCGCTCCATCTGAAGGCCTTCTTCAATGAGGACCCGCGAGACCGTGCGGCCGGCAGGGCCGGTCTGGTGGGTGACGAGCGTCATGCCGATCATGTCGCTGGCGATCTTTTCCGCTTCATCAGCGCTTTTCGCCAGTTTGACACCGCCGCCTTTGCCGCGGCCGCCGGCGTGAATCTGCGCCTTGACAACGACGATTCCGCCCAGGCGCCGAGCGATCGCACCCGCTTCCGACGCATTGAATGCCACCTCGCCACGCGGTACGGGTACACCGTAGTGGGCGAGAATTGCCTTGGCTTGGTACTCGTGGATTTTCATGATGACAAACAGCAGATGGTAATCGGCACGCGACGAGGACGTCAATCGTACGCGAAGGAATCCTGGTTCTGATCGCGAACGTGCGGCGGATTGTCTGACCGCGCACCCGCCAGTTCGTGTGTTATACACTCTAAAGAGATGGTTTCTCGTCGGCGTGTGTTCAGTTCTTCAGTCGGCACAAAACTGCTCGTCGGCGTCACCGGACTCGCACTTTTTCTCTACCTCATTGTCCATATCGCCGGGAACCTCGTCGTTTTCCTGGGACCGACAACTTTCAATCAGTACTCGCACACGCTTGTAAACAATCCACTGGTGCCGGTCATCGAGATCGGCCTGGTTCTGATTTTCATCGTTCACGTCTTCAAGACGGCGAGGATGTACCTTTCGAACCAGCAAGCGCGCCCAGTTCGTTACGTGCGAAAGAAGTCCCCCGGCCAACCGAGCCGCAAGACCTTTGCCTCGTCGACGATGGTCGTTTCGGGTCTGTGGCTGCTGGCGTTTCTGATCATTCACGTGAAAGCCTTCAGGTACGGACCCGAGTACGAGGCGGCTGGCCTGACCGGAGTCCGGGATCTGTACCGGCTGGAGATGGAAAACTTCGCCAGCCCGCTGATGGTCTCGTTCTATGTGCTCAGCATGGTGATCGTCGGATCCCATCTCTGGCACGGTGTGTCGAGCGCGTTTCAATCGCTCGGCGCCGACCACCCGACGTGGACGCCCCGCGTCCTGGTGGCCGGGCGCACCATGGCTGTTCTTATTGCGGGCGGCTTCATCGTGATAGCCCTGTGGGCCCATTTCGCCGGAGCGCGATCATGAGACTGGATGCCATGGAGCCATCCGGTCCCATCGCCGCAAAGTGGGATCGCCACAAGTTCGAGATGAAACTGGTCAGCCCGGCCAACAAGCGCAAGTACACGATCATCGTGGTCGGGACTGGCCTGGCTGGCGCGTCAGCCGCAGCGTCGCTGGGCGAACTCGGCTACAACGTGCTGAATTTTTGCATTCAGGACAGCCCTCGTCGTGCCCACAGCATCGCTGCCCAGGGCGGCATCAACGCCGCGAAGAACTATCAGAACGACGGCGATAGCGTGTACCGGCTCTTCTACGACACCATCAAGGGTGGCGACTACCGCTCGCGCGAATCGAACATCTATCGGCTGGCCCAGCTGAGTGTGAACATCATCGACCAATGCGTCGCCCAGGGAGTTCCATTCGCCAGGGAGTATGGCGGCCTTCTGGACAACCGGTCGTTCGGAGGAGCCCAGGTCTCGCGGACGTTTTATGCCCGCGGCCAGACGGGCCAGCAGCTCCTGCTCGGTGCCTATCAGTCATTGATGCGGCAGGTCCACGAAGGAAGTGTCCGCCTCCTGCCCCGACGCGAAATGCTCGATCTCGTCGTCATCGACGGCGGAGCACGGGGAATCGTGACGCGCGATCTCGTCACAGGCGCGATCGAACGCCATGCCGGCGACGCGGTCATCCTGGCGACGGGGGGATATGGGACGGTCTACTATCTGTCGACCAACGCCATCAATTCGAACGTGACCGCGGCATGGCGTGCCCACAAGCGCGGTGCACTGTTCGCCAACCCCTGCTTCACACAGATCCATCCGACCTGCATCCCGGTCAGCGGCGACCACCAATCGAAGCTGACCCTGATGAGCGAAAGCCTCCGGAATGACGGGAGGGTGTGGGTGCCCAAGAAGCAAGGGGACAAGCGACCACCTGAACAGATTCCGGAATCCGAACGGGATTACTACCTCGAGCGAAAGTACCCGAGTTTCGGGAATCTAGTCCCGCGCGACGTCGCGTCACGAAACGCCAAGCAGGCGTGTGACGATGGGCGCGGAGTCGGGGAAAGCGGGCTGGCGGTCTATCTCGACTTTAAAGAAGCGATTGAGCGGCTGGGACCTGAAGTCATCAAGGAAAAGTACGGCAACCTCTTTCACATGTATCAAAAGATCACCGACGAGGACCCGTACAAAGTGCCCATGCGCATCTACCCGGCCATCCACTACACCATGGGCGGCCTGTGGGTGGACTACAACCTGATGAGCACTGTTCCTGGATTGCACGTCCTCGGCGAAGCGAATTTTTCTGACCATGGCGCCAACCGGCTTGGCGCAAGCGCGCTCATGCAGGGTCTTGCCGATGGCTATTTCGTCATCCCGTACACGATCGGCCACTACCTCGCCAGCACTGCCCTACCGAAGGTATCGACCGGCCACGAAGCGTTTCGGGAGGCCGCCGACTGCGTGCAACAGCGGATCGATCGACTGCTGTCCGTGAAGGGAAATCGAAGCATCCGGGAGGTACATCGTTCCCTGGGCCGGATCATGTGGGACGACGTCGGGATGGCTCGAAATGATGCCAGCCTCAAACGTGCGCTCGTGGCCATCCCTGAGCTGCGGGAAGAGTTCTGGCAGAGCGTGTCCGTCCCCGGCACGAACGACAACCTGAATCAGAGCCTCGAATATGCCGGCAGGGTCGCCGACTACCTCGAGTTCGCTGAATTACTCACCCTAGATGCGTTGCACCGACGCGAGTCGTGCGGCGGTCACTTTCGCGAAGAAAGCCAAACACCAGATGGCGAAGCTCTGCGCGACGACACGAATTACTCGTACGTGGCCGCTTGGGAATTCAGGGGCGTAGGGCACCCACCCGAGCTTCATAAGGAGTCTCTCGGTTTCGAGGAAGTGCATCCCACTCAACGGAGCTACAAGTAGGTCGGGGCCGTCGGGTAGGTCAGGTGGGTCGGGGAGGTCAGGTAGGTAGAAGTGGGTTGGGGGCGAGGCGTTCACTCACCAGACCGACCTGACCCACCAGACTCACCTGGCCAATTCGCGAAGAGGATCATGAAACTCACGCTGAAGATTTGGCGGCAAGCAGGGCCCAACAGGCCTGGTCGACTCGAGGCCTACGTCGCCAAAGACGTGTCTCCCGACATGTCGTTTCTTGAAATGCTCGACGTCGTGAACGAAGGGCTCGTGCGCGAAGGTCAGGATGCTATCGCGTTCGACTCGGACTGCCGCGAAGGAATCTGCGGAATGTGCAGCTTGGTGATCGACGGCGTGCCGCACGGACCGGATCGAGGCACGACCGTCTGCCAGCTCCACATGCGACGATTCAAGGACGGGAACACGATTACGATCGAGCCGTGGCGGGCGCGTGCCTTCCCCGTCATCAAGGACTTGGTCGTCGACCGAAGCGCGTTCGACCGTATCATCGCCGCCGGAGGGTATGTCTCTGCCAACTGCGGCGGCGCGCCGGATGGCAACGCCATTCTGATTCCGAAAGATATCGCTGAGAACGCGATGGATGCGGCGGCCTGCATCGGCTGCGGAGCCTGCGTCGCCGCGTGCAAGAACGCCTCAGCCCATCTGTTCATGAGCGCGAAGATTTCTCACCTGTCGCAGCTGCCCCAGGGCCAGGTCGAACGCTACCGCCGGGTGGTTTCCATGGTCCGGCAGGCCGACGCGGAAGGATTCGGAAGCTGCTCGAATGAAGGTGAATGCGAAGCCGTTTGCCCCAAGGAAATTCCCATATCCAACATCGCGCGGATGACGCGCGAGTACGTCAAAGCGATGTGGACGGTCGAGAAGTAGCGCTGTCGACCGCCGGCCCGGCTACACCTTAATTACGTCCACCAACTCTTTCACGGCCGCGGCCGACTTCTTGAACGCGGTATCCTCCTCCGGCGTCAGTTTGATTTCGATGATCTTCTCCAGGCCCCGTGCGCCCAGCTTGCACGGCACGCCGACGAACAGGTCCCTCACCCCGTACTCTCCCTGCAGGAAGACCGAGCACGGCAGGATCTTCTTCTTGTCCAACAGGATGGCTTCGACCATCTCCACGACGGACGCGCCAGGCGCATACCACGCACTCGTTCCGACAAGCTTGGTAATCTCCGCGCCGCCCCCCGCCGTTCTGGCAACAATGGCGTCGATCGTGGCCTTGTCCAGAAGATCAGTAATCGGAATTCCTGCAACCGTCGAGTACCGTGGCAGCGGCACCATCGTGTCGCCATGGCCGCCGAGCACGAAGGCGTGGACATTCTCAACTGAAACGTTCAATTGCTGTGCGATAAATGCGCGCATCCGCGCTGAATCGAGCACACCGGCCATGCCAACGACGCGCTCGCGAGGAAACTTGCTCAACTTGTAAATGGCCTGCGCCATCGCATCGAGCGGGTTCGCCACTGGAATGATGATGCAGTTGGGCGAGTACTTGACGACCTGGTCGGTGACTTGCTGCATGATCTTGTAGTTCACCGTCAGGAGATCGTCGCGGCTCATCCCAGGTTTCCGCGGCACCCCTGAGGTAATCACGACGATGTCCGAGTCGGCACTGTCGGCGTAGTCTCCTGTGCCCATGACTCGGGAGTCCGAGCCCCACATCGGGCAGGCTTGCAGCATGTCGAGTGCGACACCCGCCGCCTTCTGATCCGCGATATCCACGACCACGACATCAGCCAGCTGCTTGTCGGCGACACCGCGAGCTACCGTGGCGCCGACGTTACCGGCCCCTCCGACCACCGTCACTTTTCTATTCATGTCGATTCAGCTCCTCTTCGCACCGCCGCCACGACACCGGCGCTGTCGCATGCGCGCGCGACAAACCGCCCGCGTGCGCTATTGATTCGGTATCGCCTTCACGTTCGAGCCGTTGTCTGCTGATGCGTCTCTCGTTCTCGCAGCGATCGGAATTTAGGTCAGGCCCCCCGCATCGTTCAAACGATTCACACAGTTTCTGTGGAAAAGTCTGTGGAAAACGGGGCTCAGTTACGGCCTCGTTACAGCGCAACTGGCGTGTTTTAGCGATTTGCACCACCGCAGGGCGAGAATCGACTTCTCGCAACCGCCGTCTTCGAGCGTCTGAAAACGCACGGATTATACTGTAGGCGAGCGACACGCTTCGTCCTCAACAACCCGACACAACACGACGCTCTCACGATGAAAATTGTTGTCGCTGACGACCTGCCCGCTTCCGCCCTGGATCTGCTTCGCGCCGAAAACGGATGGACGATCGATGCCCGCGCAGGACGCTCGCGGACCGATCTCGCCGCCGCAGTGGCTGATGCCGACGCACTGCTCGTCCGTAGTGCCACGCCAGTCGACGCCGAGCTTCTTGCTGCGGCACCTCACCTGCGCATCATCGCGAGGGCCGGAACCGGGGTCGACAATGTCGACGTCGCCGGCGCGAGCGCGCGCGGAATTCTCGTCGTCAATGCGCCGGGAGCCAACAGCATCAGCGTCGCCGAGCACGCCTGCGCGCTGATGCTGGCGCTCGCCCGATCGGTGCCCGCTGCCGACCGCGCGATGAAAGCCGAACGGTGGGAGAAACAACGGTTCCTTGGCAACGAGATCCGAGGCAAGTTGCTCGGTGTCGTCGGCCTCGGTCGCATCGGCCAGGAAGTGGCACAACGGGCACGCGCTTTCGGCATGCGCGTCATCGCGCACGACCCGTTCATCTCGACGGAGATCGCTCAGTCGCTCGGCGTTCGCCTGCTGTCCCTCGACGAAGTCTGCGCGTCGGCAGACTACCTGACGCTGCATGTGCCGGCGACGCCCGAGACGCGTCATCTCTTCGATGCGGCGCGGTTCGCTGGCTGCAAACACGGACTTCGCATCATCAACACTGCTCGCGGTGAATTGATCGACGAACGGGCACTCCAACACGCCATCGAGACGGGCATCGTCGCCGGAGCGGCGTTGGATGTGTTCGAGCAGGAGCCGCCGCTTGATTGGTCACTTGCCAAACTCCCGCAGGTGATCAGCACGCCGCACATTGCCGCGTCGACGGAAGAAGCGCAGGAATTGGTTGGCCTCGAGACCGCCGCAACCGTCCGCGATTTCTTGCGCAACGGCACGGTCCGTAACGCGGTGAACTTTCCGTCGATCCCGGCCGACGAAATGCAGCATCTCCAACCATGGATTCGGTTGGCGGATGATCTCGGCACGATCGCCGCTCAGATGGGCCCGGCTCGGGTGCAATCGATCGGCGTCCGCTACTATGGGGCACTTGCCGAAAGCCGAACGGTCGATGTCCTTGCCGCAAGCGCCGCGGCAGGAGTACTTCGACCGATCCTGTCCAGCGGGGTTTCAATCGTGAACGCTCGCGCCGCAGCGCGCGCTCGCGCGATCGACGTCGTAGAGTCGCGCAGCACGCGCCGTCGCGATTACACGAGCCTGCTATCGGTGAAGCTGCAGACGAGCGCGGGCGAACGCTGGGTCGAAGGGACGGTCTTCGAGCCCGCCAGTCTGCGGTTGGTCTCGGTCCGTGGCGTCTCTGTCGAGGCGCCGCTCGGTGGCACCATCGTGCTGGTGTCAAATGACGATCAGCCGGGCGTCATCGGCGAAGTCGGAACGATTCTCGGGCGTCACGGAGTCAACATCGCGAACTTCGCGCTCGGGCGAGGAGACGGCGGCGCGATTGGCGTCGTGAGCGTAGACGAAGATCCAGAGGCGCCTCAAATACTTGACGCGGCTGTCGAAGAAATCCGCCGCGTTCCGGCCATCCGAGAAGCTGCCGTCATTCGCCTTCCGTAACTGGAAACCCCTGCTCGACGGTGAGATCTGAGGAAGTCGCCCTTCGCACGAGCGCTATTTGACACAGATCTTGAGAGCGCCAGGGTGCACCCTTGCAACAAGTCGAGTCCCGCCTTCGACCGGCTCGCCATCGACATGAAAGACCATTGGTTCGGTGCACTCGATGGTCGCCTCTTGAATGCGCTGAATCGAGTATTCGGGCATCCGGCCGACCGTTCCGTCGAACAGGCGAGGCGTACGACAGATGGTCACGAACCGGGAACGCTCCTCGACCACAACGAGATCGAGTTGGCCGTCGTCCACACGAGCGTCGGGAGCAATACGTGCGCCATTTCCGTATTGGCTCGAATTCGCAATCACGACCAGCACGGCGTGTACGTCCCTGCGGACCTCAGCCGCCGAAATCGAGTAGGTGGCCGGTCGGTAAGTGAGCATCACGCCCGTGGCAAGGCGAAGATAGCCGGCAAAGCCGCGACGACGGTTGCTTGACGTGTTGAACCTCGAGGCGACGCTGGCGTCAAGTCCGATGCCGGCAAGATTGACGAACAGGCGGCCTCCAAGCTCGCCCAGGTCCATAGCGCCGGGCTTCGCCTGGATCGCGTCGACTATGGCTCGCTCCGGCCGCCGATCGATACCCAGCTCTCGCGCCAGGCCGTTGCCGGATCCCGACGGAACAATCGCGATCGGCGTTTCGCCGAACGCCAACGCCGAGGCGACTTCGTTAATGGTCCCGTCACCACCCCAGGCCATGACGACCCTTGCACCGCGCTGGACCGCCGCAGTGGCCAAGAGACGCGCGTGACCCGCGCGTTCAGTGACGAGAACGTCTGCCGTCTCACCGTGCCGTTCGATCGTCGCAGCGGCCAGCTCCGCCCGCGCTCGCGCGGCGGCGGGGCGGGTTCCGCCCGCGACCGGATTGATAATCACGGCTATCGACATTGGAAATGTGAGAGCGACGACGGTTCAGGCCCCACGCCCCGACGCGTCAGATCGTGCCCGATCGCGCCGGACGCCGGTCGTGTGTCAACGCCAGCCTATCTGAGTGCGAGCCGGAGATTGGTGCCATCTGTGAGATCGGCGAGCTCGACGACCTCAGGGGAGATTTTCAGGACCCGATAGCGCTCAGTGACGCTCTCGCCTTCCTTCACGATAAACAACTGGCCGAGCCCTGAAATGATCGCCGTTCTTACCAGGCCATCAGGTGTCTCGTCTTCGCCAATCCCAGAGAGTTTCAACGCGGGAAAGGCAGGCCTGACAGGCGCGGCCTCACTCAAAGCCGCAGAGGGCGCGGGCAGGGCCGGAGGCGGGGCCTTGGGTGTGCTGTACGAAAACAAGTTCCGACTTGGCTGACGAGGAGAAGAGACTGGCCGAAGCCGCTCGTGCAACTGCGCAATCTCATTGGCGAGCGCCGCGCCATCTGCGGCCGGCTTGGCGATCGGTGTTGGCGGTGGTGGAGTACGACGACCAGACGTCGCCGCCGCCGCCAGCCACGCGGCCAGTGCGCCGACGACGGCCGCAAACTTCGCGGCCCGCTTCAGTTTCATGACGATCTGGTCGGATCCTAGCATGATCAACGGCGCCCACGGTTTGTTACTGTGCTATTATTCGTCGTGCACCCTGCTTCGACCGGTACGCCGGTCGATAAGACTCAGCTTCAGACCGTCGCAATCATCCCGGCTCGATTCGCCTCCTCTCGATTCCCCGGAAAAGCTCTCGCAGATATCGACGGACGTCCGATGATCGAGCACGTCTACCGGCGTGCTGCTCTTTCACCGGTCGTCTCGCGAACCATCGTTGCCACCGATGACTTGCGTATTGCCAAAGCCGTTGGCCGGTTCGGCGGCGAAGTTCGCTTGACCCGTGATGACCATCCAAGCGGAACCGATCGTCTCGCCGAAGTCGCTGCGACGCTCGACTGCGACGTCATCGTCAACGTGCAAGGCGACGAACCGCTGATCGATCCGGCAGCCATCGGCGAGGCGGTCGCTCCACTGGCAACCGACCCGAGCACCCAGGTCACGACGCTCTATCGGCGGATTGCCGATCCGGACGAGCTCAAAAACCCGAATGTCGTGAAAGTGACGCTCGACCGGGCCGGTTTCGCCCTGTATTTTTCCCGGGCACCGATTCCGTACGTGCGCAATCCGCGCGAGGGATGGCCCCCTCTCTATCGTCATATCGGGCTCTACGCGTATCGCCGTAGTGCACTACTGGTTCTGGCCGCGCTCGAGCCGACGCCACTCGAGCGCGCCGAGTCCCTGGAACAACTTCGCGCGCTCGAGCACGGCATCCGCATCAAGGCCGTGGAAACCGCGTACGACGCATTCGGTGTCGATACGCCCGAGGATCTGGAGCATGTGCGCCGCCTGTTGGCCGCACTAACTTCAGGATAGAGGCCCATGACGCAAATCGACGGAAGAACGACCAAATACATCTTCATCACGGGCGGGGTGGTCTCCTCGCTCGGGAAAGGGCTGGCTGCGGCGTCGATTGGCTGCCTGCTCGAGGGCCATGGCTACCAGGTCACGCTGCAGAAGTTCGATCCCTACATCAACGTCGACCCCGGGACCATGAGTCCGTATCAACATGGCGAAGTGTACGTGACCGACGACGGGGCCGAGACGGATTTGGATCTCGGCCACTACGAGCGGTTCACGAACACATTGACCAACCGCAATTCCAACTGGACGACCGGCAAGATCTACCAGAGCGTCATTCAGAAAGAGCGCCGCGGCGACTACCTCGGTCGGACCGTCCAGGTCATTCCCCACATCACCAACGAGATCAAGGAAGCCATCCGCGCGGCGGCCGCCGATGTCGATATCGTCCTGGTCGAGATCGGCGGGACGGTCGGCGACATCGAAAGTCTGCCGTTTCTTGAAGCCATCCGTCAGATGCGTCAGGACGTCGGCCGAGACAATTCGCTCTATGTCCACCTGACGCTCGTCCCGTTCATCGGGACAGCCGGTGAGCTCAAGACGAAACCGACCCAACACAGCGTCCGCGACTTGCGGTCCATCGGGATTCAGCCCGATATCCTGCTCTGTCGGACCGATCGCTTTCTCGACCCCGAGATCAAACGGAAGATTGCGCTCTTTTGCGACGTCGATGAGGAAGCGGTCATTACCGCCAAGGACGTCTCGACGATTTACGAGGTGCCTTTGGTCCTCGCGGCCGAGGGTCTCGACCGCATCGTGCTCAAGCGTCTGCATCTGCCCCAGACCGAGCGACGAATGTCGCCGTGGGAGGAACTGGTCAAGCGCATCAAGAACCCGCTCGACGAGCTGACGATTCACGTGGTCGGCAAGTACGTCGGCTACGAGGACTCCTACAAGAGCCTGAACGAGGCGCTGTATCACGGCGGCTTCGCCAACCGGGTCAAGGTGAACATCAAGTGGATCGAAGCCGAAGCGCTCGAGCAGACCAACGGTCCGGCTCAATTGAACGATGCGGATGGCATCCTGGTACCCGGCGGCTTCGGAAACCGGGGCACCCGGGGCATGATGAAAGCGGCCGAAGTCGCGCGGGAGCGCCGCGTCCCGTACTTCGGCATCTGCTATGGCTTCCAGTGGGCGACGGTCGAATACGCTCGCAACGTTGCCGGTTTGGCCGAGGCCGATTCGACCGAGTGCAATCCGGACACTCCGACGAAGGTGATTTACAAGTTACGGGATCTACTCGGCGTCGACGCGCTGGGCGGCACGATGCGCCTGGGCAGCTATGCCTGCGACCTCGCTCCTGGCTCGCTTGCGCAGCGGGTGTATGGCAGCAACCAGACGCAGGAACGTCATCGCCACCGCTACGAGTTCAATTGCCTCTACGAGCGGACGCTCACAGAGCACGGCTTGCGTATTTCAGGACGGTCTCCGGATGGCAAGTTCGTCGAGATTGCCGAGCTCCCGGCCCATCCTTGGTATCTCGCCGTGCAGTTTCACCCCGAGTTCCGTTCGAAGCCGTTGCGCCCGCATCCACTCTTTGCGAGCTTCGTCGAGGCGGCCTACCGTCACAAGGAGGCTCGGAGTCCTCAACGCGCCAAAACGGAGTCGGTGGCCTAGTTTGGGCAGGAGGGGCAGGAGGGGCTTCCCGCCTTTTCTGCCCCGTATAATGCCCCGTGCCCCCTATGACCATTGTCACGGTGCGTGACATCGAGATCGGCGGCGGGCGTCCGTTTGCACTGATTGCCGGCCCATGCGTGATTGAAGGCGAGTCTCACGCCACTGCGTTGGCCGGCGAGCTTGCGAGCGTGACTGCGCGCCTGGGCGTGCCCTTCATTTTCAAAGCGTCGTACGACAAGGCCAATCGGAGCTCCGGCCGTTCGTTTCGTGGGCCGGGACTGACCGAAGGGCTGCGCATCCTTGCCCAGATCAAGGACCGGGTGCGTGTGCCAATCCTGACAGACGTTCATGAGGCGTCCCAGGTCGCCGCCGCCGCGGCCGTTGCCGACGTCCTCCAGATTCCTGCGTTTCTCTCTCGACAGACCGACTTGCTCGTGGCCGCGGCCAAGAGCGGTCGCGTGGTCAACATCAAGAAGGGCCAGTTTCTCGCTCCGGACGACATTCGCCACGCCGTCGGCAAAGTGCGTGACGCAGGGAATCCAGCGGTGATCGTGACCGAACGCGGGACCACCTTCGGTTATCACGACCTCGTTGTCGACATGCGGGCGTTTCCGATCATGCGCGATCAGGACATTCCCGTCGTGTTCGATGTCACCCACAGCCTCCAGCTTCCAGGAGCTGGCGACGGCGTGACCGCCGGGCTCGCTCAATACATCGAGCCGCTGGCATCGGCAGGCGTTGGCGCGGGCGTCGATGGCGTCTTTCTCGAGGTCCACGACAATCCATCACAAGCAAAGAGCGATGCGCAAAACGCCTTGCGCCTCGATCGCCTCGAACCGCTTCTCCGTCGGCTGATGGCGATCGACGCGATCGTGAAGGCGGCCGAACCAAATCCGCCAGCGGGACCACAAGAGCGGACCCGAGCCGATCTCCGGGGACTCACGACATCGCATGGCTGATCTGAATCTGGCCAGGAAGGTGCTCGAAACCGAGGCGGCCGCCATTCTCGAGCTGGTCGCCCGTCTCGATGACAGATTCGACCGCGCAGTGGAGCTGTTGCGCAGTTGCCGCGGCCGCGTCATCGTGACCGGGATGGGCAAGTCGGGCATTATTTGTCGCAAGATCGCAGCTACCCTCACGAGCACTGGTACACCAGCCCACTTTCTGCACCCCGCAGAAGCCATTCATGGCGACCTCGGCGTTGTCCAGAGCAATGATGTGGTGGTCGCCCTGTCTTATAGTGGAGAGACCGACGAAATTCTGCATCTGGTCGAGGCCATTCGACGTCTTGGGGCTACGTTGATTGTGATTACCGGCGCCCCTGCCTCGGTGCTCGCGAAGGTGGCCGATGTCGCGCTCGACTGCAGCGTCTCCGCAGAGGCCTGTCCCTTCAATCTGGCGCCAACGGCCAGCACAACCGCAGCGCTCGCCATCGGCGACGCGTTGGCAATGACGCTGCTCGTCGAAAAGGGCTTCCGCCAGGAGGATTTTGCCAACCTGCATCCGGGGGGACGCCTCGGCAAGCGGTTCCTACGGGTCGAACAATTGATGCACGCCGGCGAGCAGTGCCCGGTCGTCAAGGTCGAGACCGAGATGCGGGACGTGATCTACGAGATGTCGCGGAAAGGGCTGGGCATGACCTGTGTCGTCGATGGACGAGACGATCTCGTTGGCATCATCACCGACGGCGATCTCAGGCGCCACATGGCTCGGTCGCCTGACATTCTCGACTTGAACGCAGGCGCAATCATGACGCGCGATCCGGTGACGATTACGCCAACAACGCTCGCTGCCGAGGCGCTGAACCTCATGGACCGCCGCAGGATCACGTCGATCGTCGTCGTCGACGAAGGCAAGCGCATCGAAGGAGTCGTGCATCTTCATGACCTCTGGGACAGGAATGATTTGAACGGTCGAGGTTCAGCGCTCAACCCGGACGCGAACCTTGAACCCTGAACCATGTCTGTAAGAGCGAAAGCAGCGCACCTCCAGCTGTTGCTGTTCGACGTCGATGGCGTCCTGACCGACGGGAAAATTCTGCTGCATGCCGACGGCACTGAAAGCAAGCAGTTCGATATCAGGGACGGTACTGGCCTGATCTGGGCGCAGCGGGCTGGCCTCCACGTCGGCATCGTTTCCGCCAGGGTGTCTGCCGCCACCACGCAGCGCGCGGCCCAACTTGGTATCTCGCTCGTTCGGCAGGGCGATCCGAACAAGCTTCAGACATACCACGAAATCTTGCAGCAGTACGCGCTGACCGACGACGACGTGGCCTTCATGGGCGACGATGTGCTCGATGTGCCGGTCATCGAACGAGTGGGCTTGTCGGCGTGCCCGGCGGACGCGTCCCGGGACGTCCGCTCGCGCGTGGACTACGTCTGTCGGTCGGATGGCGGCCATGGTGCGGCGCGTGAATTCGTCGAGGTCGTGCTCAAAGCACAGGGCCGCTGGCGGGAGCTCCTCGACACGTACACCGCCGATCCGTCGTCCATGTCGCGCCCGCTCCCGCACACGTCTCGAGTCATCAAGTCATGAGTGATTACGCGACGCTTCTATCCGCGCTCATCGCTCTCCTCTGCGGATTGGCCATCGGCAAGGCCTGGGAGCGTTACAAGCTGCGGGAAGGCAAGCTGTTCGACCGGCGTCGCGCGCGTGAGTCACCTCACTACCTGCTCGGGCTCAACTTCCTCGTGTCCAATCAGATCGACCTGGCCATCGACGAACTGAGCAAGGCCGCCAGCCTCAACGCAGACGCGCTCGAAGTCCACATGATTCTCGGCAACCTCTACCGCGAGAAGGGCCAGGTCGGCAAGGCGATCACCGTGCACCAGTCGCTGCTTCAGCGGCCAAGGCTGACGCGGCTGGAGCACGCCTACGTCCTTCTCTGTCTGGGCCTCGACTACAAGAGGGGCGGGTTCGTCGACCGGGCTGCGGAGGCGTTCAACGAGGTCCTTCGGCTCGATGCCAAGAACGAGTACACGCTGGTCAACCTGCAAAAGCTCCAGGAAGAACAGCACCAGTGGTCTGACGCGTACGACACTCGCCAGCGGTTGTCGAGGTTGGCGGACGTGGAGTCACGACCCAGGAACGAAGCAATCCTCGCCTTCCTTGAAAATGAGATCGGCCTCGAAGCAATGCGGCGAAAGGATTACCAGGAGGCGATCCGGCGGTTCGAAGGCGCGATCGATTTGGACGGGCGCGCGGTGCCTGCTTACCTGAACCTGGGCGACGTCCGCGTACAGCAGGGAAACGACCGAGAGGCCGCAGCGGTTTGGGAGCGGCTCGTCAACGTCGCGCCAGATCGCGCGTACCTCGCATTCGACCGGCTGGAGGCTCTGAGCGTCCGGTCGGGATCGCCCGAGCGCTTTACGCTTCTCTGTCGCCGCTTGATTGACGACAACCCGCAAGACTGGCGCGCGCGCCTGGCCCTTTCGCGCAATCTCGCCGCCGCCGGCCGTGCCCACGAAGCGCTCGACCTGCTCTTTGCAGCTCTGGTTCAAAACCCTCATGCCCTCGGCATCCATCAGGCCATCTGGCGCGCGCTCGGCCAGCTCCGCCATGAGCCGTCACTCGTCGATCGGTACAGCGAACTGACTCGACACGCTGTTTTTTACCTGGATCCGCACGTCTGCATGCGCTGCCGCTATCGGAGCACCGAGCTCCTCTGGCAATGCCCACATTGTCACGACTGGAACACGTTCGTCGAAGAGCGGATCGCGCCTGCGCAGGACGCCGCGGAGGTCGAAGTCTAAGGGAGAATCATTCTCAAGTTCTTCTCAATATTGTGAGGACTTCATCGAGCTGGCGATCCGTGTCCTCCAGGCTCCCATCCGTGCGAATGACATAGTCGGCGCGACCGACTTTGTCCTCGGTGGGCAGCTGCGCATCGAGACGACGTTGCGCCTCGTGCTCCGTCAACCCGCGGCTGACTAGGCGTTCGAGCTGCGTCTCACGAGGACAGGCAGTCACGATGACCCGATCGAAGTCGCCCTGGCGACCTGTCTCGTAGAGCAGCGGCACGTCGACGACAGCGACAGGCGAACCCATCAACTCGAACGCTCGAAGTCCGGCGGCGATTGAACGATAGACGGCCGGATGGACGATCGCTTCGAGTGCTCTGCGCGAGGCCTCGTCCTCGAACACGAGTGCGCCCAGCACCTTGCGGTCGACGGAGCCGTCAGCCGCAATGACCCCGGGCCCGAACCTCTTGGCTATGGCTTGCGCGGCCTCTGTACCGGCCTCAGTCACACCATGGGCGAGGACGTCGGCGTCCAGGCAAGAGATGCCGCGACGACGAAGCTGGTCGAGCACATAGCTCTTGCCCGTCGCGATGCCACCAGTGAGGGCGACTCGCACCATAGTCGGGTGGGTCAGGTAGGTCGGGTGGGTCAGGTAGGCCCGGCCACTCCCACCTCGAGCCGTTCTTCCGCCGCCCGTAGGGTGTTCTTGAGCAGCAGGGCAATCGTGAGAGGCCCCACACCACCGGGGACCGGCGAGAGCGCGCCCGCAACATCGGCGACCTTCGGATGGACGTCGCCGACGACAAGCGAGCCGCGTTTGTTGAACGCCTCCAACCGCTTCGATCCGGAAAACAGTCGCTCGGCAGTCGCGCGATCGGTGACCTGCGTGGTCCCGACATCTACGACCGCAGCCCCGGGCTTCACGAAGTCGGTCGTGACAAAGCCGGGCCGTCCCATGGCGGTGACCAGAATGTCGGCGCCGGCTGCCACCTGCGGCAAGTTTGCCGTCCGCGAGTGACAGACCGTCACCGTCGCGTTTCGATGAAGCAGCAGGAGCGCCATGGGTTTGCCCACGATATCGCTCCGCCCAATCACGACGGCATTGGCGCCGGCAATCTTGATTTGCGATCGTTCGAGCATCTCGATCACACCTGACGGTGTACAGCGCGACCAACGAGGCCCGATTCTGGACCAGCCGGCCCACGTTGACCGGGTGAAATCCGTCGACGTCCTTGTCCGGACGCACCACGTCGAAAACACGGCGTTCGGCGTCCTCCCCCATGCTCTCGGGGAGCGGCGACTGGACGAGGATCGCATCGTGAACGTCGCTACAATTGAGTCGCTCGACCACCGCGAGCAATTCTGACAAAGAGGCTGTCGCCGGCAGGATCTCCGAGTCCGCGCGAAGGCCAGTCTCCGCCGCCGACTTCAGTTTGCTTCCTACATAGAGGTGCGACGCCGGGTCGTCGCCGACGAGGACGATGCCGAGGCCGGGTGGTCTTCCTGCGCGAACTGTAAACTTTTCGACGTCGGGGCGAAGCTCGGCGCGAATCTGATTGGCAATTGCCGCACCGTCGAGCAACCGGGCACTCATTGTTGGGCCGCCTCCACTTCCAGTTGTCTCAGCGAGTCGGGCCTGCCGAGTACAACCAGCGTGTCGCCAGGCAGAACCGGAACGTTCGGTTCGGGGTTGAATTCCATTCGACTGTCGCGGCGCTGGACTCCGACGACAATCACGCCAAAGCGCTGGCGAAGGTCGGCCTCGACGAGCGTGAGCGAGGCGAGCTTGGATCCAGAAGCGACGGTGATTTCCTCCATCGCCAGGTCCATGTTCGCAGAGCTCGGTCGCGAGCTCGACGAAATCGACCACGGCCGGGCGAAGAGCCGTCAGGGCCATCTGGACCGCGCCAATCTCGTACGGCGAAATCACCCGATTGGCCCCGGCGCGCTTCAGCTTGCGGGTTGCGTCCTCGCTCTCCGCCCGACCGATGATGAACAGGTCGGGCCGCAGGACGCGGGCCGACAAGACCGCGTAGACGTTTTCGGCGTCCGTTCCGACCGCGGCAATGAGACCGCGCGCACGATCGATCCCGACGCGCTTCAATACCTCTTCACGGCTCGCATCGGCCTCGACCGCCAGCACGCCATCATCGAGCGCCGCCTGCATGCGGTCGGGGTCGCGCTCCACCACCACGACGGGGACGTGCTGGCGTTGAAACCGACGCGCGACGATGCTTCCAATCCGGCCGTAGCCGCAGACGATGAAGTGATCTTTGACCGTGTCGATCATACGCGCGAGCCGACGTCGTTGCAGGCGCTTAGGCAGCCCACCTTCGACGACTGCCGTGGCCATCAGGCTGAACGTGTAGAGCGCCGCCCCAACCCCGACCAGCAACAGAATGCTGGTGAAAGCCTGTCCAGCGACAGAGAGGTCGTGGACTTCTTTGTAGCCGACCGTCGTCACGGTGATGACCGTCATGTAGAACGCATCCCAAGCGTTCCACCTCTCGATCACCATGTAGCCGATCGTGCCGCCGACAAGAATCGAACCGAGAAGGCCGAGTGCGACAGTGAGCCCTTGCGCCCTGAACCATCGGTCGCCCCGTCGCACCTCGGCCATTCGCGAGCGCCGACGCTAGCGGCGCTGCACGGCCTTCGCCGGCACGAACGTCTCGTCCCGCTTGCGAAGCTCGCTGTGGTGATACCCGTACAGGAAGTAAATGACGAACCCGATTGCCATCCAGGCAATCAGCCGGTACCAATTCTCGACAGGCAACGAGAACATCAGCAGCAGGCACGCCAGAATGCCGAGGATGGGCACGAATGGATACAGCGGCACGCGAAACGGGCGTTCGGCATCGGGGTTGGTTCGCCGCATGATCAAGACTGCCGCGCAAACGACCACGAAAGCAAACAGAGTTCCGATGTTCGTCAGGTGCAGCAAGGCATCGATCGGAAGGAACCCAGTCAACAGGGCCACGAAGGCACCGATGAGAATCGTGGATCTCCACGGCGTCCGGAATTTCGGATGAACGTCGCCAAAGAAGCTCCGAGGAACCATGCCATCTCGCGCCATCGCCAGGAACACTCGAGGCGCTGACAGCATGAGGACCAACAGCACCGAAGTAATGCCGGCCACGCCAGCCGCCGCGATGACGAACTCGGCCCAACCCAGTCCCACCTGCTTGAACGCGTCAGATACGCCCGCGTCGATGCTCAACTGATCGTACTTCACCATCCCTGTGAGCACGGCCACCACGCTGATATAGAGGATGGTGCAGATGATGAGCGACGCGATGATGCCGATGGGCACGTCACGCTTCGGTTCTTTGGCCTCCTCTGCGTGAGTCGAGACCGAGTCGAAGCCGATGTAGGCGAAGAAAATGATCGCGGCGCCTGCCAGCATGCCGACCGGCTGCCCTCCCGCGTTCACCTGCCCCATCAGCGTGTGACCGAAGAAGCTGACGCCACTCAAGCCGTACGGCGCGAACGGCTTCCAGTTGTCGGGGTTGACGTAGAAGGCGCCGACTCCGATCACGAAGAGGACGACCGTCACCTTCAGGAATACCATGGTCGCGTTGAACCCGGCGCTCTCCTGTATTCCTTTGACCAACACGATGGTCACCACGGCCACGATCAAGATGGCGGGAAGATTGATGACTCCCCCGGTTCGGACGAAGTGCCCTGCCGCCGTGTCGTAGATGATCGGCGGACCGGCCAGTGCGGCCGGAAGGTGGATGCCGAACTTCGCGAGCACGCTCTGAAAATACCCGGACCAGCCATTCGCCACGGTTGCCGACCCGACTGCATATTCGAGAATCAGGTCCCAGCCGATCATCCAGGCAAACAGCTCGCCGAGCGTGGCGTACGCATACGTGTACGCGGAGCCGGCCACGGGCACCATTGATGCGAACTCCGCATAACAGAGCGCGGCGAAAACGCACGTGATGCCCGCCACGACGTACGAAAGCATCAGCGAGGGACCGGCCACGTTGTGCGCGGCCGCACCGGTCGCCACGAAGATGCCAGCGCCGATGATCGCGCCGACGCCCAACGAGGTGAGTTGGACAGGGCCCAGCACCCGCCGCAAGCGGTTATCGCCGGCCATCTCCTCGAGCAACTGATTCAGCGACTTTTTGGCGAACAGTTGACTAGACATGTTCCAAGGCTTGAGTCCGAGACTGGCGACGCTGGTTTCTGAACGAATTATACATGGGCCGCCTCGGCGAGTCGGCTTACGTAGGCACGCGTGCGCGCCTCGGGGTGGTTGCCTTCGAGCAGATCCGTGATGACGGCCACGCCCGTTGCGCCCGCGTGCAATATTTCCGGAGCCCGACTGAGGGTTACCCCTCCAATGGCGATGACCTCGAGGCCACGCGGTACAGCGAGCGCGGCCGCGAGTCGCACTCCCTCCAGCCCGACAGCGCCGTAGCCGGTCGACTTCGTCAACGTCTCAAACACTGGTCCGATTGCCACGTACGAGACCGGTTCGAGCACCGCCCTCTCGATCTGCTGACGGGTGTGAGTGGACAAGCCCAGTACAGCCTCGGCGCCAACGAGGGCCCGCGCGGCGGCAGGGGCCAGGTCGTCCTGTCCGACATGCACCCCTTCTGCACCTGCAAGCCTCGCGATGTCCGCCCGGTCGTTCACCACCAGGATCGCGCCGGCGGCCTGAGTCAGGTGATGCATTTGGCGGGCGAGATCGAGAAATGCGGCGCCCGCCAATGACTTCGCTCGCAGCTGGAGAACCAGAGCGCCGCCGGCCACGACAGCGGCAGCGAGGTCGAGCGCCGTCCAACCCGACCTCCGGGCCACGTCCACATCGACGATCGCGTGGAGGTGGCCCGTCTTTGGTTTCAATGGCGCACGCGGAGGATGCACGCCTGCAAGCCACGAAGACACGAAGGCCACGAAGAGACACGAGTCATCCGGTGATCCCGATCAGACCGCCTCTGCGAGCCGTCCGGGCCGTGGGCGCGCGAGGAATCGCTCCATGAAGGATGTGCTGATCGTGCCCGCGACGAATTCCGGATCGCTGAGGATCCGAAGGTGAAGGGGGATCGTGGTCTTGATGCCTTCGATGACCGTCATCTCGAGCGTCCGCTTCATCCGCGCGATGGCCTCCTGGCGATCGCGGCCGTGGACGATGATCTTGGCGATCATGGAATCGTAGTACGGCGAGACGGTGCAGTCCGAGTGCGCACAGGTCTCCACGCGTACTCCCGGACCTCCAGGAGCACTGAACACGTGGATCACGCCGGGGGACGGAACAAAGGTCTCCGGGTCTTCTGCGTTGATTCGGCACTCGATGGCGTGGCCGGTAAAGGTGACCTCGCTCTGTTTGAAGGACAGCCGCTCGCCCGCTGCGATGCGGATTTGTTCCTTCACGATGTCTACCCCCGTCACCATCTCCGTCACCGGATGCTCGACTTGCAGGCGGGTATTCGCTTCCATGAAATAGTAACGACCGTCCGGATCCATGAGGAACTCGAACGTCCCGGCATTCGTGTACTGCACGGCCTTGGCGGCGTCTATGACGACGTTGCCGATTCGTCGCCTCATCTTCTCGCTGAGCACCGGCGACGGAGACTCTTCGATCAGTTTCTGGTGACGGCGTTGGATCGAGCATTCGCGCTCGCCAAGATGCACGACACCGCCGTGATGATCGCCGAGGACCTGGAATTCCACGTGCCGCGGCGATTCGATGTACTTCTCGATGTAGACGTCGCCCACGCCGAAGGCCGCCTCGGCCTCGCGCTGAGCCGTCTGGACCGCGTGCGGAAGCTCGGCCGCGTTGCGGACCACGCGCATACCGCGGCCGCCTCCACCGGCAGTGGCTTTGACGATGACCGGAAAGCCAATCTCTTTGGCCGCCCTGAGCGCCTTCTCTTCGCTGTCGATCGGGCTTTCGGTCCCCGGCAGCACCGGAACTCCGGCCTTTTTCATCACCCGGCGCGCTCGGGCCTTGTCGCCCATCATGCGAATGACCTGTGGACTGGGCCCGATGAACTTGATGTGACACGCCTCGCACACCTCCGCGAGGTACGCGCTTTCGGAGAGAAATCCGTAGCCTGGATGAATGGCGTCGGCTCCGAATATTTCGGCTGTAGTAATGATGGCCGGCACGTTCAGATAGCTGTCCGCGCTCCTGGCAGGGCCGATACAGAAATCCTCGTCCGCGAAACGGACATGAAGCGAATTCTCGTCCGCCTGCGAATAGACAGCCACCGTCTTGATGCCGAGCTCCCGGCACGCGAAGATGATTCGCAGCGCAACCTCGCCGCGATTGGCGATCAGGATTTTCTTGAACATTTTTACTCCGGGGGCCCCTATCCCCCGGACACGCTTCGTGGGGACCCCTTCGCCCCACTCCGCTACTACCGCCGGCTACTGCGGGCTCTCCCCCGGGACACGCTTCGTGGGGACCCCTTCGCCCCACTCCGCTACTACCGCCGGCTACTGCGGGCTCTCCCCCGGGACACGCTTCGTGGGGACCCCTTCGCCCCACTCCGCTACTACCGCCGGCTACTGCGGGCTCTCCCCCGGGACACGCTTCGTGGGGACCCCTTCGCCCCACTCCGCCACTACCGCCGGCTACTGCGGGCTCTCCCCCGGGACACGCTTCGTGGGGACCCCTTCGCCCCACTCCGCTCCTACCGCCGGCTACTGCGGGCTATCCCAGGGACACGTGCCGTGGCACTCCTTCAGCCTACTTGACATCACGACGTCCGTATCGCAAACAACCGCTCGCCGTACTGAACCGGCTGGCCGTTCTCGACGTAGACGTTGACGACTTCGCCGTCGTACTCGGAGTCGATTTCGTTCATGAGCTTCATCGCTTCGATGATGCAGAGCACCTGCCCTTTCTTGACGTTCGAGCCGATCTCGACGAAGGCCGGCGCCTCGGGCTCCGACGACCGGTAGAACGTGCCGACAATCGGTGACTTCACCACGGCCAGCTCGACTTCATCGGTCGACTCGGGAGATGTCAGGGTTGCCGGTGGTGAACCGGTCTGGGCTGGCGGGCTGCCCGAGTGCCCGATTTGAGGCGCAGTCGCCATTGGCACGGCGATCGTGGCCGGCACTGCAACAGCGGCCGCTCCCGCGTCTTTCCGGACTCTCAATCTCAAGCCTTCGTGTTCGATCTCGAATTCCGAAAGATCGTGGTCACGTAGAAGCTCGAGGATCTGCTTCAACTGGTCGAGGTCAATCAAAGTGCGATCTCGAATTTGAGGATGTGAGGATTTGAGAACTTGAGGATTTAGATGGCACGCGACACGCGAATCCTCAGATTCCTGGATACTCAGATTCTCAAAATTCTTAGATTCTCAAATTCTCAATTTCTTGGTTCACGCTTCAATGAGCTCCGTCGGAGCGTTGGTCAGAACTTCCACACCCCTGTCGGTCACCACGACGTCGTCCTCGATTCGCACGCCACCCCAGCCCGGCAGGTACGCGCCCGGTTCGATCGTGAATACCATGCCGGCCTCGATCGGGTCGTCGTGCAGATCGATGCCAGGACGGCGTCGTGAGATTCGCGGATCCTCGTGGACTTCGATGCCGAGGCCGTGCCCGGTGCCGTGTCCGAACGCGTCAGCCAAGCCTCGACTGGCCAACTCGTTGCGTGCCGCCGCATCGACGGCAAATCGCGACTGTCCAGGCCGAACCGCTTCAATCGCCACATCGTGGGCCGACCGAACAGCCGCATACACTTCCCGCGCCCGCGAGTCCGCCTGTCCAATCGAAATCGTCCGGGTCAAGTCGACGCAGTATGAGTCGTAGACGCCGCCGAAGTCCAGCACCACGAGATCACCTTCGGTCAATATTCGCTCTCCCGGGTGTGCGTGCGGCAACGCGCCATTCGGGCCGGCGGCCACAATCGTATCAAACGCGGCGCGCTCGAAGCCGGCGCGCCGCATGCGCCAGTCGATCGAAAGCGCCACATCACGCTCGGTCCGCCCTTTGCGCGCCTCCTCGATGGCCCCGGGTACGACCGACGAGAGCATCTCTGCCGCCGTCCGAAGGGTCTTCAGCTCGTGCTGATCTTTGACAACCCGCGCTCGCTCGACGATGTTCTCCGTCGAGACGAGCGACGGCGGCGTCGCCTGGCGTGAAAGCATGGACGTCAGCCACGCGTGTCGTGCCACAGTAAGCTGCGCCGCTTCGAAGCCAACGCGCGCCGACGGCATCGTTTCGAGAAGGGCCGCGAGCGTCGCATCGTAAGAGCCGTCGACAACCATCAGGCCGAGCCCAGGGCATTCATCCGGCCTTCCGCGCGCCGCCTCCATAGCCGAGACGTAACGAAAATCTGTGATGAAATGGAGATTCTCGGCCGTGACCACCACAATCGCGGCGCTGCCGGTGAAATTCGTCAAGTACAGGACATTGGGCAGCGACGTCACGACGAGCGCGTCGAGCGATCGCTCGACACAAGCCTGCCGGATGAGGCGGTGACGACGGCTAAGTGCTTCGGCGGGCGCGTGCGCCATGGATAGCGGACAGCCAGGACTCTAGGGCGACCAGCGTCCGCGCGACCTGGACGTATTGCGTGTCGTCGATGGATTGACGCCGGTTGGATTCGAATGATTGACGATCGTCTGCTGGCTCCTGCCGAGTCCGTATCTCCTCTAGAGCTCGGCCCGCAGTCAGGTGATCCGGGGCGCTCTTGAGGACGTCCTCAATCTCTCGCTGGGCCTCGTCGAGTCGATTCAGAGCAATGAGTGCGCGACCGAGGGTGACCCGCGCGGACAAGTACCGATGGATAAGATGCCAGCCCCGCAAGGCACACATCGACGGCCTCTTGATACTGGCCGGCACGCCGGAGTTCCTCGCCGAGCTGCGCGAAAGCGATCGACGCCGGATCCTTCTGAAGCCGGCGTCGAAGATCTTCTAGTCGTTGATTGTCGGTCATCCGATCACGGCACGGTTGGTGTATTGCTTGTCCGGCCCAATGAATTACCGTCAGTCTGACAGTATAGGCGCTCGCGGCTGCGTATGAGTGTGAGGCGACCGAAACATTGGCTGTTGGCGACCCATCATCCACGACGAATTGCAACTGACATATTTGCCGTACCGGCAGCCGTGGAACTGCCCGCACCAGCATTGTGTGTCGCCGGGCGCGTTAGATAATTTTAACGGTTTTCGTTGTCGTTTCTTTCTGGCCCAAGTCGTCCGTGACGGTAAGCGTCACCGTGTACGTGCCAGCAACAGCGTAAGCATGATCTTCGAGAGGTCCAGGATTCGAAGCGGTCTTGCCATCGCCCCAATTCCAACTGTAGCTAACGATAGTCCGCCCGGCCGCCGTGCGCGATTGGCTGGCATTGAACTGCACGAGCTGACCCACTGTCGGCTCGGTCGGAGAGAATACAAACTCGGCGGTCGGCAGCTGCCCAGCCTGGACCGCAATGGCCTGCCTGATGGAAGCGGACAAACCGTAATCGTTCGTCACGGTTAACGTCACTTGATAACTATTCGGCGCGGTAAACGTGTGCGTCGTGGTCTTTTCGCCACCTGACGAACCATCGCCAAAGGTCCAGGCATAAGTAAGGGCGCTGGCGCGAGAACCGGGCGTACTTGCAGACGCGTCGAAAATGACTGGAGAGTTCGGAATCGCCGGGCTTGGAGAAAAGAAGAAAGCCGCCGTCGGAGGCCCGACCGAAATCGGAATTCCGCCACTAGACGGTCCTGTCAAAGACGGCGCCTCGTCTTCATGAACGGTGCACGCTGCGCTCAGTACGAGCCCCGTAAACGCGACGGCCAGCCAGCTGATCTTTTTGTGCATGCGGTGTTAATCCGCGAAATTCCCGAAGTCGATGAGAATCGACCCGGTCACACTAATCGCATTACCGACCTGATCGGTGCCATAGAACGTCACTTCAGCAATTGAACTAATGACCACGGGGTTCTCACTCAACACAAGGAGCGGAGGCTGTCCCTTCGCGACATGCCGGACGAGCTCGAACTCTAGGGTCAAGGTCCCGGAAGGAGGCACAGTACCGGTCACGCCTCCGTCGAAGCCATACGGCACGTCCAGCCCAGCTGTGTTGCGGCCGTCTGCGCGACGGTAGACTACGCGGTAGCGTCGGATTGTCACTTGGTTGTTTGTCGTGGGCGCGACCGTAAAGTCCTTCGGGGTAAGGCTCAGCGTCACCCTTCCTACGTCATTGAAAATCGTTCCGTTCGTGTCCACGTCAGAGAGTAGAGTGTCACTGAATGTCGTCTCGTTTCCCGGCGATGCCTGCAATGTTTCGATCGTCAGGAACACTGGCGAATTACCCTGTCGAACAACGTCGCCGCACGAAATCGACACGGCAAGTACTGCAGCGAGGCCCGCGAGGCGGCGGCGTGAATGCATATCAGGCATCATCTGGTCCTCGTCATTTGATGATGCGAGGGGTGATGAAAATGAGCAGCTCGCTGCTCTTGTCATCGAACACGTCACGTTTGAAGAGCCACTTGAGCAGCGGAACGCTGCCGAGCCCAGGTGTCCGATCGGTCGCCGACACTTCCGAGCTGGCGTAGATGCCGCCGATGACGGTGGTTTGGCCGTCGTCGACCTGCACCGTGGTGTTCGCGCGTTGCGTGTTGATCGACACGCCGCCTGGCAAGACCTCGCCGACCGAGCCGTTGTCGACGGAGATCTTCATGATGACGGTGTTGGACGCCGTAATCTGCGGCGTGACCTTCAGGGTGAGCGCCGCATCCTTGAACTGCGTGGTGATGGTGTTGTTCGAAACGGTCTGATAGGGGATCTGCACACCCTGCGCAATTTCGGCTTCGATGTTGTTCTGCGTCGACACGCGCGGGGTCGACAGCAGGCGGCCATTGCCGGCTCGCTCGAGCGCCGTCAGAGCGACGTCGAGGTTGAAGGCCCGATTGATCGATCCCAGGGCAAGGCCCACGGCACTTGTGGGAGCCTGAGCTCCCAAGTTTACGGCGGTCGGCACTGTCCCACCGGTGGTCACCGTATCCGCCGAGCCTTGAAGGCCACCCGTTCTCCCGCCAAGGCTGCCGTTGTTGGGAAAGGCGAGGTTCGTCGTGTTGCCGAGCGCCGGATCGACGCGTCCCATGAAGCCCCACTGGACGCCGAGCGCCCGGGCAAACGTCTTGTTCGTCTGGACGATCCGCGCCTCGATTTCGACCTGAGGCTGCGCCTTGTCGAGAGTAATGATCAGATCTGCCGCCGTCTGGAGGCGATCGCCCAAGTCAGTAATGATGAGCGTGTTCGTGCGGGGATCCACCTGCACGGTGCCGCGGGACGAGAGCGCGCTCTTCGTGAGAAGGTCCTTCAATTCGTCTGCCTTGGCGTAGCTCAGCGTCTTGGTGAACAACCGCAGTTCACCCGCCAGCGCCTGTTCTTCGGCCAGCTTGCGGCGTTGCGCTTCCTCGTCAGCCAGCACCGAGAGCGGCGCGATGCGAACGATGGTGCCGTCAACGAGATATCCGAGCTTGTTGGCTCGAAGGATGATGTCCAGCGCCTGATCCCACGGCACGTCACGCAGCGCGACATCTACCGTGCCTTGCACGGCGGGATCGATGACGACGTTCAACGAGCTGATTTCCGAGAAGGTGCGAAGGACCGCACGCAGGTCGGCCCCCTGGAAGTCGAGGCTGACCGGGTTGCCCGAGAACCGCCGTTCGGGTTGTGGCGTACCCACCGGTTCGGACTGCGCAGCGGGCGTCGGCGGAGCGGGCGCCTGCGCGGTGGCGGCAAAGGCCTCCGTGAGAGCTCGTCCATCCTTGATGGCTTCAATGGGACGGAGCTGCTTGTCGCCAGCATCCGTCGGGCGAGTCGAGGCGGGGGCTCCGGATTTGAGCAGTGCAGCCGCATCGGGTCGTGAGGCCTGCTGAAGCGCCGCCATCGCATCCGGCCGACGGCTGATCACCGGTCGCGCCGCGTACGGCGTGCCAGCTGATGGCTTCTCGAAGTCGACCAGGATGCGGTTGCGGTCGCTGCGAACGAGGTGCCCGACAGCATGCGCCAGCGTGATGTGGACGCGAGTAACCGGTGTGCCCAGGGAATCGGTGGTCTCGACCTCGACGCCGGCAATGGGGCTCTCGTCGCTCGTCACGAACCGGTTCGTCACCCCATCGGCGGCAACATTCCGGAAGTCCACGAAGACGGTGAACGGGTCTGGCCGGGTCGCCACGTACGGCACCGGTCCGGTCGCCTCGATCACGAGCGACGCACCGCTCTTGCTCGTGCGCGAGCTGATCGCTTTCAACTGCACGCCCGAGGAGGCAGACCTGCAGCTGGACCGGCTGCGGCGACCAATGTCGCGGCCAACGGCAGTGCGAGAAGGAAAAACACGTTGAGGGCGGAGCCCTTGCCGGTGGTCACTGCTTCGCGTCCTCCGCGGATCGCAAGAGCTTCCTGATCTCCCGCTGCTTGACGAGCGACAGTGGATCATTGACCTCCTGCACGACGATGAGCCCTTGCGGCGTGATGTTCTTGATGGTGCCATCGGCAAGCCGGTCGCCTTGATGGACGACATACGTCTTGGCATCCGGACCCTGCACCATCGCAATCAGCTCACCGCCGCTTTGCAACACCCCGCGCACGGAAATCTCAGCCACCACCAGCGAGGACGATCCCTCACCGCGCTTGGTCGTCACACGCGTCTCGTTCCCCGCCCCCAACAGGTTCAGGAACGGGTCGCGGCGACCGCCCGATTCGTAGGTGTAGTTTTCCGGAGGCACAGCCGATTGGGCCGGTGCGTTGGCCTCGACAGGGGCAGCTGGCGGTGCAGTGGCCGGTGCCGCCGCCTGCGCCCCGGCAGTTGCCGGCGTCGACGAAGGCGACGGGGCCTGCAGAGCGGAGGCGACGCTGCCGGAGAGAAGCCCCAGGACGACGAACGCGACGCGCATACTCACGCGCCTTTCGCACCAGGCTGGGGCTTGGCGGCCGCCGGCTTGTCGAAGAGCACGAAGGTCGTCGCGACGCAGGTCGCCGTGATCGAGGCGTTCGGATCGGGCCTGTCCTTACCCCTGACGTCGAGCGCGTTGATATTGACGATCCGTGTGAACTTCCCCACTTTGTCGAAGAAGCTGGCCAGGTTGTGGTAGGTGCCTTCGAGCTGCAGCGTAATGGGCCATTCGGCATGGAGCTGTTTGTTGATCGTGACGGATGGCTTGAAGCTCGTGATTGTCAGGTTCGACTGCGTGGCCACCGTCTGGAGCCGCCGCAACAAATCGGCAGCATCCTTCTCGGCGGGCAAAACGGACTTCAGGCTACCTAACCGCGCTTCGAGGTCGCCGACCTGCGCTTTGAATGCGGGCAGTCGTTTCGCGGTCTCGTTTCCCTTGGCGATGTCGGCGCGAAGCGACGCCAATTGAGACTGCCGAGTACTCATATCGGTCCGCACCGGCTGCTCGTAGTAGTAATAGAACGCGCCGATTCCGGTGGCCGCCAGAACCGCAAACGCGCCAATCTGCGCGTACCACGGCAATTTTGAAAGACTGATATCCATCGCAGTGTGCTACTCAGCCGTATCGGGGACTTGCTCCTCCCGCTTTATGTCGCGTGCGCGCCGCTATACGCGCCTTCCCAATGCCTAACCACCCTGCTTCGCCGGCGCGGCGGCCGGCTGCTGAAACTGCGCCTTGATGCTGAACTTAATCAGCTCGATCGGCGGCGTCGCCAGCGTTTCGATCTGGCTGCTGACGATGTCCACCGATTTCTTGAAATAGCCGGAACCTTCCAGGTTCGTGACGAAGTCAGTCAGGCCCGTCACCGCCATACATTTCCCGTCGATGACAACCGAGTCGTCAGTCTGTTTGAGCTGCGTCAACCACAACATCGGCGGCATCGAGCGGCTGATCTGATCGAGCATGTGAACTGGACCGGTCTGGCTCTTGCGAAGCTGCTCGATGAGCACCACACGCTGCTGGAGTTGCGCCTTCTGCTGCTCGAATTGCTGGACGTTCTGGATGATGGCATGCAGTCGCGTCGTTTCCTGCTGCGCGTCCGAGATGTCTTTGTCGAGGCGAACGGATTCCTGCTGAAGAGCCCAGTACCGCCAACCCACGAAGAGCGCGCTGACGATGAGAATGGCGCTGCAACCGACTGTCAGCTTCTGGCCGGCCTGAAATACGACCGCACGCTTCGCAGCCTTGCGTTCGGCCACGAGCAGATTGATTCGAATCATCGGTCGCCCGCCCTTCGTAGCGCCAATCCGACCGCGACCGCAGCCGTCGGCACGACGCTTTCCATGTCGTCCACACCCAGCTTCTGCGGGTCGAACGTCACTTTCTTGAATGGATTGAAGGGCTCGACCGGCGCCCCAAACCGCTCGTGCAGCGACTCTGCGAAGCGATCGACGCGCGAGGCCCCGCCACAGAGGAGCACGCGATCGATCCGGTCGGACGACGCGGTTGCCTTGAAGAAATCGAATGTCTTCTGAATCTCGAGCAGGACGTTCTCTGTCATCGCGTGCAATACGGGGGCGGCATCATCGAACGCCACTCCTTCGACCGGGCGTCCCTTCTTCAGCTCCTCGGCGCTCTCGAGTGGAAGATTGAGCTCCTTCTGAACCGCCTCGGTGTAGGCGTTCCCGCCAATCGAGATGTCGCGCGTGAAGAGCGACTGGGTACCGCTGAGGATGTTGACGTTGATCGCGCTGGCACCGGCATTGAGCAACACGACTACGGCATCCGGTTCGAGGTCGTAGTTCAGCTCGTAGGCATTCTGAAGGGCGAACGCATCGACGTCGACGACCACCGGGACGCGGCCGGCCTGAGCGATGACTCCCGTGTAGTCGGCGATCTTGTCCTTCTTGGCGGCAACGAGCAGTACTTCCATCGTACCGTTCGAGCCTTCCGACGTTCCGGGATTGAGAATCTGGTAGTCGAGGTTCACGTCTTGAATGTCGAACGGGATGTACTGCTCGGCCTCCCAGAAGATGGGCTCGGCGAGTTCGGCATCGGTCATCACCGGAAGGTTGATCTTCTTCACGATCACGGCGTTGCCTGAGAGCGATGCGGCCACGTCCTTGGTCTTGATGCGATGGCGCTCGAACAGGCGGCGAATCGCGTCGGCGACGGCTGCTCCGTCGATGATGGCGCCGTCCACGATGCTGTCCGGCGGAACGGGCTCGCTGCCAAATGCCGTGACGGCGTACGTCTTGCCGGTCGCCTTCAACTCGACCGCCTTGACGGCGCTCGATCCGATGTCCAGGCCGACGATGGCTTTGGGTTTACCTAAACCAAACACAGTGGTGGCTCATCCGCAAAGCTAGTACCAGGGCTTACCCATTACGTTCATGGGGAAATTCAGAGCACTAGGACGAAAACTGCGATCTCGAGCGCCGCAAAGAATTGCACTTGCTTACAGTTTCGTCGCGCGATCACGAAACAGCGATGCCAGCCAGGTCCGCAACGGACGGCCGTGAATCCGTAAAGCCGCGAGCAAGACTCCAGGATGAAACCGCAAGCAACATCGCCGGTGCGTATCGGCAGGACCGGACGCTGGCGTAAAGCCGAGTTGGCTACACAAGCTCTGGTGGGGCGACGTTCGCCGGTCGTTTGTCCGTCACCTGCTTGACAGTCACCAGAAGGCTCCGTATGATTTGGGTTTACCGTTGTAGGGGCCAGCCGGATCGGGGCGGCCGGCGACACAGGTCCTACTTCCCCCACACTGGTTTTTTCGGGCAAGGCAGGCAAGCGCGGGCGTAAAGCCCACGTGGGCTGAATGTCCGCGGGCAAAACAAGGATGTCTACGTTCGTCATCAGTGGTCGGTTGGCTGCACAGAATGGCCGCTGGCATCTCATCGACGCAGAAGGGCGAGTGCTCGGGCGGGTCGCAAGCGCGGCCGCCCGACTGCTTCAGGGCAAGCACAAACCCGTCTACACTCCGTTCGTCGATACCGGCGATCACGTCGTCGTGGTCAACGCCGCGAAGGTCAAGCTGACAGGCCGCAAAGAAGATCAGAAAATCTACCGCCAACATAGTGGCTTCGAGGGCGGGCTGCGCGAGGAACGCGCGCGGCTGGTTCGCCAGCGGAAGCCCGAGCGGCTCGTTGAAAACGCAGTGCACGGCATGCTGCCGAAAACCAAGCTTGGCGCAGCGATGTACCGCAAGCTGAAAGTGTACGCCGGTCCGGATCACCCGCACGCGGCGCAGAAACCATCGAAGCTCGAGGTCGCGTAACGTGGCAGCAGTCCAGTATTACGGAACCGGGCGTCGGAAGACCTCGACGGCCCGAGTCTTTCTCAGACCGGGCACCGGCGTCATCAGCGTCAATTATCGAACGTTCGAAGCGTTCTTTCCGACCGAAGCGCTGCGGATGCAGATCCGGCAGCCGCTGATCCTCACCGACATGGGGGACAAGTTCGACGTCCTGGCCACGGTCGGGGGCGGGGGGGTGTCGGGCCAGGCCGGCGCCGTCCGACTCGGGATCGCTCGAGCGCTGGTCGAGTACAACGGCGACCTGCGCAAGCCGCTGAAAACCGAAGGGCTGCTCACGCGCGACGCGCGCGCGAAAGAACGAAAGAAGTACGGCATGGCGGGAGCGCGCAAGCGCTTCCAATTCAGCAAACGGTAGCGAACAGCTGCCAGCTTCCCAGTGAAAGCGCTGGGAGCTGGGAGCTGGAAGCGCTTAACTGGAGGTAGCTTGGCCGCGATTGCGTTGCAGGATCTGTTGGAAGCAGGGGTTCATTTCGGCCACCAGACCAAGCGCTGGAACCCGAAGATGAAGCCCTACATCTTCGGGGAGCGAAACGGCATCTACATCATCGATCTCGGCAAGACGCTCAAGCTGTTCCACGACGCCGAAGAATTCATCACCAATCTTGCCGCCGACAACCGGACCGTGCTCTTCGTCGGCACCAAGCGGCAGGCTCAGGACGTCATCGCCGAGGAAGCACAGCGCTGCGGCATGTTCTATGTCAACGAGCGCTGGCTGGGCGGGCTCCTCACCAACTTTTCGACCATTCAACGCAGCCTCGGCCGCCTTCGCGATCTCGAAGCGATGACCACCGACGGCCGGTACGACACGCTGTCGAAAAAGGAAATCGCGCGAAGCGAGAAAGAGCGCCGGAAGCTTCTGAAAAACCTCGAAGGCATTCGCGGAATGTCACGTCTTCCCGACGCGGTCTTCGTGGTCGACACCAAGAAGGAAAAGATCGCGGTCGACGAGGCGCGCAAGCTCAAGATTCCCGTCATCGGCGTGGTCGACACGAACTGCGACCCCGACGAAGTCGATTTTGTCGTCCCGGGTAACGACGATGCCCTGCGTGCGATTCGATTGTTCGCGTCGAGAATCGCCGAGGCCGTGCTGGCCGGTCGCGGGATGAAGGAATCGATCGAGGCCGAGCGCGGTCGCGACGGAAACGATGGACGAGGGCCGGAGGACGATGCAGCCCAGCCGCCCCGGCCGGCACGCCGCGCACGTGAGGCAGCGCCAGCGTCTGCCTGATGACAGCAAGGCTGAGGCTCGATGCGGGCCCGGCTTTCACCCCAGCCTCGGCCCTCAACCGCGTGTTTTCGTGCCGGCTCGTTCACGGGGCCGGCGTTTTTTCGTACGTTCAGGAGCTCAGGGATGACGATCACGGCCGAACAGGTGAAGAAGCTGCGCGACCAGACTGGCGCCGGCATGATGGAGTGCAAGACCGCCCTCAGCGAGGCCAATGGCGACTTCGAGGAAGCGAATACCATTCTCCGGAAGCGCGGTCTCGCCAGCGCGGCGAAAAAGGCGGGTCGTGCCACGAGCGAGGGCCTGATCGGCCACAGCCTGTCGGCGGATCATGCCACCGGCATCCTCGTCGAAGTGAATTGCGAGTCGGACTTCGTCGCACGGACCGACGACTTTCAGCAGCTCATCAAAGACGTGCTTGCAGAAATCGAGCGGACGGGCGAGGCGGCCACCGAGGCATGGTTGAGGGATCCGGATGGACCCGTGCGCAGACGGGTCGCCCCGAGCATCGCCAAGCTTGGCGAAAACATGGGTGTCTCGCGCTTCGTGCGCTACAGCGGCCGCGGATACGTCGGGCAGTACCTCCACCCCGGCAATAAGGTCGGCGTCCAGGTCGAGTTCGGCGGCGTCACGCCCGCCATCAGCGCGCGCGAAGAATTCACCACGCTGGTCAAGGAAATCGCCATGCAGATCGCAGCGGCGAGCCCGGGCTACGTCTCGCGCGAAGTGGTGCCCGCAGAGATCATCGAAAAGGAAAGAGTCATCTACCGCGCGCAGATGGAGACATCAGGCAAGCCAGCACAGGTGATCGACAAGATTGTCGAGGGTAAGCTGGCGAGCTTCTATCAGCAGACCGTCCTGCCCGAGCAGCCCTCCATCCGCGATCCAAAGATGGCAGTGAAGGACGTGCTGGCCACCGCAAACAAAGCGCTCGGCTCTTCAGTCACCGTCACGCGCTTCGCCCGTCTCAAGGTGGGCGAAAGCGTATCCTGACGTGCAGTGTGCACGGTGCAAGGCGCCTCCTGCGCACTGCGGAATCCAATGCGTGCACGAGGCGCGACACCACGAACGAGCTTCGAGGTGAGCGGCACGAGCACAATGCACGGTGCGTCCTGCACGATGCACGATCTATAATCTCCGCTCAATGCCGCTTGCCGCAGCGCCAGCCTACAAACGCATCCTTCTGAAACTCTCCGGCGAAGCCCTCATGGGCGAGCAGACCTACGGCATCGACCCCGCGATCGCCACGCAAATCGCCCGTGACATCGGCGAGATCCAGCTCATGGGAGTGGAGACTGCGATTGTGATCGGCGGCGGCAACATCTTTCGAGGCGTCGCTGCGAGCGCCCGTGGCATGGATCGAGCCACCGCCGACTATATGGGCATGCTGGCCACCGTCATCAACGCGCTGGCCCTTCAGGATGCCCTCGAACAGCAGGACGTGGTCACCCGTGTCGTCACCGCCATCGAGATGCGCGCCGTCGCTGAACCGTTCATCCGACGGAGGGCGATTCGGCACCTGGAAAAAGGTCGGGTGGTCCTGTTCGGCGCAGGGACCGGCAACCCTTATTTCAGCACCGACACGGCCGCCGCGCTCCGGGCCATGGAAATCAAGGCAGACGTGATCCTCAAAGCCACGAAAGTGGACGGGATCTATGACGCCGACCCGATGCTCCACCCCGGCGCGTCCCGTTTTGAACGGATCTCGTACCTGCAGGTGCTGGAACAAGGTCTCAAAGTGATGGATGCCACGGCAGTCTCTCTCTGCATGGACAACCACCTGCCCATCGTCGTCTTCAATCTGTTGAAGCCCGGAAACATCAAACGAGCCATCGCGGGCGAGGCCATCGGATCGGTGGTGACGGCGTAAACTTGAATTTGAGGATTTGAGAACTTGAGGATCTACCACGCAGTTTTCATATTCAGGACTGCACAGCGTGGAAATTTTCAAATCCTCAATCCTAGATCCTCAGATCCTCAAATCTTATTGACCGAGGCATTGGATGGACGTCAACGACCTGAAGGCGCTGTACGGCGAATCCAGCAAACGAATGGACGCGGCCATCGAGCATGTCAGGCACGAGCTTGCGGGCGTTCGAACAGGGCGGGCCTCCGTCTCGATTCTGGATAGCGTCCAGGTCGAAGCCTACGGTTCCAGGATGCCGCTCAATCAGCTTGCCGGATTGTCGGTGCCCGAACCCACCCTCATTGTCGCCCAACCATTCGATCCCGCGCAGTTGGGTGCCATCGAGAAAGCCGTCCGAGCCTCGGACCTCGGATTGAATCCATCGAATGATGGAAAGGTGGTCCGGATTCCGATTCCGTCGTTGACCGAAGAGCGCCGCAAGGAATTGTCACGTCACGTCCACAAGCTCTCGGAGGAGGGGCGAAACAGCGTGAGGCAGGTTCGCCGAGATGCGAACGAGCGGCTCAAGAAGCTCCTCAAGGACCACAAGATCTCGGAGGACGAGGAAAAGAAGGGACTGGACGAGGTTCAAAAACTGACGGATACACACGTCAAGCGAATTGACGAATTGCAGGCCAAGAAAGACGCAGACCTGCTCGGGAAGTAGAGGAACTGCAATCGACAATCGTAGATGTCCTATTTCACACACCTCGAATGCTCCGTTCCATGCGGGGCGCCGCGGCTCGACCCACACACACGCCATCAGCTCTGCTCGTGCGGGGCGCCGCTGTTTGCTCGCTACGATTTGGACGCGGCGCGCCAATGGCCGCGGAGCAGTCTCGCGGAACGCCGGGCCACGATGTGGCGCTACCGCGAAGTCCTACCCGTCTTCGACGGCGAAGAACCCGTGACGCTCGGAGAAGGCTTCACGCCACTTGTGCACGCCCGGCGGCTCGGCGCCCGCGTTGGACTCTCCAATCTCTTGATCAAGGACGAATCGCTCAATCCGACCAACTCCTTCAAGGCGCGCGGACTCGCGGCCGCGGTGACACGTGCACGCGGCCTGGGAGCCGCAACCGTCGCGCTACCGTCGGCCGGCAACGCCGGCAACGCCGCCGCAGCCTACGCAGCATGCGCCGGGCTCGAGGCCAAAGTGTTTCTGCCGCGCGACGCCAAACCGCCGTTCGTCCGCGAGTGCAAGCTGTATGGCGCCGAGGTGACACTGGTTGATGGTCACATTGGTGACGCCGCCCGCGTCGCGGCTGAACACGGCAACCCGATGGGCTGGTACGACCTGTCCACTCTCAAGGAGCCCTATCGTGTCGAAGGCAAAAAGACGATGGCGTACGAGATTGCCGAGCAGCTGAATTGGAGCTGGCCGGACTGGATCATTTATCCAACTGGTGGAGGCACCGGCCTGATCGGCATGTGGAAAGCCTTCGAGGAGCTGGAACGGATTGGCTGGATGAGGCCCATCACCCGCCCTCGCATGGTGGCCGTACAGGCCGACGGTTGCGCGCCGATCGTGCGCGCGTACGAGGAGGGCCACGAGCGAGCACAGCCGTGGGAGGGGCCCAGGACCGCTGCCGACGGTCTCCGGGTCCCACGAGCGATCGGCGACTTTCTGATTCTTCGCGCGATTCGGGAAAGCGGCGGCACGGCGGTCGCGGTATCCGATGCCGCCATGATTGACGGCATGCTTGAAATCGGCCGGGCGGAGGGCGTCAGCGCTTCCCCCGAGGGTGGAGCATCACTCGCGGCCGTAAAGCGGCTCGTCGCCGATCGCCTGATCCGTCGCGATCACTCGGTCGTGATGTTCAACACGGGTGGCGCACTCAAGTATCTCGATCTGATCAATTGAGAAGGTCAATCTCCAAAGACCACTCCCAACGCCCGGGCTGTCTGCAACAGATCGAAATCCATCGGGACCGTTTTGGTCTTCCCAACCACCTCGTCGAGCCGTCGCGCGATGATGTCGGGGGGATCGAACGCAACCATGGTCCCGAAATCGCCCTGCCGGACGAGCTCGACGGCCTTGCCGCCGAACCGCGTCGCCAGGATGCGATCGAAGCTGGTTGGAGCGCCACCTCGCTGTAGATGACCAAGCACAACCGACCGGGCCTCCTTGCCGGTTTCTCGCGCCAACCCGCCGGCGACCTGTGCGCCGATACCACCCAGCCGCTCGGCATACGCCCCATCCGCTTCGGCCACCAGAGAGCGGCGCCCGCCGTGAGGAAAAGCGCCCTCCGCGACAACGACGATGCTGAAACGCGCACCCCACCGGGCGCGCTCGCGCAGGCCCTCGGCGACCAACCGAATGTCGAAGGGAATCTCCGGAATCAGAATGGCGTCAGCGCCGCCGGCGACACCCGCATACAACGCGATCCAACCGGCGTTGCGGCCCATCACTTCGACGACCATCAACCGATGGTGCGCCTCGGCGGTCGTGTGCAGCCGATCGATCGCATCGGTGGCAAAGTCGACGGCGGTGTCGAACCCGAAACAGTTTGTCGTGCCGACGATGTCGTTGTCGATGGTCTTGGGAACACCGACGATTGGGATGCCCAGACTGCAGAACCGATGTGCGATCGCGAGCGTGCCGTCGCCGCCGATGACCACCAGCGCGCCAAGGCCCATCTTGTGAAACATTTCGATGACACGGTCGGAATAGTCTCGATGGCCGTCCGACGTCGAGATTGGATACGCGAAGGGATTGCCGCGGTTGGTGGTGCCGAGGATCGTGCCACCGAGCCGCAGAATGCCCGTCACATCGCGCGGCGTCAGGACGCGCGAGCGGTTGGGCTCGATCAGACCATCGAAGCTGTCTTCGAGACCGATGCATTCCATGCCGCTGTTGGTGCACGACTTCACAACGGCGCGAATGACGGCGTTGAGGCCAGGCGCATCGCCGCCGCCAGTCAGCACCCCAACGCGCTTAAGTTGAGCCACGGGTGTCGACTATAGCAGGCCGTCAACATTGCCTGGCGAAAAAGCCGCGTGGTACAATTTCATTTCTTCAGTGGGCGGCTAGCTCAGTTGGGAGAGCGCCGCGTTCGCAACGCGGAGGTCGCGAGTTCGAGCCTCGCGCCGTCCACCAACCTTCGCTCGCTTGCGGTGCCACGAGCGAGCTTCGGCTGGCAAGCCAATGAAGGTTGTCCGCCGTAGCCTCGGCGAAGGCGGAAAACACGACGCAAGCTAGCCTTTCTGGACTAATTCGCCGATACGTTCCGCTGGAGGTCCGTGTGATGTATCCAGTTCCTCGGGTCGGTCGTGGAGATCTAACTTACAGTTCTTGTCGTTTCCCCTTCCAGAATTGATCATTGTTCCGGCGCACGGGCGCGCTCCGGTCTGTCCAGGCAAATCCAGACTCTGCAGAAAATCGGACGAAGTCTCGCGGCTCTAATCGCCAATGACGGTGCGACCGTGCTCGGCATTGTCTTTGCCGTGCGGCCATGCGTAACCGAAGGCGCAAGAGGCTCGTTTCATGTGGAATTGGATCAACTGCTACCTTTCTGGGCGCCACGAGTACGGCGTCGGTTGCGCGCCTGGTGCGATCTTCCTTCGATGCCTGCACTGCGGCCGCCGGTCGGCGGGATGGTCACTCGACGAAAAGCACCAGAAAGCGACCGAACCGCCGCGGGCGCGCTCCGTTGCGGCGCGCATTCTCCCGTTCGGCCGCGCGACGTCCAGTTGACACTCTCCGCGCAGCCCGACGACAATATTCGGTCGTGGCGGTCCCTCGGATCTCGAAAGAAGACCTGAAACAGCGGCTCGACGGTGGAGATTCTCCTGTCATCGTCGACGCACGCCTGAAGTATCCCTACGAACACAGCACTCTCAAACTTCCCGGTGCGATTCGGTACGCGGGCGATATTGCAGCGCTCTCGCTGCCGCGCGATCGTGAGATCGTCGTGTACCGATTCGGATCCCAACGAAATCGCCAGCACACATGTCGTCGCCAGCCTGATTCGACAAGGCTATCGCGCGGCCGCGCTGAAGGGGGGCATCAGTGACTGGGTGGCCGCCAATTTGCCGACCGATACAAAACAGGCGCCCAAACAATCGGCGCCCGAACCAGGCGCATTGAAAGGCTGACGTCTCGATTCCCGCTGATTCGCACGAACCTTCCGTCGTCCCGCTCTCACGAACGCTTTCGCAGCTCGCCTTGCTGGCCCGGATCCGCGGCGATGCAGATGATGAACGCGTGTTCACTCGAGCGGAGGCGCTCGTCCGCCATCGGGGCATCCAGTCCGACACCGATCTCGGCCCTCTTCTAGCCAATCCCCCGCCCGAGGCCGATGCCGATGTCCTGAGACCGCTCCGGCATATGTTCGAGGCCGGCGCCTGGGTGCTCTTCGAGTCGGCCCTGGTTGATCTTCCCGCCGACATGAGATGGCTCTATGAATCGGGCGCCGTCACGATTGAACAGCTTGCCGCTGTGCATAACGAGCTGGCGGTGACGTCACTTGCGGACCTGGCCGCGGCAGTGCATCAACAAGCGATTCGATCGGTCCCCGGGCTCGACGAGAACGTGGAATCTGCGGTGGCTGCCGTGCTCCACCACGTCCGCCAGACGCTGCGACGCATACCGCTGGGGCGCGCCGTGGCATTGGCCGAGCCCTTTTTGGCCGAGCTGCAATCGCTGCCGGGGACGAAGTGGGCTGTGCCGGTCGGATCACTTCGGCGCGGCCAGGATACCGTTGGTGACGTTGAGCTGATGGTGGCCACGGATCAGCCAGCCACCGCAGTTGACGCGGTCGCGCACCACTCCACCGTCGACCGCGTTTTGCACCAGAGCCTACGGCGCGCGTACGTCCTGGCGGACAGAACTCAAATCGGCGTCCGGTTTCCCGATCCGGCCAACGCCGCCCCTGCGCTGCTCTATCTGACTGGATCGCCGAGGCATTTCGCCGCTCTCCGAGCTCGCGCCGAACAGCGCAGCTGGCGACTCACGGCCGAGACCCTGACAGCGCCGAATGGCGCGCTGCGAATGGCGGCCACCGAAGAAGAGATTTACCAAGCCCTCGATCTCCCGTTCATTCCTCCAGAAATCCGCGATGGCGACGACGAGATCTCGGCGGCCGATCGCGGGACGCTGCCGCGCCTGCTCGAGCAGAAGGACATGCGCGGCGACTTGCACATGCATTCGAATTGGAGTGATGGCCGCGATTCGGTCGAACTCATGGTCGCGACCTGTCGCGAGATCGGGTACGACTACATCGCGCTGACGGACCATTCGCCGTACGCCGGCGCCTCGCGGACTCTGTCTCCGGCCGACGTGCGGCGTCAGGCCGACGAGATCGCTTCGCTTCGCGAGCGGTTTCCCGAGATGACCATCCTGCATGGCTGCGAGGTGGATATCCTGCCGAATGGGCGTCTGGACTTCCCGGATCGCGTGTTGGAACAATTGGACATCGTCCTGGCCTCGCTGCACCACCGGTCCGGCCACGGGCCGGATAAATTGCTGAGCCGGTACGTCAGCGCCATGCGACATCCACTTGTGACGCTCATCACACATCCGACGAATCGGCTGGTGCCGCACCGGGCGGGCTACGACTTGGACTACGATCGCCTGTTCGCGGCGGCCGTCGAAACCGGCACATTTCTCGAGGTCGATGGCGCGCCCGCGCACCTGGACTTGGACGGGACACTTGCAAAGCGGGCAGTCGCGGCCGGGGCAACCGTGGCCGTCAACAGCGATTGTCATCGGTGGGACCTGCTCCGCCGACAGATGCGACTCGGCGTCATGACCGCACGTCGGGGTTGGATTGAACCGCGGCACGTACTCAACACGCGATCGATAGCAGAGGTTCGTACACTGGTCGCACGGAAGCGGGCGACGACGTAGCACTGGTGGCCATGTCTCGGCTACAGGTCGCGGCTGCAGTCGGAGTCGCCGCCTTCGCATTCGGGCTCTATCGCGCCACTCTTCTGCCCGGCCTCGACTTCGGCGATACGGCCTTCCTGCAGGGAATGGTTGGCTCCCCCATCATCACACCGCGCGACGGCTACCCTCTTTTCTTCGCGATCGGGTCTCTGTTCTCGTCGTTTGGAAACGAGCCCGCGTACGCATTGAATCTCGCGTCAGCGGTGGAAGGTGCGGTTGCATGCGGGATGGTGTTTCTGGCCGCGAACAAGCTGTCCGGCTCGGTGATCGCCGGCCTTGGAAGCGCGCTGCTGTTCGCCGGGTCGTACACCTTTTGGAGCCAGTCGATCATTGCCGAGGTCTACTCCCTGCACATCCTGTTTGTCGCGCTGACATTCTGGTTGCTGCTCCGGTGGAGCGTGCGCCCGACCACTGTCCGGCTCGCGTCGTTCTTCGCTGCCTACGCTCTCGGGTTCGGAAACCACCTCTCGATGATTCTTCTCGCGCCTGGCTATGCGCTGTTCCTGGTGGTATCTGCACCGGATGGATGGCGTTCACTAACCACTCTCCGCGTCTGGCTCGCAGCTTCTGCATGTGTGGCGGCAGTGGGAATGCTCTATGTCTGGAATCTGAGTGCGCTCTGGTTACAGCCCTTTGCTCCGAGCGGTTTGGTCGATGCTCTGCGGACCTTTTGGTTCGACCTCACAAAGGCCGATTGGCGCGCGACCCTGGTGTTCGGCCTCCCGCAGTCGCTTCCCCAGGACCGCGTCCGCATGTATCTGTTCGACTTGCATCAGCAGTTCGGCTGGCCGGGAGTCGCGGCTGCTGCCGCGGGGCTGGTGCGGATCTTCGCCGAGTGGCGCCGCGCAATGCTGATTGTGACGGCGTATCTCGTCAACATTGTGTTTGCGTTTACTTACAACGTCGGGGACACGCACGTTTTCTATCTGCCGTCACATTTGATGGTGGCGCTGCTGGCAGCTTCCGGGATCGTGCTCGCAGGAGAAGCGGTCCAGCGGCTGTGGACTCGGACGGCTGGTTCGACGGTTCGAATTCCTTCGGCAACCGCCGCGGTAACAGGGTCGGCCTTGATTCTGATTCTGTACGCAGCAGTTCGTATCCATCGCGACTATCCGGCTCTGGACCGCAGCCGCGATCATCGGGCCGAAAACGTATTGAGTGCGCTGACCGAGGGTCTCGATGACCGGCGATCGATCTTGCTGACCGACCTCGACTGGCAGGTCCATAACGGCCTGTGGTATTTCACCAAACAGCTCCGGCCGGAAGTCGCCTCGGCACGCACGCCGGACGTATTGCTGTATGCTCCGGCGCTCTTCCACGACAACTTCGAGGTCGGTCGAGACGTCGCATTGACCACCCGCGCGCGCGCGACCCTGATGGCGGCCTACGGCCCGCTGATCCAGACGTTCCCCGACCCTGGCGTGCCGGTACCGACGATCAGCGATCTCGTGGAAGGTCTCGCCCCCGGCACGCCCTACGTCCTGTGCGTGCTGAAGCCCACACGCGAATTCAGCCTGGACCTTGATGACCTCCAGCGAGCCGCCTCTGCCTTGACCGGCGGCGGACTTTCGATGCCGAACGAGGACTATGTAGCCATCGCAGGGCTCGCAGGCGACCGTCCCGCGTACCTGGAGAGTTCAGCGACGCCGTTTCGTCGTCGAATCGAGCTTGCGGGCCTCAGCATCGACGTGAGAATGGAGTCGTGGCTGGCGGCTGACACCATTCGTCGGATGGGGTTCGGTCAGGTGGTCGCCGCACGCCACCACGCGCTCATCGTGGAGCGCGGCGTCAGCTTCGTCGCGCTCGATCGGTCCGGCGCACCGCTGCGGACCGGTTATGCCTCGAGCATCTTCGCACCGCAGCCGCGTTATCTCTGCTATCGTTGAAGCAGGATGTCGATGTCACCTGTGTTGACGGCCATCGCCGCTGCGGCCGCTGTCGTCTGGTTCTCGGCGCCGGTCGCAGCAGGACAGGCTGCTTCTGACTCGACCGCCCAAGATCTCGCCGCCGCCCTTCAGCGCAAGTACGATACGGTGCGAGACTTCTCGGCCAACTTCGTGCACGCGTATCGCGGTGGCGTCCTCCGAAAGGAAATCGTCGAGCGCGGGCGCCTGCTCGTCAAGAAGCCGGGCAAGATGCGCTGGGAATACACGGCGCCGGAAGAGAAGTTGTTCGTGTCCGACGGCGTCAAGCTGTACTCGTATGTCCCGAAGGACAAGCAGGTGTTTGTCGGGTCCGTACCACAAGACGATCAGACCACCACGCCCACGATGTTCCTCGCTGGCAAGGGCAACCTCGCCCGTGACTTCGTAAGCTCCACCGTCGATCCGTCACCGGGAATGCCGGCCGGCACACGGGCTCTGAAGCTCGTACCCAAGATGCCGCAACGGGACTATGATTGGCTCATTCTCGAGGTGGCGCCCGACACGCTTGAGCTTCGCGGACTCGTCACCGTGGACGCCCAGGGTGGCAAATCGGCGTTCTCCTTTACAAATCTGAAGGAAAATGCCCATCTGGCCGATAAGGAGTTCACTTTCACGATGCCCCGCGGAGTTGATGTCGTCACTGACTCGCCGTCTCGTTAGCACAACCGTGACACAGCCTTCTGCCAGTATTGCCCTTTTGCTCGCCGGCCTCACCCTGAGCGGCTGCGCGGCATCGACGGCCCTCAGTAAAGGCCGGGATGCGGAGCGGCGCCGGGAATACGACGTCGCGGTCGTCGAGTACGCGAAGGCGGCCCGGCTCAAACCCGACAGCGTCGACGCCCGCACCGCTCTTGAACGCGCCAAGCTTCGCGCGTCGGAAGACCACTTCCAGCGTGGGCGTCGCCTGGCGGCAACCGGCAAGCTCGAGGAGGCGCTGATCGAGTACGAGCTCGCACTCGAGTTGAATCCGACGAGCAGTGCCGTCGACGAAGAGCTGCGGTCGTCGCGCAATCAGCTGCGCGCCAAGGTCAATCTCGCGCGAGACGGAAGAACCGAGATCCAGGCACTCATCGAACGGACGCGCGACTTGCCGCCGCCCGGCCTCGACCTTCCGCAGGATGTGAAGATGCCGACGTCGCTGGTCTTTCGCGACGCGAGCAGCCGGGATGTGTTTCTGGCCATTGCCAGATTCGCCGGCATCAGCCTCACCTTCGATCCGACGTTCCGTGAGTCCCCGATCACCGTCGACCTGCGAAACGCGTCCCTCGAAGACGCCCTCAACGCCGTGGCGGGCGCGACCCGCGCTTTCTTCCGGGTGACGGCGCCACGGACGGTCGCGGTCATTCCCGACACTCCAGCCAAGCGTCGTGAGTACCAAGAGGAAGTCGTCCGGACGTTCTACTTGAGCAACGTGGACCTCAAGGAAGCGATGGACTTGTTGCGGCTGGTGATCGACTTGCGCCGGATTGCGCCGACGACCGGTACCAACGCGTTGACCATCAAGGATTCGCCGGAACGGATTGCCGCCGCGGCGCGCGTGCTCGGCGCCATCGACAAAGCGCGACCTGAGGTCATCATCGAGGTCGAGCTGCTCGAGGTCGATCGGACGCGGATGCTCGAGTACGGCCTGCAGCTGGCCTCGCCAGGCACGGAGGGCGTGAGCGGCTCGGTCGCCATCGATCAGGGCACCAGCCCCACGATTACGCTTCAAGCGCTCAAGAATCTCTCGGAGTCCGACATCCTGTTTGCCGGCCTGCCGGCGCTCTACTATCGCCTGATGAGGACCGACACGAACACACGGGCCCTCGCCAGCCCGCAGCTCAGAACGTCGGAAGGAAAGACCGCGCAAGCCAGGTTCGGTCAGCGTGTACCCGTGCCGGTCACGATTTTCGCGCCCATCGCGACCGGCGGAACGCCGCAGCAGCCCATCACGTCGTTCCAGTACCAGAACATCGGGGTCAATATCGATATCACACCGCGCACGCATCACAACAACGACGTGACGCTCGATCTCAAGGTGCTGGTCTCGAACATATCAGGCACGGGGTTTGGCGATTTGCCAACGTTCGGTAATCGTGAGATCAACACCACAATCCGCCTTCGAGACGGCGAAACCAATATGCTCGCGGGCCTCATCAGCGACAACGAACGCCACTCACTGAGTGGCGTTCCCGGATTGTCGGATATTCCCGTGATCGGCCGTCTGTTCGGCCACACGCAAACGACGACCGAGCAGAGCGACATCGTTCTCACGCTCACGCCGCACATCATTCGCGTGCTCGACCTGACCGAGGCCGACCTTCGCGCGTTCCGCGTCGGGCGCGAATCGCTTGCGCCGCTCGCCGAACTGCCGCCTCCGACCGAATTGCCGCGGCCGGAACCGGCGACCCCACCGCCCGCGCCTCCAGCTCCACTCCCTGGTCCGACGCCTATCCGGCCGCCTGTTCCCAACTCACGGTAGCCGCTCCACCCTCGCACCGAGAAGTCTCAGGCGCTCGACCAGGCGTCCATAGCCTCGCTCGACCGTTTCGAGAGGCGAAACCTGACTCTCTCCGTCGGCAGCGAGCGCCGCGGCGATCAGGGCCATTCCGGATCGCAAATCGCGGCTGTCGAGCGAGCGCCCGTGCAGCTGTCGGGGTCCCGTCACGATGATGCGGTGCGAGTCGCAGAGGAACAGATCCGCGTTCATGCCACTCAACTGTTCGAGAGCAAAGAGTCTCAGCTCGTACATCCAATCATGAACCAGCGTTCGGCCCTCGGCTTGCGTTGCGAGCACCGTGACCAGGCTGACGAGGTCGCTGGGAAACCCCGGCCATAAGCCCGTCGTGATCTTGCCGGCACCTTTTGGCCGCGACGGCTGGACTCGAAAGGTGCTGCCTTCAATCTGACACGCCACGTTCATGCGCTTCAGAACAGCCGCGACGACCTCGATGTCGGTCGGCCTCACACCGTGCACATCGATTTCGCCGCCGGTCACACCCGCCACGACCGCCCAGCTCCCTGCTTCGATGTAATCGCCCCATAACCGGTGTTCGGCGGCGCCCAGCGTGGCGCCGCCCTCGACGCGGATCGTCGGCGTGCCGGCACCGCTGATTGATACGCCAAGCTGCTGAAGAAACTCGCACAGCTCGACTACGTGAGGCTCACACGCGGCATGCCGAATCTCTGAAGTCCCGGCGGCGGCCGCCGCCGCGAGAATCGCGGTCTCGGTCGCCGTTACCGACGCTTCGAACAGATACACCGACGATGGTTGCAGCCCGTCGGGCGCTTCGAGGCGATGGCCGGGGCCCGCCACGATGTGCGCGCCCATCGACGCCAGCGCTTCGAAATGCGTCGTGAGCGCGCGACGCGCGGGAAAGTCGCCTCCTGGTGGAGCCAGGACCGCCCGCCCGCGGCGGGCAAGCAGAGGCCCGATCAGCAGGACCGAACCGCGGAGGCGGCCCACCAGCGCCGCGTCGGGTTCGTCCTTGACCACCTGGCGGCAGCGCACGCGAAGCGTCGTGGTCCCGATCCCATCGACTTCGGCTCCCAGATCGATCAGCAGCCGCGCCATCACCTCCACATCGCTGATCAAGCGGCACATTCGTGAGGACGCAAGACTCCGTGGTCAGCAGACAGGCAGCCAGCAATGGCAACACCGCGTTCTTGTTGCCCTCCACTTCGATCCGGCCACAGAGTCGGTGCCCGCCTTCAATACGTAATGTCGCCATACTTGACCAATGATGCGCTACGGGCGCTCACTCGACCTGGGTTCTTCCGTAATGGTCGACCGTTCGAACTCGCCGAGGTACACAATCTCCTCTTTCAGAACGACCCCGAAACGTGCACGCACTTCGTCACGGCACCGAGCAATGAGCTGACGAATGTCGAGGGCTGTCGCCGCCCCATCATTCACGATGAAGTTGGCGTGGGCCATCGAGACCCGCGCGCCCCCTACGGCGGCGCCTTTGAGGCCAGCACGGTCGACAAGGGCACCCGCAGCCGCTGGCACGCCGACCGGGACGCGGTCTCGAGAGGGGTCGGGATTCTGAAATATGCACCCGGCGCTGGGCGTGTCGAGTGGCTGCGTGCGCTTCCGGAAGGCCAGCGACTCGCGAGCGACCGCACGCAGGGCGGCTGGCTCGCCGGGTCCGACCGCGAATGTCGCCGACAGCAGAACCTCTCTGGTCGCCTGCAGGCGGCTTTTGTCGTACGCGAACGCCATCCGTTCTCGCGGCACGTCGGAAACCGTCCCGTCCATTGAAGCGAGCCGGACATCGGTGACCAGGTCGCCGATCAACCGGCCTCCAAAGTGCGCATTGCCGAAAATGGCGCCGCCGACCGTACCCGGGGTCCCGGCCCAGGCTTCGAGTCCTTGACACCCGTGATGAATGGCCCAACGAACCAGACCGTTGATGGACACAGCCGCATCAGCTTGGATCCGATCGCTGGCGGTTTGTCGCACCTCTCCCCCGCGTGTTCGAATGACGAGTCCCCGGATGCCCGCATCCGAAACGAGCACATTCGATCCACCACCCAGCACCGTCACCGGCACGGCGCCGGCATGCGCCAGCTTCAAAGCCATCACGATCTCGTCGCTGCTTCTCGTCTCGACGAACCAGTCAGCCGGGCCACCTACTCGGAATGTCGTAAACGGCGCCAGCGGATGCCGGCTCCGAACACGGCCCGAACCGAAGGCCATCTGTAGTGAATCGGCGAAACCGTTCACGTCGCCTCGTGCTCTATCGTCATGAGCGCCCGCTCTTGCGCAATGAGAGCCGCCAGAGCCTCACGCGGTGAACACATGACGAATGAGATCGTGTCGCCGGGGCCGAGCTGGCCGGCAAGCTTGAGGTCGGCCGAAATGACGCTCGCGATCTTCGGATATCCACCCGTCGTCTGTCTATCGGCCATCAACAGGATGGGCATGCCGGATGCCGGCACTTGAATCGAGCCCATCGGCGTCGCGTCCGAAATGACGTTCGCGTCCCGCGCGTGCATCAGTGGTGCGCCTTCAAGACGGAATCCCATTCGATCGGATCGCTGCCCAAGCGTATAGGGCGCCGCGACCAGCGTCTCGAGCGCCGCTGGGTCGAATCGGTCGTCCTGCGGCCCAGCCAGCAGGCGAACAACCGTGTGATGGTCCGGGAGTTGGCGCGGAGGCACAATGCGGACCCGTGTCACGCTGACTATCGACGTCTTCTGGCCAAGAGGTACCCTATCACCGGCTTTCAACGGACGGCCTTCGAGGCCGCCCATCGCGGTCGTGACATGTGTGGCACGACTTCCGAGGATGGGTGGCAGGTCGAAGCCTCCTTCGACGGCAAGATAGGCGCGCGTTCCTCTTCGCCGTCGGCCAAACGTCAACCGCGATCCGGCAGTCGCCGTGCACGCCGCATTCGACGGCACGCGGCGGCCGCCCAGAGTCAGCTCGAACTCCGCGCCAGCCACGGCGATGACCCGTGTTTCGTCGAACTCCAGCTCGGGTCCGAGAAGCGTGACCTCGAGCGTCGCCGCGTCGGCGCCGTTCCCGACCAGGGCATTCGCAATGCGATGCGAGTACAGGTCCATCGGTCCGGCGACCGATACCCCCTGCGATTGGAACCCCCACCGCCCGAGATCCTGGATCGTCGTGAGAAGGCCCGGCCGGATGACGCTCGTCGAGCTCATTACATCTGGACCAGATGCACTTCATGGCGACGGTTGCGGGGTGTGGAGAGCCTCATGGCGCGTGTCCCGCGTCGTACGCACGTCGATCGATCGCCACAAATCGAACGGCATCGCCCGGCTTGAACAGAAAGGGCTCCCTGCGTGACAGATCGAACGGACGCACAGGACTTCTGCCGATGATCTGCCACCCGCCCGGCGTGTCCGATGGGTAGATTCCCGTCTGGGCGTCGGCAATCCCAACCGCTCCGCGTGGCACATGAACCCGCGGCGTGGCATGCCGCGGCGCTCGGATTCGTTCGTCGAGAATACCCAGATAGGCGAACCCCGGTGAGAAACCGAGCATGAACACCCTGTAGGTGACCGATCCGTGAATGGCCACGACTTCCTCCGGTGACATGTTCGCGTGAGCAGCGACCGAGGACAGGTCGGGCCCCAGCTCTCCGCCGTAGCAGACGGGGACCTCGATTGGCGAGGGTGCATCAGCGATTGAGTCGGCCGGAATTCTGGCATGACGTTCCAGCCAGTCAACGAGCGGTTGGTAGCTCGTTCGCAGCGGGTCAAAATAGACCGCAACCGAACAGTAGGTCGGGACCACGTCTCGAATGCCGGTCAAGTGCGATCCCCGAACGGCTTCGGCCAGGCGAATGGCGCGAACGTTGAGGGCGGGATCGATGCGCGCCTCGAATTCGACGACGACAGTGGAGTCGCCAGAGGGAACGATCCGAAAATCCCGATTCACGACCCTGCTCTCGGCCCCATTCACGCGAGCGCTCGCAGCAGCTTCTGGTGGATGCCATCGAATCCGCCGTTGGACATGATCACCACGAGGTCGCCAGGCCGGTGCTCACGGACAATCGCACCGATGATGTCGTCGGTGGAGTCTGCCTCTCGAGCCGATTGGTTGCGATTGCTCAAGTCTCGCACCAGTCTTGACACCGACAGCCGCTCGCTTTCCGGAAGCTTGGAGCGGAAGATCGGCGCAATCAGCACTTCGTCGGCCCCCGCGAACGCTCGCGCAAACTCCTCTTGAAACACCCGCCGACACGACGAGGCCGAGCGTGGCTCGAAGACGGCCCAGATGCGTGCCTTGGGATGGGACGCGCGGAGGCCGGCGAGGGTTTCTGCGACCGCCGTTGGATGGTGCGCGAAGTCGTCGAAGACGGTCACCCCGTCGGCCGTTCCCACCATCTCGAGGCGACGTTTCACTCCGGAGAATGATTGGAGGCCGGCGGTGATTCGCTCGACGCCGACGCCGACTGCCGAGGCCACAGCGATTGCCGCCAGCGCGTTGCGAACGTTGTGCGCTCCGAGCAACGCCACCTGGAAAGTTCCGAACGGCGCGCCGCTTCGCCTCACGTGGAATCGGGTCGCCGTGCCGTTCGCCTCCAGGTCGTGCGCCTGCCAGTCCGCCTCTTCACCCAGCCCAAAGGACTCCACGCGAGAGCGTGCGCCGTCCCTCAAAGCGAGAGCGCCTGGACTGTCGCAGCCAATCAGCAGCAGGCCCCGACGCGGGACCAGGTTCACGAATCGTCGAAACGCCAGGGCGACGGCATCCATGTCCTCGTAGATGTCGGCGTGATCGAACTCGACGTTGTTGATCACGGCAATGTCGGGGAGATACTTGAGAAACTTCGCAGTCTTGTCGAAGAATGCGCTGTCGTACTCGTCGCCTTCGATGACGAAATCCCTGCCTCGCCCAACGCGATAGCTCGACCCGTTCGCTCCCAGGTTACGAGCGATCCCGCCCACCAGCACGCTCGGGTCGACACCGGCGTGCGTCAGTACCCATCCCGTGAGCGCTGTCGTCGTCGTCTTGCCGTGTGTGCCGGCAATCACGACCGACCGCGCCCCCCACAGGAAGTGCTCCCGGATCGCTTCGGGCAGCGAACAATAGCGAATCTTCCGGTCGAGAGTCTCTTCGAGCTCCGGATTGCCGCGCGAGATTGCATTTCCAACCACAACCAGATCGAGGTCCGACGCAATATGCTCGGCCCGGTAGCCGCTCATTGTCGGGATGTTCTCCGCCGCCAGAAACTCGCTCATGGGCGGGTAAACGTCCTGATCGGAGCCCCGCACATCGAGGCCCTTCTGTTTCAACATCGCGGCCACTGTGGCCATGGCTGTGCCGCAGATCCCGATGAAATGAACGCGCTGATTCACGATGCTCCGCATTCGGCGCTGCTATTCGACCGCCGCTTCTTCAATGACGATCCGTGGATGAGGCTCCGCGACGACGCGACACTTCACACCAAATGGCAGTGTCATCGCCGGCGACAGGGTGTGGCCGGATGGAAAGCCAGCCACCACCGGACCTGGAAAACCGTCGAGCGCATCGGCGATCGTCGAGTAGGCAGTCGGTTCGCCCGATGGCTCGTCGCATTTCGGCAGCTCGCCCACCACGACCGCCGCGGCTCTCGCCAGAAGCCCGCTCTGACGCAGCTGCGTCACCATTCGGTCGAGACGATAGGGACGCTCGCCCACTTCGTCGAAAAACAGCACGTAGCCTTGGGGTGGATCGAACGCGAACGGTGTACCCAGGGACGCCAGGAGCTGGGTCGCCGTCCCGCCCAACAGGGGACCGGCGACGTCACCGGGCCGGATCGTCTCGATGCCGGGCGCGACGAGCTCTCCCAGGGGTTCACGGCGGCAGAGCGCCCCCATGAATGAAGGCTCATCGTACCCGGCCTTGCCGCGGCCGAGCCGGCCGGCGAGCATCGGACCATGGAAGGCCACCAGTCCGCAGCGTCCCGTCAAGAAATTCAAGACCGAGGTGAGATCGCTATACCCGATGAAGGCTTTTGGCGATCGGCGAGCCTCCTTCGGGTCGAGCAGCGGCAGAACCTGGACGCTGCCGTATCCGCCACGGACGCCAATCACACCGCTGATGGCCGGATCGCGCCAGGCTTGCATGATCGCGGCGGCCCGGACCTCGGCCGCGCCTGCGACGTACCCTCGCCGCTCGAAGACCGACTCGTTCCAGACCGGCTCGAAGCCGAGGCGGCGGATCTCCTCGATGCCCTGAGTGAACTCGTCGCGGTCGAACGGGCTGGCGGGCGCGACAACCGCAAGGCGGTCGCCAGAGGCGAGGGCGCGGGGTTTCAGCATGCCAAACGGCTACAGGAACCGGCTCATTTCCTCCGCGATCGCGACGTGCTCATCGCGGCCCAGCCGTTGCCGTAACTGGCGGGACTGAAGCGGGCGCTGCGCCGCGGGCACCGCGAGGAATCGCTCCTTCGCTCGTTGCTGCCGCTTGAGCGCATCCTCCACCCGCACCGGGGGCAAGCGTTCGTCTTCCACGGCGTGAATGAGATTCTCCAGTGCCGCCACTTGTACACCCTGGTCACCGCTGCAGACCAGGACGCCGTCGCAGCCCGCCTCAACGGCAAGGACGGCCGCCGTCGGCACATCGTATCGGTTCACGACCGCCTTCATCTCGAGGTCGTCGCTCAATACGACGCCTTCGAACTTCAGCTCGTCGCGCAACAACGCCGACACGACGCGCTTCGACAAGGTCGCCGGACGTTCTTCGTCGAGAGCCGGCAGAAAGACGTGCGCGGTCATGATCGTCGCCACCTGGGCTTCGATCGCCGCCTTGAACGGGACGAGCTCGACCTCGCGCAAACGCTCGAGTGGATGCTCGACCAACGGGAGCTCGAGGTGTGAATCCACGCTCGTGTCGCCATGACCGGGAAAATGTTTGGCGCACGCAGCGATCCCTTCCGACTGCAAGGCGCGGACGATCACCGAGCCGAGCCGTGCGACGACCTCCGGCTTCTCCGAAAGCGCCCGGTCGCCGATGACGGGATTCTCGGGGTTCGTGTGAACGTCCAGGACAGGCGCGTAGTCGAGCGTGATGCCAATGGCTTTCAGTTCAGACGCCAGCGCCCTGCCGAATCGTTCGACCAGGCCGAGGTCTCCGCTGCGGCCAAGCGTCGCCATCGGCGGCCACTCGGTGAACGGCGCCTTGAGCCGCGCAACGCGACCGCCTTCCTGGTCGACGCTCACCCACAACGGCAGGTCGGGTACAAGCCGCGACGCTTCGTAGCAGAGCTCGGCTACTTGCTCCGGCTCGGCGATGTTACGCGCGAACAGGATCACACCGCCCAGGCCGAATTCGCGCGCCAGCGACTTCAACTCGATCGGCAGCTCGTGACCGTCGAAGCCGGCAATGAGCAGCTGGCCAATTTTCCGGCGAAGTGCGATGGGCATCGGAGGTCTCAATTGTACAAAAGTCTCAAGTCTGACGTCTCAAGCCTGAAGTCTCACGTCTCGAGGCTCAATCAACCAACCCTCTCAGAAGACGTCCTGAGACTTCAGACCTGAAACTTGAGCCTTATAATCCGCTTGTGCAGATTCGTTCATCCGCACCGACCCGCATCGATCTCGCCGGCGGAACCATCGACATCTGGCCACTCTATCTCTTCCACGACGGCGCATCGACGCTCAACGCCGCGATCAGTCTGCGCGCGCATGCACAGATTGACGAGCGCAGCGACGGGCGGATCGAGCTGATTTCAATCGATACCGGTCGGCGCGCTCTGGCGACCCACTGGTCCGAGCTCGGCGCGTCCGGCGAGCTTCCTCTCTTGTCAGGCCTCGCTCACCAATATCGGCTCGAAAACGCTACGCTGACGACTCGCGGCGAATCGCCGGCCGGGGCCGGCATCGCCGGATCCTCCGCCTTGGCGATCGCAACGTGCGGTGCGCTCGCGCGTTGGACGAAAGCGTCCGACCGCGAGGCAGACCTGCTGCAAGTCGCGATGAATGTCGAATGTCAGGTGATTCAGGTCCCGACGGGCGTGCAGGACTATCGGCCCGCGCTATACGGCGGAATTGCGGCGATCGAGCTCGGCACCAACGGCGTCCGGCGCGTCGCGCTCGACGTCGATCCAAGCGAGCTCTGGCAGCGTATTGTTCTTGCCTACACGGGCGCGCCACGCAATTCGGGCACGAACAACTGGGACATCACCAAGCGTCACATCGACGGCGATCAGCACATCTACGATTGTTTCGAGCGTATCCGGGACACGGCCGTGGCGATGCGTCGCGCGCTCGAACAAGGAGACTGGGACGAAGTCGGACGCCAGATTGCGATCGAATGGCACAACCGCAAACGCCTGGCGCCCGGCGTCACGACGCCGGCTATCGACGGGCTGATCGAGCGGGCTGCCAGGGCCGGGGCAATAGCAGCAAAGGTCTGCGGTGCCGGAGGGGGGGGCTGCCTCTTCTGCTACGGCCCGCCGCATGCGCGCCCCGCCATTGCCGCTGCGCTGGCGGACGGCGGCGCGCGCGTGCTCGACTACCGCTTCGAACGGGATGGTCTTCAGGTTGGATAACCCCGCCATTGCGCGCCTCCTTCGGGAAATTGCGGATCTCCTCGAGATCAAGGACGAGAATCCGTTCAAGATCCGCGTGTACCGAAACGGCGCCGACATCGTCGCCAATCATCCGCATCAGCTGGCTACGCTTGACGCAACGGGCCTGCGTGAGATCCCCGGAATCGGTAAGGACCTTGCGGCGCGCATTGTCGAGATTGCGAGCACGGGCGGCTCCACCTATCACCGCGAGCTCGTTGCGGAGTTTCCGCCGACGGTACTCGACCTGCTGCACCTTCAGGGCGTCGGTCCCAAAACCGTCGCGACGTTGTATCGCGAGCTCGGGATCCGGACTATCGAAGAGTTGCAACAGGCCGCTGCCGACGGCCGAATCCGCAGCCTGCGCGGCATGGGCGCGCGGAAGGAGGCGCTGCTGCTCAAAGCGCTCGAGGAGCGGGCGCTCCGTGAGGGTCGCCATCTCCTGTCGGAATCACACGAGGCGGCTGGCGACCTCGTGGGCTTTCTGCGCGAGTGCGACCCTGCCGCCACGATTGAAGTGGTCGGCAGCTTGCGGCGAGGCACCGAGACCTGTGGCGACCTCGACATCCTGGCGTCTGGCGCCAATCCGGCGCTCATGAACGATTTCGTTGGTTATCGACTGGTCGAGCGGGTGCTGGGTCGCGGCGAGACGAAGTCCAGCGTCCTCCTCGGTGGAACTTTCCAAGCAGACTTGCGGCTCGTGCCGTCCGAGAGCCGAGGCGCCGCGATGCAGTACTTCACAGGCTCGAAATCTCACAACATCGCCCTTCGCGATCGCGCTATCAGGCTCGGCTTCAAGCTCAACGAATATGGTCTGTTCCGTACCGCAGACGAAGTGCGCACCGCCGGGTCGCACGAGGAGGAGATTTACGAGGCTCTGGGCCTGGAGTGGATTCCGCCAGAGCTCCGTGAAGGGCGGGGTGAAATCGAGGCCGCGGCCGAAGGCCGCCTGCCGCCGCTCGTAGAACGCGCCGATCTTCGGGGCGACCTGCACGCGCATACGACCGAGACCGACGGGAAGGACGAGATCGCAACCATGGCGGAGGCGGCGCGAGACGCCGGACTCGACTACCTGGCCATCACCGACCATACCAAGTCGCTATCGATGGCAAATGGACTCGACGAACGCCGAGCGGTCGAACATGCGAGCCGTATCCGCGCTCTCGACGGCCGGATTGGCGGGGTCCGACTTCTCGCGGGCATCGAGTGCGACATCAAGCCGGACGGGACACTCGACCTCGCCGACGACTGCCTGGCCGGGCTCGATCTGGTCGTCGCGTCCATCCATTCGGCGTTCAACCAGGATCGGCAGCAGATGACCGAACGGCTCCTGCGGGCGATCGACAATCCCAATGTCGACATCCTGGGCCATCCGACCGGCCGCAGGCTCTTGCGACGCGAGCCCTATCCTTTCGACCTCGAAGCCGTCATCGACCGCGCCATTCAACGTGGCGTGGCGCTGGAGATCAACGCACAGGCCCATCGTCTCGACTTGAGCGATCTACATGCCCGGCTCGCCCGCGGCCGCGGCGCCCGGCTCGTGATCTCGAGCGATGCGCATTCACGTCGAGGATTCGACGCGTTACGGTGGGGTGTCCTGGTCGCGCGCCGGGCCTGGCTGGGACCGGGCGACATCCTCAACACGATGCCGTTCCCCGAGTTGCGGGCGGCGCTTCGACGCAGCCATTAGCCGTCTTTCGAGGCCGATGAAGATCCCAATGCTCTCGACCGACGACAAGCTTGCCGAGATCAAGCGCCTCTACTACCAGACGACCCGCCGGACGATAGCCGTCGACCTGGCAAAAGCGCTCGACTTGTTGAAGTCGATGTCGACCGAAGCAGAGCGTGAGCGTGCCGCCGTCTACATGGATGGCCTGTCGCAAATGAGATCCGATTGGTCGCGCATGCAGAAGGTCAAGAAGCAGAAGACGAAAGGCCCCGGGAAATCGTAGGTTACTTCCGGGTTGCTCCTGCCACCACCTTCCTGCGTGCGGCGGCGCGAAGGGCATCCGGAACGTTTCGATCGACCGAAACCATCGCCAGATCACGGTCGCTCAGCCGCGCCAGGATATTCATCGACATCGCAATCGGCGTCTTTGGATTCTTCGCCAGCGCAAGGATGACGCTGTAGGTCTTTGTCCACGAGCGATTGGAACCGATCGTTCGAAGCACGTCTTCCGAGACGTTGGCCATTCGCGCGAAGCTCTCGACTTCCTGGTCGGTCAGTCTGGGACTGCTCAGAACCGCGGCCGCAATCATCTTGTTGGTGTCGCGGATGAGAATGCCCCGCATTTCCCGTGTTCCCTTGATGGCTGCCTTCAGACGCTCGGTGAAGCTCATCGCGGCAATCTGCTGCACGACTGTTTCCTTCGACTCACCATTGGCTTTCGTATCGCTGTCGTCTTTTGAAGCTGCAGCTTCCGGAGAATGGGCGTCCTCGATGGAATCCACAGCATCGTCCGAGAATTCGACCAGCGGCAGATCCGAGTCGGGCATCTCGAGGGGAGGGATCTCGTCGGGAAAGATCCCCCGGTCGGCAAAGAACTCGCGGAGGGCAACCGAGACATCTGAACCCGAAAGAAACGCCTGTAGTGCTGCGACAGGGATCTGGTTCAAAGTCCGGTCGGCCGTGCGACGGATCTCGACATCTGAATCCTCCAGCAGCAGCACGAGAATCGCAAGTTGCTCATGGGCGCGCGGCGCCAGCGCCCCCTGGGCCGCCAGCAGCCGTACGTCACGAGCAACCTCGCCTCGCTTGAAGAACTCGAGGAGCGGCGTCGGGCGGTTCACTGTGGAGGCAAGTACTCCTTGAAGTTGGTCGCGCTGAAGCGGGCCGTCACCACCTGGCCTGACCTGCCGAGTGCCCGCGCTGGCGTCCCATTGAGGGTCACTTCGAGGGCACCTGCGTCGCCGGCGATGAGGACGAGCTCACGATGAACGTCGAACGTCCGTCGAGCGCCAGCCGGGAAGAGCTGATAAATCTCCACCCGGCCGTCAACTTTCGCCGAGACCCAGCACAGGCCGGTGGTCGAGAGATTCACGACCAATCGGTCGCGGACACCGTTCTCGACGCTGACCTGCTCCCCGGACGTCGCACGGACCGCTGGCGCGCCTTGTGGCGCCGCGTTTGCCGGCTGGCTGGCACGGTCCCCTGAACTCGACCCGCCAAGTGTCACCATGCCCTTCTCGGCACCCTGACGTGGCGCGTCAGATGCCGAACCCGAACCCGCGGATGAATGCTCGCGCGGATTGCCAATCGCCAGATACAGGAGCACCGCAGCGATCGAGACGCTCCAGACCGCGAGACGCAGAACCGTCAATGCCGCCTCGCGCTCGCTTTCGATGACCTCGTTCTGCTCGCGTTCTCCCGAGCTGAGGCGTCCGGTCGTAGCGGCCGCATCGGGGCACTGAGCGAGGAATTCCTGGACGGCTGATTCGGGGTCGAGGCCGACGGTCGCGGCGAAACCTCGCACGAATCCTCGGCCGAAGATTCCGGCCGGCAGACGGGAACAGTCGTTACGCTCCAGCGCTTCCAGCATCGGAATGGAAATCTTCGTCGCGTTGGCGACCTGCGCCAGTGAGAGACCCGCGCGCTGGCGCGCCTCCCTCAGCGACTCTCCCAGATTGCCGGCGCTACTAGCCTCCGACATGCCCGCCCCCTCGTATGTTAGGAAGCGGCTTCGACGGTGTCAAACTCGGCGCGGACGGCGCCAACCACGGATGCCAATGAACTGCTGGAAGGCAAAAACAAGCCGATCGCCGCGACGCCGGCGGCCCCGGTTGCAGCCACCTGCCGAATATGCGCGACCGTAATACCGCCAATCGCCAGCACCGGGAGCTGCGTAGCCTTGACGATCTCCGCCAGGCCTCCTGGCCCGAGAAACCGGTCCACCGATGGCTTCGATGCAGTCGGAAACATCGTGCCAGCAATCAGATAGTCAGACTCGACGCTGTCCACCGCAGTGGCCACATCGTGAACCGACCGGCCCAGAAGGAACGTCGGCGGTGCGAGGGAACGGGCGGCAAGGGGGGAGACAGAATCGGTGCGCAAGTGCACCCCGTCTGCGCCGCTCGTCATGGCGACGTCCAGTCGGTCGTTGACAACGACGCGGGTCGAGGACCCGCGAGTCACTTCGACGATCGTCTCGACCAGGTCAACGAGCTTCGCCGTCTCGAGGTCGTGTTCGCGGATCTGAATGATGTCGATCCCTGCGTCAACGGCCTCGTGCGCCAGCTCAACCAGCCGGAGATGTCCTCGGTCAACACCGTTCTCGTGTTGTGTCAGCCGTCGTCGATCCGTGACGAGGCATAGGATCGGACGTTCATTGTGCATCCTGACGCCCTCGGGCCGCGAACAGCAGCGTGAGGTCGGCGAGGCCAGCGAAGAGATTGACCAGGCCCAGGCCGGTTACCGCACCACGCACGAAATTGCTCGAAATAATGGGCCGCAATCGCGGCCACGCCGTGCCGAAGTAGTTGCTATCCCAGAACCCTGACCACGGAAGGACGATCAGCAGCAGCCCGACTTCGAGAAAGAACGCGACGTAGACCAATCGGCGGATCAAGATTGCCCTCCGCCCTGGGCTTTGCTGAGCCGAGCGATGCACTCGGACACATCCCGATACTTGCCGGCGTCCGCCTGCAATTCCAGACAGACGGCCAGAGCGCGCGCCACTTCTCCTACGGACTCCAACGATGCGGCCAACTCATAAAAGAGCGCGTAGGCCTCCTCGGGAGATGGAGGCGGCGCCTCTGCGGCGCGTTCGAACCACTCGATGGCCTGCGGCAGGTCGTTACGTTGACGGTAGATGCGGCCGAGCGCGGCGGCCGCCCGGAAGCGCTGCTGTGGCGCACGAGAGGAAAGTCGCAGCGCCTGGATGCTTTCGTCGATTTGGCCCGCCTCGCACAAGGCGACCCCACGCTCGTAGTCGCGTTCGGCGTCGACGTGGCCCTCGCGGCGCGACGCCTCGTTCCGAAAATGCTCGAACACGCCGTCGATGTCGAGGCCGGCAAACGGTTCCGACGGGGCCGGCTCAGGGGCTTGGGCGGGAGGCTCAGAGACCAGCTGCTGCGGGATCTGCTGAGCCGCCTTGCTCTTGGCCGCATCGAGCATCCCCGTGAGATCGACTTCAGCGTGCTCGGCCGCGAGATTTGCGATCCATTTGCCCGTCTCGGCAAGAGCCCCTTGCAGATCAGCGATATTCGCGCTCAAGTCGAAGCGCTCCGAATCGAATGCTGATGCCTCGCCTGCACCGGTTCTGACTTCCTCGAGGGGCGTCGGCGATTCGATCAGCACGCTCGAGTCGAATTCATCAACCGAGAGGTCGACGCCATCGAACGGAGCGGGCGGCTCGCCGGCCTCCTCAGGCGGCGCAAGCCACTGCTTGAGATCGTCGTCCAGGGCTTCTTCGCCGACTGCGGTGGCCTCTATTGGGCCGATGCGGTCTCGTAGCGCTTCTGGTGCGTCGCTCGCTGCTTCAGTCGCCGCAAGCTCGCCGGCTGCGATCTCAACGTCCGGACCAAATTCCTGCTGCAACGCCACCGCGTCGTCAAGGTTCGCCGCGGCCTCCGCTTGCCGCCCTTTTTCCGCTAGCTCCTCCGCCATGACCTTGAAGTCTTGTATCGCGCCGGCGTGGTCTCCGGCTTCGATCCGGGCGTTGGCGGCGGCACTCCGCGCCTCGAAATCGGCGGGATCCAGCGACGCGAGGCGTAGTCGCATCTCGGCCACGCCCGATCGGTCGCCACGAGCGGCGCGACGCTCGGCCGCCATCGTGAAATAGGTACGAGCGTCAACCAGAATGCCCTGAGTGGCCGCGATTTCGCCAGCTTGCCACAGGGCCTGATCGTCATCCGGAGAGATCTTCAGAATCTTCTTGTAGAGGGCGGCAGCTTTCGGCAGGAAACCCTGACGGCTGAGGCTGCCGGCTATCCGCGCGAACTGTTCGACGGCCTTTTCCTTCTGTCCGGACCTGACGTACAGATCACCCAAGACGTTGGCAGTTGCCCAATCCTGCGGATGCTCCTCGACGACCCGAAGGTATTCTGCGATGGCAGGTCCCAGCTTTCCCTGTCGGAGCAGTTTCTCGGCATTGCGCAGGGTTGCAGCGCGATCGATGGCCACTGTAACGACGTTTTCCCTGCTAGCCCGAGCGCGGTTCGTAGGGCGAGCGAACCCTCGATGCGGGGGCGGTACGGCCGCCTTTACATCGGCCTTCCGTTTGACCGCCCCTCCTGCGTTGGAAGCAGCAGCCTGGCGCGGCAAGACTCATATACATCATCCGAAGTCTGGAGGCTGAGGGCGGCTATTCCATCGTATCAAACAGCGTCGGAGGCCGAAACGATCGGCGATGCGCAGCGGAGTAGCCGAACCGTGCGACCGCATCGAGATGCTCCGCCGTCGCATAGCCTTTGTGACGATCGAAGCCGTATCGAGGGTCGTGAGCGTGCAGTTCCCGCATGAGTTGGTCGCGCGTGACTTTGGCCACGATCGAAGCGGCCGCAATCGCCGAACATCGCCGATCGCCATGCGGTACTCCCCGCTGCGCCATCGGGAGATCGGGCACCCGAAACGCGTCGACCAGCACCACGTCCGGAAGCGGAGCCAGAGAGAGAATCGCCCGTCTCATGGCGCGAAGAGACGCCTGATGGATGTTGATTTGATCGATTTCGGTGGGCTCTGCCCACGCAACGGCCCATGCGACCGAGTGGCGCACGATCTTCGCGTGGAGCCGTTCGCGCTCCTGTGCCGGCACCAGTTTCGAATCGCAAACCCCGGGAATGTGCTTGTCTGGATGCAGTACCGACGGCGGCCGCCACGACGGGACCTGCAAGGCAACCCCGACCGACCTCGTCAACGCCGGCCACGTACGCGAACCCGACGCGGCGCAGCGAGTTTTCCAGGGTGCGCATGGCCGGAACACGCATGGCCTGACCGTCAGAGCGTCGGAGCCTTCTAGCTCTTGCCTTCCGCGCGCCCGCCTTCTTTCATGCGGGCGGCCTTGCCCTTCAGATCCCGGAGGTAGTACAGCTTTGCCCGACGCACTTTCGCCGAGCGAATGACGTCGATCTTTTGAATCGTGGGGGAATGAAGCGGGAAAATCCGCTCGACGCCCTGACCAAACGATACCTTTCTTACCGTGAATGACGCGCGCGTCCCGCCTCGATGGATGCCAATCACGACACCTTCGAAGATCTGAATGCGCTCCTTGTCCCCTTCGCGCACCTTCACGTGGACCCGGACCGTATCGCCCGACTTCATCGCCGGCCGCTCGGTCAATTGCGACTTCTCCACCAACTCAATCGCGCCCATATCGAAGCTCCTCTAGCAAACCTTTTATGACGCCCCGCCATGCGGGGGCCTGAGCCGGCACGACCCCGAAGGCCGGCCGCTACGTTTTGTCACGTTCGGTCACCAACTCTCTCAGAATCTCCTGCTCTTCCTCGTCCAACGCCGCTTGGGCCAGAAGGTCCGGCCGCCGATCCAGCGTCCGCCTGACCGCCGCGCGCTTGCGCCAACGTCGAATCTCGGCGTGGTTCCCCGAAAGGAGTACGGCCGGCACATCGAGCGTGGCGGCCTGTCCGTCGTTCTCGCCCCGACCAATCGGCAGTTCGGCCGGCCGTGTATACTGCGGAAAATCCAGCAGTCCGCGGCTGAACGAATCTTCGTCGACTGACCGCTCGTCCCCCACCACCCCGGGCACCATCCGAGCCACGGCGTCGACCACGACGAGCGCCGGCAGCTCACCGCCGCTCAGCACGTAGTCTCCGATTGAAACCTCTTCAGTCACTCGTTGACGCACGCGTTCGTCCACCCCTTCGTATCGGCCGCAGAGCAGCACCACGTGCGACAGGCGGCTCAAGCGTTGCGCTTCGCGCTGCGTGAATTGCGTGCCTTGCGGCGACGTCAGCACGATCGCTGCTGGCCGATTCCCTTGCGCTTCGATGGCATCCAGGGCCCGGAAAATCGGCTCGGCCTTCAGGACCATTCCCGGACCACCCCCGTAAGGCACATCGTCGACCACACGATGCCGGTCGGTGGTGTAATCCCGAAGGTCGTGAACCCGAACGACGAGAGTTCCTCGGCTAATGGCGCGCCCCAGGATGCCCGCAGCCAACGGCTGCTCGAACATCGCCGGGAAGATCGTGACTATGTCGAACCTCATGCCCAGGAACCACGATGACCACGGTGGATACGCAGGCCCGTTCAGCGGCTTTCGTAACCGTTGTGATTCATTTGTTCAGGTCCAGCAATCCACTCAAAGGCTCGATCACGATCCGTTTGGCGTCCGCATCTATCGCCGTACAAATGGCAGATGCCAGCGGAATCAGAATCTCGTCGTCGCCGGATCCGACAATCAGGCGGCTGGCCTCCTGCGGGCCTTCCACGCCTTTGACGATTCCAACCGCCTGGCCTGAGGTCGTTTCGACTCGACACCCCACGAGGTCGTGATGATAGAACGTCCCTGCAGGCAGCCTCACGAGCCACGCGAGCGGCACGCGCACTTCCAAACCCGCCAGCGCTTGCGCCGCTTCGATTGTCGCCACACCCGATACGCCGACGATCGGCCGACCCTGATGAAACCGTACCGTGTCGAGCACCAATCGCTCGACGTGGCCATCGCGGTTCACGAACAGCTCGGCGCCGGACCGAAATCGTTCCTCGGGAAAATCGGTCTCGACGTTCAGAACGACCTGCCCGCGGAGGCCATGCGTTCGGGCCACGTGGCCGACGATCGCCATCTCGTCCCAGACCATCGCTCGATTTGAGAATGTGAGAATTTGAGAATGTGAGTATCTTAGATTCTCACGTTCTCGAATCTCGCTATCCGTTTAGGGCTGCCCGTCTCGAATCTCGAGCGTGACCGACTTTCCGTCCTTCTCGCCGGCCGTCGCCGCCAGCGTCCGAAGGGCCGCGGCCGTTCGACCTTGTTTGCCGATAACCCTGCCCAGTTGTCCGGGCGCAACAAAGAGCTCGATCAGCGTCGCCCCTTGGTGCTGCGACTCGACGACGTGCACGAGGTCCGGCTTGTCCGTCAGCGCCCGCGCGAGGACTTCGACGACGTCACGAGCGACGCTCATTTCGCGGGTCCAGGTGCGACCGCCACCGGTTTGGGCGTCAGGTGCCGCGCGATCAGTGTCCGAACCGAATCGGATGGCTGCGCACCTTTTCCCAACCAATGTTGAACACGTTCGGTGTCCACGACCACGACGGCGGGCTTGGAACGCGGATTGTAGTGGCCGAGGATTTCAACGAAGCTGCTGTCGCGAGCCGTACGAGAATCGGTGACCACGACGCGAAAAAATGGGCGCTTCTTAGAGCCGGCCCGCCGCAAACGAATCGCTAACATGTCTTATCTCCTTGGTACCCTGTGTGCGAGCATCCTAGCTCCGCGAGCGCAGCATCTCCATGGCCCGGCGTTGCGCTTTCCGGCCGCCCCCGGTCAACCCCGCCATCCCTCCGAGCGACTTCAACATCTTCTGCATCTGGACGAACTGCTTCAACAGGCGATTCACTTCCTCAACTGACGTCCCGCTGCCCCTGGCAATGCGCTTGCGGCGGCTTCCGTTGATGATGTGCTGTTTCCGACGCTCCTCGGGCGTCATCGAATTGATGATGGCCTCGACCCGTGACAACTGCTTTTCGTCAGGCTGGTTCGCCGCCAGCGCCTTCATATTGCTCATCCCCGGCAACATCCCGATCACGTGCTCGAGGGGGCCCATCTTGCGGATGGTCTTCAGCTGATCGCGAAAATCTTCGAGTGTGAACTCGTTGGACCGGATCTTCGCCTCGAGCCGTGCGGCTTCGTCCACGTCGATCGCCGCTTCGGCCTTTTCGATGAGGGAGAGCACGTCGCCCATGCCCAGCACCCGCGAGACGATTCGATCGGGATGGAATGGCTCGAGGTCCTCGAGGCGCTCTCCGCTGCCGACAAACGCGATCGGCACTCCGACCACGGAAACGACCGAAAGGGCGGCGCCGCCGCGCGCGTCGCCGTCGATCTTGGTCAGGACGACCCCCGTGACGCCTATGCGTCGGTTGAACTCACCGGCGCTCTTGATCGCATCCTGCCCAGTCATCGCGTCCGCGACGTAAAGCCGATCAGTTGGCTCCGTCACGTCCCTGATCGCGACCAGCTCGGCCATCAAATCATCGTCGATGTGAAGGCGGCCTGCCGAGTCGACGATGACGACGTCGAAGCCCATGTTCCCGGCTTCCTTTAGGGCGCCTGTCGCCCGCCTCACGGGATCCAGATCGTCGGGCGGATCGTAGACTCGGACGTCCGCCTTCTGACCGATGACACTCAGCTGCTGGATGGCGGCGGGCCGCTTGACGTCGGTCGAAACAAGAAGCGGATGCCGCCCCTGTTTCGTCAGCCACCTGGCCAGCTTGCCGGCGGTCGTGGTTTTCCCTGCCCCCTGAAGACCGAGCAGCAAGATGACACGCGGCCGTTTGCTGGTCGTTTGAAGGCCGCCGGCGGCGTCCCCGAAGAGCGCCAGCATTTCATCGCGGACGATCTTGACGACTTGCTGCGATGGCGACAGGCTGCGGAGCACATCCTGCCCCATCGCCCGGTCGCGCACCCGGTCGATAAACGCTTTGACGACCTTGAAGTTGACGTCAGCTTCGAGAAGCGCGAGGCGAATCTCGCGCAAGGCGGCCTCGATGTTCTGCTCGGTCAGCCGCCCTTGGCCCCGAAGCGTCTTGAAAACGTCCTGCAGCCGCCCGCTAAGAGAGTCGAACACCTAGGCTAACCTCTTCATGCACAAACGCTTATCGTAGCACATCCGCTCGGGAGCGAGCTAGACGGAAGAGAGCTTGTGGCCAAGCTTCTCTTTCTTGGCCTTCAAATACCGCCTGGTGAACTCCGAGGCCGGAATTTCCAGAGGCAGCCATTCGCTGACGGATAGACCGTAGCCTTCGATGCCGACCAGCTTGCGCGGATTGTTGCTGAGGAGCCGCATCGACCGGATGCCGAGCTCTCGGAGAATCTGGACGCCCATCCCGTAGTCGCGCTGATCGGCCTTGAAGCCGAGCCGTTCGTTCGCTTCGACGGTGTCGAAGCCTTCGTCCTGCAATTCGTAGGCGCGAATCTTGTTCACGAGGCCGATGCCTCGTCCCTCCTGGTGCAGGTACAAGAGGACGCCCCGGCCCTCGCCAGCGATACGCCGCATGGCGACCTGGAGCTGTGCCCCGCAATCACATCGAACCGAATGCAACACATCGCCGGTGAGACACTGCGAGTGCACGCGAACGAGCACGTCTTTTCCATCTGTGATATCGCCGCACACCAACGCGATGTGCGTCTGCTTGTCCACGAGGTTTTCAAAGGCGTGCAGATCGAACTCGCCGTACTCGGTGGGCAGCCGCGCCGAGGCGACCCGTTTGACGAGCGATTCCGTGCGAACGCGGTGTTTGATCAGATCGGCGACGGTGATCATCAACAGGCCGTGGCGCTTCGCGAACTTCCCCAGCTGCGGCACCCGCGCCATGGTGCCGTCCTCGTTCATGACCTCGCAGATCACTCCCGCGGGATAAAGCCCGGCAATCCGCGCCAGGTCGACCGCTGCTTCGGTCTGCCCGGTGCGAACGAGCACTCCGCCCGAGCGGGAGCGAAGCGGATGCACATGACCGGGTCTGGCGAGATCTGAGGGTCGCGTCGCGGGATCAATCACCGCCAGAACCGTCGCCGCCCGATCGGGCGCGGAAATGCCGGTGGTGGTCCGCCCCACGGCATCGACGGGCGTGCAAAATGCCGTCTCGAAGCGCGACGTGTTGTCGCGCACCATCAGGGGAATCTGCAGCTCGTCGAGCCGCTCCGGCGTCAACGCCAAGCAGATCAACCCACGACCGTATCTCGCCATGAAATTGATCGCCTCAGGCGTGACCCTTTCGGCGGCAATGGTGAGGTCTCCCTCGTTCTCACGGTCTTCGTCATCGACGACGATGACCATCCGGCCGTGTCGGATGGCGTCGATGGCTTCTTCAATCGGCGCGAACGGCCCCTTCCGTCTGCGAGACCCCTTGGCTATCTCGAGTGTGTGCTTCATGCGCGTTCCCGTCTTCGTCCTGCCTCTCAAGTTGTCAGCCCCCCGCGCTCAGGCCCGGCCCGCGACGGCCCGCTGAAAGCTGCGAGACGCCGGCGAGCTCCGCAGCGCGCACGACGTACTTGGCGACCAGATCACATTCGAGATTGACGCCATCGCGGACACGAAGGCCAGGCAGATTCGTGTGCTCGAGCGTAAATGGCACGACCTGGACGTCGAACCGATCCGGTTCGAGTGCCGCGACCGTCAGACTGATGCCATCCACGGCGATCGACCCCTTCCGCACGATATACGCTGCCAGCTCGGGCGAGAAGCTGAAAGTCAACCACTCGAACCCCGCCTCCGCGCGGCGATTCTCCAGACGTCCAATCGCATCGACATGGCCTTGCACGAAGTGCCCACCAAAACGGCCGTCTGCCCGCAGAGGGCGTTCCAAGTTGACCCTGACGGACAGCAAAAGCGAGCCGAGCGTCGTCACGCGAATCGTTTCCGGCCCGACGTCCACCAGGGTCCTTCCAGCAGCCGAGGTCACGACCGTCAGACAGACACCGTTGACCGCGAGGCTATCGCCCTCGTGGAGTTCGCCAGCCAACGACGAGGCAATCCAGAGCCGAAGGCCCCCCGGTGTCGTCTGTCGCTCGACGAGCTCGCCGGTTGCTTCAATGAGGCCGGTGAACATAACCCTCTATCAACACATCCGGACCAAGAATCTCGACTCGCCTCTCGATCAGATCGCTCGTCGCAAACGGCCGACCTTCGAGCAATGATACGCCACGCGCCCCGAGCACGCTCGGCGCAATGTACAGCCGCACGAAGTCGACGAGCTGCTCGTCCCATGCGGCACGATGCAGCGCCCCGCCGCCTTCGAGCAGCAGCGAGCCGATTTGTCGCTTCGCCAGCTGCTCCAGCGCGGCCTTGAAGCTTCCGTCGCGCGCCACCTCGATCTCCGCTCCCCGATCCTCGAGCGCCTGACGAACCAGGACCTGTGCTGCCCCAGTGGCGGTCGTCACGATGACAATCGGCCCGCTCGCACGTGTCGAGAGCACCTGCGCGTGCGCGGGCGTGCGCAGCCGTCTGTCGAATATCACGCGCGTCAGCGGCCGCTCCCGGTATACCCCTCGAACCGTCAAAAGGGGATCGTCGACGAGAACCGTACCAACACCCACCGCCAGGGCGTCGACTTCCGCCCGAAGACGATGTGCGTGGCGATTCGCCGCCGGCGACGTGAGGTCCGTTCGTTGTCCAGGTGCGCCGGCGATGCACCCGTCCAGACTCGTGGCTGCTTTCAGGATGACGAAGGGTCGCCCATCCCGCATAAGAGTGAAGAAAGGTTGGTTGAGACGAGCGGCCGGCCCAGCGCCCACGCCAATCCGTACTTCGACGCCATGTGCGCGGAGATACGAGAAGCCGCGCCCCCGAACGGCAGGGTTCGGATCTTCCGTCGCAGCTATCACGCGGCTGATGCCCGCGTCGACGATTCGTCCCACGCACGGCCCCGTGCGTCCGACGTGACAGCACGGCTCGAGGTTGCAGGTACAGCGCCGCTCCATGGGCCCGGCGGCCTGCCGCGTCGAGCGCATTCACTTCGGCATGCGGTCCACCGGCGCGCTCGTGAAACCCCTGTCCGACGACGATGCCATCATTCGAGACGATCACTGCTCCTACCAACGGATTCGGGCTCGTTCGGCCGCGTCCCCGCGCTGCGAGAAAGAGTGCGCGATCGATGTAGTCCGCGTCTGTCATGTCTGATTGCGAACGGACTTCTCCACCCGCGAGTTCTGTGGAATCACTTACCATTTGTCTTCGAACAACCCGTCGACGTACTCCTCCGCCGAGAACGGCACCAGATCGTCGATGCCCTCTCCGACCCCGACGTATCGAATCGGCACCTTGAGATCATTGGCGATCGCCACGGCAATGCCGCCCTTCGCCGTGCCGTCCAACTTCGTCAGGACGATCCCGTTTACGCCGGCCGCATTCATGAACGCCTGCGCCTGCGCGAGCCCGTTCTGGCCAACGGTGGCATCGAGGACCAGCAACGATTCCTGTGGGGCCCCTGCCACCTCGCGGGATGCGACACGGCGGATTTTCTCCAGCTCGCTCATGAGGTTGAGCCGCGTGTGAAGCCGGCCTGCCGTGTCGACGAGAATGGGATCTCGTCGTCGTGCCTTTCCCGACGAGATCGCGTCGAACACGACGGCTGCCGGATCGGCCCCCTCTCGCGCACGCACCATCTCGACGCCCGCGCGTGCAGCCCAGATTTCGAGTTGCTCGACGGCTGCAGCTCGGAATGTATCGGCCGCGCAAATAAGCGGAGACTCGCCTTCCTTTTTCAGCAGATGTGCGAGCTTGCCGACCGTCGTCGTCTTGCCTGTGCCGTTCACCCCGACAATCAGTGTGACTTTCGGACGGTTCGCGACTGGGACAGGCCGATCCACGGCCTCGAACATCGCGCGCATCTCGCGCTTGACGAGGTCACGCAGACCCGCGCCGTTGGCCGATCGGTGACGAACCGCGTCGACAATTCGATCGGACGCGGCCACCCCGACATCGGCGGTAATCAAAACCTCTTCGAGGGCCTCTAATGTCTCGACATCGAGAGGGCGCGAACGACGTTCTGGAGTATCGGCAACGCGGGCGATCTCGTCGAAGCGTTGGAGGATCTGCTGTTTCGTGCGTGAAAGACCATCGCGAATCCGACCCAGGAAACTCACTGTGCTACCCTCAACTGCTCGATTCGGCTTCCGCCCTCTGGCGACGCAGCATCAGCACATCCACGGCAGTGCGCACATCTGATCGACCGGCCAGCACCTCGGCCATCTGCTGCGCAATTGGCAATTCGACGTCGTAGCGTTCACCCAACGCGAGGGCTGCAGTCGTCGTCGGGACTCCTTCTGCCACCATCTTCATGCTCGCCAGGATGTCAGGCAGCCTTCGCCCGCGCGCCAGCTCGCTGCCGACATGACGATTGCGGCTCAAGTGACCCGTACACGTGAGAACAAGGTCCCCTAAACCGCTCAACCCCGCAAGGGTCTCTCTGCGGCCGCCGGCGGCGCAGGCGAGACGCGTCATCTCAGCCAGGCCCCGCGTAATCAACGCGGCCAGCGCGTTGTGACCCAACCCGAGCCCTTCGACGACGCCGGAGGCGATGGCGATGATGTTCTTCAACGCTCCGCCGATCTCGACGCCAATGACATCGGCGCTGCCGTAGAGACGAAAGTACCGGACCCCGAAACTCCGTCTGCACGAATTCGGTCGCGCTCGAGTCGGCAGACGCAACCAGAACGGCCGTCGGCAGTTGCCGCGAAACCTCGACCGCGAAGCTCGGTCCTGACAAGACGACGACGGGCCGGCCAGGCCCGAGCTCCTGACCAATCACTTCCGACATCCGAAGCAGTGTTCCCATCTCCAGGCCCTTGGCCGCACTGACGACCGTGGCCCCTCGCCTGATATGTGCCGCGGCCGCCCGTGTAACCGTCCGGCAACCGTGAGATGGAATCGCCGACACGATCAGCTCGGCATCCTCCACACAGCTTCCGATCGCGTCGGTCACGAACAACGTGTCGGGCAGCGTGACGTCCGGCAGATACACGGCATTGGCGCGCCTGGCTTGCATGTCGTAAACGAGTCCAGGGTCGCGCGCCCACAGGCGAACGTTGTGCCCAATGCGCGACAGGTGCACGGCAAGCGCAGTGCCCCAGCTCCCGGCCCCAAGAACACCGATGGTGCGCATCAGTCCTGAATCGAGGCGCCGCGCCGGTCAATCCGCGGCTCCTGCCCTTTCCGCCATCGCACGAGGTTTGACCGATGTCTGAAGACGATCAACGCCGAAGCCCCCAATGCCGCGATCACCGTCGCTGCCGAACTACCCGCGACATAGGCCATTGGCGGCAGAGCCAGCGACGCCAGCACCGACCCCAGAGAGATGTGTCCGGTCAACCACGTGGTCAGCGCAAAAACAGTCAATGCCGGCACCGCCGCAACTGGCGTCAACACCGAGAAGACGCCGCACGCCGTCGCGACACCCTTGCCGCCTTTGAATCGCAGCCAGACTGGATAGACGTGGCCCACGATTGCGGCCAATCCGGCCGCCGCCGGCGCTGCGGCCTGGTCGCTCAGAAGACGAGCCAGCATCACGCTGAGCGCCCCCTTCGCAATGTCGAGAAGGGCCACCACCAACCCTGCCGTCAGTCCGGAAGCGCGCCCGACGTTGGTCGCGCCCAGATTGCCGCTGCCGATGACCCGCAAATCGGGAATCCCTCGATAGCGCGCGAGCAGCAGCGCAAAAGGAACCGAGCCCAGCACGTACGCGAGAGCGACGACGAGCGTCATGGCCGTGATTGTAGAGGACCGCCGCCGTCCTGCAACGGTGCCCGACAGAGGGTGATGTAGGTCGGACCCTGCGAAGACAATCGGCTCTCCAGCAGCGTCACATCCGTCACGGCGACGCGGGCGACCTCATCGGATCGGTCGATCTCTACGATCCGTTGTCGATCCGACCGGCTGGCGCGGGATTGGAACCGATTCCTATTTTCCACGCCGTGAGAGAAGTGAGGTCGAGCGTGCCGCCACCGTCCCAACGTCAGATGCGGATGAAACGCTCGTTCCTCGTCGGCAGTGCCGAGATCCGTCAGACGCCCGCTGACCTCGCGTTGCAGCGCCACGACTTCTGAGGCACCCCGTTTCAAACCAAGCCAGAGCACTCGCGGCGACCCGTGATGCGGAAATACGCCGAGACCACCGAGCACAATCGCAAACCGGTCGCACCGGAAGGACTCGCGCATGATCCCCACCACCGTCTGACCCTGGTCTTCGCTCACTTCGCCAAGAAATACGAGCGTCAGGTGAATGTGCTCGGGCCTCACCCATCTCACGCCAGATTCACCGCCATCGCCAAGCGCCTTCTTCACCCGGTTCTGCTCCTTGGCTATCGCGTCACGCGCCGACTGGTCCAGCTCGATGGCGGCAAACAGGCGCATGGCAAGCGCTCAGCGGCGCAACTCTTTGCCCGTCAGAAGCAGTCTCAGAAGGTTGAGAGCAGCCTGGGTTGCCTGATACTTGACCTGTTCACGATCGCCGACGAACTGAAACGTGCGGACGCAGGCCTCATGGTCTGTCAGGACGGCGACCGCCACTGTCCCGACCGGTTTCTGTGGGGTGCCTCCACCAGGCCCTGCGATGCCAGTGATGCCGATTCCAACTTCGGATCGGGCCTGCCGTCGAATCGACTCGGCCATCGCCCGGGCAACCGGCTCGCTGACGGCGCCGTGCTCGGCAATCAATGCCTCAGGAATTCCAAGCGTTTCGACCTTGGACCGATTGCTGTAAGAGACAACGCCGCGATCGACGTAGTCCGAGCTGCCGGGAACATCCGTCAGCCGCGACGCCAGCAGGCCGCCGGTACACGATTCGGCCACAGCGACTCTCATTCGATGCGCTCGCAAGAGCTCGCCGACTGTTGCCTCGAGCGATCGGCCGTCGGTGCTGTAGATGGAGTCGCCAAGCACGCCCCGCAGCTCGCCAATCGCGCGCTCCTGAGCCGCGTCGGCCTCGCTGCGGTTGCTGGCATGGGCGGTCAAGTGCAGCTCGATCTGACCGAGCACCGCGAGAATGGTTGTGCTGATTGGCACCGGCTGGGACAACCACTTGTGGTACACGGGTTGAGCATGGCTATCAACGTCTGACTCGGTCCGACCGGTGATCTTGAGCACCCGCCTGAACAGTCCCGCGCTACCAGACCGATTCGCGAGTTGCGCTCGAATCACCGACTCGAGCATCGGCTTCATTTCCCGCGGTGGGCCAGGCAGCAGAATGATCGCGGTCTTGCCGCGCTCCAGCCACAATCCGGGCGCCGTGCCATTCGGATTCGGCAGTACCGTGGCGCCTCGAGGCACCATCGCCTGCCGTCGGTTGATTGCGGCCATGGTCAGTCCGCGCCGGGCAAAGCGCTCCCTGATTCGGTCCGCGATCGATTCGTCGACTTCGAGCGGCGCCTCGAGGACACGTGAGACCGCATCGCGCGTGATGTCATCCTCGGTCGGGCCCAACCCACCCGTAACAGCAACGACATCCGCCCACTCAAGCGCGGCGCTCAGCAATCTCTGCAACTCGTCGACGTCGTCTCCAACGACGAGTTTCAGCCGTACGTCGATACCGATCTCATTCAATCTCTCGGTGATGAACAGCGAGTTCGAATCTACGCGAAGAGGCGTGAGCAGTTCGCTGCCAACGGCGATGATGCAGGCTCGCATGGGAGGACGTTGATCCCGACAGTCGGCGGACTTCAGAGCCGGCCGCCAGAAGCTCGACTACGAGATTACTCGATTAACCAGTGCGACGGCTGCGCGCAGCACGAGATTGGCATAGACGGCAGCCATTGCGTCGTCCGCCATCACGCCGATGCCCCCGGGCAGCCGTTCGAACCGGTTGGCTGGAAACGGTTTGATGATGTCGAACACCCGAAACAGGAGGAACGCAGCCAAAAGATGGGACCATCCAACCGGATTGAGGAACAGGGTGACCCACATCCCGAGGACCTCATCGATGACCACCTCTGATCGGATCCGTCCGGCCAAAATGGCGCTCGGCGACGCTCCCCGTCCAAGAGCCGAGGAAGAAGAGGACGAGCATGGCTCCGGCCTGAACCGGGGGCGAGGAAGGCATCACCCACCACAGCAGCAGCCCAACCGCGGAGCCGAATGTACCGGAGGCGAAGGGGATGTAGCCGACGCCAAACGCCGTCGCGAGCGGGAGGGCGAGAGCCGACGGCTTCACGCGGACGCGCGCACGACGCGGGTACCTGCCAGGCGATCGTGGAGGCCTCGATGGTCGCGTGTGAACAGGGCCGTGAGAAACCCCAGGCCGGCCGGCAAGGCAAGAGCGACCCAAAGCAGCGATCGTCGCACGGACCGACCCAAATCCAGCGGCTCCGCCGCATCAGCCGCGACCACTCTGATGCCGACTGCCATCTTGCCGAGTGTCTGTCCTCCGACGGTGAAGGCCGTGAGGTACCCCATGTTCTGAACGAATAGGAACGCGAGCAGTGGAACCTTCGGCAAAACGTCAATCTCCTGAAGCGTCAGGCCGCAGAACTGCAATGTGAGGTAGACGACGAGCACGTCGATGACGAGCAGAATCAGCGCATCAATGGCCAGCGCCACGAAGCGCGCGCTCAAGCTCGCGTCGTCGGTCGTCGCTTCGGTTCGATGGGAATGCGCGTCTCGTGAGTCGAGACTCCCGGTTCTCTTCCGCGGCAACGCACCCGCGGCCATCGGTTCTGACTCCAACGCCAAATCGAGCGACGAACGCCCCGCAGATCGCACCCTGGGCACCTCGGGAGTCGCACGACGGACCGCGAGTGGCGGGCGCGGCGGCGAGGCCTTGGTGATGAGGGGCTGGTCTTGAGCAGCGGACCCGCCGAACAAGGGCAAATCCGCCGCCGGCGCGCCCTGTGGAGGCGGGTTTTCGGACACGAAGTTCAAATCATCGAGGATTCCGACTTCCGAGCTCTTGGGGTGCAAGGCGAGCTCAGGGACCAGCGGACCGGAAGCCAGGGAGAAATCATAGCCACAGTTGCGGCAGCGATCGACCTCTTCGAAGCCCAGATAGCCGCACTTGGGGCACTTCATGGCATGTCCGTCCTACCGTTCGCCATTCCCGGACGGTGCGCGGGCGGCCAGGCCGAGGAGCCGATGCTGGATGTCGGCCCGAACGCGATCCGCTTCCGGCTTTTGCGGGTCGGTCGGCCGGATCGCATCGAGTGCGGAAAGCGCGTCGTGCAGGCGGCCGCTCGCTGTGAGAGACCGCGCGCGATCCAGCGCCATTTCGCCCCGCCGCGGGAGCGGAAGCCCTGTGTCGCGTGGCGTCGGCGCCGCGGGTGAATTGACGGGAGCTTCGCGCAGCGACGCGATAGACAGGAGCCCGATTCCATCGCGGATCGCCAGCAACGACAGGCCGACAACCGCCATTAGCAATATGCCGACCACGAACACGAGACGAAGATTCCAGCGGGATTTCCAGCCGTGAGTGGCCGGCAGAACGGTCGGTCGCGCCGAGGTTCCCACTGACCCGATCGATGCGCCACGCGGATCGCCACCGATTCGTGGAGAAGCGATCGAATTGTGCTCGTGATGCAGCCGATCGAGAAGGGTCTGCGCTTCGTCGGCGGGTGCGCCACTGTCGACTGCGGCCTGCACCAGGCGGCGGGCCTCGTCGCGCTGACCGAGACGAAGGGCAGCTACGCCTCGTTGAAGAAGCTCTTCGGATTCGCGCTGTCGTTCTGCGAGTGCGCTCCGAGCCCGGTCGATGTATGCACGTGCTCGCGGGTGTCCTCGATCGAAGAACAAGGCGCGCGTCCAGATGTTGATCGCCTGCTCGTATCGCCCTGCGACGTAGTGATCCAGGCCTGCAACGAGCAGCTGTTCGATCTTGGCATCGCGATCTGCATCCGACGCGACGTCGATCGCACGTGAGTCGCCAGTACGCAGCGAATCGGACATACCTAGCGGGAAGCGCAGAGATTATAGCACTTCATACGACTTCTTCTTCTCCTTCGAGCCGTCTCGATGGTGCGATGCCGAACGTTTTCATCCGTCGGTACAGGTTGCTCCGTTCGACTCCGAGGGCTTCAGCCGTACGCGACATGTTTCCTTGCTGTTCGGCCAGGGTTCGCAGAATCAGGTCTCGCTCGAAGCGATCGCGCGCTTCGTGCAGCGTCAAGCGATCGATGCGCGCATCTGACGCTTCCCCGCGTTTGAGGGCGTTCGGATCGAGGAAATCGAGGTCCGACGCGGAAATCGTGTCGCCCGGCACCATGATCATCAAACGCTCGATGACGTTGCGCAGCTCTCGCACGTTCCCGGGCCACTGATAGAGCCGAATGACCGAGACCGCGTCGGGCTCGAACTTCTTGACCCGACGGCCGTACTCGCGCGCGAACTCCGCCATGAAGTGATCCGCCAGCAGCGCGACGTCCTCCCGACGCTCACGCAACGACGGCACGAAAATCGGAACGACGTTCAGGCGGAAGTAGAGGTCTTCGCGAAAGTGCCCGGCACGAATCTGCGCCTGCAGGTCCTTGTTCGTCGCGGCCAGCACGCGCACATCGACTTTGATGCGCGAGGTGCCACCGACTGCTTCCATCGTCTGTTCCTGCAGGACCCGGAGCACTTTCGCCTGCGTTTTGAGGCTCATGTCTCCGATTTCGTCCAGGAAAAGGGTGCCGCCGTCGGCAGTCTCGAACTTGCCACGCCGGTCCGCGACGGCTCCCGTGAATGCACCGCGGACATGGCCGAACAACTCGCTTTCGATGAGTTCCTCGGGAATCGCCGCGCAGTTGACCTCGACAAACGCCGCGGTGCGGCGGCGGCTGAGCGCGTGGATCGTCCGTGCAACCAGCTCCTTCCCGGTTCCGTTCTCGCCGTAAATGAGGACCCGCCCGTTGGTCGGGGCGGCCATGGCGACCTGCTCGCGCAGCTGTCGCATCGCCTGGCTTTCGCCCACCATGGTCTGCGTGCGGTCGACCCGAGCGCGCAGCGCGCGATTTTCCGCCTCGAGCCGCCGCTGGCGGAGCGCGTTGCGAACCACGAGAACCGTCTTTTCAAGCGAGAGGGGCTTTTCGACAAAATCGAATGCGCCCATCTTGATCGCGCGCACGGCCGATTCGATGTTGCCGTGGCCGGAAATCAGCACCACCTGTGCGTCGACCTGTCGTTCGCGCAGCCGCGCCAACGTCGCCAGCCCGTCCATACCAGGCAGCCAGACGTCGAGCACGATGAGGTCGACCGCGCCGCGGGTGACACGTTCCAGGCATTCCTCGCCGCTGCCGACAGTCTCGACGGTATACCCCTCGTCGCGGAGCACACCGGTCAGGGCCGTCCGCACCCCGGGCTCGTCGTCAACGACCAGAATCGTCGGTTTCATTGTTACGTGGGGCTCTGCCCTACTCCCCGGCTCGGTCGCTTGCGGGGCCCCAAGACCCCGCGCCGCTCCCTCGCCCTTCGACGATTGCTCAGGGCGACCCTGAGCTTGCCGAAGGGTCGCAGGCGCGCCGTGCGCGCCGTGCCCCATCCCTGCAGCGGCGAACCGCCAGCTACCCTACCCGCCCGACCAGACCCACCAGGCCTACCTGACCCACCTGGCCCGTCAGCACGGGAGCTCGATTGTGAATCGCGTTCCATGCGGTGTGTTGTCGGCGACTTCGATGTTGCCGCCGTGCTCGGCGATGATCCGACGGACGATTGCCAGTCCCAGTCCGCTGCCGCGCCGCTTGGTCGAGTAGTAGGGCAGGAACAGCTTGTCGCGTTCGGCCGGCGGTATTCCCGGCCCGTCGTCGGCAACGATGATGCGCGCCAGGCCGTTGGGCCGATCCAGCTGCGTCTCGATGGCGATGTGCCCTCTCCGGTCCATGGCTTCGACGGCGTTGTCCACCAGGTTGATAATGACGCGACGAATCTGCTCGACATCGAGGCGGACCAGCGGCACGTTTTCGGCGAATCGCTGCTCGATCCGAATTTCCGAAAAAATACCGTTGTAGAGAGCCAGGGTCTCAGTCAGCAACTGTGGGAGATCGGTCGGGACCGTGCGCGGCGCAGGCATTCGGGCAAACTGGGAAAATTCGTCGACGAGCCCTTTGAGCGATTCGACCTCTCCCACGATAGTCGCCGTGCACTCCTCGACCAGCTCTTTGGCCGCCGGCGCCCCGCCCGAGAAATGGCGACGCATGCGCTCGGCGCAGAGCTGAATCGGCGTGAGCGGGTTCTTGATTTCGTGGGCCAGCCGACGAGCGACCTCACGCCAGGCCGCCACTTTCTGCGCCCGAATCAATGGTGTGACATCGTCGAGCACCAACACCGCGCCTTCCGGCGCGCCGCTCTCCCCCGCAAGTGGCGTCGCGACGACCGCGAGATGCAGTTCCTGGCCGTCCCGCGGGATGGCGATCTCCTGCGCCGCGGCGTCGGCGTGGCCGCCGCCCGCCCCGGCCAGCAGGCCCGCCAACGGCCGGAGGTCAGGCCGCTCGAGGGCAGCTTGAAACGGCTGGCCCACGGTCGAAGGATTCAAACTGAGGAGGCGCGCGGCCGCGCTATTGATCGTCGTGATCACGCCGGCTGCGTCGACAGACACCACTCCAGTCGTAATCCGCTCGAGAATGGTTTCGATATAGCGCCGGCGGCCTTCCCCTTCCTGATGCTTGCGTTCGAGTTCAATCGTCGAGCGCTCGACCTTCCGGCGGCTTGCGGCCAGTTCTCCGGCCATCGTGTTGAACGCCTCGACGAGAGAGCCAAACTCGTCGTTGCTTTGCGGCTCGACACGCTGATCGAGCCGTCCAGCGCCGATTTCGCGGGCGGCTGCCGCGAGCATCTGCACCGGTCTCGTGATCCGCTTCGCGAGATACAAGCCGATCCAGGTCGAGCCGACGAGGATCAGAAGGGTCACCATCACGAAGAACGACAGGTATACGCCGGTCAGCGGCTGCTTGAGCACCCGGAGCTGGTTGTAGTTCTCGAATGCCTGCGTCATCCGCCGCGATCTCGAGGCGAGGTCGCCGGTCAGGTAGTCGGTCGCGACCACCACGCCAACCGGCCTGCCATCTCGCGATCGAATCACCGCGGCTGCATGCAAGAGATCGCCCGACGCCCCAAGTGCCTCGACCGATCGCGTGTCGGCTTTTCCGGCGAGGGCTTGCGCCGCGAGTCGGTCGGCCGACGCCCTGTTGTACCCGGCCGGCATCTCCGTCGCGACGACATCGACGACCGGCTCGACATGCGGTGAACCAGCCGCCGTCTCGACTCGGTACACCGCGACCATCTTCACCCGTTGCAGGCTGACGTCCGGCGCAATCAGATCGCGAATCGGCCGCACGTCGGTCGCCGCAAGGGCATTCGCCGACAGCGTCCGGGCGAGCCTGGCGGCGTGGTCGCCTACGAGCACCTGCCGCTCGTGGTAGTAATCGCCGGCAATCTTGTTCGCGGAGGAAAGAATGTCGTCCATCGGCGCGTTGAACCAGCGGTCGACGCTCGTCCGAATCACCTCGCTGCCGGCAATCAGCACGAGAAGCGCGGGCACGAGGGTCATGCTCAGCAAGACCGCGACCAGCTTCGCCCGAAAGCGAGCGAACGGCAGCGCGCGGCGCCGTTCCACGATCAGCTTGATGACGTTGCGCGCCAGCACGAAGACCAGCGCGACCAGCATCGTCAGGTCGGCGGCTAACAGGGCGTAGAGAACCACCTCGATGAGGAAGTCCGGCGAGAGTCGGGGCGTCCAGTTGACGATCGCGACGATCGCGACGAGCACGGCGACCAGCGCCGCGATTCCCGCGAGAATCAGCCGGGGATTGTCACGAAACGGCCGGCGACTCGCGACCGGCGCCTGAACCCGAGCTTCGGATCTGCTCGGCCTGATAGTAGTGGCAGTGGCGGGCATGGCAACCTGCGCCTGATTGTTACTCCTTGGCGTTCAACAACCCTCGGAGCTCGTCGACGAATTCGCCGATGTCGCGGAAGTGCTTGTACACGGAAGCGAACCGCACGTACGCCACCTTGTCGAGTTTCCGGAGCTCTTCCATGACGAACAATCCGACATCGGCCGTCGCGATTTCCTTTTCGGGCCGCTCCTGTAGAGTCCCTTCAACACGATCGGCGATGGCCTCGACCGACGCAAGGCTGACCGGCCGTTTTTCGCACGCCTTCAACAGCCCCTGAATCAATTTCTGCCGGTCGAACCGCTCACGCGTCCCGTCCTTCTTCACCACCATGTAGGGAATCTCGTCGATCCGCTCGTAGCTGGTGAATCGTTTACCACATTCGAGGCATTCGCGGCGCCGCCGAATCACCTCGCCTTCACGGCTCTCGCGCGAATCAACGACTTTGTCTCCAAGATGACCGCAGTATGGACACTTCATACGTTCGCTCGACCCTGCCGCGCGCCGTCGGCCATGCGACGCATGCCGTCGACGTTCAACCCCGCCTGTGCTGCGAAGAACAGGCCCAGGAGCAGGTTTGGCCCGATCGTAAACGCATGCAGAACGAGCGCAGCAGCGACGGCTGCGTCGTTGGGTACGGCATAGAACATCGTGGCGCCCAGCCGAAACGCTTCGTGAAAGCCGCCGATAGCGCCCGGCGTCGGCACTGCGACTCCCAAGACGAGGAGCGGAACGATGAGGAACGAGCCGGTGAACGGGATGTCGAAGTTGAAGGCCACCGCGACCGCCCAAATCCCCGCATCGATCGAGAGCCAGAGAGGAAATGACCAGGCGAGGGCAACCAGGAGCCGGCCAGGCCGCCGGATGGTGCCAAGACCACGAGCGAACCTTTCTACGACGCGCGCGACCATCCCGGCAAACGCCGACGGCAACGTACGTTCGAGCCGCGCCATCGCTCGGCCGAGGCGCTCGGGATTTCCTGCGAGGATGAACAGGACCGCGAGAGCTGCCACCGAGACGAGGAATGCCATCGCGCCGGCCCATTTCACCGCGGCGAAAAGCGTTGGGCTGCCGGCTCCGGCGTCGTGTCCGAACAGGAAGACGTAGGCGGCCAACAACACCAGTACGGTCACGAGATCGAGCAAGCGCTCGAGAATGACCGTCGCGAAGGCGCCGGTCGCGCTCAGGTGTTCATGCCGAGCCAGGAAATACGGTCGAATGACCTCGCCGGCGCGCGCCGGGAGCAGCGCGCTCGCGGCGAAGCCGACGGCCGTAGCACGAAACGCGTTGGCGAAGCTCGCCTCGCCCAAGGGCTCGAGCAAGTACTGCCATCGCAGCGATCGAATCGCCAGATTCACGAACATCGTCGCAAGCGAGAAGCCCAGCCACTCCGGCCGCGCACGGACGATGTTGCTCGCCACGCGACGAAGGTCGACGTTGTGCAGAAACAGCGCCAGCAAGCCGGCGAGCAACACCACGACAACGAGTGTGCGAAGGTGCGATCTCATCGCTGAACGGTGCCCTCTACTATAACGCCCTAGGGCGCCAGAGCACCGACGCCGCTACATGTTGTTGTTGTCACCCGAACCGAGCTCCGGTAAGATGCCTACCCTTCTCGGCTCGATCGAGGAATCTGTTGTCCGCCGCAGCCCCCATTATTCAGACCACGCTCGACCGCCGTCGGCCCGACCGGCATGGGAAGGTGCGAGACCTCTACGATTTCGGCGACCATTTGCTCATCGTCGCGACCGACCGCATTTCAGCCTTCGACTACGTGCTCGCGTCGGGCATCCCGGACAAAGGCAAGGTTCTGACACAGATCTCCGCGTTTTGGTTCGATCGAACGCGCCACATCGTCGAGAACCATCTGGTCTCGATGGACCCGGCGTCGTTTCCGGCCGAGGCGTCTGCACATGCCGACGCACTGCGCGGCCGATCGATGTGGGTGAAGCGAACCGAGCCGCTGCCGATTGAGTGCGTCGCACGCGGCTATCTATCAGGGTCGGGGTGGAAGGACTATCAAGCGACTGGTGAGGTGTGTGGGCACCGCCTGCCGCCCGGACTGAGGGAGTCGGACCGCCTTCCGCATCCGATCTTCACTCCGGCGACCAAGCAACAGAGCGGACACGACGTCAACATCACCGAAGCAGAAGCCGGCGAGATGATCGGCCAAAAGCTACTCGCCCGTGTGCGCGACCTGACGTTGCGGCTGTACGCCGAAGGAGCCGCGTACGCCGAAACAGTGGGGATCATCGTCGCGGACACGAAGTTCGAGTTCGGGCTGGATCCAAACCGGTCGGTGGCAGATGACAACCGCGTCGTCCTCATTGACGAGGCTCTCACTCCCGACTCGTCGAGATTCTGGCCCCGGGACGGCTATGTGCCGGGCGGGCCACAACCGAGCTTCGACAAACAATACGTGCGCGACTACCTGGAAGCGATCCGCTGGAACAAGCAGCCTCCGGTGCCCTCGCTCCCCGACGAGGTCGCCCTGAAAACGCGTGAGAAGTACCTGGAAGCCTTTCGGCGGCTGACCGGTCGAGAGCTCACGTGACGTCAGTCTCACGACTCACCTCTACGGGCTGGGGGACCCGGACGATGGGTCCTGGCAAGCATTTCCAGACAGGACTTGGGACTCGAGACCTTGAGACTTGAGATGATTTCCGACCGACTCGAAAAGCTCGTGGAGGAGATGGTCGACAAGGGCGTCCAGTTCGACGACGCCGTTCGCGAATTCGAGAAACGGTTCATCGCGCGCGTCCTGACCCGCTCCGATGGAAGCCTGACCAGAACCGCCGGTGCCCTCGGCATTCACCGCAATACGCTGAGCCGAAAGATGGGAGAGTACAGAATCAAACGGGGGACGGACTAAGCGACTAGCACTCTCCTCTTGACGTTGCTAATGAGTGCCATATAATTAGCAGTCGCTTCGGGCGAGTGCTAAGCCCTCTTGTCAGCCAGAAGATATCCGGAACATCCATTCTCACGACACACGGAGAACACCAATGAACGTCAGACCGCTACACGACCGCATCATCGTTCAGCGAATCGAGGAAGGGGAGCAGAAGATCGGTGGCATCATCATCCCCGACACCGCCAAGGAGAAACCCCAGCAAGGCAAGGTCATCGCCGCGGGCAATGGCAAGACCAAAGACGACGGCAAGCGCCAACCGCTCGACGTGAAGGCCGGCGATCTCATCCTGTTTGGGAAGTACTCGGGTCAGGAAATCAAGCTGGATGGTGAGGAGTATCTCATCATGCGCGAAGACGAAGTGCTGGCCGTACTCGAAAACGGCGTAGCGAAGAAAAAGAAGTAACCACTCAGCGACCAACTTCCAGCCTCCAGCTCTGGGCACTGGAAGCTGGCAGCTGAAAGCTGGAAGCCAAAAATTAGCTACAGGAGAACAGAACGATGGCAAAACAGATTGTGTACGGCGAGCAGTCACGCCAGGCTGTGCTGCGCGGCGTCAACCAGTTGGCCGATGCCGTCAAGGTGACGCTTGGCCCCAAAGGGCGCAACGTCGTCCTCGACAAGAAGTTCGGCTCGCCGACCATCACCAAGGACGGCGTCACCGTCGCCAAGGAAATCGACCTCAAGGATCCCCTGGAAAACATGGGCGCGCAAATGGTCCGCGAGGTCGCCAGCAAGACTTCCGATATCGCCGGTGACGGCACCACGACTGCGACCGTCCTTGCGCAGGCGATCTACCGTGAAGGCGCCAAGAACGTCGTCGCCGGCGCCAACCCGATGGACGTGAAGCGCGGCATCGAGAAGGCGGTCGAAGCCATCACCGCTGAGCTGAAAAGGATGTCGAAGCCGGTCAGCGGCAACATGGTGGCTCAGGTCGGCACCATCTCGGCGAACAACGACGAGACGATCGGCAAGATCATCGCCGAGGCGATGGACAAGGTCGGCAAAGACGGTGTGATCACGGTCGAAGAAGCCAAGAGCATGGAAACGTCGCTCGAAGTGGTCGAAGGCATGCAATTCGATCGCGGCTATCTGTCGCCGTACTTCGTCACTGATCCCGAGCGGATGGAGGTCGTCCTCGAGAACCCCATCATTCTGATTCACGAGAAGAAGATCAGCTCGATGAAGGACCTGCTCCCCGTGCTTGAACAGGTCGCCCGTCTCGGCCGACCGCTGCTCATCATCGCGGAGGACGTCGAGGGCGAGGCGCTGGCGACGCTCGTCGTCAACAAACTGCGCGGTACGCTCCACGCCGCCGCCGTGAAAGCGCCGGGCTTCGGCGATCGTCGCAAGGCGATGCTCGAAGATATCGCCATTTTGACCGCCGGCCGAGCCATCACCGAGGACCTCGGCATCAAGCTCGAGTCGATCAAGATGGAAGACCTCGGTAAGGCCAAAAAGGTCACCATCGACAAGGACAACACGACGATCGTCGAAGGCGCCGGCCCCTCGGGTTCGATCGAAGGCCGTGTCAGACAGATCCGCGCCCAAATCGAGGACACGACGTCGGATTACGATCGCGAGAAGCTGCAAGAGCGCCTCGCGAAGCTCGTCGGCGGAGTCGCCGTCATCAAGGTGGGCGCGGCCACCGAGACGGAGATGAAAGAAAAGAAGGCGCGTGTCGAGGACGCGATGCACGCGACCAAGGCGGCTGTCGAAGAAGGAATCGTTCCTGGAGGCGGCGTCGCCCTGCTGCGGGCTGCCAAGGCGCTCGAAGGCCTCAAGCTGGGCGGCGACCAGCAGATTGGCGTGAACATCGTGGCACGGGCGCTCGAAGAGCCGATGCGGTGGATTGCTTCGAATGCCGGTCAGGAAGGTTCGATTGTCGTCCAGAAAGTCCGGGACATGAAGGCCGCGGAGGATGGGTTCAACGCGCTCACCGACAAGTACGAGAACCTCGTCTCGGCGGGCGTCATCGACCCGACCAAGGTCGTGCGCTCGGCGCTGCAGAACTCCTCGTCGATCGCCGCACTGCTGTTGACGACCGAAGCGCTCGTCTCCGAGATCCCTGAAGACAAGAAGGAAGCACCGGCCGCCCCGGGCGGCGGAATGGGCGGAATGTACTAAGCACCTGACTGGTCAGGTAGGTCGGGTAAGTCTGGTGGGTCGGGCCAGGGCAAGTCCTCAGGCGCACACCAGGCCTACCTGCCCTACCCGCCCGTCGAGCGCCTAGCGCAAAGTGAACGTCAGTTCGATCGTGACCAGGACCGGCACCGGCTCGCCGAGCCGTGTGCCTGGCGCGAAACGCCACTGCCTCGCTGCTTTAATCGCTTCGAGATCCAGACCGAACGCCGAGTCGAGCGATCGAACTACTTGGACGTCGCCGACCGAACCATCCGGTTTGACGACGCATTGCAAGAGCACCGTGCCTTGAACTTTGGCACGCATCGCGTCGGACGTGTACTGCGGCTTGACCTCGCGAAGCACTCGCGGGAGCGTCACACCGCTGCCCGGCCGGTAAACTCCGCCGCCCGTCCCTCCACCGCTCCCCGGTCCGAGCCCGGCGCCGTCTCCAGGACCAATGCCGGTACCTCGCCCGGTACCCGCGCCCCCGCCCGTTCCTGACCCCTGCGACAACGTTGGAGGCCCCGGCGGGGCTTCGATGGCTCCAGGCAATGAGTCGGTCGCAGCTGCGAGTGGCGCCGCCGGAATGACTAGCTGTTCAACTGGATTCGGTTCGTTCTTCGCCTGTTTGGGGGGATCGAAGCTTGGCGGTTTCTCCACTGGAACAGTGATTTTGTCTTTGCCAGGCAGTTCCGCCTTCCGAGGCGGTTCCTTCATCTGATTCCCGCCGCCTCCTCCGCCGCCACCAGGACCGGGCTCGCTCAGCCAGATGATTGAGTCGCGATTGAAGTCCGGGAACACGGGCGCGACTTGGACTGCGTGTCCCCCGAACTGCACGAGAAGATACGCGACGACGACCACGGCGACGTGGCCGCCGAAAGAAGCGAGGAATGCGGGACCCAGACGCTTCTGCTGCTGTTCGAACAGGAACGGCACATCGGCGGCACGACTCGGATCCAGATGAACCGACAGGTGTCCGGCAGACGTGTTGTCACTGAACGCGGGCGCGTTGGCTTCGGTCATTGAGAACGGGAGGCTATTGGTATTGTGGCAAACGAATTCCTGCGGACGCAACTGCAAAAGAGGTGCCTGGCAATCTGCTCGTCTTTAGCGACTCCGGGGCGGGGATCGGTGACCGCGTGTCCTGGGGCGCTTACACCTGATGGTCGGATTTGCGGTCGCTCGGTCGCAGACACAAGGCTGCTGAGCGGCTACACTCGGCCGCTCCACGCTCCAATGGCGGCATTGCCACCGCCGTACGAATGCAGGATTGCGAGGGCGTCGGCCGCGCGGGGTTCGCTGCGAATGGCAACCAGCACACCACCCCGGCCCGTGAGCGTCTCGAAAATGCGTCCATCGTGGGCCTGGAAGCCGACCCTGCGCATCGTTCCCGCCAAGCCGAGCTTGGGCAGATCGCGCGCGCTCCCCTGCAGGGCGTCGACCAGCGGGCCTCGGGCGAGTACTGCTCCAATCGATGCCAGCTCCATCCGCGCTCCGGCCGACCCAAACGTCTGCTCGACGAGCGTGGCGACCTCGGGAGCGTCTTTCGCGATGACCGTCAACGACTCTTGCGAAAAGCCGCTCGCCTTGAGCGCGTTCAAGCCCTTCTCGGCCCACGCGACATCCTGGAAAACGGCAACTGTAAAACAACCAGCATCCGTGTCGATCATCAATTCCTCATTCGACGATCTGCTTGTTGAGATGTAATCTATCATGCCGCCGCGCCCCGACCTGAGCAAGGCACCGGCCTTCTTCGCCGCGGAACCTTGACGAGCCGGCACGCTGCGTTTCATGAACGTGAAAACCGACGTCGCCATTGTTGGAGCGGGGCCCGCCGGCGCATGGGCGGCGTACGTGCTTGCGCGTCAGGGTGCGCGGGCGATGCTGATCGATCCGTCGCACCCTCGAGAAAAACCGTGTGGCGGTGGAGTCACGGGGCGAGCGCTCGAACTAGTCGCGCCCGCTTTCGACGTCCAGCGGCTTCCTGCCGTCGTGGTCCGTGGAGCACGATTCTCTGCCTCGTCGACCACGAAGGTCGCCGCGGTGCCGCTCGCCGACCGGTCGTTGGTCGTCGCAAGCCGCGCCGAGTTTGATGGACAGCTGTTGGGCGCCGCGCGCCGGGCTGGCGTCCAAGTGTTCCCGGAGCGTGTCACGAACGTCTGCTCGCGCGGGAGCTATTGGGACATCGAGACCACCGCCGGTCTCGTTCGGGCAGATTTTCTCGTCGGCGCCGACGGCGCCAACAGCCTGGTCCGCAGACGACTTGCCGGTCGCTTTCGGCGCGACCAACTTTCGATTGCGACCGGTTTTTTTGCCCACGGCGCGACGAGCGACGAGATTCTGATCGAGCTGATTGCCAATCCGCCCGGCTACATCTGGTCGTTCCCCAGGCCGACCCATCTCGCCATCGGTGTTTGTGCGATGGCGGACGCCGCGAATTCGACGTTGCTGCGCCACGCGACGGCTGCCTGGATCCGGCGAGTCGGGCTCGCAGACGGCGCAAGGCTGGAGGCGTACTCGTGGCCCATTCCTTGTCTCTCGGCCCGCGATTTCGAGGCGTTGACGCCCTCCGGTCCCCGGTGGTGCCTCATCGGGGATGCCGCCGGCCTCGTGGATCCAGTGACCCGCGAAGGCATCTACTTCGCGCTGCTCTCCGCACAATGGGCCGCTGAGGCGATCGCCCATGGCAGTGCGGACGCGACCGAGCGTTACGCACGCCAGGTACGGGAGCAAATCGGAGTCGACCTCGGCCGAGCTGCTCGACTCAAGGCCAGGTTCTTCCGGCCACAATTCACACGGCTGTTCATTGATGCCCTCCGTTACAGCGACGGCATTCGGGACGCGATGCGCGACCTCGTGGCCGGACGTCAAGATTACGTAAGCCTGAAATGGCGGCTGCTGAAGACACTCGAGCTCCGACTTGCGGCCAGACTCTTTCTCAATGGTGGTACAATACGCGAGCGGTTTTCTCGTTCACACCGCTCGCTTCTGGACAGCCAGGAGTTGGAGGCTCGTCATGGCTCGACTGGGACTGCCTGAGCTACTCATTATTCTGTTCATCGTCGTGCTGATTTTCGGGGCCAACAAGCTGCCGCAGCTCGGTCGCGGCATAGGAAGCGCCATTCGAAACTTCAAGGACGGCATGAACGACAACGAAAAATCATAGAATCAACCGCACGTCCCCCATCCGCCGCGTCACGCGCTCGCGGTCGAGGTACTCCAGCAGAGGGATTGCGAACTTCCGCGTCACGCCAAAGCGCTCCTTGAACTTCGGAACATCGAGGGTCGCCTGGGACTGCGACGCCCTCTTCATCGCCGCCACTTCCGTCTTAAGCCGTTGCAGGACATCGTCGTGAAACAACAGCGTGTCGATTTTCACGAGGACGCGTTGCCGAAGGAGCAGTTTGACCACCTGGTCGACTGTGGCCGCCGAGGCGCCGGTCACTGAGACAAGAGTCGCCTGATCAGGCGGCGTCAGGCTGCCGTCTCGAAACGCTCGTTCGATCTGCTCTCGGGAGCGGGCGGCGTCGGGCGACAACTGAACGTGATGGGTGGACAGCGCCAGACGATCCCGACCACCGATGCGGCCGGTCGCAGCCAGATCGTCGATGGCCCGCTCGAACACCGAGGGGCGTCCGCGCCGGAACAGGCGGACCCGCGCTTCTTCGCGCGCAAGGCCCTCCGAAAGAGGCTGTTCCCGGTGGTGTTGAGTCAACGCGTCGACAACCCTGGTTTTGAGCCGGTCGAGAACGGCGCGAGTGACCAGCACGTCGTCCACCGCAACAATACTTCGGGTCGTCAGTGCGCCGACTAGCGCTGTCGTCGCTTGCCGACCGCATCCGATGCGCGACGCGAGTTCGACCGAAAGCAGCCCCGCGTCTCCAGCCTCGTCGATCATGACTTCTGCTGCCCGCACGTCAGCCTCCAGCCGGTCAGCCGCCGGATCGAAATCGAGGCGACGACAACGTTGAATCGCCGATTCGCTGCGAATAGCAACACGCGGCGGAGTCGGGTCGAGGATGTGCCCGCCCGCGATGGTCCGAGGTGGTGAATACGCGCGAATGATAAAACTGTCGCCCCGTGCGAGAACGGCCGGCGCTTCGAGTCGCAGGCGGGCGTAGCCGGACGTTCCGGGAGCCAACTGTCGTTCGGTCCCGCTGCCCTCATGATCCGCGGGGCCGATCAAAGCAATCCGACCAAGAATCTCGGACGTCCCCTGATGAAAGCGTACTCGGGTGCCGTGCTTGAGCGGCTTGGCGCTGGGCAGAAGTTCGAGAGCGGCGTCGGCAACACGAGTCTGCGGGAACGACCCGGCCTCGATCAGACTTTGACCGCGTTGAATCTCATCGACCTCCACTCCTCCCAGGTTCACGGCGGTTCGTTGTCCGGCCACAGCTTGGGATCTGCCTTCTCCATGAACCTGAATGCCGCGCACCTTGACCGGCCGATCACGGGGAACTACCAGCAGATCTTGTTCGACTCGGACGCAGCCCGACACGAGAGTGCCGGTCACAACCGTCCCGAAGCCCCGCATGGAGAAGACGCGATCGATCGGCAGCCGCGCTGGCCCCTCCGTCGATCGTCGATGAACCGTCGACGCGACCTGAACGAGCGCCGAACGCAGCTCGTCCAGCCCCTGTCGTGTCCGTGAGGAAACGGCGACGACCGGGGCGCCGGCAAGCAGCGACCCCGCGGTCAGTTCAGCAACCTCGAGGCGGACGAGGTCCAGCGTGTCCTGGTCGACGAGATCCGCTTTCGTCAAGGCAACGACACCTGACGGCACACGCAGCAAGCGGCAAATGTCGAAGTGTTCCCGCGTCTGCGGCATGACAGACTCGTCGGCCGCGACGACCAGGACGACGAGGTCGATGCCGCCAACACCGGCCAGCATGTTCTTGACGAAGCGCTCGTGGCCGGGGACGTCGACAAAACTGAAATTGAGGTCGTCGATCGTCAAGTGGGCGAACCCAAGGTCGATCGTGATCCCGCGGGCTTTCTCCTCTTTCAGTCGATCCGGGTCGGTCCCCGTCAGGGCACGCACGAGGGCGCTCTTTCCGTGGTCGATATGACCGGCAGTGCCGACGATGACCGATTTCATTCAACTAGTAAAAGATGCAGAGCCCGCGGAGAAAATTGTTCTGATACCAGCTCGACGGCTACTCTGCGCGCTCCCACTGAACGGCCGACAAGGCAAGTAAATTTATTGTTGTCTTGCCGGCGCGCGCCTATACTAGCGCCCAATCGGCGGGCATTCCAACAGCTTGCGGCCACGTTCGTCGGTCGTTTTTTGCGCTCGCGCACTGCGGTCGGAACGGATGTGGTGCCTCGTGGGAGTAACTTCGCCAACGAAAGACTTCGATCGTTACCTGGATCCCGACCGTCGTTGCAGAGTCCCGTAGAGCATGAACGAAGGGAGATGGCGATGCTGAGTTTGGGGAGAGGGTTCATCGTCGTTGCAAGCCTCGCGCTCGTTCTTCCATCGCTGGCGTACGCTCAATCGACCATTACGGGCGTCGTCAGAGACACCTCAGGGGCCGTTCTCCCTGGCGTCACCGTAGAAGCGGCAAGTCCTGAACTGATTGAAAGGGTTCGCTCGGCCGTCACTGATGGTACCGGTCAGTACCCGAATCATCGACCTGCGGCCTGGCACCTACACCGTCACATTCACGCTGACTGGATTTGCGACGGTGAAGCGCGAGGGGCTCGAGTTGCCGGCCGATTTCGTCTCGACCGTGAATGGCGACATGAAGATTGGCACACTCGAAGAGACAATCAACGTCGCGGGCGAAAGCCCGATTGTGGACGTCCAGACAACGACCCAGCGGCGGACACTCGACCTCAATCTGATCCAGGGCATACCGACCGCTCGTGGATACGCTGCCGTGATGTTGTTGATTCCCTCGATGGTGCAATCAGGTGGCGGTAATCCGAATGTCCAGTTGTCCGCCGGCATGATTGTGTTCGGCGGCCGCGGTGGGCGGCAGAATGAGGGACAGTCCCAGCTAGATGGGCTTGGAACGGGGGCCGCTATCAACGGCGGCGGCGTGTCGGGTTACGGCCAGCTCGAGAACGCGCAGGAAGTCGTGATGACCACAGCCGGCGGCCTCGGAGAGGCGGAAGTGGGTGGGCCGATCGTCAACATGATCCCGAAGACCGGGGGCAACTCGTTTCAGAACCACTTCTATGGATCCGGCATGTCAGGCTGGATGCAGAGCGACAACTACTCCCAGCTCCTACAGGAATTCAGCGGGGTCACCATCCTCTCCCCTCAAAAGACGAACTATCTGTGGGACATCAGCATGTCGAACGGCGGTCCCATCGTCAGGGATCGCTTGTGGTTCTTCTTTGCGACGCAGTGGGTCGGAAACGGGACGTCCCTTCCAGGTATGTTCTACAACAAGAACGCCGGCGACATTACCAAGTGGACCTACGAACCTGACCTCAACCGCCCAGCTGAGAACGGCAATTCCCCGGGCACGGTCAGGCCGACCTTGCGCCTAACCGCGCAAGTGACAGCCAAGGACAAGTTGAACATGTTCTGGGACCCGGGCGCATTCCGGTTCACTGATCCCGTTCAGATCGGTGGCATTACAGGCCCACAGGCAGGCGCGCCGGAAACGGGCACCGTTAGTGGTTACGTCAAGTCTCCTCTGCAGCAGATCCGCTGGACGTCGACGAGGACGAGTCGGCTTCTGCTGGAGGCGGGGTTGGGCACGTATCAGCAGAACTGGAACGGGCGCGAGCGTCCGGGCAACAACCGCGACCTGATTCCCGTGACCGAACAGTGCACCGCCGGCTGCCCGACCAATGGCAACCTCCAGAATCTGGTCTATCGAGCCCAGAACTGGAATACGGACTACATGTCACCGAACCGATGGAACGTATCGGCCACCTACGTCACCGGCGCCCACAACATGAAGGCCGGCTACATCGGGGCCTTCCATTCGATCATCAGCAGGCCGTCCACGAACAATCACAACCTCGCCTACCGGTTCAATAACGGGATCCCGAACCAGATCACGCAGGATCTCCGCCCGTACGAGGCGCAGACCCGAGTTCGGATGGACGCTTTGTATGCGCAGGATCAGTGGACGCGAGGGAGGCTGACCTTACAGGGCGCGATTCGCTACGACAAGGCGTGGAGCTACTATCCGGAGCAACAGATTGGCGCGACACGCTTCATGCCGGTGGCGACCGTCTTCCCCGAATCGAAAGGGGTCCTCGGGTACCACGACATCGACCCGAGGTTTGGCGTGGCCTACGATCTGTTCGGAAACGGCAAGACGGCGCTCAAGTTCAACATGGGCCGATATTTGGAGGCGGCAGTCGGCGGCAACGGGAACTACTCGCAGCTCGAGCCCCGAAACCGCATCACGAATAGCGTGACCCGGACGTGGACCGATCAGGACAGAGACTTCAACCCCGACTGCGATCTCAGCAACGGGCTGGCACAGGATCTCAGAGCGAGCGGGGGCGATTTCTGCGGGGCGTGGAACGACCAGAACTTCGGTAAGCCGATCACCACGTTGTCGTACGACGAACAGATCATGAAGGGCTGGTACAACCGGCCCAGCGACTGGATCGTCGGCGCGACGGTCCAGCACGAACTCATGTCGCGCGTGTCGCTCTCGGTCGGCTACACGCGACGCTGGCTCCAGAACTTCACGGTCACGGACAACCTTCAGACAAGCGCGGCGGATTTCACCCCATTCAGCGTCACGGCCCCGCTCGATCCGCGGTTGCCCGGAGGCGGCGGCTACGTCGTATCCGGTCTCTACAATGTCGTGCCGGCAAAGGCCAGCCTCGTCGACAACTTCCGGACGTACAATCCCACTTACGGGAATATTTATCAGGTCTACAACGGCGTCGACCTTAACGTCGCCGCCCGCTTGAGAAACGGACTCCAGCTCCAAGTCGGGACCAACACCGGGCAGCGGGTGACTGACTACTGCGAAGTCCGCACGGCCCTGCCGGAACAGATCGGCGTGTTCTCGACTGGCAGCGAACTTCCCGCAGTGACAATCCCGTCAACCCGTATTGCCATTACGAGCCGGGGATCGATACGCGACTCACGGCCGCCGGTACCTACACCATTCCGAAGGTCGACGTGCTGCTCAGCGCGTCGACTGACCGAGCAGCCCTGGCATCCCGCTTCGCGCCAACTGGACCGTCTCAAACGCCGTAGTTTCGCAATGGCTGGGTCGTTCGCTCTCGAACAACGCGCCGAACATTACAGTGAATCTGCTGAAGCCAGACGACATGAGGAGCGACCGGGTTACTCAGCTCGACTTCCGCGTTGGAAAGATCCTGCGATTCGGAAGGACCAGGGCGAACGTCTCAGTCGACCTGTTCAATGCGCTGAACTCCGACACCATCCTGTACCAAACCAGGCGTTCATCCCTGGTGGGGCCTGGCTGACCCCAACCGGCACTCAGACGCCGGTGATGACGGCACGCACGGCAAAGTTCACCGTGCAGTACGATTTCTAGGGAGGGCAGGTGGGTCAGGTAGGGCAGGTGGGGCAGGTAAGTCGGGTGGGGCAAGTAGGGCAGGTGAGTCACGTCGGTCAGCTACGTTAGGGAGGGCGGGCAGGGACTTCCACACGAACCCTCCTGCCCTCCTGTTTTGTACGCCCCAATGCTCTGAACACTATCAACACCGGGGCCAGGAGATTCCAGAATGAAAATGAAGTCTCTCTTTCTCGCATTCGCGGGCGCGGTGTTGCTGATTTTGCCTCTCAAGGCCGGCTCGATGCTGACGGCGAAACCAGAAGATGTTGGCCTGTCGACAGAACGGCTGCAGCGCGTCACTGAGGTCGTCCAGCGTTACATCGACGGGAAGAATGTCGCTGGAGCCGTAACGCTCGTCGCACGCCGCGGCAAGATAGCGCATTTCGAAGCGCAGGGCCTGGCAGAGATCGAAGCAAACAAGCCGATGGCCAAAGACTCCATCTTCCGCCTGGCTTCCATGTCGAAGCCAATCACTGGCGTCGCCATCATGATGCTGGTCGAGGAAGGCAAGGTCCGGCTCAGCGACCCGGTCTCTCGGTTCATCCCTGAATTCAAGAACCTCGACAAGGTGGCCGTCGCCAAGCCTGGCGCGCAAGCGGGCGCGGCTGGTGGACGCGGCGGGCGCGGCCGGGCTGGCGGTCCGGAAGCGGTTCCCTTCGACGTCGTCTCGGCCACTCGCGAGATTACGATTCGCGATCTGTTGACGCATGGTTCGGGCCTGGTCAGCGGCGGGCTCGGCGCAAGCGCCGCGCCAACCCGGACGCCGACGGATACATTGGCGACGTACATTCCGAAGCTGGCCGCCGTGCCGCTCGACTTTCAACCGGGCACGCTTTGGCGATACAGCGGAGGGGCCGGGTTCGACGTGCTGAGCCGCGTCGTCGAGGTCGTGTCCGGCCAGACGTTCGATCAGTATCTGAAGCAGCGCATTTTCGATCCCCTCGGCATGAAGGACACGGCCTTTTCGCTGACGAGCGATCGCGTACCGCGCCTCGCGCTGCTCTACCAGCGAGGGGAAAACGGCCTGCAACGAAACACTCAGAATCAGGCCACGACCACGCCGTATTTTTCGGGCGCCGGAGGCTTGATGAGCACGGCGGAAGACTACGTGCAGTTCGGCCAGATGATGCTGAACGGCGGAGAGCTGAACGGCAAACGCCTGGTCAGCCCCAAGACCATGGAGTTGATGACATCGAACCACACGGGCGACATGGTCAACGGCCAATTTGGACGTCCGCCACACGGCATGGGCTTCGGGTTGAGCATGCAGGTCGTCGAGGATCCGGTCGCGGCAGACCTCCGCGTGTCCAAAGGCGCGTATGGCTGGGCGGGCGGTACGGGCGTGAGCTTCTGGGTCGAACCCAAAGAGCAAATCGTTTCGATCTTCTTCATCCAGGGCGCCGGGGGCGGTCTTCGGCCGGATTTCGAGAACGCTGTCAGGCAAGCCATCATCCAGTAGCCACTCCACCACGGAGAGACTATGAGAGCGGACCGCTGCAGTTAAGCTTCCTCGAACCGCTAAGTCGAAGGAGGCTGTCATGACTGCAACGACCCGCCCTGAATTCCGTAGTGTATGTGAACCGACGTTGTACGTGGCGTTTGAGTTGAGTGCGAAACATTGGAAGCTGGCGATGACGTCTGGTGTTGGGATGAGCCCGGGGTTCGGACAGTGCCCGCCGGCGATTTGCGGGCGATCGCGCGGGTGACCAGGGAGGGACGCCGGCGCTTTCAGCTGCCGGAGACCGCGCTCGTCCTCAGCTGCTATGAAGCCGGGCGCGATGGGTTTTGGATTCATCGAGCCTTGACCACGTTGGGCCTCACCAATCGGATCGTCGATTCGGCGAGCCTCGAAGTCAGTCGCCGGGCGCGGCGGGCCAAAACCGATCGCCTCGACGCGTTGAAGCTGGTGCGAATGCTGGTCCGGGTCTGTGCCGGAGAACACAACGTCTGGGCCGAAGTGCGGGTCCCCTCGGTGGCGGACGAAGCGGCCCGCCAGGTCAGTCGCGAGCGGACGACGTTGGTGCAGGAGCAAACGCGGCTGATCAATCAGATGCGCAGCTGGCTGGCGCTGTGGGGCTGTCGCCTGCCCCGGCAGCGGTCGCGGGGCTGGTGGACGACGGTGCGCGATTGGGCCGGGGCGGCTTGCCGCGCGCGCTCCAGGCGCGGCTCGAGCGGGCCGAGGGCGCTGGGCGCTGCTCGAGGCGCACATCGCGGAACTCGACGCGCAGCAACACACGGTGGCGATGGCCGCGCCGGCCGACAGGCGCTGGGCCGCTTGGTCCGCCTCAAGGGCGTGCGGCGACCAGTGCGTCGACGTTGCTCGATGAAGGCTTGGTGTGGCGCGCCTTCCGCAATCGGCGCGAAGTGGGCGGACTCCTCGGATTTACGCCGACGCCCTATGAAAGCGGCGAACGGCGTCAGGAACAAGGCATCAGTCGGGCGGGCAATGCGCGGCTGCAAACCGTCAGTATTCAGCTGGCATGGAATTGGGTGCGCTGGCAACGGGCCAGTCCCCTCACGCGGTGTATCGCGATCGCTTCGGCGGCAGTAAACGATTGCGGCGCCTCGGCATTGTGGCGGTCGCGCGCCGGTTGGTGATCGCGCTGTGGCGGTACGCGACAACCGGCGTCGTCCCCGCGGACGCGATGTGAAAGTGGCGTAGTCGCCTCTGGCGACACGTCTCACGCGCGTGGCGTGCACGGACGGTGTCGGGTCGCCGACGGGTGACCGTCACGGAGAAGGTGCCGCCACCCACGTGTCCGGACCGAGAATGAACAGTCTCTGGGGGCCGCGCGCATGCGTGCGAGCTCGGAGAAGGCGAGCACTGGGTTACATCCCAGCCTTGACCCGGACCCGCGTGAGTCGATTACGCAGCGACGCTGGTGAGCCGCCCGCGAGGGGCGGGCCACCCCGACACCGCTCATTCGACGGCCGCCTCCGCAAGCCCGCTGTTCGGGGGGCCTGCTCCGGCGGCCGAAAGTGAGGAGCGAACTGGCTGAGAACGAACTTTTTCAAAGAGGACGCTTGACAGCGGTCCGCAACATAGAAGACACCGGGGACACGGAGGATCAATCCTGTCGGGATTGGTTTCTGATTCCGTGTCCTCAGTGGTGGCGAGCTTCGCTTACCGACGCCGCCGGGATCGCTCACGACGTCCCGGGCGGGCTGTCCGTCGCTTCTCGTGTTTGGGCCGCGCCTTGCTCCGCCGCGGCCCCGACTCCCCTTCCCGCACACGTTCGAGAATCTCGACGAGCGCGAGATCGATCTGGCGCACTTCCATGTTTACCCGAATCACCTGGACGCTGACTTTATCCCCTAGCCGATAGACCTTGCGCGTGTTCTCACCGCGAAGGAGGTGGGCGCCGTCGATGAACCGGTAGTAGTCGTCGGCCATCGTTGAAATGTGCACCAGCCCTTCGACGTAATGTTCGACGAGCTGGACGAAAAGCCCGAAGGCGGCGACGCCAGTGACGTAGCCTTCGAACTCGTCGCCGACCTTGTCGGCCATGAACTTCACCTTTTTCCACTGCAGGAGCTCGCGCTCGGCATCGTCTGCGCGCCGTTCCATTTCGGACGTGTGTCGGGCCACTTCCGGCAGATCCTCGGCCGAGTCTTCGCGCGCTTCGTCGTCCAATTCCCCGCGGCGGACGGCGCGCAAGGCCCGATGGACGACGAGGTCCGGATAACGGCGAATCGGTGACGTGAAGTGTGTATAACTCGCAGTGGCGAGCCCGAAATGCCCGAGGTTCTCCGCCGCGTAGCGTGCCTTCTGCATCGTGCGCAACATGAGGAAGGCAATCGGCTTTTCTTCCGGCTTTCCATGAATCCGCTCCAGCAACCTCTGAAAGTGACGCGGGCCGACAGCCGTCACCGCCGCGCCGAGGCTGTAGCTGAAGCCGGAAATGAACTCCTCGAACTTCTCGACCTTCATGCTGTCGGGCTCTTCGTGCACACGGTACAGGGCCGGTGCCTCCTGCGCCTCGAGAGACGACGCGACGGTCTCGTTCGCCACAAGCATGAACTCTTCGATCAGTCGGTGGGCAACGTTTCGCTCGAGCGCGATGATGGCTTCGACGACGCCGCCTTCGTCGACGATGACTTCGGTCTCGTGCAGGTCGAAATCGACCGATCCTCGGCGGCGTCTGGCGTCGTGCAGAATCTCGAACAGCTCGAGCATGCGTTCGAACATGGGCACGAAGCCCGCGTACTGTTTCATCAGCTCGGGATCGTGATCGGTCAGAATGCCATTCACGGCCGTGTAAGTCATCCGCTCATCGCTGTTGATGACTCCGTCGTGAAACTCGGAACGAACCACGTGACCGCTCTTGTCGACTTCCATCAGGCACGACTGGACCAACCGGTCGACATGAGGATTCAGACTGCAGAGGCCGGTTGCCAGCTCCGAGGGGAACATGTGAACTGCCCGTTCGGGGAAGTACACGGATGTCCCACGTTCGTACGCCTCGCGATCCAGCGCGCTGCCTTCGCGCACGTAGTGCGATACATCGGCGATGTGGACGCCAAGCCAATAGTTTCCGTTCGGCAGTCTTTCGATCGTGATCGCGTCGTCGAAGTCGCGGGCGTGCTCTCCGTCGATCGTCACCGTCGGCAGGTTCCTGAAATCAGTCCGACCGCGGATGTCCCGCTCGGAGACCAGCGATCCCAGGCGGACGGCCTCGGCGACCGCATCTGGAGAATGGGCGTCGGGTATACCGTGTTTCCGAATGATGATTTCGGTGTCGACTCCGGGTGCGTCGATCTCGCCGAGCACTTCGGCAACCCGTCCGATGGCGCTGCGCGTTGAGGTAGGCCACCGGGTGAGCTCCACGGTCACCATCTCGCCAGGCGACGCGCCGCCTTCCTGCCCCGCTGGAATGAAAACGTCCATCAGGACCCGCCGATCGAAGGGCACCACGAACCCCATGCCGCCCTCTCCACGGTCGTAGCGACCGACAATCCATTCATTGGCGCGCTCGAGGATCCGGATGATGCGCCCTTCGGCCCGTCCGCCATCCTTGATCCGCTCGATGCGCACGACCACGCGGTCGCCTTGCATCGCTTCGTTCAGGTGCGGGCCGGAGATATAGATGTCGCCGCCGGCCGGCTCGAGTGAACGCTCGGGTGTGACGAAACCGTAGCCGGCCGGGTGCGTCTGCAGCCGGCCCACGTACAGGTCCATCTTTTCGGGCAATCCGAATCGGTGCCCCCGAATTTGGACGAGGTCGCCCGATGCGACCATCGACTTGATGTGGCGCTTGAACGACGCACGCTCTTCGCGGGGAATCTTGAGAATCTGCAGTAATTCGCGCGTGCCGGCAGGATGATGAACCCGCTCGCGCATGAGCGTGAGGATGTGATCGCGTGAGACCATGTGCTCGTAGGCTAACAGAAACGAGTCGCCTTCCTCGACGAATCCAGTGCCGGTGGTCCCTTGGAGGTTATCGAGTTCAAAGTGGGTTGGGTCTATCCAGTAGGCATCGCTGACAGGGCCGACATCAGGACAGCACGGGCTCAGTCGCGCGCACGGGGTTGTACTGCTCGAACAGCTCCTTCCACTCCGGAAACACGGCGACGAAACTCTCCGCGCGACACTCATCGAGCTTGGTCATCCACTTCACATAATCGGGCAGCAGATGGCTCTTGTCTTTCTCCCAGATGAACGAAGAGGGGCTCGTCGTGCTCGGTGCCATCGACTTGGATCCTGCCTGGCGACGCCGGCGACGGCCGGTCGGACGGTATGTGGCGACCGCGTGGATTCCCGGAAACTTCCTGGCCGAAGGTGCGCACCTGGTCGAGGTGACCATCGCCACGATCGAGCCGACTATGGTGGAGGTTCACGAACAGAGTCTCATCGCCTTTCAAGTGATTGATAGCTTGGACGGCGACTCGGCGCGCGGCGACTGGGCCGGCTACTTCGCGGGGACTGTCAGGCCCATGTTGGAGTGGAGCACCGAGTACGAGCCGATGGAATCGGGCTGTGCCGTAGTTCCCTGAGGCCGTGCGGCGGCCCGAATGGAACGAAATCGTGCTCGCATAACCTCCGTCGGGCTATCCAATCAGCACGACTTGAAGATCCCCGACGTTCGTGTTGGTGGGGCCTGTTCGAATGAGATCGCCGATCGCGTCAAAGAATGCGTATGCGTTGTTGTCGGCCAGGTATCTGTCCGGATCGCCGATTCCAGCCGCTCGAGCTCGACCAATGGTCGTCGGATCCGCGACAGCGCCCGCCGCGTCCGTCGGACCATCGATCCCGTCGGTGCCGGCGCTCGCCACAACCACCGGAGCGCCCACCGCAGCGAGCGGCGCAGCCATCGCAAGCGCAAACTCTTGATTGCGACCTCCCTTGCCGAGACCGGTCACATGCACGGTCGTCTCGCCGCTCGACACGATACATGCTGGACGCGCGAGATGGGCGGCGCCCGTCAACACGGTTTGAAGATGGGACCGTGACGTGTCGCGAGATTCGCCAACAACGGGCTCATCGATGCACCACACGTGATACCCGCGCGACTCCGCCTCAGCCACTGCGCCGGCCATCGCATCCCTTCGACTGCCGATCACCGTGGACACCGCGCTGGACAACCGAGAGTCGGCGGGCTTGGGCGTCTCCGGCATCTCACCGCGCTGTCCGGCCATCAGGCGCGCCATGACAGATCGAGGATAGTCGGAGACAGGACCAAACCGCTGCAGCACACCGATTGCATCTGCAAACGTCGTGGAATCGCCAACGGTCGGGCCGGACGCAATCACACTCAAGTCATCCCCAACGACGTCAGAGACTGCAAACGTCCGGGACATGCCCCGGGCCTGTGCCGCGAGCCAACCGCCTTTGATGCCGGAGATGTGCTTCCGAACGGTATTCAACGCGTAAATGTCTGCACCGGCCTTCAGCAGCCGGCTGGTCGTGAGGCGTTTGTCGTCGAGTGTAATGCCCTCAGCCGGAACCGCCATCATCGCTGACGCGCCGCCCGAAAGAAGTACCAGGAGGGTCTCTCCCTCGACGAGAGATGCCGCCAGCGCCAGGGCGCGGCGGCCGGCTCGCTCACTTTCCTCCGTGGGCACTGGATGACTGCCCGCGATCGATTCGAACTGATCAGGCAGCGTCGATGGCGCGGGGCCGACCACGAGACCCGAGCGGATCCGCGGCCCGCATAGCTCGGCGACGGTCGCCGAAAGGGCGGCGGCGGCTTTGCCGGCGCAGAGGACGCGCAGATCACCAGCGGCCAGCGCGCCGGGTGATGCGAGCGCCTGTTTCAGCAGCCGGGAAACCGACGCGCCCTCCAAGCCGCCGCGGACGATGGCCAGGAGATCCGTTCGAAGTTTTGAGAGCGTTGCTGTCAGTGGGTTTGCTTGGGGTCTGACCAGGATGAGAGGCCGGTGACGACGTCGAACTGTTTCAGGAGGGAGCTGACAAGCTGGTCAGCGTTGTCTCGGGAACATAGGACCTCGAGCTCTCCCATGATTCGCGTGAGGGCCGCTTCGACTCCGGTAATCGCGCCCTCTGAATAATAGGCCCGCTGTCGCTGGAGACAGCGGCGATGCTTGACGAATTCTTCTCGGTAAAACTCAGTAATCGGGTGCTGCGCGCTAATCGGCCTCGAGTCGGTCACGAAGCGTGGCATGCAGGGCCTCGAGATGGGTGTCCGGTACTGTCTGACCAGTGTAGTTCCGCCGGAAAATTCGTGTCAAGGATTTGTAAGGCCTTTACGACCCCACGACGCCACAAACCCACCCACGCACCCCACCAGCATTCCCCCCACGACCAGCAGGAGGCAAAGCTCAAGCGGCAGAAATCGGATCGACGCGACGTCCACCGCTCCGGCCAGAACAGTCCCGTAACGGGCCCGCACGGCGACAAAGCCGAGGGCCAGGGCCAGGAGGGCCACCACCGCGCCGGCTCCGCCCTGGAGAATGCCTTCCATGACGAACGGCCCTCGAATATAGACCTGAGGCGCGCCTACGAGCTGCATAATGTCGAGCTCGTCCCGGCGCGCATAGAGGGCGAGACGAACGACATTAGCCACCGTCAGGGCCGCAGCGATTGTCAGGATCGACGCGATGACGAAGCCGATCCCCCGAATTACATTTATCGCCGCCAGTAGTCTGTCCAGCCATTGACGGTCGTAGCGAACATCGGCGACGCCAGCCATGGCTCGGAGACGGCGCGCCAGATCGTCGACGGCCTGGGGGGCCCGCGCAGTCGGCTGCAGTCTCACTTCGTATGACGCGGGGAGAGGGTTCTCGACGCCCTCGAGAGAGGCGGCGAGGTCGCCGAAAATCTGCTTGAAGCGGCGCAGGGCATCGTCTTTCGAGACGAACTCGCGTCCTGCGACAATCTCGCCGGGCATCAGCGCGCCCTCGAGAGCGGATCGTTCTGATGGCGTGACCTCGTCTTTGAGGTAGACCGACATTTCGGCCGCACTACTCCACTCGCCGCCGAGCCGTCGGAGGTTCGACGTGACGAGGAGAAACGCACCCAAGACGAACAGCGCGAGCGCAATCGTGACCGTCGACAGCAACCCCGACTGGCGACCGCGCCACAGGCTTGCCACCGCTTCGTCGAACGCATAGCGAATCGCACGCATCAGCCGGTCTCCGTGACGCGGCCGTGACTGAGCATGATGGCGCGATGGCCGACGCGCTGAATCAACTCCCGGTCATGAGTGGCGACCAACACTGTCGTCCCGCGGGCGTTGATCTCGCGGAAGAGATTCATGATGTCGAGGGCGAGATCCGGATTGAGGTTGCCCGTCGGCTCGTCGGCCAGTACCGAGATGAGGATCGTTGACGAGGGCGCGGGCAATCGCCACCCGCTGCTGTTCGCCTCCCGACAACTCGTCCGGGAACGCGTTCATCCGGTGTTGGAGCCCGACCCACTTGAGCACCTGGAACGTCTTGCGCTGCTGGACGCCGAGCGGGACGCCGAGCACGCGCATGACGAACGAGACGTTCTGAAACACGGTGAACCGCGGAACGAGCCTGAAGTCCTGAAAGACGAATCCGACGGTTCTCCGGTAGGCCTGGATGTGCGAGCCACGCAGGGCTTCCAAGTCGCGTCCTCCGACTTTGAGAGACCCGGATGTCGGCAGGTCTTCGCGAAGAAGGAGACGCAGCAACGTCGACTTTCCCGCGCCGCTCGGTCCGGTGAGGAAGATGAACTCGCCTTTGCCGATGGAAAGGGAGAGATCGCGGATCGCGTAGACGCCGCGGCTATAGACCTTCGAGAGCTGGTACGCTTCTATCACGCTGCGTGTTGGCGGACAGGTGTGGTCAGCCTACCCGACCTCGAGCGCTCGCTTCAAGAGCTCGTTCACGCGTTTCGGGTTGGCCTTCCCTGCCGCGGCTTTCATCACCTGGCCGACGAGGAATCCGAACGTCGCCGCCTTGCCGGCACGATACTGCTGCGCCGCATCGACGTTGGCACGCAACACGCCGTCGACCAGCGCAATAATCGCCGATTCGTCATCGATCTGGGCCAACCCTTCGGCCCTGACGACCGCGTCGGCGGCCTGGCCCGACGCGAACATCTTCTCGAAGACGTCCTTGGCCATCGACCCGCTAATCGTGCCCTGCTCGATCAGCTTTAGGAGACCGGCGAGCCGTTCGGGCTGGAGGGCGGCCGCGATGTCGGCGCCGGTCTCCTTCAGCTTTCGGGCAAGCTCACCCATGATCCAGTTGCTCGCGGGTTTGGGCTGGGCGCCCGCGCGAACCGTCGCCTCGAAGTAGTCGGACAGCGCGCGGGACTGGGTCAGCTGGATTGCATCGTATTCGGGAAGGCCGTACTGGGTGACGAACCGAAGGCGCCTTGCTTCGGGCAATTCCGGCATCCGCTCGCGAATCGCCAAAACCCGCGCCACATCGACCAAGAGGGGTGGAAGGTCGGGCTCAGGGAAGTACCGATAGTCGTGGGCCTCCTCCTTGCTGCGCATCCCGGTCGTTCGTCCGGGATTCGGCGCCCACAGTCGTGTTTCCTGCACGACACGCCCGCCTTCGCTCAGAAGATCGATCTGCCGCTCGGTCTCGTACTCCAGTGCCTTTTGCAGAAAACGAAAGGAGTTGAGGTTCTTCACTTCTACCTTCGTGCCGAGGGTGTCGGTACCGACCGGCCGAACCGACACGTTCGCGTCACAGCGAAGGCTGCCCTCCTCCATGTTTCCGTCGTTGACCTCCAGCCACACGAGGAGCGTCCGGAGCCGTTCGAAGAACTCGGCAGCTTCCGCGGCCGAGCGCAGATCGGGTTCAGTCACGATCTCGATGAGAGGGACGCCGCTTCGGTTGAAGTCGACGTACGTCTTGCGATCTGAATCGGAAAAGCCTTCGTGAACCGACTTGCCGGCGTCCTCCTCCAGATGCACCCGCGTGATGCCGACGAGCCGAGTACTTCCCGCGTTGCCGAACGGCATCGCACCCCGTGTCGCCAACGGCCGCTCGGTACTGCGAGATCTGGTACCCTTTCGGAAGATCCGGATAGAAGTAGTTCTTTCGAGCGAACACGGATGTCTCTTGGATCGTGCACCCGAGCGCGAGCGCCGCGCGAATCGCGTGGTCGACGGCGGTGTGGTTGAGGACCGGCAACGCCCCAGGCAGCCCAAGACACACAGGGCAGACGTGGGAGTTGGGCACTGCTCCGAATGCAGTGCTGCAACCACAGAAAATTTTCGAGGCTGTCAGAAGGTGTGCATGAATTTCGAGGCCGATGACCGGCTCGTAGTGCGACATCTCTCTGGGACTGGAGGCCCTAGCCTCCAGCCCCTTGCCTGCCTCAGGCGCGGGGCCCGGCATCCTTGACGGCAGCCGTGACGTCGGCCTCAAAGGCCTTGAAATTGTCCGCGAACATGCGCGCGAGCTTCACGGCCTGTGCATCGTACTCGGCCGGCTTCGCCCAGGTATTCCTCGGCTTCAGGACGTCTGACGGGATGTCTGGACAGGACTTCGGGACATCGAGGTTCAGGACCGCATCCCTCTCGTACGCGACGCCATCAAGCGCACCCGACAGAGCCGCTCGAATCAATCCTCGCGTGTGCGCGATTTTCATTCGCGTGCCAACGCCGTGCGGTCCGCCCGTCCAACCGGTATTGACAAGCCACACCCGCGCCTGATGTCGGGCAATCTTTTCGCCCAGCATGCGCGCGTACTGGCCCGGCGGCAGCGGCAAGAACGGGGCCCCGAAGCAGGCGCTGAACGTCGCCGACGGCTCGGTAACACCTTTTTCAGTCCCGGCAACCTTGGCCGTGTACCCGGACAAGAAGTGATACATCGCACCCTCGGGCGTGAGGCGAGAGACCGGGGGGAGCACGCCGAACGCATCGGCCGCGAGCATCACGATGTTCTGTGGATGACCCGCCTGGCCCGAGAGAACGGCATCATCGATGAACTCAAGGGGATAGGCCGCCCGGGTATTTTCCGTGAGTCGATCGTCGTCGAGGTCGAGCGCGCGTGTTTCCGGATCGACCACGACGTTCTCGAGGACGGTGCCAAACCGGCGGGTGGTCGAATAGATTTGCGGTTCGGCTTCTGCGGACAGACGAATCGTCTTCGCGTAGCAGCCTCCCTCGAAGTTGAACACACCACGGTCGCTCCAGCCATGCTCATCGTCGCCGATCAGCCGGCGTTCTGGATCGCTCGACAGCGTGGTCTTCCCGGTGCCCGAAAGGCCGAAGAAGAGCGCGACATCGCCGCCACGGCCGACGTTGGCCGAGCAATGCATGGACAGCACTCCGCGCATCGGCAGAACATAGTTCAGCACGCTGAAGATCGACTTCTTCATCTCACCGGCGTAGCTGGTGCCACCGATCAGGACGAGCTTTTTCGCGAAGCTGAGCGCAATGACTGTTTCGCCGTTCGTGCCATGCCGCTTCGGATCGGCGCGAAACGAGGGAGCGGCGATCACCGTGAAATCCGGCGCCCGCCCGGAAGTTGCGGCGGGATCGACAATAAAGAGGTTGCGCGCGAACAGGTTGTGCCAGGCGAACTCGTTGATGACTCGAACAGCGAGTCGATACTCGGGATCTGCACCCGCGTAACAATCCAAGACGTAAAGTTCTTTGCCGGCAAGGGAACCGAGCAGGTCTCGATGCAAGACATCGAAATGAGCTTGGGTCATCGGACGGTTGACCTTACCCCATGCGATATGAGCCTCGGCTGACGGCTCGCGCACGACGAACTTGTCGTTCGGAGAACGGCCGGTATGCTGACCGGTGCGGCATGCCAGCGGGCCACCGTCTGCCAGAACGCCTTCCTGCCGCCGAAGTGCTTCCTCGGTACAGCACCGCGGCAGACAGGTTCCACTTCACCGAATTCGTTTCGATCCCCTCGCGCTCGAGGCCGAGGCCACGCTCTACTTCCGTGCTCATTCAGGGCTCCAAAGGCACGACGGACAGCCACATGCGCAGAATCACGGATGGTACCGTCTGGATCCTTCCAAGTCAACAATTCGGCCACCTCCTAAGGTAGACTGTAAACAGCCTGTCCGTCGCATCGTAATGCCCTATGAGTACTGATTCGCGCCGATTGATCGACACGCCGCTGGATGAAGCTGCCGAGTCGACCGCGACTGCAGCCACCGGCCGCCGCGTGGCGCCGCCGCTCTCGAAGGATACCCAGCTGGCGATTCACATCCGGCAGCTGGTCGAGCGCGGAGACCTCGACGAGGCGCGCGACGTATTCGCAGGGCTGGTGGACGCTCACCAGAGGCGGGCGCTTCGGATTGCCTATCAATACCTGCGCGACGCCTCCGAGGCCGACGAGGCGGTTCAAGACGCCTTCGTCAAAGTGTTCACCCACATCGGCTCGTATCGAGAAGCATGGCCGTTCGAAGTGTGGTTCACACGGATTCTCATCAACGGTTGCCTGGATCGTCGCAAGGCGCGGGCCAGGCGCGAGCGATGGCTCGTGCCATCGGGAGAAGTCGGTGCAGCCTTTGATTTCCAGTCGACGCTGGCCGGGTCGCCCGAGGCAAGCCCCGAGACGCGGCTGCTCTCGCGAGAGCGGCGAGCTCGCCTTGCGGCGGCGATTGACCGCCTGGATGGTCGGCAGCGCACCGTGTTCATGTTGTGTCACTACGGTGATTGCACACCTCGCGAGGTGAGCGCCATTACCGGGTTGAACGAATCGACTGTTCGGGTGCATCTCTTCCGTGCTGCGCGCAAACTGCGGGGCTTGTTGGGAGGAAGGCCGTGATGAATCGACGGCAGCACCTCCGTGAGGAAATCCTGTTCGAGAGCTATCTCGCCTCGCGAGGTGGTGAAGCCCTCGCTCCACGCGTCGCCGAACACCTGACTGATTGTTCCGACTGTGGGCTTCGGTACGCCGAGCTCACACAATTCATGGACGGCTTGAGCGCGGGAGCGACGTTCGAGACCGACGCCGTCTTCACGCCCGAACGTCTACGCGCTCAGCAACAGCAGATCGCTCGCCGCCTGGAACACCTGGGCCATCCGGCGCGGGTGATTACGTTTCCCGGCCAGTCCACAGGTCATCACATCGGCCGCGCGGCTCCGCGCCTCGCGCGACGCTGGGTCGCGGCATCGCTGGCCGCAGGCCTTTTTGTTGGTGTCAGCGCCGGCCTCTTTCTCAATTGGAGCGCTTCCCGCGCCATGCAATCCCGTCCCGCCTCGAGTATTGCTCGTCAAGCGCTGCAAACCGCGCCGGCAGTAAGAACCGAATTGCCTCGGCCGGATGGCTTCGAGGCTGACGACGTATTTCTGTCGGAGCTGGAGGTCGCCGGCGATCGGCCCAGGATCCGCGAGCTCTCGGCCGTCGATGCGCTGACGCCGCACGTGCGCGAAGTCACCCTTCGATGACCCCCGCACAATTTGCAATTGACAATTCGGAGTGCACAAAGCTCTCGACGCCGCTTTGTCAATCGCGAAATTGTGAATTGTAAGTTGACTCCATGTCGTCCCTGATCTTCCGCAAGGGCCTCGACCTGAAACATGCTGTCGCAAGCACGCTGGCCGAAAGCTACCACAGCGCGCTCGTCGAACAGATCAGGAGCGAGGACTTCGTCTATCGTACTGGACGGCTGACCGTTCATCTGGCCCGGGAATTCGGCTTCTGTTACGGCGTCGACCGCGCCGTGGACTACGCATATCAGACGCGCGAGCGATTTCCCGATCGTCGCGTCTACCTTACCGGCGAGATCATCCACAATCCCCACGTGAACGCGAAGCTGCGATCGATGGGGATCGAATTCCTCACCGACGACGCGACGGTGATCGAGCAGGTCGGGCCGAGTGACGTGGTGATCCTGCCCGCGTTCGGGGTCACCGTCGCGATGTTGGCGAAGCTCGAACAGTGCGGGTGCACGCTCGTCGACACCACCTGCGGCTCGGTCCTGAACGTCTGGAAAAACGTGCGGCGGTACTGCGAGGGCGGATATACATCGATCATTCACGGCAAATCGCACCACGAAGAGACGCAGGCCACCGCCTCCCATGCGGTGAAGTATGGCGGACGCTATCTCGTCCTGCTCGATCGACGCGAGGCCGGCATCGTCTGCGAGTACATCCGAGGCCGCGGCGACCGCCACGCGTTTCTGGGGCAGTTTGCGTCAGCAGTGTCTGGCGGCTTCGATCCCGACCTGGATTTGCGGCGCATCGGGCTCGCCAACCAGACAACCATGTTGATGTCGGAGTCGTTGGAGATCGCCGAGATGTTGAAGGAGGCGATGTGCCAGCGCTACGGTCCAACGGCATTGGCCGAGCACTATCAGGCGTTCGACACGATCTGCAGCGCCACGCAGGACCGTCAGGACGCGGTCGTCGCTCTTCTCGACAAACAGCCCCTGGATCTGATGATCGTGATTGGGGGCTACAACAGCAGCAATACCTGCAACCTCGCCCGGCTGTGCTCGGAATCGCGGCCAACGTTCCACATTGCTGACCCGGATTGCCTGGTCTCTCGCGAGGAGATTCGCCATCGCCCGGTCGGTCAACCGGGGGAACAGACGACGAATGGGTGGTTGCCTCAACGCGGACCGGTCTCCATCGGCCTGACCTCCGGCGCGTCCACCCCCGACAATCTCGTCGGCGCCGCCATTGCCAGGATGAGGGAGTTCACAGGCCCGCTGAGCTGATAAATGGATCCGTTTCGCTTGTCGTATTCCTGGAAGTAGCGGTCTTTCTTGAGGTTTTGACATGAAGCCGAAAGTGCTTCTCGGCACGGGGCTCGTCGCCGCCGTGGTGGGGTTGGGAGCGTTGGCAACCCAGGCTGCCGCCCAGTCAGGCTTTCCCTGGTGGAAGGACGAACGGGTCGTGAGAGAGCTCGGGCTCACACCCGATCAGTCCACGCGAATCGACAATATCTACCGCGGCACCCTCCCGCAGTTACGACAGAGCAAGGAGGAGTTGGACCGGGAAGAGGCCGAGTTGTCGCGGCTCATCGAAATCAGGGCCGATGAAGGGCTCGTGGCGCGACAGGTCGAAAAGGTCGAAGATGTCCGCGCCCGGCTGAACAAGACTCGGACCCTGATGCTCCTGCACATGGTGCAGACACTGACGCCCAAGCAGAATGCCAAGTTCAAGGAAGTCCACGAGCAATGGAAACGGGACAATCCACGCCCGCCCCGTCCCGCGGACCCCAAAGGACGCACGGAAACTCGCTAAGTAGCCTGAACCAAGAGGAAACACGAGATGATACGCAGCGGATCGATCTGGATAGTCGCGACTGCCCTCTCGCTTGCCGGACTTGAGGTCCCGGCTGCAGCCCAGGAAACATCAGAAGCACGAATTCAAGAGCTCATTCGTCAATCAGCCGAGCGCGTCGCGACCGGCCAACCCGTCGCCACCGCGCAAGCTCCGGCGATTCAGGCCGCGGCGACGTCGGACGCGCGCCCAACGGTCCGCCTGACCTTGGACGATGCGGTAAAGCTGGCGCTCGACCGCAACCTCGACATCGCGGTGCAGCGCCTGAACCCGCAGATCAACGACATCGCGATCGCCAGCATCCGCTCGATCTACCACCCGTCTTTGACTTCGACGGTGCTGACGCAGTCGCAAACGACCCCCGCCACGAACACGCTCGGCGGTGCCAACGTCGCGGGCGCAGGCGTCGTCAATGACACGGCCAACTACAACGCCGGGGTCGCGCAGAGCATCCCGTGGGGTGGTGGCAGCGTCGCCGTCCAGTTCAACAACAGCCGGGCCACCACGACGAGCCTGAACAATCTTTACAATCCCTGCGTACGCCTCATTCTGGACCGGGCAGTACACGCAGCCGCTGCTTCGCGGATTCCGGACGGACAACACACGGCAGCAACTCGCAGTCACCAGCATCAACCGGGACATTTCAGACGTCCAGCTTCGCGCGTCAATCACCAATACGCTGTCGAATGTTCGGAACGCCTATTGGGACTACGTCACGGCCGTTCAGGCAGTCGAAGTGGCACGGCAGTCGCTCGATCTGGCGGAGAACCTGGTGCGTGACAACCAGACCCGCGTCCAGGTCGGGACCATGGCGCCGATCGACGTGGTCCAGGCGCAGTCGGAGGCGGCCACTCGCCGCCAGGCTCTCGTCGCGGCCGAATCGGCCCGGCGCACGACCGAGCTCGCCCTCAAGCGGCTGATTGTCGACGGCACGCAGGACCCGAACTGGAATGCGACGCTCGAGCCAACCGATCGTCCCGAGTTCCGTCCCGAGCCCATCGACCTCGAAGCGGCGATCCGACGGGCGCTCAGCGAGCGAACCGACATCGATATCGCCAAAAAGAACGTCCAGGCGAACAGCGTCACACTTCGCTATCTCCGCGATCAAACGCTACCCCAGGCCGATCTGCTGGCTCTCTATGGGTTGCAGGGATTGGGCGGAACTCAGCTGATAACGGCGGGCAGTGGCGTCAACCGGGACGTCATCGACCGAATTCCCGGCGGCTATGGGAACGCGTTGTCGTCGCTTTTCGGCTCGAACTACCCCCGATGGACCGTGCAGCTGAACTTCAGCTATCCGATCGGGACGAGTTCGCAGGAGGCCTCGGTGGCCCGCGCGCGCGTCCAACTGAGTCAGGTCGAAGCGCAAATGAAACAGATCGAGCTGCAGGTCGCCAACGACGTCACCAGCGCCGTGATTGAGGTTCAGAACGCGGCGGAGGCGGTTCAGGCGGGACAAGCGGCGCGCGAACTGGCCCTACGACGGCTCGAGGCCGAGCAGAGCAAGTTCGAGGTGGGCATGTCGACGAACTACTTCGTCGTTCAGGCTCAACGCGACCTGCTCGACTCGCAGACCAGCGAGCTTCGTGCAGTGCTCAACTATCGAAAGGCGCTCGTCGAGTTCGACCGCGTGCAGCAGACGACGCTGCAAAGCTCGAATATCACACTCTTGGGCACAGGTGGTGCAACTGGTGGTGCGACGGGTAGCGGCGGCGCGAACAACGCGGGTGTCGGAACGGGCGGAGGCGCTGGCAACTTCGGTGGAGGCGGCGGGACCTTCGGTGGGGGCGGCGGCGGGTTCGGCCGTTAGCGGAATCTAGGTTAGGCGTGTGGGTCTGGGGCGGAGCCCCAGTTAGTTTGCGAGGGAGCGGCGCGGGGCGAGGGGGCCCCGCCAGCGACCGAGCCGGGGTCTGGGGGGGGAGCCCCAGTTAGTTTGCGAGGGAGCGGCGCGGGGCGAGGGGGCCCCGCCAGCGACCGAGCCGGGGTCTGGGGCGGAGCCCCAGTTAGTAAATGAAGCGCGCACTGTTCATGCTCCTCGTCATTGCGGCCGTCGGGGCCGGTGCGGGGGCCTATTACATGCGACGCAACGGCGTCGAGGTGACGGTGAACACTTCGCCGATTACCCGCGGGGACATCATCGACACAGTCGGCGCGACTGGCACGTTGCAAGCGGTCACGACGGTGCAGGTCGGGAGTCAGGTGTCCGGCACGATCCAGGACCTCAATGCCGACTTCAACTCCATCGTTCGAAAAGGCCAGGTGATCGCCAGGCTCGACCCGTCGCTGCTGCAGGCACAAGTCGAGCAGGCGCGGGCGAACCTGACCAGGGCCCGCGCAGACCTCAAGCGAAACGAAGTGCAGCTCGATGATGCGCAGACCGAAGTACCTCGCGGGCAAAAGAACTGGCTTCGAGGAGCCTCTTGCCGCTGAGCGAACTCGACGCCGCAAAGGTGGCGGTCGATGCCGCCCAGGCGCAGCTGGTGTCCGCGCAGGCACAAGTCACGCAAGCCGACGCAACTCTCAATCAGAGTCAAGTCAACGTCGAGCACACGATCATCGCTGCGCCCATCGACGGCATCGTGATACAGCGAAGCGTCGACGTTGGACAGACGGTGGCGGCCAGCCTGCAGTCGCCGACGCTGTTCGTGATTGCCGCCGACCTGACGAAAATGCAGGTCAACGCCAACATCGACGAATCCGACGTCGGGCGCATCCGACCCGGGCAGGTGGTGACGTTCCGCGTCGACGCGTACCCCGGCGAGCAGTTCGAAGGAGAAGTGGCGCAGATCCGACTTCAGCCGGTGGTCGTTCAGAACGTGACGACCTACGCCACGATCGTCAATGTCCCCAACCCCGATCTCAAATTGAAACCGGGGATGACCGCGAACCTCCGGGTTCAGATCGCGACGCGTTCGAGCGCGTTGCGCGTCGCAAACGCCGCTATCCGATTCCGCCCGACCAACGACATCTTTGCCGCGCTGCACCAGACGCCTCCGCCGGAGACCCAGTTTGCCGGCGGGCGCGGTCAACGAGGACGTGGTCAGGCACAACCGTCCAACGACGCCGATGTGCCCAACGGCAAGAGCGCAGGACCAGCCGAAACGGCGGGCCAGGCCCCTGTGAAGAAACCTGCCGCAGGCCCGGCCGCCGACGGAACAGGTTCAGCTAAGGCGCCGCCGGCCGACGGGTCGGCTTCTCCTCCACCCTCCGCATCCACCGAGCAACGTCTGTCGGCCGGCGGGCGTGCGGAATCAGGGCGCGGCAGTTTTGGCGGGGATCGCGCAGGAGGGTCGGGCACCTTTCAAGGTGGCCGCGGCGAAGGCGGCGGACGAGAGCGAATGATGGACCGCTTCAAAGACATGTCGCCGGATGAACAGAAACAGTTCATCACTCGGATGAAAGAACGAGGCGTCGACGTCAGTGGGTTCGAAGCTGTCGCTGCGAAGAAGCCGGCCGGTGGCGGCGCGCCGAAACGGGCTGCGACCCGATCGGCGGAAACCATCGACGCGTTGTTCGCGCCATTGCCTCCGGTTGAATCGACAGGGCGCGTCTGGCTTTACATCAACCATGAGCTGAAGCCGGTGAACCTCCGTCTCGGGATCACCGACGGAACGAACACCGAAGTCCTGAGCGGCGAGCTTCAGCCAGGCATGGAAGTGGTCACGGGCGTGCTCACGGGCGGCACCAGACAGACACAGGCTGGAGCGGGGACGGGCAATCCGTTGCTGCCGCAGGGCGGCCGGGGCCGCGACGGCTTCGGCGGGTTTCCGGGCGGTGGGTTTCCGGGCGGAGGCGGTCGAGGTCGATAGCCCAATGCCTTCGATGATCTCCGTGAAGAATCTCGTCAAGACCTACGTGGTCGGAGAAGTGGAAGTCAAGGCGCTTCGCGGCGTGAATCTCGATGTGGAACGAGGAGAGTTCCTGGCGGTCACGGGGCCTTCGGGCTCGGGAAAGTCGACGTTCATGCACATTGTCGGATGCCTCGACAAGCCAACGACCGGGCAATACTTCCTAGATGGACAGGACGTTTCCAGAATGTCCAAGGATCAGCTCGCGGCGGTCCGCAACAAGAAGATCGGCTTCGTCTTCCAGGGATTCAATCTCCTGGCGCGAACCTCCGCACTCGACAACGTCGAGCTGCCGCTTCTCTACGGCGGATCCGGGTCGAAGGCGACTGAGCGACACAAGCGGGCGATGGAGGTGTTGAAGGCCGTAGGCCTTGAAGACCGTGCAGACCATCACCCCAATCAGCTTTCAGGCGGTCAGCAGCAACGCGTGGCGGTGGCCCGGGCGCTCATTAACCATCCGTCGATTCTGCTCGCCGACGAGCCGACGGGGAACCTGGATACTCGAACGAGCATCGAGGTGATGGACATCTTTCAGCGCTTGAACACCGAGCGTGGCATCACCGTGCTGCTCATTACGCACGAGCACGACATCGCGGAGTACGGCACGCGAATCGTTCAGTTCCGTGACGGCCATGTAGTGGCGGATCGGGCCGTAGCTCGCCGTCGCTATGCCCACCAGGAGCTCGCTGCCCTTCCCGCGGAGGAGGAGGCGGCGGCCGGATAGGCGCAAATTGGGTTGATCGCCGGGGTTCGCTGGTCGGACTACCTGGAATCCGGTACTGGCGACGGTTGGTGTTGGGAGTCAGACTATGTCGGTCTTGATGGTGTTCCGGATTGCGTTGAAAGCGCTTGCCCGCAACAAGATGCGGACGGCTCTGACCATGCTCGGGATGATTATCGGCGTTGCGGCCGTCATCACAATGGTCGCCCTGGGCTCCGGCGCCCAGTCGCAGATCGACTCGGCCGTTCAGTCCGTCGGCACCAATACCATCATTGTCAACGCCGGCAACTGGACTCAGGGAGCCGTGCGACAGGGGCAAGGCAATGCCAGCACGTTGACGCCCGACGATGCCACCGCTGTCGCGCAAGTCCCGGGGGTTCTCTACGCAGCGGCCGGGTCGAACATGCGCGCGCAGATGGTCGCAGGCAACCTGAACTGGAATACCCAGGTACAAGGAACCGACATCGACTATCCCTTGATCAATGCCTGGCCCACCGAGCACGGCGCGTTCTTCACGGCCCAGGACGTCAGCACTGCCGCTAAAGTCATCGTGCTCGGCTCGGTCGTGCGCGAGCAGCTGTTCGGGCCGGATGTGAATCCGGTCGGCGAAGTCATTCGTGTGGCCAATCAGCCCTTCACGGTCGTCGGAGTTCTGGCGGTCAAGGGCCAATCGCAAATCGGGCAGGATCGAGACGATGTCGCGATGATGCCGTACACCACCGTGATGAAGAAGCTGCGCGGAGTCACCTTCATCAACAACGTGAATGTGATGGCGGCCGACTCGACCCAGGTGTCGGCGACAGCCGACCGCATCGCGGCCCTGATGAGAGCTCGCCACAAGATCCAGCCTGGCGATCCGGACGATTTCATGGTCCGCACGATTGAAGAGATGGCGAGCGTACGAAAGGAAGCCACGCAGACGATGACGGCGCTGCTCGCCAGCATTGCAGGTGTCTCGCTGCTCGTCGGCGGCATCGGCATCATGAACATCATGCTGGTGTCGGTCACCGAACGGACGCGCGAGATCGGGCTTCGAATGGCCATCGGTGCCCGCGGACGTGATGTGCTTCTGCAATTTCTGGTCGAGGCCGTCGTGCTCAGCCTGTTCGGTGGCGGGATCGGCATTGCCTTGGGATTCGGCGTTGCCGAAGGCGTCACGCTGTGGCAGGGCTGGCCGACCGCTGTCTCGCCGAACTCGGTCGCCATCGCGTTCGGATTCGCGGCCGCGACAGGCGTGTTTTTCGGCTTCTATCCGGCGCGAAAGGCGGCTGCGCTCGATCCGATCGAGGCGCTTCGATTCGAGTAGTCAACCCGGCCGCCCGGGCGGCCAGACGGATAACATCGGCATGCGCGTCTCTTACTTCTTCATCGTTTCGAATCTTGCAGCCGCGGCGCTTGCTGCAGGGGCTTGTTCAGGTGGCGCCGCGTCGACCAACTCGCCGCCTGGTGGTGGACGTGGCGGGCAGGCTGCCGCGGTCCCGGTCACCATTGCATCGGCCGTGCAGAAACCCATGCCGATCGACATCCGCGTCATCGGCTCGGCCGAGCCGTACTCGTCGGTCGCGGTCCGCGCACAGATTACGGGGCAGCTGACGTCCGTCACCTTCAAAGAAGGCGACGACGTCACGCAAGGCCAGGAGTTGTTCCTGCTCGATCGCCGGCCGCTCGAGTCCGCGCTGCTGCAAGCGCAGGCGAACCTCGACCGCGACATGGCGCAATTGGCGAACGCGGAATCCCAGGCGCGTCGATATCAGGACCTGGCCGAGCGCGGCATCGCCACGCGCGAGCAGGTCGACACGACGCGCACTGGAGCGGCGGCGCTCGACGCAACCGTTGAAGCGGACCGGGCGGCGGTGGAAAACGCGAAGGTGCAGCTACAGTACGCGACGATCGCTGCCCCGCTATCGGGCCGAACCGGCGCACTGATGGTGAACGAAGGGAATCTCGTCCGCGCCAACGATACGACACCGCTCGTCGTGATCAACCAGGTGTCGCCGATCTACGTGTCGTTCGGCATTCCCGAGACGCGGCTGACCGAGCTCAAACGCTACATGGCGCAAGGATCGCTGTCTGTCGACGCGCACGTCGCCCAACGACGACGGCCTGCCGTCGCGGGGCCGCATCACGTTCGTCGACAACGCCGTCGACAACACGACCGGCACGATCAAGGTCAAAGCCACGTTTCCGAATGCCGATCGTCAGCTCTGGCCGGGACAGTTCGTCAACGTGGTCGTGACGCTGACCACCGATCCTCGGGCCATCGTCGTTCCGTCGGCGGCTGTGCAGGCCGGGCAGCAGGGGTCCTTCGTCTACGTCGTCAAGGATGACCAGACCGTGGACTTTCGGCCGATCGAGGTGGCACGAACGAACGGGACGGATACGGTGATTCAGACCGGCCTCAAGGCGGGCGAAACGGTCGTGACCGACGGCCAACTTCGGCTGGTGCCGGGCAGCCGCATCAGCGTGAAGGGCGAAGACCTCCAGAAGGTGACGCCATGAATCTTTCGGCGCTCTTCATCAAGCGGCCCGTCACGACCACGCTGCTCATGCTCGGCATCCTCGTGTTCGGGACGATGGCGTACACGCGGCTGCCGGTGGCCGATCTCCCGACCATCGACTTCCCCACCATTCAGGTCAGCGCAGCGCTGCCTGGCGCCAGCCCTGAAACGATGGCGTCGGCGGTCGCGCTGCCGCTCGAAAAGCAATTCGCGAGCATTGCCGGCCTGACCAACATCAACTCGACCAGCACGCAGGGCAGCACGAACATCACGCTGCAGTTCGATCTGAGCCGGAACATCGACGCCGCCGCCCAGGACGTCCAGGCGATGATCGGACGCGCCTCGCGGCAGCTGCCGCCGCAAATGCCGGCGCCGCCGTCGTACCAGAAGGCGAATCCCGGCGACCAGTCCGATCATCCTTCTCGTGCTGCGATCGGCCACCCTGCCGCTCTCGACGCTCGACGAATACGCGCAGCAGACGATCGCCCAGCGGATCTCGATGGTCAGCGGCGTGGCGCAGGTCGACGTGTTCGGCTCGCAGAAGTATGCGGTCCGGATCGACGTCGATCCCCGCGAGCTCGCCGCCCGATCCATCGGCATCGACGAGGTCGCCAGCGCGGTTTCGAACGCCAACGTCAACCTGCCGACCGGCACCATCTACGGCGAGAAGACGTTCGTCGTGCAGACCAACGGCCAGTTGCTGCAGGCCTCGGCGTACGGACCGACGATCATCGCCTACCGCAACGGGAACCCGGTCCGGCTCGAGGAGGTCGCGCACGTCTACGACGGCGTCGAGAACGACAAGTCTGCGCGCCTGGCAGCAGGGCGAGCGCTGCGTCATGCTCTCGATCCGAAAGCAGCCGGGCACGAACGTCGTCGAGGTCGTCGACCGCATCAAGGCGCTGCTGCCGACCTTCCGCGAGCAGCTGCCGGCCGCCGTGGCGCTCGACATCCGCAACGATCGTTCGGTGACGATTCGCGAGTCGGTTCACGACGTCAAGGTCACGCTGCTGATCACGGTCGGCGCTGGTCGTCCTCGTCATCTTCCTGTTCCTGCGGAACCTCTCCGCCACGGTCATTCCGAGCCTCGCCCTGCCCGCCTCGCTCGTCGGGACCTTCACGGTCATGTACCTGCTCGGCTACAGCCTCGACAACCTGTCGCTGATGGCGCTGACGCTGTCGGTCGGCTTCGTCGTCGACGACGCGATCGTGATGCTCGAGAACATCGTCCGCCACATGGAGATGGGCAAGCCGCCGATGCAGGCGGCCTTCGACGGATCGAAGGAAATCGCCTTCACGATTGTGTCGATGACGCGTGTCGCTCGCCGCGGTGTTCATCCCGGTGCTGTTCATGGGCGGCATCGTCGGCCGGCTGCTGCACGAGTTCGCGGTCACGATCGGCGTCGCGATCCTGATCTCCGGCTTCGTGTCGATCAGCCTGACGCCGATGCTGTGCAGCCGGTTCCTGAAGCCGCCGCACACGCAGCGGCACGGTCGGCTTTACAACGCGATCGAGAGCGTGTTCCAGACGCTGGCTGCGCGCTCTACGACTGGACGCTGCGCGTCGAGCCTTCGCTACCGCGCCGTCACGATGGCGGTCTCGATCGCGCTGCTCGCCGGCACGGTCTACCTGTTCACGCATCGTGCCGAAAGGCTTCCTGCCCAGCGAGGATCAGGGCCGCTTCCATGGTCAATACCGAAGCGATCGCAGGGCATCAGCTTCGACGACATGGTGCGGCACCAGATGCAGGTGGCCGACGATCATCGCGAAGGACCCGAACGTCGCCAGCGCCAATGTCAACGTCGGGCGCGATCGGCAACTCGGCGGCGCGTCGAACTCCGGACGGATCTGGGTCGAGTTGATAGCCGCGCCGCGAGCGGACGCTGTCGGTCGACGAGGTCATCGCGGACCTTGCGCCCGAAGGTCGCGCAGATTCCCGGCATTCGGGTCTTCATGATCAATCAGCCGCCGATCAATCTCGGCGGCAGGGGGTGGGTCCAGTCGCAGCGCTGTATCAGTTCACGCTGCAGGACACCGACACCGACGAGCTGTATCAGTGGGCGCCGATCCTCGAAGACAAGATGCGGCAGATCCCGGGCATCGAGGACGTCAGCAGCGACCTGCTGCTCAGGAACCCGCAGGTCACCGTCGACATGGACCGCAACAAGGTGTCGGCACTGGGTCTGACCGCCAACCAGGTCGAGAACGGCGCTGTACAACGCCTACGGCACGCGTCAGGTCTCGCAGATCTACGCGCCGAACAATCAGTACCAGGTCATCCTGCAGGTCGCGCCAGAGTTCCAGAACAGATCCAGCGGCGATGTCGCTGCTCTACGTCCGCTCCAGCACGGGTCGCCTGATTCCCGCTCGAATCGGTCGCCCGGCTGAAGACCGATGTCGGACCGTTCTCGGTCAGCCACACCGGACAGCTGCCGTCGGTGACGATCTCGTTCAACTTGAAGCCGGGACTTGCGCTTGGCGACGCCGTGTCGAGCGATCAAGGCGGCGGCCGCTAGACGCTGCCGTCCACGATCGCGACGAGTTCCAGGGCACGGCGCAGGCGTTCCAGGATTCGCTGCAGGGCCTCGGCCTGATTCTCGTGGCGGCCATCGTCGTCATCTACATCGTGCTCGGCGTGCTCTACGAGAGCTTCACGCATCCGCTGACGATCCTGTCGGGTCTGCCGGCGGCGGGCTTCGGCGCGCTGCTGACGCTGCTGATCTTCAAGACCGAGCTCAGCCTCTACGCGTTCGTCGGCATCATCATGCTGGTCGGTCTGGTGAAGAAGAACGGCATCATGATGGTGGACTTCGCCGTCGAGGCGCAGCGCGAGCACGGCAAGTCGCCGGCTGAAGCGATCCACGAAGCCTGCCTCGTGCGCTTCCGCCCGATCATGATGACGACGATGGCGGCGCTCGTCGGCACGCTGCCGATCGCGCTGGGCTTGGGCGCGGGCGCGGAATCGCGGCGGCCGCTCGGGCTCGCCGTCGTCGGCGGCCTTCTCGTCTCGCAGTTGCTGACGCTCTACATCACGCCGGTCTACTACGTCTACATCGAAGGGGCGCGTCTCTGGCTGGCGCAACGACGGTCCGCGCCGGCCAGTCACGGTGGCTATGCGATGCCACGCGACGGCGCCGGTGGCGGTCGCAGGCGATAAGACGAGCTGCGTCGCAAGCTCCCGAAGCGCGAAGATGTCAGGCCGTCGAACCAAGGATTCTGAATGTCGACCTACGAGATGAGGAATGGATCGCCAGGGTCGCGGTGAATTCCACGAGGCCTTTTGCTCTACATCGCACCAGCACTGCTCGGCTCGAGCGTTCTGCTGGCCGGCTGTAATGGGTCGGGCGAGGCCAACGGTCTCGGGGGCGACCGGGCCGCGGGCGGCCGCGGCGGCGCGGTGGTCACAGCCGTTCGACGTCGAATCCGCGCCGCTTCAGCACATCAGCATCGAGCGGCGCGTGGACCTGTCCGGCACGCTGGTGTCCCCCGATCAGGCGCGAGTCAGCAGCGAGGTCGCCGGCATCATCCGCGACGTCCGCGTCCAGCTCGGCACCGAGGTCCGCGTCGGCGACGTGCTCGTGCGGCTCGAGCCGCGCGAGCTGGCGCTGGCGCTCGAGCGGGCCGAAAGCGCGCTGCGGCAGGTCGAGGCGCAGCTCGGCATCGACCGCACCCAGGACAAGCAGCCGCCGCCCGACGACCAGATCGCGTCGGTGCGCCAGGCGATGGCCAACCGCGACGACGCGCGGGCCGCGTTCGAGCGCGCGCAGCAGCTCAACGGCCGCGGCCTGCTGCCCAGGTCGACCGCGACACCGCCGAGACGCGCCTCAAGGTCGCCGAGGCGAACTATCAGGCCGCGATCGACAACGTCCGCAGCCTCAAGGCGAGCCTGCAGGATCGGCGGGCGTCCTACGAGCTGGCGCAGAAGAAGCTGAACGACGCCGTCATCAAGGCGCCGGTCGCGGCTCGGTCTCCGAGCGGCTCGTGCAGCCCGGCGAGTTCATCCGCGAGAACACGCCGGTCGCCACCATCGTCCAGATGAACCCGCTCAAGCTGAAGACGGCGATCCAGGAGAAGAACGCCGCCGTGATCAGGGCGGGCCAGACCGTGGAGTTCGTCGTCGAGGCGTTCCTGGCGAGAACGTTTCCAGGGCAAGGTTGCCTACGTCAGCCCCGCGGTCGATCAGGCCACGCGCACCTTTCCGGTCGAGATCCTCGTCGACAACGGCGACCGCATGCTGAAGCCTGGCTTCTTCGCCAAGGGCACGGTGCTGACGCGCGTCGACGAGAACGTGCTCGCCGCCCCCGACGACGCGGTGTCGACGCTGGCCGGCGTCGTCGACGGTGTATCGTCATCGAGGACGGCAAGGCGCGGCAGCAGCAGGTGACGCTCGGCGCGCGCCAGGGCAAGCGTGGTCGAAATCGTCGAGGGGCTGAAAGGCGACGAGATCCTCGCCACCAGCAACCTCAACCAGCTCGCGACGGGAACCAGCGTCGGCACCGGCCGGGCGGTGACGAGACCGACGGGCGCGGTGCAGGCGCCGACGGCCGTCGTGGCGGTCCGGCGAGGGTCGTGGCCGTCGCGAAGGAGCACGTCAATGAAACTCGCAGACGTCAGCGTCAAGCGCCCGGTCTTCGCCATCATGATGACCGCCGCGCTCATCGTGCTTGGCGCCGTTTCGTACAGGGATCTCGGCCTCGACCTGATGCCGAAGACCGACCAGCCGGTCGTCAACGTCCAGGTCCAGCTTCCCGGCGCGAGCGCCGAGGAAGTCGAGACGCAGATCACCAAGCGCGATCGAAGAAGCGGTCAACACCATCAGCGGCATCGACGAGCTGCGGGCGAACTCCGACCAGGGCCAGGTCGCAGGTGAACATCACCTTCACCCTCGAGCGCGACATCGAGTCGGCGACGCAGGACGTCCGCGACAAGGTCGCGACCATCGTCCAGCAGTTCCCGCGCGACGCGCGGGCCGCCGCAGATCCAGAAGCAGGACCCCGACGCGTCGCCGATTCTGCAGTTCAACGTCTACGGGCCGCGCTCGCAGAAGGAGATCACGCGAGATCGCGGACAAGCAGATCAAGCAGGTCCTCGAGACGCTGAAGGACGTCGGGTCGATCCAGCTTGCAAGGGGATCGCCGGCGCGAGATCCAGCTGCTGCTCAACGCCGACCGGCTCAACGCCTACGGGCTGACCGTCGATCAGGTGCGCACCGCCATCGAGCGGCAGAACGTCGAGGTTCCCGGCGGCAACTTCGTCGCCGGCCCGTCCGAGGTCGCGCTTCGCACGATGGGCCGCATCAGGAACGTCGACGATTTCAACCGCATCGTCCTCGCCTACCGCGACGGGTCGGTCATCACGTTCGGCGACGTCGGCCGCGTCGCAGGACAGCATCCAGGAAGTCCGCGAGCGCCAACAAGCTCAATGGCGAGCCGGCCGTCGGCCTGCAGGTCCGAAAGCAGTCCGGGCACCAACACCGTCGAGGTCGTCGACCGCGTCCTCGCCAGGCTGCGAGCAGATTCAGACGACGCTGCCGCCGGATCTCCAGATCAGCATCGGCAACGACCAGTCGCGCTTCATCCGCCGGTCGTTCGAGGACTTCGGCGGTCACCTGATCCTCGGCGGTCTGCTCGCCAGCGTGGTCGTGTCTTCTTCTTCATCCGCAACCTGCGCGTGACGCTTCATCGCCGCGCTGGCGGTCCCGACCTCGATCATCGGCACGTTCACGTTCATGAACATGTTCGGCTTCACGCTGAACAACATGACGATGCTGGCGCTGTCGCTGGCCACCGGCATCGTCATCGACGACGCGATCGTCGTGCTCGAGAACATCTTCCGGTACGTCGAGGAGAAAGGGCGTCACGCCGAAGGAAGCGGCCGCCGAGGCGACCGCGGAAATCGGCCTGGCGGTCATGGCGACGACGCTCTCGCTCGTCGTCATCTTCGTGCCGGTCGCGTTCATGACCGGCCAGATCGGCCGCTACTTCTACAGCTTCGGCATCACGTCCGCCGCCGCCATCCTGATCTCGATGTTCGTCTCCTTCACGCTGACGCCGGCGCTGTGCGCGATGTGGCTGAAGAAGGAGGACGTGAAGTCCGGACCACTCCACCACCAAGTCGGGCGGCTTCTACGCCAAGATCGACGCCGCGTACGGCAGGATGCTGGTCTGGTCGCTGCACCATCGCGCGGTGATGATGGGCATCGCGGCCGTGGTCGTGGCGTCGGCGGCATTTCTCTATCCGTTCGTCGGCAAGGAACTGGTGCCGGACGACGACCAGGGCGAGTTCACCGTCAACGTCCGCCTGCCGCGGGGCACGAGCTACCAGCGCACCGAGGAGTTCGTCAAGCCGATCGAGAAGGAAGTTCTGCGCGCTCGCCGCGCATTTGAGCCGCGTGCTGCAGTACGTCGGGCACGGGCAACGCCAACTTCAACATCATGATGATGCCGCTCGAGGAGCGGACTATCTCCCAGCAGGAGATGATGCGCCAAGTCGCGTGCGATGCTGCGCAAATACCAAGGGCGCGCGCATCAGCGTCTCGGGCGGCACCGACATCTCGGGCGCGTCGACCGGCGGCTGGGGCGGTGGCGGCGGCGGCGGCGGCGACGGTCAGGGCGGCGGCGGTGGCGGTGGCGGCTTCAACCGCCTGCAAATCCTGATTCAGGGGCCCGATATCGAGCAGCTGCAGACCTACACCACGCAGCTGATGGACAAGGTCCGGACGATCCCCGGCGTCGTGGACGTCGACTCGAACTTCGAGCCGACGCAGCCGGAGCTGCACATCACTGTCGACCGCGCGCGCGCGGCCGACCTCGGCGTCAACATCGATTCGCTCGCAACAACCTGCGCACGCTGGTCGGCGGCGAAGAAATCTCCGAGTTCAAGGACGGCGACGATCAGTTCGTCGTCCGGCTCCGCCTCGACGAGCCGTACCGCAACAATCCGGCGTCGATGGGCGACCTCCTGATTCCCGCCGGACCCGGCAAGATCGTCAAGGTCAGCGACGTCGCCATGCTCAAGAACGAGCGCGGCCCCGCCGTCGATCGACCGCTACAACCGGCAGCGGCAGATCTCGGTCAACGCCAACCTCGACGGCGTGCCGCTCGGCGAGGTGCTGGCGGCCGCGCGGGTAAAGGTCGAAGAGCTCCACCTGAAGGCGGGCTATCAGGCGGTGTTCGGCGGCAGCGCGCGGACGCTGAACGAGGCTTCGAGCAACTTCATCGATCGCGATCGTGCTCGCCATCGCGTTCATCTACATGGTGCTGGCGTCGCAGTTCAACAGCTTCGTCCACCCGCTGACGATCATGACCTCGCTTGCCGCTCAGCCTGCCCGCCGGCCTCCTCGCGCTGATGGCGTTCGGCATGACGCTCAACGTCTACAGCGCGATCGGCCTGATGATGCTGTTCGGCATCGTGAAGAAGAACTCGATTCTGCAGGTCGACTACACGAACACGCTGCGCGCCCAGGGCATGGAGCGGCACGAGGCGCTGATCGCGGCCAACCACGTGCGCCTGCGGCCGATTCTGATGACCACGATCGCCATCATCGCCGGGATGATTCCGATCGCGCTCGGGCGGGGCGCCGGCGCCGGATCGCGCGCGTCGATGGCGGTCACCATTCTCGGCGGTCAGATGCTCTGCCTGCTGCTGACGCTGCTCGTCACGCCGGTCGTGTATTCGTACTTCGACGACCTGCGGGAATGGAGTCCGTTCGCGGCCCTTCGAAGATTCTGGCAGCAGAAAACTGGGCGTGGAGAGAAACCCGCGGAAGTATAAAGTGGCCGCACCTTCGACAACGTGCGGTCCGGCCTACCGGATGCCAATTGGATCCTGATACTGGTCGTCGATCAGTCGTGAATCGACTCCAGGAGTTGCGCTACGGTCTTTCCCGTTATGGGGTCGACCATGGATGGCGCAATCTGCGCCAGCGGTTCGAGGACAAACCGTCGCTCTCGAAATCGCGGGTGAGGGACAATCAAGCCAATCTCCTCGACCACCTCATCTCCGAATAGCACCAGATCGAGATCTAGCGTGCGGGCTGCGCCGGCGAACGGCCGTTCACGTCCGCGCTCGCGCTCGATTGCCAATAACTCGGTCAACAGCTCTCGTGCTGAAAGGGTCGTCCGGCCGACGGCAGCGCCGTTCAGAAACGACGGCTGGTCTCCGGAGACACCGACAGGAGCGGTCTCGATGTACGACGAAACCTTGACGTTGTCGAGCAGCGCTTTCAGTCGAGAAACCGCGTAGTCGAGATGGGCGCGGCGATCGCCAAGATTACCGCCCAGTGCTATGGCTGCCATCGTCGGCATCGGCTGGCCTTGGGAAGCGTGCCGGCACTGCAGTCGCCTGGCAACGTGGCGAGGTAGCTATCAGCAGGACACGGGGCCGTATCCTCGTCGACTACCTACTCAATCCACCGCGTCGGCAGCACTTCGCCGCGCGCCGGCTCCACCTGACTGGCTCGAGCGCCGAGCAGATCGGTCCGCCCGGCCAGTGCCTGCTCGAAGAACCTCTTCTGCTCCAGGACCTCCCCAAGGACGACACGGAGCATGCTGCGATGGCGTGCGTTGCTCATGGCCTCGACCCGAGGGCGCCAACGGTCGACGAAGCTCTGCGCATCGCGGGCGTCCGCTTCGAGCGCAGCGCGAATCGCGCCATGACCTTTGCCCGAGTCGCTCTGGTCGGCCTGAACCGAGTCGGCCGGGCCGCCGTCCAGGTCGGCGATGGCTTGGGCGACCCACGAGAGGTGGACCTCTTCGCGTGCCACGATGTACTGATACGTGTTGTTGACGTCGTATTGAACGGCCAGCCGCGCCGCTGCCTGATGACGGAGCAGCATCGCCAGCTTTTCGCGGTAAAACTCCTGGAGGAGTTGGAGAAGGTCGCTCACGCGCTCTGCTTTTCCTTGCACGCGATACAGACGCGGGTCCAAGGAATCGCGGCCAAACGGGCCTCGGCGATCGGCTCGCCGCAGTCGCGGCATACTCCGTAGGTGCCCTTCTCGATGCGCCTGAGCGCCTCTTCGATAGCTTGAAGAATCTTGGCGTCGGTCTGTTTCAGTTTGAGCTGAATGTGGACCTCGTTGTTCCCGCTTGCCTGGTCGGCCATGTCGCCCTGGCGGGTGTTGTTCTCCATCGAAGCCTGCAGCGGTTTGATGCCTCCGGTCTCCACGATCTCGCCACGCTTCCTGAGCAACGCGTCCTTGTAACGCTGAACGTCCATGTCGCTTGATTCTCCTACCTCGGGGATCGCCCTCACAAGGCCGATCAGAACCTCGTCAACACTCCATCATAGCATCCTTCTCCGCCGCCACTGTCCGAGTCCGGACCACGGACACATCGAAGGAGACTGCTGCGTCAGACGAGAAAAATATAGCGACCGAGGAAAAGCGCAGCGAAGACGAGGATCAGCGGATGCACGTCGCGCCGTCGGCCGACGGCGACTTCAAGAGGACGTATGCCAGGAGACCGAACGCCACGCCTTCGGTGATGCTCACCGCCAGCGGCATCATGATGATCGTGAGGAACGCGGGAATGGCCTCGGTCGGATCGCTCCAGTCGACATGACGGAGGCCGCCCATCATCATCGTGCCGACAAGGATGAGAGGCGGCGCGATGACCGGATAGAAGGTCGCGTCCCCGACCGTATAGCCGCCGCCGATCATCCGGACCAGCGGGAAGAACAACAGAGACAGTGCGAACAGTGCTGCTGTCACGAGGCTTGTGAGACCCGTTCGTCCGCCGACAGCGACACCTGCGCCACTCTCGACGTACGCAGTGACCGTCGACGTCCCCAGGATGGCGCCCGCCACGGTGCCGATCGCGTCTGCCAGAAGCGCCTCTCGGGCGCGCGGAAGAGTGCCGTTGCGCATGAGCCCGGCCTGTCCGCCGACGCCGACGAGCGTTCCGACCGAATCGAACAACGCCAGCAGGAAGAAGACACACACGGCCGCGAGCATGCCCGGAGCAAAAGCCCCCGCCACGTCGAGCTGCATGAGCGTGGGTGCGAGCGACGGGGGCCGGCTCGCAAGGCCCTGATAACGGACGATACCGAGGGGCAGCCCAACCGCGGTGCTGGCCACGATGCCCCAGAGCAGGGCTCCTGGAACGCGCCGGGCCATCAATACCGCGGTCAGCGCCACTCCCATGAGAGCCAGCAGCGTCTGACGGCTGTGCAGGTTGCCCAGGGCGACGAGCGTGCCTGGCGCGGCCACCACGAGCCCCGCCCACTGCAGACCGACCATGGCAACCAGCAGGCCGATGCCCGCGGCAATGGCGTGCTTGATTGAGGTCGGAATGGCCGTGATCAGTCGCTCGCGGAGCCCCAACCCGGCCGTCAGGATGAACACCACCCCGGCGATCGCCACGGCGCCGAGTGCCACTCGCCATGGCACCTTCATGCCGATGACAACCGAATACGCGAAGAAGAAGTTGTGGCCCATGGCCGGAGCGACCGCGATCGGATAGTTGGCCAGGAGCGCCATCAGGGTGGTCGCGATCGCGGTGGACAGACAGGTCGCCGTCAGCACCGCGCCGAAGTCCATACCTGCCGCCCCGAGCACGGTCGGTTGCACGAAGATGATGTAGGCCATCGTCAGAAACGTCGTCAGGCCTGCGAGCATCTCGGTCCGGACTGTCGTGCCGTGAGCGGCCAGCGCGAAGCGGTGCTCTAGGAAGGAAATCAAGGCTCAAGTCTCAAGGCTCGAGTCTCAAGGCGGCGGTCTTGATGTTCGAAGCGGCTCTATAGAGTCACTCTGCCCGAAGCGTGGCCAGCGGCTTGTGCCGGAGGACGTCGAGGCTTGCAAGGACGCCAATCGCCGCAACGAGGGCAGCCGTCAGCAGGACACCGCCGATGTGCTCGCCGGCGAACACACGCCAGGGAATCTCGAGCGCGTACCGGCTCACCCCCCACGTCAGGCCGACGGCGCCCAGCGATCCGACGATTCCGGCCAGCGACCCCAGCACCCCATACTCGAAGAGCAGCATCTTGGCGATCGTTCGAGTGTTGGCGCCGAGCGTCTTGAGGACGGCCGCCTCGTAAATACGCTGGAATTTCGTCATGGCCACTGCACCAATCAGAATGAGCGCCCCACTGAACAAGACCAGACCTCCGACGACCGTCACGCCCAGCGTGACTTTGGACATGATGTCGCGCACGGTCACCAGGATCTCGTGAAAATCGATGACCGACACATTCGGGAATCGTTCGACCAAATCGTGCTGGAACTTGGCTCGCGCCGCCGCCTCGTCCGGCCCCTTCAGCGGGCAGATGAACGTTCGTGGTGCGTCATCGAGCGAGCCCGGGCGGAAGACGAACATGAAACCGCCGCTCCGCGAGTCTCGCCAATCGACCGCCCGGATGCTGGTCACGCGTGCGCTGATTACGCGTCCCAGAATGTCGAACCGTACGGTGTCGCCCACACCGATGCCGAATCGCTCGTGAATGCCATCCTCGATCGACACCTCCGGGTCGGCTGAAGAACCCTGCCAGAATGCACCGTCGATGATTCGTTCGTTGGCTGCCAAGCGGTCACGGTAAGTGATCGTGTACTCGCGCGCGAGGGAACCCCGGGCGCGAACGTCCTCGAAGGTCTCCAGGTTCGTGTCCCGTCCGATGACACCCGTCACGCGGGCGCGCATCACCGGAATCAGTTGAAAGTGGGCGGCGCCGTTGCGCGGATCCGTCAGGAAGGCCCGTACCTCCTCCGCCTGCTGCTGCTGAATGTCGATCAGGAACATGTTGGGCGAGTCCGCCGCAACCTGCAGCGTGAATTCCTGCAACAGGCTGGCCTGCAGCGACCGCACGCCGACGACAAAGAAGGCGCCGAGGCCGACGGCGAAGAGGATGACGCGCGTTTGATTCCCCGGGCGCGACAGGTGCAGAACGGCATGACGAAGCGGAAACGACGGCGAATTGCCGAGCGGTGCTATCAGCCGGATCAAGAGCCTTCCGGCTACCTGAAGCGCGAGTGCAAGAAGCCCGAACCCGCCGGACACGGCCAGGCCGACGCGCAAGGACGACGCCTGCCATGCCGCAACTGCCACCAGCGCCAGCGAGACGAGTCCGATCACGCCGATTCGGGTCCAGTCGATCCGACGGGGCGCCGGCTCGTCCCGCAAGAGCAACGACGGCTTCACGTCCCGCACGTGCATGAGCGGCACGACCGAGAACAGGATCGACACGAGAATTCCGACTGCCACGCCCTGTGCGGCGGCGCTCCACGAGATGCCATACGTCGCGCCGGCCAGAATCGACGTGGAGTCGGTGAGCGCCAGCGGGATCATCGCGATAAACGCGCGTGCCAGTAATACGCCGAACACGCTCCCGGCAAGTCCCAGGGCAACGACCTGCAGGATGTAGACGGCCATAATCTGCTTGCTGCGCCCGCCGACGCATTTGAGCACCGCGATGCTGCGAATCTTCTGCATGATGAAGACACGCGTCACACTGGAAACAGCGATACCGCCAAGGATGACGATCACGAGCCCCACCAGGCTCAGGTAGTTCTCAGCCCGCTCGAAGTCGCGCCCCACTTCATCGTCATTCGAGCGGTACGAACGGGCGCCGATGAACTGCTCCTTGAAGTCGCTCCGCAAGGTCCGAACCAGAGGCTGAATCCGGTTTTCGGGGACCCGGACGAGCAGCACGCGCCGCGCGCGACTTCCGACCGCCAGCAGCCCGGTAGAGGGGAGATCCTCCATGGCGATCAGCACTCGGGGACCCAGACTGAACCCTCCGACGCGACGCCCCGGCTCGCTCGTCAGCACTCCGCGAATCGTGAAGACTGCCTGCCCCAGCGATAGTTGGTCGCCAACGGCCAGGCCCAACGCGGTCAGGAGCTCAGGCCGAACCAATACACCGTGGTTCTGCAGCAAGGCGTACGAGTAGACCTGCCCTGCCTGAAGGCTGACCGTGCCATAGAGTGGGAACTCGCGTTCGACCGCTCGCAGTTCGACCATTCGCGCCACTGCTCTTCCATCGCCGGGCCGCGACATCGTCGGCGTTTCGACCGACTCGGTCGATTCGAGCGCAGCGAACTGCTTGAGGCGCCGGTCGATCAGCTGCCGTGCCTCGGCGCTCCATTCCGCGTTCGTGGAAATGAGCACGTCGGCCGCGATCAGGGCTTTGGCCTCGCGTCCGAAGACGTCGCGAATGTCCTGAATGACGCTGCGCAAGGTGACGATCGCCGCGACGCCCACGGCGATGCACAGAAAAAAGAACAACAGGCGCTTCCACGACGCCCGCATCTCTCGAACCGCCATGCGAAGCACGAAAGTCATTCAGTCTCCGATTGGATCAACGACCCGGCCGTCGCGGAGCTGCAACCGGGCGTCCGCCATCGCAGCGAGCTCTGCGTCGTGCGTCACGAGCACGATGGTCGTGCCGCGAGTGGTATGGATCTCGCGCAGCAGCTCCATGATATGCCGTCCGTTGGTCGTGTCGAGGTTCCCCGTGGGTTCGTCCGCCAGGACGATGGGCGGATCGTTCGCCAGCGCTCGGGCAAGCGCGACGCGCTGCTGCTCGCCGCCGGAAAGCTGCGACGGATAGTGGTGCGCGCGACCACTCAGGCCCACCTCGCCGAGCAGCGCTTCTGCCCTGGATCGAGCCTCTTTGAAGCCGACGATCTCCATCGGAACAGACACGTTTTCCAACGCAGTCAACGACGGAATCAGATGGAAGAACTGAAACATGAACCCGATCTTTTCGCCACGCAGTTTAGCGAGGCGGTCCTCGTCGAGCAGCGTAATGTCGACACCGTCGATCACGACCGAGCCGGACGTCGGGGCGTCCAACCCGGCGATGAGTCCCAGAAGCGTGGACTTTCCGCTGCCGGATGGTCCGACCACCGCGAGAAAGCGGCCGCGGGGAACTTGAACACTCAGTGGATGAAGGATCGTGAGCGGAGCCGACCCGCTCATGACCGTCTTGGATACCTCGCGCAGGTCGATCATTGGCCGGGGGCCCTTCCCCGGACGACACCTCGCGAGTCTGCCTCCAGGACAGGCTTCAAGACCTTCCAGACGTTTTCGGCGACGATCTCCGCGCCATCGGCCGTCGGGTGAATGCCATCAGGCTGGTTGAGCGTCCCGATCCCGGCCACGCCTTCAAGGAGGAATGGAACCAACGCGACCTTGTATTTCTTGGCGAGCTCCGGATACACCTTGTGGAACTCGGCAATGTATTGAAACCCGTTGTTTGGCGGAGCTTCCATGCCAGCCAGGATGACGGCGATGTCGCGGGTTTGAGCACGCTCGATGATGGTCGCGAGATTGCGAGAAAGTGCGGAGGGTGGCAGACCACGTAGACCGTCGTTGCCACCAAGCGCCACGATCAGTGCGCGCACGTCCCCGTCGAGGGCCCAATCCAGGCGAGCCAGTCCGCCGGCGGAGGTGTCGCCGGAGACTCCGGCGTTGACAATCGTGTATTTCAATCCGTCGTCCGTGATACGGGCCTGCAGTCGTGTGGGATACGCGTCCTTGAGTGGCAGGCCCAAACCAGCCGTCAGGCTGTCGCCAAGCACGACCACGCGAGGCCTCGCTTCAGCAACAGGCGGTGGACTCGCGCCTTCCACCGCTCTCGGCGAGTCGGCCGCGACGGAGCGATCCTCGGGCGCCTCGCCGCGCGCTCCGCACGCCATTGCGCACGAAACAAGCAGCGAGGTCAACGACAACCCCGCCCAAAAACGACGCATCACCTCATTATTCCCGATCAAGGCGCACTACAAAATACCTGGTTCACCTGTCATGATTCGATTCGTGAACGTTCGGGACGTGTCACGAAACACGCAAGACGCTGACGACCTCGTGTCTCTCTGGCCGGCGTTCGATGTCGCAGGCAAGCGGGCTCGGCTGCACGGCTCGTTGCAACGCTCGTACGGACGCTCGGTCCCAGCGACCGACAACGACGCTCGTCTCGCGGATTCAGCAGCGACGGCACTCTGGAAGCGCGACCCTTCGGCGTGGAGCGCCGACCAGGCGACCCAGCGAGCGATTGCCAACCGTCTGGGTTGGCTCAGCGCGCCGGCGTGGATTGCGGACGAGATCCCGCGATTGAAGGCATTCGCCGAGGGTGTCAAGCGTGATGGCTTCATTCACGTGGTATTGCTCGGTATGGGCGGCTCCAGCCTTGCCCCCGAGGTCCTTCGTGCCGTGCTGGCCGTTGCTCCTGGATGGCCAGAGCTTCTGATGCTGGACTCGACCGACCCGGCTTCCATTCGCGCTGCCGATACTCCACCCGAGCGCACGCTCTATCTGCTGGCCAGCAAGTCGGGCACGACGATCGAGCCAAATTCCCTGGCAGCTCATTTCCGCGCCCGCCTGGAGGCTCTCGGGCTGGCCTGGGCTGACCATTTCGTCGCCATCACAGACCGGGACACAGCCCTCGCCCGTTGGGCCCTTGCCGCCCGATTCCGCGATCTGTTCATCAACCCGTCCGACATCGGCGGTCGCTACTCTGCGATCTCCTACTTTGGACTCGTGCCTTCGGCGCTGATGGGGCAGGACCTCGACGCACTGGTCGGCTGGAGCCTGGCCATGCTCCTCGCAGCCAAGCCAGAGTCGGGTGAGACGTCGACCAATCCTGCCGTGGGGCTTGGCCTGGCCATCGGCACCGCCGCCCGCGCGGGCCTCGACAAGCTGACGCTCTTGCTGCCGCCGGCGCTCGGGCCGTTTGGACTCTGGATCGAACAGTTGATTGCCGAAAGCACCGGCAAGCTGGGTGTGGGAATCGTGCCGATCGCTGGCGAAATCGTGGCCAGACCGGCAGATTATGGAGCCGACCGCTTTTTCGTGTCCCTGACGGTTCCCGGCACGCGACTCGATGAACACGATGCGCTCGTCCGCGAGATCCAGGCGGCGGGCGCCCCTGTCGTGAACCTCGAACTACCGGAACGGGCCGCACTGGGCGCGGAATTCGTGCGCTGGGAAATCGCCACCGCCGTCGCTGGGGCGATTCTCGGCGTCAACCCGTTCGACGAGCCCAATGTTCAGCAAGCCAAGGATGCCACACGCACTCTGCTCGATCAGTACCAGTCAACGGGAAAACTCCCAACGGGCGGGACTGCGGCCACCCTGCCGAACGGGGTTCGACTGTCGCTTACAGCAGCGGCAAGAAAGGAGCTGGGTGATGACGGCGAATCAATTCTTACCCTCATCCGCCCTGGTGACTATTTCGGGCTGCTTGCCTACATCGGCCCGGACGAAGAAATCGCTACCGCACTCCAGGCCTTGAGAAACAATACCTGCCGCCGCACAAAGGCAGCGACGATGCTCGGTTATGGGCCACGGTATCTGCATTCGACCGGACAGCTTCACAAGGGCGGACCGAACACCGGGGTCTTCGTGCTGATTACGGTTGACGCTGCGGAAGACATTCCCATTCCGGGTGAGTCTTTCTCGTTCGGCACCCTCGAGCTTGCGCAGGCGCTTGGCGATTTCGCGGCGCTCGACACGACCGGACGCCGCGCGCTGCACGTGCATCTCCCGCGCCCGGACGCTCAGCTGCTGCGCCAGGTCGCGAGCCTCCTCCTCGAGCGGGTGCCACGTCTCGAGTGATGACGAGGGGCCGCCAAATCGGCGACAATTGAAACCTATGCGCTACCTGGTCACCGCGCGTGTCAAGCCGGGAAAGGCCGCGGCGCTTCGCCAGGCGATTGACGAAGAAACGCTCGGACGCGGTTCGATTGCGGGCGACGAATATCTTCGCAATATGGCCGATGCTCGAGAGCACGAAGATGGCCGTGTCCAATGGGTCGAGGTTTGCTACTGCCCGACGCCGCTCGCCGAGGAACGGGAATACTGGACCGAGTACTTCCACCTCGACAAGGTCCAGGATGCGCACGCGCGCAGCCGATGCCGCGACCAGAACGGAACCGAGCCGTGGGCGTGTGGCGACTGCGACTGCTCAGCGCGTCTGGAGGCCCGCCTCGCGGCGCGGGGCCGGTCCTTTTTGACGACGTTGAAGGGGCGTACCTGATTCTGTTGACACTGCTTTTGCCTTCTTTCTCCCACCAGCGAACTCATATACTGCGCGCGTGTCGTCCACTTCCCTGAACGCGCTGCTCGGGCGGGCTGCCGCACTGCTCGAGCGCGGCCATGGAGCGGAAGCGGCGCAGCTCCTGGCGTCGGTCTTTCGCTCGCCGACATTGACGCGTGACGAAGATCTGGCGGTCCGGTCCATGCTCGCAGAGGCGTGGCTCCTGCAGGACGACCTCGACCAGGCCAGCTCCACGCTCGGACGCACGCCAGATACGCTGCGCGAAACCGTGTCGTACGGCCGGCTTTCTGCTTTGTGGCGGCTGCACGGGCGGCTGGCGTACGCCAAGGGCGATCAATCGCGAGCCATCGCCCTCCACGGTCGTGCACTCAAACAGGCGGAGCTGGCCCACGATTCGCGCGCCATCGGCCTGGCCCACTACGAGCTTGGCCAGTGCTACCGGCAGGTCGGCGATATTGCAATCGTGCGCGAGCACATCAGCAAGGCTGCGTCAGCGCTGCACGCAGCGGGCGATCGTCGACACCTCGCGCTCGTCCACTCCTTGTCCGCCATCTCCCTCGCTCAGCTCAGCCGTTACGACGAGGCCATGGCGGCGCTGCGGCAGGCCGAACGCCTCGCCTCGCTCGCCGAGGCCGACGATGTCCTGGCGACGGTCTGCGGCAACGAGGCCAGCGTGATGATGCTGCAGCACCGCTACGAGCAGGCACTCGCGCTTGCCGAGCGCAGTGTGGCGCTTCACGAGGCGCACGGCTCGAGCCACGGCCGTGCCGTTGCCCTGGCGACGCTCGGACAGATTTGCGTCCGGCTGGGCGATCTGACGCGCGCCACCGATGTGCTCCACCGCGCACTCGAAGTCCGCAGCCCCATTCAGTTCCACGAAACGACGGGCGCCGTGTTCGACACGCTTGCACAGATCGAATTGATGCGCGGGGGATACGAGGCGGCGAGCGACTACCTGACCCGCGCCAGCGAGGCCTACGGGGCGTATGGACGCCAGACCAGCCAATGGTACGAATGGAACGTTCGGATTCTGAGCGCCCGAATCGCATTGAAGCGCGGGCTGATCGACGAGGCTGTCTCTCGGGTCGACCAAATGCTGCAGGCGGGGGCGCCGCCGTTCGAGACGGTGCAGGCCACGCTGATCGCGGCCGAAGCCCTTATCGCGGCGGGCAGGACTGGCGAGGCCGCCCAGCGTCTATCGAAGGTCGCAGACAATCTCGACCCGAAAAGCGCGCCGGCCGCGTGGGGCGAGTACCTCCGTTTGCGCGGCGCGCTCGACGCCAAGAACGGCAGCCCTGCGGAGGCGTACCACGCCATTGCGCAAAGCACGACGCTGCTCGATCTGCTGGGAGAGCGTTATCAGGCGGGCCTCAGTCATCTGGCCCTTGGACGCCTGATCGCCCAGACGGGCGAGCGATCGAACGCCGAGCGCCACCTGGCGGAGGCCCAGGACATCTTCGAGCAACTCGGAGCCGAGCGCGATCGGGCGGACACGCTCGCCGCCGTGCAACTCCTGAATGTGCCGGTCTCCGGCGCGGAAGCGGTCTCGCCCGCGAACGCCGACGAAGCGCTCGTGCGACGGACCGTGGACGCCGCGGCTCTACCACAGCTCTTGGATCGCGAAATTGCCGCCGCCATGCTGGAGGCCGCACGGGCCGACACGACCGTCGTCTTCGTCCAGCTTCCCAATGACGTGCGCATCGTCGGGTCCGCAGGCTGCGGCATCGATGACGCGATTGGACTTGCGCGCATGGCCATGCGCGAGAATCCAACGGATTCGAGCCGGCTGCACGTTGAACCGCTTGGACAGGCCACCGAGGGTCCGCGCTATGCCGTCATCGCATCTCGTGAGCCTCTCGATCGCAGCACCAGCCGACGGGTGCGGATGATTGCGACCGTTGCTCGCCAGGGATACGCGCTGTGCGCCGCTCGGGATCGGCCCATCGAGCCGGCCGGAGCGCCGGCCGATCACTCACTTGAGCCGCTGCTGCCTGGCTTTCTCTGCGCCAGCGCCGCGATGTCGCGCGTGGTCGAACAGATCCATCGTTTGCAGGGCAACGATCTCACGGTGTTGATCACCGGCGAGAGCGGTACAGGCAAGGAGCTGATCGCGCGATCCGTCCATGTTGGCTCGCATCGCAGCGCCGCGACGTTTCTCCCTTATAACTGCACGACTACCGGCCGGGAACTGGCCGACAGCCAACTCTTCGGGCACCGGCGTGGAAGCTTCACCGGCGCTGTTGCGGATCAACCCGGTCTGGTGCGATCTGCCGCCGGCGGCACCCTGTTCCTCGATGAGATCGGCGACTTGCCAATCGATGTTCAGCCAAAGCTGCTGCGGTTTCTCGAACAGCACGAGATCATCCCGGTCGGCGAGAGCCGGCCGCAACGGGTGGACGTCCGCGTCCTGGCGGCCACCAATGCGGACCTCGAGCAACGCGTCGCTGAAAGCAAGTTTCGAGAAGACCTGTACTACCGCCTGAGCGTCATTCGCATCCACGTCCCGCCACTTCGGGAGCGGCGGGAGGAAATCCCGCACCTGAGCACCTTCTTTCTGCGGGACGCCTCGGAGCGGCTCAGCAAGCCCGAAATCCAGCTCAGCTCAGCGGCGCTCGACGCTTTTTCGCAGGTACCTGGTGGCCGGGGAACGTGAGACAACTGAAGAACGAGATTCAGCGAGCGGTGGCAATGAGTGCCCCCGGGGCCACGATTGAGCCGGCCCACCTGTCGCCGGAAATCAGTTCGCCGAATCTGCCCACGGCGACGGCCGGCCCACTCAGGATGATGCCGCGCTCCATCACCACCACCCTGGCATCAGCGGTCGAGCAAATCGAACGAGATCTCATACAGGCCTCGCTCGATAGGACGCGAGGCAACATTTCCGAGACCGCCCGCGAGCTGGGTCTCACGCGAAGAGGCCTGTACTTGAAGCTGCGCCGCCTTGGTCTCGAGTCCCGAGCCGGGGCGGATTTCTAGCGACACACCCCGTCTTCATTGCCCGGACGTTCCGGAGCGCGTCGTGGTCAGTGACTAGCTTCGTGGTCCAGTGAATACTAGATATCCATTGAATATCGTGGGTGCATACACAGTATCCATAACAGACTGGAAATACTGCAACCATCGCGTCTCATAAATTGCTTATAAGAAGCACCTTCTGTCATTGGACCGATTGTGGACATCCAGGAGGCTGACTTGGGTCCGGAAATTGATACAGGTCCTGGCAATTCCAACAGGCAAGTCCAACTTCGTGGGGGGACCCAATGGATTGCATCTGGCAAGAAGGGCCGATTCGACTGACCAAGATGGACAAGCGCGCAAACTCGCGGCGTCCCGTCGCACTCGCCGCCCGGCTCGCTTGGAAGGACAACCGAGGCGTCAACCGGTTCGCCAGCGTCGTCACGCGCGACGTCAGCGAGCACGGCGTCTACGTTGAATGCCAGTCGGCGCTGTCCATTCCGATGTACCGGCTGGTGCAGTTTCAGCTCGAGCCAACTGCCCGCGAGTTGCGCGACTTGCCAGACGCGCTGCGTCAGGGCCGGGTCCTCTCGGCGGTGTATCGCGTTTCGCACGCAAGCAAGCGGGCGCCGCAGGGGTTCGCGTTGCGACTGATGGTCGAGCCCCGCCGCCGCACGATGGCGACCGAAGAGGGGGCCCGCGCCACGGCCTAACGGAATTCACAACAGGCTTTTCTTCCTCCAATACCGAGCAAGGCCCCGCCAACTCAAATCGAACCGGCCGGCGGCTTCGTAGAGTCGAGCGCTCTCTTCGCTCATGCTCCGACGGAGGGCGCGGTGGCATTCCGCCGTGAACCACGCCTCTCGATCGTCGTCGGTCCCCTCTCGAGAGAGCGAGTCTCGGACGAGATCGCTCGCGACGATCAGGTTCCGTCGAAGCGAGCTCAGATGATTTCCCACAGGAGCCGCTGGTCCGAAGTGGGTCAGGAAAAGCGTGGTCGCTCCCCAACGTTCGATGCGGTCGAGGCTGTGGGACCACGCCTCGAGGTCCACGTCGGGCGGGGGCGTCGGCGGCAGGACCTCCCCGTCGGGCACAACCTTGACGCCCGCCGTGTCGCCCACGAACGCGATCGCCGCATCTCGATTGAAGTAGCTCACGTGATGAGACGCGTGACCAGGCGTATATTCCACTTCGAGCCGACGTCCACCCACTTCGATCCGCTCTCCGCCCTCGAGCACCACTAACGCCCTGCCCGGAACCGGGCGGACTTCACCCCAAAGCGTCTGCATCGCATTCCCATACAGCCGGGTGGCGCTGGCGAGCAACTTCTCCGGATTGGTCACGTGCGGTGCGCCCTTCGCGTGGACGTAGACCTTCAATCGGGGATTCTCGTCCAGGAGCGTACCGCAGGCGCCGGCATGATCCAGGTGGATGTGCGTGAGGAGAACGGCGGTCAGATCGGACACAGCAATGCCCGCCCGATCGAGACCCTTCTTGAGTACGGGTAAGGCGGCCGTAGGGCCCGGGTCGACGAGCGCAACGCCACCAGGGCCGTGCATGACGACCGTCGCAATGACACGTGGCCGACCCTGGAACTCGAGATCGATGTATGCCAAACCTGGCGAGAGCGTGACCATCAGCGTGAATGCTACCAGAGCCGGCGCACGATCGTTGCGACCGCGAGCGACGGTCTATAATCACTTTGTGATCGTCAAGCAGTTCTACCTGAATTGCCTTGCCCACGCTTCATACCTGATCGGCGACGAGCACTCAAAAGCAGCCGTCATCGTCGACCCTCAGCGCGACACCGATCAGTATCTGGCGCTTGCCGAGGAGCATGGGCTCACTGTCCAGCACGTCGTCCTCACACACTTTCATGCGGACTTTGTGGCAGGCCACCTGGAGCTGCGCGACAAGACCGGCGCGGCCATCTATCTTGGCGCGGCCGCCAAAGCGGAGTACCCGTTCATCCCGCTTGGCGACGGGGACCGCATCGAGTTGGGACACGTGCGGCTCGAGGCCCTCGAAACGCCGGGACATACCGCCGAATCCATTTCACTCGTCATCTACGATCTCGATCGCAGCGCTTCCGAACCGCAAGCCGTCCTGACCGGCGACACGCTGTTTGTCGGCGATGTCGGGCGCCCCGATCTCCGCGTGGCGCTCGGCTGGTCGGCCGCCGATCTCGGCGGATTGCTGTACGACTCTCTGCGCAACAAGCTGTTGACGCTGCCTGACTCCAGCCTGGTCTATCCGGCGCACGGAGCGGGGTCGCTCTGCGGCAAGGCGCTGAGCAAGGAAACGGTCTCGACGATCGGCGAGCAGAAACGATCCAACTATGCCCTGCAGCCGATGACGAGGGAGGCGTTCATCGATCTGGTCACCGCCGATCAGCCTGATGCGCCACCCTATTTCACGTACGACGCCGTCCTCAACAGCCAGGAGCGACCGACTCTCGACGAGACCTTGGCGCGCGAAGTGAACCCGGTCTCGCTGGATCAGGCCCTCGCGCTGAAAGAGGTAGGTGCCCAGTGGCTCGATACTCGTGACCCCTCCGAATTCGCCGCCGCACATCTTGCCGGCAGCGTGAACGTCGGCTTGGGAGGCCAATATGCGACCTGGGCAGGAACGGTGCTGAGCCGCGAACGACCGATTGTGGTCATCGCCGACCCCGGTCGAGAACGGGAAGCTGCGCTACGCCTGGGCCGTATCGGATTCGATCACGTCGTTGGATATCTCGACGATGGATTGAGAAGCGTCGCCGAACGATCCGACTTGACGTCTACAACAGATCGGGTGAGCCCCGCGCTCGCCGCTGAATTGCTGGCCTCAACCCAGCCACCCCTTGCCCTCGACGTTCGGACTCCACGGGAGCGCGAACAGAAGCACATCAAGGGCAGCATCGGTCTTCCGCTCTCGCACCTCGCAGAACGCCTGCAGGAGTTGCCGAGGGATCGACCTCTGATCGTCCACTGCGCCGGCGGCTATCGCTCGTCGATCGCTGCGAGCATCCTTCAGAGCCAGGGCTTCGAACAGGTGCAGGAGCTCGCCGGGGGCATCGCGGCGTGGGAAGCCGCGGGGTTGCCGGTCCAGAAGGGCTCAGGCCCTACTCAGCCTTACTGAGCACTACACGCCGTAGGCCGCCACTTCGAGCCGTCTCGCTCCTTTTTGAACCCCGTACTCGTAATAAATGGCGTGTTCAGATACTTCGAGTCGTCGACGGTCGTCGTCACAGTGAACCATTCATCGCCGTTCGACTCCGTATGTCGATCGAAGTACTCGGTCACCACTGCGTTTTCGCTGTATGGAACGCCGTTTTTCCTCAAGTAGCCAGGCTTCATCTTGGTCGTCACGACCTTCAGAGAGCCGTACCTCGGCGCGGGCATCGAGCCTGCCGGAGCGCCGGCGCCGGCGCCACCGCCTTCCAGCGCGGTGCCGGTGCGAGGGCCGGCCGCCGGGGGTACGAAGCCGCCGCCACCCCTACCTCCTCGACCGCCACCTCCTGTACCGCCGGCGATCTCCCAGGCGGCCTTCGAGAAGCCTTGCCACCCCTGTTCTCCTGATGGCACTTCGACGTCACCAAAGCGCAAAAGACGAGTCTGCGTTCCGGCATCGGTCTCGATCTTCAGAGTGCTCTCGTTCTCCCATGTAATGTGGACGCGGCCCGGCACACGCATGATGGCCGCGGCGCCATACGCTCTGCAGGCGTTGCCGTCCCGCTCGTCCTTCACCGGATCCCATGTGTCCGCAACGCGCCGCCCTTCAGCGCTAATCGGCACACTTGCATAGTCGCCCTTGGGCGGAGTCACCATGCGCCATCGCCAGTCCTCGGTGACGACTGAGACCCAATAACCGGTCAGATCTATAGGGGCGGCTGCCTGAGGCGTCTGGGCACCGCGACCGGCCCCCTGCGCGGGCGCCGGAGCCGCAGGCGCGCCACGTCCCGGTGGCTGACCTTGCGCGCTGGTCGCCGGATCGAACGTCACGATCCCCAGCACCACCGCCGCCGACGCGACAATCGGTGCATGAAGCACCGTCAGCAGTCGATATCTCATGCTCGTTCCATGCCTTCTCACTTGTTACTTCCTGAAGATTTCATTCCCGACTTGCTTCCTATTTTCCACTTCCACTTTCCACTTACTTTCCACTTTCCACTTTCCACTTTCTACTTTCCATTTTTTGCGCTCATCTCCGCATAGACAGCCCGAACAAACATCTCTGTCGTCCAGCCTTCGCTCGGCTCGTTAGAGGTCGAGCTTCGGCTGGCAAGCCCTGTGCGAAGGCTGTCCGCCGTAGCTTGCTGAACCGAACCAACCGCAAGCGCAGGCGGACCGCTTGTCGCACCCCATCGGGCATCGTAATCGAGCGTGGGCTTCATCGCCCTCACCTGCTCCAACGTCATCCCCCTCTTCACGGCATCCTGAATGCGGTCGCGAATAATCGTCAGCATGTCCCGATACTCGAGAACATCGTGCTCGTCGCAGAGTCGGCCGTGACCCGGAATCACATACGTGCCGCCTTCCTGCTTCTCGCGGGGGACGGTGAGATCGAGGATGTTGTTCATCGCGTCGATGATGCCGTCGATGCTGCCTCCATGCTGCACATCGATGAACGGATACGTCGTCGTCTGGAAGATGTCGCCGGTGCTGATCACGTCCGATCGGCGGAAGAACACGATGCTGTCGCCGTCGGTGTGCGCCGACGGTTGATGCATGAGAATCACCGGCTCGTTGTTGAAGAACAGAATCCTTCCGCTTCGTGAAGTATGTGTCGGTCGGCCACAATTCGGGCGCGAATGGTGGCTGTGTGCCCGTCGGCGCGCTCATGCGGCTCAACACGTTCTCGTGGGCGACGATTTGAACGCCCGCCGGGGCGAGAAACTCCGGATTGACCTTCGACAGATTCCCGTTGCCGCCGATGTGATCGGGATGAGCATGGGTGTTGACAATCCAGTAGATCGGCTTCTTCGAGAGCTTCCTGACTTCGGCAAGAACCTTGTCGCTCATCTCCGCGACCGACGTATCCACGAGCAGCACGCCATCGTCGCCCACTTGGACGGTGACATTGCCACCTCCGCCGATCAGCATGTAGACATTGCCCTGCACGTGCAGGGAATGGACTTCGGCGTTCTCGAAATTCCTCGCGGGTCCACGCTGATTCGTTTGGCCGGACGTCCGGGCGTTCGGCCGCGTCGTGAAGCCGAAGGCGACGACTGCATTGACGCCGCACGCCAAACACAACGCCCGTAACGCGATCGACGTCCTGGACACACCTGTTCGCATCGAGCTCCGCCGGGGACCCAGCATTCTACTTCTTGCTGCTCAGCTCCTTGTAGACAGCTTCAACGAACATGTCCGTCGTCCACGCACCCGCGGTCGCTCCATAACGGGCGTCATAGTCCAGCGTCGGCCTGGCGGCTTTCACCTGGTCCAGCGTCCTGCCCTTCTTGACCAGATCCGCGACACGATCCCGGATGATGGTGACCATGTCACGGTATTCGAGGAGGTCGGCTTCGTCGCACAACCGGCCGTGTCCAGGAATCAGGTAAGTGCCGCCCTCCTGCTTGTCCTTTGGAATGGTCAGGTCGAGCAGGCTATTCAAAGCTTTGATGATCCCGGTGATACTGCCGCCGTGCTGCTGGTCGATGACCGGATAGCTCGTCGTTGAAAAGATGTCGCCGGTGCTGACGACGTCGGAGCGGCGGAAGTACACCATGCTGTCCCCGTCGGTGTGAGCCGCAGGCTGGTGCATGATGACGATGGCCTCGTTGTTGAAGTAGATCTCCTTTTGCTTGGTGAAGTACGTGTCGGTTGGCCACGCCGCCACCGGGAAGGGCGCTTGAGTACCGGTCGGCGCGCTCATGCCGTTCAGGACGTTTTCGTGGGCGATGATGGTCGCGCCTGTAGGGGCGTCCGCGCCGACGTTGCCGCCCGCGATCGTGCGGCCCAGCTTCCCGAAAGTCTCGTTTCCGCCGACGTGGTCCGCGTGGACGTGCGTGTTGATGATGTAGCGGATTGGCTTGTTCGAGAGTTTTCGCACCTCCGCAAGGATCTTGTCGCTCATCGCCGCCAGCGAGGTATCAACCAGCAGAACACCCTCGTCGCCAATCTGGACGGTGACATTGCCACCCGCGCCGACCAGCATGTAGACATTCCCCTGGATCGGCAATGTGTGCACTACCCCGCTGTCGAGACTCGGCGACGGCCCTCCACGACTCGACCGGTCGCCCGCTGGCTGACCCGCACCGGACGGCTGCTGACCGCGTTGACCCTGTTGGGACGGCGACGCCGCCCGCGTCGCCGCCGCCCCGGCGGAGACGACACAAACGGCCGTGACCAGCGACACCGCTCGCAACCCGGCCGACAATCGATCGATGATCTGTCTCATCGTTGATTTCCTTGACGCACGTTCCGACAGATTGAACACGTTTTGGGATCAAGCGCTCCACCACAGAGGACACGGAGGACGCGGAGGAAGGATCCCGTCTGCTCAGGTTTGAAACTCCGTGTCCTCAGAGTCCTCCGTGGTGGATCGTTCGCGGTCAATTTCGCAAATGCTCGTTTGCCGTCAGAGCGAAAGACGCAGCCTACTTACTCGCCGTCGGCTTTCGCATCGCCTCCAGCTTGAGCATGTACCTCTGGATACATGGTTTCGGAGCCGCCCCGAGCCGCGTCGGCTGGAAGGTTGGTCTTTGCCGAGAACTCGTTCAAGAACGTGTTGGATCCTGGCAGATGGTGCGGCACCGTTCCCTGCGGGCGGTCGACTTCCACGACGACCTGGCACGGATAGGGTGCAATGTTCTGGTGCGGATCGAGCACCCAGTTCGTGGTTCGAACGAAAGGCTCGTCGAGATACACCGGATCGTTGATCCACGAAATCAGCGTCAGGGTGTCGCCGTGGCGAATGAAGCGTTCGACCAACGTCGCGCTGTCACTACGAGGTACACCGTTGCGACGAATCCACCCCATCTTGAGGTGGGTGGTCGTGACGACGAGAGCATCACCTTCCCACTTCCCTGTCGAGAACCCCTGCCAGGTGTGGGCCGCGTATTCGGGCGGATGGGGACGTCCGTCCATGTAAATCGTCCGCTCCGGCGCCTGCCATGAAATGTGCGTGTGCCACGCGATCAGCTGTTGCGACGCGGTGTCGATTTCTTTCCAGAACCTCAGGTTCGCCGGACCGCGCGGCGAGTAGTCGGCCGGATGCGGCTTGCACTGGTGCTCGGGGAGCGTCAGCAACGACGCATCCCAGCTGTCGGCGTGCAGCCGAGCCGCCGCGTTGATGGGCAGACCGAGATAGTCTCCGATGTCCGGACCAGGAATGCGCTCGGGTTGATCCTCGTGAAAGCGGGGGGCCCACTCCCCGGAGAGATCGATCCCACGCGTCTGCTGGAGTGCTTGCGCCGACACTGGAAGACTGATCAGTCTGCCCGTCAGCAGCAGCAAACCGCAGCCAATCAGCGCTCGACAGACAGTACGCATAGGCTCTCCTGGAAACAGTATGACCGAACGCGTTCGGCAGCGCGTCTCCGACGCGCGAATTGGACCGTGGGCCATTATAGTCGCCGAGCCGACCGACCGCAGGCGCTTACAGCTTTCTCAGAACACTTATGCTCGCCCCGTATAGTCGTCATACTCGGTGTCTATGGCTCAGCGACCTCGACCGAATTCCTCGCGCCGGAGATCGTATTTGGCGCCGACCGCATCTTGATCACTCGGATTGAATGGTCGCGCCAAACACGTTGCCGAACTGAGGGACACTGGCGACTTGGTAGACGAGACTACTGACTCCGGAACGGGAGAAAAGGCAAAGGAGACCGAAGGCATGATGACGCGCCCAATGTTTGGAAGGGCGCATCGACGCTGAAGGATCGAGCCCTCTTGGGGTCCGATCCCTCAGCGCCAATGCATGTCTCGGCGACTACCTGATATCAATCGTGAAGCTGACCTTGAACAGGCGCGGATTGGTGATCGCCGTCGGCGCCAGCCAGGCATGTCCCGAACGTCTGGTTTGCCGTCAGGATGGTGCTGCGGTTCAGCGCATTGTAGATGTCGAAGTTGATCGCCGTTCTGGTTCCGGACCACCGGAACACCTTGCCGACACGGAAATCAAGCTGCTGGTCGCGATCCAGGTACAACGTGTCCGGATTGACGATCTGCAGCTGGGTGTTGGGCTGCGCCGCCGGAAAGCGCCCGTCCGAGGTTTGAGTTCGCGCCGAGATATGCGTTGGTCGCCACGAAATTCGCAGCCAGACCGGACGGCTGCACGCCACCGGCGCCGGCGCCGTTGGTGTTCGTGACGCCAGGCACGCTGCGGAATGTCGCCGCGACCTGCACATCCGCTTTTGGAATCGTGTAGAAAACCAGTCCCTTGAAGCCCGTCAGCCACGGTTCTTGGAGATGGCAGAACTCTCGCGCGAGCTGTGGGCCCGGAGTGGCCAGGACGGCGGCCGCGTTGGTGGCGCCCCACGTCAGCATTTCCGGCAACTGCGCGATGACCTCGCAGTTGTCGGCTAACGTACGCCCGGTGCCGGTCCCAGCCTGGAACCGGAGACCATTGGCGAGGCGGCCATTGACACTGATGTCGAAGCCGTTCCAGTGTTCGGTACACCTTGCCGAACTTGTCCGACAGCGTGTAGTTGTTCTGGGTCAAGCCGAACCTGTTCGGGATTGATGTTGTAGTAGCTCAACGAGTTGCCGCCGCCATCGGGCAGCCGCGCGTCGGTCGGCACGGTCATGGTGAACTGCCTGAAAGTCACTGGCGGCTGCCAAGACGTTGTCGACGACCGGGAAGTTCTGCCAGATGCGCCGGTAGTAGCCGACTTCCAGCGCGATGCGCGGGTGAAGCTGCTGCTGGATGCCCGCCGAGAATTCCCAGTTGCTCGCCCGGTGTCCCCAACCGGTCAGCAAATCCGGATCGAACGTCGCACCAGGAAAGGTGGTGCCAAAGTCGAGATTGGCGACCTGGCCGCAGTTGTCGCCGCCGCCCGCCGTCAGGTTTTGCGCAGCTCTATTCGCCAGGTTGCAATCAACGACGAAATTGCCGTTCGAGTCGGCCCAGCTGCGGGTAGTGAACGTTCGCAGTGCGTTGAGGGGATTTGTCGTAGCACCCCCCAAAGCATTGAGTGTCTGCCCGAGCAAATATTTATTCGCTGCCACCTTCACCGCCGACTTGCCGTCGCCGAACAGGTCGAAGACGACGCCCGATCGATACGTGATGTCCTTCCAGTTGGTGTTGTCCTGCGCGGGGAAGGTGATGTTTCGGTCCTGAAGGCCGACCAATGCGGGGCCTGGCCCGATCGTCTGCTCCGGAAACGATGTCTTGAACCAGTCGTACCTGATCGCCCCCGTGACCGTCGCGCGACTCAGTTTCCAGACGTCCTGCGCGAAGATGCCGAGGTCGTGGTTTTCTTCGCTGCGCGCGGTGTATGGCTGCGCGTACTGTGTCACGAACGTCGGAGTCCCGTTGTTGAACGTGTAGCTGATCGGCTGGTACGCGTAGTTGTATGTCTCCTGGTACCCAAACGTGTCGTTCCAGCCGGTCTTGAAGGTGTGCGTGCCGGTGACGTAAGACGCCGCAACGCGGTAGGTGTAGTTGGGAACGAGGGTGTTGTTGAGCCCGCCGGCCCCAGTGGAGGCGTAGCTGCGGTACACCCGGCCGTTCGACTGATCGGCCACCGAGATCATCTGCCCAATCGCCGCCGCCTGAGAGTCGTCGAGCGAGCCGCCGTCCTCCGTCGACCGCAGGTCCATGTTGCCCCAGCGCTCGAACAAGTGCATGCCGACGAATTCGAGCAGCAGCTTGCTGGTGACCGGTGAGGTGAATTCGATGTGCTCCTGACGGAGGCGCGGGAACCGCCGATCGCGGGCGGCCTCGGGAGCGGCCTGCGTGAACGGCACGGGACCGTTATTACCACCAATTGCCCCGGCTTGATACGGGCAGTTGCAAAATGTATCGACCTTCTGCTCGAAGGCGACCTTGATCTTGGGCGCCGCTTGCCAGGTGATGCGCAGGTTGTTCTGCTGCACCTCGCCGTGGTTCTCCGCAGGAGCGCTCTCGTCTGGCACGTACGTCCACGCGTTCGGGTTGAACGCGTTCCTGTTCTCAAAGACCCCAGCGAACGCGTTCGCACGATTGAAGCGCGTAGAGAACCAGAACCACGCTTTGTCTTTCTTGATGGGACCGCCGACAGACTCGTTCAAATCCCAGTTGTTGTGAATCTTGGTCGGCGTCGCCAACCCCCGGGCCCTGAGCTCGTCCGTGTAGTTGGTCCCCTGCATCGACTCGTTCGCGAATGTGAAGAACGTCGAATTGCCGAAGGTGTTTCCGCCATCCTTCGGGATGAAATTGATGCGGACTCCACCCGTCGGCCCCTCGGCGGAAAGCGACGAGGTGTCGACGGTGATTTCGGATGCGGATCCCACGTCGGGCTGCTGGCCGCCGATGTTGCCGCCGGCCTGCAGCGTCATGATGCTGACGCCGTTCAGCATCACCCGCTGATCGACAGCCTTGCTGCCGTGTGCCGTGATGCTTTGGCCGACGTCCGCGATGCCCGCGCTCCCGCCGACGTCAGCGCCGCCGCCAACGGTACCAGCCGCCATCCGCGCCAGCGTGAAGTACTGACGCGAGCTTGGCAGGTTCTGGACCGCGTCGTGATCCAGCACGACTTGCTTCCTGGTGTTGGACGTGTCGACGATCGGTGATTCGCCTGTGACCGTAATCGTCTCCGTCACGGCGCCGACGCGCAACGTCGCATCAGCCGTGATCACGGCCGACCCCGACACCAGGAGCTCGTCCCGTTTCACGGTGCTGAAGCCTGTCAGTGTGAACGTCACCGAATAGGTGCCGGGCCTCAGGTCCTCGATTCTGTAATTGCCCGAACCATCAGACACAACAGTGCGCGTCTTCTCGATCAGCACCGGACTCGACGCTTCGACGGTGACGCCGGGCAGCACTGCGCCGGAGGCATCCTTCACCTGGCCGGCGATTGCTCCCTGGGCGAACGCCGCCGACGGGATCACGAGCAGACAAGAGAGCGCAAATACAGCCTTGATCAAGACACGCATGCTACGCCTCCTTCAGTCGACCTTCCGAGGGCTCACCAGACTGCCGCCATGATGTCTGGTCTTTTCCGCTTTGATGTCGCAGCTTTCTTCGCGAATGCGCCGAATGTTAGGGACATGTAACGCCGGAGTCAACGTGCAATCGCGCCTTAAACGGGCAGGTCGAGGGAGACAATACACGTGAATACAAAAACTTGGTTAAAACGACGTCTTCGATACTGAGATCGAAAGGACCTATACCGGCTTAGTAACGGCCGCGTGGCCCGATGGGTACTCGGCCCGCCCTGGCTAGCTCGCTGGCGATGCCGGCGGACGCGGATGGAAGATCGGATCGGTGGTCCTCCACGGCGTGCGACAAGGCCTGCCTCGCTCGTACAGTTTGAGGTTGCCTTCCATCTCCTGGGCGAGAGTCGCGCTGCCACCCCGCTGAACTTCCTCGATCGCGTGTCGCTGCCACGCGACCGCTTCTTCAAACCGCCCGACTTCCGCCAGTGCCATGGCGAGGGTCTCGGCTCTGTCGACGGTCGGCTGGGCCTCGAGAAGCGTTTCTGCGACCGACTGAGCCCGTCGTCCATCGCGAACGCGAGCGTCGGGAGCGGCGGCCATCAGGCGAGCCAGCGCGTGTATGAAACGCGACTCATCGGGATGGGCGGCGGCGCCTCCGGTCAGGCGCGCCCGCGCGTCCTGATGACGTCCCAACCGGATCGATGTGACAGCGGCACCAAACTGAGCGTCCGAGTCGGTTGGCACGAGAGCCAAGACCTGCTGAAACTGCCCGTGCGCTTCGTTGTCGCGTCCGACCCGTTGAAGGGCGTGAGCGAGGCTGAGATGAGCTTCGACGAAGTTGGTCTCGGAGGTGGCTGCAGCCGTGAACGACTGAATCGCCTCCTGATCGCGTCCGTTCAGCGCCAGTAAACTGCCCGCGACATAGTGAGCTCGCGCGTACCGTGGAGACATCTGCAACGCTCGTTGAACATGCTCCCACGCTTCGGTCGCCCTGCCGCTTCGATACAGCGCAACACTGAGATCGAGCCACCCCGTCGCGTTCCGCGGGTCGAGCTCGACCTCCTTGCGAAAATATTCCACCGCTTTCGTCCAATCGCCCGCTCGGCTCGCTTGGACCGCGCGGCTATGGTACGCGACCGAAGTCTGCAGCAGTCCGTCGAGCGTTGCCATCAGCGGGTCCGGCGGCACGACCTCTTCGGTAGCCCGCTGCCGCAAGTGAGTCTCGGCTTCCTCCAATCGCCCGAGACCGCGGTACGCGAGACCGAGTTGATAGTGAGCGGCCTGCGCTCGAGGATTCATGGCCAGCATGCGCTCGAAATACTCGGCCGCCACCGCGTAGTTCTTTCGCGCAAGCGCCGTGCGACCCAGACCGTTACAACGTTTGCCAGGAGTCTGAGTGCAACGAAAACGCTTTCGAAAAGAGCGGCTCCGCGTTGCTTGCACGGCCACGTTCGAGCTGAACCGATCCGAGCCACCAGAGCGCAGCGACGTTCTCTGGCTGCATGGAGACGGCGCGCTCGAAATAGGCGGTGGACCGGGCGAGGTCTCCGTTGCGTCGGTACAGATGCGCCAGGTGGTCCGGCCACCGTGGGTCGCCTGGCGCCAGAGCGATCGCATTGAGAAAACAGGCCTCGGCCGAGTCGTTGAGCTCGGCAGCCATGAGAACGGTGCCGGTATCTCCGTGACGCGGCGCCCATGTCGGCTGGAGACCGTCCCGGACCGGCGATCATCCCAGTCAGCGACGAATGGCGCTCCTGAACCTGAACCTGTGCCGTCCGTTCCATTCCGGAGAGATCAGGAAGCGGTACTGGCAAGAGCTTCGAGCGATCGACCGATTCGGCGCGCCTGCAGGCAGCCGGCCAGGCTAGGAGCAGGACGAACGCCATCCCACGCACAAGCCTGGCGGGCGAGGTCATTTTGCCTGGCCCGTCGCGAGCGCAGTCTGCACGAGATCACCGAGCTGGCGGGACGTAAATTGGTTACCTTCGATGTTTGCGGCCAGCACGCCTCGCCGGTCTATGACGGCCGTGCGCAACGAGTGGTCGAACGAGCCTTCGTTCGGAAAGAAGTCCAAACCGAACAATTGACAGACGCGCCGCACGTCGCTCGCATCGCCTGTCAGGAAGGACCACGTCCGCGGGTCGGCCTTCCACTGGCTCGCATACTGGGCGAGCACTTCCGGCCGGTCTCGCAACGGATCGAAGGTAACGGTGAGCAGCATCAGGTCCCGGCCGAGCTCTCGAGGAAACCGCCTCTGCAGCACGTCGAGATTGTTGGCGGTCCGCAGGCAGAATTGCGGGAGTGGGCAGCTCGTGTAGACGAACGTCAAGGCCACAATCTTTCCGCGGAAATTCGAGAGCGATATCTTCTGGTTCACCTGGTTGGTCAGAGTGAAGTCAGGCACCACCTGACCGATCTTCACCGGAGGCACAGCAGGCGAGCCGTCATTCAACCGCCTCAAGAGCCCCAGCCGACTCGCGTTGAACGGATCCTGCTCCACGCTCTCGTATCGCCGAACCTCAAAACTCTTCGCGTATGACGAAGCCGCAGTCACGACGAGCGTGAACTCGACGATGGCTCCAGGCACCAACCCATCCAGGTCTCCGCCGTCCCGGACGGCGAACGGCATGATCATTCCCTCCATGAAATCAGGAATGCGGTCGTGCGACACGATGACGCGTTTCTCCGCGCCATCCACTCTCAACACCATGCCGACCACGCGATACTCTCGATCAGCCTGAGCGGTGAGCGGTCGCACCAGCGCGGAAATCACGATCTGCCAGCACAGGAGCGCGGCGACCCTAACCGCGTTGCCTAATTGGCCGCGGCCTGTCGTAGCGCAGGCAATCGGCCGTGGGGCAGCCCTGACCAGCCTCCGCCGAGGCTCCGGCGGTCCGCCGAAGCTTCAGCGAAAACGGAAGGGCTGCGCTACAACCAATTTCGCAACGTGGTCGAGCAGGGTTTGCTCGGCTCGTCATCGGTCCCCTCCACTCCCTCCCAGCCGATTCGGCCGCGCCCAAACGTACGCTTCCGTTCCTTGATCTCGAGTGATCGATTCTTCTTGAGATCCTGAAAACGTTGCCGGGTCCCGCTCGCCGGCCACTGAATCTCCAGGTCGACGATTCGCGCCGATTTGCCCAAGCCGATGTGCTGTTGAAGTGGCGACGCACCAAACGATCCGCCGCTGCCGACCGTTCGGTCGATCGACCGTTTACCGAGACCCTCGTTTTCCACCGTCACCTTGATTCGAGCGCCTATGGCGCCCCGGTTGGTCTTGACTCCGACCAGGCGCACATTAATCCAGTCGGCACCGTGCCCGGGGTTTTCGAACAGTCGCGCCGCATGCGCATCGCCGGGAGTCGATCCGCCAAGCTCTTCGAAGATGTCCTCGTCGCCGTCATTGTCCAGATCGGCGAAGGCAATGCCATGGCCTTTGTGCAATTCCCCGGTGCCCGGACGAAGCGGTGACGTCGACAAACGACCGTCCCGCCCGATTGCGCAACAGGACGTTCGGGAGCAGCGACCCATACGACGGGCTGCCGGTCCCGAGGTACATGTCGAGGAAGCCGTCGTTGTCGATGTCTCCGAAGTTCGCCGCCCATCGGCATGAACACCTTGTCGAGACCAACCTGCGCCGTGACGTCCGAAAATGTTCCATCGCCCTGATTTCGGTACAGCTTCAATGTGGTCGCGTTATGCGGCAGCCCCAGGTAGGTGCGCACGGACTCCTCGACCGAAATGTAGTAACTCGTCGCGAACACATCCTCACCAGCCGTCGTTGTCGTAGTCGAAGAACCACGTGGCAAAGCCGCGGCCGGGCCCGGGCGCGCCGGCTGTTTCGGCCAACCTCTGCGAACGTTCCGTTTTGGCGGTTGTGATACAGAAAATTTCGGCCGTTCAAGTTCGAGACGTAGAGGTCGGGATACCCGTCGTTGTCGTAGTCGCCGGCGGCAACGCCTTTGGTGAACATCACGCGGTCGACACCGGCAGCGCGCGAGATGTTCTCGAACCTGCCGTTTCTGCTTGTTCAGGAAAAGCTGTGCCGACCGTATCCTCGTTGCCGACGAACAGATCCTAGGATCCGTCGTTGTCGATATCGGTCCAGACCGCGTTCTGCGAGCTCGTTGCCGGAACAGCCAGCCCGCTCTCCGCTGTAACGTCGGTGAAGGTGCCGTTGCAGTTGTTGCGCAGAAGCGAACGGCGCTGCGGCAGCTGCCAGCCTCCCCGCATCACCAGGATGTCCAGGCAGCCATCGTTGTTGTAGTCGGCCTGGAACGAGATTCAGTCCGCCCAACTGATTGGCGAAACCGCTTTGCACGCCTCGTTCGATGAACGTCCCGTCACCGTTGTTGCGAAAGAACGACATCGGGCACAACTGTCCATGCTCGATGTGACCACGTCGAAATGGCCGTCGTTGTCGAAGTCGTCGACGATCCCTCCGCCGGCTGACGCGATGGTCGCGAGCCCTGCCTGCGGTGCCACATCGCGGAACCGACCCACATCTTCAGCCGATGCCAGGGCCGCTGGAGAAATCAGGTGCTCGCGTGGGACCTTGTCAGGGTAGCCTCCCACCGCCATATACGCGAGGTTGAGCAGCCATTTCACCTCGAGCTCCTCCGGGCGCTCCTTGAGGTATCGCAGGAAGTGCTCCACCGCTTTCTCTGCATCAGTCGTCTTCGCGTATGCACGACCATGGGGCATCGGAACAGACATAATCGCCCGGCGACCGATAGACGCCACTGTCCATCTCGGCTTTGTGCAGATACGCAATGCCGAGCGCCTCGTCGAGATACGTGCCAGCGGCGGCGACCGTCGCCACGGCCAGTTGATGCGCCCGCAGGAATTGCTCGACAGCCGGCCCCATACGTCCTTCGTATGTGTGAGCTGGGCAAGCCCGACATGGGCCTGGACGATGTCGAACGGCGGTCGGGCGGCACGCGCGGATTCATTCGTCAGGAGCCAGAAACGCCTCGAGGGAGCTTTCCATCGCGGAGAGCGAAGCCTTCCGGGCATTGCAAATCAGGACGGGGTCCTGATTCCAATCGGCGGGTTTCGTGAACTGGTCCAGGACCGAATCGGCTTCAGAGAGCCCATCGATGCCGAGCATGAACTTCACGCTGCCACGCGCCTCCAGGGCCGTCACGCTTCCGGTATTCGCGGCGAGTCCAGCGCCGGCGCTGTCGCCCGCAGTGACCATCAATACCGCGAAGCCGGTCGGGATCTGAACGACGGAACTGAGTTGACCAAGGCCGACCCCCTCGAGCGCGCGGCGCAATTCCGGCCTCAGAGACGCCAGGGACTGCCGTCCCAGGAAGCCGCCATTCCTGGCGCTGGGGTCGATCGACTCGCGTCGTGCCACGTCGCTGAAGTTCGCGCCTCGCTCCAGTCGCTCGAGAACGGCGGCGGCCTCGTCACGCGTATTCACGACGATGATGCGCAGCGTCACCTCGTCGGTCGATCCACCTGGCGACAGCTGGGCCGTCTGCAACGACGCGGTGAAGCAGAGTGCAGCCGCAACCACAGCGGCGGACACCGCGCAGGTGAAGCGCGAAAGACATGTCGGAATCGCATCACTGGCCACTCTTCTTCACGGGCCGCGGCGTCCTCCAGCCTCAGCTCGGAACCGACTCTCAGAAGCTACGGCGGATCCGCCGCCTCGGGCAAGTGTCATCCACCGATCGATGTCGACCCGCGCCCACTCCTCGTCTCGGCCGTCGGGCCATGTGACCCGCACGCCCACCGGTTCGGCCGACTCTCCGAGGCCGACCAGCACCCGCGGGTCGTTGCTGGACGCATAGCTGCCGTCGGTTCGGGCGCGGCGCCAGTACGTTCGACCGTCCGCACGAACGATAGCGACGCGGGCCCCGACCATGTCGCAGTCTCTTGCCGGTTCGCGGCGCCCGCCACTGCGCTTTGCACGGCCTTGCCGAGAAGCCTCAGGCCAATCCAATGGTGACGATTGCCGATCTGATTGACGAGCAGACTGCACTCTCCCGCTATTGTTCCCCACGAGCACGTCGGTGTCTCCATCGTTGTCGACGTCGCCGAACGCAGCGCCGCGGCCTACCATCGCCTGTCGGAACACGGCTCCCGCTCGATTGGTCACCTCCTCGAACCGATCGCCTCCAAGTTCCGAAACAGCTGCGGATGCTGACGAAACGGAAACTTGTCGTCTTTGCCGGTCACCGTTTCGAAGAGCCGGACCGCGCCGTTGACCGTCAGCAGGTCGAGCCACTGTCGTTGTCGAAGTCGATCCAGGCCGCGCCGAATCCCGTGAACGGCAGGCTGCTCTGGCCAACCCGCTCTCGCGCGTGAGATCGTCGAACGATCCGGACCCATCGTTGGCGAGCAGCGTGTGTCCCTCGCCCGTGAGATTGGCGTGAAACAGATCTTCGTCACCATCGTTGTCGAAGTCGCCTGCATCCACGCCCATGCTGGCCGTCGCCTTGCCATTGCTCGCCAGCGCCGCGCCGGCGAGAAGGGCCGTATTCTTCAACGTCCCGTTTCGCTGATTCATCCACAACAGATCTTCCTGGCCGTCGTTGGCGACATAGATGTCGACCCAGCCGTCGGCATTGAAGTCGGCCGTCACCACGCCCAGCGCAGGACCATATTGACCGCCCACGAGTGCCGTGGCCGTCACATCTGTGAACGAGCCGTTCCGGTTGTTGCGGTACAGGCGATCGGACTCTGCTGGATAGCTTTGAGGTGGACAGTAGTCGGGCTTGCCTGCCCAGCTGGCACACGCCACGTCACTCTCGACGGTGTATCGAAGGTAGTTGCCCACATACAAGTCCTGCCAGCCATCACGATCGAAGTCTAGGAAAGCCGCCGACACCGACCAAGCCGCGTCATCGGTCCGGCTTTGCTTCGAGACATCTGTGAACGTCGCATCGCAATTGTTGCGAAGCAGCTGATTGGGCCCGAGGTTCGTCAGATACAATCGACGCACCCGTCGTTGTTGTAGTCCCCCGTCGCGACGCCCATGCCGTAGCCGCGCGAGGTAATGGCACTGGTGGTCGTGACATCGTAAACCGCATCGTGCCCCTGCCGTCCGCTCGAACGTCGAGGTCGTTACGATAGAGTCGTCCTCCGAGGAACAACGCACCCCTTGCCGGCGGAAACACTGCCTCATCGAGCGTACGACCTCGGCCGAGCATCTCGCCCTGAACCAGATCGAGATCGAATCGCCGTCGTTGTCGTAGTCCACCATCGCAACACCGGGAGGAAAGATTTCGGCGTCGTAGAGCTTTCCCGACATCCCGTTGAAGTGGACGAAGTCGAGCCCTGTTTCGTCGGCCCGATCGACAAACCAGTCTTGATTGACGGCAGGGCTCACGTCGACCGGCTGGACAGATGTCGCGGCCACGTCTTGACGAGCACAATCCGCTCCTCTCGAACAGCCGGCCGTCGACACGAGCGTCAGGATCACCGCCACCGGGACACGCAACACTTTGAACTCTCGCCCGGCTAACTCTAGCTCAGTTGCCTCCGAGCGAGTGCGTTTGCAGCCTCTGGCGACCAATGTAGACTTGTGACTCCTGAAGAGCCTGGATGCAGGAGCCACCGACCCGTGCAAAGGAGACGACCATGAGCGTACTGAAAATGAAGCTGGCGATGATGGTCGCGTTGCTGACCATGGGCATCGCGCTCGCGGCGCAATCGAGCACGATGACACCGGCAGAGCAGGCGAATCTGAAATTCGTCCTCGACTGGTGGCGTGAAGTCCTCGAAGGCCGCCATCTCGATTTGACGTCGAAGTACCAAGCCGAGAACTACATTCAGCACAACATCAACGTCCCGACCGGTCGGCAGGGCTTCGTCACGTTTTTCAGCAGACTCGGTCCTCCAATCAATCCGATTCCCGCGAAGTTGATGAATCCACCGGTCGTCCAGTTCGCAAAAGGCGACTTTGTCGCCCTCATCTTCGAACGCGAGGCCAAGGACCCGGCCGACCAATCGAAAACGTACAAATACAACACCTACGATCTACTCCGCATGCAGAATGGCAAGGTGCAGGAACACTGGGACTACGCCCTGAAAACGAAAGGCATTCCAACCGGCGGCGCTCCGGATGGCATCGACTACAACGCCGTGAAATTCACCTTGTCGCCGCAGGAGCAGAAGAATCTCGAGATCGCCACCGTTGAATTCAAGGACATCCTGCAGTACGGCCACGTCGAGCTGGCCGAGAAGGTGATGGCGCCTGGTTACATCCAGCACAACCCGAATGTGCCGACCGGCCGTGCGGCCTTCGTCGAGTTCTTCGGCAAAGTCGCCAAGCCCGAGCCGATCAAAGCTGAATGGAAGAACAAGCCGACGTTAACCATCGTGAGCGGACCTTACGTGTTCTTCATGTTCAAGCGCGCCCTCAACGACCCTGATGATCCGAGCAAGACCTATCCGGCCTACTGGTTCGACATGGTGCGCGTCGAGAACGGCATGATCCAGGAACATTGGGACTCGGCGATGAAGAATCCCCCTGCAGCCGGTCGTGGGGCAAATTAGTCTTTTCTCACCGGAACGGCTTGCCCGGCAGATGCTCGAGATCCCGGTTGTTCTCGTTGCAGATGAATTCAATCGGCTCGGTGTCCGGCAGCAGGAACAACTCCTGCGTGACCGACCACGGTCGGGTATAGGCCTTCGGGTCGTCGATCGTGACGCGAAACTCCAAATGTCCGAAATCCTTCCTCCGGAATCGTTCGGTCACATGAAGCGCGTCGGTTGAAGGCCGGCCCAGCTGATCCAACCAGGCCTTGCCGTTGAACCCCGTGGTCTCGACGACGAAGGTGTCGCCATCCCATTTTCCCGTTGAGTACCCCAGCCAGGTGGGATTCGGATCCGCAATCGGCTGGCGGCCATCCGTGAAGATCTGCCGCCAGAGAGTGAAGGCTTCGAAGACCACCACGATGGCATTCGGAGTGTGGATGAATTTTTGCGGGTAGGCCACGGAGTGAGCTTTCGGCACACCCTGCGGCAGACAGTTCGCATCCGGGTCTTCTCTTGAATGCGATCCGTCCTTGCGCTCGTCGAAGAGCGCCTTCGCCCAAGGCTGGTAGGGAACGTCTTCGGGCTTCAGATCCGCCGCGATGTCGCGAGCGTACTTGTTGTCCTTCGGCGACCAGACGCCAGTGAGATCCGGCTTGCCGTCGGGCAAGCGCGGCGTCGGCGCCGCAAGATCGGGCTTCCCGTCAGCCGTGCGAGGAATCTTGGAGAGCGGCACGTTGGTCCATTGCGCCGAGAGAGACGCCGACGTCACGGACAACGCCGCGAGCGCCACGAACGCGATGCCTGCTCGAGCTTGGGGAGTCATCGCCACCCGCCTCCTTTCGCGCCGCTTGTGAAAGCTTCTACCTCGGAATTATACGCGCGCGGTTCGGCAGAGTGCCTCGACCTTCGAGTCTAGAATCTGCCCCAAAAGCACGTCCTGCGAAGGAGGTCGACACGAGATCTCGGTGACTCTGTGACTCAGTGGCTTGGAATATTGTGAGAGGTAGCCCTACCGCGCAGTACCGCTGACGGGCGGCGTCATCTCGCAGGGGCGCGGGTTGAACTTCGCCCCATCGGGCTCCCGCTTGAAGTGCGTGGTCAGCATGAAGGGACTGTTCAGATACACGGGATCCTCGACGATCGACGTGAGGATCAGCCAGGAATCGCCGTTCGGCTCCGATGTGCGGTCGAAGAATTCGGTGAGGGTCGCGTCCGCGCTGTACGGCACGCCATTCCGCCGCAAATAACCAGGCTTCATCCGGGACGTCTCAACCTGCAACGTCCCCGTCAGCTGCGACAGTTGGCCACGATCGCCGCCACGGTCGCTCGGGACAACGGCCTGGCCCTGCTGTACTGTTTCCCATTCGGCAAGTGAGGTGCCCTGCCAATCAGGCTGAGCCGGCGGCGCGCTGGAATTGTCGAATCGGAAAAACCGGATCTGGCTGCCGTTGTCGATTTCCATCTTGAGCGTAGAGTCGTCCTGCCACGTCACGTGCAGGCGGACCGGCATTCGCATGATGCCGGCGGCGCCGAAAATCCGGCATTGTTCTCCCGCTGAAACGTCCTTCGCAAGGTCCCATGCGTCGGCCGCCTTCCTGCCCTCCGCATTGAGGGGGACGCCAGCGTAGTCGCCGCTCGGCGGCGTGACCATGCGGAATCGCCAGTCTTCGGTGATCACCGCCACCCAATAGCCAGTCAAATCCGCCGGCGCGCTGGCCCGAGGCGTCCTCGGAGGTTGCGCACCTGGCGCAACGCGCGGCTCTTGCGCTGCGACCGCTCCATCAACAAGACACATGACACCCGTAACTGCAATCAACCAACACAGTGAGGCCCAGAGCACGCTGCGAGAGTGGCCGCGGCCTCTCCTAGCGCGGGCCTTTAGTTCGACTTTGTCAGATCGCGTTAATCGGCCGGAAGCCTGTGGGCGCGGCCCGTGGGAGCGGCGCGACGCACGCGATAGACGGGAAACCGCACGAGCACCCCAACGCGGCTGCCGCGTTGGGGACCCCGCATGGAAGGGCCGAGTCCAGGCCAGCTCACGGAGCTGGCCGGTTCTGTACACGCCCCCCGGACATGCGGTTTCCCGCGCCGTCGACCCCGGGGCGCGGCCGCAGGTTTCCGGCCGAAATTCGATGATCTGACCAAGTCGTGTTAGGCCTGCGAGCAATTTTGAGACCGGTTTCAGGCCACGACACGGCATGTGCATCACTCTTGCGCTTGTTCGAGTCCTAGGCATCTATTTCTTGCGTGTGAGATCGCTGTACACCGCCTCGATGAACATTTCACCGGTCCACTCTTTCTGCGTACCGTAGAGTCCGTCGTACTCGAGCGTCGGGCGCGCAGCCTTGACCTGTTGAAGCGTCATGCCCTTTTTCACCATGTCCTGAACGCGATCTCGAATGATGGTGACCATGTCGCGGTACTCGAGCACGTCCGCTTCGTTGCAGATCCGCCCGTGACCGGGGACGACACGAGTGCCGCCCATCTGGTTGCGCTCGGGAACGGTGATGTCGAGGATTGTGTTGAGGGCATCGAGCTCTCCCTGGATCGTGCCGCCCTGCGCCGCGTCGATGACCGGATATCGATCCGTGCGGAACACGTCACCCGCGCTCACCACGTCAGCGCCACGGAAGAACACGATCACGTCGCCGTCGGTGTGAGCGTTCGGCTGATGGAGCACCTGCACCGGTTCGCCGTTCGAGAAGAAGTCCTTGTGCGGCGTGAAAAAGGTGGATGCGGGAAGCGCGTCCCCCGTCAAGGCCGGCAGCACCTTGCTGCCGGCGCTCATCCGGTTGGACGCGTTTTCGTGCGCGATCGTCACGATTCCGACGTTTTGCGGCCGGGGACCCGTGCCGCCCGGTGGACCCTCCACGCCGGGCCCGCGCAACCCGCCCGATGCCTTCACGATTGCACCGTTTCCGCCGACGTGATCGGGATCCGCGTTGGTATTGATCAGGAACCGGACCGGCCGGCGTGTCACCGCGCGGACCGCGGCGAGGATCTTCTCTGTCTGGCCGGACGCCCCGGAGTCCACCATCGCCACGCCTTCCTCGCCGACCTGAATCGTGACGTTCCCCCCGGCACCGACGAGGACGTAGACGTTTTTCTGAACAGGCAGGACCTCGATTCCTTCGACATTCAACGCTCGAGGCCAGTCGGTTCGCTGCGCCGTCAGCGTAGCCGGCTGCTGGGCTTCTGTGCCGATGACTGCCGTTGCCATCAGACCGATCAGGGCGGCAACTCGCAGCCAGCTGAGGCGGAGGCTGTACTTCATGGCAGTTAGCGGCCTTTCTCGGCGTCCTCGGCGTCTCCGCGTTAATTGCGAAACGCATTCTTAGTTACCTCGCCGGCCGCGACGCTTGTTCGCCGAGCAACCTGCGAAGCTTGAGCTCGTACTCCGGATAGATCGTGTCCTTCCCACCCTGCGTCGCCTCGAACGGCAGGCCGGTCTTTCTGGCCCATTCGCTCTGCTTCGTTCCCAGCTCATAGTGGGGCACATATCCGCGCGGATGACCCGCCACTTCGTCAACCACCTCGAAGGCCCATCGCTGGTCGGGGATGATGTTCGACGTCTGCACCCAGTGCGACGTACGAATGAACGGTTCTTCCAAGTAGACCGGATCGTCGATGATCGTCACGAGCGTCAGGTAGCGACCGTGGCGGATGAAGCGCTCTCTCATCACTGCGTGAGGGCTGCTCGGCACGCCGTTTCGCTGGATGACGCCGTATTTCATGTGTGTCGTCGTAACAGCCAGCTGATTGCCTTCGACCTTGGCGGTCGAGAACCCGTCCCACAGATGCTCGGCGAACTCCGATGGATGGGGACGTCCATCCAGCCAGATGATTCGGTCGTTGCGGCCGAACACGCCCTCGACCGTGTAGCCGACGACAACCTGGCCCACGGGATCGGTGATCTTTGTGATGCGCATGTTCGGCCCAGGCCCGCGCATGAAGTACTGCGCGGGGTGCGGCTTGGCCATGTGCTCGGGCAGAGAAAGTATCGAGGCATCCCAGCTCGACGCTTTCTGCCGCGCCGCAGCATTGATGGGCAGGCCCGTGTAGTCTCCCAGCTCGGCTCCGGGACCACGGTGGGTCTGGTCTTCCATGATCCGGGACGCCCATTCACCCGAAATGTCGACCTGCTGTTGCGCCAGCGCTGGCAGAGAGGCCAGCACTCCCGCGAACAGCAACAACGTCGTCGTCCACAAACGTGGAGGGCGTGTGAATAGCGGCAACATTCCAGAGACCTCCCAACGTGAAGCGCGCAGCCTGCGACCGACCATCAGCGCAGCGACCCGAGCGAGCGCCCATCTCTACCGTGCGGCGCATGGCGTAGGGGCCCAACGCGAGCCGTCGGGCTCTTTTTTGAAATCCGTTGTGGTGACGAAAGGAATATAGAGATATTCCGGATCCGTGACGATTGTCGTCACCGTCATCCATTCTTCGCCTGTCGGCTCCGTGAAGCGATCGTAATACTCGGTGAGGGTCGTCCGCTCACCGTACGGCACGCCGTTCTTTCGCAAGTAGCCTGCGCGGAGCCGGGTCGTCACCACTTCGAGCGACCGCGACCGCGTCCCCTCGCGAGGCGAGAGTCCGAGTCCCAGTCCCGGGGTCACGAGGTTCGCTTGCCCGGCTTCCCACTTCGCAGCAGAGTAGCCTTGCCAACTTGCCTTGCCGTCCTGCGGCGGCTGTCCGCCAAAATGGAACAGTCGCGTCTGGGATCCGGCATCAGTCTCGACCTTCAAGATGTTTTCGCTCTGCCAGGAGATTCTGAGTCGGCCTGGCACGCGCATGATCGCCGGCGCCCCGTAGGCTTTGCACTGAAGCCCTGCCGCTTCGTCTTTGGCCGGGTCCCAGGCGTCTACCACCTTTCGGGCCGCGGCATTGATAGGCACGCTCGCAGCGTCACCCTTCAGCGGAGTCACCATTCGCCAGCGCCAATCCTCGGAAACCACTGAGACCCAGTTACCAGTGAGATCGATCGGCGCCGCTTCCTTGGGCGTCTTGGGCGGCGTCGGCGCGCCTCCACGGCCAGGCCCCTGAGCAGCGACGGTCGCGATCAGCCAGAGGCTGTGTATCAGGGCCATTACCACGACCTTAGTGATTCGATTTCTCACCTGTCCCAGCTCCCAGTAGCGATCCCCAGGCAGCCCCGAGCCTCATCGCGTAGTTAGCGTCTTGAAGATCGACTCGACGAATCGATCCCCCGTCACGAAGCTGTCGGCCGCCATATACGCCGCGTCGTAGTCCCGCGAGGGCCTGGCGGCTTTCACCTGTTCGAGCGTCATTCCCTTCTTCGCCATGTCGCGAACGCGATCTCGAACAATCACGACCATGTCCCGGTACTCGACAACATCGGCCTCGTCGCACAGCCGCCCGTGACCGGGAATCACGTACGTTCCGCCTTCTTGCGTGTGACCGGGAACCGCGAGGTCCAGGATGTGATTGAGGGCGTCGATCTCACCCTGCACGGTCCCGCCTCGTTCGACGTCGATGAACGGATAGCGCCCTGGTGTGAACACATCCCCTGCGCTGATGACGTCGGAACCGCGGAACATGACGATACTGTCGCCATCGGTGTGGGCCTTGGGCTCGTGATAGACGATGATGGCTTCGCCGTTGACGCGCAGATCCTTGAAGGGCGTGAAGAACTCGTCCGCGGGCAGCCCGAGTTGCAAAGGAGGCGTCTCTTTGCCGACGGGCAGGGCCAGCCGGTTGAGCACGTTCTCGTGCGCGATGATCTTGAGCGCCTGCTCACCGGTGACGCGGCCGCCGATCTGATCGATTCGGCTTTGGGGCGCAAGCTTCGCGAACGCCTCGTTGCCCCCGACGTGATCTGGATGCATGTGCGTATTGATGATGTACAGCAACGGCCCTTTCGTCAGCTTCTGGATCTCGGCCATGATCTTGGCCACCAGAGGTGCAAAGGCCGTATCGACCAGCACTGCACCCTCCTTCCCCACCTGCAGGGTGACGTTGCCGCCTGCACCGCTGAGCATGTACACGTTGCCTTGAACCGGCAGAACGTCAATCTGAGCGTTGTCGAGATTTTGCGGTGGCTGCTGGGCCAGAAGCCACACTCCACCGCCCGCAACGATCAAACCGGCGACAAGAATCGAAGCCGTCCACCTGCTTTTCATGCAGCCTCCATCACCTGTGCGTCGGTTTCTACCGCCGTGGCTGTATGTAGTCGCAGGGAGCTCGTTCGTTGAGACATGTACAGTAGTGCTCGCACATCAGCGGCACGTTTTCCGGCTTGGGCATCTTCAAACGGTACTCGGGGTACAGCGTTTCCGCTCCGCCCCGGACCGCCTCGTACGGAAGACCATATTCCTCCGCGACCTCACGGAGGTGAGGGTTGGTATTGGGAAGATGATTGGGCACATGATCGGCCGACTTCCCGGGCACCTCGTGGCCATACTCACAGATGTCTCTCCCGATCCGCTGCCCGGGATCAAATATCCAACTCTGGCTGCGCACCAACGGTTCGGTCAGGAACACCGGATCGGTGATCACGGTCACCACGGTCAGATAATTCCCGTGCCGCACCCAATGCTCGCGGAACGTAGCCCGATCGCTTCGCGCGAGGCCGTTGCGCCGCATGTAGTTCTCTTTCAGATGCGTGGTGTACACGTTCAACATGTTGACGTCCCACGTTCCTGTCGAGAAACCCTGCCAGGTATGGGGGGCGTTCGGACCTGGATGCGGTCGTCCGTCCATCCAGATGGTCCGCTCCATTTCCTGAAAGTTCATGCGCGTCCGCCAGGCGACCAGTTGTTGAGTGACGGGATCGATCACCGGATCGATTCGCATGTTCGACAGTCCACGCATCGAGTAGTCAGCGCCGTGCGGCCGGCACTGGTACTGGGTCACGACCGAGATGCGGTCTGCATCCCAGCTGTCGGCGCGGAGGCGGGCGGCATCGTTGACGGGAATGCCCATGTAGTCGCCCAGTTCGGGTCCAGGCAGGCGTTCGGGATAATCCTCGTGGAACAGGGGGCTCCACTGTCCCGCAAAATCGAATTGCGCATAGGCCGGCGTGCTGGACGTCGCCCAAAGCAGGAGCAGCACCGCTGTCACCGTTGGTGGCCTCATGTCAGCATCCTCGCGCCGAATCGTAGCACTCTCGACCGGAACCCCCTCGAGCGGAATCGTCTGAAAGCGTGACGACGCTTTTCGAATAACCCGATACGCGTCGGGTATACCTTAAAGTAGTTAGCGACCCATCCGCGGGTCACCGGTTTTGGATTCCGACAGGGGCTTTCGCGGTTTCCTGTTGCCGACGCTTGGGCGGCGGTGCGACGATTTTGCGCCTTTACATTCCGATGTTCATCACGAGAGGACAAATGAATCGAAAGCTGATGGTGGTTGCCGTTGTGTGTCTTACCTTGGGGTCTATTGGCTTTGAAGCGCAAACCGCGCGCGTCATACCGCGTCCGCCGGCGCAACCGCCGGGGCCGCCACGGCCCGAGGACGGCAGCGCGGCGCCGGACGGCTACGCGCCGATCCCGCAGTGGCTGGGACAAACGCGCGCGCCCTGGCCGGCGAGGACTGCGGAGTTCGAAGTCGAGACCGTGGCTCAGGGACTAGTCGGCGCCTTTTCGTTCAACGCCCTTCCAGATGGGCGGTGGATGGTCGCCGAGCGTCCAGGTCACATCAAAATCGTCGGAAAAGACGGGCGCTTGTCTGAAGTCGCGGGACTGCCCTCCAACCTGTGGGCCCGTGGCGGGCAAGGCCTGTTCGAAGCGAAACCGGACAAGGCGTTTGCGGCCAACCGCACCATCTATCTCGGCTACACCGTACTGCCAGAAGGGACGAATGCCGCCGAACCGCCCCGCTCCGCGGGAGAGTTCACGATCGCCAGCGCCAGGCTCTCGTCCGATGACACCCGGCTCGAGGATTTGAAGGTGCTGCTCAGCACCGAAGGCACCAGTGGGCGGGTGACGCAAGGGCCGGACGGCACGCTGCTCATCACGTCCGCGGTTCCCGGCGGCCTCGGCATCTTGTCGGTTGATTGGCCGCAGCCGCAGCAATTCGACACCGACATGGGTAAGGTCTTGCGCATCAATCCTGACGGATCGATCCCCAAGGACAATCCATTTGTCGGCCGCTCGGGTGCTCGCCCCGAAATCTACGCGCTCGGTGTGAGAGACGCCCAGGGCGTGGCGATTCATCCACGCACCGGCACCCTCTGGGAGAGCGAGCACGGACCGCGAGGAGGCGACGAGATCAACGCCATCCAGAAGGGCAAGAACTACGGCTATCCTTCGATCGGGTACGGACGCGAATACACAGGCAAGCCGATCAATGGCGACAAGACGACACAGGAAGGGATGGAGCAGCCGGTGTACTTCTGGACGCCCGACATTGCGCCGGCGGGCATCGCCTTCTATACAGGGAAGCTTTTTCCAGCATGGCAGGGCGACCTGTTCGTGTCGGCCCTCGCTGGCCGATCGCTCGTTCGACTCGTGTTGAAGGGCGATCGAGTCATCGGAGAGCAGCGACTGTTGACCGATCTCAATGCTCGGATTCGAGGCGTCAACGAAGGTCCTGACGGTGCGCTGTACGTCATGACCGATGGGAACGAAGGCAAGATTCTCAGACTCTCGCCGAAGAGGTGAGTTGGAGGCTGCGATGCACCGAATGAAAATCGGATCCCGCTACGTGCTCCCGGCCGTCGGCGCGTTCGTGCTCCTGGTATGTTCCCTGGTCGTCCGTGGACAAACACCGGCGGCCGGCTCCACCGTATTCGAAGGAGCACGGCTCATCGTCGGCGATGGACGTGCGCCGATCGAGAACGCCGCGTTCGTCGTGCAGGACGCCCGCTTCGTTCAGGTTGGGAGAGCTGGCGAGGTCCGCGTGCCAGCTGGGTCGGCGCGTGTAAGCCTGACCGGCAAGACTGTGATGCCCGCGATTATCGATACCCACACGCACCTCAGCCAGACGCGAGAGGCGCTGATCGAAGACTTGCGGCGTCGACCGGTACTGGGGCGTCAGCGCCGCGATGAGCCTGGGGCAGGACAAAGGCGACCTGCCGTTCCAGATTCGTGGCGAAACGATTCCTGGGGCCGCAAGATTTCGCACTGCGGGGCGCGGGATCACGATGCCAGAACCGGGCCGCACCGACATTCCCTACTGGATTACCACCGAGGCGGAAGGCCGGAAAGCCGTTCAAGAGCTCGCCGCGGCGAAGGTCGACATCGTCAAGATCTGGGTGGACGACCGGAACGGCCAGTTCAGGAAGCTGACACCCGATCTCTACCGAGCGATCATCGACGAGGCACACAAGCATCAACTTCGCGTCACCGCGCACATCTTTACGCTGGAGGACGCCAAGGGATTGCTGCGGGCCGGCATCGACGCCTTCGCCCACGGCATCCGTGACAAGGACATCGACGAAGAAGTCGTCGGCCTGTTCAGAGAGCGTCCGAACGTCGTTGTCGTGCCGAATCTTCCGGACCGTGGTGTGAAAACTGATTTGAGCTGGTTGAGCGGCAGCATCCCGGCCGCGGAGTTGAGCAGGCTCCAGGATGCTGCAACGGATCGACCCGAAGCCCAGGCGGCGTTCGGAATCCAAGCGCGCAATCTGGCCAAGCTGAATACGGCAGGCGTGCGAATCGCGTTGGGAACTGATGGCAACACTCCCTGGGCCGCGCACATCGAGATGGCCGATATGGTCGCGTCGGGGATGACGCCGGCTCAAGTCATTGTCGCGTCCACGCGAAACTCTGCCGATTTCATGAGGCTGACCGATGCAGGCACGGTTGAAGCCGGCAAGAGCGCGGATTTCATCGTCCTCGACGCCAACCCCCTGGACGAGATCACGAACACGCGGCGGATTTCCTCCGTCTATCTGCGCGGCGCGGTTGTGGAACGCGCACGAAAGTAAAAAGTTCAGTTCTGTATCCCTGGCGACGTCGGATTCGAAGGCGACGCGAGGTTTTTTGAGAAGAAGACCAGCACGTTCCGCTCGATTCGCTCGCGGACCTTGTTGGTGTGATCGCCCTCGGTACTCTTCGTAGCTGTGCGGGATCCGCAGCCGCGTCATCGTGTCGTGCAGTTGCCGGTTCGAGGGAAGCAGGGTGTCCATCGTGCCGATTTCGATTCCGATCGCGTAGAACCTTTTCAGGCTGGCATCGTACTGATCGACCATCGTCAGCGGCGCATTGGCCGCCCACTTGGCGACGATCTCGGGCCGCACCTTGCCGTCTTTGATTGGTAGATCGAGGTAGAGCGGTGGGTTGGCGGGGTTTGGCGACCATGCCGCGGCCGAGGCCAGGCTGGTGGAGGGGCCAAACCCGCGTCCCCGAGCTGCCTCCTCCGCCTGCTCTCGCGTCTTGATGGCCTCGGCCGCGGCCATCGCCTCCGGCCTCGGATTGCGGTTTGGCGTCAGGCAGCACGCGCTCATGATGTACAGGCTCGAGAACACGTCGGGCCGCTTCATGCCAATCCGAAGCGCACCATATCCGCCCATCGAGTGGCCCGCCAGGCCGCGGCTCATGCGGTTCGCAATGGTGCGGTAGTGGCCGTCGATGTGGACCACGAGATCCTGCGCCACGAAACCCTCCCAATCGCCCACCGTCACCGAGCTCGAATACATGCTGCCTTTGTGCAAGGTAAAAGCATTGGGCGTGACGACGATCAGCTCGCTGAAACCTTGGGCGGAGGCGAGCCTGTCGGCGCTTTCGAGAAGGTTGGCCAGGCGGCTGGTGAAGGTGTCGTCGCGGCCGCCGTAGCCATGGAGCAGATAGACCACCGGATAGCGGCGAGTCGGACTGCCAGCATAACTCGGGGGCAGGTAGACGCTCACCTCGCGATCGGGGGAATCGGCTTCCAGATTGCCCTCGAGCGCCTTGCCGTGCACGACGATGTGTTCGATGGTCCCGGTGCCGACAACTGCGGGAAGTCCGCCTCCCCGCCGCCCCTGGGCGTCCGGCATCGCCGCCGCAGCGACGAGGAGAACCGCGGCGACACACTAAAGACAGGAGGCTTCTAGCGACCATTCGAGGAGATTCTAACAAAGTAAAAAGTGGAAAGTGGAAAGTGGAAAGTGGAAAGTAAGTGGAAAAGTGAAGCGTCCTGATTCCTCGTGACCTGCCTGGCGATTTTCGGACCACCTGAAGCCTGAGAGAATGGCGCCCTCCACGACACGAGGGAGCCATGAAAAAGACCCGATTCACCGAAGAGCAGATGGTGACGATCCTGCGGGAGGCCGACGAGAAATCGGTCCCGGAGGTGGCCAAGAAGCACGGCGTCAGCAGCCAGACGATCTACGGTTGGCCGAAACACTACGGGACGCTGGAGCCCGCCGATGTTAAACGCCTCCGACAGCTCGAGCAGGAAAATGGCCGGCTGAAAAAGATGGTGGCAGATCGCGATCTCGAGATCGACGTGCTCAAGGAGATCACCCGAAAAAAATGGTAGGCGCACGCGTGCGCCGGCAGCAGGTCGCCTACGCCTACGGGCGCGGCCTGTCGAGCCGCCGCGCGTGCGCCTTGCTCTCAGTGGCCCGGTCGACATTGGGCTATCAGTCGCGACTGGCGGTCCGGGATGCGCCCGCGATCGCGGTGATGCGCGAGCTGGCGGGTCAGTACCCGCGCTATGGCTATCGGCAGATTCGGATCTTCTTGAAGCGTGCCGGCCATGCGATGAGCACGGACCGGACGCATCGGCTCTGGCGCCAGGCGGCGCTCCAGGTGCCGCGGCGTCGTCCGCGTCGCCGAGTGGCCACCGGCCGTCCACGCCCCCTCCCGCCGTCCGGGGCGAATCAGGTGTGGGCGTACGACTTCGTGTTCGACACGTGCGCGAACGGCCAGCAGCTGAAGTGTCTCACCGTCATCGACGAATGGACGCGGGAATCTTTGGCGATTCATGTGGCTGGCGGCATTCGGTCCGGCCGCGTCATTGAGGTCCTGGCGCAGCTCGTGAGCGCACGGCGCGCCGCGTTATCTGCGGTCGGACAACGGACCGGAGTTCGTCGCGTGCGCGATCCTGCGGTGGCTGCACGAGGCCGGCATCGAGACGGCGCTGATCGATCCGGGGAAGCCATGGCAGAATGGCGCCGACGAGAGTCTGGCCTGTGATCGAAGATATGGACCATCTGCCGGCGCCGTCAACTCGGCGCATCGCAATTTACATTTCCCGTCCTGATTCACCGTTGGCGGCCAACCAGTTGGCGGCGATCCAACGATACGCTTGTGCCATGGGCTGGGTGACCGTGGCCATCGTGGAGAGCGATGAGCAACGGCTCCTTGACCTTGCTGCAACGCACGCGCTTGACCTGGTGCTATGCTGGCGGACCAGCGACCTCCGACCCGCGGAGTCCCTGGTTCAACGACTGTCTGTACATAGCATCGACCTTCTGGCAGTGGCGCAGAGCTGCACTTCTTTGATGGAGTGATGCCGGTCTCTCCGAAGGGCCCGAAGAAGGCCGGCGTATTGATGATAACTGGCGCTATTTTCCAGTAATCACTGGTCCGAAGAAGGCAGGCAGGTCAGCAGCCTCGACCGTAACTTTGAACTTACTTCTCCACTTTCCACTTTCCACTTTTCACTTTTCACTTTTCACTTGGTTCAGAACGCAACAAGATAGGTGACTTTGGCGATCAGCGCACGGTCGATCAGCGCGCCGGTGCGCTCGTCGCGGCGCTCGTTGTAGACGAGAAAAAAGTCGCTGAGCGGCCGGTGAATGATGTTGAAGCGAAGGTTCGAGCTCCACTGCTGCAAATCGGTGTTGTGCTGCAGCAGCGCGTTCAGGAACATCTTGGTGTTGAAGTTGTAGTTCATGCGCCCGCTGACCAGCGTCGAGACGAAGGCGCCGGTCGACAGGCTGATATCGTTGATCTGCACGTTGAATGCGACGTTGAAGTTCTCGTTCAGGCGGACCGAAGGGCCCAAAGTGTAGGCTCGACGGTATCCATCGTAGAATGGGCCGATCGCATACCGGCTGTTGAGCGACACGCGTGCTGCGCTGTTCGTGTTCCAGAAAATGAAGTACTCGTTGAACTCGTAGCGGCCCGGGTTCACGCGGACGCCACGGGCGCTGTTGATCGTAAACGGTGTACGGACTACTTCCAGGTTGGTGTTGATCCCCACTTCCATGTTCGAGCTATCTTGAAACGTCAGCGGCCAGTGGAAGTCCTGGTACCGTGATTCGAGGCCGTCGCCATTCTGACGTGTGAACAGGTCGAACTGCCAGTGAGGCCGCGTCTCCCGGACCCACTTCGACATCCATTGCGGCCTGAAAGCGCGCGCCGCGAAAGCGAACGAGTTATCCACGCTCCGCCGCGGCACGAACCCCATCTCATCGTTGAACCGCTCTCCGATGCCGTCGAAGCGGGTACGGAACGTCCATTTTCGATCCTGATAGTTCATGGCGCCTCGCGTGGCGTAGTCACGTCCGCTGCCCGGCTCGGCCGACTGCGGCGAGAAGGTCTTCGCAAGATAGCCGTTGATGCTCAGGAACCCGAATCGGAAGTTCGCGTCGACACCGGCGGCCCGGTTGTAGTGCGGGCCGTTTTCCTCTTTGTCCAGCAGAATCACGCCGACGTCCGAATTCGCCAGGAGGTCGCGGCGGAGACGCACAGCCGTGAAGTTGGTCGCCGGAACCGGACCTGCTTCGCGCTGCTGGATGTTCAACGCACCCACCGAGTATGGTCCTTCGCGCCCCGTCAACCGCGTCCCAGCGAGGATCGGAATCGCGACCAAGCCATTCTCCGACAGCCCAATCCGCCGGCTGAAAAACAGCCGCATCTCCTGAGAGGCGTTTTGCCGGGTTGTCGTTCCGCCGCCACCGCCTCCTGCCGCTGGGTTGCCGAAACCGCCAAACCCTCCTCCAAACTGGAAGATGCCTGAGTTTTCGAGGAAGAAGTCTCGCTTCTCGGGAAAGAACAGGTTGAAGCGCGACAGGTTGATCTGCTGCTCGTCAGCCTCGACCTGCGAGAAGTCGGTGTTCACGGTGAAGTCCCAGGTGAGACCGCTCGTCAGGCCATACTTGACGTCAAAGCCTGCGTCGAAATCGCCCGCCGTATCGAGAGAGGCGATCGTGTTGGCACTGGTCAGCGCGTACGGTTTCAGACGAAGGTCTTTGCCCGGGCGCACCCCGCGCAGTTGCTCCAACGTGCCGGCGAGCGAGACTTGTTGGATGTCGTAGATACGAGGCACCGGCGCCCAGTAACTATCCTCGTTCAGCCGTCGGAGCTTTCGTTCGAAATTGACGCCCCATACCTCGGTCTCGCCGCCGGTGAACCGCAGCGTGCGAAACGGAATTCTGATTTCCGCGTACCACCCCGTTTCTGCGATCCGTGTCGCGACGTCCCAGATCCCGTCCCAGTTGGCGTTGTTTTCGCGCCCCTCGTTCACCATCTGCGCGTCCCACTTGGCACCCGCGGGGTTGATCGCAAACTGGTAGCCGTTCCTCTGGTCGTGGAAGGTGTCGAGGATGATGAGAAAACCGTCGCCGCTCGACGTGTTGAAGTCTTTCTTCAGGTCGTTGACGATGATGCCGGAGGGGTCGTCGTCCTTCGCAAACACACCGAAGTACAGCGCGTCGTCGTCGTACAGGACGCGCACCTCCGTATCGTAGGTGGCCGGCTGGCCCTCTCGAGGCTCGTTCTGGATGAAGTTGAGCGCAAGCGACGCGTCGGCCCAGGCAGGCTCATCGAGCGTGCCATCGAGCGTGATCGTGCCAGACGTGCGAACCGCCTGAAGACGCCGCAGATTGGACGACGAGTCGTCGTTCGCCTGACCGGTCTGGGCGGCCGTTGACGGACTGGAGACCAGTCCAATGCAAAAAATCGAGACACCAAGAAAGTGGAAAAAGTGGAAAGTGGAAATCAGTTTCTGGGCGGCATTTACCCTGCAACGGGCTAGAGATTGTGGCGCCGCGAGATCTGCACGAACGGACCCGTCAGTTTGCACTGGCCGTCGCCAAATTCTGTCGAACATTGCCGGCAACCAAAGAAGCGCAGGAAGCAGCATCACAGTTCCGCCGGTCAGCGAATTCCGTCCGATCCAACTACCGAGCCGCGCGCAAGGGACGTTCGCGCGCCGAATTCGAAGCGAAGCTTGGGACCGTTTGGGAGGAGGCCGACGAATGCGTCGACTGGCTGGAGTACCTTCGTGACATGCGCGTCATCAACAATACGGTGCTGCTTCAGGAGGCCAAGGAACTGGCAAGAATCTTCGCCAAATCAGTGAAAACTGCGCGGGAGAACACCAACCGATCGAAGCGGGTGTGATCTTGTACTTTCAACTTACTTCTCCACTTTCCACTTTCCACTTTTTACTTGATCTCGAATACCCAAATCGCCGCTCCCCGATCCGGCGGATTCCTGATCTCGGGCACGAGGGCCGGAAACGTCGCCACCTGTGCGCCGCCATTGCCGACTGTCACCGCCACGTATTGCTTGCCGCCGGCCATGTAGCTGATTGGCGCGGAGTTCGGCACGTCGTTCAGACGGATCTTCCACAGTTCCTTGCCTGTTTCATCGTCGTACGCGGTGAACATGCGATCCAGCGCGCCCGCGAAGACGACGCCGCCTGCCGTCGCGAGCACACCTGTCGATTGGGGCGCGCGTTGACGGTTCGTCCAGGTCACCTTTCTGGTCTCGAGGTTGACCGCCTGAACCCGGCCGTACTTACCGTCGCTATCCGCCCGGGGACGCAGGGTCCATCGCACGCCCGTGGAGAGGCTACCCCGTCCCCCGGGCGCCACCGGTGTGAGGTCCATGCACGACTCGACGAGCGGCACGAACATCGTCCTGGTGTCGGCGTTGTACGACTCGGGGAGCCATGATTTGGCGCCGCCCGCGTGAGGACAGACCGTGATCGTGTCACCGCCGCCAGGAATCAGTCTCGGATTCACGTTCTTCGCACCCGTGGTTGGGTCGATGCTGGTCACGATGTCCTGCAGACCCAGGTCGATCGAGAACACGTACTTGCCACTGTCCGCTTCAACCACGTCGTAGATGGCCTGCTTGCCAGCTGTCGCGACCAGCATTTTCGAAGACCCCGGTAACCTCAGCACCACTTGCTCGAACGACCAGTCGAGATCCCACTGATCGTTCGGTTGATGCTGAAAATGCCAAACCAGCTTGCCGGTGTCTGGATCGATCGCGACCGTCGAGTCCGTGTACAGCAGGTCGTTCGTGATATCAGGACCTTTGACAAGATTGCGATACGGACCTGTGTCGTAGGTTTGCGCGACACCGAACAGCGCGAGGCCGGTCGTGGAGTCGAAACTGCCGGCCACCCATACCGAGGCGCCGTTCCGCTTCTCGACCGGCACCCCGTTCCAGCTGTTGCCGAACGGCGTATTCGGTTGCGCGATTGTATGGAAGCGCCATGCCTCCTCGCCCGTCTCGGCATCGAGCGCGACGATGAAATTCCCCCCGGCCGCGCGTCCGATCGTGCCGACCATCACCTTTCCTTTGGCAACCAGCGGACCTCCCGTCATCCCGTAGCCTGACGCTCGGCTCGCGACCTCGCGATCCCAGACCACCCGTCCGGTTTTCGCGTCGAGCGCCACCATGTGGACGTCGGACGTCGGGACATAGACCTTGTCGCCATAAAGCGCGATCGTGCGCTTGACGCTGGCCGGCACATCCTTCGAAAGCCGCCGCGAGTATTGCCAGAGCAGATCGCCCGTCACCGCATCGAGGGCTTGTACCTTATCCCCGTATGCGTGCACGAACAGCACTCCATCGTGGAAGAGCGGCGTGCCCTCGTTCGGTCCATTTGGGAGCGACCACGACCATGCCACGCGGAGATCGCTGATGTTTGCCTTCGTGATCTGCTTGAGCGGGCTGAATCCCTGCGAGTCCCACGTGCGGCGCCACGTGAGCCATTCGCTGGCCGGGGGACTCGCGAGCATCGCGTCGGTGACCGGTGTGTACCCGGGAAAGTGGGGTAGCTTTGGTCGGCGTCGGCGGCACCGGCAATGCCACCGGCAAGCCCACCGCTCGGCCCGCCGGTGAACCCCGGCAGCAACATTGTTTTCAGAGCCGACGGATCAGATGGCAGCGGCGTCGCGCCGGCAATCAGGCCGTTCTGCTGCAGCATGTAGGCAAGGATCTGCAGATACTTTTCGTCGCCGAGTGAACCGGGCCCGGCGGGCGGCATCTTCTCGCTGATGTAATCGAAGAGCGGCTCGGCAGGCTGACCGAACCAGACCTGCCGGAATTCGACACCTTTGAGGGGCGGCCCAAACGGCCCATCGTCGAGATTTGCACCATGACACGACTCGCAGCCTTGCGCGTACGCGGCTTTGCCGCTCTCAGCCTGCGCCGTCGTAAACGAGGGGCTGACGAGCGACTGGCCACTCACTCGAACCGCAATTGAGAACGCGATTAGCGGAAGCGTCCCCAACGCAATTCCGATCAACGCAGTTGCTTTCCACTTACTTCTCCACTTTCCACTTTCCACTTTCAACTTTCGATTCTCCACTCTCAACTTCCTTTGCAGGTTTTTGGACTCCACTTCGAGCCATCGGGCTCGCGCCGGAAATGGGAGCTCGTCGTGAAGGCGGCCATCAGATAGGTCGGATCCTCGACCGACGTCGTGACGACGAACCATTCGCCGCCGTCGGGAACCGGAAACCGATCGAGGTACTCGGTGACGACGGCCTTCTCGCCGTAGGGCACGCCGTTTTTCCGAAGCCACCCTGGCTTGAGATTCGTCGTGACGACCTTCAGCGAGCCACCGGGGCCCGGCGGACCCGGCGGCCCGATGCCGAAGAATCCAGGAGGCGGCAGGGTCCTCTGCCACATCGCGACCGAGTTGCCCTGTCGGCTTCTCGGTCCGGTTGCGGAGGGTGTGTCGAACACCAGCCGCCGTGTTTGCTGGCCGGCATCGCTCTCGACTTTCAGCACCTTGTCGCCTTCCCACGTGATGTGTAGTCGCGTCGGCATACGCAACAGCGCCGCGGCGCCATACGCTTCGCAGCCGCCATCGGTTGCGGGATTCCAGGCCTTGGCCACGTCCTGACCGACCCGATTCAAGGGCACGCCCGGGTAGTCGCCCTTGTCCGGCGTGACCATCCGCCAACGCCAGTCTTCGTTGACGATCGAGACCCAGTAGCCGGTCAGATCGATCGGAGCTGACTCACGCGGTGACGCCGGTGGAGTCGGCTGCGGCGGCAACTGCGCAGCGATCGGCAGTTGGGCAAAGACCGCGACCGCGAACGCCACGACAAACCTCGTTATGGCGCCAAACCGAATGTCGCGCTTCTCTTTAGAGTCCGGTTCAGAATTAGCGTAGTGCTTCCGCAACGTATTCTCGACCATGACTCGCAGCTCGCCCCTAGCGCCTGGGCGCAGCGGCCGACGACTGACTCAAGCTCCTGTACACCGCCTCGACAAACATGTCTGTGGTCCAGAAGCCCGTGGCGGCGCCATAACGGCCGTCGTAATCGCGCGTGGGCCTCGCAGCCTTTACCGCGTCGAGTGTCATGCCGTCCTTGGTCATCTTTTGCACGCGATCCCGAATGATGGTGACCATGTCCCGATACTCGACCACGTCGGCTTCATCACAGATTCGGCCGTGCCCCGGCACCACCATCGTGCCGCCCTCCTGCTTGTCGCGCGGAACCGTGATATCGATGATGCGATTCAGCGCCGCGATGATTCCATTGATGCTTCCGCCGTTCTGCAAATCGACGACCGGGTAGCTCGTCGTGACGAACACGTCACCCGTCGCCACGACATCCGACGCGCGAAAGAAAGCCATGATGTCGCCGTCCGTATGGGCCGTTGGCTGAGCGAGGAGCTGCACGGCTTCATCGTTGAAGAAGAGGTCGTCTTCGTCGGTGAAAAACGTATCGGTCGGCCACGCGCTCGAAGGCATGGGAGGCTGACGGCCGGTAGGTGCGCTCATCCGGTTCAGCACGTTTTCATGAGCGATGAGCGTCGCACCAGTGGCCCGATCGCCGCCGACGTCGAGGCTGACGTTGCCGGCGATGATGGCCTGGCCCGCCGCCTTGACCTTGGCATTGCCACCCGAATGGTCGGCGTGCACATGCGTGTTGATGACATAACGAATAGGCTTGTCGCCTCCAATCTTCTTGATGGTGGCGAGAAGTTTGTCCACATTGGGCTCGAGACCCGTGTCGATGACGAGGACGCCGTCGGCGCCGACTTGCACCACGACGTTGCCGCCGGCATTGGCAATCATGTACACGTTGCCCTGGACTTTCAGCGTCTCCAGCTCTCGTTGACCCTGCTGCGCCGAAACGGCGACCGCCGCGGCCGTCAGGATTAGAGCCAACAACAACGCACGCGATGGCGCGAAATGGCCGATGGTCATGCCGTCACCTGCGCGGTGCCTCGCTCCCCGCCGTCGACGCACTCAGCTTGTTCACGTATTCCGGCAGGGCGGTTTCTGCTCCGCCACGAGTCGCCTCGAACGGAATATGGTGCCGCTCGGCGTACTCGCGGATGAACGGGTTGTCGCCCATGTAGTGGTGGGGCACGCTTCCCTTCTCTCTAGGCACTTCGACCGCCGGGCGGCAGGGATACGGCTGCAGATCGCCGTTTTCGATCCACACGAATCCATTGCTCTTGACGAGCGGTTCGCTCAGATAGACGGGATCCGAAATCATCAAGACGTGCGTCATCAGGTTGCCGTGGCGGAAGAAGCGTTCGGTCATCGTCGCTTGGTCGCTCAGCGGCAGGCCGTTGCGCCTCATCCATCCGGCCTTCAAGTGCGTGGTGCGGACGACGAGGACGTCGCCCTCGAATGTTCCAGTCGAAAAGCCCTGCCAGGTATGAGGAGCGTTTTCGGATGGATGCGGACGGCCGTCCATCCAAATCTCACGGTGCTGCGCCTGCCAGACGATGTAGGTGTCGAGCTTGACGATCTGCTGGGACACCGGATCGCGCGTTTCCCAGATTCGCAGTTGGCCCACGCCGCGGAATCCGTATGTCGAAGGGTGCGGCTTGCACTGGTGCTCGGGGAGGGTCAGGAGCCCGGCATCCCACGTGTCGGCCCGGAGACGCGCGGCATCGGTGATTGGCAGACCTGCATAGTCGCCAACATCCGGACCTGGAATCCGCTCCAGCCAGTCCTCGTCGTAGATCGGATTCCAATAGCCGGCGAGATTCATGTGCTGCGCGGCCGCCGGGCGGCCCACTAAAATCCCAGCCAACACGAAACTCAATCCGACCAGTCTCGATCGGGTGAGGCTGCTCACAGTCGACCTCCGAACCTGTACGTGTTTCGGCGTTACGATGGCCCAACCAATCACGCCCTGTCCATACCTATTTGAGCAGAACGCGATATCAACATTGATCGAAGCGTCACCGACGGCTGCTGTCCTGCGGAAAAGGTTGTAGACTGGGCGCCCTGCACGTCTTTCCTGAAACGTTTTGCAGAGAGGAACGACCAATGAACATCAGAATGGCTTCGTTGACGACCTTCGCGGCAGCGCTCGTCGCGGCTCTGGCAAGCGCACAACAGGCTCCACCGCCAGCCCAACAAGCCAACCCGACGCCGGGATGCACCGCTACGCCTGCGCAACTCGAGGCGAACAAGAAGGTCGCGATGGAATTCTTCAGGACGACAGGCGAAGCACGGATTGCGCTCGCCGATCCGAGCTACAAACAGCACAACCCCGCTTTCAAGAAGCGCGCGGAAGACAACAAGGTCAGCGACTACGAAGAGTTCAAGAACGCGTTTCTCGCCCAGGCCGGACGCGGTCAGGGTGCGGGCGGTCGTGGAGCAGCGGCAGGACCTACGCCGCCGCAGGGAAATCCGTTCGAGGTCGTGACGGCGGAATGCGACATCGTCACCATCGTGCACAAAGTATTTCGGCAGGATCCGACCGCCGAGGCGGGAAAGTTCTACGAGGCGTTCACCTTCGACACGTTCCGTGTGCGGAACGGGAAGCTCGTCGAGCACTGGGACGGCGCAGTCATCAACCCGCCTGCGGCGCCGGCGGGCGGTGGTCGGGGTCAATAGTTTGACTTTTGTCAGATCGTCGTGCGTGCCTTCGTTCTTCGTGCATCGGGCCTGGGCGCTGAGTTCCTTGTGCGATGAGTCAGCCATGATCGTGTAGCGCGGGCCTTTATCGCGTTTTTCATGAGCGTGTAGCGGCTACTTAGCCGCAGTCGTTGTTGTCGAAACTGAAAGGCCGCCGGAGAGTTCGCCACGCGCGGAAGGCCTTGAGAGCCGTGAGGACCGGCCGCCTGCCGCCGAACTTCGCACGCCGGGAAGCCGCGCGCGGCTTGCCCACTCTCTCGCCCCGGCGTCGACTATCAGCTGGCTTCGGCGACGGTCACGTGCGTGGCATGCACCGCCACAGCTGATGCGCACGCCACGGATCACGCAGACCGAAGTCGACGCCCCACCTGCGCCGCGCGCGGCTTCCGGCACGGGATGACGTCGGCGTGCTTCGACGGCGGCTGGCGCCCGGCCCTCACAGCTCTCAGGCATTCGCGGGCGCCGGGCATCGGGCGGGCCACCCGTGCGGCGCGGCCGGGCGCGCTCGCAGCAACCGCGGGCCGCAGGTTCTCCGCGCGGCGATCTCCGGCCCCGTGATCCGTGCTGTTGGCATGACCCCTGGCGGTGATTGCGCGAGACAGATGTTGTGGGAACGACCCCCTGATCGCCGCGGCGGCGGAAGGGTACGAACCGAAGGACTGCGGTTCCGGCGCGGCCGCCCGGGTGGTCCCGGCCGATGTCCGACGCACGCGAAAACTGGGCTGGGGCCGCTACATCAAAATCGAAAATACTCTAGGCCTGCCCGGGGCCGCCCGCCCGGGCGCCACCTCTCCAAATGTGCCCTAGGGCCTGCGGAAATCGATCCCTTCCTTGATCATCTTCTCGTAGCGGGCGGGATCCAGGTTGTTCTCCACGCAGACGTACTCCTGGAGATGCGTGCCTTCCCGCAGCATCATGGTCGTGCGAATCGTCCACGGCCGCGTGAGGACGTTTGGATCTTCCATCGTCGCCTCGTAGTTGATCTGGTCCTTGTCGACGCGGGTATACCGTTCGGTGACGTGCAGCGACTCCGAGTGGAACGTGCCCGTGCCGGTCAGCCACGTCTTGTCATTGAATGCGATCGTATCCACGACCAGCGTATCGCCCTCCCAGCGCCCGACCGAATCGCCCATGTAGGTTGGAACCGCATCGTCGCGATGCTTGGCGTCGAGCGGGACGACGCGAAAGACATTCATGTACTCGTACAGCATGACGATTTGCCGCGGCGTCTGAATGATCTGTATCGGGAACAGACCAACAAGGTTCGCCCTCGGCACACCGGGCGGCAGACACAGACCGTTCGGATCGTCGATGCCTCTGTTGTTGAAAGACTCGAGGACCTTGCTGGCCGCCCAGGGTTGGTAGGGCGCCGGATCGTTGATGACTTGCTGCGAAGCCGGATTTGCCGGCGCTGTCGGGTCGCGGCCTGTGCCACCCACGCCCAGACCCGCGTTGGCCTCCTCCCAGGTGCCCCGCCGGCTGCTGCCGCCCTGCCACACCCCGGTCAGATCCGGCTTGCCGTCGGAAGCACGCGGGGTCGTGCTCTGACTCTGCCGCGCGGCCTGCGTACTTCCTGTACCCGCCTGTGCCAGCAGCGCCGCGTTGAGCGAGATGAGGGCCAGGACTGCAAAGTATCCGCGCATCATGGCACCTTGACCGCCGGAGTACCGCCACCGTCTCCCGTGCCCGCCGGCGGTCCGAAGAACAACTTCTTGCCGTCCGCGAACGTGACTTCCCGCGAGTGCGCCCAATTGGTGCCATCTCTGGCGCGCCAGCCAAACACCGTCACCGTATCGCCCGCCTTGATGGTGACGTCCTTTTTCCAGCCTGTCCGGTAAAGTGCGTTCGGCGGATACCCTTCGAGCTTCCAGCTCGCCACCTGGCCCTTGTCGTCCTTGACATCAAGGTGCAGGTAGCAGTGCGGATTCATCCATTCGATTCGCGTCACAACCCCGGTCAACGTCACGGGCTTGTTGGCATCGGTACTCCGCGCCGAAAGAATGATGCGCCCGCAACGGAGCCAGTACAAACGATCCGGCGACACAGAGGCACCACGCGAGCAGCGGTGCCAACAGCCAGTTACCGACTTTTCGGCCCTGCACATGCCCTCCATCCTTGCCGGCTCGACAACGCCCGCGAGCGTCCGAACGCATCAGCCGCCCCCCGACATACGCTTCGAGGTCTATTTGGCGCGCGAAAGACCTTCCGCGCACGCAAATTCCCGCAGCTCGTCGTTGCCGGGCATGGCCTTTCGGTACGTCCGGACGGTTTCCCAGGGCTGCGTCAACGCCTTGGGATCGGTGACCGTAATTCGGTCCTCGAGCAGTCCAGGACCGACGAATCTGATGCGCTCCTTGATCGTCAAGGCATCGCTATGAGGCGTGAACCCCTCGATAAAAGAGTCGGGGTGCAGCGCAACGGTCTCGACGACGAGTGTGTCGCCTTCCCAGTGGCCGGTCGAGTACCCGGCGTAGGTCGGATCTTCCAGCACCTTGGCTGACGGCTTGCGGCCGTCAATGTAGACGCGCCGGAGTGCGTCGTTCAATTCACTGAAAAACGTGATGCGATCTTTCGACTGCATCACTTCCATGCCATACGCCATGTTCATCATCGCCGGCATGCCCGGCGGAAGACACTTCGCGGTGTTGTCGAACTCATACGATCCGGCGATACGCGTCTTCCGCATCATCTCCCACTTGGCCATGTACTCGGGGGTCAGCAGCGGCGCGTTGGGCGCCCGCCCCTGCGATCCATCCGAGAGTGGCGCCGATTGGGTGGGCCGTGGCGGCGGTCCTCCGCGCTGCTGGCCTTCGGCAGGAGCAGTCGCTCTCTGTCCACCACCTCCCCGCCCCTGCTGGACGGGATAGTAGACGCCCGAGAAATCCGGCGGCGCGGTGGAGGGCGAGGCCGCCGGCGCCTGGCCGCCGACCACTGCGGGAAGGAGCGCGATCAGGCCCAAGCTGGTTCCTGCACGAAGCATCGAAGCGATGATCGTGTGCATCTGGACAGCTCCTTTTCGTCCACTCTATTGCTGCGCCGGCTGATTGCCCAGGATCGTGCCGTCTGCCTTCGTCACCCGGGCGATCAGTCCAGTGTTCGTACCATCCTTCGCGGGGCTCATGTCGATCGTGACGGTCTCGCCGTTCTTGAGCGAGCTCGGCGACCAGCCGGCGCGGCGCAAGATGCCCGGCGCCCGGCCCTCGGCCACCCACTCGACCGTACCGCCCTTGCCATCGCTCACGGTGAGGTGGACAAAGGTATGCGGATTCACCCACTGGAATTCCTTGACGACTCCAGTCACGGTAATGATCTTGTTGACCTCGAACGCGACGTTGCTATGGTGCGACCGTGCGGGAGCTGAAAGAAGGAATAGCGCGGCGAACGCGAGACATGCGACGACCGTCCGGACCATCGACAGCCTCCTCGGGAGATGTTCGAAGTGGGGATTATACAATCCGCCACTGACCCTGCTCGCTTCAGTTCGGCAGCGCGAAAACGAAGATGTTGTTGCCGCCGCTCGGGCGCAGCTCCGGCGTCAGCCGAGCGACGCCGCCAGTCGCCAGCGATGTGCCCGTGCTGACCGCCACGTACTGCTTTCCGCCAACCGCGTAGGTGATCGGATAGCCGGTGACCGAGGACCCGAGGTTCGTCTCCCACAGGACCTTGCCGGTGTTCTGGTCCAGCGCACGAAAACGCCCGTTCAAATCGCCGACGAAGATCAGCCCCGAACCGGTGGTAATCAGCGAGGTCATGCCGGCGCGCTGCTCGTACTTCCAGGCTGTCGTACCCGTTTCAACCGAAATCGCGTGAACGGTCCCGACGTTGTTGGACCCGGGCGCGATTTCATTCTGGCTGGAGAGCGCATACAGCGAGCTCCGGTCGCCATTCGCCGTGATCTCCGCGCACGTGTTCTGAAGCGGAAAGTACATCGTGTTGGTCAGCGGGCTGTACGCGCCGGCCTGCCAGTTCTTGCCGCCATTGATATTGGGACAGACGCGCACCTGGTCGCCGGTCTTCGTGAAGAGCGTGTCGGTGTTCACGGTCACGGCCCCGGTGGCGCCGTCGATGCTTCTGATCACGGTCTGCAGCACGGTCGGTCTCGCCCACAGGAACTCGCCTGACTGCCGATCGATGGTGTAAACCACCCCGGTCTTTCCCGGGATTCCGGTCACGACCTTCCGTCGTTCGCCGGGCCTGATCCGCGGGTTGATCCAGGTGACGTCGTTCGGGTTGGGCCGAACGACGGTATCGACCAGCAGCCGCTCGAAGGGGTGGTCGAGATCCCAGTGATCCACGACGTGCTGGTAGTACCACACGATCTTCCCGGTGTCCGCGTTCAGCGCAAGCGTGGAGTTGTGATAGAGGTACTGCTGGCCATTTCCCGCGAGCATGTACTTCGGCGCCGGCGAGGTGACGGACGTTCCGAAATACACGAGATTCAGTTCCGGATCCGCGCTCGGCACCAGCCAGGTTCCGACATGCCGCCGATCCAGATACGGAACGTCCCCCCAGCTCTCGTTTCCTGGCTCGCCCGGCGCGGGGATCGTGCGCGTCCGCCACAACTCCCTCCCCGTCTTGGCGTCGTGCGCGGTCATGATGCACGCGTCAGGGCCGCCTTCGGGCTCGCACCCACGGCCCGACACGATCTTGCCATTGACAATGATGGGGCCGGATGTCTGCTGCGCGCCGTGGGTGTAGTCCAAGATCTTCGTTTCCCACGCCAGCTTGCCCGTCGTCGCATCGAGTGCAAAGACGAAGTCGTCGGCGCTCGTGTCGATGATCAGGTTGCCGTAGATCGCGATGTTCCGGTTGATGGATGGGACCGGAAAGAACTTGCCGAGATCCTCGGGCAGCTTGCGTTGGTAGTCCCAGCGCAGGTCGCCCGACTTCGCATCGATCGCCTGAATGACGTCCGACGGATTCGGCAGATACATCACGCCGTCGTAGACGAGTGGCGTGGCTTCCTGGATGCCGGCTGTCATCGCACGCGACCAGACCATGGTCAACGAGCGCACGTTGTCGCGGTTGATCTGATCGAGCGGACTGAATCCCCAGCTATCGAGCGTCCGGCGCCACATCAGCCAGTTCGCCGGATCGGGCTTCTGCAGCATCGCATCGGTTACCGGCGCCGCAGGAGTACTCTGTCCAGTCGCGGCGGAATCGAGAAGTCCCGCAATCGCGAGCAGTGTCAGAGCAAGGGAGGCTCGAGAACGCATCGCTTCACTTCCCTACCATGTGCGGGAGGTCCTTGTTGTTCTCCTCGCAGATGCTTTCGATGAGCTCGGCATCGGGCAGCAGGTTCCAGCCCAATTTCACGGTCCAGGGCTTCGTGTAGGCCTCCGGGTCGTCGATCGTCACCTCGATGTCGATATGTCCGATGGTGGGGCGGGAAAACCGCTCGATCACGCGAAGCTTTTCAGTCCCAGGCAATCCGCGCATGTCGAGCCAGGTTTTGCCGTTTTGTCCGATGGTCTCGACGACCAGCGTATCGCCCTCCCAGTGTCCGATTGAATAACCCATCCACGTCGGCTGCGCATTGCGGGGCAGCGGACGGCCGTCGGTGAAGATCTGACGATAAATCGTGCGGGACTCGTGCAGGAACAGCACGAGGTCCGGTGTGTGCACGACCTTGAGACCGTCGGGGATGTTGTTTTTTTCGGGAATGCCGGACGGCCAGCACCGTACGCCGGGATGATCCTTCCCGTTGGTTTCGATGCGCTCCTTATAGACCTCCTGAGCCCAAGGTCGCAAAGGGACCTCCTCGGGCTTCAGGTCGGCCGCAAGATTGAGAAGGTGCTTGACGCCCCCGGTCGGCATCCAAAATCCCGACAGGTCCGGCTTGCCGTCCACCGTCCGACGCGCCGGAGCATTGACGTCCACCTTTCCATCGGCTGTGCGCGGCACGTTCTTCGCGGGATATGGGTCCCACTGCGCCCAGGCTGTCGAAGCGCTGAGCCAGACGACAACCAACGACACCAAGCCCAAGCGCAGTCTCAGCGCGAATACTCCGGCCATATCGATTCCCTGACGCGGATTCTAGCAGAGGCGCCAGTGGCTCGTTGAGCCTGAGGCTTCAGGCTTCTCGGGCTTCAGACTTCCCGGCTAATTCGCAAAGCCACTTGTGTGACGCATCCGAGCACGAATTGACGAACCACAAAGCACACGAAGAACACGTGCCTTCCGGGTTTAGATCGCTATTCTGAATGTCGCCGCATATCCGCTCGCGGGATCGCCCGAGATGGCCGCAAGCTCCGAATCGAGGCTGTCGGCAAAGATACTGTCGCGCGAGTTGGAGGTAGGGTTCGGACCGCGAGACGTGTAGACACCGGTCGCATAGACGGCGGCGTTCGTCGACTCAGGAAAAGCAATCTGCGTGACTTTCACCGATGAACCGTTCCGGACCACCTCCGCGTGGATGTGCGTCGCCCGCCCCTGATACCAACCAGGATAAACGGTCGTAAAGGTAACCTCACCGTTGTTGTTGGTCGTCTGGATCCCGCGCAGGTAGGTTTGCGCCGTCTGGGTGCCGTACTGGGAGTAGTTGCCCGCCGCGTCGCACTGCCAGATCTCGACATTGGCATTCGCAACCGGGCTGCAGCTGTTGCTCGTCTCGACGACACTGATCGTCAGGGTCACAGGTGTGCCGCTCCTTCCCTCACGGATGTCGCTGCGGATCAGGTCGGTCAGTGACGGAAATGGGCCGGCTGTCTCGCTCGGCGTCGCGGCACACGCCGAGGTCGTACCCGATGGAATCGTGGACGGGGTGGTCGTGCTTGGACTTGTGGGGCTATCCGTGCAACCGAACACCGACAGTGCCGCGCCCGTCACGCCCAGCACGCTCAATGCCTCCCGGCGCGAGAGCGTCCTGACCGCTCTCGCCTTTCCAGGAAGCGGTTCATTTCGTCGGACAACTTCGATCGACTGCCTCTTCATGATCTCGACCTCCAACTCCTCGACGCTCGGCGGCGACGCTGGCATGGCGGTCACTCGTCCGTCTCGCTCTTTCAATTGGACAGGAGAGATGTCACAAAACTATGGCGGAACCATGGAATGAGTGTTGGCGCCGAACAGGAAGGATTTTCACGAAACTGCCACACTTTCGCGGTACTCTTCCGATTGAATGAGGCATGCTGCGGCACACCGCGACGTCTGAGAATCGAGCGGCAAGGAGCAGGCCGGCATGACAGCCCAACGTCGCTCTCGTTGGTACCGCAGCTTCTATTGGCGCATCGGTATCAGCTTCGTCGTCTTCGTGCTGGTCGTGATCATCGCCCAGAGCGTCATGTTCAGCTACCTGTTCGCGCGGGCCAACATGCAGAATGCCGCGCGGTCTCCCAACAATCTCGCAACGGCCGTGGCTGCCGACCTGGGGTCGGCGTTCTCGAAAGATCCTGGCCTCGATTTGGGCGCGCATCTTGTGTCCCGTTACGGTCGGGACCCCTGGCGGGTGTTCGTCGTCATGCGGAGCGGCGAGGTCGCAGGAAATTCCGCCGAGAACCTGTCCGACGAGATCAGACGCTCTGCCGAATCGGCCCTGGTCCAGACTGATGTCGAATCGGACGAGACCCGGCCCCGACTCCCGGGTCCGGTCGTCACCGCGCCGATTCAAATTGGCAACGAGCTTCGTGGCCTCGTCGTCCTGCCACCGCCACCACCCGGCGGAGCTCTGCGCGATGTCGGCCGGCTGCTGTCACTTCCAGGCACTCTGTTGTTGATAGCGGCGACGGTCGCGGCAGCTGCCGTCATCTTCGGCCCGGCCCGGCGGCGTCTCTCGGCACTCGAGGACGCCGCAGGGCGACTGGGAAATGGCGACCTCACGGCACGCGCGCGCCAGGAAGGCGACGACGAAATTGGAAGGGTCGCGCGCGCCTTCAACCGCATGGCCGACGAGCTGGCGGTCCGCGACGAGGCCCTGAAGACTTCCGACCGACTCCGCCGCCAGATGCTGGCCGACGTCTCGCACGAGTTGAAGACGCCGCTGACGGCAATGCGAGGGTTCATCGAGACGCTGCGGATGCCGGAGGTGGTCCTGGACGATGAACGGCGCGCCCGCTATCTCGAAACGGTCGAACGCGAAACGCGGCGTCTCGAGCGGATCGTCGGTGACCTTCTCGATCTCGCACGGTACCGAGAATGGCGTTTCGGCTCTCAGCATTCGCGTGTTCGACGTCGGACGCGTATTCCAGCATGTCGCAGCGCGCCACGAGCAGGAGGCGCAGGAGCGTGGCGTGAGCGTGCGTTTCGATGCCGCAGAGCCTGCCGACCAGGTTTCGGCCGATCCCGGTCGGATCGAGCAAGTCATCGACAACTTGTTCGCCAATGCTCTTCGCCACACGCCCCCCGGAGGGACGATCGAGTTGCGCGCTCGAATGGGTCCCGGCGTCTCGGTCCTGTCGGTGACCGATTCGGGCGAGGGCATCGCCCCGGAACACGTGGCCCACGTCTTCGATCGGTTCTATAAGGTCGACCCTTCGCGGGCCGCGGGTGCTGCGGGAAGCGGCTTGGGTCTACCAATCGCCAAGGCGATCGTCGAAGCCCATGGAGGCGAGATCCGCGTCATCAGCACGCCGGGGTCTACGACGTTTACGATTGTGCTGCCGCAGCAACCGCCCGGTGTCTCGCCAGTTGACGGTTCGCCAACACCATCACCCGACCGGCAAACACCGGTTCAGTCAGCATCGACGAACTTGTAGCCGACGCCCCACGCAGTCAGAATCAGCTCGGGATCCTGCGGATCGCGTTCGATCTTCCTGCGTAACCGGCTGATCACGCTATCGATGGTGCGCTCCGTCACATAGGTATCGTCGGCCCACACATTGTGAAGAAGCGCAGCACGGCTGTAGACGATTCCGGGCCTCGTCGCCAGCCGATAGAGCAGGTCGAACTCCTGGCGCGTAAGCTCGACTGCCTGTCCTCGTACGATCGCCTCGCGCCGTTCCGGGTCCAATTGCAACTGCGACGATGCCGTCGGCCGTGCTGCGTCGGTTGGGCCTCCGCGCTTATGCCGGCGCATTATCGCGCCGACCCGCGCGACGAGTTCGCGGATACCGAACGGCTTGGTCAGATAGTCGTCTGCGCCGCTCTCCAGGCCAAGCACCTTGTCCGATTCGGCATCCTTGGCCGTCACCATCAGGATCGGTGTCTCCCGGTTGGCGCCATCGCTGCGGATCGCGCGGCACAGTGAGACGCCGTCGAGTCCGGGAAGCATCACGTCGAGAATCAGGAGGTCGTACGCGGCCTCCCGAGTCCGACGCAACGCTTCGCGTCCGTCGGCAATCTCCTCGACGGCAAAGCCCGACAGTCCGAGGTGCAGACGCAACAATTCGCGGACGGCAGTTTCGTCCTCGACGATCAGCGCACGTCGCCGATCCGGTGAGCTGGTCACGAACCGCTCCGGGAGGGAATCACCCGCGTGTCGTGTGAACTGTTTACGTTGCCGCTGCGGCTGCGGAGGATACTTTCGCGGCGAGAGCGTCGTGAACGGCTCCGAGCAAGTCGTTGGCGGTGATCGGTTTGACGAGCACGGCGGACGCTCCTCGTCCCATGGCGAGCTCGTGATGGCTGGGCAGAGGGTCCCCGGTTACCACTACCACGTGAATGGGAGGTGCGGTCGACATGCTCTTGATGCGCTCGAGCACCTCCCAACCATCCATCTTGGGCAACTTCAAGTCCAGAACGACCACGTCGGGGTGGGACTGGTTGAGCTGGGCGAGGACTTCGTAACCGTCCTTTGCGAACTGCACCCGATAGCCCTGCCCAGTAAGGATCTCGGCATACCCGGTGGCGCTCGCCTCGTTGTCCTCGACCACGAGTACGTTCGCGGCTCGGACGGTCCCGGTATCTTTTTCGGACACGATGATCAGTCTGAGATCATCGGAGTTCGCATCTGTCAAGACAAGCAGGCCCTCACTGAGGAGACCGCCCGACCCTCACGGGCTCCGCCTTGTCAGCCGGAAGCGCTTTTTCTGCGGCCAGTTCCGGCTTCCGAAACCGAGCCAGGGAGACTTGAAACTGGCAACTGAACGCTGAACAACTGAGAGCTGACCGCTGAAAGCTGACCGCTGAAAGAGTCAGTCCCCCCGACGCGAGACTCGGTTTTCCACTTCCCCGGCCACGGAAAGAACCTTGTCCGCGACTTTTGCGGCGTCGTTGGCGACGCGCTCGACGCCTTCGCCGGCGCGCACCGCGACAGCGCGTGCCCGCTGGTATGCGTCGCGACCGCGCTGGGACAGTTCATCGACCGTTTTCGACGCGGCCCGACTGGCGCTCGCAGCGGAATCGGCCACTTGTCGTCGAAGTTCTGAACCGCGTCTCGGAGCGAACAGCAGCCCGATTCCAGCCCCGATCAGAGTTCCAGCAAAAAGCCCCGTCAAAAACGCAGTGCTCTGACTATTCACCTGGTCGTGCTCGCTTTCCATGCGTCCCTCCCCTAGTGAACCCCTTGGTTTCTCGATCCCCCGGTCGTTTCATCGACGACATTCCAACTATCCGACGCCTCATTCAGCAGCCGAGCGGGAAGCCAGGAGCACCCAACGGCCCGAGTCTCGACTCATCCGTTCTTCCATTTCTTTCTCATTAATAGTCGCGTCGAGGGGATTGTTGGTGCACACCCGATGCCATATCGGCGGTAATCATGGCGCTCAAACGCACGTTGCGTGACTCGAAGGGCCCAGCCTGGCCTTTTGCTTGCACGTTACTCAAAACTAAGAAGTGAGTCCGTCCATGGCGAACGTCGACGCTCGCGATCAGAACCTCTGCGAGGATTCCCGGGAGCAGTTAATCGACCAACTGAATCAAGATCTTGCCCGCGAGTATCAAGCACCAGATCGATCTCGCAACGGCGCTCGCCATCGAACCCCTCGAACGGCAACCGACGAAGAGAGACAGGGAGAAGGTGTTAACTCATGACTAGCCGCACGATTCTCGCAATCGCCCTCATCGTTTTTGGCGTGTTGTCGCTGGCGTACGGCCGCATTTCATTCACCCGTGAAAAGACCGTAGTCGATGCGGGTCCGTTCGAGCTGAAGCAGGAGAAGCGAGAAACCATCCCACTCCCACCAGTTCTCGGTGGAGTGGCGCTGGCGTCGGGTTTGGTGCTCGGCTTTTGGCCACGGAAAGCGTGAGTACCCGATTACTACCACTTGAGACGCGCCTTACCCTTTACTGACCACTGGGTTCCGCTGTCGCCCTGCCGAAATGGCCCCTGAATGGCCAACCGTCTGAAACCGTGCCGTACGTGCGGCCACAATCGCAGGTACTGAATCTCCTTCCATCACTTACAAACCGTTTGCGCAACTGAGCCTTTGGAGCGGCCGGCGGTACGGACATTGCTGCTTTCAACGGCAAGGCGCCTCGATCACGGCGCCTCCACACACTGCCCCCCAAAGCAACCCTCAATCCCGGGCCGCCGCAAATTCTGTGGCAGCCCGCGGCCTCTCTTTGCGCGCGACCGGGCGAGTGTGATGAGATCTCGTCGAGAACCCCTTTATGAAACTTCCGGTGATCGCGATCGCCGACGACGATCTGTCGTTTGCCAACTACCTGAAGACGTTTCTTGACAGTCGCGGTTATCAGTCTCGGATCTACGGTCACGGCGCCGACCTGCTCGCAGCGGCTCGTGTCGGCGAGCTGCCAGACGTCGTCTTGCTGGACGTCATGATGCCAGGGATGGACGGTCTCGCGACGCTCAAGAGCCTCAAGGCGGCCCATCCGGACGTCCAGGTGATCATGCTCTCCGGTCGCGAAAACCCCGCAACCATCGTCGAAGCCCTCAACTTGGGCGCGGTCAACTACGTCGTCAAGCCCAACGACCCTGACGGTTTCGGCGAGATCGCGCTCGAAGCCGCGATCAAGCAGGCCGCCGAAAAGCGGCAGCTCGTCTCGGAAGTCACCGAGCTGCGGCGCCAGGTGAGCGACGACCAGGCCCGCGCGTTCTTCTTCTGGGAACAGACCGACACGATGCGCAATGTCGCCGTGATCGTGGATCGGCTGGCGGACAACGACGTGACCGTGCTGATCCGCGGTGAGAGCGGCGTAGGCAAGGAATTGGTGGCTCGTGCGATCCACGATCGATCGGTGCGCCGTGCGAAGCCGTTCGTGAAGGTCAACTGCGCCGCGCTGCCGGACGACCTGCTCGAGAGCGAGCTCTTCGGTCACGAAAAGGGAGCCTTCACGGGTGCGGCCGCGATGCGGGTCGGCAAGTTCGAACATGCGGACGGCGGCACGCTCATGCTCGACGAAATCGGCGAGATGAAGGCGGGGCTGCAGGGCAAGCTGCTCCACGTCTTGCAGGACGGCGAGTTCAGCCGGCTCGGGAGCAACAAGCGCATCGACGCCGACGTCCGCGTCGTGGCCGCCACCAATCGCGATCTCGAAACGATGATGGCGCGGTCTGAATTTCGCGAAGATCTCTACTACCGACTGAATACGATCGAAATCGTCGTCCCTCCCCTTCGCCAGCGGCCCGAGGAGATTACGCACCTCATCGAGTTCTTCGTGCGCAAGTACTCAGAGCGCTACAACCGGCAAGAACCGACGTTGACGCCGGCGCTTCGCGATGCCCTCCAGAATTACAGCTGGCCCGGAAACATCCGGGAGCTCGAAAACGTCATCAAACGATTCGTCATCTTGCAGGACGAAGCGTTCGTGCTCCGCGACCTGCGGACGGGCGAGCGCCGGGTGCAAGCGACTGGGCGGTACGAATCCGAAGGGGGGGCTCGGGTCGACGTGGTGCCACCCCCAGCGAGCGAACCGGCGCCCCCTCCCAGCCACGAAACAGCCGCACGCGAAGCGCCCGCCAACGGCAACGGCGATACGGCCACGGCCGGCGCGACCAAACAGTCACTCGCCGATGTCGCCCGTCTCGCCGTGCAACAAGCTGAGAGGGAGCTCATCGTCCCCACGCTGCGTCGCGTCCAATGGAATCGCCGAAAGGCCGCGTCCCTCCTCGGCATCAGCTACAAGACGCTGCTGAACAAGATCAAGGAACACGGTATCGTTCAGGAATAGCCTCCGGCGGATGAACTTCCCGGAACTCCAATCACGGCATCATCCGTGATCAGCCGCGATTCCAGGCGATCTTGCGCCCATGAACGCGCATGAAGCGGTGCGTGAGCTGGGTGGACGATGGTCCTTCGAGATGGATGGGCGCCGAGGTATACCATCGCAGAAAAAGGCTATACCGAACTGGAACACGCGTCCGGCTGACGTTGAAAAGGTAGAATGACCGACCACAAGGGGAGTCACCCATGACCATCGATACCACCGCGCGCCGCGATCGCTCCGACACCGCACCTCGCGTCCGGCCTTACACCGGCGCCGAGTATCTCGAAAGCCTGCGAGACGGCCGTGAAATCTGGATTTACGGCGAACGCGTCAAAGACGTGACGACCCATCCGGCCTTCCGCAACACCGTCCGCATGATCGCTCGGCTGTACGACGCACTGCACGACCCGGCCAAGCGGGACGTTCTGACCACCGAAACGGATACCGGCAGCGGCGGCTTCACGCACAAGTTCTACAGGCCTTCTCGCAACGCCGACGAGCTGGTCGGCGCCCGTGATGCCATCGCGGCGTGGGCGCGCGTCACCTACGGCTGGATTGGTCGCAGCCCGGACTACAAGGCCGCCTTTCTGGCGACCCTTGGCGCGAACTCCGCGTTCTACGACCCGTTCGAAGCCAACGCGAAAGCCTGGTACAAGAAGGTCCAGGAGGAGGTCGCCTTCGTCAATCACGCCATCGTCAATCCGCCAGTCGATCGGGACAAGCCGCTCGACGAGGTGAAAGACGTGTACATGCACGTCGAGCGCGAAACGGACGGTGGACTGATTGTCAGCGGCGCCAAGGTCGTGGCCACCACGTCCAGTCTGACCCACCTCAACTTCATCGCCAACAACGGCGCGCTGCCGATCAAGACCAAGCCGTTCGCGTTCGTCTGCATCGTGCCGACCGACGCGTCGGGAGTGAAGCTGTTCTGCCGGCCGTCGTACGAGATGACGGCAGCCGTGATGGGCACACCGTTCGACTATCCCCTCTCGAGCCGGATGGACGAGAACGACTCGATTCTGGTGTTCGACAAGGTGTTCGTCCCGTGGGAGAACGTCTTCGCCTATGGCGACATCGAGAAGGTCAACAACTTCTTTCCGCGATCGGGCTTCCTGCCACGGTTCATGTTCCAGGGGTGCACGCGACTGGCGGTCAAGCTCGATTTCATCGCCGGCCTGCTGCTCAAGGCGGTGGAGGCGACCGGCGCGAAAGACTTTCGCGGGGTGCAGGCGCAGGTTGGCGAAGTGCTGGCGTGGCGCAATCTTTTCTGGGGCCTCACCGATGCCATGGCCCGGACGACGATGCCCTGGACGCCAGGCTATGTCCTGCCAAACCTGGACTACGGCCTGGCCTATCGCGTCATGGCCAGTTTGGCCTACCCGAAGATCAAAGAGATCATCGAGAACTCTCTCGCCAGCGCCCTCATCTACCTCCCTTCGAGCGCGCTCGACTTCGGCGTCCCCGAGCTACGGCCGTACCTGGATCAGTTCGTCCGCGGCTCGAACGGCTACAGCGCCGAGCAGCGGGTCAAGCTGATGAAGCTGATGTGGGACGCCGTCGGCAGCGAGTTCGGCGGCCGGCACGAGCTGTACGAGCGCAACTACTTCGGCAACCACGAGAGCATCCGCTTCGAGACCCTCCTCGTCGCGGACGTCACCGGTGCGACCGCCCGCTATAAGGGGTTCGCCGAGCAGTGCATGGCCGAGTACGATCTGAACGGCTGGACTGCCCCGGATTTGATCAACCCGGTGGACGTGAGCGCCATCATCAAGAAAGCTGGTGTGAGGTAAGCTGATTCCATGTCGGTCGACGCTCGTGCGTTTCGTCAAACGGTCGGGCACTTCGTGACCGGCGTCACGGTCATCGCGACCGAAGTCGACGGCGCCATCAGAGCGATGACGGCGAACTCGTTCACGTCGTTGTCGCTCGACCCCCCGCTCGTGCTTTTCTGTGTCGGCAAGAATACGAACATGGGTCAGGTGATTCGGACTTCGGCCGGCTTCTCCGTGAACATCCTTCAGCACGATCAGCAGGAGCTGTCCACCTACTTCGCCGGTGGCTGGAGGGAGCCCTCGCCACCGCTGTTCTCTTTTACGAGCTGGGATGGCGGCCCCTTGCTGGACCGATGCGCGGCGGCACTCGGCTGCGCGGTCGAGGCCATCCACGAGGGGGGCGATCACTGGATCGTGGTGGGGCGGGTCCTCAACTTGTATCGAAACGAGGAGGCGCGCCCCCCCTTGGTCTTTCGCAGTGGCCGGTACGCCAGACTCGTCGATCCCGCCGAAGTCCCGTAGCGGGCCCTACGCCGAAGCCACTCCCGCCGCCTTCGCCCGCTCGGCGACCGTCTGAAGCGGCCAGAACTGGAAGAACTCTGCGTAGAAGATCAAGAACGGAAAGGTCACGCTGAGCAGCGCCGACGCCAGCCAGATTTCGAAGTCGTAGGTCGGCGGACCGGCCGACAGGTTGCCCGTGACGGTCGGCGCCAGCGCCCCGTACAAGCGGGAGAGCAGTTGACCGACGACCACGACGGCGACGACGTTCAACACACCCTTCAACGGCTGCGTGTACTTCGCGAACAGCGATCCCTTCAGCATGTTCTGAATCACGATGGTTCCGAAGATGAACGGGACTGGCACGCGAATCATGAACGCGACCGGATCGATGCCCATCGCTACGACGCCAATCCAAAATGCGATGCCGCCCAACACGATCGCGAGGACGGTCCAGACGGCACCGAGACGGGGCTGGCTCATGATTCCTGGAGACGTGGTGAGCGGCCAGAGATCGAAATTCAGCATCAGGAACATCGCCGCAAGGCACGAGAGATAGAAGACGAGGGCGTTCCAGGCCGGAAACAATCCATGCGGGTCCTGCGCCGCGACGTACACGGGGGCTCCCTGCATGAACCCGTAGTCGAAGAAGATTCGGAACAGCGCGAAATTGACGACGTAGCAGGCGATCAACAAAGCCAGGCCAGCGGCGATCGAGTTTTTGACCAACGCGGTAAGCGGCCAGCCCCCCCACATGATCGCCGCCCAGAAGGTGATCACCACCGAGACGATGCTGCACATGGCAAGCATCGGCGTCGGCGGACTGATGCCGCCTCCAATCGTCTGATGGGACAATGCCGCCACGATCAGGCCGACAAAGAGTGTGTTGAGCACGAGGACCAAGCCCTTCGCTGGCTGCGAATACTTGGCAGCAAAGCCGGGACTCGAGCCCCATGTCACGACTGTGATGATCTGGATGGGAATCAGACAAAGCAGCAGGTAGGCGACCCACCCCGTAAACGTCGGAAGACTGAACAGTGAGACGAAGAGCAACGAGACGACGACAATCAGCGCGGTCGCCACGATTCCGGTCAGGGGCTGTTTCATACCGGACTCACCTCGTGCGCGCCGGGGCCGCGCAACTCACATGTTGTTCGCTTGGGGCTCGAGTTGGTTCAGCCCGAACGTTTCACGAGCCGACTCCAAGAACTGCTGAACGACGCGAGACGCCTCGCCCTTTCGCCAGGCTACCTGGACGGCGAGATGCGCATCCGGCTCCTCGAGTGGCACGGCCACGACGCCCTTGACCTGCACGTAGCTGCGACTGAACGGGCTGCGAAGCGCCAGGCAAATCCCCTTGCCGGACGCGACCGCGAGCATCGACGCCTGCTCCCCGGGCTCCGCCTGCAGCGCCACGATGTTCGGCGTCACTTCGGCGTTCGCGTAGAGCTGAAGGATCTTGTCGTACGACAACGCGGCCCATTCGCGGTTGTGGATCAGCAACGCTTCGTCGGCAAGCTGCTTCAGATGGATGGACTTGCGCTTCGCGAGCGCACTCGACTCGCTCACGACGACGACAAAGCGTTCGTGAAACAACGGTTCGCACTGGACGCCGGGATCGTCGGCCACGTGGCGCGACACACCAATGTCGATCGTCTTCTCTCGAAGCGCCGCGTACTGGCTCGACGACGCCATGTCCGAGCCTTCGATCGAGATTTCCGGGTGGCGGCTCAGCAGGTGCAGCCGGATCCTGTTGACGACCTCGCACAACCCGCGGGCCATTCCAACGCGCAACCTGTTGGTGACGCCGGTCTTGGCCCGGCTGGCAAGCTCCAGGAAGCCGGTCGCTTCGGCGAGGACGGCGCGAGCTTTTTCGAGAAGAAGGGCTCCTTCTCTCGTCAACTCGACGCCGCTCGTGCTCCTGACGAACAGCTTGACGCCAAGCTCGTCCTCGAGTTGATGGATGTGGCGGCTCAGCGGTGGTTGGGAAACATGCAGCTGCCGTGCAGCCTTCGAAAAGCTGCGCGATTCGGCAATGATTGCAAACGCCCGTAGATGGTGCAGTTCCATACTGCGCGCAAAGCTTATACCCGAATGGTATCGGAAGGTGGTCCTTCTCTTTGCCTATGGTTAGAAGATAGGTCGATACCGTTTAGGTATCACTCTCGACACCTGACTCCGTGCGGTGCATGACCGCGAGATAGCCGCCGATCGTTCACGCGGTATTCCGGGCCGCCGTGAGCGCGGTCCGCTCTTCGCCACCCGGATCGTTGACAAGCTTGCACTCGTTGTCGAAGACCATGGTCGGCCGCTGATTCGCGTTGAACGGCGGCCAGTCCGGCAATCCGGGGTGCTGCGGATTTCCTGTTCGCGCAAACGCGACCCACGCGGCACTCATCCGCTCTGCCAGCGCATACCGCTCTTTGCCCGTTCCCGTCATCGACTGCGAGCCGTCGACGTTGTCGAACACGAACGGGATCTCCAGGGTGTGATACGCCTTCAACTTGCCTTCGCGCACCGGTGAGTACCATTCGAATCGATAGACGTAGACGGGCGCCTTGGCCGCCGCGGCCTTCCTGCTCGCCTGCGTGTCGACGCCTTGCCGGAAGAAGCCGGCATCGGTCGACATGCGGAGGAACAGATCGATGTTGTTGCTCGTTGGTCGGTTCTTCCGGTACGCCGCAATCACCTTGTCCACCTGGGTGTCATTCGCTTTGAGCAGGTCCTTCACGCGCATGCGGAACGTCGCGTCGTCGATCGGATCCAATTGAGTGTTGCCGAAGAACGTCACTTCGGTGGCCGTGGTGCCGGTGAGCAGCGGAATATCGTCCGAAAGTGCCGGAGCGCTTGGCTCGAATGGACTCGAAGGCAGCGTGCGACCGTCGACCACAGGCCCCAGCGTCAACGCTCCCGGTGCGCCGAGGCCCGGGCTGCGCATCACGCTCAGGAGCCGATCCATCGGCATGGTCTGCAGCTCGTCAACTTGATCTGTCGTGAGGCCAAGTTTCGACAGAACCGTTTCCGCCGTCTTGTTGGCGTCGCTGCGGGTGATGCCGCGCACGTTCGACCCGCTCTGCGCGATGGCGCGGTGAAACAGCCCTTTCGCCGACGGCATGGCCATCAGCGTGCTCACCTTTCCGGCTCCGCCGGATTGACCGAAGATCGTGACGTTGCCTGGATCGCCGCCAAACGCGGCGATGTTGTCTCGAACCCACTCGAGCGCAGCAACGATGTCGAGCATGCCGACGTTGCTCGCATTGGCGTACTTCGCGCCTCCAATCTCGGCGAGGTACAAGAATCCGAACACGTTGAGGCGGTGATTGACCGAGATGGCGACCACGTCGTGTTTGCGGGCGAGCTCCTTGCCGTCGTACATCGAATAGCTGCCCGAGCCGCTCGTGAATCCGCCGCCGTGCAACCAGACCATGACGGGGCGACGTCGACCGTCCCAAGGACTGGGCGTCCAGACATTCAGGCAGAGGCAGTCCTCGCCCAGCGCTTCTCGCGGATCGGTCGCCGCGACCTCCGAGGGTTCGCCGCCAAAGATTCTGGGGCGCGCGCGGACCAAACGTCAACGCATCTCGAGCGCTGTTCCACGGCTGCGGCTTGCCGGGAGGCATGAATCGGCCGGTATCGGCGGTGGACGCTCCGTATGGCACGCCCTTGAACGCGTGAACTTTGTCTTGAAGGAGGCCTCGAACTTGTCCAGCCGTCGTCTGGACGATGGCACCCGACGAACTGACGGCCGTCGTACTTGGCGCACACGCAGTGCTCAGGGCCGACTCGACGAACACTCCCGCAGTGGCCAGGGCACCGAAGCCAACGAATGAGCGTCGATCGATGCTCGACATGTCGCCCTCCGGACATGCGAATTAGAAACTAAGAATTTCGCCTGCGTTCTTAGTTGGCCCGACAAGGGCTGGGCTTCCACTTGGAGCCGTCTGCCTCGCGCTTGAAATTTGAGCTCGTTATAAACGTCTGGTTCAAGTAAGTCGGATCCTCGATATTGGTGACGACCGTGAACCATTCGCTCTCGTCGTCCGAGAATCGAATGAAGTGTTCGGTCATGGTCGCGTTCTCACTGTAGGGTACGCCGTTCTTACGGAGCCAACCCGGACGCAATTGCGTCGTGACGACCTTCAGTGGAGCCCATCGCTGCGGAGCGGCGCCACGACCTGGAGGCGGTGCGCCACGGTTAGCCGACGCCGCGGCCGGCGCGGCACCATCGGCTGCAGAGACACCGGCGCCTCGACCACCACCGCCGGGCGCGCCGACGTTGCCGCCGAATCCGCCGAACCCACCAACCAGTCCGCCTCCCGCGCGCAGCCACTCGGCGGCGGAGTAACCCTGCAAGGTTCGTTCGGCGACCGGCGGTCGCGAACCGCCGAAACGCAGCAGCCGCGTCTGTTGTCCGGCATCAGTCTCAATCTTGAGTGTATTGTCGTCCTCCCAGGTGATGTGCAGCCGACCGGGCATGCGCATCACCGCCGCAGCTCCATAAGCTTCGCAAGCGCCATCCTTCGAGGGATCCCATGCGTTTGCAACCTGGCGTCCCTCTCCATTCAGCGGAATACTCGCGAAGTCGCCCTTCGGCGGCGTCACCATCCGAAAACGCCAGTCTTCGGTGACGACCGACACCCAGTAACCGGTCAGGTCGACTGGCGCCAACGATCTTGCCGACCCGGCGGCCGGGGCGCCAGGGGCCGCCTGTCCCCGTCCTTGCTGCTGTGCCATCAGCTGGGTTCCAACGGTGCCGCCGATCACGAACGCGAGCGCTCCGACGAAGATCAACGTTTTCATTCTCTGTCCGCTTCCTTTTCGCTGTCTCGGCTTGTCAGACACCCGACGCCAACTCACTTCTTCTTCTGGCTGAGATCCCGGTAGATCGCCTCGATGAACATCGTCGTCGTCCAGAAACCGGAATCGGCGCCGTAGCGGGCATCGAAGTCGAGCGTCGGCCGGCCCGCCTTCACCTGTTCGAGTGTCATCCCTTTGCCGATCATGTACTGGATACGATCGCGAACGATCGTGACCATATCGCGGTACTCGATCACATCCTGCTCGTCGCAGAGCCGACCGTGACCGGGAACGATCATCGTTCCACCCTCCTGGACATGATGATCAGGAATCGCCAGGTCGATGATGCGGTTCAGTGCAGCAATGACTCCGTTGATGGTTCCGCCTCGCTCAGCGTCGACAAACGGATACATCGTCGTCAGGAAGACGTCGCCGGTGGCGATTACGTCGGATCGACGGAAAAACACCAGGCTGTCTCCGTCCGTATGCGCAGCTGGCACGTGAAGGATCTGCACTCCCTCACCGTTGAAGAACACTTCCTTTTCGTCACCGAAGTAGGTGTCGGTGGGCCAGAGATCGGCGGGCCTCCCTTGCGGACCGTCGCCGACCATCCGGTTGAGCACGTTTTCGTGGGCGATGATGGTCGTTTTCGCGTCCACGTTGCCACCGAGTCCGGCCGGGACAGGATTGGCGTTCGGTCTCGAGGGTCCGGCCTTCGCGATATTGGCGTTTCCGCCGATGTGATCGTCGTGCACGTGGGTGTTGACGATGTAGTGAATCGGTTTGGATGAGAGGGTTCGAATCGCTGCGATGAGCTTGTCGCTGAGCTCAGCCAGCTGCGTGTCGACGACGAGAACACCGGAGTCTCCCACCTGCACGATTGTGTTGCCACCCGCACCAACCAGCATGTAAACGTTCCCCTGGACGCGCAATTTCTGGATCTGGACGTCGTTGAGGGTACGTCCCTGCTCCCGGCTCTGCGCCGGCGGCCTCGGATTCTGGCGGGGCGGAGCGGGCTGGGCATCGGGGTTGAACTCTGGATACATCGTCGCGGCACCGCCTCGTGTGGCTGCCTCCGGCAGCTTGAAGCGGTTCATGAATTCCTTCAGGAACATGTTTTCGCCGAGCTGATAGGCAGGAACCGTGCCCTTGGGCCGATTCGCGACCTCGACCACGGGATGACACTCGTACAGGAAGTTCTGCGCCGGCAGGGAGCGAGCGCTCAATGTGAATTCCTCGCTCTTGACGAGCGGCTCGGTCAGATAAATCGGGTCGTGGGTGATGCTGATGTGCGTCAGGATGTCTCCCATCCGCACGAAGTACTCGGTCAGCGTCGCCTTGTCGCTCATCGGCAGACCGTTCCGCCGAACCCATCCCTGCTTGATGTGGGTGGTCGTCACTTTCAGCATGTCGCCCTGCCACGAGCCGGTCGAAAACCCCATCCACGTATGCGCGGCGATTTCCGGAGGGTGCGGGCGCCCGTCCATATAGATCGTGCGGGTTTGATCGTAGGTACTGATCGTGTGCTTGATCGCCACGAGCTCCTCGGTGGCCGGATCCCGCTCTTCCCAGATTCGAAGGTTCAAAGGCCCCCGATAAATGTACGGCGACACATGAACCCGGCATTGCTCCTCGGGCAGTGTGATGCGCGAGGGATCCCAGCTGTCGGCAAACTGGCGCGCCGCGGCGTTGATGGGCAGCCCCAGGTAATCGCCCAGATCCGGACCGGGGATTCGTTCCGTGAAGTCTTCCTGGTAGCGGGCGCCCCACGTTCCCGCGAAGTCAGCTTGCGCGGATGCCGGCACCGCGGAAACGCTCAGCAACCAAAAGGCCAGAGCAATCTTCAGAGGCACGCACTTCGTCATGGTCTCTCCAAACACAGACAGCGTGGCAGGTAGATCTACCGAATTACCTCGTGGGCACCAGACCCGAAACTCAAGCGTCAGCGGCCGCCAACCTGCGGCTGTCATGTCCGCGCCCGACTCCTGCGCGCGGCAGTGTGATGCGGAACGTGCTTCCCGCGCCCTGGGTATTCTCGAGGCTCAACGTGCCGCCGCTCGCCTCAATCGCCCATTTCGCAATCGCCAAACCGAGTCCTGAGCCGCCAATGTTGCTCGAGTGCGACTTGCCAGCGCGATAGTAGCGGTCGAAGATGCGGGACTGGATCTCGGGCGCGATGCCCGGTCCGCTGTCGCAGACATCGACTGTCGGGCCCGACGTCGCGTCGGCCAGCCGCAGGCGAATCCGGCCGCCCGTGGGCGTGTATTTGATCGCGTTGTCGACGAGGTTGATGAGCGACTGACGCAGGACGAGACGATCGCCCATCCCCATCGGCCTTCCCGCACACTCGACCGTCAACGATTGTCCCTTTTCCTCGGCCAGCACGCCGAGGTAACCGACGACATCCTCGGCGAGCTCGCGCAGGTCGACCACGTCAACCGACAGTTTGGCCTGTCCGCTCTCCGCGCGGGAAAGCGTCAGCAGCCTGTCCACCAGGCTCGACAGGCGGTCCACCTCTTCGAGCATGCTGCCGATGATGGCGCGATAGGCGGCTTCGGCGCGATATTCACGCAGGCCAACCTCGCCGACGCTGCGGATCGCCGTCAACGGCGTTCGCAGTTCGTGAGAGACATCGGCTGTAAAGCTCCGCATTTGTTCGAACGACGCCTCGAGCCGCCCGAGCGTCTCGTTGAACACCGTCGCAAGTCGTCCCATCTCGTCGTCGGGATGATGAACCGGCAGCCGATCGCTCAGACGCTCTGCCGTGATTGTGCGGGCGCGCTCCGTCATGCGCTCGATCGGCGCCAGCGCCCGCCGTGCGAGCGAGTACCCGCCGAGACCTGCCAAGGCCACACCCAGCGGGAGTCCAAGCACCAGAATGAGGACGAGCTCGCGGAGCTCCTGCCGCATCGGACCTTCGGACCTGGCAACCTGAATCACGACCGGTTGCCCCGACACCTTTCCATGGCGGCTCAGAACCCGGTGCGGCCCGGCAGAAGTGGGCAACGAGACGATCCGATCCTGCGGCTCGGATGCGACGTCTCTGCTGGCGGACAATGGCAACCGTTCTGCCACGAAGTTCTGATACAGGAGATCTCCGTTCGGGCTCCAGACCTGGAGCCACGGACTTTCCTCGTCAACCGTCACGCCTTCGTCGCCAACCCAGGTGATGCGCCCGTCCGGAGCCCGATCGACGGACGCCGCAGCCACCTGGAAGTCGCCCCGCAGTCGCTGGTCGAGGAGGCTCGACACGCTGCGGCTGACGAACGTGTACACGCCCGCCGCGTAAACGCCCAGCACCACGACCATCGCACAGACGTACCACAGGGTCAGTTGAACCCGGAGACTGTGCGATCGCCACCAGCGGGTCATGGCTCGCCTTCCCGCAACGAGAAACCGACGCCTCTCACGGTATGAATCAGCTTGACTGGTTGATCGAGATCGATCTTGCGACGCAATCGGGCAATGTGCACATCGATGACGTTGTCCAGCGACGTGGTACGCGAGGCTTCCTTCCAGACGTCGCGCGCCAGGGTCCCGCGGGACACTGTCTGACCCTGATGTCGCATCAGATAGTCCACGAGCTCGAACTCACGGACGGTCAGCTCCACGGGCTTGCCGCCGCGGCTGACCTTCCGCGTGACGAGGTCGAGCTCCAAGTCGCCGACTCGAAGGCGCAGCGCTTCGGTGACACGGCCTCGGCGCAGCAGCGCCCTGATGCGTGCCAGGACCTCTTCGAACGCAAATGGCTTGACCAGGTAGTCGTCCGCGCCGCTGTCCAGCCCGGTCACACGATCCTCGAGGGTGTCGCGAGCGGTCAGAACCAGAACCGGCGTTTTGTCGCCGCGCGAGCGAAGCGTCGTGAGGATGTGCAGGCCGTCGCGGCCAGGAAGCATCAGATCCAGAAGAATGATGTCGAACGCCTCGGTATTGAGGCGGAAAAAGGCGCCTTCGCCCGTGCGTTCGACCACCACGTCGTATCGTTCGCTTTCCAACCCCTCTTGCAGGGCGCTCGCCACTTTCTGCTCATCTTCGACGACGAGAACCCGCGTCGGCGGTTGAGGAGTCGACATCCGTGACACAATCGTAGTCTTGTCGGCTGCGCGGCGCCAGTTTCCCAAGCGAGGTCGCACTGCGGCGTGAAGGCCTATCCTGCCGCCCCCTCACTCGTAACGCATGCGCACCTGTTCCTTCCCGTCGTCGACGTCGATGGTGAGCTCTCCCATGTCTTTCAGCAGCGCTTCGAGCTGTTCGTAGTCCAGCTTCGTCAGATCGACGTCGATCCCACGCTCTCGAAGATGCTGGCTGGCGCGTTCGCTTGCGAAGCCAGGGATGAGCGACGCCAGTCGCATCCCGCTGCGGGCGATCGAGACCGGGATCCGGATGTTCACCTTCTTCTCCGGGCGCGAGCCTGTCGCCGCCTTTTCGACCGTGATTCGGAAGTAGCGGGGCCGCGGCTCGCCGCCAGGTTCTGATCGGGACGAGGATTCAGAGCGAGGCGACGACACGGCTCGCAGCAACTGCTCCGCCTCGTCGACCGTCATCCTGCCTTGCGCGAGTAGATCGAGCACACGCCGAGTCTCGTCACTCATGACTTCCTCTCCTTCAGGCGCTCCAGTGCCTGAGAAACGGTCAGCTCCCCTTTCTCGAGCTGGTCGAGAACCTCGCTTGCCGTCGACGCCGGTGGAGATACATCGATCTCGACGAATGAAAGCTGGCTGCCGATCCGATTGAGTCGGTTCTTGATGGTGGGATAGCTGACGCCGAAATGCTTTTCCATTTGCTTGATCGAGCCGTGACATCGAACGAAGGCGGCAACGAAGACCTGGTCGTCAGCAGCGAGCTGCGCCAGCGGCGGAAGCGCGAACCGGCCATCGACGGCGATATCGGCGCCGGCGATCCGCACCCGCTCGACTACGAAGTGGCGTCCCGCGGTGAGTTTCGTGAGTTCCTGCCAGTCCGATTCCATGATTTGAAAATAGCTGCGACGAATTCAGTATGTCAATACGGCAATTGAATATATAAAGTTCTGAATCCGTTTACATTAACTACGATGATGTCATGCCGCGCACTTACATGTAAAACCTTATTGAACGGCTATTTAGGACGTATCTCAGAGGCGCACTCACCGAGGGAGGCGTGTAAGATCTGCTCGACTGTCACCTCAGCTTTACGACTTCAGCCTGTGACGCCACCCGAAGTCTTCCTTTGCGACGCATTCCCCTCTAGATCGGTTGAGTTTGCCACTGCCGCGCTGGTAGGCCGGTTGCAGGCACATCGAAGGTATGCGGCGCCCTCGAGCTGAACGATTACTGCTCGGCTACGCTGTTCGGACGCTCTACGTCTCTTTGATCCTGACATTGATCCTGACTGGCGTCGCTTGCTCTCGGTCGCCAACGGCGCCCTCTCCAACCGCCCCGCCTTCCGTCATCCCGGCGTTGTCTCCTTCAGTCGCGCTCACCGTACGGGTGCAGGCGCGCGCCACCGAACTGCCGATTCCAGCCGCGCGCGTGCGCTATGGCGGCGTGTATTACTACGCGGACGCGTCGGGCCAAGCCACCGTGAGCGTGGTCGCAGGAGAGGAAACGACGATTGATGTCTCTGCGGATGGGTACGAACCCATGAGCGCGTCCGCGATCCTGGAAAGCAACGAACGCTGGACCTTCTATCTGGCTGCCGACGCCTCGAGTCTGCCGTAACCGCACAACCGTTTCCGCCGAGAATCAGCCACGTTCGTCCTGTCGCGGGAACCGACTCGCTGCGGCTCGGAGTCAGCCATCATTAACGCCCTCGATCACCTGAGAGTTACGGAACGGCTACGCGCCGGCGTCCAGCGATGTACGGCAGAGCGGAATCGAGCCCCTGTTAAAGTTACCAGTTGCTTGAACGGCCATCAGACGGCACAGTGGCTGTCCCAACACGCCTAGACGCGTCTCGGCGCTCTCGCGAGGAAGCCGCGGATAACGCGAGGCCACTGTGAACGACCTGCTCGAAGGATTGCCTTACAACACAGCGTCGTCTCACGCGCGCGCTTCCCTGAAGCGGGCTGAGTCTGGCAAATGCAAGTCGCGGGCGCGACGTAGAAAGTTGAGTGGATTCGATTCGCGTGAGTAAGCTACAGATCTTCCGCATAGTGTGCACGGCGTCCTTGCTGTCGCTCTCGACTGCGACATCGTCTTTCGCCGTTTCCGGGCGACTGTCGCGGCCGAATGGGGCCGTGGCAGCGCTTTTCCTTCAGCTCGAGGAGCAGCAACCCGGCGCCTGGGATCGCTCCACGCTGTACGTTGCCGTGGCGCTGACGCTGATCGCAGCGCAAGCCGCACTCATCGCCGGGCTTCTGCTGCAACGGGCAAGACGACGGCGGGCCGAGGGAGGCTTGCGCGAGAGTGAGGAACGTTATCGGGATGTCGTGGAGACGCAAACCGAGCTGATCTGCCGCTATCTTCCGGATACGACACTCACCTTCGTCAACGACGCCTATTGTCGATTCTTCAAGAAGACGCGCGAGTCGTTAATCGGAACCCAGTTCCTCGAGCTCGTGCCACCACGGGCGCGCGCCATCGTCAGGCAGCATGTGCAGTCGCTCCTCGAGGACCCGCGCGTCGCGACCCACGAGCACGAGGTGTTGCTGCCCGACGGCGAGATCGGCTGGCAGCAATGGGTCAACCACGCGTTCGTCGACACCAGCGGTCGAGCCATCGAGCTGCAAGGAATCGGAAGGGATGTCACCGAACGTACACGAGCCGAAGAAGCGCTGCGGCGGAACGAGGCCGCCCTTCGTGCCAGCTATCTCGAGATTCAGGATCTGGCCGGCAGGTTGATCGCGGCCCAGGAGGCCGAACGACGGCGTATCGCCCGGGAGCTTCATGACGATCTCAGCCAGAAGCTCGCGCTGCTGAACATCGACATCGAGCTCCTCGGACGCGCGGCGTTGACATCGCCCGGCGAAGCCTCCGCCCGCATGCAGGATCTCTCGGACCGGGCTGGCGAGCTCGCCACCAGCGTGCATCAGTTGTCGCATCAGCTCCACCCATCCAAGCTCGAAGCCATGGGGCTTGTGCCAGCCATCGAGACGCATTGTCGAGATCTCTCGAGTCAGCACGACGTGTTCGTCGAGTTCCAGCATAGCGGCGTTCCCAGGTCGGTCCCGCCCGACCTCGCGCTGTGTCTCTATCGCATCGTTCAGGAAGGCCTGCACAACGTGGTCAAGCACAGCCGCGCAAGCAAAGCGTCCGTGCAACTGAACGGCGACCGTGAGTCGCTCCTGCTGCACATCGCCGATCCGGGAGTAGGGTTCACGCCAGCCGAACACGACCGGACGGGACTGGGACTTGTCAGCATGCGCGAGCGGGTCCATTTCCTCGGCGGCAGGCTCGTCATTCACTCGGCACCCGGCCGCGGGACCCGCATCGGCGTTCGGGTGCCGCTGGAACCCGCGAAAACGGAATCCTCGCTGAGCGAAGTTCCGACATCCGTACCCGCGGCCTGAGCGCTAAGCGATCTTCGGTCGCAGCCTCCTCCTAATCGCGCGGATTAGGAAAGATGCGAACGCGATGATGATGGCCAGGATGATCGCTGCCGTGATGAAGGCAGCGACGGGATGCCGCATCGCCAGATAGGTGACCCCGACCGCCAGAACGTCTTCTGCGAAACTGAGCACCCAATTGCTGAATGGTTCGGGACTCGCGTTGGCAACGGCGCGCGTACCCGCCTTGCCGAGATGCCCCGTCATTGCCACCGAACCACCGACCAGGGCGGCGAGCGCTTCGGTCGACGCCGAGGCTTGCCCGAGCGCGGTTACGGCAACGAACGCCCCGCCAATCGGTCGGACGACCGTATGAATCGCGTCCCAGGCCGAATCGACCCACGGAATCTTGTCGGCAACGAACTCGATGACATACAGGACCAGCGCGACCGTAATGACCGCTGGATGCTCGAAGCCCCGGAATTGCGCCGGCAGCGCAACGAGGTCGTACCGCGAGCACAGGCCGATCAGCGCGACCGTCGCGTAGAGATTGAGGCCCGACGCAAGAGCGAAAGGCACCGTTCGGCCGACTGCCAGCAGCACGTCCACGGGGCCAAGTGTACCGCGACCCGCCTTCGGCCGCTCCCCCGATCGACGTGCCGCCACATGCCAGTGCCACGAGCGCGGTATCCATCGCTGCGTGTCTCAAGATAGGATCGGCGCATGACATCCAGGCTGAATGCAACTTGGGCAATTGTCCTTTCCGCAGGACTCATCGTTGCCGCGGGGACGATGACCGGACTCGAGGCTCAGGACCGCCAGGTCCAGTCGGACCAGGACATCCTGATGGAGCTCGAGCGCGACTGGGACGCCGCATTTCTCACCCGAGACGTCGCCACCATCGACAGCATCCTCGCCACCGAGTTCATGGCGACCTACGACGATGGGAGCCGCGGCGATAGAGCAAGGGAGCTGAGCCTGGCCGCCGAATTCAACCAGAACATCGAATCGTCCACGCTGAAGGACTTCACGGTGAAGATCTACGGCGACACGGCGGTCGTCTGGTTCTCGCGGCAGGTGGTGGGCCTCAGCCGAGGGCAGCGACTCGAGCTGACCTTTCAATACATCGACGTGTTCGTCTTCCGAGCCGGGCGCTGGCAGTGCATCGCCAGTCAGAGCACGAGAGTGAGCAACTAGGTACCGACGACGAACGATTGACGACCAGCGACTAGATCGTTCGGGACGTTCGGATCGTTCGGGATGTTCGGATCGTTCGAGGCGTTCGGATGTTCGGATCGTTTCGTTCGGCGGTCCCTCGGGCGAGCCCCGCTGTGATGTCGCGCAAACGAAAAGGACCAGCATGACCGTCACGGGCAATGTGACGCCAGAACAGCTCATGGCACGAACGGCAGCGCTCGTGCCGATGTTGCGCGAGAAGGCCGAAGGCGCGGAGCAGGCACGGCGCGTGGCCCCCGAAACGTTCGATGCATTGAGTGAAGCCGGCGTGTTCAAGATGACCGCACCAGCGCGTTACGGCGGTTACGAGGCAGACTTTCAAACCCAATGCGACGTCCTGGCCGAACTCGCGCGCGGCTGTCCGTCGACGTCCTGGGTCGCAACCATCCTGAGCGCCATGTCTTGGCTCGTCGGCGTGTTTCCCGACGAGGCACAGGACGAGATTTTCGACGACCGCGATCCCCGGATCAGCGGTGTCTTCTCACCAACCGGAACGGCCGAGCCGAAAGCCGGCGGACTCGTCGTCAACGGGCGCTGGGGGTACAACACCGGCGGCCACGGCACCTCGTGGACCGTCCTCAACGCGGTCGTGCCGACCGACGATGGCGCAGGGATGCCGACGTGTGTGATTGCGCCGAGCCGCGAGTTGCGGCGGCTGGATGACTGGCACGCGAGCGGGATGGCAGCAACCGGCAGCAATACGATCGTCGCCGAGAACCTCTTCATCCCCGCGCACAGGACCATACCGCTGCCACAGATGCTCGAGGCGATGTACCCGCCGCGGCACAACGCCGGCAATTCCTATTTCCAGTACCCGCTTGCCGCCGTGCTGACGGTGAACGCCGGCGGCACACCGCTCGGCGCGGCGCGCGGGGCCATTGAGGCGTTTTACGAGCGCCTGCCGGGCCGCGGCATCACGTACACGAACTACACCAACAAGTCGGAAGCCGCGGTTACGCACCTGCAGGTCGCCGAGGCGACTCTCAAAATGGACTCGGTCGAGGCGCACGTCCGTCGCGCCTGTGCGCTTCTCGATGAAGCGGGGGGAGCGAAGCTGTCAGTCCTCGAGCGCGTGAAATCCCGCGCGCATATCAGCTATGCGACCGGGCTCGCGCGGGAAGTGGTCGACACGCTCTTTTACGCGAGCGGCGCATCCGCGATCCAGTCGACCGTGCCGATTCAGCGATTCCAGCGAGACATTCAGGCGCTTGCCAATCACGCCATCATGCATCCGCAGACGACGATCGAGCTGTACGGCCGCGTGCTGTGCGGATTGGCGCCGAATACACTCCTGTACTGAGCGTCGTACCGGCGCCCTGTCCTCGGCCAGGTAGCCCGCCAAAAGAAATGGTCCTCAGCGCCAAATACGTGCACACGAACCTGATCGCGCGGGATTGGCGCGCGCTCTCTCGCTTTTATGAGGAAGTGTTCGGTTGCACGCCGGTCCTTCCAGAGCGAAACCTCTCGGGGCAAGACCTCGAGGCGGGGACTGGCGTGCCAGGAGCGCGCCTGCAAGGTGTGCATCTTCGGTTGCCCGGTCACGGCCCCGACGGTCCTACTCTGGAAATCTTTCAGTATTCCGACTTCGCGCCTGGGGTTGCACCTGCCGTAAACCGTCCCGGCTTTGCGCACATCGCATTCTCAGTTCCATCAGTCCCGCAAGCCCGAGAGCAGATTCTTGCCGCTGGTGGGTCGGCTGTCGGCGACGTTGTCACCATCGCTATCTCCGCCGATGCTTGGGTCACGTGGTGCTATGTCACGGACCCTGAGGGAAACATTCTCGAGCTCCAATCGTGGTCGCGCGAGCGCACGACCTGACACCTCAGCAGTGTGGCCGCCTCGAACTGGGGATTGCGGGTCCGATCGGCCACGACGACAATTAGCCAATTACGCGCACCTCTGTAGCGAAACTTACCTGAACCGCAACATCTCGAAGCGGAAAATACGAATCTCTGGCGTTGGAATAGGATTTGCGCTGATTCCGGCATGGCGAATGACTGCGATGAAGACGACCAGGAACTACGCCAACTGGCCGAACGAATCGACATGCTGGAAGAGGAGCATCGATACGCTGAGGCGCATCCGGAAGACCTTGAATTTCATGAAGAGCATCAAGCCCATCTGAGGATATTCCAAGCGGACGTCCAGCGTTGGCTGGCGAGGTTCGCCGCACGACAGAATCCGCCAGAAGCGGCTTGATAGCATCAGCGGTGGGCTTCAAGGTACGGGTCTCGCGCTCCGCAGCGAATCGCCCGCATTCGACCTGCGAACGGGCCGGCATCAGTTCACCCGCCCAACCTAGAAGGCTATCGCGTCACGTCTGAAACCTGTTCACGCAGCGTCGAGGTCGAGTAGCCCTCCAGCCTTTCCGCCATCCAGCCTTGCGCTAACCCGCAAACGGCTTATCGATCGCCTCGCTCGGCTGGGTGAAGAACTTCGCCCCGCTCTCGGTGATGTAGAGACAGTCCTCCAGCCGAATCCCGAACTCGCCGTAAATCGCAATCATCGGCTCGTCGCTGAAGCACATGCCCGGCTGCAGCGGCGTGTTGTTGCCGCGCACGAAATTCGTCCACTCGTGGATGTCGAGCCCGATGCCGTGGCCGGTGCGGTGGGGGAGGCCCGGCACCTTGTAGTCCGGTCCGAAGCCGGCGTCGGTGATGACCTTGCGGGCGGCGGCGTCGACCGCCTCGCACGGCACGCCTGGCTTCGCCGCATCGAAGGCCGCCTGCTGCGCGCGCCGTTCGAGGTTCCAGACGTCGACCTGCCGTTTCGTCGGCTTGCCGAAGACAACCGTGCGCGTGATGTCGGAGCAGTAGCCGTCCACGGTACAGCCATCGTCGATCTGGACGACGTCCCCTTCCTTCAGCCGCTGCGGCGTCACGCTGCCGTGCGGAAACGCGGTGTATTCGCCGAAGCTGACGGCGACGTCGGGATTGCGCGCGCCGATCGCGCCGTAGGCGGCGAGGATGTTCTTCTGCAACTCGCCCTGGGTCATGCCCTCTTTCAGCGTCGCCAGCCCCGCCTTGTAGGCGGCGAGCGTCATGTCGTTGGCGCGCTGCATCAGGGCGATCTCCGCCGGCGACTTGATCATGCGGCAGCCGGCCGTCACCGGATCGGCGCTGACGTAGTCGAGCGCCGGCGCTTCGGTCCTGACGCCGTTCATGATGAAGAAGCGCAGCCGCTCCTCGACGCCGATCCGGCCGGTGGCAATGCCGCGGTCCTTGAAGATCTGCGCGATCGCGCGATACGGGCTCTCATCCTCCTGCCAGGTGCGGATGTCGGTGCCGAACTTGATCAGTTCGCGCGCCCGCGCCTCCTCGAAGCCGGGGCAGACCCAGGCGAACTCGCCGCGGGCAGGAATGATGGCGGCAAACGGCCGCTCGCTCTGGCCCCAGAGGACGCCGGTGAAATAGAACATGCTCGTGCCGCCCTCGACGAGGATCGCGTCGATGCGGTTCTCGGCCATCAGCCTCCGTGCCTTCTCGATTCGCGCCCGGCGCTCGTCGAGCGTGATCGGCACGATGCCGTCGGTCATCGGCTTCAGCGCGCGGATCGATGGCGGCACAGCGTTGTCGAGCCTGCGCTTCGAACCGCTCGTTGCTGCATGCGGAGGCGCCGGCGGCGAGGCCGGCGGCAGCGGAGTATTTGAGGAATCTGCGGCGGTCGGCCTTCATAAGCTTCTCTCTCCAGAGCGATGTGGCTTAGGAATGCCGCCCGCCACGGAGAAAACGCCGCTCCCCACAAGGGAAGCGAACGCACCCCTGAGAATCGTCGGTCACCTCATCGTGCACTGTTCACAAGTCATTGATTCTATGGTGCCGGGGGCGGGGATCGGACCCGCACGGAGCTTTCGGCTCCACAGGATTTTAAGTCTGCCAGACCGCAACACCCCGCAACACGCCGCCCCCCTTCCCGCTCGTTTTCCTGAGTGTTTCTGTGTATCATGTCTCCCCGTGTTGCGCGCTGGTGCGTCGCACCGCTAGCCAGACGCTAGCCAGAACCGCTAGCCCGTCACCGGACTGGACGCCATGACCAAAACACTCACCGATCAATTCTGTCGCCGGCATTCGGAGCGCGACCCGCGAGAACGTCTTCGACAAGCAAGCGCGCGGGCTCGTGCTGCGCGTCAGCGCCACAGTCGAAGGTCTGGTATTTCACGCTATCGCAACGGCGGCCCGTCGCAGTGGGTGCAGCTTGGTGACTATCCCGCGCTGAAGCTCGCCGAGGCGCGCACGCTGGCGCTCGAGCAGCGGCACGCATCGACGTCGAAGGCAAAGACCCCGCGGCCGAACGACGCACGCCCCCACCCGAGCCGGAACCGACGCCGCGCGCGTTCACGTTCGCCGACTTCGTCCCGACGTTCATCGCGTTTCAGAAGGGCCGCGTGAAGACGTGGCGGGATGACCGAGCAGATGCTGGCGCGGTATCTCCTGCCGGCGTGGGGACCGCTGCCGCTCAGGACATCACGCGGCGGCACGTCCACGAAGTGCTCGACACCGTGGCGGGCAAGGGGCTGACGATTGGCGTCAATCGGCTGCAGGCGCTGATCAGTCGCATCTTCACCGTGGCGCTCGATCGCGGGCTGATTGACGCGCATCCGGCCGCACGGATGATCAAGCGCTTCGCGGAGCAGCCACGGCGCGCGGCGTGCTCTCACGACGACGAGCTCCGCGCGCTGTGGACGAGGACTCGACGGCGCAGCCCGGCGCCGCGGCGCGATGCGATGCGGCTGCGGCTGTTACTCGGTCAGCGCGGCGGCGAAACCGCCGGCATGCTGTGGAGCGAAGTCGACCTCGACGCGGCGCTCTGGTCGTTGCCGGGCACGCGCACGAAGAACAAACGGCCGCATGTTGTCCCGTTGCCACCGACTGCCCTGTCGCTGTTGAAGGCGCGCCGCACGGCCGTCGCCGCAGGACGAGCCGCACGTGTTTCCCGGCTCGCGCTGACGGGTGACGCGCACAAGGCGCTGGGCGCGATTCACGGCGGCGCCTACAAGTGGAAGGACCTGCGGCGCACCGTCGCGACGCGCCTCGCGGGGCTCGGGTTCGATGAGACGACGATCGGACGCTGTCCTGAACCATGCGCGCGTCACGGTCACGGCGAAGCACTACAACCAACATCGCTATCGTCGACGAAATTCGGCGCGCGCTCGACGGCGTGGGACGTGCGAGCTGCAGCGCATTCTCGCGAACAAGCCGAAGAAGAAGGCCGCCGTGCTGCGGATGCGGTCATGACGGCGGCCCGGGCGGCGAGAGCACACACACCGCTACCAGATCTGCGCGCGGCACTCGCACCACTCGTGGACGATCGGCAGGAGGTGTTGGACCGGCTCGTCCTGGTGGCGTGTCGGCATGTTCTGCCACCCGGCAGATCATCCGACGAGGCGCCAAGCCGAGACTATCTCAGGCGCCGGCGTGCGGCGACGCGGCTGTCGCGCGCGCTGGACGAACTGCAACGCGCGCTGCGTGACGCACCTGAGGATCTTATCAACGCGCTCGCGGGGGCCGTGCCCTACTTGCGCAGTGGATCACTCCACCAGTGGGAGCAGGACCTGTGCGTCCTGTCCGACGAAGCGGACTCCGTGCGCCGAAGGCAACGCGGACGCCGCGGGGCGCCAGTCAATCAACGACGGCGGACCTGGAAGGGGCAACCGTCCGCGTGCTCCAGCGGGCCGGCCTGCGGCTGACGAAGGCGCGGAGTGGCACGCTCGGCGAAGGTCCTGGCCGTGATGTATGAGGCGACCGGCGAGCCGCGGGCGGACGACATCTTCCCCGTGCTGCACCGGCTACTCTCCTATCGATATCCGAGGTGAGTAATTCGTCGTTCATCGCATCGATTTAGTCGACCTATTCAAAATCTACTGGCGCCCGTATCCTGCGGGCGTCATGAAACAACACAAGAACGCGAATAAGATTGTTACTCCCGCAGTGGACGAGCCGCTGTTGACCTCAAAGAGCTGTTACAGCGCGTGCCGCTCCATCGCGCCACGATTTTTCAATGGTGAAGGAAAAGCGTTTTCCTTCGCCAATTCAAATCACCGCGAATCGGATCGTGTGGCGCTGGTCGAGCGTCCTCGATTGGCTGGTTGAGCGCGAGCAGAACCCAATTACCGCACGCGCGTATTTCGCAAGACGAAGGCGGCGCCCGCACGTGTAACCGGACAACACCACGAGTCACACGTCGAAGCCGACTAGACACGAACGCCGCGAACCATGGCGAGTGGAACGCGGCGTTTGAAGAGAACAGCGGGCGACGTGCAAGAGCCTAGCACACACCCCGCATCCGTCGCTTCAGTCACGCGCCCGCTTAGGACGACGACACCACCACGGCGCACACGAAACGAGAACAGCATCATGGACCACACACCCCTCGACGTGACTGGCGACCTCTCGGGCACCTACATCAAACGTGCGGACGTGGAACACGGTGACGTGGCGTTCACGATTGCCGCGGTCACGCGCGAAACCTTCGAAGCCCGCAACGGCAAGCCTGCGCAAACGCGCATCGTGCTGACCTCCAACACGACGCCGCCGCGCAAGTTCTCGTGCAACAAAGTCAACTTGCGAACCCTCAGTACGGCCTGGGGCAAGTTGGCCGACGTGTGGATTGGTAAAACATGCTGGATTCATTTCGACCCCTAGCATCGAAATCGCCGGGCAAGTTGTCGGCGGCCAGCGGATCTCGCATTCCCGCGCCGCAGGCGGCGACCGCGCCATCGGCGGACGTGCGGAAGTTGGAAGAGGAAATCCGTCGCCTCAAGGCGCAAATGCAGACACAGGCGCCGCCGTCGCGTGAACCTGCGAAAACACGACATCGACTTCGCCATACAGCCGCTCACCGAGGCGAGACAGGGGCGGACCATGACCCCTTTCTGATAACGCATTGCTTCGCTGGGTCGAGGCGGATGTCGCACAACTCTTAGCCTTGAGTTCCGACTTGTAACCACGATGGAGGCTACGCCGCGTTCTATACGTTGCGTGCTGCCTTTGCCGTGCGCTTTCCCCAGACCAGTTCGCGCGCATTCATCAGTCGCCATTTTTCGCCGGACGAGTTGAATACCGCCGAGCTCCTGTTACGGCGGCGAATCATGGGATCCGCACTACACACCGTCCCGGTCCTCGTGCCGACTTCCAGTCCTACGACCGATTGGTCGCCGAGATTGACCATCTCATTCAGCGGAAACACGAATGGGCACGGGATGACGACGACCGTAACGTATGCGCAGTACGGGTGGTATACCTGGCCAAACGCCTGCACAAGACGCCTCGCTGCAGTCGTTCGTCCAGGCGAACTCGTGCGCGCCGGCATCGAACTCGATTCCCTCCGCTGGCAACCGGACCACCATCGGAAGGTCATTGCCACGTTGATCGCCAAACTGGACGCTGCGCGGGCCGAGCTGCGCAAGCTCCGTCGCTCGTCGGCGCGCTCCTCGAGGATGCCGATGGCGAGTGACCTCGACACCCTGCGCGCCGGACTCGCGCCGTTCTGGTGAATGATGCGGCACTCGAAGTGCGCATCCTCAAAACCCCTCAGCGCATTGTCTCGGGCTATTTCCGCAACATCGACACCGCGGCCACCGCCCTCGACCAGGCAACACGCCTCTATAACGGGAACGTGGCGTTTTACGTCACGCTCAATCCCGTCAATCCCCAGTGTCACGCGCGCGCGCTGGACCGCTTGAAGCTGTACGCCGAAACGACCACCAAAGACGTCGACGCGCTACACGCCGTTATCTTTTGATTGATGTGGACGTGGTGCGCCCGGCGGACATTCTCCAGCACCGATGCCGAACTCGCGGCAGCACTCGCAGTGCGCGACACGATCGTGTCGACCCTCAGCGCTCGACGGGTGGCCGCCTCCGATTCGCGCCATGTCCGGGAATGGCGGACACGCCCTCTATCGGATTGACCTGCTGAATACGGACGTCGCGCGCGAGCTCGTGAAGGCGTGTCTGGCGACGCTGGCGCGGCGCTTCGATACCGACCGCGTCGTCGTCGACCAAACGGTCTTCAACGCCGCGCGCATCATCAAAGCGTATGGGACGTGGGCGCGCAAAGGCGACGACGCGCCCGATCGCCCGCATCGGCAATCGTTCATCGAAGACGCGCCTGAGCACGCTCGCCATCGTCACCGAGTCGCAACTCCACGCCTCGCCGACGATCCACACGCACCACAACACGCCGGTAACGGGACACCACACCACGAGACGCTCCCGCTCGGCGAGAACCTCGCGCCTCGACGTTGCTCGACATGCCGGCGGAGTTTCACTCGCGCGGTTGGTATCTACGCGATCTCGGCGGGGGCAAACATGCCGTCGTGTGTCCGTGGGCGGACGAGCACTCAGGCCAGAGCGGTCTCACGGAAACGGTGTTGTTCGACCCGCAGGGCGTCGACACGCTGTACGGATTCAAGTGCCAGCACGCGCATTGTCTGGGGCGCTCGATTCGTGATGTCTGGGACCTGTTCAAGTCGCCCGCGGACACATGGGTCGAAGCGGAAGATATCATCCTGCCCACGGCGCCAGCCGCCACACCGACCCCGGCGGCGGCGGTCCTCGACGGGAAGGGTCTCGCGGATGCGACCGCAGTGATTGCCGAAGGCCAGCGGGTTGCGGAGGTGGGCGTGCTCTATCTTGTCGACGGCCTCGTGCCGGCCTACGGCATGCTCGGCTTGTCCGTCGCATTCGCGAAAGTCGGAAGACCAGTTTCGCGCAGCAGCTCGGCGCCGCCGTGGCCGACGGGACGCCCGTTCCTCGATTGCACGACCCGGCAAACGCGCGTCCTCATCATCGCCGCCGAAGACCCGCCGGAATACACCGCCTGGCTGGCGCGGCACCTCGACGTGCCCCCCGGCGTGCTCACGTTCTACCGCCAACCGATTCGCCTCGATGCCGCAGGCCTCACGGCGATCGCAGGCACCGTCGCCGCGGACCGCTACGGCCTCGTGCTGATTGCGTCGTGGCAGGCCGTGGTCCGCGGCCTCCTGCGTGATGAAAACGATAATGCCGGCGCCGTGCGTCTGGTCGAGGACGTCAAGGCGGTGACGCGATCGACAGGCGTCCCCTGGCTCATTGACGCGCACAGTGGCAAGGGCGAAGACCAGACCGACGAGGCCGACCCGTCGAAAGCGCTGCGCGGCGCGTCGAGCGCCGCGGGGGCCGCCGATTACACACTGAGTCTCCGTTACGCCAATGGCCCGTTTGGCACGCGACGGCGCCTCAGTGGAAAGGGCGCTTCGTCTCGTTTGCCCCGCTGTTACTGGACTACGACGCCAGCACGAGCACGTATACCGTCCTCGGCACGACCAAAGACGCCACGACCGAAACCACCTGGCGCTTGCTCTGCGACGTCGGCGCCGTGACGACCACGCCGCAATCCGTCGAGGCAATCGCGAAGGCGGCAGGCCTCGTGCGGCCCGAAAGGACGGGTGAACAGGAACCGGCCGCCGTCAGGTGCGCGATGCCCTTCGCGGACGAGCAGGCCTACGCACCACGACGGAAACCCGACGCGGCCAAGTCACCACGCTCTATAGCCGATCGGAGCCCGTATGACGCCCACTGCGCCAACCTACCTTTTGGCGCAGTAGAACGCGGCTGAGCTTCCACTGCGCCACTGCGCCAACTGCGCCTATAGGGGATGCGTGGCGCATCCCCCCGGCGCAGTGGGACTTTGGGCTCTTTCTTCACTGCGCCAACTGCGCCAACTGCGCCACTGGCACCCCTTGGCGCAGTGGAACGGGAATCGGAGTGTCACGATATCCGGTTACACGGGAAACCCAACCTGGTTCCGTTTCAGACCCAAGTAAGAAGCGGCATGACGTGAGGTGTGATGTGACCTACCCTGTCACTCGATAACTAGACAGAATGACTGTAAATTATTGACCGGGCGGGACTTGTAAGGATGCGAGTCAACGACTAGGAAGACCGCTGGCACAGAGACGTAGCTTTAACTAATGCACCGCATATAGGAAAGGGACAGTATGCCGTCACTCCCGGTTCCCAAGGGACTCAGTCCAGGGTCCGCGGACCTCTGGGCGGTCCTCACTAAGCGTCATCACTTCGAGTCCCGCGAGCTCTACGTGTTCGAACGGGCGTTGCGCTGGTGGGATCAGTCGACGCCTGGTTAGCGCAGTCGACCGCGACGACGGAGCCCACCGACCAAAGCCGGTTAGTGAAACAGAGCCTTGATGCGGCCTCCGCCGCCTTGCCACTCGTGGCGCAGCTTGAAGTTTACCGACGCGGCGCCGGCGCGCGTCGGTCGACCGTCGGGTGATGACTGGTCCGCGAAACGCAAGCTGCAGCGAGCTGGGTGATGCCGACGACGCCGCAACCGAACCCGCGGTCGCTCTCGCCCGCCGTGCGCTATTACTTGCTCCTCGGCGAGTGGCCGCCGGTCCCTAAGACGACGCCCCACCGCGCGCACGGGTGGGTCGAACTCGCGGCGGACTGGTCCCGCGACGAAGCCGCCGCGCGGAAGGCTGCGGCCGCGTACGCGGACGAGCTCGCCTACGAGGCCGGGAGTTCAACTTTACGCCCTGGTCTGTGTCCGGCCGTCGGCCACGTGGTCCGGGGGCGGAACGTTGGCGCCAGGCCTTTCTGGATGATCCGGCTTACTTGTATTGACCATGCGCGCTATCGCTCCGTTGTAGAGCGCCACGACGCCCCCGTAGTCGTCGACCTGCTGCGCGAGGTGCTCAGCGAGCTGCGCGCGATTCGTGCGGCCCTCGAGACGACGCACCCTGCAAAGAAGCTGAGTCTAGAGGACCGGAACGACTCGGGCGGCTGCTCCCTGTCGTTGGCGCGACGTTTGGTAGCGAGTTGTTCACGGCTCGAGAAGTGACGACACGAGGCCCCTGGATTGCGCCTCGTGACCGCCGACCTCAATGCAAAAAAATTGGGCTGGCTCCTGCGACGTGCAACGAAGGGCCAACAGGCCATCGATGGCTATCTCGTGCAGCATGACGGTGTGGAAGTTGGCGCGGCTCTCTGGCGTCTGGTCCGAGTTGCTGACTTTGTGCCGTGACAGAAACCTTTTCGTTCTCCGTGGCAGGGCCGAGCGGTCGCTATCCTGACGGTGGAGGGATTGACCTGTGAGTGTTGCCACGCGTTCGATTAGCATCCTGCCGGCGGGCACGTCGTTGTCCCGCTATCTCCAGACACTCGGGCATGCGAAAGGCGATTCTGTCGGCCGCCGTCGCGATGGCGGCGCAGTGGCGCGATTCGCCGCAAGTGCAGGCGGCGCTTGAGCAACGCTTGCGCACCGTGACCAAAGGCACCGTCACGGCCGGGAGCACGTTAAATGACCTCTGGGCCGATGCGTTGACGGCGACGGGGCTCGCTTCCGAAGCGTTGACCGTCCTAGAAGGATTGTCGGTCCTGGCCGCCCTGCAACCACGGCTGCGGCCGGTGCCGTTCAACACCCCGACACCCTTGCAGATAGGGACGGGGCGAGCTGGCGGCCGAATCGTCGAAGGTGCCCCGACGCCGATCAGCCGATTCTCGTTCGACAGTTTCAGGCTCCTACCTGAAAAATTTCAGGTGGTCGTTGTGGTCAGTCGGGACTTGCTGAAATTTGGGGACCCGAACGCGGAACGGACCCTGCGGATCGTCGTGTTCTCCGCCCTGGCGAACACACTCGACACGCTCTGGCTGGATCCGGCCGAACTCGGATCGATCACGTCTGGCGCGACGGCCATCACGTCAACCGGATCGAGCGCCGCGCAAATTACCGCCGACCTTGCGCTGATGGTGGCCGCGATTACGACCCCGGGCACACGCCTGACCTGGATCATGAAGCCGACGACGATGGCGCACCTGGCGTTGACATTGGCCGGCGCCGCGCCGGATCTGCCGCGCACCCTTTGCGGGTTTCCGGTGGCGGTGAGCAGCAATTCTCCAAGCCAGATTGTCCTCGCCGACCTGAATGAAGTCGCGATCGCCGATGAAGGAAAAATCGATCTCGACGTCGCCGAACATGCAACGCTGGAAATGGAGGATACGCCCACCAATTCTCCGGTAGTGGCGTCCTCTCCGGCTGACGTCATTGCGACCAACAATCTGGTCAACCTGTGGCAAGTCAACAGCGCCGCATTCAAAGCCACGCGGTGGCTGTCGTGGGCGCGCGTGCGCGATGGCAGCGTTGTTTACATGACGGTGAGCTACTGAATGGCCATGAAATCATCCGTTGACGTTGACGCGATCGCCGATGTCCTCGTCGCGACGATCAAATCCGCGATGGCCGGCCCGACGAAGCGAATCGCCGAGCTCGAGCAGCGCCTCTCGGAACTCGAGGCGAGGACGGAACACTTGAAATACGCGGGCGTCTGGTCTGCGCAGTCTCAGTATCAGGCCGGCAATTTCGTCACCGACCACGGCAGCCTGTGGCACGCCAACATTCAATCAACAGGCCTGCGGCCCGGCAGCGGTGCGGCCTGGACGCTGGCCGCCAAGGCGGGCCGCGACGGAAAGGACGCGCGCGATGAGGGCTCGAACGCTCGACCTGAGCTATCAGTCGCCCGCCGTCGCTGAAGCCCGTTTCCGCGCATGGCTGCAGCAAATCATCGACGATCGCGTCCGCCAATTTCGCACCGACGTGCTCACGGCCCCCGAGTTGTCCGACATCGCGCGCGAAAGTGCCCTCGAGTTCGTGGCCGGGATGGCGCCGCCAGACATTGAGGCGGCGGTCGAACACTTCCGCCGCATGGTCGACAGAGCGTCAGGCCAAAAAATTACCTGCACGTAACGTTTCAAGGGGCTTACAGGCGTCGTGTCAGCCAAGCAGTCGCCTCACGAGGAGTGAGACGGGGAGCGAGATGCCGACACTCACGCTCGCCATCGCCAGCGCCCGCCACCAGCTATGCCACCGCCGCCACGCCATGAGCGAGAACATGACGGCGAGGCCGACGGTTTGGGCGAATAAAAAATTGCCCCGCGTGAGAGGGATCAGCACGAGGAAGGCCACGCTGATCACCAGGAAGCCGATCCCCGCCTCGCGCCATGCGGCTCGGGTGGTTGGTTTCATCTCGAGAGCTCCTCTTAGCGATAGCAAATGAAGCCCCACCAGCCGACCGTGCAGCCGGTACTCGTAGACCCACCCGACGAGCACCCCCGCCGCACAGCCAGGAATCATCCCCCCGCAGACGCTGGCAACGCAGGCGGGGTAACCGCCCGCGGTAATCGCGCAGCCCACTGCGCCGCCGACGCAGCTCCCCGCGACGCATTGCAGGTACTGCGACACGTAGGGATTGTAGGGCCGAGGCCCCGCGCTCGGCGCGGCGTACTGCACGGAACCTTCGGCCCACCACAGACCATTGCTCGCGATGTGCAGATAGATGCCGCCGTCGGCACTGTTGTAATACGGCGCCCGTAGCGAGGCCGCGCCGAAGACGCCTTCGTAGGTCTCATTCCAGCCATCGTCCCACGGCTCGAACCACACCACGCCATCGGCCGTCCAGTACCATTCCCGCGCCGCGTGCGCCGTCGGCACCAGCCAATTCGACACGACGGGATCATCCCGCTCCGGCACAGGCCCGGCGAACGTCAGGATCACGACGGTCTGCCCTTCCGTGGGCGTGAAGCCTTGATCGCGCAAGCCGACAATCGCTTGTGCATGCGCTTCGACGCGCCACGGGTCCGCCGCGATGATCGCCTCCATGACCCTCTTGGCTTCGGCACCCCGGAGCACGACCTGGTTGCCGTTCGTCCCACACGTCGCCCGCGCGGGTGTCTGGCGCGAAACCGGGATCAGATCCCCGCCAAGGCCCAGACCGGCGATCGCGATCGCCGCCGTCACGCGTCGTCTCGTCTCCGTCCTCGATGCCACGCCCCACAGGTGCCGTAGGAATGCTGTCATGCCGCCCCCCCTTATTGGAGGCGCACTATACAGCATTAAACAACATTCAACAACACTAAACGGTACGAAACGACAGACGGCCGTATCTGGTGTGCCATTATGGGCCCGCATGGCACGACGTCGCACCACACGGCCAAAGAAACGTGTATCCGCTGCACGTGGACCGGCCCACCGCACACCCGCGACGCCGCCGGCCTCGGTGCCCTTTGACGATCTCCCGGAGCTCCTGACGGTCGACGAAGCCGCGGCCTTTCTGCGCATCAGTCGAGGCTTGGTCTATCAGCTCGTCCGCTCCGGCGAGTTGCCCTCGGTGCGGTATGGTCGGCTGGTGCGGATTCCTAAAGAGGCCTTACGCGCCAAGCGGTAAGGCCTTGCGCCACGCTAGCCAGACGCTAGCCAGGCGGCTCGAGCGGCCCCTGGTGCGCGTTCCGTGTTTGCCTGGAAGTGCTTGATTCTGATAGTGCCGGGGGCGGGGATCGGACCCGCACGGAGCTTTCGCTCCACAGGATTTTAAGTCCTGTGCGTCTGCCAGTTCCGCCACCCCGGCGTCGTCAGAAGTATCCCACACGCAAAGCGACTGGTGCCTCAGTGCCACCAACCGCATAGCGAGTGAACCGCCGACGCACGCATCGAGCCTCGCCGCGCGCCAGTCGGCCGACGTGTTCGTCGAAGCCGCTGCCTTCGTCACGCTATGACACCGGGCATCGCGACCTCGGGCGCCTAGCAAATCTTCTTGTTGCCGCAGGATCCCGTCGCGATCGCATGCACGTCGCGCATGATCACTGTCGTGTCGGCATCAGCAGCCCTTACGGGCACCGCACGGAACCACATCGCCGCCAGATTCACCCACAGGCCGATGGCAATCATCAGCAATAATGCTTTGGTCGTTCGGTCGGTCATCACTGTCCTCCGTGCCGATTGTGGAACGCCCGTCAAAGTCGTCCCCGATTTTGACCATACCGCAGGTGGCCTGCCCGGGAGTGTAAAGAGAGACAGGTCTACGATTTCCTTGCAACGAGCAACTCGGGTCCTTTCCTACCCAAGTACAAGCCCAACTGTTTTTCAGAGCGATCCAGATTGTTGGTCCGCTGCGCGCGGTGAATCCGCACCTGCTGAAAATCTCCGTTGCGGCCCGGCTGGCGGACCTATAGTAGGACCGAACGCTCCATGATCGGCGGACATTACAGCTGAGGTGAACAATGCGCACACCTGAGTTCTTTGCCTTCCGAACGCTCCTCGTCCTCGCGCTTCTCGCAGCTGGTGCGACACATGTTCGAGCACAGTCCACGTCGACGCTTCAGGGAACGATCACGGACGCTCAGGGTGCCGTCGTTCCCGGCGTGACGGTCCTCGTACGCAATCAACAGACGGGTGTCGAACGCACGATCGTCACCGATGCGGGCGGTCAATATCGCGCTCCCGCCCTTCCGCCGGGTCGATACCGCATCGAGGCGCGCCTTCAAGGGTTTCAGGAAGTGGGCAACGAAGTCGACCTCGAAGTCGCCAGCACGATGACAGTGAACTTTCGCATGAGCGTCGGCCAGGTCGCCGAGCAGGTCACCGTCACCGGTTCGTCACCGGTCATCGAGACGACCACCACATCGGTGGGCCAGGTCATCACACAGCGCACGGTCCAGGAGATTCCCCTGAACGGCCGTCACTTCGTGGATTTGGGGACGCTCATTCCCGGATCCGTGACACCGCCTCAAAATGGCTTCCTCACAGCTCCCCTTCGCGGGCAGGGGTCGTTCGCCTTCAACACGGCCGGCAATCGGGAAGATACCGTCAACTTCATGATCAACGGTATCAATCTGAACGACCAGGTGCAGAACCAAATCACCTTTCAGCCGTCGATCAACACGGTCTCGGAGTTCAAGGTCGACAACTCGACGTTCGGCGCCGAGTACGGGCGCAACTCCGGCGCGATCGTGAACATCGCGACGCGGTCGGGGACCAACGAGCTGCACGGCGAGGGATTCGAATTTTTCCGCAATGACGCACTCGACGCACGGAACTATTTCAACCAGCCGCCGGCCAGTAAATCGCAATTCGACCGGAACCAGTTCGGCGTCAGTGCGGGCGGGCCGATTGTCAGGAATCAGACCTTCTTCTTCGGCAGCTACGAAGGCACTCGCCAGCGGCAGGGCATCGACATCAACACCGCGGTGCTGCGGGACGATCAGCGCGCCGCGGTCACCGATCCGGTTTCGAGGAACCTCCTGCCGCTCATCCCGACCGCCACGACGACTGGGGCGAACGGCGAGGGTCGCTTTGTCGGTTCGGCGACCGCCCCGGTCGACATCGACCAGTGGACGGGCGACGTGCATCATACCCTCAGCCTGCAGGACAACCTGCACGGCTACTACGCTTTCCAGCGCGACAAACGAGGCGAACCCACTCTTCAGTATCAGCTCGGCCCCATTCCTGGCTTCGGGGACACTCGCCAGTCTCACCGCCAGATTGGCACGATCAACGAGACCCACGTCTTCGGAACCAACCTCGTGAACGAAGCGCGATTCGGCTTCAACCGCATCAACATCACATTTACGCCGAACGCACAGTTGAACCCGGTGGATTATGGAATCCAGGTGGGCGTCAACGAGGCGATCGGGATGCCTCAGCTTCGGATCAACGGCCTCGGGCTGGAGTTCGGCGGTCCAGCAAACTTCCCGCAGGGCCGCACCGACACGACGTTCGTCTTCTCGGATACGGCCAGCTACCTGCGCGGCGCCCACACCCTCAAGTTCGGCGGCGAGTGGCGGCGGTTCAGGAACGACAACTTTACGTCCGACACGGGGCTTTTTCAGTATGCGAACCTGGCGGGGTTCCAGTCGGGAGTCGGTAGCGCGTTCACGATTACGCTGGGCGACCGCCCGAGCGACATCGTCCAGCAGGCTCTGGGCCTCTTCGCACAGGATGCGATCCGCCTGGGCTCCAGACTGACGCTCGAGGCTGGCGTCCGGTACGACCTGAATATGGCGCCGACCGAGGCCGAGGATCGGTTCGTCGTCTTCGATGCATCCACTGCGTCTCTGGTGCAGGTTGGTTCGAGCGGTGGTCCCGACCAGGTGTACGGCAACAGCCACAACATCGCGCCGCGCGTCGGGCTCATCTGGAGCCCGACCGGCTCAGGCCGGACCGTTGTTCGGGGAGCCTACGCCATCGCCGTGGATCAACCCGTGACGAATGCGGTGACCCCTCTGGCGTCCAATCCGCCTCTGGCCGTGCCATTGACATTCACCGGCAACATCCGCCTGTCGAACGCGGCCGCGACTGCGACTGCCGCGGGGCTGGCACCGGCCTCGATCAATCCCGACTTCGAGGGCGGGCGGATGCAGACGTACAACGTCAACGTCGAGCGCCAGATCGGTTCGAGTCTTGGCGTGATGGTCGGCTATTTCGGCTCGCAAGGCGATCGGCTGCGGATTGCGCGCAACCTCAACCAGCCAACGAACGGTGTGCGTCCGTTTCTCACGCTCTCGCAGTCGAGCCCGATTCTTCCCGGGACGTCGTTGCTCAACATCAACGAAGCGACCAGCCTTGGTGAGTCGCACTACAACGGCTTGTGGATCTCAGCCAACCAGCGCCCCTTCCGCGGGCTGCAGTTCAACACGTCGTACACGCTGGCGAAGTCGGTCGACTTCAACTCGTTGAGCAACGTCATCATCATCCCGCAGGACAGCTACAACATCGCTGAAGCCGAGGGCCCCTCCGATTACGATGTGCGGCATCGATTCGTGATCAGCGCGATCTACGATCTGCCTTTCCAGGGCAATGCGTTCAAGGAAGGGTGGGAAATCGCGGCCATCGTCCAGGCGCAAACCGGCAATCCGCTCAACATCGTGACCAGTAACACCACGTTCACGGGTTCGGCCAACACGCTGAGGCCCGACCTGATCGGCGATCCCAGTATCATCGGAGACCCGACGAAGTGGTTCGACAACACCGTCTGCGATCCGAGCAGCGCCACCGCCCCCTGTGGGCCGAACTCGGTATTTGCGATTCCGGTTTCTGCCAACGGCGCGTTTTCACTTCGGGAATCTCGGGCGGAACGAGATCTACGGCCCTGGATTCACCAACGTTGACCTCTCAGTGATCAAGAACCTGCGGATTGGGGGAACTGCCCGTCTTCAGTTCCGGATGGAAGCGTTCAACGTGTTCAATCGCCCCAACTTCGGGCAGCCCAACCGTATCGCCGTCGTGGGCGGCACGGCCTTCGGGGTCATCTCGAACACACGCTTCCCGACCGGCGACTCTGGGTCGGCTCGTCAGATTCAATTCGCGATCAAGGTGTTGTTCTAGGGACGACTCGAGAGTCTCTGGCTGACGGCGAGAATACTTCCTTCGGTATCCTTGAACCAAGCGGTCCTGGCGCCGCCGCCGGTCGCGATGCTGTTCACGGTTATGAAACTTGTGATCATCGCGCTGGTCATGCCACTCGCCGCGTGCGACGGTGACAACCCATCAGCGCCCTCATCGGCAGCGACAACGGCTGTGGTCCGAATTGTCTTTGGAGGATCGACTGTCAGACGGAGCGACTTGCCACCTTCCGCACAGGCTTGTGTCGATGCTGTTGGGGCCACCCACACACATCCGAGCTGGCGCAACTTCTCTGCCATCCCGCTCCAGGCGGTTCCTCCGGATCGCTACGAGATTTCGTTCGACGATGTACCTGTGGGCGTGCGCGTCTCGTTTCGAATCAATGATCAGAATTTCTGCGACCAGAACCCCACCGGTGCGGTGACTCGCGATGTGTCGGTCAATGGCGTGAATCTGATTCAGAATACGGTCACACCGGGACAGGGCGACGAGCCAGGGTACGCGTTCTCGGTCGCGGCAGATGGTCGCGTCAGCCAGTAAGGAACTCGGCCTCCGAACGAGCCTCGTTCGATGAGACGGTCGCACAGCGCATCCCCTTTGTAAACCCGAAGCACGTCGAGCACCGGAGGTGAACATGGGTACGGTTCAGCAAGAGATCGCTTCTCTCGAAGAGCGGCTTCGGTTGGCCGAGCTCGGCCCGGATCCAGAATTCTTTGAAGAGGTACTGGCGGACGACGCGGTGATGGTATCTGAGGAAGGCCAATTCGCCTTTGCCAAGTCGAAGGTGGTCGAGGCGCATCAACCCGGAAAGAGCCCGAAGTTCACCCGCGTCGAGATGAGCGACGTGAACATCCTCGACCACGGCGCAGCGGCCGTCGTGACGTGCAAGGGGTTGTTCGAAATGCCTGGCACGAAAGTCGAGTTGAGGTTCATGCGTGTGTGGGTGAGGAAGGACGGCCGGTGGCAGATCGTCGCCGGGTCGATCTCCGCACTGACAATCGTCGTCCCGGGTTAATCGCACGATCTCTCATCGCACGATGGTCGTAGGGGGATTGGCGCCAGGCACGGGGACACCTTGACCCGGACCTCCCCACGAATTGACCAGCTTGCCAGTCTGATCGAATTCCAGAACGGGCGGCGCCGGCACACAACAGTCCGCTTTTGGACGGGTGAGGGACAGACGGCACCCATTCTCGGCCAGGCCTCGCGCGAGCTCAAAACCTGCCTTTCGCGGTTCTCCTCGTCGTCGGGTATCATTGCCCTTTGCAAGTTCAACCATTCTGCTGGCGGCAGTGCGTTCGGCGTAGCCGTGTCGGGGTTGGCCGCACGGGGCGACAGGCGACGGCTCCCGCAGACGATAGGAGGGGCGGCCGTGGCCGATCCAGCGACAGCGCAATGACGCCCGCGTTCAAGACGACGACACTCCAGCGGCCGATTCGCACGTGCCTGGGAATCGCACTCAGCTTTTTCGTGGCGAGCGCGACAGCGACCGGGCAGGAGACCCGCGAGCAGGAGATCACGGATCAACAAGCCGAGAAGGCAACACAGCTCAAGGCCTACGAGCCCTCGAAGGCCGAACGGATCATCGACCGCATTCAGAGAGGATTCATCGAGCAACGTGGTGGGTTCTTCCCATTCCTCGGGACTGTCTACTCCGGCGGGGGTTTCACACTCGGCGCCGGATATCGCCGCTTCTACGGCGATCGATCCAACTGGGACGTCAAAGGCCTCTACTCGATCAGGAACTACAAGATGGTCGAGGCAACGACGACCTCGCCGACTCATTTGTCGGGGCGGCTGACCTTGGATGCGCAGGTCGGGTGGCGCGATGCGACCCAAGTCGCGTACTACGGATTGGGAATGGGGACGTCCCCCGACGACAGGACCAACTTCAGATTCAACGAGACGTACCTGGGCGGCGGCGCGAAGTTCCGTCCCATTTCCTGGGTGGTCCTGGATGGACGGTTGAACTACGAGGATTGGAATACGGAGCCGGGCCTGGGGACAGCGCCGTCCATCGAAACGGTCTTCACGCCGGCGACGGCGCCTGGACTCGGCGCCAATCCCAGTACTGGCACACAGCGGGCACTGCTGGCATCGACTGGCGCACGTCGCCCGGTTACACGAGGATGGGCGGTTACTACGGCGTGACGCTGCATGACTACGCGGATCAGGATGAAACCTACAGCTTCGATCAACTCGAGGGCGAGCTGATTCAGCATGTTCCTCTTCTCAGAGAGACCTGGGTCCTCTCTTTCAGAGGCAGAATCCAGACGACCATCGGGGACACCGACGTCGTGCCGTACTTCCTGCTTCCGTCAGTCGGCAGTGGACACACGCTGCGTGCATATCCGAGCTGGCGCTTTCGCGACCGCCACAGCCTCCTCACGTCCGCCGAGTTCCGCTGGATCCCGAATCTGCTCGGCATGGACATGGCGGTCTTCTACGACGCCGGCAAGGTGGCAGCGGATCGAGGCGACCTGGATTTCGACGGCCTCAAGAGCAATTGGGGCATTGGTGTGCGTTTCCATGGGCTTGCCTCCACTCCGCTCAGAATCGACTTCGCCAGCGGCAGTGAGGGCTGGAACGTGGTGTTCAGTAGCAGCGCACCCTTCTGATTTCGAGATCATGAGCTTGAAAGAGCAGGTACATATGAGGCGTGGAGACTATCGGCGTGTTGGTGTGCGCTTCGCAAGGGCGCTCGTGTTTGGCGGGTGTCTGATCGCGATTCTGCCTGCCTCGGGCGCCTCGCAAAAGTTCTACTCCGACGATCCGATCTCGAGAGTCCCCGAGACCCAGGATGCGTCGAAAGCCACCGAGTGGGAAATCGATCTGATGACGGATCTGCTCCTCAACATGTTCGGCCGTCCGGGCGATCCAACTCCGAACGTTCGCGCCCAGAACCTCAACACGATCGATGAAGTCCCGGACTCCAGCTGGTTTACGAATCGAATCTACGCACGTCCGGTATCGGTCCAGGAATTCGCGCGAGGCCCGAACACAATCGAGGGCCCTGCACCCGGACCCTGGGTCATCATTGCGCCGAAGTCCGTCGGGGCTGCTCCTGGGTTCATCGTTCGCGACGGGCGGGGAGAGGCCTGGTTCCTCACTTTCGACCCGAAGGGGGCTCCCCGGGCGGCGACGGCTTCTATCGCGGTGGCCTGCCGCCTGTTCTGGGCCCTCGGTTACTACCAGGTCGAGAGCTACTTGACGACGGTCCATCCCGAGAATTTGAGCGTCGCGCCCACCGCCCAGGTCCAAACCCGGCCAGGGCATCGGCGGCCCATGAAAACGTCCGACGTGAAGAACGTGCTCGACCGCGTCGCTCGCAACCCGGATGGCTCGTACCGAGTCTTGGCCGGGCGGGGTCTGCCCGGGAAGATCCTGGGCGGCTTTCGGTACCATGGCACCCGGCCCGACGATCCCAACGACCTCGTCCCCCACGAGCATCGCCGAGAGTTGCGCGCGCTGAAGGTATTCGGCGCCTGGACGAACCTCGTAGACCAGAAAGCTGGCAACACGCTCGACACGCTGATTAGCGAGAACGGCCGCAATATCGTGCGTCACTATCTCCAGGATGTCGGCTCGACGTTCGGCAGCGGGGCGCAAGGTCCGCACGGCTGGGAGGAGGGCTACGAGTACGTCTACGAGGGCGACCTGCTCCTCAAGCGGCTGGTGACCGCCGGCTTGTACCTTCAACCGTGGCAAACCGTGGACTATGTAAATGACCGCGAAATTGGTCCCTTCGAAGGCGACGAATTCGACCCGACCTCGTGGAAATCGCGAGTCTCGACGGCGGCCGAGGTGCGCGCTCGCGACGACGACAACTTCTGGGCCGCCTTGCGGGTCATGGCCTTCACGGACGAGATGATCAGAACGGCGGTCGAAGCCGGGCAGTACAGCGACGCAGGTTCGGCAAAGCTCCTGGCCGACACTCTCATCAAGCGGCGAGACAAAATCGGAAAGGCCTACCTGCCGGCGATTAACCCGCTCGTCCGCTTCGCGCTGGATGACACGGGCAACCTCACGTTCGAGAATGCGGCGGTGCGAGCCGGCGCGGCCGCCGCGCCGACAGGAGGATACCGCGCGGAGTGGCAGCGCTTCGACAACGCGACAGCTGCGACGCAGCCCGTAGGGCAGGCGACGACCGGATCGGGCGAGCGCCTCCGGGCGCCTGATGGACTTCCCCGAGGATCGGGCACCTTGATCAAGGTCGCGGTCAGTGCTCTCGACCCTGCTCGCCCCACATGGGCGAAACCGGTCGATGTGTACTTCCGACGCCTGGACAGCGGCTGGAAGCTCGTGGGCCTCGAACGTATGCCTTGAGATCGACGTCTCCTGATTTCGCGATTCCCGGCCAGATTTTGTAACCGTAAAGATCGAATCTCGCCAGCAACCGCCGGCTAGTGGGCAGTTGTTGGCGTCTAAACGCTACGATCCCGTGAAAATCGAGCGATCAATCGCTGTTCCCGCTGCGGCATGTGTTCTGCACAACGTGGCGTTCGTTCTTTCGTCAACACGAATCTTTCGGTTCCTTGTTGATCTCCTTGTTCAATCTTTGGATGGGTATCTGAAATGGCCGCGGTCTTTTCGTCCTGCCGCTTTGCGGCTCTCACCTTATGCGCGTGCCTGGCAAGTCCCACATTGGGTTCGGCGCAGGCACCACTCAACGCCGTGCCGGTCGCTACTCCCGCCGGCCCTTCAGATCTCCCTGGATTACGCATCCCGAAGGTTTTCGAATCGCCAAAGCCAAAACCAAAGCCGACAGACGGCGGCTTCTGGGCGCCGTTCGAAGCCGTGCCGAGCGATTTTGTTCGCTTCTTCTCTGCCGACACCATGAAAGTCGTCGGCGTCATGGGTGCGGGCGCGCTCGCGGCGCATCGATGGGACGACCAGGCCATGCTCGAGTCGCAAGCGCACCTGAGTCCCGCAGCATTCCGAGCCGGCGACTCGAGCGGCCGTTTCCTTGTGCAGGTTGGCGCTGGTTTCGGCCTGTACTCGGTGGCGAAACTGGCCGGGTCGACCGAGCTGGCATCGGTTGGGGCCGACCTCGTCCGGGCGCAGATTCTTTCGCAGGGAGTTGTTCAGGCCGGCAAGCTCGCCACGCGCCGATCCCGTCCCGATGCCAGCAACAACGGCTCGCTTCCCTCGGGCCACACGTCGAGCGCCTTTGCGACCGCCACGGTCCTTCAACAGCACTATGGCTGGAAGATCGGTCTTCCGGCATACGCGTTCGGCGCGTACGTCGCAGCGTCGCGGATGTCGGCCAATAAGCACCACCTGAGCGACGTCCTGATGGGCGCCGGCATCGGCATCGCGGCAGGCCGCACGATTTCGGTCGGCTCTGGCCGGGCCAGGTTCGACCTTGCCGTCGCACCGACCGATGGCGGAGCCGCGATCGTGTTTTCGAAGCGCTGATCGCTGAGCCAAATCTGTATCTTCCGCGCGCTTTCCACAACGGTCGATCAAGCTATCTGCATCTGCGATAGAACTTCTCTGCCGGATTGGTCATCCGAATCAGTCCCTGCATCGTAACAAGTACGACAGCGGGCACGACGCTCGCGCAGGACATGAAAGGATGGCTCATATGAAACTGGTTTGATTCCAAGACCACGCTATAGTGTTGGTGTGTTCGGTAAGGAAAAACACTGCCCGGCGTGCGGGAAGCGCTTCGATTGCGGAGGCCTCTGGTTCTGCTGGTGCCGGAAGGTAGAGTTGGATGTCCGCACCCTTCGCGACATCCGCGAGCGGTATTCGGATTGTTTGTGCAGAGAGTGCCTGGAGAGCTTCACTCAACGCGGCGGGACAGGAGCGGTGAAGGAGCTGACTCGGTGATTAACCGCGCGACACTCACTCTACAACGAGCATAGCGCCTCGAACACTCAGTTGCCGCCGCCGAGCGTCACCGTCACACCCGTTCGCACGGTCAGCGGCAGAGCCGGGAAGCCGAACGCAGGTGTGTACCGTTCGTCGAAGATGTTCTCGAGCGTGAGATACCACGTGACGTGAGTACTGAGGCGATAAGAGCCGCTCAGGTCGATCTTCTGATACCCGTCGTTGAGATCCTCATTTGGCAGGAGCATCCCGAAGCCGAAGAGGTTGTCGAACAGGAATGTGCTGTCGTCCGACTTACCGGCAAACAACCCTGCGAGCGCTATCTGCGCCGGGCCCTGGCTGTAGCTGATCAGCATGCTGCCCAGGTTCTTCGGGCGTCGAAACGGTCGCTGACCAACGAGCGGCGAGAACTGGCCGATAGGATTGTCTGGGAACGCCGGGTTGAACGCCGGCTGCAACGTGGAATTCGACAGCGACTCGGTCACCTCCGCGTCGAGAACGGTATATGAAGCCGAGACGTGGAACCGACCGACGACGGCATCCATCGACGTCTCGACGCCTTGCGCCTTGTACGACTGCGAGTTGACGTTCGCGCCGAACTCGGTGGCCGACGCGACGTCCGGAGGCACGCCGAATGCCGGCAAGATCGCTTTGTTCACGAATTCAATCAGGTCGTGGAATTCGTTGTTGAAGTACGCCACCCGTACCCGCCCACGACCGCCGTAGAGACGCTGCTCGACGCCAGCCTCCAGCGTTCGGCTGCGCTCGGCCCCAATCGGCGAGATCCCTGCCGCGGTTGCCTGAGCGGACCCGAGAATAGCGAACAGCGACGATTGCTCCTGAAAAACCGAGGGCGCTTTGATCCCTTGGCCGACGTTGAAGGTCACCTTCGTATCGCCAGCTCGGCCGGATGCTGAAGGACTTCGCAAGAGATAGGTCACCGACACGCGGGGCGAATACGCCGACTTGAAGGCTTCGTTGTGCTCGTACCCGAGGCCGGCTGTCACACCGAGGCGGCCCAGGGCCGCCCTTCCTTCGACGAAAAGGCCGCCGTTGTTGCGCGTCGTCGTCGCGTCGCCTTCCGGATCGTCGAAGCCCTGCTCGTGGTCGAAGTGGCCGCCACCCGAGATATCGATGTTCGAGGCGAGGTGATAGTTCGTCTGGCCGTAGATCGAACGCCGTGTCGACCGCGTCGCAAACAAAGACGGATAGTCGCCGCCGAAGTCCAGGATCGCCTGGCCCGTAGTGGAGAATCCGTTGGCGCCGACGATGGTCACCACGTCGCCGAGGTAGTTGAAGCCGTCGAACATGCCGCTCGGCGTCGGATCGGTGAACTTCAACGTCTGATCAAAGGATCCGAACCGGACGGCGCCCTGCCACCGGTCCGTGAACTGAGACTGAACGCCTATGCTCAAGAATTTCAGGCTGTCGTCCTGAAACCCATCGTCTGGAATCTCGAAGAAGTCGATTCCGTCAGGCGACTCGAATCTCCTGTCAATCAGCCGTACGGTTCCGCTGAGGTCCGTGTATCTTCCGAGGGCCAAACCGAAGCGACCCGCATAGGTGCCGTTTCGATATTCGTTGTTCGGCAGGTCGTTGTCCGTGTCGAAACGCGAGTATTCGCTGAAGTAGTCGAACCGTTGTACGGCGCCCGCGACTGAGGCGGCCTGCCGAAGCGTGCTCAAGTTTCCGCCGTCGATCGAATAGGACACCTCGGGGGTGCGCGAGCGCCCGCGACGGGTCGTCAGGCTGATGACGCCAGCCAACGCATCGCTGCCGAACAGGACGCTGTTGGACTCCCGAAGTATCTCGATCCGGTCTACTCCAGTCATTGCGAACTCTGCGAAATCGACGGCACCGCCAATGTCATTGGCGGGTACCCCGTCGATCAGCAGCTTCGTAAAATTGGCGTCGCCCCCGCGGATGAATGTCGATGTCGGGCCACCACGAGCTCCTGTTTGGACAACGTGTGCTCCCGGCACCACACGCAGGGCGTCGAGCACGTCTGGCTTGCGAAGTGCCTCGAGCGTGCTCGAATCGAGGATGGTCACGGGAGAGCCAACCTGTGACTCTTCGAGCTCGGTCGCGGCCGCCGTCACGACCACCTGTTGCTGGAGCGGTCCGATCTGCAAACGCACGTCCACGTTCGTGGCGCCCCGTCCAGCCACGAACATCGGATTGGTCGTTCGTGACTCGAAGCCAGGCGCGCCGACGTCGAGCCGATACCGACCTTGGGTGAGACGTTCAAAGCTGAAGTCGCCGCGCTCGTCGCTCGATGTGTCCGCAGTCCGCTGGCCATCACGCACCAGTCGCACAGTCGCGCCAACTACGACGGCTCCCAGCGGATCGCGAACGGTCCCTTTGATTGACGCGTCCTGTGCCGAAGCGGAGGATGCCGTCCCCATCAGACACGCCGCCGCAAACACCCTGACCACACTCTGTATGAATACAGACCGTCTCATCGAGCGCTCCTAGATTCGTTTGGAAACGATGACGCCGCACGTCATGCTAGTCGACGTGTAAGGGTTTGAATTTGAATAGTTCCTGAATTCTTTGTCATGGTGTGGTTACGGCACGAAGGCACAGTCGTTGCGCGGGACACCTGGCGCGCGACATCTGGAAGGAATCGACACGCAGGAAGTCGCTGGCCAACATCATCGACGCACATGACTCGCCTTCGACAGAAGGTCGAGAGTGGCGAGTCGCGAAATTCATTCACGCAATCAGGGGCGTCGGCTTCACCCATCAATTGTCAAACCTGTTTCCGCCGGCGCGCGATCAACCAAACCACGACCAGAACAATGGGTGGGACGAGCAGAATCGCGAGCCAGGGCAGTGAAATGCCGACCGACACGGCACCAATGCCGCCGCTTCCCTCTGAGACATCCCAGAAGACACGGAAGGTGAAATAGAGCCACGCCGCCAGGCCCAGAATGAACCACGTTCCAGACACGAGCCAACACGCGCGCAAACGACCAATGTCGAAGGGCTTGCATGATTCTGATGCGAGCGGCGGTCGCAGTGTAGCGCCACCACTGACTCGGATCCAACCTTGTCTGTGATGTTTTGTGCAGTTTCTGATCGCTCCGGGATCGAGGAACGATTGCGTCGAGCGGGCGCCCGATTTCCAGTTAAGTACGCCAGAGACGTTTTCTGACCGGTCCGGCGCCAAGCACTTCCCTAAAGGCCGCTCGCCTGCGCAATGATGCTACTGGTACGAGACTTGCCGGGCTCGAAGCTACTGTGCTCGCCCGCCCGAGACGTCCGCACCTCAGTTCACGTCACCGGTCGGGCGTCTGCTCATTCATGCTGCTGCTGTCCGCGGGGTGCACCGGCGGTGTGCCCGGCGACAGCGCATGCCGAAATCTGGTCTACAAGGAATCGGGCCTCTCGCGGAGCGAATATCTTCCCTGCGCAGGAGAGATGATTGCCGCTCTCGACGTGGTCGACCCGAAGACGCGAGGAGCGCTCGAGGGCGATGGACAGGCCCGTTCCGAGGGTCTGGCCGCGCTGAACCGGGTTCATGCGCTCATGGCCGCAGCCGGCGGCCGCCGCAATCTTCTGGAGCGATGGCAGGACCGGTCGCTCACCGAGATGAACCTCACCATCAGCAACGCAGTAAGCCACTACGAGGCGTTCTATCTGCTGCGCGTGCTGGACGAGCCCCATCCATTCGCCGCCAAGACTCGCGAGGCGGCCGAAAGCGAGTATCGCGGTGCCTCACAGAAGTATCGGGAAGCGCGCAGCATGTATCGCTCGCTCCGCTAGGGGCTCGTCCTTCCGTATTCTGGCCGTCTTTTGTTTGATCGCGACTGGCTGCGACCGTACGGCGCCGGACGAGATGGGCCAGACGATCGAAATGGGACCATTCGCCTTCTCCGTGACCGCCGCCGCTCAAGGCAAGAGCTGGCAGTCGGCAGAAGGCCCCAACCACGAGATCGACATCCATTTTCGGCTCGAACGGGACGACTCGGCGCCGTTCACCACGGACTTCAATTCGTCGTTCATCGATGCGATGCGGATTGTCGACGCCGCCGGAAATACCATCGGGTGCAGCCCTGAGGCCGTCAACGGTCTGTACCAAGCCGGCAGGTTTCGCTCGAATCACTACCGCTGCCTCTTCCGCTACTCGCAATCGTCGGACGGCATCACCGACTTCACGAGGGTTGGAACCCAGCCCGACCACTTCCAGCTGTTCATCACCAATCCCGACCCGAAAGGCAGCCAACCGCGGCGCGTGACCGTTCAGCTTCACTAGACGGTTCTCACGTCAACGTCGCGCGTCATGTGAACGCTCACCGCGGAGACGCGGAGGATTGAAGGCGATCCCAGGCGTCCTCAATCCGACCGACTGCTCCGTCCGTAGACCTGTCAGAAGGCGGGGCGAACATGAACTCCCAGAAGCACAGCACAAGCGGGAAGCGCGCAGTCGTCATCGGCGGAAGCATGGGCGGACTGCTGGCCGCCCGTGTACTCGCCGACTTCTTTCCGGAAGTGACCGTCCTCGAACGTGACGAACCGTCAGTCTTCAGCGAACCGCGGCGAGGGGTACCGCAGGGCCGGCATGCCCATGGACTGCTGGCCAGCGGCCGGCGCGTGCTCGATCAGCTGTTTCCTGGGCTATCGGCCGAGCTTCTTGCGCACGGGGCGGTTCAGGGCGACCTGGTCCGCGAGGCGCGCTGGTTCCTCGGGGGTGGGTACTTGTGCCGGCCGCCAAGCGGATTGGACGCCCTCTTGATGAGTCGCCCGATGGTGGAGACGGCCGTCCGAGATCGCGTCCGGCAACTCCCGAATGTCCGGCTGGTCGACGATTGTACGGCACGCATGTTGGCCACAGCTCCCGACCATCGGCGAGTCGTCGGCGTGAGGACAGACTCGACGGTTCTTCCGGCCGGTCTCGTGATTGACGCCACAGGTCGAGGCTCCCGCTCGCCGCAATGGCTGGAGGCCATCGGTTACCAGGCCCCGAGCGAAGAGCACATCGAAATCGGGCTCGGGTGCACGACCCGATTTTTTCGACGATGCCGAGGAGACCTTGGCGGCGACCTGGCGGCGGTGATTCCACCGAATCCCGCTCGCAGGCGCGGCGGCGTGATGCTGGCGCAAGAGGCAGACCGCTGGATCGTGACGCTCTTCGCGCACTTCGGTAACTACCCGCCAGCCGACCTCCCCGGGTTCATCGACTATGCGAGTACGCTCTCTGCGCCTGATATCTACGAAGTCGTCCGCACAGCCGAACCGCTGGGCGAAGCTGCGACTACGCGGTTCCCGGCGAGCATCTGGAGACGCTACGACGCACTCCGGCGGTTTCCGGAAGGCTATCTGGTGTTCGGGGACGCGATCTCGAGCTTCAACCCTCGTTACGGACAAGGGATGTCGGTGGCCGCGCTGCAGGCCGAGCAGTTGCGGGAGGCGCTGACCAACCCCCTGCCGACACTCGCGGCCAGCTTCTTCTCTCGCACCGCGCGCGTGATTGCGACACCCTGGACCATCGCTGCAACGAACGACCTGCGTCTGCAGGAGGCGCAAGGGCGCCGGAGTCTGCGCTCCAGGGTCCTCCACTGGTATATGGCACGGATTCAGCGAGCCGCGCATCGTGATCCGGAGGTTGCGCTCGCGTTCCATCGGGTCGCGAATCTTCTGGCGGTCCCGGCCAGTCTGATGCATCCGCACATTGCCCTGCGGGTCCTCGGAAGTCACTTCCGATCCCATCGTCGGGCGGAAGGGCGCAGCCCTCAGAACCCTGGCTTCAACGTGCCTTTCTGGCGCGCCACTTCCAGCAAGGTCGGATAGAACTGCACAAACGTCCTCTCCACCGCCGTGTGCTTCGTGTGGCAGTCGATGCAGCGCGCGACCCGCTCGCCGCCAAGCGGCGGCGCGACCGATGCGGACCCGAAGTCGAAGAACGCCCATCCATCCGGAAATCTTGAGTCCTTGACCTCGGCTTCGATGCCGACGAGACCGGCTTGGAAACGTCCGGACTTGTTGATCGACGCTTCGCCGCTGGAGTTTCGAATCTCGAGCACGAAGATCGTGCGGTCGGGCCACTTCCCCGTCTGCATGAAGCTGCGATACGAGGAGGGATTGACGAATACGGAGGTGAACAAAGGTGCCGATTGTGACCCCGACGGTTCGGCGTACGTCATTCCCAGACCGGAGCCAAGAAAGATCCACTCACGATAGTCGGTCGGACGAACGAGGTTCGTTCCACCAGTGTACCGGGGGCCATCGCCTCCGTCCTGCTGGGCGCCTGCAGTCATCGTCAATGCGATTGCGTACGCCAGACCAACGGCGACCACTGTTTTCGACGCGTTCGTCATCCTCACATTCCTCATCCTTGTTTCCATGCAACGTCTTCCTCGGCCATTCGCAGAAGACGGGGTTTGGCAGTCAGCGCTTCGCGTCGGCCGCTCGCGAGCCGCTGAGAATGTTCGGCATCGCGTAGTTTCCTTCGTGGCACGCATACTCGAACAATTGCTCTCGCTGAGGCGTAAGGTTGAGCGCCGCCGTCCAGGGGCCCGTCCACGTCTGCTTGTCGTCCACCGTGACTTCGTACCGGAGGGTGTCTCCCACCCGCGTGAATCGCTCGATGAGATGGAGAGTGTCGCGTGACCCCCGATAGTTGCTCTTGTGGTTGAAGTTGGCGACGTCGATCACCAAGGTATCGCCTTCCCAACGCCCCCGTGAGTCGCCGAAGTAATGGCGCACACCCGGTGAGAGGTGCGGCCGGCCGTCGGTTGGAACAATCCGCGTGTCGTGAATCATCTCGTAGGTGATGGCCACCACACCCGGCGCCTGGACGATCCGGGTGTTGGCGTTATAGACCGTGGGAAAAATCGCTCCTGGGAGACCCCGGGTAATACACCGATCCCACATGCTCAAGTCTTCCGGTCCGCTGAACGCGGCGCTGCCAAACGTTCCCCTGGCCGCCGCTTCCCGCGTCCGCCGCAAGCCCTCAGCGGTGAGAGGGGGAATCCTGCCGTCCGGCGGATCGATGACTATCGAGGTGCGCCGTGATGGCGTCCCGCGTTCCAACCAGTGAGGCGGGGGCGAAGTCGCCGAGCCCACCTGTCCCGCATTCGACGTGTCGGCGGTTTCCAAGTCGAAGTCCGCGTTGTCCGAGTCGCGGAGCTGCTGAGCCTGACGCAGACGCTGTGCGAATTCCTCGTCGGTGAAGATCTGCCGATCTCCGAGCTCTCGTGAGCGCTCGAACGGCACGGCCAGCTCTGGCTCGCTGGTCCACGTGCCCTGCAAGTCTGGCTCGCCCCACGGCGTCCTGTGAAGGCTTCGTGTACTGGATCTGGGCTCGCTTGCTTCAGAGCGTGCGGCTGTGGTCGCCGACGGGCGCTGGGCCGTCGACGCGGATGGGGTCAAGAAGAGGGCACCGAGGATCGCGACCGCACCCAACGAGGAACGCAGCCGGTTGTTGTTCATCTCTCTCGCTCCTTCCTTCGCTCTAGCGCAGTCCGTCGCCAATTTTCGCTCCTATGGGTTTGGGAAGGCGGCCCTCAACACCGCGGCCAGACGCATCCCTGCCAGTCGAAGCTGACTGAGAATCGCCGGAACGCTCGCCTGTTCGTACGATTCGTCGACCCTCTCGTGAAGCATCTCCATGCGCCGGCTGACCTGATTATTGTCGTTACAGGACGCAATCATCGCCGCTGACGCAGGCTCCATCGGCGGGTTGACGGGCAGCCGCCCGTAGGTCACGGTGCGAGCGAGCCTGTTCGAGTCCCGCGCCCACGACCTGACTCGGGTTGTCGTCGGGGTCGCAGGAGCGACCGTCGAGGGCAGCGTACCGCCCGCGACGCGCGCGGCCAGCGCGCTCGCATCGATCAGGCCTTCGCGGTTCATGAAGCGCCGAATGGACTCCGTGTCCCACACTCCGTGGAGGTTGGGCCTGAAACTGCCGTTCTCGCCCTCCTGCGGCGGCTGCATGAAGTAGGTCACTGGAACACAGTTCCCGCCCCGGTCGCCGTTGCTGATCGTATGAAGCGGCTGGTGGATGTCGCCGATGAAGTGAATCAGAAAGCGAAGGGCATTCGCTTTCAACGTGGGATCGGGCGAGTTTCTCAACACCTGGAACTGCTTGACGATCGCATCGATGACGCAGTCGCCGCCCGGACAGAAGCTCTCGTGGCTTGTGGTATTCGATCCGAACGACCGGGGAAAGTCGATGAAGTGCCAGGCGGCAGTCTGGGGCTCGGTGTCGCGAAAGTCGTCGGCCCACGTTGCCACATCGGCGATGATGTCGGCTGGAACCGGAGCGCAGAACCGTGCGAGGCCAGGGTCGACGGGAGAGGCTGTCAGAACCGCTCTCACCCGATTCGCGGCGGTTGCGCTCAGGAGGCGCTGCGCGACGATTGCAACGGCCCGATGGCCATCGCAACCCCATGCCAGTGCCTCTGATCCACCCGCGGTGACCAGCAAACCCATTGCCAGCATCGTTGCCCGAAGCATCTCGCTCCCCTCGCCGCCACCGCCCTTGCGGGTTGTCTTGGAATCCGTCGCAGAACCATTTTCTGCCCACGAAACCCCTCGGAGTTAGCTTACACCGACATCCCGGCAACTCCGGCTCAGTGGATCGAGGTCGATGGTGAGCCTGGTTGCCGGAGAACCCGAGCGATCATCTGTTCGAGCGCCGTTTTGTCGATGTCGAACGGTCCGGCGATCGCTGCACCCAACGTGATTTCGATCGCGATGACCACGCCGCCATTCTCGAAAGGATTGACGATCCAACTGAGGCCGCGGAGTGATACTGGAACGTCCTCGTCGGATCGGTGTTTCAGCCAGTGCATCGCCCGCAGCATCCCTTCGAGGACGAGCCTCACGTCATTGTCGTCCCAGGACGCGGGCGGACTGGTCACGTTCTCGAGTGTTGCGGTCGTGGCGACATCGGTGCCGCGCAGCCAGACGTCCACTTGAAAGCTCATACGAGTAGCCCTTCCAATGCCTCGGCTCCTCGCACGGGCGCCTGGCAAGTGAAGTTCCGACAGAGGTACGCGAGCGCGCCGTTGCGCGGTGCCTGCATGGCGCCGAGAAACGGGGCCGTCGCTGCCAGCCGATCGCGATGTTCTTCGCGCAACTGGATGGTGATCGTGAACGGCAGGTAACGGCCCGCCACCACTCGCGAAAGCGGGATCCGATCGGCATCGGATCCGACCAGGACGATCTGCTGCACGCCCGCAATCATGGTGGACAGCGCCGACGCCATCATCGGCACCGCACGCCCGATCTGTTCGAGGCGCTTCCCGAACAAACGCAGGGTCCGCTCGATCTGCTCGGTCCACTCCGGGCTCTCTACCAGATGCGCGAGCACCAGCAGGTTCATCACCGCCACGGAACTGGCCGTCGGCTCCGCGCCGTCATGGTCTTCCTTCATCCTCAGGAGGACGCTCGAGTCGAGACCGGTCGTGCTGAACCAGCCGCCATCGACCGGATCGCCAAACAGCGCGTCCTGGCGCTTTTGCAGCGTGACCGCCCACTCGAGCCACGCTGGATCGCCGTCCGCCTGAAACAGCTCCAGAAGCCCGAACACGAGATAGGCGTAGTCTTCCGCGTACGCGTCGATCTCCGCGTGGCCGTCTCTGAACCGCCTGAGCAACGTCTCCGAACCTCGTTGCCACAACCGCTCCCGAATGAACGAGGCGGCCCGCTGGGCCGCTCGCAAGTAGGTTTCCGGCTGATGGCTTGCCTCGTCGGTGAACGCGGGCACGACCCGCGCGGCGCGCGCCAAGGCCGCAATCATCAGCCCGTTCCAGGCCGTCAGCACTTTGTCATCCAAGTGAGGCCGCGGGCGTTCGAGTTGAGCTTCGAACATGCGCAACCGTGCTCGTGTCAGCGCCTCTACGACCGCCTCTTCGGTCCGATTCGACCGTAACGCAATGTCTTCAATCGATTGCGACACGTACAGGAGGTTCTTGCCGACGAACTCCTGCTGCGGATCGCTTGGCGCGTTGCCGTCCGGCTCGATACCGAATCGGCGCTTCACGATGTCGGCCTCGCCGCCGAGCAACGCGTCGATCTCATCCGAGCGCCAGATGTAGAAGGCACCCTCGGATTTGTGCGCACTCGGCTCGCCGGCGTTCTCTGGAGGCACGCTGTCGGCATCCTCGGCCGAATAGAATCCGCCGGCTTGGTCGGTCATCTGCCGCATGACGTACTGCAGCGTGTCTTGCGCCACGTCCGCCAACACACGATCGCCGGACACCTGTGCGCCTTCGAGATAGGCCAGCACCAGCTGCGCCTGGTCGTACAACATCTTTTCGAAGTGAGGCACTCGCCACTGCGCGTCGACCGAATAGCGGTGAAAGCCCCCGCCGACATGATCCCGCATCCCGCCACGCGCCATCGCACGAAGCGTACGAAGCGCCATATCTCGAGCGTACTCGTCGCCGGTCCGCGCATGTTCGCGCAGGAGGAAGAGCAGCTCGCTCGGTCTCGGGAATTTCGGCGCATCGCCGAATCCGCTGTTCCGCCAGTCGAACGACTGATGAAACTGCGAGACGATGCGCGCCAGCGCTTCGCTTCCCGGGACGCTGACGCCGGCGGCGCCCCGCTCCATTTGCTTGAGCTGATCGGTCACCGACTCGGCGGACTCAACGACCTTGTCCCGGTCGCCGACCCAGGCCCGTCCGATCTGCTGCAGGATGTCGATGAAGCCAGGCCGTCCCCACCGCGACGCGGGCGGGAAGTACGTCCCACCGAAAAAGGGCTTCAAATCGGGGGTCAGCCAGACGCTCATCGGCCAACCTCCCGATCCGGTCGTCGCCTGCACGAAGGTCATGTAGACGCGATCGACGTCCGGGCGCTCTTCACGATCCACCTTGATCGAGACGAAGTGCTCATTGAGGACGCGACGCAACGCTCTCGTTCTCGAACGACTCATGCTCCATGACGTGGCACCAGTGACACGTCGAGTAGCCGATCGACAGGAAGATTGGCTTGTTCTCCGCCCTCGCCTTCGCGAACGCTTCGTCGCCCCACGGAAACCAATCGACCGGGTTCTGGGCGTGTTGAAGGAGATAGGGACTGCGTTCGTCGGCCAACCGGTTCATCGTTGCATCATCTCCGATCTACAGCTGCTGATCCACGATTCAATCGTTTCACCAACGTCATCGCTTTCGAACGGACCATCGGAGTCCGCGCGCACATCGATTGTCGGATCCGGTAGAGGACAATTCGCGGCGGAGGACTGGCATGACCGACTCGCCGTCGTTGGTTGGTAAGCGGGTTGCGATTCTCGTCGAGGACGAGTTCGAAGATCGCGAGCTGACCGGTCCACTCGAGGCGCTGCAAGCCGCAGGCGCCACGGTCACCATCGTCGGGCCCACCAAGGGTGCGTCCTTTCGCGGAAAGCGCGGCGACGCGACGGTGACCTCCGACCTTGCTGCCGGCGAGGCGCGCATTCAGAACTTCGACGCCGTCGTCATTCCCGGCGGCTATGCCCCCGACAGAATGCGGCTGCGGCACGCGATGGTGGACTTCGCGCGTGACGCGATGGAGGCCCAAAAGCCGGTGGCCGCGATCTGCCACGGCCCGCAGCTACTGATTTCGGCCAACTCGCTGCGCGGCCGGACCCTCACCTGCTGGCCCTCGATTGCCGTTGACGTCAAGAACGCCGGCGGATTGTACGTCGATAAGCCGGTCGTCGAAGACGGCAACCTCATCACGTCCCGCAAGCCCGACGACGTCTCGGTGTTCAGTGCCGCGATCATCCGGGCGCTGTCCAGGGTCCAGGTCCCGTAAAAAACTCTCCACCGCCGAGGACACGGGGGCCACAGAGGAATCGATGAGCTATTCATCGCCGCGTGCCGGGGATGGATACTCACTTCGGGGGAGGCACGACCGCGTCTTCCGGTCGCCCGCGGCGGAGATGCGCGTAGGCGGCGGTAAATTCCACGCCGTACAACAGGATCACCGCCTGCGTATACACCCAGACCAGGAAGACGATGACCACCGCCACCGATCCGTTGACGCGAGTGAACCTCGACATGTCTCGCACGTACCACGAAAAGCCCTCGAGCGCCCCTTTCCACAAGAGTCCAGTGACGATGGCGCCGACCCACACATCCCGAAAGCGCACCTTGGTGTTCGGCACGAAGTAGTACACCAGGCCGACGACGAGGATGAAGAGCAGCGTGGTGGCATAGCGGACGGCGAGGCTGCGCAGCACGAACAATCCCGGAAACTGAGCCAGGACGCCGGCGAACCAGGAAGTCCCAACGACTTGAGTCGCACTCACGAGCAGCAGCGCCACCAAAAGAATCAACCCGGCCACGCCCAGCATCAAGAATGAAAACAGCCGGTGCTTCCAGAAGCTGCGCTGCCGCTCCACGCCCCACGCATGATTGACCGCAGTACTGACGGCGCCGAACACGCCCACCGCGCCCCAGATCAACGCCACGGTTCCGGCAATTCCGAACGTCACGTCGGTCGTTCCGAAGGCATCGAGCTGGCGCGCAACGAAGTCGAACTGTCGCGGAAAGTACTGGAGGATGAATCCTAGGACTGCGGTGCGTTGCTCGGCATCAGCTGCGGTTCGTCCAAGCAGGGTGAACGCCAGGAGCAGGAACGGAAAGAGCGAGAGCAGCGCGTAGTATGCAATCGACGCGGCGTAGCTGAGGTTGTCGCTGTTGTAGAACCCGATCAGGCCCCGCCATGCCGAGAGGCCGGTCAGCCGCGTGAGTCCGCGGGCGCGCCGGCCGACTGCGCGGAGAAACGCCACATCAACTGTGGGTCGAGCGCGCCAGTTCCGCCCTCGACGCCTTGCCCGCGTCTCCGATCGCGTGCTTCTTCATCTTGCTATAGAGCGTCGGCCGGTACAACCCGAGAATCTGCGCCGCTTCCTGTTTGTTCCAGTTCGTCCGCTGCAGCGTCTGGAGGATCGCCATCTTCTCGATTTCCGCCAGCGTTCGATGGGGCGGGATCACGAAGTCGGACGAGCCCGACGACTCCTCACGAATCGATTCGGGCAGATCGGCAACCGTGATTTCGCTGCCCTTGGCGACGAGCACGGCGCGCTCGATGGCGTTCTCGAGCTCGCGCACGTTTCCTGCCCAGCGGTTGCGGATCAACAGGTGATAGACCGAAGGCGCGAGCGTCTTCACGCTTCGTTGATACCGCTGCCGAAACCGGTCCAGGAAGTAGTCGCACAAGAGCGGAATGTCCTCGGTCCGCTCCCGCAGCGGCGGCACGCGCAGGGTAATGGTGTTGATACGGAAGTACAGGTCTTCGCGGACTTTGCCGTCGCGCAGAGCCGCATCGATGTCGATGTTCGTGGCGCAGAGAAGCCGGAAGTCGACATGGACAATGCGATCGCTGCCAATCGGCCGGTACTCGCGCTCCTGCAGCACCCGCAGCAGCTTGGTCTGAAGGTAGGCCGGCATTTCCCCGATTTCGTCGAGCAGAAGCGATCCGCCCTCCGCCATCTCGAAGAGGCCTTCCTTGTCCAGCGTCGCGCCAGTGAACGCGCCCTTCTTGTAGCCGAAGAGCTCCGATTCGATGAGATCCTTCGGGATGGCGGCGCAATTGATCTTGATGAACGGTCCCTTCGACCGTTTGCTGTTGTAGTGAATGGCGTTCGCGATGAGCTCCTTACCAGTGCCGTTTTCGCCCTGGATGAGGATGTTCGCTTCGCTCGCCGCAACGTTCTCGACGAGCTCGAAGAGCTCCTGCATCTTCTTGCCCTTGCCGATCACATTCTGAAACTTGTAGCGGTCCTGCAGCTTGGCCTTGAGCTGCTCGTTCTCGTCGGTCAACGACCGCTGCTTGATGGCCTTTTCCAGCTTGTCCAGCAGACGCTCCGCGTCGACCGGCTTTTCCAGGAAGTCGAAGGCGCCGGCCTTCACGGCTTCCACCGACCGCGGGATGTTGCCCTGGCCGGAAATGACAATGACTTCGGCGTCGGGATCGATCTGCTTGAACTTGCGCACCAGCTCAATACCGTCGACGTCGGGAAGCAACATGTCGGTCACGGCAACGTCCGGCCGCCATGCCTTGAAGAACTCTTCGCCGCGGGCTCCGATCAGGGCCGTTTTGACCTCGTAGCCGGCATGCTCGAGCACGATCTTGAGCCACTCAGCCATCGCCGGCTCATCATCGATGGCCAGGACTCGACGTTTGCGCTTCGGAACCATAGCACACGAGTTTAGCCCAAACCCGTCATCAGTCAATACACTTGCACGATCTTCGTCTGGTTTCTTTACATTTTCGATACAGCCGAGGCGGCCTGGCGGCGCTCTGAACTGAACAGTGGCGAGATTTTGTCGCATGCGATAATGCCCGCGTGTCCGAGCCGCCTGTTCCGCCTCCACCAGCTCGTCCGAGTCCCCCAACCAAGCTCGCCCTGCCGGATGACAAGGTGCTGTGCGAACGTTGCGGCGCGGAGATGTACCGCATGCATGCGGTCTGGCGCTGTACGCAGTGCGGGTTCAAGACCGACTGCTGTGGCTGGTAGGTCGTCCCCCTGACCGCCCGATGCAAGTCCTCCCTACTCACGTCAAGCTCGAGGACCCCACGTTCCTGGCCAATCGCGAGGCGATGCAGCGGCTCGTACGGCAGCTACGCGACCGCGTTGGCGTCGCTCAGGGGGGCGGCGGCTCGAAGTACCTCGACCGGCACCGGGCTCAAGGCAAGTTGCCTGTCCGGGAGCGGATCGACCGTCTGATCGACCGCGGATCGCCGTTTCTCGAGCTGTCGCCGCTCGCCGCGTACGACCATGTACGAAAACGACGCTCCCTGCGCCGGCATCGTGACCGGCATCGGGCGCGTGTCGGGGCGAGAAACGATGATCGTCGCGAATGACGCGACCGTCAAAGGCGGGACCTACTATCCGATCACGGTCAAGAAACACGTGCGCGCGCAGCAGGTGGCCCTGGAGAATCGCCTTCCTTGCATCTACCTGGTGGATTCGGGCGGAGCTTTTTTGCCCTTACAGGCCGAAGTCTTTCCCGACCGCGATCACTTCGGACGGATTTTCTTCAACCAGGCGAGAATGTCGGCCGAGCGAATCCCACAGATTGCCGTGGTCATGGGCTCGTGTACGGCCGGTGGGGCGTATGTGCCCGCAATGTCGGACGAGACGATCATCGTCAAAGGCACGGGCACGATTTTTCTTGGGGGCCCGCCGCTCGTCAAGGCCGCGACTGGCGAGGAAGTGACCGCCGAAGAGCTCGGCGGCGCCGACGTCCACACGCGGTTGTCGGGAGTTGCCGACTATTTCGCCGAAGACGACGAGCATGCGATCGAGCTGTGCCGCACGGTGGTGTCGACTTTGAATGATGCCAAGCGGCTGCCCGCCGACATGACTGCGCCCGAGGATCCGAAATACGATCCATCCGATCTGTACGGCGTCGTCAATGCGGATCTCCGCAAGCCGTACGACGTGCACGAAATCGTCGCGCGCCTGGTGGATGGCTCCCGTTTCGATGAATTCAAGGCTCGCTACGGGACCACACTGGTCACCGGGTTCGCCCGCCTCCACGGCTTTCTGGTCGGGATCATCGCGAACAACGGCGTGCTCTTCTCCGAATCGGCGCTCAAGGCGACCCACTTCATCGAGCTTTGCAATCTCCGCGGCATTCCGCTCGTCTTTCTCCAGAACATCACGGGCTTCATTGTCGGTCGCCAGTACGAGCGCGCGGGAATCGCAAAAGACGGCGCCAAGATGGTTCACGCGGTGGCGAACTCGGTCGTTCCAAAGTTCACCGTCGTCATCGGTGGATCGTTTGGTGCCGGGAACTATGGGATGTGTGGCCGCGCATATGAGCCTCGGCTCCTCTGGATGTGGCCCAATGCACGCATTTCGGTGATGGGCGGCGAACAAGCCGCCGGCGTCCTGACATCGGTGAAGCGCGATCAGCTTATCCGCGAGGGCAAGCCCTTTCCGCCCCATGACGAGGAGGCGATTCGTCGGCCCATTCTCGAGCAGTACGAACACGAAGGATCACCGTACTTTTCGACGGCTCGCTTGTGGGACGACGGGATTCTGGATCCGGTCGAGACGCGCCAGGCGCTGGCCCTCGGATTGTCGGCTGCGTTCAACGCTCCGATTCCAGACGCCAGGTTCGGCGTGTTCCGCATGTAGGCGCTCGTCTTTCCGAAGGCCACCTCGGTGTGTATCCGATGTACCGATACCTTTCGATAACTCAGGATGGGGCGGTCGAATATCTCACGCTGAATCGTCCAGAGGTCCGCAATGCCTTCAACGAGGAGATGATTGCGGAGCTCACCGACTGGGCCAGCAGCGTGACGGGGCGCATCGGCATCGACGGGGTTCGCGTGGTCGTCCTGGCCGGCGCGGGCAGGTTCTTTTGCGCGGGCGCAGATATCTCGTGGATGGCGAAGACCGCCGGGTTCACTGAAGCCGAGAACCTTCGCGACGCGACGGCCGCCGCCAGACTTTTCGCGCTGCTCGACACGCTGCCGGTGCCGCTCATCGGCCGCATCCAGGGTGCCGCCCTTGGAGGAGGGGCCGGTCTCGCTGCCGTGTGCGACGTTGTCGTGGCGGAAGAGATGGCGGTCTTCGGGTTCACAGAGGTCAAACTCGGCATCGTGCCTGCCGTGATCTCGCCATTCGTCCTGGCGAAAATCGGCCAGTCCGCGGCGCGTCAGCTGTTCGTGACGGGCATGCGCTTTTCGGCGGCCCGCGCTTGCGAGATCGGCCTGGTGCACACGGTTGTGGCCGCGGCCGAGCTCGACTCAAAGGTCCAGCAATACGTCGGCGAGGTTCTCGGCGCCGGGCCCGAGGCCATTGCCGAGGCCAAAACACTCATTCGGAAGGTTGCGGAAAGCCCGGTCGGCCAGGCCGGTCCAGTGACTGCGCAAACGATTGCCGCGCGCCGGTCATCGGCCGAAGGCCAAGAAGGGCTGAAAGCGTTCCTGGAGAAGAGGAAGCCATCGTGGACGCCCTAGTATTCTTAGCGCAGACAAAACAGAGGACGCTAGGAAGAGGTCAATGATCAAGCGGCTCTTGATCGCCAACCGCGGCGAGATTTCGATTCGGATTGCTCGCGTCTGTCGCGAGCTTGGCATCGAGAGTGTCGCCGTCTACTCGGACGCCGACGCTCGGGCGCCGCACGTTATCGCCGCGGACCGTGCGGTTGCCATCGGCCCCGCCCGAGCTAGTGACAGCTATCTCTCGATTTCGCGGCTTTTGGACGCGGCACGCTCCAGTGAGGCTGACGCTGTTCACCCGGGGTATGGCTTCCTGTCGGAGAACGCTCGGTTCGCCGCCGCATGCGAGTCGGCCGGTCTCGTGTTCGTTGGGCCACCCTCGACCGTGATTGCCAGAATGGGCTCGAAGATCGAAGCGCGTCGGTTGATGGAATCGGCAGGCGTCCCGGTTGTGCCTGGCGCGACGCCGGACGATCAGTCTGATGCCGGAATTCGGCGTGCCATCGAGGAGCTCGGTCTGCCGGTCCTCATCAAGGCATCTGCGGGCGGCGGCGGCAAGGGAATGCGTCGTGTGCACAACGCTGGCGATATCAAAGATGCGGTCGAGGGCGCACGACGGGAGGCGGCCTCTGCGTTTGGCGACGGCACGCTGTACGTCGAACGGCTGCTCGACCGTGCGAGACATGTCGAGGTTCAGATCTTCGCCGACAGCCACGGTCGCGTCATCGATTTGTTCGAGCGCGACTGTTCTGTGCAGCGTCGTCACCAGAAAGTGATCGAGGAGAGCCCGTCACCGGCGCTCTCGCCGGCCTTCCGGCGACGCATGACAGACGCGGCGGTCGCGGCCGGGCGGGCCGTCGGATACCGCAATGCTGGGACGGTCGAATTCCTGGTCGATAGCTCCGGCGTTCAAAGTGCCGAGGCACCCTTCTACTTTCTTGAGATGAATACGCGGCTGCAGGTTGAGCACCCGGTGACCGAAGCGGTCACGGGTCTCGATCTGGTCCGGGCGCAGCTCCTCGTGGCATCCGGCGACCGGTTACCGTGGCTCGAGCAGGCACCCACCCAGCGAGGCCATGCGATTGAAGCGCGCGTCTACGCCGAGGATCCGACGCGTGGCTTTCTGCCGCAGGCCGGAAAAGTGCTCCTCTACCGTGAGCCGCGTATCCCCGGAGTGCGCATCGACTCCGGCATCGGCGAGGCTGCCGACGTGCCGGTCTACTACGATCCACTGCTTGCCAAAGTGATCGCGTCGGCGGAAACGCGAGAGCTGGCTCGCAAGCGTCTCGTCACAGCGCTCCGCGAGTTCGCCATTCTCGGCCTCGTCACGAACATTCCATTCCTTTGCCGTGTCCTCGAACACCCAGAGTTCACCGCCGGCAGCATCGACACCACCTTCCTCGACCGCGAAGGATCGTCGCTCGCCGCATCGGCGTCGATCGATCCGCCGCCGTTCGTTCTGGCTGCCCTGGCTGCATCGGATGATGCTTTGACGGAACCCGGGGCCGTCGGGTCTCGGAGGACCTGGGACCCCTGGCACCGACTCGATGCATGGCGCAGCTGATGGCCGGAAGCGAACGCATCACACGAATCGCACCGGGCACATTTCGCGTCGATGCGGGGGGCAAAAGCGAGATCGTATTCGTTGCCGGCCCTCCCGGGGATCGTTGGGCATTCTGGAATGGCTACGTCTTTCGGACTGAACAGACGCCGCAGGCTCGCGCGGAACGAGTCGTCTCCCGCCCGGAGGTCGTGCAGTCGCTATCGGCCCCCATGCCCGCAACGGTGATCCGGTTGCTCGTCACTGCGGGAAGCCAAGTGACACAGGGGGATACGATCCTCGTGTTAGAAGCGATGAAGATGGAGCTTCCGATCCGCGCCCCTTCGGACGGCACAGTGAAGGCGGTGCGCTGCCGTGAAGGGGAGCTCGTCAAAGCCGATCAAGCGCTCGTTGAGATCGAGTGACGCTCGACCTATGGTGTTCCCCAACATCCGCGGACGTCGGATCACAATCGTGGAGGTCGGCCCTCGAGACGGCCTGCAAAACGAACGCGCGCTCGTTTCGACGAGCGACAAGGTCGAGTTCATCAATCGCCTGAGCGCCGCCAACCTGCCCGTCATCGAGGTGTCTGCGTTCGTCAGTCCCTCGCGAGTGCCACAAATGGCTGACGCCGACCAGGTCGCGGCCGGCATCTCGCGGAAGAGCGGTATCCGCTACACCGCGCTCGTCCCAAATCTCATCGGACTCGAGCGTGCGGTACAGGCCGGGATCAACGAAGTCGCCGTGTTCGCCGCATCGACCGAAACCTTCAGCCTCAGAAACATCAATCAGACAATCGACCAGTCGCTGACAACTTACAGGGCGGTCTGCGATCGTGCAGCAGCCCTTGGTGTGCGGGTTCGCGGTTATGTCTCGACCGCCTTCGGCTGTCCGTACGAGGGTGATGTCGCGCCCGAGAAAGCCGCCGACGTCGCCGCTCGGCTGGTGGCGCTTGGCGTGTTCGAGGTCGCGATCAGCGACACGATAGGCATCGCGCATCCTGGACAGATACCTGGCGTCCTCGACGCCGTGCTCGCACGGGTCCCGATCGAGCGAGTGGCGTTGCACTTTCACGATACCCGGGGAACGGCGCTGGTCAATGTATTGGCCGCACTGTCATACGGCGTGGCGACGTTCGATGCGTCGACAGGCGGACTCGGCGGCTGCCCCTTCGCGCCAGGCGCGGCGGGAAACCTCGCCACCGAAGACCTCGTGTATATGCTGGATGGACTGGGCGCGGAAACCGGGGTTTCGCTGGCGGCGCTCTCTGGCGCGTCGACCTTCATCGCCGCGCGTCTGGACCACCCGCTGCCGTCACGCTATGCGCAGGCTGTGGCGGCGCAGCGGAAATTGGGCTCGTAAACCCGTCTACGACGTTCTCGCTTCCGCTTCCGGGCCGGGCGCTGCCTGGAGGACCTTCACGACTTCTTCGAACGGATGCATGTTGATCGCGTCGTAGTCGGGCGGGCACCCGAACTCGCGCTGCTGGGGCGCCGTCGGATTGCCCAGCGTCACACACAGGCCGCAACCGATACAGAGATCCGCGCGAACGGCGCACACCATCCGTCCGTCACGGTCCGGTTCCTCAACGATACAGTCGGCGACCGGGCAGGCGGCCTGACAAATCGAGCACGCAAACGCACCGAAGCATCGATCCGGGTCGATCACCGCAATCGTCTTCGGGGCCTTCTTGCGCGGCCCGCTCATCATCTTGGTCCACATGATCTGGATTATACCGTGGGAACGAGGGGGGGCCGCCGCCCCACGCCCCCGTCAGCGAAGCACAGAGCCGGTCGTCGGCGCACCGACCTCGGGCATCGTGTCGGCGAGCGACGAGGAGAATTCGTAAATCAAGCCGTTGGCATTGGTCCCGAGGTATCGGATATTACCCGGCTCCGCTGGGTCTGCTGACGCCTTGTACCCCTGCCCTGCTCCGCCGGCCGCAAGCCCGTTGCAGCTTGCCGGCGCGCCAGCGAACGGAGTGGCGGCAACCTTCATGACGTAACCCGATCTCGCCACCGTGTTGCTGCCGCCCAGACCAGGAGCGATGAACGCTTCACGGCTGCCCGTCGGCGCCGTACCGAGCGTCGTGAGGTTGGGCGCATAGAAACCATTTCCGCACGTGATCGCAAACGTCAGCTGCGCGCTATTGATGGCGCGCATCGACCCGATTGCGGACGCGGAGCCCGCGGCCTGCTTGGCAAGCAGCAGACGCGGGACGGCAATGGCGAACAACATGGCGATCACGCCTATGCAGAAGATCAGATCGATGAGCGCAAATCCTTGAGTGTCGCGAGTCATGGTCCTATGCCAAATGGCTCCTCGGTCACCTCGTCTTCACGAGACGTGCCGGGTCGCACCGGTATCAGTAAACCTAAACAAATGAGAAACTTATGCCGTGTTTGCGCGAGCCAGAACCGCTGGAGACGTGACGCTTTCTGTCAGTCTAGAGGCCGACTGACATATCTTGCCAGTAGTTTCGGTGCCACGAGAGCCAGTCTGGACGCGGCGGTTACTGAGGGGCTGCCCAATTCCTCTCTACTTTCCTCGAAGCCGCGATCGACGGCTGGGGACCAGTGCTAAAAGCGAAGCGCCAGTCCGACACTCGCTCGCCAGAATTCCAACTTTTCTTCGGCTGTGAGGTTCCCGAGCAGCGGCACGTCACCGAAGGTGCGCATTTTTCGCATGTCGCCCCGTCCTCCAACGGTCTTCGGAAAGTACACATTGATGCCGAAGCCGTAGTCGTAGCCGAAGGAATTCTTGGTGAATGAAGTGAGAAGGTTGGTAACGTCCAGGGTCGTGTGGGGCCGGATCAAGCCCATCCCGAACAGGCCGTATGGCTGCACCGGACCCGTGCCGACGCCCACGAGGATATTGCTCATGAGGGTGAACACGGAGTTGTCGACACCCGGTACTTTCCCGAAGAAGTCCTTCGCGTAGGCGATGTCCTGCTCGAACCCGAAGACCTTGCCCATCGAGCCGAACGAGACACCGAAGTTCTTACGCTTGTCTTCGCAGTTCGAGAAGGTTTCGCAGTTGGAGTTGCCGCCGTAGTTGAATCCGATGTACGGCGTCAGGAAGCCGTCCGCCCGCGCAGGGATCGCCGAGATGACCAGCAGAACGACGCTCAACGCCGCGGCGTGAAGTGCTTTCAAGAATCCTCCTCAATCGAAGGCGCAAGGTGCGCCGTGATCCGTATCGGCTCTAACAGCGCCCGTGATCACGCTGTTCAACCCAGCTGAGCCGTAAAAGGCCCGAACCATCAGGAGTTGCAAAATCGAAATTGGGCCGACAGACTCGGCCTCTCCGGCAGCCGCGGTGACACGCGCCTGCACCATTTAACGCCGGAACAGCTGTTGCGGGACCCACTCCCATGGCCGTCGTCTGGGGCAGCCCTGAAGAGATACGGTGGAACTTTCCCGCCGCAGGCCGTCGCCTGTCGCGAGGGCGCTTGATCCGTCTCTGCATTCTCGCATTGATTCTCTTGTTCGTCATTGCTTACGAGTTCATTCCCGGCAGCACCGCGGCGTCGCTCTCGCCGCGTCCGGAACAGACGTCTTCTCCCGTCCGATAGCCTCCCTGTCTCCATCTGAGCCGTAGCCTCCCGATTCATACTCGGTGCGGCGCTCCTGACCAGGCTTCGCTACAATAGCCCCCGCCCACACCCACTTCTTGGCCGCTATATTTTCCGGGGATTGTCATGCCGCGAGGAACCTCCCTTGCTCTTTTCATGCTACTTGTCGCGTTGACGACCGGTGTGACCGCCCTCCAGCAGGCAAAGACGGCAGGACCTGTACCGGGCGCCGGGGATGCGGTCGTCCCGTTCAAGATCAACGTGCCTGACGCAGTCCTAGCCGATCTCAAGCAGCGATTGGCCCGCACCCGCTTCCCCGACGAGATTCCCGCAGCCGGATGGGACTACGGGACCAACCTGCAGTACCTCAAAGAGCTGGTCACCTACTGGCGCGACAGGTTCGACTGGCGTGCGCAAGAGCGCCGGCTGAACCAATTCGAACAATTCAAGACCAATATCGACGGCCTCGACGTCCACTTCGTCCATCGCCGATCCAAGCAACCCGACGCCCTGCCGATCGTGCTGACGCACGGCTGGCCTGGCTCGTTCTTCGAATTCACCAAGATCGTCGGACCGCTGACCGATCCAGTCGCCTATGGCGGCCGCGCGAGCGACGCCTTTCATGTCGTCGCCGTGTCTCTCCCCGGCTACGCGTTCTCCGACAAGCCGCGCGAGCGTGGCTATCATCCGGAGCGAATGGCCGCAGTCATTGCGAAGGTGATGGCGCGCCTTGGCTACGCGCGGTACGGAGCGCAGGGAGGTGACTGGGGCAGCCCGATCAGTCGGTTTCTTGCATTGAACGACTCCGGCCACGTCGTCGGGCTGCATCTCAACTTCTGTCAGGCCGGACCACCGCCAGGACCAGATCCCAATGCCGGCGTGTCGTCTGCAGACCTCGAGCGGATGAGAGATCGCCAGGCATTCTTCGAAAACGAGCGTGGGTACTTTCTGGAGCAGTCCACCAAGCCGCAGACACTCGGCTACGGCCTGAACGACTCGCCCGCCGGCCTGGCAGCCTGGATCGTCGAGAAGTTCCGCTCGTGGTGCGACTGCGACGGCAACGTCGAACAGAAGTTCAGCAAGGACGAGCTTCTGACCAACATCACGTTGTATTGGGCAACCGAATCGATCACGTCCTCGGCGCGGATCTACTATGAGAATCAGCGGGCTTCGGGCGGGCAAGGCGGACGGGTCGAGGTGCCGACGGCTTGTGCGGTCTTCCCGAAGGAGATTGCCATACCGCCTCGTCGTTGGGTCGAAACACGCTACAACCTGAAGCGCTGGACCGAAATGCCGCGCGGTGGTCACTTTGCCGCATTGGAGCAGCCGGAGTTGCTCGTCGACGACATTCGAGCATTCTTCCGAGACTTGAGGTAGTCGAGGGGCCGGTTCGGCACCGAACGAGCTTGATCTTTGTGGATCCCTGGAGGAAACCATGCGTAACCGTGGCTGGTGGCGCCTTCTCGGCGCCGGATCAGGCGTTCTGACGCTGACTGTTTCTGCCCTCTGGGCTCAAAACGGGCCCCAGACGCTTCCGGTCGGCGCCGGTGCGATTGGCAAGGGCCCCGACGCCCTGGTCCTTCCTGGGTACGAGGATGTTCCGCGGCCTCCAGCGTTCACCGACAAGACAAGGGCCGAGGCACGCGAACAGGAGCAGCTCGTCGACAATTACACACCTCAGCCTGCATGGGCGGGACAGACGCGCGCGCCGAAACCCGCGACGATTGCCGCCTACGACGTGCAGACCGCTGCTGAAGGGCTTTTCAGTCCGTGGTCGTTCAGCTTTCTCCCGGACGGCCGCATCCTCGTGAGCGAAGCATCCAAGGGACTTCGGATCGTCGAGAAGAATGGACGGTTGGGAGGGTACATCTCGGGACTTCCCATTGATTTTTCCAAACGCGCGCAGCAGCTGCTCGATTCGTTCCCGGACAAGGACTTCTCCCGCAACCGCATCATCTATTTTCTCTATCGCGTTCCGCCCAAAGAAGCCGGTGATATCGGGACGCGTGAAGAGGATTTTCCGATTCACTATCCCCAAATAGAAATGGTCGGCCGTGGCCGACTCTCGGAAGACGACACGCGTATAACGGACGTCAAAGTGCTTCTCAACACCCACGGGATCGAAGGGCGCATGATCCAGGCGCCGGATGGCACGCTGTTCATCGACTCCGGTCCGTTGGCTGGCCGGGCCATCCTTTCGAGGAATTGGACGCAATCGCAGCTGCCTGGCAGCCTGATGGGCAAAGTGCTGCACATCAACGGCGACGGCTCGATCCCCCAGAACAATCCTTTCATTGGGCGGGCGGATACCCGCCCGGAAATCTGGGCCTTCGGCGTGAGGGATGCTCAAAGCATGGCGTTCGATCCTCAGGGCCGGTTGTGGACTGCCGAAAACGGCCCGATGGGTGGAGACGAACTCAATCTGATCGAGAAGGGCAAGAACTACGGCTTTCCGATCGTTTCGTACGGGCGCGAGTACAACGGCGAGCTCATAAACGGTGGCTTGACCGCCAAGGAAGGGTTGGAACAACCGATCTACTTCTGGACGCCTTCGGTCGCGCCCTCCGGGATGACGTTCTACACCGGCAACCTCTTCCCGGAGTGGCGGGGCGATCTGTTCATCGCCACGATGTCGCCGCGCTTTGGGAGAAAAGTGATACGCCTCGTTTTGAAAGAAACGCCCGACGGCATGCGGGTGGCTGGTGAAGAATTTCTATTGACCGAGCTCGGAGGGACGCGATTCCGGGACGTCAAGCAGGGACCCGATGGCGCACTCTACGTCTTGACCGACATCCGGCCCTCGTCGCCGACCGGACCCGACAAGATACTTCGGCTGGTACCAAAGAAGCGCTGAAGAGCACCACTCTCTTCTAGAGCTTCGCAAGGAGTCGCACGTGATGACCTGGAAGATGACGATGATGGTCGCGCCGTTCGTTCTCTTGGTTGCGCTCGGGTGGTTTGGAACCGCCAGTGCTGGTCAGGCCGACGTCTACGACCGCGTCAAACACGGTTATGCGATCTCTGAAGGAGGCGTGAAGATCCATTACGCCTCGCTCGGCGAAGGCCCGCTCGTCGTCATGATCCACGGCTTTCCGGACTTCTGGTACTCGTGGCGCCATCAAATGGAGCAGCTGTCCGATCGCTTCCAGATGGTGGCCATCGATCAGCGTGGCTACAACCTGAGCGACAAGCCGAAAGGCGTCGAGAGTTACGACATGCGGCTGCTTGTCGCCGACGTGACGGCAGTCATACGCCAGCTCGGCCGAGACAAGGCGACGATCGTCGGGCACGACTGGGGCGGCGCCGTCGCCTGGCAGTTTGCCATCAACCTGCCCCAGATGACGGAGAATCTGATCATCCTCAACCTTCCGCATCCGAACGGTCTCCTGCGCGAGCTCCGATCGAACAAGGACCAGATCGCGAACAGCGAGTACGCGCGGAACTTTCAGGTGAAGTCGCCCAGCGATCCGACCGTCTTCTTCGGGAGGCCGATGACGTCCGAGACCTTGTCGTTCTGGGTGCGGGATCCGGCGGCGCGCAAGCACTACGTTGAGGCGTTCGAGCGGTCGGACTTCGACGCGATGCTGAACTACTACAAGCGCAACTACCCGCGCGGGGTCGGCGCCGATGCGCCGCCAGTGCCCGAGGCGCCGAAAGTGAAGCTGCCCGTGCTCATGTTTCACGGCCTCGGCGATACGGCGTTGAACGCCGACGGGCTGTCTGGCACCTGGAATTGGCTGGAAAAGGACCTCACGCTGGTCACCATCCCGGACGCTGGGCACTTCGTGCAGCAAGACGCGGCGGAGTTGGTCACGGCGACGATGCGCTGGTGGATGTCAATGCGGACGGCGCGCTGAGCACAATGTCTTCCAGGACCGTTTCAGGGTTTCCCGCATGATCTCCTCGTCGTCGATGACGAGGATCGAGGCATTGAGCCGCGTCTCGGGTCCTACCTGGCGATCGCGGTCGGGTGAGCCGCCGCCGTCTTGAACCGCAGGGCGAACCGTGTGCCCTGGCCGGGCACACTGTCGCAGTGAATCGTGCCGTCGTGCTCCCGCACGATGCGGTAAGTGATCGAAAGGCCCAGACCCGTCCCTTGACCGGTCGCCTTGGTCGAGTAGAACGGATCGTAAATGCGGGCAAGGCACTCGGCCGGAATCCCAATTCCGGTATCCGCCACCTCGGCGACGGCTTCGCCCTGGTCGATTCGAGTCGCGACCGTCAGCCACCCTCCACCCGGCATGGCGTCCCGTGCATTCAACAACAAGTTCAAGAATACCTGTTGCAGCTTGAACTCGTAACCCTCGATTGAGACCGGCCCGACGGCGAGCTCGCGGCGAATCTTGATGCTGCTCTTCTCCAGCTGATGTTCGAGGAGCGACAACACATCGCTGGTGACGTCGTTGAGGTCGACGGGCGCACGCTCGGCGGCCTCAGCCCCATTGCGTCGTGACAATGTCAGGAGTCCGTTGACAATCCGCGCGGCCCTGAACGTCTGTTTCTCGATCTTTTCAAGCACTTTCGTACGGGGATCGTGCGGATCGGCCCGCTCGAGCAACATCTGAGTAAAGCTCGAAATCCCGGTGAGCAGCGTGTTGACCTCGTGCGCCACGCCGGCAGCCAGCAGCCCGAGCGACGCCATCTTCTCCGAGATGCGCAGCTGTTCCTCGAGCTCCGCGCGCTCGGTGATGTCCTCGAGAATGATGATCGTGCAGGCTTGAGCGCCCGCACCGACGACGGCTTGTAGTGGCACCATTGTGACGTTGAGGAGCACGCCGGAGCCAGCCGCGGTTCGCGCCTTGATTGGTACGCGGAACACGCTCGTCCCCTGCGGCGACTGAGTCCGCGCCGCACGGATAGCCTCGACGAAAGGCGCATCGAAGAGCCGGCCGAGCGGCTGACCCACAGCACTGGCGCGTGTGACGCCGTACATCTGCTCGAGCGCCTGGTTCCATCGAATCACACAATTGTCCAGGCCGACCACGAGGAGGCCATCGTCCAGGGATTCGAGGATGTTCTGGTTGAAGGTTCGAAGGCGATTCAGCTCGGAGGCCTTGAGGTGAAGCTGGCGATAGAGGCGGCCGTTTTCGATGGCGGTGGCCGCCTGTCCGGCCACGGCGGTCAGAAGGTGCATGTCCTCGCTGGTCAGCGGCTCGCCTGTCTTTCGACGTCCGAGCGCGAACACGGCGTTGACGCAATCGTTCGAAGCGCAGGGCACGAGATAGTCGATGCCGGCATCCCGCCAGACTTCCACCTCCTCGGCTGTGAAGCGACCAACCGCCAGCGGATCGTCGAGCCGCACGGGATGACCGTTGGCCAGCCGGCCTCCAATACCCGACGCCGTCAACAAACGTGGCAGCGCGCTCTCGAAGCCGACAACCCGTACGGGCTCGAACGCCCCCGCTTCCCCGGCCGACATCAACGCCATGCGATCGACGACGAACGTTTCCTTGATACGCGAGACGAGGCGGTCGGAAAGCCGATTGAGGTCGAGATTGCCGTTGAGGTCGCGAGCAAACGCCACCAGCGCGCGCCGGTAGTCATAGCGATCGCGAGACAACGCGCGAACGATCGCCGATTGCACCGCCTCTTTGACCGGCTTCGCCAGGTGACGAAGTCGGGCGCGAGCGCAGAGCCCAGCACGTGCAGCCGCAGCGTCGAGTGATACGTGAAGTTGAAATCGTCGATCGTCTTGAGAAAGGGCCATCGGAGCAATCCGTCACTCAAGGCGAGCTCGAGGTCGACGGCCTTGCAGCCGTGCCGCGGCCGAAGAGCACTCCCAGACCCACACCCATGCCGAATCCGCTGTAGTTCTTGCGCACGCCGACGGGCTGGGGAAAGTCCGCCACCCAGTTGTAGCTGGCGTCCACTCCGATGGTGAACGAGCGGGCGAAGTGGAAATCGGCGCCTCCGCGCAGGAAGCCACCGACCGTCGCGCCTTGTCTGCCCGTCAACACGCTGCGGTTGCCCGTGTCTCGACCAGGAGCAGCGACAAGAGGCGAATAGCTGCCGTCGCCTTCGCCAAGCACCGGTCCGACACCCGCTGCCACGAACGGCTTGATGGCATCACGCTGGCGCCCGAATGAAAACGGGTTCCACCGCACGCCGAGCGGGAACGAGACGAGCGAGGTGACGCCGGAAATCGCCCCGTCCGGCCCGACGACCGAGCCGTTCTGCAGCTCCAACGCCTCAAACGCAAACGTGAGGGAGAGGTTCTCCTCCAGATATCGTGTGTACTGCAGCCCGGCCACCAGATCGCCGGTGCTGACGCCGGTCGACACGGTGCCATCCGCGCCGGTGCGCCGCATGCCGAGCCGCAGGTCGAGGCGATTGCGCCCTTCCACGGCATACAGCAGCGCGTCCGCAGGCCCGCGCGATCGGGTCCGCTCGACCGTCGTCTGGTTGAACTGCTTGGGGTCGACGATCAGCCGCCCGCCATCACCGACGCTCACTTTTGCAAGGAGCGCCGTCTTTTGATGCTCCACTCGCACTTCGTACGCGCCGGGCTCCACGCCCAGGGCGACGGTCCGTCCAAGCGGCTTGTAGACCTCGACGATCAGCTCCTGCGCGGCGTTGCGGACGAAGAACCGGCCCTCCACCTCCTCGCCGAGTACGAGCGTCGCCGACACCTGCCGGACGTCGGTCATGACGACGTCGCCGGTGCCGGACATGTTGATGTCGTAGGACGGATGCTGGGCGCCGCCCATGCTGTCGACGGTTCGCCCGAGCGTTTCGCTGAACGCGAACTGGTAGGCCTCGTTCAGCGTGATGCGCCCGTCGCCGGACATATCGGCGGCGCCGCGCAAGCCCGAGACGAGGTAGTGGGTGAAGTACGACGCGCGAATCCGGTCCGACTCCTGCGCCACTTCGGTTGCGGCGCTGGAGGTGAGAAAGGCGTGACCACGCATGCTGGCGGATTGGTCCACGAGAAACGGCGGACGCGCCCTGCCGCTCTTGATTCGGGTGAATGCGCCGGACGCGCAGGCATCGAGGACGGCAATCCGCACATCGGCCGGGATCTGATCGAGCCGATCGCGCAGGCTGCGGTACGAGTAGCGATCCTCGCCAAGCAGCAGGCCTTTTTCGTCGGCATGGCCCGAGTAATAGACGATGACTTCGGTACGCACGGCGCCGGGACCGGCGAGGCGGGCCGCGTCGGCGACGCGACGCGTCAGCAGGTCGAGCCCGTCGAGCAGATCGCGCAGCTTCGGCTGCTTGAGGATCGTGTTGTGCTCGGGACTGACGCCGCCGAGAGCAACCATCACGCGTGCGAACCGCTCGGCGTCGGAGACTCCGTACTTGAGCAGCGGACGGTCGGCGCCTCCAAAGTTCGCGCCGACGATCAGCGTGTAGCGCTGGAGCGGTGTGTCGGCGTCAACGGCGTTCGCGGCCAGCACCAGCAGCGAGCAGGAGAGAAACAGGCATCCAGGTCGGATCATGGGGTGTTCCCTTTCTGAAGCGTAAAGGCTGACTGCTGAAGGCCTGCCGCGAGGGGCAGTGCGGGAATGGCGTTGCCGTCGGCGTTTGCGATGGCGCGCTCGGCGGACGCGACGATCGGCGCAATCGGGAACGGCACTTCCCCGGTGATGAAATAGAACCGCTCCCAACGTGGCGCATCGTCCAGCTCGTACGCCTGGTCGAGCAGGACCGTCGGCTCGCGGCCGAGCGCCACGGCACGATCGCCGCCGGTTGGCAGATGCACGGTGACCTGGCTGCGGCCGTCGATCGACAGAATGACGCCGTACGCGCGTCCGGCGGCGTGGTAGCCGACGCGAATGACGTCGCCCTGACGCGCGACGGCGCCGTCGGCGAGCGTCTCGCTGCCCTTCCCCACCTGGCGGAACAGCGTCAGCGACGCGTCGAGGCCCTTGATGCGCTCGTCGCCTCCGCCAGGCACGAAGATTGTTCCGGGCAGCAGCAACATGAGGGCGACCCCGGCCGTCACCGCTGCCGGCACCGCCCAGCGTGCCACCGACGTCCATGCCCGGCGTTCGGCGTCCGTGCGCTCTGCCGCGAGACGATGTCGAACGCGCGCGGCGACGAGCTCCAGGCGATCGCTCCTCTGGATCTGTTCGTCGGACAGGGCGAGCGCGGCGACCCTTTGACGCAGCTGGTCGTCCGCTCGCATCCGCCGCTCGAGGCCGGCCATCACGTCGGCCGGCAGCTCCTTCAGGCGATATCGTTCGAGCGTGATCTCGGCGACGGGGCCGTCGTTGTCAACTTCCATGGGTCATCTCCACTAGCGTGTCGCGCAGCCGCCGTAACCGTTTGCGCACGCCGGAGACCGACAGCCCGGTCTCCTCGGCCACCTGGTCGAGCGTGAGGCCGTCGATGTGATGCAGCACCGCGATCGTTCGGCTGGACGCGGGGTGCCGTCCGAAGAGCTGATCCAGGAGCATGCCTGCATCGCTGCCGGCGCCGGCGCGCCCGGCGGCCGCGATCTGATACAGGCGGTCCTCATCCGGCGTTTCCGGCGATCGCCGGCGATCGCGGATACGGTTCAAACAGACGTTGGTCGCAATCCGGTACAACAGGCTCGAGGGATAGCGGGCATCGAGGCGCGTGCGCCGTTGGAGCAGCCGGACGAACACGTCCTGACAGGCGTCCAAGGCTTCGTCCTCGTCGCGTAACAATTGCCGGCAGCGTCTGAGCACCATAGGCCCGTACCTCAGGGTAAGTGCCGTGACATCGAACGCGTCCATCGGGTACCTGCTTGAACACCGCCGACGACTGAAAATGTTACTCAGGAGGACACACTCTGCGGGTACGGTCCCCGCCATGAGCGGCCTCGCGCCCATCTGTTGCCTGGCTCGCCAGTATGACGGCCGCGGCGCCGTCAGTTGCGCTGGCAGCGCCTGAACGCCGCACATGAGCTCGCGGAAGAGGCTGCGCCTGGTGGGCCTTCAGGCGAGTCGTGCGCTCTGGGAAGAAGCTGAACCTGTTCGCGACCGTTCCTACGACGACCTTGCACGAGACGTGCGAGCGGCCGTCAGCGCGCTTCGTGGCGAGAAGGGTCTCGAACCAGCAAGCGAGACCTAAGTCAACCTGTGACCGTATTTCGGATCACCTCGCCGGAGGTTACGCCCGGAGGGACCATCGAACCTCACGGGCATGCCGATTGCTAAACGCGGGGCGTTCTGACTCAAAAAGGGGGGGACCATGGTTCGTAGGTTTCTGGTATTGCTGTGTTTACTCGTTCCGACTACAGCATCGGCTTCACTGATCGACGTGAGCTTCTTTGGGACTGTCACCAGCGTGACGAATCCCGCCGAAGCGCAAGGGGTGGTCGTAGGGGATCTGCTCTCCGTTCTGTTTCGATATGACACCGCCGACCTGGTGGACGTCTCGGCCGTGGTCGAGGACGCGTTTGGGACGCCGCCTCCCGGCATTCTGACCGCGGCCACGCTCACCGGGCCCGACAACTTCCTCTCGGTCACCCTTGCGGGCAGAAGTTTCACTGCCGCAGACGACGTTGACTTCGGCCAAGGCGATCCGCCGTTCCCCCTCGCGGTCTTCTTGAACGGCGCCCTTCTGGGCGTGGAGTTCTTGACCTCATTCGAGGAGAACTTTTTTCTCGCGCTGTTTCCGACCGCAAATCTGATGGGCGTCTCGCCCGCCTTCTTTGGGGCTCCGCTCGACGCAGAGCCGGCCTTCGAAGGAACTGTCGATGTGGCGAACGCTGTAACCACCCAAGTCCCGGAGCCGGCGACGGTGATCCTATTAGCGCTCGGCTTTGGATTGCTTCCAGCTTCAAGGACTCTCCGTCGTAAACTCGGGACCAACCTCCTGAATCAAGCAAGCAGGTAGCATTCGGGCCTACTACAACGCGGCACGCAGCCACGCGTCTTTGGAGGGCCACACGCCGTTGACCTTCGCCGACGGACACACTGTGGCCCGTGCCGAGCTGAACAATGTGCGTTGGGTCTCCCCACTGCCGGGACTTGGTCCAACTCCCAGTGGCGGCCTGACAACGAATCCGAGACTGACAGGGCATCCCGACAAGCTGCATTCCGGCCGCGCGCAGCATCATCACCCAGGCTACCCGGAACGCCGCCGAGACCAGGACAGCGCCACACGCCTGGCGCAGTGTCAGTAGCCGCTCCGCGACCACATCGTCGCCCGCGAGTGCTAGCTCATCGTCGGAGCTCGAGTTCCAACTCGCATTCTCGTCGCGTGGCGTCGCGAAGCCGGTGGCTGAGTAGAGCCTAGCGTAGAATGGCCGCCGCGTGACCAAGCTGCCGCGCGTCCCGCAAGCGGTACGAGTGATCGCCTGCCTGGCGGCCGGCGTCGGGCTCGGGCTGGCGTTTCCGAACAACGCCGTCGTCCTCGCCATCGCCGAGAGCGGCACGTGGTTTCCGAAGACCATCGTCACGTTCGCCACGGCCATCATCTTCATCCTGATATCGTCGGCGCTAGCGAGGACGCTCCTCTCGCACAAGCGGGCGTCCCGCTTCGTCGCGATCATCGTCTCGCTGTACGTCGTGATGGGCGCCGTGTCGCTCGTCTATGTGTCGGCGTGGATTCCGTTGCTGACCGGCCTCCCGCTCGGCCGCGCCGACGTCCCGTTGCCCGGTGTCCTCGCTTGGCTTCACAACATCGTCATCGCGCTGGCGACCACGTTCACGGAACAGCCGCTGCTGCAGGCGCTCGTCATCGGCACCATCGCCGGCACGCTGGCCGGCACGGTCGCAGCGCTGCGGCCGATGGCGCACGCGCTGATTCGATGCGGCGACTGGATCCTCCAGGCGTTCGCGAAGCTGCTCTGGTACTACCCGATCATGATCGGCTGTCTGGCGATCGCGGTGCCCGCGCGATTCGGTCTTCAGGGACTCAACCTCTACGGCCGCACGTCGATCAACCTCGCTGTCGTCACCATCGTGTGGTCGGGCATCATGCTCGCCTTGGTGCTCGCCGTCACGAAGCGGACCTGGCCGCAGCTGTGGACCTACTTCGCAACGGTCTGGGTGACCGGCTTCGGCACCGGCGGGTCGTACGACACGCTGCCGGTCAACCTGATTTCCGCTGAGCGCGATCTTGGCCTTCGTCCGCAGGTCGCGCGCACCTCCATCGTCCTCGGCACGGTCCTCAACAAGAACTGCGCGACGATGGGCGTGCTCATCGTCACGGTGTCGACGTGCGCGCTGTTGCAGATTCCCATCAGCATGACGGAGATCGCCATGCTGATTCCGCCGGTGATGATCCTGGGGTTGGAGTCGCCCGGCATCCCGGGCGGCGCGGGCATGTTCATGTCGCCGGTTGTCGCGTCGCTGCTGGACGTGCCCGATCCGACGCGGTTCGTGACGACGTTCCTGACGTTCTATACCGGGCTCGTGCCGATGCTCGCGACGGCTGGCAACACCACAGATGACGGGTTCGTGGGCGCGATCGTGAACGACTGCTTCATGCGCGATGAGGCAGGCGAAGCCGATGCAATGACGCCGTTCGCTGTGCCGGCCCTGACGCCGCGGTCGACGCCGGTGCGGGCAATCGGCGCGGTACTGTCGGCGGCCGGTCTGTGGATGCTCGTGGCCGAGCAGGCGCGGCTCGGCCTAGCGGCGCTGCGCTGGATGTCGCAAACGACATTCCCCGGCGAGGCGGTCGTCGGCGGCGTGCTGCTGCTCGCAGGTCTGACGCTGGCTTTTGGCGACGCTAGCGTGGCCGATCGCCGGCGATTGTAACGCGGTGGCCTTTGCGCTCGTTCGGCCAGTAGTCCCAGATTGCGCGGTGCATCATGCACCGGTTGTCCCAGAACGCGACGTCGTTCTTCTGCCAGCGAAAGCGGATCTGAAAGTCAACCTGCTCGCAATGATCGAAGAGCATGTCGAGGACTGCCCGGCTCTCGAGCTCGGTCAACTCGTTGATGCGCGTCGTGAACGTCCGGTTGACGTAGATCGCGAGACGGTTGGTCCCTGGATGCGTCCGGATGACTGGATGCACGGCCGAGGGGTATCTCTTGCCTGCGTCGTCGACGCCGCGGTCTGCGTAGCGGCCGCGGTAGATGTGCTCCGACTCGTGCGTCGCCGTCAGCCCGTTGAGCAGCTTCTTCATCGGCTCGGACAGCGCATTGTACGCGGCGTACATGTTCGCGAACAGCGTGTCGCCGCCAATCTCGGGCACGACGTGAATCTGGAGGATTGTCCCGAGCGGCGGCTCCTCGTCGCACGAGACGTCGGAGTGCCAGAACTCGCCGTTAGCCACTTTCGAGTCTTTGTGCGTGTGGATGACGAAGACTTCGGGATGGCCGGCCATCGCTGGCGCGGCCGGGTGCGCGTGAAGGGCACCGAAGTGGCCGCCGATCTCCACCTGCGCGCCCGCGGGAATTTCGGACTGGTCTTTGAAGAAGAGCGCGCCGTGCTTGAGCAGTGCCGCGCGAATCTCGGCCGCGGTTGCCGCGTCGATGCCGCGCGCCAGATCGATGCCGCGGACCTCGGCGCCGCACGCGGGCGCGAACCTGGTGACCTTCAACTGACCGAGCGACCCGCCCGCCGACGCCTCGACGTTCTTCAGCAAGGACCGCCTCCAGGCGCCAGGATACTGTGACTGGTTCGTCGAAGGCCGGGAATTGTCAACTTGATCCTGCGCTCGCGCGCGTTCGGTACGGGGAGCGCCGTGACAGCGGTCTGACCTTCTCAGGCTTGAACTTGAAAATTGGAGGCGCCGCCCGGATTTGAACCGGGGGTGGAGGTTTTGCAGACAGGGCCGGGACGTCTATCTTGTTGACTCGTCTTGTTTTCTGGTTGGCCCTACTCCCCCGTTTTCCCCGGTGTTTGGGCGTAATTGTTCCCAAATTGTTCCCACGGGCCGTGGGTGCGTGCAACGTCGATCAATCTCCGCTCAGCTCGCCGCACTGGACGATGTCCGCAACTCATCCGAGAAGCTGCGTAAATCGGTCTCTTCGAGAGATTCACCAGGGTTTCGTGGCCACTGGCAGCCGCCGGCGGTGCATCGCCTTAGAGCTAACGGCGGCACCACCACCACATCCCGCTCCAGGCGACCAACTTCGGCACGGAGTTCTTGTGCTGCCGCAAGCTCGACTCAGCTTTCGAGGACACCCTTCGTCCACAGACGCTGTTCTCCTCGTGTGGTGTCCAAACCAGAAGCATCGCCATCACGCCGTACAAGGGAAGGTGACCGACGAGTTCCACCCAACTGAACACCGTCAACGACATGTTGATGAGCACCCAGGCACTCGCGACGATGAGCCGCGGAAAGATCCCGAAGATCAGACAGAGCCCGATGAGCAGTTCCGTGCTGCCCGCGCAGAGCACGAAGATGTCGTCTGACATTGGGATGTGCAGCCAGCCGGTGAAGTTCAGCGGATGCTGGTGCAGGAATGCCCGAGCCAATTCCGGGTTGGCGAGCTTCTCGGTGAACGCGACAAGCGTCAGGCCCAGTCCGGTTCCTATCCGCAGTGAGGGCATGGCGAGACGCGACAGCCGCGGCGTCGGCTCGAAAGCTGGAAACAACAACCGGTCAACCGCATAGGGACCGCGGCCCGTCAGCAGGAAGAATGCGCCAAACCCGAGATAGTGGGCATTCTCGAGCATCGACTCCAGACCGACAACGCCCGTGCCAACGAGCCAGAGCAGGCACAACGCTGCCCCGCCCGCCCTGGCCAGACCTCCGTAGAGCACGCTCAAGCCGATGCCGATCTGCATCACGCCCAGCACGTACAACCAGGGTCCGGACAATGGATTGTTCGGCGAGAACAACTGTCCCGGTGATCCCAAGCACGATCAGCGGCACACCAACGTGAATCCCGAGAATCAGGGGCACCAGCGCGTAAAAGCGTGCGCGGCTGTCTGGCGTGGCGCCGAATGCCTCCGGCCCCGGAAGCAGCGCGCGACGGCCGGTCCCGCGCCACACGACCGCGAGCACGATGGTGGCCGCGAGAGCCAGCAGCACGCCCACGATCTGCGGAAACCTGAATATCTGTTCCCATTGCGTGGGATAGCCCTTAGCGTCGGCGAACCACTTCTCGTGGGCGACCGCCGCGCATGGAAATGCCACGAGCGCGATCACCGCTGCGCCTTTCACGATGCCTCTCGCAGTGCATTTCATATGAGACTCCCAGATGGCTCGAGCGGGTTTATGCGACGGTCAAACGAGTCAGCCGCGCGGCGGCGGCCGCCGCCGCGCCCATCCCGCTCCCGCCCGCCATCAAGGCCGACGGGTTCTTCCTGGGTTACTCCGACGAGAACGGCGGGGAAGTACGCGAGCGACAGGTCGCGCTGGTTCGCAGCGTGTTCGTCGGCGCGATCGATATCTTGCCCGCCGTCGGGAACTCGTGGTACTCGAGCGCGTCGTGCTTGAGCTGCTCTTCCGCCATGATGATCTCCTCCTGCGTCTACGGGTGCCGGCCCTACTTCTTCTTCACGGGGGGCAGGTCCGTGCATACCCCTTCGAAGACCTCCGCCGCCATGCCGATCGACTCGGTGAGCGTCGGATGCGGGTGGATCGTCTTGCCGATGTCCACCGGGTCTGCGCCCATCTCGACCGCGAGGCACACCTCGCCGATCAGGTCACCCGCGTGCGTGCCGACGATGCCGCCGCCGATGCAGCGGTGCGTCGTCTCGTCGAACAACAGCTTGGTGAAGCCTTCGTCGCGGCCGTTGGCGATCGCACGTCCCGACGCGGCCCACGGGAACACCGCCTTGCCATACTTGATGCCCTGCTTCTTGCACTCGTCCTCGGTGAGCCCCGCCCATGCGACCTCCGGATCCGTGTAGGCGACCGACGGGATCTGCCGCGCGTCGAAGAACGACTTCTCGCCCTTCGCCGCCTCGGCCGCGACATGCGCCTCGTGCACGGCTTTATGCGCGAGCATCGGCTGGCCGACGATGTCGCCGATAGCGTAGATGTGCGGCACGTTCGTGCGCATCTGCTTGTCGACGTCGATGAAGCCGCGATCGGTCACGGCCACGCCTGCATTCGTCGCCTCGATGACCTTGCCGTTGGGGCTGCGGCCCACGGCCACGAGCACCATGTCATAGGTTTGGGGCCCTCCCGGGGCGTTCTCGCCTTCGAAGCCGACTTCGATCCCTTTCGGCGTCGCCTTGGCCGAGACCGTCTTCGTTTTCAACATGATCTTGTCGAAGCGCTTCGCATTCATCTTTTCCCAGACCTTGACGAGGTCTCGGTCCGCGCCCGCCATCATGATGTCGAGCATCTCGACGACGTCGATCTTCGCACCGATCGCCGAGTACACCGTTGCCATCTCGAGGCCGATGATGCCGGCGCCGACGACGAGCATGCGCTTGGGCACCGCGGTGAGCTCGAGCGCGCCCGTCGAATCCACGACGCGCGGATCGTCGGGCATGAACGGCAGCTTGATCGACTGGCTGCCCGCAGCGATGATGCATTTGTCGAACTTCACGATCTTCTTCTCGCCGGACTTGTCCTGGGCGGTGCCAGTCGTCAGCGCGACTTCGAGGTGATGAGGATCGAGGAAGCGGCCGACGCCGCGCACGACGTCCACCTTGCGCGCTTTCGCCATGCCGGCCAGGCCGCCGGTCAGCCTCTTGACCACGCCTTCCTTGAACGTGCGCAGCTTCGGCAAGTCGATTTGCGGCGATCCGTAGGCGATGCCGTGCGCGCCGAGCGCAATCACTTCCTCCATCGCCGCAGCCGTGTGCAGCAACGCCTTGGACGGAATGCACCCGACGTTGAGGCACACGCCGCCGAGCGTCGCGTAGCGCTCGACGAGCACGGTCTTCATGCCGAGGTCTGCGCTGCGGAACGCCGCGGAATAGCCGCCGGGACCCGCGCCGAGCACGAGCATCTCGCACTCGATATCGGCTTTGCCGGAAAAGCTGCCTGCCGCGGGTGCGGCCCTCACCCCCGGCCCCTCTCCCGCGGGGAGAGGGGAGGCCTGAGTCGACGGTGGCGCGCTCCCTCTCCCGCTCGCGGGAGAGGGTTGGGGTGAGGGTGCTCCTGCAGCCTCCGACTCCACCGTGAGGATGAGCGAGCCTTCGCTCACCTTGTCGCCGACCTTGACCTTCAATTCCTTGACCGTGCCATCCACGGGCGACGGCACGTCCATCGTCGCCTTGTCGGACTCGAGCATGATGAGCGACGCTTCCTTCGCGACCTTGTCGCTGGGCTTGACCAGCACTTCGATGACGGAGACGTCGTGGAAGTCGCCGATATCCGGGACCTTGACCTCGATAGTTGGCATTTGTTGCGAACCCTGGTTAGACGATGATCCGGCGCATGTCGGCCAGCAGTGACCCGAAGTACACGTTGAAGCGCGCGGCCGCGGCGCCGTCGATCACGCGGTGGTCCCACGACAGCGACAGCGGCAGGATGTAGCGCCACGACGACGTCTTGCCGTCGTTCGACACCTGCTTCCAGGACGAGCGGCATGCGCCCATGATCGCGACCTCGGGCGCGTTGATGATCGGCGTGAAGTACGTGCCGCCGATGCCGCCCAGGCTGCTGATCGTGAACGTGCCGCCCTGCATCTGGTCGGGCTTCAGCTTGCCGTCGCGGGCGAGCTTCGCGAGATCCCCCAGCTCCTTGGCGATGTCGACCACGCCCTTCGTGTCCGCGTCGCGGATCACCGGAACCACGAGGCCGTTCGGCGTGTCGGCTGCAAATCCGATGTGCCAGAAGTTCTTGAGGACCAGGTTGTCACCGTCGATCGAGCTGTTGAACTCCGGGAACTTCTTGAGCGCTGCGACCGCGACCTTGATCATGAACGCCAGCATCGAGACCTTGATTCCGGCCTTCTCGATCTCCTTGTTGAGCTGTACGCGAAACTGCTCGAGCTCGGTGATGTCGGCGTCGTCGTGATTGGTGACGTGCGGGATCATCACCCAGTTGCGGTGCAGGTTCGCGCCCGTGATCTTCTTGATCCGCGAAAGCGGCTTGACCTCGACCGGGCCGAATTTCGCGAAGTCGACTTTCGGCCACGGCAGGAGGTCGATGCCGCCCATCGGAGCACTCCCGCTCCCGCCCGCGGGAGAGGGTTGGGGTGAGGGTCCGCCCTTCGCCGCCGCTTCGACGTCTTCCTTGACGATGCGGCCCTTGTTGCCGGACCCCTTCACCGATCCCAGGTTGACGCCGAGATCGCGGGCCATCTTGCGCACGCCGGGACTTGCATAGGCGATCGCGAAGCCCGTTTCATCGACCCTCACCCCCGGCCCCTCTCCCGGGGAGAGAGGGGAGGTGTGAGTCGACGCCGCAGCGCTCCCTCTCCCGGTCGCGGCGGGAGTGGAAACTGCGGGTTGGGCTGAGGGTGCCGCCGCCGCTTGCGCCGCGTCCGTCACCAATGTCAGCACCAGCGCGCCTTCGCTCACCTTGTCGCCGACCTTGACCGCGAGATCGCGCACGACGCCGCCGAGCGGCGCCGGCACGTCCATCGCCGCCTTGTCCGACTCCAGCGTGACGAGCGCATCCTCGGCCTTCACGGTATCGCCCGCCTTCACCAGCACTTCGATGACGGGGACATCCTTGAAGTCGCCGATGTCGGGTACGCGCACTTCGGCCACGCCCGCGGGCGCGGAGGTCGGCGCGGGCGGCGCGGACACCGCGGCCTTGCGATGGTCGGCGGCGGCGCGGACGGCAGGCGCGTCGGAATCGAGCGTGAGGATCAGACTCCCCTCGCTCACCTTGTCGCCGAGCTTGACCTTGATGTCTTTCACCCTGCCGGCAAACGGCGCCGGCACGTCCATCGTCGCCTTGTCCGACTCGAGCGAGACGAGCGAGTCCTCCGCCTTCACGCTGTCGCCGGGCTTGACCATGATGTCGACGACCGGCACGTCCTTGAAATCGCCGATGTTCGGAACTTTGACTTCGACCGCGCTCATGTTTTTTCTCGCGTTATCTTGATGGGTCCATTGTCGTGAGCGGCGCAGGGCCGCTCATACGGTCCAAGGATCGGGACGCTCGGTGTCGAGCCCGTATTTCTTGATGGCCTGTTCCACCACGTCCGCCTTGATCTCGCCGTCGTCGGCAAGCGCCTTCAGCGCCGCGATGGTGACGTAGTAGCGGTTCACCTCGAAGAACGTGCGCAGCTTGACGCGGTAGTCGCTGCGCCCGAAGCCGTCGGTGCCGAGCGTCACGTAACGCCTGCCCACGTGCTGGCGGATCTGGTCGGCGTAGTTGCGCATGTAGTCGGTCGCCACGATCACCGGCCCCGCGTGCCCTTCCAATGCGGTCTCGACGTAGCTCTTGCGGCGCGCTCCCTTGGGATGCAGCAGGTTGTGCCGCTCCGCGCTCATGCCGTCGCGGCGCAGCTCGTTGAAGCTCGTCGCACTCCAGATGTCCGATTCGATCTTCCAGTCGTCACGCAAGAGATCGGCGGCGGCGATGACTTCGCGCAGGATCGTGCCCGATCCCATGAGCTGCACGCGCGGGCCCTTGCCCGTGCCTCCGCCCTTGAGGAGATAAAGCCCCTTGATGATGCCCTCGGCGGCACCCTCGGGCATCGCGGGATGCGCGTAGTTCTCGTTCATCACCGTGACGTAGTAGTACACGTCCTCCTGTGCCTCGTACATGCGGCGGATGCCTTCGCGGACGATGACGACGACCTCGTACGCGAACGTGGGATCGTACGAAACGCAATTGGGAATCGTCGACGCCAGCACGTGGCTGTGGCCGTCCTCGTGCTGCAGGCCCTCGCCGTTGAGCGTGGTGCGCCCCGCGGTTCCGCCGATGAGGAACCCGCGCGCGCGCATGTCCCCCGCAAGCCACGCAAGGTCACCTACGCGCTGCAGCCCGAACATCGAGTAGTAGATGTAAAACGCGATCATCGGCACGTCGTTGGTCGAGTACCGACGTGGACGCGGCGATCCACGAGCTCATCGCACCGGGTTCGTTGATGCCTTCCTGCAGCACCTGCCCCGACTTGTCCTCACGGTAGTACATGAGCTGGTCGGCGTCCTGCGGCTTGTAAAGCTGGCCCACCGCGGAGTAGATGCCAAGCTGACGGAACATGCCTTCCATGCCGAACGTGCGCGATTCATCCGGAACGATGGGCACGATGTGCTTGCCGATCGTCTTGTCGCGCAGGAGCGTGCCCAGCATCTGCACGAACGCCATCGTGGTGGAGATCTCGCGGTCGCCCGAGCTTTGCAGCAGGCGCTCGAACGATGACAGCGGCGGCGCCTGCAACGACGCGGACTTGCGGCGGCGCTGCGGAAGATAACCGCCGAGCGCGGCGCGCCGCTCTTGCAGGTACTTCTCCTCCGGGCTGTCCTTCGGCAGCGAGAGGAACGGCATCGCTTCGATCTTGTCGTCCGGCATCGGGATGTCGAAGCGGTCGCGGAATTGCTTGAGCGCATCCGCCGTCATCTTCTTCGCCTGGTGCGCGATCATCTGGCCTTCGCCGGACTCGCCCATGCCGAAGCCCTTCACCGTCTTCGCGAGGATCACCGTCGGCTGGTCCTTGTGCTTCACCGCGGCCGCGTAGGCCGCATAGACCTTGAAAGGATCGTGGCCGCCGCGGTTGAGTTTCCATACTTGCTCGTCCGAAAGATCCGCCACCAGCGCCTTGAGCTCCGGACTGTTGAAGAAGTGCTCGCGTACATACGCGCCGTTCTTGCTCTTGAAGTCCTGGTACTGGCCATCCACGCACTCTTCCATGCGCGCGAGCAGGATGCCGTCCTTGTCCTTCTCGAAGAGCGTGTCCCAGCCGGAGCCCCACACGACTTTGATGACGTTCCAACCCGCGCCGCGGAACACGCCTTCCAATTCCTGGATGATCTTGCCGTTGCCGCGCACGGGTCCGTCGAGGCGCTGCAGGTTGCAGTTGATCACGAAGATCAGGTTGTCGAGGTGCTCGCGGCCTCCGAGCGAAATGGCGCCGAGCGACTCCGGCTCGTCGCACTCGCCGTCGCCGAGGAACGCCCACACCTTGCGGTTCGCGGTCTTTGCGAGACCGCGCCCCTCGAGGTACTTGAGGAAGCGCGCCTGGTAGATCGCCGTCAGAGGGCCGAGTCCCATCGACACCGTGGGGAATTGCCAGAAATCCGGCATGAGCCACGGGTGCGGATACGACGGAATACCCTTGCCGTCGCTTTCCTGGCGGAACCCGAGCAGCTGCTGCTCGGTCAGGCGCCCCTCGACGAACGCGCGCGCATAGATACCGGGCGACACGTGACCCTGCACGTAGATGAGGTCGCCGCCATGCTCGGCCGTGGGCGCGTGCCAGAAGTGGCCGAAGCCGATGTCGTACAGGAGCGCCGAGGACTGGAAGCTCGCGATGTGCCCCCCGAGCTCGGACGACTCCTTGTTCGCGCGCAGGATGATCGCCACCGCGTTCCAGCGGATCGCCGCGCGGATCTTGTGCTCGAGCTCGCGGTTGCCCGGCGACTTCGCCTCGAGCCCGGGCGGAATGGTGTTGCGGTAGGGCGTCGTCGCCGTAAAGGCGGGCATTGCACCGGCACGCCGGGCCTCGTCGCGCAGCTGCGTCAGCAGGAAGCGGGCGCGCTCGACGCCCGCGTACCGGACGACAGCTCGCAACGAATCCAGCCATTCGCTTGTCTCGACCGGATCCTGATCGTTGACGATGCCCATGGGCATGCTCCTCGGAAGTTCGAATGATCGATCGGAATGGCCGGGTGCGCGGCCCGGATTGGATATTGCTCTTTCACCAGATTCGCTAGGGTTTCGCAACCGAGCCTCAGAAGATCGGCTTATCGTGATAACGCGACGAACGCGTCATTGCTGTTGGCGCCATCGATTCATTTCGAGCGACGCCGCGAATCGCCTGGACCTTCTGAACAAACAGGACCACCCCGACAAGTAAGCCGCCCACGGGCCATGCCGAGCCGGCCTCACCGTTCCAGCGCCACAGCGCGAATATGGAGATGCCGGCCGCCGCAGCGAACATCACGATCGATATATAGCGATGCAACATCCCCACGCTGGTTTCGGCCCATATGGCCAGCGATCGAAACACGAGCCTGCCCTCTGGTGATGGAGCGCACTGCGCCTTCAGCTTGCAGAATCTGCAATGGCTGGCACGAGCGCGGTACACGGCGAACCGCTGATCGTCCTGCACTCGGTGCAGTTCCAGGAGGTTGCCATCAGGACAACGATAGGCGTCGCGCGTTTCGAGGTATTCGAAGCCCCGTTCACCGTAGCGTTGGGCACGTGTGAAATGCATCCGCGCGACAGCTTCGACGATTTTCGCCCCGATCAACAATGCGGCAACGTAGACGAGCACGATCCACAGTTCCAGATCGACGGGCGGGCTCCAACTCCACGTCGTGTTCATGAAGGGCCGGCCGTCACTTCTGTGTAGAGTGGGCCTCCGCCGCCAACCGGCGCGAGTTCTGGCGCGATAGGCTGAGGCCTCATCCGGAACACCGACTTCGCGGTCAGATACACCAATGGCAGCGTTCCCACGATGACAGCGGCATCACCGGGCAGACGCAACCACTCGAGGTAGGCGTGCTGTTCGAAAAACTCGAGCGATCGGGCGTGCCAATACCCATTCGTGACCACGTCAGCCAGTTGCAAAATCCCGATCGGAAACAAGTTGGCAAACACCATCCAGGCGAGCCCGAGATTGAGGCTCCAGAACGAGAGGCTGAGCAACGGCTCACTCCAGTCTTCGGGCCGGAGATAGTACCGCAGGGCGAAGACCAACAGGGACACCGCCAGCATGCCATACACGCCCATCATCGCAGCGTGCCCGTGGTTGGCCGTGAGTTGCGTGCCGATTTCGTAGTAGCTGACGACGGGCAAGTTGATCAGAAACCCAAAGACGCCGGCGCCCAGAAAGTTCCAGAAACCCACCGCGACCAGGAACATCACACCCCAGCGATGTGGAAACTGGAACCGATCAGCCCCTTCCTGTTGTTGCGCCCCGAGTTGCAGGAACGTCCACGCCTCGACCGTCAGGAACGTCAGCGGCACAATCTCCGCGGCAGAGAAGAACGCGCCAAGCGCCATGTGGATAGCGGGCGTTCCGCTGAAATACATGTGGTGCATCGTCCCGACGACACCGCCGAACGAGTACAGGATGATGTCCAGGTAGATGACCCGCGTCGCGGTCTTTGTCGAGATCACCCCCAGCAACACGAAGATGTAGGCGACCATGATGGTGGTGAACAGCTCCATGAAATCCTCGACCCAGAGGTGCACCACCCAGAAGCGCCAGAAATCGGCGATCGCGAAATCCGTGCGCGGCTGTGCCAGGAGACCGACCGCGTAGAAGAGGGGAATCGAAAGCGCGCTATAGAAGAAGAGGTACGGAAGGTTGCCGTAGTGCTCGACTTTCAGTTTGGGCCGGAGACCCCGAAACACAATCACGCACCAGAGCACCAGCCCCACGATCAGCAATATCTGCCACAGCCTTCCCAGATCCAGGTACTCCCAGCCTTGCGCGCCGAGGAACGGCCGCATACTGCCCGTGAGCCACCCCTTATAGCTGGCGGCTTCACCGGCGAGGCTCCCCACAACCACCACGACCAGGGCCACGAGGAGCGTCACGCTGAGAACGCTCTGGCCACGTGGCTCCGATCCCGAAATCACTGGCGCGAGATAGATTCCCGCTGCCAGGAAGGCGGCGACCACCCAGAACAGTCCGAGTTGAAGGTGCCACGTTCGCGCGAGGTTGTAGGGAAGCACGCTGGCAAGGTCATACCCGAAAAAGCTGCCGGTGTCCGCGTGGTAGTGCGCGGTCGCACCCCCGAGCAGGGTCTGCACACAGAACAGGGCGGCGACGATGAAAAAATACCAGGCCGTGGTGCGCTGCGCCGGCGTCAAAGACACGTCGGACGGCGATCGGAATCGCAGTGTGCGCTTCTCTTCCGCGTGCCAGCCCAGGAGCGAGGAGTAGCGGCCGAACAGGGCCAGCACCAGACCTGTTCCGCCGAGGAGGGCGATGATCGACAGCGCACTCCAGACGACGGCTTCCTGGGTCAACTGATTGCCAACGAGTTCCTCGGGAGGCCAGTTGTTGGTGTACGAGTGGGGCTTGTTGGGACGCCTCGCGGCCGCCGTCCAGGACGTCCAGGCGACGAACGCCACGATCTGGCGCCTCACGGCGGGATCCGGTACGGCGTGCGGTCCGAGGCCTCCTCCGCCGCTCTCTGAGCGATCCAGCACTTCCCGCTCATAGTGCTGGCGCAGGACCTCGAAGGCCCGCGCCTGCGCGTCCGGCCACGTCAGCGTATCGGTTGCGGGATCGTAGCGATTCTCACGGAGTTCCTGACGCACGCGCTCACCGGCCTCAGGGGTATCCCCATATGCGCGGCGCATCTCGACCGCCAGTCGATGCAGGTAGTCGGCGGTGAAATCCGGTCCGAGGTACGCGCCGTGACCGTAGACAGAGCCGTACTGCATGAGGCCGTACGTGAGAAATGATTCCTGGCCGGCTCGAATGTCGTCCTCCGTGAAGACCGTCTGTCCCGAGTCTGAGACGACCCGGCCGGGAACCGGCGGACTCTCCTGGTAGATGCGGATCGCCAGGTAGCCCAGGATCGCGAACCCAAAGAGGAAGGTCAGGACAACAGCCTGAAGCCACCACGAGGAAACGTCCATCTTCGGGAGCGTCGGTCGTTCCATTGAGAATTCCTCGGCTTGTGCTCTGGACAGAGCACGCACCATAAACGCGTTTCGGTGCCTTGGCGCACTGCCACTTTCCGGCGTGGAAGTGCGCCCGGCGATGGTCTACGTGCCCCGTGATCCTCACGACCCGGCAAAGCGTCCCGGGGAAATACTCGATGCGGGGAGCGCGCCCGGCGAACGCTGGCGCACGACCGGCTGCGACTGAGACTCCGG
>CAWACZ010000016.1:0-1480887 GCA_963780685.1 uncultured Acidobacteriota bacterium | reverse complement strand
CTTCGTTTGAAGCCATCGTGGTCTCCTTCTAATTAACCATCGGCCGGTGCACAGCGCCCATTTTCCGCTATCCCACGCCGCTCGACTGCTGCTCTCGCGTCGTTCTCGTCGGGTCCGCTTGATGTAACGTGGGCGCCACGCCCGCCCCGATCGCGTCGATCGCGCGCATCATCTTTGCCTGCGGCAGCGAAGCGACGTTCATCTGAAAGGAGATCCGAGAGATCCCGCCCAGTGCCTCGGCGTGTCGAAGGATCTTGTCGACCACTTCGTCCGGGCTGCCAATCAGCAGCGCGCCGTCAGGACCCCGCTGCGCGTCGAAGCTCGCACGCGTCATGGGCGGCCACCCGCGCTCCTTGCCGACATCCGTCATCGCTTTCGCGTAACCGGGGTAGAACGTGTCAGCCGCCTCCTGCGTGGTTTGGCCGACATAGCCAAGCATATGGACGCCGACCTTCAGTTGCTCCGGGGAGTGCCCCTGCCGCCGGCCGGTTTCTCGATACAGATCAATCAGCGGCCGAAATCGACGCGGCTCGCCGCCAATGATGGCCACCATCAACGGCAGTCCGAGCGCGCCGGCGCGCGCGAACGATTTCGGCGTGCCGCCGACGCCGAGCCAGATCGGGAGAGACTCCTGCATCGGCCGCGGGTAGACCCCTTGCCCCGTCAATGGAGCGCGGTATTTTCCGGTCCAATGCACATGCTCGTGCTCGCGGATCGTCAGCAGCAGCTCGAGCTTCTCCTCGAACAGGGCGTCGTAGTCCTCCAGCCGGAATCCGAAGAGCGGAAACGCCTCGATGGACGACCCACGGCCGACGATCATCTCCGCGCGTCCGCGCGAGAGCAGATCGAGGGTGGCGAAGTTCTGAAAGGCGCGCACCGGGTCCTCGGCGCTCAGCACCGTGACCGCGCTGGTCAGACGAATGCGTTGCGTCCGTGCCGCGGCGGCGCCGAGAATGACCGCCGGCGCCGAATCCAGGAACTCGCGACGGTGGTGTTCGCCAATGCCAAACGCGTCCAGGCCGACCTCGTCGGCATGTTCGATCTGCTCGACCAGTTGTCGCAGACGATCCGCTGGATTCAGCGCGCGACTGTTCTCGTCGAACGCCGCCGCAAAACTGTCAATACCCACTTGCATCGGTGTGCCTCAGAAGAAGGACGATTCAATTCCGAACGAAGGGAAGGCGCTCAGCTCCGCCTCGACAACACGCTCGCCAGCTGGTCACGGCGTGCCCACGCGATGGCGAGGGCTCCAATGAGCAGCACAGTCGCGGGCACTGCAGACCCGCCGACGATGAACAGATGGGTGACCACGGCGCCGACCATCGTGGGAATGAGCAGGAGCGCCCCGAACGCCGCCCAGGCAGGCACGAGGAGCGCCACAGCCGAGACGACCTCGATCGAGCCGGTCACGTAGCGGAACCACTGCCCGATGCCGATCGCATCGAACAACGCGACCAGTTCGGGCGCGCCGGTCAGCTTCAGTCCGCCGACGAACAAGAACATGCCGGCAAGGGCAATCTGCGTGAGCCAGAGCGCCACGAGAGCGACCCGCCCGCGCGGGATTGCGGGCGTCTGAGTGGGCGGTCATGGCGGTCGAGAAGAGGGTGGTCATGATTCGGCTCCTTCCAGTTGCAGTGGTTACGATCAGTTACTGAGGTAGGATCCGATACCAAAGGCGGGCGCGCAAGACGGCACTTTTACCTGCGTTGGTCACATGGAGGGAACCGTCGGCCGAAATTCAAGCGGTATCATAGAGTTACGAATGTATACTGTGTGTGCAATCAGATACCGGCGGGCAGCACGGCTGAGCCGCCTCAGGCATGATGGAAGGACCACGCGATGGCGCAGCGAGCGAAGAAGATCGCGGAGGAGAACAGCCACCACGACTGCGACTTTCGAGACATGCTGAGTCGCGTCGGAGACAAGTGGAGCCTGCTGGTGATCTTCATTCTCAAAGGCAGGCCTGCGTTTCGAGGGCGGTTCTCGGATCTGAAGCGCAGCATTCCCGGGATATCCCAGCGGATGCTCACGGCCACCGTGCGCAACCTTGAGCGTGACGGCATGCTCACGCGCCACGTCTACGCAGAGGTGCCGCCCCGCGTGGAGTACGAGCTCACCCCGCTTGGCAGAGGGCTGACAGAACCTGTGCTCGGCCTGATCTCCTGGCTTCAATCGAACTGGCCGGTTATTCGGAGCGCGCGCGACCGATTTGATGCACGGAAAAAGGCGACCCGAACGGTTGCCCGGCCCGTTGCCTCTGCATCAATCCGCGGCTGACGACCGCGAGCGCAATAGCGGTCACCGGGCCTTTGCCTGGTCGCCGCGAAGCACCGTGCAGGTCGACGTCGCCTTGGCGATCAGCTTACCCTCGGGATCCGTGACGTCGCACTCCACATAGCCGGTGTTCTTGCTGCGATTGACGACATGGGCGTCGAATCGCAAGCGTGCTTCCCACACTGGCCGGAAGAAATTGATCGTCAGGGACATCGTGGTGAACGACTCGTCCGGTCGCAACGTGGTGACGAAGGCTATTCCCATCGCCGCGTCCGCCACGTCGCACAGAATGCCACCGTGTACCGGTACCCATCGGGTTGGCGTGTCGCGGGCCGGCATCGAGCCATCCCAACGCCTTCCCGTCGCCGAGGGGCTCGATCGAAAAGCCCACGAGATCAGCGACCGGCACGCGTGACGTGCGTGCGCGATCAATCAGCGGATGGTCGCTCACACGCAGTCACTCCCCGCTGCGGTCGATAAGCGAGCACATTTCACTCAGCTTTTGTGAACATGGCATTGCCACTGGCTGTGTCGGCGGCTGAGACTTCCTCCTGCATCACGTCCCAGTGTTCCACCACTTTGCCATCCTTGACGCGGAAGATATCTACCGCGACCATTGGCTTTGGTCCCCAGCCGGTATATCGCCCATGAACCATCACGAGGTCGCCATCCGCGACGGCCATGCCGGGTTCATACGTGAGGGCAGTAAGGGTCGGAATCATCTGAGCAATGGCTGATGGGCCGTCTGGGATTACCGGGTTGTGCTGCTTGTAATTCGCGCCAAAATACTGCTCCACGACCGTTGGATCTCGGTCGATAAAGGCCCTTTTGAGTACTTCGAGCACGATCGCTTTGTTGGATTTGACCATGTAATCTCCGTCGTGATCTCTCGCAATTGCAGCGCGGAAACACCGACACGAGTTTCGGCTCTCGGCGGCCTCACGGCTTGACTGCGCGCGCTGAACTCCACAGCGCCCACCCTGGATTGACCCGGTTCGGATGGAGCTCCAGCATCCTGTCGTAAAGCTCCTGGGCGGTTTTCGTCGTTTCCGCTAATCGGTCGAAATCGCGGATGTATTGTCGGGTCTGTTCGATAATCCTGGGATCGTCCTCGTTTTCCGGCCGCTTGTGTGACGCGACAACTGCGCGCGGGTTCAGCGCCTCAATCTTGTCCAGCGCGTCGATCCACTCCCGTCGTGTCTGCGCATTTGATTCAGCGAGGTAGAGGTGGACGTCATTGTAAACAGCGTCGCCAGCCACGACGAGGCCGATAGAAGGGACGTGCAAACAGGTCGTGTAGTCCGTGTCGGTATGACCAAGTTCCACGGCGACCAATTCATGCCCTTCGAGATCAATGACATTGCCCTTGAGCTCCTCCGCGATCACTAGCCTGTCTGGAATTTGTCCTGGGAATCCCACCTTCCAGGCCCCCTCGAGAGCTTCTGGCGAGGCATTCTGTCGCATCACCTTCACAGCGTTGGGCATGGCGACTGCTTTCGCATGTGGAAATCGCTCGAGGAGCGTGCCGACTCCAAACCAATGGTCCCCGTGACCATGTGTAATGTAGATGGTTGTCAGGTTCTTGCCTCGGCCAGCAACCCAATCTGCAAGAGCGTTGGCCTGCTTGACCGTCATGAACGCATCCACCAGCACGGCGTCGCGCACGCCATAGATCAGCGTCGACGCCGTCGCTTGAAAAAATGTGTCTCGAACGCCGGGAGGCTTGTCGCGAGTCACAATCGGGATGCCCGGCGTCACGAACACGTCCCAATGCAGATTGTCGGGCCGTGCGACATTCTCAGGGGTGCCTGCAGTCTTCTCTGTGTTGGCGTCTGTGCGCGACATCTCTTACCTCCTGGCACGTTGCTTCCGCTCGCCGTGTGATTAGCTGAAGACCACCTCGTGTCCTGCCCGGGGCGCGCCTTCACCGACGGTCAGCCTGCGAGGTTTACGCAGCGGCCGGTACCCCTGCGACCTGCCGCTCGAGTCCCTTCGGATCCGCGAAGAAGGCCGGCCCCGTGCCCTGACTCATCCTGTCGGGAAAGATCTCCTCGTCGCCCGCGATGATGCCCGCGACAATCGCCCGCGCGGCGTCCGCCGGCGAGGCCTTCTCGAGCGTCAGCACCTCGCCCATCTTGGTGTCAATCGGGCCGGGATACACGCCAAATACCTGCGTGTTCTGCCCCCGCAGCATCGCGCGCGTGACCTGCGTGAGCGAGTGCGTCGCGGCCTTCGAGGCGCTGTACGCCGCGAGAATCGGGAAGCTGACGAACGAGGCCACCGAGTTGAGATTGGCGATGGCGCCGCCGCCATTCTTCGCGAGCACTGGCGCGAAGGCCTGCGTGACCGCGAAGGTGCCGAGGAAGTTCACTTCCATCTCCCGTCGCCCGCCCTCGATCCACTTCGGATCGGTGAATTCGCCACCGAAGAAGCCGACGATGCCCGCGTTGTTGACCAGGAGATCGACGTCCGTCGCGGTCGCGGCGGCGGTCGCGATCTGCGCCGCGTTGGTCACGTCGAGCTGAAGCGGCACGACGCGTGAGCCGTGGCGGTCTACGAGCGGGTCGAGCGTCGAGATGTTGCGGGCGGCGGCGTACACCTTTTTCACGCCGGCCGCGACCAGCGCGTCCACGATGGCTTCGCCGATGCCACGATTGGCGCCGGTGACGAGTGCGGTCTTGCCTGAAAGTGCGTAACCCATGTCGAGACTCCTGACGGCCTCGCAACGCGCGAGACTGAAAGCGGCAACCACCTGCGGGAAGCCGAGAACAGACCGTTCTGTCTATTCATGCCGTTGACAATAGACCGATCTGTCTGTATTGTCAAGGCGTGCCGCAGAACGCTAAGAAACGGGCGAAAACCTCCGAAATCGGCGTCCGTGATCGCCTCCTCGACGCCGCCGATCGCCTGTTCTACCGGGAGGGCGTGCGCGCCGTGGGTATCGACCGCGTCCTGGCAGAAGCCGATGCGGCGAAGGCGTCGCTCTATCAGCACTTCGGCTGCAAGGACCAGCTCGTGGCGTCGTACCTCGAGCGCCGAACCGTGGACGCCCGCGCGAACATCGAGGCGTACCTCGCTGACACGCCGCCGTCACAGCGCGCGCTCAAGTTTTTCGACTGGGTCGTAGAGTGGGCGCAGTCGAAGGAGTTCCGCGGTTGCCCGTTGCAGCATACGGTGAGCGAGCTCACCGATGCGGCGCACCCGGCGCGCGCCATTGCTCACGGTCAGCGAGAGTGGTTCGCGGAGCGTTTCCGCGAGTGGACGAAGGCGGCAGGAGTGAAGGACCCGAAAGCGACAGCTCGCGCTCTGGTCGTGCTGTTCGACGGCGCCGTCGCGGGGTCCGAGGTTGACGGGCCGCAGCGGGCGATCGACGCTCGATGGATGGCCAGGAAGTTGTTGGCCGGTCGCCAGGTCACCTCGGTCGGAACGGAGCCGTAGAATCGGTTCGAACGATCAAAGGCGCACTATCCGTCGGAAGACGGGCTGTCATCCCAACGCTGCCTCCCACGGTCCAGCCGCCGGTCACGATCGCGAAACCTACCAGCGATCCAATCGTCAAGAGTCGGGATGTTCTCGCCACGGCAGTCCTCCGCGGACGGCCAGGAGGCCGCCCGCATGAACTCGCGCGCCACAGTGAGCGTCGAGAGAGTTCTCACAAGGGCTTTGTCTAGAAAGGACAGTTTCCGGGAAAGGGCTCGTCGATTCGGAGCGCCTCGCCCGGCGGCACAAAGTACGTGACGACGTTGGTCGCTGGGAGTGAGGTCTCATTGCGGGCGATGTGAGCGTGCTCGCCGGTGTCGAGGTACCCCTCCCCGGAAGTGCGAACAACGGGCTGGCAGTCGGGATCGTCGGATTCGTAGAACGTCATCGTCCCCGACAGCACAGAGATGAAGACCGGGCCGGGGTGACTGTGCCATCCACTGTGGCCGCCCGGCTGGAACGTGATCGTTTGTGTGGCAACGTCAAGCCCGGGTCTCGCCTCCACTTCCACTTCCCAGATCGGTCGTCGTCTTCGAGCGCGATCCGCCTCTGCGGCCCACAGGCCGGTTGCGGACTGTTTCGCTGGAAGCTGCTTTCGCTCCACCTTGAATGATTTGAACGTGGCCCGGCCGACAAGCGTGGATGTCGACCCGGAGTTGGTGGTGGCCCAGGCCAGAGCGGCTGGGATTCCCGCCGCCAGTGCGGTTCCGATGAAGAGCCGTTTCAGCACGTGAACTTTCGACATGAGATCCTCCTGAGCCAGTGACGGGACTCTCGAGTAGTTGCCGCCTGCATGCTGGAATGCGGGAATGCTGGTCTGCAGGGTGAAGATCCTCGAAAACGCTCCAAAAATGACCGCGCTCAGCGTTAACCCGGCCGTGGAGAGTGTGCGATACTCGCCTCATTCGAAAGGTATTGGCGACACCGTCACCCGGGGCGGTTACCGAGCTGCTGCGGGAATGGGGCGACGGCAACGATGGCGCGCTCGAGCAGCTGACGCCGCTCGTGGAGGCGGAGCTACGCCGCCTGGCCCGTGGTTACATGGGCCGCGAGCGGCGCGGCCACACGTTGCAGACCACCGCCCTCGTCAATGAGGCGTTTCTCCGGCTGACGGACGCGCGCCACGTCCGCTGGCAGGACCGCGCGCACTTTCTCGGGATTTCAGCCCGTCTGATGCGGCGCGTGCTCGTCGATCACGCGCGGACGCGGGGATACCGCAAACGCGGGGGTGGTGCACAGAGGGTGACGCTCAGCGAAGGGCTCGTCACTTCGCCGGAACCCGCACTGGATGTGATCGCCTTGGATCGCGCCTTGGAGGCATTGGAGGCGGTCGACGTTCGGAAGACCCGGGTCATCGAACTCCGGTTCTTCGGAGGCTTGAGCGTGGAGGAGACGGCCGAGGTGCTCCATGTGTCGCCCGACACCGTCAAACGCGACTGGCGCCTGGCAAAGCTCTGGCTGCTTCGGCAGCTCGAAGGTGAAGGAACGTGACAGATCCCGAGCGCCGGCGGCGCATCGAGGAAGTGTGCGACGAAGCGCTGAACCACGATGCGCGCGAGCGGGCCGCGTTCGTGGCGGCCGCATGCGGACGCGACGAAACGCTGCGACGGGAGGTGGAGGCGCTGCTGGCGCACGCGCAGAGGGCGGAGGGGTTTCTCGCGGCGCCGATGGGAGAAGTGGCGGCGCACGTCCTGGCCGACGAGCATGGAGCGTCGCTTGTCGGCCGGCGGATCGGTCCGCATCAGATTGTCTCTCTCCTCGGTGCGGGCGGGATGGGCAAGGTATATCGCGCCCACGATACGAAGCTGGGCCGCGACGTCGCTATCAAGGTCGTTGCAGACGTCTTCCTTTCAGACCCCGAGCGGCTCGCGCGCTTCGAACGCGAGGCGCGGGTGCTGGCGACGCTGAACCATCCGCACATTGGCGCGATCTATGGGTTGGAGGAGGCCGAAGACGTCCGCGGCCTCGTGCTCGAACTCGTGGAAGGCCCGACGCTCGCCGAGCGTCTGGCCTTGGGTCCGTTGCCGATTCAGGAAGCACTCACGGTCGCGCGCCAGATCGCGGACGCGCTCGAAGCCGCGCACGAAAAGGGCATCATCCACCGCGACCTGAAGCCGGCGAATATCAAGATCACGTCCGACGGCACCGTGAAGGTCCTCGACTTCGGGCTGGCCAAGGTGTTTGCGGAGCAGGGATCGGGAAGCGGCGTCTCTCAGTTGCCGACGATCACGGTCGACGGAACACGAGAAGGCATGATCGCAGGCACCGCCGCCTACATGAGCCCCGAGCAGGCACGCGGGAAGGCAGTCGACAAGCGGACCGACATCTGGGCGTTCGGGTGTGTGTTGTACGAGATGTTGACTGCCCGGCTGCCGTTTCCTGGCGACACAATCTCCGACACGATCGCGGCGGTCCTCGACCGTGAGCCGAACTGGACCGCGCTGCCCACGGCAACGCCTCGGAATATCCGCCACCTGTTGGAACGCTGCCTCGAGAAAGATCTGAAGCGCCGTTTGCGCGACATCGGCGACGCGCGCCTCGAAATCGAGGAAGCGCTTGGCGCCAGTGTTGCCTCGGGCCGGGCGGCGGCTTCCGAGCGGATGAGTCCTGATCGCCTGAAGACGGGTGCTCGTCCGCCCCGATTCGCCTGGTGGGCCGCGGCCGCTGCGGGTCTGCTGGTCGTCGGAGGCGCGGCGACGTGGCAGCTGCAGCGCTCGGAGTACTTCTGGCGGAATCCGCTCGAAGGCGCGAAGTTCACGCGGTTGACGGATTTCGAGGGAGCGGAGCATCACGCCACTATTTCGCGCGACGGGAAGTTCGTCGCATTTCTCTCCGAGCGCGATGGAAGGTGGGACGCGTGGGTCAGCCAGGTCGGCACCGGCGACATGCACAACCTCACCAAAGGCGGTGTGCTGGAGCTGCGAAATCCGGGGACCCGCACTCTTGGCTTTTCTCCAGACGGGTCGCTGGTAATCCTCTGGAGTCGCGTGCCGGATTCCTCGCGGGGCGGGTTGGTCGATGCTGGGTGGGCGGTTCCCACGATGGGCGGCCCGGTGCGGCCCTATCGGGAAGGCATCGCCGAGCTCGACTGGTCGCCCGACGGGAGACGCATCGTGTACCACCCACCAGCGCCAGGCGATCCCCTGTTCATCACCGAGCTCGACGAGAAGATCGGGCGTCAGATCTATGTGGCGCGAACAGGCGTCCATAACCACTTCCCCATCTGGTCGCATGATGGCGCCTTCATCTATTTCGTTCACGGCATCCCACTCGATGAGATGGACGTCTGGCGCCTTCGCCCGACCGGCGGCGAGCCCGAGCGGCTGACGTTCCACGACTCGCGCGTCACGTTTCCAGCGTTACTGGGCAACCGGACCTTGCTCTACCTGGCCACCGACATTGACGGATCCGGGCCCTGGATCTACGCGATGGACGTTGAACGCCGCGTTCCCCATCGCATCAGTACGGGGGTCGAGGAGTACGAATCGCTTGCGGCTAGTGCGGATGGTCGACGCCTGGTCGCGACCGTTTCACGCTCGACGGCCGGCCTGTGGCGAGTGCCGATCGGCGACCGTGTGATCGACGAATCAGGCGCCACTCCAATCCCAATTCCCCCCGGACGCGGTCTTTCACCACGGCTCGGGCCTGGATACATCATCTATCGCGCCCCGAAAGCCGGAACGGATAGCCTATGGAAAATCGCGGACGGAGGAGAAGCGACAGAGCTGTGGAATGGCCTCGCAGGCCGCGCCCTTGGCGGACCGGCCGTTGCTCCCGACGGTCAACGCCTTGCCTTCTTGATGCAGAAACGTGGACTGACACAACTCTACGTGATGAACACCGACGGAACGGGCGCGCGGCGGGTCGCCGAAGAGCTCGACGTGCGAGGAGCGCCGGCATGGTCTCCGGACGGGCAGTGGGTGGCGATCGCAGCCATTCGGGAGGGCGAGCCGCGGCTGTTCAAGATCCCGGTCGGCGGCGGGACGCCTGTTCCGCTCGTGAAGGAATACTCGATCGATCCGATCTGGTCGCCGAGTGGCCAGTTTGTCGTCTACTCAGGGGCAGATGTGGGCACGACCTTTTCTGTAAAGGCGGTGAGCTGCGGACGGCGCGCCCTGGCCTCTCCCGAACTTGATTCTCACCCGTGGTGCCAGGCGCCTGGCCTTTCTCGGTGGGGAAGATGCGCTGGTGATCATGAAAGGAGACGTTTCGTATAAGGAGTTCTGGGTGGTCGATCTCAAGACCGGTCGTGAGCGGCAACTCACCAACTTCGGTCGCAAGTCCACGATCGGCGATTTCGACGTTTCTGCTGACGGACGTGAAATCATCTTCGATCGGGCGCGAGAAGAGTCGGATATCGTCCTGTTCGAGCTGCCCGATCGGTAATCCCCTCTCTAGACGAAGCCCAGGTTCGGTGTGTCGAATCGATACAGGTTCGGGAACACCACAGGGAGATCGGCGCCCGCGACGCCGTACCAGCTTGCCAGCGTAGCGCCATACTGGTCGACAGCAGTGGTGGGAATCCATCGGCCTCTCGCGCCCGATCCCGCATCGGCGTCGTCGGGTCCATCTGGAACGATGGTGGGGTAGCGCCCGTAGAAATCTCCACCACGGACCGCGCCGCCCATGACGAGATGGTGGGCGCCCCACGCGTGATCCGTCCCCTGACCGCCGTTCGGCTTGAACGTGCGTCCGAAATCGGACAAGGTGAACGTCGTGACCTGCGATTCGACTCCGAGCGCGGCGGTGGCGTTGTAGAAGGCCGTCATCGCGGCGCTGAGCTGCGTAAACAGGTTCGCGTGTGTCGTCGGTTGCGCATTGTGAAGATCGAACCCGCCGAGCGAACAGAAAAAGATCTGGCGGTTCAGGTTGAGCGTCCCTCGCAGCGCGATGAGCTTGGCAACCTGTTTCAGTTGGTTCCCCAACGCCGTGTTGGGAAATGCCGGGACGACGGGATCGCCGGCACCCCCGAGCACTTCACCGATTTCGAGAGCCTTCTGCATCGTCTCGCTTGCGCTGCGCACCAGGGCCGGGCTCGTGTCGATAGCCAGCAACCGGCTCAAAATATCGCGCCGGGCCGCGGACGCCGGCGAGCTGTCGAAGCCGGTGAGGCTGAGCGCGCCATTAGGCGCGGTTGGAGCCGGGCTCAACGCGAGTGCGCGGCTCGACGAGGCCGTTGTGAAGAGCGCCAGCCCGGCGACCGTCACCATCATGGGGAACGTGGCGGACGCGGGGTTCAGGCCCAGCGTTCTGTCGACGATCCGGCCGCCCCAGCCCGTTTGACTTGATGCCGTGGAGATCGACGTCTGCCACAGGGATTGCTGATCGGAATGCGAGAACAGGTTGACGGGACGACGGGCGACGCCGTTGCGATAGGTCTCCCGAGTCGTCGGCTCGGCGAGCGGGCCGACGTTGGTCACGATTGCAGCGTGTCCGCTCTGGAAGAGATCACGGATCCCGGTCATGCTCGGATGCAGTCCAAACTGGGCGCCCGCGCTCGGTGGAGAAATTTTCAACAGACTGTCGCGAGCGATTTGCACCGCCGTCTCCTCCGTTCGAACCGCTGCGTAGGTGTCGTACTCGTCGACCGGAATCACCATGTTGTCGCTGTCGTTACCGCCGAACAGGAAGATGCAGACGAGCGCGCGATAGTCTCCGGACTGAGCCAGGGCGTTGACCAGGCCGAAGCGCTCGAAGGTGAGCGCCGCCGCGCCCAGGCTCGTGCAGCAGCGGCAGAGGAAGTCGCGGCGCGTGTGCGTCATGTTCAACGGTCCATGTGTGTGCGCCATGGTCAACGCTCCAATTGATACTGAGATGACGTGGCAATCAGAGTACACGGCTTGCTGCACGCGCCGCAGCGGTTCTGATTCCGGAAGGCTGGCGAGGGCTTCGGAGACGAGGGCGCGCATCTCATCGGACATCGAGCGATGGAGAAAGAGCTGGTCGAGCTGCGAGATGAGCTGCACGGGATCGACCGCGAGCGGCAGCAACGGTGTGAGGTCGATCGTCGTGCCGGGAATGGAGGAGAAGACGACCTGGTTGACGAAGTTCGCGCGGCGCACTGCCGTCGTCGTGGAATGGATCTGGAACTGTGGACCGAGCAAGGGCGGTTCCGTTCCGGCAACCTGGTGCTCGAACGAGTAGAAGTTGAACACCGACGGCGCATTGAACACGCTCTGGCTCATCTGCATGCTGCCGATCTGCGCCGGGCCGACGACTACGGAATTGAGCACGCCGTCGGTTGACGCGTTCAGCGCCCTGAGTACTCCCGTGATGAAGAGCACCGGCTCGCGGAGTCGCCCGTACTTCGGTCCCCCCTTGACTCTTCCCCGCGCCGCCGGATGCAGCAGAATCGCCCGGACCACTTCGGCCAACTGGGTCGGCGAGCCGATTGTGGCCGTAAAGACGCCCGCAATGTCCCTCACGTATCCGGAGCTGGGGTTGCTCGTGACGAGGTGCTGAATGAGCTGCTTGGAGATGAACGGCCCGACGTTCGGGTGGGCCATGATGTTGTCCAGTGCGGCCTGGAGTTCCTGGTCCGCCGATTGACCGCCAGGCAGCATCACACCGTTGAGGAGGGTCTTCGGTCCCCTGTCGTGCCGGCTCTCGTTGACGCGCATCGGATCCCGGTAGTTGGGGATGCCGGCTCCGAATTGCGGAGCCAGAATCCAGCCAGTGAACACGCGCGAGAACTCCTCGATCGTTTCCTGGTCGTAGGCGGGGATTGTGACTCCCTGGGCATCCAGGATCGGCGTAGCGTCCGGATTCAGCAGTTCGACGCCGATCGAAAACAGCTGCAGGAGCTCGCGCGCGTAGTTCTCGTTTGGCTTGACGGCGGCGCCTGTCTGGCAAACGCTGACGTCAGGCGGCGTGCGTGTCTGACACTGATTGTTGATGACGTCGAGATACCGGCCCATCGCGGCGCTGCGCGTGACGTCGTACAGGAGCTGACGGTAATTTCCGAAGGCGCTTTGATAGAGCAGTTGCTGGTAGGGCTGCATCCAGCTCGATAGCGTGACGTCCAGGCCGGAGGTGACGAGAATCTGGCTCAGCGCCCACGCGACCCGCTGCCGCAGTTGATCTTCGCCCTGCACGGCGTTCCGGAAAAAGTGCACCTGCAAGGGGTACATCGTGTAGTTGTCCCGCTGGCAATCGCCGGTGCAGCCGGCCGGGCGCATCGTCGGCATCGGTGGAAGCTCGGGGTAGGGCGTCAACGCCGCTCCGACCTGATCCGCCAGGAATGCCTCGAACCCCTGGTCGCGTACTTTCGCGATCAGTTCCAGTGTCGGCCCGAAAGTCGATTGCTCCAGGAGCCGCGCTGTGTCGCCGGCACTGGGCCGCCCGACGTGCTCGGCGTCACTGCTCCCGGTTTCGGCGACGACGAGTACGGCGCAGACGACGCCAGCCAACGCGCGGCGCAAACAGACGGACATGGTTTGCATAACCATCGCGCTCCTTCCGGGAAGGGTTGAGATAGGGGACCGCGAGCGAACGAGACGGTATTTGCGAGGAAGTGGCTGCCAGAGAGCCGCGTCGCATAAGACTTCCGCGATAAAGGTTGAGGACCGCGGGACCAGCGAGCGGCGCATACTCTACAACCTCAGCAGAAAGTCCGCAAGACTAATAGATGACTGCTATGCCGCGAGCTTCGCAAGATCGGCCGAGATATGCAGTCGGTCTACTATCGGTTGGGCGCGCGAGCATGGATTCATGGGCCCGGTCAGGCGCCAAGCAAGTGGTTGGAAGACACCTAGTGATGAGCACCGACGGAAGCTACTTCGAGAGACTTCGAGCAGCCTCGGCCAAGCGGGATTCGATGCTTTGTGTTGGCTTGGACCCGGAACCGCGTGTCATCGGTGCTGGGGTCGACACGGCCGTCGATTTCTGTCGCAGCGTGATCGACAGTACTTCGGATATCGCCTGTTGCTACAAGCCCAATTCGGCCTTTTGGGAACAGGTACGGACCGAGAGGGTGGGAGGCCCTCGCAGCGGTCAGGGGCTTCGTCCCGCCAGATGTACCCGTGCTCTTGGATTGCAAGCGCGCGGACGTGCCGAACACGATGGCCGCGTATGCCTCGGCTGTCTTTGACGCCATGCAGTTCGACGCTGCGACCGTTCATGCGTACCACGGCGCTGACTCCGTTTACGCGTTCACAGAGTACGCGTCTCGTGGGGTGTACGTTGTTTGTCACACCTCGAATCCCGGGCGAGCTGATCTTCAGCACCTGCAGTGCCGCGAGGGGCCGATGTTCATGGCGGTCGCCGAGCTGGCAACACGGTGTGATAGGAACGGCAATACCGGGGTGGTCATGGGAGCGACCGCGCCACACGAGGTGGCTGTCGTGCGCACGCGTTTCCCGAGGCAACCATTTCTGCTACCCGGCATAGGACGACAAGGTGGAGACATTGCAGCGACCGTGCGCGCTGCATTCACAGGTGATCCTGCTTCGTGCCTGATCGCCGTGGCAGGGGCGATCATGTACGCCGATGATCCTCGCGCAGCGGCCATCTCTTGGCGAGACCAAATACGGGCCGCTGCAGAACAAGCTCGACTTTGAGGGGGACTTGATCGGCCCGCACGCCCACCATCCAAATGGAGCCGGCGCGCCGAGCTGCTCGTAGAATCATGCCACCGCGGCGCGCAGCTCACTCGAGGCTCGACTGGATAGAAGGTCCTGACTTGGCCTGCGGCTAGAGCATTTTCGATTTTGAGGTAGCGGCCCCGACCCATTTTCGCGTGCGTCGGACATCGGCCGGGACCACCCGGGCGGCCGCGCCGGAACCGCGGTCCTTCGGTTCGTACGCTGCCGCCGGCGCGGCGATCAGCGGGTAGTTCCCACAACATCTGTCTCGCGCAATCACCGCCAGGGTCATGCCTGCAGCACGGATCACGGGGCCGGAGATCGCCGCGCGGAGAACCTGCGGCCCGCGGTTGCTGCGAGCGCGCCCGGCCGCCCGCACGGGTGGCCCGCCCGATGCCCGGCGCCCGCGAATGCCTGAGAGCTGTGAGGGCCGGGCGCCAGCCGCCGTCGAAGCACGCCGACGTCATCCCGTGCCGGAAGCCGCGCGCGGCGCAGGTGGGGCGTCGACTTCGGTCTGCGTGATCCGTGGCGTGCGCATCAGCTGTGGCGGTGCATGCCACGCACGTGACCGTCGCGGAAGCCAGCTCGTAGTCGACGCCAGGGCGGGAGAGTGCGCAAGCCGCGCGCGGCTTCCCGGCGTGCGAAGTTCGGCGGCAGGCGGCCGACCCTCACGGCTCTCACGGCGGCCTCCGCGCGTGGCGAACTCTCCGGCGGCGGCTTCATTTCGACAACAACGACTGCAGCTCTACAGCCGCTACACGCTCATGAAAAACGCGATAAAGCAATGTACGCTCTCTTCGGAGGAGGAGACATGCCCATACGGATCTTGCTGGTTGGGGGCACGCTAGGCGTCGCACTCATCGTGGCGCCGATCGAGGCCCAAACGCCGTCCGCCGTGACGGCTGATGTCCAGAAAGTCGTCGATGCGTTCCATGCCGGGCTCAAGGCCGGCGACACGGCCGGGGTGATGGGGCTGCTCGCGCCGGATGTTCTACTGCTCGAGGCGGGTGGCATCGAGACGCGCGCCGAATACGAGTCGAACCACCTGCCGGCAGATGTCGAATTCGAGAAGTCCGTCACAACATCGTTCAAGCCGTATCGGGTGACGGTGGTGGGTGACGCCGCGTGGGCCGTGAATACCAGTGAATACAAGGGGACGTTTCGGGATCGGCCGGTGGACTCGGTCGGCGTCGAGTTGATGGTCCTCAGCAGAGATGCAGCCGGATGGCGGATCAGAGCCATCCACTGGTCATCTCGGGCACGAAGGCCTACACAGTAGGGCCGGTGGGCACGGTGGATGCGCCGCTTCATTTTCGGCCGGCCGACGTGCGCGTCAGGCTGGCGCGATGATGGGGCTTCCCTTGGGAACGACCATGAACACCAGGACGCGCGCATTCGCATTGGGGTTGGCCGACCCGTTCGTCGTGTGAACCGCGCCAATCGGTTCGAAGAACGTGCCGCCCGCCGGCACGACGCGTTCCGGCTCGTTGTTGATGGCAAATCGCAGCTGCCCTTCCACGACGTACCCGAGGACGAAGCCCGTATGACGATGGGAGACACCCGCGCCGGGCGGAAAGTTCCGCTCGAGGAGCACCGCATCGAACCCTTCGAGAGGCCCTGTTAATGTGTGTCTCGCTATTTCGCCGCCGGGCGGTGCCCCGGATGTTTGTGCTTCGAGGCCGACGGGCAGCAACGCCGCTGCGAGTCCAAGGAATGTCCGACGATCCTGCATGATCACGATTCCTCCTTTTACGCTGCACGCAAACCCCGAAATGACCAGACCATGATGCAGCGATCAGTCCACCGTCCAGAGCGCAAGGGTCGACGTGTCTTTGACGAAGATGCGACGCCCTGAGATGACTGGCGCGGCCCAGGTGGCCGCATCTGCCACGGTGTAGCGCTTGAGCTCCTGGAACTGCGAGCCGCTGACTCGTCCCACCATCAGTTCCGCATCGTCTTCGAGCGAGATCACGAGGTCGCCCGCCCGTACGATTGCCGCGTTTTCAGCCTGCCTCGGCATGCCGGTCCACACCGTCTGTCCCGATTTCGTGTCGAGCAGGAAGTACTGACCGCGGTTGCGATGTGAAAGGCCGAAGAGGGTGTCGCCGACGATGACGCCGTTCGCCATGAACAGCGAGATCTCCGGGTTCTCCCACGCGTCTTCGGTCGTCCACTGATTGCCCTTCCGCGCCACACGAAACGCCGAGGTCGGTTTCTGGTAGCCGGCGATGATAACGGTGTCGCCGATGACCACGGGCATGATGATGTTCTGGGTGTACTGGGTCGAAAAAGGCCGTCGCCACAACAGCTGACCGTCGGTAGCCGCCACCCCGACGACGTTTTCCTGCGAGAGCGCGATGATCTGACGTTCGCCGTTCAGGTCAGCGAGAACTGGAGACGCGTACGACGGACCATCGCCGTTCCAGGTCCACTTCACCGCGCCAGTGCCCGCATCGAACGCGGTCAATGCGCCCTGGTTGTCCCCGCCGACGTGCACGATCACAAGCCCGCGATCGACCAGAGGTGACATCGCCGCTCCCCACCGCGGCAGCACCGGGCCGGGCGGCTTCTGCCAGAGCTGTCGACCGCCGGCCGCGTCGAACGCGGTCACAATGCCTCCCATACCGAGCGTGAACAGGCGTCCGTCCGCAAACGCCGGGGTCGACTTCGGGCCGGGCCCGTGTGCCCGAGCGGCCGGTCTGACGGTGACCGGTGCAGCGTAGCTCGTTCGCCAGATGGATTGACCGGTTGCGGCGTCGATGGCCTGCATCACCTCGTTTTCGCCCTGTCGCGTGAACACGTAGAGGCGATCGCGAACGAGGATCGGCGTGGCGTAGCCCTCGCCGACTTCGATCTTCCACGTCCGGGTCAGCTGTTCGGGCCAGGCCCTCGGCTCCGGAAAGGCCGTCGCGAGGCCGTTCCGGTTGGGGCCGCGAAATTGTGGCCAATCCTGCGAGTCCTGGCTCACGAGCCGCGTGGATGATCCAAGGACCAGTGCCAGGCTGACAAGACCGCCGATCGCCGTTCTCATCGTTCCCACCTCAGAGTCAGGCACCTTTCGCGCTGACGTGATACAGCAAGAGCCTTGCACGCTCGCTGCCGCTCGCGTTCCTGAACGAGCTGTTGATGCTGATGATCGGCTCGGTGTCCTCGGGAAGAGGCGCTTGCAGCAGGGTTTCCCACACCTGCCCCTTGGCTCCCGATTGCGCGATGAGCGTTGCTGCCGGAAAGGCAGCGAGCGCTGCCGTGAGGAGCGTCGCGAGGATCCCGGAAGTTCTCATTACCCACTTCCTCATAGCCTGTCGAGCACCATATCAACCACACATCTTGATTGTCAAGATGTGATTGGCAACTCCTGCCTACACCTGACAATCACATGTTGACAGTCAATATGTAGCCAGGTATCGTGCCCGAAGGTATGGACGCACCGAACACCGACGTCATCCAGGGCACCCTCGACATGCTCATCCTCAAGACGCTGAGTCTGGAGCCGATGCACGGCTTCGGGATCACGCGGCGGGTCGAGCAGATCTCGCGCGGGGTCTTCAAGGTCAACCCGGGCTCGCTGCTGACCGCGCTCAACCGCCTCGAGCGCGCCGGGTGGCTGGATGCCGAGTGGCGCGAGACGGCCAACGCCCGCCGCGCCAAGTACTACCGGCTCACACGCGCCGGCAGGAAGCAGCTCGAGGTCGCAACATCCGATTGGGCCCGCCGGACGTCAGCGGTCGCGCGGATCTTGAAGGCCGAGACCTAGCCCATGTCCCTCTGGCGGCAGCTCACCACAGGCATCCGCGGGCTTGCTGGGCGGAACGCAGCCGATCGCGACATCGCTGACGAGGTCGGCCACTATCTGGAGGAGGCTGCCGCCGCCCGGCAGGCCCAAGGGCTCTCTCCTGATGAGGCTCGGCGCATCGTCCGCCTGGACGTCGGCAGCGCCGACGCCATCGAGGAACAGATACGCGGAGCCGGATGGGAAACCGCCATTGTGCGGACGATCGAGGGGCTGTTGCGAGACGTTCGCTTCAGCCTGCGATCGCTGCGGCGGGCGCCTGTCGTGACCCTTGCGGCCATTGCCACGCTTGCCATCGGCATTGGCGCGACTACGGCGATCTTCGGCGTCGTGAACGCCGTGCTGATCCGGCCGCTGCCCTATCCGGACTCAGATCGCCTGATCTCGCTCTCCCACGCGGCACCAGGCGTGAACGTCGACAATCTCGACTCCGCGGCCTACCTGTATTTCACCGAGCGCGAGGCCACACAGACGTTCGAGAGCGTCGGCTTGTGGACCATTGGCGCGGCGATCGTGACCGGACGTGGAGAGCCCGAGCAGGTGCGCCGCCTGCTGGTCACGCACGAGATCCTGCCGTTGCTGGGTGTCGCACCCTTGTTCGGCCGGACCTTCTCCACAGAGGACGATATCCCCGACAGCCCGCCAACCGTGATCCTCATGCACGGGTACTGGCAGCGCCGGCTTGCCGGGGACCCTTCTGTCGTCGGGCAGCGCCTCACAATGGACGGTCAGCCGCTTGAGATTATCGGCGTGATGCCGCGATCGTTCCGGTTCCTGGACCTTCAGGTGGATGTGATCTACCCTCACCGTCTCCGCCGCGCTGACGTGACGGTCGGGACCCACTACCGGCCGAGCATCGCTCGTCTACAGCCGGGAGTGACGTTGGACAGGGCCAACGCCGATGTCGCCCGCCTGATTCCAGTTGCCGTGAACCGTTTCCCATTCCGCCCCGGGACCGGGACCGCGCGGGCACATTTGGAGAACACCCGGCTCCGCCCCAACCTGAAGCCGCTCAAGGCAGACGTCGTCGGCGATGTCGGAGCGACGCTGTGGGTCTTGATGACGACGGTCGGCATCGTGCTGCTGATTGCCTGCGCGAACGTCGCGAACCTCGTGCTGGTGCGAATGGAGGGACGCCAGCAGGAATTGTCGATTCGCGCCGCCCTTGGCGCTGGATGGGGACGTTTGGCGCGCGAGCTGTTCACCGAGAGCATGGTGTTGAGCGTGGCCGGCGGGGCGGCCGGAACCGGAGTCGCCTACGGAATCCTGCGACTGGTCGTCACGTTCGCGTCGACGGACCTGCCACGCGTCGAAGAGGTCGCGATCGATGCAACCGTACTGCTGTTCGCGTGTGCTCTCACACTCACCACTGGAGTGCTCTTCGGCGTGATGCCGGTTATTCGCTACGGACGTCCCCGTCTGTCGGCAGCCCTGCGCTCAGGGGGACGCACGCTCAGCGTCAGCCGCGAGCGACTTCACACCCGCAGCGTGCTCGTCACCCTGCAAGTCGCGTTGGCGCTTGTACTCCTGATCGGCGGCGGGCTGATGCTCAGGACGTTTCAACGATTGACCGGGGTCGAACTCGGCTTCACGAAGCCGGACGAGATGCAAACCGTACGCATCGAGATACCCAGCCTGACCGCGTCCGAACCCGAAGCCGTGGTGCGGTTGCAGCAGCACATCCTCGATCGGCTAGCGGCGGTGCCTGGTGTCACGGCCGTTGCGTGCACGAGCAGTCTTCCGATGGACGGCGGCAACCTGATGGACCTCGTGGTTCCGGAGGGCCGGGTCTTCCGCGACGCCGACCATCGGCAGCTGCGGCAGTTCAAGTTCATCTCGCCTGGGTTGTTCGGCAGTATGGGCACGCCGCTGATCGCGGGCCGCGATCTGGACTGGACGGACGTGTACGGGGCGCGGCCGGTCGTGCTCGTCTCGGAGAGTCTGGCGCGCCGCGGATGGGGAAGCGCCGCCCAGGCCGTCGGTAAGCACCTCCGGGGCTCGTCGGCTGCGGACCAGTGGCGCGAGATCGTTGGCGTCGTTGGTAACGTGCGCGACCGGGGCGTCAGCCAGCCGGCAGCGGACCTGATCTACGTTCCGATCCTCGCCGAGCGGATCGTCAATACGCCGAAATTGGCGTGGAACTCGGTCGCCTACGTGATCCGGAGCGAGAGAGCGGGGACTCCAGGGTTTCTCGCCGACCTGCAGCAGGCAGTCTGGAGCGTCGACCGGAACCTTCCGATGGCGAACGCCAGAACGATGGGCGACATCGTCGAGACGTCGCTCGCGCGGACGACATTCACGCTGTTGATGCTGCTGTTTGCCGGCGCCATGGCTCTGGTGCTGGGCGTCATCGGGATTTACGGTGTGATCGCCTACGCCATTTCTCAGCGGACGCGCGAGGTCGGAGTCCGCATCGCCTTGGGAGCGCAGGGCGCCGAGGTCCGGCGCATGTTCGTGCGGCAGGGTTTGGTTCCGACAACGGTGGGAGTCGCCATCGGGCTGGGAGCCGCCAGTGCGCTCACGCGCGGGATGACCTCGTTGTTGTTCGAGGTGAGGCCGCTGGATCCAGCCACCTATGCCGCTGTCACCGCCATGCTCGTGATCGCCTCGGCCCTGGCCAGCTACGTGCCGGCCCTCCGGGCGACGCGGATTGATCCCATCGTGGCGCTCCGTGACGACTAGGGCGTGAGTACCTACCACGCCGCCGTCCTCGAAATCATCGCGTCCGAGCTCGTCGTTGAGAACGAGCGCTCTCGACATTTCGCTGGTACAGTCGCCAATACGTCGGATACAAACAGCAATCAGCGACGCTTTCAACTGTGAGGAGCAGCCGAGATGGCCACCATCGACAAGTTCTGCGCGCCAGGCGTTTTCGATCCCGCCACGTACAGCCAGGGCATGAGGGTCAGTCAGGCCCAAACCATCCTGTTCCTGTCGGGGCAGGTCGCGTACACCCCTGATGGCGGTGTCGCGTGCCGAGGGGACTTCAAGGGGCAAGCACGCGGAGCCTTTGAGGCGATCAAAGCGCTTGTCGAATCGCAGGGCGGAACGATGGCCAACATCGTCAAGATCACGACCTATGTGACCGACATACGCTACCGGGTCGACCTTGCTTCGCTGCGCGAGGAGTTTCTCGGGAAGAAAGGCCCGGCATCGACGCTCGTCGAGATCTCAGCGCTCGCACACCCGGACTGGATGATCGAGATCGAGGCGATTGCGGTGATGTGACCGGTGAGACGTTGCCCTTTTCTTGCCCTTTGGAGAGAGAACAAGGGCCGGCAAATGGCGGCAACAAGAGATTGGACCTCAGCGCTTTTTCAGCTTAGAGCCCGCACGAGTGCTGCTGTGAGTGTCGGAGCTCTACCGGCGTTCCATCCAGTCGCGGGCGCGCTTTTGTGCTTCCAACACCTGGTCGGCAGTCATCGCCTGCGCGACCGTGTCACGCGCGCCCATATACCGATGCTGTTCCTCGCCCGACGAATGCGTCACGGCGAGACTGAGCCATTTGTACGCCTCCACTGAATCGGCTGCGAGGCCGGTGCCGTTGGCATACAGCACACCAAGGTTGAATTGGGCGCTGGCATCGCCTTGCTCTGCCGCCTTCCGAAACCACTCGACTGCCCGAGCGGAGTCTAGTGGTACGCCTCGACCGATGGCGTAACGAGTGCCCAGATTGGTTTGTGCGGTTGCGAGTCCCTGGTTGGCCGCCTTGCGATACCACTCAACGGCCTGTTCATCATTTCTTTCGACGCCAGCGCCGTTGGCATACAGCACACCAACGGTGAATTGGGCGATGGCTTCTCCTTGCTCCGCTGCTTTGCGAAGCCAATGCGCCGCTTGGGTCGCATCCTGAGGCACCCCGGTGCCGTTCCCATACATCAGGCCCAGATTGTATTGGGCCGTCGCATGCCCCTGCTCGGCCGCTTTCCGAAACCATAAAGCGGCCTGCGTCGGATCCTTCGGGATGCCGTTGCCCTTCGCATACATGAGCCCGAGGCTGAACTGTGCGCGGACCTCTCCTTGATCTGCTGCTTTCCGATACCACTGAGCAGCCTGCTCACCGTCTTGGGGGACGCCGCCGCCGTTCGCATACATCAGGCCCAGGTTGGATTGCGCCCGAGGGTCCCCTCGGTCTGCGGCTTTCCGGAGCCACGCAACCGCCTGCGCGTCGTCTTGCGGTACGCCGTTGCCATCTGCGTACATCAAACCGAGGTTGAATTGGGCGTCTATGTTTCCTTGATCCGCCGCCTTGCGGATCCAGTGAGCAGCTTGCGCATCGTCGTGCACGACGCCTTTCCCCGTGGCATACCTGACCCCGAGCTGGAACTGCGCGTTGTGATCCCCTCCCTCGGCACCTCGACGAAGCCGCTCAACCTCGTCTTCCTGACCAGTCGATCCGTCCTGCGTTGCCGGCGTCGATCGTCCGGTCGTTTGCGGCGGGCGGTCTTGACTGCCTTTCGGCCGAAGCTCCGCACTGACCACACCCGCACCAATGAGTGCCCACACGCCTACCGAAACAACAACCAAACCGCTTCTCACGATTCGTGACTCGTCTGCAACCGTCAACCGGCTGACGACACACGTGCCGCCTGGGTCCCGAGCCTGCCCGGAATGTGCCGTCTAATCACGGCCAGTGACAGGAACACCGCCAGCATCGCCACCGCTACCAACGTGAAGAACGACTGATTTCCCGCGAGCAGTACCCACGTCGCCGCGTACGGGCTCAGGATCGCTCCGATGCGTCCGACCGAAGTGGCAACGCCTACGCCGGTTGCCCGCACCGTGCTGGGATAGATGTGTGCGGCCAGCGCATACATGGTCACCTGCGCCGCGTTGATGAATCCGCCGATGATGGCCAGCAAGCCGATGATCGGCAGCGTCGGGCTCGTCGCGCTGATTGGCATGGAACGCATGACGAGGGCTCCGACGATGGCCCCGGCGCACATCGCCAGCATCGAGGGCTTCGACCCGAAGCGAGCGATGGCCAGGCCGCCCGTGATGGCGCCCACGACGCCGCCAAGATTCCACGCGGTGATTCCTGCGCTGGCCACGGTCGAAGCGAAGCCCGCACGACTCAACAAGGTCGGTATCCAGGTGAAGCCGGAATACACAGACAGGAGGCAGAAGAAAAAGGCGCTCCACAACGCAACCGTGTCTACCGGGGAACTGAAGATGGCTCTCATGGGGGCGCGCGTGACCTGGCTCTCTGTGAGATCCACGAATCCGACCCCCTGCGCCGGCCTGTGACCCATGCGCTGGAGCACGCGGACCAATTCGGGCCAGCGCGCGGGGCGCCGCGCGAGGTAGCGCGGCGATTCCGGAAGGAAGCGCATCAAAATGAAAGAGATGCCGATCGACAGCAACCCACCAATCACGAAGAGCGCGCGCCAGCCGAGCGTTGGCAGGACAGGAATGGCTATGAGGCCGGCGAGCGTCGCACCGAGGGGAATGCACACGATCGTCGCCGTGATCGCAAAGGCTCGGTGGCGCAGCGGAACGTATTCCGCGACGAGAGCGGCAGCGTTGGGGGACGCGCCCTGCAGACCGATGCCGATGAAGAAGCGCATGACCCCCAGCGCGAGAAGGCTGTCGACTCTCGACGCGGCCACGGTGCACACCCCGAACAGGAGCACGCTGGCAGTCAACGCCAGTCGGCGTCCAAGGCGATCTCCCGCGACGCCCGCGACCGCTCCCCCAACCATCATGCCCGCGAATCCCGCGGCGACCACCGAGGCGAACGCGGTTCCGGGGACGCCCCATTCGGCCGCCATGACCGGGATGACGACGCCGAGCAGTTGACTGTCGATGCCGTCGATGATGATGCTGAGAGCGATCAGTGCGACAACCCGCCGTTGATAGGCGCTCAACCGGCCTTCGTCGAGAATCCGGCCGATGTCCATCGGTCTCGACTCCTCGCCTGCGTGCGCCCGCTCTACGACTTCAGGATTCATCTGACATCCTCGATGTCAGGGCTCGTCCACTCAACGAGCGGGTTGAGACTGACTCGGGGTTGATGGCGGCGTCGCTTGGCCACGGCCGCTGCCAGGGCCGAACTGCACCGATTCACGCATGTTCGGAAAGACGTGGACCCGCAACTTGAAGCGCCACCCGGCTGGAGTCTTCACGTAGACGTCCTCGTAGCCACCCTGACGCTCAATCTTGGTCGGGTCGCCGCCGACGCCGATGGCCAGGACGTACGATTTTCCGACGGCGCCCTCAGGCGTTGGCGTGATCACGTGGTTGACGATGATGTGGCTGATTCCGTATCCGAGCATCGTTTTCGGATCCCGGCAGCCTCCTTTCCCGTCTCCGCCGGCCAGGGTGGCAAGCGCGTCACGGCCTTTGGTTCTCGGCCGGTTGCCGGGTACGCCCCACTGTTCCGAAAGGCCCCATTCGCCGTCCTGTGAAAAAAGGTCGGCGAAATCGAAGCCGGCGTTGGTGCAGGCGTCGATGGCCCACGCATAGCGGTTCGAGAGTTGTTGAATGTCTGCGTAGTCCTGACCCGTGAGCGTCACGACCGCAGGCGCCGAGCCGGCCCCCCGCTGCTGGGCGGACGCCGCTGAGACGAACGTCGCAAGACCGATGAGAGCAGCTGTCGTCAGAGTGTGGCCGCCGATCATAGAAGCTCCTCTACGTTTCTTGTGTCAACTCCGGTTGATGAAACCGCTTGTGACATGCTCCGCGTTTCAGTTCCCATCAGGAGCCGACGTGCTGCTTTTTGAAGCGTGCATGGACGTTGTTGTGCTTGTACGTGCCTCGCACATCGTATTCGTATAGCTCCATCGACAGTGCCAGGTACCGTGTGGCGAAGATGGGTTCGAAATGAGCTTTCATGATTTCGAACAGGTCGTCGCACACTTTCTTTTTCTGCTCCTCGGTCCGACCTGCGCCGATCTTGAACGTGGCATGAACGAACGCATAATCTTCGACGCCGTCTGCCATGAGGTAGTCCCGGAGCTCGATCGCCCGGGACCGTGTCCCGCCTGGCGGAAAGATACCGCCTTCCTGGCCCATGATGGTGTCGTTGACCTTCTTCAGAAGGGCCGGAATGTCAGCATCAGACTTGATGTTGTCGGTGTATTCCACAATGAACTGCGGCATGTCGCTCTCCTGAGCCGGTCGGCAACACTCCTGCCGTCATGATGGCCAGAGCGAGCTCCTGCGACCTTGGGGTGATGAAATCGGTCTTTCATGTGCACCTCACACGACGGCGCCGCCTGCTTCGTCGACGACGGTGTTGGCCAGCGTGCCCACCTCTGGGACCTCGACCTCCACCCGGTCTCCCGCCGCCAGGAACCGCGGCGGATCAAATCGTACACCCGCGCCGGTCGGCGTACCGGTCACGATGATGTCTCCCGGGTCGAGGGTGCAGAACGTCGAGATGTACGCAAGAAGCATCGGGTACCTGAAAAAATCATTCGGTCCGTTGTCTCATCCTGTCGCACCTCTCCGTTGACCCGCGTGATCACACGGAGTGGGCGGTCGCCGATCTCGTCCTTGGTCACGAAGAAGGGGCCGATCGCCCCGGAGTGCGCAAAGTTCTTGCCGGCGGTGACGTTGAATTTTCCGTGACGACACCAATCGCGCACGGTCCCCTCGTTGCAAACGGTGTAGCCCGCGATGTGGTCGAGCGCAGCGTCAGGCACGATGCGCCGACCGCGCCGCCCGATCACGACGGCAATCTCGCCTTCATAGTCGAACTGGATCGACTCAGGCGGCCGCACCAGCGGCTGCCCGTGCGCGACGAAGGACTCCGGAAGCCTGAGGAACAGGCTTGGATACTGCTGTTGAGCCGCCGCGTCCTTGTATTCGGCGTTGCGGCCAGCGTAGTTGATCCCCACGCATACGGTCTTTCCCGGGCACACGATCGGCTTGAGGAGCGTGATGTCGCCGAGCGGAAAATCCGGCGGCGATCCGGATAGCTTTTCCAATCGATCCAGGGCGCTCGCCTCCAGGATGCTCAGCAAGCTTGGAAAGGCTGTTCCAAGTCGCGCGCCGGCGTCGACGATGCCGGCGGCTGTGACGATTCCATATGACGTACGTGGTCCGACCGCGAAGCTGGCGAGCTTCACACAGTGGCCTCCGCGATCGGCTGAAGAAGGCCGGTCCGCACCAACACGTCGTCGAGACGTTTCTCGAGCTCGGGCGGCGCAGGGGCCATGGGCAACCGATGTTCGTTGTCCTTCAACAGGCCGAGCCGCTTCATCATGTACTTCACCGGAATCGGATTGGTGTCGAACTGGACAGACCGGTTCAGGTCGAACAACCTGTGGTGCAGCGCCTGCGCGACTGACCAGTTGCCAGTCCAGATGGCCTCACACATGTCGGCAAGCGCCCTCGGATACACGTTCGCGGCGGCGTTCATGATGCCGCAGGCCCCGACGGCCATCATGGGAAACGACAACTCCTCGAGCCCCACGAAGATCTTGAAATCTCGCCCGAGGGCCCCAAAACATTCGGATGCGAAATCCAGGTCGTTGACCGCGTGTTTCATGCCGACGAACGTCCGCGATCGGTCCTTCAGCTCCTTCAGCGTCTCGATCGTGACGGTCACCGCCGTCCGGCGGGGAATGTGATACACCATCCAGGGCAGGTCGCTGATTTTCGCCAGCTCGAGATAGTACTTGACGAGGCCGCGCTGCGGCGGGCGCGTGTAGTAAGGCGTGACGATGAGGAGCGCGTCGACTCCGGCTTTGGCGGCATGTTCGGTCAACGCCCGCGTCTCGAACAGCGACTGCGAGCCCGTCCCAGCAAACACCGCCACGCGCTTTTGTGCCACTCGCACAGCGACGTCGACCAGACGATTCCGCTCGTCAACGCTCAGCGTCGCCGGCTCGGCCGTCGTGCCGTTCACGAGTAGCCCGTGCGAGCCGTTCTCGACGTGGAACTCGATGATCCGTGCATACGCGTCGTAGTCCACTTCGCCGTTCCGAAAGGGCGTCACCAGCGGCGGCACGGAGCCCTTCAAGCGATCGATAGCTGTCATGTGTCAAATCCTCCCGACCTATCTAACGTGGGGCTCCGCCCCACACCCCGGGCTCGGTCGCTTGCGGGGGCCCCACACCCCGCGCCGCTCCCTCGCGGGCGCGCTGTGCGCGCCTATCCCCATACCTCGCGGGCAGTTTCCACGACAAGCCGAAGCTTGGCAATTTCCTGCTCGATCGTGAGCGCGTTGCCATCGACAGTCGAGGCAAAGCCGCACTGAGGGCTCAAGCAGATCTGGTCAAGTGGAAGAAACCTGGAAGCCTCGTCCAACCGGCGCTTCAGGTCGTCCTTCTTCTCGAGCGTTGGCCTTTTCGAGGTGACCAGACCCAGTACCACCAACTTGCCTTTTGGTACGAAGCGAAGGGGTTCGAAGCTCCCGGATCTCGGCGTCGTCGTACTCGAGAAAAAAACCATCGACCTCGAGCTGATTGAAGACCGCGTCAGCGACGTAGTCGTAGCCTCCGGACGCAACCCAGGACGATCTGAAGTTGCCGCGGCACATATGTGCGCACACCGTCATGCCGCTGGGCTTGTTCGCGAGCGCCGCATTGCACACCCGGATATAGGTCAGGTGCTGCTGCTCGCCATTGCTGCCGAGCCGTGTAATGTACTCGCGCTGACCCGGATCATTCAGATAGGCCAGGCTCGTGTCGTCGAGCTGGAGATACGTGCAACCCAGCTTTCCGAGCTCCTCGACTTCCGCGGCATAGACTCGGCCGACATCGCACCAGAACTCCTCCATGTCGGGATACACACCCCGGTCGATTGAGGCGCGTCCGCCGCGATAGTGAATGAGGCTCGGCGCTGGAATCGTGAGCTTCGGTGTCTTGGCCGTCGTGGACTTCAGGAACTGGAAGTCGTCACCGAAGATGCACTTCGGGAGCTCGAGCTTGCCGGTGATGTGCAGCGCGGTCGGCGTGAACTCGATGTCTCCCTTTTCGTTGTGAAACCGGGCCTGCTGTCTGTCCTGGCTCGTGCTGACTCCGCCAATCTGATACAGAAAATCCATGTGCCAGGAGCCTCGTCTGAGCTCGCCGTCGGTCACGGCTTGCAGGCCGATGTCCTCTTGCATCTTCACGACCTGCCTAACGGCCAGGTCTTCGACGCGCCGACGCTCCTCGGCAGTGATACGCCCTTGCGTGTGAGCGTCCCTTGCCTGGAGGAGCTCCTTCGTCCGAAGAAGACTTCCGACGTGCTCAGCACGGAACGGTGGTGCGTCTCTCATCGATTCACGAATCTTGGGTTTGAGACGTGGACACTCAGAAGTCGACCTGCACGCTGATCTTGAAGAGCCTGGCATCGAGAATGGCCAGGGGCACCTGCCACGCGGCGTAGTTGTTGTTCTGCGAGAGGACCGCGTTCCCGTTCAACGAGTTGTACAAATCGAAATTGAGAGCCGTCCGGGATCGACCGAATCGAAGAATCTTGGCGAACCGGAGGTCCAGCTGGTTCAGCCGCTCGCCGTACATCGTGCCGGGCGAGACAATGTTGATGCTGGCGTTCTGCGCCCCGCCCGCAAGCGGGTGGCCGAGCGAGGGCTGGATCTCCGAGTTCGTCGTCACGCGGCTCGCCGTCACCTGTGGTCCGGGAAGGCTCTGGAACGTCGCCGAAAACTGAACGTCGATCTTGGGCACGTTGTAGGTGCCGAGGAGTTTGACCTGAGTGAGGAAGTTCGAATCAATCTGGCAGTACGGGGTCGTCGTGTTCACCGCAAATGGAGTCGTGATGTTGAGCTCCGGCATCACGGCCCTGAGCTCGCACACGTCCATCGACGTCCGACCCGTACTGACGCCGCCCTGAAGGAGCACGTCTTGTCGCAGCCGCGCATTCACGGTGACGTCCACGCCGTTCCAGTGTTCGACGAACTTGCCGTAGTTATCTGCGAATGTGACGAAGTTGTCGACCTGGCCCAGCTTGTTGAGATCGTAGAGCCCGCTGACCGGATAGTTGCCGCCATCCGGCAGGCGGGAATCGCTCGGCGCCGTCACGCTGTAGGTGCTGAAGTCGGAGCCTACGACCGCCCGATTGTCGGTGACCAGGAAGTTGCCGTACCAACGCCGGAAAAATCCCACGTCCAACGCGACGCGAGGCGTCAGCTCGTGCTGCACGGCGGCCGAGAACTCCCAGTTATACGGGCGCTTGCCCCATCCCACGAGCACGTCAGGGTCGTAGGCAATGCTGGGGATGGCCTGGCCAAACCTCAGGTCTGACACTACGCTGCAGAAGTCGCCGCCGCTTGCAAGGCTATCCTGCTGCTGTAGATTCAGCAGGTTGCAGTCGGGAATGTAATTGCGGTTGCCGTCGGTCCAGTTCCGTGTGACCGTGTTGGCCAGCCTCCCGAATACGTTCCCCACGGTTGGGTCGCCGGCGAGCACGTATCGACCGATGTTCGCCTTGAGAGCGGTCTTGCCGTTCCCCGTGAGGTCGTACACCGCCGCGACACGCGGTGAGAGATCCTTCCAGTTGTACCATTTGTATTCGGGAACCGTGAAGTTCCTGGTCGGGACGAGCGGTCCGGGGCCGAGAGTGACGTCCGGAAAGTACGTATTGAAGTAGTCGAAGCGAAGCCCTCCGCTCAGGGTCAGACGATTCAACGTCCATTTGTCCTGCACGAAGATGCCAAGCTCGGCTTTCAGATCGTCGGAGCGGGTCACTGGGGACGCGCGCATCGTGATCTGGTTCGGAACGCCGTTGTTGAACCGGTAGCTCGTCGCCGAATCGATGTCCCGTTCGAGAAGCTCCTGACGGCCCCATGAGTTGACGAACCCGACCTTGAGGGCGTGAGCGCCGGTGACGTAGGTGGCCGACGTCCTGAATTCCCAGATGTTCGGCGCGGACATCGCGGCGAAGATGAAGGTCGGCCCGGCGGCCTGTCCCGCCCCTCGATAGAGCAGGTTGGGGATCCGTCCTCCTTGCTCGGTCACGGCGATCAACCTGCGCCAGACGCTGTTGGGATCGTCCTGCCAGGCGGCGTTATGCAGGATCTCTCCATGGCTCGCGAGACGCGCCTCGAGCAACACGCGGCCCGTCACCGGCGAGGTCCAGCCGACCGTCGTGAGGCGGCCCGTGTCGAGAATGAACTCGTTGGCCGACTCGGGCGACACCGACACGCGATCACCGTAGACATCCCTCGGTTGATGAGTGTGGAAGAAGCTCACCTTGTTCTTGGCATCGACCTGCCACGTCACCCGACCGTTGATATCCGGTTGAATCTGAAAAACGTTCGCCTGGCGGCTGAGGTCGGGATCGTAAGACCACTTCGTCTCGTCGCCGGCGTTCTTGTTGAAATAGAGATCGGCGAAGTACGAGTCGTTCACCTGCCGCCGGGCCGACACGAAGAACCAGAGCTTGTCCCTCACGATCGGGCCTCCAACCGAGCCGTTGACGTCGTACGCCTTGTTGAGTGAATTCGGCGTGGTCAGGCCGCGGTCCTTCAAATCTTGGGAATAGTTGTTGCCCTGGAACGACGAGTTCACGCCGGTGCCGAAGAACGAGTACTTGAACGTGTTGCCGCCTTCCTTGGGGATATAGTTGATTCTGACGCCGGCTGTCGGCGTCTCTGCCGCGCCAGCCGCGTAGTCAATCGTCATTTCCGCCGTCGCGCCCATATCGGGGAAGAGGTTGGTGAGGTTGGCGAACGACCCGATGTTCCGCACCTGAAGACCATCGCTCATGATGTTGGCGTCGGTTGTCCGTCCGCCGTGGATCGTGAACGCGTTCGCCAGGCGCAGGTTGTTCGTGCCTCCGACATCCTGCGTCACCGGGTTGATGCCCGCCGACGTCGAGAGTCCAGGAATCAGGATCGCGATACTCTGATGAGTCCTCCCCACCGGGATGGCATCGATCACGTCCTTCTGCATGACGCGTTGCTGAGTTGCGCTCTGGACGTCGACGATTGGAGACTGTCCCGACACGCTGATTGTCTCCGACACGCTGCCGACCGCCATGTCCGCGTTGACTGTGGCAGTGAACGATCCGGTTAGCTGGATCCCTTCGCGCTGCACCGTGGAGAAGCCCTCGAGCGTGAAGGTGACGGTATAGGTGCCAGGCCTGAGGTCGACAATCCGATACTGGCCTGTCCCGTCGGTGACCACCGAGCGAGCCTTTTCAATCAACGCCGGGCTCGAAGCTTCGACCGTCACACCCGGGAGGACGGCACCAGACGAATCCTTGGCCGTCCCGGCGATGGAGGCTTGAGCCCACGCCGCCGTCGGCAGGGCCACCACACAGGCAATTCCACACAGCAGGCGATTCAACCCACGCATACTCTGGCTCCTCTCGTTTCGCGTTGGACATGACAACTGCCTGGCGTCCCTTCAGCGCCAACCATTCCTGCATCGGTTGAGTTGATTTTTGATTCAGATCAGGTAACGGGATTATGAACAGCACCGAGAAATTGTCAAGCGACTTTCTGGGCGAATGGCTTATGAGTTGAGGCGGCCGCCCTCGATCCGTGTCAGATGCGCCGGAACGTACCTGCGTCGAGACGCGCCAATCCGTTGGCGACCTCATTCCACAGGCGTTCGGTTGATGGCTTTCTTTGAGTTCGGGACCTGTGGACGTCTGAGCAGCGGATGCAGCATACTAATCACGCTGACTTGATTCCGCAGCGTTTCCGGCCATGGTTCCGAGCGCATTGAATCAAGAATCAGCTATCCCCGATCCGGCCCCAAATCGGAGAGCCCCGAGATGCTCAGCAATCGGACCGCCGTTCCAGATGCCGTAGCCGTCAACTTGAACGCAGCCGGGCGGCTTCTCGCCCGTTTTCGCGCGGACGGAGTCCAACACTTCATTGCTGGCCGCCCTGACTCGGGCGATGGCCGAACGTTCGATAATCTGAACCCGGCCGACAACACCGTCCTCTGCCAGGTAGCGGCTGGGTCGGCTGCGGACATCGATCGGGCGGTCCAGGCGGCGGCCGATGCCTTCCCCGCTTGGCAGGCGATCGACGGCCAGCGCCGCCGCCACATTCTGCACGCCATCGCCGATCGCATCGAAGCCCGGGCCCAAGATATCGCCCTGATCGAAAGCGTGGACACGGGGCAGCCCATCCGGTTCTTGGGTAAGACCGCCCTGCGGGCGGCCGACAATTTCCGATTCTTTGCGGACCGTGCTCCAGGCGCGCGCGATGGCCTGTCGCTTCCAACGACCACTCACGTCAACTACACGATGCGCGTGCCGGTCGGCCCCGTTGGCATCATCACGCCATGGAACGCACCCTTCATGTTATCGACGTGGAAGATCGCCCCTGCGCTCGCCGCCGGTTGCACCGTCGTCCACAAGCCGGCAGAGTGGAGTCCGTTGACGGCGACCGTGCTTGTCGAGATCATGCACGAAGAGCTGACGGCCGCCGGCCTCTCCCCGGGCATCGTGAATCTTGTGCATGGGTTTGGCGAACAGGCCGGAAAAGCTCTCACCGAGCACCCCTCCGTCAGGGCCATCGGCTTCGTCGGTGACGCTGCGACTGGCCGTCAGATCATCGCCCAGGGCGCCCCGACTCTGAAGCGTGTCCACCTGGAGCTCGGAGGCAAGAATCCTGTGGTGGTCTTTGACGATGCCGATCTGGAGCGGGCGCTGGACGCGGCGCTGTTCATGATCTACAGCCTCAACGGCGAGCGGTGCACGTCGTCCAGCCGGGCGCTGGTACAGCAATCCATCTACGACCGATTTACCGAAGCCCTTGCGGCCCGTGCGAGGCGCATCAAGGTCGGCCACCCCCTCGATCCTGACACCGAGATCGGACCGCTGATCCACGAACGGCACGCGGAGAAGGTCCTGGGTTATTGTGCTATCGCGCGAAGTGAGGGGGCGACCGTTCGTTGCGGTGGCACACGCGCGGAGGGTGGGGGCAACTATGTCGTCCCGACGTTGTTCGCGGATGCGACCTCGCGGATGCGCATCGCGCAGGAAGAGATATTCGGGCCGGTGCTCACCGTGATTCCATTCGCCGACGAGGCCGATGCCATCAGAATTGCCAACGACATCCATTTCGGTCTCACAGCCTATATCTGGACCCGTGATGTCGGACGCGCACACCGTGTCGCCCAGGCGATAGACGCTGGCATGGTTTGGGTGAATTCCGAAAACGTGAGGCATCTGCCGACGCCCTTCGGCGGCATGAAGGGGTCCGGTATCGGCCGCGACGGCGGCGACTATTCGTTCGATTTCTACATGGAAACGAAAAACATCTGCGTGGCGCTCGACTCGCACCAGGTGCCCCGGATCGGCGCGTAAAGGGAGCTGCGTTGCCTCTTCGGCCGCCCAACTTCACTCCTCCGTTCAACGTGGTTCGCGTGGCGTACGTCAGCAGCCACGTGACCGACCTCGCCGTCGCCAAAGCGTTCTGGGTCGACGCGCTGGGATTCGTCGTCACCGAGGAAACGCGCGAAGCGCTGTATCTGCGAGGGCTCGAAGAGCGGAACCATCACTCGGTGGTGCTGCAGAAGGGACCGCAGCCCGATGTGACCGCCGTCGGGTTCAAGGTGTTCAGCGACGTTGACCTCGATCGTGCAACCCAGTTCTGTGCATCGAAAGGCCTGTCTCATCAGTTCGTCGAACGGCCTTTTCAGGGGCGCACGCTGTTCTTCAGGGATCCCGTCGGCACGCCGATCGAGCTGTTCTTCAAGATGCAGTCGGTGCCGTCGATGCTCAGGCAGTACGGCGCCTATCGCGGCGCCCGCATCCAGCGAATCGATCACGTCAACTGCTTTTCGCCGGACGTGCAGGCGTCGTACGACTTCTTCACGGAAATGGGCTTCCGGACGACGGAGTACGCGGCGGTCGACGGGAGCGAGCAACTCTGGTCGGTATGGCTGCACCGCAAAGGAGGGGTTCACGACATCGCGTTCACGAACGGCCGCGGACCGCGGTTCCATCACGTCGGCATGTGGGTCAGTTCGGTCACCGACATCATCCACATGTGCGACGTGCTGGCGACGACCGGCTGGCTGGCCAGCATGGAGCGTGGCCCAGGTCGTCACGGGCTTTCGAACGCCTTTTTCCTGTACCTGAGGGATCCCGAGGGTCACCGCGTCGAGCTGTTCACCAGCGACTATCTGACCGTCGATCCGGATCTGGAGCCGACCCGGTGGGATTTGCGCGATCCGCAGCGACAGACCCTCTGGGGGATGCCGGCGCCGCGCAGTTGGTTCGAAGAGGGTGCGCTCTTTCCCGACCAGCCCGTGCGCGAGTCGGTGCTGGACGCGCAACCCATCGTCGCACCCTGGTAGCTGATTGACCTGAGGAGGTCTCTCTTCGATGAGACATGCACTGATGGCGGCTCTTGGCGTGATCGTGCTGGCAGCGGTCGGTGATGCAGGACAGAATCCCGGCAAGCCGCAGACGTTCACGCCGCTGGACTATATCGAGATCCAGCAACTCGCGATCCGCTACGCGTATGGCTTGGATACCGCTGCAGACAATGGGTACATGTACGCCGATGTCTTCACGCCCGACGGTGAGTTCGTCGGCAGGCAGGTGCCGTTGACCCAGGGACGCGAAGCGCTCGCCAGGGTGGCTCGCAGGGTTCGGAAGGCCAACCGAATGTACGTTCGACACTTCATCACGAATCACGTGATCGAGCCTCAAGCCGATGGAGCGACTGGCAAGGTCTACCTCATGGTTGTCGATTGCGAGGAGGGACAGCCAAGCTCCATCTACATCGGCGGCCATTATGAGGATGTCTACGTGAAGACCGCCGATGGCTGGCGCATCAAACGACGCGATGCAAGAGCAATGGGACCTCCGCGAACGCCGGGTCTGCAGTAAGAGCATGAAATCCAGGATCGCGAAGCACATTGATATGGCGAAGCGCAGCGCGGCCGTGGCGTTAACCCTCCTCCTCGGATTGATGGCAGCGATCGGGTCTGCCCAGTCCAATCGATCTCCGGGAAAGGACGCGGTCCTCACCCCCCAGGACTATCTCGACATTCAACAGCTCGTCTCGCGCTACGCATACGCACTCGATACCGGCGCCGACAACGGCTACGCGTACGCCGATCTCTTCGCGCCGGACGGTGAGTTCGTTGGCGGCCCTGGTTCGACCAAGGGTCGCGAGGCGCTGGCCGGACTCGGTCGGCTCGGCTTCGTCGACGGACGGAAGCCGGCGCATGGCGTCGCGCATTTCATCATGAATCACGTGATCCACCCGTCGCCTGAAGGTGCCGTCGGGAAGCAGTACCTGGTCCTCGTCAACATCGGTGAGGGCGGCAAGCCCGGTGGCGAGTTTTCGAACATCGGCGGCCACTACGAGGACGTGTACACGAAGACGTCGCAGGGTTGGCGGTTCAAGCGCCGGGAATTCATCCCAAGCAGATCAGAGCCTCGGCCGAACCGCCCGGGTCCTGCGCGCTAGAGCGACAGAGCACTCGATAGAGGAAGGGATCGCATGATGATGAGCAGAAGTGGCGTGCCGAAGTGGATGGGGCCGGCGGCGCTGGCGCTCGTCCTCATTTCATTGGTAGCCGCTCGGGCGCAACAAGATGTTGCCAAAGCGAGACCGGGCGGCGAGAAGGTGGCGCCGCTCGCGGCACAGGACTACCTCGACATCCAGGCGTTGGCCACGCAGTACGCATACGGTCTGGATACCGGCGCGGACGACGGCCGCTTGTACGCGAACGTATTCGCGGAAGACGGCGAGTTCCACGGCCCTCCGGCCGTGCCGGGCGGCCAGCCGTTCGACGCCAAAGGGCGCGAGGCGCTCAGACAGTTCGCCGTCGGCGGCCGCGGTTCGGCCTACGTCCGCCATTTCGTCAGCAACCACTTGATTGAGCCCTCGCCCGAGGGAGCACGGGGGAAGGTCTATCTTCTGGTGATCGACATCGGCCAGGACGGCAAGCAGACATCCGTGAACATGGGTGGGCACTACGAGGACGTGTATGTGAGGACTGCCGAAGGATGGCGAATCAAGAGCCGGCACTTCTTCAGATCGAAGTCCGCCCAGACGCTGGCGGCTGAAGCCGCTGCAGCGTCAAAGGAGCCCGCGCCACCAAAGTAGCGCGAGGTGCGACATGAAGAGACATTGGATTGCGATCGTATGGTTCCTGGGTGCCGGTCTCGCGGTTTCCAGGGCGCAGCAACCACCCACCCCGTTGACCGAACAGCCGTTCAGGATTGTCAGGTCGGACCCGGCCCTCGATACGATCGTGGAGTCGGACGCAAAGCTCGAACTCGTGGCAGAGCATATAGGGTTGTCGGAAGGACCGTTGTGGATCGAGGACGGCGGCGGCTACCTCTTGTTCAGCGACGTGGCCGCAAACGTCATCTACAAGCGAACCGCCATCGGCCAGCTTTCTGTGTTTCTGGAAAAAGCCGGTTACACAGGGGATGACAACCTGAATGTCGGTCAACAAACGATCAGTGGCGGCCGCGTTGCGATCATTCTGATCGGATCGAACGGGCTTGCGCTGGATCCCCAAGGCAGGCTCGTCATTACTGCGATGGCGGACAGAGCGGTCGTGCGGCTCGAGAAGGACGGCACGCGCACCACACTCGCCGACCGCTTCGAAGGGAAGCGCTTGAGTGGACCGAACGACGTGGTCGTCAAGTCGAACGGCGCCGTGTATTTCACGGATTCAATCAACGGGCTTCGCGGCGGGGCAACTGGTCCCGCGCGAGAACTGCCTTTCAACGGCTTCTACCTGGTGAAGGACGGGAAGGTCACCTATCTGGGCGGCGATCGCGAAGCCGGCGGTGGCGCACCCAACGGGATCACGCTGTCGCCGGATGAGAAGCATCTATATGTGACTGCCGGACGGACGGTGAGGCGCTACGACATTCAGCCCGACGATACGGTGGCCAATGGTGGCGTCTTCGTTCAGGACTTCAGCGATGGAATGAAGGTCGATCAGAAGGGCAATCTCTATACGACGACGGGAGGTGGAGGCCGGGCGATGGTGCGAGTCACGTCGCCGGAAGGGAAGGAACTCGGCACATTGCAACTCCCGGTGGAGCTGAAGGAGCCTCGACCGCGGATTTGCGCGACCAACGTCGCCTTTGGCGACGCGGACTACAGAGGGCTGTACATCACAGCCTGCTCCAACGTCTATCGAGTGCGACTCAAGACGCCAGGCGTCCGCCCGGGACTGCCAGGTGGCGGCTAGGCGCGCGGAACGTAGGGGCCCCCGCCCCTCGATGCGCTCGTGGCGGCGCCCTGAGCAGGAGTCGAAGGGCGCAAACGACCGAGCCGGGGGTGGTGGGGCAGCGCAACATTAGACCGTTGTGTGGGGGCTAACGAGAATTTTGGTCTCGTAACGGTCTAGGCGCTCACAGCACGCCTGCGAGAGAGCGGCGCGGGGCGTAGGGGCCCCGCAAGCGACCGAGCCGGGGTGTGGGGCAGAGCCCCACGTTTATTTGATGCGGCCGGAATCGAAGGTGACCGGCAACTCCGAGTCGACGATGCGCGATACATCACGAGCACGCCGGCGGTCTGCGGGAGACGACTTGAGGCGCGACGGCGGCGCGGCGGACACCAGATATGGGATCGCCACGTGTTTCACCCGTTCGACATGCACCCGCGCCAAGGCGCGCGCTCGGCCGACGCGACGCCCGGCAATGGCCTCGACGATCTCGGCATGTTCGTTCCAGGTGTCCATTTGAGAGCGAAGACCCGGCTGCCCCTTCCCGGGCACGGTCTTCTTGTGCCGCCCGCTTTTCTTGGAAGTGGCGTCCTGCACGAAGATCACCACGCGTTGAACGTGGTCGAGGAGAGGCTTCATAATCCGGATCAAGACCTGGTTCCCCACCGCTTCGTATTGCGCCGTGTGGAATTCCATCACCAAGTCGCGTCGGGATTCACCGCGGCGTGCCGCCTCTCGTCCCTCCCTCACGATCCGGTTCAACGTGGTCGCGTCGAAGTTCTCGCGAGCGGCCAGGATCCCCGCCACGTACCCATCGACGATCGCGCGACAATCGAACAGGTCGGAGATGAACTTGATGTCGAGCGGCGCCACGACAGCGCCGCGACCGTGGTCGAGAAACACCAGCCCTTCACGCTGCAGTACCAAGAGTGCCTGACGAATTGGGAGGCGGGAGACGCCGAGCTCCGCCGCAAGGTCGTCCTGCGCAATCTTGCTACCAGGCACCAGCCCGCCGTCCAGGATGGCTGCGCGGATCTGGTTTGCCACGTCGAGAACCACCGGCTTCCGTTTAATCGCCTTCATCGGTCTATTGGCCACTGAGATTGACACAAAAATTCACAAGCGCCCTAGCATAGTAGCATCACTTCGGGGTTTGCTGCGCCGAACTTGTGCCCCCTGAATCAAAAATCAGCTGCCATTCACCGTAACGAAACCGCAAAACCTCGGCGCCGGACCGCCATGCCGGCATTGCCTTCGCTGAGCCTGGCCATCGAGAGGCGAGCTTCTACCTAGTCAGTTCTCCGAACATGGTCTCCACGTTCGCTTTGACGCGATCGGGTTCGGACGAGTACTCCCGGTATCGGTCGGGGAGCCTCCATTCCGCGGCCGTCTCGCCGATGGTCAGCCCGTGGTTGAAACCGGAAACAACTGCGTTGCGAAACTCCCTGTTGAATTCGGCGTACTCGCTCAAATCCTTCATGCGCAGCGGTGGACCGTGACCGGTGATGATGGTGTCCACGTTCTTGAGGATGGCAGCCGCCTTGGCGAGGGTGTCGGGATACGCCAGGCCGCTACCGCCATTACGAGCGTCGATCAACGGCAGCTGCTTCAAGTCGATCATGTCACCCGCGTGCACCGTGCGGATCGCAGGAAAAACGACCCAGGCATCGCCGCCGGTATGTCCCGCCCCGAAGTGGTAAAGATCGACCCGGTCCTTGCCGCTGCCGAGCGTCATTTTTTCCTTGAACGTGAGCTTGGGAAGGAAGATCAGCTTTGCGCCCTTGAACGCGTCCAGTTTCTCGAGATTCGACCTGGTAGTCTCCTGCGCAACGATTTCGACCGACGTCGGGAAGAACTCGTTCCCGCCGACATGGTCGGCGTGGGCGTGAGTATTGATGATGGTCGTGACCGGCAGCGTGGTTACGGTCTTGATCTTGTCGAGCACAGGCTGCCCCCACCCTGACAACTTCGTGTCGACGAGCACGACCCCCAGATCCGTGATGAAGACGGCGGTATTCCCTCCGCCGCCGGTGAGCACGAAAAGATTGTCTTTGATCTTCTGAATCTCGACGACCTTGGTCTCAAGCTGTTCGGTCCCGCCTTGTCGTTCCGCGGCGGCCAACGACACGAAGCCGGCCGCGAGCAGCGCGGACAGCACAAACGCTCGTTTCATCGAACGTCCCTCGTTCGCTTGTCGGAATGGTCCTTCGTGGCCATCCGCTTCTGGGCCGGGCGGTCGAGCGAGCATCACCGGCCGCTCGAGGCCGGCGCCGGCGAATAGCCGCGAGTTGTGCGCGTCCCTCCAGCGTTCTGACCGGCGGCTTGAGTTCAGAGGATGCTTATTGATTTTTGATTAAGTTTTGCGATTGACTGTACAAAATTATGGGTACGGGCCCACAATTGTCAAGAATTCGGAGATCCAGCTCTGACAATGCCTGAGTCTGAAAAGAAAGGCTACCCGTCAAAGTCGGGAACGTGGAGCCGCCTGTTGCTGCTCCTCTTGTCTTGCCTGGCGGCCGCTTCAGTTCTCCACGGCCGCCAACGCGGCGGTCCCGGCGGCGCTGTTGCGCCCCAGAAGCCGATTGTCTTCGAGAACGTGACGCAACAGGCGGGGCTCGATTTCCGGCACACCAATGGCGCAAGCCCTCAGAAGCACATGGTCGAAACCATGGGCTCTGGCGGATTGTTCTTCGACTACGACAATGATGGGTGGCTCGACATCTTCCTGGTCGACGGAGGCTCGATCGCAGATTGCCTGGTCGCCGCACGGGCGCGCCACCGTCTGTACCGCAACCGCGGCAACGGGACCTTCGAAGACGTCACTGTCTCCTCCCGCATCAATCATTCCGGATACGGCATGGGTGCGTGCGCAGCGGACTACGACAACGACGGTCGCGTCGATCTCTACATCACGAACAGCGGGGCCGACGTGCTGTTCCGCAACAACGGAAAGGGCACGTTCGTCGATGTGACGCGTGCGGCGGGCCTTGGCTCGCCGCTGTTGAGCACGAGCTGCGCTTTCGGCGATGTCGACAACGACGGCGATGTCGACTTGTTCGTCGTCAACTACGTCGACTTGAGCGTGGAGCGGCCCTGTGGTGACAGTCGGGTGCGGGCTTACTGCCGTCCGGAGCTGTATAAGGGGCTGCCGTACATCCTGTATCGGAATAATGGTAACGGAGCATTCACGGACGTGACGCGAGAGGCAGGCGTCTACACGACAGCCGGTAAGGGCCTCGGTGTCGTCTTCACCGACTACGACGATGACGGCTGGGTCGACGTGTTCGTGGCCAATGATTCTCGCTCCGAACTTCCTGTTCCACAACACCGGTCGCGGGTTGTTCAAAGACGTCGCGCTGCTGGCCGGCGTGGCCGTCGCTACCGACGCCAGGGCCAGGGCAGGCATGGGCACCGATTTCGGCGACTACGACGGAGACGGGCGGCCCGATCTGGTCGTGACCAACTTCATGCTGGAGGCTCACAACATCTTCCGAAACCTCGGCGACGGGCTGTTCGCGGATGCGACATTCGAAACGGGCTTCGGCCCCGCCACACTGCCGTTCGTTGGCTTTGGCGCAGTGTTTCTCGACTACGACAACGACGGCAGCCTGGACCTGGCGATTGCCAACGGGCATGTGCTCGACAACGCCGACCATTTCAGCCCGAACGCCAAGTATGCGCAGCGAAATCTTCTCTTCCACAACGAAGGAGCCGGACGCCTGAAGGAAGTCGGGCGCGTGTCGGGGCCCGGCTTTGCTCTGGAGAGAGTTCATCGCGGCCTCGCCGCTGGCGATTTCGACAATGACGGCGATCCTCGATCTTCTGGTGACCAGCAACGGTCAAGCGGTCGATCTCCTCCGGAACGACGGAGGGAATCAAGGCAACGCGCTGCTCTTACGGCTTGTGGGAAAGAAGAGCAATCGAGACGGCATCGGGGCTCGGTTGCGGATTACCGCGGGAGCGAAAACCCAGGTCCGCGAGGTCAAAGCGGGTTCCAGCTATCTGTCACAGAACGACCTCCGTGCACACGTCGGTGTGGGCCGGGAATCGCTCGTCGATCGCCTGGAGATCCGCTGGCCGGGGGGAGGAACCGACGTTGTTCGAAACGTGCCGGTGAATGGCATCGTGACGGTTGTGGAGGGGGAGGGAACGACGGCGCGCGTGCCGTTCACGAGAGCTGGTGCACCAGTGACACCGCCCGCGCCCGACCCAAGCAGGTAGAGGGTGCGAACCTAGTTCGGGCAGCTCGAGCCGAGCGGTTGGAGAGACGTGACGTTCAGCCGCTTGTCGTCGCGGGCCCGATACACGAGCCCTTTGGCCTGCACCTTGTGGCCTTTGTGGATATCCGGCGTGTGTGCGTGACACGCTCACGAGCCGGAACGTGTCCTCGCCCAGCGGTCTGGCCGCGGCGTCCTTCAGCTCGGCGTCGGTCGCTGGCCGCTCCTCGGTGATAAGCGGCTCGCTTGTGTGTGTCAGCACCCAGTGACTGTCCGCTTGGGCGAGACAGCCGATCATCGCGACCATCGCGAAGTTCGGGACCACTTTCGTACCCGTGCCATCCTTTTTCAGAATGTAGATGCCTGCGAGCGCCGTTGTGCTCAGCTCGGCTGCGCCCTCGGGGTAGCCGTTGGTCTGAAGGATGTACGCGAGCAGATCAAGGTAGATCTCTTCGGTGAGACTCCCCGGGTTGTTACGGGGCATCGTGGTCTTCATTCTGGTAAACAGGGCGTTCAAGTTCTCGGTCTCCCAGTTCTCCATGAACGGGTCGCCGACGAGCGCAGGGCCCCGGCCGCTATTGCCTTTCAAGTCGAAATTGTGACAGGTCGTGCATGTGTCCTGGAACATCACTTTGCCCCGTTCGGCCTGTGCGGCGAAATAGACACCGCTCCAAATTTTCGGGACGTTCCCCTGCGGGGCTTCGGTTTGCGCAATGACGCCAACGACCGATAGTGCGGAACAGATTGCTGCGATGCTCGAGAAGAGTGTTCGGCTGCGCGGCATTGCGCTCTCCGTTCGCGCTGTTGAAGCCTCAAAAAGATCGTGAGCCGCTTTTGGCGAGAACCGAAATGTTGGCAGACGGCTGCTGCACACTATTTGAGCTGGATGGATTCCTGCGGCCTACTGCCTGTCACCTCCTGAAGCGCCGCCAGCGCTTCGGGCAGCAACTGCCGCCCGCTGCGGTCCTTGCGGGCAATTGCCACCTCCAACGGAGTTTTCCCCTCTTTATTCTTCGCGTCGGCGTTGGCGCCCTTGTCGACGAGGTATCGCACCATGTCGTCACTCGTTGCGACGTGAAGTACGGTGTCTCCCGCCTCGTTCGCTGCGTTCACATCGAGCCCAAGTTCTACGCATAACTTGACCGCTTCGAGCAGCTCCGCCTGTGTGCCTCGCTCGTACTCCTGAGCATCGGCGTTTTGATCGAACCGGCGGCCGAATCCGGCGGCAAGCATGAGCAGCGTCGTCTGGTTCTTCTGCCGCACGTTGGGATCGGCGCCATGCTCCAGCAAGATCCTCATCAGGGTCACGTCGCCGGATTTCGCCGCGCGCATCAGCGGCGTCGTGCCTTCGCCCAGCGCCTGATTGGGAGAGTTGTTGTGCCGCTGCAGCGTGGGGGTCTTGAGTCGGGCGTTGGGGTCAGCGCCCTTGGCAAGGAGCAATTCGACCAGGTTGACGACGGTCATCTGACCGGAGGCCTTCGGATCGGGCCGTCCGTGCATGAACTGAAGGGTGTTCATGTCTACAGCGGCGTAGAGCGCCGTCATGCCAGTCGCGTCAGCGACGTTTGGATCGGCCCCTTTCTCGAGCAGCGCGGCCGCGACATCGTAATGGGCGTTGATGATGGCGAGCGTGAGAGCGGTCACGCCGTCGGGGTCTCCCAGATTGAGATCCGCACCGCCGTCTGCCAGCGCGCGGCCCGCTTCGATTGCCCCCTCACGGGCTGCATACATGAGCGCCGTGAAACCGCCACGCGTGAGAATGGTCTGCCCGCCCACTTTCCTGCGGAACGTTGTCGGGAACGTCTGAACATTCGGATCGGCGCCTGCTTCCAGGAGCACGCCGACCGCCGACGCATGATTCTCGGCCGCGGCCCACATCAGCGAGGTTTCGCCGAGCCAGTTCTCTCGGGCGTTCACGTCGGCGCCGTTTGCGGTCAACAATTTCAGCACTTCGGGCTTGCCAGTGCGCGCCGCCGTCATGAGGACGGTCTGGCCTTCCGGCAAGGCCGCATTCGCGTCGGCACGGGCCTTCAGCAAGGCGTCGACGATCGGCGGGTTCCCGTTGATGGCCGCGAGCATCAGGGGCGTGATGCCATACCGGTCTGACACGTTGGCCTCGGCGCGGGCTCGGAGCAGAAGCTGGACGAGTGTCAGATCGTCGGCGCGTACGGCCCAGTGCAGCGGCGTCGTCCCGTCCGGCTCTCGCTCCCTGATTGAAGCCGGTTGCTTCAACAGCACGCGTACGCGTTCGTGATCACCCGCCTTGATGGCGGCGACAAGCCGAGGACCGTCTCCGGCCGCGCTGGCGCCAGCGCCTGCGAGGACGACCAGGAGCCAGCCTCCGGCAACGCGTCTCAGATTCATGATTGCTCCCAGGGAGTGCGGCCCGCCTGTGCGCCGGGAGCGTTCGGAGACGCTCCGCATTTCAAACTAACGTGGGGCGCGCCGTGCGCGCCAAAGCATCAGAGCAGATCGACCTGCCCGCTGCTCTGGCCGAATGTCACACTCGGGCAGCCGTACACTTCCGCCACGCTCGTCCAGAGGTTGCCCAACGGCGTGTGCTCGCGCGCGACGACGTGCCGATGTCCCTGGCCCAGACCGCCGCCGACGGCCACCAGCGGCAGCGGGTAGGGTCCATGCACGTTGGCGTTACTCATGCCGCTGCCATAGAACACGAGCGAATGATCGAGCAACGAGCCGTCGCCGTCGGGTGTGTTGCGCAGCTTCTCGACGAATTTCGCAAAGAGTGACAGGTGCCACGTGTTCAGGGTCGCGTGGGCCACTTTCACATCCGGCTTTTCACGATGATGCGAGATCGTATGATGCGGTTCGGTGATGCCGATGTCGGGATACGTTTTCATGCTGGCTTCGCGCGCCATCATGAACGTGAAGACGCGTGTCAGGTCCGCCTGGTATGCGACGGCGAGCAAGTCGAAGAGCAGCCCGACGTGCTCGGCGAACTTCTGCGGGATGCCGATCGGAGCATCGGGCACGGTGACGTTCAGGGAGTTCTGCGCTTCGGTCCGCTGAATTCGACGTTCGATCTCACGAATGTTGTCGAGATAGTCCGTCAGCCTGGCCCGGTCGCGCGATCCGAGCCCGCGATCGAGATCGGCAAGGTCGCTCTTGATCGAATCGAGGACGCTGATGTCCTGCTGGATGCGGGCGGAGCGCTGAGCCGCGGTTCCCGGTCGGCCAAACAGCCGCTCGAAGACAACTCTCGGATTGATCTCCATCGGCACCGGCTGCGTCGGCGACGCCCACGAGATCGTGTTCATGTAGGCGCACGCATATCCGGGACTGCAGCCGCCCACATATCCGGTGAAGTCCTCGGTCGCGACCTCGAGCGACGGGAAGGGCGTGTCTTGCCCGATCTGTCTGGCAATCACCTGATCAATCGTGGTTCCGAGCTGGAAGTCCTGGCCTTCCGTCTTCTTCGCGATCGCGCCGCTCAGCCAAGCGGCCGACGCCGTCGCGTGACTGTCGTCGTCGCCCGGGCGATCGAGATTGCTCACGACCACCACGTGCTCCTTGAGCGGCTCGAGTGGCTTGAGAATCGGCGAGAAGCTGAAACCCTTGCCCGAGGCGGCAGGGGTATACCGATCCATGATGGCGCCGTGAGGGATGTACACGGCCCCGAAGCGCAGCGACGGGTTCGCGGCCGTCTTGGCCGTCGCCGTCAATGCGGGGACCATCGCTTCCAGAAATGGCAGCGCGACAGTTGCACCCATCCCCCGCAGAAACGTTCGACGGGGTAGCGACAGTTTGGAGATGAACATGGTCGCGATTCTCCTGTGCTAGGAAAGCATTATCGATGATACCCGACCCATTACCGCCCGGCCGTCTTGATGGCCGGTGATTTGACATCCGTGGATGCCTTCGTCCGCATTTGAAACGGCGTGCTGGAAACAATCCCTAAGATCAACGAAGAAAAGCGGTAATCGTCGCGCGCCGACTCTCGAACGGCCTTTCGAACAGCCGCCATGTCGTAGGTACTCGAGCCCGCGGCCCAGCGCATAGATGAGCAACTTCTCGGTCATCGTACCGACGAACACGCCCGGATGCTTGCCAAGCGCCTGCCGCAGCGAGTCGACACCATCGAGCTCGGTGCCGTCGATGAATTGACCTGTCGCATCGATCAGGCTCCCCGCGTCGCGGGTCCGCCACCTGCCGACCGCATCGAAGTTCTCCATCGCGAAGCCGAGGGGGTCCATGATCTTGTGGCACCCCGCGCAGACAGGGTTCTTTCGATGCTCCTCCATCTGCGCACGCATGGTCGTGGGCTTGACCTTTTCGACGTCACTCTTCAGTGGCGGCACGTTCGGTGGCGGTGGCGCCGGCGGCATGCCAAGCAGATTGGCGAGAATCCATTTTCCGCGGACGACGGGAGACGTCCGGTCGGCGTTCGAGGTCAGCGTGAGAATGCTGCCATGACCCAGGAGGCCCTTCCGCCCGGGTTCCGTAACCGGGACACGGCGGAAATGACTGCCGTAGATGTATGGGATCTCGTAATGCTTGGCCAGGCGTTCGTTCACGAACGTGTAGTCTGCAGTCAGCAGGTCGTTGGCACTCCGGTTTTCGCGCACGACGCTGTCGAAGAGCAACTCGGTTTCGCGCGCGAACGCCTGCCGCAGGTTGTCATCGAACTCGGGGAAGAGATCGTTGTCGGGGACTGAGTTTCGCAGATTCCTCAGCTGAAGCCACTGGCCGGCGAAGTTGACCACCAACGCTTCCGATCGTCGGTCGGCCAGCATGCGGCGCACTTGCTGCGCCAACACAGCGGGCGTTCTAAGCCGGCCTTCGGCGGCTAGCCTCAGCAACTCGTCGTCGGGAATGCTGCTCCAGAGGAAGAACGAGATCCGCGACGCCAGTTCGAAGTCGTTGATGGCGTAGGCGGCGCCGGGGGCGACGTTCGGGGGATCGTGCTCAACGCGGAGCACGAATTTCGGGCTGGCCAGAATCCGTTGCAGCGCCCTCTGAATGCCGATTTCGAAATTCCCCGCGCCCCGGCCGCGTCGATAGAACTCCATCAGGCGCTGCATGTCCGTCTCGGTTACCGGCTGGCGATAGGCGCGCCGCGCCAACGTCGACAGTATCCTCGTGGCGCACGGTTCTTCGGCCCTTCGACTTCGCTCAGGGCCAACGGTGAGCGGCGTCGAACCGTCGGCGACCGGCGAGCTCGGACGACAGACGAAAATTCGCTTGCGGCTGGGCGTCTCGCCAGGGCCTGTCGCGTTGAAGGGTCCGACGACGCTCAGCGTGCGGATATGCGGAAGCCCCGTCGCATCGTATGCATCGAACGAGCTTCGGTATGGCTGCAGTCGTCTGGTGTTCTGAACGAGCGCTCGCTGCAGAAATGCGACGCCGATGGTATGGGGACCGGCTTTGACCGGAACGCGAACGCGCAAGCCGAGGTCGACTCGGTCCGAGCGCGAGAGGCCCCGGGTGGCCGCTTCGTCCTCGGCCCCCGGCTCGCCCGGAGGGTCGGCTCCGATTCGAGTCAGAAACACCCGCTCGCCGTCGATGGTGAACTCGACCTGTTGCGCGTGCTCGAGGCCTCGGGTCTGATCCACGTTGGTTCGAAGAAGAGTGGCGCGCAGCTCGTACTCGGCGTCGAGAGGGAACGTGTGACGCGCCAGGATTCCACCGACGGTCCCGAACGGCTGCCCCTCGATTTGCTGATCCTGCGAGAAGTCCTGACGAACGGAATACGTTTCCGAACCGGGCGCGACGTCCGTATCGCCAACCGCCAATGCACTGATCCGTCCGGCGGCGCCGACATACCGCTCCAGCAGCACCGAAGACATTCCGAGCACGTCCGCGATGTTGTCGAACCCGTAGGCTGAGTCGTCTGCCGGCAGGAGCGCTCCCACATCGCCGATGTCCAGATCGAGCAGATCCCGAATCGCGTTGGCATACTCGGCGCGATTGAGACGGTGTGGCAGGGGCCTCCCCGGATTGGGATGAGCGGCGGCCGCTCGATCCAGCTCCGTCTCGAGCCACGTGATGAGGCCTTCGTAAGTCGCTGCGTCCGGACGGCGAACACCGATCGGGGGCATCGCGCCCCGCCTCAGCTTACGAACGACGGTTTCCCATAGCTCGCCGCGAGCGGGGATGTTCGTGAAATCAACCTTCTCGAGGACCAACTCCGCGGCCTTGGTTCGCTCGTTGTGGCAAGTCACGCAATATTGAGTGAGGATTGGGCCGTAAAGGGCTGCGGGATCCGATGCGGCCGCGGCCGGGCTCTCGCGTGGCGAGCGCACGGTCTGCTCGGCGCTGGCAACGAGTGAGGCGGCCAGCCACATCGAGACCGCGAAGACGAACAGCGCTCGTCGCATCACCACGCACTCATCGGTCGGACCATCCGTAATGATAAATCAGGGTTTTCGAGTATGACGTGAATCATGAATCAAAGACCAGATAGAGCCCTCCAATCGATTAGCCCTTATCTCTCAACCAGATACACGAAACTGAACCACGGCGACAATGCATGAGCATGGCACTCCCTGAAAGTCGTGTCGACGGCGATTGTCTTATGCGCCTGCACGCGAGCCGCGGGCCCCTTCGGCCACCCACGCGCGCGACTTGAACCGCCAACCCAGTGCGGTCTTCACGTACATGTCGTCGTAGCGGCCGCCGCCTTTGAGATAGGCGCGGCCGGTGGCCCCTTCGGGCGAGGGCGCAATCACAACGCCCGACGAGCGAAAGTGCTTGCCTTCTGGCGCATCGGACCACACGTCTTCGTAATGATCGCTGTCGTTTCCGGCCAGTTGCCGAATGTCGATGAAGTCCTGAGCCGTGAGCTTCGCGGCTTCTTCAGTCGTAGAGATGTACGCCCGCGACTTGAACCGCCAACCCTGTGCGGTCTTCTCGTAGACATCCTCGTAGTGTCCGCCGTTTGGTCCCAACGAGGCCCAACCTGTGGCCCCCAGGGGCGATGCCTTGATGTCGATGCTCGGCGGGATGTTTCTGGCACGTCGCTCGCTGTTGTCGTTGCAGTGGCGCTCGCTGCGAAGCAAGGCGAGCAGTCGTTCACGTCCCACGACCTTACCGCGGGGTCCGCTGGCGAAGTAGCCGTCTGGTTCGGCAAACAACCGGGCGTATTCTTCGGCGGTGCACAGGCCCAGGGCCCGACCATAGCTGGTCACGAGTTCCTGAATCTGGGAACGATCCTGATCGGTCAGCGGCGGGGCGGTTGCGGGCTTCTGCTGCGCGCCCAACGTCACGAGCGTCGAGAATCCCAGACCCACCACCATCGTCAGCAGGGCAGTGCTGTGGTTTGCCATCACGTCTCCCTTCGCCATGCAAGCGTGTGTATGTTGCGAATCAGGGCGCGCAGTTCGACCCCACCATCTCCAGCGAGACGACATTCAGACGGTCGCCGCCGGGGTCTCGAACCACGAAGCCCTTGGCTTCCATCTTGTGGCCTTTGTGCGAGTCCTGGGAACCATAGACACCCAGAAGCTGGATGCTGCGACTGCCCAACGGTGCCGCGTCGAGCGCGGCCCGTTGATCGTCCTTTGATGCATCCGGATTATCCGTCCGCACCGGCGCCGTAGCGCTCGTCAACATCCACCCACTCTCGGGTGCTGGAGATAAACATCCCACGACCTGAGCGAGCGCGCCGGTCGGCAGTTCGGCAGGCTGCCCTCCTTTTTGCTTCTGGATCAGGATGCTTCCCAGCAGGGCGGGATCGCTCTTGAGCGCCTCGCTGCCCGGCGGAAACGCATTCGCTTCCAAAACGTACGTGACGATATCCAGATAGGTATCGTCGCTCAGCGTCGAGGGATTGTTCCGCGGCATTCGCGTTTTCATTTCCGTGAACAGCTGGCTCACGGTCTGGAAATCCCACTTCGTCCTGAAGCGGTTACCAGCCAGCTCGGGCCCGGAGATGCCGCTCAGATCGCTGTTGTGGCATCCCGCGCACGTCTGCTCGAAGGCCGCCTTACCGCGTGCGGCCTGCTCTGAGATGTACACGCCGTCCCAGACTGTCTTCCGCTCCTGCGCAGCAAGGAAGAAGCTTGTCGTTTCTCCGGCAATAACGCCGGCCACGAGCACCACGGCAACTGATAGCGTGCGCCGTTTAGACGAGGAGCTCACGGGCAGCCTCCCTCACGAATGCCACTCATCTGCCAGTGGCTGACGGCACTTTTTCGATGACGATCCGATCGAGTCGTTCTGGACCGAGCTCGTCGCCTCCGGCGGGAAACTGATTCATCTGGAGGATGTAGGCGAGGATATCCAGATAGCTCGCTACGCGCAGGCTTGCCGGGCTGTCCACCGGCATCGTGTTGGCGGTCAGGTCGAACAACTCTTTGACCTGTACGCCCGCTCCAGTATTTGAGAAATCGCTCATCGTTGAGTGCGGGCACATCTTTCGACGAATCCCCCTGGAGCTCCTCCAAGTGACAACGCCCGCACGAGTACCCGTACTGCGACTGTCCGCGCGCAGCCTGTGCCGCCGTGTAGACCCCGTCCCAGACCGAATGGCGGTCAGCCGCCGGTTGTGCCTGAGAATCAGCCTCTGCAGCTTTTCCGACGGTCCGCACACCCAATCCGAAGAGCGCTCCGATTCCAGCCATCATGAGCGCCGCGATTGGAGCCTTCCACGAACGATTCCGTCGTGTCATGACTGGAACCACCGGTCATCAGTCGTCGCATCATTGCCGCCGAAGGCGTGCCGTTGAACCGCGGCAGTAGACTAACGTACGACGAGTTTCATAGTTGCCGTGACGTATATAGCCACCGAGTCACCGAGTCACAGAGCTGAGCACGCCCGTAAAACGCCGGCGGCGGCCGTCGAATCGAGGCGCTCGGTGTCGCCGTTCGGCGGCCGTCTCATCGTGGCGCTCAGCGTCTCGGTGGCCGAAAATACGTCGCCATATTTCCGAAATGGAGTGCTAAGCGTGACGAATCGCTAGCGGGACGAAGACTGAACTGGTTGCGGACCACGTCCGCACGCCTCCTCACGAGGACTTGGCTGCGGCGCGGAGTGTATCACGGGGGCCGTCAGATAAATACTTGATTCTTGATTCAAATGACCCGTTCTTCGATTACCATGGCGCTCGTCACGCCGCGTTGTTCTTCCGATGGCAATCGCGGCCGGCCGGGCGATTCCGGAGCTATGGACCCGGACGACCGGAAGAACGAAACTTTGCCGTGTTTCGGAGACCTCTATGAAGGCGATGTTGGCCCTGACTCTGAGCGTCACGATTGGGTCCCTTGCTTCGCCGCAGGCAAGGCAGGCGACGACGGCGCTGACGACTCACGACCGTGCTGAGATTGAGCTGTTGAGTGCGCGCTACGCATTGGCACTGGGAAGCTGCGACGCGAAAACGTGGCCGGACCTGTTCGTCGCGCCGGACGGGTATTTCGCGGCAGGCCCACGTGGCAAGGTGCAAGGCCAGCACCGGCTGGGTGAGATGATCCGGTCGTACAACTGCAAGTACACCGACGGCGTGGCGCCGCCTCACGCGCCCGCGGTCCTCGTTCCGTACAGGATAGAGATCGAGCCATCACGTGGCGGTGCGATAGGAACGGCGTATTACAACGGCGGTCACTACGAGGACGTCTATGTGAAAACGCCTCAAGGGTGGCGCTTCGGGTCACGAACGGTCGTGACCAATCGAGAGCAGGCGGCGAAATTGACGGCCGCGGACTTCGATGCCATCCAACACCTGGCGGTGGCGAACGGCGGGCCCTACGCCGACGTTTACGAGCCAATTCCTGGAGGCACCCGCTTCAAATCGGCCTCGGTCGCGATCGAGGTGAAACCAGAGGGGATCGCCGGTAAAGCGTATCTTCCGAACAACGGCGGGCACTACGAGGACATCTACGAGAAGACGCCCTCGGGCTGGCGGTTCAAATTACGCGCGTACGTCTCCCCGGAACAGGAGGCCGCCGGCACGACGCCAGCATCGACCGCGCCGATCGGCCGCGCCAGATAGGAATTGCGCGCGGGTACCGAGCAAACGCCTGAATTTTTCTACCTGTCGTGGGAGGACGGTAATGGACAGGCCGAAACCTGTCGCCCGAATCTCGACCGGTCGAATCACGCGTGTCGCGTCGTGATTTTCTGAAGGCTGCCGGCTCGGGAACCCTGCTGACCGCGACGACCGCGGCCACGTGTCTCCTTCCAGGAATCGACGGCGTACGCCCAGCGCCGCTGGGATCGTGAAGTCGACGTCGTGGTCGTCGGCAGCGGCGCGGCGGCGTCGTCGGCCGCGCTGTTCGCGCATGCAGGCCGGGCCGACGTGCTCATGGTCGAGAAAGCCGCCATATTTGGCGGCACGACCCGCAAATCGGGCGCCGGCTACTGGATCCCCAACAACTACCTGATGCGTGAGAAGAGGGCTGAAGGATCCGCGGGAAGATTGTGTCCGGTACATGGCGCGGACGGCTTACCCGACGCTGTACAACCCGAACGACAAGCGGCTCGGTCTTCCCGAAAACGAGTTCGGCTTATTGAACGCGTTCTACGACAATGCCGCGCCGACGCTCGAGACCCTCCGCACGACTGGTGTGCTCGACAAGCACGTGCTGTGGCTCAATGATGCCGGCGAGCTCTGGCCCGACTACTACGCGCATCTCCCCGAAAACAAGGCGCCCCGCGGGCGCACGATGTTTCCGGCGCATCCCGACGGCACGCGGGGCAACGGCGTCTTCTTCACCGATCGGCTGCGGGCCGCCGTTGACAGCCGCAAAATTCCGGTGCTGCTCGAACACCGTGCGACCCGCCTCGTCGTCAACGCCAGGGGCGAAACGATCGGCCTCGAAGCCACGACGCGCGACGGCAGGACGGTCACGATCCGCGCGCGGAAGGCCGTGGTGTTCGGCAGCGGCGGATTCACCGCCAATCCCGAGATGTGCCTGACCTTTCTGCGCGGCCCGATCTTCGGCGGCTGCACGGTGCCGACCGGCGAAGGCGATTTCGTCCAGATCGGCGGCGCCGCGGGCGCCAAGCTCGCGAACATGAGCCACGCGTGGTGGTGGCCGGTCATTCTGGAGCAGGCGCTCCAGTTCCGCAGCACGCCGAGCGGCATCTCACAGGGGCCAGGCGACAGCATGATCATGGTGAATCGCCTCGGGCGGCGGGTGGTCAACGAGAAGATTCAATACAACGAGCGCACACAGGCTCACTTCGAGTGGGATCCCCACACCTGCAGCTATCCGAATCTGATCCTGCTCATCATCTACGATCAGTTCACGCGCGAGCGCTTCGGCGAGACGAGCGGTCTGGTCGTGCGGCCCGGCCTCGAGGCGCCTTATGTGATCTCCGGTCACACGCTGGAAGAACTTGCCGGCGCCATTGACAAGCGGCTCACGGAAATCGCCGACCGAACCGGCAACTACCGCCTCGATCAGAGCTTTGTCGCGAATCTGAAGGAGTCGATCGCGCGATTCAACACGTTTGCCGAGCACGGCAAAGATCTCGACTTCCATCGCGGCGAGACCCCGATCGAAATCGCGAATTTCGGATCGCGGCGTTCCGGGAACGACAAACCAAACATGATGATGTATCCCATCCGGGCGACGGGACCGTACTATGCCGTCATGACTGCGGCTGGTACGCTCGACACCAAGGGCGGGCCGAAGATCAACGCCAAGGCCCAGGTGCTTGACATGAAGGACCAACCAATTCCCGGCTTGTACGGAGCCGGCAATTGCATCGCGTCGCCGGCGGGTCAGACCTACTGGGCTGGTGGAGGCACGCTGGGGCCCGCCATAACCTTCGGAGGTCTTGCCGGCAAGCACGCAGCTCTGGAGCCCGAGAAGGAACAGAGCTAGCTTCTCGTCGTTGGCGTGACGAGGCATCGTGACATGCCCCGCAGCATGTTGGTCTATCAGGAAGTCCCGGAGAGTGCGGCGCAGGCCGCCACGCTCATCGGACTTCATGGAAGCGGCGGCGATCTGGACCAGCTCGTGGCTCTGGGTCGCAACGTCGGTCCGTTCCAATTCATCGCGCCTCAGGCCGCCAGACCCGTCAGTCCCGCCACTCAGGGATACTCGGCTACCTCTGACGGCTATACCTGGTACTTCATTCAAGAGGCCGGCCGTCCCGAGCCAGCAACCTTCGGCGAAGGCCTCTGGCTGGTCGAGCAATTCATCTACGACGTCAAGGAGCGCAAGCCCCCCGGGCACCCGACGTTCCTGCTGGGATACGAGCAAGGCGGCGTGCTGAGCACGACGCTGGCAGGGGTCGTGCCGGAGTCGTTGACCGGAGTCGTGTCGATTTGCGGCTATCTCCCGGAGATACACGGATGGTCGCTTCCGGTCGAACACCTTGACGGACTTCCGGTGCTATTGGTGCACGATCCCGACGCCGGGGAAATCCCTCGAGCGTTGCTGGACAAGACAGTTGAAGAACTCGGCCGCCGCGGCGCAGCCGTTCAGGTGCAGCCGGCCACCGGAGCGCAACATGATCCGGTGGCAGCCGCGCCGATCGTGAGAGCATGGCTCTACTCGCAGCTGGCCAGAGCGCTATGATCGGGCTTTCGCCGCGCGTGGCCTGGTGTCCCGAATCAGAAATCCGTTGAGCATCGAGGGCGGCGATGCGGCCGGCTGGCAAGGCGCGAAGCGTGAGAATATCGGGAATATCTGAGCGATGAGCAACGCGGCGAGCCGGGAAGCAGCGCCGGCCGAATGCCAACGGATTTCTGATTCGGGACACTAGGGTAGATGGCACCAGAGGCGAAGGGCTCCATGCAACGACCAAGCACCTTCGCGTGGCCGGTCGCCGCGCTTGCGCTGGTCATTTCGATAGCCAGGCTGGCCGCTGGATCGCAGCCCGATTGCCTCAACGCCTCTCATGTCATCGGACGCCAGCGCGGCTGCGCGCCCGCCGCGAGCCAGGCACCTTCTGTTGCTCGCTCCCCCGAGCCCAAAGACAGGTTCGTTGAGGCGCTCAGGCAATTTCTGCAGGCTATCGCAGGTCAATACGGCGACGAGGGAAGCACGAGTCGAGCTGCCATCGATGCGATGGAGCTGGCGATCGCCGAGTGGGATCGAGCGATCCGGGCAGACGAGATCGCGTCGGAGTCTCAACCTCGAACCCCAGATCTGCACGCCGCGCTCGGGCTGATTTATCTCGATCGACGACGGCTCGACGATGCGCTGCGCGAATTCGGCGCAGCCTCCGAGCTCGACCCGAGGCGCGCAGACATCCACACGTTTCGAGGCCTCGCCTTCGGCCTCGTCGGCAAGCCTGTGGAAGTGACACAGGCGTTTACAGAAGCCGCGGCCCTCGATCCCGACGACCCGACCACGTCTTACCGGTTGGCCCAGCACCTCGCGAATACCGCGCAACCGGATCAGGCGGCCGGGGCGCGGCAGCAGTTTCGTGATGCACAGCAGAAACGCTTGGCACAAACGCCCGGCGGGGCAGTGGCATCTCGCTTTATCCGCGTGGATTTGCTGCGGCAGGCAGCGAATGTTGCGCCGATCTTCCCACCGGCGCTCTACGCTGACGGGTTCGCCGCGCTGAAGCAAGGCCGTTACACGGACGCCATTGCTCGCTTCAGGGAGGCAGCTGCTGTCGATCCTCTAGGTGTCTCCGACGCGACAATCGCGCAGGCGCGCCAAGGTGCGGCGGCACTGAGAAGGGGTCAACTGCCGGAAGCCCTTGAGCATCTCACGGCCTCGGTCGAATCGGCACCAAATGTCGGTGAAACCCACCGCGTGCTTGGCATGGCGTACTGGGCGGATGAACAGTACGAGAGCGGCATCGAGCAATTCAAGACCGCCATACGCCTGCGGTCCGATGATGAACGCGCGCGCGTGGCACTAGGCGAGGTGCTCGTGGCAGCCGGAAAGTTTGAGGAAGCGGAGCAGGCGTTGAAAGACACGATCCGGACGCTTCCGGGCTCGGGACAGGCGCTCTACAACCTGGGCCGCTTGCACGACTTGCAACAGAAGTGGTCCGACGCGGCGCAGATGTTCCAAGCGGCCGCGAACCTCAATCCGGTCGTGGGCCTGGACTATCTGTACCAGACCATCGCGCGCATGTACTTGTCCCTGCCTGATTTCCCCAGAGCCATCGATGCCGCGACTAAGCGGATCGATGTCAACCCGAACAACGCCGAAGCGCATCGGATGCTCGGCGATCTGTACCTGCGGCAGGGCAACGACGAAGAAGCGCTCACGGAGCTGCTCGCGGCGCTCCTGATCGATCCTCAAAGCGCCGAGTCCTTCAGCGGCATCGCCCAGGCGTTTTTGCGAACCGGTCGATACTCCGAGGCTGAAAACGCGTCGCGACGGGCGTTGGAGATCGATCCGGCGCACATGGCTGCTCGCTATGCCCTGGCGGCAGCACTGGTTCGTATCGGCCGGGCTGAAGAAGGGGCCAAAGAGCTCGAACGGTATCGGCAGCTACAGGCCGAAGTCCAACTCCGGGAGCAGCGCGACCTGGAGCTGAAGATGCTGCAACAGGAAGCCTCAGCAAGTCTGGCGAAAGAAGACTACGACGTGGCGATCAGAGCGTTGCAACAAGCCGTTTCGTACGAATCCAGCACTCCATCCTCTTATCTGAATCTCGGTGTTGTCCTGAAGAGAGTGGGACGGCACGAAGAAGCGATCCAGAACCTTCTCCGGGCTGCCGAGTTGAAAGCAGGCCCGGAAGTGTACCGGCTGCTGGCCGAAGCGTATGAAGCGTTAGGCCAGACCGAAGAGAGTCAGAAATATCGAGCCACCTACGGTCGGGCGAAGGGGGAGCGACTCCAGAAGTCGGGCTGGATGCGTTGACTTGCGGTTTTACGATCTCGGTCCAGGGCGAACACCTGCAACGTTCACGCGAACCCGAAACAAATGGGTGCAAGCCGTAATGTAAAGACCCTTGCCGTCGGCGTCACCAAACGCCACATTCGTCGCACAGACCTGAGGGCGAGGCTCCGCGAGCAGCATGGGGAGTTGAAGGATACCGAGGCGTCGACCTTCCGGTGACGTGATCCGAACCTCGCCCGGACCCGCTCCAGACGTGGAATACAGATTCCCCTTCTGATCGACTTTCATGCCGTCGTTTCCCATCACCTCCGCGAACTCCATGGCACTGGTGACCGTGTCGTCGCGCTGCACCTCGTAGCGCAAGATCTTCGGACCTGCCGTGACGTAGAGATACCGTTCATCCGGTGAGAGAGCGATTCCGTTTGGCGCTCCTCCCGGGCGTTCCTGGTCGCCGCCGAGGAGAGTCACCTTGCCGTCCTTCACGAGATAGAAACCGTTGAAGGGCAGTTCACGCGCCGGACTGGTGGCTCCGCCCCGGAGACCGGAAAGCGAATCGGTGAAATACAGGGCGCCATTCGATTTCGCAATCACGTCGTTTGGACCGTTGAATCGTTTGCCGTCGTAGCGATCGGCCAGAATGGTGCGCGTCCCGTCCTTTTCCAGCCGCACGAGGTTCCTGTCCGCCGTCGCAGCAATCACGAGTCTGCCTTGCGGATCGAATGTGAGTCCGTTCGAACCGATCATGACGACGTGCTCGCGTCCACGTCGCGTCTGGATCGCCGCGTTCATCACGTCGCTCCCCGTGTAGCCGCTGTTTTCGAGGAAGACCGAGAGCGGGCGGTTAGGCGTCCACTTGTAGATGACGTTGGCAATCCGATCGCTGAACAGCAGATGTCCGTTGCCGCCGTCCTGGACCCACAACGGCCCCTCAGTCAACCCGAAATCCTCTCCCAGCACCTCGAGCTTCGCGTTCGGGGACACTACGGCATCCAAGGCGGAATCGGCGCGAATGATCTTGAAGGGCCTCTCGAGGGGCGCCTGTGCCTGCGCCACACCCGAGACGATGGCCGCCAAGAGAGCTGCGTAGAACGAGAGGTTTCTCATCAAACCTCGCTTAGTACGGTGTTTTGCAATTACAGTGACGACGTATTTTTTGCCACAGAGGCACTGAGACACTGAGCTGGGCTCGACGCGGTCGGCCTGCAGAGCAGGCCGAGAGTCAAGCGGGCAACCCGTGAACGAACGACACTCTTTTGACGTTCCCTTGTCGTTCGTTCACGGGTTGTCCGCCTTGACCCGCCGCTGCGCGGCGCCGCGTCGAGCCCAGTCCTTGGAGAGTTCCTCTCCGTGTCTCCGTGCCTCTGTGGCCAAATATGTCGGCGCACGCCTTCAATTTGGGGTCATCGATCCTCAGGCTGCCGATGCGTCTGCGGTGGAGGCGCCGATTTGGAGCGAAACTCGGTCCGCGATTTGAAGCGCCAACCGTTCGGCGTCTTCGCGTAAACGTCCTGGTATTGGCCGCCGAGGAATATCGAGCTCGCCTTACCGTCCTTCCCGATGTCTATCACCACGACGTATTGCTTTCCGATCGCTCCTTCTGGCGCAGCTTCAATCAGATGATTCATGCCGAAGTGACGGACATACTTCGGGCCGTGTGGATTCCACCGAGGAATCTCGGCGATCTTCTCGCGACCGATCCACCGGTCAAACGCGGCGCCGTCAGGGGTGAAGAGATCGGCGTATGCATACCCGTTGTCTGCCCCGGTATCCAGTGCGTGAGAGTAGCGGGAGGCCAGTTGCTGAATGTCGACGTAGTCCTGAGCCGTGAGACTCGATGCCTTCGACTCTTTCGGTCTCACCAACGGAACGGGAACCGTTTCCTTCGCAATCGCCGGGCGGGGCAATGGCGCGGGCGTTGGGCCGTCCTCGGAGGGAATGAATTCGCGCTTCTTGATACGCCAGCCGTCCGGACTTCGAACGTAGACGTCCTCGTAGTGGCCGCCGTTCAGGATCGTGCTCGGCTTTCCGCCCTCACCGATGTCCAGCACCACGGCGAAGATCTTTCCGGTGGCCCCGTCGGGCGACGGCTCGATGCTCACGTTCGTACTGAAGTTCCGAGTATAGAGAGGGCCTTGGCCAGGCCGGTGTTGCCAGGCGAACGCCCGCAGCTTCTCGTGCCCTTCGTGCTTGGTGGTACCCGCGACAAAGGTGCCATCCGGCGTGAAGAGCCCGGCATACATCTGACCGTTGCCCGCACCGGTGTCCAAGCCGTAGGGATAGCGCGCTACCAACTGCTGGATCGCCACGTAGTCTGCCGGTGTCAGCGTCGACCCGTTCGTCGACTTCTGCATCCTGTCAGATACGCGAACCTCAGTGCCAATCGAAGACGATTGGTACGCCGGCTGGGGGCCGGACTGGGACGGGAGGAACTGACGCCGTTTGAAGCGCCAACCCTCCGCCGTCTTCACGTACACATCGTCGTAGTGGCCGCCGCCGCTGGCTTCGCTCGGCTGTCCGTCCTCGCCGATCTTGAGCTGCGCCAGGTATTGCTTTCCGATGGCCCCCTCGGTGTCGGCTCGATCGCATGGTTCATGATGAAGTGAAAAACCGCCAACGGACCCTTCTGGTTGCGCACGGCGAGCGCCGCGAGAGCATCGCGTCCCGTGACCGCCTGGCCGTTCCTCTGCAAAAAGACGCCATCGGACGCGAAGAGCCCCGCGTACATGTAACCGTTGTCCGCGCCGCTGTCGAGCGCATACGCGTAACGTGTCACGAGCTGCTGAATCTCGAGATAGTCCAACGTGGTGAGGGCGGATGCTTCGGATGAGGAGTTGGCGCTTTGTTGCTGTGCCCGCATGGCCACAAGGGTGAGGACGCCCATGCTGAAAGCCATCGCCATCAGCGTCTTCCACTGCAGCATAGAGTCTCCAGTTCGTTTCAGTCTGAGAGAAAGGCGGAAGGGGTCGAGGTGGGGCCTGACAAGCAGGCCCCACCCAGACCGTTAGAAGTCGATACTGGTGCTTAGCTTGAAGAGACGGGCCTCCATGATCCCCTGAGGCGTCTGCCAGGACGCGTAGTTGTCGTTCTGCAGCAGCACGGGGCTTAGATTCAGCAGGTTATGAATGTCGAGGTTCACGCTGATGCGCCGCGGCCCGAAGTGGAAGAGCTTGCCGAAGCGCACATCAAGCAGGTTGGCCCGTGGCACGTAATACTTACCCGCTTCGACAATGTTCACCGTCACGTTTGCAACGCCACCCGAGAGCGGACGACCGAGCGACGGCTGCACGGCGGCATTGTTCGCAACGTAGAGCGCGCCGATCTGCGGCCCGGGCAGACTTTGGAATGTCGCGCCCATCAGGACGTCCACTTTGGGGATGGTGTATGTCCCCAGCAGCTTGACCTGCGTCAAGAAGTTCGTATCGACCTTGCAATACGGAAACGTGGGACCGATGAAGGGGAACGCCGACCATCCCGGCGTGTAGGCCAACTCTGGGATCTTTTCTCTGACCTCGCAGAAGTCCGTCGACGTCCGTCCGGTGCTCACACCGCCCTGCAGCGTCACGCCGTTAGTGGGCCGGGCGTTGACGGTGAAGTCGACGCCATTCCAGTGCTCGATGATCTTGCCGTAATTGTCCGAGAAGGTGACCAAGTTCGAGACCGACGAGAACTTGTCCTGATTGACGTTGTAGAGTCCGTCCACGACGTAGCCGCCGCCATCGGGCAGCCGCGGGTCGAGCGGCGCCGTGATGCTGAACTTCGTGTAGTCGGCCGCGGTCGTCAACGTGTTGTCCTGCACCGTGAAGTTGCCGAAGATGCGGCGGAAGTACCCGACCTCCACGCTCACGCGCGGCGCCACTTGGTGCTGGACACTCGTCGAGAACTCCCAGTTATAGGCCCTCGTGCCCCCAGCCGTTGTACGTCGCCGGATCATCCCTGCGTGTGGGCACCTGTCCGCCGAAATTCAGATTGTCGACGACCCCGCATTCGCCGTTCAGCTGAAGGTTCGTCAACACGCAATCGGGAACGTAGTCGCGGTCGACGTCCGTCCAGGATCGGCTCGTCAAAACAGACAGGCCCGTGATCGGATTGGCTGGGGCCGTGGCGGCTCCAGAGTCGGCGTTGATCACATACCTGCCGATGCTGGCCTTGACGGCGGTCTTGCCGTCGCCGAACAGGTCGTAAGCCGCTCCAATCCGCGGCGTGATGTCCTTCCAGTTCACCGACTCGGTCAGCGGAGTCGTGAAGTCCCGGTTGGGGGCCAACGTTCCCGGCCCGATGTGGGTGGCCGGGTAGTAGTAGCTGAGCCAGTCGTAGCGGACGCCCGCAGTCAGCGTCAGCCTGTCGACCGTCCACTTGTCCTGGGCGAACAGACCAAACTCTGCGCGCATGTTGGTGGTGCTCTGGTACGGCGTCGCACGCATCTGGATCAGGTTGGGAACCCCGTTGTTGAACTGGTAGGCGACAGCCTCCGGGATGTCCTTGATCTGGCCGACCTGATAGCCCCATGTGTCGGTGACGCCGAACTTGAGGGCGTGGGAGCCGGTCACGTACGAGGCGTTGAAGAGCAGCGTGTTCAGGTTCGGCATGGAGTTCCAGGTGAAAGGCGCCGTCGAGGAACCCGCACCAGCATGACCGCGATAGACGAGCCCAGGGACGCTGCCCCCTTGTTCGCGCACCGCTATCAGATCCCGGCGAGGGTCCGTCCCTTCGAAGACGTCCTGGAAGATCTCGCCGCGGTTCGACCAGCGTGCTTCGAGCAGCAGGCGGCTCGTCAGTGGAGATGTCCACCCGGCCTGGGTCGTCCGAAGGCGTGGGAACCGCCACCAGGACACGGCCTCCAGCGTAGCCCCCGGACGAAGGTCGTCCCACGGCCGCCGCTGCTGGTCGTAGAAGCCGGTGATTTTGTGTTTCGGAGCGGCCTGCCACGTGATGCGGCCGTTCCCGCTGTCCTGGTTCAGCGAGAAGATTCCCTGCTCGTTCAGGTCCGGATTGTAGCTCCACAGGGTCGGATCGCCCGCGTTCTTGTTCGTATAGACGCCCGCGATGTACCTCTTGTTTTCCTGGAAGCGCGCCGATGTGTAGAACCACAGCGTGTTCTGCTTGATCGGGCCGCCGAAGCTCGGATTGATGTCATACATGCGCCGCAACGAGTTAGATCGGACAAGGCCCCGGGCCTTCAGTTCATCCGTGATATTGCTGCCCTGCCACTTCTCGTTTGCGAAGGTGCCGTAGAATACCCTCGGAAGCTATTGCCCCCATCCCTGGGCACGTGATTGATCTTCAGGCCGCCCGAGATCTGTTCGGCCGACACGGCCCCGTAGTCGATCACCACTTCCTGGGTGGAGCCCTGATCGGGCACGAAGTTGTGCCACTGCCCGGCGCCCGACATGTTGCCGATCCGCACGCCGTCGATCATCACGCGTGTGTCTTCCACCCGGCCACCATGAATCGACACCAAGGTATTCTGAAGGTTCTGTGTGCCGCCTACATCGACCAGGTTCCCGCGAGCCGCCCCTTGCGTGGAGGTGAGACCCGGGACGAGCACCGCCTGCGTCAGGTGGCTGCGCCCCGCCGGAATCGAGTCGAGGACCTCTTTGGTCAGGGCCCGTTGCGCGTTCGCGTTCTGGACGTCCACGGTCGGGGACTCGCCCGAGACCGTGATGGTCTCTGTCACGTTACCCACATTGAGGTCCGCGTTCACCGATGCCGTGAACGATCCCCTGAGCTCGATTCCTTCACGTTTGATGGTGTTGAACCCGGTGAGCGTAAACGTGACCGAATACACACCCGGTCTCAGGTCGACGATTCGGTACTGACCTGATCCATCGGTCACCGCCGACCGGACTTTTTCAATCAGGGCCGGACTTGCGGCTTCCACCGTGACACCGGGTAGAACCGCGCCCGACGTGTCCTGGACAACGCCGGTAATGGAAGCTTGGGCAAAGGCCGACGCCGGCAGGATTACCAACCATGCGAGCACGAACAGGACCCTCTTCACGGCACACATACGGATCCTCCTTTGTGGGAACGTGCGGCTCATGACGCGATGCCCCCGAGCCTCGGGGCCGCGCTTTGTGATTTTTGATTCAAATTCTTGATTCGCGTACCGCGATTATGGGTACCCTCGGCCAATTGTCAAGGAGTATCGACGCCCGGTGACTGGCGTCGATGTGAATCAGGACGTCGCCTGCTACCGTTTCGGCGGCACCCTCGCGGCCGTCGGGGCGGTCGTCAGCTCGCGAAGAGCGGCGACGGCTCCGGGGTAGCGAATCGCCCCGTTGCGATCCTTGCGCTCGAGCGCCACTTCGAGGGGCGTCTTTCGCTGTTTGTTGAGAACGTCCAAATCCGCGCCGCCGGTGACCAAGAATCGGATGATGCTCTCGCCGGAGGCGCGGTGAAGTGCCGTGTCGCCCGCGTCGTTGAACGCATTGATGTCGAGGCCCTGCTCGAGACACAGCTTGATCGCCTCGATCGCGTCGGTCTCGGTCGCTTTGTCCTGGAAAAATTCGTCGGTCGCGCGATCGCTCCCCAGTCCCGCCGCAACCATGAGCGCCGTCGCGTGATTTTTCTGCGCGAGGTGCGGGTCGGCGCCGTGCTCCAGCAGCAGGCGCATCACGTCGACATCCCCGAACCTGGCGGCGCGGATGAAGGGCGTCGTCCCTTCGTTCAGCACTGGATCGCCGACCGTGTGCTGCCGCTGCAGCAAGGGCTTCATCAACGGGGCGTCGGGGTTCGCACCACCGACAAGCAGTTTCTTGATCACGTCCAGCGGCTCGAGCCGGCCGGACGGCTTCGGCGGAGGCCGTCCCTGCATCCAGGGTAGTGTGCGCATATCGATCGCGGCGTACAGCGCGGTCATGCCGACCGCGTCAGGCGTATCCGGATCCGCTCCTTTGTCCAACAGCAGGCCGGCCAGGTCGTAATGACCGTTGATGATCGCCAACGTCGTAGCGGTCGCGCCGTCGCGATTGGTTGCGTTGAGATCGGCCCCGGCATCGGCCAGGACCCGGGCGGCCGCCAGCGCACCCTGACGGGCCGCATACATCAGCGGCGTCCAGGCGCCCTGCGGGAACGTCATGGTGATGAGGTTCTCTGCGGCCGGACTGGCCCGCGGGAAGGCGGACGGCTCGGAGCGCGCATTGAGATCGGCGCCAAGCGCGATCAACGCCTGAACGGCACCCGGATGGTTTTCCGCCGCCGCCCACATCAGCGCGGTCTCCCCGAGCCAACGTTCCTTCGCGTTCACGTCGGCCCCGCCGGCGGCCAGGACCTTCAGCGCTTCAACGCGGCCCGTGCGTGCCGCGGTCATCAGGACCGTTTCGCCTTCGGGCAATGCCGTGTTGGAATCGGCGCCGGCGGCGAGAAGTGTCTGGATCATTGCGGCATTGCCGTTGATCGCCGCGAGCGAGAGCGCCGTCACACCGTAACGATTCGCCGCCTTGACCCTGCGCCAGCACGGAGGAGCAATCGAACGGTTTCGAGATCGTCGGCGCGGACAGCCCAGTGGAGGGCGGTCGTGCCGTCCACGTCTGGCGTGTTCACGGGGACCGACCGCTTGAGCAACGCCCGCACGGTTTCGCGATCGCCCGCTTTGACGGCGTCGACGAGGCGAGGGTCAGTGCCGGCCGCAGCCAGGTTCACGACCAGAACCGCCGCCGCAAGCCCTCCGACCGGCCACCTCTTCCAATACATGTGCGTCTCTCGCCCGCGCCTTGTCCGCGTGCCACTCAGAAGAGATCGATGGTCCCTGTGCTTTCGCCGAAACGGTCGAGCGGGATGTCGAAATGGTGGGCGGCGCTCAACCAGACGTTACCCACCGGCGTTCGCTCGGCAGTCCGGATGTGACGATGACCCTTGCCCGGGCCGCCAACGATCACCAGAGGCAGCCGGTCGGGAGCATGAATGTTTCCGTTACCCATGCCGCTGCCGTAGGCGATGACCGCGTGGTCGAGCAGCGAGCCGTCCCCATCGGGCGTCGCACCTAGCTTTTCGATGAATTTCGCGAACAGCTGGACGTGAAACAGGTTGATCGTCGCGTGTGCGGCGATCTGTTGGGGATTGCCACCGTGATGCGAGACGTCGTGATGGCCCGCGGTGACGCCAAGCTGTGGATAGGTCTTCGTGCTGAGGTCGCGCGCCATCATGAACGAGAAGACGCGACTCAGGTCCGTCTGGTACGCCACGGCCGAAAGGTCGAACATCAACGACGCATGGTCGCCGTACGCCTCAGGAATGCCGATGGGCGCATCGAACGATGCAACTTCCGTGCTGTGCTGCGCTTCCATGCGCTCGATCCGCCGCTCGATCTCCCGCACGTTATCGAGGTACTCGGTGAGGCGCACGCGGTCGCGGGCGCCCAGCCACCCTTGAAGCCGATCGACGTCCGCTGTGATTGAATCGAGAATGCTTTTATCCTTCAGCATGCGCGCCCGGCGCTGCTCGGCGGTGCCGGCCCTCCCGAACAGCCGCTCGAACACCACTCTTGGATTGATCTCCATCGGCAGCGGTGTCGTTGGCGTCGCCCAGGAAATGGTGTTCATGTACGCGCAGCTGTAGCCCGTGCTGCATCCGCCGACGAACCCGGTGAAATCTTCAGTGGCCAGCTCGAGCGACGGGAACGGCGTCCCCTGGCCAATCTGTTTGGCGATCACCTGGTCGATGGTCGTCCCGAGCCGCACGTCTTCCGCTTCTGTCGCTTTTGCAACCACTCCGCTGAGCCACGACGAGCAGGCAACGGCGTGATTGTTCCCGCCGCCTCTGGCGACATTCGTCACCACGACGAGGGAGTCCTTGACCGGCTCGAGCGGTTTCAGGAGCGAGGTGAACTCGAACCCCGGACCTTCCGTGAGTGGGTCCCATTGCTCCTGAATGACGCCGTGCGGCACATACACGGCTCCGAAACGCACCGGCGGCGTCGCGGCGGTCTTGGCCGTGGCCGTCAACGCCGGGACCATTGCCTCGAGAAGCGGCAGCGCCACGGTCGCACCCATCCCGCGTAGAAAGGTCCGCCGGGGCAGCGACATCTTGGTGATGAACATCTCGGTGACTCCTCGAAGCTTCCAGCTTCCAGCTGCCAACTTTCAAGCTGCAGCTTCCAACGCTCGTAGCTGGGAGCTGGCAGCTGCCAGCTATGACTTCACCCTCATTTGAAATGGCACGCTTTTGACGATGCCGAGCACGAGTGATGAGAACCGGGAATTGCTGAGCCGACGCCTCGCGAACGATGGCTCGAACCGCCGGCATATCGTAATAGTCGAGTCCGCGGCCGAGTGCATAGGTCAGCAGCTTCTCGGTCAGCGTGCCGACAAACACATCGGGCCGCTTCAAGAGCGCTTGTCGAAGCGAGGCGGCGCCGTCGACGCGGGTTCCGTCGGTGAGCTGGCCTGACGCGTCGATCGCGTGCCCCTCGTCGCGCATGCGCCACTTGCCGACCGCGTCGAAATTCTCGAGCGCAAAGCCAAGCGGGTCCATGATCTTGTGGCAGCTCGCGCAGGTCGGATTGTCGCGGTGCTGCTCCATCCGTTCGCGCACGGAGAGCGGCTTCTGGCCGTCGGTGTTGTCCGGGAATGGCGGCACGTCCGAAGGCGGCGGGGGAGGCGGCGAGCCGATCAGGTTTTCGAGGATCCACTTGCCACGCACGACCGGCGACGTGCGGTCGGCGTGCGAAGTCACCATGAGAATACTGCCTTTTCCGAGAAGCCCCTTTCGAGCATCGTCGGCGAGCGTCACCCTCCGGAACTGACTGCCGTACACATTCGCGATGCCGTAGTGTCTGGCCAGACGCTCGTTGACGAACGTGTAGTCGGCGGTCAACAGATCGACCACGTTACGGTCTTCGCGCATGATGCTGTCGAAGAACAACTCGGTCTCGCCCAGGAACGCCTGTCGCAAGTTGTCGTCGAAGTCGGAAAACGTCTCGGAGTTCGGGACAATGCTCCAAAGATTGCGGAGCTGCAGCCATTGGCCGGCGAAGTTGGTGATCAGCGCTTTCGACTTGGGATCCGCCAGCATCCGACGTACCTGCCGCTCGAGCACCGGCGCGGTGTGCAACCTGCCCTCCGCTGCGACGGTGAGCAGTTCGTCGTCCGGGATGCTGCTCCACAGGAAGAACGACAACTGCGACGCAAGCTCGAAGTCGCTGACGCGATACACCGCCCCAGACGCCAGATTGGCGGGCTCGCGTTCGAACCGAAACACGAACATCGGACTCGCAAGCAAGCGTCGGAGTGCGGACTGAATGCCGGTCTCGAACGTCCCTTCGCGGCGGCCAGCCTCGTAGAAGTCAATCAGCGGTTGCAGGTCGAGCTCGGTGACAGGCCGGCGAAACGCGCGACGCGCAAGCGTCGTGATGATCTGTCTTGCACATGCGAGCTCCGTCGTCGGGCTCGTCGGCCCGAGCGAGCGTGTCAGGCGCTGTGGGGTCTCGCCGAAGCCAGGCGAAGGTGGCCCGACTCCGCGCGTCACGCTCCGTCGCGGCGCGCCGAAGTCAGACGAAGGCGGCCGACACGTGAAGATCCTGCGGCGACTGGGCGTGTCGCCAGAACCCTTGCCGTCGAAAGGGCCGATGATCGTGAATGTGTCGACGTGGGGCCGACCCGTGAAGTCGTACGTATCGACCGAGCTGCGTAGAAACGGCTGCAGCGTTCTGGTGTCCGCCACGCCCGACCTGTAAATGAAGGCGACGCCGACGTTCCGCGGACCCGCTTTCACCGGGACGCGAACCTTCAGTCGGGCATCCACCGCGTCTCCAGCGGCAGTCACATTCTTGAGCAACGTGGCGAAGTCGTCGCCGCCTCCGACGGTCGCGAGAAAAATCCGCTCGCCGTCGACGGTGATCTCCAGCTGTTGCGGATATTCGAGACCGCGCATGACCGACGAATTGGTCCGAAACAGTTTGACTTGGAACTCGTATTCGCCGTCGAGCGGGAATGTATGCCGCACCAGGGCTCCGCCAACCGTCCCGAGCGGCAGTCCCTCGATGTGCTGGTCCTGCGAGAGATCCTGTCGAACACGATACGTCTCGGAGCCGGGGCTGACCTCCGTGTCCCCAATCGCCAACGCACTGACCCGGTCTGCCGCGACCAGGTAGCGTTCCAGCAAGAGGGGCGATACCCCCAACGCGTCCGCGATGTTGTCGAATCCATAGGCAGAATCGTCCGGCGGGAGCAGCGACGCGACGTTGACATCGAGCGCGAGCAGATCGCGGACGGCGTTGGTGTATTCGGCACGATTGAGTCGATGGAGAAGAGCCGGCCGGCCCGGATGGGGGTGCGCGGCGGCTCCACGATCGAGCTCCGCCTCCAGCCACGCGATCAGACCGTCGTACGTCGGCTCGTCCGGTCGACGCGCACCCTGAGGCGGCATCGCTCCGGTTCGAAGCTTACGGAGGACCTTCTCCCACACCTCGGCACCCTCGGACACTTTTTCCAGATCCATGGTGTCCAGGGTCAAACCCGCGGTTTTTGAGCGTTGGTTGTGGCACGTGACGCAGTACTGATTGAGAACCGCGTGTTGCGAAAAAGTGGGAGGGCTTGGAGCTCCCGGCGGGTTCTGTGAACGCTCGAAGGCGAGAGGTCCAGTCCAGGCGGCCGACGCGAGCGACAGACAGGCGGCAATCAGAACCCGAGCTCGTGTCACGGCTCCCTCATGTCGGACCGGTCGGTGCTCGCAGACAGGCCCCGAAGGATGCACGCAGCCGCAGGGCCCCGTTCGTCGGCCTACTCTAGCATGATTCAGGATTCTTGATTCAAACGTGACCTCGACCAATCACGCACTCTCGAGCATTTGCCACGCTTACTGCCGCGGCCCGAGTTCAGATCGAATGTAGGTCCGGGATTTGAACCGCCAGCCCGACGGCGTCTTCACATAGACATCATCGTAATGGCCGCCGTGGACGATGCTGCTCGACTTGCCGTCCTCACCCACGTCAATTGCCACCAGGTACTGCTTTCCGGTGGCTCCTTCTGGCGAGGGCTTGATGATGACGTTCGTCAGGAAGTGACGAACGTAGGCTGGACCGGACCTCTCTGCCTGTGTGCGCCGGGCCAGCTCGGCAAGCTGGTCACGCCCCTTCGTCTGGCCGAAGACACCGTCCGAGGCAAACAGAATCGGCGTACGCGGAGCCGTCGCCGCCATGCATGTCGACGGCATACGCGTACCGAGCGACAAGTTGCTGAATCTCGATGTAGTCCGCGGCGGCGAGGGTTCGGGATTGTTCGGTGGCCGATAAGGGCGGCATGAAGACAGTTCGCGACTTGAACCGCCAGCCCTCGGACGTTTTCACGTAGACGTCTTCGTAATGGCCGCCGTTCCCAAGCGATGCTGTGCCGCGAGCTCCCTCTGGAGACGGCTCGATCGCCACCGTCGGGGCAGGTCGGGCTGCGCGTCCGCTCTCACCCCCTCCCGGCGCGTTCGCCTTCGGAGTGAGACAGAAGTCTTCAGTCTGGACGAGCTCCATCAGCTTGGCTCGTCCCACGAGCCTGCCGCTTTTGCCGTAGAGCTCCCGATGCTTGGCGCCTCTGAAGTCGTCGCTGACGAACACGCCGTCCGGCGTAAAGAGGTCGGCATAGTCCTTCGCGGCGCACGTGCTGAGCGCGCGCGCATAGCGGGCGACGAGCTGCTGGATCTCAACTCGATCCTGCTCGGTGAGCGTGGCTGGCACGCTTCTCTGCTGCGCATGAACAGCCGCGAGCAGGGTGATACCCACAATCGTTATGGTCGTCGTCGCGACCGTCACGCCTCGCATCGTAATCTCCCTCGAAACAGCGAATTCGAAACCATCCGATACCCGCCGACCTGAATCACGCTCATCACCCACGTCGGGGAGCGAATCGCAGGACGAGATTCATAGACGCACTCGCTCGCCGTTCGGGGTCGTGCAGAACCAGGCGGCCGGATCGTCCACACTCCCCGTACCTTTGTATTGCGCGACTTTTGGGAACGCGCAGACAAGGTGTTTGCGATCGGTCGTGCCCTTCTCGGAGAAGGTGACGACAATCTCATCGGGAGCTTTTCCTGTCGTCTTCCACTGCTTGAGGAGTGCAGGCACGTCGAAATTGACGGTGGGCGCGGTCGCATATTCGGCGCCGAGACAGTGGTCCATGCCGGGCACCATGAAAAGGCGCACTGAATCCTTCACCTTTTCCGGACCGAGCTTTTTCACGACGCTCTCATAGTAGTGAATGTTGTTCCCGGGCCCCAGTGTGTGCTCGGCCCATCCGCCCAGCATGAAGAGCTTGCCTCCACGGTCGATGAACGCGCTGATGTCTGGATTGGTCGCGTTGATCACCACGTTCTGCGGCGAGTCCACGCGCTCCATGTCGCTGTCGAAGTTCACCGGACGCGTCTTGTAGTCCCAGTTCGGATCCTTGAACACGAGAAATCTGTAGAACGGAATCGAAAACGGGTAGGGCGCCGGACCCGCCATCGCCTCCCAACCGAGCTCGCCTCCCGGTGGCATGGATCCGTAGATGTACTCCTTGGTGCGTCCGTGGACCGGCGTTGAATAGATCATCCGGACGGCTTCCACTTGTGGAGCGGTGAGACAGTTCGGGCCGTCAGCGCCTTTGCACACCATCACGCCCGGGTCGTACTGGCAACGCAGCGGATCCTCGATCAGCCCGTCTTTGGCGCCATCCTTTGCGTCGCAAGCCGTAAGGGCTGCCTGGTTGATCAACGGATACTTGCTCGGCGGGATGTAGCTCGCCGGCGTCTTGTGGGTCGCCTGATACACCCACATCTGCGCGACGCCGTGGTGAGTCCCGTAGTTCGTGAACCCTATCGATGACGCGGCGTCGAGATCTCCGGGCCACCGTTGAACTACCGCGAGAGCATCTCGCGAGCCTCCGCCGCCACACTCGTCCATGAAGGTAAACGTCGGTGGCCTGCCCGAGAAGGCTCGAATGACGGCCTTGGCCTCGTCCACCATCGCGTGAAACGGTTCGTTGGCAAGATTGGCCAGCTTCTCGGGATGCTCGATCGCAAAGCTCGGACCGACTGCTCCCTCGACTCCGAGGTTGGTTCCCGCAGTGGCGGCGCCCGTGCGAAGGATTTCGCGCATCCTTCCAAAAGGAATCGAGCCTCCCCAGAAGCCGGCGCCGGCCGGCTGAAAGTCGCCGTTCCATCCCTGGGCTGGGATCCAGACTTCGGTCTTGACGTCTGAGCCGGCACTCTTCACTGTGGCGGCGACTCGGCAGAACGCCGGCAGGTCGGCGAACGGCGTCGGCGGGTTCGTCGCGTTCGCTGGAGCGGGCGGCGTGAACGCTCCCGCAGAAACCGTCTGAGCTGCGGTAATCGTCGTGTTGGGAATCGACAGCGACGTGAGGCTTTCGCACGAACTGCTTGCGCTTGCAGGATTTTGACTGCAACCGATCGTGACGGCGAGGCCGGGGGCTACGAAAGCGACCCCCAGGGGACGCAACCAGGGCTGAGCAAGGAAGAGAGACATGGAGCCTCCAGGCCGCCCGTGATAGACCCCTTCTGCCGCAAAGTCAAGCGGATGCAGATCCGGATACACTCGTTCTTCGAAATCTCGGACAATTCATGGCAAAACTCGAGCATTCCCACGCATAAATCAAGATACTGAATCAACAATCAAAAGCGTGTTATTGTTCGAGGGTTTCTGGGGGTCTCGCGCATGCAGGCTTTCGTCCGGATAGCCGCTGCATTCTGGATCGCGTCGATGGCAGCTGGGGCTCACGCCTCGAGTCAACCGAAGCCTCCGGCGCCTGTCGCAATTTCACCCACGTTCGACGCTCGCACGTTCCTCAATACGTACTGCATCACCTGCCACAATCAGCGCGCCAAGACCGCCGGCGTGATGTTCGACACCCTGGATCTCGCCAAGGTGCCCGCCGACGCGGAGGTCTGGGAAAAGGCCATACGGAAGGTGCGCGTCGGGATGATGCCGCCACAGGGCGCCCCGCGGCCGGATGCGGCCGTCAGCCACGCACTCCTGTCGTGGCTGGAAACGCGGCTCGACGCGGCGGCCGCTGCCAGTCCGAATCCCGGCCGTCCGCTCGTTCATCGCCTGAATCGTGCCGAGTACGGCAACGCGATCCGGGACCTGCTTGCGCTGGAGGTGGATGCCACGTCGCTCTTGCCACCAGATGATTCGGGTTACGGCTTCGACAACATCGCGGATACCCTGGGCGTCACCCCCGTCTTGCTCGAGCGCTATCTGACAGCCGCCGACAGGATCAGTGCCCTCGCGGTCGGCGATCCCGAGATCACCCCAGGCAGCGAGACGTTCATGATTCGGCAGGACGCATCACAAGACCGCCATATTGAGGGGCTGCCGGTCGGCACGGTCGGCGGTGGGCTTGCTCGGACGACGCTCCCCCTCGATGGCGAGTGACGTCATTCAGGCCAAACTGTTTCGCACCAACCTTGGGGCGATGCGCGGTTTGGAGTCGCCGCTGCAGCTCGAGATTTCCGTCGACGGCGAGCGTGTCCACATTGTTCCGTTTGGCGGCGGGGCCGACTTCCTGGCAGCCATCAAGAACCCGACCGAAGCCGGCAACGAGATCGATGCGCGGTTCACGGTTCGTGTCCCGTTGAAGGCGGGCCCGCATACCATCGGCGTCGCGTTTCTTCAGAAAACCGCTCACCTTCCGTGGAAGTTACAGCCGTTCGTGCGAAGCTCGAACGACACGCTCGATGCAACGGGCTGGGCCCACATCGACAGATTCTGGATTTCAGGTCCGTTCAATCAGACGGGCCCTGGCGATACGCCGAGCCGCCGGCAGATCTTCGTGTGCCGCCCCACCAACCGCGCCGAAGAAGAGCCCTGCGCCAGGAAAATCATCTCGACGCTGGCCCGACGTGCCTATCGCGGCCAGATGACGGCTGGCGACCTGCAGCGGTTGATCGGGTTCTACCGGACCGGCCGCAGCGAACAGAACTTCGAGGCCGGCATCCAGTTTGCGCTGCAGCGAATTCTCTCCAGCCCGAAGTTTGCGTTTCGAGTCGAGCGCGATCCGGCGAACGTCGCGCCGGGCAGTGTGTATCGAATCAGCGACCTCGAACTGGCGTCGCGTTTGTCGTTCTTCTTGTGGAGCTCCATTCCCGACGATCGTCTTCTCGAGGCCGCGAGTGCGGGCAAGCTGCGGACGAGAGTCGGACTCGAGCAGCAGGTCCGGCGCATGCTGGCCGATCCGCGATCGCAGGCGCTGGTCACCAATTTTGCGGGCCAATGGCTGTACCTGCGCAATCTCAAGAACCAGATCCCCAATTCGCTGGAATTTCCGGATTTCGACGACAACCTCCGGAAGGCGTTTCAGCGAGAGACCGAGCTGTTCTTCGACAGCATCATGCGCGAGGACCGGAACGTACTCGACCTGATGACCGCCGATTACACGTTCATCAACGAACGGCTGGCCAGGCACTACGGGTTCCCGAACATTTACGGCAGCCAATTCCGACGTATCACGCACGTCGACGAAGCACGACGTGGACTCTTGGGGCAAGGCAGCGTGCTGATGGTGAGCTCTCATACGGACCGAACATCGCCTGTCGTGCGCGGCAAGTGGATTCTGGACAATCTTCTCGGCGCACCGCCGCCCGCGCCGCCGGCGATGGTGCCGCCGCTGAAAGAGAAAGGGCGGAACGACAAAGTTCAGTCGATGCGGGAGCGCATGGAAGAGCACCGAACGAATCCTGCGTGCGCGGGTTGCCACAAGATCATGGATCCGATCGGCTTTGCGCTCGAGAACTTCGACGCTGTGGGCGCGTGGCGCACCCGTGACGGCGGTCTGCTTGGAACGCCGATCGATGCGTCGGGTCAGCTCATGGACGGCACGAAGGTGGACGGTGTGGTGACGCTCAGACGGGCGCTGCTGCAGCAGCCCGAGATCTTCATCGGCACGCTGACGGAGAAGCTGCTGACGTACGCGCTCGGCCGGGGCCTCACGGCCTACGACATGCCGGTGGTTCGCGCGATTGTCCGCGACTCCGCTCCCCAGAACTATCGTTTCTCGTCGCTCATCATGGGTATCGTCAACAGCGCGCCGTTTCAGATGCGGAAAGCGCAGGACCACGAAGCGTCACGTGTCACAGCGTCGGCGCGGCCCTAGCTGCGTTGACAGGGGCATGCGATGTTCGAAGTGATCACATTTTGTGAGCAAGCACCGCCGGCCCCGCGTAGCCGGATCTCGATTGGATTTGCTGAAAGCTGAAGCGCGACGTTTGAGGAGACATACGATGTTCATCACGAAACATGTCATTATCCCGTCGGACCGTTCTGCGAGGCATGGGTGCGACGATCGCGCTGCCGTTCCTCGACTCGATGGTGCCTGCCTTGACTGCCCAGGCCAAGACGGCCGCAGCGCCGGTGCGCCGCTTCGGCGCAGTCTTCGTGCCGCTGGGGGAGAGGCCTGGATTCTGGGCACCGACCACGGTCGGCAGCAACTTCGAGTTCTCGCCCATTCTGAAGCCGCTCGAGTCCTTTCGCGATTCGTTGACGATCGTGTCCGACCTCTGCACCCCAGTCGACGGCCATGCCCCCACGGTGGCAGCGTGGTTGACCGGCAGCCTTGCCAAGAAGACCATCGCGGAGGATGTCCTGCTCGGGACGTCGATCGATCAGACGCTCGCGAAGCAGATCGGGCGGGAGACCGTGCTGCCCTCGATCGAGGTGGCGACCGAAGATTTCACCGGCTACATCGGGGGATGCGACACCCAGTATGCCTGCGCCTACATGAACACCATCTCGTGGCTCACACCCACGACGCCGCAGCCGATGGAGATCAACCCGCGCATTCTCTTCGAACGGATGTTCGGACGAGCCGGAACGAGTGCGCAGCGGGTCGCACGCATGCGGAAGAGCCAGAGCATTCTCGACTCGGTCAGGGACGACGTGACCGAGCTCGAGGGCGGCCTGGGGGTTCGCGACCGCACCCGCCTCAACGAGTACCTGCAGAACGTGCGTGAAATCGAGCAACGGATTCAGCGGGCCGAACAGCAAGCCACGACGGTGAAGACGGTGCCCGATGCACCGGTCGGCGTTCCCGACTCGTTCGAGGAGCATGTGGCGTTGATGTTCGACCTGCTCGCGGTTGCGTACGAAGCCGACATCACCCGGGTCTTCACCTTCATGATGAATCGCGATGCGAGTCAGCGTGTCTACCCCAATCTCGGCATCACCGAACCTCATCACGCCATGTCGCACCATTCGAAAGATCCCGCAGAAGATTGCGAATCTCGTCAAGCTCAACACGTGGCAAGTGAGCTTGTTCGGGAAGTTCCTCGACAAGATGCGAAGCACGCCCGACGGCGACGGCTCGCTGCTCGATCATTCGATCATCCTGTACGGCAGCGGCATGAGCGAAAGCGATTTGCATCTCCGCCTCGATATTCCGACGCTGCTCGCGGGGACCGGCGCCGGCTTGCTCAAAGGAAATCGCCACATCAAAGCGCCGAAGGAGACGCCGGTCGGGAACCTCCTCCTCGACATCGCCAACAAGTTCGGATGTGAGATTGACAGTTTCGGTCTCAGCACCGGACGGATGGAGGTCTGAGGGCGTATGCCTCCACGCTGCATCCGCGACGCGCTGCTGCTGATCCTGGTGCCGGTTGCCGCGCTTGGCGCCGGCAACGGCCTGCCATTGGTGGACGCGGTCAGGAACGGCAACCGCGAGGCTGTCCGCGCGCTGCTGAAGCAGCGGGCGGACGTCGAACCTGCCGGAACCGGACGGGATGACGGCGCTCCATTGGGCGATCCGCGCGAACGATGCGGAGACGGCGCAGTTGCTGATTCGCGCGGGCGCCAACGTGAAGGCCGCGAACCGCTACGAGATCACGCCCCTTTCATTGGCTGCCACCAACGGGAACCCCGCACTGTGTCGAGATGCTTCTGAAAGCCGGCGCAGATCCCAATGGATCCCTCCCGGATGGCGAAACGGTGCTGATGACGGCAGCACGAACCGGGAATGTTCCCACGGTGAAGCTCCTCCTGGCCCACGGCGCAGACCCGAACGCCAAGGAATCGACACAAGGCCAAACGGCGCTGATGTGGACGGCCACGGAGAACCATGCCGCGGCGGCGCAAATCCTGATCGAGGCGGGCGCGGACGTGAACGCCCGCTCGGTCGAGCTGAACTTCCCCGCGTTCAAGTGGGGCGTGGGTGGCATGGTGTCGACGAGCCTTCCCAAAGGCGGCTGGACCGCCTTGATGTACGCCGCACGACAGAACGCGAGGGAAACGGCGCGAGCGCTGGCGGATGCCGGCGCCGACCTGAATCTGACCGATCCCGAAGGCAACACCGCTCTGATCGTGGCGATCATCAACGCGCACTTTGATTTGGCGGGGATGCTGCTCGAAAAAGGTGCGGATCCGAACATCGCGGACCTGACCGGAATGGCGGCGCTGTACGCCGCGGTCGACATGCATACGTTGTGGCCGCTGCTCAGCCGTCCCTCTCCCAAGGTCACCGGGGACCTCGATGCTCCAGGTCTCATCAAACGGCTGCTCGCTTACGGAGCGAATCCGAATGCCACGCTCAAGAGGCCGGTGCTCGGGAAGCATCACGATAGCGGCGACGCCTCCTTGGGCGATGGAGCGACGCCGTTCATGCGCGCCGCCAAGGCAGGCGATGTGACCGTGATGCGACTGCTCCGAGACGGTGGCGCCGACCCTACCCTCAGGCAGAAAAACTACACGACCGCGTTGTTCATGGCGGCCGCGGGCCGAACAACCGAGGCGTATCCGACGGGACCGACCACGGTGCCCGGGGCCAGCACGATCGGACGCGATCGAGCTCTGCCTGGAGTCGGGCGTCGACATCAACGCCTTTAACGCCAACGGGCAAACGGCGCTCCATGCGGCCGCCGCTCGTGGGGACGATGCGACGGTGAAGTTTCTGGCGGAACGGGGCGCCAAGTTGGACACCAAAGACAAGCGTGGGAATACGCCGTTCGACACGGCTCTGGGCATCGGCAGGCAATTGCGGAACAACCAGGCCCCGGTGGTCTACGAGAGTACCGCGAAGCTGCTTCGTCAGTTGATGAGCGAGGCGTCTCGCAAACGGCAGTTCGCCCCCGCGATAGGCGTGCCGGTATCGGAGCGGAGAACGGACATGCTGGGACGACATCGGCTATCGGAAATTTCCGGGCGGACGGGTGTCATGATGTTGCTCGCGGCAGTTTCGCTGCTGACGCTGCTTACGGCGCAGCCTGCCAACGCGCAGGCTGGTGAAGCGAGAATCTGGAAGGGCGTTTATTCCGCGGCCCAAGCCGACCGCGGGAAAGCGAATTTCGAGGCGGCGTGTGCGAGGTGCCATCACGTCGAGCTCACCGGCACGGACAGGGCCCCCGCGCTCAAAGGCGACAATTTCTGGTCGCATTGGGAGAACGAAACCGTCAACACGCTGTTCACCAAGGTCCGGGATCAGATGCCGCCGAACTTCGGTACGGTCCTAGAGCCCGAAGCCAAGCTCGATATCGTCGCCTACCTTCTGCTGACGAACGGTCTTCCTCAGGGCTCCGACGAGCTCAAGATGAACGCCGACGTGCTGGACGTCATTGACATCGTGAAGAAGGGGGCGAGGAACGCGGGCGGCGAACTTCGCACTCGTACAGGTTGTCGGTTGCCTGTCGCAGGGGTCGGACCGGGCGTGGATGCTGACCAAATCGAGCGAGCCCGTCGTGACGAGAGATCAGATCCCAACTCCAGAAAGCCCGATACAGGATCGACCCATGGTGCTCGGCGCCCAGAACTATCTGCTTCTGAGCGTGATTCCCTTCAAGCCGGATTCCCAGAACGGCCACAAGGTGGAGGCGCGAGGCCTCCTGTATCGTGCTCCCAACGACAACCGGCTGGACCTTACGTCGTTGAGAACCGTGGAACAAAGCTGCGTAAACTAATCGCAAAGCCACTTGTGTTGACGCATCCGAGCACGAATTGACGAACCACAAAGCACACGAAGAACACCAAGAATTGCTCGTTCCTTTGTGAGCTTTGTGCTCTTCGTGGTTCCCTCGCTGCGCCCTGCAGTGCCTTCCGCGTTTAGTGGCCTGTCCGTCCACACTGATCACGGACCACCTCGCGGGCGGGACATTCCAGCCTGCCGATCACGGCCGTTGTTTTTCCTCAGGGCTTTCGTCGAAGTGCGCGCTCTTCGGCTCTCGCGGCGCTGAGGATGTTCTCGAGGCCGCGGTTCCCCTCGTGGCACGCATACTCGTAGATGCTTCCCTGTGGTTTGAGGTCGAGCACCGCTGTGAACGGCCGCTCGAAGGTGTTCGGGTCTTCGATGGTCACTTCGTAGCGCATCTCATCCCGGCCAGTGCGTGTGTAGCGCTCGATCAGGTGCAGCGTCGCGCCGGACCCGCGGAAGCTCGCGGTCGGGTGAAAAATCGTGATGTTCGGATGGAAGTTGGTGACGTCAATCACCAGGGTGTTGCCGTTCCAGCGGCCCCTCGAGTCGCCCATGTACCTGGCGGATGGCCGACGACAGCTGCGGCCGTCCGTCAAGGGGAACGATGCGCGTGTCGTGGATCATCTCGTGCGTGATGGTCACGTAGCCCTGCGTCTGGAGGATCCTCACGTTGTTGTTGTAGCCGGTCGGGAACATCACAAACGGCAGGCCGACGGTGATGCACCGATCCCACAGGCTGCGGTCCTCCCACGAGTCGGCTTGACCGCGCCCCGTGCGGCGTGCCTCGGCGGCCGCCGCCCGCTGACGTGCTGCGGGCGTAATGCGGGCAGCCGGCCATTCGGTGGGTCGACAATCCACGAGCTGCGTCGCGAGCGTGCTGTCAGATTTTCGTACCAATGCGGGGGACCGGCACCCACCGCGCCGCCGATTGCCACCGCATCGATGGTCCTGCCACGCGCTGCCAGAGCCTCCTCGAGCTCCTTGCCATCAAGGAAGGCTTTGTCGGCGATTTCGACCGGGCGCTCGAGGGGGATCGCGAAATTGTTGTCGGTCGTCCAGATACCCTCGAGGTCGGGATCGCCCCACGCTGTTCTCGGGTGCGTCCAACGTTTTTCAGCAGGGCCCGGGGCGGCGAGTCGCTGCCCCGCCGGTCGCGACAGCTCGGCGGCGAGAACAATTGTGAGTGTCAACAGAATGGTGCGCTCGTGCGGCCGCACGTTGCCTCCACCTCTCGGGTCACCGGGACGCTGACTCCGACGTCACGCTCGCCTGCGATCAGCGCGTGTCGAGGTGCTTTTTCTTCAGATAGTCGGAGAGCAGATCAGCAACCCGAACGTTGTTCAGGTCCGAAAACGGAAAATGGGTGTTGCCTCGAACATCAATCGACGGCAGATGCAGTAGCTCCGCGTCGCCGCCGTGCGCGGTGAGCGCCGCGACGAACCGGCGGGCCATCTCCAGGCGGCTTCTCCACGCATCCAGCGCCACGTTCGGCGAAGGCGCGGAGGGGATGTTGTCGCCGTACACCAGTTGAATCGGGATTCGCGTGAGCTTCCGAAACTCGAGCAGAGGCACCGGGGTTCCCACCGTCTCACCGCCGCTGCTCGGCACAGGAGCCGGGATCTCGCTTTCGGGAAACAGGAAGCCGACGGGTTCGTATGCGACGATTCCCTTGACGTGGTCGGTTCGAATGGCCGTCCGCCATCCCATGATTCCGCTCGCCGAGTGCGTGACCAGCACTGCGGGGCCGATCTTCTCGAACAGCGCCACAGTGGCATCGACGAACACCTGTTCATTCAGCTCCGCCGTGTTCGGTACCTGTTGCCGCCAGAACTGCTCGAGGGCCCCCGAATCGCGAGAGAACTGCACGTCAGGAAAGAAATCTGGCCAGATACCGAGGCGAAAGCCGGTGAAGATCGCTTGCTCGCCGAAGCGCCCCTGTGGCGGCTGACGTGCGGCAAGCTCCGGTGTTCGGCTCGCTCCGCCACTCCGCGGCTGGTCGATGATGTATGTCGCGAACCTTCGGCGCAGGAAGATGGTCTGGAAGCCCTCCCGTCCATCGGGCGTGGTTTCCCAGCTCTTCGAGAACTGCGCACCACCGTGCCACATGACGAGCGGCAGCCGCCGCGAGTTGACCGGAATCTGGTACCGGACGTAGGCATGATCGCCGTGCACGGTCTGACCGGCCGGAGTCGGGTTCGGGTCACCCGGATCGAAGGTCCCGGGATGGGTCACCACCGTCCCGCCAACCATGAAGCTGCCTTGCTCGGCGATCTCGATCGGCGAGCGTGCCGGCGACGGGCGTTGGGAGGTGGCACTTCCCGCGGCGAAGAATACCCATGCCGCAGTGACCAATCCACCGCGTACCACCGGACCTGTGATGGCCCGAGCAGTCATTGCTGAACGCTACGGCCCAGCCCGGAACGTGTCAACAGCTTTCGGCTGCCGTTTACCGTTGGTGTGGTGCGTACGCGTGTCGCGCTCTTCGAAGCAGTTTTTGCGTTTCCGTGTAGTAGGTAGTGTCCGGCTTCAGCCGGACCTTTCGGAAGTCCGGTTCAATCGAATAGGCTCGACAATTGTTGGTTTCGCTGATGGTGCCTGCTGCCTAGTCTACTTTGCGGTGAAGAACTCTCCACCACGGAGGACACAGGGGACGCGGAGGATCACCCTTGTCCGATTGAACCTCCGTGTCCTCGGTGTCCTCAGTGGTGATTAGCTACTTTCCGGTGAAGAAATGACCGCTCGCGAGCAGTTCTGTCCGCGATCGAGCGGCCGGTTTGCTGACCGATCGTTTCATTGGTCTCGTTTCTCTATGCGGTGGCCCGCGCACGTGTGAAGGTCGCGATGTTCATCAGATTGTCAGCGATGACGCCGAAGCCGACCCATCGGTGCATCCCGTCGACGCCATGGTAGCGACAACGGCGCAGGCCATGTCGTCGTTTGAGCACACTGATGCGGCCTTCGCAGCCGACGCGCCAGCGTTGCCCGCGGCGGAACCAGCGTTGACGTTCATGGGCGCGCCGGGCCGGCGACTTGGGGCCGCGCCGCGGCAAGACCACGCGTCGCACGCCGCGGTCAACCGCCGCCTGTTCGTTCCTGGCCGAGCTGAAGCCGCGGTCGCCGGCGGCCAGATCCGGCGCCCGACCGAAGATGGCCTGATGCCGATCCAAGGCCGGGGTCCACAACGTGACGTCGGCCGGACGCCCCGCATGAATGTCGAAGGCGGTCACGATCTGATGTTCCGCTTCTTGAATGGTCACCAGGTTCCCGAACTCGTTCGGTGTGGCGATCTTGCCTTTGCGAATCGTCACCGTGTGCCGTTCGAAGAGGCTGAGGACTTTGTCGGGGACGTGCGTGTCACCGCCGAGGACGCGCGCGCGCGTTTGATCGACGACCCGCTGGACCACCGGCCGCATCGCCGACAGCCCGTCCTGGGCGCGCTGCAAGATCGGTCGGAGCGTGCGGACTGGCCGTGCGGGCCCGTTGCCCCAGCCGCCGCACCATCGTCGCCGTATCACGCAGCACGGCGCGCGTGGTGGCCATCAGTGTGCGATAACTCTTGACCATGGCGTCTCGGGTCTTGGGCGATCGCGCTTCGTACCCAATGATCAGCACGCGCCGGGTCACACTCCGCAGCCGATTGCGAATCCGCCCCGCCGGATCGCCCAACGCCGTACTGGCGCGCTGCAGGGTGCGGGTCAGCACGCGCACGCCGTCCTGCAACAACGTGCTGTCGGTCGGATAATGCACATTCGTTTCTACGACCGTGGTGTCGACGCGAAATCGGCGACCGTGCGTGACCCCGGCACGCTTGGCGACCTCGACCACCTGTCGATGCAGCTGCTGGATGATCTCCGGGCCGAGCGCGCGCGCGATCTTCAGGATCGTCTTGGCGTCGGGCACGTCGCCGGCGTCGATGCGCGTGAACATCCGATACACCAAATTGGCGCGCACCTCGCGCTCCAGGTCGTCGTAGCTCCAGTCGAAGAGATGCTTCAGGATCAGCATCCGGATCACGACCTCCGCCGGTGTCCCGGGCCGCCCGCGCCGCCGGCTCTGCGGCCAGCGCGCTTCCAGCGCCTGGCGACGACCTCAATCACGGCCTCGTCCTCGAGCAGCGTGTCGATCTTGCGCAACCAGTCGGGCCACAATTTGTGCCCATCGGGCAACAGCACTTCGAACAGACTCCGCTCGCGCTGTCGGCGCTGAACCATGCCCGCTCCTTTGATGAATCATCGTGCGCGGGCAGTCTAGTACGTCGAGATCGATCGTCGCAATCGCAGAATCGAGCGTTCGGTCACGGCCGGCCGCCGGCCATCGGTACCAGTCAGCGACTTACGCGGTCATTTCTTCACCACGAAGTAGCTAGTCTACTTTCCGGTGAAGAAATGACCGCTCGCGAGCAGTTCTGTCCGCGATCGAGCGGCCGGTTTGCTGACCGATCGTGTCATTGGTCTCGTTTCTCTATGAGATGGCCCGCGCACGTGTGAAGGTCGCGATGTTCATCAGATTGTCAGCGATGACGCCGAAGCCGACCCATCGGTGCATCCCGTCGACGCCATGGTAGCGACAACGGCGCAGGCCATGTCGTCGTTTGAGCACACTGATGCGGCCTTCGCAGCCGACGCGCCAGCGTTGCCCGCGGCGGAACCAGCGTTGACGTTCATGGGCGCGCCGGGCCGGCGACTTGGGCCGCTCCGCGGCAAGACCACGCGTCGCACGCCCCGGTCAACCGCCGCCTGTTCGTTCCTGACCGAGCTGAAGCCGCGGTCGCCGGCGGCCAGATCCGGCGCCCGACCGAAGATGGCCTGATGCCGATCCAAGGCCGGGGTCCACAACGTGACGTCGGCCGGACGCCCCGCATGAATGTCGAAGGCGGTCACGATCTGATGTTCCGCTTCTTGAATGGTCACCAGGTTCCCGAACTCGTTCGGTGTGGCGATCTTGCCTTTGCGAATCGTCACCGTGTGCCGTTCGAAGAGGCTGAGGACTTTGTCGGGGACGTGCGTGTCACCGCCGAGGACGCGCGCGCGCGTTTGATCGACGACCCGCTGGACCACCGGCCGCATCGCCGACAGCCCGTCCTGGGCGCGCTGCAATATCGGTCGGAGGTGCGGACTGGCCGTGCGGGCCCGTTGCCCCAGCCGCCGCACCATCGTGGCCGTATCACGCAGCACGGCGCGGGTGGTGGCCATCAGGGTTCGATAACTCTTGACCATGGCGGCTCGGGTCTTGGGCGATCGCGCTTCGTACCCAATGATCAGCACGCGCCGGGTCACACTCCGCAGCCGATTGCGAATCCGCCCCGCCTGATCGCCCAAGGCCGTACTGGCTCGCTGCAGGGTGCGGGTCAGCACGCGCACGCCATCCTGCAGCAACGTGCTGTCGGTCGGATAATGCACATTCGTTTCTACGACCGTGGTGTCGACGCGAAATCGGCGACCGTGCGTGACCCCGGCACGCTTGGCGACCTCGACCACCTGTCGATGCAGCTGCTGGATGATCTCCGGGCCGAGCGCGCGCGCGATCTTCAGAATCGTCTTGGCGTCGGGTACGTCGCCGGCGTCGATGCGTGTGAACATCCGATACACCAAATTGGCGCGCACCTCGCGCTCCAGGTCGTCGTAGCTCCAGTCGAAGAGATGCTTCAGGATCAGCATCCGGATCACGACCTCCGCCGGTGTCCCGGGCCGCCCGCGCCGTCGGCTCTGCGGCCACCGCGCTTCCAACGCCTGTGCGACGACCTCAATCACGGCCTCGTCCTCGAGCAGCGTGTCGATCTTGCGCAACCAGTCGGGCCACAATTTGTGGCCATCGGGCAACAACACTTCGAACAGACTCCGCTCGCGTTGTCGGCGCTGAACCATGCCCGCTCCTTTGCTGCATCATCGTGCGCGGGCAGTCTAGTACGATCAGATCGATCGTCGCAATCGCAGAATCGAGCGTTCGGTCACGGCCGGCCGCCGGGCATCGGTACCAGTCAGCGAGTTACGCGATCATTTCTTCACCACGAAGTAGTCTAGTCTAGCGAGCAGGTCTAGGCCTGCCGTTAGGCCGGCTGCGTGAACCGAACCTCTGAGAGCGAATGCCGTTTTGGAAATTCGTGAGGCGACTGCGCAATCCTGAGCCAGCAACGCGCCCCGTGGCGGGAAGCATCTCGGACCGTCGCGCCGTTTCCGTCAGCCCGAAAAATGGCGTTGAAACAGTCAGCCAGACCCGACATGACGGGGATCGTCACGCCCGATCCCCGTCAACTCGACAGTGCCTGAAGAACTCCCCGCTAGAAATCAAACTGGGCGCCGAGCTTGATGAGACGCGCGTCCATGATGCTCGTCGGCGCCAGCCAGCGCCCGCCGTATGCCGTCGTGATGAGCTGCGTGTAGTTGGCGTTGAACACGTTGGCCAGATCCATGCTCAGGGCCATGCGGGTCCGGCCCATCCGGAGGATCTTCGACACTCGCAGGTCCAGTTGCTGGATGTGCTGGAGAAAATCCTGGCCTGGATCGACGACGTTGACCAGCCGCCCGCCGTTCAGCGGCACCACTGGGGTTGTCTGGCTCGGCGTGATGACGTTGTTCGCCGCGATCTCCGGGCCCGGCGTGGCTTGATACGTCACGCCGAACTGCACGTCGATCTTGGGCACCAGGTATGCCCCAAGGAACTTGAACTGCTGGAGGAACGCCGTGTCGACGTGACACTGGCTGTCGGGAATGGCGGTAAGGCCGGTGGTGGCCGGCTGGCCTTGTCGCGGCGCGACGTTGGCCGGCAGAATCGTGATTTCCGGGAGGGACGCCCTCAAGTCGCAGTTATCGACCGTCGTCCGCCCGATGTTGTATCCACCCTGCAGCACAACGCCGTCGCGCGGCCGCGCGTTGATGGAGAAGTCGAAGCCGTTCCAATGCTCAATCTGCTTCCCGTAAGAGTCGGCAAAGGTCGTGTAATTGTCGACCAGCCCGATGTTGCTGGTCTGGTCGTAGAAGCCGGTGATCGTCTGTCCGCTCAACTCCAGGCGCGAATCGACCGGCGTCGTGATGCTGTAGCGGGTGAAGTTGCTCGGTCCCACCGCCCGGTTGTCGACGACCGTGAAGTTGCCGAACCAGCGCCGGAAGTAGCCGACATCCACCGAGGCGCGCGCCGCCACCTGCTGCTGGACGCTGACGGAGAATTCCTGGTTCCACGGGCGGTTACCCCATCCCGTATAGGTGTCGGGGTCGATCGCCGCGCTGGGGCGGAGCTGCCCGAAGAGCGCGTTATCCAGCGCGCCGCAAAAATCCCCGCCGCTCGCACGCAGATCCTGCGCGCTCGTATTCAGAAGATTACAGTCGGGATTGTAATTTCCGTTCGCGTCGGTCCAGCTCCGGTTCGCAGTGTAGGCGAGCAACGAGATCGGGTTGCCCGCGAGGGGACTCAAGCCGATCATGTACTTGCCCCAGCTGCTCCTCAGCGAGGTCTTCCCGTTGCCAAAGAGATCGTACGCGACGCCGACGCGCGGCGTGATGTCCTTCATGTTGGCGTAGGAGGTTTCCGGGACCACGAGATTGCGGTCGGGAACGAACGACGCGGGCCCGAGGACCTGCTCGGGAAAATTGTTCTTGAAGTAATCGAACCGCACGCCGGCGTTGATCGTGGCGCGCTTGATCGTCCACCTGTCCTGGGCGTAGATACCCATGTCCGCCGACAGATGCGCCTTCTGCGTAAACGGCAGCGCATGCTGCTGGAGCGAGATGGGGGTTGACGATCGTCCATATTGATCCGGAATCCCTCCTGAGAACTGATAGAAGAGCCCCTGCTCGTTGTCGAACTGCGATTGCGTAATGCTGCCGAAGTCGTTCTGAAAACCCACCTTCAGGGCGTGCGAGCCGGTGACGTAGGAAACGGTCGCGGAAGCCTGCATGGTGAACGGCGCGTTCTGCGTGCCGAAGAAGACCGGCAGGCAACAATAGCCTTTTCCGCGGTAGAGGAACCCGGTATTCAGATCCCGCACCGGGATCGCGCGCCGGTACGGGTCGCCCTCTTCGGGTACTTGTCCACGAAGCCCTCGGCGTGATCGGCAAACCGCGCCTCGAGCAGCAGCCGGCTCGTCACGGGAGACGTCCACGCGACGGTCGTCAACGATTCATGGTTGAACTGCCAATCCGGGTAGATCTCAGGTGAAAACGAGGCGCTCAGCCCATTGATCCAATGCCGGTTCTGCGGCTCGGCCGAGAACGCGATCTTGTTGCGTGGCGTCGCCTGATAAGTCAACCGCACACTCCCGCTGGGGTTGATGGTCAACCGGCCTTCCCCGGGTGTCGACGGGTCCGGCACGTAGGTCCACTTTGTCAAATCGCCGCCATTCGCGTTGGCAAAGCCGCCGGCCGGGTAGTACGAGCTTTCCTGGAAGCGCAGCGAACCGTAGAACCACAGTTTGTCGCGAAAGATCGGCCCGCCGCCCGACGGGTTGATGTCGTAGACGCGTTTCAGCTCGTTTGGCGAGCTCAAACCTTGCGCCTTCAGCTCATCGGTATAGTTATTCCCCTGAAACGAGCCGTTGGCGCCCGTGATGAAGAACGACCCCACGAACTTGTTCCCGCCTTCCTTCGGGATGACGTTGATGCCCAAGCCGCCGCCGACCGAGTCGGCCGTCCCTGATGAATACTCGAGCACGGTCTCTGCGGCTGTCCCCATGTCGGGCACGAAGTTGCTGGCCCAGGCCGACGAGAGGAAGTTCCGGGACGTGATGCCGTTGATCATGAGGCGCTGGTCGAACGGGCGGCTGCCGTGGATCGAAAAGGTCGTAATCTGCATGGTCCGCGTGCCGCCAACGTCCTGCAGGCCTCCAGTTCGCGTCGCCCCGGGGAGGAGCACCGCCATCGTGTATTGGCTCCTCGAGGTCGGAAGCGAATCGACCACTGAGGCCGGGATCACGTTGCTGCGCTTGGTGCTTTGAATGTCCACGATTGGCGACTCGCCCGATACGGTGACGGTTTCTGTCACTGAACCGACACTCAAGTCCGCATTCACGGTCGCGGCAAACGATCCGGCGATCTCAATGCCCTCCCGCTTGACGGTGCTGAAACCAGTCAGCGTGAAGGCGATCGTGTACGTGCCGGGACGGAGGTCAACGATCTTGTACTGTCCCGTCCCGTCGGTGACGACCGAGCGCGTTTTTTCAATCAACGCCGGGCTGGCGGCTTCGACCGTCACTCCCGGCAGCAGTGCGCCAGACGAGTCCTTGACGACGCCAGCGATGGATCCTTGTGCGCGCGCGAGCGTTGAGAGGAGAAGAAGGTGTGCGACGACGAGCGACCCGAGCCTGAATGGCTTCATGCTCCCTCCTGTGGAGGTGTGTACGGGTTCCCGATCCGTGCGGAGTTTAGTTGCGCCGGACCGTACCACGGCATGCGCCGGCCCGCAAGAGGAAAAGTACAGCTACGAGAAACGCCTGACCCGCCGGTGTGCAGACCAAATGCACACTTTTGGATCGCAGCGTCCATTCAAGATGATGATGTTTTGATTTTGGTAGCGGCAGACAAGATGATGGGTCTGATCATGTTCAGTGCGATTTCGCTGCTTTTGCGACGCGGGTTTACGGCGTCTGTACCGTCTCGTCTCGTGACCCTGCGTTCGGTCGCCTCGCTGGGGGCCTGTGTCTGGCTGGTTTCGTGCGGTAGCGACCGAGGTAGCACCCGAGCCGGATCATCTCCTCGAGACGATCACTCGCCTGAACCTGCGTGGTTCACCGACGCCACCGCCTCCATGGGGCTCGAGTTCGTCCACTTCAACGGCATGACGGGCGAGTTCTACTACCCCGAGGTTATTGCCCCAGGCGTCGCACTCTTCGACTTCGACAACGATAGCGACCTCGATGCATTCCTGGTCCAGGGACAAAAATTCGATTCGGGCACACCCATGTTCCCGGTTCGACTGTCGCAGCCACTGACAGGCCGGCTGTTTCGAAACGACCTGGAGATCCGTCCCGACGGAGGCCATGTCGTGCGATTCACCGATGTCACCGAGGTGAGTGGCATCAAGACAACCGGCTACGGCATGGGCGTCGCCGTCGGGGATTCCAACAACGACGGGTGCCCCGATCTCTACGTCACCGCGCTCGGTCGTAATCAGCTGTTTCGAAACGATTGCCATGGCCGCTTCGCCGACGTGTCGAGACAGAGCGGTGTCGATGACGACGGCTGGAGCGTGCCGGCCACGTTTCTGGACTACGACCGCGACGGTTGGCTCGACCTGTACGTGGGCCACTATCTCAACTGGGACGTCGGCGACGAACACACCATGCTTCGGGATGTCCGGCAAACGCGCTTACTGCGCGCCGCGCGTGTATCGGGCGCAGCCGAGCAAGCTGTACCACAACAACCGCGATGGGACATTCGCCGATGTCACGCGTGCCGCTGGAATGGCGACGCAGTTTGGTCCGGCGCTTGGCGTGACGACCGCCGACTTCGATGGCGATGGCTGGATCGACCTTTATGTCGCCAATGATGGCGACGCCAATCAGCTCTGGATCAACCAACGCCACGGCACGTTCAAGAACACGGCGCTGCTGGCAGGAGTGGCGCTCGGTCCCGGCGGCAAAGCCAAAGCGGGAATGGGCGTCGACGCCGGCGATGTCGACGATGACGGGGACGAAGATCTCGTTGTGGCCAATCTCACCGGCGAGGGTCTCGACCTGTACGTCAATGATGGCTCCGCGAGTATTCGAAAACCAGAGCGCCCGGTCCGGCTTGGGCGCGCCCAGCCTGCCATACACGGGGTTCGGCACGGCGTTTTTCGATGTTCGACAACGATGGCGTGCTGGACCTGCTCATCGTCAACGGCGCCGTGCAGACCATCGGCTCGCCGGCGCTGAAGGACGACCCGTTTCCCCTCCGCCAACGTAAGCAGCTGTTTCACAATCTCGGTGGAGTGCGTTTCGAGGATGCGACCGCGCGTGCCGGTCCGGCCTTCGACGTGCTCGAAGTGGCCGGGGAGCCGCATTCGGAGATATCGACAACGACGGAGACACCGATGTCCTCGTCGGCAACAATAATGGAACGCCAACGCTGCTGTTGAACCAGATCGGCAATCGGAACCACTGGCTGGGACTGAGGCTTCTCGGAAAGGACGCTCCCCGCGACATGCTTGGTGCCCGCGTGGCGATCAGTCGGACCGGCCGACCCGTGCTGTGGCGCCGCGCTAGGGCCGATGGAAGTTATGCCTCGGCCAACGATCCGCGAGTGCTCGTCGGTCTTGGCGCATCGACTGTGCTCGGGCGCGTGCGGGTCGTCTGGCCCGACGGTCGTGCTGAGGAGTGGTCGGACGTCGGCATCGATCGCTACACCACGCTCGAGGAAGGAAGCGGGCGGTGACGCTCCAGCGGGGACCACTAAGCGCGCGTTGCGAAATCAATAGTAGCCCCGCGGCCGACTGCAGGCAAAAAGGCCTGCGCTACGAGCGGCCGGGGCGAGTTTCGCACCGTGCACTCAGCGTGGTGTTGATCGTATGGCTCGCTTTCGTAGTGAGCTGCTCTTCCACGAACCAGGGTGCGACAACTCCTGAGGCCGCTGCAACGGACCGTCAAGCGTTGCGCCCGGTCGCGCTGCCCGATCTTTCGCGCGCGTCGCCGTCCGTGCGGCTGCAGTTGAACGAACAGTTCGCGTCGCTCATGGCGCTGATCGAGAAATCGACGGGCTCGAGCGCGGAGCTGGGCGCCGCCTACGGTGAGTTGGGCAAGCTGCTCACGGCGGCCGAATTCGCTGCCCAAGCCGAGCCGTACTATTCGAACGCGCAGGCGCTCGCGCCGGGCGACCCACGCTGGTCGTACTATCTGGGCCACTTGTACCGGGTTCAGGGCGACACCGCCAAGGCGGCGCTGCTTTTCGAGGGAACGCTCCAACTGCGGCCCGACGACGTCGCCGCGCTGATCTGGCTAGGCGATACCGCTCTCAATCAAGGCCGCCTGGAACAAGCCGGTTCGGCTTTTTCGAAAGCCCTCTCGCTTCAGCCGCGGCTGGTCGCTGCACGAGTGGGTCTGGGCCGCGCCGCACTCGCCAGCCGCGACTACGCCGGTGCCGTGGAGCATTTCGAAGCCGCCCTGGCATTGGACCGGCGCGCCTCTATCGTGCACTACCCGCTCGCGCTCGCCTATCGCGGCCTGGGCAAGGTGGACGAGGCTGAAGCACACCTGCGCCAGCGGGGCGAGGTCGAGATCGGCCCGCCCGACCCGCTGATGCGCGACCTGACCGAGTCGTTACACAGCGCGGCGCTCTTCGAGGCCCGCGGTGATCGCGCGATCGCCGCGGGCGACTTCAAGGCAGCGGTCGCTGCTTTCCAGAGAGGCGTCGAGCTGGAGCCCGATCGCCTTTCGATCAGGCACAAGATGGCCACAGCCCTATCCCTGACGGGAGACATCGCGAGTGCAGTGTCGCAGTTCCAAGAAGTCCTGCGCCGTTCACCCGACTTTGCCGGCGCCCATTACAGCCTCGCTGTGCTGCTTCAATCGGACGGTCAATTCGACCTGGCCATCGAGCGATTCGCTGCCGCCGTGCGGTACGACCCGACCTACCTCGAAGCCCGCGTGCAGCTGGCCAATGCTTTGCGGCGGCGTGGACGCGTCGACGAGTCGGTGCGAGAGTACGCCGAGACGATCAAAATGGATCCCCGCATCGGGGAGGCGCGGTTCGGCTACGCGCTCGCGCTCGTCCGGTTGAAGCGCTACGAGGCGGCGCGGGATTCGCTCCTGGAGGATCTGGACCGGTATCCCGACCGCACAGAGTTCCCACACGCGCTGGCGCGCTTGCTTGCCGCAGCGCCCGCCGAGCGAGTCCGCGATGGTCGGCGGGCGCTGGCGTTGGCCCAGCGGCTGGTCCGGGAGAAGGGGGGAGCGTCGTCGAACGACCTGCGCGAGACGATGGCGATGGCGTTTGCCGAGTCGGGCCAGTACGAGCAAGCCGTGGCTTGGCAGCGGGAGGCCATCGCCGGCGTCGAACAAGGGGGCCGACGCAATCTCGCAGTGGCGATGGCCGAAAACCTTCGACTGTTCGAACGACAGAAACCTTGCCGCGTACCGTGGCGCGACGATCCCGTCTGGGCGAGCTTCTGATCGCACGCGCTGGAGCCGCGCGTCGTGTGCGTCGGAGTCGCCGACACGGTCCCGAAGAACGTTGGCGACGGCGCTATCACATGTAGCAGATTCTGTTGTAGAGGAGAGGGAATCATGAGTGCCGCTGCGGTTCAGGTACGCGACGCGACGCGGTGGAAGCGGTGGCTGGTCTTGGCTGGATGGAGCGTTGGAGGTCTGGGCGTTTTCGTGGTGCTGTCGAGCGTCAGGTGGAAGCTGACGGCAGACCCGGAGTACGTCCAGGAGTGGGGAAGGATCGGCTACTCGGTGAGCGCGCTCCGGGGCATCGGCCTGCTCCAGCTCGCGTGCATCGTGTTGTACCTGATTCCACCGACGGCGGTCCTGGGCACGGTGCTGCTCACGGGCTATCTCGGCGGCGCCATCGCCTCGTATGTCCGGATGGGAGAACTCATCCCGCCCCTCGTTCCGCTGTCGACGTGCCTGCTCCTCTGGGCGGGAATCTACCTTCGTGAAGAGCGTCTTCGATCGCTGCTGCCGTTCCGCAGGAATGCGGCGCGTTGAACGGACAAGGCTGAAGGCTTGCCCACGCTGCCTTCTGGCCGTGGCGTACGCGATCTTCGCGGCAACCGGGAAGCGCATCCGGCAACTGCCGCTCTCCAAGAGCGGATTCGCCTGGGCGTATCTTCTCTCGTGAGAGGCGCCGCTCTCCGTCAGCGAATTTCCGACAGCATCCCATCTCCTCTGGTGCGAGCCAAATCCCGAAACTGTCCGGCCTCGACCGGGCTGGAGGGCCGTTTTATCGGTGTACAATTCGCCCTGTCCAGCAAAGGGCGCAGAACCACGCGCTCGAGCGCGACGTTCGTCGGGCGGAGGACACCATGATCAAGGTTCTCGCTAGGGTTCTTTCTCTCGCCGCGTTGGTGATGTACGTCGGCATCGGCGTTCTCGCCGCGCAGGGACAAGCCGGTGCGCCCAGACCGCCGCAACTGGCTGGACCGCAGATGCGCGGCGACGGTCCTGCGCCGGCACCAAAGCCCTTCAGCATCAGGCGAGTCGACCCGGAGCTCGATACGATTGTCGCCGCCGACGCGAAGATCGAGCTGATGGCCAGCGGATTCGGCATCAACGAAGGCGTGCTTTGGATCCGCGAGAGTGCGAGCGGCTACCTGCTCCTCAGCAGCCTGATCGACAACGTGATGTACAAGATCACGCCGGATCACAAGGTCTCGGTTTTCATGGAGAAGGCCGGCTACAGCGGCGACGAACCTTCGCGCGTCGGCCTGCAGACCAGGGCCGGCCGGACCCATGTGATCATCATCGGACCAAACTGCGCCACGTTGGACGCGCAGGGGCGGCTGGTATGGTGCGCCGGTCAGGATCTCGCCGTCAAAAGACTCGAGCAGGACGGCACCCGCACCGTTCTGGCAAACGGCTTCGAAGGCAAGCACTTCAACGGACCGAACGACATCGCCATCAAGTCAGACGGATCCATCTACATCGCCGACAGCGACGTCGGCCTTCGCGACGGCGGTCGGAGTCCGCTCAAACAGATGCCGAATCATGTGTGGCGCTGGGAAGACGGGAAGGTGACCATGGCGCTAGATGGGCAGACCCTGGGCGCCAGCCCGAACGGCATCGTCTTCTCGCCCGACGAAAAACACGTGTACTCTGAGCGCGCTCACACAGCTCAAACGGTTCGACGTCCAAGCTGACGGCACGCTGGCAAACGGGGTACTGTTCGGGGAGGGCGAAGGCATCATCGACGGTATGAAAGTGGACAAGAAGGGCAACATCTACTCGACAAGCGGCGCCGGCCCGGGCGTGATCCGCATCACCTCGCCGTCCGGCAAGCTGCTGGGATTCCTCGACCTGCCGATCCTCGGCGGCACCGAGCCCAAGCGGCAAATCTGTGCGACGAACCTTGCGTTCGGCGGCGACGGGCGGGATTCTGTACGTCTCCGCGTGTGATGCCGTGTACAAGATTCGACTGAAAGCTCAGGGAATCGTCCCCGGACCGGATGGCCGGATGGTGTCGGTTGTCAAGTGAGGAAACGAGGAGCGACGGAACCGTGACGAAGGCCCCGCCGCCGGAAAAGACTAGAAGTCGAACTGCGCGCTGATTTTGAACAGCCGAGCGTCCATGATGTTGAGTGGGTTTTGCCAGCTGGGCCCGGACGTGTTGTTCACTGCCAGCTCATAGTTCGCATTCAAGGCGTTGTTCAGGTCGAAGTTGATCGAGGTTCGGTACCGCCCGTCCGTGCCCATCCGGAAGATCTTCGACAACCGCAAATCGAAGATGCCGAGCCGATCGTCGGCGGTCAACAGCGGCTGCCATCGTTCCATCCTCCCGGCCTCACTTCGGGATCCGACGCCGACCCGGGCCGAACACCGGTTCGGACATCCGTGGGAACACGTGCCGGCATCAGAACGCGCACAGCGGATTGATCGGCGCGGACGTGCCTCCTGGCAGTCGCAGCGGCGCCGTGGTCAACAGGTACTCCCAGCGATTGAGACGGTCGCAGGTTTGCGCGAGCTCGGTGAGCGACGGCCAGTCCAGCACCGGCAACCCCATCGAGGCGAGCCCGATCATGTGCATGGCCGAAGGGAAACGTTGGCTCGGATAGGGCAGCTTTTCGATGCAGTCGCCGCCGTACACCGACACCTGGCGGTTGTGCATCCACTCGACGCACTCGGCGTGGAGCCCGGCTCGCGGATAAATGTCCTGCTCGCCGAGCTCGGCCTCCATCCGTTCCATGCCCGTTCGAACGAAGATGGCATCGCCTGATTCGACGCGAACGTGCTGGCGCTGCTCGGCGGCCTCGAAATCCGCGACCGTGACATACTCGTCGGACTGGTACCAGTTCACTCCGCGTGCAGCCGCAACGTCGAGCAGAACTCCGCGGGTGAAGATTCCCTGCCGCTGGGCGTAGATCGATCCAAACTTCGCGCCGGACGCGGCGATCGATTCAGCGCGTTTGCGGCCGTTATAGAGCCGCCCTTCCCACGAAAAATGGCACAGCGCGTCCATGTGCGTCACCACCATGCCGTGCGGCGCGAAGCCCATGAAGTCGCCGCAGCTCGGGCTGCCGTCGTCGCTGAACATCATCATGTGCACGACAGGCCGCCCGTTGGTCTTGCTCTGGACCGTTGAGAGATCGCGGCCGACCGACACGACCTCGCCGGTCTGGACCAGCGTCGCCGCGGCCTTCCGTTTTTCGGCGGTGATGTAGTTCAACGTGCCACGCTCATCATCGGCGCCCCACCGTCCGGTGTTGGAGCAGCGATGGAACATGGCTTCGAGCTCGGGATCGGCGAGATCGCGCGCACGGCTCGTTTTTCGGGACGGCGCCTGGGCCGAGGCTGTCTGCTGGGCAGCGCCGGCGAGCGCCGACGCCGACGCGACGAGTCCTGCGCTCTCGATGAACTGCCTGCGTGTGATGTCGTTCATAACCCGCCTTTCATGCTGACTCGCGTTTCAGACCGAGCGCGCCGCGCTGCCCTGCGAGCACGCCAGCGAGAACCGCCGCGACGACGAGCACAAGAGTCAGGCGGGCATGACGCACGAGACCAACGGTATACGCCGGTCCAGCCGGGGTGTCAACACACCGGAGGTCTTCGGAACAGCACGATCCGGCCGAAAAAGATGTCCGATGACGAGCGACGTCGGACTCACGGGTTTCGTCGCAACTGCCTGCGGCAATTTCGACGGCCTTTGAATATCTCGACGTGCCGATGTTCCGGGTGTATAACTCCAGCCTGTTCAGGTCGACCGCCTCATGGATTCCGGCCGCGGGTGTCGCGAGCGTGGTTGGGAGAGCGACGTGTTGGCCAAGCTGGTGTGGTAGTGACATGACATGGCTGCCGGTTCGAGATGACTCGGTTTCTGAACGCGATGCGGTGATCGGCCTCAAGCCCGACGTCGACGAGGTTCTGCGCGAAATGCTCGCCGTCGCAGAGCGCATCTCAGACCCGTGGCTGCTGGAGTGCTGTCACCTTCGGCAGGCACAGCTGATGGGCGCCCGCGCCGGGCTGGCTGGCGTGGACGCCACGCTGCTGTCAGAGCTCGAAGGCTGGCGCGCAAGCGCAGCGTTCTCCAATCGTGAGCGCGCCGCGTTGTCCTTCGCCGAGCAATATCATCTCGATCACCACCTAATCAGCGACGAGCAGAAGACTGAGCTCGCGCGTTATCTTTCGCCGCGCGAGTTCGTCAATTTCGTATGGGCGCTCCATGCCTACGAGGCGTACTCTCGAGTGCTCGCGCTGCTCGACATCGCGCCCGATCTCCAACCCGCCGCGAAACCGCGGCACCACAGTGCTGCCACTGCCGACAAGGAGATCACGTCTGGCGCGGACGACGTAACGGCAGGCAACCAGTGGACCCTCCTCGACTCCGCGTTCAGCAACGTTTATAAAGCGCTCGGCCGGGTTGTGGTCCGTCAGAAGCTCATTGACGATGTGACGAGTGAAGCGATACGGCTCCACAACGCAAGTCACCAGGGCTGCTTGTATTGAATGAGCATGCGCCGCGCAGTTGCGCGGCCAGCTGATTCACGGGACCTGATGGATGAGGTCCGGGAGTACGAAACGGGCCATTCGCTGAGCCCAGCGCAGAAGGTCGCGCTTCGCCTGCACGACGCGTTCCTCTTCCATCCCGGCGAGGTGAGCCCGACGCTGCGCGCCGAGGCGCTCGCGCACTTTTCGGTGCCGCAACTCGTCGAGCTCGCGTTGAAGTTCTTCTTCTGGTCGTCGAACCGGCCCACGGTGGCACTGGGGAAGCTGGGGGCGGATGCGCCGCACGACCCGAACCGCCTGACAGCATTCCATTACGCGGCCGACGGCGAGTACATCGTCCATTCGAATCCGTAGAGTACGGCTCCACAAACGCGAGTCGCCAGAGCTGCGCATTGAATGAGCATGCGCCGCGCGGTTGCGCGGCCAAGGGTCAGGGGCGCGGCGGCCGTTCTCGCAGGATCACGAAGAAATTGTTCAAGTCGCGGACGATGAGGTACGGACCGCCCGGGCCCAGATTGACGGGCGTGCCATCCGTCGACACAACGGTTCCTCCTACGCTTTTGAACTTGTCCACGGCGGAATCCATGTTGCGGACCATGAACATGAGCCGCGTCGCGCCCGGGTCGTAAATGCGTGTGCTGAGCGGCTTGCGATCAACGCCTTTGAACTCGATGAATTCCAACATCAGCCGCGGCTCTCCCGGAATGCGCGCGCTGGTCACCCTGGTCTGGGCCGTCTCCAGCCCGGTCAAGGCGGCAAACGCTTTGTCGCGCGTGAATGCCCCCACGCTTGGCTGGAAACCCAGCAGGTCGCGATAGAGATGCATGGTCTTGTCCGTATCGCCGATGGTGATACGGACGCGGCCATCAATCACGTCGGATGCCGGCGCCGCTGCTGGGATCGGATCAGGTTGCACCAGTTGGACGAAGTGATCGTCGGGATCCTTCACGATCACGGCGCGGCTCTTGTCGACTCCGGGATTCAAGAGCAACGGCGAACCGCCCGGCGTCACGACTGGTGTTCCAGCTCGCTTCAGCCGAGCCAATACGCTGTCGATGTCGCGGACGTAAAAAATGAGTGTCACGGCACCGGGATCCTGCAGGCGCGGCTGCACCGGTTTGCGGTCGACATCGCCAAACTCCAGCGGCTCGGCCCACCACTGCGTTCCGGGAAATGTGACGTGCGACCATCGCATGGATCCGTTGGGGGTGCCCTCCAACTTGAGAATCGGAGGGACTGGCGTGTCCTTGGCTGAAGCCGTGCGCGGCGGGTCAGATTTCAGCCCGAGAAGATCCACATAGAATGCCAGCGATTTGTCGAGGCTGGCCACGATGGGGCTGACCGCGCCTGAGGCACCCACCACTTCGCTGGCCGCCTGCGCCGAAACTACGACACCTGGTCCGAGCGGTGCGAACGTGATGCACGCGATCCACACGGCCATCACAGCCAGACTCGCCGCTGCGCGTTTCGCTAGCGCGCCAAAGGCGCGCCCCGCCGGCCAGCCTCCGCCAAGGCTTCGGCGGCCCGCCGTAGCTTCAGCGAAGGCGGGAGCGGAGCGGGGCAAAGGGGCCCCCGCGAGCGACGGCGTAAGGGGGGTCCGGCGGGGACGAAGTCCCCCCAGGTTAGTCAGTCGGTCCATGTGTCCTCCTCCGGAGCCCGGGACTCTTCTGGTCTTGTCGGTCGCCCTGACGCGCATCATCGTAAGTCGAACGGATCGACCAATCTGCCTACTTCACTGCGGCTGGCGGCTCACGACGAGCCGCCGCCGTAAACACACGGGTCTTGAATCTCCAACCCTGCGGTGTCTTCACGTACTCGTCGTCGTAACGGCCAACCAGATAGATTGAATGCGCCTGCTGCCCTTGCTGCCCGGGCACGATATCGATGACGGCTGCGTACTCCTTGCCTTTCGCCCCACCCGCGGTAGGCTCGATGACGTGGTTGAAGATGAAATGGCGGGCATAGTTGGGCCCGTGAGGCTCTTCCGTGTCGACCATCTTCGCCAGCGCGTCGTGCCCTTGCGCCCGTGGTCGGGTCTGTGGCGTCAGCTGACCTGAGTCCGTCACGCATCGCTGAGGCGTGCCAGGCCCTGCATTCGGCATAACGCAGCCAAACGAGCCCTCCGGCGTGAAGAGATTCGCGTAGGACCGGCCGTTGTCGCTGTTCACGTCGAGCGCATAGGGATACTTGGCGACCAACTGCTGGAGTTCGACGTAATCCTGAGCAGTCAGCGTCGGACCCTTCGCGGCCGCAGCCGGTGAAGCGTTCGCTTCTTTCAATGCGCGCAGAGGCGGGATTGGCGAAGGAATCTCAACGTTCGGCTCACCCCATCTGGACTCGTAGTACGACCGTTTCTTGAATCGCCATCCGTCACTCGTCTTCACATACACATCGTCGTAGAAACCGCCGTGTCCCGCCGATGGCGACTTGCTACCTGGTTCGCCGAGATCGAAAATCCCGACGTACGCCCTTCCTACTGCCCCTTCGGTCGTCGGCGTGACGACGACGTTGGTGACGAGATGGCTGATGTAGAAGGGACCCCTTCGGCCGCCGCGGGCGAGCGCGGCGAGATTGTCGCGGCCCTGATAGGTACGGCCGCTCGGTCCCTGATTCGTGCCGGTGAACGTTCCGTCCGGCGCGTACAGGTCGGCGTAGGCGTAGCCATTGTTCTCACCGCTATCGAGCGCCCATCCGTACTTGTAGACCAACTGCTCGATCTCGATGTAGTCGAGCGCCGTCAGAGCCGGTTCGCTTGATGGCGGCGTTGCTGATGGTCGTCCATCTTGCGCGGCGGGATTTGTCGCGACGCTCATGCCAAGGATCAAACTGAGTAACATCGTTGGTTTCAGCATGACGTTCCTCTCAGCGTGAAGGCGGCTGCGGCTTCAGCGATTCCGGTGTTCCTTCGGATCGGACGAATCGGCGGGTCTTGAAACGCCAACCGTTGGGCGTCTTCACGTACGTGTCTTCGTAGTGGCCGCCACCCCAGACGATGTTCGGCTGGCCCGGTTCGCCATATCTCAAATGAACCAGGTACTCCTGGCCCTTCGCGCCGTCTTCCGTCGGCTCGATCACGTGGTTGACGATGTAATGCCATGCGGTTTGGGGACCTTTAGCTGTTTGTTTGGCGAGCTTCGCCAGCTCGTCCCGCCCTCGCGTCTGACCGAACGTACCATCCGCGGCAAAGAGGTCCGCGTACGCGTAGCCATTGTCAGCACCCTGATCGACCGCATGTCCGTACCGGGCCGCCAGTTGCCGGATTTCGACGTAGTCGAGGGGCGTGAGGGTCTTGGCCCTTCCCGCCGCTGGATCGCCGCGTTGTTGCGCTTCAACGACGACGAGTGCCAGGACACAAGCGCCGAGTGAGACCGCGATAAGCAAGGTCCGTCTCATAACTGCGTCCTCCAGATACGTCCAACCGGCCTGACATCCCTGACGCATTGGCGAATGAGTTACCCAATAGCAGTCAGCGCTCGGCCAGCCATTTGAGCGGATCGCGAGCGATCGCCTGCGATGAAGCGACGCCGCGGCCCACGAGGGTTCGGCTACCTGCTGGCGTTGGCTCGAGTTCCCACAGCTGACGTGCCGCAGTAAGGTCGGCCGGCAGACCGACTCTGGTGCCGCCAAGGTGGTTCCTCGATTTGAAGCGCCACCCTTTCGGCGTCTTCACGTAACACGTCCTCGTACCAGCCGCTCCAATAGAGCTCGTTGGCCGGGCCGTCGACCATCAGAAGATACGAGATGCCTTTGGCGCCCTCGGGCGTTGGCTCGATGATTTCCCCCATATTGAGGTGGATTTGATTCATCGAGCCGCGGAGGCGGATCGGGCTGCACTTGCCATCGGAGGTTCTGCCGGCTGCTCTTGCCAGCTGCTCGCGCCCGTGGAACTCGTTGCTGAATGTACCGTCTGGCGTGTACAAGTCGGCGTATTCGTACCCATTGTTGTGATTGTCACAACTGTCCAGAACGAACATGTAGCGATGCAGCAGCTCCTGGATTTCGAGGCGATCTTCAGCCGTCAACGTGCCCTTTTTCGGAGCGCTCTGCTGTGCCTGCAGCGCCTGCAGCGCGACGAAAGTCAGGATGCCCAACAACACAGCGGCGCCACCGCCGACGAGCGTCTTCCGCGTCATAGAGTCTCCTTTCGAGCACGCTAACGCTGAAGGCCGAGCGCGTCGAAGATCGCGTCGGTCACGACGTTTGAGGCAGACCGTGGGGGTCGGCCCTGGTTGACAGCACCGCCGGTGTTATACGTGAAGTAGTTCTTCGCGAAGCCGATGCCCAGTCGCCTGGCCGGATCCGCGTAGCCAAAGGAGCCGCCACCGCCGACATGGCCAAAGGCTTCCGGGGACGCCAACGGACCGCAATCCCTGCCGCGCCGATAGCCGAGGGAGCGGCGCACGCGCACGCGGTAGATTTCGTCCCATTCGAAGGTCTGTAGCTCGATACCCGCGCGGATGCGATCCTCGGGCAGGACCCGGACACCGTCGAGCTCGCCCCAGTTGGCCAGCATGGCGTAATGGCGAGCCAACCCACGTGCGCTCATGATGCCGCCAGAACCGGGAACGGCGGCTTTCTGGATCTCGCGTCGATTGAAGGCCTGGGCGACGTGTGAACCGGCAGGTTCGCCGACCATGCGGGCATCGTAATCGGCGGCGCCGGAGGCCCGTCTGTGAGGACGGCCACGCGGCGCAGCTCGCTATCGGGCACACCCAGGAAGATGCCGTCAGTGCGGAGCGGCTTGCAGACCTCGTCCTGCAGAAACTGGCCAATCGAGCGGCCATCGACGCGGCGCAGGATCTCGCCGTTGATGTGGCCGTAGTTCAGCGAATGGTAGGCGGTCCGCTGGCCGATTGGGAACATAGGTGTCAGGTCGGCGATGCCGCGGCACATCTTGTCCCAGTCGGCCAGCCAGTCTGGCGTGTACCCGACAGGTGTTTGAGGGACGCCGGTCTGGTGGCTGAGGGCGTGACGCAAGGTAGCGGCCTCCTTGCCGTGAGCGCCGAACTCGGGCCAGACCTTGACGATCGGCATGTCGTAATCGAGCTTGTGCTTCTCGGCGAGGATGTGCATGCATGTCGCCGTCACGCCTTTGGTGGTCGACGACAGCATGAAGATCGTGTCGCCATCGACGGGCTTCTTGGTCGCCTCATCGGCCTGACCGGCCCAGCAATCGATGACCAATTTGCCATTCAGGTAGGCGGCCACCTGCAGCCCGATTTCGGGCGTATCGCGCACCAGCGTCTCGAGCGTGGCCCGGACCTTGTCGTTGGCGTTGGATCCTTGAGCCTGGACTTCCGCAGGAGCACGCATCACAGCTGCCGCCGTCGCCGTATAGGCCAGGCTCTGAATGAGCTGCCGCCGAGTCAGTTTTCCTTGTTCGCAGTCCTGAAGCGACCTTGTTGCGCTGATGTGTGCCATGGCTTGTTCTCTCCTCAACTTGGTCCTCACCTGATTGAGTGGTGCCGAGTCTTCTCCTGCTACTGTGGACCCGGGCGAACCCCCGCGACTTTGAGGCGAATCCGGTACACGTCCATGCAGGCCGTGACGTACAACGTTCTGTTGTCGGCGTCGCCGAATGCGACGTTGGTCGTGCACACCTGCTGCCTCGGTTCCCCGCCACGTTGTGGGAGCAGCAGCGTCCCGAGTCGCTTCCCCTCGGGAGACCAAATCCGCACCTCGCCGGGGCCGGCGCCCGAGGTGGTGTACAGGTTGCCGATCTTGTCGGTCTTCATGCCGTCGTTGCCCTGGACGTCGGGGACGAACTCGACGGGATTGGCCACGGTGTCGTCGGGCCGGACTTCGTAGCGCATGATCTTCCGGCCGAGCGTGACGTACAAGGACTTCTCGTCCGGCGACAACGTGATCCCGTTCGGGAACGCGCCGCCACCCGCTGGCGGGTCCCGAAGTTTCTCGTCGAGCAAGGTGACCTTGCCGTCCTTCACTAGATAGAACCCGTTGAAAGGCAGCTCGCGTGCGGGGCTGGCGCCGGCGCCCCGCAGGCCCGAGTTGCTGTCGGTGAAGTACACCGAGCCGTTCGATTTGATGACCAGATCGTTCGGGCCGCTGAACCGCTTGCCTTCGAACCGATCGGCGAGGATCGTGCGTGTGCCGTCTTTCTCGATGCGTGCGACGTTCCGGTCCGGCATGGCGCAGATGACGAGCCGACCCTGCGGGTCGCGTGTCAGCCCATTGGGCCCGATCAGCAGGGCTGCCGAGCGGCCGCGCCGGGTCTGTTGACCCACATTGAGGAAGTCCGTCCCCGTATATCCCGCGTTTTCCAGGTGGACGGTAATTGGCTTGTTGGGCTCCCATCTGTAGATGACGTTGTCGAGCATGTCGCTGAACAGCAGGTAGCCGCCAGCGCCTTCCTGCACCCACACCGCACCTTCGGTCAGCCCGAATCGATCGCCCAGGAGCTCGGCCCTGGCGCCGGCATCGATGATGGTGTCCAGGGCGGGGTCGAGCTTGACGATCGAGAAGGGACGTTCGGTCGGTGTCTGGCCGCCAGTCAACAGCTGCGCCTTCGCGAGTCCCAACCCGATGGTCACGATGAACGCGGCGCAGATGAGCGGCTTCGTCATGTGGATGACCTCGGGGCAGGTGATTCTTGATTCAGATTCAACCAAGTTCAGGCCACGCGATTATGCGCGGCCGCCGCGAATTGTCAAGCGCGGAGGGGCGCGGGGAGGGGGGCTCTGCAGGATGTGGGACGGTTCCCGTCTTGCGGCTCTTCGGGTTCAGGGCCATAATGGGCCGCTTTGAATCAAGAATCCATAATTTGCTGCCAAGGAGAGAGGCAAAGGAGACCCATGATGCGTGTCGTCAGAGCGGTGGTGTTCGTCGTGGCCGTGCTTGCGCCGGCCGAGGTGCTTGCGCAGGCCTCCATCGCGGGAACCGTCAAGGACGCGTCAGGCGCCGTCCTGCCTGGCGTGACCGTCGAAGCGTCCAGCCCGGCGCTGATCGAGAAAACGCGCTCGGTGATCACCGATTCGACCGGGCAGTACCGCATCGTCGATCTGCGCCCGGGCGTCTACGACGTGACGTTCACCCTCAGCGGGTTCGCAAGCCTCAAACGCGAAGATGTCGAGCTCACCGGATCGTTCACCGCCGCGATCAACGTCGAGCTGAAGGTCGGTTCCGTGGCTGAGACCGTCACCGTAAGCGGCGAGTCTCCAATCGTCGACATTCAAGGCAGCACGCAGCAGCGTGTCATCTCGAAGGACGTCGTGGACGCCATTCCCGCAGGACGCAGTCACCAGCAGCTCGCCGTGCTCATCCCCGGCGTGACCGGCATGACGCCGGACGTCGGCGGCGCCAACACGCTCGGTCTCGTGTCCCTGGGCATCCACGGCAGCCGCACGACCGACATGCGCGTGACGGCGAACGGTGTCAACCTCCGGAATATCGGCTCGCCTGGACAGCTGATCAGCCTTCAGCCAGACATGGGCGCCACACAGGAAGTCACGGTGGACTACGGCGGGAGCTCGGCCGAGCAGGAGTCGAGCGGTGTCCAGATCAACTACGTGCCGCGCGAAGGCGGCAACCGGTTCAGCGGTTCGTTTTTCGGCACCTACGTCGGTCCCAGTTTCCAGTCCGACAACTACAGCGACGAGCTCAGGGCCGCCGGCCTCGGCCAGCCGAACTCGCTCAAACGTCTGTACGACTTCAACGGGTCCGGAGGCGGACCGCTCAAGACCGACCGGCTGTGGTTCTTCTCCTCGGTACGCTGGCAGGAGAACAGCAGCTACCTCGCCAACAATTTCTACAACAAGAATGCCGGCAACCCGAACAGCTGGCTCTACGAGCCGGACCTGAGTCGGCAGGCCTTCACGCCGACGACCCAGTCCAGCTTCAACACTCGCCTGACCTGGCAAGCGACGTCCCGGGACAAGTTCAGCTTTTACGGTGAGACGCAGCCACGAGGGTGGGGCACCGGCACGTCCACGCAGTCCCCGGAGGCGGCGAGCTTCTTCGAGTACCCGAAAAACAGAGTATTGGTGGCGGGTTGGTCGTCGGCTCTGCGAAGCCGCCTTCTGCTCGAAGCCAATTTCGCCGACCACTCGGAGATCCTCTACAACGTCATCCCGCCGGAGGGCACGATATACCGGCCCGAAGGCGACATCTGGAACACGTTGATACCGGTACTCGAACAGTCGTCCAACCGTCTGTATCACGGCGCCGGAATCGCACAGGGCCCTAACTTCCTCTTCAGTCGCCAGGAGGGCCCGAACCTGTACATGGCCAGGGCGGCCGTCACCTACGTGACCGGCGCCCACGCGTTCAAGGCCGGCTTCAACAATCTGTCGGGCTACAACCTGAATGCGAACAGGACTGTCGAATCCGCTACGAGCTACCGGTTTAATAACGCCATCCCCAACTTGATCACTCAGTACGCCACGCCGAACGCCCGCCGCAGCCACCTGACTGAAGGCGCCGTTTTTGCCCAGGACAAGTGGACGGTCAAACGCTTCACGTTCAACGCAGGCGTGCGGTTCGAGTACTACTACACGTTCTTTCCGGAACAGTTCCTTGGACCGGGGCCGCTCGTGCCCAATCGCAACATCACGTTCGAGCCGACCGATTGGTACCAGTGGAAAGACCTGTCGCCGCGGCTGGGGCTCGCCTATGACGTGTTCGGCAACGGCAAGACGGCGTTCAAAGCGACCTTGAGCAAGTACTCGCTCGCGGTCGACCCCACGACTGGCAATCCGTATTTCAATCTGGCCAACTTCGTGACGCGGTCCTGGGACGACCGAGCCGGTCTGGGCATCAACGGCGACTACATCCCGCAGTGCGATCTCCTGAACCCGTTCCTCAACGGTGAGTGCGGCACGATCTCGGATCTGCGGTTCGGCGGTCTGCTTCCCAGCACGACGACCGACCCCGATACGCTCAACGGCTGGCACAAGCGTCCGGGTGATTGGGAGTTCTCGACGAGCGTGCAGCATCAGCTCGCGCCGCGCGTCGGGCTGAACGTCGGCTACTTCCGCCGTTCGTTCTACAACTTCATGGTCATTCAGAATCGGGCCGTGGCGCCCTCCGACTACAATCCGTACAGCATTGTCGCGCCCCTCGACGCCCGGTTGCCCGACGGGGGAGGCTACACGGTGTCCGGGCTCTACGACCTCAACCCGACCAAAGTGGGCCAAGTGGATAACTTCGTCACGTTCGCAGACAACCTGAACGGCCAGAGCGAGAGCTTCAACGGAGTGGACTTTAGCGTCAACGCGCGCCCACAGCCGGGCGTCATGATGCAGGGGGGCGTGAGCACCGGCGCGACGACCACCGACAACTGCGCGATGGTCCAGCAATACTTGAACACTGTGAGCCCGTACGGCGCCATCCCCTCAAACGTCAATCCCATCGGCGCCGTGCAGAGCATCGACATGTGCCGTCTCGAGTCGACTTTCCTGACGCAAGTCAAGCTTCTTGGCACCTACGCCATCCCGAAGGTGGACGTCGATGTCGCGGCCACGTTCCAGAGCCTGCCCGGACCGATAATCCCGGCCAACTATGTGGCCACCAACGCGCAGGTGCAGCCGTCGCTCGGACGGCCATTATCGGGCAACGCCCAGAACGTCACGATCAACATCGTCACTCCCGGAACGTTGTACGGAGATCGGATCAATTCACTCGACCTCAGGTTCAGCAAGCTGTTCCGGTTCAACCGGGCGCGTACCGCTGTGAACTTTGACCTCAATAACATCTTCAATTCGAGCGCGGTTCTCTCGTTGAACAGCGCCTACGCGCGCTGGCAAGTGCCGCTGAGCATTCTGAATGCCCGGTTGTTCAAGCTGAGCGTGCAGTTGGATTTCTGATATGGAGAGACCTGTCAATAGCGGGTGACTGAAGTCACGATTCAGTAGGCTGGCGCACCCGTGCGCAAGATGGGAGCTTGACCCACTGCGTCGAGCTCGAGCATGCCACGCTCGATCAGCGAACGGACCTCCCAGCTGTTCCTGTACTCAGCCAGCAGCGTGCGCCGGCTGCTGGTATATGCCTGGTCCATCGCGTAAGCGAGCACGGTTTCCATCACCACGCCTTCCTCGGTGTTCGTTTCTCTGAAACGGCGTTTGAAGTCCGCCAGCACGGGCGCGAAAGCGGGATTGTCCCATCGTTCGACGCCAGGGGCGAGGCGCAGGAAGTCATCGAGAACGGTCACGTAGGAAGCGTTGGCAGGCCGGCGCCAGAACGCGACATCGTCACCGAACTCGCTGACGTACGACGGAAGGTAGAGCGTGGCTTGTGCGGGCACGCGGTCGACAAGTGCCGGATTGAAGCGGCGCACCTCGTCCGCGGCGAGCCCCGTGCGCTTGATGATCTCGGCCAGCGGAATCGTGCGCGGCGTGCGCATGGCGTAAATCGAGGATTGGGGTATCGACGTGACGACGCTTCTGACATTGAACGTGTTGCCAAAGACCATCTCAGCGTAGAGATATGAGCGGAAGCCATAGCTCCGGTAGACCTGTTCGTAATCCTTGCTTGGCAGCGTTCGCAGGTCGCGGGCCAGCCGCGAGCCGTGAAAGTATCGGGCGCGGACGTCCACTGCACCCAGTTGCTCGCCGGCGATCAGCGCCCGCCCGACGTTCGTGCCGCCTGCGTTGTGCTCGGAGAGCGCGGGGATGAACGATCCGTATTTTGTCGCGAGGACGGACAGGTACGCGGCGCAGTAGGGTGCCTGCGTTGTCTGGTTCCGGTCCTGGATGGGGGTCGGTGAGAAGTAGCCCAGTCGCTTCCAGTTCTTCTGTTGCCACTGGCAGAAGCCGATGGCGTTTGCCTTCGAGCGCCTCGTGCCGCTCAGGCCCGATTCGAAGATGACCTGGGCCAGGCCGAGGTCCGCGGGCACGCCGAACCGCTCGTAGATAGCTCCCCAGTCCGCGAGGAATTGACCGTATCTCGGCGCGTTCATGAGGAGCGCATCTCCACGCGTCGAGTTGTGCAGCACCGGTCCGGCGGCGCCTTCGATGAGAAGTGCCACCTGCTCTCGCCGTTCACTCAATTTGCGCGCGAGGGATTGACCGTCGAGGATGCGGGCGTTCGTGGGATCGGTCCAGGCGGCCCGGCGCGTCCAGTCTTCTTTTGCCTTTGCCGGAAATGTCGCGAGGAGCCGTCCGTCAACGGCGCTGCCAAACGCGATCGATCCGTCGGGAATGGTGAAGACGTGGCGCCAGAACGCGTAGCCCGGTCTGAAGGCCTGCATGGCGGCGACGTCCGCGCGCAGGCGCGCCTCCACGGGATTGTCCAATTCGACCGGCGCATCGACCGCGGCGACCTTCTCGGTCGAGCGACGCCAGATGAAGTTCGACGCGGCCAACGGAATCGTCAGGCACAGTACGGCGAGGCCCGGGATGACTTTCGCTCTCATCGTATGGATTGGGTGATGTGCCTGGAATGTGCAATCGATGCGCCCGCGCGCCTCCGTTAAAATCAGGCCTTGCAATGTCCCTTTCGAGCGAAGTGTCGCGATCTGGGTCAGGTGCGGGTGACGAGTTTGACCCTGCGATCCGGAAATTGCAGAAAGGTGTGAAATGACGATTTATCCGGTTTTCGCTTTTCTGATGGCCGCCTCGCTCGCCGCGTGCGGAGGCACCTCGAGCGGCCCCGTGATGGAACACAAGATCGGCCTTGTCTATTTCGGGCCGGATGAAGCCGCCGACATGTGCATGAAGGGCCTCTTCGACCGCCTGAAGGAGCAGGGCATCGAGGAGCGGGTCAACCTGGAGGTCCGCCGGTCGCACGCCCAGGGGGAGTTCGCCAACATCCCGCTGCTGATTCAGAACTACGACAGTTCCGACGTCGACGTGATCGTCGCCTTGACGACGCCGGTGCTCACTGCCGCGGCGTCCGTGGCCCGGTCCAAGCCGGTCGTGTTCACCTTCGTGTACGACCCGATTGCGGCCGGCGTAGGCAAGAGCCGGACGGATCATCTGCCGCACGTCACCGGTGTCAGTTCGTTCCCGCCGGTCGAGGACACGATCGACACGATCCAGCGGCTCGTGCCCGGCGTCCGCGCGGTCGGAACGCTCTACAACAGCTCCGAAGCCAACTCGGTCAAGGTGGTGGGCGTGGCGCGCGGCATGTTCAAGGAGCGCGGCATCCAGCTGCAGGAGATTGCCATCACCGGGACAAGCGAGATTTTTCAGGCGGCGCAGGTGCTGACCCAGCGCGGCGTGCAGGCCCTGTGGGTGACCGGAGACAATACGGCGTTTCAGGGCTTCGACGCGATCGTGCGAGCGGCGCGCGACGCGAAGCTTCCCCTCATCATCAACGACCCCGAGTTCGTGCAGCGGGGCGCGCTGATCGCTGTCGGCATCGGCTGGGATGAAAGCTGCGGAGCGGCGTCGAAGGTCCTCGCGCGTGTGCTGCGCGGTGAGCAGCCGCGCAACATCCCGTTCGAGGAAGTCGCGGTCAAGAAGCTGGTGCTCAACCAGGAGGTCGCCAAGACGCTCGGGATTACGTTCCCGCCCGACATCGTGCAGGCCGCTTCTCGATAATCCGTACGGTCCCTCGACCTCGCATGGGTCGCTCACGACTCATGCCTGCAGACCCCTCGTGGCGTCGTCGTGTGAGCCGTAAATGGAGAAAATGGACGAAAACCCCGCGATATCGAACACTTCTCTGACCCGATCCTTGAGCGAGCACAACACCATCTTGCCGTTCGCGGCGCTGAGACGCTTGCCTGCGAGAACAATCACGCGCAGGCCGGCGCTGCTGATGTAATCGAGCTGTGCAAGATCGATGACGACGTGCCGCTCGCCCGATTCAATCCGGCCGAGAATCTTGTCCTCGAACGCCGGCGCGGTCGTCGTATCCAACCTGCCGGACAGCCGCAGGGTCACGACGCCAGCCGATTTCTGCTCCGTAATTTCCATGGACGGAATCTCCCCGGTTCCAATTCTCATCAGCAGAGTTTGTTCGCGTCAGAATTCAATTCTGTGTGAATGGCGCTCATTCGATTCGACGAGCTCCTCCATTCGAACCGTCACCTGTTCGCTTCCGCATGACCAAGATGTTACGGTTGTCCTCGCGGCGATACTCGAGCGCGTCCATCACGGATCGAACGATGTGCACACCCAGTCCGCCGATCGGCCTGTTCGCCAGGTCGAGCCCGAGATCGGGCCTCGGGGCGTCGAGGGGGTTGAACGCTCGACCGTCGTCTTCCACGCGCACGGAGACGCCCTCGCCGTCGAGCGCCACGCGGATCGCGATCTGGTGTTCGTCCTCATCGTCGTACGCGTGAGAGATGATGTTTGTCACGACTTCATCGAGTGCGAGATTGAGTTTGAAGACGACCTCCGGGGATAATCCGTGTGCCGCGCCAAAGACCTCGATCAGCTCTGCCGCCTTTCCAATCTCCGCCTGACGATTGGGGCACGTGATGGACAGCGCGTGGTGGCTCACTGCTGGTCGATCCCGCCCGGGCCGTGGTAGCGCACGACCAAAATTGTCTGATCGTCGGACTGGGGGGCGTTGCCGACGAATCGGCCCACGTCAGCGGCGATCGCATTCACGATGGATTTCGCGCGTGCCGGCTGCGGGTGCGTCTCGAGCGATCCCCGCAGCCGATCGTCACCGTACAGGTCGTCCTCCGAGTTCGTGGCTTCGGTGATGCCGTCCGTGAACATCACGAGCGTGTCGCCGGGGGCGAGCCTCAACGCGCCCTCGCCGAATGACGCTTGCTCGAGCAGCCCGAGGACAGGCCCGCCGTGAGCCGGCAGCGCCGAGGTGCCGCCCGCTGCCGTCACATGATAGGGCGGATTATGGCCGCCGTTGGCGAACACCAGCGAACCGGTCCTGACCTCGAGGCGCGCGCAGAAAACAGTGACGAAGTACGATGATGTGTTGTCGACGCACAGATCCCGGTTCAACTTTGTCAACAATGCGCCGGGTGGCATCCCGCGCCTGACCGATGATCGGAAGAGCGTCAGCGTGACAGCCATGAACAGCGAGGCCGGCACGCCCTTCCCGGACACGTCCCCGATGATGACGTAGAGCTCCTCGTTGTCGAACAGCAGGAAATCATAGAAGTCGCCGCCTACTGCCTTGGCCGGCTCCAGCATGGCATGCAGATCGAACTCGGGCCGGTGTGGGAATGGCGGAAAAATCTTCGGCAGGATGCCCATCTGGATGTCATGTGCAACCCTCAGCTCGCTTTCGATCCGCTCCTTGGCCGCGGTCGTGCTCGTTAATTCATCGATCGATTTGGCGAGGCGCTCGGTCATCCGGTTGAACGATCGGGCGAGCTGGCCTATTTCGTTGGTCGCCGCGACCTCGACCCGCCGGGTGAGGTCTCCTTCAGCGATGTGTGAGGTGGCGTCGGTCAGGGTCACGACCGGATCGGAGATCGACCGCGCGAGCGACCGGGCCGCAACGACGACGAGGGCGATCGTCGTGCCGGCCAGAATCATCGCCAGCAGTGTGAGCTGGCGCGCCGGTGTGTACGCCTCGTTGGCGTCCATCTTCACCACGAGCCCGGCGGCGAGTGCCGGCATGTAGCGCCAGACGGCCAGGACGCGCCTGTTCCAATGATCGATGACCACGCCTTCGCCGCGAGAGCCCTGGACTGCGCGTTGCGTAGGGATCCCGAACGGACTCCCGAGTGCGACGCGACGGGTAAATGGTGGATCCAACCCGCCGCGGACCGGAACCATGATCACCGCATCGTCGCCGATTCGCTGGTTGAGCAGCGTTTCGCCCGTCTCGCCGAGTCCCGTGCGGTCGGACACGATTCGGAAGATCTCGCCGCCGTCCAGGCGCAGAATGACGACGCCGAGCAGGGTGCTCTTGCCGAAGACGGGCGCCGCCAGGAACTGCTCGATGTCTCCCGCGCTGGAGAGCGCGAAGTCGGAGAAATCGATGTCCATGAGAGTTCGAGCGCGATCGAACGAGACGCCCAGGCCTGTGGTCCGATGTGGATCGGCGCGCAGATTGATGCCCGCAGCGTCCGGGGCCCGCGCCGAGAACACTACGCGACCGTCGGGCACGACAAGCAGGAGGTCGTCGTAGCCGAACGCTTCCTGGTAGTAGGCAAGAAATGGCCGGTAGCGCTGGTCGATCGGGTCGAATTCCCGGCGGGGTGCGGCCGCCGACACCGGTGCGCGCCCGAGGTCGACCAACGCGGCAATCGTCTCGGGCATGCGTGAGAGCGCCGCGACGTTCTGCTCGCGCTCACGCACGTAGGTGGCGATCTGAGCGACCTGACGTCTGGCGATTGCATAGAGGCTCGTGGTCACCTGATCGCGGAGAGCGCGCTCAGCCGCCAGATAGGTCGACACCGTCACAATGGCCAACGGCACCAGCGCGATGGCGAGGAACCACGCGATGAGCTGCACCGACAACCGGCTCGTGCCTCTCACGGTTGGCTCCGCGTTTGCGTCGGTCCTTCGTTGACCCAGCGGCCGCCCCATCGATTGAACAGCGTGTTGAGAAAGGTTTCCCACTCGGCGCGGGAGCGGTACGCCGGGAACGGGGTCGGACGGACCGGCCGTCGAGAGTCCCAGACGATATCGAATTGGCCGTCGGACCGGATCCGGCCGATCCGCACCGTCTTCCACGTGTGGCGGGTCGCCGGGTCGACGTAGACCACCCCGCCGGGTGCAGCAAAGCTCTGGTCGGCCAGCATCTGGATCACGGTCGTCGATGCGCTCGCGCCGGCCTCCTGAACCGCGCGCGCCCACAGATGCACACCGAGATACGCGGCCTCCATCGGGTCGGATGCCGTCGTCGGACGGCCGGCGCGACGACGCAGAGCCTCGACGAACCGCCGGTTCTCATCGGTGTCGAGCGACTGAAAGTAGTTCCAGGCCGCGTAGTCGCCGACGAAGTCGTGCACCCCCATGGTGGCGAGCTCCGTCTCGGCGATGCTGAAGGAGACGGTTGGAATCCGGGCCGGGGATATGCCAGCCTGGCGCAACGCGCGGAAGAAAGCGGCGTTGCTGTCGCCATTGATCGAATTGAGAATGACATCGGGCCGCGCGCGTCCGATCTCGTTGACGATGTCGGTCATGTCGCGCGCTCCCAGCGGCACGTACGACTCGCCTACGATCTCGCCGCCGATCGCGGTTGTGACGTGACGAATGATCGCGTTGGCGGTGTGCGGAAACACATAGTCGGATCCGACGAGGAAGAAGCGTCCGCCGAGGTTGTCGCGCGCCCAGGTCACGGCCGGGATGATCTGCTGGTTCGGCGCGGCACCCGTGTAGACGATGAACGGCGACTCCTCGAGACCCTGGTACTGCACGGGATAGAACAGCAGGTGACCGTGACGCTCGATCACCGGCTTCACCTGCTTGCGGCTGGCAGAGGTCCAGCAGCCGAATGTCGCCGCCACCCGATCGACCGTGATCAACCTTTCAGCCTCACGAGCGAACGTGGTCGGATCGGAGGCGCCGTCACGCACGACGGGCTCGATGGATCGGCCGAGCACGCCGCCAGCGGCGTTCAGCTCATCGATGGCCATCAGGGTCGCTTCCACCACGGCGCGCTCGCTGATCGCCATCGTGCCGGACAGCGAGTGCAGAACGCCGACACGGATCGGCTCCGCCTGGCGGCCTCCCAGGGCCATGCGGAGGCCGACGACGAGAACGGCGCCAACGACGAGGGCGGCGGGTATGGCGTATCGGCCGGCTCTCCACCGCGCCGCGGCCGCCGAACGGTTGAACGTCGCCGCATCAGACATAGAGCCGCTCGAGCATCTCGGCGGCCGATTCATCGAGCTGCTCCGCGCGGCGGACCTCCTCGAAGCGATTCAGCAGGTCGTCGGCACGCAGCCGCTGTTTCTCTGCGCCGCGAAAATCGTGAATCACCTGGCCGCGGTGCATCATCACGAGCCGGTCCCCGAGGTGTGTCGCCTGCTGCATCGAGTGCGTCACCATCAGCGTGGTGAGCTTCTCGCGGGCGATGATCTCTTCGCTCAACTGGATGACCTGATCGGCGCTTCTGGGATCCAGTGCCGCCGTGTGTTCGTCGAGCAGCAGCAGCTTCGGCTTGAGCCACGACGCCATCAGCAGCGTGAGTGCCTGGCGCTGGCCGCCCGACAGCGTGCCGATTGGGTTCTCGAGGCGCTCTTCGAGACCCATGTTCAGCCGGCGCACGCGCTCGCGGAATTCGAGCAGCGTCGAGCGCCTGAGCGCCCAGCCCAGGCCGCGACGGCAGCCCCGGCGCGCGGCCAATGCGAGGTTCTCTGCGATGGACATGGAGGGCGCGGTTCCGCTGAAAGGGTTCTGAAAGACGCGGCCGATGAAGGCCGCCCGCCGATGCTCCGGCCAGGTCGTCACGTCGACGCCGTCGAGTATCAGCGTCCCCGCGTCGACCGGGAATCCACCCGCCACTGCATTCAACAACGTCGATTTCCCAGACCCGTTCGTGCCGATGACCACGACGAACGAGCCCTCGTTGATCGAGAGATCGACCCCGCGGAGCGCACGGACTTCGTTCGGCGTGCCCCCATTAAACGTCTTGAAGGCGCCCCGGATCTGCAGCATCGCTTCAGACCTCGACCGGGCTGGGGCGTCGCTGCATGCGTCTGACGAACGACGGCAGGACGAGTGCGAGGAAAACGAACCCGGCTGTCACGAGCTTCAAATCGTTCGGGTCAAGTCCGCCGCGCAGGGCAAGCGCCACCATCAGACGGAACAGCACCGAGCCCATCACCGCTCCCGTGATGAGGAAGCCGAGCGCGCGTACGCCAACCAGCGCCTCGCCGATGATGATGCTGGCGAGTCCCCACACCACCATGCCGATGCCCATCTGCACGTCGGCGAACCCCTGGTACTGCGCAAGCAACCCTCCCGAAAAGGCGATCAACCCGTTCGACAGCGCAAGGCCGAGCACGATCATGTGATCGACGTTGACGCCGAGAGCCCGGATCATCTGCGCGTTGTCCCCGGCCGCCTGCATGGCCGTGCCGATGTTGGTCCGGAAGAACAGATACAGAGCCACGCTGATGGCCACGGTGACGGCGAAGGCGAGCGCCAGGACTGCAGCGTCTCGCGCGCTCACGTCCCATCCCAGGACCTGCACGTTCGATGCACCGAGCGCCCGGAGCGCCGCCGACTCGGCGATCGTCACCAGTGTCCGCTCGGAGAGCAATGGTACGTTGCTCTTTCCCATGATGTGCAGGTTCACGGAGTACAGCGCCGTCATGACCAGGATGCCGGACAACAGGCCGTTGATTTTGAATCTGGTGTGAAGGATGCCCGTTGTCGTTCCCGCGGCGGCGCCGGCCGCGAAAGCTGCCGCCAGCGCGGCCAGCGGATGTACCCCCGCGAGGATCAGCACCGCCGTGACCGCTGCACCGAGCGTGATCGAGCCGTCGGCGGTAATGTCGGGAAAGTCGAAGATCCTGAAGCTGATGAACACGCCGAGCGCGAGCAGCGACAGGATCAGTCCGATGGTGAAGGCGCCGATCAGCAGCAACATAGGCGTGGTTTTCGCTCACCCATGACCGCGTCAGGTCACCTGCCGCCTGTCGCCGGCGATGGGCCCGATCCAGCAGGCACCTCTGACGAACTCGCTTTCCCCGGAGCCGGCTCTCGCGCGGTCGTCGTACAACAGGTGGAGAACGCCCAGCAGCTGCTCCGACTCGAACAGTCCGATGACGGTCTCTCCGAGATCGATGATCCCCTTTCGTACCGGACGAAAGCGAAACGCCGCCGCATGGAAGTGGCCGGCATGATCCGGCCCGATCGGTCGCAGCTGCCCGCGCGCGTGCGCCGGCCCTCCACCGTCGCGTGTGGCTACGCCAGCGGCCAAGACGACGCTACGCGTAAACGCCCGCTCGGTAGTAAAGGCCAGACGAGTTCGCAGGCCCGGATGAGCGAAGAACCCTCCGCCGTCGATTCGCTCCGTCGGGGATCGTCGAAGCGCAGCACCCACCAGTCCCCCCGCTTCGGCGACCATCACCATGCCAAGTGCGTTGCACGGCACGGCCTCGAAGCAGCCGGCGATTAGACGGGACAGGCCGGCCATTCCGCCGGGCTGAAGCGTTTCGAACCGCACCAGGTGGGAGAACCTGCCCTCACACGCGAGGCAGTACAGCACGCGGATATCGGCCCCAAGATTACCCGCCGCGATCAGGTAATCGGCCACGTTGGTTCCATCGCCGGGTTGGTAGGCCGTGGCGCCGCCAACCGACAGCATTTCGCCGAATCGCGAGCGGCAATCGGCGAAGCTCTCGCCAAACGCCCCCACTCCCACTGCGAACGTGGGCATCGCCTTTTCGAAACTGCTGCAGTGCTCTGCGCCGAAAGTGCCGCCCGCCAACGGCTCAGGGCTGCCCACCGTTCGGCAGATCAGCGTTGCGCCCGCGTCGACATCGAACACCTCGAATCCCACATCGTGGTGGTCGAACCCTCTCGAGGGACGTTCTCGCTGCGCCACCGCCGCCGTCTGATCGCCGGAGGCGACAAGGAACCCGTCGAGACGTGTGATCTGAAGCACCGTCATCACTGAGGCCGATGGATTCACGAGCTGGAACGTGCCGTTGATTCGTCCGAGCTCTTTGTGGAACCGCATGAGCACGCGGATGCCTGCCGAGGTCAGATAGCTCACCTGCGAACAGTCAATCCTGATGTGGTGATTGCCGTCCTGGAGCACCTCGGTCAGTGCGGTGTCGAGGTGGTCGGACCAGTACCCGTCGAGCCGGCCCACCAGCTCCAATACCACGACGTCAGCGGTACGTCGCCGGGTGATCTCCACGGGTCTACCTGCCGACGATCTTGCCGGGCCCGGCGGCGATCGTCTGATCCGACACGCGCACATGCCGCGTCGTCGTCAGCAGCCGGGTGCGGGAATCATCCGCGCTCGATGCGCTCTTGGGTGCAACGGCGTCCTTTCGGTGAGTCCCTTGTTCATCGACAAGCACCGTTGCTTCGGCAGCGACGTCGGCCGACACCCGCCACGTTTCCTTGAGCCCCTTGAGCACGGTGGTGTTGATGGAGAGGTACGCCGGAACAACGTCCATCACGTCGCGAATAGGAATCTGCGCGATGTCTTGCCCGCTCAGCACGTCGGCCACGAGGAACCCCCCCTGGCGTCCGACCTGATAGAAGTCGGGTCCGACATCGAACAAGGTTCCGCGATCCGGAGCGCCCGGCAGGATGGTGAAGACGGGAACGCCCGCGCGCCGCGCAGCCCCGATGACCGATGCTATGGCGGCGATGACGGTGTTGTCGCCACCCACCCAGATAGCCTGCGCGCTCCTCGCGATGAGCGAACCGATGGCTTCGTTGACGGCGCTCGTATTATCGGCATTGGCTTCGAGCAGCGTCAGATTCATCTGCTTCGCAGCCTCGCGCGCCTTAATCACGAACGCGAGCGAGTTCGACTCGGCGGGATTCCATGCGACCCCGATGCGCACGAGCGTGGGCAGCATCCGGCGCGCGAGCTGGAACGCCCGATCGACGGGCGGAAAGATCCCTTGTCCCACGAGATGAGGGGGATGCTTGCGCGGCTCGGCGCGGTCGAGGCCGATACCCGACGCAAAAGGATCGGCCACCAGCGTAAACACGTGGCGCACCTTGCCGTCACGATTGTTGTTCGCCACGGCCTGCATCGACGGTGTGCTGGACGTGATCACGAGGTCGTAGGCGCCGCCGGTGATCTGGCGGGCGATCGCAATGCCGGTAGGCATGTCGCCCTGCGCGTTGAACCGGTCGATCATCACGCGCTCGCCGGCACGGAACCCCCGTTCCGCCAAGGCGTCCATCGTGCCGCGGATCCCCTCGTCGAGGATGACGCTGTCTGCGTGCTGGAGAAGCGCGACACGGAGCACGGACGACTCCGAGCTCACACGGCGGCCACGGTCGGAGAACAGCAGAACCGACGAGGTCAGCGCGATCAGGGCGAGGCCGAGTCCGAGACGCCTGACTACGTACGGCATGTGTCAGACAATGCGTGAGTCTCGTTCGGGTGATGGCCGACTGTCAAACGGCAGCGTAGCCTGACACGCCCGCAACCGGAGTTGCACCGAGCCAACCTCATCCGCGACGCTCCAGTTTTCGCTTGAACAATTAGGATCGTCGGCGTGCGGGTCCCCGGTCTCGGCTGCATGCGGCTCTCCACTGAGCCTGATCGCGATGAGGCGCGCGCGACGGCGGTCCTGCACGCGGCGACAATGGATCCGCTAAAGGGCGTGAAGACCAATCGACGCGATCCACGTGGCCCGGCGGAGCGAAGCAGTGTGGCTTCGCCCGTCTTGCCTCCATTTGACAGACCAATGCAGTAAGTGATATTCCATTGGCGTGGCCAATGGAAGGCAGACCAAGGCCGATGTCCTGCCCGGCACCCTCGATCTGATGGTTCTCCAGACCTTGGAGACGCTAGGACCGCTGCACGGGTACGCGATTGCGGCCCGCCTCGCGCAGGTCTCACGCAAAGCTCTCCGGCTCAATATGGGCACCCTCTATCCGGCGCTCATGCGCCTCGAGCAGCGTGGACTCCTGCGGGGTGCATGGGGCACGACCGACAGCAATCGCAAGGCGCGCTTCTACGCGCTCACGGCCGCCGGCCGACGTCAGCTTGCGAACGAACGAGAGGTGTGGGACAGGATGGCTGACATCATGCGCACGTTGCTGCACGGTGAGGCGTGACGATGCGCGATCACATACCCACTCTTCGCGAATGGCTTCACCGTATCTGGGGAACCGTGGCTCGACGCCGCCATGATGGCGATCTGGAAGAGGAGCTTCGCATCCACCTGGAACTGGCCGCACACGATGCGCGGCGTCGCGCTCAATCCCCCAGCGACGCAATCCGTGTCGCGCGAATTGAGGTGGGAGGGACGCTGCAAGCGATGGAGGCGCTCCGTGACCAGCGGGGCCTGCCCATGCTCGAAGACTTTGCTCGCGACGTGCGTCATGGCTTGCGCACCTTGCGGCACAGTCCCGTATTCACCGTTGTGTCGGTCCTGACGCTGGCATTGGGCATAGGCGCGAACGCGGCTGTATTCCAACTGCTGGAGGCGATCCAGTTTTCCACCCTGCCGGTGAAGAACCCGGAGCAGCTGGTCGTCCTGGAGCTGGCGGATGCCACGCGATGGAAGGGCAGGCGCACGAGCGGTTATCCAGTGCTCACGAACCCGCTGTGGGAACAGATACGGGATCACCAGCGCGTATTCTCGGCCGCACTGGCTTGGTCCAATGCGGACCTTCGCCTCGAGCAAGACACCACACCGCGTTCGGTCCGCGGAGTGTTTGTCAGTGGTGAGTTCTTTACGGTTTTGGGCGTACAAGCAGTCTTGGGCCGTGTGTTTACGGCAACTGATGATCGACCAGGCTGCGGCGTGCCAGGCGCCGTCGTGAGCCATGGGTTCTGGCAGCGGCAGCTTGGAGGTGATCCAACTGTGATTGGCAGAACCATTCCGGTCAATGGGAGGCGACTTGAAGTCGTCGGGGTCACGCCGGCGGGTTTCTTCGGGGTTGAAGTCGGACGCTCGTACGATGTGGCTGTTCCGATCTGTTCGCAGGAAGCGCTCGGGAGCGAAGAAGGGTGGTTGCAGGACGGCACGACCTGGTGGCTCACCGTCATGGGACGAATAGCGCCAGACGAAACCCTTGCGCATGTGAACGCGCGGCTCAATGCGACTTCACCGAGTCTGTTTAGGGCTACTCTGCCAGACCAGTATTCTTCCGACGCGAGCGACTACCTGGGCCTGAAGCTCAGGGCTGTGGCGGGGAGCGCCGGTGTCTCGGTTCTCCGGAACCGATTCAGCGATCCACTCGCGATTCTGTTGGTCATCACCGGTCTCGTACTGCTCATCGTCTGTACGAACCTTGCGAGTCTCGTCCTCTCGCGTGCATCGACGCGGCAGCGTGAATTTGCTCTGCGCCAGTCCCTCGGCGCTTCTCGGAGGCGAATCGTTCAGCAGGTGATGACGGAGAATGGGCTGCTCGCCGTCGCTGGCGCGGCTGTGGGTCTTGCACTGGCCGGAACACTGAGCCTTCTGCTGCTCGAGATGCTGGGCCCCAACGTCGCCGTCCCGCTCCGAATCGACATGCGGTTGATCGGTGTGGTCACTCTGTCGGCGGTTCTGACGTGTCTGACGTTTGGCCTCATTCCGACATGGCGTGCTTCCAGGTCCGCCGCCTTGGACGCAATCAACGCCGCCAATCTCCGGGGATCTTCTGCGAGCGCAGAAGGATTCGGGTTCCGGAAAGCGGTTGTCGTGTTGCAAGTAGCGGTGTCCTTCGTCCTCATCTTCGGTGCTCTCCTGTTCGTCGGAACACTGCGCAACCTCCTGGCGACTGACAGCGGTTTCCATTACGACGGTGTCGCGCTCGCGCGGATCGATTTCTCTCGAGCGAACACGCCATCCTCGATCAAAGCTGCGTTCAAACGCGACCTGCTCGAGGGGGTTGTCGGCACGCCCGGCGTGATTTCCGCGGCCGAGGTGCGACACGTTCCGCTGGCGGGAACCGGAAGCAGCCTCACCGTATGGCTAGATGGGGCTGACCCGGCAGGCAAAACGACGATCCGGCTCAACGGTGTCAGCGACGGCTATCTGCAGACCATGGGCATCAAGCTGGTCTCTGGTCGTGAGTTCACCAGGCGCGACTCCGCGACCTCGCCCAAGGTTGCGCTCGTGAATCCGTCGTTTGCCCGGCGGCTTGGTATTTCCGGCAACCCCGTTGGCGCGAGATTCCTGGCCGAGGGATCGTCGCCATCGGGCACGGTGTACGAGATTGTCGGCCTCGTTCCAGATACGAAGTACTTCGCTTTGCGTGAGGAGTTTCTGCCAATCGCGTTCGTGCCCATTGCGCAGATCGCCGATCCCCGTCCTTTTACCGATTTCGTGATTCGCTCGGAACTGCCTCTCGAAGCTATCTCGGCTGCTGTAAGAGGCCGACTGCGGGAAAGCAGCCCCTCTATCGACGTGGATGTTCGCGCCTTCGATTCCACGATCCGTCAAGGGCTCGTGCGTGAGAGGCTTCTGGCAGCCATCTCAGGCTTCTTCGGAGTGCTTGCGGTGCTGATTGCGGCAATCGGACTGTATGGCGTCATGGCGGAGTTGGTGACACGGCGTCGAGGCGAGATTGGCGTTCGAATGGCACTCGGAGCGCGGCGGAGCGACATCTTGACTATGGTCCTTCGCCAGGCAGGCACGCTCCTGGCGCTCGGCGTCGCTACTGGCTTCGCCTTGGCGTTGGTCGCCGGCAACTTTGCGAGGTCATTCGTGTTCGGCCTGGACCCGCGCGATGTCGAGCCGATTGCCCTTGCATGCGTTTCTCTGGGCGCGCCAACGATCCTCGCCATTCTGGTCCCGGCATGGCGCGCTGCCATGATGCAGCCGCTGGCTGCGCTTCGCGAAGAATGAGCCGAGAGCCGACCTACGCTGTAGCGCACGCGAACTCCAAATTCAGCGGGTTGCGAGCCCCCGCAACCCAAACGCTTCCAAGGGCTTTCAGACATTCTGGAAGCCCTTTTTCTTGTCGCGATCCACGACTTATCCAGTTTTCGCTTGAACAATTAGGATCGTCGGCGTGCGGGTCCCCGGTCTCGGCTGCATGCGGCTCTCCACTGAGCCTGATCGCGATGAGGCGCGCGCGACGGCGGTCCTGCACGCGGCGCTCGATGCGGGCCTCGAGTTTTTCGACACCGCGGACGTCTATTGCTGGGACGATGCCGAGCGCGGGCACAACGAGCGCCTGATCGCTCGCGCGCTCGCGGCCTGGCCCGGCGACCGATCGCGCGTGCGCGTCGGCACGAAAGGCGGGCTGACGCGGCCCGGCGGACGCTGGATGCCCGACGGCCGCGCCAAGCATCTGCGAGAAGCCTGCGAGCGCAGCCTCGCGGCGCTCGGCGTCGAACGTCTGGATCTCTACCAGCTTCATGCACCGGATCCGCGAACGCCGCTGACCACGAGCGTTCGCGCGCTCGAACAACTCAAGCGCGCCGGCCTGATCGGCGCCATCGGTCTGTGCAACGTCACGGTCGGCCAGATTGAGGCCGCCAGGAGAATCGCCGAGATCGATTCAGTCCAGGTGGAACTGAGCGTCTGCCACGATCACCACTTCCTGAGCGGCGTGGTCGACTATTGCCTTGCGAACCGCCTTCCGCTCCTTGCGTATCGTCCGCTCGGTGGTCCGTCACGGCGCCGCAAGACTGCAGCGGATCCGGCGCTGGCGGCGATCGCGGGCCGGCATGACGCCACCTCGTTCGAAATCGCGTTGGCGTGGCTGATGGATCTGTCGGACTTGATCGTGCCGCTTCCAGGGGCGACTCGTATCGAGACTGTGCAATCGTGCGCGCGCGCCGGCCGCATCGTGCTCTCGGATGCGGATCGCGCTGAGCTCGATCAGCGGTTTCCGCATGCCGCCGCCTGTCGACAATCGGCGGGCAAGTCGAGACCGGCCACAGCGCGCCGGCGCGACGCCGACGTCGTGATCATCATGGGCCTGCCGGCCGCCGGCAAGAGCACGCTGGCCCAGTCTCTGGTCGCGGAAGGCTACTACCGGTTGAACCGCGACGAGGCTGGAGGCACCCTGAGAAGCCTTCTGCCGGCGCTCGGTCGCGCCATCGAGACGGGCGCCACGCGCATCGTGCTCGACAACACGTATGCGTCTCGCAAAACGCGCGCGGAGGTGATCCAGGCGGCGGCGACGCACGGACTGCCCATCCGCTGTGTATGGCTCTCGACCAGCATCGAGGATGCGCAGACCAACGCGGTCTGGCGGATCGTCACCCGCTACGGACGCCTTCCTTCCGACGACGACCTCGCGCAATTCAGACGGTCGGACGTCGCTCTGTTCCTGCCAGGCGCCCAGTTCAAGTATCGGCGCGAGCTCGAGCCGCCGGATGCGTCCGAAGGCTTCTCACGCGTCGATGTCGTCCCGTTCGTACGGCGGCGGGATTCGGATTTCGTGAACCGGGCGGTCATCGTTTCCTGCGACGAGGTGGGTGATCTTGTGCGATTGGCTTCGCGGCTGCGTGAGTTTCGCGATGCCGGCTACAGACTGCTCGGCATCTCGTGGCAGCCGGAGATCGCAGAAGGAAAGCGGTCCGAGGCCGTCGTCAAAACGATGTTCGCACGCGAGTGCGAGCGTCTCGGTCTCGACGTCGACGTCGAGTGCTGTCCACACGCGGCCGGCCCGCCGCGATGCTGGTGTCGCAAGCCGCTGCCCGGCCTCGGCGTGGTGTTCGTGAACCGCTACCGCCTCGATCCGGCACAGTGCCTCTACGTCGGCGCGGGCCCTCACGATGCCGGCTTCGCGCGGCGTCTCGGGTTTACGTTCCGCGACGCTGTCGATCTCGCGTCTGGCAACGACGAAGACTCGGCTCGGCTATGATGCCGCTGCTTTCTTTAGACCACGTTGCGAAACTGGTTGTAGCGCAGCCCTTCAGGGCTGCCCCGCGGCCGATTGCAGGGCTGAAGGCAAATGCCGTTCGGAAATTCGTGGCTGACCGCACAGCGGTCGGTTGCGCGACGCGACCCGCGGCGGGAAGCATCGCGGGCCGTCGCGCCGGTTCCGTCAGCCCGAAAAACGGCGTTGCGCTCGCCGCCCTTTCGCTGGCGCGGCCGTCCTGCCAATTCGCGACATCGCTCCGATCAACGAGTCCCGCCTCGGGCAACGCCTCGGTCCGGGTGACCTCGCGGCAGACGGCCGCGCAGGCCTCGGCTTCACGCCGTTTTTCCAGCCGCGGTGGCGGGCCGACTTCAAACGGCGCGCGGCCGCGACGCTTCCCGCCACGGCTCCGAGCCGTCGCTGGCGGCGGACGGAACAGGAGACGCGGAGGGTCGTCGGCTGGCGCAAGGGCCGTGAAGTCGACCCGTCACGCGTCAGGAAAACCCGCGCGCAGTGAGTGAGTTCGCGGCGGTCTCTCGCGATGTCACCCGAGGGCCCCAAGCATCCCGGACGGGGCTCGTTGATCTGAGCGATGCCGCAAGCTGGCAGGACCGCCGCGCAGCGACAGGGTTCGAACGGAGCGCTGGTTTTCCGGGTCGACGATGACGGCCCGACGCGCCAACTGACGACCCTCCGCCGTGTCGGCTCTCGGCGCCACATGTGGCCAACGCTCCGCAGCACAAGCGTTCGGCTCATTGAATTTCCGAACGCCATTAGCCTGAAGGCCTGCGCTACGACAGGCCCGCGGCCAATTTTGCAACGCGCTCTTACTAGTTGGTGGCGCTCGGCGTCCTCAGCATGCGCTGGAATGCCGCTGAAAAGAAGGTCAGCTTCGCCGTCGGCACGGTCCCCTCGACCTGAGGCGTGTCGCCGAACACTATCACCTTGCCGGTCGCCAAGTCCTTGTACTCCGGCCACTGTGGCAGGCCGGTTCCGTTCGGGTCGCCCTTGGTGATGAAGTTGACCCAGTACGACGACATCTGATCGGCCAGCTTCACATCGACGTCGTTCCACGTCTGGCTTGCCTGGCCTTTCGGGTTGTTCCACGCGAACGAGATCTCGGCGGTGTGGGTCGCGCCCTGCGGCGAGGGCTGGCCGTTCACATTCTGAATGTGCGTGAAGAAGTACGTGTAGGCCTTCTTCCCTTTGCCCGCCTGCGCCGCCGCCCACTGGCGCATGTTCCAGTTGATCTCGTCCGCGCACGCCTCATGCGCCGACCGCTGCGCGTCGGCATCCGATGCGCCCGGATAGAGTTGCAGGTACTGGTCCGCCATCTCGCCGAACTTGCGTTGCGCAGCGGTCTTGAACGCGTCGGCCTGCATGGACTGGCCGCCGCGGCCGGCGATGCCCGCGGCCGGACCGCAGACACCAAAGTTTGCTTCATCCTTGTTGGAACCGGTCAGCACGTCCACGGCGTTCTGCTTGCCGTTCCTGAACGTCAACGACAGGTCTTCGGGAATAAGGTATCCGTCGACCACCAGTCCGCCCGCCGAAAGCCCCGTGAGCTCTTCCAGCGGCTTCGCGCGCAGGTCGCGCAGCGTCTTCACGCCGAGTGTTTCCATCGTCTTGGTGCCGTCTGCCTGCGCGGTGGCAGTCGAACGCATGTGCCCCATCGTCAGTCCCATATAGCCGCCGCTTTGCGCAATCGCGCGGCCGAAAAGGCCCTTCGCCTGCGGCGAGCCGACGAGTGCACCGACGATGACTGCGCCCGCCGATTCACCGGCGATCGTGACCTTGCCCGGATCGCCGCCAAACGCCGCGATATTGCGCTTCACCCATTGCAGCATGGCGATGGCGTCCATCATTCCGTAGTTGCCCGATCCGGGATGGCCCGCTTCCTTCGCCAGATCCGGATGCGCGAAGAACCCGAGCGAGCCGAGGCGATAGTTGAAGGTGACGATCACCGGTCCCTTGGCGGCAAGGTTCTCGCCGTCATACCAGGAGAGACCGCCCGAACCGCCGGCGAAGCCTCCGCCGTAGATCCACACCATCACCGGACGCTTGTCGTTCGGGCTGGTCGCGCTCGTCCAGACGTTGGCATAAAGACAGTCTTCACTCCGCGCCGGCTCGCGCGGAGGAGCGGCGGCAGCAGGCGGCGTCTGTCCCGGTGCCGCGCCGCGGCCACCTCGTCCGGCAATGGGGCCCGCTGTGCATGGGGCGCCGAACGCGTCCGCCTTTCGCACGCCGTCCCACTTCGCAGCCGGCTGCGGCGCCCGCCACCGGTTCTCACCGAGTGGCGGCGCGGCAAACGGAATGCCCTTGAACACGCGCACAGACGGCTGGCTGCTGCCGGTTGTGCCCGCGAGCTGTCCGGTGTCGATGCGCACCTGCTCTGGAATCATCGCCGAAGGCCGCGCCATGACGGCGACGGCCCCGCTGACCACGATCAAGAATGCCACTCGTTTCATGGGTCCCTCGTTCATCACTGAAAGTTTGGATCACAAGGTTTCACTTGTCGCGGGTGGTCTGCATCCGCTGGTACGACTTCTCGTTCTCGAGGCAGAACTCGTCAACCAGTTCCGTGTCGAGCTCGAGATCCTCCTTCAGATTGACGGTGAACGGCCGGGTGTACACCTTGGGATCGTCGATGGTGACATCGATTTCGAGGGTCCCATAGTTCGGCCGGCGTATCCGCTCGGTCATCTTCGCCACGTCGCTCATCGGGCTGCCGCCCGTGTCGATCCACAGGTCGTCGCGGAAGCCCGCCGTCTGGACCACGAGCGTGTCGCCCTCCCAGTGCGCGGTCGAGTAGCCGTTCCAGCCTGGCGTGGGGTCCTGGGGCATCGGCCGTCCGTCGATGAATATCTGGCGGTACATCGCGTTCACTTCGTAGAGCAGCACCAGCAGCTTCGGCGTGTGCACCGCTTTGGTCAAGTGCGGCAACGTCCAAGCCCGCGGCGGATTGTCGGGCAGGCAGCGCACGTGCGGATCGTCGCGGCTGAGATCCGCCCTGCGCTCCTGCGCGAGTTTGGCCGCCCACGGCTGATAGGGCAGGCCACCGGGCAAGTTCCGCCCGAGGTTGCTGCCGAGCGGCGATCCGCCGATTTCACTCCCGCACTCGATGAACTGGCCGGTGCCGGGCGTGCAAGGGATGCGATTTCCGGCGTGCCAGATGCCCGAGAAGTCGGGCTTCCCGTCTGGCAGTCGTGGCGGGGGCGCGGTCAAATCGGGACTGCCGTCAGCTTTTCTCGGCACGTCAGCCGTCGGATAGCGCAACCACTGGCCGAGGCCGAGCGCAGGCACGCCAAGGACAGCCACCAGAACAACGACGAGCACGTCGAAACGCCGCATACCCCCCTCCGTTCGTTCGCTCACGCGATCAGGAACTGACGCATGCTACCGCACACGTGTGGTGTCCCACATCTCGGCACAGGTCCAGCCCAGCTAAGGGCGAGTCGGTGCCGGCGGCGGAGCCGGCACGATCGACGCCGGCAGCGGCCAGTTGCCGTCGTACGGCGGCCAGTTCGGCACCGCGAGCTCGGGCCCCGGATAGAACATCGCCGTGTAGATGGTCCGGATTCTGCCGTCCTCGACGTGGAACCACTCGCTGAAGACGTTCCGTGGCGTCGGCGAGCCTGGGCGTCGGACGAAGACCGCCATTCCGAGCACCATCTGCGCTTCTTGATCCACTAGAGGAATCCGCCGCGCAACCACCATCGAGAGATTGAAGTTCGCGAGGCCGGACACACAGTCATTCGTCGACGCATTCGCCGCCGGCGGAGGTGCAGAAGCCGCGGGCGCAACGCGCGGAAGGAAGCGGCCAGCTGGCGCCGGCGTACCGTTCTCCACGCGACCGCAGCCGGGATGTGTCAACGCGACCGAACCGTCGTGCGAGGTGATGGCGTCGAAGTAGCTGTTGACCACCGCCACCAGCTCGTCGCGTGACAGACGTTGCGCCTCCGGCACCATGCGGTCCGGCGGAGGATTGGCGATCAGGTACTCAGGGTTCAGGAGGTTGGCTGGCGGACGGCCTGGCTGCCGCGGTCCGTTCAACCCGGGGTCGTTGTCGCGAGCCAGATACCACTCGGCCTCAGTCAGCCTGCGGTTCTGGACGCGCAGCCGCACAGTGGCCAACGCCACAGTGCCGCCTTCTTCAATGAGACCGTAGTAACCGGCCTGGCCGCTGACGGGATCCATATACCGGCGCTGCACCTTTCCGAGGCCCGTGACGGTCTTCCAGGTACCGCCGCCTGGCGCCACGTTGATCGCGTTCTCGGTCTGACGGAAGCCGACGCTGAGCGGGGCAGCCTTGGGATCGTGCTGGATCACCGCCGAGAGATATTGATCCAGCAGCGTTTGCAGGCATGGCCGATCGCAGGCCGCCTGCGCCGACGCGCTGCCCACGCCGCCCATCGTCGCGAACACTGCGGCCAGCAGCCATCGTCCCACTCGAGTCATTGACGTGTCCTCCGGGGTCCTAGTCTTCCACAACCCGGCCGAGACCGATCCTCCGTGTTCACCGTGGCCTCTAGTGAAGCGTTCCTTACCGCGAAGTAGACTACGCGAAGGAGCAGCCATGCGCAGAGTTCTGACGTCGATGGTGGTGGTGGCCCTGGTCGGTTCGAGCTCGACGTTGCTCACCGGGCTCACCGGGCTCACCGGGCAGGGAGCAGGGCGCCGCGGTCGATCAGCCGGCGCCCGAAGCGCTCGCCGGCGTGCTGCCGGACGGCAGCAACTATCGCGTGGTGAAGCCGGCGCGATGGAATGGCACGCTCGTGCTCGATCTCGACTTTGCCAACAACCCGTCGGCGCCTCCGAGCGTAATGGAACGGTGGATGGCGGCAAACGGCTACGCCATCGGCGGCATTTCGCGTGAGCCGGTCGCCTATCGCTTTCCGCAGGCCGTCGACGATCTCCTGGCGGTCCGCACCCTGTTCATCGATCGTTGGGGCGCGACGCCGGCGCGGACGATTACGTTCGGGAGTTCGCGTGGAGGTTTCGTGTCGCGGGTGGCCATGGAACGCAGGCCGGACATCTTCGTTGGCGCCCTCGTGGGCGCCGGCGGCGGCGCGGGAGAAATTGCGGTGCACAACGCGAAGCTCGACGGGCTCTGGACGCTGAAACAGCTGGCCGGTGTTTCCCTCACGCTTGTTGGTTTCACCAGCCAGGCCGAGGCGATGGCGGAAAACGGTCGAATCCAGGAGGCGGTCAAGGCGCTGCGGACTACGCCGATCGGTCGAGCGCGTCTGGCGCTGGCGGCGGCGTTCGAGCAGTTCGCCACGTGGACCGACGGCGACGAGCCGCCGGGGGCGGGCGACTATGAAACACAGCTCGACCAGATTGCCAACGCGTTTGCCTTTGGCAACCCCGCGCAGGTGCGATACGGCGTCGAGATCGTCGCCGGAGGCAATTTCTCGTGGAATCATGACGTCGACTACGCGGATCTGTTGTCGCGGTCCGGGATGTCGCCGATGGTCGCGGCGCTCTACCGGAAGGCGGGGGCGACTCTGGAGGCCGACCTGCAAATTCTGGCCAAGGCCTCGAGGATCAGCGCCACACCGGCGGCCGTGGCCGCTGCGGAGCAGACGACGTCGTACAGCGGCAGGATCGGGGGTCCGGTGATGGTCGTCGACAACATCGGCGACCCGGTGGACGCCGACGCCTACAAGCGCGCCTACGAACGCACGGTGTCCAACGCGGGTAACGGCGCGCTGCTGCGCCTGACGTGGGTGCGATCGGCAAGGCACGCCAACCAGTCGCCGCTCGAACGCCTGGCCGGGTTCTCCAAGCTCATCGAGCGGCTCGACACTGGCCGCTGGCCGGACACGTCGCCTGACGCCATGAACGCACGCGCCCAGGAAATTCGCCGGGCGAGCACGATCGATCTCGGTCCGGCGAGATTCATCGCGCACGAGGCACTCGACACGCTGCGGCCGTGGGACAGCCGCCACTGGGGCACGTACAGGCTGCCGTGATCGCGCGCGAACGCACGGACGAAACCGGACAGTGATCGCTCGCGGTGCCGTCGAGGCTTGTGCCCACGCCCGGTCTATCGCCGCACCTCGGCCAGCGCGCGGCATCTTGCGAAACTCGGGCAAAATCGGTGGCTCGAGCGAACAAAGGATTCGGAGCGTCATATGGAATCCGCGATGAAGCGCGACCGCAAGAATCGTCGTGAGTTCATGCACGTCACGGGCGCGTCGCTCGCCGGCCTGGTCGCCGCGCCGTGGGCCGCAGCCATCGCGGCCGCCGCGCAAGACGTGGCGCAAGTCGGGACTGCCGCCGGTCGGGATCCCGACTTGATCGTCGTGAACGCCAAGGTTTACACCATGGACACGCGGGCGCCGCGCGCAGAGGCTTTCGCCGTTGCCAACGGGCGCTTCACGGGCGTGGGTTCAACCCGCGACATCAAAGGCCTGGCCGGCAAGAACACGCAGACGTTCGACGCCAGAGGCATGACCGTTGTGCCGGGGTTCATCGATTGCCACAACCACGCTGGCGGCGAGGTGCTGCTCAACGAGGTCCTGGTCGGCAATCCCTTTGAAGTCGAATTCGTGAGCATTCAGAGCATCGTCGAAAAATTGAAAGCCAAAGCGCAGCAAACGCCGCCCGGCACCTGGGTGGAGGGCTTCTTTTTCGACGACACGAAGGTGACGGACAAGCGCAGGCTGACCATCCGGGACTTGGACGAGGTGTCGAGGGATCATCCCGTGATCGTGCGCCACCGGGGCGGTCACACGTACCTCTACAACAGCAAGGCGTTCGAGATGGCCGGTGTCACCAAGGCCACGCCAAATCCAATGGGTGGTACGTTCGACAGGGACGAGAATGGAGAGCTGAACGGACGAGTCACCGACCTCGCCTCGGCGGCGTTCAACACGGTGGGCACGAGGCCGACGTTCACGACCGCGCAGATCGAGCAGCGCTCGCGCGACGGCATCGCTCACATCTCCAAGCAGTTCGCGCGCTACGGCCTGACGAGCGTGCACCATCAGGGTGGCAACCTGCGGGCCATCCAGGAGGTGCGCGCCCGCGGCGAGCTGCTGCACCGTGTCAGCTACGAAACGAGCGGCCGCACGCTCGAGGCGATGATCTCGGCCGGCATCCAGACCGGCTTCGGGGACGAATGGATCAGGTTCGGCTCCACGTCCGAGCACACGGTGGACGGCTCGTTCTCGGAGCGCACCATGGCGCTCAGCACTCCGTATCCCGGTGTGACGCCACCCTACAAGGGCAATATCACCGAGACGCAGGACACGCTGAACGAATGGGTCGAGCGCGTGCACCGCGCCGGCATTCAGGTGAACTGCCACGCCAACGGCGACGTGGCGATCGACATGTATCTCACCGCTGCGGAACGGGCGCTGAAGCTCGTGCCCCGGGCCAACGCGCGGCCGAAGATCACGCATTGCACGCTCGTCAACCCAGATCTGGTGCGGCGCATGAAGGCAATCGGGGCGGTGCCGGCGCTGTTCACGACCTACGCCTACTACAACCCTGACAAGTTCGTGTACTACGGCGAAGAGATGATGAAGAGCTGTATGGCGTATCGATCGCTGCTGGATGCGGGCGTCTACGCGGCAGCCGGCTCGGATTTCAGCCCCGGTCCATTCGCGCCCTTGATGGGCATCCAAGGCATGGTCACGCGCACCGGCTGGGACGGCAAGGTATGGGGCGCGAATCAACGGATCAGCGTGAGCGAGGCCATCGCCGTGAACACCTACAACGGCGCGTGGGCCTCGGGGGAAGAAGCCATCAAGGGCTCGATCACCGTCGGCGAGCTGGCAGACTATGTGGTGCTGGCCGACGACCCGCACACCATTGCGCCCGAGAGGATCAAGGACATCCAGATCGTGCGCACCGTCGTAGGCGGGAGGATTTCTCATCAGGCCTAGGGCGCGCCGCCCGGCGACAGGCGATCCGGTTGGAGCCGGGAGACCTTAAAGTCTCGCTTGCCACGGGACCGACGGAAAGGGTGGGCATGGCGGAGGCGCGCCGCTCGTCGGCGTCAACAACCTCGCGGCAGCGATTCAAACGGTGACCGCGGCCGCAACGACATGCCGCCGTTCAGAACCGCGCTCACGGCCGAGCAAATTCGTGATGTGAGCGCCTACGTGGTCGACGCTTTGGCAGGCCGCGCGGCGCGATAATCCGAACCGCGAAGGCGTCCCGTCCCGCCCTTCAGCCTTTGCGCGCGAGATCTGGCATCGCGCTTCGACGGTCCGCCGAAGCCTAGGCGGAGGCTGATTAGGGCTGCTTCCGGCGGGCGTGCCCGAAAAACGGCGTTGCGCTCGCCGTCCTTCCGCTGGCGCGGGCCGTCCTACTAACTCCCGGCATCGCTCCGATCAACGAGTCCCGCTTCGGGCAACGCCTCGGTCCGTCTGACCTCGCTGCAGACGGCCGCGGAAGACTCGGCTTCACGCCGTTTTTCCAGCCACTGTGAGGGCTGACTCCAAACGGCGCGCGGCCCGAGACGCTTCCCACCGCGTCTCCCGAGCGGTCGCTGGACCAGTGACGCGGAGGGCCGTCAGCTGGCGCAAGGGCCGTGAAGTCGACCCGTCGCGCTTCAGGAAAACCAGCGCGCAGTGAGGCCCTCGCGGCGGTCTCTCGCGATGTCACCCGAGGGCCCCAAACATCACTGACGCGGCTAGTTGATCTGAGCGATGCCGCAAGCTGGCAGGACCGCCGCGCAGCGACAGAGTTCGAACGGAGCGCTGGTTTTCCGGGTCGACGTGACGGCCCGACGCGCCAGCTGACGGCCCTTCGCGTCAGCGGCGTTTTTCAGCAGCCTATTCTAAAAGGCCTGCATTGCGGCTCGGGCGTTTGCCTGGCAGCCCTTTGGTAAAGGCCTGCGTGCGCTACACGGCAACTCAAGTGGCTTCTAGGACTCGAATGGCGAAATCGTTTAAGACATCAAGGGGACCGACGACGGCAACGGGAATCCCAAGTTGTGGGTTCAAAGCTGAGGTCGCGTCAGCTCAACACAAACAGCAACGTCGAACACTTCAAGGTCAGCCGAATCCCAGCCACCTGAGCCGAAGCGTCACGCGATCGGTCCCAGAGAAATTTGCGCACAGCTTGATCACGTCGCTCCGCTGTGACCTCGCCGTGGCAGACTACGAGGATTGCTGACCCACGATTTTCATGAAACGTGATCGAAGATTGGGAGGTGTTCGATGACTGTTGCCACGTCGACCCTGCTTGGACGTCCGCTCTGGTACGAGTTGATGACCAGCGACATGAAGGCGTCCGAAGCGTTCTACCTGTACGGTCGTAGGCTGGAAGACGTCGCCATTCGAAGGCGCGGGCCAGCCCTATACGATGTTCAATCGCAGCAGTGACGTTCCCGTCGCAGGGGTCATGACCAAGCCGGTCGAGGTGAAAGCGCCGCCGTTCTGGGCGATGTATGTCGGTGTGCCGAAGCTCGAGGAAGCAGCGTCCGAGATCAAGCGGCTCGGTGGCACCGCGCACACCGAGGTGATCGAGGTCCCCGACGTCGGTCGTATGCAGATGATGATGGACCCGCAGGGCGCCGCGTTCTACATCTACGAGCCGGCGCGCGCCGATCAGCCCCCGGAGGCCGCGCCGGAAGTCGGCGAGGGGTCGTGGCACGAGCTGATGACCACCGACGCGCCGGCGGCGATGAAGTTCTATGAGCAGGTGTTTGGCTGGCAGCCGGGCGAGGCGATGGACATGGGGCCGATGGGCAAATACCAGATGTTCAACCGCCCGCACGGGATGATCGGCGGCATGATGAACAAGCCGCCGGAGATGGCGAACGTGCCCCCGAACTGGCTGATCTACTTCCGCGTTCCGGATGTGGACGCCGCCGCCGAGCGTATCAAGGCGAACGGCGGAAAGATCCTGGCCGAGCCGATGGAGGTTCCGGGCGGTGATCGGGTCTTGAGCGCGACGGACCCGCAGGGCGCCGCATTCGGCCTACACGCGAGGAAAGCCTCGTAACCGCGGGCGGGCCGCGTCACCTCGCGCTATCCCCTGGAGACCAGACACTGCTACAGGGATAGCGCGAGCTGATCGGTCGCCGCACCGCAGAGTGAAGATCCTCCGCGTTACCAGTTCAGGAACAAACCGATCTCCTCGAGGAACAGAGACCAGGCGGGTTCCTCTTCCAGCATCAGGTGATTCGCGCTCGGCAGCGAGACGTACCGCGCGCCAGGGATGTCGGCTGCCAGCTCGCGACCACGCTCCGGCGGCACGGCGCGATCCCGATCGCAGTGCAGGACGAGAGTCGGCACCTTCACCTGCGACAACAACGGTCGCACATCGATTTCAGCGCCGCGCTCCAGGAGTCGCGCTGCGTTTTCCGGCGATGTCGACACACGCTGAAGCTCGTCGAACCACTGCTCGTGTTCTGGGAATAAATCGACAGGTAAAATTCTCTGCGGGCTCGGCGTGCTCCGCGGTTTGTCGTGGGAGTGAATTAGGGCGCGTGGGCACCTTGAGCAGTTGTCAGGTGTACGTCTAAACTGGAGGTGGATATCCGTGGTGGATCAGGGCGGTCACACCCGTCGACAGATGCTGAGGGTCGCGATTGGCGGCGCCGCCGGAATTGTTCTGGGTGCGCCCCTTCGAAGGCTTTCTGCGACGAGGGCGCAGGATGCGTCCCAGGGCGCGGAGCCTCTGCAGCTGAACCGCGATTTGTTCGTCGTGAAAGCCGGCGATGTCAACGTTGTGGCGCAAACTGGCTCCAACGGTGTCCTGCTCGTCGACGGGGGATCGCCCGGCACCTCCGATGCGCTGATGAAAGCCGTCTCCGGCCTGCCCGGCGGCGGCCCCGTTCACACGATCTTCAATACGCATTGGCACCCCGAGCAAACTGGATCGAACGAGGAACTCGGCAGGGCTGGCAGGACGATCATCGCGCACGAGAACACGCGCCTGTGGCTGACGACCGACGTCACCTGGCCGTGGAACGGCCGCCGCCTGAAGCGCCTCCCCAAGATCGCGCAGCCGAACAAGACCTTCTACACGATGGGCGAGCTCGACTCGGGCGTTCGCTACGGCTACATCCCGGACGCTGCGCATACCGACGGCGACCTTTACGTGTACTTTCCACAGCAAAACGTGCTCGCCGTGGGCGACGTCGTCTCGGGCCAGGGCTGGCCCACAGTCGACTACACCACCGGCGGCTGGATCGGCGGCATCGTCGGCGGCCTTCAACGGCTGCAGGCGCTGGCCAACGAGGAAACGCGTGTCGTGCCTGGACGGGGGCCAGTCCTCGGCCTGAAGGATCTCAAGTCGCAGTGACGAGATGTATGGCACGATCTACGATCGCCTGACGCAGCTCCTGAACAAGGGGCGCGGGCCGAGTGAGGCTGTGGCAGAGCAGCCGACGAAGGAATTCGACGCGCAGATGGGTAATCCCGACGAGTTCGTGCGCCGCGCGTTCGAGAGCTTGTGGGCCTATCTGTCGCCGGACGCTTAGGGGAAATACCTCAATGCAGAATGCCAAATGCCGAATGCAGACGACGAGGACTGAGTTCAGAATTGGCATTTCTGCATTTTGCATTTCGCATTCTGCATTACGGTTGCGGCTCCTGCTGACCGCCTCGCTCCTTGCCTCGCTGACCGGCGTGTTCACAGCATCTCAAGCGCCGTCAGCCCCTCAAACATCCGAAGCTCAGGGACAGTTGGCCACGGTGAAGCAGTATTGCGCCGGATGCCATAGCGACCGCGGAAAGGCCGGCGGCGTCAGCTTCGAGGGACTCACGCCAGAGAGCATCGGTCAGCACGCCGACGTGTTCGAGAAGGCCGTGCGCAAGCTGCGCGGGCGCGTCATGCCGCCGCCTGGCGCTCGTCAACCTGGCGTCGCGGCCACCGACTCACTGATCGCCTGGCTCGAAGATTCGCTCGACCGGGTGGAAGGGACCGCGCACGTGCCGGACAAGGTCGTCCTGCACCGGCTCAATCGCAAGGAATATGCGAACGCGGTTCGGGATCTCCTGGCTGTCGATTTTGATGCGACCGAGGTCCTGCCGGCGGACGACGTCGCCGAAGGGTTCGACAATATCGCGGCGGCGCTTCAGGTGTCGCCGGCGTTCATCGAACAATACGTCATCGCCGCCCGCGCCGTCGCTCTAAAGGCCGTCGGCCGGCCGGATGCAAGACCCGGCGGGTGGACCTTCCGCGCCGGACCGGGCACGCAGCTCACACACGTGCCGGGCCTTCCGCTCGGCACGCGGGGGGGCATTCTCGCCAGAGTCGATCTTCCCTCTGACGGCGAATACATCGTCGACGTCGCCGACATGGCCACCCACATCTGGGGCAATGGCATGGAGTTCGAGAACCCGTTGGTCGTGACGCTCGACAACAAGATCGTCTACGAGACGGTGATCGGCGGCGAAGAAGACATGAAGCTCTACGATCAAGTGCAGAATGGCGCGCTCGATCGGGTCAACGCCCGCCTGAAGAACATCCGGTTCAGCGCGACCGCCGGGCCACACAAGATCGGTGTGACGTTCAAGCGGCGGCCCTTCGCCGAGTCCGACGATCAACTGCAGATGTTCGCGCCCGGCGGCGGCCAGGAGCGGTTGTATCGCGTCAGTTCATTTCAGCTTCGCGGACCGTTCAACGCGAAGGGACTGGGTCCCACGCCGAGTCGTGAACAAATCTTCGCGTGTCATCCCGAAAACACGGAGGCGCAAGGACCCTGCGCCAGAAAGATCATCACCTCTCTCGCCACGCGCGCCTATCGTCGGCCTGTCACTGACGAGGATGTGAACGAGCTGTTCCAGTATTACCAGGACGGCGTGAAGGAGGGGGGCGGCTTCGAGTCGGGGATCCGCAGCGCCATCACCGGCCTTCTGGCGAGTCCGTTCTTTCTGTACCGTGGCGAGCGTGTCCCAGCGGGGATGCGCCCCGGTGACACGTACGCGATCGACGATCTCGAGCTCGCGTCGAGGCTGTCGTTCTTTCTGTGGAACTCGATCCCGGATGACGAGCTGCTTCAGCTGGCGGTGAAGAAGACGCTCGGCGAGCCATCTGTGCTCGACAAGCAGGTGCGGCGCATGCTCGCCGATCCGCGTTCCGTGACGCTGGCGAGCAATTTCGTCTATCAGTGGCTCGACATGCGGCGGCTGGACGAGATTGTGCCGGATGCCGCGGTCTTCCCGTACGCCTCCGGCCGCTCCGACCCCCGCGACGACTTTCGCGCCGAGCTGACGCTCTTCGCCGACAGCATCTTCAGAGAAGACCGCAGCGTGGTCGATCTGCTGAGTGCGAAGCACACGTTCGTCAACGAGCGGATCGCGCTGCATTACGGGATTCCCGACGTCAAAGGGAATCGCTTCCGGAGGGTCGAGCTCGAGCAATCGGCACGCTGGGGGCTGATGGGCAAAGGCGCCGTGCTGATGGCGGCCGCCTATCCCAACCGTACGTCGCCAGTCTTGCGGGGTGCCTTCATTCTCAAACACATTCAAGGGGTACCGCCGGCGACGCCGCCGCAGAACGTGCCGACTCTGGACGAGAAGGACATCGGCACGACCAAGGCGCTCACCGTCCGCGAGATGATCGCGAAGCATCGAACCAACCCGACGTGTGCGTCCTGTCATGCGGTGATGGATCCGCTCGGTCTGGCGCTCGAAAACTTCGATGCGACCGGGATGTGGAGGGATCGCGACCGCTATGCGGGCGTGGCGATCGATTCATCGGGTGTGCTGCCCGATGGCACGCCCGTCAACGGTCCGGACGACCTGCGCAAGTCGCTGCTCGGCCGCCCCGAACAATTTGCGCAGACGTTCACAGAGGGGCTGCTGACGTATGCGACGGGGCGTAAACTGGAGTACTACGACATGCCGGCCGTGCGCCACATCGTGCGCGGTGCGGCGAGCAGCGACTACCGGTTTTCGGCGCTCGTCCAGGCGGTCGTGCGGAGTGAACAGTTCAGAATGCGGCGGGCGCCTCAACCCGCTTCGGGTGAGGGTCGCCAGGCGGCTGTCAGCAAGTAGGACGGAGAGTCGAGATGCCTCTATTCAAGAAGCACGTCTCACGGCGCACGGTGTTGAAAGGCGTTGGGGCCACCATCGCGCTGCCGCTCATCGATGCCATGAATCCCGCCGCCACCGCGTGGGCCCAGACAGCGGCCGGCTCGCCTCCCAAGCGGCTCGCCTTTGTCGGCTTTCCGCACGGCGCGATTATGGACCGCTGGTCGCCGGCGCAGACGGGCGCCAACTACGAGATGGGGCCGATCCTCGAGCCGCTGGCGCCGTTCCGCCAGCACCTGACCATCGTCTCCGGGCTGCGCAACAAGCCCGGCGAAACGCCAGAGCCGCACGGCTATATCGAGATGACGTGGCTGACGTGCGTGAAGCCCTGGGAACATGGAGTGGGTGGGGCGGACGCAGGTGTCAGCGCCGACCAGCTGGCCGCGAGGCATATCGGGCAATCAACGCGGCTGCCGTCGCTCGAGCTCACCACCGCGCTTGGCGCCGCGCGAGTGGCCTGGCGGACGCCGACGCAGTCGCTGCCTCAGGAAGGCAATCCGCGCGCGGTGTTTCAAAAGCTGTTCGGCCAGGGCGATACCGACAAGGAGCGCGCGGCGATTCTCCACGAGACCGGCAGCATTCTCGATCGTGTCAAGGGACAGGCCTCGCGGCTGCAAGCCAGCCTCGGCGCTGGCGACCGCGTCGTCGTGAGCGATTACCTGGACTCGGTGCGCGAAATCGAACGACGAGTGCAGATGGCCTCCCAGCAGGATCTGTCGCAACTGGACATTCCGGATGCGCCGGTCGGCACACCAAACGACATCACCGAGCATTTCAAGCTGATGTTCGATCTCATGGCGCTCGCGTTCCAGGCCGACATCACGCGGGTCGTCACGTTCTCGATGGATCGCGAAGCCAGCATGCGCACGTATACGAACCTCGGCATCGCCGAAGCTTTCCATCCCCTGTCACATCACGGGAACAGTCCGCAGAAGCAAGACAAACTCGTGCAGATTCAGCGGTACCACACGGAGGTGTTTGCGAAGTTCGTCGAGCGGCTGGCGAAGGCGCAGGATGGGGCAGGCACCGTGCTCGATCACTCGACGATTCTCTACGGCAGCAACATGAGCAACAGCGACAAGCACAATAACGATCCGCTGCCGGCGGCGATCCTTGGCCATGCGCACGGGCGGATCAAGGGCGGTCAACACCTGAAATATCCGCAGGACTCGCGCTTTGCCGATCTGCTCGTGACGCTCTTCGACCGGAACGACATCCCGGTGGAGAAGCTCGGCGACAGCGGCGGCATCCTGTCGGAGGTCTAGCGGTGTTGATGCGGTCCGCGATGATGCGCGCGCTGCGGGAACCACGGCTGATTGCCGTCGTGGCGGTTTGGGTCGCGGCGACTTCGGTCGCGACGGCTGCCGAGACAGGGTTGGTCGAGGCGGCCGAGCGTGGAGATCGCGCGACCGCATTGCGCTTGCTGGCCGAACGCGCGGACCCGAATGCGGCTGGACCCGACGGAACCACGGCGATCATGTATGCCGCGGCCAACGACGATCTCGATCTCGTCCGCGCGCTCGTCAAGGCCGGCGCCAACGTCAAATTGAGGAACCAGTTCGGCACGTCCGCCCTGACGGAGGCCGCCATCATCGGCTCGGCGCCGATCATCGACGCGCTGCTCAAGGCGGGCGCCGATCCGAACACCAGGAATCCGGAAGGTGAAACACCGCTGATGGCGGTCGCCCGCGTCGGCAACATCGACGCAGCCAAGCGGCTGTTGGACGCCGGCGCTGACGTGAATGCAAAAGAGAGCTGGGGCGGACAAACGGCAATCATGTGGGCCGCCGCGCAACGCCAGCCCGAGATGATCAAGCTGCTGGCCGCGCGGGGCGCGGACGTCAATGCGCGCGGTGTCGTCCGGCAGTGGGAACGCAAGGTGATCACCGAGCCGCGCCCCAAAGACATGAACAAGGGCGGCTTCACGCCTTTGCTCTATGCCGCGCGCGAAGGCTGTGTCGCGTGTGCGCGGGAACTGATCGCGGCCAAAGCCGATCCCGATCTCGAAGACCCCGACCGCGTGACGCCGCTGAACCTGGCGCTGCTCAATCTGCATTTCGAGTTCGCCGCGTACATGATCGAAGCCGGCGCCGACGTCGACAAATGGGACCTCTACGGCCGGTCGCCGCTGTACATGGCCGCCGACGTCAGCACGCTGCCGGTGAAGGGGAACGGCGCGATGGCCGTGCTCCCGAGCGAGGATTCCATCACGGCGCTCGACGTCGCCAAGATGCTGCTCGACGCGGGCGCCAGTCCGAACCTTCAGCTCAAGCGCCGCCCGCCGTATCGGGACGTGCCTCAGGATCGCGGCGGCGACACGATTCTGGCTCAGGGGGCGACGGCGTTGTTGCGCGCCGCACGCGCGGGTGATGCGCCGCTCGTCGAGCTCCTGTTGAAGTACAAGGCGCTCGTCGATTTGCCGAGCAAGGAAGGCGTGACGCCGCTGATGGCTGCCGCAGGCGTCGAATTCGGAGACCGCGTCACGCGCGGACGCAATCGCACCAGCGAAGGCGTGCTCGCCACGATGCGCCTGCTGCTCGACGCGGGCGCGGACATCAATGCGAGGATGGTGACCGAGCCGGGGCGCAACCCGCTGGACGGTCTGTCGCAGGCGGCGGTATTCGGCGCCGCCCTTCGTCGGCGGCCCAGTCAGGTGCCGAGCCCGTCGGCCGTGCCGCACCAGACGGCCCTGCACGGCGCCGCGCAGCGCGGCTTCACGCCGTTCGTGAAATTCCTCGCCGAGAACGGCGCGGATCTGCGGGCGAAGGATGCCAACGGCCGAACCGCGCTCGATCTCGCCAAGGGCATCGGCATCCCCGGCGTCAAACAGGCAACCCGGGAGCCCTACGCGGACACGGTCGCCCTGCTCGAATCGCTGATGGCCGCCAAGGGCCTTCCGCTGACTTCTCCATAAACTACTTCCCGAAGAGATCGTTCGTGGCAGGCGTCGGGAGCAACGTGCTTAGCATCACCTCTTTCTTTGCGCCTTGCATCGCGTCAAACACTCGTTGCACCACATCGTCGGAATATTGTGTCTTGTGACATGCCATCGCACGGCGGGACGCCTGCAAATCTGCCGTCGTATACGGAATGGCGGCGTTCAAGAACTTCGGCAACGGCGTCAAAAAGGACGTCTCTGCACGGGCCGGGTTCATGACACGCATCCCTTCGACGGGAAGTGAAGCGTAAAAGAGACGCTCCGGCGCGCCGGGAGCACCCCCGCGAACGAGCTGGGTGGCGATGCTGCTCACGAGCCGATGGTCCGGATGGCCCGTCCCCCCGTCCGGTCCCCAGGTAATCACTGCGTCGGGGCGAAGCCGTTGGAGCTCGGCCTGGATCCGGGCAGTCAACTGAAAGAGCCGCGCGCGGTCTTCGACGTAAGCGCCGAGCTGTGCGTCTGGAAACCCGAGCAGAATCGGCGCATGGACTCCAAGTGCGTCCGCCGCGCACCGAGCTTCCTCGGCTCTCGCGCGCGCGAGCTCGGGGCCACGCGGGATTGCGGTATGGGTTCCACCCTGTGCGCCATCTGTCGCGATGATCAGATACACATGCACCCCCTCCCGAGCGTACCGGGAGAGGATCGGTGCGATCGGGCTCTCATCGTCGGCGTGAGCCATCAACACGACCAGCGTTTCGGGGGAGGTTCTCGGCGCAACTTCCTGCGAAGAGGCATGGAGCAGCGTCGCGAATGCCGCTCCAACGACGAGCACCGTGCAACTCGCGCACCTCACGAACACTGCGTCTTCCGGCCGATTGTGATTCATGACCGCCTCCTGACGCGAAGATAGCGCGACGAGGCCCGGTTCGAGCTTGAGGAAACCCTGAGGTTTCTTTGATCAGTCTGAGCGTGTGGCTACGTCCTTCACGAAGAAGGACCCAAACATCGGACGGCCGGCGAGTGCCGTGTGCCATCCATAGGCGGCCAGGGCGATCACTGTTGCGACAATCAGACGGGAGGACACGGCGTACGGCGCCGACGAGTCAATGGCGATCGGCATCAGTGTCAAGAGCAGGCTGACAAACGATGCGACCAGGATCGTGAGCAGGCCGAAGCGGACGGCCACCAGCACGACAGCGGTCTGAACGGCTGCGAACAACACGACGTCGGCAATCGAGGGAGCGAAATGATCGGCCGGGGCGTTGGCGAGCAACCAGCCCCCGTGAGTCGTGACGTAGATTCCGGTCAGTCCCAGGACGATGGCCGCCATCGCCAGCCACCGTCGTCGGAGGAGCATGAACAGAACAAGCAAGAGCAGGAACGTCAACATCGTCCCGCTCCAGACCGGAATGCTCATCACCGAGCCGATGATTCGCGAGAGCGCGAAGCGCCCGCCCATCAGCAGGTCGCTGGAGGCTTCCATGCCGTCGAACGGATTACTGGAGGCGCCAGTCGGAAACTGAGGCGGTTGCCCCGACCAGCGCCGCAGCAGTGTGTGAAGCGCGAGAATCAGTGCGTCGCCAATTGCGACGAGCGCGCCGACCAGGACGTCGCGTCCCACGAGCGGATCGCGAACGCCGCCCGCCAGCAGACGGCTCCATCCGATCATGGTCTCGGGCCACATCCGGCGGAGATGCGGTTCGAGCGCGATGTACAACACCCACACCAGGGCCGGAACGAAGACGATGAGCGCGGGCGCTCGATTCAGCACCTGCAGATCGCCGGTTGCGAGCGCATTGCTGATGACCCCTGCTGCCAGAATGAACAGGCTCAACCGCATTGCCCCGCGGCGATCGCCGCGACCCAGCCGTAAATTGCGCAACGCCAGCAGCAGGGCGACCACCGAGACCACCGGCGCCACGACAGAGCGCATGGCGGAGACCGACGCGCTCTCCTGACGTGCTGCCCGGCGCAGGGTCTTCGTTTCTGGGCCGCGTCCAGGGCGCGACCATCTCGAAGTACACAGGTCTCCCCAAGGCTGCGGCTGCTTCGATCCGAATCGGCACGCCCGGGCGATCAGGGTACGTGCCCTCCCAGGCCGACCGCGTGTCCGCAAAGATCGGCGGAACCCAGCGTGGCTTCGCGGGTGTGAACTGTCCGATCGGAAGGCCAGCCTCGGCGAACAGCGGTTCCCAATCAGCGGTAGAGGCGGTTCCGGAGGGCTCATCATCTCCTCGAGAGGCGTCGAACTGTGTCGGGACCGCCATGAGGCTGACCAGCCGCCCCGTTCGATCGAGCGTCAGCGACAACATCCCGGAACGAGTGGGCGGTGGGTTCTGACGCGTGACGATGTCGGCACCGCCCTGTGGCACCAACGGTCGCTGGCTCTGGCGGTACCAGAACACAAGCGCAGGCGGTTGAGCCGTCGCGAGCGCCTGCCATCGCGCAGGCGACGGATCGCGCTCGTCGATGTACTGCAGGTAGTCGATATCGCTCGCATAGCCGACGGCTTCATCGGCTGGCGGGTCGCTGTACCCCAGGTTGCGCACCACGGTGTGCGCGCGCTCGGTGAAAAAGTCCGGCCCATGCTCGATCCTCGTCAACCCGATCAAACTGACGTCGCGCATCACGAGCGCGAGGAGGATCACTCCACCCAGCACGCCGGCGAAGCAGAGGGCACCGATGGTGGGCGATAGCGTGCCCGGTTCCCCCGCGGCCGCCACCATATCAGGAGACGGCGTTTCTCCAGCGGCAATCGCCGCCGCGAGCAGGTTTCCTCCTGGTAAAGCCGCCGCGACGACCTTGGCCGATGCCGGGCGGCTGGCCGGCTCGCGTTCGAGACAGCGTAGGATGACGCGTTCGATCGTGGGATCCAGATCGGGAAGGTGCGTCGACGGGCTCGCCGGCATGCCGGTCTGCGCGCGTGAACCCTGGGCGGCAGCGTCGACCGTGAGCGCGCGTTTGCCCGTAAACATCTCGTACAGCACGAGGCCCAGCGCGTACACGTCGGTCCGCGCCGTCAGCTCGCGCCCTTCCAGTTGCTCCGGCGCCATGTAGCCGAGTGTTCCGGCGATTTCGGGCGCCTCGCGGCGCTGGTCGGTCAGGCTGGCGAGTCCAAAGTCCACGAGGTGCGCCTGACCCCGCCCGTCGATCAAGACGTTTGCGGGCTTCAGATCGCGATGCAGAACCTTACGGTCGTGCGCCGCCGCGAGACCCGCACAGAGCTGACGCGCGAGTTCCAGAGCCTTGTCCGGCGGCAATCGGCCAATTCGGCGCAGCAACGACGCGAGATTCTCGCCGTCGATGTATTCCATGGAGAGAAAGTGGTGGCCGGCGCTTTCGCCGATGTCATACACGCGGCACACGTGTGGATGCGAAACCTGCCGGGCGAGTCGAACTTCCTGAAGGAAGCGCGCGAACCGGTCGTCGCGATAGGTGATGTCGCGTGGCAGGAACTTGAGCGCAACAGTTTGTGCAAGTTTCAAGTCCTCGGCGCGATAGACCTCGCCCATGCCGCCGCGGCCCAGCAGGCCGACGATCCGGTAGCGGCTGGCCAGTATCGTGCCTGTGATGAACTGCGCGCCGTCGAGCGCGCCCGACGCAGGCGGCCGATCGGCCTCGACCACGGTCAGCGTCGGCGATTGCGACCCGTCATTGCGGGCGCCGCATTCCGGGCAATAGCGGCTCGCTGCCGGAACGTCACGCCCGCAGGAAGGACAACGCATGGAATAGGCTTGATTCTAGTCGTCCGCGGACGGCATCGCCAGACGAGCGAAGTGGAAGGGCTCTCGTATAATCCGGCAGAGGTTCGAGTGTGAGCGCGATGGTCGTCGACGTCGGCACGCGCCTGGTGCGACGGGAAGGGATCGAACTTCGTCTCGCTCCGAAGGCGTTCGACCTGCTGCTGATTCTGGTGATGAACCAGCCGAACGCCGTGCGGCACGAGCAACTGCACGCCGCGCTCTGGCCTGGTGTCCACGTCTCTGAAACGAGTCTTGCGGCACTCGTCACGCAACTGCGCAAAACGCTCGGCGACACCGCCGACGGTGGTCACGTCATTCGCACGCTGCACCGCGTCGGCTACGCGTTCATCGGCGACGCGGTCGTCGCCGGTCCGGCACCGGTGGCCGGCACGCCTGTCTACCGATTGATCTGGCAGGGCGAGTCAATTGAGCTGCCAGCGGGGGAGTCGGTGATCGGTCGCGACCGCGGATGCGCCGTACGTATCGATGCGGACTCGGTCTCGCGCCACCACGCCCGGGTGAACGTGACCGGACATGAAGCATCGATCGAAGATCTCGGGAGCAAGAACGGCACCTGGGTGGCAGGCGAACGCATCGACGGGGCCGTGCCGCTGACCGACGGGACCAGTTTTCGGCTCGGATCCGAAACCGTTCGCTTCGAGCTCGCCATCGAGAACCGGCCGACGAAAACGGCCATGCCATGACGAGAGGCTTCGAGGCCAGCTCAGTTGCCCGACTCGCAGTACCGCGTGGACCGGCGGGCAGTGGCCGGCGCTTCTCACGAGTCGGTGGTCACTCGCCGTGATATAAACGTGATTCCCCGATCTTCAAGAGAACGCGAGACACGAAATGATCAAGGTGATCGATACCGAGAGCCAGGCCCGGATTCCGGTTGCGGAAGGACACATCAGGACAATCCTTGGCCCGTCTGACGAGGGCACAAGAGTTCAGGTCGCGATCGAGGAAGTTGATGCGGGGCAGACATGTCGCCTTGCTCCCAGCGACCGGACACAGGTCGCCTACTTGCTGGACGGGAAGGACGCGAAAGTGACCCACACGATCGCGGGAAAAACCTCCGCACGCACGGCCCAGCGACGCGCCGGCGTGTATCTGGAACCCGGCGAAGAAGCCACCGTCACCGCTTCTGGAACTCCGCTGGTTCTGCTGCTCGTCAACGTACCGAAGCATACCGGCAAGCCCACAGGCAACGACGCGCCGACTGGCTACTTCTTCGAAGAGGCACAACTCCGATCGCTGGTTGACGAGAAGCGTTTCCGGGAGCGGACCTTCTGGGTCAACAAGGAAACCGGCCTGTCCGGATCCTGGGATCTGCAGCTCGGCCGCATGGCCTATGCGCCGCATGCGCATTCTCCGCGGCACGTTCACCAGGCATCGAAGACCAGTCCCGTCACACCAGAGCATTTCTACCTGATCGAAAAGGGCGCCGGCGAAGTGAAGCACGATACCGGCAGTCTTCCCGTGGGGCCCGGCAGCCTGGTACTCATCCCAGCTGGCGAATGGCATCAGCTGATCGCGTCCGAGACCGGTTTCGATTACATCGAATTCCAAGCGCCTTTCGACTTCGTCACCACGATGGATCACGATCCTCTGGGCAAGAACTGGTACATCAAGGGGACTGACGACGGAACGGGAAAGCCCAAGCTGTGGGTCCAGAGCTGACCATCTCTGAAATCAGGTGCTCTCACGCTCGTCGTGCCACGTTCGCTCAAAACTCACCACTCAGAACTGAAGACTGCTCTGGTCACTGTGTCAGATCATCGAATCTCGGCCGAAAACCTGCGGCCGCGGCCCGGGGTGCGACGAAACCGATCATGCTGCGGCTCGTCCTGGGATTGCTCGTGTCGTTCGGCTGTGGGGCGATTCCTGGACAGGACGTTCGCTACGAGCCAACGCCGATGCCCGTCGTGCGCGCACTGCTGGAGCTGGCTGACGTGGGCCCGCAAGACCTCGTCTACGATCTCGGGTCCGGGGACGGGCGCATCCCGATCACCGCGGCACATGAGTTTGGCGCGCGTGGCGTGGGGATTGAGATCGATCCCGCACTGGTGACTCAGGCGCAAGCGAACGCGCGTGAGGCAGGTGTCGAGGACAGAGTGGAGTTCAGGCTCGGCGACATGTATGCTGCCGACGTCCGGTCCGCGACCGTGGTGACTCTCTTCCTGCACCCGGGACCGAACTTGAAGCTACGGGAGAAGCTGCGCTCCGACCTGCAGGCGGGTGCGCGGGTCGTTTCTTACGTCTGGGACATGGGTGGTTGGACGCCGGCGGACGTTCGCCGCGTCAACGAGCATCGGATTTTCCTTTGGCGGATCCCGTCTCGTGCGGGCCAGATCACCGACCAACTGTCGCAACAACTCCGGCACGTTGAGGTTGAGCACCACGGCTCACACTGAGCGCTTCGTTTTGGTGTGGCGTTCTGGTCTCGCACGTGTCGCATTGTCGTGGTGGCCGCGTCGCGTGCGGCGACGCGGAGACCTGCGACCCGCGGTTGTTGCAATCATGCCCGGCCGCGCCGCTACGGGTGGCGCCGGCCGACGCCCGCCGCACGCCCGCGCGACCGGCCGCGGTGGTGCCGGCCGCCCGCCGCCGTCGGAGCACGCCGACCTCATGAAGGCCGGAAGGCGCGCGAGGCGCGTGTGCCGCGTCGAGTTCGGTCAACGTGATCCGTGTCGTGGGGATTAGCAACGTCGGTGCATGCCACGCACGCGACCGTCGTGGAAGCCAATTCCTACTCGACGCGCGGGCGAAAGGGTGCGCAAGCCGAGCGCGGCTTCCCGGCGTGCGGAGTTCGGCGGCAGGCGGTCGGTACCACGGCGGCCGATCGCAGCAGGCGAGAAGACGTCGCCAAACGCACCCGTACCTGCGGCCCACGACCCGCTACGCCTTTGTGAAAACCGCTGTAGTCAGCCGGGAGCCCCTGTAGGACGACAGAATACAGATGCTGAATTTCAACATCTTCTGTCGGCCAGGTTACTCCAACCATGATCGTGTCGACGTTCCGTGAGCATTCGCGATGACCAGACTCTCCACCCTGCTGGCCCTGGTCGTCGCCGCTGCCTGCAGCGGATGCTCCGGTACTTCCGTGCCACCCACGCCAGCCGATCTGGTGCTTCAAAACGGCCGCATCGTCACGATCGACGACACCGTGCCCGAGGCGCAGGCGCTTGCGTCGAGCGGCGACAGAATCGTCTTCGTCGGATCGACTGCCGACGTGAGGCAGGTACATCGGTCCCTCGACGAAGGTGATCGATCTCCACGGCCAGCTCGCGATTCCCGGCTTCATCGAAGGACACGGGCACTTCGTCGGAATCGGCGAAAGCAAGCTCGGCCTCGATCTGACGGGCACGACGAGCTGGGATCAGATCGTGCAAATGGTCGCCGACGCTGTAAAGACCGCACAGCCCGGACAGTGGATCGTCGGGCGCGGATGGCATCAGGACAAATGGACGTCGAAACCGAATCCGAACGTCGAAGGATTTCCGACGCATGCCTCGCTCGACGACGTGTCGACGAACAATCCGGTCGTGCTGACGCATGCGAGCGGACACGGCGTTTTCGTCAACGCGAAAGCGCTTGCACTGTCGGGAGTCACGCGTGCCACGCCAGATCCCCAAGGCGGCGAGATTCTGAAGGGAAAGAACGGAGACCCCGTCGGCTTCCTGCGCGAGAACGCCGCACAGCTCGTCCGCCGAGGCGCGGGCGAGCCGAGTCCAACGCCCGAACAAGCTGCTGCGCGCGCTCGCGAGGTTCTGCGGCTTGCCGACGATGAAGCGATCGCCAAGGGCATCACGACGTTTCAGGACGCGGGCGAACCGTTCGCCGCAATCGACCGGATGAAAGAGGCGATCGACCGTGGGCATCTTCGCGTGCGGCTCTGGGTCATGGTGCGTGGCAGTGTGGCGGAGCTCTCGGCCTCCCTCGACAAATACAAGGTGATTGGCTATGGCCGCGACATGCTCACCGTGCGCGCGATCAAAGAGTATGCGGACGGCGCGCTGGGATCGCGCGGAGCGTGGCTGCTCGAGCCATACGCCGACAAACCGGACAGCGTCGGTCTTTTTCGTCCCACCATGGCGACGCTGCCGGACACTGCGAAGCTCGCGATCGACCACGGGTATCAGCTCGCTGTGCATGCAATTGGCGATCGCGCGAATCGCGAGGTCCTGAATGTGTACCAGGCGGCGTTCAAGGCGGCGGGCAAGAATGGCGGCGAGCTGCGCTGGCGGATCGAACACGCACAACATCTGAATCGGGTCGACATCCCGCGCTTTGGCGCCCTCGGCGTCATCGCCTCGATGCAGCCCGTTCACGCTACGTCGGACGGCGGCTGGGTGCCCGATCGGATCGGGGACGCGCGCGCGGAGGAAGGCGCGTATGTGTGGCAGAAGCTCATCAGAACGGGCGCCGTGGTTGCGACAGGCACCGACGCCCCCGTCGAGGACCTCGATCCGATTCTCAACTACTACGCGGCGGTCACGCGCAGGCTGGCAGATGACCGTGTCTTCAACGGTGATCAGAGAATGACCCGGATGGAGGCGTTGAAGGCGTACACCCTGGTGAACGCGTTTGCCGCGTTCGAGGAGAACCTCAAAGGGTCCCTCAGCGTCGGCAAGCTTGCGGACATCACCGTGCTCTCCAAGGACATTACGACTGTCCCGGATGCGGAGATCAGGAGCGCGAAGGTTGTCTACACCATCGTTGGAGGGACCGTCAGGTACCAGCGCCCTTCTTAACGCGGCGGCGCGAGGCGCTTCAGCTCTTCGTGCCAGTTCTGAACCACGACGAGCTGCGTGATCACTGCGGGTGGGCGCTCGCGCGACTGCAGCAGGAAGAACCGCTGGCCGTCGGCGGTGATGTCGTAGGCGCGGGCGGGGCTGTTCATTTCGTAGCGGCCAGCAAACAACTGCGTGGGCGTTCCGAAGGTGAACGTCGGTTGCGTCGCAACCGGGACCGCCATCATGCGCACGTCCACGGCGCGCAGACCGGTCTGCAAGCCGCCCGTTCGCGCGTAGAAGAGCTCGCGGCCATCCGCACGCCAGATTGGAGAAATGCCTCCGTCTGCCGACACCTGAAAGCGCGGACCAGGACCGGGATACGCCTGAACGTAGACCTGAGCCTGGTTCGGCACGCCTGCCTGATACGCGATCCAGCGTCCGTCAGGGGACACGTCGACACCACCCGCGTTGACGGCCAGCCCTGTGACGGGCGTCGGCATCCCCTTGCGCACGATGTTCTGAACCCAGGTCGACGCAACATTGGGGCTCAGTTCGCTTGGTATCGCGTAGTAGATCAGCTCCTCGGCATTCGGCGTCCACGTACCCGCCACGAGGTGATGCTCGTCGCTAAGAAGAGGCTCGGGCGATCCGCCGCCGTCGGCGCGAATCCAGTGCAGAGCGTCCAGACCGCTCGTGCCGGCGGCAAATGCGATCCGTGTGCCGTCGGGCGTCCAGATCGGGACGCTGATGCGTCCCGGCAGTGGCAACTTGGTCATCGTGCCGCGCGCGAGAGCGTAGAGCCAGACGTCGCGATCCCGGCCGTACGTGCTCATGACGATCTGCTGTCCATCAGGCGAACGGCGAAGGGTCACGAATGGGCGCGGCGGGATGGGCAGAACCTCAGAACGTCCTGCTCGATCGATCGACAGCACCGATCGTTCGGCCGGGGGGAACATGCCTCCCGGAACGTACACCAGGGTGCCGGTCGTCGAGACCGTGAACTGCCCCGCGCCTGAGTCGACAGGCTGGCCTTGGGAATAGGCCGCCTGCATGACGTCGGCCACCACTCCCACCTGTCCACCCGTGAGGTCGAGCCGATCGAGATCGAATGGCGCCGCGAGGAGGACTCCTTCGCGCACGAACACCAGGTGTCCCGTCGAGACGTAGCGTGCGTCTGCACCGCCTTCCACCACGACCGTGGACATACCTGTGCGACGGGAGTACACCGCGATCTCCGTTTGGTCCCAGCGTGGGAAGCGACTCTTCGTGATGGTGTACGCAATGGCGTCGCCGTCCGGCAAGACGTGCGGCAGACGATGGCTGACCTCGCCGCGCTCGCGGTTCACGGTGGTGAGGGTGCGTCGGGGTGCCGCCGGTGGCCGGTACCTCCCATAGGCCGCCTGAGACCCCGGCGAACACGATGCGGTCGGCCTGGTCCCAGCTGGCGCCCAGGATCGGCACCGCCGCATCCGACAAGCGCACAGGCGGTCCGCCCGCCATGGGGACCTTTCGGATCTCGCCACCGGCCCAGAACCCCACCCATCGGCCATCTGGCGAAAAGAAGGGACCCTCCCCGCCCTCCGTGCCAGCGATGAGCGTCGCATCGGCCTGCTCGAAGTGTCGTACGTACAGGGCGCGCTGATTGGCGCGTACCGCCGAGAACACGAGCGTCCGGCCGTCAGGCGACAACGCGAACGCCGTCCGGATCGGACGCCCCAGATTGCCTCCTATCTCTTCCGCAGGGGTGACCCCGAGGACAAGCCGTGTCAACGGAGAAGGCGCGCTCGTCGCGCGCGGTGCGCTCGAGCCAGACGGCCGCCGCCCCGACCAGCGCACTCGCGACACACGCCACGATGACCGCCGGCATCAGTCGGCGCGGCGAACGCTCGCTGGTCGCGCGCCTCGGCCTCTCGAAGCGGCATCGAGAGGCCCGAGAGCGCCTCGTCGATCTGGAATGCAGCCACGGCAATCTGCGGCAGCCGCTTTTGGCGATCCTTCTGGAGGCAGCTCCCCAGCAGCTTGCGCACAGCCTGCGGTGTCTCGGGCGGCAGCGCCGTGAAGTCCGGCTCGCGCTGCAGGACGCGCGACAGTGTGTCGGTCACGTCCTCGCCGTCGAACGCACGTCGGCCGGTCAGCATCTCGTACAGCACGCAGCCGAACGCCCAGACGTCCGACCGCTTGTCCACGAGCTTGCCCCGCGCTTGTTCGGGGCTCATGTAGGCCGCCGTCCCGAGAATCACGCCGCCGCCAGTGATGGCCGCAGGGCTCGTGACCGTCGGCGACATCGACAACGACAGTGGCGCCGACGTCACCGCCTCCGTAGCCTTCGCGAGTCCAAAGTCGAGCACCTTCACCGATCCGTCCGGCCGCACCTTGATATTGGCCGGCTTCAGATCGCGGTGGATGATCCCCTGATCGTGGGCGGCGTCGAGCGCGTCGCAGATCTGTCGCGCGATCGCGAGGGCTTCGTCGATGGCAAGCCCTCGTGAGCGCCCAAGGCTGGTGGCCGATGACTCAAGCTGGCTCGGACCCTGAGCCGTGGGCGGGGAGCCTTTGGCCAGCATTTCCGCCAGTGTCTGACCCTCAACGAGTTCGAGGACGAGGGCGCGGACATCTGGTCCGGCGTCAGTCGGACCCGCCTCTTCGAGTCCGTAGATGGCGGCGATGTGAGGATGGTTCAGCGACGCCAGGACCTGCGCTTCGCGTCGAAACCGCGCCAGCCGATCGCCGTCGAGCGCGAACGCTTCGGGCAGGACCTTGAGCGCGACGTCGCGATTCAACCTCGCGTCACGCCCACGGTAGACCTCTCCCATCCCGCCCGCGCCCAGCCGGCCGGTGATCTCATACGGGCCGATGCGCGTGCCGAGGGCCAGCGTCATCGAATCGATGCGGAGATTCTGTCACGAAAGTTCGGGTCCCCCACATTCGGATCTCAGAGGAGAGCGACGCTGCACCGAGCTTGAACTGCGGACTCGGAGAGTGCAGAATTCAGCGAAGTTCCAGTTCTGAAATCGAGGGATTCATGCCGGTTCGTTTCGTGCAGGGTGCCCTTCTGCTCGTCTTCCTGGGGACGGCGGCGGCCGGTTTCGCGCAGACATCCGGCATCGCCTCCGATATTGCGATCGTCGTGACCGACGAAACCGGGGCGCTCCTGCCCGGCGCGTCCGTAACCGTTACCTCGAACACGACCGGCATCTCGCGGACGCTCGTGACCGACGCGGATGGCAGCGGCCTGGCTGTCAGCCTGCAACCGGGCAGCTACTCGGTGGCGGCGGAGCTGAACGGCTTCGCGACGGTGACCCTCGAGCAGGTGACGGTGGCCCTCAACCAGCGCGCGAACGTCACGATTCAGCTGAAGGTGGCGCCGGTTGCGGAACAGATTACCGTGACCGGCGAGTCATCCCACATCGTCGATACGAGCAAGACCGACGTGAGCTCGCTGGTGAACGAGCGGTCGGTCCAGGAGCTGCCCATCAACGAGCGCAATCCGCTGCGGTTCATCCTCACCATCCCGGGCACGACCATCCAGCGCACGGCAACAGGCAGCGGCTACTCGTTCGGCGGGAGCCGCGCGCGGAACAACAGCTCGATTCTCGACGGCGCCGACAACAACGACGACTCCATCCGCGGCTTCCTCGCGCAGCCGTCGCTCGACGCGGTGAAGGAATTCCAGGTGATGACGAGCAACTTCACCGCGGAGTACGGCCGGGCGAGCGGCGGCGTGGTGAACACGATTCTGAAATCGGGGACGAACCAGGTCCGCGGCAGCGGCTTCTACTTCATTCGTGACCGCTCGTTTGCGGCGAACAACTTCTTCACCAACGCGAATCCGAATAACCCGCCGGGCTTCAGGCCGTACTTCCGGCAGCAGCAGCCGGGCGGCAGCATCGGCGGCCCGCTCCGCCGAAACGAGCTGTTCTTCTTCACCTCGTACCGAGCAGTTCCGGACAGACGAGTTCAAAACCGTCACCATCAGCCCGGCCAGCGCGACGATCATCAACAACGTCCTGGCCGGCCGCTACGATCTCGTCCCGAACCTGGGACGCCAACTTTCCTCGCGGGATCGAGCTCGGCTTCGACAAGATCGGCGGCCCCGGTGATTTCCCGTCCGGGCAGCGCCGTCAGGTCCTGGTCGAGAAGGTCAACTGGCAGGCGTCGCCCAATGTGTCCTTCTTCGGGCGCTATCTCTACAATCGCAACCGCATGCAAGGCTCGCCCGGCGCCGGCGGGCTCAATGACAACACGCGCACCGCTTCGGCCATCCTGAACGACACGCACTCGGTTGTCGGGTCGTATACGCACATCGTCTCGGCCCGCACGCTGAACGACTTTCGCTTTCAGTACCAGACGTACACAACCGGAGGGCAACTGCTCGACAACATCGGTCCGGGGCTCACCATCTCTGGCGTCGGCAACTTCGGCCGGGGCCTGAACCAGCCGCAGGGACGCACCCAAACGCGCTACCAGATCATCGACAACTACACCATGCAGATGGGCGGGCACGAGATCAAGGTCGGCGCGGACGTCAACAAGGTAGGCATCGAGACCTCGCTGCCCGGGACGAACGCCGGGCCGCTCGGAGGCCTGGGCGGCGTGTTCACCTTCGGCAGCCTGGCGGCGTTCCTCGACGGCAACGCGGTGAACTTCCTGCAGGGCTTCGGCACCTCCGGTAGCACCCGTGCGTGGTGGAACTACGGCCTGTTCGTTCAGGACTCGTTCAAGCCGGCGAGCAATCTGGTCGTGAACGCCGGTCTGCGCTGGGAGATGCAGACGATGCCCGAGGTGGTGGACGTGCTGAACCCGAACCCGCACAAGCTCAACCAGCCCACGAACAACTTCGGACCGCGGATCGGCGTGGCGTACAACCCCGACGGTGACGCCAAGCTAGTGATCCGAAGCGCCTACGGCATCTATTACGACATGATGTTCGGCACAATCATGGGGAACCTTGCGCAGTTCAACGGCGTGTCGGTGAAGACGATCACCCTCACCGGCGCCGACGCCGCGGCGCGCTTCCGGGGCCAGAACTTCAGCTTCCCGCCGGGAGCCCTGCCGAACACGCCGCCGCCCACCGGGTGGGGCAACGTTGTCTGGACGAGCCCGTCGCCGATTCCTGACGGCGCATTTCCGCCGCAGACGATCACGACGGCCGATCCGAATCTGCCGACGCCGCGCGCGCACCACGCACATGTGACCGTCGAGCGGGAGCTGACGAGGAACATGTCGGTGAGCGCCGCGTACCTGTACAACAAGCACCTAAGTGAGCCGGCGCTCCGAAACACCAACCTGCCTCCGCCCATCACCGGTCCCGGCGGCCGGAACCTGTACAACATCAGCGCGCGCCGGGGCGAGCTCCCCGACACGCGCATTTTCATCAATAACGAGTTCCAGGCGATCGGGAAGTCGGAGTACGACGGCCTGGTGCTCGAGCTCAGGCAGCGCTTCAACAACCGGTTGCAGTTCGACGCCTCCTGGACGCTCTCGCACGCCATCGACTACATTCCCGACGCGATCTTCGACATCCCGTACGCAAGCGACCAGAACAACCTGGAGGCCGACCGTGGGAACTCGCTGCAGCACCAGTGGCACAAGCTGTCGTTCTCCGGCGTATTGGTGACGCCCGAGGCCTCGAACGGCGGCTTGTGGCGAGTCTTCGGCGACATGAACGTTGCGCCGATCGTCAGCCTGGGGTCGCCGTTCTTCAACAACATCACCACCGGGACCGACTCGAACGGCGACGGCGTCCTCAACGATCGGCCCTTAGGCGCAGGCCGCAATACGTACGAGGGCGACACGGCCAGCAGCGTCGACCTCCGGATTACGCGGGCGTTCAGTCTGGGCGGGACGCGGAGGCTGCAGCTCATCGCCGACGCGTTCAACATCTTCAACACCGTGAACTTCACGACTTACAACACGGTGTGGGGAGCGGGGGCGTACCCGGATGCGTCGAACGCCACGTTTGGCAGTCCGACCTTGGCCGACGACCCGCGGATCATTCAGTTCGGGATCCGGTACACGTTCTGAGAGAGGTTGACGGGGCGTGACGTCACGCCTTCCTCTATAATTCCCGGCCACCCATGCCGCTACAGCCAGGCGCTCGCCTCGGGCCGTACGAGATCGTCTCCGCACTCGGCGCGGGCGGTATGGGCGAGGTCTACCGTGCGCGCGATCCGAGGCTCGGACGTGATGTCGCGATCAAGGTACTGCCCACGGCTTTCTCGGCCGACGTCGATCGCCTCCATCGATTCGAGCTGGAAGCCCGCGCGGCGGCGGCGCTGAACCACCCGAACATCCTCGCCGTGTACGACATCGGCACCGATGCCAGTGCGCCGTTCATCGTGTCCGAGCTGCTCGAGGGCGAGACGCTTCGCGAACGCTTGCATGCGGGCCCGGTCGCGGTCCGCAAGGCGATTGAGCAGGCCCTTCAGATCGCGCGCGGACTCACCGCGGCGCACGACAAAGGCATCGTCCATCGCGATCTCAAGCCTGAGAACGTCTTCATTACCCGGGACAACCGCGCCAAGATTCTCGACTTCGGGCTGGCGAAGCTGACGCAGGATCCACCAACGGTCGGGCCCGCGAGCGCGATGGCCACTGTGCCATCGCCCACGCAGCCCGGTATCGTGCTCGGGACCGTCGGCTACATGGCGCCCGAGCAGGTGCGTGGACTGCCTGTGGATCATCGCGCAGATCTGTTCGCTTTCGGCGCGATCCTCTACGAGCTCCTGACGGGTCACCGCGCGTTTTCCCGCGACACGGCGCCTGAGACCATGGCGGCGATCCTCAACGAGGATCCGCCGGATCTCAGCGTAGCGTCGGCTCCCATCCCGTTGGCTCTCGTGCGCATCGTCGATCGCTGCCTCGAAAAGAGTCCTTCCGGGCGATTTCAGACGGCGGCCGATCTCGCGTTCGCCCTGGAGGGCCTGTCGGACGGGTCGGGCGCGTCAAAAGCTGTGCGCGCCAGCACTCACACTCATCGCGAATACAGGTCGTGGCTCGGCTGGGGCGCCGCTGCCTTGCTGCTGGCGACGCTGGCGCCCCTTGCGTACCGGCACGTCCGCGAGCGGCCTGCCGTGCCCAGTCCGATACGTTTCCAGGTTCCCCCGACCGTCGAATTCGGAGGGCCGGGAAATTTCGCTCTGTCTCCGGACGGCCGTCGGCTGGCGTTCGTGGGGCGCGGCTCCGATGGCATCATGCGGCTCTGGATCCGGGACATGGACTCGCTCGAAGTCCGGCCTCTACCCGGTTCTGAGGCCAACGAGACCACGCCTCCTCCGTTCTGGTCTCCCGACGGAAGGTTCGTCGCGTGGGATGCCGGCGGTAAACTCAAGAAGCTGGACGTGTCGGGCGGTCCGCCGCAAACTTTGTGCGATCTGCCCAGCGTGGCCGTGGGCGGCTCGTGGAACCGCGACGGCGACATCATCGTGGGGAACATAATCGGCGGTCTGTTGCGCGTGCGCGATGGCGGCGGCGCCGCGACTCCGGTCACTGCGCCCGATCCGTCGCGGAAGGAGGAATTCCATCTGCTTCCCTCCTTTCTCCCCGATGGACGTCATTTCGTGTATTTGCGCGTCTCGCCCACCGCGCCAGAATTCAGTGGCACCTATGTCGGGACGCTCGATGCGAAGCCTGAGGAGCAAAGCGGGGAGCGGCTGTTGCCGTACGAGATCGGTCTGACGTACGCCGCGGCCGTTGATTCTGGCCCCGGACGGTTATTGTTTCTTCGCGAAGGGACGCTCATGGCGGTGCCGTTCGATGAGACACGCCTCGCGCTTGCGGGAGATCCCGTACCAGTGGCTGAACGGGTCGGCTCCTTTCGCGACGGCGGCTTCTTCTCGACCTCCGCCAACAACGTGCTGGTGTACCGGAGCGCTGAAACCGATTCCCAGATCACTTGGTTCGACCGGCAAGGCACCGTGACAGGCCGCGCCTCGGAACCGGGCGGCTTTCGCGGCGTGGCGCTTTCGCCGGACGGCAATCGCGCGGTCGCATCGCGCACGAATCCGCAGGACGCGTCGAGGGCCGACCTGTGGGTATTCGATCTGCTGCAGGAAGGCCGGGCCACACGATTGACACTCGGCACGGGAATCGCCGAGTACCCTGTCTGGTCTCCAGACGGCAAGCGCATCGCCTTTACGCTCGGCAACAGCCTGGTTCGTCAGAAACTGGCAAGCGGCGAAGGAGACGAGCAGGACTTGGTGCGATCGGACAGCGCAGGGTCCATTCGGCCCACCAGTTGGTCGCCTGACGGACGGCTCCTCCTGTATGCCGCGGTGTCCTCGAACACCGAAGGTTGGAATCTATGGGTGCTTCCAGGCATCGAAGCCAAGCCTGTGCCGTTCGTGCGGACCGGATTCAACGAAGAAGAGGGCCGGTTCTCACCGGATGGGCGATGGGTTGCCTACGTCTCGAACCAGTCCGGCCCGAGTGAAGTCTACGTTCGAGGGTTCGCGACGGACTTCAGCAGCGGCTCGGCCAGCACGGGTGGCAACGTGTTGGTCTCCCGCGGCGGCGGAACCTCACCGCGCTGGCGCGCGGATGGTCGCGAGCTCTTCTATCTCGCACCGGACGGGAAAATGACGGCTGTGGAGGTGAGCGCCGGCCAGGAGTTCAACGTCGGAGCGCCGACACCGCTCTTTCAGACCCCGCCCGGCGCCCTCGTCGGCGACGTTACTGCGGACGGCAAACGATTCCTCCTCGTGACGCCGGTCGGGCCGAGCGCATCGGTGCCGTTTACGGTTGTGCTGAACTGGACGGCCGGCCTGAAGAAGTAACGATTCTTGTACAGATCATGATCGTCATTTATCAGAAGCCAACCTGCACGACGTGTCGGAGTGTCCACGCGGCGCTCGAGGAGAGCGGCGTCGACTTCGAAGCCGTGGACTACTACGTCGATCCGATTCCCAGAGACAAGCTGAAGGAGCTGCTCGGAAAAATGAACCTGCGCGCGGCCGATCTGCTTCGGACCAAGGAACCGATCTACGAGACACTGAAGCTGGGCGAACGCAATCTGACGGACGATGAGATTGTCGAGCTGATGGTTCGGTATCCCGACCTCATTCAGCGGCCGATCGTCGAAAACGGGAGCAGGGCAGTCCTGGCGCGTCCCGCCGAACGCTTGAAGGAAATCCTGTAGGCCGGAGTTGGAGTACACGCATGCGACAGCTGCATCTCCTCGAAGCGATGTTTGCCGTTCTCGCCGTGCTGCTCGTGGTGGGCGCCACGACCCGAGCCGAAGAAGGCATGTGGACGTTCGACAACTTCCCGATCGCCAGCGCCAATCAGACGCTGGGCACGCGAATCGATCAGGCATGGCTCGATCGCGTGCGACTCAGCTCGGTCAGATTCGGCGGCTGTTCTGCAGGGATCGTCTCAGCTGATGGCCTGGTGATGACCAACAATCACTGTGTCGCCACGTGCGTCGCCAATCTCTCGACGGTGACGGTCAACTATGCCGAGACCGGCTTTACGCCGCGGCGCCGCGAAGACGAAGTGAAATGCCCGGGCGGACTTGCCGAGGTCCTGCTGTCCATCACCGACGTCACCGGTCGCATGCAGGCTGCTGGCGGTTCGCTGTCCGGACAGGCGTTCGTCGCGGCGCGCGATGCCGAAGCGGGGCGGATCGAGAGCGAAGTCTGCGGCCGCGATACGACCCGGCGTTGTGTCGTGGTGTCGCTGTACCGCGGGGGACAGTTCAAGCTCTATGTCTACCGACTCTACGCCGACGTGCGGCTCGCCTTTGCACCGGAGGATCGCGCCGCGACGTTCGGCGGCGACCCCGACAACTTCAACTTCCCTCGCTTTGCCGTCGATGCCGCATTCATCCGGCTGTACGAGAACGGGCGGCCAGCCGCCACGCCAACCCATTTCACCTGGAATGCCACGCGTCCCACCGAGGGACAACCGGTGTTCATCTCTGGGAGCCCGGGCGCAACCCAGCGTCTGCTGACGCAAGACCAGCTCATGACCGTGCGCGACGTCGTCCTGCCGATGGATCAGCTGATGGCGTCGGAGCTCCGCGGCCGTCTCTTGCAGTTCACTGCGCAGGGCGGCGAACACGCGTTCATCGCCATGGCTCCGATCGACAGCCTCGAGAATACGTACAAGCGCGGCCTCGGCCGCATGCGGGCTCTCGTCGACCCGGCATTCATGGCGCGGCGTGCTCGAGAGGAAGCCGAGTTCAGACGACGCGTGGCTGCCGACACGGCGCTGTCTCGCAGAATTGGTGATCCCTGGGCCGACCTTGCCGCGGTTCAGCCGACGCAGCGAGAACTGTATCCGGCGTATTCGCTTCTGGAAAGCCGTGCCGGTGGCGGCTCGATGCTGTTTGGCTGGGCCACGACCCTGGTGCGTGGCGCGCAGGAGCGCGCCAGACCATCGGACCAGCGTCTACCCGAGTTCACCGATAGCCGCCTGACCGGCGTCGAGACACGCCTCCTTGCCGAGCGCCCGGTCTACCCGGCGCTGGATCGGCTTCAACTCGAATGGTGGCTGTCCAAGACGCGCGAGTGGCTGACGGCCGACGATGCGCGGGTGCGAACGCTGCTCGGCAAGGAGTCGCCCGAAGGACTCGCCGCGCGTCTGACCAAGAGCACGACACTCGCCGATCCCGGCGTGCGGCGGATGCTCTGGCAGGGGGGACTGGCTGCCGTTCAGGCCTCCAGCGACCCGCTGATTCGGTACGTCTTGGCCATTCAGGAGCCCACGCGCGCCGTGCGCCGCGCGTGGGAAGAGACCGTGCAGTCGCCGACCGATCGGGCGTCGGAGCGCTTGGCCGATGCGCGTTTTGCGGTCTACGGCGACAGCGTCTATCCCGATGCCACCGGCACACTGCGTCTGAGCTATGGACGCATCGAAGGTTCGAATGTGCCCGGCCAGCGCTTCACGCCCTTCACGACCTTCGCCGGGCTGTGGGACCGAGCGACGGGTGCGCCCCCCTTCGATGTCGCGCCGAAGCTGCTGGCGGCGAAGAGCCGCATCGATCCCGCAACGGTTCTGGACATGACGGTGTCGTCCGACACGATCGGCGGCAGCTCCGGATCGCCGGCGATCAACGCCGCGGGCGAAATGATCGGCGCCAACTTCGACTCCACCGTCCTCACGCAGCGCAACGCCTACGGCTACGACCGCGACGTCAACCGAAGCATCATTGTCACGAGCGCCGCCGTGACCACGGTGCTGCGCGACGTCTACGGTATGGAGCGTCTCGTATCGGAACTCGGGGTCCGTTAGCCGGCTTCTGCGAGGCGATCCATTAGATCGCGCTTCAAAATCATGTAGCGCAGCCCTTCCGCCTTCGCTGAAGCTACGGCGGACCGCCGAAGCCTTGGCGGAGGCTGGTCAGGGCTGCCTGGCGATTATGTAGCGCAGCCCTTCAGGGCTGCCTGGGGGCGGTTGGCAGGCCTAAAGGCCTGCGCTACGAGAGGCCGCCCGGCAATTTTTGAAACGCGATCTCAGGTCAGGGTTTCGCCCGAGTGAGGTAAGCCGTCAACGCCTCGAGGTCGGCGTCGCTGACTTCCGTCTTGCGCGAGAAGGGCATCGTTGCCACGCCCTGTCTCACATAGAGCTTGATCGCCTGGGGAGTGAGGTCGCGGCGGTCTTCGAGCGCCGCGGGCGTACGGCCCTGATACTTGAACTGCAGCGACGCCGTACCCGGCGCATTCCTCGGGTCTTTGCCGTGGCACGCGCCGCACCAGTTGTTGAATACGGCGGCGCCGCGCTCCGCCGCTGTGCCACGGTCCTGAAGCGCCGCGAGCGTTCGGCTCCACGCGGCGGGTTGGGCGGTTGAGCCTTGGGCGAATGGGCCGGCACTGGACGCGGCCATGATCAGCGTCGACACGAAAAGGGTCCTCATGCGCGCCTTTCCCGCAGATGTTTCGGCCAGATGTCGTAGCGTCCCGCCGAAACGATCCCGTTTGGATCGATGGCATCCTTGAGCGTTTCGTGCAGCCGGTGGAGCGCGCCGTCGTTGAAGCCGTACGTCCGGAGCGCAGCCGGCTGAAAGTGTGCGTGCGTTCGATAGACATTCCAGCCGTGCTCGGCGCAAGCGGCGAGGAGACGCTCGAACAAGGCGCGCGATCGGCGGTTGTCGGCTGCGTTCCGGAACGTCGCGACGGGTTGGAATGCCATCATGGCGCGAGGATGGAACAGGAAGCCTGCGACGAAGGGTAATGGCATGTTCATCTCGGTGTAAATCTTCGCGCTCAGATCGGTGATTCCGAGCAGCTCTTCGCCGCGAGGCGCGATGATCGGCGAGAAGTCCAGATGGCCTTCGCTCGGCCTGGCTGTCGGCGACGTCCGCGAGCCGAACAGGTTGAGCGAGGGAATCCCGAGCCGGGTCTTGTCGGCCGCTGCCTCCGCCTGCTCATCATTCAACGGGAAACTGTGCGAGCCCGTCTCCGTGAATTGCGCGCCTGGAATCGCCGCCGACAGGCGATCCTTCGTGTGCTCCCACGATGCTGCGATGATTTTCGGCGGGCCGTAGAACGAAAACGACGCCAGCCAGAAGGGTGCGGGGTTCCGCTCGGCATAGCGCGCCCAGTCATGATCGCTCGCCGACGCGCCGGCGACCCTCAGCCTCACCAGCTCGGGATCCGGAGACCCGCTGATGACGGGGTTCAGCACCGGCCCGCTCATGAGCGGGCTGATGACCTGCGCCTGCGACGGAATCGTATGGGCGTTCATGAGGCTCGTCAGGATGTCGAGCAGCGGCACGATGTCGCCGCGCTTCGGCGCCGTGACGCTCACGACGAGCGCCGCCTCGGGCTCCTCCATCAGCCAGAAGCCCATCTTCGTGACGATGCCGAAGTTCGACTGCGAAAAGATGCCGTCGACCCACGGCCCCATGCCGTACTTGAAGAGCTGCCACGTCTTGGCTTCCGGGTTGGCGCCCATGCCGGTCCGGACGACCTCACCGGTCCCGAGCACCACCTCCATGCCGCAGTGCGCGTCGAAGTGGTCGCGGAAATCCACGCCGGTGTAGCCCGCGCCGCGATCGAGGGCGTTGCCGATCAGCCCGCCCCAACCGGGATCGGCCGTGTCGATCCAGAGGCGGATCCTGTTCTGGCGAAGGTGACGGTAGAGATCGAAGTAGCTGACCCCGGGCTCGACGAGACATGTCTGGTCCCGGACGCTGACGTCGAGGATTCGATTCATGCGCTTCAGGTCCAGCACGACGCTGCCCGATACACCGGCGCAGACCCGCCGTAGGTCAGATTCTTGCCGGTTGAAATGGGATAGAGGGGCAGACGGTATTCGTTGGCGATCTTCACAATGCCCTGGATCTCTTCAACCGAGATCGGGGCGATCGCGGCCGACGCGAACCGTTCGCTCTCTTCGCCCCACAGCGGCGAGTAGGCGTCGCGATAGAGCGCGACATCTTCGTCGCTGCTGAAGACCCACTGACGTCCGACGATGTCGCCGATGCGACGAAGCGCCGTCTGGAAATCACGGTCGCTCATCCCGGGAGGCGGCTTTGGCATGGCTATCCTCGCTTGAGCCTGATGACTCTTCTAGAAGAAAGCTGAAAAGCCAGCTGTAATGCACAATGCCAAATGCACAATGCGCAACACAAAATCGCCTTGCATTCTGCATTGTGCATTCTGCATTACAGGTCAGCCCTTCTTGCCGGCAACTATGTTCGGCCGGCGAGCGCGGGCGCTCCGTCGGCCGCTGCGATCACCCAGGAGAACAGCGAACGCTCCGCCAGTGCGGAACAACCGCCCAGATCAACGAGGTCGAGGTCTCGACCCGGACTCAAGGCGCTGGGGCAGCTCATCGCCAGAGCGGCCGAGAGTCCGGCCCAACCGCGTCCGGCGGTAGCGAGATGATCCGGCCAGGACGACAGCTGCTTCGGTCCTGTCAACGAGTGACGGCAGCGGCCGTCTGTGTTCAGGTCGTGTCGCACCCGGTAGACGACCCCCATTCTGAAGTCCCGCGCAAGCAGTTCCAGACAGAAGAGCGCAGCGCCATGGGTCAAGCCGGCGACCGCAATCGGCCCCTGATCCCATCGCGGCTCGATTTCGTGCATCCAGATGCTGCCGAGATCGATCCCGACGGCTCGTGTGGAAGCGCCTCGGGCGGCCGCTTCGGCTCCGAACGCCTCGCCTTCGGCCGACGTGTTGTCGAAGAGAACCCTGAAGAATTCGTGCGGTTCGTCGCGGCTGCCGTCACGCGGTGCTTCTTCACGGCGCAGCCCGGCGAGCACCGCATCAGGCGGCCGGAGAACAGACCGCCACATCGACGTCACCGTTGCATGTCGCATGAACTCTCGGCGGGTAGGCATCGCTTACTCCTCCTGCGTTGCACTGCCGCCAGCGCATCGCTCACCTGAATGATGAGGGGCGCGACATGGACAGCTTTACCTGCCGTGCCGAACCGATGCGCGTCAGAATATGCCAAAACGCCGGCGCCCGCGAGAACGGACTGAGTTGACGATCACTTCTTGAGCGCGGGGTTGATGTATCCACCCGGCAGCACCTTGTCGATGTCGGGTCGCACTGAGACATACTCGATGTGATCGGGGACTTCGCTGAATCCGTGATAGACGCCCGCGGGAATCACGACGACGTCACCCGTCTTGATTTGCCGCGTCAGGGCGGGCTTGACGAAGGTGGCGGCGTTGCCGGGCCCGACGACCGTTGTGACCAGTTCGTTGTCGGCCGCCAGCGGACGGATGTCTTTGACGTCCCCGCCAGTCACGAGCGTGCCGCTGCCCGACACGACGTAGTACACCTCGGTGATTTTGGTGTGGTTGATGGCCCCGATGGGGCTGCCGGGTCTGGTCGCCCCTCGACGGAGCACGGCGACGCCGAGGTTGTAGCGGCCCATGTCGAAAATCTTGATCTCACGGTCGCCGCCGCCTGGGGCTTTGACGACAGTATCGATTTCCTCGGCGCTGACGACTGTTGCAGCTGCAGCAGGGCCGTCGGCGGATTGTGACCACGTCACGGCTGACGACAGGGCGACCACCACGAGAACGCTTCCCCAAGCGATTGGCTGCATACCTGGTCCTTTCTTACCTTTCTTCCCTTGATTCAACGGCGTAGCGGCGGCCGGCTCTTGCCACCCCACATCACTTCTTCACGAACTTCTGGAGACATCCACCCGATTTGCTCGTGTCGCATCCGCCCGTCAGTCCGGCGAAGATGTTACCGAGTTCGTCGGCCGCAAGGCCTTCCGGCCGCGTCCCTTCGATGAACAATCGCAGCGAGCCGTCCGTGGCGCTGCCGATGCGGATACCAGTCTTCCATCCGGGGTTGCGGATGCGTTGCCACCGCCTTCCGGGGCGTCATCGGGTCCGCCGATCCGGTTGTTCGATTCAGAGTCGGACACCATCAGCGTGTCGTCTCTGAGAATCCACACGTTGCTCGGCCGGCCAAAGTGCCGCCAATCGTCGACAACCTTCATATCTTTGTCGAACACTTGAATCCGATTGTTCGATCGATCGGCGACGAAGAGCCGGCCCTTCGAATCGAACGCCAGGCCATGGGGTCCCATGAACTCACCGGGCTTCCGGCCGTGCCGCCCGAACTCCTTGATGAACTTCCCGTCGCGCGAGTACCACACAAGCCGGTCGCCGTCCTGCGGCCCTTTCGTTGGACGCGGCCAGTGGCCGTCGGCGATCAGGATGTCGCCGTCGGGCGTTTCCCGGCAGGCGGTCGGCTGAATGAAGGTGTCGGGGCCCGCTTGTGATACGCCCTGCCTTGCCGAGCGTCAACAGCAGCCTGCCCTCCGGGCCGAACTTGAACACCTGATTGCCCTTGACGGCTGCGTCAGGGCCGTCATTGAACGGGCCGCTGTCGACGGCCCAGAAGTTCCCGTCTCGGTCACGACAGAACCCGTGAGACGAGGAAAACGTCACTTCGAATCGCTTGACGACATTGCCGGACGAATCGATGTGCACGATGGCCGGCACCGAGCGATGCTGCAGCCAGACGCCGCCCATCCCGTCGGGAACGATCCCGATAGCCGCGCCGGGTTTGATGTCGCCGAGCCGGGGCCAGTTCTCGAGCATGCGATATGGATTGTTCATGGCGTTGTTGGTCGCGAGCGCATCGGCTGGAGGCAACCCCTGGCCCGCTCCTCGACCACTCTGTCCTTGACCGGCCCGCGCCGGCGCCAGCCCACCAATCGCCACTGAGGCCGCAACAACCGCGCCGAGCATTACGTTCGTTCGATGGGCACGCGACATGGCCATCACTCCTGAAACCCTCGATGTTTCCGAACCGTTATCTTGCACTCGAAGCCGGCGGTGCGACACCCAGGATCTTCGCGGGGTTGATCTTGAGCAACAGATCGAGCTCGCGCTCGGTGAAGCCGTTGTTGCGCAGAGTTTTCGCAGCCATCGCCAGCGCGTCCGGCTGAAATGGCGAGCCAATCTGGCCCGTGTCGCTCGACACGAAGGCGTGTTCCGGGCCGGCGGCCCGGATCGCACCGATGTACCGTTTGACCATCTCGGGTGCGGCGGTCGGCAGTCCAAACTGCGACGTGAACTCGGCGTAGATCTCCGGTCCCAGACCGACGGCTTGCTTGATCTGCTCGTCACTCATGCCCACGACGTCCAGCACCGGATGCGTGATGATCACGTGTTTCACCCCTTGTTTGAGCGCTTCCTTGATCATCATCAGGTTTTCTTCCGGCGAATTGTGGCCGGTTGCGAGAATCAGATCGCCATTGCTGTCCCGCGTCTTCTGCGTCGCGATGACGTGTATGGCCGCCTTGACCTCGGGCAGCAGCTCGCCGTTTTCGCACGCCTTCGGATAGTTCGCCCAGAACGCCGCGCCGCCCGGGCACCCGGCGACCGGTACGAACGCGGGTTGCTTCCAGTTCCTGACGCGATGCGAGCTGGTTTCCGAGTCCCAGCTGGGCATCCACACGATCCGTCCCCATCCGCCTTTGATTTCGGTCATGTGCGTGATCGCCCATGGGTTGACCTTGGGACCGGTGGTGAGATTCGAGCCCATGCCGCCGAAGACTTCCATGTCGGGGTACAGCTTGCGGACGTAGTAGGCCAGTCCCGCTGTTTGATCCAGATGCTGTTTGATGACGAACCCGCGCATACCTGCAGCCTTCGCCCGCTTCACCAGGTCGATCGCATCGTCGGATCGTGCCGCCTGGCCATAGCTTGGGCCGTTGCTGTCGGGATCCTGATGCGCGTGAAGATCGATCGCGCCTTGAAGCGCGGGATCCTGGGGTACAGGGTCGGACAGTGAGTAGGTCGGGCGATTTCCTCTGCCGCGGCCTTCCTCTTGTCCCCTCTGACCTGCGCGGGCGGCGGCTATCCCGAGCGACGCCGCCGCCACCAGTGCGCAGACAGCCAACGCCTGCCATCTTCTCGTGTCCATCGAATCCTCCTGTGCCGGCGCCTGCCCGCGGCGCTACTTCTGCCAATCGGTGTCCCAGCGGATGTTCAGCCAGGTGATGTTGCCATTCACACCGCTTACTCCATGCGGGACGCCTGCCGGGATGAATTCCACATCGCCGACTTTGAGCGGGTGCGACTGCCCGCCGACAATCTTTCCATTCTCGATCTTCCCGCCGGTCGTCAGCGTCCCGGATCCATCGATTACGACCCAGGTATCGATGGTGTTGGGGTGGACGAGCGCGGTTTCGGCATTCGTGATCCGGCGGATGTTCACGTTGAACTTCCCGCCTTCGATCAGCCGCATGGTCGAAAGTTTCTTCGCATCCATGTCCTTGAGGTACTGATCGAGCTTTTCTTTGGGAATCGCTACCGAATGATCGGTCGGCGCGCTCTCGAGAGTGACGGTCTGCTCGCCGCGGCCGCGCCCGGCGCCGCCCTGCCCGAGCGCCATCGTGCCGCAAACCGCCAGAATCCCAACCGTTACAAGAATGCCTGTGCGCATGTAGCCTCCAGAAACTTCGGTTGCCGAACAGACCAGCGCCACGAAACCACAAAAACCGGTCGTTGTGAAGGGGTTTCATGTTTCGTAACATGTGCCACGAAGGATTCAAGCGAGGATGGAGAGGTGACTCGATGAACGAACAGCGAAAGGGCCTTTCGCGCCGCCGCTTGCTCGGCGCAGGCGCTGCGGCCGGCCTGGCAACGGCTTTCGGTGGAGCGGCGTCCACCGCCGAAGGCGGCCAGGGACGCGGTCAGGCGGCGCCGCAGGCCGCCGTTGGCGAAGAACTGGTCCTGACGAACGGCCGAATCCATACGATGGATCGCAACAATACCGTCGCCAGCACCGCGACGATTCGCAACGGTCGTTTTGCTGCGGTCGGCGGCGCCGCTCCAAGGGCCTCGGCGGGCCGACGGGTCATCGACCTGAAGGGCCGCACCGTCGTGCCCGGAATCATCGACAACCATAATCACATCGTGCTGATGGGCAATCGGCCCGGCTATCACACGCCGCTCGAAAACGCGGCGTCGATTCGCGACGTGCAAGAGATTCTCTCAACGCGTGCGAAGGACATCCCGCGTGGCGGCTGGATCACGACGATCGGCGGATTCCACCGTAACCAGCTCTTTCCGCCGGGACAGCCGCCACGGCTGCCGACGCTGGCGGAGCTCGATGCCGCCGCGCCGAACAACCCGGTGTATATCTCCGAGTCGTTCAACGGGCCGTCGACGACGAACACTCTCGGCAGGAAGTTCTTCGAGAGCCAGACGCCAGCGATCCCGGTCGGCGACGATGGCGCCATCGCGGCCGGCGCGCAGGGCACCGGTCGCACGACACTCGCCCTCAGGCAAACCCTACTGAACGTCGAGGAGCGGCGCCGCGGTGCCATCGACGCGATGTCGTACGGCCTCAGCCTCGGCGTGACGACGCATCTGGATCAAGGCGCGTTCCAGGCGACCAACACTCCGAACGATGGCGCCGCTCATGAAGACAACTATTCAATGGACCTGCCGTTTCTGGCCCTTCACCGGGAGGGCAAGCTGCCGGCGCGGCTGCGCATCAACTTCCTCCACTCGGACACCACGCCAGATCTGCCGACGCTATCGGAGCGCCTCAGGAACGGCTTCGGGTTCTTCGGCGACGACGGTGTCCGCACGGGGGGGATTGGCGAGTTCATCGGTGGAGGCGCTGGTCCTGGTCAAGCTGTCATGGTCGAGGCGGCCAAGCGAATCGCGCGGGCCGGCTGGCGGGCCGAGGTCCACTCGCTGACGCAGACAGACTACCAGCAGGAGATTGAGGCGTACGAGGCGGCGCATGCCGAGTCTTCGATCACCGATCTGCGCTGGGTGATCGCGCACGTGCCGTTCATCACCGAGCCTTGGGTGAACCGGCTCAAGGCGCTCGGCGGTGGGCTGTCATTGACAAGCTGGCGTTATCTGGCCGGTACGGCGCAACAGAATGGCCCGCCGTTTCGGATGATCGTGAACAACGGGATTCACGTCGGCATGAGCTCGGACGGGATGCAAATCGCGCCGATGAACCCATGGCTCCACATGTACTACGCGACCACCGGTCTGAACGCGCGACAGGAATTGATCAACGGCAATGAGAAGATCACACGACAGGAAGTCCTGAAGCTGTACACGTCGAACAACGGCTGGTTTCTTCGAGAAGAAGACACACTCGGAACCATCGAACCCGGGAAGCTGGCGGATCTGGTCGTCCTCAGCGACGACTACTTCAGCGTGCCTGACGAGCAGCTCAAAAAGATTCGTTCCGTGCTCACGGTCGTGGGAGGCAAGGTCGTTCACGACGCGCGCGTCCTCTGATTCCGGCGGTTCTGTCCTAAAATCCCTCACAGGAGGAGCGTCACAATGAAGGCCTTACTCGTGCCGGTCATTGGCATTCTTGCCCTGGTTTCCAGTGCTGGGCTTTCCGCACATCACGCTTGGCCGGTGAGCTATGGCCAGCTCGTCACCGTGAAGGGCATGGTGACGGAGTTCGCCTGGGAAAATCCGCACCCGATGATCACCCTGGACGTTCGGACCGATGACGGCAAGATGGAGACGTGGATGGTCGGTGGGCCCGCCGTCACCCGGATGGAGGCAAACGGGTGGACCAAGACGACACTCAAGCCCGGCGACGTGATCACGGGTATCGGCTATCAGTTCAACGACGGCCAGAAAATCATCAGGCTCGAGCGCGTCGTGCTGGCCGACGGCAAAGAGATGCGCGTCTACGCGCGCTAGGATGTGCAGCCGCCCGAATTGTGTCGTCCAGCACGGAGCCAGGAGGCGAGTCATGAAAAGCGTTCCACACCTTCGATTGGCCGGAACGGCGTCAGGTGTCTCGGCTCTTCTGCTGACCCTTCCCTTGATTGCGCTCTTGCATGCGCAGGACCCGCGCAATGCCGGGTCCTTGCCGGGTCCGCAGAGCAGCGGCGGCCAGGCAGCGAAAGCCGGCGGCTTGAAGCAACTCCTGCCGGGTCATTATGCGTACTCGACGACGAACGATGCAGGCCGGCTGCTCAGCAGCGGCATCATCGTGACAGGCGACGGCGTGCTGGTCGTCGACGCGTTGGATTCCGTCGCCACCGCACGGGCCGAACGAGAATCGATTGCGAGCCTCACCACGCAGCCGGTTCGATATCTCGTCTCCTCTCCCTTCCACGATCCCTTCAGCAAAGGGAATATCGCCTATGCCGACGTCCTGAAGATCGGGCATGAAAGCTATCGCGCCGGTCTCCTCGAACAGATGCAGCGCGGTAACGCGCCAGCCGACGAGCAACAGGCGCGACTGCCGACGATGACCTTTCGCGATCGCCTGAATCTGCACCTCGGCGGCAAGGAAATTCAGGTGCTGTTCTTCGGCCGTGCCCACACGCAAGGCGACAGCATCGTCTTTGTCCCGCAGGACCGCATTGCGTACCTGAGTGAAGTGTTCTTTTCAGAAGAATTTCCGAATATGGCGCAAGGCTACGGCGTCTCATGGCTGCAGGTGCTGGACCGAGTGGCGGCGCTCGACGCCGACATCTTCGTGCCGGGGCATGGCCCGATTCCCGAGAACCCCAAGGCAACCCGAGCCGGGCTGCACCGCATGCGGCAGATCCTCGTCGACGCGCGAGATGCCATCCAGCAAGAGATTGCACGAGGGGCGACCGAGGATCAGACTGTGGCGGCTGTCGGCCTCAAGCAATACGAGAAGCTGCCGAACTACACCGCACAGCGCGAAGTTGTCGTACGGCGCATGTACAAGGAGCTGACTGGCCAGCTTCCGTGAACGGGGCTTGAACCGGAGACGTGCGTGCCAGATCCGGGACCGAGCGACCGGTGCGCCCCCCTTCGATGTCGCGCCGAAGCTGCTGGCTGCGAAGAGCCGCGTCTAGAGCATTTTCGATTTTGAGGTAGCGGCCCCGACCCATTTTCGCGTGCGTCGGACATCGGCCGGGACCACCCGGGCGGTCGCGCCGGAACCGCGGTCCTTCGGTTCATACCCTTCCGCCGCCGCGGCGATCAGGGGAAGTTCCCACAACATCTGTCTCGCGCAATCACCGCCAGGGGTCATGCCAGCAGCACGGATCACGGGGCCGGAGATCGCCGCGCGGAGTCTGCGGCCCGCGGTTGCGGCGAGCGCGCCCGGCCGCGCCGCACGGGTGGCCCGCCCGATGCCCGGCGCCCGCGAATGCCTGAGAGCTGTGAGGGCCGGGCGCCAGCTGCCGTCGGAGCACGCCGACGTCGCCCCGTGCCGGAAGGCGCGCGCGGCGCAGGTGCGCGTCGACTTCGGTCTGCGTGATCCGTGGCGTGCGCATCAGCTGTGGCGGTGCATGCCACGCACGTGACCGTAGCGGAAGCCAGCTCGTAGTCGACGCCAGGGCGGGAGAGTGCGCAAGCCGCGCGCGGCTTCCCGCCCTTTCGACTTCGCTCAGGGCGTGCTGAGCAACGTCGAAGCACGGCGTGCGAAGTTCGGCGGCAGGCGGCCGGTCCTCACGGCTCTCAGGGCCTTCCGCGGGTGGCGAACTCTCCGGCGGCCCCTTCATTTCGACAACAACGACTGCACCTCTACAGCCGCTACACGCTCATGGAAAACGCGATAACGTCCACCGCCCCGAGGCCGCAGAGAACGGGGAGGGCTATCCTCGGGTCACAAGATCTCGGCGCATTCGGTGGGCTCGGCGGTTGTTGTATAGAACGGTCAGCGGCAATCGAACAACGTCACTTGAAGTGCGCAGTCGACCGCTCGTTTTCCTGGCAGATGAACTCGATCAACTCGTCATCCGGCATCAGGCGCTGATTGAATTTCACGGTCCACGGTCTCGTGTAGGCCTTGGCGTCGTCGACAGTCAGCTCGAGCTCCAGCGTGCCATAGTTGATGCGCCGGAATCGCTCGGTCATTTTTCCCGCGTCGGTCAGCGGGCTGCCGTTGACGTCGAGCCATCCGCCGTCACGAAAACCGCTCGTCTGGACCACCAGGGTATCGCCTTCCCAACGGCCGATTGAATAGCCGAACCACCATGGCTGCGGATCGCCGGACGGCAACGGACGGCCATCGGTGAAGATCTGCCTGATGCCGGCATTGCCTTCATAAAGGATGACGATCTCGCCCTTCGACTGAATGATCTTTCGCGGCTGCGGATGCAGATGGAGCTGCATGTTGCCGAGCGGCAGGCAGTACGCGTCGGGATTGTCCTTCGCGTTCTCGGCCGTGCGTTTGTCCTTCAGTTCCCGCGCCCAGGGCTGGTACGGCAGGCCGCCGGGCACCATCGATCCGATTTCGAAGAATGCCGCAATGGTCGGCACTCGGACACGCCGGTCTTCCGCGCTTCTCGTCGTCGGCGCGCCCCCGGTGCCGGTGATCACGCCGCTTGCCGCGGCGCCTTCGCGCCAACCGATGTTCTCCCACACGCCGGACAGATCGGGCTTGCCGTCGAGGAATGTCGGTGCGGGCGCCGTCAGATTCACCGATCCGTCCGGCAGCCGCGGAACGTCCGCTCGCTTGAAGAGCGGCCACTGCGCCGTCGGCGAGGCCGCAAATGCTGTGACGAGCGCCAGCAATCCGACCGCGGAAGCTCTCGGGTTCATCCCGCTGACTATACCTCAGGGGCCCAGGCGCTCCGGCCGTCCCGAGTTGAACTCGAAGTGGGTTGATCTGAGAAGGACTGATGCGCAGCCGACATCGACCGGTGCCGATACTACCTGTACGAATGCCCGACGAATGTCCCGCGCAGACACCCGGACGACATCTGCGTGTGGCGATCTCGCCCGGCAGGTTCGCGTCCCGCAGGAGTCGGCGGCCCGATCGCCGCTTGTACTTCAAACGCGACTTTGGTACGTTCTCCCCACACAACCTCTGCGGCAGCGCAGGCGATTCTAGCGGAAACGCGACCGAACGTTTCGTGACCGGCACCGAACAGCGCGTCAAGCGCTGGCCGGTGCCCAGACCCGGGAACAGTCACGACAGGAGGTGAGATGGCCCGTGTACATCAGCAGGCGGCGGTAATTCCCTATCGAATCCGCAAGGAGCGAATCGAGGTCGCCCTGGTGACGACCTCCAGGGGGAAGGGCTGGATCGTGCCGAAGGGGTCGGTCGACGATGGCGAACGGCCCCGCGACGCGGCAATCCGCGAAGCCGAGGAGGAGGCCGGCCTGAGGGGCGTTGTCGCACGGAAACGGCTCGGCCACTATCTCCACGTCAAGGGCAATGGCCGCAGTCGGGTGGATGTCTACCTTATGCGTGTCACGAATGTGCGCGAGCGCTGGCTCGAGGACAAGTTCCGGAGACGACGGTGGATGCGGATCCCCGACGCCTCGGCTCGGTTGCGGAAAGAGCTGCAGCGGTTCATCCATCATCTTGAAGGTGTTGTCGAACTGGACTCCTGAGCGTGGTCATGGGCATGCGCAGCGGTGAAGCGGCCGCAATCGAATCGGTCTACGTCGTCAGGGGCGACGTGTCACCGCTGGCGATCACCAGGAGCCTGCAGGCGCTCTTGCCCACGCGCCATCGTCCGATCGCCCGGCACCGGTTCACCGTGCTGGACACGTTCGATGGGCGCATCAGGCGAGCGGGCGCGTGTCTGACTCGAGGCGGCGTCAATGGCACGTCCACGATGGCGTGGCAGACCCCTGGCGGTGGAAGCCACTTGGCGATTCGGCTGAGCCAGCCGGTCAGCTTCGCGTGGGACGTTCCCGACGGTCCGCTCCAGCAGAAGCTGGCATCGGTGGTTGGTCCGCGGCGGCTGCTCGCGCAGACCGACGCTGAGGAATACGGATCGCTGCTCGAGATCCTCGACGATCGGGACAAGACAGTCGCCCGCCTCCGGATCGCGTCGGGACAGGCCAGGCTGCCGGCGTCGCGCAGCGAGTGGCGGCCGCTGCCCACAATGGTCACCCTGACGGGCCTGCGTGGCTACGAAGACGTCTACGAGCGACTCGTGCCGGTGATCCAGAGCCGCCCTGGCATCAAGCCCTGTCCCGAGGGTCCGCTTGGCGTGATGCTCCGCCGCATCGGCGCACCGGTCAGAGACGACACGTCATCACCCCGTCTCAATCTCGCCCCGACGGTCCGTGCGGATGTCGGCGCCCGGAAGATTCACGCGGCCTTGCTCGACATCCTCCTGGCCAACGAGCCCGGCCTTCGCGCCAATCTGGACACGGAATTTCTTCACGATTTCCGGGTGGCCGTCAGGCGCACGCGGTCGCTGCTCGGCCAGATCAGGCACGTGTTTCCGCCGGAGGTCGTGCAGCACTTCTCGACCGAGTTCTCGTGGATTGGTCGCCTCACCGGCCCGCTGCGCGACATCGACGTGCTCGTCCTCGCGCTCAGAGAGCGCCGGGGAGAGTTTTCTGCTGCCGACATGGAAGTGCTGATAGCGTTCCTGGGCCGGGCGCGACAAGAGGAACACGATGGGCTCGTCCGTGCGCTGGACAGCGAACGCTACCGGCGGCTTCTGTCGGACTGGAAGGCCTTCCTCGAACGGCCGGCCCCGGCCGAACCTGCAGGTCCGAAACGCGGCAGGTCCACTGGCCGAGGCGGTCTCGCGGCGGGCGCGGCAGCTGAGCCGACGGATCGCCAGGAGTGCCGAGACCATTGACGAACACACCGCGGCCGAGCGGCTGCACCAGGTGCGCATCGACGCCAAAAAGCTGCGATATCTGGTCGACGTCACGCCGGCCTTTTACGACGCCGCAGATCTCGAGCGCATTCTCGGCGCCTTGAAGAAGCTGCAGCGTGTGCTCGGCGACTTCAACGACGCGCACGTGCAGGAGGAGCGGTTGCTCGAATGTGGGCGTGCATTGTGCGCCGCTGGCGGGCCGCCAGAGGTCCTGCTCGTCCTGGGGCGGCTGGCCGAGCAAAGCCGTCAACGCCGGGAGCAGCTGCGCGGACAGGTGATCGAGAAACTGGCGCAGTTCCGCGCACAAGACACGCGGTCGGCCTGTCGGCGCGCGTTCACGAGAGAGCGGTCGGAGGAGCGTGTGCGATGAGGACGGTTGCGGTCTACAACATGAAGGGTGGCGTCGGAAAAACAACGACTGCGGTCAACCTGTCGTATCTCGCCGCAGCGGCCGGCCAGCGGACCCTTCTCTGGGACCTCGACCCGCAGGCGGCATCGAGCTTCGCCTTCCGCGTGCGGCCCCGGGTCTCAGGATTCGGCAAGAACAGCCTCGAAGACGGTCAAGCGCTCGGTGCTGCGATCAAGGAGACCGACTACAACGACCTCCATCTGCTGCCGGCGGACTTCGCTTACCGCAAGTTCGAGCGGTTCCTGGACGCCGTTGGCAAGCCGGAGCGTCTGGTGGCGTCCCTCCTCGACTCGCTCGGTCGTGACTTCGACATCGTGTTCCTCGATTGCCCGGCCGGATTTTCCCTGTTGACCGAGGGCGTCTTCGCAGCCGCCGACGCGATACTCGTCCCCACCATCCCGACCGTACTCTCGCTGCGAACCGTCGCACGACTGATCAAGTGGGCCGACCGTTCCGATGCCCGATTGAAGCTGGCGGCGTTTTTCAGCATGGTCGACCGCCGCAAGGCGCTGCATCGGCGAGTCTGTGACTGGTCTGCGGCACAAACTGAGGTCTTCCTCACCGCACAAGTCCCCTATGCCAGTGTGGTGGAACAGATGGCGGTCCGGCGCATGCCCCTTGCCGTGTTCGCTCCACGAGATTCTGCGACAGCGGCGTTCGCAGGGATCTGGGCCGAGCTTCAGACACGTCTTCAGGAAGGAACAGCGAGCTCGGGGCCGCGAGACCGGTGGGCTCGCAGGCTGGGAGCCGTCGAGTCGGTGATTGCGCAGCTCGAATCGGTGGACCGGCAGGCGAGCGGATCCGCGCGCCAGGCGCACGCAATCGACAATCGGGGCAGCAGCCGGCCCGGCGAACGCCACCTCGCGGACTCACGGCCACCTACCACCGAGCGCGATGCCGGCATCCGATCGGTGCCCAAGGAAGGCTCGCCCGAAAAAGGCGATGTTTCATTCGTCCATCGCTTCGACACCGAACGCCGCGACCTGGAGCGATGCGGTCACCTTCTCGAGCTGCGCGAACGAGAGGGAACCTGGTTTGTTGTGGCTGGACGATCGGGCAGTGACGAGGTGGCGGACCTGACCAGACGAGCACAAGCCCAGATTGACGGCTCGTGGGCGTGCCAGATTCTTTCGGGAGAAATGTCGCCTCTTGCGGCGCTCGAACGAAGACTGGGCCGGCCAGGGCCACGCGCGGTGGAAGACATCCGTGCCATCGTCGGTGGTCGGAGGCTTCGGCGTATAGACTCGAGGACTCTGTCTTCCGGCCTGGCTATCGTCGGCAGGCCGCCCGGACGCCCCGACGCCAAGTCCCCGCTCGGCAACGAACGGCTTGCTCGTGATCGGGAGTTCCGCGACGAACTCGAGCCAATGCGGCTCTCTCCGCAGTCGAAAAACGCCAGGATACGAATTTCCTGATTCCTGCGTTCCCAAGCACGTTCGTTTTCGTGTAGCGCTCGGTCTTGCACGTATCCATATCGACGTTGTGGCCGCGCCAGCGACAAGTGGCGGCGAGCGCAACGCCGTTTTTCGGGCTGACGGAACCGGCGCGACGGCCCGCGATGCTTCCCGCCGCGGGTCGCGTCGCGCAACTGACCGCTGTGCGGTCAGTCACGAATTTCCGAACGGCATTACGCTATAGGCTGCGGTCGTGCCGGCCGCCCGCCGCGTCGGAGCACGCCAACATCATGAAGGCCGGAAGGCGCGTACGGCCCCGGACCCGCTACGCCTATGCCCGGTTGCGATCATAGAATCACCGTATCTCACGCAGACGGGACGAGAAAGTATGTTTCTCATCTTTGACGACGACAGGCCTTCGGATTCGCCTTTTGTTGAAAGGGTCTGGCGCGCTCACAGCGATGGCGCAGGCGCATTTCTCTCGATCGCGGCGAGCCATTTTGAGATGGCCGTCACGCGGCACCAGGGAAAGACCTTCCTCACCCTGCGCGGGCCGGAGACGAGAGCCACGACCGCCGACTGTCCCGCGGAGGGGGAGTGGCTTGGCATCCGCTTCAAGCTGGGCACGTTCATGCCACAGCTCAGCCCAGGCAGTCTCCTCGATCGGCGAGACGTGACGTTGCCCGACGCGACGAGTCGTTCGTTCTGGCTGAATGGCTCCGCGTGGGAATACCCCGACTTCGAGAATGCGGAGACCTTTGTGGCGAGACTCGCGCACCAGGGTCTCATTGCGAGTGATTCAGCCGTCGAGCGGGCATCGCACGGGCAGCCGCAATCGCTGTCCGTCCGATCCGCACAACGTCATGTTCTGCGGGCGACCGGTCTCACCTCGTGCAGGATTCGTCAAATCGAGCGCGCCCGACATGCGACGTACCTCCTGAAGCACGGCGGATCCATCCTCGACGCCGTCTACGAAGCCGGTTACTTCGATCAAGCGCATCTCACCCGATCGCTCAAGCATCGGATCGGACAGACGCCAGCCGAGATCCTTCGAGGGCAGCAGCAGCTGTCGTTTTTATACAAAACAACGCTCCTTCCATGAATCTATGATGCGAAGGGCTTGGTCGTCATGAACGCATCAGAGCGAGTGACAAACTACATTCACGACCGCATCAATCTGGCGGCGCTCGAAGACCTCGTCCGTGGCGCGGTGGCCCTCAACGGTGGACAGGGAAGCCCCAAGGCAGCAACGAAACAGAAGAAACGATGACAAGAGAAGGCGCTATGAAGTCCGCTGCTTACACATCATCGGTCGCGCAGAAGAGTGTCGTGGCCGGCTACATCCTGACCGGTCTCGTCGTGCTATTCCTGAGTTTCGACGGGGTGATCAAGGTGTTGAGGCTCGCCCCGGCAGTTCAGGGAACGACCCAGCTCGGGTATCCGGCCGGCATGGTGCTCTGGATCGGCTTGATCGAGCTCGTATGCGTCGTGCTCTATCTGTTGCCGCAAACCTCGGTCCTGGGCGCGCTCCTGCTGACGGGGTACCTCGGTGGCGCGATTGCCACCCACGTGCGCATCGGGAGTCCGCTGTTGAGCCACACGCTCTTTCCGATCTACGTAGCCCTTCTGGTGTGGGGAGGTCTATATCTCCGCGATGCGCGCTTGCGCGAGGTGGTGCCGATCCGTCAGAACGGATGATGGAGAGTCGTACTGGCTAGAGCGTCGACTTGGGTCAGCGGATCCGTGTCGTGGGAACTATCCCGTTTTTCACAACCGTGTACCACGAAGTCACGAAGACCACGAAGATCTTTGATCAAAATCGCTCGTGCGCTTCGTGTTCTTCGTGTCTTCGTGATGTATAGGCCGACGACACAAGCAACGCCGAAACGAAAAATGTATTAGCAACGCCGGTGCATGCCACCACGAGACCGTGTGGAAGCCGGCTCCTAGTCGACGCCGGGACGGGAGGGTGCGCAAGCCGAGCGCGGCTTCCCGCCCTTTCGACTTCGCTCAGGGCGTGCTGAGCAACGTCGAAGCACGGCGTGCGGAGTTCGGCGGCAGGCGGCCGGCACCACGGCGGCCGGTCACCGCTAGAGCGGTTTCCATTGCCGTGTAGTACGTAGTGTCCGGCTTTAGCCGGACTTCGCGGCTGTCCGCCTGAGGCGGACACTACGTACAACCGGAAAATGCTTTAGTGCGAGAAGACGTCGCCAAGCGCATCGGCACCTGCGGTCCCGGACCCGCTACGCCTTTGTGAAAACCGCTGTAGCGAAACAACTTCGCGACCTGGTGGGTAGACGCAAAGCTACGGAATCGGATACGGTTGACGACCCGCGGACGGAAGGAGAAGATCGGTCGTGCCCACGCAGGAGGCAAGCGACATGGCACCTGATCGAGTCGAGCTGGCGAGACCTTTCTGGCAACCGAGTCGGATCGACGTTGGCCGGCGCCGGGCCCTGATCGGTCTCTCCGGCATCGTCGTGGCGGCGATGGGCGCGCAGCCGGCATGGGCTCAAGGTCCACGAAGCTGTGTGCTGACGCCCGAGGCAGGAGAAGGGCCCTTCTACCTCGACCCCAAGCTGCTTCGCTCGGACATCACCTCGGGACAACCCGGTGCTCCGTTGCAGCTGGCGATTCAGGTCATGCGTTCGGGAGACTGCGCGACCCTGGCCAACGCGCGCGTCGATGTCTGGCACGCCGATGCCCTCGGTCTCTACTCAGGATATGCCAGGCAAAGTGGAGTCGGCGGCGTATCTCCTGAAGCGGCCGTCGGCGCCCAGTACCTGCGAGGAACGCAGTTCACCGACGCGGACGGAAACGTGCAATTTCGCACGATATTCCCGAGCTGGTACGGCGGCCGTACGCCACACGTCCATTTCAAGGTCTTCCTGGGTGGCCGCGAGGTCGTCGCGAGCCAGATCTTTTTTCCCGACGAGATCAGCAGGGAAGTATTCGCGCAGTGGCAGCCCTATCGCGAGCACGCATCGAAGCGAAGGACCTTCAACAACAACGACCCGATCAAGCAGGGCGTCCATTCCGAGGTCGCGCGGTCGCGCGGGTTGTATGCCGCCAAAGCCCTGCTCGTCGTCGCCTCCCGCTAGTGTCGTGTCCCCGAAGTTCGTTGGCAAAATCGGCTGACCTTGTCCAGGATGACGTCGGCCGTCGCAGTCCAGACGAAGGGCGTGCAGTGCTCGTTGTAGTGCGCCAGATAGTCGTGAATGGTCGCCTCAAGGGCCGGCACACTCTCGAAGGTGCCGCGGCGAATCCGTCGAGTCGTGATCGTCGCGAAGAAGCGTTCGACTTGATTGAGCCAGCTCGCGCTCGTCGGTGTGAAATGCAAGTGATAGCGCGGATGGCGTACAAACCACCGAAGCACCTTTGGCGCCTTATGGGTCCCGTAGTTGTCCATGATCACGTGCACGTCCCGGTCCGGCGGCAACTGCGCATCGACGCGCTCGAGAAATTTCAGCAACTCCTGATGGCGATGACGACGGTGACACTGCCCGATCCCTTTCCCGGTCGCCACGTCCAAGGCCGCGAACAGGGAGGTCGTGCCGTGGCGGATGTAGTCATGGGTTTGGCGGGCCGGGATGCCCGGGCGCATGGGCAAGAGCGGCCGCGTCCGGTCCAGCGCCTGGACTTGGCTTTTTTCGTCCATCGACAAGACGATGGCACGATCCGGCGGATCGAAATACAGGCCGACGATGTCGCGCACTTTCTCCACAAACTGCGGGTCCCCCGACAGTTTGAACGTGTCGAGGCGATGCGACTGCAACCCAAACGTCTGCCAGATGCGCGCGATCGTGGCCTTGGAGAGGCCGGCCACGTCGGCCAGGCTCCGCGTGGTCCACTGGGTCGCGTGAGCTGGTGGGCCTTCGAGCGTGCGCGTGATGACATCGACAATCCGATCGTCGGTCACGGTGCGCGGCGCGCCAGGCCGCGGCTCGTCCGTCAAGCCCGGCAGACGACGCACGCGAAACCGTTCGCGCCATTTGCACACGCTGTTACTCGAGACGTGGAGTCGCTTGGCCACCGCCCGGTTGGTGAGGCCATCCGCGCAGGCCAAGACCATCCGGGACCGCCCCGCCAGCCGTTGCGCCGTCGTCGGTCGGTGGGTCCACTGCTCCAACGTGCGCCGTTCGTCCTCAGTCAGCACCAAGGGTTTGTGGTGGCGTTTTCTCGGCATGCCGCGCAGCGTACCTGTGCGACGGCCGAAGTACAAGACTTTTTCTGAGACACGACACTAGCAAGCCGTGGTCTGTCTACGGGCTGATGCAGATGACACAGCTCCACCACAGAGGACACTGGGGACACTGAGGACGGGTCGTGTTCGTCGAGGATTTGACCTCCATGTCCTCGGTGCCCTCCGTGGTGGCGAGCTTGGCAGGGATTTCGCGACACGCTCTCAAATTCATCTAGTCGTGTCTCAGAGCGACAACAGGGTCGACGCGCATCGCGCGGCGGGCCGGAATCAAACAGCCCAGCGAGGCCGAGACAATCAACGTCACAGATGCGACGACAAGCGTCATCGGATCTGCGGGCGAAACCTGGATCAGCATGGTTTTCAGGACGCGGTTGACGGCTAACGACGTGGCCAGTCCGATTGTCAGGCCAATTCCCAATGGAGCCATTCCCAGCCTGAAGACGAGCTCGAGGATGTCGCGGGCCGTCGCGCCCATCGCCATCCGAATACCGATTTCCTGTGTATGCTGACCGACCGAATGCGCGACGACGGCATACACGCCCATCGAAGCAAGCAGGAGCGCAACCGCAGCAAAGATCAGGAACAGCGCTCCATAGAGTTTTCTGTTCCAGTAGACCTCCGCCAGACGCTCGGACAGCGTAAAAGGGCCGAGCCAAATGGGAAGATCGGGATCGAGCACCTGGACCTGACGCCGGAAAGCCGCGCCGAGACTCCCGGGATTGACGCCAGTTCGGGCGACTATCCACATGAGTCTCGAGGGCTCCTGCCGGTAGGGCAGGTACACCAACGGATCGAACGCTTGCCGGGTGGCGTCGTTCTGCACGATATTCGGCACCACGCCGACCACGGTCAGCCACGCCTCCGCAGTCTGTCTATCGAACACCCGAAGGCGTTTTCCGAGAGGGTCTTCTCCCGGCCAATGCTCGGTCGCGAAGCGCTCGTTCACGATCGCCACCGGAACTCCTGACAATCCGTCGACGTCGTTGAATTCACGGCCGGAGAGGATCCGCGCGCCCAGTGTCTGGAAGTAGCCTGGGTCGACGACCAACGCTGAAATCATCGGGCGGCGCTGCTCGTCGTTGATCCCGTAGGCGGGCGAACCGTCCGCCAGTTCGTATGGAAAACGCCTCGTGCCCCAGGTTGGAAGTTGTGAAGCCATGGCGACAGATTCCACGCCGGGTATTGCGTCCAGCTGCGTTTTCAGACGGTCGTAGAACGAAATCTGCGCGTCTCCTTGCGGATACTTCGGTTCCGGTAGTTCCAGGAGCGCTGTGAGGATGTGTGCGGTGTTGGCGCCGGGGTCCGCCGTCGAGACATTCAGAAAGCTGCGGATCATCACTCCCGCAGCCGCAAGCAGCACAACGGCGAGCGCCATTTCTCCGATCACCAGGAGGGCGGACAGGCGCTTTCCGCGTCCTCCGATGGCACCGCGGCCCCCATCCTTCATCGCGGCACTCGTGTCGAGCTGCGAAAGCCTGCTGGCCGGCGCAAGCGCGAACAGGATGCCCGTTCCGATCGAAATCACCGTGATATAGGCCAGCACGCGGTAGTCCATCGTGTGGTCGAGGATTCTCCACGGCCACAAACCAGGCCCCCGCTCCGCGAGCTCGACGGCGCGCACACCCCATGTGGCCATCCACCAACCGATGAAGCCGCCGAGGCCAGCGAGCATCACGCTCTCGATGAGGAGCTGCCGAACAATCCGCCAGCGCCCTGCGCCGAGTGCGATGCGGATGGACATCTCGCGCGACCGTCCGATCGTTCGGGCCAGCATGAGATTCGCCAGGTTGGCGCAGGCAATCAACAGCACACAACAGACCGCGCCCCACATCGCCCCGTAGATCAGCGACTCGTTCGGGCCGATGAAGAACTCCTGGAAGTTCCGAATCACCGGAAGAAAGTCGTGGTTGGTCAGCGGATAGGCGCTCGCCAGCCGGCGTCCGATGGCGTCCATTTCCGCGCGAGCGCTCTCGGTGGTGACGCCATCAGCCAGACGACCGAACGCGAACCACAGGTCGCGGGCTTCTCGTCTTTGGACAGCCGGCGTCGGCACCAACGGCAGCCACAGATCTTGCTTTTGCGGAAAGGAAAAGCCCCGGGGCATGATGCCGATCACGGTCGTCGGGGCGCCGTTGATGCGGACCGCCCGACCGATGATGGCAGGGTCTTTTCCGTATCGGCGTTCCCAGAAGCCGTAGCTCAAGATCGCAACCGGCGCGGCGCCAGGGGATTCGTCTGACGGCGCAAAGTCGCGCCCGACGACCGGTTGCTGGCCGACCAACCTGAACGTGTCCGCACTCACTTCCGTCGCGTCGTATCTCTCCGGAAAGCCGCTTCCATCGCTGAGCGCGATTCCGACACCGTGGACGACGGCCAGACCCTCGAATGACTTTGTTTGAGCTCGCCAATCCTGAAAGTCCGGATAGGAGACACAGCACGAGCTGCGGCCGGCGATGTACACGATGCGCTCGTTGCTCTCGACAAAGGGGAAGCCCTTGAAAACAATCGCGTTCGTCACGACGAAGACCGTGGTGTTGATCCCGATGCCGAGAGCGAGCATCAATACGGCCGCCGTCGTGAAGCCCGGGGTTCGGCCGAGCGTCCTCGAGGCATACCGGACATCTCGGCGCAGATCGTCGAGCCATACAATCGACCGGGCATCTCGATGGAGATCCTTCGCGCGCTCCACACCGCCCAGGGCGCGTCGGGCCGCCAGTCGGGCTTCGTCGCTCGTCAGACCCCGGCGCTGAAATTCCGCTGACAGCAGCGTCAGGTGAGCGTCGAGTTCGCGCGCGAGGTCCGGCTCGCCCCGCCCGGGACGAAGCACGCTCGAGAGCCTCAGAACAAGCCGCCGTAACGAAGCCATCGGCTACGACTCCTGGAGCAGCAGCTTATCGACGAGGCCGGCGAGCCGGCGCCAGCGTTCGGTCTGATGTTTGAGTGCGCGCACGCCGGCTTTCGTCAGGCCGTAGTACTTCGCCTCACGATTGTGCTCGGTCCGCCGCCAAATCCCTTTGATCCAGCCCTTCTGCTCGAGACGAACGAGAGCCGGGTACAGCGTCCCCTGGTTCAACGCCAGCGGGTGTTCGGCGACCTGTTCGAGCCGTGCGGCCAACGCATAGGCGTGCTGGGGACCCATCGTGTCGAGGGCGCGCATGACGATCAGGTCGAGGGTGCCTTGCAGCAGTTCGACGCGCGGCGTCTGTTCACTGGCCATCCAAGTGGACTCAGCGCAGAGTGTGCCGCCGTTGCACTAGGCGGTCAAGTGAAATGAGAGCGGAGCGTGCGCTGGGCGGGCGAGAGCATTCCACTTCTTCGTAGCGTCCGCCTTCAGGCGGACCTCGCCTGTCCGGCTAAAGCCGGACACTACGTACAAATGAAAAGCAGGATAGTCGCTCTGAAGAACTGCAAAACGGAATAAGTGCCGAGGTGAAGGAGAGGGAAGAGGCCAGGATTACTCCTGGCCCCTACTGGCTTGCGTTAGAAGTCCACCGTGAAGTTGAGACGCACGAACCGCGGATTGACGAGGCTGGCGGGCGTGCCCCAGCCGGCCGGGCGCGGCGTATTGTCCGTGTTGAAGATGTACGGCGTGTTGTAGCCCGTCGGGTAGTCCGCGTTGAAGAGATTGATCAGGTCGACGCCGATATTGGTACGCGTGCCGCCAAAGCGCAGAACCTTCGCGAAGCGCATGTCGACCTGCGTCCGGCGGACACCCGAGTAGATGCGCGTGTCGTTGTGGCCGATCGGGATGATTGTATTTCCGGTCGCGGTGGCTCCCGGCGGCAGATGGCCGAGCGCTCCTGCAATGACCGAATTCGGCACCTGCCACTGCGCCGTGGTGTTCGCGGTCGGGGCGAGGAGTGCCTCCGGCTGCGATCGCACGACCCCGCTGAGCAGCACGTCGATCTTGGGCACCGTGTAGGCTGCCGCGCCGCGCACCGTCGTCTGCCACGGCTCGACGTTGTGGCACCCGCGCGGGTCAGGACCGAGCGTCTGGACGACGAGACCCGTCTGGACGTTGTTGAACTTCGTCGCAGTCTCGCAAGTATCGACCGACCCACGGCCGGAGCCCATGCCGATCTGGGTATTCAGGTTCCGGCTGATACGCGCGTTCAGCGAGACGTCGTAACCATCCCACACGCTCTCGCGCCCCGGACCGAAGTCGGTTTCCCGCGTCAGGTAGAGCCGCTGCGGTACCGCATTGGCCGCGGCCGTCGGCACGTACACCGTGATCGGGTAGCCGCCGCCGTCGGGCAGCCGCGGATCCACCGGCGCCGCAAGCGTATAGGACTCGTAGTACGACGCCACTCCATTAGCACGGCGCGTGAGGTCGTCAGTCACGAAGAACCCGTTGAACGTGCGGTGCGTGTAGCTGAAGTCCGCAGACACACGCGGCATCAGCTGCTGCTGCAGGGTGAAGGTGTACTGCCAATCGTTTGGCCGCACACCCCAGCCACTCAGCACGCCGGGATCGACCTGCGTCGCAAGGCCTGCTCTACCGAAGTTCACCGCCGGGCCAGTCGAGGCCGCGCATTCGCCGTTGGCCGCGGGGTTCGTCAGGTCGCAGTTCACGACCAGGTCGCCGTTGCCGCCGGCCGCCGTTGTGGCATTCCACTGGCGGTTCTGGACGTCTCGAATAATCGTGAAGCCCGGGTTGGTCGAGGTGTACGGTGCGTCGTTCGCGGCGTAGGCAAGGTAGCGGCCCCCGTTGAACTTGAGCGCCGTCTTACCGTTGCCGAACAGATCGTAGGCGACGCCCACGCGCGGGGTGATGTCGTTGTAGGCGTCGACGCCGGCCGTCCGCTCGATGGTGATCGGCTGCGGGTTCAGGAACGACGTAGTCGTGGTGCCGTTCTGATCGACGGGTGCGTAGCTCGAGGCCTTGTCGTACCGCAGCGCGCCCTGCACCGTCAGCTGGCCGCGCGTCCAGGTGTCCTGGACGAAGAAGCCGTGCAGGCTGGTGATGGTTCGGCGCCCGAAGTCGGGGAGCCAGTAGCTGACCGCGTTCGGCACGCCCTGGTTGAACCGATAGGACAGCAGCGTCTGGTTCGCGATCGTCTGATCGAGCTGGTCGAGCCGGTTGCCCTGATAGCCCAGCTTCATGTTGTGCGCGCCGGTCACGTAAGACGCGGTCGCCTGCCAGCCGTCGGTCTTGCCGACCGCCCAGCCCCACTGTTGCACGCCGCGGTAGGTGTAGTTCGCCACCGGCGCGTACGGCACGCCCGTGGCCGGGTTGGTCACGTTCGACTGCTCCGTCACGGGAATCAGGTTGGTGATGCCGTCCGGCGGCGGATGGCCGAAGATCGGGTTATAGCGGAACGGCGTGTAGCCGGCCTCGATCAGCAGCTTGGGAGACGCGGTCATCGTCCAGGAGACCTGGTTGAGGTAGAACGGCACGTCGAAGTAGCCGCGCGCCGCCGTCGACGTCGCTTCCGGCGACTGGAAAGGCGCGCCGTTGTTGCCAAGGCCGATCCAGTCGTCGCCGCGGTTGTGGCAGCCCTCGCCCGCGACCGTGAGCGGCGTGCCCTCACAGCGCTTCTGATACTCCGAGTTGAACCGGACGCGGTGTTTGCCCATCTGACCCATCACACGGCCGATGGCCATCTGGCGGTCCTGCACGAGGCGCGCCGAGATCGGCGACCCGCGCCAGTCCCAGCGCGAGGCGTCGCCTGCGTTGGCGTTGGCGGTGATCCCTTCCAGCGCCGTCTGTGTGTCGAGCGATCGGTAGCTGCCGTAGAACCACAGACGGTCGCGCACGATCGGGCCGCCGAACGAGCCGCTGGCGTCGTGTGACTGGATGATCCCGGGATTCTCCCTCAGGTTCGGGTTCAGCGCCGTGATCTCGTCCGTCAGGTTGTTGCCGCTCGACCAGTCGCCCGCCAGGTTCAGGAAGGCGTTGCCGCTGAACGTGTTGCCTCCCGAGCGCGGCACCAGGTTCATCACCGGGCCGCCGATGTCGCTTTCGCCGAGGCCGCCGCCGACGACCACGGCGACTTCTTCGGCATTGGGCGTGTCGTAGCACGTACGATGAGACGCCGCCACTGCGCGCGGCCGCAACGGTAAAGCCGTTGACGGTCATGCGCCCTTCGCCGGCCACCGACGTCGAATTAATCGTGCTCGAGTGCGCGTTGAAGAAGGTCATCGTCGGCGACAGCGCGACGCCGTTGTTGTCGACCATGAGGCCGGGTGTCGCGTTGAGCAGCGACCCGGCGGCGCGCGCTGCCGGTATGGCCTGAATGACGTCGCTGGTCATGACGATCTCGCGCCGGGCCGTCTGCACGTCGACGACGGGCGACTCGGCTGAGACGGTGATCGTCTCCGAGATGGCGCCGACTCGCATATCGACTGGAATCGTCAACGTCTGCGTGCCGGTCAGCTCGATGCCGTCCCGCTTGACGGTGCTGAAACCGGCCAGCGTGAAGGTGAGCGAGTAGGTGCCGGGCCGCAGATCGATGATGCGGTATTGCCCGGTGCTGTCGGTGACGGCCGATCGGGTTCTCTCGATGAGCGCCGGGCTTGCGGCTTCGACCGTCACGCCGGGAAGCACGCCGCCGGACGCGTCCCTGACGGTTCCAGCCAGGGAGGCTTGCGCAAACACGGTTGCGGGGAGTAGCGAGACAGCGAGCGCGATCACATACTTCGTCAGAGTTCGCATCAGACCTTACCCTCCATCGGTACGCGAGACTCGGGGGACATGCATGCGTTCAGACCGATTTTGCATGCATCGTTGGCACGTTACGGTCTACTGAAGACCCGTGTCAAGGGATTCTTGGGGTAAAAACACGTTGCAACGCGACTAAATTCTGAATTTTGGATGCCTTACCCGGGGGCCTGCATGCAGAAGTGAGCTTCAGGGGGCCGAAAGGTGAATCAACGGTCCGCCGGGAATGCGGCTCAGGGCGTCGGTGTCGGACATCGCAACGCCGAGCACCCGTCGCGCCACGTACGCGTGTTCGCGGGCGACGCTCTCGGCCCGGGCCCCCTGGCGTCGACCAATCGCATCCACGATCGACCGGTGGTGATCGTTCGCGATGACCAGGTTCGCGTCGGCATTCGGCAGGACGGAGGTGGGGAACACCATCGCGCTGGCCGAGGCAAAGGGCAGGGAGCTGACCTGCGCGACGGCGCGCTGCAGCATCGCGCTCTTGGCAAGGTCGACGAAGCCGCCGTGGAACGATTCGTTCAGATCCATGTAGATCGCGAACGTATCGATCGTCAGGCCGTCGAGTGCTTCCATCTGCGCGCAGGCGTGCCGCAAGACGTCCAGCTCCGACTCGTCGCGCAGCCGCTCGGCGGCGAATCGGGCGGCCGTGCCCTCGAGGACGCCGCGAAGCTCGATCGCGTCGAGCGCTTCGGCCAGCGTGAACCCGCGCACGGTAAAGCCCCCTGTGGGCAGGCGGTCGAGCAGGCCCATGTGCGTCAGCCGCTCGAGCGCCAGCCGGATGGGCGTTCGCGAGGCCCCGAGGCGGGCTGCGAGAGGGAGCTCCGAGATGCGCTCGCCGCGGGCCAGCTCGCCGTGGAGGAGCATCTCCCGCAGGCCGATGAAGGCGCGCCCGATCTGGGAATCGACGCCAGCCGAACGCGCTCGCTCGCGAGAGATCGCGGGCTGCTGCTTTGCCATTGACGCATCCTACCCTAAGCTCGGCGATGAAGCAGCGTTCTAGAGCATTTTCGATTTTGATGTAGCGGCCCCGACCCATTTTCGCGTGCGTCGGACATCGGCCGGGACCACCCGGGCGGTCGCGCCGGAACCGCGGTCCTTCGGTTCATACCCTTCCGCCGCCGCGGCGATCAGGGGGGAGTTCCCACAACATCTGTCTCGCGCAATCACCGCCAGGGGTCATGCCAGCAGCACGGATCACGGGGCCGGAGATCGCCGCGTGGAGAACCTGCGGCCCGCGGTTGCGGCGAGCGCGCCCGGCCGCGCCGCACGGGTGGCCCGCCCGATGCCCGGCGCCCGCGAATGCCTGAGAGCGTGAGGGCCGGGCGCCAGCCGCCGTCGGAGCACGCCGACGGCGCCCTTTCGACTTCGCTCAGGGCGTGCTGAGCAACGTCGAAGCACGGCGTGCAAAGTTCGGCGGCAGGCGGCCGACCCTCACGGCTCTCACGGCGGCCTCCGCGCGAGGCGAACTCTCCGGCGGCGGCTTCATTTCGACAACGACGACTGCACCTCTACGGCCGCTACACGCGTCGCCTTGTCGACCAGGTCTTCGGTCAGGTGATAGCCCTCTGCGCGGCAGCGCGATCGGACCAGCAAGATGAGCTTCCAAGCTCATCCTTGTTCGGTTACACTGAAGTTACGCGCCTCCCCAGAAGGGCGGAACGATGCCCCTCGTCACAATCAAGACTGGCTTCGCGGCGTCCGACGGCCGCGAGGAGGTTCTGACCGAGTACCTGTGCGACTGGCCCGGGTGTCCGAACATCGCCGTCCATTCGCTCGGCTGCATCAAGGAAATCCGGGCAATCGCGGCCGTCTGCGAGGAACACACGCCTCCGGCGCAGCGGACGACGCCGTAAACACGGCGCGTCCGATTGCAGTCTTTACTGTCTCGCCAGCGCCATCTTGGCCTCGGCCTCGTGGTCCTTGATCAGCTCGCCGCTGACGTCCACGGTCACGCTGTGGATCGTCCCCGCAAACTTGAACGGCGGGTCGTACTTGTCCCACACCGGCGAACCGGTGTCGGCGCCACAGACCATCCCCCCCGCAAGGCCGATCGATAGCGGCATCGTCACGGGAACATCGCCCTCCCCGACAAGCTTGCCGTCGACGTAGAGCTGAGCCTTTCCGGGCGCGCCCTTACCTTTCTTGATGTCGGGCTTGCCAGTCAGCTCGAACTCGAAGCGCAGCTTATGTCGTCCCTCTGGAATCTTGTCTTTCGACTCGGCGTGGGAGAACTGGCTGCCGACGTAGTTGTAGACGTAGTGCAGCTTGCCGTCCTGCATGTAGAGGGCGAAACCACCCTGGACATCGCCGGCTGAAAGGAGACAGCCCTCGGCCCCGCCCTTCGGGATCTCGACGTCCGCGGTGATGGAATGGGGACGATTCAGCACGGCGGGGCCGGAGTTGGTGGGAACCATCTGGGTTCCCGGATAGAAGGTATAGCTCGTGCGCGCCACGGCGATTTGCGGCCGCTCCTCGACCAGCCGCAAGGTGCCGCGGCTGTCGATCGGCAACACGTTGTACTTCCCGGCCTCGACGTACCACATCCCGATCATCTCGATCAGCTTGGCGCGCTCCTTCTCCGCCAGGTTGTTGGTCTCCGCAAAGTCCTTCTCGAGGTTATAGAGTTCCCACCCCTTGGCGTCGAGCTCGGTGAGCTTCGCATAATCGATGGGCGCGCCGAACGTCAGGCCCGATTCCGTGAACGACGTGCCTGGCCACGGGCAGACCGCGCGCCAGCCGTCGTGGTAGATCGATCGATGGCCGAACATCTCGAAGTACTGCGTGATGTGCTTGCTTGGCGCCTTGGCGTCGTCGAAGGCCTGCGCGAAGCTGTGGCCCTCGATTGGCGACTGCGTGACACCCTTGATGCTCGTCGGCGCTTCGAGGCCCAGGGCCTCGAGCACGGTCGGCGTCATATCGATGGCGTGCGCGTACTGCGTCCGCACCTGTCCCTTCGACTTGATCCCGTTGGGCCAGTGCACGAGGAACGGGTCGCTGACACCGCCGCGGTACGTCTCGCGCTTCCAGCGTTTGAAGGGCGTGTTGCCCGCATGGGTCCATCCCCAGGCGTAGTGATTGAACGTGCTCGGCCCGCCGAGCTGATCGATCTTCTTCAGATTCTCTTCCAGCGAGTCCGGCACGTTATTGAAGAACTTGTTCTCGTTCACTGATCCGGTCGGCCCGCCCTCGGCGCTCGCGCCGTTGTCGGAGATGAACATGATCAGGGTGTTGTCAAAGGCGTTGATCGATTTGAGGAACTCGAACAGCCGGCCGAAGTGATGGTCGGTGTGGGTCACGAATCCTGCGAAGACTTCCATCATGCGGGCATACAGCTTCCGTTCGTCGGCCGACAGCTTCTGCCAATCCTGCACGTCCGGGTCGTGACGCGAGAGCTGTGCGTCCTTCGGGACGATCCCCAGCTCTTTCTGCCGCTTGAACGTCTTCTCGCGAATGGCGTCCCAGCCGTCGTCGAACTGACCCTTGTACTGATCGGCCCACTCCTTCGGCACGTGATGCGGCGCATGTGCGGCACCGGGTGCGAGGTAGAGGAAGAAGGGCTTGTCCGGCGCCACCTGTTTTGTGTCGGCGATAAAGGCGATCGCCTTGTCGACCAGGTCTTCGGTCAGGTGATAGCCCTCTTCCGGCGTCTTCTCGGGCTCGACCGAGTGGTTGTCGTACACCAGCTCGGGGTAGTACTGGTGCGTGTCGCCGCCGAGGAATCCGTAGTAGCGCTCGAACCCGCGGCCGAGCGGCCAGCGGTTGTACGGTCCCGCGGCCGAGATCTGGTCGGCCGGCGTCAGGTGCCACTTGCCGACGGCAAACGTGCTGTAGCCGTTGTCAACCAGGATCTCCGAGAGAAAACCGTTCTCGAACGGGATGTTGCCATTGCCGCCCGGGTAGCCCGTCGATCCTTCGGTAATACACGACATGGCGTTCGAGTGGTGATTGCGGCCGGTCAGGATGCACGACCGGGTCGGCGAGCACAGCGCGGTCGTGTGCATGCTGTTGTAGAGCAGCCCGTTGGCCGCGAGCGAGTCCAGATTCGGCGTCTTGATCGGTCCGCCGTAGCAGCCAAGCTGACCGAATCCCGTGTCGTCCTGCACGATGAAGATGACGTTGGGCGCGCCTTTCTTCGCCCGGAGCGGTTCCGGCCACGCCGGCGACGACTTGTCGAACGTTCTTCCGATCACACCTGTAAATGCCGTTCCGGGCTTGTACTCTTTGAGAGCCATGTCGACCTCCGCTGAGATTGTGAGTGTGGACGCTGGGCCGCGATATGCCGTGGCGACGTCCGCGGGCTTGGACCTTCCGGCACTAAATCCTTCGCAAAAATGCGTCAGACCGCCCGCTCAACGGGCACATAGCACGACGCGTACCTGACTGAGCACGGTTACTTCGCCGTCACTCTGTTGAGCCAGGCAAAGCGAAGAAGCTTGCCAAGATCATGAGCGCCGTCAACCCCGCAACGGGCTGCTCCGACCACCGTGCCACGCACGTCACTGACGCGGAAGTGCTACCGCCCTGATGGGACCAACGACGGGACCGACGACTGCGGCTGATTCACCGACCCGGGACTCGCGCCAGACTGCGCGCGGAACAGCCTGCGCGTCCGGATCCGCCACCCCTCCGGGGTCCGCTGGTAGACATCTTCGTAGTGCCCGCCAAGGAAGATCGAGCCGGGGATTCCTTTCGCCCTCGCCTCAGGCTCGGGGACATCGACGACGACGAGATACTGCTTGCCGATCGCCTGGCCCGCAAACGGCTCGATGACGTGATTGGTCAGATAGTGGCGGACGTACTTTGGCCCCTGGGGCTGCTCTCTCCCCAGCGCCGCCAGCTGCGCGAGGCCCGTCGACTGGCCGAACGTCGCGTCCGATGTATAGAGGCCGGCGTAGGGCTCGCCGTTGTCGGTGGTCCCGTAGCCGTTATCGAGCGCATGACCGTAACTCGCAACCAGCCGCTCGATCTCCAAATAGTCCATGGCACTCAGACCGCCGGCAACGGCCGGCACCGTGTCGGTCGGATCCGGCTTCACCGGCATCATCTTCAGTGTGCCAGTGCGCGCCGGGTCTGGGCCGGACTTCGACCGCACCAGCTTCCGATGCTTGAAGCGCCAGCCCTGCGGCGTCTTGGTGTAGACATCCTCGTATTGGCCACCCACCATATCGAGCGCTCCCCGCTTCTGGCCGACGAGATCCCACTGATTCGGGTTCGGCCCGATGGGAGGCGGGTTGTCATCGTGACTGATGTTGATCAGGTACTGCCGTCCAATCGCCCCATCGGAGGTCGGCTCGATGATGTGGTTCATGATGTAGTGATTGATGTACAGCGGCCCTCTCTTCTCGTCGCGGGCCAATGTCGCGAGCTGATCGCGGCCTTGCGTCCGCCCCCGCGTGTTGCTGTCAAAGACACCATCGGGAGCAAACAGGTCGGCATAGTCGTACCCGTGGCGTGAACCGGTGTCCAACGCGAACGCGTAGCGATTCACGAGCTGCTTGATTTGGATGTAGTCCATCGCCGTCAAGGCCATCACACCCGTGGAACCACCCGATCTCGGCTGCTGTGCCTGGACCGCGCCGAGCATCAGCAGCCCCGCGATCAGAGCCCTCGCCGTTCGTATTCCGCATGTGTCTTCCCTCCTCGCACGCAGATGGGTTTCAGCGCGACGACGGCGGTAACTTGGCCGTCGGCGGCGGCTGACCGATCTGGGACGTGATGTACAGGCGCGATTTGAATCGCCATCCCTGCTCCGTCTTGACGTACTGATCGTCGTACCGCCCCCCGTGGACCACGCTGCTCGGCCTTCCTCCCTCCGAAACATCGGTGGCTACGAGGTATTGGCTTCCTCTGGCGCCCTCAGGCGTCGGGTAGATGATCACGTTGGTCAGGTAGTGACGGGTGTAGGAGGGCCCTCCCCGGTCCTTCTGTGTCGTCCGCGCGAGGTCCGCGAGTGCCTCCCGTCCCGTCGTCGTACCGCCGAAGACACCATCGGGAGTAAAGAGATCTGCGTACGCATAGCCATTGTCGGCGTGTGTATCCACCGCATAGGCATAACGGGCCACCAGTTGCTGGATCTCCACGTAGTCTGCTGCCGTCAGGCTGCCGCCGGTGACTTTCTGCTGCCCCCATACGACCGCCATCGCGAGGGTATTCAGCACGACGACAGTGGCAGTGGCACTTGCCACCGTGGCCTTCGTGGTGACGTCGCTCATAACGCCTCCTGACGTACTGCGTTGCGATCGCGACCTTCGCCATCGCGACAAGATCCTGAAACTCGACGTCGCTGACGTCCACCAGCATCCGCTTGATCGTCCTGGTGAACGCAGGGCGATCATACAGGACCGACACGGGCGTCACCATGTCGCAGCCGACGTCGAACGTTTCGTTGAGTGTGAAGCCTGCAGGCTGGCGGTTGAGGCCGCGCAGGACTTTGCGGAGGGCGTCGTCGACTTCTGGGTCGAGGAACTGCGTAATTGTCGCGGCGGAGCTCGAACTATTCGGCGCGAAGGGCGGTCATCGGCGCAATGGAGGCCGCTCGAGTAGCCGGGATGATCGCGGCGAAGAACGCACACACCGCCAGCGACAACGCGGCGGCGCCCAGCGCCAACGGATCCCAGAATTGGACGCCGTAGAGTTGGGCCGACAGCAGGCGGCCGGCACCGACCGCGAGCGGAAGCCCGAGGACGACGCCGATGAGCACGCGGAGGAAGGCGCTGCGCAGCACCATCTTCACTACCTTTCCGCGATCGGCGCCGAGCGCCATCCGGATGCCGATCTCGTTCGTGCGCTGCGCCACCGCGTAGGCGGTCACACCATATAAGCCGATGGCGGCGAGCAAGAGCGCGACGATCCCGAACAATCCGGCCAGGGTCACCACCGCGCGCGGCTGATCGAACGAGCGATCGACCTGTTGCTGCAGCGTCCTGACGCTGGTCACGGTCAGATTCGGATCGGCGTCGGCGAGCGCCCGCACGACCTGGGGTTCGAGCAGGCCCAGCCTCCCATTCGTGACGAGCAGCAGACCGCGCACGAAGTGCGATTGAAGCTCGACGCGTTTCATCTGGGGGTTCTGGTAGTCCACGGTTTGCGCGAGCGGCACGTAGAACATCGGCCGTGCCGGCCGGCTGAGCGCGAACCCGGCGAATTTGGCGTCGCGCACGACACCGACGATACGGTACGTCCCGGCGTTTTCCGGCAGGTCAGCCGAAGTGCTGATCCAGCGGATCCTCGTCGTTGGTGAAGAAGCGGCGCACGAACGCTTCGTTGACAACGGCCACGGGCTCAGTTGTCTCGTTATCGGCGGCGGTAAAGTAGCGCCCGCGGGCGAGCTTCACGCCGAGGTTCTGGAGGTAGTTGGCGCTGACCCGATCCCACGACGCGACGGGGACTTCATCCCCCGGTTTCGGGGGCGGATGGCCGGCCACCAGCACCAGTTCGCCCCAGTTGTCCGTCAGCGGGTTGTAGAGCGCAAGACCCGAGCCTTGCACGCCCGGCAACCGATCGAGCCGCGCTTCGACATCGCGATAGAGCGCGGCAAGTTTCTCGGGCGTGTAGCTCGCCGGCGGCCGGTTCAGCGCCACCAGGACTCGATTTTTGATCTCGAAGCCGAAATCCTGGCTTTCCAGATTGCCGAGACTGCGCGCGAGCATCGTCGATCCGGCGACGAGCACGACCGACAAGGTCGCCTGCACGATCAGCAGCGTCTGACGCACCAGCGGTGAGTGGTCGCGGGTGCTGCGGCCCTGGCCGCGCAGCGCGTCGATTGGATCGGTGCGCGTGGCGAACCACGCCGGTGCCGCGCCGAATACGATGCCCGTGAGCAACGCGAGCCCGAACGCCAATGCCAGCACCATCGGTGCCGGCCGCGTATCGATAGGCAGAAAGGTCGCTCCGGCGAACGCAAGAGCAAGCATCAACCGCGCGGCGCCGGCGGCGACGACCAGTCCGGCAATCCCGCCGGCGACGGCGAGAAGGACGCTCTCGACGAGCGCCTGCGACACGATCCGCCGGCGCGATGCGCCGATCGCGAGCCTGACGGCGGTCTGGCCGCGCCGAGCCGCGGCCCGGCCGAGCATCAAGTTGGCGACATTGGCGCAGGCAATGAGCAGCACCAGACCGCACACGCCGAGAAGAATCTGCAGGCTGCGCCCGTACTGCTCCTTCATGATGCCGACACCCGCGCCCGCGGGTACTACGGTGATGACCTGCTTGGGCAGCGATTGGGTGATCGCGGGCATCCAGTTCGCCGGGTATCCGGCCTCGTGCTCCATCCACCGGCGGAGCACGCCGGTCAGTCGCGGGCCCATCTCGTCCGTTGTCGCATTCGCACGCAGGCGGCCGATCGCGCGTAGCCAGGCGGCACCGGGCTGGCGCAGGATCGACGTGTCGGCATTGATCAGCGGTTCCTGGTGAAGCGGAATCCACAGGTCGGGCGGGTCGGCCCGCAACGTTTCGCCGAAGAATCCCGGCGGTGTGACACCCACGACGGTGAACGCGTGCCCTTCAACGACGAGCGTGCCGCCGACCATGGCCGGATCGCCGCCGTAGGTGTTCTGCCAGACGTGGTGGCTGAGCACGACGACGGGGGGCGCCGCCGGCTTGTCGTCGGCCGGGGTGAACACGCGGCCGCCGAACGCGCCAACGCCGAGAGTGGAGAAGTAATTGCCGGTCACGAGCTCGGAACGCAGCGGCCTGGACGTCATGTCCACGTCCTGCCGCCTGACGCTGACGCGCGCTTGGCCAGCCTGAAATGCCGTAACCTCTTCGAACTCCGGCGTCTCGGCCTTCAGCCGCTCGAACAGCGGAAACGAGAACATTCCCCAGCGCTCCTGGGGGCCCCCCCATCACGCAGCACGCGTCGCCGTCGCCGATGCGGTACAGGCGTGACGGGTCGCCGACTGGCAGCGAGCGCAGCATGACGGCATGCATGAGCGTGAAAATGGCGGTGGTGCCGCCGATGCCAAGGGCGAGCGTCAGGACCGCAGTCGCGGTGAAGATGCGCGCCACCCAGAATTGTCGCAACGCGTAGCGGAGCTCGCTGACGAGAGTACCTCACGCCAGCCTTAGACGAGAGTAGGACGTGATTCGTTGGCGTGCCGTTGAGCTGAGAAAAGCCCTTTCGGGCTGCCCGTGAAGCCGGCCAACGCCTGCCCAGAAATTCAATGAGCCGAACGCTTGCGCTGCCGCGCGCAACGTGGCGCCGAGCGCCGATGCCGCGGAGAGCCGTCAACTGGGGCGTCCAGATTCTTGGGGCTCTCGGGTGACATCGCGAGAGACCGCCGCGAAGGACTCACGTCGACTTCACGGCCCTTGCGCCAGCTGACGGCCCTCCGCCTCACGTCCCCCGGCCGTTGGCAGCTGGTCCGGAGGCGCGGCGGGAAGCATCTCGGGCGGCGCGCCGTTTGGAGTCAGCCCGCCACAGTGGCAGGAAAAACGGCGTGAAGCCGAGTCCTTGGCGGCCGTCTGCCGCGAGGTCACTCGGACCGAGGCGTTGCACGAGGCGGTAGTCGTTGATCGGAGCGATTCGGCGAATCAGTAGGACGGCCGCGCCCGCGGCAGGACGGCGAGCGGAACGCCATTTTTCGGGCTGACGGAACCGGCGCGACGGCCCGAGATGCTTCTCGCCGCGCGTCGCGTCGCGAATTTCCGAACGGCATTAGCCTTTAGGCCTGCTTCGGTGGGCAGCCCTGAAGGGCTGCGCTACGTCCCGGGCGATTCGTTCACCGGCTCTTAACGCTGCAAGGCACCGCTATTCCGCGACCCCTTTCTCGCGGAGGATGTTCCACACCTTCTCGGGCGTAATCGGGATATCGATGTGCCGGACACCCAGGTGCGCCAGCGCGTCGACCACGGCGTTGGCGATTGCGGGAGGCGCACCGACGGTGGCCGATTCGCCGATGCCCTTGGCCCCGAGCGGATGATGAGGCGAGGGCGTCACGGTCTTGTCCGTCTCCCAGTTCGGCGTCTCCATCGCCGTCGGCACCAGGTAGTCCATGAAGCTGCCGCCTTGAATGTTGCCGGCTTCGTCGTAGCTGATCTCTTCGAACAGCGCCGGCGCCATCCCCATCGCCAGCCCGCCGTGGACCTGACCTTCTACAATCATCGGGTTGATGATGTTGCCGCAGTCGTCGACGGCCACGAACCGGCGGAGCGTCACCGCGCCTGTGCCCCGGTCGATGTCGACCACGGCAATGTACGAGCCGAACGGGTACGTCAGATTCGGCGGGTCGTAGTAGTTGACCGCTTCGAGTCCGGCCTCCATCCCTTGCGGATGGTTCGTGTAAGCCGCGAACGCGACCTCCTGGATTGTCTTGGACTTCTGAGGGGCGCCCTTCACCGAGAACTTGCCCGGCTCCCAGACCGAATCGTCCTCGCTGACTTCGAGCAGGTGCGCCGCGATCTTCTTCGCCTTGTCCCTGATCTTGCGTGCGGCGATGGCACCCGCCGCGCCAGCGGTTGGCGTCGATCGACTGGCATACGTGCCGAGTCCGTACGGAGCCGTGTCCGTGTCCCCTTCCTCGACCTCTACGTGCGCGGCTGGAATACCGAGCTCCTCGGCGACGATCTGCGCATAGGTTGTCTCGTGTCCCTGGCCCTGCGACTTGGTGCCGAACCGCGCGGTGGCCTTGCCTGTCGGGTGCACGCGGATCTCGCACGAGTCGAACATCTTGATGCCGAGAATGTCGAACTGCTTGGAGGGGCCCGCGCCCACGATCTCGGTGAAGCTCGAGATGCCGATGCCCATCAGCTCGCCGCGCTGGCGCTTTTCGGCCTGTTCTTTTCTGAGGGCGGCGTACCCGATCTTGTCCATCGCCTTCTTCAGCGCCGCGGGATAGTTGCCGCTGTCGTACTCCCATCCGAGCGCCGACTTGTACGGGAACTTCTCCGATGGGATGAAGTTCTTGAGCCGCAGGTCGGCCGGATCCATCTTCAGCTCGAGCGCCAGGACGTCGACCATGCGCTCGATCGCGTGCACCGCTTCGGTGACCCGGAACGAGCAGCGATACGCGATGCCGCCGGGCGGCTTGTTCGTGTACACGCCGTCGACCTCGGCAAAGGCGTGCTTGAGGTCGTACGAACCCGTGCAAATAGAGAAGAGCCCGGCCGGAAACTTCGACGGGTTGGCCGCAGCGTCGGTATATCCATGATCGGCCACGGTCTTGATCCTGAGCGCCGTCATCGTGCCATCTTTTTTCGCAGCGAGCTCTGCTTTGATGTGGTAGTCGCGGGCGAAGGAGTCGGCTTGCAGGTTCTCCATCCGGTCCTCGATCCACTTGACCGGCTTGCCGACGACGACTGAGGCAGCGATGGCGATGACGTAGCCTGGATAGACCGGCACCTTGCCGCCGAAGCCGCCGCCGATGTCGGGTGAGATGATGCGGATCTTTTCCTCCGACAGTCCGACGTGTCCGGCCACGAGCGCCACCACCGTTCGAATCGCGTGCGGCGCCTGCGTCGTCATGTAGACGGTGAGCTTGCCCATGACCCGATCGAAGTCAGCGACGCAGCCGCACGTCTCGATCGACGCGACGTGGATGCGCGGCAGGTAGATGTCCTGCTTGACGGTGACGTCGGCACTGGCGAATGCCTGGTCGGTCGCCTGCCGGTTGCCCGCTTCCCAGTGAAAGATATGGTTGTCCTTCTTGTCTTTCTTGTCGGTTCTGAGCACCGGGGCGCCGGGCTCGAGCGCTTTGAACGGATCGACGACAACCGGCAGCGGCTCGTAGTCGACCTCGACGGCGTCCACGCCGTCCGCCGCGGCATATCGACTGGTGGCGATCACGCCCGCCACCTCCTGCGCCTGGTACATGACCTTCTCGGTGGGCAGCACCATCTGCGTATCCGACATCAACGTCGGCATCCAATGGAGGTTGTACTGCGCGAGCGTCTCGCCGGTAATGACGGCGAGCACGCCTGGAACCTTCAGCGCACGCTCGGTATCGATCGACTTGATGCGCGCGTGGGCGAACGGGCTGCGGACGATGTCCAGGTAGAGCATGCCTGGAAGCTGGATGTCGTCCACGTAGCGGCCCTGCCCGCGGATGAACCGCGGGTCTTCCTTGCGCTTGATTGAATGCCCCATCCCTCCGATTTCGGCGGTCGTTCGCGGCTCCATCGTTCCTCCCTCAACGCGGACGTGACGCCGCGTCCTGGATCGACTTGACGATGTTCACGTATCCCGTGCACCGGCAGAGATTGCCGGAGATCGCGTGGCGAATCTCGGGCTCGGTCGGCTTCGGATTGCGTCCGAGCAGGGCGACACCCGTCATCATCATGCCCGGTGTGCAAAAGCCGCACTGCAGTCCGTGTTCCTGCCAGAACCCTTCCTGAACCGGATGCAGCTTGCCGCTCTGCTCCAGCCCTTCGACGGTCCGGACATCGCTGCCGTCTGCCTGGACGGCGAGCACGGTGCACGACTTCACCGGTTCGCCGTCGACGATCACGGTACAGGCCCCACAATGCGTCGTGTCGCAGCCGATGTGGGTGCCGGTGAGTCTGAGATCCTCGCGCAGGAAGTGAACCAACAGGAGGCGCGATTCGACCGGTTTCTCGTAAGGTGTTCCGTTGACCGTCACCCGAATCGTGTGCATCGCCATGTCAGCGTCCTCCCGCTCGTTCAATGGCTTTCGCCAGCGCCCGCGCCGTCAAGATACGGGCCATCTCCTGCTTGTATTGCACCGAGCCGCGGCGGTCGGCCGTCGGCGACGTCGCTCTGGCCGCCAGTCGTGCCGCTTCGGCAATCGTGGCGGCATCCGGCTTCTTCTTCAGCAGGAAGCGTTCGGCGTCCGTCGCCTTGATCGGCGTCGGTCCGGCAGCGGTCAGCCCGATGCCGGCCCGCTCGATTTCGCCGCCCGGGCCGAGCGTCACCTGCGCAGCCGCTGCGGCGGTGGCAAAATCGCCCACCTTGCGTTCGAGTTTCACGTACGCGCCCCCGCTTCGCGGTGGAGGAATGGGTACGCGATCTCGGTCAGGATGTCGTCGGGCCGCGAGCGCCGTGCTGAAGATGCCGGTAAAGAATTGCTCGATCGGAATCGTCCGTGCGCCTTTCGCGCCCGTGGCAGTCACCTCGGCGCCGAGCGCAAGCATCGTGGCGGGATGGTCGTTGGCGGGATCGGCGTGGGCGAGGTTTCCTCCGACGGTCGCGCGATTTCGAACGAGCGGATCCGCGATCACCAGCGTCGTATCGTAGAGAATCGGGTATTTCGTTTTGATGATCTCGGAGCGCTCCAGCGCCGATTCGCGCGTTCGCCCACCAATCTTCAGGAATCCGCCCTCTTCCTTGATGTACTCGAGTCCGGGAATCCGCCCGATGTCGATGAGATGACCGGCGGCCCCCAAACGAAGCTTGAGCAGCGGGAGCAGGCTCTGTCCGCCTGACAGCAGCTTGGCCTGATCCCCGTGCTGCTGAAGGAGCGCGATGGCCTCTGAGAGCGACGTGGGTGCGTGGTAGTCAAACGACGCGGGAATCATTTGAACCGACTCCTTTCTTTAGTCTGTGGGGCTCCACCCCAACGGCTGATGCTACGCCTCGTATTGCAGTGTTCGCACTTACGATGACGTGTTTTGCCACCGAGCACACGGAGTCACTGAGCTGGGCTCGACGCGGGTCGGCCCGCAACGCGGGCCGAGCGCATCTGTGGCGATGTCTTCTCCGCGGCTCCGTGACTCCGTGGCAAGAAATACGTCTCACCTGTCTTCCTCCATCAGCCTCGCCAGAACCAATAGAGGATCACGAGCAAGACAATCCCGCCGATCCAGACCGCGGGTTTCGCAACAGTCCGGCCGGCCGCCCGCCCCACGACCGCCGATCCGAACGACAGCACTTCGATTGGAGCAGTGCCTTCCGACGGGGTCTCGTCCTGGGTCTCCGCAATCGGCGCCGTCCGCTCGCGGTCGACGGCAGCGGTGGGAGAGCCGGGTTGATTCTCGGGCATTTCGAGCTCGGCGCGCACGGCCGCCACGAACGTGGCAAACATCTGGTCGCTGACGTCCTGGATCATCCCGCGCCCGAACTGCGCCAGGATGCCCATGACGTTGACCTGCGACGTGATGCTCACTTCTGTTTCGCCAGGCGCGCGTTCGACCAGCGTGCTGCTCATCCGCAGGTCGGCGCCTCCCTTGCCGCGAACATCCTGACCGGCGGCGACGATTTCCGCCGTCCATGCGGCCGTGTCGAGACGCTCGAACCGCATGGTGCCCTTATAGCTCGCCGCCACGGGCCCCACCTTCATCGTGATGGTGCCGGCGTGCGTGCGCTCGTCGACCTGGCCCGTGATTGCGGCGCCGGGCAGACAGCGTGCGACACGAACCGGATCGGTGAGGAAATTCCACGCCGCTTCGCGCGAGGCCTTGACGACGAACGATTTCGAAATCTCCATCGCCATGGCTAAGTACTCCATTTCGGAAATATGGCGACGTATTTTCAGCCACCGAGCCACCGAGCACCGAGCGCCTCGATTCGACGGCCGCCGCCACGCGGCGCGTGCGACCGGACCCGGTTCGTGGGATGAGCCGAAGCCCCGATTTTCCACCGGCTCATCCCCCGAACCGGGCCCGGCCGGCCGGCTGGCCTGCGGAGCAGGCCAGCGCCGTCGAATCGATCGGCGTTCAGCCGTCGCCGGCGTTTTACGGGCGTGCTCAGCTTTGTGACTCAGTGACTCGGTGGCCATATACGTCACGGTAATTAGGAAACGCAGTACTAGCCGCCAACTCCGGGACGAGCCGTTCGAGCGATTCGAGGTTGTGCGCAGGGGCGAGGCGATCGATGAAGGGCAGTGCCGCCTGCATGGCCCGGGCCGTCGGTTCGTCCCGCGATCCCCTGACAGCGGATTCAACCAGACGATCCTGCGTGCCTTCGAGCGGATCGCCCGCATCGCGCCGGCAACCATCGTCGTGTCGCCGCGATCCAATCCGTCGCTGAGAATGACGACAACCGATCGCGGGGTGACAAACTGCTGTTCGTACTTCTCGACGAATTCCATGAGACTCTCGCCGATGCGCGTCCCTCCCGACCAGCCGGGCACGTCGGCCGCGAGGCGCTCGATGGTGCGGCCGATCTTGCCCGGCGACAGCCACGGGGTGAGCCGGGTCAGCGAGGTGTTGAACGCGAAGACCTCGGTGGTCCGGGCGACCTGTTTCAGCGCCAGCACGAACGCCAGCAGGAACTTGACGTGGACGTCCATCGAGCCGCTCGTATCGCACAAGACCACGACGCGAGGTTCGTCGAGGGCACGGGCCCGCCGCGCGAGCGACACCATTTCGCCGCCGGTGCTGACTGCGCGCCGGAAACTCCGCCTGAGATCGGCCAGACCGCGGCCGCGAACGGGCGTCAGCCGGCGGCTCTTTCTGGAGGCCCATCGTGGTGCGAGGCGCGCGAGCAGCCGCTCCATGTCAGCGAGATCGCGTGCAGAGCATTCCTCGAATGGCTTCCGGCGAAGGACGACATCGCTGGTGTATCCGGGGGCGCCGCGGTCGGCCGCCGGCCGTCGCGGATCGTCCCCGGCAATGACACGGTCGTCGTCGTCCTTCGCATTCCCGCGTGGCAGAGCGCCGCTCGCTCGGCGGACCGGAACTGAATCGCGGATCCGCCAGTCCGGCTCCGCAGCGCTCCAGAACCGGCTGAAGAGCGCGTCGAACACCTCGCGGTCGCGCGGCCGAATCTTGAAGGCGATTTGAAAGGCGCGCCTGACCTCCGCCGCATCGAACAGATCGATCAAGGTCAGCGCTCTCGTCGCGTCGAGCTCGTCGCCAATGCCGACCCCGATGCCGTGGTCGCGGAGAACCCCCGCAAAGCGGGCCAGGTGAACGATGAGGCCGTTGTTCGCCATCACGGCTACGCCTCGGGGCTTCGCGCTTCCGCAACCAGCGAGTCGATCGCGGCGCGGTCGAGCTCTTCGACGTCGTGACGATCTTTCAGGAAGCAACCGAGCGTCTCGGCGACGGCCTCGGGGTCGAGGTTGGCGCGCTGCAGCCTGACGAGCGCCTGCGCCCAGTCGATCGCTTCCGCGACCCCAGGCGCTTTCGCGAGACGCCGGCGCCGAAGCCCCTGCATGAAGCGTCCGATCTCGCGCGTGAGCTGCTCGCTCGCGCCGGGCGCCTTGAGGCGGAGGATCCGCACCTCTTTCTCGAGCGTCGGGTGCTCGACGTACAGATACAGACACCGTCGTCGCAGTGCGTCGCCGATCTCGCGGCTTCGGTTTGATGTGAGAACCACGTAGGGAATGTGCGTGGCGCGGATGACGCCGAGCTCTGGAATGGTCACCTGGAAGTCGGATAGAACTTCGAGCAGGAATGCCTCGAAGCCCTCGTCTGCGCGATCGATCTCGTCGATCAGCAGAACGGCCGGACCGCCGCTCCGTGTGATGGCGCGAAGCAGCGGGCGCTCGAGCAGATACTCGCGGCTGAAGATGAGATGTTCGATGTCCGAAGCGCTGCGCCCATCGTGCTCGGCGAGGCGGGCGCGGAGCATCTGCCGCGGATAATTCCATTCGTACAGCGCCGTGTTGACGTCGAGGCCCTCGTAGCACTGCAGGCGAATCAGCTCTGTATCGAGCAGCTGCGCCAGCACTTTGGCGAGCTCGGTCTTTCCGCCGCCTGCTTGACCTTCAATCAGCAGAGGCTTGCGCATCTCGCGAGCCAGGAACACGGCCGTGGCAACCGCCTCGTCAGTCACATAGCCGAGGCTTTCCATCGTGTGCTGGAGAGCTTGAATGTCGGGGTTCACGGTCTCAACTCGTAGCTGCTGAGCTAGCCCGGATTATTAACGAAATCATCGTGGACGCTCCACTAGTCGACTGCGACGGCGTAGCGTTCGGGGGTTGCCAGGAAACGGACGCGGCAGGCGGCGCAGCAGAAGTAGTAGGAGCGGCCGCCGTGTTCGGCTCGATGACGCGCCGTCTCGACCGCAACGGTCATGCCGCAAACCGGATCGCGCTCTTCCCGTGTGGGGGGTGATGGCTTGGTCTCGGGGGCTGCGGGTTCGGTCGCTGCTGTTTCGGCCGCCGCCCGACGGACCCGGACGATCTCGGCCAGGATGCTGAGCGCAACTTCTTCCGGTGCGCGGGCGCCGATGTCGATCCCCGCGGGACTCCTGATTGAGTCAAGCGCCTCTGGATTTGCACCGTGCGCCACCAGCGTCTCGCGAATTTGAGCGAAGCGCTTGCGGCTTGCCACAACGCCCAGATACGCGGGCTCGACGTTCAGCGCCGCCAGCGTTGCCTCTTCGTCATTCTGGCCAAGAGTCGCCACCACCGCGAAAATCCGGCCCTTCTGCGACGCCGGGCGGGCGGCGACCTCGTCGCCGGTCAACGCCTCGACAATGCGGTCGGCGTCGGGGAAGGCGTCGCGATCCGCGTCCGGATCGACGACGTCGACTGAATAGCCCATCACCTTGCCAAGCCGGACCAGCGCCTGCGCCGCTGGCGAGACGCCGAACACCAGAAGCCTGGGCGCAGGGAGCACCGGTTCCAGATAGATGTCCACGCTGCCTCCGCTATGACAAGTCATTGGGAACGACGTGACACCCGTGCGAGAGTCGGCGGCCGGGTCGGGTGAGAGTGAGATGAGCCGCGGCAACGAGTCAGCGAGCGCCGCAGCCGCCTCCTTCACGACCGTCGACTGAATACAGCTCCCGCCCAGCCAGCCGTGGTACTCGCCGGTTTCGGTGATGAGAGCCGTGTTGCCCACCTGCGCCGAGCTCGCCGGCTCGCGCCGCACGACGACCGCCATGACGAACGACTCGCCCTTGCGCGACAGGTCGGCGGCGAGCTGCAGGATGTCGGCGCGCATCTTAGAACGTTCCTCAATTGTGGCGCATCGACCCGTTGCGGGCAGCGTAAGTAACGGCCGCGAGCTCAACGAGGTATCGTGCTGCAGTGTCGGGGTCCGGTTCCGCACAGCGGGAAATCGGGCTTTGGCTCATACCCTGTTCGCCGACGCCGCGAGTAAGGGGCTCAGGCCGACGCCCGCCATCGCGGCATGCACCGCTGTTGCGGCCTCGATCTGCACGGATCGCGCAGACCGAACTCGCGGCGAAGAATCGCGTCGCCCGATTTCCGGCTTCGGTGTGCAACGCTGTGCTCCAACGGACACCCGCCACTGCAGCACGATACCTCGCTGACTCCGTCCGTCTGTTACCTGTGCTGCGCTCAGTAATAGGCCTTGGAATCACCGAGTCACGCAGCGAGGCCGCACTGGACCGCGCTCGTCGAATCGAGGCGTTTTGTGTCTCAGTGGCTCGGTGGCCGAAATTACGTCGCCATGTTTCTGGACACGCAGTTACTTAGTGCCGGCCTTCTACAGATGCTTTCACGCGCTCGTAGTCCTCGGGGGCGTCGAGATCGGTGAGCGCGTCGACCGGCCACAGCGCCGATTCCGCTTCGTGGCGATGGCGCTTGACCACGTGCTTGCCGCAGCCCTGCCCCTCCGATGCAGCCAGTTCGCCGAACAGCGATCGGTCGTACAGCATGGGTGGAGCGTTCACGCCCTCGTAGTCCGAAATCACGAGCGGCGCGTCGCTCTCGCGATATTTCTGGACAAGGGTGTGGATCATGGCTGTCGTGACGAACGGCATGTCCGCGAGCACGACGACCGCTGCGCCCGCAGCAGTTTCGGCGACAGCGTGGATGCCCGCACGCAGCGAACTGTTCACTCCCCGCTCGTACTCGAGGTTGAGGACCGGCTGATATCGAATCCCTTCGAGTGCTTTTTGCACGAGCTCGGCCTCGTGGCCGAGCACGACAAACAGCGGATCGACGCCCGCCTTCGAGACGCGTCCGACCGCACGACGGACGAGCGTCTCGCCCTCGAGCTCCATGAACAGCTTGTTCCGCCCCATTCGTGTCGAGGTTCCAGCCGCCAGCACGACGCCGGCCACCGGCTCCAGCGCGATCAGAAGGCATGGATGGCCTGGCCTTTTTCACGCAGATGGCCGGGTTGATGGCGTGCGAGCACCGCCAGGAGCTCGCTGACCACGCTGATGGCGATCTGCTCGGGGCCGTCGGCGCCAAGGTTCAAGCCAACCGGTGCGAAGACGCGGGCGTCCGGACCGGCCCCGATCTGGCGGAGGATCTCATCGGCTCGCGCCCGCGGCCCGAGCAGTCCGATGTACGACGCGCGGCTGTTCAGAAACGTTCGCAGCCAATCGCGGTCGTGAGCGAAGGAATGAGCCTTGACGACGACCAGGGTGTTGGCACGCGACGTCGAGCGCGTCGACATCACCATCTGGCCGCAGACAGAGCAACCGATCCGCCCTCGGAAAGCGCTCCGCCGTGACAAATGCCTGCCGATGGTCCACCACCGTGACAGCAAATCCCGCCTCGGACGCATACCTGACAAGCGGCAGCGCATCGTCGCCGGCGCCACACACGATCAGCACCGGCGGTGGGCGTAGAACTTCGGTGAAGACGGTTTGCGAGAGGTCGACATCAACGCGCGAGCGGGCGTCCCGCGCGTCGCAATCGAGGACGATCGAGCGGCCGACATTCGTTGGACCGTCGACAATCGTGGACACGGCAAATGCCGACGCCTTCTTGAGGCGCGCTCGAATCTCCTGCACCACGTCCAGAGTGCGAGACTCGGTGGCGGGCTGAACGAAGATATCGACCGAGCCGTTGCAGCCCAGGCCGAGCCCCCATACGGTCCGATCGTCGCTGCCGGTGTCGTAGTGCAGCAACTGCGGCGTCCCGGTCTTGATGACGTGCAGCGCGATTTCGCGCACGTCGGCTTCAAGACATCCACCACTGACCCCGCCCAGAGTCTGCCCGTCTTCCTCGATGAGAAACTTGGCGCCTGGCCGGCGGTAGGACGAGCCCTCGATTCGAACGACCGTGGCAATCGCCGCACCTCGTCCGACCGAGGCCAGGGCGAGGATTCGCTCGACGATTTCCGAAGTTTCACGCCAGTGTTTCATTGGGAGATCGATGAAGCCTACGTACTCTATATCCACGGGCGACGAGGGTGTCAATCAAAGTCGCGTCATAAATATCGAAAGATGCGACGCGTCGCTTGCCTACTCCATGTCTTCGGATCACCGAACCGGTGCTCGTATCCAACTTAAGGAGATCCCGATGCGTTCCTTGCCCCGCTGCACGCTTTCGAATGCGCTCGCTTTCTTACTGCTGGCTGTTGCACCGGCGCTCGCCCAGCCTCCCGCCAGGACCCACGTCGGCGCCAACGCGAGCGACCTCGTGACTCTCGTCACCGAGACCTCGCCCACGGAAGCGGGTGTCATCGCACCCCTGTCCTTCGCGCTCCGCGCGGACGGCAGCGCCACGCCGTTTGCGATTCCGGCGGATGCGGTTTTGGTGGTGACGGATGTGACCGTGACCATGCCACGGAACAATGCGCCCGCCGGCCGCTACGTCGCCGCGATCTGCAACACTCCGTGCATCCACAGCCGGGTCCCGCTCGAGGTCGTCACGGCCGCTGATGGATTCCAGAAGACCATCGCCTTCACCGGTGGCGTCGTGTTCGCCAACCAGCCGCAGTTCGAGACACTGGCGGGAAACCCGTCGGGGATGTCTGTGCGGGTCTACGGATATCTTGCGAGGCGAAGGTGAGGGATGGGCGTCGGCGCTCATTCATCAGAGCGCAAGCGCGACCCAGGTGGCACGATGTAATGGAGCTGGCGAGGCAAGGCGGTCAGGAGGGGCAGGTAGGGCAGGAGGGGCAGGTAGGGCGGGCAGGAGGCAGGGGCAGGAGGGGCAGGAAGGGCAGGAAGGTAATGCCGCTGCCTGGTGACCGTACGCAGGGACTCAGGGCCGGCCGCTTACGCTATCAGGTTGTCGCGACGCTTTCGGCGGATCTGGGGAGTGAACCGCGCGCCACCGCAGCCGGGATTCGCGACGCAGTGCGTCAACGCAAGTGCCCAGTTGGAACAAGCCCCCAGGTCGCAGAGCACACTCACCTATCAAAGGCTTCGCGGCTCTGCGATTCTCGACGTGGTGTCGTCGGCCAGCTTATTGCGGTGCGGGTCCGCCTTCGCCGGCCGCCGTGCCAGGCGCCGCGTTGATGTTCGCCTGCACCGGCTTGCGGGCGCGAATGATGCCCTTCTTGGCGTCTTCTTCGATCGCCTTGTCCTCGGCGCGTTCGCCACCCAGGACCGCCGCCAGCATGTAATTGCCTTCATGGCAGTCGTAGGGCAGGAGCTGGAAACCCGCCGGCGAAATCAGCGGAATCCTCATCGTAAACGGACGCGTGTAGGTTTTGGGATCGTCGACGTGGATCTCGTACCGCAGCTCATCGGGCGCGGTCCGCGTGAACCGCTCCACGATTTTCATGTCCGCACTGTGGCGCAGGCCGTTCCCGTTCGCCCCGATGCTGGTCTGATCGCTGAGATTCGTCGTTTCGACGACGAGCGTGTTGCCTTCCCAGCGACCGCGCGAGTCGCCCATGTACTGGCGGATCTTGGAGCCGATGTGGGGCCGGCCGTCGACCGGAATCACGCGCGTGTCGTGCACCATTTCATAACTGATGACGACTTCGTTGGGCGTCTGCAGGATGCGGTTGCCGTTTCCATAGACAACCGGCAACACGGATCCGACGATGCCGCGCGTGATGCATCGGTCGTAATTGGTGAAGTCAGTCGGGCTGTCGAACGGTCCGTTGCCGAAGGTGCCGCGGTCGCGCGGCGCTCTGCGGGCCTCGGCTTCAGGCGTCACCGGCGGCATCTTGCCGTCGCCGTCAACGATTAATGACGTCTGGTTGAACGACTTCTTGAGCCACGTATTGTCGTTGCAGAATGCCCCGCAGGTCGCGTCAGAGCGCTTGCGCGTCGCGTCGTCTCGTTTCAGCTTGTCCGCGAACTCCGCATCGGTCAACTCCACCCGACCCGCGAATTCATCGGGACGTTCTCTCGGAATGCCGATCGCGCCATCGCTGGTCCAGGTGCCCGAGATGTCCGGGTGCCCCCAAGGCGTTTTCGGCGCTGTCCACGCCGTTGTCGCGGCCTTCGATGGTGCTTTGGCCGCGTCGGCCGGCGCCTGGGCCGCGGCCGGTGCTCCGGCGATCATGCCCATAAGCACGACCCCTGACGCCAGCAATCTCATCCTCATATCGCCTCCTGGTTGCGTGCCATTCCCGACCACGATTCTAGCGAAGAAAGTGTGCGGCTCCACAAAAAACACCGACAGAAGCTTTCGAAATCACGCAGTGCCGACTGATGGGCCGCACACGATGAATCAAGGTTACTTAGATATTCGCCGCCGAGACCGCTGAGTTCGCCGAAATGCATTTGTCCTAAGAATTCCGCGACTCCGCGTGCTCGGCGGTGGTCTAGTAGTGAATCAGCCGGTAGCCACTAGCCGGCGAGGTCGGCCGCCGTCCATCCGTCGGCGTCTGTACTCGGCCAGGCAGGAGTCCACGAATTGCTTGAAGCGATCGTAGGCGCCAGATGCGAGAGCGCCGAACAAGGCATAGCGGCGGATCTCTTCGTGGCTGCCGCTGTAGTTGATCTGGTACAGCTCGTGTCGGCCGGCGAACTCGGTGCCCACCGCATCCCATAAGAGCTTCATCAGCTTGACGCGTGCCATCGCATCCACGTCGCCGGATCCGCGCAGGTAACGGTCCAAGTACGGCCGAAGTTCGGGACTCTTGAAATCCTTGACGTGTGAGTTGAGGTAGATCAGCCCGCTGGCGACTGTCTTTTCGATCAGATGCCGGATTTGCACGGTACGCTTCGGGAGCAAGCACCTGATACGCGGCCGCGGGCTCGGTTGCCGGCAGCAACGCCCCGCCAGTCCACGGGGTCGCTCCTTTCGCCATGGCATCCGAGAGCCCCCAGATCATGTTCCGCCAGGCTATGACCTCGCCGATGTTCGCCTCCACTCCTCGAAACGATCGGGCGCCGGTCAGCTCGGTTGCCTTGATCAGCAAGCCCACGATGAAGTCCAGTTTGACCGCCAGGCGTGTGCAGCCGTGGAACATCGCCCGAGGATGAAAGCCCGTGCGAGGGAAGAAGTTGTTGGCTTTGTCCACATCGCGGTAGACGAACACGTCCTCCCACGGCACGAACACGTTGTCGAGCACGAAGACGGCATCGTTTTCGTCGAAGCGGCTCGATAGCGGATAGTCGAAGGGACTGCCGAGGGCGGCAGCGCGCGCTTCGTTCGACACGCGACAAATGAGCTTCACGCCCGCCGCATTGGTCGGCACCATGAAGACGCACGCGTAGCTCGGGTCCTGCACGGGTATCAACCCGTGATGCGCGACGAATGTGAAGTGCGTCAGCGCCGAGCCCGTCGCCACAACCTTGGCGCCCGACACGTAGATGCCGCCGTCAGTCTCTTTCGTCGCGCGCACGCAGACGTCGGTCGCGCCTCCAGGCGCACCGGGGGCGACATGGCGGTCGATGGGAGGATGGATGATGGCGTGATTGACGAACGGCACGCGCTCTTGCGCGTACCGGTACCAGCGCCGCGCGTTGGACTCGTAGGGGGCGTAGAACTCGGCGTTCGCTCCGAGCGTTGCCAGGAACGCCGCTTTGTAGTCAGGTGAACGACCCAGCCATCCGTAGCTGACGCGTGCCCAGGCAGCCATCGCGTCGCGAGCACGGACTTGTTGTTCAACGGTCGTTGGAGCTTGAAAGTAGCGATGCGTGAACCCGCCCCACTCCGTTGGCGAGGAGATGACGTTCCTGCCGGTCGTGCGATCCGCGTGCAGCGCGTCGTACAACCGCGCGAGCATCCGCGCGCAATTGCGGAACGCCACGTGTTCGGTGATCTTGCCAACCCGTTCCCCATAGATCCACACCTCTCGACCGTCGTCGAGGCTGTCGAGAAACTGCTGGCCGGTATAGGGGACGGTCGCTGGCGTTTCGGTCACGGCAACCTTTCAAGCGCACAGAAAAGCCCGTTACAAGGGCGGATTCACGCTGGGAAGCTTCATCGGACGCTGATGATATGTCAGGGCACTCGACGCGCGTCGGATAACTGCTGAGGCGCCCGGCTGCGTCCTCCATGTATCATCTCCTCCCGAGAGGAGCACGGACATGGAAAACAACGACGACATCACACGTAGAGACTTCGTCACGATGACGGTCGCGGCAGGAATTGCGGCCGCCGCCGGCGCCGAACTGGCTGCCCAGCAGCAGGTCGTGGAAACCAACGTCGAGATCAAAACTACAGACGGCACATGCGACGCGGCCTTCATCCATCCGGCCAGCGGCTCCCATCCAGGCGTCCTGATCTGGACGGACGCGTTCGGTCTGCGTCCGTCGATGCGCGAGATCGCGAAGCGCCTTGCCGCTGACGGATACTCGGTGCTCGTGCCGAATCCGTTCTATCGGGTTGCAAAATCGCCGGTGTTCGAAGACGCCTCCAACTTCAACTTTGCAGACCCTCCGCAACGGGCGAAGCTGACGCCGCTCATGGGATCGATCAACGCGGAGGGCGCTGCCGAACGCGACGCTGCGGCCTTCATCGCCTGGCTCGATGCGCAGCGTCAGGTCGATCGCAGCAAGAAGGTCGGCACTCAGGGTTACTGCATGGGTGGCGCGCTCGTTGTCAGAACGGCCGCCTCGCAGGCAGACCGTATTGGCGCGGGTGCGTCATTCCACGGCGGCGGGCTGGTCACGGCAAATCCCAACAGCCCGCATCTGCTCGCGCCGAAGATCAAAGGGCGCATGTACATCGGTATCGCCGCCAACGACGACATGCAGCAACCGGACGCGAAGACGAAGCTCAAAGAAGCGTTCGATGCGGCGAAGGTTCCCGCCGAGGTCGAGGTCTATTCGCAGGCCCAGCACGGCTGGTGCGTTTCCGACATGCCGAAGCAGGCGAACGGGCAGCCGATCTACAGCAAGCCGGACGCCGATCGCGCGTGGGGCAAGCTGGTGGCGCTGTACAAGGCAGGGTTGGTCTAGCGCTTTTCAGATCCGTGTAGTGCTCGCCTCGGTCCTTGGGTCTTCGTCCGTGGTCCGTCCCGTGGTCCATGGTCCAATCAGGACAAAGGACGAGGGACGGACTAAGGACCAAGCCCAACGGACGAAGGACAGGCTGCTACACGGAAACGGAAAATGCGCTAGCTACCGTGTACTGGCTCGGGTGGACACGGTGCATTGCTGTAGCCCGATCTGAACGCCTTCACTTCGCCCGTCGACGGCTCGAACCGGTGCCGCCAGATGCACGCCGTATCATTGGCCAGCAGATGAATCGACACCGACGGCTCGTCCGATACGGTCTTGACGTAGTGGATATCGTCCAGCGGCGGCAGGAGGGAATAGAACTCGCCGGTGTCCATGGTCTGGGTGCGCGACACCTCGAGTAGCGCCCTCGTCTCGTCTTGCCCATCGTCCAGGCGGCGGTAGATGGTTTTGTACTGACGCCCGCGATAGACGCCAATCAGTCCCCAGGCGAGGTGATCGTGCACGGGCGTTTCGGCGCCGGCAGGGATGACCAGCGAGAACAGCGTCAACGATCCGTCTTCCGCACGATAGAGCGCGTACTGCCCGATGCCACTTCCCATCCCGCTCGTGTAGTCCGGCGTCGCGTACCTCGTGCGGCAACCAGCCATCGGCGGCCAGCAGCTTCGCAAATGCCGGCTTGAGCGCCTGCACGCGCGCGGTCGTCTCGGGAATGGCCGTCGTGAGCCGCATCGTCTCGGCGATGAGCGTGCGAATTTCTGGCGTATCAACGAGGAATCCGAACGCGTGGTGGCCGTGGGGGTGTCCAAAGTCGCACATAAATCGCAATCTTACACGGCGCCGTCATTCCCGCCGAAGCGCCACGACCGGGTCGAGATGCATGGCTCGACGGGCCGGCGCGATGGTAGCGACGGCGGCGACGCCAAAGAGCAGCACGGCCGCCGCCGCGTACACGATCGGCTGATCCGCGTCCACTCCAAAGACGACTCCGCCGAGCAGCCTCGCCAACAACACCGCGCATCCAAGGCCGGCGATAGTTCCGAACGCCGCGAGTCTCAAAGCCGGCGCGAGAACGGAGCGGAAGATGTCGGCTTCAGCCGCGCCGAGGGCCATACGCACCCCGATTTCGGAGGTGCGCTGCGTTACGGCATACGCCGTGACGCCGTAGATGCCGACTGCCGCGAGGACGAGTGCGATGGCGGCGAAACTCGCAAGCAGCAGCGTGTTGAAGCGCGGAGCCGCGACGACGTCACGCATGAAGTCATCTATGGTTCGAATTTGTCCAGGCGCGATCAGCGGATCGAGCTCTGTGATTGCGCGCCGAGCCAGCTGGGCCAGCGTCTCTGCACCGCGAGTGTTTCGAACGAGCAGGGTCATGGCGGGGACGGGGTAGGTCGCGTACGGAAAGTAGACTGCCGGCTGTCCCGGTTCGGCGAGCCGGTCCTCGCGAACATCCTCGACGACACCGACGATTTGGAGCGGCTCGCCACGCGCTCCGATGATCCGACGGAGTAGTGGATCGCCATCTGCGAAGTACCGTGCAGCCGCAGCGCGGTTCACAATCACGGCTCCGCCCCGTTCCCACATCTCGGCATCGGAAAAGTAGCGCCCTCGCTCGAGCTTGATGCCAAGCGCGTCGAAATAGCGACCCGCTACGGCGCGGTAGTTGAGGTTCGGCAAGCGTTCCGGCGGCTCGACCCTTCCCTCAATCCGGAGTCTAACGCCCGAGTTGCCGGCGAGCGGCAGACGGTGCGCTGCACCCACAGCCTCTGCGCCGGGTAGCGCCTCGAGTCGTGCAAGAACTTCTTTGTACAAACGCACGCGCGCCGCAGGTTCTCCGTACCGCCCCGCCGGGGGTCGCAACTCCATCGTCAAGACGCCGCTCGTGCTGAAGCCGGGATCGATCTGCTGCAGTGAGACGAGATTCGAGACGAGCAACACGGCGCCGACGGCCAGAGCGAGCGCCAGCGCTATCTGGCCGGCGACCAGCACGCGGCGAATCGGCTGAGTGCCACCGCGAATGCCACGAGCTGCACCGGTGAGCGCGTGGCGAGACGACGTCCCGAAGGCACCCGTCAACAAGGGGGCGATGCTGAATGCCAGACCGGTCACGACGCTGACAGCCACGATCGCCGCGAAGGCGGTGGCGTCCATGACGATCTCGGTCGAGCGCGGCATCGCCTTCGAGTTGACCGCCAAGAGCAGGCGCAGTGCGACTCGTCCTATCATCAACCCGCTTAGAGCACCGAGGACGCTGAGCAGCAGGCTCTCGGTCATGAGTTGGCGGACGAGCCGAGCCCGTCCGGCGCCAAGTGCCGCACGCACGGCAAATTCGCCCTCACGCGAGGCGACCCTGGCCAGCAAAAGACCGGCAACGTTGGCGGTGGCGATGATCACGAGCAGCCCTGCGGCGCCAAGAAGGAGCATCAACGGCCGCTCCACGCTTCCGACAGTGGCCCGATGCAGTGTGTCGATCGTGACCTCCCAGCGGCGGTTGGAGGCTGGGATATTCCGCCTCGAGGCGCTTCGCGATCGATCCAAGGTCGACACGCGCGCCTTCGAGGTCGGTATTCGGTTTGAGACGGCCGAGGACGCGCAGCATGTGCGACTCGCGCTCGGGCGCGATCGCGTTCAGCGCGTAAGGAACAAGAACCTGGACCTGTTCCTGTTGCGGGAAGCGGAAGTCCGCGGGCAGCACGCCGATGATCGTATGTGGCTGCGCGTCGAGATTGACGGTCATGCCGACGACCGACGAAAGGTCGCCGAGACGCGATGCCAGCGCGTGCGTCATGAGAGCCACTGCCGGCGCTCCCGGCCGATCGTCAGCCGGTTGCATTTGCCGGCCGATCAGCGGCTGAATACCGAGGACCGGCAGCAGCGAGGAGGTGACGCGGGCGCCTTCCACCTGCTCGGCGCCGGCGGCGGTCGCCAGTGTGAACGAATCCTCGCGGTAGGCGCCGATCGCGGCGAGCGTTCGGTTCTGCTCTTGCCAGGTGAGGTAGTTTCCCGGCGATACCGAAAAATGTGACAGCCCGATGGTGTCATTGCGATCCCATAGCCGGATCAGGTGCTCGGATTCCCGATAAGGCAGCGGTCTGAGCACGACCCGCTCCAGGACCGTGAAGACTGCTGCGGCGGCTCCGATGCCGAGTGCCAGCGTCAGGAGCGCCGGGATCGAGAACTCAGGGCTGCGACGCAATTGGCGGAACCCGTACTTCACATCAGACCAGGTCGCCATGGGCAGGTTATCTCCATGAAGGTGAGGTTCTTGACGTCGGCGTTGCGCGCGCCGAAGCAGGTTCGCCATGAGCGATCGGGCTACCTGAGCGCGGAACCAACGGTTCGCGCGGGTCCGTCCGTGTGCAAGTGCGATCGCTTCGTACTCCTCCTCGCAATCGCCGATGACGTATGAGCGCTCGTGCGGGTCGAGCGAATGACGGAACAGCCAGGTGGTGAAGCGGGGCGTGTTCACGCCCGTCCACCCTTTGGTTCCAGTCCCCGCCACATGCGTTGCAGCACGTCGCGCGAGTGGCGAAGCGCCTTGTGGCCGGACGGCGTGAGCACAAAGTAGCGTTTCGCCCGACCGCCGCGCTGCGGTGTTGGATCGGCCAGCGACGAGATCGCAAAACCCTTGCGTTCCAACCGATCCAATGCGGTGTACAACGCACCGACTGAGACGGAGCGGCCGGTCTGCTCTTCAATTTCACGGCGGATGGTCGTTCCGTACGCATCGGAGCCGAGCCGAAGCAGGGCCAACAGGACGACATGCTCGAAATCCCCGAGAAAGAACGACCTCGCCATCGATATATTCCTAAATGTATTAGAAATCACCGCTGAGAGGCAAGGGCAGGAAGGGCAGGAAGGGCAGGAGGGGCGGGAAGGGCAGAGGGCAGTAAGGGCAGGAAGGGCAGGAAGGACGGGCCCGAATCGCAAAGAAAATGTCCGACCGACGTCGGTTCGAACGTCAAGAGTGTGGCGCACCGAAGTGGTGCTGTCACTGCCGGTCTGAGATGGGGTGGCCGGGGAGGCGATCACGATGGAATTCGTTTTTCTTTTTCGAAGTGGCGAGGCGGATTACCTCGAGGCGATGGGAACACCAGAGCGCGCGCAGCGGAGCATGCAGGCGTGGCTGGCCTGGATACGCGACCTGGAAGCCAGGGGTCACCTCAAACATCGAGGACATCCGCTCGAGCGCACCGGCAAGGTGGTGCAAGGCCGGCAGAAGGTCACCGACGGCCCCTATGCTGAAACCAAGGACCTGGTCTTGGGTTTCATCGTCATCGAAGCGAACGATCAGGCCGAGGCGGTGAAGCTCGCGGCCGATTGTCCGATCGTCCGAGGCGGAGGATCCGTCGAGGTGCGGACGGTGATGAATGCCCCCGTGCTGACCAGCTGAAGTCGGGGGACGGACTGGGTTCGGACGGCGGACCTACGATAACCTGGAAAGATGAAGGAGACCTGCAAGGGTGGCACTTGATCTGAACGAACATCTCTTCCGGCGAGAATCGGGGCGGATGGTCGCCGCCCTTACCCGAATCTTCGGCGTTCACAACCTTGCACTCGCCGAGGACGTGGTGCAGGAGGCCTTCTGCCGCGCATTGGAGGTGTGGAAGGTCCGCGGGGTTCCCGAGAATCCCCCGGCGTGGCTGATGGCGACCGCGAAGAACCGCGCCCTCGACGTCCTCAGGCGCGAGCGGACCGCGCGCGTGTTTGCGCCAGAGATGAGCCGTCTGCTCGAGACCGAGTGGAGGATAGCTCCCGCCCTCGACGAGGCATTTGCGGAGCACACGATCCGCGATGAGCAGCTGAGGATGATGTTCTCGTGCTGCCATCCGCGATTGCCGGAAGAAGCGCAGGTTGCGTTGATTCTCAACATCCTGTGCGGCTTCGGTGCAGGCGAGATCGCGGCCGCGTTTCTCGTCGGCCGGGCGGCGATCGAGAAGCGAATCTCGCGTGGCAAGAAGGTGCTCGCAGGCTCCAAACATCTGTTCGATCTGGCGGATGCCGAATTCACGTTGCGTCTATCGGCCGTCCGGCGCGCGTTGTACCTGCTGTTCAACGAGGGTTATCACGGCTCCTCAGCCGGATCCGCGGTTCGTGCCGAGCTCTGCCACGAAGCGATTCGCTTGACGGCGCTATTGTCCGAGCATCAGTCGTCGGCGGGACCGGAGACCAACGCGCTTGCGGCACTCATGTGTCTCCACGCGGCCAGACTGCCGGCGCGTCTCGACGACGCAGGCGATCTGAGTCCGCTCCTCGAACAGGACCGATCGCGATGGGACGCTCGGCTCGTTGCGCAAGGTCTCCGGCTTCTCGAACACTCGGCAGCTGGACGCGACGTGACCGCGTATCACATCGAGGCTGCGATCGCCGCCGCACACGCCAGCGCACCAACCGTGGAACAGACCGACTGGGATCTGATCGTTTCGCTGTACGACCGTCTGCTGACCCTTGCCCCGTCGCCGGTGGTCGCCCTCAATCGCGCGATCGCGATCGCCCAACGCGACGGCGCCGAACGGGGACTCGAGGAATTGCACGCGATCCCCGACCTCGAGCGGCTCACCAGGTATCCGTTCCACCGGGCCGCACTGGGCGAGTTGGAGCTCCGGCGCGGCCATCGTGACGCGGCGCAGGAGCATTTCTTGGCGGCGCTTGCGCTCGCGCGAAACCCAACCGAACGAAGGTTTCTCGAGAAGCGGGTGCGCACATGCGCGAGTCTGCACGGGTAGATGGGTTGGAACCATGGATGAAGACCTTGCCGATCTCGACCGAGAATCCCTGGTCGCCGAGGTGAAGCGGCTGCGGACGGGTATCCGCGAGCACCGCGACAGCTCTGGGCATCAGCTGTGTTGGCATCATCCGAAACTCTGGGGACTGCTGCCCGAGAAGAGCGACCCGCTTCCAAGCGTTCCGGCCTGGCCGCAGTTCTTGCGAGGTTGCCTGAAATACCGCGAATCCCTGGACCAGCAACTGCCGAAAGCGCCACGAATCGATGACGAGTTCGAGGGTGACCGTTGATGTTCGGGGTCGCTTCCTTCCACGACCTTTTCGGCGCAGTAGAGTCCCCCGGGGCTCTGCTCGAGAACCCCGGGGGGTTCACACGGATTAGAAATCGATCTGCGCGGTGAGCTTCACGAATCGCGCCGTAGCAATCGTCGACGGTACCAGCCACGCCCCGTTCGGCACGTACGCGTTGTTGTAGGTGTTCACGTCGTCGCTGTTTGTGACGTTGTAAACATCCACTCCCACCTGTGTACGCGTCCTGCCAAAGCGGAGGATCTTGGACACACGGAAATCGATGTTGTTGCGGCGATCGCCGTACAACGTGCCGTTCGGAATCAGATTGACGGTGACGTTTCCTGACGAGAGGTTTCGGCCGAGTGGCTGCGGTCCTGAATTCGCGATGGCAGTGGTCACTACGTAGTTCGCCTGCAGTTCAGGGCCCGCGTCGCTCCGCCAGGTCCCGCTGACCTGAATATCCAGTTTTGGAACGACATACGACGCCAGGCCTCGGAATGAGGTCAGGAACGGCTCGACGATCCGGCAATAGGGGCTCGTCAATCCCGTTGTCGAGTTGCCTCGCCCAGATTGCAGTGTGCCGATGGTCGCGGCGCCAACGATCGGGCTCGACCACGCATAGGTCTCCGGCAATATCGACCGAAGGGCGCAATTGTCCTGAAGCGTGCGCCCCGTGCTCGTGCCTCCTTGTATCGTCAGCCCGTTCCGCAGTCGAGCGTTGACGCCGACATCCACGCCTTGCCAGTTTTCGATCGGATCGACGTCGCCGAAGTTGCTGGTCAACTGGGCAAGGTCCTGGACTTGTCCGACCTTGTTGAGATTGAGGTTGTGGATACCTGGCACCACGCCGCCGCCGCCACCCGGCAGGCGCGGATCGACCGGAATCGGAACACTGAACTGCGTGTAGTCGGACAATGTCGTCGCGGTGTTGTCCAATGTATAGAAGTTGCCGAACCAACGGCGGTAATAGCCGACCGTGACCCCGACGCGCGGCGCAACCTCCTGTTGTACGGAGACGCCGAGTTCCCAGTTGTACGGGCGCTTTCCGAAACCGTTGATGAAGTTCGGATCGAAGGTGCGCGTAAAGAATTCCTTGCCGAAATTCTGGTTGTCCATCGCGCCGCATTCGCCGTTCGCAGCCGGGTTCATCAGGTCGCACTGCGGCACGTAATCGCCGTTGATCCCCAAACCATTCCGGTCGCTCCATGTCCTCGTCGTGGAGAGGTTCACGCGAATCAGAGGATTCAAATCCATATCGCTGTTCGAGGCCGTGAGCGCCTGCATGTATTTCCCGAGGTTCACCTTCACCGCCGTCTTGCCGTTGCCGAACAGGTCGTAGGCGGCGCCGATGCGCGGCGACACATCGTGCCAGTGGACGCCTTCAGTCGAGCGGGCTGGATAGCAAATCTCCGTCGGCATCAGCGGGTACTCGGGGCCGCCGACGCAGGCGTCGGGATAGCTGCTCAGGATGTAGTTGTACCGCACACCGCCCTGGAGCGTCAGACGGCCGGTGGTCCACTGATCTTGCGCGTAGAGAGACGTCGGCACGAGGTTGCGGACGAATTCGACGGCCGGGCGATCGGTAGGGCCGAACACAGCCGTCTGATTCAACTGATTGGGAACGCCACCGTTGAACCGATACTGAATGAACGGCGTGAAGTTGTAGTACGACTGGCTCGGGTTGCTGAAGCCACCCTGATAGCCGAATTTCATGTTGTGTGCGCCGGTGATGTACGAGATCGACGCCTTGAGGTTGGCCAGCGTGCCGATCTGATGATGCTGGAACCCCCCGCCGAGCGGATTGTCAAACCGGTAGGTCAGGTTGGGAATGCCGCCGTTGGACACGGAACCCGGAATGGCCGCCGACGCGACACCGGTCTGCTCGAGGACCGAAATCAACGCCGGATTGTGCTGACCGTCGATGCGCGGCGCGTCGTTGGCGTAGTTCGCCATGTAGCTGCCCCAGCCGGCCTCAAAAAGCATCCTGTTGGTGAGGGGGGAGCTCCAGGTGAACGTCCGGGTGTGGCCGGGCGTGTAGAGGTTCAACCCCTGCGCCTCCGGCGTCCGCGTCGCCGATCCGCCACCTGTCCTGTTGCTGGAGCTGTACTGCTCCGAGTTCGTAAAGTTGAACTTGTTGCGCGGCGATGCCTGCCACGTGATGCGCCCGATGAAGTTCCTCACGCGGGTGTCGTTGAACCCCGGCCGGGTGGTGTCGAAATCGACCAGCCATTTCGTCGGATCGCCGCCGTTCTTGTTGAAGAACATGCCCGGGGTCGTGTTCTCGGCATAGGACTCGCGGTAGGTCAGGTAGAACCACAGCTTGTCGCGGACAATTCGGCCTCCGCCCATGGGGTTCACTTCCCAGACCTTGATCAGTTCCGACGGAGACCTGAGGCCGGCGTCTTTCAAAGTTTGGGTGTAGTTGCTGCCCTGCATGCTGCTGTTGGCGCCCGAAAGCTCGAAGGTGCCGTTGAACGTATTGCCGCCGTCGCGTGGGACGACGTTGAGGACGACGCCGGCGGTTTCCGCCTCGCCCAGACCGCCAGAGGTGCTCGTCACGATTTCCTGCGAGCCGGCGACGTTCACGACGGCCGCATTAGAGTTCGCGCCGGCCCAACCCATGTTGAGGCCGTCAGACAGGGTTCGCGAGTCGGACGGACGGCCCCCGTGCATGCTCGAGGCGCCCCCGCCGGTTCCACCGGTGATGCCACCGGAATCTCCGGTCGTGGCCATCCCCGGAATGATTCCCATGATGCCGGTCGCGTTCCTCGAGGTCGGGATGGCCGCGATGACATCACGGCCCATCGTGGTCTGCGCCTTGGCGCTCTGGACGTCGACGATCGGCGTCTCGCCGGTGACCGTGATGGTTTCCTGGAGGATGCCCACTTTCAGATCGGCGTTGACCGTGGCGACGAAGTCGCCGGTCAACTCGATGCCTTCGCGTTTCACGGTGCTGAAACCGGTCAGCGAAAACGTCACGGAATAGGTGCCCGGACGAAGATCGACGATTCGATATTGACCGGTATCGTCGCTGACCACCGAACGCACTCTCTCGATCAAGACCGGACTTGCGCCCTCGACCGTCACGCCCGGAAGCACGGCGCCGGACGCGTCCTTGACGACGCCGGTAATGGCGGCTTGCGCTAAAGCTGCCGCGGGGAGGAGTAAGACAACCGAATAGAGCCGCCGCCGATCGCCGGGCGAATATACACATCGGCTTCCTCCTCGCATGGGGCTTTTCCACGGAAGACGGGAATGTGCTGGTTCGCAGACCTTCTTGGCGGGGAAACGACCGATTTCTCCTGGGCGGGGCGACGATGAGAGCGCGAAAGGAGTCAAACTTGCGACCTTCGCGCCGACAGTATACATAAAGGATCAAAGAATCCTTGACAGCATTGGCGGGTCCGTGTACATCCTTTTACCTGAGAAACTAGGCGATAGAGCGAAGCTGTGCCTCAAACCGGACGAGTGGCGCACCGTTTGCAATTTCGTGCACATCCAGACTGGTGTGGAACGCCGGGGGAGCTGTGATCAAGAGCCTACTCGTCGCGGGTTGCGTAGCGGTCACGGTGGTCGCCCTTGTCTTTGGCCAACCTGGTCTGTCCGCTCGCCAGGCCCAGCCCGCCTCGAGCACTCCAGCCCGGCCGCAGTCCACCCCGAAGCCTCCCGAGCTGGAGGAAAAGGCAGCCAACCCGGCCGCCTCGAGCGCCAGTCGAGAGGCGAACCGCGCGGTGCTCGATCGGTATTGTGTGACTTGCCACAACGCGAGGCTCAAAACAGCAAACCTTCTGCTGGACCAACTGGACCTCGCCCGCCTCGGCGAACATGCCGAAGTCGGCGAAAAAATCGTGCGCAAGCTTCGGGCGGGCATGATGCCGCCGACAGACGCCCGCCGTCCGGATGCGGCAACCATGGACTCGCTGATCCAGTGGATGGAAGGTGAGCTCGATCGTGGTGCGGTCCCGCATCTGCCCCCGCCGGGTCTTCACCGCCTGAACCGCACCGAATACTCGAACGCGATTCGAGACCTGCTTGCGCTCGAAGTCGATGCCACCAAGTTCCTCCCGGCCGACGATTCGACCCACGGGTTCGACAATCAGGCGGGCACGCTGACGATGTCGCCCGCGCTCATGGAGGCGTACCTCTCGGCGGCGGGGAAGATCAGCCGTCTCGCCATTGGCGACGTGTCCGCTCCGACGCAGGCGGTATTCGACGTGCCGGCCGACACGGCCCAGAACCACCACATCGAAGGTCTGCCGTTTGGGACCCGCGGCGGGATCCTGATCAAGCATCAGTTTCCGGCCGACGGGGAATACACGTTCAGGGTGAAGGGCGTGACCGGCTACTTTACGGCCGTCCTGGGTCAGATCGCGGGCGAGCAGCTCGAAGTGACGGTCGACGGCGAGCGAGTGAAGCTGTTCGATTGGGACAAGGAGATCAAGGGCACGACGGGCAACGGTCGCGCGACGCCTCGCATTCCCGTGACTGCAGGCTTGCACACGGTCGGGGTCACGTTTCTCGCGACCAACGACGTGCCGGGCACCGAGCTGAACAAGCCGTTTCAGCGAACGATGAATACGCCGGGCGAGATTCCCGGATTTCAGTTCTATCCGCACGTCGGCCAGGTCACCATTGAAGGGCCTTTCGACGCCCGCGGCGCCGCCGACACGGCGAGCCGGCGCAGGATTTTCGTCTGCCGGCCATCGAGTCCCACCGGCGAACGTGCGTGTGCTCGCACAATCATCTCGACGCTCACGAAACGCGCGTTCCGACGTCCATCGACGCCGGCCGACGTGGAGCTCCTGATGAAGTTCTACGCGGAAGGTCAGAGCGAAAGCGGCAGCTTCGACGAAGGCATCGGCGCCGCGCTCCAACGGATCCTGGCCGATCCGGAATTCGTCTATCGAGGCGAACCCGAGCCTGCGGGGCTGGTCGCCGGCAAGAGCTATCGGATCAGCGATCTGGCACTCGCGTCGCGGTTGGCGTTCTTCCTCTGGAGCAGCATTCCGGACGACGAGTTGATCGGTCTCGCGGCGCAAGGCAGGCTCAAGGATCCGGCCGTGCTCGAACGGCAGGTGCACCGGATGCTGGAGGATCCGCGTTCCGATGCGCTGATCGCCAACTTCACCGGCCAGTGGCTGAGCGTCCGCTCGTTGAAGACGAGCGAGCCGGTCGTCAATCTGTTTCCGGATTTCGACGACAACCTGCGCAATGCGTTCCAGCGCGAGACCGAGCTGTTCTTTGCCAGCATCATTCGGGAAGACCGCAGCGTCCTTGATCTTTTGACCGCAGACTACACGTTCGTCAACGAACGGCTGGCCAAACACTATGGCATTTCGAACGTCTATGGCCCGCACTTCCGTCGCGTGGGGCTCGCTTCCGACCTCGACATGCGTCGTGGTCTGCTGGGAAAAGGTGCATTGCTGACGGTGACGTCGCAGGCGGCGCGCACCTCGCCGGTGATACGCGGAAAATGGTTCCTGCAAACGTTCCTGGGCGTCAGCCCGCCGGATCCTCCACCCGGGGTCGACACGAGCCTCAAAGCCAAGGTCGTCGACGCGACGGGAAATCTGAAGGTCCCGACGATGCGCCAGATCCTGGAGGAACATCTGTACGAATCCGACCTGCTCGACGTGTCACAAGATCTTCGAACCAATGGGAATCGCGCTCGAGAATTTTGACGCGGTCGGCGCATGGCGCACCGTGGACGAGGGCCTTCCGATCGACGCCACTGGAGTGTTGGTTGACGGGACAAAAGTGGACGGCGTCGGAAGTCTGCGCCAGCTGCTGGTCGGTTATCAGGATCAGTTCGTGCGTGTCGTCGTGGAGAAGCTGCTCACGTACGCGCTCGGCCGAGGCGTCGAGTACCACGACATGCCGCTCGTGCGCTCCATCGTCCGCAATTCGGCAGACAGCCGGTATCGGTTCTCGTCGCTGATAATGGGTATTGTCGAGAGTCCCGCGTTCCAGATGAACATGAAGGCGATAGAGACGGTAAGTAACAAGTGCGCAGCGATAGATGAGAATTGAGAATTTGAGGATTTGAGGATTTGAGGATTTGAGATCAGAGGCTCGCGGGGATGTGAAGATTTGCAAACCATAGATTCTCAAATTCTTAGATTCTCAAATCCTCAAATGGATTGAGGCCACCACCGATGTTCATCACCAAGAAGCACATTCCTCGACGGACCGTCTTGCGTAGTGCAGGGGCAACGCTCGCGCTGCCGCTGCTCGAAGCGATGGTGCCGGCTGCGACGGCGCTGGCGCAAACGGCCGCCGAGCCGAAGCCTCGATTCGTCGGTCTCTTCGTACCGCATGGGATGGCTCCCGGCTATTGGGTTCCGGACAAAGAGGGGACCGGCTTCGAGTTTCCGTTCTGTTTCAAACCGCTCGAGCCGTATCGCGAGCATGTGACGATCCTGAGCGGGCTCCACTCGCGCTCGTCTGAGCCGCCTCCCGGCGTGACCGGTGCCGACCACTGGGTGGCGGCGGCTTTCCTCTGTGCGAACAAGCCAAAGAAGACGGCGGGCGCGGACGTGTACGCGGGAACCACGATCGATCAGATGATCGCCCGGAAGATTGGCGGCGATACGCTGCTACCGTCGATGCAACTCGCCGTCGAGGATCCTGGCGCCAACTCGAGCAATTGCGGCGAGGGCTATAGCTGTACGTACACGAACACGATCTCCTGGTCCTCACCGACGCAGCCGCTCCCTATGGAGTTGAACCCGCAGGTCGTGTTCGAGCGCATGTTCGGGGACGGGAGCACTATCGAGGAACGAGCCGCGCGGCGTCAGCGGGACCGCAGCATTCTGGACTCCCTGAGCAGCAGCCTCTCGAGGCTGCGGCGCGACTCGAGCGCGCCCGATCGCGCCCGGCTCGACCAGTACACACAGGATGTCCGGGAGATCGAACGGCGGCTGCAAATCGCCATGAAGGCCGCCACCGTCGCGCCAGCCGACCTGACCGTGCCGGTCGGCGTTCCGCAATCATTTGACGAACACATCAAGCTGCAATTCGATCTGCTGGCGCTGGCGTTCCAGGCCGATTTGACCCGGGTCGGCACGCTGCTCTTTGCGCGCGACCTCACCGGGCGGACCTACCCTGAATGCGAAGCGCCAACCGTGGGGTTTCACGGCGGTTCGCACCACGGCGAGGATCCGAGGCGAATCGACCAGTTCTCGAAGATCAATCAGTATCACGTCAAGATGCTCGCATACCTGATCGACAGGCTGGAAAAGGCACAGGATGGGAACGGCACGTTGCTGGATCATTCGCTCGTCTTGTACGGCAGCAACATGGGGAACCCCAATCAGCACCTGCACTACGATGTGCCTCACGCAGTGATTGGCGGCGCGAACGGGAAGGTCAAAGGCGGGCGTCATCTCGCGTATCCGACCAGGGAAGTCCCGACCGGCAGTCTGCTTCTGACCGTACTCGACAAGTTTGGCATTCATCAGGACAGCGTCGGCGACAGCATGGGCCGGCTGGATAACCTGTAATCACGGCGCCGCCTGTTCGATCGCGCCGGGACGCTTTCAGTTGTCAGCTATCAACTCTCGGTTCTTGCTGAAAGCTGACCGCCGAAAGCTGAGAGCGACATGCCACGAGGCGACAACATGTATGTGAGACGCATCCTGAGTGGCGGTGTGGTGTTGCTGTTGCTGTCGACGGTGGACTTCGCCGCTGGACGCTCAGATGTTGCAGACGCCGCCATGCGGGGAGACAAGGCAGCAGTCCGTACGCTGTTGGCCCAGCGCGCCGACGTGAATGCGGCTCAAGCCGACGGCGCAACGGCCCTCCATTGGGCGGTGTACCGCGGACGACAGGGAACTGGCGGACGTGCTGATTCGCGCGGGTGCGAACGTCAAGGCCGCGAACCGCGAGGGTGCCACGCCGCTGTGGCTGGCGTCGGTGAATGGCGATGCGGCGATGATCACGGCGCTGCTCGCCGGAGGCGCCGATCCCAACGAGCGTCTTCCCCTGGGAAGAACTCCTTTGATGGTGGCATCGCGTACGGGCAACGTCGACGCGATGAAAGTGCTGCTCGACCGCGGGGCCGACGTGAACGCGAAGGAGACGTTGCGCGGCACCACCGCATTGATGTGGGCCGCAGATGAAGCGCACCCCGCTGCCGTTCAGCTCCTCATTCAGCGCGGCGCGGACATCAACGCGCGTTCGAATCCTGCCGCGCGTGGCAGGGGACCGGCCCTCGGCAAATCGAACGATCCGAGGAAGGCGGTGGCCGCACAGGGTGCGGCAGTCGCCGCCGGACGAGGGTTGGATCTTTCCCAGCTGAATGCATTGGCCCAGGGCGGTGCCGCCCAGGGCCGAGGTGCTGGCCAAGGACGCCCTTCGACTAACGCTCAGGGCGGCACAGGAGCAGGGCGTGGCGCAGCGGCCGACGGGGAAGCTGGAGCGGAGAGAGTGGACGACGACCAGGGCGACGCGGCGGCAGTGCCTTTCCGGAGGCGGCCGGCGCCGATCGACGGCGGAGCGCTGACGCCCTTGATCTACGCCGCGCGCTCGAATGATGTCGAGTCGGTCAAGATTCTGCTGGCCGGGGGAGCGGACATCAATCAAGTCACCGGTTACGGCTGGAGTCCGTTGCTGGTGGCGACTCAAAATCGGTACTACAAGCTCGCCGCGTCTCTCCTGGAACACGGCGCGGATCCGAACCTGACCAACAAGGGCGGATGGACGCCGCTCTATCTGGCGACAGACAACCGCAACATCGAAAGCGGCGACTATCCGGTCCGCAAGGGCGACATGGATCATCTGGCCTTCATCGAGCTCCTACTGGACAAGGGCGCCGACGTCAATGCCCGGGTGAAGGACAGCACGGAAACGCGGACGGTCTTCACGAACCAGTGGTTGGACGAAAACGGCGCGACAGCGTTCCTCCGGGCATCTCAATCAGGCGATCTCGCACTGATGAAGCTTCTGCTCGCCCGCGGCGCCGACCCGAAAATCGCCACCGTCCTCGGCGTCACGCCGCTGCAGGTCGCCTCGGGAATCGGCTGGGTCGAAGGAATCACCTACGAATGGTCACCGAAGGACACGCTGGAAGCCGTGACCTTGCTGCTCGACCTCGGTCTGGATGTGAATGCTCAGGCCGATACCGGGCGCACCGCTCTACACGGCGCCGCACACAAGGGACGGCCCGACGTCGTTCAGGTCCTCGCCGACCATGGGGCCAAACTGGATGTCAGAGATTACGGGAACACCGACAACCGCGGCGGCAAGCTCGCCGTTCATACCTGGCAGGCGGTGGACTATGCCGACGGTCTCGTCAGGGTGGGCGTGCAATCGGCGATCGCGCATCCGGAGACCGGCCTCCTCCTTCGCAAGTTGATGACTGCTGCCGGTCTGCCCGTGCCGCCAGTCGGTCGCACGCTGGAATCCATCTGCATCACCGAGGCGTGCGAATAGCAGCCCTAATTTCAGGGCTGCTGAAAGACGCCGCTGAAGCGAAGGGCCGTCAGCTGGCGCGTCGGGCCGTCATCGTCGACCCGGAAAACCACCGCTCCGTTCGAACTCTTGTCGCTGCGCGGCGGTCCTGCAAATTTGCGGCATCGCTCCGATCAACTAGTTACGTCCGGGATTCTTGTGGCTCTCGGGTGACATCGTGACAGACCGCCGCGAGGGACTCACTCCGCGCTGGGTTTCCTGACTCGTGCCGGGTCGACTTCACGGCCCTTGCGCCAGCTGACGGCCCTTCGCGTCACCTCCTCCGCTCGCCGGACACTGCTCCGGCGCGGGGGGAAGCGTCTCGGACCGCGCGCCGTTTGGAGTCAGCCCACTACGGGTGCGGGAAAAACGGCGTGAAGCCGAGTCCTGCGCGGCCGTCTGCCGCGAGGTCACCCGAGCCGAGGCGTTACCCGAGGCGGTACTCGTTGAGCGGAGCGATTTCGCGAACTGGTAGGACGGACGCGCCAGCGGAAGAGCAGCGAGCGCAACGCCGTTTTTCGGGCTGACGGAAACGGCGCGACGGCCCGAGATGCTTCCTCCCGCGGGTCGCGTGCCTGGCTCACAGTTGCGCAGTCAGCCTACGAACTTCCGAATGGATTAGCTCTAAGGCCTGCAAGCGGCAGCTGGTCGCACCGACGACCGAACGCTAACGCGACGAAGGTTTCCGGCGCGACTTGTCAGTCGAAGTCGAGGCGCGGGCAATCATCACCTCGGTCGATTTGATGATCGCGAGCGCATCGTCTCCACGACGCAGGTTCAGCGCACGCACGGCGTCTGCGGTGATGACCGCCGTGAGCGACTGATCGCCGACCCGCAACCGCACCTGCGCCAGCAGACCGTCAATGCGGACTTCGTCAATGAACCCGTGGAGCCGGTTGCGCGCGCTCAGCGCGCCAATGGACTCGTCGTCCGTCGTCGTCGGCCGGTGCCGTCCGGCCGGCTGCTGTCGCGCCATCAGGCGGTCGATTTCTGCGTCGGACACGCGATGGTGCCCTCCTTCGGTCCGGACGGTCCGGACGTGACCTGAGAGGACCCATCGCTTCAGTGTGGAGTAGCCGACACCCAGGCGTTCGGCCGCCGCTCTCGCTGTCAGGAGTGCCATGCCCCTCCTTTCCTTCACGAAGTCGACCGGAATCGTATCATCGTGATTCGGATCTCGGTTGGCCGTCCGAGCGACGCCACCCCATGGTAGAGTCTATATTGGATCGGAGTGAGACGAGTATGTGGTCGATTTGATATGGTTCAAGCCTTTGTCTGGAATTCTGCCTGAAACGCCCGGACAGACTCGCACCGTACGCGCTTCGAATGCTCGAGCGGATCGAGGTGGTCCGTCTCCGGAAGTAGGGGCGATGAATGGGCTCATCCGGCACCTGGTCGCGACGATGGCACTCAATCTCGGGCGCTCACTATACGCGCTTGCCGCGATCTGGTTGCTCATCAGCGCTCCATCGGAACTGTGGGCCCAGCGTCCCCCGACCGTCGCTGCAGCTTCAGATCTGAAGTTCGCCCTCGAATCCGTCGCCGGGCAGTTCACTGCGCAATCAGGGGAACGTGTCGAGCTCGTGTTTGGATCGTCAGGGACTCTCACCCGTCAGCTGCTGGACGGCGCTCCGTTCGAGCTGTTCCTGTCCGCCGACGAAGCGTTCGTCGCGAAACTGGCAGACGCGGGTCTCACGCGCGATCGCGGTACGCTCTATGCCATCGGCCGTCTTGTGATCTTCGCTCCTCACGGATCGCCGCTCGCGGTCGATGAACGATTGGACGGTCTGCGCGCCCTCGTGGCAACGGGTGGTGTTCGCCGGTTTGCGATTGCCAACCCGGAGCACGCCCCGTACGGCAAGGCGGCCGAATTGCTGCTGCGAGGGCAAGGTCTCTGGGAACCTCTGCAGCGAGTACTCGTGCTGGGCGACAACATCACGCAGGCGGCCCAGTTTGCAACCACCGGGAATGCGGTCGGCGGCATCCTCGCGTACTCGCTGGTGCTGGCGGCACCCTTACGTGGCCAGGGCACGTACGCACTTCTCCCAGAATCGCTCCATCCGCCTCTCCGTCAACGCATGGTGCTGCTGAAACGGGCTGGCGCCACGGCCGAACGCTTCTACCAGTATCTTCAGGAGCCGCCGGCGCGCACGATCCTCCGGCGGTACGGCTTCGGGGTGCCAGAATAGCCGTCCATGGATTGGACGGCACTGCGCGTCTCGCTCTGGCTCGGTGCGGGCACCATCGCGATCCTTCTCCCGTTCGGCCTCTGGCTTGGACGCTTGCTGGCGGTTCGAGACTTTCGCGGCAAGCTGTTCGTCGAGGCGCTGGTCACCGTCCCGCTCGTCCTGCCACCCACGGTCCTCGGTTTCTATTTGCTCGTGACCTTCGGCGCGCGCTCGCCGCTCGGCCAGGCGTTTCAGGCGATTGTGGGCCAGTCGCTGCCGTTCTCGTTCGAGGGCCTCCTGCTCGCATCGGCGATCGCCAATGTGCCCTTCGTGGTCCAGCCGATCCAGCGCGGCTTCGAGGCGATCCCCGCCGATGTTCGCGATGCTGCCGCCTGTTGCGGGCTGACGCCGTGGCAGCGATTCCTGCGCATCGAGGTGCCGCTGGCCTGGCCCAGCATTCTCACCGCAGCCATCCTCGCTTTTGCGCATACGCTCGGTGAGTTCGGCGTCGTCCTGATGGTGGGCGGCAATCTGCCGGGCGAGACGCGCACGCTCAGCGTCGCCATCTACGACCGGATGCAAGCGTTCGACGATCGCAGCGCCGGCGCGATGGCCGCGGTGCTCCTCGCCATAGCGGTCGCGACACTGACGGCGACGACGGCGCTGTCGCGGCGACTGGGCCCTCGTCGTGGTTGACCGGCGATTGTCGGTCAGCCTCCGGCAGACGGGGCCCATCCCGCTCGACGTCGAATTCACGTGCGGCTCCGGCGAGGTGCTGGCCATCTTCGGTCCGTCGGGCAGCGGCAAGACGACGATCCTGCGTGCCATCGCGGGACTCTGTGCACCGGTTCACGCATCCGTGCGATCGGGCCCTCAAACGTGGACCGACACCGTCACCGGAACCTTTGCTCCACCTCATGATCGCGCCGTCGGTTTCGTCTTCCAGGAGTACGCGTTGTTTCCCCACTTGACCGCAGCTGGCAACGTGATGGCTGCACTCGGGCACTGCCCGCGCGCCGAGCGCCGGGGGAGGGCGGCATCGCTGCTGGATCTGGTCCACTTGTCCGCGCACAAGGATCGACGGCCGCACGAGTTGTCCGGTGGCGAGCGCCAGCGGGTCGCCCTCGCGCGAGCGCTGGCGCGCGAGCCGGCGGTGTTGCTCATGGACGAACCTTTTGCCGCGGTAGATCGAACGGTCCGGCGCGTCCTCCAGGACGAAATCGACGGGTTGGCACGGACCCTCGACATCCCGCTGATCCTGGTGACGCACGATTTCGAGGATGTCGTTCGACTGGCGACGCACCTGCTGATTCTGGAGGGAGGGACACGTATCGCTGATGGCCCGCTCTCGAGCCTGATGAGCCGGCCGGACCTGGGATGGCTGCGCCAGGCCGTGGGCCTGGGCAGCGTGTTTGACGCCGTCGTCGTTCGAGCCGACCGCTCGCAAGGGCTCGTCGAGGTCCAATTCGATGGCGGAACGCTGCTCGCATCCAGTCGCACGCTGGTGGCAGGAGCCCGAATCCGCGTGCGAATTCCTGCGCGTGAGGTCGTCTTGGCGACCAGCCGACCGGAAGGGCTCAGCGTCCACAACGCGGTGTCCGGTACGGTGTCCGCCGTCCACGCCGATGCGGCATTCGATCACGTCATCGTCCAGATCGCCGTCGGTCGCGTCTTGTTCCTGGCCGAGGTCACACCGGACGCTGTTGGGAAACTGGGAATCGCAGTCGGCCGGCCGCTGCACGCGCTGATCAAGTCGGTGTCGATTGATCTGCTGGCTATCCACGCCGTTGAGACGGACGAGGGCAGAGGCTCGAGTCCCGGCCCCGAGGAGTGGTCTTCTCGGCGTCCTCAGCGTCCTCCGCGGTGATGTGAAACGTTCCCTATCTAAGAGCGCATTGCGAAATTAGCCGCGGCCTCGTGTAGCGCAGGCCTTCCGCCTTCGCTGAAGCTTCGGCGGACCGCCGTAGCCTTGGCGGCGGCTGGTTAGGCCTGCAACTGGCCGCGGGGCAGCCCTGAAGGGCTGCGCTACGAGTAATTTTGCAACGCGCTTTAAGCGCAGCAAGTCATCTAATTCGGACGGATTAAATTGGATTGAGTCGATTTGAGTCTCGTCTCAATCCGATCTAGAGTTGTCGCCCTCGAGGGACCCGGAGAGAGAGGGGAGTGCGCGCCGTACGCCAACTTCGGCTCAGCGGCCCAAAAGCCGGCGTGCGAGTAAGTGACACGGACCAACTGAGTGGGGAACGAGTGGTCAACACTATCGGTAAGACTCGGAGGGGCTCGCTCTCAATCTGCCTTGCGGTTGCGTGCGCGTGTTTTGTCAGCGTGTCACCCGCCCGAGCCCAGACGGGTGCCGGCGAGATCACCGGTGTTGTGAGAGATCAGGCTGGGGCTGCCGTTCCAGGCGCGACCATCACCGTCACGGACACACGAACGAATCTTCAGCGAGTGATTGTTTCCACCGGCGATGGCGTCTATGCAGCCGCGAGCCTGGCGCCCGGCGAGTACCGCCTCGATGTCGAGCTCGCAGGTTTCCAACCCGTGCGCCGGGAAGGCATTCGTCTGGCGACCGGTGAAAAGGCGCGCATCGATTTCGTTCTCGAGGTCGGAGACATTCAAGAACTGGTGACGGTCGTCGCAGACGCGCCGATTGGGCGATCGGAAACCGCGAGCCTGGGGACCGTCGTCGAGAACGAGCAGGTCGTGCAGCTGCCGCTGAACGGCCGCCTGTTCATCATGCTCGCCGCCATCGCCCCGGGCGTCGCCTTGCCGCCGAACTCCGTCCTGCCTCGCATCAACGGTGGAAGACCGCGAACGAACGAGTATCTCTTCGACGGCATCTCCGTGCTCCAGCCCGAGCCGGGGCAGGTGGCGTACTACCCGATCATCGACGCCATCCAAGAGTTCAAAATCGAGAGCAACAGCCCATCAGCCGAGTTCGGCCGGTTCAATGGCGGCGTGGTCAACCTCACCACCAAGTCGGGCACCAATGCCTTTCACGGCAACGTGTTCGAGTTTTTTCGCAACGAGCACCTGAACGCCAGGAACTACTTCCAATCCAGCAATCCGGTGAAACCGGACTACCGACGGAATCAGTACCGGCGGCATGCTCGGCGGACCCCTTGCCAAGGGCCGGACGTTCTTCTTCGTCGATTATCAAGGCCAGCGTCAGAGCATTGGCCGCACGGTGACCTCGAACGTGCCCACGCTCGCCGAGCGTTCAGGTGTCTTCCGCCAGAACATCTACGATCCGGCGACGACGGTGGGAATACGCGTCAGCAGTTTCCGAACAACACGATTCCGGGAAGCGCCATGGATCCGGTCGCGCTGTCGCTTCTCGAGCGCTACCCGCTTCCAACAAACACCGCCACCGCGAACAACTACAGCCGGACGGCCAACGAAATCGACAATCAGGATCAGGGTGACGTGCGCCTCGATCACAAGTTCGCGACCGGCCGGGATCAGGCATTCGGACGGTTGACCTACTTCCGCGGCCACGCCGTACCGGTGACCGCCTTTCCGGACGGGAGTGGGACCATCCTGGCCGGCAGCGTGGCCGTCGGTCCGCAGGATACGACGGCGTGGGCGTTTGCCTCGAACTATCAACACACCTTCTCGACCAATGTGCTGAACGAAGCTGCGCATCGGAGATACACGGCGATCCGTCCAGCGGAGCGCGGTGTCGTTGTCGTCGCCTGCGGGAGCCGCGCTCAACATTCCCGGCATTCCGTCGAGTGCGCAATTTCCCAACACGATGCCGACCTTTGCACCGAACGGCTACCAGCAGCTCGGATCCCCGAATAACACGGCTTCGGACTTCAGCACCAGCGTCACGCAGATCGCCGATTCGCTGACGTGGCTGAAAGGCCGGCACACCTTGAAGATGGGGCTCGACTGGCGATGGGAGCGGCTCAACGTGGTCCAACCGCCCTCGCCGACAGGATCGTTCGCCTTCAGCACCGTCGGCAGCGACTTACCCGGGGTCGCGGACACCGGCAACGCGTTTGCGAGCTTCCTGCTGGGACAGGTGCAAACCTTCGCCATCGACCTTCAGCAGACGGACATTCAGGAACGCGCACACTTCCAGGAGTACTTCATTCAGGACGACTGGAAGGTCTCCGATCGCCTGACCATCAATCGCGGGGCTGCGATACACGCTGAACTTCCCGTCGACGGAGATCAACGGTCAAACCGCGGTGTTCAATCATACAGACGCGTCAGCTCGAATATCCAGGCACGGAGCCGGTGCGGCCGCTCAAGAAGAACAACTTCGGTCCCCGCCTTGGCGCCGTGTATCGCATGACGGACAAGACCATCCTCAGCTCGGGGTATGGGCTCGTCTGGATCGAGATGGCGGGAATCACGACGCCGTTCACGACGCCGAACTTTCCGTTTCTGCAGACCGTGTCGCAGCGAACGCTCGACAATATCGCGCCGGCATTCGTGCTGAAGAACGGACCGACCGTCACACCAGTCAGTCCGACGCCAACGCCGGCCTCGGACAAGGCGTGTTCACCGTTGACGGGACGCTCGGGTCGGGCTTCGCCCAACAGTGGAATGTGTCGGTCCAGCGCGAGTTGACGGCGAACACTGTCGTCGAGGTCTCGTACCTCGGATCGAAGATTACCAATATCGGGATCCCGGACAGCAACATCAATCAGTTGACGGAAGAGCAATTGAAACTCGGGCCACGCTCTCACGCCGAGGGTGTCAGAACCCGTACTTCGGGATTATTCCGCGCTCGTCCACGATCGGCGACCCGACGGTGACCCCCGCGCAGCTGATGAAGCCCTACCCGGAATACACAGCGGTGAGCTTCTATCGGAACAATGTCGGCACGACGAACTACCAGGGTCTCGCGTTCAGCATTCGTCAGCGAATGTCACGCGGCCTGACCTACTCGGCCGCCTATACCCGTTCGGAGCTGACCGACATCGCCTCGTCGGTGTTCGACGCGTCCATTCTGACTGGACCGCTGACGAACGCCGCCGTCGCCGACAGTCACAATCTCGAGCGCGACCGCGACTACTCGACCGGAGACATTCCGCACTACTTCGCCGCCTCGGTCGTGTGGGATCTTCCGGTGGGCGAGGGCCGTGCCAAGCACCCCACTGGCGTGGTCGGCGCACTTGTGAACGATTGGAGCGTCGCGACCTTCATGACCATGCAGTCCGGGGTGCCGGTCGCGGTGACGCAGGCGAACTCGCTCGGGTACGCCGGCTTCACGACCCAGCGCCCGAATCTCGTCGGCGATCCGACACTTGCCCGCTGACGAGCGGACACCCGCTCGCTGGTTCAACACGGCCGCGTTCGCAACGGCCAATCAGTTCACGATCGGATCGGCCTCTCGCAATCCGGTGCGAGGGCCGTCGTACGGCGATGTCGATCTCGCGGTGATGCGTCGCGTGCGCTTCGGAGGTGAGCGCGCGATCGAGCTTCGTTTGGAGGTGTTCAACCTGCTGAACACTGCGAATTTCGGCGCACCGGCGGCGCAGCTCGGTCCGGCGAGCTTCGGGACGATCACCACGGCCCTCGATCCACGTGTCGTGCAACTCGCGGCGAAGTTCTGGTTTTGAGCTCTGAGCGCTCGCAATCATCTGAAAGGCAAGATCGACGAGACTACTCACGATATTCACCGCGGAGACCGCCGAGTTCGCGGAGAATGCATTTGACCCTTGCAGCCCGCTTGTCAGAGCCGATCTCGACGGTCACAAGGAGTAGGCACATGCATCATCGTCGGCTCCTCCTCGGCACTGCCTTGGTTGGCCTCGCGATCCCGGCGTTGCTTGCGCAGCAGAACGAGTCGCCGGTCGATTGGATCCGCAGTCACGCGATTCGGCTGACGACGGCCGAAGCCGGACACGGGTTTGCCGACCTCCAGCCGCTCGAGCGGGTCGTCGGCGATGCGCGCATCGTGTCGCTTGGCGAAGCGACACACGGGTCGCGCGAGTTCTTCCAACTCAAACACCGGATGCTGGAGTTCCTCGCCACCCAGATGGGCTTCAGCATCTTCTCCATCGAAGCCAACATGCCGGAAGCGTACCGGCTGAACGACTACGTGTTGAACGGCACCGGCGATCCAGCACAACTGCTCCGCGGGATGTACTTCTGGACGTGGGACACGGAGGAGGTATTGACCATGATTCGGTGGATGCGCGCGTTCAATCAGTCGGGCAAGGGGCGCGTACAGTTCACCGGGTTCGACATGCAGACGCCGACTGTCGCGGCAGAGCATGTGCGGACGTTCGTCGCCAAGTACGAGCCCGCGTACCTCTCTGCCGTGACGGAGGCGACGACCGCTGCGGCGCGGGTGCCGGCTGCGGCGCGCGGCAGCGGCAGCGGAGCATTTGGGGTAGCAACCGGGTCGTTCCCGATCGCTCGAGCGGCCGGAAAGCGGGTACGGTACAGCGGCTTCATCAAGACGGAAGGCGTCACTCGCGGGTTTGCAGGCCTGTGGTGGCGTGTCGATGGTCCCTCGGGTGTTCTGGCGTTCGACAACATGCAGGCACGTGACGTTGCCGGCACGACCGAGTGGACGAAATTCACGATCGAGCTTCCCGTCGACGCGAGCGCGAAGAACATCAACTTCGGGGCGCTGCTGCCTGGTGACGGCACCGCGTGGTTCGACGACCTGACAATCGAATTGGACGGTGAGCCCTACACGGAAACCGATGGCTTCGATCTCGGTTTCGAGTCGCCGTCGCCGAGAGGATTCTTCACCGGCGGCCAGGGATATCGCGTACAGCTCGACACGACCGTCGCGCATTCCGGAAAGCAAAGCCTTCGCATGCAGTACGTCAGCGCTGGCGATTCAGCGTCAACGGCACCTGCGGTGACGCCGTCGACTGCCGCCGCGACATGGAAGGACGTCGTCGCACATCTCGAGTCGGGGCGTGCTGGTTATCGGGCGCGTGGTGCGACCGAGCTCGACGTCGATTGGGCCGTCCAGCACGCGCGCGTGGTGCTGCAGGCGATGCAGATGTTCGCCAGCGAAGTGCCACGCGACCGGAGCATGGCCGACAACATCAAGTGGATCCTGGACCACAACCCGAAGGCGAAGATCGTGCTGTGGGCCCACAACGGCCACGTCGCCACTGGTGGGTTCTCGTACGAAACGATGGGCTCGGCGCTGAGGCGGATGTACGGCAAGGAAATGGTCGTCTTTGGCTTCGCGTTCAACCAGGGTTCGTTCCAGGCTGTGGCACAGGGAGGCGGTGGTCTGAAGAATTTCGCCGTGCCGCCTGCCAAGGCGGAGATGCTCGATGGCACGCTGGCTTCTGCCGGTATTCCGCTCTTTGCCCTCGATCTGCGCAGCGCGCCGGCTTGGTTCGACCAACCACGAGGGTCGCGCCAGATCGGCGCCGTGTATCCGGAGGGCGAACCGTACGCCTTCGTCGGAAACATCGTCCCGAAGGAAGCGTTCGATGCGTTGCTGTTCGTCGACACGACAACCGTCGCGCGCAAGAACCCCAACAGGTAGTGCGTCTAATCGCGCGGTCGAATATGGGGACTCGCAATCTGCTCGACCGCGCGCCGCTCGGCCCGCACTTCCTCGCCTCGAGCGGCGGTCCGCGCCGCCACACTCGCTCCAGTGGCTGTCGTCGTCGCATGGTTCCGGCGGTAGCGCATCGACCGGCGTGTGATCTGCGCAGTGGCCTTGACGGCCAGCCGCCCCTTCGCCACCCTGTCGCCCTTCAGCGCGAAGGTTTCGTGCTTCCCGCTCTTCGGGCTGTAGAACCCAACGTAGCCACCGGGATTGATGCCGAACGAAGGTAGAGCCGCGCCCTTGTAAAGGCGTCCCAGGAAGTCGTTCCGTCCGCCGATTTCAGCATCAGGAGTAAAGTAGAGCGGCAAGAGAAAGTTCGAGACCGCGACGCCATCGACCTTGTAGCTCTCGGCCTGCACCGCATCGCACATCTCGTACCAGTGGAAGACCTCCTCGTTGGGATCGCCGGGATGCGGGCCAGCGACGAGCAGATTCACCTCAGGATCTCCGACCAACTCGAGCGCCTCATGCGACAGCGTGACGCTCCATGGCTCGCCGAGCTCCTTGGCGAGTTCAGTGAAGACGAAGCCAAACGGGATGCCGCGCGCGTTCGCGTCGTGGTAGCCGACCGCAACATCCACATCGACCTCGTTCCAGAGATAGATGACCGCGTCGCCGCGAAGTTCGGGCAGCGATACCTTACGAGGTTTTCCGCGTGCCGGACCTTCCAGTCGGAGTTCTGCGTGCCTGTGCCAATACGGGCCGAAGTCGTAGGACAGCTGACGGTTGATGGCGCGAATCGCGACCTGCACCGTCTCGTCCTTGATGGTGCCATTCGTGTGATTCACAATTGAAATCAGCATGGTTGGCTCCTCGACGTCGAACTTCAGAAGGTCAATGGGAGATTGCCTCTCCGCGCTGTGCGTACGAAGGTCGCCAATTCTACTGGAGATCACGAGGAGGTCCGGCGACCTGCTTCCAGACCAGATTCCAGGCGGCTCAGCTAGCGCCGATCCACGTGAGAACACGAGCGTCGAGTTTTTTTGTAGGTGAATCCCGGTTTCGTCTCGAACAGGACGCTCAACTCACCCCGTCAAGACCTCGAATTGTTCCAGAGGAATCTCTCGGACCACGCGGCTCCAGTGGCCGTAGTAGGCGGGGGCCGAGCGATAGCCGCCGTGCGAAGCCACGACCTTCTTGCAGTCGATCACGAACACGTCCGGGCATTTCTGCTCGATGATTTTCGGATGCTGGGGACCCTTGAAGCCGAGGGCGCGATCGAACTCGGGGGCGTCGCCGATCCGGAACGCGAACTTCAACACGTTGTCCCTGTCGGAGTGATAAACGAGGCACCGCCGGCAGAGATTCAGCGCCAGGTTGAATTCCTGACGGGGTTCGAGCACCTCATCGTCCACTGCGGGCGCAATCAACATGAGATTGTCCACGAACCCCTCTGACTGGCCGCCCAGGGTCTGCAGCAGAACTCGAGCGCCAAGGCTGTGGGCCTGGACGTCTACGGTACGGGCATTGCGCGAGGCCAGTTCCAGGAGACTCCGGAAGAATCCTGCCGAGCGATTCGCAAATGGAACGGCGGGAAAGAATCCGAGCGCCGTGGAAAAGCCAGGCCAGACAAATCCCAGAACGAGACCATATCTGTCCTCCCCCACGAGCTCTGCGGCAATCAGCCCGTTCAACACGCGCTGATACGCGTTGGCGACGTTCTGAAGTGGGTTTCGGAAGCCGTGAACGAGGATCAGGATGTGCTTCCCCTGCATCTGCGCGGCGAGATTCGTCTCGTCCAGCTCGATGAATTGATCCAGCTTCGGGAGGAACGGATAGTTTCGGATGATGTTGCCATCGGCGAAATGCCGGGTGTCAGAGAAATCCTTCCGGCAGCTGATCAAGATCATCGTCGTCTCCTGGCCACGAGTCGATGTTCCGCAGGTCCCGGACCTACTTGAGAATCTTCTTGATCTCCCTGGCCGCATCGTGGGCAATCGGCTCGCCGTGTCCCACCCCCAGGACTTCGGCGTTGCTGAAGTCGCCGAACTGATGCGCCGAGCGTAGATTCTGCGCGTTGTCGAGCGTGAGCCCCGGCCAACCCGGCGCAAACTCGGGCCACGTGGCGATGACGTCGCCGGCGAACAGCGCCCGGCGATCCGCCCACCAGAACGACAGACTGCCGGGCGTGTGACCTGGGGTTTCGATCACCTGGAGCGGCCCGATGTGGTCGCCCGCTTTCAACCGGTGATCGACCTCGCACGGCACATGCCTTCCAAGGCCGAGCGCGAGACCCAATTGCAGCCCGTAGACCTGGAGCGGCCGTCGCGGAACCGGACTGACGCGCGTCGCTTCACGACGGCCCGCGATGACGTCGACCTCCCAGTCGTGCGAACAGACGGTCGCGCCGCTTGCTTTCTTGAGCGCCGCCAGTCCACCCAGATGAGACTTGTGCGCGTGCGTGAGGATGATGGTCTTCAATTGGGCGGGCGTCCGGCCGATTCGCCCAATCTCGGCCAGTACTCCCCGGCCGTCGTCGTCGTACAAGGTGTCGAGCAGCGTGAGACCCGCCCCGTCGTCCAACAGGTAGGCGTGCACGCGGCCCCCTTCTTCCTGGCCCATGCTGTAGACACCCGGCGCAATCTCCATGACGTTTCTCCTTCCGGACTGGTCTTCCAAGACCGCGGCTACCGGTCCAGAAATGCCTCGTCCGCTTCCGCGCCTTTCCTCGGCTTCCAGGCGAGACTGTAGTACTCGCCGCGGTCGCGCGCCCATGGGTCGAATGCATTCTTCACCGGCAGAAGTTCATCCCTCAGTTCCGGCACGACCCGCATGAGCACCCGCTTCAACGGGGAGACGGGCTGCTGCTCGTGTCCGTTCACAGGCTCAGGCTCGAACATCGGCATCGGGCCGTTGTTGTTCACCCAATCGAGGCCGAACGTCGTGTAGAACTCGGGGCGGTAACTCGACGTCAGGAACCGGTCGGTGAACAGACGTCGAGACGCGTTCAGGATGAAGACGACGAACTGTGTTTCCGAGATCGCGAACCCATGCGGCCGTCTCGGCTCGGCCAGGAAGCCGACGACGGTGTCGACATCTTCGACGTTGTCGACCATCGAGCCATTCGGATGACCAAGGCAGTCGTTGATCGGCGTTCCATCAGGGTTGCGTTGCGCATTCGTGATCGGCTTTGACGCGTCGCACTGGTGCTGTCCGTAGACCTCGCGCAGCGTTCCGGCAATCCGCATCTGCTCCGCCGCGCGTGGAGACGTCTTGTCGACGAAGTCATCGAAGCTCGTCAGCTGCCGCAACCCGTACTGCCGGCGGAACTCGTTGAACTTCGGAATTCCTCGCTCCCGATCGCGAATGAGGTCGAGCGCGGTGATGTCGATCTGCTGGGTCGGGCTCGCCAGGCGATCCATTTTCAGGTTCTGGAGAAATCGAGGCTGGTTCTCGAGCTCGAGGAGTCCCAGCCGCTGCCGCCCGAAGCTCAACGCCCAGTTCGCCAGGCCCCGCTCCCGCATGAACGGGGTCGCCCGTCCCCGGAACGTGGCGACAATCGGAATCTGGCTCCTGATCTGATTCGGGTCGGCCGCTTCCCGGTACTCGACAAGATCGGGCAGCATCGGGTGCAGCCGATAGACGCTGACGAATTCCTCTGGGAAGTTGAAGGGCGATCCGAACTGATTCACCCCGCCATTCACGTCGTCGGGGTTGGCGAGGCTCCAGCCGTGCTTTTGGCTGCCGATTCCGACAATCCCCACGGCGCCGGCGAAGGCCTGATAGAAGTCGTTGGCCGTGCGCGCTCGCGCCGATTTTCGAAGCCCTTCGATGATGTGCCCGAACACATCGCGAATGACGCGGTCTTCCTTGTCGAGGAGGCCACCCCAATTCCCGTTCATCCCCAGGAACAGGGGTTCGTTGTAGAGGAGCTGCGTCGTCCACTCGATCGTGTGAATCTTGGCGATCTCGGCGGAGACGACCAGGCGCGCGACCTCGTAGAGCTCGTCGGCCGTCACCTCGCGATATCGAATCACCCGATCCGCGTCGTCGGGGCTTCTGAGGCCCGAGTCCTGATCGGGCGTTTGCGCCGCCCGGCGACGAAATTCATCCACGAACTGGTTGTGCTCGCGCGCGAACACGTTGTGGAGGAAGCTCAAGCCGATCGTCCAGTTGTCCGGGAAACCGGCTGCCTCTTGACCGCTCCAGTCCGGGAGCTTCGGATCGGTGTTCAGCAGCAACGGAAGATATCCCTGTCCATCGCCCCCGCCGGTTCGCCCCTCCACTTGAACCATCAGCAGACGGGCCGGATCCTGGGGATCGCGCTTGACCCGCACCCGCGACGTTTCGTCGTACCCGTACAACTGCGACGCGTCCCACCATGCCGTCGACATGTTCCGGAAAGTCTTGGCGGCGCGTGTCTGGTGCTCTCGACCGTTGTGACTGAACTTCGGCGGTTCGGTGGCGTCGGCGATGAACGTCGCATCGATCAGGTCACCGGGCCGGCAGCCCAGACGGGCTGCATCGGCCGGTGACAGCGGCGTTTCGACGCCGTTCACTTTTTGCGACTTGCAGCCTGAAGGGATCATCTCGGGAGCGTTGTGGCCTTCATCGAGATGCGAGAACCAGTCGTGCGTCATGAACTGAATCCAGAACGCGGCGATGACGTTGAAGAACGGCGCTTTCTTGTAGTCGCAATGCCCGTCTTTGGCGAACCCGGGCTTGCCAACGCCGTCCGCGCATGCGGCGGGATCGGACTGCAGACGCGAGAAGAGCTTGCGGCTGATGACCTGCGGATCAGGCGTCATCAGCGACAGCCGGCCTCCATGTCGGTTGCGCGTGATCGAATTCAGCTCCGCTTCGGGAAATGCCTCGTCGAATTCGACGTTGCGTGAGAAGAGCGTCCCGGTCGATCCCATCAGCGGATTGCGCATGTCGTTGCAGATGCCGGTCAGCGTGCGAAAGCGGATCAGCGCTCCACGACACAGCTGGTCGCCGGTCCCGCCGACGTCGTTGAAATGGGGATGCGCTGGAGGCAGACGCATCTCGGGCCACGTCCTCAGCGCCGGCCCCTCGATGCCCTGTCGGCCGACGACGTACTCACGGTACGTGCCGTGGTTGTCGAAGAGGTTGAACCTGATGAGCTCGACCCGCTCGCGTTCGATGTCAATCAGGGCGCCGCCAATGCCATGAAAGTCGCTGGACGCTGATGCTCGCGAGGTCTGATCTCCCGTCGCGAAATAGTTCGGCCAGTCGAGCCAGGGAAGGCCGCGAAACCCGACCGCTTTCTCGCCTCCTCGACACCGGGCGACGTTTTCCGGCACCTTCCCTTCGAAGCGCTGATCGCGAGTCTCCGCCATCGGCCTGCGCTCATTGAGGATCTGCTCGAAGCACGCCGCAAATTCGGAGTCCTGGCATCCCGAAACGGTCACCGACAGCGCAGCGGCGATCAGAACAGTGAAATAACGCATACACAGGCTCCAGGTTTTCTTGCTTCAGAGATTCTCCACAGGTGGTCGGCTGTCATGAGAAACGTTCGATCCGACGATCCCGAACCGGACAAGCTCTGAGAGGAGGATGCGGATCCTTCTGATGTTCGATGGAGGGTGCTGGCGCGTTATCCCTCGCATAAACCGGGCGGTCTGGCTCGTGCTCAACGCGCGCGAACGAGACAGATTCTCGCCGATGAGTTGGCGACGTGTCACGTCGAAACACGGGCCCGGATCGTTCGGCGCAGGTAGAATTGCCCGGTCCTCCGCTCCCTTGGGTGCGCGTTCCCAGCAGGGAATATCGGCGCGCGAGGCTGACCGGGACAGACTGGAGGCGGGCATGGCTTTGTGCAAGGACCCCAGCGTCACCTTCCTCAACAAGTTTGGCTACAACGTCATCAAACTTCCGCGAGTGGGCATCGAACCGATGGACGTGATCGGGAAGGATCAGTCCACGGAGTGGCTTGGCAAGCTCAGCGCTGTCTGGAAGTCGGGGGTGGCCGCGCCCGTCCCGCGCCCGCCCCAGCCGGCTTCAGACGTGCAGGGCCAGCAGTCCGACAAGCTCGAGCTTTCCATCGGCTTGAAGATTCTCGAGAACGCCGTGAGCGCGTTTGGCGCAAGCGCCCCGTCACTCAAGTTCGCGTACAGCAAAGCGCGGAAGGTCCAGTTCACGTTCGGCTCGGTGACCTCCACCGTCGTCGAGCCGCTCGAGGCGGGCAACTACCTGACCAGCGGCGATCTGAATACCGAGAATCCCATCGTGAGCCGGTATTTTCTGGACGACGGCGCGCAGGCGTTTCTCATTTTCGAAGTTCTCAAGACGGCGTCGCTCAGCGTGACGGCGACCGACGACCGCGGCACCGAGATCGCCGTGGACGTGCCGCAGATTCAGGCGGCGGTCGGCGTGAATGTTGGCGTCAAGAGATCGACGAGCTCGCAGGCCACGCTCGTCTTCTCCGGCCGGACGCCGGTCAGCTTCGGTTTCCGCGCCTTGCACATCACCTTCATGAACGGCAAGTGGGCCCTCGAAGGCGCCGAGGCGTCAGCGGGACTTGCATTCCAGGCTGCGGTCGGCGGCCGCGTCGCGTCCCCCGTCGGGACACTCGAGCCGGTCCTGCTGCAGAACGGCGGGTTGGTGGCGATTCGCTAATCGCGAGTGCGCTTTCGTTGATGTAGCGCAGGCCTTCCGCCTTCGCTGAAGCTCCGGCGGACCGCCGTAGCCTTGGCGGAGGCTGGTGAGGCCTGCTCGCCGGGCAAGCAGCCCTGAAGGGCTGCGCTACGTAAGCGGCGCGTCCCACGCAAGGGCCTCGCAGAATAGAAGAGGGTCGTGTGAGCGGGCTCACCAACGTTCTCATTCGGATCGGCGGCGCGACCGATTCGGGCGCCTCGCGATACACGGTCGAAGCCCAGATCGATGGGTCGGGGCTCTGGACCGGCGAGTCCGAGTTTCACTTCGATCAAGCTCGATCCGGGCTCGCAAACGAAGGAAGAGTACGGCCGTGCGCTCGGTCGTCAATTGCTGAACCCGAGCGTGACGCGAGCGCTCGAACAGGCCGGGATCGGTCGGGGAGAGCCTGTCCGCATCCGCTTGCTCGTGGAAGACAAGCTGACTGCGCCCCATTGGATTCGGTGGGAGCGAATGTACTTCCACATCGGGTCGGCGGATTGGCCGGTCGCAATTTCGCCGGAGCTGCCCTTCTCGCGGTACATCCCATCGGAGCGACCCGACACCAAGCCGCCGGCGGACAACATTTTCCGCCTCCTCTTTGCCATCTCGAATCCCTCCGACCTGCGGGAAGATCAGCGGCTCGACGTCGAGGCCGAAATCGCGAACCTGTTGGACGAGTTTCAGTCCGCCGTTCCCACCGCGAGATTTCGTGTGCGGGTCATGGTCGGCAAAAGCGGACTGTCCGATGGCCTCAAGGATTGGTTGACGAAGGCCGGGTGGGAGCTCGCCGACGGCGCGACCTCGCTCGAGAACGTCGCGGAATGGTTGCATCGAGACGGCGGATGCCATGCGTTGCACATCGTTTGCCACGGCAACTTCCAGGTCGCGACGAAGACCGGTCAGCTGTTTCTCGAAAACGAAGACGGCACGACTGCGCCGGCGAGGGACTCCGAGCTCCAGAGCTGGATCCAGCCGAAGCTGCAGCTCGTCGTGTTTCAGGCCTGCCGGACCGCGGCGCTTCCGCCCGAAGGCGAGCCGCCATTTGTCGGCATCGCGCCAAGGATGGTGGCATTCGGCGTTCCGGCCGTCGTCGCCATGCAGGACTACGTGTTGATGTCGGACGCGCGCGCGTTCGCCGCGGGCTTCTATCGAACGCTGCTCAACGACGGGCTCGTCGACGTGGCCGTGAACGCGGGGCGCAAGAACATCCCGCGGGCGGTCGACCGTGTGGACTCCACGATCCCGGCCCTTTTCATGCGGCTGAAAAGCGGAGAGCTGTGGCAGCCCGATCCCGTCCGCCAGGACGTCTGGAGAACGTTGCAGAATCTCGCGCCGCAGGCGGACCAGCTCCCGCTCAAGGTCGTACAACACGTGCGCGGGCTGAGCTACGAGCCCGCTCAGGCCGCCGAAGGTCCGCGCTTCGACCTCAGGGCCCGCCTCGACGAGCTCGTCGACAAGAGCAGTCTGACGTGTCTCACCGGTCCTCCGGGGTTCGACAAGCGCGCGCACCTCGAACTTCAGTTTCAGCGTCTCGCCAGGCGGTACCTCTCGGGCGAGTCGGACACCGCGCCGATCCTCCTTGATATGAGCGAGCTCGCCGAATGGGGGCTTTTCAGGTTCGGCACCGAGTCCACCGGCCTTCGCAGTGCGATGCAGTCGATTGCCGGGCGGCGCAGCGTTCCGTCGGAGCTGGCGAATCGGGAGTTCGTGTTCCTGATCACCGCGTCGAACAGCCGCCTCTCGGAAGAGAGCGAGCGGCGCGCGGTCGAGGCTCTCGTCTACCTCCTGAAGGTTTTCCAGAACAGCCGGGCGCTCGTCGTCCAGGACGACACAGCACTCGGCGAGCTGCGCGAACAGTTGACCGCGGAGCGCTCGGGCGAGGCCGGCGATGTCCAGGTGCTCGTCGTGCAGCCGATGGAGTGGCACGAGCTGAAGCGGCACCTGATCGAGAAAAAGGAGGCCGTCCTGATCGACATGATCGAGGAGCGCCACCTCGCCGGGCTGGCCAGCGCACCGTGGATTCTCGCGAAGCTACGCGGACTGGCGAGCCGCGGCCGTTTCCCCCTGAACCGTGCCGATGCGCTTCGCCTCATCGCCGCGACCTATCTGGCCAATTTCGATACGCGGCGCGCGCCGCGAAGCTGCGCCGAGCTGGCTCTCGAGCAGATTGCGTGGCGGCTGCAGTTCGATCGAACGACCTTCATCGACAACGACGACCTCGTTGCCATCCTCGAGGATGTTCGAGATCGCCGCGACTTCCGTCTGAGCGACCTCGCCGATGCGTTGACCGATTGCGACATCCTCGCGCGCGCCGGCGAGGACGGCGTGAGATTCGGCTTCCAGGCTCTGCAGGCATACTACGCCGCCCGCTACCTTCAACGATCGCCTCGCAGAACCTGGCTGCTCGAGGATGTTACCGCCACGCTCGGGCGCTTCAGCCGGATGCGGCATTGGGAGGACGTGCTCGTTGCGCCTGGCGGGCCTGCAGAACAGCACTGCCGATCGCGTCAGCCTTCTGAAGACCATTGTCGCCGGCTCGAGTTTGGCCGAGGGCGAACAGGTATTTCTCGCCGTCAGGATGTACGCGGAGATGGTCGAACCGAGTCGGGATCAGAACGGCATTGTGCGCCCGGATGCTCGACGCCGAGGTCAGCAACAACGAAGTGGCCCGCCAGATCGTGGACGCGCTCGTCTGGCGTCTGCGGCCCGGCACCGCGAGGCCATATGCCGATCGCCGGCAGGCTGCGGAATGCCTGGCGGAGATGCGCCATCCGGAGGCGATCACGCACCTGATCAGGCTGGCGGTCGATCCACTGTCGTTGAACGAGCTGCCCGGATCGCTTCCGCAGCTGACGTTCGAAAAATCGGGCATCCGCCTGATTGCGGTGAGCGGCCTGTTCCTCCAGTATCAGGCGACGCAGGCCTTCGTCAAAAAGCGTCGCGCGAAATTGCAGGCTGTCGTCGACGCGTGGCTGGCGATGGTCGACGGCAACCTTGCGCCAATCACCGCCGTCCTCAACCAAAACGACCCGGTCACCTCGCCCGTCGCCGCGTTTGCGCTCGGCCAGTTGGGCATGGAGCGCGGCAGCCCGACGCTGTTGGCCGTGTTCGACCCGAATGCCACGATGCCCAGCGGCGACCGTCCGAACGAGGAGGTTCGGTGGGCGATCGCCGAGGTCTTCGGCAACCAGGACGCCGATTGGCTGCGGACGAATGTCATCGCATGGTGGTTGAAGCGCTCGTCCGCTCCTGACGGCCGACTCTGTTACCTCATCCAGAAGTGCGGTCAGGCCCCCGAGGACAGTACCCGAGCGCAAGTATTTGAGCGCCTGTCTCAAAGATCCCGAGCCGTACGTGCAGTGTCGCGCCTTCCGAGCGCTCGGCAAACTGAACGACCCGGCAGTCAACGGCTGGCTGATTCCTATTTGCCACCTGATTCTCAAAGACGAATGGAAGAAGCTGTTGGAATGTCCCGCGCTCGGACTGAAGGAAGTCCCGGCAGACGACCATGTCTGGCAATTGCAGTTTGCCGCGCTGGAGGTCCTCCGCGACGTCGCCGACCAGGGCTCGATGGAAGTCATGCGGGACTTCCGGCTCAAGGCTCAGCCGGAGCTGTCCCAGATTGCGTTCGACGCGACCGAACAGATCTACTGGCGGTTGACGGGCGGGCTCTCCAACGAAAACTTCGGGACTCCGTCGAACGAACGCTTCGCGAGACAGACGACCAGATAAGCGAGGCAAGGACATGCCATTCCGCACGATTCCCGGTCTCGACCTCGAGTACGCGCTGATCAGCTTCGACGAGGACGGGCGGGAGCGCACCGACGATCCCGCTGGGGGCATTTTCAGCAAGACCGTCCTCGACAGGATCTCGCAGAAGAAACCCACAGACGTATTTCTCTTCAGCCACGGCTGGAAGGGCGATTTCCCGTCCGCGGTCGATCAGTACGATCGCTGGATCGGGGCGATGTGGAAGCTGAAAAAAGATCGGGACGCCATGGGTGCCGGCTTCACCCCGTTCTTCATCGGGCTGCACTGGCCGAGCCGCCCATGGGGCGACGAATCGTTGCCGGCAGGGGCAAGCTTTGGCGCTGCCGTTCAAATGGCGGATCTCGACGCGCTTTTCGAACAAGCCGTGGCTCACTTTGGCGACAAGCCAGGAGTGCGTGACGCGCTGCGTGTCCTCTTCGACGCGAAAAGGGAGGATCCCGGCGCCGTCGCGCTGACTGACGAGGCGATCGCAGCCTACCGCCAGCTCGCCGAGGCCATCGGCTTCTCGGCCGGCGGAGATGCCAGCGCCTCACCGGAGGCCGAGGGCGCGCCTTTCGATCCTGAGGAAGCGGTCCGTGCCAACCGTGTGGCTTCGGCTGCCGTTCCATTCGGTAGCGCTGGCGGGTTCTTCCAAGGCATCCTTGGCGGCCTGGGACAGCTTTCGTTCTGGACGATGAAGAAGCGCGCGCGCAGTGTCGGCGAAGGCGGGATGCACACGTTTGTGGCGACCATCCAGCGATCGACCACCGCTCGCGTCCATCTGATGGGTCACAGCTTCGGCTGCATCATCGTCTCCTCGATCGTGCACGGGCCGCAGAGCCGCTCATCGCTGCCGCGGCCGGTCGAATCTGTTGCCCTGGTACAAGGCGCCCTGTCCTTGTGGTCGTACGGCGACAAAGTGCCCGGCTCGTCCGATCCTGGCTACTTCCATCAAGTTCTCGCCAAGCGTGTGGCCGGTGCCATTGTGACGACCCAATCGAAATTCGATTCTGCCGTCGGCGTCCTGTATCCCGCTGCCGTAGGTCTGATCGGCCAGGCCGATTTCGGGGTCGAGCTTCCGACGTACGGCGCCATCGGCGCTTTCGGCATCCAGGGCACAACCGTCGCCAAGCCGTTGACGATGCTCGACGAGAACGGCGCGTATCAGTTCACCGCCGGCGCCGTGTACAACATCGAGTCGAGCGCGTTCATCAAGAAGGGGGACGGTGCGAGCGGTGCTCATAGCGACATCGACGGCCCGCAGGTGGCCCACATGCTGTGGCAGGTTGCGAGGCCTCGCGTATGAGCCCGGCTGACGATCTGCCGGACTACGACTCGACCGCGGTGCCGGTGCCCTTCGGGGTCGTGGCGGACACCGGCCGGACTCACCCCGCGCTCACCGATGCCGACCTCGGCCGGATCACCGGAGACGGTTCGGCGGTCAAATCGCGATCGGCCAAAGTGCTCGCCATCGTGCCGACGGTCAATGCCAACGAGCTGTCCGAGGCAGGTTGGGCCATCCTTTTTCCCGCACAATATCGATCCCGCGATTCGAAAAGCTCTCGATCCTCTCATCGAGCATCGGAGAAAACAGGTCGGGAACCGGCAAGGTGCGCCTTTCAAGATCTTCGAGGGCAACAAGGGGGTGCGCTCCGGAACGCAAAGCGCGTCGGATTGGCTGGATCGTCAGGGTGTGGGACTTGCCGTGGTCGATCCCGACAATGGCGTGCCCTACTACCTGCTGCTGGTCGGCTCGCCTCAACAGATCTCGTTCGAGTTCCAGTACGTGCTCGATCTGCAATGGTGCGTCGGCCGGGTCTCCTTCGAGACCGCAGCCGAGTACGAGGCCTACGCGCGTGCTGTGGTCGAATATGAAACGGCCGCAAGCATTCAACACAAGAAACGTGCGGCGATGTGGATGCCCCAGCACGACGGCGACGCCGCGACGACGATGTTGTGCAATCAGGTGGGCCGACCATTCGCCAAGGTGGGACTGGGGAAGAAGAAAGGCTTTGCGCTCCAAAGCTTCATCGGCCAGAAAGCCACCAAACAGCAGCTGACCGACATCTTGCGCGGGCAGGCGACCGATGGTCCTCCAGCGCTCATCTTCACCGGTTCGCACGGGCTCGAATGGACGAAGAACGATGCAGCCGGGCAGCTCGCGAATCAGGGAGCGCTCGTGACCCAGGACTGGACGGCCGGAACCGCGGTTTCGGCAGAAGCGTGCTTCCGCGGAGCGGATGTGCCGGCAGATGCTCGGATCCACGGATCCATCGTGGTCATCTTCGCGTGTTTCGGCGGCGGATGTCCGGTGACCGACACCTATGCCGTCGGCAAGGACGGCACACCTATCGAGCTCGCGTCGGAGGCACTCGTGGCCCGATTGCCCCAGCGCATGTTGGCCGCAGGAGCGCTGGCGGTGATGGCCCACGTCGACCGCGCATGGAGCTGGTCCTTTCAGACCGGTGCCGGCCTTCCCCAGAATCAGGTGCTTCGGAGCACGATCGATGGAGTGCTGGCCGGCCTGCGCGTCGGGCTCGCTTTGGACTTCTTCAACTTGCAGTGGTCGACACTGGCGGCCAGCCTGGGACTCCTGCAAGGTAAGCAAACCGCGGGATTGCCCGTGGCAACCGCGTCGTTGGCCAACCTGTTCGTCGCGCGCGATGATGCGCGGAACTATGTGCTCTTCGGCGATCCGGCTGCCAAGCTGCGTGTGGACGAGATGTCTTAAGCTACATTAATCTGAAGGTCACTTGAATTTGACGCTGGCCCCGGGATTAATTCACGTTGAAAGGATGAGATGAGGTCTGGAGTGACGATGAAGCTTTGGCTTGGGGCGGCTGTCGTGTTCGTGTCTCATTCGGTCATGGCGTCGGTGGTTTCGGCCCAGTGGCCCACATACCCGACGGCCGGCCTGGTGCGGACGGCCGAGGGAGAGGTGAGACTCGACGCACCGGTGCCGAAGACGGCCGACGGGAAGCCGGATCTCTCCGGACTGTGGGAGACGATTCGAACCGGGACGGGACAGGTGATTGTTGGAACCGACGTCGCGCCGCTCAGCCGAACGAGTCAGTTCTGGAACATCGGCGCAGGGCTCGAAGGGGATCTGCCGCTTCAGCCATGGGCGAAAGAGTTGCGCGACCAGCGCGTCGCCCGGCACAGCCAGGACAATCCTGACGCCCATTGCCTGCCGATTGGAATCACGCAGCTTCACAATCATCCGCAACCGCGGAAGATCATCCAGACGCCGTCGGTCATCGTGATTCTTTATGAGGCGAACGGGGGTGTCAGGCAGATCTTCACGGACGGCCGGCCGCTGCCCACCCGGGATCCGCAGCCGTGGTGGTACGGCTATTCAGTTGGCAGATGGGACGGCGACACGCTGGTCGTGGAAACGACTGGGTTCAAGGACGGTGGATGGCTCGACGTGAACGGGGCGCCGCTGACCGACGCGGGGAAGATCACCGAACGGTTCCGGCGGGTCAATTTCGGAAACCTGGAAATCGACGTCACCGTCGACGATCCGAAGGCGTACACGAGACCCTGGACGGCCGTGAAGATCCGCCAGCGCCTGTTAGCGGACGAGGAATTGATCGAGTTCGTCTGCGGCGAGAACGAACGATCGACCCAGCACTTCCAGAAGTAAGAGCGTGTCGCGAAATCCCGGCCAAGCTCGCCCACCAGTGTCCTCTGTGGTGGAGTGTGTAAATTCTGCAATGTGCTCTAAGTCTCCCGCGCGGCCACGACTGTTGCACCGAGAACTGGATTGTCGGAGAAAGGTCCGGGTAGAACGATGAAGCGACTTGCGCTGGCGCTCGTCACTGGCTTGATGCTCGTGGCAGTTGCCGCATTGCAGCCATTCCTCGGCGAGATCCTCGGGGCGCAATCCTCACCACCCCCCGCCGGGACGCGGCATACCGGGAAGGCTTTCAGATTCAACAAAGTGAAAGACGGGATCTATCACGCAGTGGGAACCGGCACGCTGGCGGTCGTCGGCAATTCGGCGGTCATCGTCAACGACAACGACGTTGTCGTCGTGGACGATCACGTGTCGCCGGCCGCCGCCTGGGTGCTGATCGAGGAGCTCAAGGAGATCACCGACAAGCCGGTGCGATCCGTGATCAACACTCACTTTCACTTCGACCACGCTCATGGCAATCAGGTGTTCGACCGCAGTGTCGACATCATCGGTCACGAATTCACGCGTCAGATGCTTCTGGGCGACCGATCGATTGGCATGCCGCTCTACAAGAACTATTTGGCCGGACTGCCCGTGCAGATTGAACAGCTGAAGCAACGGCTCGCCGCAGAGCCCGACGCAGGACGGAAGGCGGCGCTCCAAAGCCAGCTGGAAGCCGCCGAGAACAACCTCGCGTCACAAGCCGAGCTGAGGCCGATCCCGCCGAACCTGACGCTCAGAACGGAGATGACCCTGCACCGCGGCGACCGGGACATCCAGATCCGGTTCCTCGGTCGCGGGCACACGGCCGGGGACGTCGTCGTCTTCCTTCCGAAAGAGAAGATTGTCATTACCGGCGACTTTCTCACGGCGGCTCTGTCGAATATGAGCGACGCGTACGTGAACGAATGGGTGGCGTCGCTGGACGAGCTGAAGAAGCTCGACTTCGAGATGGTCTTGCCGGGCCACGGCGAGGCGTTCACCGACAAGGCGAAGATCGACTACTTTCAGGCGTACCTACGCGATGTGTGGAGCGAAGTCAGCCGGATGAAACAGCAGGGCGTCCCGGCGGAGGAAGCCGCGAAGCGGGCCGACCTGACGAAGCACAAGGAACATTTCCCAGGCATCCAGGGCCCGGGCGTCCCGCTCATCGGCGTGACGCGGATTTACGAGCTTCTGGACGCAGGTCGTCGATAGCGCCTCATTGGACGGGCTCGAGGCGCAGAATCGTCCCGTCCGCCACGCCTTCCTGAACGCTGCCCGGACCGTTCTGACTTTGGCGTTCGGTAGCGACGTAGAGAAACCCGTCGGGCCCTTGGCGCACGTCTCTAAATCTCACGTCCAGTTGGGTCAGCAGCGATTCGCGTCGTTCCTGCTGGGGGAGCGGCTGATTGAACGCAACCCGCTGAATCTGTTGGCCGCTGAGCGCGCCGATGAAGAGGTGTCCTTTCCACGCAGGAAATCGATCGCCCGTGTAGAAAGTGATGCTGGAGGGACTTATCGCCGGCATCCAGAACATCACTGGCATCTCGATGCCGGGTCGCCACCACGATTGTTCGGAGACCGTGTTCCCTGTGTAGACCCTTCCGAACGAAACGAGCGGCCAGCCGTAGTTCAGGCCCGGACGCAGCACGTTGAGCTCGTCACCACCCATCGGTCCGATCTCGACGGCCCACAGCGCCTCGGTCTGCGGATGCCACGCCAGCCCGTGCACGTTCCGATGTCCGTAGGTATAGATTTCCGGTTTCGCACCGGGCCGGTTGACGAACGGATTGTCGGGCGGAGCCGTGCCATCGTCTCGGAGTCGAAGTACCTTGCCGTTGTGGCTGCCCAGGTCCTGGGCGAGGATGCGCGCTGCGTTGTCGTCGGTAAAGACCATGCGATCGCGATCGCCGACAGTCAGGTACAGCATCCCATCGGGTCCGAACTCTGCCCGTCCGGCCGGAGCGCCAGTGCCCCACGCGTCGGCTACGAAAATCTCCCGAACATCTGACAACGCCGCTCGTCCAGCCGTCCTCGCGCCAGGGCGACGGTCGTCCGCTGGGCGTCGGCTCCCTTCACGTAAGAAAAGTACAGGAAATGGTTCTCTGCGAACCGAGGATGGACCACAACCGAGTTGAGCCCTCGGGCCTGGAGCGAGGCGGGCGGCCATCCGGCGATCGGCCGAGGATCGAGCGTGCCATCGCGGATGATCCGCAGTCGTCCCGGCAATTCGGTGACCAGCATCGTCCGGCCATCCGGCAGAAACGAAATATGCCAGGGACGCACCAGTCCCGTGGCGACGGTTACCACGCGAATCTGATGAAGCTCGCCTCGATTGCATCCGCCGTGCGGGGCGCCGGTCGGAGAGCACGGGCCCGGCACGTACGAGTCGAAGACCGGCGATTTGGCGGCGTCGCCATTGGAAACCTGTTGGGCGCGATTGGTGGCGACAGCGAGGACGAGCAGCAGCGTGGCAACGACGGCGGTCCTCGAGGGAAGTAGGTTCACGGTCTACTCCGTTGCTTTGCGCGCTGAACCGTCAGTGGCTCGCTCTTCCGCTCGATGTCCCGAGAGGATGTAGGCCATGCCGTAATTCCCTTCATGACAAGCCACTTCGAATGCCGGACCCTTCGTCCGATCCATCGGGAGCTCGACTGTCCACGGCCTGGTGAAGACTGTTGGATCCTCAATCGTGGCCTGGTAGGTCAACGTATTCGAATCGGTGAGTGTGAACCGCTCGATGACGCGAAGGTTTCTGTCACTCAAGCCGTTCAGATACCCCACGCCGAATCGACTCTGATGGTTGAATTTCAAGTTGGTTGTCTCGACGACGAGCGTGTTGCCCTCCCAGCGTCCGCGCGAGCTGCCGGTCCACTGCTGCAGGTCCTTCGACAGTGGCGGCCGCCCGTCGAGCGGAATGATCCGCGCGTCGTGGTTCATTTCGACCAGGATGGTCACGAACCCTGGCGCCTGGAAGATCGAGTAGTTGTTGTTGTAGGGCTCGGGCAGCATTGGCACGGTCGCGCCGAACAGGATGCAGCGTTCGGTCAACCATCGGTCTTCTGGACCGTCCGCGGGGCGGATGGCCGCTTCGCGTTGTCGCGTCTCGACCATCTTTCGGGCCTCGGGCAGCAATGGAGGGAATCTGGCCGTCAGGCGGGTCGACGATCAGCGACGTGCGCCGGCTCTTGACGCCCCGCGAGCCGCGTTCGAAGAACACGTTGTTGTACGCGCCGACTTCGCCGGCCCGTCGATTTCGGTCCACATCGGTTTGCTCGACGCGCTGCTGCTCCCATTTGAGCGCTTCTTCAGGCGTGAAGAATTCCTTCCCCGCGAGCTCGGCCGGTCGCTGCAGAGGCGTCAGTGTGGCATTGGTCCAGATGCCTTGCAGGTCCGGATCGCCCCACGGCGTGCGCGGAGTACTCCTGGTCTGAGCGGCAGCCGCCGATGCCAGCGATAGCGCGATGGACGCAGCCACGGCTGTAAGAAGTCGAGGCGTCATGAACGACCTCCTTGGAAGCGAAGACGGTGAACTCCGGGCCGAGAAAAGACGAGTGTATCGGAAGTGTCCCGCGATTGCGCACACTCTGCGACCGCGTAGGACGAGGAGGACACTGAGGAGTCCTGTCTTTATCTTGGTTTGACCTCCATGTCAGAGATGTCCACCGTAGTACTCGCCAACATAACCCGTGCGCACTCGCGTTGGCGCAGCTGTGGCGGGAATCCCGGTTCCGGTGGCCGGACGCGCTCCACCCCAACGCGGCTGCCGCGTTGGGGACCCCGGCGCTGCGAGGGCCGGTGCGGGCCGTGTGACGCGAGGGTCGCGCCCTTTGGCGTTCGCTGGGCGCGAACGCCCCATCCTAGGTGCAAGGTCAAGCTCATTCGGGCCGGCGCTCAGCCTCGCGGCTCCCCTGCGCCTTCTCGCGCGGTCAGGCGATTGCGTCGGCCACCTCCACAGGGCTTCCGCCACAGCTGCGCCAACACAAGGGCCACGCCGGGAGACGGGACACAGCCCTCCAGGGGGATTAAGTGGTGCTGATCTGCTTGTCGACAAGATTCTCGACGGCGTCCCTGACAGTTGGAAAAATACGCCCGGCACCAAGCTGCTCGTCGAGGCCCGTGCGTTCGAACAGTGCGTCGTGCGGGTGCGAGGCTCGCGCAAGCAGCTGGACAAGCGCCGCCCCGACGGCGACGACGACACCCGGCAGCACACCGATAGTGATGACGCCAAGCAGGGTCATGATCGCGATGCGAAACTCCCCCGGATTGATTCGTTGCAGTCTGACCAGGCTCTGAAGATCTCCGGCCCGGGAACCTACGTCATCCGTTCGGCCTCCTTCACAACCGGATGCGACATCGTTCGACGTGCCCCGAAAGCGCCCGCCAACGACTGCAACTCACTTGACCGGGCCGTAATCGGTGGAGACCATGAAGACGTTATCGACTTGCAGATTGACCTGCATCTCGGTGCGCGTCTTCACCCATTCGGGATCGGCGCCGAACGCCGCCCACGCCGCATCTCTGGCTGCCGCGTCCTTGTACGCGAGTATGTAGATCAGCGTGTCGGGCTTGTTGACAGGCTGCCAGAACCCGACGATGGTCATGCCGTGCTTCTTGAAGAGCGCGTTGGTGTGGTCGCGAAACCTGGAGTGCAAAAGGTCGATCGAGCTGCCCTCCCGCACCGTGTAGGTTCGTAACTCGAAACACCGCGAGTCCTTCGCCACGTTCTTGATGTCCGCCGGCAGGTTCGGTCCGCACGGTGGTGTGGGCGCCGGACCGCGGCCACCGCGAGCGCCGGCCGGGGCGCCGCCCTGCGCGGGTGGTGGCGTTTGCGCTGCGCCCGCGTTCTGGAAAACCCCCAGGCTGGCGACCGTCAAACTGATGAGACTGGACAGGACGATGATGGCTGAACGCTTGTGCATGGTGCCTCCGAGACCGGTCTGTTGAAGTTAGAAAACCGAGAACGTGTGTTCAGAATCAACTCTCCACCACAGAGGACGCGGAGGAAAGCGTTCCTCGTGTGGTGATTGGTTTCGCCCGTCGATTGCGCCACTCGTCATCGCCTGTCTGGGAGCGCGAACACGTACATCGCGTTCCCGGTCGGCGGCGGATGCAGATCCGGCGCAATGGTCGCGGGCACCAGCCGCGGGCTGCCGCCGCCGTTTCCCGTCGTGACGGCCGACGTACTGTTTCCCATCGATGCTGAACGTCACCGGGAAATCCCTGCACCGATGTCGCCAGCCGCGTCTCCCACAAGCACCTTCGCCGGTCTTGACGTCGAACGCCCTGAACTCGGCGATCGAGATCGCCGGCGAACACGACGCCGCCGGCCGTCGAGATCGCGGCCGTCATGAACGGCGCGCGCTGTTCGTACGACCACATTTCCTTCATCGTTCTCACGTCGAACGCGGCCAGCTTGCCGATGTTGCCGTCCGAGCCCGGCATTTCGTAGAAGCGCCGGCCCGCTCCGCCGCCGCTCCCGCCGCCTTCCTTCTGCTCGACCCGCTGCGCGCTGATCTCGAGGCAGCTCTGGCTGAGCGGGATGATCGAGCTGGTTGGTGCCCGGGTGATAACTCGACGCCGGCCAGTTGTGGCCGCCTTCCGTGCTCGGACATCCCTGGACCCACTCGCCGAACTTGTGCTCCAGAATGTCCGAGCGGTAGGAGGGCCTGCCGGTCTGCGGATCGAAGCGGTCCCACACGTTCTGAAACACGGTTTCCTTGTGCGCCGAGATACTTGCCGGTCTTCCGATCGAGCTTCCACAAGATGCCGTCCTTGCCGACGGTGAAGACCAGGTTCTGGTTGTTGTCGTCGACGAGCAGGCGCTCGAACACGATGTCGAGATCCAGCGCCTCCGCCGGCGCGTGCTGGAAGTGCCAGGCCAGCTTGCCGGTGTCGACATCCAGTGCCAGCGTCGAGCTGGTGAAGAGCGCATCGTCCTTGATCGACATGCCCCGGCTGATCGGCATCCATGGCTTGGCCTGCGCGGTTCCCCAATAGGTGAGATTCAGGTCCGGATCGTAGCTGCCCGTAATCCACGATTCGCCGCCGGCGCGGAACAGATTGGGAAGCGGGCCCCAGGTGTCGCCGCCAGGCTCGCCTTGCTTCGCGAATCGTGTTGAACCGCCAAAGCTCTTTGCCAGTGGCGGTGTCGTACGCGCTGATGAAGCACTTTTCTTCGCGGTAGGTCGAACAGCCGCCAAGGCCCTGAATGAGCTTGCCCTTGGCCACGATCGGGCCGCTGCTGGTGCCGTAGTTGCCCTTCGACCGATCGCCGATAGTCGTTTGCCAGTCGGTCTTGCCGGTCCTGGCGTCGAGCGCCACCAGGCGCGCATCGCTCGTTGCCGCAAACACCTTGTCGTCATAGATGACGATGCCCGCGCATCGCGGCGCCGTTCGCGTTCTGTGCCGTAGCGGTTCTCCCAAATCAGATCGCCGGTCCGGCCATCGAGTCGCCTGCATCATGTTGCCGGATTATTGAGATAGATGATCCCGTTGTGGACGATGCGGCGCCGGCTGATTCGCCCCGCCCTCGTTCATCGCCCAAATCCATTGCAGGCGCAGATCGCGGACGTTGTCGGCAGTGATCTGGTTCAGCGGACTGTAATTCGACGCTGGTAGTCGCGGCGAATCATGAGCCAGTCGCCTGGGGCTCGGGCGTACGCAGCATCGCGTCGGTAACGGGCACGTAGTTTTTCACCTCGCCGGCGACAGTGATCGCCGACCGGCGGTGGTGCCGCACCTCGACCTCGCCCTCCGCGCCGCGGCAGGCGGCGCGGCGCCCTCGCCTTGTGCGGGTTGCCCTGACCGTCCTGCCTGTTGCGGCGCGGCGCTTGGCGGACCTGGCCAGTCGCGACGGAGTTGATGGCGACTTCCGTCGCCGCTGTGAACGTCTGAGTTCCGGCGGCCGCACCGTTCGCCTGCAGCACGAATGCGATGATGTTGACGTAGTCGTCCTGGCTGAGTCCCCCGGGCCGCGCCGGCGGCATCGTCAGCTGCATGAACGAAGCGAGCTCGCGCGTCGAGCGCCGTCCCCAGGCATCCATGAATTCGGAGCCGGCGAGCGGCGCGGCATCACCTTGTCCTTTCAGATCCGGCAAGTGGCAGCTTGCGCACTGCGCTTGATACACGGTGCGGCCTGCGGCCGCTTGTGCGGCCGTGTATCGGCCGGCCCCGGCGCCTTGCTGCCCCGCTAGAATGAGGCCCCCGAAAGCCATCACCATCGAGACCAGCACGGCCCGTATGGAGTGATGTCTGGAATTGCGCATACCCTTGTGCCTCCTAGCCCACGTGGGGCTCCGCCCCACACCCCGGCTCGGTCGCTTGCGCCCTTCGACTCCTGCTCAGGGCGCCCTGAGCGCAGTCGAGGGGCGGGGGCCCCGACGCCCCGCGCCGCTCCCTCGCAGGCGCGCGGTGCGCGCCTCGCCCGTTATGCGGCTCACCGTAATGAGTACAAAGGTCTCGCTGAAAGCGCATAACGGGCTACCGCAGCAGCCAACCCCAGAGATTGCCGTCCGGGGCCTTTTCACTCGAAATTTGAATGTACATCCGGCCTGCTCGAAGGTTCTGGATCTGTTCCGCGCTCAGATCCACCGAGCCTGTCACAGTGCCTCCTGTACCCTTTGAAACCGTGAGCTCGGCAAACGACGCTCCGCGCACCCCCATCGCCAATCCGCCATGAAGCCGCGCCACGGTGGCAGGCGAACGGAGGCCTTCGAACGTTCCGTTGATCGTCAACTTCGAGCCGGCCAACGTGGCCGACGCGGAGCCTGATCCCGCTACCGTCTCCCGCATGCCACCGTCCATCGGGATGGTGGACAACCGCACCTTGTACCGATCCTGGTTCTGTGCTCTACCGGGGCTCGCGAACCAGAGGCATATCGCGGCAACGACAACGACGACAGCGGATGGCCTCAAACTCATCACTCACCTGGCATCATTCAGGCGCCTTTTCCGGGCGGTCTGGCGCTGCATTGTAACGAAGCTCCACCTCAAACCGTAGAGCAAAGAACTGAGGGGAGCCCGCTGCGGCTTTGCCCCTATAATCGGCCCCGTTGTGGGCGATCTTGTTCTTTCTGCCCACAGCTCATCTGGAAGGCGCGTCCGTTCAAAATTGGAGGTCGCAATGCTCGGAAGTCTGGGTCTCATGCTGCTGACGGCCGCCGGCGCCACGCAGTGCGAGGGGCTGCGTTCGATCTCGCTTTCGCAGGCCACCATCGCGTCCGCGGATGTAGTCCAGGCGGGCGTGTTCGTTCCACCGCCACCGCCGGCTCCACCAGCCGGCGCGCGTCAGGGAGGTCCCGGCGCAGCTGGCGCCAGGCAGGGAGGGGCACCGCCGCCACCCCCCGAGCCGATTCCGCAGCATTGCCGCGTCAAGATGGTGCTCAAGCCGTCGTCGGATTCCCACATCAACGCCGAGTTGTGGATGCCGACGGAGAACTGGAATGGAAGGCTCCTCGCCGTGGGAAACGGCGGGTTCGCCGGATCGATTCAGGGATACGGGGACATGCAGATCGCCCTGCGACGCGGCTACGCGACCGTCGCCACCGACACCGGGCACACGGCGGCTGACGGCCCCAACGGAATGTTCGCGCTCGGTCATCCTGAAAAGATCGTCGACTTCGCCTATCGCGCGGTCCACGAAATGACCGTGAAGTCCAAGCAGCTGGTGAAGGAGTTCTACGACCGGCCCGCGCAGTACGCGTACTTCAAGGGCTGCTCCACGGGCGGACGCCAGGCGGTGATGGCCGCGCAGAGGTATCCGGAAGATTACGACGGGATTATCGGAGGCGCGCTGGCCAACCGGCACATCCACATGCACACAGCCGGCTTTGCGCGCCGAGTCCACCTGGCCCGAAACCCCGATCAGGCCCTCCCGGAGACCAAGGCGCAAATGGTCACCGATGCGGTGATGAAGAAATGCGACACGCTGAAGGAAGGCTTCCTGAATAATCCGCGCCAGTGCACCTTCGACTTCTCAACATTGCTCTGCGAAGGCGCCGATGGAGACAACTGTCTGACGAGACCGCAACTGAAGTCGATCGAAGCCTTTTACGGCGGGTTGAAGAACAGCAAGGGCGAGCTTGTTTTCTCGGGCCAGGCGCTCGGCAATCGGATCCCTGCGCTTCAGAGCGGCCCTCCAACCCAGATTACCGACACAGTCCGAATCTGGGCGTTCCAAAACCCCGAGTACGACTGGAACACGTTCGATCTCGATCGCGACATGCCGATCATCGACAAGAAGATTGGCTTCGTGGACGCAGTCGATCCGGATCTCGGCAAGTTCAAGGCCCACGGCGGCAAGCTGCTTCTCTATACGGGCTGGGGCGACACCTCCATTACACCGGAGAATACGGTGCTCTACTACGAGAGCGTCCTCGACAAGATGGGGAAGAACCAGAGCGATTGGACGCGCCTCTTCATGGTTCCCGGCATGGCTCACTGTCGCGGCGGCGACGGGCCGAACACGTTCGATCTGATTGGCACGCTCGAGCAGTGGCGCGAGAAAGGGACCGCGCCCTCGCAGATGATGGGCTCCAATCCCCAGTCGGGTCTCACGCGTCCGATCTGCCCGTACCCGCAGTACGCGAAGTACAAGGGCGCCGGTGATCTCAAGGACGCTGCGAACTGGGCGTGCGCGGCGCCGTAGAATGCCTTAGGAATTAACGCTGCTCCGCGACTAATGGACCGTATTGGCTGAATCAGTACGCCTCAGGCGGGTCCTGTCCGCGAACAGCCCCACCGGGTGCTCGGCGAAAAACGCTTGTCACGGGAGACGCCTCCGCGCCCGGCGGGGCGGCCCCGTTCGCGGCCACCCGCGAGTGGCGATAGTGATTCACCGAGCACAGGCCATTGGGAACCGGAGCGGTAGGGGCGGGGCTTCAGCCCCGCCGGCAATCGTTGCTGCGGCGAGTCTGGACCAGTTCCAATCGTTAGGCAGGAAGACGGGCTGCCAATAGCCGCACCTCGGTCGTGAGGGCTCGCTGTGCGCCGACGAGCTCCTTCTGCTGGCCCTCGAGCGTTTCCTGGCGTCCTTCCAGGTTCCCTTGTCGCTCTTCCAGCTTTCCTTGTCGTTCTTCCAGCCTCTCTTGACGATCTTCCAGACGCCCCTGTCGATGTTCGAGGGCGAGCTGCCGGATCTCCAGGCGCTGCTGGCCTGCCTCGACGCGCGTTAGCCCCTTTTTCAAGTCGTCCGTCGTCTGCCGCAGGGCATCGTGGCCTTCTGCGATGGTTTTGATCTCGACCTTCAGGCCGTCGGCCACGACGTCGAAATAACGCCGGGTCACGACCCCTTCGGCCTTGATCGACGCCTCGATTGAAGCAAAGCGGGCGTTCAATTCGTCATCGGTCATGGGCATTCCTCGAGCACATGCAGATGCGGTGCCGATGCAGATGTGCCGAGAGGCGAGCGGGCGCTCGCTCGTGCGTGGCAGTTTCTTCACAAGTCGGGAGACGTCTGGTTCGCATGTTTCACAGCCGTCGACCGCGAGCATCAAGGGCGGTTGACGACGGTAGCATCGTCGTCACGCGAAGGCAAAGCATTCTGTGACTGCGTAACGGCACGCCCAAAAGGCACATTGGTTCGGCCCGTTGCAAGGCTCATCCTCGCCCGGCCTAGAATGGAAAGAAGAATGCCAGCTAAGGTGCAACGAAATAGTCATCTCGAAGAGGCGATGGCTCTTCTGATCCAGAACCAGGCCGCGTTCGTGGGGGATATGCGGGAGAACTCCAAGCAGATGGCGGAGATTCGACGGGACCTCGAGCAGATCAAGGCGATTCTCATCCGTCACGAACACATTTTGGCGAACCTGCCTGAAGCGATTCGAGAAAAGATCGGATTCCAGGCGAAGCAAGGCTGATCCTTCCCCTCTCCACTCACAAAGCTTCCACAGCCCGAATGTTTCGGTGTCACGGTTCGAAACAGCACCACAGGGCTCCCGCCTCGATATCTCCCGGGCGCCATTGCCGCGTAAAACCGCATGCCGCCGATACCTCCGATCAGATGGCGTAGGCCGCCGACATGATCGGCAGGTTCTCTCGAAGCGGAGTAAGCCGCTCAAAGGTTACCGGGATCGGCTCGATGTGCAGAATGGAGCGGCGCCGTTCGCAGGGTCTTTCAGTTCGGCGAGCACCTCGAGTCCGGTCTTGATGGCTGAGCTCCGACAACACGAGCAATGCCGCTAACGATTCGAAATAGCGCCATAAGCGCCCGAAAGACAGAGGCCCTCTCGAGCGACGCAACTCCCGTACAATTCCAAGACGACCATGACAGCAGTAGCGGTGCCACAGCCCAGCTCGTCGCCCGGCGAGCACGTGATTCTCTACGACGGCATCTGTGGCTTGTGCAACAGAGTGAATCAATTCGTGCTTTCGCGCGACTCCCGAAGTGTCTTTGATTTCGCGTCGCTCCAGAGCGAGACAGGCCGATCGCTTGTCAAACGGTTCGGTCGAGAGCCCGACGATCTGGACACGTTCTACGTCGTGACGAACTACCGAAGCGGGTCGCCGGAGCTGCTCTCGAAGGCCGAGGCTGCGTTGTTCATCATAAAAGCGGTCGGCGCGCCGTGGAGCTGGCTTGGCGTGTTCGGTATTTTGCCGAAAGGCGTGCTGGATTGGAGTTACGACGTCATCGCTCGAAACCGCTATCGGCTCTTCGGTCGATACGAGAGCTGCCCCATCCCTGGACCTGATGAGCGGAGGCGGTTCATCGATATTTAAGGTTCCAAGGTTCCAAGGTTCCAAGGTTCGCCAGGTGCCATAGGCGGGAACGAGAAAATGTCCGCAACTGCCGTTATAGTCAGCAAGGTATGGCGAACGTCGAATCCGGAATCCGACAAAGTCCTCCTCTCTTTCGGACGCTGCGCGAGGATGCACAGCATCTCTGGACCGATCTCCAGCGCTACGGCTTCAAACGAACGGTTACGCGCACCTTTCTCGAGCTACAGGATTTCTATCTCGACGCGCAGGCGAAAGAGCAGCTTCGCGGAATGGGCAAATTCCATCGGACGATCAAGCTGGCGTTCTGGCTGCTGAGGAGCCTCTTTCTCAAACTCACACCCGCCCGTCGCGTGCTTTTTGCACTGAGCGTTCTGTTCATGTTGCAAGCGACCGATATCGAGCGCCAAGGACAGACGACCACCATCAGTATTCATTTCCCGTTGCTCGGCATCGCCACGCTTGTCCTCATCCTGATGCTCGAGCTCAAGGACAAGCTGGTGGCCCGAGACGAGCTCGCGGCCGGCCGTTCGGTCCAGCAAGCCTTGATGCCGGAGACGAGCCCACAGATCCCGAAGTGGGACGTCTGGCTCTTCACGCGCTCAGCGAACGACGTCGGCGGCGATCTCGTGGATTACGTCCCGGTGGACCCTCAGAGATTCGGTTTGGCGCTTGGCGATGTGGCTGGCAAAGGACTGCCAGCAGCCTTGCTGATGGCCAAGCTCCAGTCAACGCTTCGAGCGCTGGCCAACGAAGAGATCACGCTCGCGGCGCTCGGACAGAGGATGAATCGTATTCTTTGCCGCGATGGCCTTCCCAACCGGTTCGCGACGCTGGTCTATCTGGAGGTGTGTGCGCAGTCCGGCTCTGTGCGCCTGCTCAATGCCGGCCACTTGCCGCCTCTCGTCTTACGTCGCGAGAGGATCGAAGAATTGCCGACGGGGTCGATGGCGCTCGGCATGCTGCCAGAGGCGACATTCTTCGAACAATGCGTCGAGCTGGCCGACGGCGACACGATGATCGTGTTTTCCGACGGATTGACGGAGGCAACAAACGACGGCGAGGAGTTCTTCGGTGACGAGCGCTTGCAGGCTCAGCTGCCAGCGCTGGCGCGAACGTCCGCCAAGGACATCGGTACGTCCCTAGTCGCGGCGGTCGACGAGTTCGTGGGCGACGCACGACCGCACGATGATCTGTCGCTGATCGTCCTTCGTCGAGCGAGCGAGGCAACTCCGCGAAAACACGTGAAACAATTCAGATTTCGGTTTCGGTCGATCCGATGGACTCTTCCAGCTGGAAGACGAACTTGAATCGGCCGATCCGAATTTCGTCGCCGTGATGGAGGGCCGTCGGAACCTGGACCCTGGCGTTTTCTACGAAGGTTCCATTCTTGCTATTCGAGATCTTCAATCGTTGCCTGAGTGCCCTTGATATCGATTCGCGCGTGGCGCCGTGGACACTTTGGGCGAATCGAGAAAGATTTCGAGCGCCGGATCCCGGCCGATGATCTGCTCCCCTTCGTAGCAGGGGCAGTGTACGCGTCGCGGAGATCAGCCAGCCCGACTCGATTCCTTCGTAGACTCCCGGACCGCTGACCTGAAACCACTGTCTTCGATCTCGGCCACGAACGCGTAGCCGTGTGAATGAACCGTGCGGACTATCCGGCCCTGTCGGTCGTCTCCCAACGTCTCTCGAATTTCGTTGATCGACCCGAGCGAGGCTCACCTCAGAGACGATGACATCCGGCCACACCCGCCGGAGCAGCTCGGCCTTCGACATAGCGCGGGGACGGTTCTCGACCAGTGCGCGCAACGTCTCGAATGCCTTTGGTGAGAGGTGCACTTCGTCCGCGCCGCGGAACAGCCGGCGCGCCTCGACATCGAGCGTGCAACCGCAGAAACGCAGGCTCATCGCCCTTCCCGGCCGTCAACGCCTGAGGAAATGACGAAGTTGTGAGGGCCGCGAGGGTTGGCGGCGGACCCAATTCTACCAGTCCGCGGAATCGAACATCGGATTCAAGAAAAACGAAAGAAATCGGAAAGACCCACGGCCTCTCCTTGCGCAATCGTTTGCGCTGGGAGTTCGATGGAGCGACATCGACTTCTACGCTGCCGTCGGTCTGGTCGCCATCACTCTGTCGTTCCTTGGATGTAGGGATCGCGAATCGCCGGTCGAGCCGACGCCTCCCGTGCAGGCAACGCCGCCCCCGGTTGCGCCAGCATTCCAGGACTTTCGGCTGTCGGGTGCCGTGAGTGACACCGCTGACAGACCTCTGGCCGGCTCCCACGTGGAGGTCATCGACGGGCCAAGGGCAGGCACGGTTGCAACAACCGATCAAGCCGGCCGATTTTCGATGCCCGGAACTTTCACGGGCAACATCACCCTTACAGCGTCGAAGGACGGGTACTCAGCGAGAAACGAGACCTGTTCTCGCCCCGTACCATACCTCCTCCTTCCGGAAACCCAGGGAGCGACTGGTCGCTGGGGTTCCACCTTGAACCGCTCGGTCCATCGTGTGAATATCGCGGGAGAGTACACCGCTGACGTTGACCGCCGACACCGCTTGCACCGACTTGCCCGCCGAGGCGCGAACGCGCACCTACACGGCGACGATCGTTCCGGGCGGACGGTCGAGTTTCTTTTCTGGTGAGTCTGAGCGGTGCCCGGTTCTTGCCGTTGGTCCCGTGCCCCCCGGGTCCAGCCTCGGCAATCGTGCACTTACAACCAGTTTGGGATTGGGATGGCCGGCGACTACGGAAGCATTAGCGTTCGGAATCGTGGAGCATCTGGGCGAGACGACCTATCTCGCTTTCCTCGGAGGTGCCGAGGGGTCGTTCGGCTCGACGGGGATCACGACATCCTTGAATGGGTCTTTCGTTTACTGTCCCAGCGAACCGTATCAGATCGATATCGGGGAGTGGGCGTGTCGAGCCAGTGCCGGTGTGGATTGCTATTCGCGGAATCACCAACTGGCACTTGTCAGGCGCTGAAGGCAGGTTACTGGCGATGCTTCAATCCTGCCGGCCAGTCGACCACGACGACGATGGAAGCGGGCGTGCCGGTCGGCTGATTGACGAGGAAGCGCTGGCCGTCGGCGCTCGCCACATATTGGTTCCTCGTGAAAGACGTGTTCACCAGCGTCGACATTTTCGTCTCGAAGAGCCGAGTCGGTGTCGCCGCCTCGAAGGTCGGCTTGGTTGTGACGGTCACTGCCATCAGGGACCCGTCCGCTGCGAGATAAAACAATTCCTTCCCGTCGCGGCGCCAGGACGGCTCGGACGCCACCGCTCGGCGTGATCAACCACTTGCCCTCCCCGGAGGGAAACGGACGGACGTAGACGTCGTATCTGCCGCTTTCGTTGGACGCATACGCCAGCCAGCGGCCGTCAGGTGATATCTGCGCTTGCACGCCCCATCGGCTTCCGGAGTGCGGCAGCGGCATCCGTTGTCGGTCGCCGTCCAGTGGCAACAGCCAGAGGTCGGTGCTGCTTGTCGAATCGAACGACGTAAACAGAAGCATTCCATCCGATGACCAGTCGAGCGGGTTGTCGAAGGATGTGAGGTGCTCTGCCAGCCGCGCTTCAGGCCCCGTGCCATTCGACGCTTTCATGACGAGAGATGCGCCAGATCGATAAACGACGCGGCTTCCATCGGGCGACCACAGCGGCATGCCCTCGGGGTTTCGCCGAACGTCAACTTCGACGGCACACGTCGTCTGAGGTCGATGAACCACACGTTCCATTGGCCGCCCGGCGCGTCCTGCCGGCTCACAGCAACCCGCTGCTCGTCAGGAGAGAGGACCGGGTTGGCGTAGTGCCCGGGCTCTCCGATTGAGCCGAGCGACCGGCCACTTCGATCGAACCAGACAAGCTCTGTCTGTCTGGAGGGACGATAGGCCAGCACGCCGGTCTCGGAGACTGAGAAAGCGGAGTTCAGTGGCCCCGTTTCCACGTCCTTCAGCGACCATCTGCGGGCTCTCCCTCCAGCCGCAGGTCAGCTGGGTCGAACCTTTGGGCAAGCAGCGTCTTGTCTCTCATGAACAGCAGGTAGCCGGAGGCGTAGACCTGTACGCGACCGGCTTTGGATCAGCTGCACTCTCTCGGAGGAATCGAGCGATCCCGCGTAGAACATTCCGTCCTGATCTGGATCGTTACTTCGTGCCATGAAAAGAAAGCGCCGGCCATCGGGCAGGAAATGGGGAAGAATGTGATCGAATTCCGCCCGTCCAGGATCGAGCGTCGTCGCGCGCGTCAACGTGCCCTCCGGAAGCAGAAACGGTGTACAGCCCAGGTGGGTTGTATCGCCGTTCTCCCCTGGGCAGCCCGAGCAGCAGCACGCCCGCTCGGTTCCAGGAACCCGACTGAACGAATGTATCGGCCAGCGGCTTCACCAATCCGGTGGCGAGATCGACCTTCTTCAATTGACCGCCGCCGTCGAAAGCGATGGAGCGGCTATCCGACGACCAGAATGGTTGGGCGGCGCCGTCCGCCAGCTTTCGCGGGACGACCGAATCGAGCGGACGGACCCACAGGGCATTGTCGCCGCCTTCCGATGACGCAATAAAGGCGAGGTGAGTGCCGTCGGGCGACACGGCCATCGAGTAGCCGGACGGATCGAAGGTCGAGCCTTCCGGTGCCGTCACCAGCCAGCGCAACGGTCGAGCAGCGCTCGGCACGCGTTCGCGGTTCACCAGCAGCGCCACGGCTGTGAGACTCGCCAGCATCGAGCATGCTCCAGGCGATCCAGCCGGGACGGTAATCTGCCCAGCGACGCGGAAGTCGATTCGCGAAGGGCCTCGCGTGGCGGCTGTTGCTCGAGCCCACTTCAACGCCTGACACAGATCGCCCGCCGACTGCCATCGCTCGTCCGGATTCTTCGCGAGACACTTTCGCGACGATCTCATCCAGAAGCGGCGCGTCGAGTTCATCACCGGTCGCAGCCTTGCGCGCGAGCGACACCGGCGCTGGATTTCGCTCGAGGATTGCCGCAATCATGCTGGCTTTGCTCGTGCCTTCGAAGGCGGGTCGACCCGTAGCCATTTCGTACAACACCGCTCCAAGCGCGAAGATGTCCGTGCGGCCGTCTACACGCTTGCCTTCGAGTTGTTCCGGCGCCATGTACTGCACGGTCCCGAGAATCAGGCCCTCTTCGGTCAGGCTTTCAGTCGCCGATGATGCCTCGGCAGCCGCCAGTATCGGTGGCCTTCGCCGTCGGGGATTCAATGCGGGCCAAACCAAAATCCAGCAGCTTGACGCCGGTACGAGTCAGCATGACATTCGCCGGCTTGAGATCCCGATGGATGATGCCGTGGCGATGGGCGTGATCCAGGGCGTCGGCGAACTCGACTCCCGCGCGTGAGACCTCGGCGATCGGGAGAGGCCCGCGTCGCAGCCGCTGCGATAGCGTTTCTCCGTCGAGATACTCCATCACGATGAACTGGAAGCCATCCTGTTCACCGACGTCGTAGAGCGTACAAATTGAGGGGTGGGACAAACGCGAGACCGCACGGGCTTCACGAGCGAGCCGCGCACGCCGGGCGGGCGTGCCCGCCACGTGATCGGGAAGAACTTTGATCGCGACGCTTCGACCGAGTCGCGTGTCCGTGGCGCGATACACGTCCCCCATTCCGCCGGCGCCGAGCCAGGCGTTAATCTCGTACGGTCCCAGCCTCACGCCGACGGCGAGGGGCATCCAAACTCCCTGTTGTGGCGGGCAGTCAGTATAAACGGGCAGATGCCTGGAAACTCGGCGACCTGAACCTTGGAACGTTGAACCTTGAACCCTTGAACCTTGAACCCTTGGAACCCTTGTCTTTGCTTCTCCCCCCCGTATCAGGCAGAATGACCCGGGTTCGGGCCTGGCGCATGCACGCAATTGGGCACGGAACTCGGCAGACTTCCAGACGACGCACGCATGTGGGCCGGGCGTCGATCTTCGTGCTTTTCGTCGCAATCTCCCTCGCCGCAACGCTTTCCCCAACCCGAACTTCAGCCCAACAGCCGACCCCGGCGGCAAGCGAGCCCTCGACGTCTCAGGCGATTCTGGACAAGTACTGCATTACTTGCCACAACCAGCGGCTACGGACCTCCGGCCTCGCGCTCGACACCTTCGATGTCACCAAGCCCGGCGCCAACCCCGAAGTGTGGGAGCGGGTGATTGCGAAGCTCCGGGCCGGCTCGATGCCGCCGCCCGGGCGTCCTCGACCCGATGCCGCCATATATCGCGCCCTGGCGAATCAGTTGGAAACCGACATCGATCGCGCGTGGACGGCGAACCCGAACCCGGGCCGGATGAGCGCCGTCCACCGTCTCAATCGCACTGAATACAGCCGCGCGATTTTCGATTTGTTCGCGCTCGACCCGCGCAGCGTTGACGTGAAGTCGCTCTTGCCGGGCGACGACACCGCCGACGGCAGTTTCGACAACGTCGCCGACGTCCTCATGATTTCGACCGCCCACTTGGAACGCTATCTGTCGGCGGCCCGCCAGGTGACGCGGCTCGCGATCGGACTGCCTCCCGCAAATCCGAGCCTGCAGACGTTCGAGATTCCGCTGCACGTCGTACAAGACGACCGCCAAAGCGAGGACCTGCCGTTCGGATCCCGTGGTGGCATGGCAATTCGTTTCGACTTTCCGGTTGATGGTGAGTACCTGATCAAGGTTCGCCTCAGGCGGCAGTATCAGGACTACATCATGGGCATGGGCTGGCCGCAGCAGCTCGATGTCCGGCTTGACGGCAAGCTGCAGAAACGGTTCATCGTCGGAGGCGACGCCCCTGGCCGACCCGCGGCCGCCAGCTACGCTGGTGACGGCGAACCTGGTTTCGCCGGCGCGCCCGAATGGGAAAAGTACATGCAGACTGGCGGCGACTCAGGGCTCGAGGTCCGCGCGCCGGTCTCGGCCGGTCCGCACGTCGTTGGCGTGTCGTTCGTGAGAGAGCTGTGGGAGCCGGAAGGCCTGCCGCAGCCACAACAACGAGGGAGGGTCCTGACGAACGACCAAATCTACATGGGGTACGCCAGCGTGGGATCGGTACAGATCGCCGGGCCGTACCAGGTGGCGGGCCCAGCGAAGGACACGCCGAGCCGGCGCGCAATTTTCGTCTGTGAGCCCAGAAAAGCACAGGAGTCGCAGCGCGAGCGAAGCGGCGCGGGGCTCGAGGGGCCCCCGCGAGTGATCGATGACCTGCCTTGCGCGAGGAGAATTCTCGCGAGGATGGCGCGCCTGGCGTATCGCCGCCCGGTGACCGAGGCAGACGTGCAGACGCTGCTCGAATTCTATTCGAGCGGCCGACGCGAAGGCGGAAGCCCTGGAAGTTTTGACGCGGGGATCCAGTTTGCCCTCGAACGAATCCTCGTCGACCCGGACTTCCTGCTGCGCGTCTATCGCGAACGGCCTTCGATTGGCGAGGGTCCGCCTTCGCACGCAGCGTATCGCTTGAGCGACCTCGAGGTCGCCTCGCGGTTGTCGTTCTTTCTGTGGAGCAGCATTCCCGACGAACGCCTTCTGGACCTGGCCGAGCGCGGACAATTGACCAAGCCGCTCGTTTTGGAACAGCAGGTGCGACGCATGCTGGCCGATCCCCGCGCCATCGATACGCTGGTGGACAATTTCGCCGCCCAATGGCTGAATCTCCGGCGGATCGGTGAGGTGGTCGTCCATCCGGATCTGTACCCCAGCTTCGACGACAGCCTCCTCGAGGCGTTCGAACAGGAGACGGAGCTGTTCGTGGCCAGCACGGTGCGCGAGGATCGAAGCGTGCTGGACCTCTTGCGGGCGAACTACACGTTCGTCAACGAGCGGTTGGCGCGCCACTATGGAATTCCAGGAATCTACGGCAGTCGCTTCCGGCGGATCACGCTGCCGAACCTCGACCAGCGAGGCGGTTTGCTCGCACATGGCTCGCTGCTGGCGACGACGTCGTACCCGGATCGAACGTCCCCGGTATTGCGGGGCAAATGGCTGCTGAACAACATCTTTGGCTTGCCCGTTCCACCGCCGCCGCCTGGCGTCGATACGAATCTCGCCGAGGCCAAGCCCGGTGAAGTTCCCGCAACGATCCGCGAGCGTCTGGCCCAGCATCGCAAAGATGCCAGCTGTGCCAGTTGCCATTCCGTCATCGATCCGCTCGGGTTCGCGCTCGAAAATTTCGACGCCATCGGTGGGTGGCGAGCTGTCGATGAGTCGGGAAGGCCGATCGACTCGCGTGGAACAACGGCAAGTGGCGAAAACGTCGAAGGGCTCGTTGGGCTGCGGTCGGTGCTGATCGAGGACCCGGAGCAGTTTGCGCGCACCGTCACCGAGAAGCTTCTGGCCTTTGCGCTGGCGCGGCGGCTCGACTACTACGACCGGCCGGCCGTGCGAAAAATCGTCCACGACGCAGCCAGGGACGACTACCGGTGGTCGTCGATCGTGCTTGGGATTGTGAAGAGTCCGACGTTTCTGATGCGGGCGACGGTGGAGAGGTCGCACTGAGTGTGAGCATGGCGCCGAATGAAACTCTCCACCACGGAGGACACCGAGGACACGGTGGAGGTATCCTGACGGAGCATGTTTGAACCTCCGTGTCCTCTACTTCCTCCGTGGTGGAGCATTCGGGTTTGCTGTTCAGGAGACTGCCGATGACTTTTCTGACTGCGAAATCACTCCCGCGTCGAACCGTCCTTCGAGGGCTGGGCGCGACGTTCTCGCTGCCGTTCCTGGACGCGATGCTCCCGGTCTGGTCGCGAAGTGTCACGGCGGCTGCCAAGCCCGCGCATCGGTTCCTGGCCTTCTACGTGCCCAACGGGATGGCGATGCAGTACCTGGACACCGAAAGGGGAGGGGAACGCATTCGAGCTTTCGCCGATTCTGGAACCGCTGGCGCCGTTCCGAGACCAGATGCTCGTGTTATCCGGGCTCAACACCAGCTGGAACTACATCCATGCGGGGGCCTCGGGTTCCTTCTTGACCGGCACGACGCGAGGAGGACGCAACGAGGTCGAGGTGATTGCCGACGTTTCGGTGGATCAATTGCTCGCAAGGCAGTTCGCGAACGAAACCCAGGTGGCCTCGCTCGAGCTCTCGATGGATGGGCCGGCCAACGCCGGCGCGTGCACGGGCATCCTGAGTTGCGCCTACACGCACACGATTTCCTGGCGCAGCCCTACTCAACCCCTGCCGATGGAGCACAACCCGCGAGCGGTGTTCGAACGCCTGTTCGGCGACACGGGCAGCACGGAAAGGGCGGCTCGGGAAGCGAGGTTACGGCAGCACAAGAGCATTCTGGACTCCGTGACGCAAAAGCTGGCGGACCTCAGAAAGCAGCTCGGGCCCCAGGATCAGGTCAGGGTCGACGAATACGCCACCGCGATCCGCGACGTCGAACGACGCATTCAGAAGGCCGAGGAGCAGCACGACGTCGAGCTGCCCGCAATCGAAGAACCGCAGGGCGTCCCGCCGGTCTTTGAGGATCACCTGGCCCTGATGCTGGACTTGCAGCTGCTGGCGTTTCAGTCCGACCTGACTCGCGTGATCACCTTCATGATCGGTAAGGAGCAGAGCGCGCGTCCGTATCCGCAGGTCGGCGTCGCCGAAGCCCACCATCCGTTGTCGCACCACAACGATGTGCCGGAGTTGATCGCGCACATGTCCAAGATCAACCGGTATCACACCGGGCTCTTCTCGAACTACCTGGCGAAGCTGCGGGCGACGCCCGACGGCGACGGTTCGCTTCTCGACCACATGACGATTCTGTACGGCGCGGGAATCTCCAACAGCACTCGGCACTCGGGGATCAACCTGCCGTTGATGCTCGTCGGCGGCGGGGCAGGCACGCTCAGGGGCGGCCGCCATTTGTCGTTCACCGACAAACCCACGATCGCCAACTTGTTGGTGACGCTGATGGACAAGCTTGGCGTCCCTGTTGAACGGATCGGCGGAAGCACCGGTCAGCTGCCGATCGATACGCTATCAGGAGTCTAGGGGGAACCTTTTAGACCGTTCTTAACCATGCGCAAGTTGATTCCACTACAGCTGGCGATTCTGCTTATCGGCGCTGGCGGAGACCGGCCGTCCCTGATCGACGCCGCGAAACGCGCCGACTCCGTAGCACTCCGTCTTCTCGTTCAACAGGGCGCGAACGTCAACGCGACGGAGGCTGACGGGACGACCGCCCTCCACTGGGCCAGCTACCGGGACGATCTGGACAGCGCCGACCTGTTGATCCGCTCCGGTGCCAAGGTGAACGCGGCCACCGACCTTGGGGCGACGCCGTTATGGACGGCCAGCCTGAATGGCAGCTCTGCGATGGTCCGGAGACTGTTGCAGGCGGGGGCGGATCCCAACCTGGCGTTGCTGCGTGGCGAGACGCCGCTGATGGTCGCCTCACGCTCGGGCAATCCCGACATCGTCGAGCAGTTGCTGGCCAAGGGTGCCGACGCGAACGCGCGAGCGGCCCGCGGCCAGACGGCGCTCATGTGGGCGGCCGCCCAGAAGCACTCTGAAGTCGTCAAAGTGCTGCTCGCTCATGGGGCGGACATCAAGGTGCGGTCCGAGGTATTGAGCCAGATGATGGCCGTGCCGCCGCACGGCCTTCCCGAATACAACCGCTTTATCCCGCAGGGCGGCGATACGGCGCTGATGTTTGCCGTGCGAGCCGGCGATCTCCCATCGGCGAAGCTGCTCGTGGCAGCTGGCGCCGACGTCAACGATGCCGAAGCGTGGGGCGTCAGCGCCACCGTTCTAGCCGCCCATGCCGGATACGGCAACCTGGTTGAATTCCTACTCGAGAAGGGCGCCGACGCAAACGCCGCCGCGGCCGGGTTTGCGGCGCTGCACGCGGCAGTCATGCGACGCGACGAGCAGATGGTGCGCGTGCTCCTCGCGCACGGGGCCGATCCAAATGCTCCGCTTCGGACGTGGACGCCTACGCGACGCGATTCAAAAGACTTCAACTTCCACCCGGCGCTCGTCGGCGCGACGCCGTTCTGGCTGGCCGCGCGGTTCGCCGAGCCGAACGTCATGCGTCTTCTGGTCGAGCGCGGCGCGGATCCGAAGGTCGTACACGAGGCTCGCTATGCGGTCGATGGGCGGGGCGAGGCCTACGAACACCGGACCGAACGGTTGACACCCTTGATGGCGGCGGTGGGCATGGGCCGTGGAACGGCGTGGGTTCAGCCGCCGCAGGCAGAGCGCGAAACGCTGACGCTCGAGACTGTGAAGTTGACGATCGAATTTGGTGCGGATGTAAATGCCGCCAATACAGACAAGCGCACGGCGCTTGATGCCGCACAAGCTCTCAAGTACGAGAGCGTCGTGAAATTTCTGGTCGAGAAGGGCGCTCGGCCGGGACTGAACACGAACACGAAGTAACCGCCGCCCCCTACCGCAGAGCCCGCGGAGTACGCCGAGCCTCAGGGTATCCAGGAAAGCCATTCACGATCCGTTTCAGTCCCTGATCGGGACCCACTTTAGAACGCGAAGGCGTGCAGCATTGTAAATGCACGGCCCGCGTTTCTGAGGCCGTTGCAGTCCAACGGCAGATCCTCGAAACCTTGTATTCGGATCGTTGAGGTTTGCCGATATCAATAAATGAGTCGAGGACTTTCTCTGTGAATTTGGCGGGCTCGGCGGTTTACGTACCTCTCACATTTCCAGAAGGAGTCGCATGAGGATCGCACAACGATCGGCCCTGATCATCGGCGCGTGTCTCGTTGCGGTGGGTATCGCGCGGCCGGCCGCCGCGCAGACCACACCGAACGCCGAAGTGTCGGCCGGCTACCAGTTGCTGAACCTGTCTTTTGATGACGAGAGTCAGTCGCTTTCCACGGGGTGGTACGTCGACGTTGCGGGGAACCTCAACCGGCTCTTGGGCGTTGTCGTCGAAGTCGGAGGCAGCTACAAGTCCATCGAGGAATCGGCCACGATTGCGGGCATTTCCGCGAGCGCGAGCGCAGACGTCAAGGTGCACCAATTCATGGGCGGCGTGCGTCTCAACAGCCGGAAGAACCGAACAGTGATTCCATTTGGACAGGTTCTCGCCGGTGCCGTGAATGGATCGCTCAGCGTGAGCGGCAGCGCGACTGTCGGAGGCGAGACCCTCTTCTCGACCAACGCAGAAGGGTCGGGGACCGATTTGGCCATGCAGTTCGGCGGCGGCGTGACCATCGGGTTGACCGAGACGATCGGCGTTCGCGTCGGCGCGGATTACATGCATATCTTCGCGGACGATGGCCCGAACGTGTTCCGCTTTGTCGCCGGTATTGCGGTGCCGTTCGGAAGGTAGGCCGTCTTCAGTTTGAAGGCCTCTGACTGCTGACTTCCTATTGGCTCTTGCCGAATCGTTGATTTTCCAGGCAGACGAACTCGATCAATTCCTGATCAAGCATCAGCTGTTGATTCACCCGGACGGTCCAGGGCTTCGTGTAAGCCTTCTTGTCGTCGACCGTGACATCAATCTCCATGCGACCGAAGTTGACTCGCCGAAATCGTTCGGTGACCTTCGCCGCGTCGGTCAGCGGGCTCCCAATGATGTCGAGCCAGCCGTCGTCGCGAAAGCTGCTCGTCTCCACCACCAGCGTGTCCCCCTCCCATTTGCCTGCCGAGTAGCCGTTCCACCAGGGCTGAGGGTCGTCGGTCGGCAGCGACCGACCATCCGTGAAGATCTGACGACGCTCCATGCTGGCTTCGTACAGGATCACGAGCATGCGAGGAGTCTGGACGTACTGACGGGGCGCGCCTTGTGTGTGAAGCTGCACGATGCCCATTGGGAGACAGTGCGCTTCCGGATTGTCTTTGCTGTTGCCGGCCACCCGTTGCTTCAGCAGATCGGCGCCGTACCGGCGTGAGCGGCAGGCCCTCCTTGATTCCCTGGGCGACATCTCGAAACCCCGCAACCGGCGGGCCGTCGGGCGGCGTGACCGGGGCGGGCGGCTGCCCGCGGCCCGGCAGACCGCCCACGCCGCGCCATAGGCCGGACAGATCGGGTTTGCCGTCTGCAGTTCTAGGGGCGGGAGCGCTGAGATCTGGCTCACCGGAGGACGTTTTCGGCACGCCAGGCGTGGGGTACTTCGCCCACTGCGCCGAGAGCGATGCCGCGACGCTCGTCAGGATCGCGAACAGAACGGTCGCCTGGATTGCCGCTTTCATTGCGCCCCTCCCACCAACGGTGAACCCGGCGTATTATGCTTCACGTAAGAGCGAGGAGCGCCCATGAAGATCACGTCCCTGGTCGTCCTGCTGGCCGGTCTGTGGCTGACCGTTGCAGTAGTCCCCAATCATGCTCACCACTCATTCGCCGCGGAGTACGACCGCGAGAGAACGATCACGGTTACCGGTACGGTCACGAAAGTCGAATGGACCAACCCCCACGCTCGTCTGTACATCGCGGGGAAAGACGAGACCGGGTTGACCCAGGAATGGGACTTCGAGCTCGGGCCTCCCAACGGTCTGATGCGACAGGGTTGGCGGCGGGACTCCCTGCGGCCGGGACATCAGGTGACGGTGTCAGGGTTTCGGTCGAAAACATCCACGCATATCGCGAACGCCAGAACCGTGACGCTCAGCGACGGCCGGCAGGTCTTTGCCGGGTCATCGTTCGACACCGGCCCTACTCAGCCCACTCAATGACGAATTCTGCCGCCGGCTTTGGACTTCCAGCCGCAGTCGTCTCCAGACGCTGTTTCATATGCTCGCTCCGCGAGGAGGTTACGTGAGGACCAGAATCTTGTTGGCCGCGCCGCTCGTTCTGTTGCTGATCGCCACTGCGGGATCCGGTGTGGGGTCCGGCCAGCAGACGGTCCCATTTCAGGGCGGCATTCCAGCCGCGCCACGGGGCCTCGTGGCCCGTCCGTTGCCCAGCAAGCCCGTCGAATTCGACACGGCGGAGGGCCAGCAGATCCGGGTCGTCGTTGTCACGAAAGCGCTCTCGTACCCGTGGGCTCTGGCGTTCCTTCCGGACGGCACCATGCTGATCACCGAGCGGTTCGGCAAGCTCCGGATCATCCGCAACGGCATCCTGGATTCGCAGCCGGTTGCGGGCGCGCCGGCTTCCTACAGCACCGGCGAATCTGGATTGCCTGGCGCCGTTCACGGTTTGATGGACATCGCTCTCCACCCGCAATTTGCGGAGAACAAGTTCGTGTACATCTCGTACACCAAGCCGCTCGATGAGAAGCGCCGGACGGTTGCCGTCGCCCGCGGGCGATGGGATGGTCACGCGCTGGCGGAGGTGAAGGACATCTTCGTCGCGGACTCGGCTGGAACGTCACGCATCGCGTTCGGTCGCGACGGCATGTTGTACATCACGACGACCGGCATGGACCCTCAGGATCCCAACACGCAGGGTGGCAAAGTCCTGAGGCTGCGCGACGATGGAACTGTTCCGAGCGACAACCCGTTTGTCGGGAAGGCCGGTCACAAGCCCGAGGTCTACACGCTCGGGCATCGCAGCTCGCTGGGCCTGGCCGTTCATCCGGGCACCGGCGAGATGTGGCTGAACGAAAACGGGCCGAACGGCGGCGACGAAATCAACATCCTGAAACCCGGCCGCAACTATGGGTGGCCGATCGTGAGCTATGGGCGCACCTACCCGGGCCCCTGGCAGTCCGAACGGCCGCGGCACGAGGGCTTCGAATCGCCAATCGTGTACTGGATGCCGTCCATTGCGGTTTCGGGCATGGCGTTCTATACGGGCGACCGGCTATCCAAGTGGAGGGGTGATGTCTTTGTCGGCGCCCTTCGAACCGGCGAAATACCAGGAACCGGTCATCTCGAACGCATCCTGTTCAACGAGAAGATGGAGGAGCTGCGCCGCGAGTCGCTGCTCGGCGAGCTGCGGCAGCGGATTCGCGACGTCAGGCAGGGACCGGACGGATTGTTGTATCTGTTGACCGACGAGAAGGAGGGCGCCGTCCTCCGGATCGAGCCGGCATCCTGATTGGTCGACTCTGCCACGGTCTGACGCGATTTCTCGGTTGGAGCCAGGTCTTCAGAGCGTGTGAAGAAATCGCGATTTCCTCACGCGCTCTTCAGACCTGCCCGAGACAGCCGCTCCTATCGCGCGCTGTCGTGCACGAGCCTGCGGGTCTAACCCTACCTCCTGCAATAGCTCTGCGTAGCGCGGATCCGAGCGGAACGGCTCCATCCAGGGCTCGACGCCAAGCCAGGCCATGCAGTCGGCTCGATCCTCGACGCCTTTCCGAAACCACTTGTGCGCGGTGTCGAAGTCTCGAAGGCTCACATACGCGGTAGGCGATTTCGTACGGACAGAAGTACTGATGCTTGGTCGCTTTTTCCCCTTCGTTGATGCAACTTTTCGGCCTCGTCCTTCTGACCTGCGACGGCATGCATGTGGGCCCCCAAGTAGAGAATCGTCGGGCTGCGTTCCAGCTGCGCGGCTCGTTGCAGGTTGGCTAACCGCCTCCTTGAAGCGACGCTGCTCACCGTACGCGAGTCCCTGAAAGGCGAGCGCGTACGCGCCGTTGGGTTCCAGCTCCAGTCCCTTTCGGGCAAGTTCAATCGCTTCGTCATACCGTCGCGCGAAAATCAAGAAGAGCGTTCCGAACGAGTGCGCCCGGACGGACAGCGGATCGAGGTCCGCCGCTCGTCGGATCTCCTGGGCCGCCTCGTCGTGCCGTCCTTGCGTGGTCAAATACGCTGCGTAGTTCAGCCGCGCGGTCGCAAACTGGGATCAAGATCGATGGCGCATCAGGAGTTCTTTCTCGGCAGCGGGTCCATCCCAGTCGTAAGCAAGATGGATGAACCCCAGCGCGGCGTGCGCGCTCGCCAGCGAGTCGTCCAATCTGAGCGCGGTCTCGGCGGCTGCCTTGGCCTTTGGCATCGCTTCTCGCGGGTGCATGTAGTAGCTCGATGCAGTTCTGCGTAAGCTTCGGCCAGAGCCCGCATACGCGAGGGCGTTGGCGGAATCCTTACCTATCGCCAGGTCGAATTGCTCAATGGCCTTCCGCAGTCCGTCCTCTGTTCCCTTGTTCGCGTGGAAACGGCCGATGAGCACCTGCTGATGTGCCTCTGGATCGACAGGCCGCACGTTCGCCAAGCGCGCCTGCTCCAACGGCGTCAGCGTGACATCGACCTGGCTGGCGATGGCTCTGGCCACCTCGCTCTGAAGCGCCAGAACGTCGCGCAGGTCGCGCTCGTAGCTTTGCGCCCACATGGTCTCTTCTGTCGCCGCCTCGGATCAGCTTGGCGGTGATTCGAACCTTGTCGCCTGCGCGCGCGACCGCCGCTTCGATGATTGCGTCCACCTTCAGTTCCTTCGCGATCTCCGGCAGTGGTTTCCGCGCCTTCCGGTACTGCATGACCGAAGTGCGAGAGATCACGCGCAGTCCGCCGATCTTGGCAAGGTCGGTGATGAGCTGCTCGGTCATGCCGTCGGCGAAGTACTCCTGCTCTGGATCGCCGGACAGGTTTTCGAGTGGCAAGACCGCGACCGACCGAATCTGGCCAGAAGACGGCGCCGGCGTCCACGAGCCCCGGAACAGCAACGCGGCTGTCGCCAAGACACCAATGGCGAGCAACCCTCCAACCAGCCAGGCCGAGCGCCGCGGGCGGCGCTCCACGAGTCCAGCCGTGACGAGGTCAGAGGCCACCGATGTCTTCGTGGGTCCGAGGGTGCCCGAACCGGTCTCGGACGGTCCATCCAGCGCCAGGCGGAGGTCGCCGATGTCGCGCACGCGCTCTTTCGGATCTTTTCGGAGGCAGCGACGCAGAAACGTGTCGAGTGCCGAAGGCATGTCTGGAGGTAAGGCGGTCCAGTCAGGCTCCGTGGTCAACACCGCAGCAATGGTCTCGGACGAGTCCCCGCCTGGGAACGGTCGGCGCCCGGTCAGCGTTTCGAACAGCACGCACCCGAACGCCCAGATGTCGGTCCGTTTGTCCACAGACCGGCCCCGAGCCTGCTCCGGGCTCATGTACGCAGCGGTCCCGACGACGGCGTGCGCGGCTGCGGTCAGGGTTGGCTCTTGTGGGCCGCTACCGGATGGTTCGAGCGCCTTCGCCAGGCCGAAGTCGAGGACCTTCACCGTCCCGTCAGGGCGCAGCTTGATGTTCGCCGGCTTCAAATCGCGATGAACGATGCCACGTTCGTGCGCCGCGTCGAGCGCATCGCCGATTTGCCGTGCAATGGGAAGCGCCTCGACGAGTGGGACCGGTCCCTTCCGCAGGCGATCGGCAAGAGTCGGTCCGTCGACCAGCTCGAGTACCGAGCGCTTGGACTTCGTCACTCTCTTCGAGGCCGTAAATCGATGCGATATTCGGGTGATTCAGTGAGGCGAGGACCCGCGCCTCGCGCTTCATCCGCGCGAGGCGGTCGGGATCGGAAGAGAAGCGCCTCGGCAGGACCTTGAGAGCCACCAGCCGCTCGAGTTTTGTGTCGTTCGCCGAATACACCTCTCCCATGCCACCGACACCGAGGGTCGCGACGACTGTATACGGGCCGAGAGCCGTGCCGGGCGCGAGCCGCATGACGGGAGTATCGAGGGCCGTTGGAGCGTCCTCGCCCCCGACGCGATTGACCAGGTCCATGGCGACCTCGTCGAGCAGTCCATGGCTTCGTTGTTCGAGCAGTCGCTCGACCTCACGCCGGACATCGGGTTCCGCGTGTGCCAGCAGTTCAGCACGCTGGCGTGGATCAGCGTCGTAGGCGGCGCGATACAGCGCCTCGACTTTTTGCCATTGATCGGTGGTCATGCTGCGTGCTCCAGACCTCAGCCCCATATCTTCCACGCACCTAGACTTCAGCGCGGCCCGATTCAACCGACTAGTGGACGACCTAGTTCCTCTCGTCGGCCTGCTTCAGCATGCTCGTCCAGTTCAGCGTCACTGTGATCGACGTCGATCGACTGTCTTGAACGGGTCCGAGGACAAGAAAGCGGCCGCCGTCGCCAGACACGGCATACGTATTCCGCACCAGGTGTTCCCGTGACTGGTGCGGGTCGCGAACAGTTGCTTGGGGGCTGTTGTCTCCAGCATGGAACCGGTGACGCTGACCCCGACGACCATGAGCCGGCCGTCGTCCGTCATGTAGAACAACTCCTTTCCGTCGCGCCGCCACTGAGGCTGGTTGCCACCACCTGCCGACACCTGTTTGATGTCCCTGAACTCGGGGAAGGAGGCGACGTAGATCTTCCGCCTGTCCGGATTCGGTCGAAGCGTACGCGACCCAGCGACCGTCAGGTGAAAAGCGTGCGTAATCAATCACGGCGGTGGCCGACCGCAGCAGGCGAATCGGTTTCCGGTCACCTGTCGTCGGCAGAGCGAGAATACCTGCATTGCGATCGTTGATCAGGATGAAACGTCCATCACGCGACCAGTCGTCCGGCCACTGATTGCCTTCCGTTGACTCGAAGACTGGCACATCCTCCCGGTCCCCGAGAGTTCGCTGAAACACGGTGAACTGCCCCGTCCGGTCGGAGGCAAATACGACGGTCCGGCTGTCCGGCGACCAGACTGGTGAGTTTTCTTCCGCCGGATCGGTCGTCAGCCGAGAAGTGATACCGGTCGACATTTCGAATGTCCAGATGTCTACCCTCGCGCGCTCGGCTCCGTTCGTGGAAAAGCCAGCCTCTTCTCGTCCGGCGACAGCGCGAACTACCGACCTGCCGGTCCGACATTCTCCAGTTGTCGTCCCTGCCGGTCGAACCAGGCGAGCTGTCGAATCTGAGCGGACGCACCACTTCTGTATACAAGCGTTCCAGTGGAGGACGCGGCAAATGCGCCATAGTAGGGAAGCGCCATACGAAACGCCTTCCGCGAGGCGAACGGGTTCGCCATGAAGCGCCAGCCGTGTCGCCGTCGAATGGCTGCGCGAACAGCGTTCCCTGACGATGAAAGAGAAGGAAGCTGGGAGGCGCATAGACCGCCCTGGATTCCGCCGTCATGATGCGAGTCTTCTGATTGGAATCGAGGGCGCCTACGTAAATGGCCCGGTTCTCGGGCTTGCTGCTCCACGCCAGATAGAGGAAGTGACGGCCGTCTGGAAGAAAGTGCGGAAAAACATGCGCGGTTTCTTGAAGAGACGTGTCCGGGGCTGTAATCCTGGTGAGCGCACCGCCTGTCGCCGGCACGCGGGAAAGGGCTTCGCCGTCCATGCAAACGATGATGCCGTCGCGGTTCCATGTGCCGGTCCCACACGCGTGCAACGCTCTGGGGCGGACCGCCGGTCGCCTCTACTCTCCTGAGCGTGGAGTTCGGGCTGGACACCAACCTGAAAGGCAATGTACCGGCTGTCGGGCGACCAGAAGGCCCCCGACGCATCTTCCGTCCCAGCGAGCGGTCGCGCAGCCACCGAATCGAGTCGGCCGAACGTACAGCATCGTCTTGCCGTCCTCCGCTCGCGCGACATAGGAGACCGTGCGGCCGTCTGGCGAGATGCTGACCTGGTTGCGGTCCGGCATCACCGGAACGTCGATGAGAAACCGTGACTGGTTCGGCGGATGCCTGGCCCCGAAGGTATCGCGCCGTCGGAACCGATAGCGCCGCGATAGCCGACGACCAGAAGCGGCGACAAGCGTCCAGGCGACACGCTCGCGTAGGCGGGAATGTTTCACAGTCGTAACGGCCGCACCCGGAGCCTCACTCTCAGGCGTTGTCAACGCTTCCTCGATCTCGAGCCGGGCCATCGATGCATCGGCGAGACGGTTCCGCGGATCCTTGGTCAACGCCCGGCGCAGCAAACGCCGAATCGCGGCTGGAGTGTTCGCTGGCAGCGCGCTCCAGTCCGGCTCTTTCCCGACAACCGCAGCGATTGTGTCGGTGACATCGTCGGCAGCGAACGTCCGCTTGCCGGTGAGCATCTCGAAGAGCACGCAGCCAAACGCCCATACGTCGCTGCGCTTGTCGACCGCACGGCCGCGCGCCTGTTCAGGACTCATGTAGGCGGCCGTGCCGAGAATCCTGCCCGCCTGCGTCATGGTGATCGTCGGTGCCGGCAGGCTGCCAGGTTTCAACGCCGATCGGCTCGACCGCCTTTGCGAGTCCGAAGTCCAGGACTTTCACGACGCCGTCGGGTCGGAGCTTGATATTGGCCGGCTTCAGATCGCGGTGGATGACCCCGCGTTCGTGTGCCGCCTCGAGCGCCTCGGCCATCTGCGCCGCCATCGGTAAGGCTTCGTCGAGCGGAATCGGCCCCTGTGCGATCCGATCCGCGAGCGTCGGCCCCTCGACCAGTTCCAACACCAGCGCGTGGACGTCACTCGATTCTTCAAAGCCGTAGATGGCCGCGATGTTGGGATGATTGAGCGACGCAAGAACCTGGGCCTCACGGTGGAAGCGAGCCAGCCACTCGCGTTCCTGTGCGTATGGTCTGGGCAGGAGCTTTGAGAGCGACCGTCGCGCCCGAGCTTGGTGTCACGCGCCCGATACACCTCCCCCATGCCGCCGGCGCCCAGTACAGCGACGATGGTGTAGGGACCCCAATGAAGTGCCCGTTTTGAGTCGCATCGACGGGAAACGGGTGCACGGTTGGAGGATCACGGGTCGACATCACGCCATCGAGCAGATTCGCGGCGATGCCATCGAGCGGCCCCGATCCCGCTGTTGCGCGAGGAGGGACTCGACCTCGCGGCGGACTTCTGGTTCCGCATGTTCCAGCAGTTTCGCACGCTGACTTCGGGCTCGACGTCGTGGCACGCGCGCGATACAACTCCTCGACCTTTCGCCACTGGTCTCGGGTCATACCCTTACTCTTTGTCGCGATCGTCGAGCGCTCGATGCAGCCATGCCCGGGCGAGCGCCCAGTCACGCTTGACCGTCGCGGGCGAGGACTCCAGGGCGTGCGCCGTTTCTTCGATGTTCATGCCGCTGAAGAACCGGCATTCGACGACGCGGGCGAGACGCGGATTGCAGCTTCTCGAGACGGTCCAGAAGATCGTCGACGGCGATCAGCTGTTCCAGGGGCCGTTCCGCCTGGAGCATCGCGTCGTCCAGCACGACTCGCTGAAGCTGACCGCCGCGCTTCTGGGCTCGTGTCGCCACCGCATAGTCGATGAGCACCCGTCTCATAGCCTGAGCCGCAAGGGCAGGAAGTGCGCCCGATTCTGCCACGACATTCGATCCAGGCCAATCAGCTTCACGTACGCCTCGTGAACCAGGCCCGTCGTGTTCAGCGTATGGTCCGGTCGCTCACCTCGCCGTTGCCGGCGCGCGATCGCTCGCAGCTCGTCGTAAAGGATTGGGTACAGCCAGTCGACGGCAGCTCGGCCACCGGAACCGATCGTGTTCAGGAGGTCTGTGATTTCGTGGCCACGATCCATGGCGCCTGTCACCACGCGGGTTTTCCTGCCCTGCCATCAGGTCCACCGGCTGAGCTTCCGGTGAGCCATTTTTCCCGCCGATTCGGCTTTAGAGGGTGCGCGTCATCTGAGACTAACGATGGACCGCACGGAGAACTAACGACGGACGGCAGGAAGTATATCGCTATCCCGGTGGCACCAGCGCCTCGACAGTGTGACGGGCAGCTGGCCCATGCCCAAGCACGAGAAATCAGGAGGATCTATGAACATCAGACAGCGTGTTGCCCTCACAGTAGCGGGGATCTCATGCGCGGCCTCCGCGATGATCGTTCAGGCCAGTCAGGACCACGGTCATCAGAGTCTTCAGGGTTCAACGGGTCTCGTCCAAGAAGTCCGGCTTGGGACGCAGGATTTTCGCGATGTCAATACCGCCTTGTCGGCGGGCTACGCTCCGAACGGTGGCTGCGTCAGCGGCCCAGAGGAGGGCGCGATGGGCCTTCATCTGGCCAACGGTGCGTTATTCGCCGATCCCAGGCTCGAGGCACAGCGCCCCGAAATCCTCGTTTACGAGATGAAGAACGGACGCTTGCGCCTGGTTGCCGTGGAATTTGTTGTCGTTGCCGAAGATTGGCACAAGCAGGACCCGCCACCACCCGGGCCGCCCGTGCTGATGGGGCAGCACTTTCACTACGTGGGCAGTCCGAACCGCTACGGTGCGCCACCGTTTTACGAGCTCCATGTCTGGGCGTGGAAGAACAACCCGCATGGAATGTTCGTCGATTGGAATCCCGCGGTCTCGTGCGAGGAGTTTTCGCAGTAGGGCTGCGATGCCGGTGTCTGGGCATTCCGGGTATGCTTACGCGCATGGCTGAGACTGTTGAATTCCGCAGCAACGGCACGGTCGCGTCAGGATATCTGGTCAAGCCGCAGACGGGTTCGGGGCCTGGCGTTCTGGTGATCCAGGAATGGTGGGGCCTCGACTCCGGCATCAAGGAGATGGCCGATCGTTTGGGAGCCGCTGGATTCGTCGCGCTCGCGCCGGATCTGTACCACGGCGAGCTCGCGGGGCACGACCGAAATGGACAAGGCGTCTCGCCTGATGCAGCAGCTTCCTGCCGACCGCGCTGCCCGTGACATGAGCGGCGCGGTCGACTATCTCGCCAGCCACAATGCGGTGACGAGCAAAGGAATCGGTGTCGTCGGATTCTGCATGGGCGGGCTGCTCTCCTTCCTCATTGCCGCCAATCGGCCCGACAGGGTCGCGGCGGTCGTCCCCTTCTATGGATTTCCGCAGGGCGCATCCGAACCCGACTGGTCCAAGTTGACCGCGGCGGTCGATGGTCATATGGCCGAGCACGACGACTATTTCCCGCCCGCCGCCGCTCGTGCCCTCGAAGCCAAATTGCGCGGCATGGGAAAGGACGTGACGCTGACCGTGCACGCGGGAACGGGCCATGCGTTCATGGCTCCGCACAACGCGCTGGGGACGCTGAACGCCGCGCTCGCCGCCCAGATCTGGCCGCAGGTCGTGTCGTTCCTGAAGACCAACCTCCGTTGAGTCCCGCGCGACGCCCTCCTTACATTTCCGTTAACCGTTAGGGCGATTCGCCGAAGCTATGTGGTCGCAAGCTGGTCGTTACTTCAACTTCACGTCGTAATTTTTTCTTGCTGAGTTTGACGCCGGCGGCAGAGGCACCCCATGATCGCCTCGTGCGGCGGAATCGTATCGAGACGCCCGACGATCACGACGAGAGCTTGGTTGGTCCAACGCCGCTGCGCGTGAGCGAAGTCGCAGCGAGCGGACGTGCTGCGCAGAGGCCACGCATCCGAACCACGACAGCTCCCCTAACCGACGAGACGCTTCAGTGGCCGCCACCGGCCGACGAGGAGATGGAGATCATCTGGCTCGACGGTAAGCCAAACGCTGAGGAAGCACCAATCAAACGCCGGTCACTGGTCGTCAATAGTCCCGCATCGGTCGTCGAAGCGCCGATACCGGCCGCCTCTTCGTTGTCGGACGGCTGGTCGCTGCCGCTGCAGTCGCTGCCGCGCGCCCAGCCAATGGGTCGGTTGCCGCCGCGGCCGCAGGCGGTTGTCGATCTCGAGCTTCGCGTGCCGCCGAAGAGTGAGTCAGTCGCCGACCTCGATCTGGAGTTGATGGGGTCGCGATTCGGTCGGCGCGATGTCTCACATGCGTTGGCCGGCAAAGGCAAACAGCCGTTGCGCCGCCGTTCTTCCGGCGCCGGTCTCGCAGCGCTGGCGGCGATGGCGTTCGTATGTGCCGCAATCGCCGGCGCATACATGCCACGCCAGTTGGAGAAGACGCCCGCCGTTCCACCAGCACCGCCGACCCTGTTGTCGAACGTCGCGCTGGCGCCGCCGGTATCGACATCCTTGCCCTGGCAAGTTCCACCAACACCAATCCAGGACAACAGTCCTCCAGCCGAGCCTCAGGTCGAACCGGCTTCACGACCTGTGCCTCGAGCGGCGACCGATCAGAAGCCAAGCAACGCTCAGCCTCCGGCTGCGTCCAGCCGTTCGGTCGATCGGACGGTCCCTCCGGTCACGTCAGTCGCGCCAGATCGGGTCGTGAACGACAGGTCGATCGAAACTCCTTCGACGACCACGCAGATAACCGCTGACAACATTGTTCTACCGCCGCCGGATGTCGTCGCGCGGCCGGAGACCGAGCGCTCGACCGCGTCGGCGCCTCCGGTGGATCGTCCCGAGCCGCGCGGCGCGCCGCAACGCTCAGCATCCGTCAGCGTTCCTGGGGCGGCCGTTGGGCGCCGCGCGGAGCCGGACGCAGGGTCTCAGGAGCAGCTTGCTGAGATTGAGAAAGTGCTGCAGCAGTACCAGCTCGCATACGGACGGCTCGACGCGAGCGGTGCAAAAGCGATCTGGCCCGCGGTCGACGAGCGGGCGCTGTCGCGTGCGTTTGAAGGCCTCGACTCGCAGAGCGTCAAATTCGACCGTTGCTCGGTTTACATCTCGAGCCCTGACGCCGATGCTGCCTGCGCCGGCGTCGTGACCTACGTCACGAAAGTCGGCAGCCGCGAGCCGCGATCGGAGCGGCGGCGATGGACGTTTCGGCTGAGAAAGACCGGCGACTCCTGGACAATCATTCGTGCCGAGGCCAGGCAGGGCGGCGGGTGACGTCGCCGTCCAGTTGCCGGCCGATTCAGTTCAGCCCGAGCGCGTAGTCAACTCCGATGCGCGTGACCACGCCAGACCGCAGACCTCGATCCGTCAACGGCCACGAGGTATTGGCGTTCAGCAGCCAGGTCCCCCCCAGATTCCATTTGATGCCGGCAACGACTGCCAGGGTATTCGTGCCTTCTCCGATCGGTTCGAGGCGAAGCGTCTCCACGTTTTGAATCGTCGGATGCGGCGACCGCACCTCGGTGACGGCTCCAACTCCCGCAATGTGACGGCCCAGCAGCTCTCCCACCGTGGTCACGCGAGGTGACGGGCTGAAGCTCGCCGCAACCCGATAGTCCCATTGGTCCACGAAACCGATCGTGAACCCGCCGTTGAAGTCGAGAGCCAGCCGGCCGGGCTCGAGCGATGCGATCCCGAGGAGGCGGAGGGACGGCTCGCCGGTGCCGAGCAGGTTTTCCTTGCTGCCGGTCGGCAGCCGCACCTCGCCCGCGACGGCTGCTGCGACGCCGGTGCGGCTCGATTCGGTGAGGCGGATTTTCGAACGGACTGCCAGATCGGCCAGGCCGCGCGTGGTCGCGACCGCACCGGCTTGCAGGAATCGCGAGCCGCGGTACGTATTCACCCGCGAGCCCTCGAGCGACAATGAAACCATGGGCAACGCGAGGCCCACGTCGAGCCTGTCGGTGAGTCCGAGATTGCCGTACAAGGTTGCCGTCCGCGACTCGAGCTCGAGTGTCAGCACTTCGACGTCGAACGGCGCCGCCTCGTCCCGAAACTGATTGGCAGTCGTCACGAAGCTGCCGTCGCGAAGATCGTGGCCGTCGAGGCTTTTATAGCTGGCCGCCTGAAACGTCAGGCCGAACGACATCTGCATGCTGCCTGCAGTCAGACTGCGCTCGGCAAAGAACGGCGCAAAGCTGTTGCTCGCACGTTCCGCGGTGCCAAGCACCGGATTGAAGCGGTAAGTGAATCCGGCAGACGAGGAGGTCAAGGGAAGGGTGGTCAGCTCGATGAGCAGCAATCGGGAGATGGTGTCTCGCGTGACCGCGGCCGACTGCGCGTCCTTGACGAAGTCGCCGGTGGCGACCGCCTGGTTCGTCAAAAGAAACGAGAGAACCTCCTCGACGGGCTGCTGGGCGCGGGCCGGCTCGATTCCCATGCCGAACAGTAGGATCGCAACAACCGCGACAAAGGTCCATCTCGCCTCAGTCGTCGTCATCGTCGTCATCGTCGTCATCGTCGAAGGTCACTCTCGTGGCGAGCACAGAAGCATCGGCTTGAACAAGGCCGTCGACTTCAACTCGATCGCCATTGTCGAGCTGGCTGCAGTTGCCCTTCCTGAAGTCCGTGGCACCGTTCGTTCGAATCGTCCTGCCTTCCAGAGTGAACGTCCGCGACGGACATGAACCGCTCAGAGCCGACACACGGCCGTTCAGATTGATTGGCTCAGGTACGAAGGCCGCTTGAGACACCGTCACGGATTTCCCTGCCACCGTCACTGTTCCGGTGCGCGATGAGAGCGAGATATTGGCACTCACAGAATATGTGGTCTGCCCGTTGCCGGTCCCAGCTGCACCAGCGGTGATGGCAATCCAGGACGTAGAAGTGGTGGCCGTCCACGCGCACGTTTGCGTCGAGGCTGTTACCCCGACTTGTCTCTGGCCCCCGGTCGCCGGAACCGACTGCGTCGTGACCGACAGCGAGAAGGTGCACGGAGGTGCGGGTGGCGGAGGTGCGGGTGGCGGCGGCGCTGGTGCTGGCGGCGCCGGTGCTGGCGGCGTCGGTGCCGGCGGCGTCGGTGCCGGAGGTGCGGGTGCCGGCGGCGTTGGTGCTGGAGGGGATGGCGGTGGTCCGGGGACAGGTTGAGCCGGAGTGCCGAGTTGCGCGATCGTAAATGTCTGGCCGGCGATGAGCACCGTACCACTTCGCGGTTCGGTTCCATTCGCGCTCACGGCGAGCGTGACGGTCCCATTGCCCGTTCCCGAATCGCCGGCGGCGATCGCAATCCAGCTCGCCTGACTCGTTGCGGTCCACCTGCAAGGCGCCTGCGCGGATACGGCGACGGAGTGCCTGCCTCCCATCGCATCCATCGATTGGCTCGAGCCGTTGAGTGTGAAGGTGCACGGAGCAGCCGCCTGCGTGATCTCGAGACGCTGATCGTTGACCGCGATGCCACCCCGACGCTCACCAACGATTGGATTCGCCGCAATCGTGTAGTTCACACTCGCGTCGCCGTGCCCTGTGGCTTCGGAGGTCAAGGAGATCCAATTGACTTCGGCTTTCGCTGTCCACTCGCATTCACGGTTGATCTCAATTGTGACTCGACCGCCACCTCCGGATGCACCGATCGACATCGCATCCGCCGAGAGCGCGGCGGCGCAGCGCGATGATGGTGAGGCTGGCGTGGTGACGCTTGTCGTGGACGAGGATGACGTGCAGCTCGTGGCGACTAACGCGCTGGCAGCGATCGACAGCCATCGCGGCAGTCTGTTTCGGCAGGGCATCGACATCCCCAGGCAGGAGGAGCGATCAGCCTATCAACTCGCCTGGATGCGTCGCAACGAGTTCGTGTGGATCAGGTTGAGAAGTTGTCGATTACGGAACAGTAATCGCGCGTCACGACCCGAACGTATCGCACCCTTCGAGGCGGCCGGACTGCATCCCACGTCGGAACCATTCGACGCGTTGCGCCGACGAGCCGTGTGTAAATTTTTCCGGCGCGATACGGCCGCTCGACATGCGTTGGATCCGGTCGTCGCCAATTGCGGCGGCGGCATTCAAGCCTTCCTCGACGTCACCTCGCTCGAGGATTTGACGCTGGGCGGTCGAGTTTGCCCAGATGCCCGCGAAGCAATCTGCCTGCAGCTCCATTCGTACGGAAAGGTCGTTGACCAGATCCGGCCTGGCTTGTTGCATTTGCCGAACGCGTGGCTCGATGCCGATCAGGTTCTGAACATGATGGCCGATCTCGTGAGCGAGCACGTACGCCTGGGCGAAGTCGCCCGCCGCACCAAACCGCTGTTTCAGCTCTTCGTAGAAACCGAGATCGATGTACACCTTGCGATCGCCCGGGCAATAAAACGGGCCGCTCGCCGCCTCGGCGAACCCGCAGGCCGACTGAATGGCGTCGCGGAACAGCACGAGCCTCGTCCGTTCGTACCGGTCGGGTACGAGCCGCGCCCAGGTGCCCTGAGCATCATCGAGTACGAAGGAGACGAACTCAACGAGCTCTTCTTCCGCCGGCGTACTCGCCACTGGGCCGGACGTCCGAGAAATGTCTTCCACCGGCACACCGGCAGACCCGGGGTCGAGCAGCGACAGAAAGTCCTGCCCGGTCAGCCAACTGAGAAGGACAACGAGCAGCAATCCCCCGATACCGATTGGAACGCCCCGCCCCATGCCGGCGCCGCTGAACCCGAACCCCGCGCGCTCGCCTCGGCGATCCTCGAGGTCTTCGCTTCGCCCTTGTCGAGTCCACCGCATAGTTCACCTCGCCCGGGGTTCGTCAACGTACTCCGGTCGCGAAGGCGGGTCTCAAGACCCACCCCTTCCTGATTGCTTCACACACTTGGTTGCCCGTTCGCCGTACTACGAGCGCGCCGTGCTGAATTTGCGATAGGCAAAGAGCAGCAGCACTGCACCAATCACCGACATGAACATGCCTGCCGGATCGCCCGTCCCGTAAAGCCCGACGGCACGGCCGAGAAAGCCACCGACCAGCGCGCCCGCGACGCCAAGGAGCACTGTCACGATCATCCCGCCCGGATCGCGTCCGGGCATCAAGAGCTTGGCAATGACACCGACGATGAGTCCGAAGACGATCCATCCAAGGACTCCGAGAGCATGTTCGCCTCCCGTGACGCTGGTCAAGACCGACGCGTCGAAATAACGGCCGACAGTTGACGAGCGTCACCATAGCACAACGTGTTGCGCAGGAGTATCGTCAGCGGAGCTGCAGATGTGGATGAGGTAGCCTGCCGGCGCCGGTTTCGTTTCTAGTTCGCTACTGCTTGCGACTGGGGACCAGTGGGGCCGACGAGCTCGACCCGCCAGGAGGGCCCTCCGAAGAACATCGGTCCCTCGGATTTCACAAAGGTCGGGTCTTCGCCATCTTCACCATCGGCGACCCACACGTGGGAGTCCCGAGGTTGCTTTCCGAGAAGTGGCGCAAGGAGGCCAGTTACACCGCCCATGTCGACCTTCACGACGTAGTGCGTAGCTTGATGCGTCGTCGGTCTTTCCCCGGTCGCAATGGTTTCATCACCCGCGACGCTGATGACCAGCTTCACCAGGCGCGGCCGGGGTGTGGGGACGACCATCGAAAGCGACGGCGGCGGGACATTGGGGCGGGCGTTTTCGAGCAGCGGGAGCATCAAGCCGTTCGCCAAGTCGGCCGGCAGCTCGAGTCGCTCGGTGAAGACTTTTTGATCGCCGCCCTGATCCATGTAGCGGACCGTCACGAGTCCGCTCGCGCCGTCGATCGTCATATCGAGGGGCGTCTGAAACATCGGGCCCTTCTGAACCAGGCGGGCGCTTAGCAGTCGCATGCCGCCGTGGACGGAGACAAAGGCCGTTTCGTCGCGGATCGAACCGTCTTTGAAGTGAAACACCAGCCGACTATGGACGCGATCGCCGCGAATCTTCTGAATCAGATCGCCGTCAGCCAACGGCGTTCCGTCCAGCGTACGCAGCACCAGATAGGCGTGGTGTCCATTCTCGCTCGGTCGAACCATCAGGCTCTCAGCTTGTGGCGCCGGCTCCCTCTGCGACTGGCGACCGCCGACTGATTCAGGCTCGCCGAGTGACCCACCGGATAGTCCGAGCAGCGCCGCACACATCAACAAGACGCCAACGAGCTTAAGAGGTCGCATTGCCATTTGCTTGCCTACCGGCTACCTGCAGTCGCTGATTCGGTACTGCCTTCGACAGTGACAGTTACCCTTACGCGCGTTCCTAACCTCAGCGGTTGGCGTGTGCGGCTGGAAACCCCACGCCTATCTGGACTTTCCGACTGCTGCCAAATGCGGGACGCTTTGGCTCGGTCACGGCACTCCCGCATGTGCAATCGACACGCCGCAGGCAAGGACGCAAGGCCCGATGGAAGGCAAGGGCGCCGGTCGACAGATCGTGAGAACGCCACAGCCACATCCGCCAGCGAACGGCGCCGACTGAAGCAGTTCCGTCAGAAAGTGGACGGCTCCAGCTCTTCGAGGGGCTGCGCCTGGAGAGCATCGACGAGCATTTCGAGAGCCACGCGATGGGCATTCACCCGTCGCTCCAGCTCGATCAGTGCGTCGTCTGTGAGGTGACCGCTGCCGGCCACGATGTCGGGCTGCAAGGCGACGACTTCGTACCACGTGCGTCGAGAATCGGCGAATGCATCGAGCAAAACTCGTTCTTCTGTCATGACGTTTCCTTTCAGTCCATTTGTGGCCTGAGAACGGCCAGCGTCATTGAGAATTCACGACTTGATCGGGGGCGCATTGCGCTGTGCGCGAGTGCTGTACGGATCGTCCTGCGCATCCGGCTGCCCTGGTGCGGGATCGCCGCGTCTTCCGGCAACGCTGTCGCCGGCTCCGGTTGGTGTCGTCGGCCCGAGCGTGACTCCTTGTCGTCCGAGTCGACGAAGTGGTCCCAGTTCTCCCTTTCCCCGTCGAATTTCCTTGATCAAATACGGGACGAGAAGGACGAGCGCCGACGTGAGCGCGATGAGAATTCCAGAAACGACGTCGCTCTGCTGCAGCGCGAACACAGTTGGGACGACAGCCACGGTCCACACCTCCCGCTTGGATGTGGCAGCAACAGGCGTGCCCACAACAACGGTTGAGGTTTAGACCGCTGAGCTCTTGCGGCTACCAGTTGATCTTGCTGGGGTCGCCCTTGTAGACCGAGCGGATGAACGCGAGGAGTTGCCAGACCTGATCGTCAGGCAGCGTGCTGTAGACGACCGGCATTGTCTGCCCAGGCACTTGACCCTTGATGAGTTTGAACACCGCTTCGTCGTCGCTTCCAAACTTCCAGACGTCGTCAATCAGCGAGGTGGCCATGCCCCCGCCGCCGCCACCGCCATGGCAACCCTGACAACCCACCTGAAAGTACAGTGTCTTTCCGGCGGAGATCATGTCGGCGTTGCCCGTGAACGGGTTGAGCTTTTTGAATGCGGTCGTGGTGCCATTCGCAGCCGCGCCATCTTGAGCGGGCGGCGGCACCTCTGGAGTCGGTTGCGGCGGCTGGTTCTCTGCCGGCTGCGGTTGGCTCTGTGTCGGCTCCGGCCGATTCTGCGTCGGCTGCGGTGGGGCAGCCGGTTCCTGGCGTGTCGCGTCCGGAGTCTGGGCACGAGCTCCAGGCGCATCCGATTGGTGCGCGGGGACGAGTGGAACGCCGTACTCCTCGAGGATCGATCGGATGTCCGATTGACGACGGTCTATCGCGGCTTCCAATTGACCCTTGAGCTCCCGGTTACCTTTCTTCACTCCCATTGAGATGCCGAATGACAACGGGACGCCGGGCTCGTCCTTCAGTGGGACGAGCTCGATGGGCGCGTTCAGCTTCTTCGCGTAGTAGCCGGCCAATGGGCCCCACGGCAAGGCGATATCCACGGTGCCGGCGACAAGGTCGTCCAGAAGTTTTGCCGGCCGATCCCGATCGCCGCGAGGGTCGAAGAACAGCGAGTAACTCGAGATGTTGTCGAGGAGATGACGTCGAGCCAGGCTCTCCTCCACCGGGGTGTTCGCATAGACGCCGATTCGAAGCTTGCCTAGTTCGGGCGCGTCGAGCGAAGCGATACGCAGGCCGCCACTCTTGCGGTAAGCAATCACATAGGACGAGTGGTAGTAGGGCTTTGTCCAGAGAACGAAATCGAGGCCCTCGGGGATCCCGAAGATGACGTCGCAAGTGCCGGCATCGATCGTATTTCGAACCAGGCCGCGCTGGTGCGGCCACCAGGCGTAGCTTGGCGTGGCACCGAGGTCGGCGGCGATCGTCGCAGCGATCTTGTTTTCGAACCCTTCGAGCTTCTCGTTCGAGTAGGGCAGGTTGTCGGGATCGCCGCAGATGCGTAGCGATTTCGATTGCGCGCCCGCAACTCCAAACCACGCGACGACAAGCGCGGCCGTCAACATCTTGAAAGGACCGTTCATCGAAATCCTCGCCTATTGACCGCCACAGGGAGCTGTGTCCCTCCGTGGCGAATCGTGAGCTCTACTCGAGCGCGAAGACGTGCAAGGTTCCACCGACCGAGGTCACCTTGTCGAGTCCAGATCCGTACGCCGCGCCGACTGCTCCGAGAGCCGCCAGCGGATCCTCTCGCGAGAGATTTCCGGCGATGGGCAAACCGAACCAGCCGCCGACGCCAGAGTAGATCGCGATGTACTGCTTCCGATCCGGTCCGATGAATGTGATCGGGTTTCCGATGGAACCCGACGGAAGCTTCGTCTTCCAGAGCGGCGAGCCGCTCTTCGCGTTCACCGCCTTGAACCACCCATCCATCGTGCCGTAGAAGACCACATCACCCGCGGTCACGAGCGTGCCGGTCCAGACCGGAAACGGCTCCTTGATTCCCCACACCTTCTTGCCGGCCGCCGGATCCCATGCGAGGAATTCGCCCTGGTAGCCTCCAGGCCCCGGGAAGATGCGAACGTTCGCGCCGACAAAGGGAGCTCCGGCGATGTACTGCACCTCGACGCCCTCATAGTTCATGCACAGATTGTTCGTTCCCGCGTAGATCAGTTTGGTTTGCGGTGAGAAGGACACCGGCTGCTGGTTCTTTCCACCCATGGCGGAGGGACAGATGTCCTTGGTGTCCACCCCTTGCTTGGTGCGCTTGGACGGGTCTTCGACCGGTCGCCCCGTCTTCAGATCGATGCGCTCGGCCCAATTGGTCGACGGCACGAACTTCTCCGCGGAGAGCAGCGTGCCATTCGTTCGATCGAGCAGGTAGGCGAACCCATTGCGGTCGAAGTGGACAAGGGCCTTCACCGCTTTCCCGCCGACCGTGAGGTCGACCAGCACGTGCTCGTTGATGCCGTCGTAGTCCCACGCGTCCCACGGCGTCATCTGATAGGCCCACTTGGCCATGCCAGTATCGGGATCCCTGGCGAAGATCGAAACCGACCATTTGTTATCGCCCTGGCGGACGGAAGGATTCCAGGTGCCGGGGTTGCCGGTGGAGTAATAGAACAGGTTGAGCTCGGGATCGTACGCGTACCACCCCCATGTGCTCCCGCCTCCATTTCTCCAGCGTTCACCGGGCCATGTCTTCGTGCCCTCTCCGAAACGGCCGTAATGCGGATTGGCTTCGTTGAAGTCCGGCGCCAGCTTGATGTCTTCGTCCGGGCCCATGCTGTAGGCCTTCCACGCCTGTCTGCCGGAGGCCAGCTCGTAGGCGGCGACCCAACCGCGGATGCCGAATTCACCACCAGACACGCCGACGATGAACTTGTCCTTGACCACAAGGCCGGCCATCGTCATCGTCTCGCCTTTCAACGGATCGGCATTCTTGACTTTCCAGGCTTCTTTGCCGGTCTCGGCATCCAGGGCGATGACCTGCCCGTCGAGGGTCGTCATGAAGATTCGACCCTGGGCGAAATTCACTCCTCTGTGAACCAGGTCGCAGCACGCGACTGGTACGGCGCGGTCATCCTGGACAGGTGTGTATTTCCACTTGATGGGCCATCCCTCTTTTGTCAGATCGACCGCGTACACATGATTGGGGTACGCGCTGTGAACGTACATCGTCGAGCCGACGACCAGCGGCTGACCTTCGTGGCCTCGAAGCGCGCCCGTGGAAAACGACCAGACCTGCTTGAGATTCTTGACGTTACCCGCTGTCACTTGACGCAGTGTGCTGAAGCGAGTTGCGGCGTAGTTTTTCCCGGGAAGCACCCACTGGTTGTCATCCGTCTGTTTCGACACCAATTCCTGGTTGGCAGACACCGCTAACGGCAACCACAGCGCCAGGGCTGCGATTGCGTACTTGCTCAGCTTCATGACCCCCTCCTGTGTCTTGAGCGCGGCGAAGGACGAGTTTCGTGGCGAGTCTACACCCGTGACGGCGGTGCGTCGAGAGCAGTCGTCAGGAATCCTGTCGCGTCGACTTTTCAGCACTGGGTGCCCTGTGCCACACTGCCGCTGAACCTGAAAGATAGGGAGGCGGCGATGAGGAGAACGGTGATGGCGTCGGCAAGCGCCGTTGTGTGCTGGGCGGCACTCGCCGCAGCGGATGGGAACGCGGTTGCTCCCAGTGGTACCTTGCGTGCTGTCTATCTCGCTGGAAATCCGGTGCAGGCCGTGCGGGACCCTCAGACCGGCGAAATTCGAGGGATCTCGGCCGACCTTGCCCGCGAGCTGGGGCGTCGCCTGAAGGTGCCCGTCCAGATGACGCCGTTGGCCGGCGTTCAGGCCGTCATCGATGCTGTCCGCACGGCTGAGGCGGACATCGGTTTTCTCGCGAACGACCCATCACGTCATGGCCCGGTTCAGTTCTCACAAACCTATCTGCGGAACCCGCAAAGTGTCGTCGTCGCGAACGGTGCCGCCATCAATTCGCTCACGGAACTCGATCGGCCAGGCATCCGCATTGGCGCCACGAAAGGCGATTCAGTGGCGCTCTATCTCAGTCGGACGCTTACAGCCGCGCGCCTGGTCGAAGCGACCGGAACGGACGTCGGCGAAGTGAAGCAGTTGTTCGAGGCGAAAGCCATCGACGCCTTTGGAGCGAGTCGTCAGCGACTCACGCGCATCGCGGCGGAAATTCCGACGGTTCGCTTGTTGCCAGGCAGCCTCTATTGGGTGCCACAGGCGATCATCGTGCCCGCTGGTAAGTCGGAAGCGCTGACTGCCGTCAACCGCTTCATCGACGACGTTCGCCGAGACGGCTTTCTTCAGCGGGCCATCGATCTTGCAGATGTCGGCGTCGAGATCGAACCGGCGCCAGCCGTCCGCTAGATCGCCTTTGCACTAGTGACATCGTGTCCGGCTTCAGCCGGACTGAGCGCCGCGCGGCCCAGATTTCCTGGTCCGGCTGAAGCCGGACACTACGTACCGGCTACACGTACCTGCTACGCCAATGTGCAAACCGCTGTTGTCGTCCTTTGCATCGCTGGATTGAGACCATGGCCACGGTCCCTGTGCAGTTCAGATACCTGACCGGGCTCAAGCGACAGATTTTTCGTGACGCACGGATTCTGGGGAGCTGGGATCAGGCCGGCCGCCTTTCGCAGAGTTGGTCGGAAGCGTCCATGGCCGAGATGACGGCCGAAGATGGCTGCCCCGGGTTCGCCGCGACCGTCCAATTCGCGGAAAGCGAAGTCGGAAAGACCTTCCATTGGAGCGTCAGGGTGACCACGCCATCGGTCACGGACGTCTCTGGTGTTCCGACCGAGATCAACGACGCAAGCAGGAGCGATCGTATTCGAACGTTCAAGTTGGCGGCTCCAGCCAACCACTCCAGTCTCATCCAGGTCGAGGAGTACTACTTCACTTACGCGCGACGGCTCGGGGCGCGCAAGGTGTTCGACACAGGCCATTCAGGCGAGCCAGCGTTGCGCTTCGCGGTGTGGGCGCCCAACGCCCGGCAGCTGGATGTCGTCTTCGGGGATCCCGCCAACGGATACATCGCCGACGATGGCCATGGGATCGATCCTGCTCGTGCGCCGTTGCCTCTGACCAGGGACGCTGACGGAATCTGGCAGACCGCGGTGATATCGAATTTTGCCGCGTTCGAAGGCGTTCCGTACATGTATCGCGTGACGACCGCACAAGGGCGGACGGTCTATCGCACCGACATTTTCTCCCGTCAGCAAATCGGCCGCGGGACCGAGAACCCTCGAGGTGGGCATTGGACCGAAGGCCCTGGCAACCTGGATGGCACGAAGAGCTGCAGCCTGGTCGTCAGTCTGGACACGGTGTCCCAAGAGATGACGTCGGCTCCCGGTCGACCCGCAGGACGAATTCCCGTCGAAGATTTCTGGGCACATGAGTTCACGCCTGGACTACCGGTTCCAAGCCGCGTCGAGGACCTGGTCATCTACGAACTGCATGTCGGCGCACTGGGCGTCGGAAAGTCGCGGCCCGGTAATCTCGAGGACGCGATCGCTCTGCTGGATCACTTGAGTGCCCTCGGCGTCAACGCCGTCGAGTTGCTGCCGATGTCGGAGTTTTCCGGCATCGGGTGGGGTTACGGCGACTCGCACCATTTCGTCATCGAGTCCAGTGCGGGCGGACGCGACCAGTACAAGCACTTCGTCCGGGCCTGCCACCGTCGCGGCATCGCCGTGATCCAGGACGTCGTCTACAACCATTTCGATTCCGACGCCGATCGTGCCGAGTGGGCCTACGATTCCGACGCGCCCGAACAGAATATCTACTACTGGTACGAAGGAACGGCTGCCGATTACGCCTCACCCGACGGCGGGTATCTGGATAACGGCTCGTCGGGTTTCGCGCCGCGCTACTGGGAGGAGAAGGTCCGCCATTTGTTCGTGAGCAGCGCGGCGGGCTTTGTCGAGGAATCCCATGTGGATGGCTTGCGAGTGGATTTGACTCAGGCGCTTCATCGCGACAACGTGCTGCACGCCAACGGCAGAAGCGTCGGCAGCGCGAACCAGTTCGGCGCCAAGATGCTGCGGGAATGGAGTCGTACTTTACGACTGATCAAGCCGACGGTGATGCTGATTGCCGAGGATCACTCCGAATGGGACAAGGTGACCGAGCTGCCCGAGGTCGGGGGGCTGGGTTTCGACGCCACCTGGTATGCGGCCTTCTACCACAACCTCGTCGGCGACTCCGACATGGGCGGCGGCCGCGCTCGGCTGCTGAAGGCGGCCGGTTTCGGCGACGACAGGCCGCTCGACCTGAATCAGTTCGCGAGCGCACTGTACGACAGCAAATACAACAAGATCGTCTATCACGAATCACACGACGAAGCCGGCAATTCCCGTGGATCCGTGCGGACGATCGCGTGCGCCGTCAACAATGCGGCATTGATCGGAGCGACTCGAGCTTATGCCGAAGCCCGATCACGCGTGGCGTTCGGCCTCTCGCTGCTCTCGGCAGGCACGCCGATGTTCTTCATGGGCGAAGAGATCGGTGCGCAGAAGCCCTACCGATACGACAGCTTCATGGCGCACCGCGAAGACATTGCCGGCGACCGGGCCGGCAGTGGCGCCAAATTGTTTCGCTTCTACCAGGACGCCATCCGCTTCAGCCGGCGACATTCCGCCGTCCGCGTGCGGCAGATCGACATCGTTCACGTCAACAACGACGGACGCGTCATCGCGTTCCGCCGATCTGCCGGCAGCGACGATCTGATGATCGTCGCGAGTTTCAGCAATCACGTCTTCGACGATTACGTCATCCAGACCGACCCGTCGAGACTGCCCGACGGCGCCTGGCGGGAGTTGTTCAACAGCGACGCCGCCCTCTACGGCGGGGACAATATCGGCAATCTCGGCGCGGATCTGCCGGCCGGAAACGGTCGACTCCAGATCCGTCTTCCAGCCAATGCGTTCGTCGTCTTCGAGAAAATCTGAGCCAGGAGAATCACCGCCGAGGCCGCTCGGTTCGCCGAGGATGCATTTGGCTTAAAAAGTCTCAGCGAGCTCGGCGTGCTCGGCGGTTGATGGTAGTGAATCACCAAGCACCTCGAGGATGGTCAATCTGTCGCTCCGTTGACAGCCCGGGGAGGCGACGTTAAGGTTTTCGCGTGTCCATTCGTCCGAGAATCGCCGCCGGATTTCTTGCGGCCGCGGTGACCGCCTGGCTCGGCCCGAGCTTCACCGCGCAGTCACTGACGTCGTCGCGAAAGTGGGCCCATCCCAAGACAGCGTGGGGTGATCCCGACCTTCAAGGCGTCTGGACGAGTGACGACATGCGCGGCGTGCCACGCGAACGACCCGACGAATTTGGAACGAGAGAGTCCCTGACCGAGGAAGAATTTCTCCGGCGAGTCGAACGCGACGAACAGACGTTGAGGCAACAACTCCGGGGACCTTACGGTGGGCGAAACGATCTGCGAAGCCGGACGTTCCGGCAGACCTCGTTGGTCGTCGAGCCCGCCAACGGCAAGATTCCTCCATTGACGGCCGAGGCGCGGGATCGGGCGACCCCGCGCGACCGGGGCAGCTTCGGGCGCGGTCCATTCGATGGACCCGAGGATTTCACGTTGTTCGATCGCTGCATTACCCGGGGTGTCGTGGGCTCGGTCCTTCCTGTCATTTACGGCAACGGCCACCAGATCGTCCAGGCCCCGGGATACGTGGCCATCACGTATGAGATGGTCCACGACACACGGATCATCCCGCTGGACGGGCGTCCGCATCTGAGCGATCGCATCCGCCTGTATCTCGGCGACGCGCGGGGGCGCTGGGAAGGGAACTCGTTGGTCGTCGAAACGAGCAATTTCACGAACAAGACCAGCATCAGCGAGAACGGCAACGGCCTTCGACACAGCGAGGCGATGCGTCTCGTCGAACGCATCACGCGCGTCGATGCCGACGTGCTCGAGTACCGCGCGACGATCGACGACCCGAAGACCTACACGGGACCGTGGACGATGGCGCTGTCCATGACGTCACCGCGCGGGTACGAGCTTCTGCCGTACGAATGTCATGAAGGAAATCATGGCTTGCCGAACATCCTCAGCGCCGAGCGCGCCGAAGATCGTGCGCTCGAAGAGGACGCCAAGAACGGCATCGTCCGAGCGCGACGCTTGCTGAACAACGGCACCGGGCCCGCCGTCGAAGGAGCGGAGCGCTGAGACCCGCGATCGATGCACGAGAGGTCGTGGTTCAGCGACTCTGAGATCCGGCCGCACGAGGCTCCCGCTCGGAAGAATTCATTTCGTCGGGTTCGTCCTGCGTTCGACCCGAGCGATAGCGCTGCACGGGCAGATTGCCGTTGAACTGGTACAGAAAGGCGAGAAATCGCTTGTAGTCGGTCGGTGCCATCTGGAAGAGCACGAGCATCTTGCGATAGCTCCCACGCGTGTGCCTGAGACCGCGATCCACGATCGCGCGGAGATCGGCTCGAGTGATGTCATGGGCTTTGAAAGGTTCGTAGACCGCGGTCCAGAAGCTCTCACCCGCCGTGAGCCGCGCCCAGATGGCGTCGACATTACTCAAGGGCGCCGGAACCGACACCGTGTGGGAAGATGCGACTCCTGGCTGACCGCTCGAAGGAGATGAGGCGTCCGCGCTCCGACTCCGCAGGCCGCCGACGATCTCGTCGGGAAGATCGTCCGGGACCACCGATCGCTTCAGCACGCGAACGACCAACCGTTCGGCCACGTTCTTGAGCTCGCGCACGTTGCCGGGCCAGGCATGCTCGGTGAGAATCTGTTCCGTGGCTGGTGCGAGCACCGGGCACGGCAAGCGGTGCGCTTCGCTGGCCTGGTGGAGAAAATGGTGCAACAGCAGGCTCACATCACCCGGTCGCTCGCGGAGCGGCGGAACGCGGATCTGGATGACGTTCAGCCGGTAGTAGAGATCCTCACGAAATTCTTTGGTGATGATCCTGGCCGTGAGATCCCGATTGGTGGCGGTGATCAGGCGCACGTCGGAATGACCGGCGGCACCGTTCGATCCGATGGGCTGCACTTCGCCCGTTTCTGCAAATCGCAGCAGGACCGCCTGCATCCGAAGGCTCATTTCCCCGAGCTCGTCCAGGAACAGGCTCCCGCCGTCCGCCAACCTGACGAGACCTGGCTTGTCGCGGTATGCGCCCGTGAAACTGCCGCGGACGTGACCGAACAGTTCCGACTCGAGAAGTGTTTCGGGAATGCCGGAGCAATTGACGGCAACGAACGGACGTGACCTCCGGACGCCACCGGTGTGGATCAAGCGAGCCACCACTTCCTTGCCCGTACCCGTCTCGCCGAGGATCAACACCTTCGCTTGAGTTCGAGCCGCGCTCGAGATCTGCTCGCGCAGCGCGTCGATGGCGGGACTCTGTCCCACGAGCTCGATCTTGGAAGTCGTTGCTTCGGTCATGTGTGTATTCCGCCAATCGGTCAGCGGAACTCCACACGACTCTTTAGCACACGGTGTACCATGGCTGAGTCGGACGGTGCCGATCCGCCAAGTACCAACTCATCAACTCTTTGTCTGACCTTCGGAAAAGCCGCGAAAACCGGGACATCAGCAGCCCGTGTCCAACGATGTCACTTTCGTCGACGGATATCGAGTTAAGGTGTTGTCAGAACGTGGCTTGACGGTGAATGTTCAGGGCCGACTCAGCTGATCCGTTCCAGCACAGCGCGGCTCGCCTCGAGTGGATTCACCTTGTGTCCTGACTCCCGGGTCGCAATCGGGTGCCTTGACCGGTGCTGATGTGCGCGCTGGATCTTCGATGTCGCCACAGGACCGATAGAAGCCACCCTGCTCCCGCCACGATCACTGCGACCATCGTCCAGCGTGTGGCCACCAGGAGCCATTCCGCGGTGATCTCCGGCCATTGAAATGAATACTGACGAAGACGATCTGCGCGCTCCATCATCCAGTGCCAGCCTGTGTGGGCCACGAGCGCCGACAGGATGATCGTCCCGATTTTTTCCGCGACCACGAATCGAAACAGCAAGCCGAGCGTGGGAACCATCAATCCCAGTACAAGGATCTGTCCGAGCTCGACCCCCACATTGAAAGCCACAAGTGACATAAGGAGGTGGGAACCGGCAAATTGCAAGGTCTCCCGAAGTGCAAACGAGAAACCGAACCCATGCACCAGGCCGAAGCCGAACGCAATGAGCCATCGTCGGCCAACGCTGGTGGGGCCCGCGACGACGATGTTCTCGAGGGCCATGTAGACAATCGACATCGCGATCATGGTCTCGATCAACGGAGGGAACCACAGAGCACTCGGGGCCAGGTCGTACGCTGAAGCGATGAGCGTGATCGAGTGCGCGACGGTGAAGGAGGTGACGATGGCAATCAGCGACCGCAGGCGTCGGAAGGGGATGACAAGGCACAACAGGAACAGCAGGTGATCGGTGCCGTCGAGGATGTGGAGGAATCCGAGTCTGATGAATCGCCATGCTGCCTGGTGCCATCTCGGGTCGAGTCTGACGAGGCCCACGTCTCCGGTGAGCTCGAACGCGCGAATGGCGCCTGTGGGCGCCACGAGTCGAAGGGCGGTGATGGTTCGAATGCCCAATCGTCCCCACCGTGCGTCGATCGAAAACTCGGATCGGTCCGACTGGATCGGATACTCGAGCCAGATATCGAGCAGTCCCTGATTCCAGACGAATTGGGTCTCTTCGGCCAACGGTGGCGCGGTGAGGTGTGCGAGCGCGGTCTCGTACGATCGAAACGACTCGTCGGAAGGAAGTGAGGCACGGACCGCCACCAGTTGCGGGTTTTCGAGGCGGGTCGGCCCTTCGTACAGGTCGACGTCGCTGACAATCCAGACCACCGCAGCTTCCCGAAGCGCCTGATCAGCTCTGACCAGATCGACGAACTCCCGGTCTCGTCTCGGGTAGTCGATATCGCGCATCGCCTGCAAGGGCGCGCGGACAAGGAGCCGCACGTTTTGACCGTCGGGCCTCAGAAACGCTTGAATGGTGATGTCGTTGGGGATGTCGTGCGCCGCCAGACCGGCCGGCAGCCCCAACCACAGCGCGAGGCCCATGGCGAACACGACGGGGGCTGTTTTGTTCGGGTACGAGCCTCCGTGTCCCCGGTGTCCACCGTCGCGACTCGTTTCGCCGTCACATGCGCTATTCACCGGCAATTTCACTGTGTGATTATGGGCTCGATCGCGCCTATACTGTGCGCCTGAAGCCGGGCACTACCGACATTCGGATCCATCGCCCGGCCGTTGCCTTCGCCCGTGTCGCGACGGCGGGTGCTGCCGTGGCGAAGCGAAGGCTCGAAGCCGGACACTTCGTCCGCTGCTGGAGGGGCCAATGACCCGCAAGACCAATCTGTACATCGGCGCCGCGCTGATTGCCGCCCTGGTCGCGCTTTGGATCGGTCAGGTCACGCTCGAGAAGGTCGTGGCCGCACAGTCCAAGACGGCCGTCCAGGCACCGAGATTCGAAGTCGACCCGATGTGGCCGAAGCCGCTGCCTAATCATTGGCTCTTGGGGATGGCCATCGGCGTGTCGGTCGACGCGCGAGATCACATCTGGATTATTCATCGCAGCTCGGCCACGCTCAACAACAACGAACGAGGCGCGGAGCTGAATCCTCCCACCGGCGAGTGCTGCAAGGGCGCACCGCCAGTCCTCGAGTTCGATCAAGCCGGCAACTTGGTTGGATCCTGGGGCGGTCCGGGGCAGGGCTACGAATGGCCGGAGTCGAACCACGGCATTACCATCGATGGCAAGGGGATGGTCTGGATTGGCGGGAATGCCGCCAACGACGGTCAGGTGTTGAAGTTCACCTCGGCTGGCAAGTTCGTCAAGCAGTTTGGATTCGGGTACGCCAACGCCAACAGCAATGTCACCTGGGCGTTTCGCCAGGTCGCCAAGATCTTCGTCGACGATGCCAACAACGAGGCGTACATCTCGGACGGATACGGCAACAAACGCGTGGCCGTGATCGACGCGGAGACCGGCGCGTTCAAGCGCTACTGGGGTGCGTACGGGAACAAGCCTGATGATACGAACCTCGGGCCGTATCGGCCGAGCGCTCCGCCTGCACAGCAGTTCCGAAACCCAGTTCATTGCGCCGAGCTGTCGAAGGATGGACTGGTATACGTTTGCGACCGAGCGAACGATCGGATTCAAGTGTTTACCAGAGAAGGAAAGTTCGTGAAGGAGCAGTTCATCGCCAAGGAATCGCTGGCGGACGGCTCCGTGTGGGACATTGCGTTTTCTCGAGATTCCCAGCAGAAGTACATCTATCTGGCCGACGGCCGGAACCAGAAGGTCTACATCATCGAGCGCCAGTCGCTCGAAGTGCTCACGAGCTTCGGCGATGGCGGCCGTCAGCCAGGCCAATTCTTCGGCGTGCACAGCATCGCTACCGATTCGAAGGGCAACATCTATACGACCGAAACCTACGAAGGAAAGCGCCTGCAGAAATTTGTCTACAAGGGGATCGGTCCGGTCACCAAACAGAACCAGGGCGTCATCTGGCCCAAGACGTAGGGTTGCAGCGTCACGTGGTGCTAGTTACGCTGCAGTCTTGCGTCGCGGGCGTATTTGATGAGTGCGGCCGTGCGGTAGATGCCATGCACGAACTTGCCGTACGGCAACGTGAGGAACAACGCCAGCACTAAGCCCAGGTGAAGGATCAAGAGGGCGGCCATTGCCCTGCTTTCACGGAGAAGCAAGAGCAGCAGTCCAGTGACGCTCGTCATCGCCAGCAGCGCAGCGAAGGACGTGTCGAGTCCTGAATGCTGCGGGTCGCCGAGCGTCTCGTCCCGCAATCGTCCCAGAATCACCAAACCTACCGGACCGACGACGAGCCCCACGCCCCCCAATGTGCCGAGGGCCACCGGCAGGCTCGTGAAGGCATAGGGCGCCCGCCAGCCGAAGGCAACGTGGTAAAGGGCGGCGACCGACGTCGATGCAAAACAAAATGCGAATCCGTAAAAGGTCAGATGATGGAACCAGCGCCGCCATGGTCCTCGCTTGTCCAGCGAGGTCACGCAATCGACGCCGCTGCCGTGAAGGTGCTTCAAGGTGGCGGCGTCCCAGAGCGCTTCCAGGTTCGCGAGGCTGTAGTTGGGCTTGACTGCCCAGGCAGCTCGAGGACGCGGGACAGCCCTGCGCTCCAGCCGCGATGGCTCGCTATTCATATCGCGCCAGAAACGGAACCATCCAACGACGATCGCCGTGACGACCATGATCGACACGCCGCCGAACAGGGTGACCATGACGGCGTGCGGGACGACTTGATAGAAATCACCGCCGGGATAGGCCTGGCTCCACGCACCTCTTCCCGAGGCCGACGCCGTGAACAATACGGCGACCAGCCCCGCAGCCAATGACAGGGTTGTCGCCAGGGCGTGATGCGTGAACGCCGTGCTCAACTGTCGTGGCCAACAATACTCCTCGTACGATCGCGAGCGAATTCGAGCCAGCGTGCGTGGCACGTTGATGCCGAACTCGTGGGGCGGCGCGTATTGGCACGCGTAGAGACATTCGCCGCAGTTGTGGCAGAGATTCGCGAGGTAAGTGAGATCGCCCTTGGCGAACGTGAGGCGCTGTTCCATCGCCGGAAACACCGGGCAGAAGCCTTCGCAGTATCGGCAGGCATTGCATACCGTCATGACGTGCTGGCCTTGCTCGAACAGTTCATCCGCGCGCATACCGAGCGGCCTCCCTACCGGCAATCTGTCCGAACACTGTACCGATGGTCATGCCAACCCCACCGACGTACCCCCGCCCCAGAATGTTTCCTGCCATGATCTCTCCAGCCGCAAAGATATTCGCGGCCGGCGAGCCCCCTGCCATCATCACACGCGCCTTCGCGTCGACTTTCAGGCCCAGATACGTGAACGTGACCCCGGGTCTGAGCGGATAGCCCCAGAACGGCGGCGTATCGAGGCGCTGCGCCCAGTGGCTCTTGGGGGGCGTCAGCCCCTCGGTGGAGCAATCGTCCAGCGATTCGCGGTCGAAGCGTCCGCGGATGACGGCCCGATTGAACGCCGTTATCGTCGCATCGAGCGCGTCAGGTACGAGGTTCAGCATGACCGCGAGCTCTCGGATCGAGTTCGCCACCAGAGGCGGATAGACAGAAGGCATGAACTTTCCGGCCACCTTGGCGTCGACGATCGAGTAGGCCAGCTGATCAGGCTGCTCGGCGATCAGCCGCCCCCAAATCGCATACCGCTTCGGCCAGAAGTCTTCGCCTTCGTCATAAAACCGCTCGCCACGCCGGTTGACGACGACGCCAAGTGGCAGCGAATCGAGCCGGGTGACGATACCACCGTCGAATTTCGGCGACCGCGCATCGACCGCGATGGCGTGACACTGCGAAGGATCGCCGACCGCCTGGGCGCCATGGTCGAGCATGAATCGCAACATCTTGCCGGTGTTGTACGGCGTCCCGCGAATGATGAAGTTGTCCGCTGCCGCCCCCCAGATTTCTGCCAGCCATGCGAGATTCGATTCGAACCCGCCCGACGCCAGCACGACCGCTTTCGCACGGATTGTCTGCTGGCGGCCGCCGGTGACGAGTGATGTCTCTTTGAACAATCCGTCGACGACGTGGAGGTCGACGGCTTCGGCCCCGTACATGATGCGCGCCCCGAGTCGCTCGGCTGCCAGGTAGTAGGCGTTCATCAGGGCCTTCCCGCCGCCCAGAAAAAACGCGTTGGTCCGACCGAGATGCAGCGTGCCCTGAAGAGCCGGCTGAAGCCTCCCTCCGAACCTGCGTATCCAGGCCGGACAGTTGATCGATTCGCGGACCACGAGCTGCGCCAATGACTCATCGGTCTGCCCTCCGGTCACTCGCAACAGGTCAGTGAAGTACTCATCCACCGAGTACGTGCCAGCGAGAGTTTCCGTCGGCGTGTCGTGGCTGCAGCGCAGATTGCGTGTGTGGCGGCTGTTGCCGCCTCGGAACTCCGTCGGCGCGCTCTCTATCACCACAACGCGAGCGCCAAGCTCCGCCGCACTGAGCGCGGCGCACAGTCCGGCGTTGCCGCCGCCGAGCACAGCGACATCGAACGCCTCAGCTTGGAGTGGCATTGGGAGCATGCTCTCGTCAGGAGAACGGTGTGGCTGAAGGATACAGTCCTGTTGATGCTCAGACTTTACAAATTCGCCACGGGACATCGAGAAGGTGACCCGATTGGGTCCTGGACGAGAGGATCAGGGAGGAGCGGCTTGGCGAAGATAGTATTTCATCGCGCGCTCTGACTAGCGGACCGGACTTCAGCTTTTTGTCTACTTCCTGAGGATCTTGTCCGGCCGCTGTTCTCGAAAAACGTCAAGAATATTCGAGAAAGCGGCCAATCCTGTTCGATGACGTCGGCGGCCCGCCAATTGCCAAAGGAAGCCGCGGGGATGAACAAAGCGGCCTTCCCCAGGGCCCAAAAGTCACCGATCAAGAGCGCAGGAATATGAGCCAGCAACTTGTCCTCGAGCCCGATACTGACCAGACCGAAACACTGACCGACGACAGACTGTTGGACCACTGTGGGCTCGGCACCAAGAAATTGAGGGCGCACCGGTGGGAACGGGGCGACCTGCCGTGGCTGTCGGGCGTCAAGCTCCCGTGGGGTCTCGAGGTCCATCTCCTGAACATCTCGAAGAGCGGATTGCTCGTCGAGTCGAGGTCGAGGCTGACGTGGGGAACGCCAATGGCGTTTCACCTGTGGGGTCCGAACAAGACCTTGACGCTGCCGGCTCGTATCGTCAGATGTCAGGTGGGAAGGGTCGACGGCCGGGGTGTGACGTACCACGCCGCCGCCGTCTTCGACAAGCACGTCGATCTGCTCGAGCGGCGCCCGACGACGCTGACGAAACTTGCTGCAGCGCCGAAGGCTCTGGCAGAACTGCTCGTTCGTGTCATGAGCGAGCACGAGAGCGGCGCCGACTCCGCCGCGCTTCGCACGACATTCGAACAAGGCGTGGGTCTGGTGGTCGGGGCTCAGGTCATTGAGATCCGGAATGACCTGGACGGACCTGGCAATGGAAGCGAGCGAGTATATATTCCCGTTCTCGCGAGTCGAGGCTTCGACACCACGTTGCAGGCGACATTCGGATCGGACGCAAGGCCTGGGGAAGAGCAAATAAGAGCTCTCACCGCGGCCGCCACTCTCGCAGGATTCCTGCTGCAGTTCGAGGGGGTATCGCTCGCGATGCCGCCCGAAGCCGACGCCGCCGTCAACGACTGGTAAGGCCCGGGTCGCGCCCGCCGGTCGCGGCTCACGAACCCGGTGTATCTATCGCGACCACTTCGTCGCTGCGTTCTGCACCCAAGGCATCCGTCGCGACAGATTGGCCGGCGATGGGCACGTGAACGGCGATCCGAGTCCCCCTACCGGGCGCAGACCGGATCGCAATCGTCCCGTTGAGGAACAGCACGCGCTCCCGCATGCTGACGAGGCCGAGCCCGCGATGGTCTTCGGACACGTCGAACCCGCTGCCCCGATCCGCGATGTGAAGATGCAGGACACCGGGCCCTGCAGACAGGCGCACCGACGCCTCTTTTGCGCCGCTATGCCTCACGACATTGTGCAGTGCCTCCTGGACGATGCGGAAAAAACACAGCCCGATGTCAGCCGGCACGTGCTGCGGCATGTCTGTGCTGCGGAACTCCACTCGGATGTCATGCTGACGCGAGATGTCGCGGCAGAAGGCCTGCGCGGAGGCCACCAATCCGAGCGCTTCCAGCTTCGTCGGGTGCAACTGGTACGACAATCGATGTACGTCCCCAGCGAGATCGCCCGCCCGCTGTGAAACCGCGCGCAGCCGATCGGCGCCTGATTGACCGTGCCGTTCGGCCCGCGGCCAAGCAGCTCGATATCGATGCTCAGCAAGGCGAGCTTTTGACCGAGCTCGTCGTGTAGATCTCGCGCGATGCGCCTCCGTTCGTCTTCTTGCGCAGCAATCAGTCGGCCCGCCAGATGCTGAGTCTGCTCGTAGCTCTTCCGCAGCTCCGCTTCGCTGTCTCGAAGGGCGTACTCCGCTCGGCGTCGTCTCGCTCGATGAACGAGCAGTGCGCCAATCAGGGCAGTCTGGGCGAGTGTCAAGGAGACCGCTCCGACGATGTAACGGTTGTATTGATCCCAAAACGTGGTCGGCCGCATCAACATGGCGCTGTCGGATGGGAGGTCGCTTTCCTTGAGTCCCCATCGCTCGACCTGACGCCAATCGAAGATCGGCAGCGAGATGCCTCGGGTCGGTGCGATGCTCTCGGCCAGTTGACCGTTCGCGATCTCGAGAGCCGCCTGGGCCACCATCGTGCCATCCGCCTCCGGAGCCGCCAGGTAGCCGCCGACGATTCCGTGACCGATGAGGGCCTCTGACACGCCGTAGATGGGCACGGGCGAGACCTTGGCGATCTCGGCGAGCGCCTGCAGTTGATCCATGCTCTGCTGCGGGGTGCGGATGAACTGACGCAGGAAAAGGATGACCGCGTCCGAACCGAGAGCTTTGATGCGGGCCAGCAAATCGTCGAGCGGCAGGTCTCGCAGGTAGTCGAGGGACACCCGCGAATCCATGCCCTTCAACTGGTTCGTCACCTCCTGCTGGACATCGCCCGGATTTCCCAGCGCTCCATCGACGACGACGATGCGGCGAGTCGCAGGATGAAGCTTGAGCGCCAGGTCGGCGACCTCCCGAAACTGATACCCCACCCAAACCGTCGTCATGGCGACGTCAGGATTGGACGCAGGTCTGTTCATCAAGAAGGACACGATCGGAACGTCGGTGAAAAGCACGTCGCGGTAGCGAAGCAGGAACTCCTGCGCCGGATCCAGCACCGCGATGACGACGTCCACCTTCTTCCGCGCATACTTGCCGCGCAGGTAGTCGCGCATGAGGGCGGCCGAGTCGGTGCCGGGAAAGCGGTACTGTTCGAGCGTTTCACTGTAGAGGTCGATCGATCCCGGGGCCGCCACGCGAAATGCTTTTTCGAGACCCGCGTCGAACGCCGCCCGAAACGCCGCTTCGTGACCGTAGGTGTGGAGGACGAGGATGACTCTGGGTGAACCCGCTACGGCGGTACCGCCGCTCGAGAAAAGCGCCAGCACCGTTCCCAGGGCCAGCAGCAACTTACGGACAGGGCTCCACGTCGATGCGGTCATGAGGGCCTCCGACCAGCTCGATGGGTGTGTCGCGGAGTGCCTATTCTAGCGAAGCTGCGCCTGAAACGGACAGGATGGCGCATCTTCGCTAGGTCACCTTGATCACAGCCCCGCTGCGCGGGGACTCGCGAAGCTGCGCCTGAAACGGACAGGATGGCGCATCTTCGCCAGGTCACCTTGATCACAGCCCCGCTGCGCGGGTCACTTTCACCAAAACCCCGCTACGCGAGGGCTTAGCCGCCCGCACGGTTCTCTCGGCCAGCTCATCGCGAAGTCGCTGCGACACCACTCCATACCGGCGTTGCTTGTGTTGCCAGGTCGGCTGGCGCCTCTGCGCTCTTTTTCACAGCCGGCTCGGTACAATGAGCTCATGCGCCGACGAGCTGTCGTGAGCGCCCTCTGCGCACTGGCCGTTTCGTCGATCGCCAGTGCGGCCGATTCGATTGATATAAAAGTGGCGGCGCGGTCGCTGCGACCCGGCGAGGCAGTTCTGCTGACTTTGACGACCCCGCCGACCGCAGATTCGATCCACGTTCAGGCTTTCGGGCACGACACCAAGGCCTTCCGAGTGGACGCGTCCACCTGGCGAGCGCTCGTTGGCATCGACCTGGAGACCCGCGCGGGTCGCTATGCCGTTTCGATCGCGGCGCACACGGGCGGTCTGCAAACACGCACCGATTCCTCCCTCGTCGTCTCGTCGCGCAGTTTCCCCACGCGGCGTCTGCGAGTCGACGAGAGTTTTGTGACGCCTCCGCCAGAGGTTCAACGCCGGATTGCGCAGGACGCGCAGGACCTCGGCGCGTTGTGGGCTCACTCCGCCCCCGCGCCACTCTGGGCCGGGCCGTTTGTGCGGCCGGTGCAGGGTGCCTCGAATAGCGCATTCGGGATGCGAAGCATCTACAACGGTGTGCCTCGGAGCCCCCACGGCGGCGCCGACTTCGTGGGCCCGACTGGCACAGTGGTCGGGGCGCCAAACGCCGGACGCATCGTGATGGCACGAGAGCTGTACTTTCTCGGGAACGTCGTGGTCGTCGATCACGGCCTGGGCTTGTTTTCCTTGCTGGCACATCTATCCACTATCGCTGTGCACGAAGGAGAAAACGTCACCGCCGGACAGCGAGTCGGTCAAGTCGGAGCCACCGGTCGTGTGACCGGGCCGCATCTGCATTGGGCCGTCCGCCTCGGTGGAGCTCGCGTCGACCCTTTGTCGCTTCTCGCGCTTCTAGGAAGCGAGGCCGCCGGGGCGGGTTCGCCGGCGAGTCTTCGCTAGTCGGCAGGAGCGTCGAGCCGTCCACCGCAGAGCACGCAGAGATTGCCGAGAATTGCCCAAGGGACTCTCGGCGATGACTGGCTTGCAGACTTCGGGAGGATTCTGCTATGGATTCGCGTGCGAAAAGCAGGAGTGACACCATGCACACCAGATGTCTACGGTTCGTTGTAAGCGCCGCGCTGGCATGTCTGGTCCTTGGATTCTCAACCGTCTCGACGCGCGCTCATCATTCGTTTGCAGCGGAATACGATTCGAAAGCACCGCTCACGCTGACAGGGATCGTGACGAAGATCGAGTGGACCAACCCTCACGCCTACATCTACATCGACGTGAAGGACGATGCTGGGAAGATCGTCAACTGGGCGTTCGAAGGCTATCCGCCGAACACGCTCAAGCGGACAGGGTTCAGCAGGGACGTCGTGCGGACGGGTACCACGATCACCATCACCGGGTGGCACGCCAGGGACAGTTCGAATCGTGCGGCCGGCCGTGAGGTCACGCTGCCGGACGGCAAGAAGATCTTTTTGGGACCTCAGGCGGCTCAGTGACCCGGCAGAGTGAAATGAGAAGCTTCCGGCTTCCGGCTCCAGCTCGCAGCTTCGAGGAAACACCCGGATGCAGTTGCAGCCCGTGCTCGAGCTGGCAGCCGGCAGCTGGTAGCTGGTAGCTTCGAGGGAGATGCTGTCATGAGGCATGTGCATCGTTTGTCGACCTTTGTGGCGATTGCGATTGCGCTGGCGGTCCCATCGCCAGCAAGCGGTCAACAAGCGCCGGATTCGTCGTCTCCTTCTTCGATCAAACGCACGGCGGATGGAAAGCCCAACCTGGCCGGCGTCTGGCAAAGTGGCGGCGTCAGCCTGCTTGGCGAGCCTGGCAGTCGGCCGGCTCTGCCGCCTCCGGCCATTCCTCCGCCACCACGCGAGCCTCTCGCTTACCAGCCGTGGGCGGTGGAGAAGAACAAACAGCTCACTTCATCGGACGATCCGATTGCGCACTGTTTGCTGCCCGGCGTTCCGCGCGTCATCACGATGCCGATGCCGCTCGAAATCGTGCAGACGCCCCAGAAAATCGTGATCCTTTATGAAGCGTTTCGGGCGTATCGCATCATTCCGATCAACGACCAGCTCAAACACCCCGACGACCTGGTGCCGACGTGGATGGGCGATTCCGTCGGGCGCTGGGAGGGCGACACGTTGGTGGTCGATGTGACCGGGTTCAATGACAAGACCTGGCTCGCTGGCGGACCTTCCGTTCACAGCGAAGATCTTCATGTCGTCGAGCGGTATCGTCTTGCGCCAGACGGGACGATCGCCTATACGGCCACCGTCGAGGACCCGAAGGCGTTGACGAAACCTTGGGTCACCGGAGTCACGTTGAGGACTCCGCCGAATGCCAGGGTCGAAGAGTACGAGTGCATCGAGAACAATCAAGACCTGGCACATATGCCGCCGTCGACGTTGAAGAAGTGAGGGCTGGAAGGGCTGGAAGGGCAGGAGGGTGGAGGGCAGGAGGGGCTGGACGGGCTGGACGGGCTGGACGGGCTGGACGGGCTGGACGGGCTGGACGGGCTGGACGGGCTGGACGGGCTGGAAGGAAAACATTCCGCTACCGCCCAAGCAACTCTGCGTCGCGATAAACGTCGACTACCTTGCGTTCGTATTCACGTGTCATAAGGGAACCGTAGAGGCGCAACCCGGCGTCTAACAGGTTCTCGTACCCGATGTCCGAGCGCACTGGCGGTTGGCGTGTGATTTCGGCCTTCTCATCGAGCCGATGGGCTCGAGTTGGCCCTCACCGCTGAGCGCGAAACCGATCGATATCAATTGCGAAACCGATCAATATCAATTAAGGAGGCAGGTATGCGAAGGCTCGCAAAAGGACTTCTTTTGGCGGCGACAGTGTCCGCCGTGGCGGTCGTTTCCTTGAGCGTTCTTCGCGCTCAGGACGCGAAAGCTACGGTCGAGGCGGCGACCAAGGCCCTTGGCGACGTGACCACTATCCAGTACATGGGCAGCGGCACGAACAACGCTTACGGCCAGGCGTTCAAGCCAGGGGATCCCTGGCCCGCGTTCAAGGTGACCAGCTACACGGCGACGGTTGACTACAAAGCGCCGGCGATGCGCGTCGAGCTCGAGCGTACGAATCCGGACGGCGTCGTGCGCGGAGGCGGGGGTCTGCCGCTCCTGGCACCTCAGCGGCAAAATCAGAACGTGAGCGGCAAGGCTGCGTGGAACGTCGCACCGCCTCCGGGCGGCGGCGCACCGGCAGCCAATCCTGCCCAGGCGGCGGTCAACGACCGTCTCATCCTCCTGTGGACGACTCCGCACGGGGCGATCAAGGCGGCTCAGCAGAACAACGCGACGCTTGCCGGCAAGGTGCTCTCGTTCACCGCGCAAGGCACGCCGTTCAAGGTCACGCTCGGCGGCGACAACCTGGTTCAAAAGGTCGAGACACGGGCCGACGCTCCCGTACTCGGCGACGTCGTCACCGAGACGACGTATTCAGCGTATCGAGACTTCGGCGGAGTGAAGTTCCCGACGCGGATCGTCCAAAGGCAGGCGGGCTTGCCAGTTCTCGACCTGACCATCACCGACGTGAAGCCCAATGCGCCGGCGGCCATCGAAGTGCCGGCGAACGTTCAACAGGCGGCGGCGCAGCCCGCGGCGGCCCCACCGGTGACGGTCAACACCGAGAAGGTCGCAGACGGCGTTTACTACTTGACCGGTGGCAGTCATCACAGCGTGGCCGTGGAATTCAGCGATCACGTGGTGCTCTATGAGACGCCCCAGACCGAAGCGCGAGGCATGGCCGTCATCGAGGCGACCCGGAAGGCGATCCCCAACAAGCCGATCAAGTACGTCGTCAACTCGCACAACCATTTCGATCATCTCGGCGGCATCCGGGCGCCGATGGCCGAAGGGATTACCATCATCACGCAAGCCGAGAACAAGTCGTACTATGAGAAAACCGTGGCGACTGCCCCGCATACGATCGTGCCGGACAAGCTCGCGCAGTCACCGAAGAAGGTGACGGTCGAAGGAGTGGCCACGAAGCGGGTGCTGACCGATGGCACGCGGACGCTGGAGTTGTATCGGCTGACGGGCAGCCCGCACACCGATACGATGCTCGTCGGGTATCTGCCGAAGGAAAAGATCCTGATGGAGGTGGACGTGTACTCGCCGGCCGCCGCCAACGCTCCGGCTCCGACGGCGTTCAATCCGACAGTCGTCGCGTTCTACGACTGGGTGCAGACAATGAAGCTGGACGTCAGTCAGATCCTGGCGGGCCACGGCCCACGGATCGCGACGATGAAGGATCTGCAGACGGCGGCGGGGAAGTCGTAGCGAGGGCAGGTAGGCCGGGTAGCAGGTGGGCCGGGTAGGAAGAGCAGTCACCCGACCCACCTGACCGACCTGACTTACCCGACCCACCTGACCTACCCGACCCACCAGACCTACCCGACCCACCTGACCTACCCGACCCACCAGACCTACCCGACCCACCTGACCTACCCGACCCTCGTGCTATACATGCTCCCGTGATCTCCGCATGGCTTCTGCCTTCGCGCGCAGAACGCGGCGACATCCGACGCATCGCGCTAGGTCTTTTCTGTGTCGCGGCTATGGTGACGCTTGCGATTGCCGTTCAACAGCGGCATCGCGTCGCGGTCAAGCTCGAAGATCCATTGGGCGGCCACATCAATGACTTCGATCGCTGGATGATCATGACCCCGAAATTCATCCACGATCGGGCCGACTACGTCGACGACCTCCTGCCAACACCGCCACTCAGCCTGCTGCTGTTTGCGCCGTTTTCTGCGCTGTCGAGACCAAACGCACAATTCCTGTGGGTCTGCTTGAAGCTGCCCTTCGCGTGTCTGCTGTTGGCCCTGTCGGCAGGAATCGTCGCGAGGTCAGGCGCGCGACTGTCAACGCCGGCTGTTGTCCTGATTGGCGCATGCCTATGGTTGCCGATTGCCGTGGACATGCAGCAGGGTCAAATAAACTTCGTCGTCCTGCTGCCGCTCTTTGCCGCGCTCTATCTCGTTCAAGACGGCACACTCCGTTCGGATGCGCTCGCGGGGATCCTCGTGGGGCTGGCGGCGGCCATCAAGGTCACGCCGCTCATTTTTGCCGTGTACTTTTTCTGGAAACGCCGATGGATCGTGGCGCTCGCAACGATCCTCAGCGTCCCGATCTGGACGCTGGCCTTTCCAGCCATCGCATTTGGATGGGAACAGAACCTGCGGTGGCTCGGCCAGTGGATGCAGATCATGATCGTGCCGTACGTCACGCGACGAGAGGTGCTGTACCCGGTCAGCCAGTCGTTCGGGAGCTTCGCGCTGCGTCTGCTCAGCCCGATTCCGGTCTTCGAGACCAGCGAGAACGGCGTACCGTACGGCCATTACATGAACGTAGTGCAGTTGAGCGAGAGCTCCGTATCGCAATTCGTTCTGGCGGTCATGTTCGGCGTGGCGTTCGCGGGGCTGCTGTGGACCCGGCATGCGATGCCGACGTTCAAATGTCGCCGCTATCTGGTGGAAATCGGCGCGGTGACGGCGTTCATGCTCTGGTTCTCCGAGCGGACGTGGGTGCACCACTACGTCGCGTTCGTGCTGACGTTATGCGCGGCTGGCGTCATCCTGAGCGACGGCACACAGTCGGAGCGCACCCGCCAATGGATTCGAGCGACGCTGATCGTGTTCGCGGTTGCCTCCGTGTTCGCGTCGGAAGCTGGACGAATCTTCGGACCGAATGGCGTCGACTGGGCGAAGGGCCTCGGCGTGTTGTTGTGGCCGTCGGTGCCGCTGACGATTGCGACGATCGTTGCCTCGCATGATCGAGGCGACGAGAGCGCGCGTGCAGAGATGAGTGTCGCCCTGCATGCCTCTGCCTTCGGCAAGCACTCCTTCGAGTGATCTCGCGTCTCCGGAGTTCACACGCCACGCGCAGCCATCAGTACCTGTTTTCAGGTATGGATTCCCTGATGAGTTAAATCGGTTGAACACGTTCGCGCGCATCAACGTCAAATTACAGTCAAACGTGTGCACGCGATGGGTGTCGAGATTCCCTGACGTGCTTTCTGGCGATCCAATTGTTTGGGCTGCAGCAGATTTCGTGTCTGGGTTTCTGTTTTTCCTGTTCCATCATCTTGACTCCCGTGTCTTTCACACGCTACAAACGAAAACCATCTTCAAATTGCACAGAGAGAACACGCAACGCCTACACGCACACGCCCTTTGAGAAGATTCGGATTCAGCAGAATCGGATTAGGAAGGAGACCTGTCTATGCGTGGGTTCAGAGGACTCGCACTGCTCGCCGCGATGTGCTCGTTGCTCATCCCGGCGACGGCACGCGCGCAAAATGCTTCGATTGCTGGTGTCGTAAAAGACGCGTCCGGAGCAGTGCTTCCTGGCGTGACGGTGGAAGTTTCCAGTCCGGCGCTGATCGAGAAGACTCGCTCTGCCGTGACGGACGGGGCCGGGCAATACAAGATCATCAGCCTTCTGCCGGGCATCTACGAAGTGACCTTCACGCTGAGCGGGTTCAGCACCTTCAAGCGGGACCTCATCGAAGTGACCGGATCGCAGACCATCACCGTGAATGGGGACATGAAGGTCGGCACCGTTGCTGAAACGATCACGGTAACCGGCGAGACGCCGCTCGTGGACGTCCAGAGCGCGTCGGTCCAGAAGGTCGTGACCAAGGAAGTCATCGACTCGATCCCGACCGGCCGCCTCGGAATCAACCTGGCCGCGCTGCAGCCTGGAATGATTCTGGGGGCCACGAGCGGCAACGGATCACTGACGGGCAACGCAAATCTGGCAACCGCGCAGGACGTCGGAGGAACCGCCGGCGACACGTTCACCGATCTGTCGATTCACGGCGGCAAAGCGAGCGAACAGCGACAGACCATTGCCGGCCTCTCGGCCGCAACGGTCATCCGCTTCGGCGAATCGCTCAGCTCGTCGCCGAGCTTCACCGCGATGCAGGAGATGTCGGTGGATAGCTCCGGCGCCGACGCGTCGCTCGCCACCGGCGGCGTGCGGATCAACTACGTCCCGCGCGACGGCGGCAACACGTTCAAGGGCCTCATGTTCCTCAGCTACGCCAACAACTCCATGCAGGGCACCAACTACACGACGGGATCCGGGACCCCGTGCGCCCCAGCGGAAAGCCTGCAGTGTCGCGGGTTGAGGACACAACCCGGCGCCCTCAACGAGGTCTACGATTACAACCCTGGCTACGGCGGCCCGATTGTGAAGGACCGTGCTGTGGTTTTTCGGGTCGGCGCGCTGGACTCGCGCCGAAAACTTCGTGACGCAGAACTATCCCAACCGGAATTTCGTGCCAGGGGCAACGCCCTCGAACCTGCTCAACGCGGCGACGATGACGTACTCCCCGGACCTTGATCAGGACCTGCAGACGGCCTGGGGTGGTGGCGGAGAGTTCACGGAACAGACACTCCGGCTGGCCTGGCAGGTGTCGCCGAAGAACAAGATCGGCGCCTACTACAACAACAAGAAGCGCGACCGGGGCCACTACTTCGGCGCTACGCCCTGGACCCTCTCGAAGGAGGCCTCGCCGCACGGGTACTTCTATCCGTTCTCGGATCAGTTGCTGCAATGGACGGCGCCGATGACCAACCGCCTGCTTCTCGAGGCGGGCATCTGGCATCACCAGGAGACCTGGGGCATGGACCTCGGGCCTTTCGATGTCATCGACCCCCTGGCCATCGGCGTGCAGGACACCGCCCCCGTCATCGCACGACCCCGAATTACGTTCAGCTGGTCACCAACTATCACGGGGTGACGGGCGCGGCGTACACGCCGAGCCACAACCCGAACACGCGGACGAATTTCGCGGCGTCCTATGTGACCGGCTCTCACGCGTTCAAGGCCGGCGGCGACTTCTCCTGGGCGGAACGCGGCTTCTGGAACGGTTCGGTCGTGCCGTACAGCTACACGGTGCAGACCGAATCAAGCGGGCAGGGCCGGAATCCCCGTACCCGACGCAGTTGAGTCTGCGCTCCGATGGCTGTCACGATCCGCTCGCCCGCACGGTGAACGGCCAGCTGACGGTGCCGGTGACGGTGTACGACCCGGCGAACCACTGCCCGACGTTCCAGACCGGCAAGATCGACGGCGAAGGCGGCATGTTCGTCCAGGACCGGTGGACGATCAATCGCCTCACGCTGAACCTCGGGGCGCGTTTCGACTTTTGGAATTCCAGCATTCCCGGCTATCACCTGTCCCCGTCGCTCATCACGCCGAATCGCAACTACGACGTGCCGACCTTCGAGACGCTGCGACAGAAGGACTTCACGCCGAAGCTGGCGGCATGCGTGGGACGTCCGAGGCGACGGCAAAACGGCCCTCAAAGTGAACTTCGCCAAGTACGTCCTGGGCCAGGCGATTACCGGCAGCAACCCACTCATCACGCTCAGCCCGTTCAACGTCGTGCTGACGGCGACGCGTCCGTGGACCGACAACAACAGCAACTTCATCCCGGATTGCGACCTCACCAATCCGGCCGCGCAGGGTCCGACTGCGGCCAACGTCCAGGTGGACACGTGCGGTGCGGTGACCGGGGCCGGCAGCGTTGATGTATCAGAACCAGCGCGGGAACGCCAGCAGTCCGGGCGATCGACAACGCGCGATACGGCTGGCAGAAGCGGCCGTACAGTTGGGAATTCTCGCTGAGCGCGCAGCACGAGCTCACGACGGGCATCTCGATCTACGGTGGATATTTCCGCCGCTGGTTCGGCAACTTCCTCGTGACCGACGACCTGAACCACACCGCGGCCGACTATCAGGAGTACAGCCTCACGCCAGGCCTGATCCCGGCTCCGGGGCCATCGGCGGGCGGCGAGACGCTGCCAGCCGACATTTCTACCGAGCAATTCTTCAATCAGAGGCCGGGCACGCTGCCGGGAGCCGCAGAACTTCGTCGGGCTGTCCGACGACCTCTTCCCAGGCAGCCACGTGATCGATCACTGGAACGGCTTCGACGTCAGCCTCAACATGAGGCTGCCGGGTGGCGTCATCTTCCAGGGCGGCACGAGCACCGGGCGTCAGACCCTCGACAACTGCGACATCGTCGATCCGGCCAACGCCGGGAAGTTCGGTGACCGGTCGCCGCTCGTCGAGGCGCTGTTCGTCGCCGTTGCCGACAATCGCGGACCGGCTGGAACGGCGATCCCGCTCAGCGCCTGCCACGTCGAGCAGGCCTGGCTGACGCAGTTGAAGATGCTCGGGTCGTATACCGTGCCCAAGATCGACGTGCAGCTCGGCGCTTCGTATCAGAACATTCCTGGCATCGAGCTGTTCGCGGCCTATCAGGCGCCGAACACCGACGTGTCGCGGCCCGTTGACCAAGGCGGTCTTGGCCGGGCCCCGTTCGTGACGACCGTGGGGACGACGACGAACCATTCGATCATCGCGCCCGAGACGACGTACTATCAGCGGATCAACCAGCTCGATCTTCGCATCGGCAAGGTCCTTCGCTACGACCGGTACCGGGCGAACGTGAGTCTGGATATCTACAACATCTTCAACAAGTCGACGATCACGAATGCGGGCTTTGCCTACTCGTCCAACCCGGCGACGAATACGTGGTTGGCGCCGAGCGCCGTCATTGCGCCGCGGTTGTTCAAGGTTTCGGCGACGTTCGATTTCTAAAGAGCAGCTATCAGCTCTCAGCTCTCAGCTTTCGGCTTTCGGTTCGGGGGGCTGAGAGCTGGAAGCTGGTACCTTGTAGCTCACCGATAGCTGATAACTGGAAGCAGGTGCTGATAGCTGGAACCCTGAGAGCTGAAAGCTGAAAGCTGCTCTTGATAACTGAAATCTGGTAGGAGGATGAGGTCCGTCCCTCTCGGGCGGGCCTCATTTTTTCCAGCACGTCTTTTCTCACGCCCGCCCGGGCCTTCCGATAGCTTCCTGCACACCCGATCCAACGGCTTGGTTTCTCGAAGCGACTCGCCGCTCTGACCGGTTTTTGACGTTGACAGCCATTGACTTACAGGCGGCGCGGAGCTACAACAGTGCCGGTCAAACCGCTCAGGTATATCAGCCGCTTCCAGGGTCCTCAGTTCGGGCCGTGCTCTTCAGCAGCCTGAAATGACCTTGCAGGCGGTGACGTCGTTCGGCACTCGGGTTCAGGCTACCGCAAGGAAGGAGAGGCCTATGCGTGGGTTGAGACGGCTCGTGCTGCTTGGTCTGGTGTGCTCGTTCATGGTTCCGGCGCTCGCGCGCGCACAAAATGCCTCGATTGCCGGCGTGGTGAAGGATGCGTCCGGAGCGGTACTTCCTGGCGTGACGGTCGAAGTCGCGAGCCCCGCCCTGATCGAGAAAACGCGAACTGCGGTCACCGACGGTGCCGGTCAATACAAGATCGTCAGCCTGCTGCCGGGCATCTACGCGGTGACGTTTACGCTGAGTGGGTTCAGCACCTACAAACGGGATGGCATCGAGGTCACCGGTACCCAGACCATCACGGTGAACGGAGATATGAAGGTCGGCGCGGTGGCCGAGACCATTACGGTGACTGGCGAGACGCCACTCGTGGATGTTCAGAGCGCAACGGTGCAGAGGGTCGCCACGAAGGAAGTCATCGACAGCATCCCGACCGGCCGTCTCGGGATCAACATCGCCGCACTCCAGCCGGGCATGATGCTTGGCGCGACGACCGGCAACGGGACGCTGCAGGGTAGCGCCAACCTTGCGACGGCACAGGACGTCGGCGGGACCGCCGGCGACACGTTCACTGATCTGTCGATCCACGGCAGCAAGGCGAGCGAACAGCGTCAGACGATTGCCGGGTTGTCGGCGGCGACCATCATCCGGTTTGGAGAGTCGCTCAGCTCCTCACCCAGTTTTACTGCCATGCAGGAGATGGCGATCGACAGTTCCGGCGCGGACGCCTCGCTGGCCACGGGCGGCGTGCGGATGAACTACATCCCGCGTGACGGCGGCAACACGTTCAAGGGGCTGTTCTTCATGAGCTACGCGAACAGCTCGATGCAGTCCAATAACTACAGCACCATTGCCGACGATCCGGTCACCAGCCTCCAGGCCAGGGGTCTCAGAACGAATCCGAACCTGCTCAAGGAAGTGTTCGACTACAACCCAGGCTACGGCGGTCCGATTGTAAAGGACCGATTGTGGTGGTTCGCGTCGGCCCGCTGGACGCAGGCCGAGAACTTCGTCGCCAACAACTACCCGAACCTGAATTTCATCCCTGGCGTGACGCCGACCACCCTGCACAACAACCAGACGATGACGTATGCGCCCGACCTCTCGCAGGACCCACACACCAATTTTGGCGGGGGCGGCAAGTTCAGGGAGCAGACGCTTCGCCTCTCTTGGCAGGTGAGCTCGAAGAACAAGATTTCCGCGTACTACAACAACAAGAAACGCCGGCACCGCAGCGCCAACACGACGACAGCGTGGGAAGCTTTGAACGAATCGTATTTCTATCCGTTCTCCGACCAGTTGCTGCAATGGTCGTCGCCAATGACCAATCGGCTGCTGCTCGAGGCGGGGATCTGGCACCACCAGGAAACGTGGGGCGGCAGCATTTCGGATTTCGATGTCGTCGATCCGCTCGCCATCAACGTTCAAGACAACCAGCCGCAGACGCTCACGCCCAATTTCGTGCAGGCCATCACGAACTACCACGGCCGTGGGGGGATAAATGCGGCTTACACTCCAAGCCACAATCCGAACACGCGGACGAACCTGGCGGCGTCTTACGTCACAGGTACGCACGCATTCAAGGCCGGCCTCGACTTCGGCTGGGCCGAGCGCGGTGCCTGGGCTGGGTCGATCGTCCCCTACGGGTTCGTGATGAATACGCAGGCAACCAACGGAAGAGGCCTGGGCATTCCGGTGCCGATCAGTTTGAACCTCCGCACCGATGGCTGCAACGATCCGCTGCAACGCCAGGTCAACGGTGGGTTGACGACGCCGACGTTGTCGTACAACTCCTCGCAGAATTGTCCGACGGTCGCGACCGGCAAGGTGGATGGAGAGGGCGGCGTGTACGTGCAGGACAGGTGGACCATGGACCGGCTGACCCTGAGCCTCGGGGCGCGGTTCGACTGGTTCTACGCCAGCATTCCCGGCTACCACCTGTCGCCGTCCCTCATCACACCGAACCGGAACTACGACGTCCCCGATTTCCAGTCGGTCCGGCATAAGGACCTGACACCGAAGATGGCGGCTTCCTGGGACGTCATGGGCGACGGCAAGACGGCCCTGAAGGTGAACTTCGCCAAGTACGTACTCGGCCAGTCGCTCGTGGCGAGCAACCCGCTCGTCGCTCTCACGCCGTTCAACGTCGTCCTGACGGGATCGCGAAATTGGGTCGACAACGACAATGACTTCGTTCCCGATTGCGACCTGACGAACCCGGGCGCCCAGGGTCCGACGGCGGCCGGCGGCAATCAGCAAGTCGACACCTGCGCTGCCGCCGTCGGCGCCACCGCGCTGATGTACAACAATTCGGCGACAGTTGTGAACTCGGCTGACGACGGATCGCGGTACGGGTGGGGGGTGCGGCCGAACAGCTGGGAGTTCTCCGTCAGCGCCCAGCGCGAGCTTTCGCGCAGCGTGTCGATCTATGGTGGTTACTTCCGCCGGTGGTTCGGTAACTTCCTTGTCACCGACGACCGAAACCACACGATCAACGACTACGAGAGCTTTTCCGTGAGCGGGATTCCGGCTGCTCCGGCGTCGGCGGGCGGCGCGACACTTCCGGACAACATTTACACGAGCCAGTTTTACGTGCTGAAGCCCACGGCCGCTGCTGCGTCGGCTCCATTCACGGGAACCTCCGATCGGCTCTTCCCGGGTAGCAAGGTCACCGATCACTGGAACGGAGTCGACTTCAGCATCAACTCGCGCCTCAGCCGCGGCGTCATCCTGCAGGGAGGACTGAGCACCGGCCGTCAGACTTACGATAACTGTGACATCGTCGATCCGGCGAAGGCCACGCAGTGGGGGGGCGCTCGATACTTGGAACGTTTGCCAATATCGCGGGTCTGGCGCCGGCAGCCAGCGTGGTTCAATCAGTAAGTAACTGCCATGTCGAGCAGGACTGGCTGACACAGATCAAGTTCCTCGGGTCGTACACCGTGCCGAAGATCGACGTCCAGGTCGGCGCATCGTACCAGAATATCCCTGGTCTCGAGCTGGCGGCCAACTATGCGGTGCCCAACTCTCAGGTATCGGCGCAACTTGGCCACCTGCCGCTGGGTGCCGCGGCTAACGGAGTGACGACCGTAGGGTTGATCCCAACGGAGACAACATACTACGACCGGATCAACCAGCTGGACCTTCGTCTGGGGAAGATCCTGCGTTCCGGCCGTTACAGAGCGAACATCAGTTTGGATCTGTACAACATCTTCAATCAGTCGACTGTGACGCTAGCCAGCTTCGCATATGCAACCTGGCTCGCACCGACCAACGTCATCGCGCCTCGGCTGATGAAGGTCTCGTTGACATTCGATTTCTAGGCAGCCGGTGAGATAACGACGGCTGCGAGGACGCGGAGGACACGAAGGACACGAAGGACACGAAGTTCGCAGAGGATATGAAGGAATGTAGACGGAGTAACTGAAAACAGTTAGGCGGAGACCGAGACCCGCCCTTCAACTCTCACAGGGGAAGGGCGGGTCTTTTTTGTGTCTGATGAACCTTAATCCGTCGCGAAAATCGACCACTCCGTCGTATTAATCTCGTGTTGCCTTGGAGAGCCCTTCCTCCGCGTCCTCTGTGTCCTCAGCGGTCAATTCTGAAACGTGTTTCTTGGAAGCCTGAAGTGAATCGTCGTCACGTAAGACTTATTGCGATTGTGGTGGTCCTGGCGGCATCCGCAGTCTCTGCAATTCGGCATCTGAGCGCCCAGGGGACGGCATCAGGTCGCGGCACCACGGCACGGTCGCACCCCGTTCGCGTGCCAGACCCGGACGTTGGCGTCGAGTCGTTGGCGCTTCGTGCGAGCACTCAACGCGAGACGGTGGGCTCGTTCAAGGTCTTCCATGGGTTCCAGTTCACGGACCGTGTGAAGGAGAGCGGCATCACGTTCGTCCATCGCATCGTCGATGACTCCGGCCGCTACTACAAGCTGGTCCACTACGACCACGGGAATGGCATTGCCGCCGCTGACGTGGACCGGGACGGTTTGACCGATATCTATTTCGTGAATCAGCGCGGCGGCAGCCAGCTCTGGAAGAACATCGGTGGTGGTCGCTTCAGGAACATGACGAGGGAAGCCGGTGTGGCGCTGGCGGACCGCGTTGGGGCCGCAGCGTCGTTCGCCGATATCGACAACGACGGCGATCAGGATCTGTTCGTCACGACGGTGCGTCAGGGGAATGCTCTGTTCGAGAACGACGGGCGCGGCCGCTTCACCGACATCTCGAAGACCGCGGGCGTCGACCACGTGGGTCATTCCTCGGGCGCCGTTTTCTTCGACTACGACAAAGACGGGTTACTCGATCTGTATCTGTGCAACGTCGGACGGTACACCGTGGATGCCAAGCGGGGAGGCGCGTATGTCGGCCTCCCCGACGCGTTCTCGGGACATCTTCATCCCGACCGCAGCGAGACGGCGATTCTGTACCGGAACCTCGGAGGCCACCGCTTCGCAAACGTCACCGGGGACGTCGGATTGGGCGACGCAGGCTGGAGCGGCGACGCAAGCGTGGCCGACCTGAACGACGATGGATTCCTCGACTTGTACACGCTCAACATGCAAGGCGCCAACCACTTCTTCGAGAACGAGAACGGCAAACGGTTCGTCGACAAGACCGCACAGTATTTTCCCAGGACGTCGTGGGGCGCGATGGGCGTCAAGTTCTTCGACTACGACAACGATGGCCGCCCGGACCTGTTCGTGACGGACATGCATTCCGATATGAGCGAGGTGATCGGTCCCGAGCGCGAGAAGCTGAAATCGAGAATGCAGTGGTCGAATGATTTTCTCCGAGGCGACGCGTCGAACTTTGTCTTCGGGAATTCGCTGTTTCACAACCGCGGGAGTGGGAAGCTCGAAGAGGTGTCCGACCAGCTCGGCGTGGAGAACTACTGGCCATGGGGGCCCAGCATCGCGGACGTGAACGCCGACGGTTGGCAGGATGCGTTCATCGCTTCGTCGATGAACTACCCGTTCCGGTACGGCATCAATTCGTTGCTGGTGAACAATCGCGGTGAAAAGTTTCTGGACAGCGAATTCCTGCTGGGGATCGAGCCCCGCCACGGTGGCCGCACGCACACGGCGTGGTTCGATGTCGATTGCACCGCACCCGACATGGCCAAGCTGGAGGGGTGCAAGGGCCAGACGGGAAAGGTCACGGTCATGGCGACGCTTGGCAGTCGTTCGGCCGTGATCTTCGATGTGGACGGCGACGGCGATCTCGACATCGTGACGAACGAGTTCAACTCCGAGCCGCAGGTCCTGATCAGCGACCTGTCCAACCGACGCGCCGTGCGCTGGTTGAGCGTCGTCTTGATTGGGACCGCGTCCAACCGCAACGGAATCGGGGCCGCAGTGCGAGTCTCGGCAGGAGGACGTGTCGTCACTCAATGGAATGACGGCAAATCCGGTTATCTGTCGCAGAGCGCGTTGCCGCTGTACTTCGGCCTCGACGATGCCACGAGCATCGACCGCGTCGAAGTCGATTGGCCGGCCGGGGGGAAACAGGTGATCACTGAGGGGCTGCGTGCGAACACGACGCTGCGTATTACTGAAACCCGGTAGATGGAGGTAGGTTCTTCTACCTGGTTCATCGTTTCCGCTAAGATCGTTCGCTTGGTCAGCATCGCCGACCTCGGTGTGACGACTTCGTGCGTGGATGGTGGGGAACGGGAGATTTATGGACACGATCAATAGGGCCAGGGCAGTAGGTGTGACGTTCGTGCTGTTGGCTTCGCTCGTCACCGGTCGTCCGGCGTTCGCTCAATTCAACCTGTCGGGTGACTGGAGCCCCATCGTGCACGAGGATCAACCCGAGCGTGGACCTGGACCCGAGCTGGGCGACTATCTAGGCCTGCCGATCAACGAAGGCGCTCGCCTCCACGCCGACAGCTGGGATGCGTCGCGGCTGACTCTTCGCGAGCATCAGTGCAAGGTCCACACCTCGAACTACATTTATCGAGGCCCGCTGCAGGTGCGCATCTGGGAGGAAAAGGATCCGTTCACGCAGCAGCTCGTCGCGATCAAGCACTACATCAGCACCTACGAGCAGTCGCGCACTATCTGGATGGATGGCCGCCCGCATCCGCCCGCGTATGCGCCTCACACCTGGCAGGGGTTTTCGACCGGCAAATTCGACGGCGACGTCCTCACCGTCTACACCACGCACATCAAGTCGGAGTGGACCCGACGCAACGGACTGCCCAACAGCGAGTTCACGACGATGATCGAGCATTACGTCCGGCACGGGAACATCTTCACTCACGTGAGCGTCGTGACCGATCCGGTGTATCTGACCGAGCCGCTGGTGAAGAGCACGGACTTCCGCCTGAACGAGCGGCCGCAGGGCAACTGGCTCTGGCCGTGCGAATACGTCGACGAGGTGGCCAATCAGGTGCAGGGCGCAGTTCCCCATTACCTTCCGGGGCAAGAGCCCGTTCTATGGCGAGTTCGCCAGGAAGTTCGGACTCCCGATCGAAGCGGCGCAGGGTGGCGCAGAGACGATGTATCCCGAATACATGCAGAAGATGAAGACGTTCTCCGTCCCGCCCGCGAAGGCGGGGTCCAAGTGAGCGGCCCGAGGAGTGCACGCGTGATCAATCGCCAAAGTATCGGGATGAGACCTGACGCAGGCAGGGGACGATCTGTGGATCGTCGCGGCCGTCGTGTCATCGTCATGCTGTCGGTGGCTGCGCTTGCCTTCGTTTCTGTCGCCGGCCTCGATCGCGTGGCCGCCCAACAGGACGCCGACCGCGCACTGCAACGCAGCCTGGAGATCCGGCGCAGCTCAAATTCCCAATGACGGCGAGGTCTACGCGCTTCCCGTGCAAGGAAAGGTGTACATGCTGGTTGGCGCCGGCGGCAACATCGCGGTGCAGATCGGCGATCAGGGTGTGCTGGTGGTCGATACGGGCACGGCTCAGATGAGCGAGAAGGTCCTGGAGGCCATTCGCAAGCTGTCCAACAAGCCGATTCGTTACATCATCAACACGCACTTTCACGCGGATCATACCGGCGGGAACGAGGCGATCGCGAAGGCGGGCGTGGTCCTTCAGGGCGGACCAACGGCAGGCCGGGCCGGCGGCCCCGCTGAGATCGTGTCGCACGAAAACGTACTGAACCGTATGAGCGCGCCGACAGGTAAGCAGGCGTTGGCTCCGACTGCGGCCTGGCCCACCAATACCTACGTCCCGGAGGAGAAGGACTTCTTCTTCAACGACGAACCGGTGATGCTCTATCACGATGACGCGGCGCACACCGACGGCGACACGGTCGTCTTCTTCCGGCGTTCGGATGTAGTTGTCGCGGGCGACATCTTCGTGACGACAGGCTACCCGGTGATTGACGCGCAAAACGGCGGCACAGTTCAAGGCATCATCGACGGTTTGAATCGGATCCTGGACTTGACGGTGCCGAAGCACGAACAAGAAGGCGGCACCTATGTCATCCCCGGCCATGGCAAGGTGTCCGACGAGTCTGAAGTTCTCGAATACCGCGACACCGTGACCATCGTCCGCGAGCGCATCGAAGACATGATCAAGCGGGGAATGACGGTCGAGCAGGTGAAAGCCGGGAAGCCGACGCTGGACTACGACCTGCACTATGGCGCGAACACGGGACCGTGGACGACCGCGATGTTCATCGAAGCCGTCTACAAGGACGTCAGTCGAGCACTCCAACAGTCGGCCGCCCAGAGCTCAGGCGCGAAAGCGAAAGCCGCCCCGAAGGGGAAGAAATGAGACTTGGGATAGTGTTTGCTCAGCGTTGCGGTAGGCCTCGGCGCATCGGCTCTTACGGCGCAGCAGAATCCACCACAGCGAACGGCCAAAGCCGCGGCGGTATTCGACCCGACGGGGTACTGGGTCGCGCTCGTCACCGAAGACTGGCGTTTCCGGATGGTGACGCCTCCGAAGGGCGACTACGCGAGCATGCCTCTGTCGAACGAGGGGCGCCGTGTTGCCGACTCCTGGGACCTCGCCAAAGACGACGGGAGCGGCAACCAGTGCAAGGCGTACGGGGTGGGCGGGATCATGCGTCAGCCCGGTCGCCTGCACATCACGTGGGAAGACGACAACACGCTGAAGATCGATTTCGACGCCGGCCAGCAGACCCGCCTCTTGCGATTCAATCAGCCGCCGGCAGCACCTGCGGGTGAAAAAACATGGCAGGGGACATCCGCGGCCGAATGGGATGTGCCGGCTCCAGCCAGGGGCGGCGGCGGCGGTGGTGGTGGAGGCGGGGGAGGCGGGCGGCAAGGGCCTCCGGCGGCTCAGAGTCCGCGCGGGGCGATCAAAGTCGTGACCACGAATTTCCGCGAGGGCTACCTGCGCAAGAACGGCGTGCCTTACAGCGAGAATGCCGTGATCACCGAGTACATCGACCGGCTCGGTCCGGAGCCGGATGGTGCGGTGTACTTGCTGGTTCGAACGCAGATCGAGGACCCGAAATATCTCGCTCAAATGTTCGTCACGAGCGCGCACTTCAGGCTGGAGCCGGATGGCTCCAAGTGGAATCCCACTCCGTGCAAGACCGACCCTCCCGCGCCTGTTAAATAGCAGGCGCGTCTTCCGCCTTCCTTGAAGTCGGCGTACTTCGACGGCGGCGGGCAGCCGGCACTCCCGCGCCCTCGCACGCGCATGAGCGGCGGACGGAATAATGTCTCCGGCTGCCGTACGGTCCTGAACCCCTATGAAACGGCGAGTCGCCTGTACCTGTGCTGGTTCTACAATCAGTTGTAAAAGCTTCATGAGTATCAGAAGGGGCGTCTTTGTCCTGGTCGTTGCGTCGCTCGCAAGCTGCCGGGCTGATCGCGGAGTTACTCCGGATCAGTCCATGGGTTCCGGCTCCCGAGTGGCCGCGGAGCGGCCGGCTGACGGCGAATGGTTCGTTGACCGGGCGGAAGCGACGGGGCTGACGTTCGTTCACTTCAACGGAATGTCCGGCCAGTTCTACTACGCCGAAATCATCGCGCCCGGCGCGGCACTGTTCGACTACGACAACGATGGGGACCTCGATGTCTATCTGGTTCAAGGTTCCGAGTTCGGATGGTCGCAAGGTTCGGGGTCCAAGGTTCAGGGTTCAGGCATGCCGCGACCGGCCGGAGGACGGTTGTTCAGGAACGATCTCGTCGTCGCGACGGATGGCAACCGCACGCTGCGCTTCACCGATGTGACGGAGACGAGCGGGATCACAGCGGTTGGCTACGGCATGGGGGTGGCAGCCGGAGACTTCACCAACGACGGTTGCATCGACCTGTACCTGACCAACTTCGGAGCCAATCAGATGCTTCGCAACCGCTGCGATGGAACATTCACTGATGTGTCCAGAGCCAGCGGCACGAGCGGCGCCCCGCCGACACGTCGAGCGGAGGCGGCTCGGTCGTGGGCCGTTTCGGCGTCGTTTTTCGACTACGATCGCGACGGATGGCTGGACCTGTTCGTTGGAAACTACTTGGCGTATCGGGTCGAGGCCAGCACACCGTGTTTCAGTGCGTCGGGGAGGAGGGACTATTGCTCCCCCGACGTTTATCGTCCGCAACCAAGCCATCTCTACCACAACAATCGCAATGGGACCTTCACGGACGTCACGGTGGCGAGCGGAATCGCCGGAGACTTCGGGCCGGCGCTCGGCGTGGTCGCCGCGGACGTCAACGCCGATGGCTGGAGCGATCTGTATGTGGCGAATGACGGTCAGCCCAACCAGTTGTGGATCAACCAACGCGACGGCACGTTCAAGAACACCGGCCTGCTCTCCGGCGCCGCGTTGAATCCGCATGGGAAGGCCAAGGCGGGCATGGGCGTAGACGCGGGCGATTTCGACAACGACGGTGACGAAGACCTGTTCGTCACCAATCTGAAGGGTGAGGGCAACGATCTCTACGTGAACGACGGGTCCGGATTGTTCGAAGCCCAGAGCGAACGTTCCGGGCTTGGTCCCGGAAGTCTCGCTCACACGGGCTTCGGCACGGCATGGCTCGATGTCGACAACGACGGGTGGCTGGATCTGCTGACCGTCAACGGCGCCGTGCAGACGATCGAAGCGCAGAGAGCAGCGAACGATCCCTTTCCGCTGCACCAGACCAAGTTGTTGTTTCGGAACCTCGGCACCGGTCGATTCGAGGACGTGACGAGCCGGGCCGGTGCGGTGTTCCAACGCTCCGAAGTCAGCCGTGGAGCGGTGTTCGGGGACGTCGACAACGACGGAGATGTCGACGTGCTGGTGGCGAACAACAACTCGTCGGTCCGACTGCTGATCAACAGCACGGGCAATCGAAACCATTGGATCGGCCTTCGACTCGTGGGTGGTTCGACTTCGCTCACCACCCATCCTGAGCCTGCCGAACGGGTGGGTGGTTCGACTTCGCTCACCACCCATCCTGAGCCTGCCGAACGGATGGGTCGAGGCGCGGCACCGCTTCGGCCCGCTCAGGGTCGTCCCGAGCCGAGTCGAGGGACGAGGGACATGTTGGGGGCTCGAGTCGGCGTCGTTCCGCAGGGCCGCTCGATCATCTGGCGCCGCGCGCGAGCCGATGGCAGTTACGGGTCGGCCAACGATCCTCGAGTACTTGTCGGACTCGGCCAGTCGTCCAAAGCCGAGCGGGTTCGAGTGGTCTGGCCGGACGGCACGACCGAGGAATGGAAGGACGTCGCTGTCGACCGATACACGACACTCCGGGAAGGAAGCGGTCAGTGATCGGACGCAGCCTCGGGCTGGGATGTCTCCTGGTCGCGTCGGCCGCGTGTTCTTCTTCACAGCGCGCGGCTGCTCCACCTCCGAAACTGTTGGCCGTCTCGCTTCCCGATGTCTCGCCGATGGAGCCGTCCGTGCAACGTCAGTTGCGCGAAGCGCACTCGCTCCTGACCGCCAGGCAAGGTGACCCAAAGACGCCTCTTGCAGATCTCGGACGCGCCTACGGTGACATGGGGAATCTGCTGCTGGCAGCCGAGTACGCCGACGGCGCCGAACCGTGTTATCTCAATGCGCAGCTGCTCGCGCCGGACGACATTCGCTGGCCTTACTATCTCGGCCACATTTACCGAACACGGGGCGCGCCGGCAAAAGCGACAGAATCGTTCGAGCGGGCGCTGAAGCTGCGGCCGAACGACGTGGCCACCCTCGTCTGGCTCGGACGTGTGTACCTCGATCAAGGCCGACCTGAAGAAGCCGGCCCCTTGTTCGATCGAGCGATCTCTCAACAGCCGCAATCAGTGGCGGCGCTCGTCGGGCGCGGCCGTGCGGCCCTCGCGCAGCGCCACTACGCTCGAGCCGTCGACGATTTGGAGCGGGCACTCGTCATCGATCCTCGAGCTTCGATGGCCCGCTACCCCCTGGCGCTCGCGTATCGGGGCGTGGGCGATCTCGAACGGGCGGAAACCCAGTTGCGTCAGAGAGGGGAAGTCGAGGTCGGACCAACCGATCCGTTGATGCAAGAGCTGACTGCGTTGTTGCAGAGCGCTGTGTCGTACGAGAACCGCGGCGTTCGGGCCCTCGAAGTCAGGGACTGGACCACTGCCGCCATGCTTTTTCGCAAGGGTCTCGAGCTGTCACCCGATAGCCCATCGCTACACCACAAACTTGGAACGGCGTTGTCGCTTGGCGGCGATACACGCGCCGCGGCCGAGGAGTTTCAGGCTGCCTTGCGCAGCGACGCAACCTACCCGCAAGCCCACTACAGCCTTGGCGTTCTCCTCGCAGCAAACGGCCGTTTCCCTGACGCCATCGAGCAGTTCTCAGCCGCGGTGCGATACGACCCGACCTATGTCGAAGCCCGGATTCAGCTCGCCGAAGCGCTCCGCCGGACCGGACGTCCCGACGCGGCATTGCCTCATTTCGCCCGAGCGATCGCGGTCGACCCTCGTTCGCCTGGCGCGCGGATGGGATATGCACTGGCGCTGGCGGCTCTCAGACGTTTTCCAGAGGCTCAAGAGCAGTTGACCGAAGGCATGAGGCTGCACCCCGGTCGGCCGGAATTTGCCCAGGCATTGGACCGACTTCGCATGGCAACGGTTCAGTCGCAAGACTGACGAGGTGTTCGGTCTCGGCTGCCTTGACGTGTTGCGATCAGGCTCGATAAGCTAACGCCCCCCCAAGAGTTGCGGGCTTCGGTCCGCCTCCAAGGATCAGTGCTCGCAGGAGGGTCTGGTCATGCGTAGTCGGTCGAGGCTTGTCGGGCTGTTGGTTTTGCTGGTCACCACGTGGACATCGCCGGCGGTGGCACAAGCAGACCTGACCGGCGAATGGCGCTTCCTTTTTCATGAGGACCAGCCCGAGCGAATTCCGGGTCCGGAGCTCGCCGACTACCTGGGTCTCCCGATCACCGATGGCGCTCGTCAGTGGGCCCTCAGTTGGGATGCCTCGCGTCTGACGCTTCCAGAACATCAGTGCCAGGTCCACGTGGCGCCCTACGGCTTCCGAGGTCCGGGGCAGGTGCGGATTTGGACCGAAAAAGACGACGTCACGCAGCGTGTCGTGGCGATCAAAGCCTACCTCGCGACGTATGCGCAGACCCGGACGTTTTGGATGGACGGCCGACCGCATCCGCCTGAGTACGCCGCCCACACATGGCAGGGCTTCTCGACCGGAAAATGGGAAGGCGACATGCTGACGGTGGTCACCACCCACATCAAACAGGGATGGCTTCGGCGGAACGGGTTGCCCGAAAGCGACCGCGTCAAGCTCACGGAACACTTCATCCGTCACGGCGACACGATGACGCATATCAACGTGATTGAAGATCGAGACTATCTGACCGAGCCCCTGGTCAAGAGCCAGAACTTTCTCAGGAACGCGCAGGTCGGGCAGGGTAATTGGCTCTGGCCCTGCGAGGTCGTCGACGAAGTGGCGAATCGGCCCAGAGGCGAGGTGCAGCACTACCTGATTGGGCAGAACCCGTTCATCAAGGAGCTGAACGACCGCACGCACATACCGGTCGAGGCTTTGATGGGCGGCGCGCGAACGATGTACCCGGAGTATCAACTCAGATTGGCCGAGCTGAAGAAGAAAGACGTGAGATAGGGCCAGGTAGGCCAGGTAGGTCGGGTAGGTCGGGTACCAGACCCACCTGACCTACCTGACGCAAACTGATCAAGCATTTCCCATTATCCGTAACGCAGTGATCCTTCACTTCAACCACGTTTCGCGGGGCAAGGCGGCGAAGAGCCTGAGCGAGTTGACCAGGCTCGTTGCCGGGTCGTTGACGACGCTGGCCGAAGACGGCGCCGTGGACCCGCCGTTGCTTCGTGCCTTGCGGGTGCATCTGGATTGGATCCACTACAAAACCAACTTCCGGGACCCAGTCGTCGTCCGCCGCACGACCACGGCGAACGGCGGGCCGGGACCACTCGCTGAAATTGCGGTCGATCTCCGGCAGGCGAACCCGGAGGTGTTGCCTCACCAGTTGGCGCGCGCGCTGCAGGCGGTTCGGGTCGGCACGCCGGAGAACAATCTCTGTCTCGATGATTTCGCTCCGTGGCGTCACAGCATCATCTGGAAATTCAATTGGCTGTTCTGGCAATGGCTTTCGGATTGGGAGGGCGCGTCGGGTCGAGGCTTCGAGGCGGCATTGCCGGGTGGCGGTGGGTCCGATGCCAACCATCCTCAGGCAGTCGCCGACTCGGTCGCTGAATTCTGGAGGCTGCTCAAGGATCTGGAAGCGCGTGGCGGATTGCCGACACAGATTGTCGCACTCGAGATCGGCGTTGGCACGGGTGCGCGTGCGTCGGCCTGGCTCGATCACTTCAAGGCGCTCGACGAGCAATCGGGCACCGGCTACTACCCGCGGGTGCGCTTCCTGCTTGGCGACTACTCGAGCGCCATCCTCGACCGGGCAGTCAAGGCGGTCAGCGCGCACGCGGCCAACGTGCGCGCCGTCCCGATGGACGCACTGAACCCCTTCAAGAGTCTGTCGGCGTATCGATTCAAGATCCTGTACGTACACGCGACGAACGTGTACGACAACCTGCCGTTCGATGAGTTGGTCCGTCGCGATGGCCGCCTGTATCTCGTGGAAACGCGCGGCTATCTGAACGGTGAGGTGGCGAACAAGCTCGCGTCGGACTTCGGGATGACGTGCGCGGAGCTGCCAGGTGTGGTGCAGCGAATGTTCGAAGCCGGCCCGGCGGCCGCTGCGGCGGGTGAGCGTGGTGTGGCGTTCTGGCGCGACCTGTGGACCGCGTTCCGCCTCGAGGAGCGATTGCGAGCGCTCGACGATCTCGACGAAGCCCACGTGCCCCCAGGCTTGACCCGGCTTCATCTGGACGATCTGCTGGCCGAGGCGCCCGACGACATCCGCTTCCACATCTCACGCGGCGCCGCCGAGAGCTTCGCGAATACGTTGCCGCTGCTGCACCCGCGCGGCTATCTTCAGGTGCAAGACATCTTCGTCACGTCGATGGACGAGTACCGCCAGGGGTTCAAGGGTCCTGGGAAGATCGACGGATCGCTGGTGGTCTGGGTGAATGGCGCGCTCTTGCGCGCCGTGGGGGCGCGGGCCGGATACGACGTTCACTTCGCCCCGTTTCCGTACCGGCCCGGATCGAAGACGAACATTTTGTACACGACGCAGCGTCCGTGAGTGCCCAGACAAGATCACGGAGCGAAGGACGCGAAGTCAAATGGCCACGGAGTCACCGAGCCACAGAGACGCTCGACGCGGTCGGCCTGCCACGCAGGCCGAATGGTCGGGGATGGCAACTGACCGATGAACGACAACACATCGCCTCAGCCCGTCGTTCATCGGCCAGTTGCCACTCCCGAACCGCCGCTGTGCGGCGCCGCGTCGAGCGTTCGGTGCGACTGCCTTGCACTGCTCTCGGTGACTCTGTGACTCCGTGGCTACATAAACTCTGAGGACTCTGCCAGTTCTCTGTGGCAGAGGTTTTCGCACGAAAACCATGACGATGACTTTGCCCATCTTGCCGACCGCCGTCATTGGCAGCTACTCGATGCCGGCGTGGCTCGAGCGCGCCAAGAACGACTATCTCTCGCGTCGGGTCAGCCGGCACGATTTGGACGACATGCACGAGGCCGCTCGTAAGGCCGCCATCAAGGATCAGGAAGTCGCGGGCGTCGACATCGTGAGTGACGGCGAGCTGCAGCGCGACAACATGATCGATTACTTCGTCGAGCGCATGCCAGGCGTCCACGTCGACATGGGCTCGAAGCGCTTCTACTATGACTTCTACGACTCGGTGGTCCGCTCGAAGCTGGCGAGCGGGCCGCTCGGACTTGCCGAAGAAGTCAAGTTCCTGCGCCGCTTCACCGACCGCAGACCGAAGGTGGCAGTCTCGGGACCGCATACGTTGGTGAAGCGCATCCAGAACCGGTATTACCCGACCGAGGAGGCGTTCGCGCTCGACATCGCCCGCGTGTTGAACGCCGAGCTGCGCGAACTTGTCCGTGCCGGCGCGACGGATCTGCAGATCGACGAGCCCTACTATTCAGGATTTCCGGAAGATCTGCCCTGGGCCATTCGGGCCATCAACGCCCTGGTCGATGGCGTGGATGCGCGGATCAGCCTGCACATCTGTTACGGCAACCGTTACGGCAAACCCTCGTGGGAAGGCAGCTATCGCTACCTGTTTCCGGCGATTCTCGAGGCGCGTGTGCAGCTCGTGTCGCTCGAATTCGCGCGCCGCGGTGACGACGATTTGCAGCTGTTCAAGGAATTCGCGCCGCCCTTCGCGCTGGGCCTCGGCGTGGTCGATGTGAAAACGCACGATGTCGAGTCGGCTGGATTCGTGGCGGATCGGATTCGGCGCGCCCTGGAAGTGGTGCCGCAGGACCGTCTCGTCGTGACGCCCGACTGTGGCTGCGTGCACCTTCCTCGCGAGGTCGCCTTCAGCAAGCTGTGCGCGATGGTCGAAGGCGCCGGGCTCGTACGAAGCGAGCTCAGGCAGTAGCTGACAACCGTCCAGATCTCAGCTGTCAGCGTTCAGCTTTCAAAACCGTAAGGCCAGCAGTTACCGGCGGATAGCTCACAGCTGATAACTGATAGCCGTGATAGTGGGACGCCGCGGTACTGTTGTATCCTTGATTGATTTGATATTCCAGCCTGTAAAGTGGGGCGCTTCATGAGGTTCAGGATACTGGTCGCCGGCTGGCTCGCCGTCGTGTCGGCCGTGCTGGTCTCCGGTCAGTCCCAGGCGCCGCAAACACCGTCCGCGCCCACGACGCCGGCGGCCGACCGTCCGGCAGCGAGGCCGCCGTTGCCGCAAGTCGTAACTTCGGCGGCAGATGAACGCGCGCTGCTCGACCGGTATTGCGTCACCTGCCACAACGAAAAGGCCAAGGGCGGCTCAGGTCCGACGGCGGAAGCTTCTCGCAAGCTCACGCTCGATCGGATGGACACGGCGCGCGTTCACGCGGATGCCGAAACCTGGGAACGAGTGGTCCGCAAGCTTCGCGCGGGCATGATGCCGCCAGCCGGTGTGCGCCGGCCCGAGCCGGCCACGTACAAGTCGATGATCACGTGGCTGGAGACCGAACTGGATCGCGGCGCCGCGCCATATTTGCCACCGCCAGGCCTGCATCGCCTGAATCGCACCGAGTACGCCAATGCGATTCGCGATCTGCTCGATCTGCAGATCGATCCCGCGCAGTATTTGCCATCCGACGATTCGACGCACGGATTCGACAATATGGCTGGTGCGCTCGGAATCTCGTCGACACTGGTCGAGGCGTACGTCTCCGCGGCTGGGAAAATCAGCCGGCTGGCGCTTGGCGAGGCAACGGGTCCGACGCTGGTCGTGTATCGAACCCCTGAGGACACGTCCCAGGACTATCACATCGAAGGCTTGCCGTTTGGCACTCGCGGGGGCATGTTGATCGATCACGTCTTCCCGTCCGACGGCGAGTACACGGTGACCGTGACGCCGATTTTCGGCGACAACATGTCGCCCACGGGCTTTGGCTCGGTGCCCTGCGAAAAGCTCGAAGTCATCCTCGACGGCCAGCGTTTGCAGTTGCTCGACTGGCAGGGCGGCGGCAGGTTCGGCGTCCCTGTGGCCAATTGTCCCGGCAACCAGCGCGCACGCACCGCAGCGTCGGGCAACGCGGGCGATAGCCCTGCGGGAGATGGCGGCCAAGGCGCTCCGCGAGGAGCAGCCGGCGGTCAACCGCCCGCGGCCCCGGCAGGGCAGCGCGCCGGCGGTTTTTTCCGAAATCCAGTTCCCAAGATGACGGTCCGTTTCAAGACCACGGCAGGACCGCACGCCATCGGCGTCACGTTCCGACAGACCAATCTGGCCCCGCTTCTCGATCTCGATCGACATTTCACGCGGTCCACGATTCAGACAGGTCCGACGCCTGGATTCACGTTCTTTCCGCACGTCGGGACGGTTCGCGTCGAGGGACCGTTCGATGCCACCGCGGCCACCGACTCTCCGAGCCGTCGGAAGATATTCGTCTGCACGCCGTCCAGCCCGGCCAACGAGACCGCCTGCGCGACCCGCATCGTCAGAAATCTGCTCAGGCATGCGTATCGGCGTCCGCCTGCACTTGCGGACGTCAATCTGATGATGGGGTTTTACGAGACCGGCCGAAAGGAGCGCGACTTCGAGCGAGGTATCGAGTTGGTGCTCGCACGGGTTCTCGCCTCCCCGAAATTCATCTACCGAATCGAGGCAGAGCCGGCAACCGTCAAGTCGGGCCAACCCTATCGTGTCAGCGATTTGGATCTGGCCTCGCGCCTGTCGTTCTTCCTCTGGAGCACAATCCCTGACGACGAGCTGATTGCTCTTGCCGCTCAAGGTCGGCTGAGAAACCCCGTGGTGCTCGAACAGCAGGTCCGACGGATGTTGAAGGATCCTCGAGCCGAAGCGCTGGCGATCAACTTCGCAGGACAGTGGCTGAACCTGCGGGGCCTGGAGAGCGTCGGACCGCTGCCGATGTTGTATCCCGATTTCGACGATCCGCTGCGGCAGGCCATGCGCCGCGAAGTCGAGTTGTTGTTCGACAGCGTCGTCCGCGAGGACCGGAGCGTGGTCGACCTGCTTTCAGCGGACTATACGTTCGTCAACCAGCGCCTCGCCAAGCATTACGGCATTCCGAACGTCTATGGGAGTCAGTTCCGGCGCGTCACGCTTGGGCCCGGATTCGAGTCCCGCCGGGGGCTGATTGGCAAGGGAGCGCTCTTGACCACGACGTCCAAGCCGGAACGCACGTCGCCGGTGACGCGCGGCAAGTGGGTCATGACGAATGTCCTCGGCATGAGTCCCCCGGATCCGCCACCGGATGTTCCACCGCTGCCCCCGCGAGCGGGAGACGCGACGGGCAACGCCAAGGAACCGACGATGAAGCAGAAGATGCTGGACCACCGGGTGCGTGCGGACTGTATCAGCTGCCACGCCATGATGGATCCGATCGGCTTTTCGCTCGAAAACTTCGATGGAGTTGCGTCGTGGCGGACCGAAGACGAGGGGCAACCCGTCGAAGCCTCGGTTCAGGTGTTCGACGGCACGAAGCTCACCGGCCCGACTGGTTTGCGCGAGTGGCTTCTCGGCTATTCGGATCAGTTCGCCCAGGTCGTAGCTGAGAAGCTGCTGACCTATGGATTGGGGCGTGGCGTCGAGTATCGGGACATGCCGCTCGTTCGCTCGATCGCCCGGGACGCGGCTCGCAAGGATAATCGCTTCTCCGCGCTGGTGCTCGGAGTCGTCAAGAGCCAGGTGTTTCAAATGAACGTGAAAGGACTGGAGCCAGGCAACGAAGCATTGCCGGCGCACGCATCCCTGGCGGGGGATGGCAAGAAGGGGAGTCATTGACCATGTTTATTGCGAAGAAGCACATCCCGCGCCGAACCTTTCTCAAAGGCGCTGGAGTGACAATCGCTCTTCCGCTGTTGGACGCAATGGTACCGGCTCGGGCGGTGCTTGCGCAGACGGCCGCGACGCCGAAAAGCCGATTCGTCGGGATCTTTTTTCCACACGGCATGGCGCCCGGATATTGGGTGCCGGAGGCGGAAGGCGCCCTGCCTGACAAGTTGCCCCACGTTCTCGAAGGGCTCGCGAAGGTGAAAGACCAGTCGGTGGTTCTGAGCGGGCTCTGGTCCAAGTCGGCCGAGCCGCCCGAAGGGACCACCGGTTCAGACCATTGGGTCGCGGCAGCGTTCCTGACGGGAATCAAGCCGAAGAAGACCGCGGGCGCCGATGCGAGTGTCGGCAGCCCCACCATCGATCAGATCATCGCGCGGAAAATCGGGCAGGACACGCTGCTGCCGTCGCTGCAGCTTTCCGTTGAAGATCCCAACGCAAGCTCGAGCAACTGCGGCGAGGGTTATAGCTGCTCGTATACGAACTCGATCTCGTGGATCGGACTTCCGACGCCCGAGGGCGAGCCGCTGCCCCGGACCAGTCCGTTGCCGATGGAGCTGAACCCACAGGTTGTCTTCGAGCGTCTGTTCGGCAGCGGGTCCACGGCGGAGCAGCGCGCGGCTCGAATGAAGCAGAGCCAGAGCATACTGGATTCGATTCTTGGCGAATTGGCGAGTCTGAAGAAGGAACTGGGCGCCGGCGATCAACGGACGGTCAGCCAGTACACCGACGAGATTCGCGAGATCGAGCGTCGCCTTCAGCTCGCCGCGAAGGCTTCTGCGGTCGTTCCCGAAATCGACCTTCCTCCCGGCGTTCCCGAGCAGTTCGACGACCACATCAAGCTGCATTTCGATCTCACGGCGCTCGCCTTCCGCGCGGACATCACGCGTGTCGCCACCCTGCTGGGTGCTCGGGATCTGACGGGCCGGAGTTATCCATTCCCGAGGAACGAGCTGTTCCCGCAGGGCGGTGTGAGCGTGAGCTTCCACGGAGGCTCGCACCATCAGGAAGATCCCGCGCAGATTCGGAAGTACGCGGATCTGAATCGCTATCACGTGTCGACGCTCGCCTACTTTGCGCAGAAGCTCCGGTCAATTCCCGATGGCGACGGCACGTTGCTGGACCACTCGCTGATTCTGTACGGCACCAACATGGGCAACTCGAATCAGCATCAGCACTACGACGTGCCGCACATTCTCATCGGCGGAGCAAACGGGCAGCTCAAAGGAAACCGTCACCTCTCGTACGACCGCAAGACGGTGCCGACGGGAAACTTGTTGTTGAGCGTGCTCGACATGTACGGGATTCGGCAGGACGAGCAGGGCGATAGCACGGGGCGGCTCGAAAAGCTGTTGTAGGGGACGGTTTCCGCCTTCGCTGAAGCTTCGGCGGACCGCCGTAGCGCAGAGCGCGGAGGCTGGTTGGACCGTTCCGCGGAAGGCGAGAGACAATCAACCATGAAGCGAAGCCTGAGTCTGGCCTCGGTCGTGGCGCTGTCGCTGGGCGTGGCTGCGCTCGCGGGCGCGGGACGCAGTGACGTCGCCGACGCGGTCATGAAGGGCGACAAGGCCGCCGTCCGCATGCTGCTCCGACAAAAGGCGGACGTGAATGCCCCCCAGGTAGACGGCGCAACCGCTCTTCAGTGGGCGGTCTACCGCGACGACCTCGAAACGGCGGAGCTGTTGATTCGCGCCGGCGCGAACGTCGCCGCAGCCAACAACGAAGGGTCGACGCCGCTGCTGATGGCGGCGCTGTACGGAAACACGGCCATGATCACCCGGCTGCTGAAGGCCGGCGCCGATCCCAAGCAGCGCGGTCCGAACGGCGAAACCCCGCTCATGTTGGCCGCCAGGAACGGGGACCCCGAAGCGGTGCGCGTGTTGATTGCGGCTGGTGCTGATGTCAACGCGAAGGAAACCCTGCGCGGGACGACGGCTTTGATGTGGGCGGCGGAACAGCGACATCCCGGCGCCGTCAAAGCGCTGCTCGATGGCGGCGCCGACTTGCGCGCACGCTCGGGCGCTGCCGGTTTGCCCAGAAACTACATGGCTCCGACCGTCAAGGTCCAGAACGTTCAGGCGGCGCAGAAGCGATATGCCGCCGCGGCGGCAGCCGGGCGCAGCTACGAGGAGCAGCTGGCCGCTGAAGGGTTCACCGGCCGTTTTGGCGGGGCCGGGCAGGGTCAGGGCAATCCGCAACAGCCCGCGGGCGGTGCTGCCGGCGCAGCCGCTCCTGCTGGCCAGAACGCGGCGCCTGGCGAAGGCGGACGCGGCCAGGGCCCCGGCCGAGGGGGCCAGAACGGTCGTGGCGCCTCGGCGGGTGGCGGCGAAGGCACGGCCCCTCGAGGTGGCCAGGCCACACCGCCCCAGGCGCCGGACCCCGACGATGACGACGACAACGCCGAGGTGGTGGTTGCGGGACTGGTGGGGAGTGGAGGCGGCGGCCTGACCGCTTTGGTGTTTGCGGCGCGCGAAGGCGATCTCGAGTCGGCTCAAATCCTGCTCGAGGCCGGCGCCGACGTGAATCAGGTGACGGAGTACGGGTGGACGCCTCTCTTGACGGCGACCAACAACCGCCAATACAAGCTCGGTGCGCTGCTCATCGACTGGGGTGCCGACGTCAACCGCGCGAACAAGGGAGGGTGGACGCCCCTCTATCTGGCCACCGACAATCGCAACATCGAGGGTGGAGATTATCCGGTCCCCAAGCCTGACATGGATTCGTTGGAGTACATCAAGCTCTTGCTGGACCGTGGAGCCGATCCCAACGGCCGCGTTCGTGACAATACTCTGACCCGAACCATCTTCACGATGCAGTGGCTGTTCGAGAATGGAGCGACGGCATTCGTGCGTGCGGCCCAGTCGAGCGACGTGGCGCTGATGAAGCTGCTCGTGGCCTACAGGGCCGATCCGAAGATTGCCACTGCCCACAACGACACCGCGCTGACGGTCTCGGCGGGAATGGGCTGGGTGGAGGGCGTGACCTACGAATGGTCGAAACAGGCGAACTTCGAGGCCGTGAAGATGCTGCTGGATCTGGGTCTCGACCCCAACGCACGCAATAATGACGGCAGGACGCCGCTGATGGGCGCTGCGATGAAGGGCCGCAACGACGTCGTCCAGCTGCTCGTGGACCGAGGTGCCAAGCTCGATACGCGAGACAACGGGAGTCGAGACACCGATACGACGGTTTCACAGCTCGCAGGCCACACGTGGCAGGCCCTCGACTATGCGGACGGGCTGGTCCGCGTCGGCGTACAGTCCGCGGTGAATCGGCCGGAGACGGCTGAACTCATTCGAAAGCTGATGACGGAGCGGGGCTTGACCGTGCCGCCGCCGAATCGGACGGTCGAATCCATTTGTATCGTCGAAATCTGCAGAGAAAGAACCTGGGACAAGTAGTCGACCGCCAGCCTTCAGAGATCGGCTTCGGACTCATCGGCTCGACCGCTACTCGGCCGTCGAAGGCTGAGAGCTCGCCGCTCGTAGACGTGACCTGCCACGGCACGGGTCGATTCTTCAGAATCCCTGCTGTTTTATAGAACAGGCGCCCAAGGCGACTTGTTCACGAGCCGCTACAACGGCGCTCGCCTCGGATGAAAGACTGATCGGGGCCCGGGTGTAATATCCGTCTGAGATGACCTTGCAGGCAGGGACGCGCCTCGGCGCCTATGAAATCGTCGCGCTCCTGGGCAAGGGAGGCATGGGCGAGGTGTATCGCGCGCGCGACGTCGACCTGGGGCGCGACGTGGCCATCAAGATCTTGCCCGCGGTATGGGTGACCGATCCCGACCGTCGCGCGCGCTTCGATCGCGAGGCTCGCGTCCTCGCGTCACTCAATCATCCCCATATTGGCGCCATCTATGGCATCGCCGAGAGTGGCGGCGTCCGGGCGCTGGTGTTGGAGCTCGTCGAGGGCCTGACGTTGGCAGAGTGGCTAACGGGAGCGGGACGGTCCAGCCAACCTACGCCAAGACTACGGAGGTCCACCGACCAGCCTCCGCCAAAGGCTACGGCGGTCCGCCGAAGCGATGCGAAGGCGGAAGGTTCAGCGAAGAGTGAAGACCGTCCAGATAGCGGGGGACGCCCGGGTAGCGGGGGCTCAAAGTCGGATCGCTTGCGGCCGGATGCCGGCAGCGAGCGGTCCTTGGACCGTTCTGGTGTCGGGCGGGCGCTTCCGGTTCCCGAAGCCCTGACCATCGCTCGCCAGATCGCCGATGCGCTCGATGCAGCGCATGAAAAGGGGATCATCCATCGCGACCTCAAACCCGCCAACATCAAGATTACTCCCGACGGCACGGTGAAGGTCCTGGACTTTGGTCTCGCCACCTACCAGGCAGGATCTGCCAGTGGGCCAGACGGGGCGACGCCAGGCGAGTTGGGCCTGGCGACGCAGGTCGTCACGCTCAGCGGCACGCTCCCTGGCGCGATTCTCGGCACCGTCGGGTACATGAGCCCCGAGCAGGCACGCGGTCAGGCAGTCGACAAACGCGCCGACATCTGGGCGTTTGGGTGTGTCCTCTTCGAAGCTTTGACAGGCGGGCGGGCCTTCGTCAAAGACAGCATGTCGGACACCCTGGTGGCCATCTTGGATCGCGAGCCGGAGTGGACCGCGCTGCCGACAGCCACGCCGGTCACCGTGCGACGGCTCCTCGAACGGTGCCTTGAAAAAGATCCCAGGCAGCGCCTGCGTGACATTGGCGACGCAAAGTTCGAGATAGACGAGGCGGTCGCCTCGCCCGAGACAGCGCCAGCAGAGACCGTTCGCCGAACGACTGTGCGCACGTCAGCGCCATGGATCGCCGCAATCGGGGTAGCTGCCATCGCGTCGGGCATCATCGCCTGGAACCTCAAGCCGCGAACTTCGTCCGAGACGTCCAATTCTGTTGGGCGTGCCGTGATCGTTCCGCCCCCGGCCGCTCCGCTGGCCGTCGATGCGTCACCCATTGCCCTGTCGCCCGACGGCCGTGCGGTCGCTTATGTGGCGGGTCGGGGTCCGACTCGCCAGATCTACGTGCGCGATCTCGATCAGTTCGCCAGCGTGCCGATCCCTGGCACCGAGGGTGGACGCAGCCCGTTCTTCTCCCCGGATGGCCAATGGATCGGGTTCGCCTCCGCCGGGAAATTACGAAAGGTGCTCCGTCGCGGCGGAAGTCCGCTGACGATTTCCGACGCTGCTGGGATGTATTCGACCTCGAGCGAGCCGCGGTGGGAGGCCGACGACACCATCATCTTCACGCCGTCTCTCGGTGCGGGGATCTTTCGCGTGTCCGCAGCCGGCGGCACGCCAAGTACGGTGACGACGTTGGCCGAAGGGGAAAGCAGCCATCGTTGGCCGCAGCTCCTGCCCGGCGGCAAGGCGCTGCTTTTCTGCGTCACGCGTTCTGGAGACACTCAGGTCCAGGTCCAGTCGCTCGAGACCGGCCAGCGCAAGATTTTGGCCAGCGGCGCCGCGGCGGCTTATCTTCCCACGGGTCATCTCGCGTACTTTCAAGCCGGGACGCTGATGGCCGCGCCGTTCGATCCGGTCCGTCTGGAAGTCACGGGCGCCCCGGTTGTCGTGCTGTCCGGCGTCATGGAGATGCCAGCTCTCCGTAACAGTGCAGTCCCGAGTTTTCCCCACGTCAGCTTTTCAACCGGCGGGGCATTGGCGTACGTTCCAGCCCGTTTGCAGCCGCGACAGAATTCGCTGGTTTGGGTGGATCGGGCGGGAGGCGAGACGCCCGCGGGACCAAGCGGCGGAACCTACTTCCAGCCGCGTTTGTCGCCGGACGGCCGGCGTGTGGCTGTCACGGTCCGGGGGCCGGAGAATGACGATGTCTGGCTCTACGACCTATCACGCCAGGCCTGGACTCGATTCACATCACAGGGAAGCAGCGCGTTCCCGGTCTGGTCGCCGGACGGGCGCGCGCTCACGTACACATCAAGCAGGACCGGGCGCGACAATATGTACCGGAGAGCCCTCGATGGGGGCGGTCCGGAGGAGCACTTGCTCGTCAGCGACCGGCCGAACTACCCGTTCTCGTTTTCACCCGACGGCACGCTGATTTTTGTGGAGATATCCATTCCCTCGGCCCAGGACATCTGGTTTCTCGGCGCTGGTGAGAAGAAAGGATCGTCGCTCGTCGAGACCACGTTCGCCGAAGGCGCGCCTGCGTTCTCACCGGATGGCCGCCTCTTGGCGTACGTCTCCAATGAATCCGGTCGCAACGAAATATACGTCCGGCCGTTCCGGGGCGCCGGCGAGAAGGTCACGATTTCGAACGAGGGCGGCAACGAGACGATCTGGTCCAAGGACGGTCGCGAGCTCTTTTACCGCAGCGGGGATGCCATGATGGCCGTCGACATCACGACGACTCCCACGTTGAGCGTGGGCAGACCGCGGCGGCTTTTCGAGAAGCGCTACGAGCTGAGCCTGGCTCTATGGCGCAATTATGATGTGACGCCGGATGGACAGCGGTTTCTGATGGTGAGACGCGTCGACGAGGACGAAGACCCGGCGCAGATCAATGTCGTGCTCAACTGGCTCGACGAGCTCAGGAAGCTCGTACCCGCGAAATAAGCACGTCGCCGAAGTATTCTGTAGCTGGAAGCTGAAAGCTGAAAGCTGGAAGCTGAACTGCTACTGCGGCTTGAAATTCCTGGCCAGATAGGCCAGGAGCACAGGAAAATCCTGCTCGGTGAGAGGCGCGCCCTCGTTCAGCATCGCGATCAGCGTTTCTTCCCACTGCTCTCGCGTCGCGCCGTGCCGTAGCACTCTTTTCAAGTCATGACACTCGGTGCAGACGTTCAATAGAACGTTCTTGCCCGCGCCCTCGGGTAGAGGGCCGTGGTTGTTGACCAGATACTCAATCAGGACAGGAAGATCCTCTGGCTTGACTTCGGCGCCTTTCTCGACCATCCCGGTAACCATTCTGGTCCAGCCGTCTTTGTCGAGCGCCTGCGTCCGGATTGGCCTGGCATCGTGACACGACGTGCAGCTGCTATTCAGGATCTGCTCGCCGCGGTCCGGTTGTTGAGGGCTCGCCGGGAGCGCCGCCGTGGCTGTCGCGATCGCGATCCAGCCAACAAGGCCGACTGCCGCTTGTCGCAACATCGCTAACCGCGTCCCTCGAGACGACGTACGCGTCGATCGAGTTCAACGTGACCCTCGGCGATCATCCGGATATCGTCCCGAAGGCTCTCGATGAGAACCATGAGCTGCGTGCGCGTTTCGGCGTCCCCTTCCCGAATCTCCTGGCGCACCGCGGCAAACTCCGTCGCCACCTCTTGGCGAGCCGCGACGAACTCCTCGCGAATCGAAGCGAAACCGTTCCGCACTTCCCCGCGGAACTCGAGCAGCGTCCGTTCTAGGCGGGCTAGAGGTCTTTCGTGCTGGCCCTTTCTAACGCGCTTTTTCATCGACCGGCGGGATTGTAGCATCGTCCGTGCCGCTCAAATAATGCGCGGAATCCGGCCGAGGCGCGGTGAGACGTGGCAAAAACTGCTCTCGGGCGGATCCTGTCAATTGGCGATTCCGGTCCGTCAAGTCAGTGGCGCTTCAAGGCGTTACTAATCATGGAGAATAAGCGCCGACCACAGGCGCAACCACCACCGAGGTGACGGGTCGAGGCCATACGATCAGTCCGCGGACGTTTGCTCCTCACGCTTGGAATCTGTTGCAATGGCGACTGAGCTGGGTCGATACAGAATCCTCACGAAATCTACAACGCCACGAGATTCTTCGATGTGCTGGCCAAGGGAACTCAAATAGCTGCTGGCGGCTTTGATGCGGTAGAAGGGAATTCGTGGATGCCGGTGATGCACCGCATGGTACATCTCGTGCCCTTTGATGAACAGTGAATAAAACAGCCCGCGCTGATTTCTCGCTTCGTCCTGTACGGCGTAGTGATCGGTCATCTCGGCCCAAAAGTAGAACACCGGATACAACCACACCAAAGGCAGGAGCCAGTAGAGGAGGAGATAGCCGAGCCATCCTGCTCGCCAAAAAGCGGCAATGACGACAAACCAGTACGCGACGAGCTTGAATCCCAACCACGGGTTCTCCCGAGCCGCGTCGACTGTGGCACGAAGGAAGTCGACGCCCGCCACGCCACAGAGAGGTTTGACGATGACCACCCACGTACGACGCCACGGACCAGCATCGGGCTCCGGCAGTTGCTCGCTAAGGTAATCGAATCGATCGGGGCTCTTGCGGGCGACGTCTCGATGGTGCTGCAAATGGTACGAGCGATAGGGACGAACGGAGTCGAAGATCGGATACCCAATAAGGAGGTCGACGCTGTTGTTGACCTTTCTCTTCGAGAACAGCGTGTAATGAGCCGCGGCATGCACGAGGTTGAGGAACGCAACCTGCCGGCCCGCAATGAGCGTGATGGCCGCGAACGTCAGCAGCGGGTGGTCCACGACGAGCGCGAGCGAGGCAATGGCGACGGTTGAGGCATAGGCGGCGGCGATGATGAGAAGAGACAGCCGGTCGTCAATGGCTGTGAACTCGTCGATGCCGGTTGCCGTACGCTTTCCAGACATAGCCGTGGACTATAGAACCGGCCTGGCCGATAAGCAACAGCAGCAGATCCGTGTCGACGGCTGTCGACACGATGACCGTTGGATCCTGTTGACTAGCGATTCCGATATCACGATCATGGGGACGGCGTTTGAGCCGTCCACAGCGCCTCGGGTGCAACGGATGGCAGTGAGAGAGCAAGAGGTGAAGGCAATGCGAGTCAAGCTTTTGGTCGTGATCGCTGGTATTGGCCTCCTTCTGGCCGCTGTGCCCGTAGCGGCCCATCATGCGTTTGCGGCAGAGTTTGACGCAAACAAGCCGGTGAAGTTGACCGGCACCGTCACCAAAATGGACTGGATCAATCCCCACGCGTGGATTCACATCGACGTGAAGAAGCCGGACGGGACGGTTGAGCAATGGATGATCGAAGGCGGGACCCCCAACGCGATGTTCAGGCGAGGCTTCACGAAGAACTCGCTCGCACCGGGCACTGTGATTGTGGTGGATGGCTATCAGGCGAAGAATGGGTCCCTGAAGGCGAATGGACGGGACCTCAAGCTGCCTGATGGGCGGACGCTGTTTGTCGGCTCGTCCGGCATCGGGGCGCCGGATGAAAGGCCGGACAAGTAGGGCAGGTAGGGCAGGTAGGGCAGGTAGGGCAGGTAGGGCAGGTAGGGCAGGTAGGGCAGGTAGGAAGAGACGGAGGTTCACATGCGCTCAATCCAGTTCGTGTGCCGGTATGGTTTGCCGATTGCGATCGCGGCGCTGGCACCGGTAACCGTCGCTGGTCAGACTCCGTCGGCTGCGAGCGCCGAGACTCCTACGACGACAAAACGGTGGACGGCTCCCCGCACACCGGACGGTCAGCCAGACCTGCAGGGCGTTTGGGCCAACAACAACATCACGCCGCTCCAGCGGCCGCCACAGTGGGCGGGTAAACAATTTCTGAACGACGAAGAAGTGGCCGCGCTGAAGAAGGCTGCGGCATCGGCCGTGGACGCGGGTGATGATGCCGTATTTGGCGATGCGCTCGTGCTCGCGGCGATCGCCAATACAAAAGGCAGATCCTTCGAGCCATCGACGGGCAACTACAACAACTTCTGGCTGGTCGAGCGTGAGGTCGACAACCGAACATCGCTTGTCGTCGATCCGCTTGACGGACGACTTCCGCCTCTGACGCCGGAGGCCCAGAAGCGCGCCGACGCCCTGGCCGCCTGGAGACGACTTCATCCCGCTGACGGCCCGGAAGACCGCAGTCTCGGCGAGCGCTGTCTCACGTTTGGTGCGCCCAGAGTAGGGGCTGGCTACAACAGCTACTATCAGATCGTGCAGACACCGGGATTTGTCGCCATCATCCACGAGATGGGTCATGAAGTTCGCCTCATCCCAGTCGACGGACGCCCGCATGTGGGCCAGCAGCTTCGCCAGTGGATGGGCGACTCGCGCGGACGCTGGGAGGGCGAGACGCTTGTCGTCGAGACCACCAATTTTTCACGCAAGAGCAATTTCATGGGGTCGAACGAGGGATTGCAGTTGGTGGAGCGCTTCACCCGTATGGGCCCAACGACGATCAAATACGAGGTCACGGTCAACGATCCCACGACGTGGACGAGACAGTGGACGGCGATGATTCCCCTCAAACACACTGAAGACCAGATTTACGAGTACGCGTGTCATGAGGGGAACACGGGCATGGAGGGCATCCTCAGCGGGCACCGCGTGGAGGAACAGGCGAGCAATTAAAGCCCTTCGGTCAGATCGAAATACTCGGCCAGGGCGGTGATCATCGGTCCCATCTTGGGCCGCGCAGGGATGACGTCAGGTGTCACGCCGAGAGCAATCAAGGCCTTGGCACACACGGGACCCACCGCGGCGACGACGGCGTCGGCGTTCAATGCGTTGGCGAGCCGCCCGGAGACGCCAAGACCTTCTGCAACCTGAAACAGATGCCGGCACTGGACCTGGCTCGTGAAGGCTACGGCATCAACTCGACCGTCTACCAACTCTCGCACGAGCGACTGCAGAGCCGAGACATCGTCAGGCAGCTGCCATTCATAGATGGACAGCTCCTCGAGCTTGGCGCCGCGAGCGGCCAGTGACGCCGTGAGTGCCTGGTTCGGCTCCCCGTAATGCACCAACGCGACTGATTTTCCCTCGAGGTCGAACGGAGCGAGCGCTTCGAGGAGTTCCCGTGTCGTGTACGGTTCGGCGGCCGTCACGTGCACCGGGACGGTGTGTTGCTTGAGGACGGCCACCGGCTTTGGTCCGCGGCACACGACCGTCGTCTGCCGGAGGGCCGCGAGAGTGGCCTCGAAGCGCTCCAGCCGAGCAGCCTCTCGAAGCAGTGCGGCGACACCGACTCCGGTCAGGAACACGACGAAGGAGATCCGGCCGGAACCGAGTGCATCGATGAATGGGCCGACACTCTCCGGATGGACGACCTCGCGCACTGCTGGAACCTGATAGGGTGTGCCGCCGAGGCGGCGCACCAGGCTCGCAGCCTCATCGCTCATCCGCGCTTCGAGGAGCGCGACACGGCGGCCTTTAAGGCTGGGCATTCAAGAGGGACATCGGTTCAGCCGGTCTTACGCTTCCCCGGCGTTTGTTCGAGACGTACGGAATGATACGCTCGAGAACCTCCGGAAGATTCTCGCATGGAACATCCTCCAGGACTTTCGTACCGCCTCTCGGATCCGCCCCCGAACGTCCACCGACGAATACGTCGACGGCATCTACGAGCTTGCCGTCGATCCTGACGTTCTTACCGAGCAGCCCGACGTCCGCGAGCGCATGGTTTCCGCAGCCGGCAGGGCAGCCCGACCAATGCATGGTGAACGTCTTGTGACCGTCGAGTCGCGGCTCGAGGTAGCGGGCCGTTTTCATGGCCAGCTCTTTCGTTTCGATCAACGCAAAGTGACAGTAATCGATTCCTGTGCAGCTGACGAGCCCGCGCGTGGCTACAGGGGGATCGTATCGTAGGTCCCGCAGGAGGGGCTCCCGCACGAGCGCGGCGACAGAGACATCGGGGACGTTCGGTACGATCACGTTCTGACTGGTCGTCAGCCGAAGATCGCCGCTCCCGTAGGTCTCTGCAAGGTAAGCAAGGCCCGAAAGCTGGTCGGCAGTGATCCGTCCGACCGGGACCGCAAGTCCGACGTAGTTCAGGCCGGGCTGTTTCTGCTTGGCGACGCCAAGATGATCGGCATGTCTCGAGAGTCTGGCGTCATTGCCCGCCGACCGTAGTGGATACCCTACCCGCTGCTGCAGTTCGCGCCTGAAGCGGGCCACTCCCCACGATTCAATCAGGAACGCTAAACGTGCCCGATTGCGTGCGGCTCTCGATCCGTTGTCACGGAAGATCAGCGTGACCTGAGCGCAGAGGTTGGCCGCCTCCTCGACCCGAACGAAGACGCTCAGGGATTTCGCCGCCTGAAAGCCTCCGGAACCCATCTTGCCGCCGGCGAGGACGTTGAAGCCCTGGACTTCCTGACCATCGATGTTGGCAATCGCCGGCACCAGCGCGAGGTCCTGAGATTCAGCGTGCGCACAATGCTCGAGGCATCCCGTGATCGTCACGTTGAACTTTCGCGGGAGGTTCGTGAATTCCTTGTTGCGCAGAAACGTCTCCGTGAATTCGCGGGCCACTGGCGAGGCATCGAAGAGCTCGTGCGGCGTCAGGCCCGCCACCGCACACCCGGCGACGTTTCGGACGTTGTCCATCCCCGTCTGAAGCGATCCGAGCCCGACCTCTTCAAGCTGTTTCCAGATCTCGGGCACCCTCTCAATTTGAAACCCGCGGAGCTGAATCTGCTGCCGGGTGGTGATGTCGGCGAACCCGGGTCCGAACTCGCGACTGATGTCGGCGAGCGCACGAAACTGCCGAGCGTTGCTCAGGCCATTGGACATACGGACGCGCATCATGAACTGACCAGGCGTCTGGCGGCGAAAGAAGACACCCGCCCACTTCAATCGCTCACGGTCGCCTTCTTCGATGGACTGCCACCCGCCCTCAGCAAGTCTGGGCACGTCGGACAGAATGTCGAGGCCGTCCTTTTCCTTCTTGTAACGCTCGATCTTGTTCATCGTGACGACGACATCACCGCCTGTGGGCACGACGACGGCCGGTTCTATCGTCGCGTCCGACGCGACCTCTGCAGGTGACGTGCTCTGGGCCGCGAGCTCCACGATCATCTGGACCTGCGGCCGGCAGGAACCGCAGCCGGTGCAGGCGCGCGTGGCGTCACTGACCGCCTGCAGGCTGCGAGCCCCGTTGAGAACCGCCTCGACAATCTGCGCCTTCGTGACCGCATTGCAGTCGCAGATCTGGGCCGCGTCCGGAATTCGATCAGCAGGTGGTGTGATTTCGTTGGTGGCTACGGGGAACAGGAGTTGGGCGCGGCGGTCCGCGAGCTGCTTCGAATCCAGGTACGCTTGGATGAGGCCGGGTACGATTCCGCCATCACCCACCACGATGGCGCCTACGAGCCGATCGTTCCGGACGACGAGCTTCTTGTAGATGCCCCGGGAGGGCTCGGCATAGCTGACCACTTCGTCGTCGTCATCGACCGGATCTTTGACGCCCATGACAGCCAGCTCGACGCCGGCGACTTTCAGCTTCGTGGAAGGACTCGAGCCCGCGTAGACGGCGTCAGGCTTCCGGCCCGTCAGCCGATCCGCGAGGACTTGAGCCTGCTCCCAGACTGGGGCGACGAGACCGTACACACGCCCACGATGCTGCGCACACTCGCCAATCGCGTAAACGTGCGCAGCGGGTCGGCAGGACAAGTCATCACCGACGACGATCCCGCGCTCGACCTCCAAGCCGGCGCTGACGGCCAGCTCGACGTTGGGACGGATGCCGACCGCGACAACAACCAGATCGCATTCGAGGATCGACACGTCTACCGGCTTTGCGGACTCGTAGCGCAGCCCTTCAGGGCTGCCCGCCGAAGCAGGCCTAATGGCCTGCGCTACATCCTCGTGTTTGCCTCGAGACGGTCTCCTACTCGGGTGCTGTTGGCCGTTACGAGGGGGCGTCAACACCACGCCGGTCACGTGGCCGTTGCCGAGGATTGTCGAGGCCGTGCTGTTCACATGGATATGCATGCCCATGTGCTCGAGCTCTCGGCGAAGAATCGCGCCCGCCGTCGCGTCGAGCTGTGCTTCCATCAGATGCGGCATCAAGTGGAGCACATGGACGTCGAGTCCACGGCTCAGCAGCCCCCGCGCGGCTTCGAGGCCGAGCAGTCCTCCACCAACAACGACAGCGCGCTTGGCGGCCGCGGCGCGCGCCAGAATGGCGTGGCAATCATCGAGCGTACGAAAGACGAATACGCCGTCTTTGAACGCTCCGGCGGCGGTTCTCAGGCCGTCTATCGGCGGAACCATCCCGCTGCTGCCGGTGGCGATCACCAGCGTGTCGTAGGGCTCGACAACGCCGCCACTGCTGAACACCTGCTGCCGATCGACATCGATGTTGTCGACCCGGGCGCCGACATGGAGCGTGACACCGTGGTCCGTATACCAGGACAGCGGATTGATGAAGATATCGCTCGGACGATGGCTGCCCGCGAGAACGCTGGAAAGAAGAATGCGATTGTAGTTGCCATGAGGCTCGTCGCCGAAGACGGTCACGGCGAATCGCTCGAGGCCACTGCGGGCAACCACGTCTTCCACGAGACGGGCACCCGCCATGCCGTTGCCGATGACCACCAGGCGTCGTTTGTCGGTCATCGTTCCTCATCCCCACCGAGGGCGCGCTCTACACGTGCGGCGCAGACCTTGAATTCCGGCATCTTGCTCGTTGGGTCGAGCGCCGCATTCGTCACGCGATTGACCGACCGTTCGCCACTCCAGTGAAACGGAACGAATATCGTGTCTTCACGGATGGACGGCGTGACCTTCAGCGTGAACGTCGCTGATCCCCGTCGTGTGACGACCGTGACCGGCTTGCCGTCGGCGACCTTCGCGAGACGCGCCGTCGCCGGATGGATCTCGGCCAGCGGCTCGGGCAGCAATGCATCGAGTTGGGCGATGCGTCGTGTCTGAGTGCCCGATTGGTAATGCGGCAAGACGCGTCCCGTCGTGAGGTACAAGGGGTAGTCCTCGTCCCGTTCCTCGGCCGGCGGCTGGTGGTAAACGCCGTGAAACCTGGCACGTCCATTCGGGGTTGGAAATCGATCGACGAAGAGCCGAGGTGTTCCGGAATGATCAGGGACTGGACACGGCCAGAAGAGGCCGTCTTCTGCCTCGATCCGCCCGTAGCTCATGCCCGAGTAATCTGCCGGGCCGCCGCTGGTGGCGCGCCGCAGCTCGTCGAACACGTCCTCCACGCTGCCGTACGAGAAGCGCGAGCCGACGTCGAAACGAGACGCGAGCGCACACAGGATGTCGAGATCCGTTCGGACGTTGTCCGGTGGCTCGAATGCTCGACGACGCAACGTGACACGACCCTCGAGGTTCGTCGTCGTGCCCTCTTCTTCGGCCCATTGAGCGCTGGGCAGCACGACGTCAGCGAGCTGGGCGGTCTCCGAGGCGAAGAAGTCGACGACGGCCAGGAAATCGAGCGACTTCAACCGTCGTTCGATTTCGAGCGCCGCTGGCGCCGACACAACCGGATTCGAGCCGACAACGAGCAAGGCGCGGATGCCGTCGCTCTTGCCAATCGAATCGAGGAGTTCGTAAGCGGACTTGCCCGGTCCAGGTAGATCCGAGGGTGCAACCTGCCAGATGGCTGCGACGTGTGCTCGATCGGCAGGATCGTCGATCCGCCGGTAGCCTGGAAGCTGGTCGGCCTTCTGACCATGTTCGCGTCCGCCCTGGCCGTTGCCCTGGCCGGTCAACGATCCGTACCCGCTGAAGGGCCGGCCGACTTTGCCGAGCGCCAGGGCCAGATTGATGTATGCGAGCGTGTTGTTGACACCCTGCGCGTGCTGCTCCGGCCCGCGGGCGGTCAGGACCATCGCGGCCCGCGCCTCACCAAGGCGATGTGCGGCCGAAACCAGATCCGCTTCTGCCACACCAGTCAGCTGTTCGACGCGCTCGGGCCAGTAGCTTGCGGCGATGCGCCGTGCGTCCTCGAACCCGTCCGTACGGTCCCGAATGTAGGTGGGGTCTACCAATCCGTCGCGGATCAACACGTGCAACAGTCCATTGGCCAACGCCGCGTCGTAGCCAGGCTTCAGTTGCAGGTGCTGCTGGGCCCACACGGCCGTTGGCGTTCGTCGCGGATCCACGACGATCAGCGCACCTCCGTTGGCCTGCTGCGCCTCGAAGTATTGAAGGATCGGCGGCATGGTTTCGGCGACGTTCGCGCCGACGAGCAGGATGGCGTCGGCGCGGGTGATGTCCGCGAGCGGGAAAGGCAGTCCTCTATCAACGCCGAATGCCGCGACGGCTGCCGCCGCGGCACTCGACATGCAGAATCGCCCGTTGTAGTCGATGTTCGCCGTCCGCAGCGCGACGCGGGCGAACTTGCCGAGAAGGTAGGTCTTCTCATTCGTCAGGGAGCCGCCGCCGAAGACGCCTACGGCGTTCCGTCCATGTTTGTGCTGGACGGTCGCGAGGGCCCGAGCGATGTGATCGAGCGCGGTGTCCCAGCCGACCTTCGTGAAGTCGTGGTCAGTCGTGCGGACGAGCGGCGAGAGAAGGCGGTCAACATGAGCGAGCGTCGCGCCTGCGGCCCACCCTTTGATGCACAACCCACCCTTGTTGACAGGAAACCGGGCGTTCCCGATCACGCTCGGCGACTGACGCGTGCCGCTGACGTGCATTCCGCACTGGAGGGCGCAGTACGGGCAGTGCGTCGCGACAGTCCGATTCGGAATCACGCTCGACATGGCTGGACGTTCAGGGCATTCGGGCATTCAGCAAGACGCAGACCACTACTTGAAGCGCAGCCCCTGAGGCACTGTGAAGACGAATGCCCCCACGGCTACCGCAGAGCACGCAGAGATCGCCGAGAATTCCAAGGAATTCGTCTGCGAATTCGTCGGTCTCGGCGGTCAACGTATTTCTTCAAGCGGAGCGACGTGCGATGAGAAGGATCGCGCACCGAAGCACCGACATTGCTGTCTGGAAGGTGCGACAAAAACGTTCGATACGCGCGTTCGCAGGTGTGCTTAGGGTGTCAGCTCGACGAAAGTGCGGCGGGCGACATCCATCGTCCAACCTCGCGGCCGATCGAGGCAGCTCGAATAGCGACATTCCCGTCCGTTACTAGCTTCTTGTCGACAAGAACGTTCACAAACGACGGCTGAGCGAACGTCGCATCGGATCGTGGCCGCCCGAAACACGGACAAACATGAAAGCGCTGCTGGTAAGCTTCGACAAAGTTGTTCTATCGAGTCGATCGCGTTCCTCGACTGTTCAGTTGCAGCCGACCACAGAGATCCTGATCTCTGCATAAGAAAACTCTCGAAATCATCACTCCCCCGGTGCGCGCGCACCGGCGGCATGAGCAGACGGCACATCCGTTGCTGTATGGGCCGGCGAGCACATCGCCAACACTTCATTTCACACGGAAGCAACGATGAGGAACGCGAGACGATTTCCGCGCGGTCGAAGCTGGTTCGCCATCGCCGCGACGCTTTGTTCGTTCATCGCACCCGTCCATCTCGCCGCGCAGCAAGCTGTCGCGCCGCAGGCTAACGAGCGGCAAGCGCTCGCGACGCCTGAGGCAGGTGCGGCTCCGTCGCCTCTTCCGCCCGTCGCAGCGCAGCAAGCCAGCCAGCAACCAGTTGCCCCACCGCCCAGGACATCGCCCTCACCGCCGCCGGTCGGCTTGACGGGGCAAGTGAACGGCTGGTTGCAGGTCCGGGGCGAATTCCGCGGCCGTCTCGAGGGATTCACCGGTGGTTCGTACAGGCCGGACAACAGCGACGGATACATGCTCGATCGTTTCCGTATCAACGCCATCGTCACGCCCAGCCGCGTCGCGAAGTTCGTGGTTCAGGCGCAGGATGCCCGCACGTTCGACAAGACCACGGGAGGGCAGGCGGTACCGTTCCGCGACACCTGGGACCTGCGCATGGCGTACGGCGAATTCGGCGGCGCGCGAAACATGATCAGAGCTGGGCGCCAGGAACTGGCATTTGGCGAACAACGGCTGATTGGATCGCTTCCATGGACCAACACCGCACGCAGCTTTGATGGCGTGCGGGCCACAGTCAGCCGCAGGCCTTTCAAGTTCGACGCATTCGCGGCCTCCGTCGTCGGACTCGAGCCGGAGACGTTCGACAAGAGCGGTAACGGCAACATGTTGTACGGCTTCTACGGGTCGTCCAGCACGGCAATTCCGAAAGCGACCGTGGAGCCCTATCTGTTCTGGCGGATGTCGGAGGATCTGACGCTCGAATCGGGCGGTCTGGGCGATATCCGCCAGGCCACGATCGGCACGAGACTCGTGGGGAGGTTGCGCGCCGATTTCGACTACGGCCTCGAAATGGCGGCTCAGACGGGATCGGTGAGTACCGACGATCTGAACGCGTGGGCGGGGCACTGGATCATCGGGAAAACGTTTGCGGGAGCGCCGACTAGACCGCGGACGTTCGTCGAATTCAATTACGCGTCCGGCGACCGGGATCCGAAAGATGGCGACCGGGGCACGTTCGACCAACTGTATCCGACCGGCCACGACAAACTCGGCCTGGCCGATCAAGTGGGATGGAAGAACGTCGAGCACCTGCGCGGCGGCGTCGAGCTCAAGCCGAAGCCACAGTGGCAATTTTCCGGAAGCTACCACTCCTTCTGGCTGGCGAGTGCGACCGACGCCCTTTACAACGCGGCCGGGAACGTCGTGGCTCGCTCGGCGGACGGCTCCGGCGGGCGGCGTGTGGGTCAAGAGCTCGACGCACAGGCCACCTACGTCTACTCACAACAACTTCAGATTGCCGGCGGGTTCGCGTATCTGATGCCCGGTCGGTTTCTCAAGACCACGACGCCGGGCGAGGCGTACAGCTACACGTACCTGATGGTGACTTATGTATTCGTGGGCGACCGACCCGCGACGCTGGGAGGGGGGCAGCCGCGATGATCCGCTCGCGTCGAATGTTCTTGAAGACCACCGGCCAGTCGACGCTCGCCGGTTTGATGGTGGGCCTGCCTTCGGGGTGGGCAGGCACAGCCTACGCCGACGATTCGCCAGAGACCAAGACCATCCGATTTGGCATCATCGCGCTCACTGACTGTTCGTCGATCGTGATGGCGCACGAGCTCGGATACTTCAAGCAGTTCGGCATCGAATCCATCGTCTCGAAAGAAGCGTCGTGGGCGGTCATCCGGGACAAGCTCTCAATCGGCGAGAACCAGGCTACCCACATGCTCATCGGAATGCCGTTCGCGTCGACGATGGGCCTCGCTGGCTCACCTGTCAAGCCGATGGTCATTCCGTGGCTGTTGAACCGCAACGGCCAGGCGATCACGCTCAACAACAAGTTGAAGCAGGCCGGTGTCAAGTCAGCCAGGGACGTCAAGCCCATCGCCGACAAGGCGAAGGCGGCGGGCGACCCGCTGACCTTCGCGATGACGTTTCCGCCGGGAACGCATGCCATGTGGATGCGCTACTGGCTGGCATCAGGAGGGATTCATCCAGACAAGGACATCACGCTCATCACGATTCCGCCGCCTCAGATGGTCGCCAACATGAAAGTCGACAAGATGGACGGCTTCTGCGTGGGGGAGCCGTGGAACAACCGGGCCATCGTGGACGGCATCGGGTACACCGTGGTGACCACGCAGCAGATGTGGCGAGACCATCCGGAAAAGGTGTGCGCGTTTACAGAGGAGTTCGCGGCGAAGAACCCGAAAACCGTGAAGGCGATCCTCAAGGCGCTGCATCTCGCAAGTGTGCATCTCGACAAGCTGGACAATCGCTCGAAGGCCGCCGAAATCGTCTCAAAGCCGACCTACATCAACTGTCCACCCGAGATCATCCTGCAGCGCCTGCTCGGCAACTACGACTACGGAGATGGCCGCAAGGAGCAGGACAAGTTCTACATGGTGTTCTCGGATCGCGATTGCAACTACCCGCACGCGGCATTCGGCATGTGGTGGCTCAGTCAGTTCCGGCGCTGGGGCATGGTCAAGGAGTCGCCCGACTACCGGGGCGTCGCAAAGCGAGTGCTGCGGTCTGACATCTACCTGGAGGCGATGAAGGAAATGGGCGCGCCCCCGAAGATCGCGGAGACTCAAAAGATCACACTGTTCGATGGTGTCTTCGACACCGGCGATCCGGAGAAATATGCGCGCTCTTTTGCGATCAACAGCCTGGCTTCCTGAAAGGTTTCGATGAGCGCAAAAGGTTTCGCCAACGTGCTCCTGCCACTGACCGGTCTGGCGATGGCCCTTGCTCTGTGGAGCCTCGCGAGCCACTACGTCGCTGATTTGCCTTCACCCGTGGAGACCTGGGAGGAGAGCAAGATCTATCTGCTCCAGCCACTCGAAAAACGCGGCGAAATGGATCAGGGGATCGTGCGCCTGGCCTACTACAGTCTCGTGCGCGTGGCCAAGGGGTTCCTGATAGGCGCCGTCCTCGCGACCCCGCTCGGGCTCCTCCTCGGCCTGTCCTCCACGCTGCAACGAATGTTCGATCCGGTCATACAAGTTCTCCGACCGATTTCGCCTTTGGCGTGGCTGCCGCTCGGGCTGGTGATCTTTCAGCGGTCCGAGCCGGCTGCCCTGTTTGCCATCGCTGTGTGCTCGATGTGGCCTACGGTCATCAACGGAGCCGCGGGCGTCAAGGCCATTCCGCAGGACTACTGGAACGTCGCAAAGGTCCTACGGCTCTCGCCCTTGACCACTTTTACCAAGATCGTCATTCCAGCGACGCTGCCGTTTCTCTTTACCGGCTACCGACTGAGTCTTGGCATTGCCTGGTTGGTCATCGTCGCCAGTGAGATGTTGACTGGAACACCCGGCGTTGGAGGGTTCCTCTGGCAGGAGTACAACAGCCTCATCTACGCGCACATTCTCCTCGCGATCCTCACCATCGGCCTGGTGGGGTTCTGCCTGGATCGGTTGATGGGCCTGGCCGAATCCAGACTGAGGGCCATTTGACCGTGCACCGCTGACGTCACCATATGCCTTTTATCGAGATCCAAGGAGTCTCGAAGTCATTCAGCGCGAAAGGCACCGTCCGGCATGTGCTGGAGGATGTCAACCTTTCGATCGAGCAGGGAACGTTCGTTTCGATTGTCGGATCCATGGGTTGCGGGAAGTCGACCTTTTTGAATGTGGTCGCAGGCCTGCTTCTTCCCGATGCCGGCCGCGTCACGATCGCGGGGGAAGCGGTGCGCGGCGTGAATAAGCAGGCGGCGTTCGTGTTCCAGAACTACTCTCTGCTACCGTGGCTGACGGCGATCGGCAACGTGCAGCTCGCTGTCGGCGCCGCTTTTCCGTCGTGGTCTCGAGAAGAGCAGCGTACGCACGCCCGCCGCTACCTCGAGCTCGTCGGACTCGGAAATGCGCTCCAACGCCGGCCCAGTCAGCTGTCCGGCGGCATGCGGCAGAGGGTCGCAATCGCGCGGGCATTCGCTTCGGAGCCCGAGATCTTGTTTCTCGACGAGCCGTTCGGGGCGCTCGATGCTCTCACCCGCAGCAACCTGCAGCAGGAGCTCATTGCGCTCTGCTCGTCGCTCGACCGGCCGGTTACGACGCTCATGATCACGAACAACATCGACGAGGCTCTGCTGCTGTCGGACCAAATCGTACCGATGACGGCAGGTCCTCGGGCCACGATGGGTCCGCCGGTCGCGGTCGCCATTCCGAGGCCTCGCACGGTGATCCAGCTGGAACGCGACGAAGAAGCTCTTCGAGTGCGAACGCACGTCGTCGAATGCTTGACGGAATACGTGAAGCACGCCAGGCACCGGCCAGGTTTGCGTGCGGCACACGCACCGGGCCCGGTGTCCAAGGCATTACCGGCCGATCACTCCTCCCGACGGCTCGTCCACATGGAGAACCGGACGTGAGCCTGACACGCGTCCCCCTCGAGCTGACCGGTCTCACAAAGACCTTCTCGACTCCTGAGGGGCCCTTCGTGGCCGTCGACAACATCAACGCGCTCTTCCGGGAGCGCGAGTTCGTCTGCATTCTGGGTCATTCCGGGTGCGGCAAGTCGACTCTGCTGTCGATCATCGCGGGGCTCCAGCGCGCAACCCTGGGCGGCGTGCTGATCGATGGAAAGGAGGTGACGGCGCCGGGCATCGAGCGCGCCGTGGTCTTTCAAGCACCGGCGCTCCTTCCGTGGCTCTCGGCGCGCGACAATGTCGCGTTGGCAGTCGAGCAGACGTCGGCACGAGCCTCGCGCCGGTCGCTGCGCGGCATCGCTGCCCAGTACCTAGAGCTCGTAGGGGTAGGAGACGTCGGCGATCAGCTGCCGCAACAGCTTTCGCTCGGGACGCAGCAGTGCGTCTCGCTGGCGCGGGCGCTGTCAACGCAACCCAGGTTCCTGCTCCTGGACGAGCCGTTCTCCACGCTGGACTCCATGACGCGCTTCGATCTTCAGGATACGCTGCTGCATGTGTGGGAGCGAGAACGGAAGATCGTGGTCATGGTGACCCACGACATCGACGAAGGGCTCTACCTTGCGGACCGCTTGATTCTGATGACCGATGGCCCGGCGGCGCGCGTTGGCGAGATCCTCTCGCTACCGTTCCCGCGGCCTCGAGGACGTGCAGAAGTGCTCGAACATCCCGAGTTTGTCGACTACCGGCGGCACGTCATCAATTTTCTCGAGCACCACGCCAATCAGTCGAGGAGCCACTAGCCAAAGCTAGTCACCACGGAGGAACGGAGGTTCAATCGGTGCCCTCTGTGGTGGAGAGTTGTTCACCTCACTGCTTCGTCGTCGATGCGTTCTGTCCGGTGCCGCCCGTCGTGCACGGCGCACCAGCCACGGTTGAAATCACAATCAAGGGATTCCTGCCGCGCTGCTCGATAGCATGGGGAAGACCGCGCGGAATGACGCTCAGCGAGCCCGCAGCAACTGGAGACGACTCGGAGTGGACGCGGACGGTGCCCTCTCCTGCCACGACGTAGAGGATTTCGTCCAGTTCCGAGTGCGTGTGCTCCGCGATCGCCTCGTGAAGCTGCAGCAGGCGCGTCGTCGATCCGGAGAGACACCCGAACACGGTTTCCTTCAACGGCTCGCGGCCGATGAAATTCTTCTCCAGGAATTGTGGAATGGAGACGAAGACAGGAGGCCCGCTTGGCGTGGGCGGGGGCGGCGGCGGTGCCTCGACGATCGGCGGCGGCGGAGGTGGCGGCGGGGCCAGCGGCCGGGGAATGATGCGGAGCGCCGCGAGAACCTCCGCCGGCTGACCGTTTCGGATGTTGACGTCGCGCTCCAGCGTCACGAATCCTTCAAGCTCGAATCGAAAGCGGTAACTGCCGTCGCGCAGGGTGCCGAGCGATGCCGTGCCCTTGTCGTCGGTTGTCGCCTCCTGAGTCGCAGGCCCCGACACCAGCACTTTGACGCCGCCAAGCGGACCGCCGCTGATGTCCCGGACGACGACTTGGACCGATGTGGGTCGGGGTTGAGCGCGTCGTTGTGGTGCGGGTTGAGTCGGCGCGGGTTGAGTCGGCGCGGGCTGAGTCGGTGCGGGTTGAGTCGGTGGTGCGGGTTGGGTCTGTTGAGCTTCCATAGTTCCTGCCAGGAGCCCAACGACAACGAGCGCCACGATTTGACCGGCCGGCGTCATACAGTCCTCTCAAACGACTCCACTACAGCGGCAACAAACGGGGAAGCCCTGATCTCGAAGAACATTCATCGAAGCGCAATGCAACCGCAAAGCCAGATTGTACGGCTTCGAGACGCTGGACTTGTTACGAAAATCACGTGACACAAGCAACTTGCCCCGAACTCGACTGGGCACCGATATTGCTCTGTTTGCCCGTACCGCCGGATTTGCGCCCGAAAGCGTAGCGATACCTGACACCGAGTGTGAACATAGAAGAGTTTCAGGATCCCATCCAAGTCATGATCGAGGTCAAGCACTTCACCACCGGAGCGCGGGTTTTGCCGTTTCGCCGGCGTCTGACGCGGTCGGAGCGACAGTACGTGTTCTCCGGAAGGTCGGTGGGACGATCATCTCTATACCGGCGAGAGATATATCCGCCGAATCCGGATGGAGGCCGTATCGCTGCCTGTGAATGCGGCCGCCCCCGTCCTCGCTGATCTCTCAGCGGTAATTTCCAAACTGTAACGCGACGCCGAAGTCATGATCGCGCAGGTGGCCCATCGCTTCCTGCAGGTCGTCCTTCGAGGGCGAGCTCACGCGCACCTGGTCGGCCTGGATGGCCGCCTGAACCTTTTTGAGCTTCTTGTCTTTCAGAAACTTCACGATCTCGCGGGCCGCTTCGATAGGAATGCCCTGCTGAATGTCGATGACTCGCTTCACCGTGGCGCCGGCGGCAGGTTGCGAGTCGCCGACCTTGAAATTCTTCACCGGCACTCCACGTCTTACCAAACGGGTCTGCACGATTTCCCAAAGCGCGTTCATCTTGAATTCGTCGTCTGCGACGAGCGTCAGCTTTTTCTCGGTCGAGTTCAGGTCGATATCGGCTTTGGCGCCTTTGAAGTCGTAGCGCTGCCCGACTTCTTTGCGCGCCTGGTTGAGCGCGTTGTCGACCTCCTGAAAATCGATGGTGGAGGTGATGTCGAAAGACGAGGACGCAGGCATGGATCAATTGTACCCGGGTCCTTTGGATGTCGCTCGTGGCGCTCGAACCAGCGGCTTTAGGTGGAAAGCGAGATGGCCTGGACGCCCAGTAGCGCAGTGCCGGTACAATGCAGACATGACAGAGGCGTTTCGGGCGGTCGATGTCGCTCGAGTCCGCGATGGGATCAGTGAGGTCGGTACAGATCGTGCGGCCACGGAGGAACCGCTGGAGATTCGGCTGCACGGGCGCCCATTTGCCGTCATCATGCGAACACCGGGTGCGGATCGCGAGCTTGCCGCCGGGTTTTTGCTCGCCGAGCGCGTTCTGGTCACGCCTGATGATCTCGGCACCATCGAATACTGCACCGACCCGTCGGCCGAACATCCGGAAAACATCGTCAATGCGACGATTGCCGGGTCGGCCGAGACACTGGACCGTATTCTTGCCGACCGACGTCAGGTAACGACGAATTCGTCATGCGGCCTGTGCGGCCGACTGACGATCGAGTCGCTCCGGACTGACGCCCCAGCCATCACCAGTAGTTGGACGATTGCGCCCCAAACGCTCGTGAGCATTCCCGAACGGCTGCGTTCCACGCAGAAGGTCTTCGATGAGACCGGTGGACTGCACGCCGCGGGCTTGTTCACCCGCGATGGCCGCCTGGAAGCAATGGCCGAGGACGTTGGTCGCCACAACGCCGTCGACAAGGTGATTGGCCGCATGCTGATGCAGGATCGCCTTCCGCTTCCCGACCATCTGCTGTTCGTCAGCGGGCGCACCTCGTATGAGATTGTGCAGAAAGCGTTCCTGGCTGGCGTTCCCATCGTGGCGGCCGTTTCCGCGCCGTCGAGCCTCGCGATTGAGCTGGCTGGAGAATGTGGCATCACGCTGGTGGGCTTTCTCCGAGGGCAGGGCTTCAACGTCTACGCACACCCTGAACGTATCGCCGTCTGAGATCCTCGGTCCTCGGTTGGGGGGCTTGCGCTGAACGAGCGGAGCGTAGACGGCGAATAAGGACCGCCTTGCACACGAAGTCCACGAAGGCTTGCACCTGGAAACTACCAAATGATCGGTTTATAGTCGGGACTCCATGGCGCAGCGCTGGATTCGGCTCGTTTTCATGTGTGCGCTTGCCTGCTCGGTGACGATGAGTGGCGCCGTTGCTGGCGCGGCGAACGACCTGGACGCTGCGTTCAAGGCGTTTTGGGAAGCACGCAGCCCGCAGGACGCCGCGAAGTCGATCCCCGCCCTCATCGCCACCGGCGTGAGCTTCGACGAGGCGCTGAAGCGGCTGAAAGTGGGACGCCCGTACTCGGCGAACGTGCCCAGAGGCGTGGTCAAGTCGAGCTACCGCGCGCATGAGCGTGAGTTCTTCTACGCGCTGAACGTTCCCGATTCGTACGACGCGGCGAAACGATACCAGGTTCGCTTCCAGCTCCACGGCGGCGTGATGCGGCCAAGTAACCAGCCGCGAGGCGACGGCACCATTGGCGCGCTGGCGGGGGCTGAGCAGATCTATGTGATTCCATACGCGTGGGCCGACGCCCCCTGGTGGTCCGAGGCCCAGATCGAAAACCTCAACACGATTCTTGATACCGTGAAACGCACCTACAACGTCGACGAGAATCGGGTTGTCGTCGCGGGCGTGTCGGACGGTGGCACTGGAGCTTTTTACGTCGCCATGCGCGCTGCGACCCCGTTCGCCAGCTTTCTGCCTCTCAACGGCAATCTGCTCGTGCTGCGTAGCGACGATGTGCATGCAGGCGACCTGTTCCCGAACAACCTTCGCAACAAACCCTTTTTTGCGGTGAATGGCGGCCGCGACCCTTTGTACCCGGCGGCCTTTGTCGCACGCTATGTTTCGCATCTGAAGAAAAAAGGCGTCGAGATCGACTACCAGCCGCAGCCAGACGGTGCGCACAATACTGCCTGGTGGCCAAGCGTGAAGGGTTCGTTCGAAGGGTTCGTCCGCAGCCATCCTCGCAATCCTCTGCCGGGCACCCTAACGTGGGAGTCAGCAGGATCGACGATCGACAATCGCGCGCACTGGCTGATCATCGACAAGCTTGGCCCGAAGAGCCGCAACGAACCGCCGTTCGACGACGTGAACCTCGTGACCGATGTCGGGCCGATGCTCTTCGACAACTCTCAACCGTCCGGCCGTGTCGATCTCGTCCGAACGGGCAATACCGTGACGGCCAGGGCGCGAGGGGTGGCGGAGTTGACGCTTCTGCTGTCGCCCGACGCGTTCGATTTCAGCCAGCCAGTCAAGGTCCAGGTCAACGGCGGCGTCATGTTCAATGGGCGGGTCGAACCGAGCGTCGCGACGCTCCTCAAATGGGCCGCGCGTGACAACGACCGGACGATGTTGTTCGGTGCCGAGCTCCACGTCAAAGTGAATTGAGAGGACGCACAATCACGACGAGCGTTCGCTCGGATCGCCGTTGCGCTTGGGCTGGCACTTCGAACACCAATATGTGAGTCTGGCGTCGAGGCCGGTGGCGATGGGTTCTCGCGTAGAATGAATCGCGGTGGAGGGCACGATGATCATGTCGACATTGCGCGCGATGACGGCCGTGACGATGATGGCACTTGCGCTGTTGATCGCGACGATCCCGGCGCACGCTCAAACTCGTGGGCAGAGTCCTGCGACGTCGGCCGCGGAACCGCCGGCGCAATTGGGTGCCCTGGCGCCTGCCAATCTCTCGAAACCCCGACCCAAAGCGCCGTTCGACCTCACCGGCACATGGTTCGTCGACTTGAGCGCCGGATTCGATACCTGGCGATCCGGTCCACCGTACCCCAAGTTCAAGGGCGCAGCCGCGAAAGCCTTCGAAGAGAGCGAGCAGGCGAAGAAGGAAGGTAAGTCGTACAACGACTGGATCGGCCAGTGTTATCCGGCAGGCATGCCGGTGATCATGACGCGCGTGTGGCCGATCGCGATGATTCAAATGCCGACGGCAATTTACATGGTCAGCGGCTTCATGAACGCTCTCCGCATCATCTACCTGGACGGGCGCCAGCACACGCCCGTCGATGAAGTGGTTCGCACGTTCAATGGCGAATCGATTGGCCGTTGGGAGGGCGACACGCTTGTTGTCGATACCAGGCACATGGTCTCCGACAAGCACATCATCGACGACGGGCTCCCGGTCAGTGACGACTTCCGGATCCTCGAGCGCATCCGCCTGCTCGATCGCGGTCAAACGCTCGAGATTCGGTGGACCTTGATCGACCCCAACCACTGGGAGGGGGAGTGGAGCAGCACACACCGATGGAAACGGCAGGACGACACGGACATCACTGAAGTCGAGTGCCTTCCCAACCTGAACGAGCGCTTACCAGGCACGTCGTCCAAGCAGGTCATTCTGAAATAGCGAATTTGAGGATTTGAGGATTTGAGAATGTGAGGATCTGGGAGTTGAGGATTTGAAGATTTGATTCTCAGGTCTTTGAAATTCTCATATCCTCCAATCCTCAAATTCTCAAATGCGAAGCCTTACCTAGTGACCGTCCCCTTGCTCTCGATCTCTTCAGTCCATTTGTCGCCGAGTACCCGGCCGTCGGCGAACTTGATCGACACGAATATGCCGCCATGTTCTCCGCTTCTCAGCGGGTTGACGACAATGCTCACCTTGTCGCCCGCCTTCAGCAGTGTGGACTTCCACCCCTGACGGACGAGATTATTCGGGCTGTTCATCTCGACGCCCCACACGTCCAGGCCACCCGCGTCATTTGGCACTGCGATCTGGATCGACGAATGTGGGTTCGTCCACACGAACTCGCGAACGGTCCCATTCAACGTGACCTTTTTGGTGCGATCGAAAACAACGGGCGAGTGATGCGCGATTGCCGATCCGGCGAGCAACAGCACTATCATGCTCGCGCATGTCACGATTGACTTCTTCATCGCTTCGCCTCCGAGGTCGCCCGAAGCATCGTCCAGCTCGAGATCAACGATTATAAGAGGGTCAAGGGCGGATCGGGGGATAAACTGGCGCCCCCGAGAAACTCGAGCCAGAACCGGCCGGTCCAGTGACTGTACCTGTCCTGCTCGATCGAAACGTCGCCTGAAATCCCATCGCCCCCGCCACGAAGCCGGCCTCCACGAGGTACGCCGCGAGCGGATGCGATGTCGGCGACCGCCCATCGATCTCTTCAATCAGCATCCCGCGTGGCGCTTCTTCATTCTCACTACCACCAGGTGCGCTTCGCGCTCGCTCGATCAGCGCGTGCGCCACGGCGCGACCTGTATTCGAACGCTCGGGTTCACTCTCTGGAAGCCAGACCACGAGCTGCCGATCGCCTCGGGCAAGGTAAGCAGCAAGTGCCCCGTTGACGAGGATGACGGTTGCGCCGACCGAGCGTGTCGGACCGCGACCAGCCGACCCGGCGGCGACGTTGGGCGTTCGAGCGGGCATCGACCCGGCCGTCTCAACGCTCTGCCCGCCGGATGGACCCGCCGCGACTGCGCCAGCAGTGCTCTGCGAGCGGGCTTGCCGCGCGGAAGCCGCGTGAGCGGCGAAGGCGGGCCACTTGAGTGTGACGCCGTACGGGTTGGCGGGGTCCGTCGCGGCGAGCACTGCGACCTCTAGTCGGGCCGGCGCGTCGCGCAACGAGCGAAGCAGGTCGACGGCACCTGGCAGCGCAAACTGTGTCGCACCGAGACCCGCGACGAAATATCCTCGCCTGAGCCGTCCGCCCTCTTCCATGGCCTTCAGCACTGGATAGACGGTGCCAAAACCGCCCGTGACGGCTTCGGCCGCCAGCGATTCGCGTGTCAGCACTCCGTGTCGGGCGAGCAACTGCTGCGCGAATGCGGCCGCCCAACGGGTGGACACTCCTCGTTCGGCAGCCGCTGGACGACGCGGGTGCCCGGCCGCCGGTCGACTGACGAGCGTCCAGCGTCCTTCCGCCGACGGCGGGACAAGCCGCCTCGATCGAAACACCGCCGTGTTGCGCCGCGCCTGACGACGCCGGGCTGGGCGGACATCTGCGAATGCGCGAAGGGCGTGAAACGTATCGTTGGTGACAACGCCTTTCCAGACGAGATTCCACAGTGCGGTGACCGTGTCGCCGGGATAGCCTCCGCCGATGGCCTCGTGCAACGGCCCGAAAAACGAGGCGCCGTGGGCGCTGAGAAATTGGACGAGGGCAGTCTCGCGATCGGATGTGACGGCGGAATCGGTTTGAGCCTGCGCCGGCGGAAGCAGACGACTCGCGTGATCCGCCAGGTAGAGCGCAACGCGACCATCTCGTTCGCCGAGTGGTTCGACCCCCACCCAGACGATCTCGCCTGCGGCGGTAATCGCGTCCAGATCGGCCGGATCGTATCCTTCGATTCGGGCCGGTAAGATCTCGGTTTCGAGAATCGACACCACGAGAGGAGCGCCCTGCAGCTGTTCGACGGTATCCAGCACGGCATCGGCTCCGGAGCGTCGGCTGACCACGCCCTGCCACGTCGTGGCAAACCGGCCAAGGACTGCCTGATCGACTGGCTCGACTTCCTGACGGAGCTTCGCGAGCGATCGGCGGCGAAGCATGCGCAACACACCTTCGTCGGTCCATTCGCGCCCCATCCCCCCTGGCCTGAACTCGCCTTCCAGCAGGCGCCCCTCGGACGTCAAGCGCAGCAGGATGGCTTCGATGGCAGACACGGCCAGTCCGTACCGGGACGCGAAATCGGACGGCGTAAATGGCCCATGGGTTCGTGCGTACCGAAGGATGAGGTTGGCGAGCGCATCGGGTGCCGGCTGCAGGAGCGAATCCGGGAGGCCGAGCGGCAGTGGAGCGCCCAGGGCATCACGATAGCGGGCGGCGTCCTCCACGGCGACGTAGCGGGTTTCGCCGGCGAGTCGCAGGCGGACGACACGTCGCGCCCGGACCAGCTTCTCCATCGTTTCGGTGCGCTCGACGTTGAACACGCGTGCGGAGAGCTCTTCTCCCGACAGGTCGCCAAGAGCCAGCAGCATGTCGTGCACGCCGTCCGCACTCCTGGCCTGGTACCGCGGATCGAGTCGCTGCAACTGTCGCTCGATCGCCTCGAGCGACTCCCCATCGAGCAGCTCGCGAAGCTCGGCATCACCCAGCAGCTCGCGCAACTGGCTCTGGTCCACGGCCAGCGCCTGGGCGCGGCGCTCAGCCAACGGCGCGTCGCCGTCGTAGAGGAAGCTGGCAACGTAACTGAAGAGCAGCGACGCAGCGAACGGCGACGGCGTCTCGGAATCCACGGTTGCGACCCGGATGGTCCGACTTCGTACGTCGGTGAGAGTCGCGACGAGTGCAGGCATGTCGAAGTAGTCCCGCAGGCACTCTCGATACGTTTCGAGCAGCACCGGAAACGATCCGTAGCGGGATGCGACGGCGAGCAGGTCGGCGGCTCGTTTCCGCTGCTGCCACAGCGGCGCCCTCATCCCGGGCCGCCGCTTTGGCAGCAAAAGCGACCGCGCCGCGTTCTCGCGAAACTTCGCCGCGAAAAGCGCCGTCGCTCCAAGCTGTCGGATCACCAGCGCTTGTACCTCGTCCGGGTCGGGGAGCAGGAGACGAGGATCGGGTGGCTGATCGACGTCTGGGAATCGCACGACGAACCCATCGTCACCCCACAGCGTCTCGACGTCGATCCCGGTCTCCTCACGAATCTTCGCGGATACGGCCATGGCCCAAGGCGCGTGAATCCGTCCTCCGCGAGGAGAGAGAACACAGACTCTCCAGTCGCCGAGCTCGTCGCGCACGCGCTCGACCACCACTGTCGCTGCGTCCGGGACGGCGCCCGCTGCGGCCTTCTGATCGCGGAGGTACTGCAAGAGATTCTCGGCCGCCCGCCGGTCGAGATCGTGCTCGCGCAACAAGCGGTCGATTGCAGCGGCGGGCGGCATTCTCGGAAGGTCGTGCATCAGTTGGCCGATCGCCAGCCCGAGCTCCAGCGGCCGGCCGGCCCGGTCGCCCTTCCAGAACGGCATCTTTCCGGGTTCACCAGGCGCGGGCGTGACGAGTACCCGATCGTGGGTGATTTCTGCAATCTTCCACGACGAAGCGCCGAGCACGAATGTCTCCCCGACCCGGCTCTCGAAGACCATCTCCTCGTCGAGCTCGCCAACCCGCGCAGAGCCCTGGCTCTCGCCGAGCAGGAACACACCGTACAACCCCCGGTCGGGAATCGTTCCCCCGTTGGCAATCGCAACACGTTTGGCGCCCTCGCGTGCGGTCAGGGTTCCGGCGACGCGATCCCAAGTCACCCGCGGCCGAAGCTCGGCGAACTCGTCCGATGGATAGCGTCCGGAAAGCATGTCGAGCACACCGTCGAACACATCTCGACTGAGCTCGGCAAACGGCGCCGCGCAGCGGATGGTGGCGAATAGCCGATCGACATCCCACTGGTCCATTGACGCCATGGCAACGACCTGCTGCGCGACGATGTCGAGGGGATTGCGAGGATAGCGCGTTGCTTCGACGACACCGTCGTGCATGGACTTCGCGACGGCGGCACACGCCACGAGGTCGCCCCGGAATTTCGGAAAAATCACGCCTTCGCTGATCGCGTTCGCCTGATGCCCGCCGCGGCCGATGCGCTGCAAGCCGCTCGCCACCGATGGCGGTGCTTCGATTTGAACGACCAGATCGATAGCCCCCATGTCGATGCCGAGCTCGAGCGACGAAGTGGCCACCAGAGCACGAAGTGATCCCGCCTTCAAGAGATCCTCGACTTCCACCCGCTGGGGTCGAGCGATCGACCCGTGGTGCGAACGTACGAGTGTTTCGCCTGCCAGCTCGTTGAGCGCACCGGCGAGGCGCTCAGCCAGCCGCCGGCTGTTCACGAAGATCAGCGTCGATCGATGTGCATGGATCAGCTCCAGCAATCTCGGATGGATCGCCGACCAGATGGAAGGGCGGGTGTCGCCGACCGATGCCGGCCCACTCGGGATGTCGTCGGCAGTCGTCAGCTTGGCCATGTCTTCGACCGGAAGGTCGATGGTGAGCTTGAGCCGCTTCCTCTGGCCGGCGTCGACGATCGTGATCGGTCGATAGCGGATGGCACCACGATGTCGTGAGAACTCGGTCTCGATCTCACGCGGAACCCCATCGCTCGAGACCGGCGCTTTTCGTGAGCCGCCGCGTCGATCGTTTACCGTGTCCGCGCCTGGTGCGCGCCGGCCTGTCTTCGACCGAGCGCCCGATGAGCGTGGGCTGGTGATCGACTCTCTCGCAGCGAGTGTCGATTGCAGCGCTCCGCCGAGAAACCGGGCGACTTCATCGAGCGGCCGCTGAGTCGCAGACAGGCCGATTCTCTGGATTGGGTGGTCGCACCTTGCTGCGAGACGTTCGATCGACACTGACAGATGCGCGCCACGCTTGGTCGGGAGAACCGCGTGAATCTCATCGAGAATCACCGTATCGATCGATCGAAGAGTGTCGCGGGCGTTGGATGTCAGCAGCAGGTACAGCGATTCAGGCGTCGTGATGAGAATGTCGGCGGGCTCGCGCTGAAACCTTGCACGTTCGGATGCGGGCGTATCGCCGCTGCGCACGGCAATCGCGGGCGCGAGGAAGCGATCCCCGCGCCCGGCTGCCACCTGCGCGATGCCGCTGAGGGGCGCCCGAAGGTTTCGCTCGACATCCACAGCCAGCGCTTTGAGCGGCGAGACGTACAAGACGCGGCACCGCTGCCCCTTTGGCGGAGCCTCCGCGAACATCAAGCGGTCGAGGCACCACAGAAAAGCGGCCAGCGTCTTGCCGCTGCCCGTGGGCGCCAGGATGAGGGTCGATTCTCCGCGAGCGATCGCAGGCCAGCCAAGCTCCTGCGGTCGAGTGGGTGCGTCGAACGATGACGAAAACCACGCGCTGACGGCGGGGTGAAAAAGCGCGAGCGGATTGGAGATCGCCGCCACGCGACGATCTTATAATGGCGGGACCAACCAACGCCTGCGGGCCCGGCCCGCCGGCGGAAAAGAGAGAGACGACGAATGGGAGACGCAGGCGAAGGCCTTATCGACGCGGACTCGAGAATTCAGGAACGAATGGACGAGTTGCGCCGGGAGCGCGCGCAGAGTCGTGTTCGCCCTGCTGGAGATCCCGCGCGGCTTCAGATGCTCGAGTCGTTACGGCTCGCGCGAACCGAGCTCGAGCGGCAGCTCGCCGCCACTACGCACGAGCAGCGGCGAGTACAGCTCCAACAGGCGCTCGACGAAATCGGCCGCCGCATGGCCGAGGGAAACGACGCCGCAATCGGCTAGCCGGCGCCGGGCAGGCCTCTCTGGTACGCGACCCTCACTTCGACCTCCTCGAGACGCTGCGGTGGACATCTGCAGAGGGATTTTTTCTCCTGGACCGTCACATGCGGCGGCTCCAGGCATCCGCAGAGTACTTCGGTTTCCGCTGCGTGCTCGACGATGTACTCGAGAGGCTCGAGCGTTCGATCGAGCCGGCCGACTCTGCTTTGCGCGTGCGTTTGCTCGTCAGGCGCGACGGCGACATTCGGATCGAGACTACGCAGCTCGAGCCGTCGATCGGGACGATGCGGATCGCGCTGGCCTCGGCACCGATCGATCCGACCGACCCATTCTTGTTTCACAAGACCACAAATCGAACACAGCAGGAACGAGAGCGCACGGACGCATACGACGAAATGGTGTTGTGGAATCCTGACCGCGAGGTCACCGAAGCCATGACGGCCAACATCGTCGCCGAGGTCGATGGACGGCCGGTGACCCCTCCGGTCGAGTGCGGTCTTCTCGCCGGTACGATGCGCGCCGAGCTCCTCGCTAACGGCGAAATCTTCGAAGCCAGAATCCCCGTCGATCGATTGGTGACTGCGCCTCGGCTCTGGCTGATCAACTCGGTGCGCGGATGGCGTCCAGCGAGGCTCGACGAGGGACCCCGCCGCCGGGTCGCGAAAGCCACTTAAACCTTCCGGTCTGGTGGCGGTCTAACCGCCGCAAGCAGATTGTTCCCGGCCCCTTGGCCAATCGACTAGGTCTCGGAAGGAGGGCGTCATGTTCGGTCGATGTTTCGTCGCGGCCGCCATCGGAGTCGTTCTGATCACGCCAACGATCTCGGTCGCCGAACACGGTGACGGCAGCGACGCGCGGGGCGTCAACGCGCGGCAACATCGACAAGCGGCGCGCATCAGGGACGGTGTGAACGGCGGGGAAATTACCCGAAGAGAGCTGAACAGGCTGACAGCCGACCGGGCCGCCATTCGAGCCGAAGAACGTCTCTACCGTCGGTCGGGCGACGGACTCAACCGATGGGAGCGCAGGGATCTGCAACGCGATTTGGGCAAGACGAGCCGGGAAGTTTATCGTGCGAAGCACGACCGACGCTGACGCGAAACCTTCGGTAAATCGGTGCTGAAGCTCTGCCCGAAGCATCGGCCCGCTCCGGCGCCGCCCAGCCTATCGACGTGGACCTATCGACTGCTGTAGCATGGTGGCTCAGCTTGCGAAATCGTTCACAAGCTGAGCGACACGTCTGATTCCGACCCGACTCACCCATGCAGGGCTGGCTATCCATCCTCATCATGATCGCGCTCGGCGCCGCATTCGGGCTGGGTTCGGTCCTCCTGTCTTCCGTGCTGGGTCCGCGCAAACCATCCCCGGAAAAGTCGGCGCCCTACGAGTGCGGCATGCCGCCGGTCGGGGACGCTCGCGAACGACAGTCGGTGAAGTTCTACCTCATTGCGATGATCTTCCTGTTGTTCGACATCGAGGTGGCCTTCCTGTATCCGTGGGCCATGGCGCTGCGCGACCTCGGATGGCCCGGCTTCGTGCAGGTGGTGCTCTTCATGGCCCTGCTGCTCGCCGGCTATGCCTACGTGTGGCGCAAAGGCGCGCTCGACTGGGGAAACGAGAAATCGACCGGTCAGTGGTAGACCGGATTGTTCGCCGTGGATTGTCACTTGTGAATCGTTGACTGTTCAACATGGGCCTCGAATCTGAAATCCCGGTTCTGACGACCACCGTCGAGAAAATGGTGCAGTGGGCGCGACGGTCGTCGATCTGGCCCGTCACGTTCGGGCTCGCCTGCTGTGCGATCGAGATGATGGCGATGAGTTGCTCGCGCTACGACATCGCCCGCTTCGGCGCGGAGGTCTTCCGCGGCAGTCCGCGGCAATCCGATCTGATGATCGTGGCAGGCCGCCTCTCGCGGAAGATGGCGCCAGCCTTGCGACGTATTTACGACCAGATGCCCGAGCCGAAGTGGGTTATCTCCATGGGCGCCTGTGCGTCCATCGGCGGCGTCTTCGACAACTACGCTCTGGTGCAGGGAGTCGATCAGGTCGTCCCGGTCGACGTCTACGTGCCCGGCTGCCCGCCCCGCCCCGAGTCGCTCATCTACGGCATCGTCCAGCTCCAGCGGAAGATTGCGCAGCAGAAGCTCGCGTAGATGGACGGCACCGCGCTCCTCGCATCGCTTCAAGAGAGTGCGCCCGACGCTCGGGTCGAAACGGGGCCGAGCGTGGATCTGCAGTCGACGATCTATGTCTCGCGCGACGATCTCGAAGCCGTTGCCCGCGCATTGCGCGAGCGGCCCGAGCTTCGCTTCGACGTGCTGATGGACCTGACTGCCGTCGATTTCTGGCCGCGCGAACCGCGGTTCGAGGTCGTGTACATGCTCGTCTCGATCGAGCACCGCGCGCGGCTTCGGTTGAAGGTGCGGCTCGGTTCCGACGACGCCCACGTTGCCACCATGAATCGTGTGTGGCCGGCCGCCAATTGGCTCGAACGGGAAGTGTGGGACTTGTTCGGCATCGTGTTCGACGGCCACCCCGATCCGAGGCGGCTGTTGATGCCCGAGGACTGGGAGGGCTTTCCGCTCCGGAAGGATTATCCGGTTCAGATCAAGCTGCCGGCAAGAACAACGGAGCCGTTGCAGGTCACTGAAGAGCAGTTCCGCGCGAACGTGGAGCGCGATCGATTGGCGCGCCGGTAGCAGGTCGACGGAACGAAAATCTCCACCACGGAGGACGCCGAGGACGCGGAGGAACCATCCGGTTGCCTGCTCTCGTTCGACACGATTGAACCTCTGCGTCCTCAGTGTCCGCCGCGGTCGCTAGTTATATGCCCGAACTTCGCACGGAGACGATGACGGTCAACATGGGGCCCCAGCACCCCAGCACGCACGGCGTGCTGCGGTTGGTCCTGGAGCTCGATGGCGAAACCGTCCTCTCCGCCGCCCCGACCATCGGCTACCTGCACACCGGCATCGAGAAGACCGCCGAGCAGAAGAAATGGCAGCAGGTCATCCCACTCGTCGAACGGATGGACTATCTGAGCGCCCAATCCAACAGCATGGCGTTCTGTCTGTCGGTCGAGCGGCTGCTTGGAATCGAGGTTCCCGAGCGGGTTCGTGCGATTCGTGTGCTGATCGCGGAGCTGCAGCGCATCAATAGTCATCTGGTGTGGCTCGGCACGCACGGCATGGAAATCGGCGCCGTCTCGGTGATGCTCTACTGCTTCCGGGAGCGGGAGCTCCTGTTGAACATCAACGAGATGCTCGCGGGCTTTCGCATGTTTCCCAGCTACATGCGTGTCGGCGGCTTGCGCGAGGACCTGCCTCGTGGGTTTCATGACGCGGTTCGTGCGTTCCTCGATCGGTTCCCGCCCAAGCTGGACGAGTACGAAGATCTGCTGACGAAGAACACGATTTACCGCCTGCGAACGCGTCAGGTTGGCGCGATCTCGAAGGAAGATGCGATCGCCTACGGTCTCGTCGGGCCGATCGCGCGCGCCTCGGGCGTGCCCTACGACGTCCGGAGGTTCTTTCCCTATCTCGGATACGAGACCTTCGACTTCGATGTGCCCGTGCAGACCGACGGAGATGTGTATTCGCGTTATCTCGTTCGCGTCGCCGAGATGCGGGAGAGCGTCAAGATCTGCAGGCAGGCTCTCGATCGGATTGCCCCGACGGGACAGTTTGCGGTCGACGATCCACGAATCACCCCGCCGCCCAAGGATCGCGTCTACACCGAGATGGAAGCGCTGATTCAGCATTTCCTCATCTATTCGCAGGGCTTTGCCGTGCCGGCTGGCGAGGCGTACGTGCCGGTCGAAGGGCCCCGCGGCGAACACGGCTTCCATGTGGTGTCGGACGGGACAAACCGGCCCTGGCGCGTCAAGTCGCGCGCCCCGTCGCTGCTGGCGTGCCAGGCGCTGGAACGGATGATCGTCGGCGGGCTGATTGCCGATGTCATTGCCGTGATCGGATCGATTGACGTCGTGATGGGAGACGTAGACCGGTGACCTTTCATCCCCGTGTCGACTACGCCACATTTCACCGGTCCGAACGTCGGCTCGGAGAAGAAGGCGGTCCGTTCGTCTATACCGCCGAGAACCGCGCGCGCTTCGACGAGATCGTCAGGCGATATCCACCGGATCGGAAGCGGTCGGCGGTGCTGCCCGCGCTCTACCTCGTGCAGCAGCAGTTGGGCTACATCACGGCGAACGCCATGCGGCATGTCGCGAGCCTGCTCGACATGACGCCGGCCGACGTCGAGGACGTCGTCTCGTTCTACACGATGTTCTACACGAAGCCGGTGGGAAAGTTCGTGTTGCAGGTCTGCCGGACGCTGTCATGTGCGCTCAATGGAGCCGAGCGCGTCACCGAAGAGATCTCGGCGGTGCTGAAGATCGGGCCAGGTGAGACGGACCCGAGCGGAACGTTCACGCTGCTCGAAGTCGAGTGCCTGGGGGCGTGCGACCGAGCACCGGTGGTGATGGTCAACGACGCCTGGCACGAGTGCCAGAAGCCGGAAGACGTGCCTCGACTGATTGATGATCTCCGTGCGCGCGGCGCCGCCGCGCTGAGCGGCTGCCATCATGTCGTCGAAAGGCTTCAAGGCTGACGAAAATTGGAACCAATTCTGACCAAGCACGTCCGCGAGCGGAACTCTTTTGCGCTCGATTTCTACCTGCAGCATCAGCAGGGGTACGAGGGCCTGCGCAAGGCGCTTGCGCTCAAGCCCGACGAGGTCGTCGAGATCGTCAAAGCGTCGGGACTGCGCGGCCGCGGCGGTGCCGGATTCCCAACCGGCATGAAATGGCAGTTCGTCGACAAGAAGACGCCCAACCCCAAGTACCTCGCCTGCAATGCGGACGAAAGCGAGCCAGGGACCTTCAAGGATCACCTGCTGATGGAACGCAACCCGCACCTGCTGCTCGAAGGGTGCGCCATCTCCTGTTACGCCATCGGCGCGAAGATCGCCTACATCTACATTCGTGGCGAGTTTCTTCACGTACAGCACGTGCTCGAGCGCGCGATCGATGAAGCGTACGCGCGGGGATTTCTCGGGAGCAACGTCCTCGGATCGGGGTTCGCGTGCGATGTCTACGTTCACAGAGGCGCCGGCGCGTACGAAGCGGGCGAGGAAACGGCGCTGCTCGAGTCGCTCGAAGGAAAACGCGCTCAGCCGAGAAACAAGCCGCCGTTTCCGGCGGTCGTGGGTCTTTACAATTGCCCGACGGCCGTGAACAACGTCGAGACGCTTGCCAACGTGCCGCCCATCCTCCTGAACGGCGCCGCGTGGTTTGCGGGTCTCGGTCCCGAGAAGAACGGCGGGCCGAAGCTGTACTGCGTCAGCGGTCACGTCAAACGGCCGGGAGTGTACGAAACGTCGATGAATGTGACGCTTCGCGAGCTCATCGAGGTCCGCGCCGGCGGTGCGCGCGAGGGTCGCACGATCAAGGCGATCATTCCTGGCGGGTCTTCGGTGCCGTTCCTGCTGCCCGAGCAGCTCGACACCCAGGCCAGCTTCGACGCTGTCCAGAAAGCCGGCTCCCTCTTGGGATCGGCCGGCATCGTGGTGCTCGACGATACGACCTGCATGGTGTGGCTGGCCCAAAACCTGCTCCATTTCTACCGCCACGAGTCGTGCGGAAAATGCACGCCATGCCGCGAAGGCACCGACTGGCTGCTGAAGATCCTGCGCCGGATCGAGCGCGGCGAGGGTCAGCTTCGGGATCTCGAGCTGCTGTCCAGCATTTCAAACAACGTGGCTGGCAAGACGCTCTGCGCGTTCGGCGACGCTGCCGTGACACCGGTTTTGACGACGCTCAAGCATTTCAGACACGAGTACGAAGCACATATCAGGGAAGGCCGCTGCACGCTGCCAGCCGAGTGGCGGGCGCGACAGCCCGTCGGCGCGCATTGATGGTCCCCTCATGACGCCGCTCCTGCTCGCCCAGATCACGTTGACTCTCTTCGTGTTCGTGATGCTGCTCAGCTCGGCGGCCGGCATGGTGTACTTCGAACGCAAGGTCGCGGCAATGCTTCAGCAGCGGGTCGGTCCGTACCTGGTGGGTCCCAAGGGGCTGCTCCAGCCGCTGGCAGACGTCATCAAGCTGATGTTCAAAGAGGAGCTGCGGCCGCGGGCGGCCGATCCGCTGCTCTTCGCGTTGGCGCCGATTATTTCCGCGACCGCTGCGTTCGCGGCGTTTGCCGTCGTCCCGTTTGGAGCAGGCACGACGCTTTTTGGACTGTTGAGCGAGCCGCTGCGACTGCAGGTGGCCGATGTCAATGTCGCGATTCTGGTCATTTTTGCGATCACGTCCATGAGCGTGTACGGCATCGTGCTCGCCGGCTGGAGCTCGAACAGCAAATATTCATTGCTCGGCGGGTTGCGGTCGTCGGCACAGATGATCAGTTATGAGCTGTCGTACGGGCTGGCGCTGGGGAGCGTGCTGCTCATGGCCAATTCGCTCTCGCTCACCGACATCGTGAATCGACAGGCTGGAACGTGGTTCGGCGTGCTTCCGCGCTGGTTCGTGTTTCCTCAGCTGCTCGGCTTCTTCATCTACATGACGGCCGGCATCGCCGAAACGAACCGTGCGCCCTTCGACTTCCCGGAAGCCGAACAGGAACTCGTGGCTGGCTACCACACCGAGTACAGCAGCATGAGCTTCGCGATGTTCTTTCTGGCCGAATACATCAACATGGTCACAGTCTCGGCCGTGGCGACGGACCTGTTCCTGGGCGGCTGGCACGGGCCGTTTCTGCCGGAATCGCTCGGCTGGATCTGGTTCTTGATCAAGGTCGGCGCGCTTCTGTTCTTCTATGTCTGGATGCGGTGGACGCTGCCGCGGTACCGCTACGACCAACTGATGAAATTCGGCTGGAAAGTGCTGCTGCCGCTCGCCGTCGTCAACCTGCTCGCGACGGCGGCCGGCGTGCTGTATTTTGGGGTGTGATCGTTCGGCAAGGCCGGACGTTCGAATACACATGACGCTGTTCTACATCTTTGGGGCGATCGCCGTCGTGTCCTCGCTGCTCGTCATCGCGCAGCGAAACCCGATCTACAGCGTGTTGCTGCTGATCCTCTCTTTCGGCGCGCTGTCGGGGCTTTACGTGCTTTTGGATGCGCCGTTCGTCGCGGTCATTCAGATCATCGTGTATGCCGGCGCAATCATGGTGCTCTTCCTGTTCGTCGTCATGCTCCTGAATGCACCACGAGAGGATACGGAGGAGGACCTCGCCGACCCGACCGGGCGTGTCAGGCGGAACGCGATGGTGGGTGTTCAACGCTTCGGTGCGGTGCTGGCGATCGCGTTCGGCCTCGAGCTGTGGTGGGCACTCACCAAGCACGGCGGCGAGTCGGGTGTGTTTCCTGGCGGCTCTGTCAGCTCGGTCGCCGCCATCGGTCGGCAGCTGTTCACCGAATATGCCTTTCCATTCGAAGTCACGTCCGTGTTGATTCTGATCGCCATGGTGGGGGCGGTCGTGCTGGCACGCCGAGAACCGACAGCCGGCACCCGCCGCACCGGCCCATCCGGACCGTCCGCTCAATGATGCCGACGCTCAATCATTACCTCGTGCTCTCGGCCATCCTGTTTGCCATTGGCACGGCGGGAGTGTTCGTTCGCAGAAACCTGATCACGATTCTCTTGTCGATCGAAATCATGCTGAATGCGGTGAACCTGACGTTCGTCGCGTTCGGACGGGCACTCGGCTCGGCGGACGGCCAGATCATCGTGTTCTTCGTCATGACCGTGGCGGCAGCGGAGGCCGCCGTCGGTCTCGCCATCGTCATCGGGTTGTTCCGCCACCGCGAATCGCTCAATCCTGATTCGTTTGCGACGTTGAAATGGTAGTCAGCCACAGAGTCACAGAGTCACGGCGGCGCGCGTCGCGCTGCGACGCCCGTCGAACCGGTCCCGCGCTTCGGCGTTCGGTGGCTGATGTATTTGCTCCGTGTCTCCGTGACTCTGTGGCCCACTCGCGCTGCGCCTCTCGGACGCTCTGCGTCTCGCCCACATGCTGCTGCTGATTCCGCTCCTTCCGTTCGTCGGGTTTCTGCTGAACGCCAGCTTCGGGCGTCGCCTCAGCAAGACGACTGCCGGCGCGATCGCCTGCGGGTCCATCCTCGGTTCGTTCGCAGTGGCAGCCGCCTCCGTGTGGCAGTTGCTCGCGTTGCCGCCCGAGTCCCGCGCCATCACGCAGCGGAGTTTCGAGTGGATCACGTCCGGCGACTTCAGCGTCAGCTTCGCTCTTCGTCTGGATCCGCTGGCCGCGCTCATGATTCTCGTCGTGACCGGCATCGGATCGCTCATCCACGTCTACTCGACGGCCTACATGCACGAGGAGACCGGCAGCGAGTATGCGCGGTATTTCTCGTACCTCAATCTGTTCGCGGCGTTCATGCTCGTCCTCGTGCTCGGCTCGAACTTTCTCGTCATGTTCGTCGGATGGGAGGGCGTCGGCCTCTGCTCGTATCTCCTCATCGGCTTCTGGCATCAGAAAAAGTCGGCGGCGGATGCCGGAAAGAAGGCGTTCATCGTCAATCGCATCGGCGACTTCGGATTCCTCCTCGGCGTCCTGCTTGCGTTCGTCCGCTTCGGCACGCTCGATTTTCAGGAGATCGCACGAGCGCTCGCCTCGCTGGGTCCCGAACCGACCTTTGGCACGCTGTCGGCCATCACGTTGCTCCTGTTCGTGGGAGCCGCCGGCAAATCGGCCCAGATTCCCTTATACGTCTGGCTTCCCGACGCCATGGAGGGCCCGACGCCGGTTTCTGCGCTTATTCACGCAGCGACGATGGTCACGGCAGGGGTGTACATGATCGGCCGGAACGCCGTGCTGTTCAGCCATGCACCGCAGACCCTGGAAATCGTGGCGGGCGTGGGTGTGGCGACGGCGCTGCTGGCTGGAACGATCGGGCTGGCGCAGACCGACATCAAACGCGTCCTGGCGTACTCCACGGTCTCGCAGCTCGGCTACATGTTCCTGGCGATGGGGGTTGGGGCGTACGCCGCCGGCATCTTCCACCTGTACACTCACGCGTTCTTCAAGGCGCTGCTGTTCCTCGGATCGGGTGCCGTCATTCACGCCCTGGCCGGCGAGCAGGATCTGCGTCGGATGGGGGGCCTGAAGCGCGAGTTGCCAGTCACGTACTGGACGTTCCTGATCGGTGCGCTCGCCATTGCCGGCTTTCCCGGACTCGCGGGATTCTTCAGCAAAGACGAGATTCTGTACCGGACGTATGTCGGCGGTCACACGCTGCTATGGGCGGTTGGCCTTCTGACATCGCTCTTGACTGCGATCTACATGTTTCGGCTTGTCTACCTGACCTTCCATGGGGCCCGCAACGATCAGCGCGATCGCGGCCTTCCTGGCGGCGAGGCGCACGACGGCCACGGCGCCCATCTGCACGACGCGCCCGCGCCGATGGCGTTGGCGCTGATCCTGCTGGCGGTCGGCTCGCTCCTCGCCGGGTACGTCGGAGTGCCGCACGCCCTCGGCGGATCGAATCGAATCGAGCAGTTCCTCGAGCCGAGTTTCACGGCTGAGAGTGAGGGCCAGGCAGGCAGCCACGAAGAGCCGGCGGCTGCGGCAGCGGATCTCGAGCGACGACTCATGGCTCTCTCTACTGTCGTCGCGCTGGGAGGCATCGGTCTCGCGACGTTCTTCTTCCTGAAGAACCGGCATGCCGCCGACGCGGTGGCACGTCGATTTTCTGGACTGCACCGCCTGCTGGTGAACAAGTACTACGTCGACGAGATCTACAACGCCGCCATCGTTCAGCCGATCCGAATCGTGTCGGAATACGGCTTGTGGAGGCGTGTCGACGTGGGCCTCATCGATCGCGCCGTGAATGGTATTGGTGAAGTGGTCGACAGCAGCAGCGGGCTGCTGCGCCGAGTGCAGACAGGCTCGGTTCGCGTCTACGCGGCGTCAGTGTTCTTCGGAGTGGTTCTGATACTGGGGTATTACTTGTGGAAATAGATCCGATGGGTCTATTCGTGGCGAAAGGGGCCGCTGATTAGGCCATGACCTTTCCGATTCTGAGCTCGTTGATCGTCCTGCCGATCGTCGGCGCGGTCGTACTCCTGTTCCTCAAGGACGAGGAGCATCACGAGACGCTCGTCAAGAACGTGGCCCTGATCGTTTCTCTTCTGGTGTTCGCCGAAACGTTGCTTCTGTGGAGCCGTTTCAACGCCGCCTCTGGGGACTTTCAGTTCGTCGAACGTTACGCATGGATTCCAGCCTTTGGCATCAGCTATCTCATCGGCGTGGACGGCACGAGCCTGCTGCTGCTGGTGCTGACGGGCTTTCTGACCCCGCTTGCGCTCCTCAGCGCCTGGGAATCGGTGCACAAGAAGCTGAAGGCCTTCTGCATCTCCGTGCTCCTGCTCGAGAGCGCGATGATTGGTGTGTTCGTATCGCTCGATCTGTTTCTCTTCTACGTGTTCTGGGACGCCATGCTCGTCCCGATGTACTTCCTGATTGGAATCTGGGGCTACGAGCGGCGCGTCTATGCCGCGGTGAAGTTCATTCTGTACACGTTGACCGGCAGTGTGCTCATGCTCATTGCGATCCTGAGTCTCGCGTACCTCCATAGTGTCGCGACCGGCGCCTACAGCTTCGATCTCTTGAGGCTGTACGAGCTTCAGATTCCGGCGCGAATGCAGTTCTGGGGGTTCCTCGCCTTTGCGCTGGCGTTTGCCATCAAGGTTCCCTTGTTCCCCTTCCACACCTGGCTGCCCGACGCACACGTCGAGGCGCCGACGGCCGGCTCGGTGATTCTGGCCGGTGTGTTGCTGAAGATGGGCACCTACGGCTTCATCCGCTTTGCCTTTCCGCTGTTTCCACAGGCCGCGGTCGCGCTCGCCCCGTATCTCGCCATGCTCGCCGTCGTCGGCATCATCTACGGAGCGCTGGTGGCCATGGTGCAACCGGACATGAAGAAGCTCGTGGCCTACTCCAGCGTCAGCCATCTAGGGTTTGTCGTGCTGGGCATTGCTGCGTTGAACGTGCAGGGAGTGCAGGGTGCGGTGTACCAGATGCTCAACCACGGCGTCAGTACCGGCGGCTTGTTCTTGATTGTCGGCATGCTGTCGGACCGACGGCACACGCGGCTGATCGCCGAGTACGGCGGTCTGAAAACCGTCGCGCCGCGGCTGGTGGCGGTCTTTCTGATTGTGACGCTGTCCTCGATCGGGCTGCCTGGCCTGAATGGATTCGTCGGGGAGTTTCTCATCCTGCTCGGCGCGTTCCGGTGGAGTCCGCGCGCCGCCGTCTTGGCGGCGACCGGCGTCATTCTGTCGGCCACCTACATGTTGTGGATGTTCCAGCGGGTGAACTATGGGCCCGTCTCCAATGAGAAAAACGCGCGGCTGCGGGATCTCTCCGCGCGCGAGTGGACCATCCTCGTGCCGATTGTCCTGGCGGCGATTCTGATGGGTGTGTTGCCAAACCTGTTTCTGCGGCCCATCGAACCATCGGTGGAGCGGATGCTCAATCAGGTGGGCCGGGGCGCAGGGGTGCGCATTCAGGCAATTGACAATTCACGATTGACAATTGACAAGGCGAAATCAGCGACTCACGCGGCTCTCACTTCATCGATCGACCAAGTGAGCCTACCTATCGCTCGTGTGTCAATTGTGAATTGTAAATTGTGAATTTCATGTTCCAGCCATATCTCGCCATCGTGCCGATGTGCTGCGTGGCGGCGACCGCTATTGCCGCCATGCTCGCCGACGCCTTTCGAGAGCCAGGTGACCAGATGCCGATCGCGCCGCTCGGCGCCATCGGTCTCACGGGCGCCGCGATTGCGACCGTCGCTCTGTGGAACAGCGGCGCCACGAGCTTCGGTCTGGTCGTGGCCGACAACTTCGGGCTGTTCGTCAGCGGAATCTTGATCGTGGTCGGTTTGTTGTCGCTGGCGATTTCGGCGCCGACGGTCGAGCGCGAAGGGCTTCCGCCGGGCGAATACTACGCGCTGATGTTGTTCGCCCTGTCCGGAATGATGTTGATGGCAATGGCGAGCGACCTGCTCGTGATCTTCCTGGCGCTCGAGGCGCTGTCCCTGGCGGTCTACGTGCTCACCGGCATTCGACGCGACGTGCCGACGGCCACCGAGGCGGCGTTCAAGTACTTCCTTCTGGGCGGATTCTCGAGTGCGTTCTTTCTCTACGGCATTGCCTTCATGTACGGCGCCGCCGGGACAACCCGACTCGACCGGATCGCCAGTCTTCTTGCGACGCAGGGGTCTGCGCCGACGCCAATGCAGCTCCTTGCCGTCGGCCTGCTGCTGGTCGGCTTCGCGTTCAAGATTTCGGCGGTGCCGTTCCAGATGTGGACGCCCGATGCGTACGAGGGCGCGCCGCCCGCGGTCACCGGATTCATGTCGGCCGGCGTGAAGGCGGCCGCATTCGCTGCCTTCGTCCGTGTGTTTCTTGCGGCGTTCGAGCCGCTGCTCGCCGAGTGGGCCGGTGTCCTCTGGGTGGTCGCCGCGGCGACCATGGTCGTCGGGACGGTCGTCGGCGTCGCGCAGTCGAACGTCAAGCGCATGCTGGCCTACTCGAGCATCGCGCATGGAGGCTATCTGCTGGTCGCGCTCGTATCGGCGAACGACGTCGGCGCCGGCGCCGTGCTGTTCTACTTGTTGGCGTACGCGGTCACGAACCTTGGCGCCTTCGGCATCATCGCGCTTCTCGAGACGTCGGCGTGGCCAAACGATCAGGTTCAGGACTACGCAGGCTTGTGGAACGAACACCCGGTACTTGCGGGACTGATGACGGTGTTCTTGCTGTCGCTTGGTGGATTTCCACCAACCGCCGGCTTCATCGCCAAGTGGTACGTCTTCACTGCCGCAGTGAACGCAGGCTATTACTGGCTCGCGATCATCGGCGTGCTGACCAGCGTCGTCTCGGTATTCTTCTATCTGCGTATCGTCGTGATGATGTACATGACACCGACCGAGTCGCCAGCCCGGCTGGCGCCGGTGCCGAAGCTGGCCGGCGCCGCGGTGGTCGCCTCTGCGATTCTCGTCTTCTATCTCGGCCTCCTGCCGACCCGAGTCCTCGACTGGGCAGCCGCGTCGATCAGGGGGATCCTCTAGAACCACGTCTGCCGGCTCCTGAAGGCACCGCTCACGATCGATCGTCCCCGCGACGCTTCTCGCGGCCTTTGGTGCAATCGCTGGCAAGCTGATGCGCGCAGCGCTCGCGCGGCCTTCCAACTGAACGTCTCGCAGACGCCCGAGCCTTTCGTGATCTACAGCTCACGAAGCAGCGCCGTCAGCTCGGAGTCCTGATCGGGGAGCACCGTCCGAAGATCCAGGACAACGCGGTCCCGATCGATCCGTGCGACGATGGGAGGGGTCAGCTGGCGCAAGCGCGCTTCGAGCGAGTCGGCGCTCTCTCCGTTCTTCTCAACCGCGATCAACCAGGTCGGCAACTCGATGCCAGGCGCACTTCCGCCACCGACCGCCGAGACGCCCGAGATCAACGCCACCCGCCACCCAACAGCCTCGCTCAACTCGCGGGCAAGCTTCTCGGCCCGCCCTCGGATGGCCGCCTCGGTCACCGTCAGCATCTGCTGGACTGGGATGGTCGTCGCCGCCCGCCCAGCCGCGTACTCAGCCAGCGTGGCTTCGAGGGCCGCATGTGTCAATTTATCCGCGCGCAGTGCTCGCATCAACGGATGACGACGCGCGCGGTTCACGAATTCGGCGCGGCCGACGATGATGCCGGCCTGTGGGCCACCGAGGACCTTGTCGCCGCTGAAACAGCAGATGTCGACGCCAGCCGACACAGTGAAGGCGACGGAGGGTTCTGAGCTCGCTAAAGGGTGAGACGCAGTGTCGAGCAAATGGCCGCTACCGAGATCCTCCGCCACTGGCACGCCGAAGCGCCTCCCGATTTCGACAATCTCGTCGACGGCCGGCCGCTCGGTGAATCCTTGAATGCGAAAGTTCGACGGATGAACCCGCAGGATGAGCGCCGTGCGCTCGCCGACAGCGGCGGCGTAATCGGCGGCCCGGGTCTTGTTGGTCGTGCCAACTTCGCGCAACGAGGCGCCTGACTGCGCGAGCACATCGGGGACCCGGAAGCCGCCTCCGATTTCAACGAGCTCGCCACGAGAAACGATCACCTCACGCCCCGCGGCCATCGCGGCGAGCACGAGCATCGTGGCCGCAGCGTTGTTGTTGACGACCACTGCCGCTTCGGCTCCGGTCAGACGGCAGAGCGCCGATTCGGCGTGAACGTCACGCTGACCTCGTCCGCCGTTCTTGACGTCATACTCGAGGTTTGAATAGCCGCGCGCGACGTCGACCATCCGCTCGATCGCGATTTCAGCGAGCGGGGCCCGGCCCAGATTGGTGTGAATGATGACGCCGGTCGCGTTGATCACCCGTTGAAGGGACGGCCGAGATCGGCCCTCGAGCTCGGCGGACGCGATCGATTCGATACGTGCCACGACCGTGTCGTCGGCCTGCAGCGACGTGTCGCCGCAGGCGATGGCGCTCCGTACGGCTGCAGCGCCGGTCCGAAGCGCCTCCACCACCGCCGCGCCACCGAAGCGCTGCTCCAGCGCGCGGATCGATTGCCGCTGCCGAAGCTGTTCGATCGAGGGGATGCGGCGAAAGTCGCTCATTCGCAAAATGGTATGCTATCGATTCCCCAGACGTTAACCGTTATGCGGCGCCTCCCGAGAGTTCTGTTCTTGTTGCGCACAACGGCGGCGCGCACGGCGCGCCCGCGAGGAAGCGGCGCGGGGCATGGGGTCCCCGCGAGCGCCCGAGCCGGGGTGTGGGGCGGAGCCCCACTAAGTAGTCGATGACTTCGGACTCACCAAAGTATCGCCCGAGCGAACGCTTTTGGCCGTATGCTGACCTGCCGGAGCAGCCGACGGACGAAGAACTGGCGTCGCTCGATCCGGATTTACAGCAGGCGCTCTTTGGCGGCACGCCGCGCCCCTTTTCCATCACGTTGGTGTTCCCGCCACTCGACTTACCGGAGTTTGAACGCGCTCTCGAAATCGCTCGAGCGTCGGCCGAGTATCGCGAAACGGGTACCGGCCCGGCGCTGCGTCATCGCGCGCGGTTCTGGCCGACCGACGCGGCGCGGCTCCGCGATCTCTTTGAGATCGTCGGGCGCTCGGATGCGACTGAGGTCCTCATCGACGACCGGCCAATTCCTTATGCGCGTGAGCTGTGGCTGCCGCTCGTCTGGTTTCTGATCCCCCGGTAGCGTTTCGTGCCCGCCCCACCTCCCGCATCGATCGATCGCGACCTTCAGCGTCTCGAGGCCGAGCTGAAACGTCTCGAGGTGGAATACAACATGTACTTTTCGGGACGGCTGCCCAAGCCCCCCTGGGAGACCCGAAGCCGGGTGGCCGCGATCGTGAAACAGTACCATCGCACCCCGATCCAGAACTACGGGGACCGGTTCCGCTTCTCGACGCTGCAGACGCGGTTTTCGACGTTAACGGACCTCTGGGACCGGGGCCTGCGCGCTCGCGAAGAAGGTCGGGCGGGCCCGTTTTCGGTCAATCGACGCGAAACAGTCGTCGAGGACAAAGCCAAGGACCGCATCGTGCGTGTGACGACGTTCGACGACCCGATTCGCCAGATGGACCGCCTGAAGGAGCTCTACGAGTCGCTGGCCGAGGCACGGCGGGAGACCGGCCAGGAAGCAGTACCGTTTCACAAGTTCGCCGAGATCGTGAAGAGTCAGGTCGGCAAGTTGCGTCAGAGCGGCAGCCACGAAGTGGCGTTCCGAGTCATGGTGAAGGAAGGCAAGGTGAGCTTCACCGCGCGGCCACTCAAAGGGGCGAAAGACCCGAAACAATAGGCGGCAATCGACCCTGCAGCCCCTGGTCCGCGACTCCGAGTTGCAGGCGGGTTCAGGCTTTGGGTTTCAGCCGGTCAGGTTTGGGTTTGTTCTTGGGATTTCCAGAGCTTGAAGCGTGGAGCCGGGCACTCCGAAGAGTGCCCGGCTGCGCGGGGATGACTAGATCTTGGTGACGTTGCCGGCCTGCGGGCCTTTTGGACCGTCAACGATTCTCGAACTCCACTGCCTGGCCTTCTTCGAGCGAGCGGAAACCGTCGCCTTGAATCGCCGAGTAGTGCACGAAGACGTCGCTGCCTCCGTCGCGTTCGATGAACCCGTACCCCTTGGCATTGTTGAACCACTTGACCTTACCTGTGATGCGCATCGTTCTTCTTCCTGTCTTGCCGGGCCGCGACACCACGTCGCGCCCGAAACCTGCCCCGGTCGATCCGGGAGCGGTACCCCGAAATGAACTCCGGGGAAGGCAACCCCGGATTTACACGACCGCGGGCACAAAAAAAGACCGCGTAGTGCTGCGGCCTTGACCTTGCGGCGCCAGGCCCGCCCGGCGTCGACGAAAATGATACCGGACTTTAATGTTTATGCCAAGAGCCCTGCTGAGTGTCTCCGACAAGACCGGGATTACAGATCTCGCCCGAGGCCTCGTTGCCCGTGGTTTCACGCTGGTCTCCACCGGCGGCACGCGACGTGCCTTGAGTGACGCGGGACTCGGCGTGACCAATGTCTCGGAACTGACAGGCGTCCCCGAAATGATGGACGGCCGGGTGAAGACACTGCATCCGGCGCTTCACGGCGGCATCCTGGCGCGACGCGACCGCCCCGACGATCTCGCGGCCCTCGAGCGACTCGGGTTCGGGCTCATCGATCTCGTGGTCGTCAACTTGTATCCATTTGCGAAGACTGCATCGAATCCCGAGACGCCGTTCGACGCTCTGGTCGAGGAAATCGATATCGGAGGCCCTTCGCTCGTAAGGGCCGCCGCCAAGAATTTTCGTGGAGTGCTGATCGTGGTCGATCCCTCAGACTACGGACGCGTCCTGACGGCACTCGACCAGGGACCGGGCCTGGCCTTCCGGTACGAGCTGGCCTGCAAGGCGTTTGCGCACACGGCTGCCTATGACGCGGTGATTGCCGGCACGCTGGCGTCGATTGACCTGCGGAATGACCGATTCGAGCGTCGGGTCGCCGCGGAGGGATTGGGCGGGGCGATCGACCTGTCGCTGACCAAGGTTCGAGATCTCCGATACGGCGAAAACCCTCATCAACGCGCCGCATGGTACGCAAGGCCGACCGTTGAGGGGACGGAAGGATTCGGCGACGTGACACTCGTGCAAGGGCCGGATCTGTCGTTTACGAACCTGCTCGATCTCGACGCCGCCGCTCGCCTGGTCCTCGAGTTCGACGAGCCGGCCGCAGCCGTGATCAAGCACGCGAGTCCTTGTGGAGTGGCGATGGGGGAGTCGCTGGCGGACGCGTACGTCCGGGCCCGCGATGCCGACAGCGTGTCCGCCTTTGGCGGCATTGTCGGTCTGAATCGGCCCGTCGACGTCACGACGGCCGAGGCCCTCGTCTCGACACGCCTCGATGCAGTCATCGCCCCATCGGTCGATGAGGCGGCGCGACCACTGCTGGCGCGCAAAACCAACATGCGCGTCATCACGGCCAGCCTTGACATCGCAGGGGGCGGAGCCATCGAGTGGCGCTCGATCCTCGGCGCCTTGCTGGGTCAGGAGCGTGATCGCGTCGATGAGGCCCGGCAGCCATGGACTCCAGATCGGCTGCCCGACGGATTCGAGGTCGTCACCACGCGCCAGCCGACGCCCGAGGAGTGGATCGCCTTGCGCTTTGCCTGGCGAGTCTGTGCCCACGTGAAATCGAATGCGGTCATCTTCACCAGCGCCGACCGGACGATCGCCATCGGTGCGGGACAGACGAGTCGCGTCGATGCGGTCCGCGTGGCGTTGATGAAAGTCGGAGCCAGCGCCCTCAAAGACTCGGTCGCGGCGTCGGACGCATTCTTTCCGTTTCGCGACGGATTGGACGTGGTGGCGAGCGCAGGGGCGACGGCTGTGGTACAGCCCGGTGGCTCAGTTCGCGATCAAGAGGTGACGGCTGCCGCCGATGAACATGGTCTCGCGATGGTGCTGACGGGCAGGCGGCATTTCAGGCACTAGCGCAACGTACAATTCCAAGGACATCATGCCGGCGCTGCTGCGGACGCCGCCACCAGTGGGCGACAAGAGCACGCGGAAGGTGTCTAAGCGGAAACGGAAAGGCAGGAAGCGATGAGTAGGCGACTTACTCGGGTCGACCTAGTCGGAATTGCGGTTTTGATCGCGCTGCTGTTTGTCGGCCGTTACTTCGGATGGCTCTCTGACGGGCCCCCACTGCTGGCTCCGGGACGTATCCCGTAACACGCGGGTCCGAGACACGAGAGGCTCCTGCACGCTGGGTTTGGGAACGGGATCACTACCTTCGGAATTCTCTCAGGCTCCGTCGTACCGGACGATCACGATCGTCATGTCGTCGCTCTGGGTGGCGCCGCCGCAAAACGCGCGTACCTCCGCGACCACGCTATCCAGTAGTTCCTGAGGCGGTTCGGTGCGGTGGGCGGCGATAGAGGCCAGCAGGCGCTCGTCGGTGAATTCCTCGCCGGCTTCGTTGAGTGCTTCGCTGAGGCCGTCACTGAAGGCAATGATCACGTCGCCTGGAGTGAGCGACAGAGTTTCCTCTTCGTACGACGCGTGCTCGAATAGCCCAAGCACCACCCCGCCCGCTTCGAGACGGCGGACAGTGTCGCCTGTGAGCAGGACGGGCGCGTTGTGGCCGCCGTTCGAATAGGTCAAGCTCCCGCTCGTTCCCAGCATGCCGTAGAACGTGGTCAGGAAGCGGGCTTCGATGGCACGTCGGAACAATCCTCGATTCAAGCGCACCAGCAAGGGAGCGGCGCTCGGCTGATAGGTCGCTTCGGCGCCAAACATTCCCAGGGCCGCGGCAGCGAGCAGCGCGGCGGGCGAACCCTTGCCGGCGACGTCGCCGAGAATGAACCCGAATTGCCCGGTCGGCAGGTCGACGTAGTCGAAGAAGTCGCCACCGACCGACCGGCAGGGTATCGATGCGCCGGCAGTCGTATAGAACCCGCCCGCGCGACCCGCCGGGGGCAGAAGCGACTGCTGAATCGCGGCGGCGACCTTCAGTTCCTGATCGAGCTTGGCGCGCTCGAGCGCTTCGCGATACAGCCGCGCGTTCTCGATGGCGACGGCTGCTTCGGTGCTGAGCGTCTCGAGGGCAGACCGTGCAGCCAGCGATCGAAGTGCGCCGCGCTCCCGGCTGTCGAGGTACAGGACGCCGATCACCTTGTCGGCGGTCCGTTCTTCCTCGCGTTCGAAGTATCGGACCAACCGGAGCGGCGCGCAGAGAACGTGCCGAATGCCGAGCGCCACGGTTCCGGTATGGAGATGCGCCAGATCGCCGTCGAGCAGGTCTTCGACGATGGCTGCCTGTCCCGTCGTGAAGACGTTCTCGGGAATCTTCCGGCTGGTCGCGAAGGTGCGCCCGGAAAGCGTCAGGCGGCCACGTGCCCGCGCCAGCTTGAACTCGAGCGAGCCCTGGTCGTTCGCCAGCATGATGAAGCCGCGCTCGGCGCCTGTCACATCAATGGCCGAATCGATGACCAGCGTCAGCACATCGTCGAGCACGCGGCCGGTGCCCAACGCACGGAGCCCTTCGAGCAGGCCCGCCATGTGACGGAGCTCACTGGCCGCCGCGACCGCACTACGCTCCTGCGACGGAGCTTCATCGCCAATGCAGAAGATGATCTCGGTGTCGTCGGATTGGCCCAGGCGAATCTGATCGCCGTGCGCGAGCACGTGCTCAGTCACTCGCTCGCCATTGACGAACGTGCCGAACCGTGACTGGCAGTCGCGCAGCCGGCTCACCGCGTTTTCCGTGACGATCTCGGCGTGCAGGCGCGAGACGCCCGCCCCCGGGACGCGGACGTCGGTCTCGCTTCGACGGCCGAGCGTCAGCACCGGCTTGTCGATCGGAATCATGCGCCGGCCCAATGTGTCGGTGACGAGAAGGCGAGGGGCAGCGTCGGCAGACATCGCGTGCTTGGCTATGCTGGCTTCGCTTTCAACACGCCGATTTGAACGAGCATTCCGGTGAAATCGTAAACGCGCTGTTCGTGCACGATCAGGTGATCTCTGACGGTTGTCAGAAAGACGACGCGCACCCGGAACGGCTTGCCGGTTGGCGGCAAGCCGAGGAACTGCCCGGTGTCGGTACCGACCGACGTGATCATCTGGACGACTCTGTTCCCGTCGATCAACGGTTCTTCGAACGTCGTGCACGACATCGGGGAACGCTTTCAACCACGTCTCGTGCACCTGCGCGATGGCCACCCTCCCGGTAACCGTGCCGCCGGCAGTCGGGCTTTCGACGACACAAGTCTCGGCGTAGAGACTGGCCAAGGCAATCGCATCGCGAGCTTGAAAGGCCCGTCGCCTGCGGTCGACGACTTCCGCGATTTCCTCACGTGTCACAGGGCTGTCTCAGATGGGCTTTGCCTTCAGAACGCCGATTTGGACGAGCAGGCCCGTGAAGTCGTAGATGCGCCGTTCGCTCACGATCTGCAGATCGCGGAGCTCGAACAGGAATACGGCCGGCACTTTGAATGCCTTGCCCGACGCAGGGAGACCCAGAAACCCTCCAAGGTCCGTTCCCTCGACGGCACAGATTTGTGCGACTCGATTGCCATCGATGATCAGGCTCTTGGTGCGTACCTTCAGATCCAGGAAGGTCTCGAAAAAGCCGCGAAGGACCTCTTCGGCAGCCGCGCGACCAGTGTGAGTGCCCGCGTACGGGCTGTCAACCGAGCAGTCGTCGGCGTAATCGGCCGCGAGCATTCCCGCATCCAGGTTGTCGTAGGCTTCCTGCCGGCGTTCGAACATCGCGACGATCGCCTGACGCGTCGCCGCGTGTTGCACGTTGACCTCGGTCTGCACTTCACGTGACTCTTGCGCCATGTGACCTCCGTTGCAGCCAGATATCCTGACGACGTAGCCGGATTATAGCCGCAGTCCCCGGGCCGACGCGCCGGTTGGAGCCAAACCCATCTTGACCGCCGCGTCCTGAAGCCTTTAGCATGGCGGCTCCAGGACGCTCCTTCCCATTGTCTTTCTTATGGAGGTCAGAATGGCCTGCGCTCTCAACGCCCGGCGATTCGCCAGCATAGGCTGCGCGGCGATTCTGTGGCTCGTCGGGGCCCCCTGGGACCAGAGCCGGCAGGTTTCGGCGCAACAGCAGGGCCAGCTCTACATCAGCGCCCTCGATTCCGGCGGCGCACCGGTGACGGACCTGGAGCCCGGCGACGTCACGGTCCTGGTGGACGACATCGAGTGTAAGGTCGTGAAGATGGAACCCGTCAGCAAGCCGATGAAGCTGACGCTGATGATCGATAACGGCCCGGCCAATTCGAACGCGCTCGCGAATCTGCGCACGGCCGTCAAGAATTTCATCGAAGCGACTCCGCCGGACGTCCCGCTTGAGATCCTGACAATCGCTCCGCAGCCCCGCTGGTTGGAGAAGTTGACGACCGATCGGGAGAAGCTCGTCAAAGCGGTCGATCGTTTGAGCCCCGATTCAGGGGCCGGGCTCTTCTTCGACGCGCTCGTCGAGGCCGGGAATCGCGTCGAGAAGGAAAAGACCAAGGAAAAGAGCGAGAGCGCGTCCGTGTTCGTCATGCTGGCTTCCGACGTCGGCCGGAACAGCTCAGCGATGGATAGAGACTACGCAAGACTGCAGAAGCAGATTGTCCAATACGGCATCACGGTGCACTTCATCGTCCTCAACTCAGGAGGAGAGCGTGTCGGCAGCGTCGCCGGCGCTCTGCAAACGGAAGTGGGCCTCGCACTGACGAAGCTCAGTCGCGGACGCTACGAAGCCATCGCCGCCGCCACGAGGTTGACCACGTTGCTGCCAGAGCTGGCGAAGCAGATCGCTGAAAGCAACCTTCGACAGACCCACCAGTACCGGGTCACCTATCAGTTGCCAGCCGGAAAGGACGTCAAATCTGTGCAACGGTTCTCTGCCGGTCTTTCCCGTTTGCGCCTTGGGGTGACTCCGATGCTGTCCTTCGACGGACACATGCCAATCGGAGGGACGCAATAGTGACGACCGACAGGCAATTCACCATTCGAAATTGGCCATCTACAAAGCGAGGGGTCGATTCAAGAGTCGACGCGCTTGGTCAATTGTGAATTGTCGATTGTAAGTTGGGTATCTCTGCCCGTGCGGCCGCGAAGGGCAGGGTAATCAGCACCAGAAACAGCATCAGGAACTCGGAATCGCCAAAGTTGTATTCGAACAATCCCGCGGCAAGCATCGAAACGACGGCGGCGAGTGCGGCTGCGGCGAGAAACCGATGCCCGCCGGCACGAAAGATCCTGGCCAAATCGAAAATCAGCAGCACGATGAACGCCAGCCACGCGCCGAGTGCTGGCAGACCGCGCTCGGCGGCGATGTGGACCGGCACGTTGTGGAGATGGGGATTGACCTTCTCGACGGCCTCCGGGTCCCGATAGTCCGCATACAGCACTTCGACCATGTTTGGTCCCACCCCGAGCAGGGGGTGGGTCCGAATCATCTGTCGCCCCTCGCGCAACATCGCAATCCGGTCACGGTTGGTCGGGTCGGTCAGACTGAACATCGATGTGAAGCGGGCCGTGACGGTCGTGCCCGCGACCGCGAAGAACACTGCGGCCAGGACGGGCAGGACCGCGAGAAGCCTGAAGTCCTTCAGCGTCAGCAAGAGGGCAGCGGCCGCACACGCGCCGACCCAGGCGTTCCGAGTCAGTGTGAGCGCGATGGCCACGACCAATGCCGGCATGACCAACGCGGCCCAGACGCGCTCGCTTTTGCCGAAGAGCAGACGGGCCAGCGCCGCTCCGATGACCAGCATCAAGAGTCCCGAGTACGTCATGTAATGGCCGAGAGTTCCTTGCGGGCGCTGTCCCAGGTTGTCGTAGTGAAGGATGGCGTACTGGAAGATGCCGAACGCTGCGCTGGCGGCCGCGAACGACACCACGATGGTGACCATGGTGTGCGCTCGCGCCTCGTCGAGGAGCCGGTAGGTCACCGGCACCAGCAGAAACAGGACGAGCTGCTTGCAGTCCAACAGGCTCGTCCGAGGCTGCGGCGAGAAGAGCGCAGAAAGAAGCGTCAGCGCCGCGTACACAATCAATGGCCAGAAAAAGCGCGGCGCGGCCGGCCGCTCGCGATTTGCGATCAGCAGCCCCAGCCAGCAGACCATGGCGACAGCGATCAGAATCTGTCCGGCAGCGATAGAAAACTGAATCGCTCCTGCGGCGCCCAGCAGCGCAGTCGCGCCGGCCAACTCCAAGGGGCTTGCCATCTCGAGGCCTATCTTATCCGGGTCCGGCGCTCTGGGGCCTGATGCGGTTCGAGCGGGCGAGCGCGCGCTCGGCTGCCTCAATCACGGCTTCCGGCGAGATGCGTGTCAGACATCGGAAGTCGCCCGGCGCGCACACTCGCTGATTGCACGGCCGACACTCGAGACCGCTGACCTCGACCGATTCGGCAATCAGCTTCGGATTGCGCCACGGTTCCGATCGAGCGGGAAGCGTCGGACCGTATAAGCCGACGATTGGAGAAGCGCTGGTGGCCGCGATGTGCAGCGGCCCGCTGTCGCCGCCGATGTACAGGGACGCCCGGTCGAGCAGGGCTCGGAGTTCGTCGAGCGAGAACTCGCCGAGCGTCAACACGCGGTCGCGGTCACCCGCGGCGAGTCGCGCGCGAACCCCCTCGACAACACGATCAGCAGCGTCACGTTCGGAAGGTCCGGAAGTCACGATGATGCGCGTGTTGGCGCGCATCGCGAGAGCCGCGGCGAGAGTCGCGAACGAATCTTGCGGCCAACGCCGAAACGGATTGCCGGCGCTGACGTGGATGAGAATGAGTTGATCGGTCGGAGGGATACCAGCGTTCTCGAGCCGTTTCGTGATCCTCACGATCGACTCAGGCTTCGTCGGCATCTCGACGGCAGAGCTGTGACGATCAGGCGGGCGGATCTCCAATGGTGTCAGCAGATCCCATTGGTTCAGGACCGCATGCCGGGGGCGCAACTCGCGAGGACGAGCGACCCGCTCCGTGTACATCCATCCGCGGCCGGGAACGTCGTACCCCACGCGAACCGACGCTCGGCTCAACCACGTGAGCAGCGAGGCACGTGGACCACAATGAAAGTCGATGGCCAGGTCGAACCGTTCGGCTCGAAGGCGCCAGCCGAGTGCGATGTCGGCCACGAGGTGTCGCCGGGGGGCGACGATGACTTCATCGATCAGTGGATTCGAGGCGACGACTGCGGCGGCGACTGGTTCGACGAGGTAGGCGAGATGCGCCCGGGGAAAACGGTGGCGCACAGCTCGCACCGCCGGCGTCGTGAACACGACGTCGCCAATTTCGCGGAGACGAATCAGAAGAATCTTGGAGATTTGAGGATTTGAGGATTTGGGGATTTGAGGATTTGGCGTTTGGTCTGGAGCGCTCGAGGAGGGGGGATCCATGAACCCTATTCTTCGACGGTCGCCTCGTCGATGAGCATGACGGGAATCTCGTCTTTGATCGGATAGACGCGCTTGCAGGTGTCGCACTTCAACGCCGACCCGTTTTTGACCAGTTTGACCGGTGTTTTACAGTTGGGGCAGGCGAGAATTTCGAGCAGCTCCGGGTCAATGGCCATAGCCGCAAATAGTATGACAGCTCCACGCTTTTATGGAACAATTCCAGCCATGAGGCGGATCGTCTTTTGTGCCTTTTTGGTTGGATCGGTCGTCGTTGTCGAAGCGGGCCAGCAGTCGCGTCAGGCTCGAACCGGTTCGGCTTCCAGCGGGACTTCGCCAACTGGCAATGTCGCCGATGCGTACGATCAGTTCCTGCGCGGGCGTCTGCTCGAGCGCGACGAGAACATCGACGGGGCGATTGCCGCCTTCAAGCGTGCGGCGGCCCTCGACCCGACGTCCGGCGACGCCCTCGCCGAACTGGCAGGCCTGTACCTCCGCCAGAACCGCGTCAACGAGTCGATGACTTCCGCAGAGCAGGCGCTGAAGATCGCACCTGCCAACGTGGAAGCCCACCGAGTGCTGGGCACCGTCTATGCCGCGCTCTCCGACACCGATGCGAGGACGACGCGTGGCCAACAGCCAGCCGCGTCGGCCACTGAAAACGCGACGAAGGCGATCGATCATCTCGAGCAGGCGCTCGGGCAGCCGGGCGAGCCCGATCCAAATGTCGTGGCGAACCTGACGCGCATGTACATGCGGGTTCGTGCGTACGACAAGGCGATTCCCCTCCTGCGAGATCTCGTCAGGCGGGAGCGCAGCTGGCAGGATGGCATCAACCTGCTGGCCGAGGCGTATACCGCGGCTGGCAAGAATGCCGAGGCGATCGCCTGGCTCGAGGAAACCGCGCCGGACAATCCTCGTCTGTATTCCACGCTGGGCGATTTCTACGAACGCGAGCGACGCTGGACCGAGGCCGCTGCGGCCTACTCGCTTGCTGTTCAGCGTTCACCCCGCAACAACGTCGATCTGAAGTTGCGCTACGCGTCGGCATTGCTCAACGCCGGCGGGCGCGAGAACCTTGGCAAGGCGCGCGATCTGCTCAGCGACCTCGTGGCGTCGCGTCCGACCGATCAGCGGGCGATGTATCTGCTCTCGCAAGCGCAGCGACGCGGGGGCGATGCGAAGACCGCCGAAGCGACGGCGCGCCGACTCATCGCGCTGAACAAACAAAGCCCCTGGGGCTACTATGCGCTCGGCGAGGCTCTTCAGGATCGGCAGCAGTATCAGGCGATCATCGACACTTTGGTGCCGGCGGTGACCGAGCTGCGTGCCCGGTCGGGCTCCGACACCACGAGTTTGGGGCTGCTCCTGCCGCATGTGGGCTTTGCCTACGAACAGCTTGGGCAGTACGACGCGGCGATTGCTGCGTTCGACGAAGCGCATCGACTGGCTCCCTCGGATGGTCTCGTGACGAGCTACTTGATCCAGGCCCATCTGTCCGCCAAGAAATACACGAGCGCGAACGAGCTCTTGAAAGCCGCCAGGGCACAGAATCCCGACGACCTCAGACTCGCACGTCTTCAGGCCCAGGCGTTTCGTCTGAGCGGGGAACCCGATCGTGCGGTCGACGTATTGCAGGAGATGGTCCAGAAGCACTCGGACAGACCGTTGGCGTACATCGCGTTGGCCCGCGGTTACGTCGACGCCAATCGAGGGCCAGAGGCCGTCAAGCTGCTGAGCGACGCGCAGGCAAAATTCCCGACCGATATTTCGATTCCGTTCGAGCTCGGTTCGATCTTCGAGAAACAGAAACGCTACGCGGACGCTGAAACAGCATTCCGCCAAGTTCTGACGCAGGATCCCGACAATGCGCCAGCATTGAACTATCTTGGCTACATGCTGGCCGACCGCGGCGAGCGGCTCGACGAGTCGGTCAGTTACCTGAAGAAGGCTCTCGAGATTGATCCCGAGAACGGCTCGTACCTCGACAGTCTCGGCTGGGCGTACTTCAAGGACAACCAGTTCGACCTCGCGGCCGACAACCTGCAGCGGGCCGCGGGTCAGCTCAGGACCAACTCGGTGATTCAGGACCACTACGGCGATGTGTTGTTCAAGCTCGGGCGCTATGACGAGGCGATCGACGCGTGGACGCAGTCGCTCGCCGGAGACGGCGACTCCATCGATCGCGACGAGATCGACAAGAAGATCCGAACGGCCCAGCAAAAACTGAAGAAGTGAGCGCTCGCCTCCTGCGGGCGGGCGTGGGCGCAGCACTGCTGTTGGCGTCATGCGCGCCCCCACTGATGAAGCTGCCGTCTGGCGCCGGGACCCCGGCGCCCGACGCCGCGGATGCCTTGAACGAGGCCACCGCTGCCTGCCGCGCCGTCTCGTCGCTGACCGCAGAGTTGGCGGTCAGTGGGTCTGTTGGCGGACGCCGCTTGCGAGCTCGTCTACTGGCAGGTCTTGCGGCCCCAGGTTCTGCCCGCCTCGAAGCCATCGCACCCGCCGGGCAGCCGCTGTTCATCTTCGTGGCGCGCGGCGACGATGCCACCCTGCTCCTGCCTCGGGACGGTCGTGTGCTCGAACATGGGCGTCCCGATGCCGTGCTGGAAGCGCTTGCCGCCACGCCGCTTGATCCAGTAGACCTGCGAATGGCCTTGACTGGATGCGCGCTTGCCCCCGACGCGCAGAGGGCGCGTCAGCTCGGAACCGAATGGCGGGTTGTCCCTGACGGTGCCGGCGATCTCTACCTGCGACGGGAGGCAGGACAATGGCGGATCGTGGGTAGCGTGCATCGTCGGCCCGGCCAGAGCGCTCCGGCCAACTCCGGCTGGCGCGCCGAGTATCGCGATTTCCAGGATGGCCTGCCGCGGACTGTTCGGCTCACCTCCAGCGATGCCCGTCGCTTTGATCTACGGCTGACCCTGTTACAAGTCGAGATCAACGTTCAGTTGCCGGCGGAGGCGTTTACGGTTCGCATTCCAGCCGACACCCAACCCATCACGCTTGAAGAACTGCGTGAGTCCGGACCGCTCCGCTCGGAAGCGCTACGAAACGGCGGCACCGAGGTTGGGCCGTCGCGACGGTAACCGACTCGTGCGCGCCATCACAGTCAAAGCGTTCGCCAAGATAAACCTCACGCTTCGCGTCCTTGGCACCCGTCCCGGTGGCTATCACGATCTTCGGACCGTGTTGCAATCAGTGGCGCTGCACGACACATTGACCCTCCGTGTTGAACGCGGTGCCGGCTTCCGGATCGAATGCGACGAGCCAGAATGTCCCACCGACCCCACAAATCTGGTCTGGGGCGCGGCGGAGCAGGTATGGCGGGCCATCGGGCGTCGCGGTATGCCGCGCGATACCGTGGTACGCATTGCGAAGCGTATTCCGCTGCGGTCAGGTTTGGGCGGCGGCAGCAGTGATGCGGCAGCCGCGATTCGTGGACTTGCGGCGTTGTGGAAAGCGGATCTCCCCCCGGAACGGCAACAGACGATCGCGACGGGCCTGGGCGCAGATGTGGCGTTCTTCCTGGATGGCGGAACCTCGTTGGGCGTGGAGCGTGGAGACCTGTTGTTTCCGATGGTCGACCATCCGTTGACGTGGGTGACGCTGGTGATCCCGCAGTTTGGCGTCAGCACGAAGGATGCATACGAATGGTTCGATCGGAGGGCTGGTGCGACTGCGATGGCGGCGGTTGAGCGCGGCTGGCCGCTCTCGGCTGTGGCCGCGAACCTCCCGGCCGCCGAGCTCCGCAACGATCTTCAGCCGGCCGTGGCCGCCCGCCATCCGGACATCACCCGAGTTGTTCGCGCGCTCCGCAGGCTGGGAGCCCGGCACGCGGCCATGTCGGGCAGCGGCTCGGCAGTCTTCGGCCTCTTCGATTCACGGAAAGATGCGGAAGCCGCCAGTCACTTGATCAGCCGACGAACGGGTCGCTCGGTTGTGACGCGAACGATTCGCCGCGCGACCTATCGGGCTTTGAGTCGTCCGCGGTCGTTCGGCACTCGCTGACTTGCCGCAAAAAGCTGGCATCGTATACACTTAGCGTTTGCGCCGCGTGGGTCGGCCCGTCCTGAGGTTCGCTTCCTCCAATTTGGTCCGGTAGGTGGTCACGAAGCGCTGCCACCATACGGTCGAGTGACATGAAGTGCGATTGAGGATGGGGCTCCGTTTCGTGATCAAGCTTCGCTCGAGGCCCGCCACGCGGGACGACGTTGTGACGATGGGGCGTGGCCAAGCGGTAAGGCGCGGGACTTTGGATCCCGTATTCGAAGGTTCGAATCCTTCCGCCCCAGCCAATTATCCGGGTCGCCGACCAGAGTGAGTTCAGCATGAGTGAGCCATTCATGGCCATCGGTTTTGGCGAGCTGAAGGTCTTTTCGGGCAGCGCGCATCCCGAACTGGCGAAGGAGATTGCCGCGTTTCTCGGTGTGCAGTTGGGACAGTCAAGGCTCCGGCGCTTTCCCGATTCGGAAGTGTCGTTTCAGATCGACGAAAATATCCGAGGCACCGATGTGTTCGTCATGCAGCCGACCTGCAAGAATGGCGACGTCTCGGTGGATCAGCATCTCGTCGAGCTGCTGATCATGGTCGATGCTTTTCGCAGGTCGTCGGCGGCCCGGATTACGGCCGTGCTGCCTTACTACGGTTACGCGCGTCAGGACCGGAAAGACAAGCCGCGCGTGCCCATCTCGGCCAAGCTGGTGGCGAATGTTTTGAGCGCAGCCGGAACGAATCGTGTACTGACCATGGACTTGCACAAGGCGCAGATTCAGGGGTTCTTCGACATTCCGGTCGATCACCTCTTTGCGGCTCCGGTCATCATCGACTACCTGGCGAGGCTGGATTCGCCGAATCTGACGCTCGTTTCACCGGATGCGGGCGGCGCAGAGCGGGCACGGGCGTACGCGAAACGGCTCGACGCGGAACTGGCCGTCATCGACAAGAGGCGTTCCGACGATGGCACGGCGGAAGTGATGAACGTCATCGGAGACGTCGCGGGACGAACCTGCATCATTCAGGACGACATCATCGACACGGCCGGGACAATCACGAAAGCCGCGAGCGCCCTCAAGGAGAATGGCGCCGCCCGTGTGATTGCCTGCGCTGTGCACGGTGTGTTGTCCGGTCCGGCGATCCAACGCATCGAGAAGTCGCCGATTGACAAGCTGATCGTCACCAATACGATTCCAATGTCTCCGGCTGGCGCGGCGTGTCGCAAGATCGTCGTTCTCTCGGTCGCGCGCCTGCTCGGACAGGCGATCAAGAGCATTCACGAGGAAACCTCGGTGTCGTCGTTATTCGTCTAGAGGCCAGCTGGAGGTTAGTCCCTAGCCCCCAGTCTCAAGCCTCTGCAGCGCAAGAGGGAGAAGATGGAAGCCGGTACTCGAAGCCTCAAGTCGTGACAGCTTTGGGAAAAACGAGGCGCGTCGGACGCGCCGCGAGGGTCGTGTTCCCGCCGTGTTGTACGGCGCAGCCGGCGATGGCGCTGGCAAAGAGGCCACGCCGATTGCGGTGGATCCAAAGGCGCTCCTCAAGATCCTTCACTCGGAATCCGGCGCGAATACGCTCATCTCGTTGAAGCTGGCCGGTCGGTCCGACACGCGGGTCCTGGTCAAGGAGTATCAGCTCGATCCGGTCACCCATCAGCTGCTGCACGCGGACTTCTACCGTATCGCGATGGACCGCGCCATCCAAGTGACCATTCCCGTCGTGGTGAAGGGCGAACCAAAGGGCGTCAAGCAGCAGGGCGGCATTCTCGAATTCATCCGGCGCGAGATCGCTATCGAGTGCCTGCCGGGCGACATTCCCGAGCATGTCGAAATCGATGTGAGCGAGCTGATGTTGCACCAGGGCGTCCGCGTCCGGGAGATCGCGACGAACGTCAAGTGGACGACGAAGAGCGACCCCGACATGATGCTCGTCCACGTCATTTTGCCGAAGGCAGAGGAAGCGGCGGCCACGGCGGATGCGGCGGCGGTGGCGACGACGGTGGCGGTGCCGGCAGAGCCAGAGGTCATCAAGAAGGGCAAGAAGGAAGAGGCCGAGGAGGAGAAGTAAGAGCCCGATTCGTGAAAGCGATCGTCGGCCTCGGCAATCCCGGCGCAAAGTATCGCGGCACGCGACACAACGTCGGCTTTGCGGTGGTCGACGAGATCGCGGGACGGGCGGGGGTCGTGTTCCTGTCGGCGCCGGCCAACGCGGTTGTGGCGAGATGGCGCGACCCCGACGGCGTCGTGACGCTCCTGGCCAAGCCTCTGACGTTCATGAACGAAAGCGGCCAGGCTGTGGGCGAGCTCGTTCGTTACTATAAGATCGATCTCGCCGAGCTTCTGATCATCGTCGACGAAGCGCAGCTTCCGTTGGGAAGGTTGCGGGCTCGAGCGCGGGGGTCGGCAGGCGGGCACAACGGGCTGAAATCGATCATCGGGCACCTCGGCGAGGATTTTTCGAGGCTGCGTGTCGGTATCGGGCGCGGTCCGGAAGGGCCTGACGGTTCTGACGGCAAGACGCGACGCCGCGATCTCGCGGACCATGTGCTGTCGCGGTTCGAGCCCGAGGAGCAGCCCGAGGTCGAACGCATGGTGGCCCGCGCCGCCGATGCGGCAGAGACGTTCGTCACCTCAGGGATTGCCGCGGTGATGAACGGGTACAACGGCGGCGATCCGGCAACGACCGAATAGCGCGCGGCGCGCGCGCACCTTGCCACCCAGGAGGTGGCTGCACCTCGAGACAGCATCGCGCTGAACGATGTGCATCCAGAAGGAGCACTTCATGACAGACCGACAGTACGAGCTCGTCTACATCCTTCCTCCCGACACCGCCGAACAGCAGGTCACCGAAGTTCACGAGCAGATCGATGCGATCGTCTCCCGGATGAAGGGACAAATCGAAAAGACCGAGACCTGGGGTCGGCGCAAGCTGGCGTACGAAATCGGGCCCCACAAGGAAGGCATCTACGTCCTCGAGGTCATCAATGGGTCTGGCGATCTCGTGAAAGAGCTCGATCGCCGGCTCAAGGTGATGGATCAAATCGTGCGTCACCTGGTCGTCCGCGTCGACGAAGAGAAGAAGGTCGTCGACCGCACCCGCACGAAGCGGCAGACCGAGTCCGAGCGCCGGCGCGTGAAGCGCGGCCTCCCGCCGCAGCGGCAGCCCGGTGAGGGACGTCCGCCCGCCGAGGCCGACGCCGATGATGACGATCATTTCGAAGGAATGGAGGCCTGAGATGGCATTTGGAGAAGGACGCTCGGGCGGCGGGCGGCGCGGCCGCGGAGACAAGAAGTCTTCCGACAAGACGCAGGGCCAGCGGCGGCCCATGTTCCGCCGACGCAAGGTCTGCAAGTTCTGTGCGGACAAGATCGACGACATCAACTACAAGGATGTCAAGCTGCTCGGACCGTTCGTGCCCGAGCGGGGCAAGATCATGCCGCGCCGGATCTCCGGAACCTGCGCCATGCATCAACGTAAGCTGCAGACGGCGATCAAACGCGCGCGCCAGATCGCGCTGATTCCCTATGTGACCGATTGAGGCAGTGCCTGGTGCTCTGGGTCGAGGTTCCTGGTCGGGCACCAACCAGGCGCCCGGTGGACGACGCACAATTCTGAGTGAGACATCATGGAAGTCATTCTTCGAGAGCACATCGACAACCTCGGACGCCGCGGCGAGATCGTCAAAGTCGCCGACGGTTACGCGAGAAACTATCTCCTGCCCCGGAAGCTGGCCCTGCTGGCGACCGAGGGCAACAAGAAGCAGATCGAACGCGAGCGTGCCAAGCTCGAGGTGCGGGAAGCCGACGAGAAGAGGGTCGCCGAGGCGATGGCCGAACGGATGGCAAATCTCGAGGTCCTCATCGCACGTAAAGTCGGAGAGACCGAAGCCCTTTACGGATCGGTGACAACGTCTGATATCGCGGAGGCGCTGGCGGGCAAGGGATTCGACATCGACCGGCGGAAGATGCTGCTGCCGGAGCCGATCAAGAAGCTCGGCGACTTCGACATCCCAATCCGGCTTCAGCGCGAGGTCATCGCGACCGTCAAGGTGCGCGTCGTCGCCGAAGGGTAGGGTGAGTAGCGACTTTCAAGTTTCAAGTCTCACGTCTCACGTGTGAAGTCTCAAGTGACTTCAGACTTCTCACTTTCTCCACCCTCTGCTACACTCTCGTCCTCGCCTGTCAGTCCATTCCGGTATGGCCGACGTCGCTGTTGCTGAACGGACGCTCCCGCACAACCTCGAAGCCGAGCGCTCGGTTCTGGGGGCCATCCTGCTCCACAACGACGCGTTCAACCTTGCGGCCGAGGTGATCGACGCCCACGACTTCTATCGCGATGCGCACCGCCGCATCTTCGACAAGATGGTCAAGCTCGTCGAACGCGGTGATGCGATCGATCTGGTGACGCTCAAGGAGGAGTTGGGGCGTTCGGGCGATTTGGAAAACGTCGGGGGGCCCGCGTACATCACGGCGCTCGTCGACGGGGTGCCCCGGTCGACCAACGTCGAGCACTATGCCCGGATCATCAAAGAGAAATCGACGCTCCGACATCTGATCTTCTCGGCGAACAAGATTCTTGCGACCGCGTACGAGGCAGAAGAAGAGGCCGACGTCATTCTGGACCGCGCCGAACACGCGATTTTCGCGATCGCCGACGCCAAGGTCCGCGATGGATTCGTCTCGCTGCGGGATCTGGCCCAATCGAGCCTCGACACCATCGAAAAGCTCCACGCGCGCAAAGAACTGATCACCGGGGTGCCGACCGGCTTCACCGACCTCGACGAGATGACGTCGGGACTGCAGGCATCCGACCTCGTGATCGTTGCGGCGCGGCCGTCGATGGGGAAGACGAGTCTCGTGCTGAACATTGCTCAACATGTCGGGACGAAGACAGCCAGAACGGTCGGCATCTTCAGCCTGGAAATGTCGAAGGAGCAACTCTTCCTCCGTCTCCTGACGGCCGAAGCGCGGATCGACGCCCACCGGTTGCGCCGTGGATTCCTGGGCGAGCGGGATTGGGGTCGGCTCTCTCAGGCGATCGGGACCCTCAGCGAAGCCAAGATCTTCATCGACGATTCACCGTCGATCGGCGTTCTCGAGATGCGCGCGAAGTGCCGGCGTCTCGCCGCCGAGCACTCGCTGGATCTCGTCATCGTCGACTACATCCAGCTCATGCAGGGCCGCGGGCGGTTCGAGAACCGGACGCTCGAGGTCGCGTCGATTTCCCGATCGCTGAAGGGTTTGGCGAAGGAGCTCAACGTGCCCGTCGTGGTGCTGTCGCAGCTCAGCCGCGCGCCCGAAGCGCGCTCCGATCATCGTCCACAACTGTCCGATCTGCGCGAGTCGGGCGCTCTCGAGCAGGATGCAGATGTTGTCGTCTTCATCTACCGGGAGGACCTGTACGTCGACAAGAGCCAGCCACCTCCCGAAAACGAAGGCGTCGCCGAATTGATCATCGGCAAGCAGCGCAACGGTCCCACCGGAGTCGTCAAGCTCGCGTTCATTCGAGAGTTCACGAGGTTCGAGAACCTCGCCGTCGGTGCCGCTTAAGAGCATCCCGCGAAACACCGATACCACGGGCAGGTGCCCGAACCCGATGATCAGTCGACATTCGGCCCGAACCGTCGAAGTCGCTCAGGCACCACTAGAAGGGAGTCGTGCGTGCGCGTGCATCGCCGAGCGTTTCTGAAAACAGCGGGCCTGGCTGCGCTGCATCCCGCGTGGCCAGCAATCGGGGCGGAGTCGGCCGGAACCCTGGTCAATGACATCCATTCGCAGCTCAACCCCACACGCGTAGGCAGGATCGTCCCAATCGACTCGGTCGCGTCGCTGCGCGCCGCCGTCCGAAGAGCGGCCAGAGAGGCCGGAGGCATCTCGGTCGCCGGCGGGCGGCACGCCATGGGGGGCCAGCAGTTCGCGGCAGGCGCCACGCTGCTCGACATGCGCCGCTTCTCGAAGGTCCTCGGGTTGGACTCCTCAGCCGGCGTCGTCGATGTCGAAGCCGGCATCATGTGGCCTGCGCTCATCGACGATCTCGCGCGGCGTCAGAGAAAGGCATCAAAGCAGTGGGGGATTGCGCAAAAGCAGACCGGCGCCGATCGGCTGACCATCGGCGGCGCGCTGGCCGCCAACGTGCACGGCCGCGGCTTGACGATGAAGCCGATCATCGGCGATGTCGAGTCATTCGTGCTGGTCGACGCTCGAGGCGATGCGCGCACATGCAGCCGTCAAGAGAACACCGAGCTCTTTCGGCTGGCGATCGGCGGCTACGGTCTGGTCGGCACGATTGCGACGGTGAAGCTTCGCCTGATGCCCAGGCAGAAGGTCCAGCGGATCGTCGAGGTCCGGTTGATCGACGACTTGCCGGCCGCATTCGAGCGCCGCATCGCGGAGGGGTTCCTCTTCGGCGATTTTCAGTTCGCCATCGACGAAAAGTCCGACGACTATCTCCGGCGTGGCGTGTTCTCCTGCTACAAGCCGGTTGATCCGTCGACGCCAATGCCGAACGATCAACGCGAGCTCGTTGACGACGACTGGCGGAGACTGCTGTTGGCCGCGCACGGCGACAAGGCCGCGGCCTTCCGCGAATACTCGCAGTACTACCTCTCGACCAATGGTCAGCTGTATTGGTCGGACACGCATCAGCTCGCCGCGTACCTGGACGATTACCACAAGGGCATCGATGCGCGCCTCGGTGCGCAGGATCCGGCAACCGAGATGATTACGGAAATCTACGTACCGAGGCCTCGGCTGCCGGATTTCATGGCCGAGGTCGCGCAGACATTTCGGACCAACGGCGTTCCGATCATCTATGGCACGGTACGCCTGATCGAAAAAGACGATGAAAGCTTTCTGCGCTGGGCGACGGAACCGTACGCCTGCATCATTTTCAATCTGCACGTCGTTCACACGCCGCATGGCCTCGATCAGGCCGGGCAGGCGTTCCGCGCGCTCATCGACATGGCGATCGAACGCGGCGGCCGCTATTACCTCACCTATCACCGCTGGGCCACTCGATCCCAGGTGGAGGCCTGTTACCCGCAGCTGCCTGAATTTCTTCGCCTGAAGAAGAAGCACGACCCCGACGAACGATTCCAGAGCGAGTGGTACCGCCACTACAAAGGCATGTTCGCCGGAGCGCTGTGAGCCCGACGCCCACGCGCTACGGGTCGGCGCTCTGGGCGCTTCTCGGCTTGTTCGTTCTGAGGGTCGCAGCCCAGCTGGCGATTGCGGTCGGCTTTGGAAGCTTCCTGCCGCCGTGGGAGGAGTGGTTCTCGGGCACGCTGGCGTATCCACCGCTCCTGGCAAGCCAGATCGCAATCATTCTGACCTTCGGCAAGATTGCCACTGACCTTACGCGTGGCCGCGGTTTCTTCGCGATCCCCCGACGCCGACTCGGGTCCGCGCTGATCGCGCTCGGATCTCTGTATGCGGCCGTCATGGTCGTCCGCTACGCCGTTCGCATGTCCCTCTATCCTCTCGAGCGCTGGTCGGGCGGCTCGATACCGATTTTCTTTCACTGGATACTCGCAGCATTCGTCCTGGTGCTCGGTGCCTACCACGTTCGCGAAGCGCCGGTGGTCGGGTCGACGGTGCGGACCGTTCGCGGGGTTCTCTTCAAGGTCGCGATCCTGGCGAGCCTGACCGTCGCATTGTGCGGCTGGGTGGCTTATCTGCTAGCTCCTTCGCTGCTCGCGTGGGCTCTCGACACGCGCCGTCCGGAATATGCTGTTCGCATCGACCGCGGCGTGACGATGAACACGAGCGACGGCGTGGCACTCGTTGCAGACCTCTACCGGCCAGTGCGCGCGGGGGCCACGCCGACGATTCTTGTCCGAATTCCGCTGTCGAAAACCATCACCAATCGGCTCTTCGCGACCATCGTCGGGCGGTACTGGGCCGAGCGAGGGTACACGGTCGTCATTCAGGGAACGCGCGGGAGGTATGGGTCGGGCGGGCGCTACGCCCCGCTGATTGACGAGCGCCGCGACGGCCTCGAGACGCTCGAGTGGTTGAACCGGCAGCCGTGGTTCGATCGACGGCTGGGAATGTGGGGAGGCTCGACGTTCGGCTACACCCAATGGGTACTCGCCGACGCGGTGCCGGCCCCGCCGTCGGGAAGCGCGGCGCTGATGATGCAGATTTGCAGCACGGATTTCTACGGGATGTTTTATCCCGGGGGCGCGTTTTCCCTCGCGAGCGGCCTGTTCTGGGCCGTGAGAAGTCGGGGATCCGAAGACGAGGCGCCGAATCCTGAAGCACTGGCACGCGGCTTCAACGGGTTCCCGCTCATCGAAGCCGATGACCGCGCGGTCGGACCGATCGGTTTTTTCGACGATTGGGTCAACCATCCCGATCGCGATTCGTACTGGCGGGCGATCGACGGCGAGGACCGCGCCGCGCGCCTGCAAGCGCCGGCCTTGTTGATGGCCGGATGGTTCGATCCGTTCCTGCCGGGTCAGCTCGCCGATTTTTCGAGCATTCGCCGTGAGGCGCGTTCCGACGTCGCGGAAGCGACGCGCCTGATCGTCGGGCCCTGGGCGCACGCCGAGACCGTGGTCCTCCCTGGCGGCGTCACGAATCGAAACTATCGACTCGAAAGCCTGGCGCCGAGCATCCCCTGGTTCGATCGCCAGCTTCGTTCGCATGGGTCGGGCGTCCAGGCAAACGCTCCGGTCCGCTTGTACGTGATGGGCGCCAATCTCTGGCGCGACGAGCAGGAATGGCCGCTCGCGCGCGCCATTCCGACGGCCTGGTACCTGCGGAGCGGCGGGAGGGCGAACTCTGCGGCTGGTGACGGGCTGCTGTCACTCGAAGCGCCGACCGAGGTCGAACGGCCCGATGTTCTTACCAGCGACCCGGAGCACCCGGTTCCGACACGTGGCGGCGCCACACTCGGCCCGGGTGGCGGTCCCATGCTGCAGAATGATGTCGAGGCGAGGAACGACGTGCTGGTCTACAGCACATCTCCGCTGACCAACGCTCTCGAAGTGACGGGTCCGCTATCCGTTGTCCTCTATGCCGCCGCGTCGACTCCGAGCGCGGACTTCACGGCGAAGCTCGTGGACGTTCATCCCGACGGAGCCGCTTACAACGTGACAGACGGTATCATCCGCGCCAGATACCGGGCCGCTGCGAACCCTGTCAACACCGAACCCGTTGAGATTGAGATCGCCCTTTGGCCAACCAGCATGGTGTTTCAGAAGGGTCATCGCATCAGGCTCGAGGTTGCGGCCAGCAACTTCCCGAGATTTGATCGCAATCCGAATACCGACACCCCCATCCCCTCGGCAACCGCGGCGGCTGTTTCCATGCAGGCCGTACATCACGGCCCGCGTACACTTTCGCGAATCCTGCTGCCGATCGTCCCGCCACATCCTTGACAGCGCCGATGCTGACTGAACCCAGCACGCTGCTGACAGACTATGCCCTCGCCGCGCTGAGCGGATGGCTCGGCTGGCGTCTGCTCGTGACGGCACAGCAGCGTTCCGTTCGCTCTTGGGGGCTCGGATTTGTGACGGCGGCCGTGGGCAGTTTCCTCGGCGGCACCTACCACGGCTTCGCGACCGCGCTGCCGGAGTCTCTGGCGCGTGCGCTGTGGACGGCGACCACGCTCGCTGTGGGCCTGGCGGCGTGCCTGCTGCTGACGGGTGCACTCGCAGCGGCAGTGGCTGGCGCGGTCCGACGATGGTTGGTGGCCGTGGTGTGGGGACAGTTTCTCGGCTACGTGGCGTGGATGCTTCGTCACGATGACTTCGTCTATGTGATCGCCGAGTACGGCGCCGCGATGCTCGGCGTCGCGATGCTGCAAGCAGCAGTACCGGCCGATCGCCGACCCGCGGCAAGGTGGATTCTCGCGGGTGTCGTCGTCACGCTCATTGCGGCCGCTGTTCAGCAGAGTGGATTCGATCTGCACCGGCACTTGAATCACAATGACCTGCAGCATCTGGTGCAAATGGCGGCGGTAGGTCTGTTCTATAAAGGCGGGTCCCAACTCGTCGACGCTGCCGCCTAGCTCGCCCGCAAGTCGTTTTTTACGGGACCAGCTTTCGATAGACGACTGAGGAGGCCCAGGAGTCAATGATTCGTCCGACCGTCGCGCGCATCGATTTGAACGCCATCAAGGACAACTTCCGCGCCATCAGCGATCATCTTGCAGGTTCGAGGCGGTCGAATCCGCCCGGCGTGATTGCGGTGGTGAAAGCCAACGCGTACGGCCACGGCGCGGCGCAAGTGGGCCGCGCCCTCGAGGACGCCGGCGCCGATCTGCTGGCCTGCGCCGACATCGAAGAAGGAGCGGCACTTCGTGCGGCCGGTGTGACGGCGGAAATTCTTGTCTTTGGTGCGCTGAGCGTCAGCGACCTCGATGGCCTGTTCGATTGTCGTTTGACGCCGACCATTTCGACGCCCGGCGCGGCCCGGGCAGTCCAAGCTGTTGCCGCGCGATATCGACGGCGCATCCGCTATCACCTCAAGATCGACACGGGCATGAACCGCTTGGGCTTTCGGCACGACAACCTGCGTCGGACCCTTCCGGACCTGCTCGCCAGCGAGAATCTCGAGCTCGACGCCGTCTACACGCACTTCGCCACGGCCGACGTTTCCGCCCCGCCGCTCTTCCTGGAGCAGCGAACGCGGTTCGAGAGCGCGATGGCCGAAATCGCGTCGTTCGGCGGACGGCCACGATTTCGGCATGCCTGCAACAGCGCGGCGCTGCTTCTGGACGCTCGCGTCTGGTACGAACGGGTTCGCCCCGGCCTGCTCCTGTACGGCATCGTGCCGCCGCCGCTGGCGACAGATATTCGGTTGACACCCGCCATGACGCTGCGCAGCCGCGTCGTCGGCGTCAAGGGCATTCGAACCGGGGAAGGGGTGGGGTATGGCGTCAAATTCACCGCCGACCGACCGAGAACAATCGCCATCGTTCCAGCTGGATATGCTGACGGGCTCGACACGCGACTTGAGAACCGAGGGGCCGTGCTCATTCGTGGCCGGCGGGCGCCGATCGTCGGGTCGGTGTGCATGGACATGCTCATGGCGGACGTCACCGGCCTGGACGCGTCTCCGGGCGACGAGGTCGTGATGATCGGCTCACAAGAACTGCCATCCGGCGATGTCGAACACATCGACGCCAGTGAGATGGCGGCCGTCATCGGCACGATTCCATGGGAGATCGTGTGCCGGATCGGAAGTCGCATAGAACGGGTCTACACTACCTAGGTCTCGTTGGTCAGGTCGGTCTGGTGGGCCGGGTGGGTCAGGCAGGCGCAAAAGTGGGACACCACCCACCAAGCCTACCCGACCCACCTGACCTGCCCGACTCACCTGACCTACCCGACCTACCCGACTCATGAAATCGCCGAAGACTGTCTTCGTCTGCCAGGACTGCGGCTCGCAGTCGCCGAAGTGGCTGGGCCGCTGTCCCGATTGCGGCGCCTGGAATGCCTTTGTCGAAGAACGCGTTCAAGCACAAGACGCCGGCGGCGCTGCGCTCCATCGCTATGCTGGGGCCGGCCGCCCCGCTCTGGCTCGCCTCTATTCGGAGATTCAGGTCGAGAACAACGCTCGCTTGTCGACGGGGATCGGCGAGTTCGATCGCGTGCTCGGAGGGGGCGTCGTGCCCGGGTCGCTCGTCCTGCTCGGAGGTGAGCCGGGCATCGGCAAGTCGACGCTGCTGTTGCAGGCGGCAGCGGGGATGGCTCGAACCATCGGCCCGGTGTTGTACAGCTCGGGCGAGGAGTCCGAGCACCAGATCAAGTCACGCGGCGAGCGGTTGACCGTCGGCAATGCGCCGCTCTATCTCCTCGCCGAGACGTGTCTCGAGCGCATCCTCGAAGAAATCGCTCGCGTCAAACCGGGGCTCGTCATCGTCGATTCGGTGCAGACGATTTTTTCGCTGAAGTTTCAGTCGCCGCCCGGCAGTATCGGACAGGTCCGCGAGGCGGCGACTCAGCTCCTGTTCGCGGCAAAAGGCCAGAACATTCCGGTATTCCTCGTAGGCCATGTGACGAAAGACGGGAGCCTCGCCGGGCCCAAAGCCCTCGAGCACGTCGTCGATACCGTGCTGTCCTTCGAGGGCGAACGTCATCACTCCCATCGCGTCGTGCGTGCTGTCAAGAATCGCTTCGGAGCGGTCAGTGAGCTCGGCGTTTTCGAAATGACGTCGGCCGGACTGCGGCCGGTTCCGAATCCTTCACAGCTGTTTCTCGCTGAGCGTCTCTCGGATGCTCCGGGGTCGGTCGTCTTGTGCTCGGTCGAAGGCTCCCGACCGATTCTGGTCGAAGTGCAGGCGCTCGTCAGCTCCAGCACCTACGGTAACGCCCGGCGGATGGCGAGTGGGATGGATCAGCAGCGCCTGTCGTTGCTCCTCGCCGTTCTCGAGAAGCGCGCCGGTCTCAACCTCGCGGGTGACGATGTATTCGTCAACGTCGCTGGCGGGATGACTGTCGACGAGCCTGCATCCGACCTTGGCGTCCTGGCGGCCATTGCATCGAGCGTGCGCAACCGGGCGATTCCGTCCGGTACTGCGGTATTCGGGGAGGTCGGACTTGCGGGCGAGATCCGCGGGACTACTCAGGCCAATCTCCGCGTCCGAGAAGCGGCACAGATGGGGTTTCGTCGCTGCGTGATGCCGGAGGCCAACATCGACGGCGGCCGGGACGAAGGAAGCGACCCGCCAGGTCAATGCGAGTTGGTGGGCGTCCGTACGGTCGGCGGGGCGCTCGACGCCCTGCTATAGTTCAGGTCTTCAGTGACAGTGATTGTGCAATGACGCCGAGATTGGCGCTTCTGGTTGTCGCTGTGGCTGCCCTCTCGAGCGCCGATCTGTCGGCGCAGCGCAACCGGACGCAGGAGCTCCTCGCCCGCGGAGCGGCCTATCTCGAGCAGTTCGTCGATCGGTTCGTCAATGTCGTCGCCGAGGAAAGATACGTCCAGGATTCGAAGACGTTTCCTCTGTCGCGCCCTCGCGGCGCCCCCAAATCCGCGATGCCGGCAGGTGGATTGCCGCGCCATGTAGAGCTGACGTCCGATTTTCTCCTCGTCCAATCGCCGGACAAGCGCTGGGCGTACGCGTTCAGGGATGTGTTTGCCGTCAACGGTGAACCCGTGCGGGACCGCGAGGAGCGGTTGACGCAGCTTTTTCTGGAGCCCCTTGACGTGGCCGTCGACCGGGCCCGGAAAATAGCCGAGGAAGGCGCCCGATTCAATATCGCCGGCGCGGCGCGGACCGTGAACAATCCTCTCATCGCGATCGGATTCCTCCAGACCTACTATCAACCGCGATTTCGCTTCTCGCTTCGCGGGCCGGACCCGGAGCTTGGAACGGATATCTGGATCCTCGAGTTCAAGGAGGAGACCCGCCCGACGCTTCTTCGGTCGCTGCCCGAAGGTGATCTCCCGGTCAAGGGCCGTATCTGGCTACAAGGCGAGACCGGACGCGTCGTGAAGACGGAGCTCGTGCTCAGCGAGTTGGACACGATCACCACGTCGTTCCGGTTCGACGAGCGTTTTCAGATCGCCGTTCCATATCAGATGCGCGAAGACTTCTGGGTTGGCAACGAAGTAGTGGCGGGCGCAGCTACCTACGATCGATTTCGTCAATTCAACGTGCGCACCGAAGAGCAGTTCCAGCCACCCCCTGACGCGCCGAAAAACTAGTTCAATTTGTGAGCGTTCCTCCTTATCACTGGTGGCGAACGGTCTTCTACTTGATTCCGGCCATCAGCGCGTACACCATCGGCCTCGGGACGGCGTCGCTCGTGTCGAGCGTGTTCGATCGGAGTGGACATTTTGCCCATCGTTGTGCGCGAGCCTGGTCGTGGCTGATTCTCAAAACGACTGGCATCCAGGTGACGGTCCAAGGTCTCGATCGGCTCACGCCGGGCAAGACTTACATCTTTGTGGCCAACCACCAAAGCCACTACGACACGCCGGTGATCTTCAGCTCGTTGCCCTTTCAGCTGAGGATTATCGCCAAGGAGTCACTCGCGCGATTCCCGGTGCTCGGCTGGCACCTCAAGCGTGGCGGGCACTTGTTCGTGGATCGGAAGCATCCCGATCGCTCCGGCATTCTCAGGCGCTGGGGAGCGCTGGTCTCGGAAGGCCTTTCGCTGATCATTTACGCCGAGGGGACGCGCAGCGCGGGCGGACACGTGGCGCGCTTCAAAGCGGGCAGCTTCCTTCTGGCGATCCAAGCAGGCCTGCCGATCGTCCCTCTTGCAGTGATTGGCACGCGTCGAATCATGCCCAAGGGACGCCTGCGGGCCGAGCCCGCCCAGGTGACGCTGGTCGTGCACGACCCGATTCAGCCGGCGGCGCTCGAGGCACCGACGACGAACGATGCCAAATTGCTCGCCGAACGCGTCCACGGCATCGTGGCGGCGACGGTCGAGTCGCATCAGTTCGAATCAGCCCGCGCCTCGTGAGCGCACCAGGCATCGATCGCGCCCAGGACCAGGCACGCAGCGCTTCACGCGTTGCACCAGCGCCCATGATCCGCACGATATAATCGAGTTTCGCACTCGAACATGTTCATCTCGACGATCATCGCGGCCGGCGGACGAGGTCAGCGACTTGGCAGCGGCCATGTCAAGCAACTGCTCTCGGTTGGTGGCCGTCCCATTCTCGAGCGCAGCGTGTCGGCATTTCTCGAGCATCCGGCGATCCAGGAAGTCGTAGTGGCGCTGCCGTCCGAGCTCGTCGACAATCCGCCGATCTATTTGCGCTCGACCGCGAAGCCTGTGCGAATCGTCAATGGGGGCGAGCGGCGTCGAGATTCTGTGGCAAGCGCATTCGAGAAGGTTGCCGGAGACGCCGACATCGTCCTGGTCCACGATGCCGCTCGACCGTTTGTCTCCGCGCGCCTGATCGACCGCACGATTGCCGCGACGGTCGAGTGCGGTGCCGCATTGGCCGCCCTGCCCGCGCGGGACACCGTGAAACGTGCTGGCGAGAGCGGCACGCGGTTCGTACACGAGACGCTGCCGCGGGAGTCGATTTTTCTGGCGCAGACGCCGCAGGCGTTTCGTCGCAGTATCTTGCAAGCCGCCCTGGCATCGAACCTGGAGGCAACCGACGAAGCGGCGCTGGTCGAAAGAGCCGGTTATCCAGTCCGACTCGTCGAGGGTGAGGCGTCGAACATCAAGATCACGGTCCCGGAGGATCTACTGCTGGCGGAAGCGATTGTACGGACCCGGGAAGGGCAGGAAACCTCCGTGCAGCATGTCGGCATCGGCTACGACCTTCATACCCTCGTGGCGGGACGGCCGCTCATTCTCGGCGGCGTCACGATTCCGTTCGAGCGCGGACTCCTTGGTCATTCGGACGCGGATGCCGTTTGTCATGCAGTGACGGATGCCGTGCTCGGCGCGGGCGGCGCCGGCGACATCGGAAGTCATTTCCCGGACACGGCGCCAGAGTGGGCGGGCGCCTCGAGCCTCGAACTGCTTCGTCGCGCTTCCGGTCTTGTTCGGCAATGTGGCTGTTCCGTGGTGAACGTGGATGTGGTCGTGATCGCGGAGCGTCCCAAGTTGCGCCCGTATGTCGACGAGATGCGACGCAACATTGCGGATGCCCTTGGTGTGTCCCCGGACCGCGTCAGCATCAAGGGAAAGACCAACGAAGGCGTTGGCGACCTGGGACGCGGCGAAGCCATTGCGGTCCATGCGGTGGCGATGATTCGAAGAAGGGAAACCGGACAAATTTGAGGACGTGAGAATTTGAGAACCTTCAAATCCTCAAATTCTCACATCCTCAAATTCTCAAATCTAGAATTGACTATGCGTTTGAGGTTCGCCCCCAGTCCGACCGGCTACCTCCACGTCGGTAACGCTCGCACGGCGCTGTTCAATTGGCTGCTGGCGCGCGGCCAGGGCGGATCGTTCATCCTGCGGATCGAAGACAGCGATGCTCTGCGCTCGACACGCGAGTCCGAGGCGGCCATCCTCGAAGATCTTCGCTGGCTCGGTCTCGACTGGGACGAAGGGCCGGACATCGGTGGAGTGCGGGGCCCCTACCGACAATCGGAGCGGCATCAGCTCTACGCATCCTTTGCACAGAAACTGCTGGCAGGCGAGCAAGCCTATTACTGTTTCTGTCCGCCCGTGCAAATCGAGGACGAGCGCGCGGCTGGCGCAGAGCAAGGCCACACCGCACGGTCGGTGTGTCCATGCGGCGGCCTTTCAAAGCGCGAGGTCCAGGCTCGAATCGACAGCGGCGATCGGCCGGCCATTCGGTTCCGCGTTCCGGAAAGCCACGATGTCGTTTTTCAGGATGTCGTTCGTGGAAGCGTTCGCTTTCCGATCCAGGTGATTGGCGACCCGATCATCGTCCGCTCGGACGGCACGGCGGCGTACAACTTCGCGGTGGTGGTCGACGATGCGTTGATGGAAGTGACGCACGTGATTCGGGGCGAGGATCACATTTCGAATACGCCGCGGCAGATCCTGCTCTATGAAGCGCTCGGATTTCCCCCGCCAGTATTTGCTCATCTGGCGCTTGTGACGGGAGCCGATCACAGTCCGCTCTCGAAACGGCACGGCGCGACCTCGGTTGCCGAGTTTCGGGCCAAGGGTTATCTGCCTGAAGCGCTGGTGAACTACCTGGCGCTGATCGGATGGTCTCCACGCGGGGCGGCCGCCGACGGTTCATCGGGTGATGCCAGCGAACTGCTGACGATTCAGGAGCTCGCCCGGCGGTTTTCGCTCGATCGAATCGGCCACTCTTCAGGCGTTTTCGATGAAGAGAAACTGGCCTGGGTGAACCGGCACTATCTGAAGCAGGCGAATCCTTCGCGGATCGCGGAGCTGTCCGTTCCGTACTTCAGGGAGGCCGGCGTCGAGATGAACCCGGCTGCGCAGGGACTCGCGTTTCTCGCGTCGATCATGGCAATCGCGACCTCCTCGGTCGATCGACTCGCTCAAATCCCGGATCGGCTTTCCACCGTCTTCAGGTACGAGCCGGAAAACGTGCTCGTCGATCCGAGCGTGCGCGAAGAGATGGGCGCCGAAGGGTCGCAGCGGGTCGTCCGTGCGCTCGCCGAGGAACTGGAGCGCGCGCCGCGGCTCGACCGCGAACGGTTTCGAGCTGTGGCGGCCGAGGTGAAGAGCCGCAGCGGACAGAAGGGGAAGCAGCTCTTTCATCCGATTCGAGTCGCCCTCACCGGGTCGGCCGACGGTCCCGAGCTCGATCTCGTCGTGCCCGCAATCGACCAGGGGGCCGACCTGCCACGCGACGCCGGCGTGCCTCCGATTCTGGGCTGTCGTGAACGCGCCGCGATGTTCGTACGGACGGTTGAGCGCCTGTAACCGTCCGTTGTGCCGCTATCCTGAATCTGATCGACATGCTCATCTACGGCATCAATCCGGTACTTGAAGCGCTACGGGCCCATCGCGTGACGGCCATTCGCCTGTCGTCCCGAGCCGACGAGCGGGTGGCCGCAGCGATCCGGCTCGCCGAACGGCAAGGCGTAGCGATTCGGCGCGTTGCGTCGGACGAGTTGGATCGCGAGACACAAGGGGCGAGTCACCAGGGCATTGCCGCCACGTTGCGGGCGGGCGAAGCGCTCGGCGTCGAAGATCTGATCGCTCAGGCAGGGAGTCCTGCATTGATCGTCGTGCTCGATGGCATCGAGGATCCGCACAACGTTGGTGCGATTCTCCGGACTGTCGATGCGGCCGGCGCTCACGGTGTGGTGCGTCAGTCGAGGCGCGCGGCTAAACTTGCCGGCGCGGCGGCAAAGGCTTCGGCCGGCGCCCTTGCGCATGTGAAGGTTGCCGAAGTCGTCAACATCGCCCGCGCGCTCGAGACGTTGAAGGAATCGGGCCTGTGGACGATCGGCCTCGCGGGCCATGGACAGACGCGCTACGATCAGATTGACTACACGCTCCCGACTGCGCTGGTTGTCGGGGCCGAAGGAGCCGGATTGCGACGTCTCGTGCGCGAGCGCTGCGACTGGGTGGTGTCCATCCCGATGCTGGGCCACGTCCAGAGCCTGAACGTATCCGTCGCTACCGGAATTGCGCTCTTCGAGGCGGTCAGACAGCGCGCCAGGACCAGTCAAGGAACGGCTGAGTCTTCGGCGCCAAAGCGGAGCATTCCCAGTCAGTAGACGAGGTAGCCGAACGTTCGGGAAGCGCGACCATCGGCCTGCTAGCTCAGCCGGTGGAGGCAAGGGATTGACGATTGAGGGGTTGCGCCTGTGGCATAGCTCGTGCTACAGTCCAACATTTGTCTGGCTGGCGTAGCTCAGTCCGGTAGAGCAGCTGATTTGTAATCAGCCGGTCGGGGGTTCAAATCCCTCCGCCAGCTCCATCGGGCGAATCAATACGAACACAGACGTCGAAGACTCCAAAACAACAACTGGCGAGGTTGCGGAGCGGTCAAACGCAGCAGACTGTAAATCTGTCGCCCTAGTGGCTTCGAAGGTTCGAGTCCTTCCCTCGCCACCATCCTTCGCTCGCATTCAGCGAGCTTCGGATGGCAAGCCTAGCGAGCCGCGAAGATGGCGAAGGATGTCCAACGCAGCCGCGAAGCGGCGGCGGTGGACGTCGGCTACAGCGGGGCAGGTCGAGTTGCCGCCGTGGTTGAAGCGACGCGGAGGCCGACAGCACTGGCGAGGGAGCGCGCGCGCAGGCGGGAGTAACTCAGTGGTAGAGTCACAGCCTTCCAAGCTGTTGGTCGCGGGTTCGATCCCCGTCTCCCGCTCCAACCTTCGCTCGCTGATGGATCGGGCGGCGAGCTTCGGTCGGCAAGCCACTGAAGGTTGCACGATGAGAACGGCCGACTTGTCGGCCGAAGCCGCGAGTTGGCCCAGCCGCGAGCGGCGAAGGCCGATGTAGCTCAGTTGGCAGAGCGCGTCCTTGGTAAGGACGAGGTCACCAGTTCGATCCTGGTCATCGGCTCCAGAACGCTGCTGGCAAGCGGGTGAGACCCGCGAGCTCCACGAGAGGTAGACGCCTTCATCGACACACGCGAGGATCGCACACATGGCCAAAGAGAAATTCGATCGCAGCAAACCGCACGTCAACGTGGGCACCATCGGACATATCGATCACGGCAAGACCACTCTCACCGCGGCGCTCACGAAAGTAGCCGCCGACAAGGGCTGGGCGAAGTTCATTTCCTACGACGAGGTCGCGAAAGCGTCGGAGTCGCAGGGCCGCCGCGACGATACGAAGATTCTCACCATCGCGACGAGCCACGTCGAGTATTCGACCGCGAACCGCCACTACGCGCACGTCGACTGCCCGGGTCATGCCGACTACATCAAGAACATGATCACGGGCGCCGCGCAGATGGACGGCGCGATCCTCGTCGTGAGCGCGGTCGACGGCCCGATGCCGCAGACCCGCGAGCACGTGCTGCTGGCCCGTCAGGTCAACGTCCCGTATCTCGTGGTGGCGCTCAACAAGGTCGACGCCATCGACGACCCCGAGCTTCTCGACCTGGTCGAACTCGAAGTTCGCGAGCTCCTGAAGGGCTACGAGTTCCCGGGCGACGACGTGCCGGTCGTGCGCTTGTCGGCGCTCAAGGCGCTGCAAGGCGATCCCGAAGGTATCGCGGGCGTCGTGAAGCTGATGGAGGCGCTCGACAGCTATGTGCCGATTCCGCCGCGCGAGGTGGACAAGCCGTTCCTGATGCCGATCGAGGATGTGTTCTCGATCTCCGGCCGCGGCACCGTCGTCACCGGCCGAGTGGAACGCGGGAAGGTCAAGGTCGGCGAGGAAGTCGAGATCGTCGGGTTCAGACCAACTGACAAGAAAGTCGTCACCGGCGTCGAGATGTTCCGGAAGCTGCTCGACGAAGGCGTCGCCGGCGACAACATCGGCGTGCTCCTGCGCGGGGTCGAAAAAGACGATGTGGAGCGGGGGCAGGTCCTGGCGAAGCCGGGCACCGTCAAGCCGCACACGAAGTTTGCGGGCACGGTCTACGTTTTGTCGAAGGAGGAAGGCGGCCGGCACACGCCGTTCTTCAACGGCTATCGCCCGCAGTTCTACATCAAGGTGACCGACGTCACAGGCACGCTGAACCTGCCGGAAGGCGTCGAGATGGTGATGCCCGGCGACAATACGACGATTACCGGCGAGCTGATGGCTCCGGTGGCGCTCGAAAAAGGCTTCCGGTTCGCGATCCGCGAAGGCGGACGAACGGTCGGCTCGGGGACGGTTACCGACGTCATCGAGTAGGGCCCTTGAAGGCCGTGAGCGAGAGAAGACATGAGAGATCTCATCACGCTAGCGTGCACCGAGTGCAAGCGGCGCAACTACAGCACCAGCAAGAACAGAAAGAAGACGACCGAGCGCATCGAGCTGAGCAAGTACTGCAGGTTCTGCAGGAAGCACACGGCTCATAAGGAACAAAAGTGAGGCGCATGGCCATTGCTGAATTGCCAATCGCTGATTGCCGAAGACCGATCGCCGATTCCAATCAGCAATGAGCAATGTGCACTTCGCAATTTCACAGGCCAGTAGCTCAATTGGCAGAGCACCGGTCTCCAAAACCGGGGGTTGGGGGTTCGATTCCCTCCTGGCCTGCCAATATCAGAGGCTAGAGGCTAGAGGCTGGAGGCTGGAGGCCTCCAGTCCCTGAGGAAAGATGGCAGCCAACGAAACAACCTCACTCGACACTGTCAAAGGGATGGCCGGCGGTCGCCTGGAACGCGCGCGGCTGTTCTTCAGCGAGGTTCGCAACGAACTCAAGCGCGTCACGTGGCCGACGCAAAAAGAGGTCTACGCCACGACCGTCGTCGTGATTCTCACGTCGACGTTTCTAGGGCTGTACCTCTTCGTCCTCGATCTGGGGTTGAACAGTCTGGTGCGTTGGATCTTCAGCAAGTTCGGTGGGGCATGACCGACGTCGCGACAAAGAACTGGTACATCGTTCACACGTATTCGGGGTTCGAGAAGAAAGTCTCTGAATCACTCCAGCAACGTGTGCAGGCGTACGGCCTGCAGAACGAGATCGGCGAGGTCCTCATTCCCACGGAGGATGTCGTCGAGATGCGCGCCGGCAAGAAGGTGGTGACGGCCAAGCGGTTTTTCCCCGGCTACATCCTGGTCGAAATGAACATGTCCGACCATGCGTGGCACGTGGTGAAGAACACACCGAAAGTCACCGGCTTTGTCGGGGCCGGGGCGAAGCCGACGCCGCTCAGCAAGGACGAAGTGGAGCAGATTCTCACGCAGGTGAAGACGGCGGCCGAGAAGCCGAAGCCGAAGTACATGTTCGAGAAGGGCGAGCAGGTCCGAATCAATGAAGGGCCATTCACCAGCTTCAACGGCGTGGTCGATGAGGTGAATCTCGACAAGAACACGCTGAAAGTGATGGTGACGATCTTCGGACGATCGACGCCGGTGGAATTGGATTTTTTGCAGGTGGAGAAGATCTGAAACTCTCCACCACGGAGGACACCGAGGACACTGAGGTTCTAATCCGTACAGCAAGACGGGATTCTTCCTCCGTGTCCACCGTGTCCTCTGTGGTGTCTAGGTTGTGAAGCAATGGCAAAGAAGATACAAGCCCTCGTGAAGCTCCAGATTGCCGCCGGGAAGGCGACGCCGGCGCCCCCGGTCGGGACGGCGCTCGGTCCCCAGGGCGTCAATATCATGGACTTCTGCAAGAACTTCAATGCCCGGACGGCAAAGGACGAGGGACTCATCATCCCGGTCGTCGTCACGGTGTATGCGGACCGGTCGTACAGCTTCATTACCAAGACGCCACCAGCAGCGGTGTTGCTGAAGCGCGCGGCCAATATCGCCAAGGGATCTGCCGAGCCCAATAAGACCAAGGTCGGCACGGTCACGGCCAAACAGGTCGAGGAAATCGCCAAGACCAAGATGCCGGACTTGAACTGCGACTCGCTGGAGTCGGCCATCAGAACGGTCGCGGGCACGGCCCGATCGATGGGGTTGGATGTCATTTGACAGGTCGGGTGGGGTGCGAACGTTTCGTCTTTCCGGATATCGAGAGTAGCAACATGCGAAAACGCGGCAAGAAATTCACGGCGGCGCGGGCGCAGGTCACACGCGAACGCAACTATTCCATCGAAGAAGCCGTGCCTCTCGTCCAGAAGGTCAAGTACGCCAAGTTCGATGAGACCGTCGAATTGAGCGTGCGGCTCGGAGTCGATCCCAAGCACGCCGACCAGATGGTCCGCGGCACCGTGGTGCTGCCGCATGGGCTTGGCAAGACCAAGCGCGTCCTCGCAATTGCGGGTGGCGAAAAGCAGCAGGAAGCAAAAGAAGCAGGAGCGGACCTTGTCGCGGGCGAGGAGATCGTCGAAAAGATCCAGGGCGGCTTCATGGACTTCGACGCCGTGGTTGCCACGCCCGACATGATGCGCGCCGTTGGCAAGCTCGGGAAGGTGCTCGGCCCGCGCGGCCTGATGCCCAATCCGAAAACCGGAACGGTGAGCGCCGAGATCGGGAAGGCGATCAGAGAGATCAAGGCTGGCAAAGTGGAGTTTCGCGTCGACAAGACCGGCATCATTCACGCGCCGGTGGGCAAGACATCGTTTGCGTCCGATTCACTGGTCGCCAACGCGCACGCCCTCGTCGACAGCATCGTGAGAGCCAAGCCGGCAGCGGCAAAGGGCAAGTATCTCAAGAGCGTCACGTTGTCATCGACGATGGGCCCGGGAATACGGATCGATACGACCCACGTCGACGTGGTAAAGCACTAGGGACTGGAGGCGAGGGGCCGGCGGCTCGGGTGTATGGCTTTTTCTAGTCCCCAGTCCCCAGCCTCGAGTCTCTACAGGATTCTGAACAATGGCAGTAACCAGGGCAGACAAGGAAGTCGAGCTCCAGAAGTTGGAGGCCGCCTTCAAGGGTTCCGAGAGCGCCGTCCTCGTCGACTACAGAGGGCTGAACGTGCCGCAGGTGACCGAGTTGCGGCGCCAGCTGCGATCGGCGAAAGCGAGCTATCGGGTCGTCAAGAACACCATCGCCAGGCGGGCACTCAAAGGCACGAGCTTCGAGTCGTTGACGCCGTTCTTCGAGGGGACCACGGCGGTTGCGTACACGGCGACGGACCCGGTCGCGCTGGCCAAGACGTTGACGACCTTTGCCAAGACGGCGCAGACCTTTGTGATCAAGGCCGCGGTCGTGCAGGGTCGCGCGATCAAGCCGGCGGAGGTCAGCGATCTGGCAGCGCTGCCGGGCAAGCCGGAGCTGTACGCCAAGCTGCTGTTCGTGCTGCAGGCCCCGATGGTGCAGATCGTCAGCGTTTTGAATGCCGCGCCGCGCGATCTGATGAGCGTGCTGGTGCAAGCGGAGAAGAAACGACAGGAATCGTAACGAGTCGCGTCCAGCTCTCAGCTGCCAGCTCCCAGCAGGGCAGCACGAAGTGAAAGCTGGAAGCCGGAAGCTGGAAGCTGGAAGCTGGGAGCTTCAAGAGGAGCACAAAGAAATGGCCGAAGTGACGCAGCAGCAAGTTGTCGACTACATCAAGGGGATCAGCGTCCTCGAGCTTTCGCAGCTCGTCAAGACACTCGAGGCAGAGCTCGGCGTGTCAGCCGCCGCGGCGATGCCGATGGCGATGGCGCCGGGCGCGGCGGGCGGCGCGGCTGCAGCCGCTCCGGTCGAAGAAAAGACCGAGTTCACCGTGACGCTGACCGAAGTCGGGAGCAACAAGATCAACGTGATCAAGGTCGTCCGCGAAGTCACCAGCCTGGGTCTCAAGGAAGCGAAGGATCTCGTCGAGGCCGCGCCCAAGCCGGTCAAGGAGGCCGTTCCGAAGGACGAGGCCAACGCCATCAAGAAAAAGTTCGAGGACGTCGGCGCCAAGGTCGAGATCAAGTAGCGCGACGCTTCAGTCAAGTGCGCTGCTTGTAAGGGCTGGAGGCTGGAGGCTGGGGACTGGGGACTGGGGCGGTTTACCCAAGTCTCTCGCCTCGGGCCTCTAGCCGCCAAAGAAACCGCGCTCAGTTTTTCCTCGAGGTCTTGAACAGATGTACAGCCTTCCCAAGAACGTCTATCGCGAGCGCATCGACTTTTCGAAAATCAAGACGACCGTCCCGATTCCCAATCTGATCGAGATTCAGAAGAAATCCTACGAGCGCTTCCTGCAGATGAACCGTCTGCCCAGCGAGCGCGAGGATGCGGGGCTCCAGTCGGTCTTCAAGTCCGTCTTTCCGATCAGCGACTTCCGTGAGAATTCGTCGCTGGAGTTCATCGAGTACTCGATCGGCAACTGGGAGTGCAAGTGCGGCAAGCTCGCCGGCCTGCACCATCTCCGTAAGCCGTGCAGCGGCTGCGGACAGACGCTGGTCGCCGATCCCTACGGCGATCGAGAGGTGTTGTGCCCGCGCTGCGGCAAGGCCAACCAGGCGCGCGGCGATACGTGCGACATCTGCGGCAATACGGTTGGCTTGAAGCTGAAGTACGACGTGGACGAGTGTCAGGAGCGCGGCATGACCTACGCCGTGCCGCTCAAGGTGACGATTCGGCTCGTCGTCTGGAACAAGGATCCCGATACCGGGGTCAAGACCATCCGCGACATCAAGGAGCAGGAGGTCTACTTCGGCGACATCCCGCTGATGACGGAAAACGGGACGTTCATCATCAACGGCACCGAGCGCGTGATCGTCAGCCAGCTCCACCGGTCGCCGGGCGCGTTCTTCCACTCCGAAGACAAGACGCTGTATGTCGCGCAGATCATTCCGTACCGCGGCTCGTGGGTGGAGTTCGAGTACGACACGAAGAACCTGCTGTACGTCCGCATCGACCGCAAGCGCAAGTTTCTGGCATCGGTGTTCTTGCGCGCACTCGGTCTCCGCGCGGCCGACGAGATCATCCGGGCGTTCCACAGCGTGGATCGCCTGTACATCAAGGGCGGGACGCTCTATTGGGCCGTGGCCGACAGCCTCGTCGGTCTTCGGGCGGCGAAGGACATCGTCGTGCCCGGCGAGAATTTCACGGTGCAGTCGGGCAAGAAGATCACCAAGAACGCCGTTGAAGCCCTGAAGCGTGCGAACGTGGAGGCGGTGGAGATTTCGGACGCCGAGCTGGAGGGCGCCTTCGCCGCCGCCGACGTCGTCGATCCGTCGACCGGCGAGGTCATCCTCGAAGCGAACGAGGAGCTGACGCCGCGCGTCATCTCGATGGCGCAGGAGAAGAACGTCGATCGCCTCGAGATCTTCTTCCCCGAGCGGGACGAAGTCGGGTCGATTCTCAGCCAGACGCTCAAGAAGGACCCGATCCACACGCACGAGGAGGCGCTGATCGAGATCTATCGGCGCTTGCGGCCTGGCGATCCGCCGACGCTCGACAGCTCGCGATCGCTCTTCGAGAACATGTTCTTCAACCCCCAGAAGTACGACTTCTCGCGGGTGGGCCGGTTGAAGTTGAACACGAAGCTCGGGCTGAACACGCCGCTCGACGAGAAGATCCTGCACCCGCAGGATTTCTACGAGGTCATCAAGTACCTGCTGAAGCTGCGGAAGAATCCTGCGAACGTCGACGACATCGATCACCTCGGCAATCGTCGCGTCCGGTCGGTTGGCGAGCTCCTCGAGAACCAGTTCCGGATCGGGTTGGTCCGGATGGAGCGGGCGATCAAGGAGAAGATGTCGGTCTACCAGGAAATGGCGACCGCCATGCCGCACGACCTGATCAACGCGAAGCCGGTCATGGCGGCTATTCGTGAGTTCTTCGGATCGTCGCAGCTCTCGCAATTCATGGATCAGACCAATCCGCTCTCGGAGATCACGCACAAGCGGCGGCTGTCCGCGCTCGGGCCCGGGGGATTGTCGCGCGAGCGCGCCGGCTTCGAAGTGCGCGACGTGCACCCGACGCACTACGGGCGCATCTGTCCGATTGAGACGCCGGAGGGCCCCAACATCGGTCTGATTTCGTCGTTGTCGTGCTACGCCCGCATCAACGAGTTCGGCTTCATCGAGTCGCCGTACCGCAAGGTGAAGGACGGCCGGGTCACCGACTACGTCCTGATCACCAACGCTGGCGGCAACCCCAAGTACAAGGTCAACGAGGTCGTCGAGGCCGACGAGCTTGTTTCGGAAGACGGCCGTTCGCGGCGGAAGGGCGTCGAGTTCGAGCCGTATTCGTTCTATCTCTCGGCTTGGGAGGAGGATCAGTACGTCATCGCGCAGGCGAACTCCTCACTCGACGACGAGGGCCGGTTGAAGCAGGAGCGTGTGAATGCCCGCGAAGCCGGCAACTTCATTCTGTCACCACGCGACAAGGTCCAGTTCATCGACGTTTCGCCCAAGCAGCTCGTCTCGGTGGCCGCCTCGCTGATTCCGTTCCTGGAGAATGACGACGCCAACCGGGCGCTGATGGGATCGAACATGCAGCGGCAGGCGGTGCCGCTGCTCCGGGCTCGGGCGCCGTTTGTGGGCACCGGCATGGAGTACATCACGGCGCGCGATTCGGGTGCGGTGATCGTGGCCCGTCGGTCCGGGACCATCGACTACGTCGACAGTCAGCGCATTGTCGTGCGCGTGGAAAGCGAGACCGAAGACGGCAAAGAGATGGGCGCCGACATCTACCCGATGACGAAGTTCAAGCGCTCCAACCAGAACACCTGCATCACGCAGAAGCCGATTGTTCGGGTCGACCAGAAGGTGCACAAAGGGCAGGTGCTCGCCGACGGACCCTGCACCGAGCTCGGCGAGCTCGCGCTGGGACGCAATGTTCTGGTCGCGTTCATGCCGTGGCGCGGCTACAACTTCGAGGACGCGATCCTCGTGTCCGAGCGGATGGTCAAGGACGACTACTACACCTCCATTCACATCGAGGAATTCGAGATCGAGGCGCGCGACACCAAACTCGGTCCCGAGGAGATCACGCGCGACATTCCGAACGTGTCCGAAACGTTTCTGAGGGACCTCGACGACAGCGGCATCATCCGGATTGGTGCGTCGGTCAGACCCGGCGACATCCTGGTGGGAAAGGTCACGCCGAAGGGCGAGACGCAGCTGACGCCCGAGGAAAAGCTGCTGCGCGCCATCTTCGGCGAGAAAGCCGGCGACGTCCGCGACGCCTCCCTGATCTGCCCTCCTGGCATCGAAGGCATCATCGTCGGCGTGAAGATCTTCTCCCGCAAGGGCATCGAAAAGGATGACCGTGCGAAGGCCATCGAGCAGGAAGAGCTCGACATGATGGAGAAGAACCTTCAGGACGAGATCCGCATTCTTCATGACGAAGTGAAGAAGCGCGTGATGATGATGCTGAAGGGGCAGGAGCTGCGGTCCGATCTCTTCGACGAGTACGGCCGAGAGCGGCTGCTGAAGAAGGGGACGCAACTCACGCAGGACGTGTTGCAGGAGATGCCGGTACTCGACGATGGTCCGGCTGAAGATCGCGACCGACGACGCCCAGCTCGAGGAGGAGCTTCGCGATCTCGAGGACCGGACCGAGCGTCAGGTCGAGGTCATCCGCCAGCTGTTCGAAGAAAAGAAGGAGAAGATCCGCCGAGGCGACGAGCTGCCTCCTGGCGTGATCAAGCTGGTCAAAGTCTACGTCGCGATGAAGCGCAAGCTGTCGGTCGGCGACAAGATGGCCGGCCGTCACGGCAACAAGGGCGTCATCGCACGCATCCTCCCCGAGGAGGACATGCCGTATCTGCCGGACGGCACACCGGTGGAGATCGTGCTCAACCCGCTCGGGGTGCCGTCTCGAATGAACGTGGGTCAGATTCTCGAAACCCACCTCGGGTGGGCGGCCCATGCCCTTGGTCTTTACTTCGCCACGCCGGTCTTCGACGGCGCGACCGAACTCGAGATCAAGAACTGGCTCGATCGCGCTGGGCTGCCGAAGGGTGGAAAGACGAAGCTCTACGACGGCATGTCTGGTGAGGCCTTCGAGCAGGACGTCACGGTCGGCTACATCTACATGTTGAAGCTCTCGCACCTGGTCGACGACAAGATTCACGCGCGGTCGATCGGGCCGTATTCGCTCATCACGCAACAGCCGCTCGGCGGCAAGGCGCAGTTCGGTGGCCAGCGGTTCGGAGAGATGGAGGTGTGGGCGCTCGAAGCCTACGGTTCGGCCCATATCCTCCAGGAGCTGCTCACGGCCAAGTCGGACGATGTGACCGGACGAGCGAAGATCTACGAAGCGATCGTCAAGGGCGACGCCAGCTTCAGCGCTGGCCTGCCCGAGTCGTTCAACGTGCTCATCCGCGAGCTCCAGTCGCTCTGTCTCGACGTCGAGCTGATGAAGACGAAGAAGAAGGCGGTCGAGGTCGCCCCACAGCCGGTATTGGAAGAAGTGTAGCGGTCGTTGGTCGTTGGTCATGAGTCGGCGATCGATGGCGGGTTGACACCAGAACGGGCACGAAGCGAGCGGGGCTCTTGCGGGGTTCCGCGAAGTTGGACAATGAGGAACGGGTAGGGAACGGTCTTTAGACCGTCCCGAACGAAGGGGACTATGAGACCTTCATTTCACGAACGGTCAGCGCTGACCAGCGATTTCGACGCCATCCGGATCAGCCTCGCGTCACCGGACAAGATCATCTCCTGGTCGCACGGCGAAGTGACCAAGCCCGAGACGATCAACTACCGGACGTTCAAGCCGGAACGCGACGGGTTGTTTTGCGCGAAGATTTTCGGTCCGATCACCGACTGGGAGTGCTTGTGCGGCAAGTACAAGCGCATGAAACACCGCGGCGTCATCTGCGACAAGTGCGGCGTCGAGGTGACCCAGGCGAAGGTGCGCCGCGAACGCCTCGGGCACATCGCCCTGGCGACGCCGGTCAGCCACGTCTGGTTCTTCAAGGGATTGCCGAGCCGCATCGGCCATCTGCTCGACATTTCGTTGCGAGACCTCGAGCGCGTTCTCTACTTCGAAGCGTACGTGGTCGTCGATCCGGGTGAGACCGAGCTCAAGCCGAATCAGCTCCTCAGCGAGGAGCAGTACCGCAAGGCGCGCGAGGAGCACGGGCCGAAGTTTCGCGCGCAGATGGGCGCCGAAGCGATCAAGGAGCTGTTGAGGCGGGTCAACGTGGAGAGGCTCGCCGTGGAGCTGCGCGACAAGATGCGCGCCGAGCAGTCCGCCCAGAAGAAGCTGAAGTTCGCCAAGCGCCTCAAAGTGGTGGACTCGTTCAGGAAGTCGAGCAACCGCCCGGAGTGGATGATTCTCGACGTCATCCCGGTCATTCCGCCGGAGCTGCGCCCGCTCGTGCCGCTCGACGGCGGCCGCTTCGCCACCTCCGACCTGAACGACCTGTACCGTCGTGTCATCAACCGGAACAACCGGTTGAAGAAGCTGATGGAACTGAAAGCGCCCGACGTCATCATCCGCAATGAAAAGCGGATGCTGCAGGAGGCCGTCGATGCCCTGTTCGACAACGGTCGTCGGGGCCGCGTGCTCCGGGGCGCCAACAACCGTCCCCTCAAATCACTGTCAGACACGCTCAAGGGCAAGCAGGGTCGATTCCGCCAGAACCTGCTCGGCAAGCGCGTCGACTATTCGGGCCGCTCGGTCATCGTCGTCGGTCCGGAGCTGAAGCTGCACCAGTGCGGGCTGCCGAAGAAGATGGCGCTCGAGCTGTTCAAGCCGTTCATCTACAACAAGCTCGAAGAGCGCGGGCTGGTGGCGACCATCAAGCAGGCAAAAGAGATGGTCGAGCTCCAGCGAGCCGAGGTGTGGGACATCCTCGAGGAAGTCATTCGCGAGCACCCCGTGCTCCTGAATCGCGCCCCGACGCTCCATCGCCTTGGCATTCAGGCGTTCGAGCCGGTGCTGGTCGAAGGCAAGGCGATCCGCATCCATCCGCTGGTGTGCACGGCGTTCAACGCCGACTTCGACGGCGACCAGATGGCGGTCCATATTCCGCTGTCGCCAGAGGCCCAGATCGAGGCGTCGGTGCTGATGCTCTCGAGCAACAACATCCTGTCGCCGGCGCATGGCTCGCCGATCGCGATTCCTTCGCAGGACATCGTGCTCGGCATCTACTACCTGACGAAGGCCAAGTCGGGCGCGAAGGGCGAAGGACGCGCGTTCGGGAATGGCGACGACGTGATGCTGGCGCTCGAGGCCGGGGAACTCGAGACGCTGTCGCCAATCCGGCTGCGGTTCTCGGGCGAGCTTCAAGATCTGACGGCGGCGCGTGACGACCAGGACGTACTTCGCACGGAGGTGCAGACCGTTCAAAACAAGATCGTCAACACCACGGTTGGCCGGGTCATCTTGAACGAGCAGTTGCCCGGCGGCATGCCCTACGTCAACGGCCTGCTCAAAAAGAAGGGTCTCCAGCAGCTCGTGCAGAGCTGCTACCTGAAGTTCGGCCTCGAGAAGACGGTCGAGATGCTCGACTCGCTGAAGAACCTCGGCTTCACCTACGCGACCAAGTCGGGTCTGTCGATTGGCATCGACGATCTGATCATTCCGAAGGAGAAAGTGCCTCTCGTCGACAAGGCGCGCGAAGAGGTGATCAAGGTCGAGTCGCAGTACCTCGAAGGGGCCATCACCAACGGCGAGCGCTATAACAAGGTGATTGCGATCTGGTCGGAGGCGACCGAAGACATCGCCAACGCGATGTTCGGCGAGATGGAGGAGATCGATCGCGACGGCCGTCAATTCAATCCGGTCTACATCATGGCCGACTCGGGGGCGCGCGGATCGAAGCAGCAGATCCGCCAGCTCGCCGGGATGCGCGGACTGATGGCCAAGCCGTCGGGCGAGATCATCGAGACGCCGATCACGTCCAACTTCCGGGAAGGCCTCGAGGTGATGCAGTACTTCATCTCGACGCACGGGGCTCGCAAGGGGTTGGCGGATACGGCGCTCAAGACGGCCGATTCGGGCTACCTCACGAGGCGGCTCGTGGACGTGGCGCAAGACGTCATCATCTCCGAGCTCGACTGCGGCACGCTCGACGGGATCGAGTCGCGGGCGATCGTCGAGAGCGGAGAGATCATCGAGCCGTTGCGGGACCGGATCATCGGCCGCGTGACGCTCGAGAAGATCACGGACCCGTTCACGGGCGAGGTCATCATCGACGTGAACGACGAGGTCGACGAGGAGCTGTCCGGCCAGATTCAGGATGCGGGCATCGAGAAGGTCAAGATCCGGTCGGTGCTGACATGCGCGGCGCGACGCGGCGTGTGCGCGAAGTGCTACGGCCGCGATCTGGCGACCGGGAAGATGGTCGAGCTCGGTCAGGCCGTGGGCGTCATCGCGGCGCAGTCGATTGGCGAGCCCGGCACGCAGCTGACGATGCGGACCTTCCACATCGGCGGCACGGCGTCGCGGGTATCCGAGCAGTCGACGCTCGAGGCGCGCAACGCCGGCACCGTTCGGTTCCAGGGCCTGCAGGTCGTACAGGCCAAGGACGGCAACCTGGTCGTCATGAACCGCGCCGGGTCGCTTGTCGTCCAGGACGCCAAGGGGCGGGACCGCGAACGCTATCCGATCGTGTACGGCGCGCGGTTGAAGGTGAAGGAAGCAGAAGCCATCGAACAGGGGCAGGTGCTCGTCGAGTGGGATCCCTACACGTTCTCGATTCTCACCGAGGAAGCGGGCCAGGTCCGCTTCAAGGACATTCTCGAGGGCATCACCGTGCACGAGGAAGTCGACGAGGTCACCGGGCTCTCGCGTTTCATCATCGTGGATTCACCAGACGAGAAGAAACAGCCCGCCGTCGAGATCAAGACGAAAGACGGACACATCGCGCGCAAGTATCACATGCCAGTCCACGCGCACCTGATGGTGCAGGACGGCGAGAACGTGTCGGCGGGCGACGTCCTGGCCAAGATCCCGCGAGAAACGACCAAGACCAAGGACATCACCGGCGGCTTACCGCGCGTGGTGGAGCTGTTCGAGGCGAGAAAGCCGCGGGAAACGGCGGTAATTTCTGAAATTGACGGCCTCGTCAAGCACGGCGGCATCGTCAAGGGACAGCGGAAGATCATCATCGTCCCCGACGAGCCTGGCGCCGAGCCGCGGGAATACGCGCTGCCGCGCGGCGTGCACGTCAACGTGCAGGAGGGCGAGCGGGTCCGGGCGGGTGAGCCGTTGATGGACGGCCCGTCCAATCCGCACGACATTCTGAACGTGCTCGGCGAAAAAGCGTTGCAGTCGTACCTGGTCAACGAAATCCAAGAGGTCTACCGGCTGCAGGGCGTGAACATCAACGACAAGCACATCGAGGTGATCGCCCGCCAGATGATGCGGTGGGTGAAGATCGAGGACGTGGGCGACACCGAGTTCCTCGTCGACGAGCAGGTCGACAAGTTCCGCTTCCTCGAAGAAAACGAACGGGTGATTGCCAACGGCGGGCGACCCGCACAGGGCAGGCCGCTCCTGCTTGGCATCACCAAGGCGTCGCTATCGACCGATTCGTTCATCTCGGCTGCGTCGTTTCAAGAGACCACGAGGGTGCTCACTGAAGCGTCGATTTCCGGCAAGGTCGACCACCTGCGCGGCCTGAAGGAAAACGTGACGATGGGCCGGCTGATCCCCGCGGGAACCGGGTTTGAATACTACCGGCAGGTTCGCATCCCGCCGGACGAGCCGCCACCGCCACCGGCGCCGCCACAGCCGAGCGACGATGAGCTCGAGCTGGAGCGCGATATGGAGTACTTCGTGGAGCCGGAGGAAGCGCTCGGGGCGAGGGGAGAGACGATCGAGTAGAGAGCTCCGAATCTACAATTGACACTTCGGAACGTACAATGCGAGGGCGGCGGTCGAGAGATCGCCGCCCTTTTTGCATGAACCGAGTGTCGCGACGCGATATCCGCGGCGCTGAATGGAGCGCGGCCCTTTCACGGGGCCGCAGAAGCGAATTCACGATGTAGCCCGGGATGGGAGACCAGATGAGCGAACACTATCACGATGCGATGGACGGCCAGCGGTTGAGAGACATGCGCAAGCTCGCGCCGGCGGACTTCGAAGCCTGGCTCAATCTGAACAGGATTGTCGGGCGGGAAGACGGCGCCATTCCGAGGAAGTACCGTGAGCTGATCGCCGCGGCGGTGGCTTGTGCGATTCAGTGCCCGTACTGCATCGAGGCCCACGCGGGAGCGGCCAAGGTTGCGGGAGCGAGCCGCGAGGAGCTGGTCGAGGCGACGCTTTTGGCGGCGGCGATTCGTGCGGGTGGGGCCGCGACGCACGGCGCGATGGCGCTGAAGTTCTTCGATCAGAAACAGGACAAATGAGCTACGAGTCGAGAACCGGCGCCGTGCTCTTCGCGAAGAACCTGAGATCGGGTCGCAACCTTTTACTCGGTCGTGCTGGGTCTCACCGAAGCGAATCGTGCCGATGATCACATCTTGCTGGAATCACCGGGATTCCAATTGGTGGTGCATCGGATCACCGTCGGGGGAGCTGCCGCAGGTGACATCACCGCCCCGCCCGCTCGACGCGCAACGGCAGCATTCAAGCCGGTCTTCTTTGTGCCTAGCATCTCGCGTCTGCGAGGGGTTGCCGAGACCCATGGCGGAATCCTGGAGCCAGCCGACCAAGAATGGTCGTTCAACGGCGTCACGGTGTGTGATGGACTCGACCCGGAAGGAAACGTCATTCAGTTTCGCGAGCACGCCGGCTGAAAGGCCGCTGCATCTGGGGGTCAGACGGTCCGGTGAATCATTGAGCTCGTTGGCGAGTGGGGAAAGTATGGACTTCGACACGCTGTGGGCCGTGGCGGATCGGGCGCGTGAGAGACCACGGCTTGCTCCGAAGGACGTCTCGTTCGTCCGCGACGTCGCGCCTGACCAACTCGACTCCTTTCCAAAGTTGGAGTTACCGACGAGCATCCGGCACCCGGCTGGGTTCTCGATCTCAGGGGCGTCTGTCGGCACGTTAGTTCGTGGCGCCCTGCTCGTCGCCGGGCAGAAGGCGCTGGGCAAGAGGTTTGGAGGATCCGAGTTTTATGAGCGCGTGGAGAAGGACTTGGCGTTCGGCATCATGCGCTCGCATTTTCACCACGGCTATCCGAAGGGTGTGCATTGCTGCGTCCAGTGCACACTTGCGGTGATTCCAGTCCTTGAAGCCGGTGCGATTCGGTACTTCGACTGTCGTGAGTTGTCGAGCGCTGTGAGACGCATCGTTCGGCAGCGCCAGTGGCGGTTTGCCAAATCAGCCGACCCACGAATGGTGCACTGGGCGTTGGGTGACCCGGCGCAAGTGAGCCGGAAGCGTTAGGCGGACGATGACTCAGGCGATCGGCTACAGCGGTTTTCACCAAGGCGTAGCCGGGTCCGGGGCCGCAGGTGCCGGAGCCTATCGCGCGGGCGTGCGGCGGGCGTCGGCCGTGGCCACCACGACGATGCGACTCGTGCAAGATCGAACGCTACACGAAAATGAAAATGTTCTAGCCTCACATTCCACGAGCGTGGGAGGTGCCGGTGATGTTCGTCCTGGCCCGCGCGGCCACTTATTCGGTGCTCTTCATCGGACTCCTCCTCATATTCCTGCCAGGCCGGATCCTCTCCTCAACGGCCGTCGTTCAACCCGCAGCAATCGGCGTGTGGCAGGTCGTCGGGGCGCTTCTGGGAGCTTTCGGCGCGGTGCTCGCGCTCACGTGCATCGTCACGTTCGTGTTCGTCGGCAGAGGGACTCCCGCACCGTTCGATCCGCCTCGTCGGCTGGTGGTTCGGGGCCCGTATCGACTGGTCCGGAACCCGATGTATCTCAGTGCCGGCCTTGCCTTGGCCGGTGCCGCGCTTTTTTATCAATCGATTCCGCTACTCGGCTATGCCGGCTTGTTCCTCTTCATCACCCACTTGTTTGTCGTGTTGTACGAGGAGCCCACATTGCAGCGGACCTTCGATGGAGATTACGAGACGTACTGTCGGCGGGTGGGTCGGTGGTGGCCGAAACAGTGAGCGGCGGTTTGTCGAGCCTCCAGCTCTCATCACGGAAGCGCGAGTTGTAGGATTGAGGGTGGCGGCCGGCGGTCAGCTTGGGCAAAACAGCCGATGTCAAGTGTTCGCATCGAGCGATTCAGACCTGAAATGACCCGTGTGGTGTCTCAGACCATGGCGCGTGCCTTCGTGACGAATCCGCTTCATGTGGCGGCATTTGGGGCAGGTGCGATTGCCAAGAATGAGGAGTTCTTTCGCAGGGGACTCGCGGTCATGAAGGGCCCCAAGTTTGTGGCAATGGAGGATGCACGAATCCTCGGCCTGATTCACTGGGTGCCGTCTTCGGACTGCCAACTCTCGGGGGCTCGGAAGCTCTGGATGTTGCCGGGGTTGACACGCGGTCTCGGCGTTCGATCGGCGTGGCGCGTGGCCGCGTGGCTGTCAGCGTGGTCGAAACTCGACCCGAAGAAAGCTCACTCTCACCTCGGGCCTATCGGCGTCGACCCAAGTGCACAGGGACAACACGTCGGCCGGCGACTGATGGAACAGTATTGCAACGAGCTGGATCGATTTGCGGAGCCAGGTTATCTCGAAACAGACCGTCCCGAGAACGTGTCGTTCTATCGTCGATTCGGTTTTGAAATCACGGTTGAAACGCCGGTGCTCGGCGTCCGCAACTATTTCATGTGGCGAAACTGCCAATGATGCGCCGCCTCTTGCTGGGATTGCCGTGGTTTGTCGCCTCGGCCGAGTCAGGATCTTATGAGCCAGTCCTTCCTTGCCGCTGTGGTGAGTTTGACGTGCATTGCCGCCGTGCCGGCGCCTCAGCAAATTCCACGGCCGGATGAAAGCGCGTTGGTGGAACTGCAGCATACGTTGGCCAAGCCTGGGTCAACGGCGACAGGGCAACCATCGAGCGAATCATCGCTCCCGAATGGAGAAGCACGACACCGGATGGGCGAGCGACAGACAGGGCAACCGTGCTCGGCGACGTCTTTGAGAAAGGGATGCACAAGATTCGGCGTCTTGAGATCGACGACATACAGGTCAGAATCTTTGGAGATGCAGCGGCCGTGACCGGTCGGACCCACGGCATCAGGGATTTCAGCGGCGCACCCTATGATGTGGTCATCCGGTTCACCGACACATTCGTGCGGCGAACAGGCCGATGGCAGGCGGTCGCCAGCCACGCCGGCCTCGAGGCTCGACGGTAAGAGTTGCGGGGCCATCCTGAGAACTTCGATGGGCCCGGCCGCTGATGCTCTGGTGTGCCGCCACGGCCAGCTCGTGGCCGCTTGTTTGCGTTCAGGAGGCGAATTGTGGAGCGCAAAATCATCAATCCCTGGAAGTGGCAGGATCACCTCGGATTCGTCCAGGCCAACTCGATCGCTGCCTTCAAGAACGTCCTCATCTGCGCGGGTCAGACGGCGATGGATGCGGAAGGAAAACCGTGCCATTCAGGCGACATGCGAGCCCAGCTCGCCATGGCTCTGGATAACCTCGAAACGGTCCTGCGACAGGCTGGCTTCACGCTTGCCGACGTCGTGCGGCTGAACTACTACACCACAGACGTCGACAGTTTTTTCGGAAGCTACGAAACGGTGACCGAGCGTTTGAAGCAGGCGGGCTGCACGCCCGCTTCGACGCTTCTTGGCGTGCAGCGTCTCGCATTTCCCGAATTGCTCGTCGAGATCGAGGCGACCGCCGCGCGCTAGGAGTGGTGGCGATGAGGGCGGCACGACCGAGCCGACCGTACCGGACCCGTGATATGCTGCGCTCCCTTTTTCCTTGAGGAAACCATGGTCCTGACCAAGTCCGAGCTCGTCGCGTCTCTGCAGCACGAAGTGCGCATTCTGCTTCACCTCGCCACCAAGATCGACCGGTCGAAGCTTGACTACCGCCCGACGCCAAAGCAGCGCAGCACCATTGAGCTGCTGAAGTACCTTCAGCGTGATGGGCCCCGGGCTCGTCCAAGCCGCCAAGGCTGGACGATTCGACCCGGCCGGTTTTACGGAGGCGATGAAAGCCGCCGACGCGCGGGACTTCGATCAGACGCTTGCGGCGATTGGGAAGCACGTCGACGCCTATCCGATGCTGCTGGCCGATGTTTCGGATAGCGACTTCCGTGCGGAGATCGAGATGTTCGGCAACAAGACCAGCCGCGGCGCCTTCATTGTCAATCTGGTGCTTTGCGGGTGCGCGGCCTATCGGACTCAGTTGTTCGTGTATCTCAAGGCTTGCGGCCGCGAGGAGCTGAGTACCGATGAATCTCTGGGCCGGCGCGGATGCGCCGGCGGCGGTGTGATACGAACCGATCGACGGTACCGGGCGTCACAGGCCAGAATCAATCGCTTCTTCGTCCTTCCAGACCGGCGCGAATCTACGAGAAGCGGATCTCGGCGCTGACCTGAGCGACGCTCGGTATTCATCGGCCGGCCTGGCGGGCGCCTTACACGTGCCATCGTCGAGCCGGTCGTCAGGTTGACCGAACGTTCCCGCGTGTCCAGCAACTTCCCAGCCCTTGATCGAGACGCGCCTGTGCGACAATTGCCGCAACATTCGTGACCGCCGAGGACTTCCGCCGCGTCGCGCTGGGGATGAAAGACGCCGTCGAGGGTGCGCACATGGGGCATCCCGACTTCCGGATCCATGGCCGAATCTTCGCCACACTTCATCACGATCCTCGGTGGGGAATGGTCAAGCTGACGCCGGATCAGCAACGTCAGTTTGTACGAGACAATCCCCGCTCGTTCGCGCCCGAGAACGGAGCGTGGGGCCGGGAGGGATGCACCCGCGTGATACTGAGTGGCGTCGCTGAAGAGACGCTTGGCGAAGCGATGACGCTCGCATGGCAGGAATCGCTCGCAAAAGGCCCCGCTCGAAGGTCGACGCCCAAACGCTCCACTCGACCCGTGCGGACATCACGTAAACGCTGATTTCGAACGCCCGCGAGAACTCGTCACTGACCGCGAGTCTCTCCGGTCAGAATCTGTCATCGACCTCGGTCATCTGGTTCACCTCGAGAGGAGCAGCCATGAGCGGTCAATCGAAGCCTCAAGGCTACACGAGCTTGTCTCCGTACCTGGTTGTCCACGGGGCTCGAGCGGTCATCGATTTCCTCGAACAGACATTTGGCGCTGCCGAGCTCCGCCGCTATGACATGCCAGACGGTTCAATCATGCACGCAGAGGTAAGGGTCGACGACACGGTCGTCATGATCGCCGAGGGCGGCGGAGAATGGCCGCCCTTTCCGTCCTGGCTGCACGTCTACGTGCCCGATGTCGATGCGACGTATGCTCGTGCGTTGAAGGCGGGCGGCGTGTCCGTTCAGGCGCCCGAGCGGAAGGAGGGCGACCCCGATCGCCGCGGCGGGGTGAAGGATCCGGGAGGAAACACGTGGTGGATTGCGACGCAGGTCGCATGAACGAGCGAAAATAGGTACGAGGACCGACGGCTTATGTCAGTGTTCAGCAATCCGGCTTCGTCGGCGGGGGACCAGGCCAAAGCCTACGTGGCGGCCGTTCTCGAGCTTCTGGGTGACGCGGACCCTCTCGAGGTACTTCGCCAAACCCCGGCGGCGCTGCAGCGCACCCTCAAAGAGATGTTGCCGGCGCAAATCGGACGGCCGGAGGCACCGGGCAAGTGGTCGGTGGGCCAGGTGATGCAGCATCTGGCCGACTCGGAGCTCGTCTGGGGCTACCGGCTGCGCATGGTCCTGGCGCACGACCGCCCTCAACTGTCTGGATACGATCAGGATCTCTGGGCCGATCGCCTGCGTTACGGCGATGCCGACCCTCAAGACGCCGTGGCGTGTTTCGGGACGTTGCGTCGCGCGAATCTCCGCCTCATCGAGCGGGCGTCCGACGCCGATCTTCGGCGAGTCGGTGTTCATGTGGAGCGGGGTGAAGAAAGCCTCTCGCACATGGTCCAACTCTACGCGGGTCACGATTTGGTGCATCTGCGCCAGCTGGATCGAATTCGCGGCACGTCGGCGTGAGCGTGCCGTCGTGTCCCAGTCACAGATCGCGCGACGCCATTCCGGCGAAAGCGGGCAGACACCTTCCACGTTGCAGGCGTTTTACGATCTGCTGTCGCCCGATGTGTTCCAGGCGAATGAAGCGACCGTCGGGCCATGGGATGCCGCGCTCCAACATGGAGGTCCGCCGGCCGCCCTTCTCGGCCGCGCGCTGGAAGCGCAAGGTGGACCACCTGGGTCGCGGCTTGCCCGCCTCGCGTTTGACTTCTTTGGTCCAGTTCCGGTGTCCCAGGTGTCAATCCAGACCCAGGTGCTGCGTGGGGGCGCACGGGTCCAGCTCGCCGAAGCGACAATGCGGGCCAACGGGCGCGTCGTGCTTCGCGCGACGGCCTGGCATGTCCTGGCCGAAGCCGGGCGAAGCAAGGCGACACCCTCGTCATTCGTCGTGCCGGAGCTTCCCGCGCACGCGGTCGAGGCGCGGTTTCGCGGGAAGGATCGTTTTCCCTACGGTGATGCCATCGAATGGCGTTTTGCTGACGGCGGCTACGCCGACCTTGGCCCGGCGACGGTCTGGACCCGTTGCCGTATTCCGCTCGGTACGCGGCGACGCCCTCACGGGTCTTCAGCGCGTTCTGATCGTGGTGGATGCGGCAAACGGCATCAGCGCCGTCCTGCCATTTGCCACGTGGACGTTCGTCCCGATCGATCTCATCGTCACCGCTTGCCGTATTCCGGAAGCGGAATGGGTGGGCATGGCCGCCAGGACCACCATCGGCACCGATGGTATTGGGATCACCGAAACGATACTGTTTGACGGCGGCGGAGCTTTCGGGCGGGCACTCCAGACGCTCTACGTTGCCCCGCGATAGCGCTGCCTCTTTGCGCTGACGTGGCGAGCCGTATTATCGAAGGTCGCGCATGGATCAAATTCTCATTGGTAAAGGCGAACAACAGATTTTCCTTCTTCCCAAGTATGGCAATCGCCACGGTCTGATCGCGGGCGCAACCGGAACCGGCAAGACGGTCTCGTTGATGGTTCTGGCGGAGGCGTTTTCCCGCCTCGGCGTGCCGGTGTTCATGGCCGACGTCAAAGGCGATGTTGCCGGGCTCTCGATGACGGGGACGCCGAGCGACAAGATCCAGGAGCGCGTCGCGAAGATCGGGATGGAGGGCTACGTTCAGGAACCGAGCCCGGTGTTGTTCTGGGATCTGTATGGCAAAGCTGGCCATCCAGTCCGCACGACCATCAGTGAAATGGGCCCCAGGCTTCTGGGACGCATCCTCGAGCTCAACGACACGCAGGCCGGCGTGCTCGAAATCGCCTTCAAGTTGGCCGACGACCAGGGGTTGCTGCTGCTCGATCTCGACGATCTCCGAGCCTTGCTCGCGTACGTGACGAACGGCCGCAAGGAGATCTCCGCGCAGTACGGCCTCATCAGCGCCCAATCGGTCGCCGCTATCCAGCGCGCTCTGCTGTCGCTCAACCGGGAAGGCGGCGAGGCGTTGTATGGCGAGCCGGCATTGGAGCTCGTCGACCTGCTGCGGACCGATCTGAGCGGTCGCGGCATCATCAATATTCTTGCGGCCGATCAGTTGATTCTGAAGCCCCGCCTCTACTCGTCCTTTCTACTGTGGCTCCTTTCCGAGCTCTTCGAGACTCTTCCCGAAGTAGGAGATCTCGACAAACCCAAGCTCGTGTTTTTCTTCGATGAGGCGCACCTGCTGTTCGACGACACTCCCGCGGCGCTGCGAGAGCGAGTCGAGCAGGTCGTGCGCTTGATTCGGTCCAAGGGCGTCGGCGTGTACTTCTGCTCGCAGTTTCCCGACGATGTGCCAGGCGAGATCCTCGGCCAGCTCGGAAACCGCATCCAGCACGCGCTGCGCGCGTATACGCCACGCGACCAGAAAGCCGTTCGCGTCGCGGCGCAAACCTTCGTGTCCAATCCCAAGCTCGATGTCGCCGCGGTGATCGGTCAGCTCGGTGTGGGGGAGGCCCTGGTGTCGACCCTGCAAGAGAAGGGGGTGCCGATGCCAGTGGAGCGGACGTTGATTTGTCCGCCACGGTGTCGAGCCGGGGCTGTAACGCCTGAGGAACGCGCCGCGGTGCGCGCGCGAAGCCCCATCGGAAGCAAATACGACGCTCCAGTGAATCGAGAATCGGCCTACGAGATTCTCACTAAGCGAACCTCGTCCACCAGAGCCACATCGGCGCACCAGGACGATTCAGCTGCCCAGACGAAAGCAGGTGACAAGCCGGTCGCGGAATCAGGCGGCCAGTTGAGTGACATGCTGTGGGGGACCAAGAAGCGGCAGGGGATGGTCGAGACCATGGCCAAACAGGCCGCCCGTACGGTGGGCAGTCAGCTTGGGCGCCAAATCCTGCGCGGCGTCCTGGGCGGCCTTCTCGGCGGGTCGCGGCGATGAGGCTGGGGTCAGACCCCGCTACGCCCCGTCACCGGGGTCTGAAGCGGGCGGCGCTCGCCGCGCTTGCGCTTGTCGTTTCGGGCGCGGCCTATGAAGCCGGGGGAGAGTGGCACGATTGCCACAGCGTCCCCCGAGTTGGTCGCGCGGTCGACATTGGCGGCCGATCCCTCAACATCCACTGCTCCGGTGAAGGGAGTCCGACCGTTGTGCTGGACAGTGGCCGTGGCATTCCCGGCTACAGTTGGGTCCTGGTTCAACCCCACATTGCGAACACGACAGCCGCATGCTGGTACGACCGGGCGGGCCTCGGCTGGAGCGATCCAGCGCCAGATTCTCGGTCGAGTGATGCCGTTGCCAAAGATCTGCACCAACTGCTCGGGCATGCTGGCATTCCGCCGCCGTACGTGCTCGTCGGGCATTCCATGGGAGGCTTCAACGTCCGCGTCTATCACAGGTTCTACCCCGACGAAGTGGCCGGCCTGGTGCTCGTCGACGCCAGGCAGGAGGATATGGAAACGCGAATACCGGACATGCCGCAGAGCCTGGAAGCTCTGTGCCCGGGCTGTCCTCGATGGCCACTTGCGCTGGCCGCAAAAGCACTCGGGCACCTGGGGATCTGGCGTCTTTGGTCTCTCATCGCCGATCACCCTCCCGCTGGAATAGCTCCGGAGGCATGGCGAACCCTCACGAGCCTGAGAACGAGGCCGAACGCGATGGCCGCAGCCGTTCGGGAGCATTCCGGTCGTGCCAACGATCGAGAGATGCGTGCCGGTGGCGACCTTGGTAGGCTTCCGCTGTTGGTGCTGACGGCCGGACGGTCGTTCGCTGATTCCCGTCGCGTACGAGCGGACCAGCTCGCGAGCGTCCAGCAGGATTGGGTTCAACTTCAGGGGGAACTGGCGCGACGCTCCACTCGTGGAAGACAAGTAGTCGTCGCCAACAGCGGTCACATGATCCCGTTCGACGCACCCCAGGCCGTGACTGACGCGGTTCGGGACGTCGTGAGAACGGTTCGAGACGACTTCCGAGATCTGGCGCTGCAGACGCGATAGTATTTGCTCTCCTGACGCAGTGCCTTGGGCTGCACCAGGCTGATCGGAGCCTTTACATGAAGACGTGTCTGCGCGGACTTGCTGCCGCGATGGTTGTCGCGTTCGTCGTCGCGGTGAATCTCGACGCCCAGCGGCCGAACACTGAAGCTGCCGCCCGTCCCAATGTCGTCCTGATCATCGCTGATGACCTTGGCTACGGCGATCTGGGCAGTTATGGTGCGTCCGACGTTCGAACGCCGAATCTCGACAAGCTCGCCCGTGAAGGGGTGCGGTTGACCGATGCCTACGCGAACGGCGCGGTCTGCACACCCACGCGGGCGGCCCTCATGAGCGGCCGCTATCAGCAGCGAGTCGGAATCGAGTGGGTCCTGGGTGGCGGCGCAGATCGCGATCGCGGCCTCCCGGTGACTGGAACCTCCCTTCCGGCACTACTTCAGAAGAGCGGCTATTCGACGGGCTTGTTCGGCAAATGGCATCTGGGCTTCACGCCGGCTTTCGGGCCAAACGCACACGGCTTCGACGAATTCTTCGGCTTTCTGGGTGGCGGCGTCGACTATTGGACGCATCGAGGCGGCGATGACCAACCCGATTTGTTCGAAAACACCACACCAGTCGAAACCCCTGCCTATCTGACCGACGAGATCACCCGTCGAACGGTGAATTTCATCGACAGCCACACAGCGCGTCCGTTCTTCGTCGAAGTCGCGTACAACGCGGTCCACTGGCCATTTCAAGTCCACGATCGCCCGCCCTCCGAAGCCGAACGACGGGCCCCGGTCCGTCTGTACCAAGGGCCGAACGATCCAGTCCCTCCCACGCGCCAAGACTACGTGAAGATGCTGCAGCGCGCGGACGAAGGCGTCGGGGAGATCCTGGCGGCGCTCAGTCGCCACGGCATCGCCGCCAATACATTGGTGATCTTTACGAGCGACAACGGCGGCGAGTGGCTGTCGCGCAACGACCCGTTCTTTCATCACAAGGCGACCTTGTGGGAAGGAGGGATCCGCGTGCCGCTGATCCTCCGGTGGCCGGCCCGCCTTCGAGCCGGCGCGACCTCGGCCCAGGTGGCGATCACCATGGACTTGAACGCGTCCATCCTTGCGGCCACGAAGGCATCGGTGCCATCGGATTTCAAGGGTGATGGGATCGACATCCTGCCGATTCTTCGCGGCGAGTCGCCAACCGTCGACCGTGATCTCTTCTGGCGAATTGCCCAGCCAGATCGTCAGCAGAAGGCGGTGAGATCGGGACGCTGGAAGCTCGTTGTCGATGGATTCGGCAGGGGGGCGACGGCTCATCGGCTTCTCTACGATCTGCAAGATGATCCAGGAGAGCGCCGCGACCTCGCGGCCCGTCATCCGGACCTCGTGGTCAGACTGACCAAACTGCTGGCGGACTGGGAGCAGGACGTGGGTCCACTCGCCCCACGCGGCCGCTGACGCGCAGGGGGTTGACATGATGACCGTGTCCACTTTCATGTTGGCGGCTCACGTCGCAGTCAGCGCCGGAGTGACTGCAGGCACGGCTCAGGCTGCTGTCGGTCTCGAGCGGGTCGCTTGGCTTACCGGCTGCTGGGAGTCGGTTTCCGCTCAACGAACTGTCGAAGAGCACTGGCTCGCACCGCGCGGACAGACGATGATCGGCGTAAGCCGGACGACACGCGATGGCCGCACCACAGAATACGAGCTGGTTGTGCTCAGGCCTCACCACGAACGGCTCGCGTACGAGGCACACCCTTCGGGCCAGCCGACGGCCACCTTTCTGTCGCGCCAGGTCAGTGAAGGGAGCGTCGTGTTCGAGAACCCGGAGCACGACTTTCCGCAACGCGTCGGTTACGAACGGCGGGGTGCGGATTCTCTGCTCGCGTGGATCGAGGGCTCTCAGAATGGCCGAGTCCGCCGCATCGAATTTCCCTACCAACGAGCACCGTGCCCGTAAGAAGGCGTTCCCAATCGAGTCCACCACAAAAAACGAAGGAGGCTCTGTGGATTTTCTCTTCTTGTTGGGGCGGTTGTTCTTCGGTGGCTTTTTCGTCATGGCCGGCATCAATCACTTCACTCATCTGGCGACGATGGCGGGTTATGCCGGATTCAACGGCGTTCCTGCACCCAAGCTGGCGGTGATCGGCTCCGGGATCATCGTCGCGCTTGGAGGGCTGTGCGTGGTGTTGGGGTGCCGGCCGACCTGGGGCGTGGGACTAATTTCGCTATTCTTGGTCCCGGTTACTTTGATGATGCATCGTTTCTGGGCGGACAGGGATCCGCAGGCGAAAATGATGAACATGGTGAACTTCCAGAAGAACGTCGCGTTGCTTGGCGCGGCCCTGTTGCTGCTGTTCATCCCGCAGCCGTGGCCCTGGAGCCTTCAGTTCTAAGAGTGCGGTTAACGTCGTGAATCCTGCAACGCGTTCTAAGTCCCCGATCGCTGGCGCAAGAGCCCCGCAAGGAGACGTCCGATGTTCAAGGAATTCAAGGAATTCGCCATGCGCGGCAACGTCGTCGACATGGCCGTCGGCATCATCATCGGCGGAGCGTTCGGCACCATCGTCAAGAGCCTGGTTGACGACGTGATCATGCCGCCGATTGGCCTGGCGCTCGGCGGCGTCGACTTCGCCAACTTCTTTGCGGTCTTGAGAGAAGGCGCGCGGCCAGGACCTTACGTCGCGGTGACCGACGCGAAAGCCGCAGGCGCCGTCACGCTCAACTACGGGCTCTTCCTCAACTCGGTCATCAGCTTTCTGATCGTGGCCTTCGCGGTGTTCCTGCTGGTGCGAGGCATCAATGCGATGCGTCGGCAGAGTCCGACCGCGCCGGTCAAAGACTGTCAGTTCTGTGCCAGCGCAATTCCGGTCAAGGCCACCCGCTGTCCCCAATGCACGTCGCAACTGGCCGCCTGAGTTCCGCTGTCGCGCCCACGGCCGGGCTGGGTTTTCGGATCAAGTCGGGATGGGCCACCGTTGTATTACTGAGCGGTACTCCCGATGCGCCCGAGCTGCTGGATCGAAGACCTGTCGAACTCAGCGATCCTTCCCATGCGGAGCTGAGACAGCCGTATCACGCCGCGATGGGTGTTGGCTTGACTGACGAGGCCACAGTGAGGCGCCGTACAGAAGCCATTCAGCGCTACAGCCACGACTCGCTGGCCCGCCTGATAAGCGACTACAGGAAAGAAGGGATCGTTCTGATGGGCGCGGGTCTCGTGGTCGGCAGCGATCTCGATCCCGAGCGCATCGGAAATCAGCACATCCGCGCGCATGCACTCGAGGGTCGACTGTTTCGTCAGGTGGTCCAGAGCGCAATGGACCGGGCCGGCTTGCCGTGCTCGGCCTGGGTCGAACGGACTCTCTATGGTGCGGCGACGCAGCGGCTCGGACGGAGTGAAGCGCAAGTCAGGAAGGCGGTAACGGAGCTTGGCCGTCCTCGACCTTCCGGTGGGTGGCGAAGCGATGACAAAATGGCTGCCGTCGCCGCTTGGATCGTACTGGGCGGCTCTCTCGACGTTGAAAGGACTGGCCCCCATCCGTGAGTCCGATTGATCTGCGCTCCGACACCGTCACCCTTCCGACGCCTGCGATGCGAGCAGCAATGGCTGCCGCAGCAGTCGGCGACGATCAGTTCGGCGAAGACCCGACGGTCAATCAGCTGCAAGAGCGGATCGCGTCCCTCCTTGGAAAGGCTGCAGCGCTCTGGCTGCCGACCGGGACGATGGCCAACCAACTCGCGCTGCGCCTCCTGACAAGGCCAGGGGACGATGTCATCGTCAGCCGAGAGAGTCACACGGTCTGGCACGAGACTGGTGGTGGTGCGGCCAATGCGGGCGTGCAGTTCACAGAGATTGGCGCCCAAGGCGTCTTCTCGGTACACGAGTTTCTCGCGGCGCGAAAGCCGCGGGGCCACATCAGCTATCCGCCAACCACGCTGCTCGAAATCGAGAACACGCACAATCGCGCCGGCGGCGTGGTTTTTCCCTTTGACGACGCGCAGCGTATCTGCGACGCCGCTCACGAGCACGGCGTTTTGACGTATCTGGATGGCGCACGGCTGTGGAACGCTGCCATCGCCACGGGAATACCGCTCGCGAAGCTCGCAGAGCCCTTCGACCTGGTCGGGGTCGCTCTGTCCAAGGGCCTCGGGGCTCCAGGCGGCTCGCTCGTCGCCGGTTCGCGCGAGCTCATCGGACAAGCCGTTCGCTGCAGGCGAATGTTGGGGGGCGCCATGCGACAGGTCGGCATTCTTGCAGCCGCCGGTCTCCATGCTCTGGACCACCACCTCGACCGGCTCGCCGAAGACCACGCCAACGCCCGGCGCATCGCAGAGCGGCTGGCGGCCAGCTCGCGGATTGGTACTTGACCTCGCCACGGTTCAAACGAACATCGTGTTCTTCGACCTTGCTCCACGGGGTCCCGACGCTGCTACAGTCGTCACGCGGGCGCGGGAGCGGGGTGTGCTTTTGTTCGCGTTTGGTCCGAGGAGACTCCGCGCCGTCACACACCTCGATGTGTCACGCGAATCCTGCGAGCGGGCTGGGGAGATTCTGGTTGACGTGGCTGAGGGGCGGGTCGGTGACTGATATGCAGTTATGAATTGTGAATTCTGAATTAGGAATTCGCGTCGGACGGTCTTATTGTTCGAGATTGTTCGAGTTCTGGCTTTGTAAATTCCGAATTGTCAATTGTAAATTGCACAGCGATTTGCCAGCGAGGTCCCTATGTGCGCACCGTCCATCATCGAGGCCGTCCGGCAGGATCTCTCTCGACGCCATTTTCTCGGCGCCGTTGGCGGCGCGCTTGCCGCCGCGGTGTCGTCGCCGGAGCAAGCTTTGGCGCAAGCGAAGCCCTTGAGGCTGGCCAATGGGTTTCGCACTGTCTACGACTTGACCCACACGTTTTCGCCACAGATTCCGGTTTTCCCGGCTTTCAGGCCGGTGCAGATCCGTCCTCGATTTTCGATCGCGAAAGACGGCTTCTTCGCCAATGAGATCACGTTCGACGAGCACACCGGCACGCATCTGGACGCGCCCATCCATTTCGTGACCAACACTCCATCGGCCGACCGGCTTGCGGCGGATCGGTTTTTCGCGCCTCTCGCGGTCGTCTCGATTGAGTCGCGGGCCGCGAAGGATCCGGATGCGCTGGTGACAGTGGACGATTTATTGGCCTGGGAGAAACGTCACGGGCGGCTGCCGAACGGAGCGTTCGTGGCGATGCACTCAGGCTGGGAGCGCCACATCGGCGATGCGAACCGGTTCCTGAACAAGGACGCGAATGGAACGATGCACGCCCCCGGTTTCAGCGAGCAGGCCGCACGTTTCCTTGCCCAGGAGCGAGACATTGTCGGGGCTGGCGTCGATACGCTCAGTCTGGACGGAGCGTCGGCTCAGAAATTCGTCGCCCACCTCGCGCTGCTCGGCGCCGGAAAATACGCCGTCGAGCTGATGGCAAACCTTGGCGTTGTGCCGCCTTCGGGTGCGACGGTGATCGTCGGTGGTCCCAAGCACCTCGGGGCCTCGGGTGGTCCGGTGCGCGTGTTCGCGGTGGTGTGAATGGCAGGCGGCGCCACGGGGTCGGGATCCAAGGAGGGCATATGAAGAAGGTGGCGATTGGCGTCCTGGTCGCGTCGCTCATGGCCGTGCTGGCGGTTCGCAGCGGCGCGTTCCAAGCGCGTGCGACGAATCATGTCGTGACCGACGCCGAGTACGAGCGTTGGAAAAAGGATCTGTCGAATTGGGGACGATGGGGCAAGGACGATCAGATAGGGGCGTTGAACCTGATCACACCAGCAAAGCGCAAACAAGCGGCCGCACTGGTGCGGGAAGGCTTCTCCGTTTCCCTCGCCGGAGACGCCGACACGGTGAAGGCGATCGACAATCCGAATCCCTACGAGGTCACCATGCAGGGGATTTCGTCCGATCGGATCGCGATCAATTATCACGGCATCGCTCACACCCATCTCGATTCGCTCGCCCATATCAACGCGAACGGCGTCTTCTACAACGGGTACACGCCGGACCAGGAAGCGGTCGTGAAGCAGGGCCACTCGAAGAACTCCATACACAACGTCAAGAACGGCATCTTGACGCGCGGTGTCCTCATCGACATCCCGCGGCTCAAAGGTGTGCCGTATCTCGAGCCCAGTACCCCGATTTACGTCGAGGACCTGGAGGCCTGGGAAAAGCAGGCTGGCGTGAAGGTCTCAGCCGGTGACGCCTTGTTCGTACGCACGGGCGTCTGGGCACGGCGCAAAGCCGAGGGCCCCTGGCTTCGAGGCAGGGCCGAAGGCGGTAAATCGGCGGGGCTCGATCCGTCCGTGATTCCGTGGTTGAAGGCGCGGGACATCGCGTTGCTTGGAAGCGATCATCCCCAGTACGTGTCGCCATCCCCGCTTCGGGGCGCCGTTCACGACTTCGCGCTGCTGTACATGGGCGTCCACCTCTTCGACAATTGCGACCTCGAGGCGTTGAGCGAGGCGGCGGCCGCGCGGAGACGATGGGAATTCATGCTGACGGCTGCGCCATTGCCGATTCGCGGCGGCACCGGTTCGCCGCTGAATCCGATCGCCACGTTTTAGTGAGGCTTCTCATGGCCAGATGCTTCGGGATTCCGTTCGCGATCGGCTTCTGCCTGTCGGTCATCGTCAGCGCTCAAACGGGCCCGACCGATCTCCTGGCGAAGGTCGATCACCTCGTCTACGCGACACCGGATCTGAACCTCGGCATCGACACGATTGAAAGGCTCCTGGGCGTTCGAGCGTCGCCGGGCGGCCAGCATCCAGGCCTTGGAACAAGAAATGCATTGATCGCTCTCGGACCGTCGACCTATCTGGAAATAATCGGGCCCGATCCTGAACAGCCAAAACCAAACGGACCTCGCCGGTTTGGCCTCGACGACCTGAAAGAGCCAAAGCTTTTCACCTGGGTCGCTCGGGGGACGAACCTCGATGCCTTTGCCGAACAGGCCGCGAAGGGAGGCGTGAATCTCGGCGCTGTGATCTCGGGCCGGCGCCAGCGACCCGATGGAGTGCTCCTCTCCTGGCGCTACACCGATCCGAATACCGTCATTGCCGATCGAATCGTGCCCTATTTCATCGACTGGGGAACGTCGCCTCATCCGGCGCTGACCGCGTCGCCCGGTGCAACGCTTGCCGCGCTGCGCGCCGAACATCCTGACGCGGCGCGGGTCCAGAAGATCCTGGGGCAATTGAGCCTCGGCCTCGCCGTTCAATCCGGTCCAAGACCCGCTTTGATCGCAACGATTACCGGACCAAAGGGACGGGTGGAGCTGCGGAATTGATGCACCCGAAGCCCCGGGCCACGCTTCTCAAGCTGGTTGTCGCGTTCCTGCTTCCCATGACGCTCACGAGCCAATGCACGCCGAACGGATCTCCTCGTGCGGCCGACTTGCTGCGCGCACAGCTTGAAGACGACTGGACCTACTGGATGACCCAGTATCCGGAGCTCGCAACTTCGGTCGGTTATCCCGGCCAGAACGCGCGATGGACCGACTATTCGCAGGCGGCGATTGACGCGAGGGCTGCATATTTGAAAGGGAGCCTCGATCGCCTCGGTGGCGCCGATCGCGCCGCGTTGGAGGCGTCCGGCCAGCTCACCTTCGACTTGTACCGCGATCTCCTGGACACGGCGGTCAAAGGCCTTGCCTTCCACAACGATGCGGTGCCAATCGCTGGCGTGATTCCCCACAACCTGTTGATGCCGATCAATCAGCTCGAAGGCGTCCAGCAGGACGTTCCTCGCACGTTGGCCTTGATGCCGAGCTCGACGCGAGAAGACTACGAGAACATCATCGCGCGCCTTCAGGGAATCGGGCCTCTGATAGACCAGACGATCGCGCTCATGGAACGAGGCCTGGCTGCGGGAGTGACGCCTCCGCGGATTACGCAGCGCGATGTGCCCGAACAGGTGAGGGGCCAGCTGGTCGCCGATCCGTTGAAGAGCCCGATGCTCGCACCGTTTCGATCGTGGCCTCCTTCGATTCCGGAATCCGAGCGCGCCGGCTTGAGCATGCGCGCGACGGCTGCATTCGAGCAGGTGGTGGCCCCCGCGTTCAAGAAGCTCGATCGGTTTCTCGAGTCGCGCTATCTGCCCGCATGTCGAGCCACGACGAGCGTCAGCGCGCTGCCGAATGGGGCCTCGATGTACGGCTACAACATCAAGTGGCATACCACGGGCAACATGTCGGCCGACGAGATCCATGCTCTCGGCCTGGCCGAGGTCGCGCGCATTCGCAAGGAAATGAACGAAGTCATTGGTTCGTCCGGATTCAAAGGAACCTTCGGCGACTTCGCGAAGTTCCTGCGAACGAGCCCACAGTTCTACTTCCGCGACGCCGGGTCGCTCGTGACTGCCTATCGCGATATCGCCAAGCGCGCCGATCCCGAGCTTGCCCGGCTCTTCGGACGGCTCCCGCAGACGCCATACGGCGTGAAGCCAGTTCCCGACGCCATCGCGCCGTCACAGACGACCGCCTACTATGAGCAGGGGGCGTTGGCGGCCGGCCGTCCGGCAAACATGTTCGCCAACACCTTCAAGCTCGAGTCCAGGCCGAAGTGGGAGATGGAGACGTTGACCCTGCACGAGGCGGTTCCCGGCCATCATCTTCAGATTGCGATCGCGCAGGAACTGCAGGGGTTGCCCGAGTTTCGCAAGAATTCGAGCAATACCGCATTCGTCGAGGGCTGGGCGCTCTATGCCGAGTCGCTGGGCGACGAGATGGGCTTCTACACGGATCCGTACTCGAAGTTCGGCCGGCTCACCTACGACATGTGGCGAGCCGTCCGGCTCGTCGTCGACACCGGTCTCCACGCCATGGACTGGACACGCGACCAGGCGATCGACTATTTCAGGGAAAATGCCGCCAAGACCGACCAGGACATCATCGTCGAAATCGATCGGTATATCGTGTGGCCGGGTCAAGCCCTCGGTTACAAGATCGGCGAGCTGAAGATTCGTCAGCTACGGCGCGATGCCGAGCGCCGGCTCGGCGCCCGCTTCGACGTCCGTCAATTTCACGATGTCGTGCTCGAAGAAGGCGCGGTGCCGCTCGACGTGCTCGAGCGGCAAGTCAATGCCTGGGTCGAGCGACTCGCGTCACAAAAGTAGCGCAGCCCTTCAGGGCTGCCTGAGGCAGGCCTAAAAGGCCCGCTACGGCAAGATGGAGGCGCAATGAAAGCTCTTGTCACCACGACCGCGCTCTTGACGTGCGGACTCATTGCGGAAACATCGGCCCAGGCTCAACGCGCCGACACGGTCTTGGTCAACGGCAAGATCGTGACGGTCGATCGACAGTTTGCGATTCACGAAGCGATCGCCATCCGGGGCGGGCGGATCCTCTCGGTCGGTACGACAGGGGACTTGCGAAAGCTGGCCGATCGAGACTCGCGCGTCATTGACCTTCAAGGACGAACCTTAATCCCAGGCCTGATCGATTCGCACCTTCACGCCATCCGCGCGGGCCTCAGCTTCAGCACGGAAGTGAACTGGGTCGGTGCGGGCTCGCTCGTCGAAGCGCTCGGGCGCATTGGCGAGGCCTCGCGCGCCATGAAGCCGGGCTCCTGGCTGATCGTCGCGGGCGGCTGGAACATGCAGCAATTCAAAGAGAATCGTCGGCCGACCCAGGCGGAGTTGGTCGCGGCGGCTCCGAACAATCCCGTGTACGTGCAGCTTGGCTATGGGTGGGCCATGCTGACACCAGCGGCCCACAAGGCTCTCGGCATCTCGAGCGACGCCGACCTGCCCGCAGGTGGACGTTTGGAGAAAGACGCGGGCGGTAACCTCACTGGGGCGGTCAGTGGAGCGCAGGGCGCCATCATCGCCTTGTTCGATCGGCTTCCCAGACCGACGTTCGACGAGCAGGTCGACGGTACGAGGAAGTTTTTCCGCGAGCTCAATCGTCTGGGCTTGACGGGCGTGGTCGATCCCGGAGGAAACAATCTCACCCCTGACGATTATCAAGCCGTCTTCAAGGTGTGGCAGCAGGGCCAGCTGACCGTGCGCGTCGCCTACGCCTTGTGCGGACAGACGCCCGGCCGCGAGTTCGACGAGCTGAAAAGCTGGACGGCGCTGCTGCCGATGGGATTCGGCGACGATATGCTGAAGTTCAATGGCCTGGGCGAACGGATCACCGCTGCGATGAACAACAACGACAAGCCTGCGGAAGACGACAAGGCCCGTTACTACCAAATCGCCAAGTGGGCCGCCGAGCGCGGAATGGGCCTTACGATGCATTGGGGACGTGATGAGTCGGTCGACCAGCTGCTGACAATCTTCGAGCGTGTCAACAAAGAAGTGCCTCTCTCGAGCCTGCGCTGGTCGATTGCGCACCTGAACGACGCGTCGCTCCAGAGCCTCCAACGCATGAAGGCGCTCGGTGTGGGCTGGACGGTTCAGGATGCGATGTACTTCGGCGGCGAACAGTTTCTACAGCAGGCAGGACGCGACGCGGTGAGTCGTGTACCGCCAGTTGTCTCGGCCGGCCAGGTGGGGGTCGCGATCGGAGCGGGCACAGATGCGCACCGGGTTGCTCTCGTACAACCCGTTTACTGCGCTGCAGTGGTTTCTCGATGGCAAGACGGTGGGAGGCACTGCCCTGCGGGGTCCCGAAGAAACCCCGGACCGCGCAACCGCGCTTCGCTTGTACACGCAGGGCAGCGCGTGGTTCTCACACGACGATAGCAAGCGCGGATCGCTCGAAGTGGGCAAGCTCGCCGATCTCGCAGTGCTGTCGAAGGACTATCTTGGCGTCCCTGTCGACCAGGTGGGCACCATCGAATCGGTGTTGACGATGGTCGGCGGAAAGGTGGTGTACGCTGCCGCGCCATTCGAGGAGTACGACACGAACCGCTGACGCGGGTGAAACGCCCGGGACGACCAAAACGCGTTGCAGAATTGACGACGTTGATTGTGAAACGCAGTTCGTAGCGCAGGCCTTTAGGCCCGCAGCGCACCACATGGATCTTCAACTGTCAGACAAAGTCGCGATCGTCACGGGCGCCAGCCGCGGAATCGGCCGGGCGATTGCCCAGGCCCTGGCCTCGGAAGGCATGAGGCTGACGCTCGTCGCCCGTTCCCGCGATCAACTGGAACAGCTGGCGGGCAGCCTCGCCACCAGGTGCCTGGTCCAAGCCATCGACTTGCTGCATCCGGATGCCCCGGCTCGGGTGGTGACCGCGACGATGACCGAATTTGGCCGCATCGATGTGCTCGTCAACAACGCCGGTGCGACCAAGCGCGGAGACTTCCTCGAGCTGGCCGATCGCGATTGGGACGATGGATTCGGGTTGAAGTTCTTTGGGGCAATGCGCTGCTCTCGCGCAGCGTGGCCGCACCTTCGGGCCAGTCGCGGCAGTATCGTCAACATCGCGGGCATCGGCGGTCGCACCGGCACGGCGGAATTCACAATCGGCGGGTCGGTCAATGCCGCGATGCTGAATCTGACCAAAGCGCTGGCGGACCGTGGTGTCCGCGACGGCGTGCGAGTCAATGCGATTAACCCGGGCGGCATCGCCACGGATCGGCTTCAGGCGCGACTTCGCAGCTTCGCATCGGAACGTGGCGTCGGCCTGGCCGAGGCCGAGCAGGAAATGGCACGCGAATCCGGTGTTGCCCGGTTCGGGGAGCCGGCCGAGATTGCGCGGGTGGTCACTTTTCTGGCCTCGCCTGAGACGGCTTATTGCCACGGCGCGATCGTCGACGTGGACGGTGGGCAGACGCGGACGTTATAGGAACGCGAGAAATCTACAATTCACAATTTTCGAATTTACAAGAGCGAATGGTCGGCCAGGTCCTCGATCACTACCGGATTCTGGAGCGCATTGGCGCCGGAGCCATGGGCGTCGTCTATCGAGCGCATGATGAGCGCCTCGATCGAGATGTTGCCCTGAAAGTGCTGCCGCCCGGCAGCCTGGCCGACGAGAATGCACGGAGGCGATTCAAGAAAGAAGCGCTCGCCCTTTCAAAGCTGAACCACCCCAATATCGCGACGATTCACGACTTCGACACCAAGTCGGGGATCGACTTCCTCGTCATGGAGTTCATTCCTGGCCAGTCGCTCGATCAATTGATTCCCGAAGGCGGCCTGGGCGAGGAAGAAGTGCGCCGACTGGGTGTTCAACTGGCCGACGGCCTGGTCGCCCTGCACGAACATGGGATGGTCCATCGGGATCTGAAGCCCAGCAACTTGCGGTTGACCCGTGACGGCCGGCTGAAGATCCTCGATTTCGGGCTCGCCAGCCTGTTGCAGCCCGTGACGAACGAGCCGACGGCAACCCGCTCCAGCGGCACGGAGTTCGCGGGCACGCTGCCCTACATGGCGCCGGAACAGATTCGAGGGGAAGGCGTCGACGAACGCACGGATGTCTATGCCGCCGGTGCGGTCTTGTACGAGATGGCCACGGGCCGGCCGCTGTTTCCGGGGGCGCGGAGTGGAGAACTGGTCGGCGCCATTCTCAGCCAGGCCCCGCAAAAGCCGAGGCTCGTCAATACCCGGCTGTCCGAATCTCTCGAGCACACCATCCTGCGGGCGCTGGCCAAGGATCGTTCCGCACGTCTTCCTTCGGCGGCCGATCTGCGAGGCGCGCTGGACCAAGTCGGCGGAGCGCCACGACCCCGCGACATGGGCCGACTCGCTCGTGCGGCCGCCATCGCGGCCGTCATCGCCGGCCTTGCTGGCACGGCATGGTTCGTTCAGCGGTCCCGATCGAAAGAGGTTCCACCCGCCAGAAAGATCGCGGTGGCGGTGCTTCCGTTTCACGCGGTGTCGGTATCTCCCTCGATTCGGTTTCTCAGCATCGGAATTCCCGATGCGATCATCACCAGGCTCGCAGGCGTCCGGCAGTTGGTGCCGCGCCCGACCAGCGCGATTCTCAGGTACGAGAACAGCTCCGTCGACCCGATGGAGGCCGGCCTGGCGCTGATGAGCGACTATGTACTGACTGGCATCCTCCAGGAAGCAAACGATCGGCTCCGGGTCAGTGTTCAACTCGTGCGGACCCAGGATGGAGCACCGTTATGGGGCGACCACTACGATCTGGCGCGGTCCGACCTCCTGATGCTGCAGGACCAGATCGCGCAGTCAGTTGCCGAGACACTCAAAGTCCAGATGACCGCGGCGGAGCGAGAACGGCTCTTCCGTCGGTACACCCAGAACGCCGCTGCCTACGAGCGATACCTGCAAGGTCGGGCGCAACTCTCTCGTTACTCACCTGAAAGCGTCCGTGCTGCGGTGACGACGTTCGAAGAGGCGTTGAAGCTCGACGCAGCCTATGCGCCGGCGCGGGCCGGCCTGGCCCTGGCGAGCGCGACGATGCGACTGCGCTTCGCGCCTGGCGCGGAAGCCGGTGCATGGAGCGAGCGTGCCGAACGAGAGGCCAAAGCTGCGCTGCAGCTCGATCCACAGCTTGCCGAGGCCCACGAGGCTCTCGCCGCGGTGCATCGCGCGATCGAGTTCGAGTGGGAGCGGACGATTGAAGAGAGCCAGCTGGCGCTGGCGCTGAATCCGAATCTCGATCAGCCACATTTCTATCGCGCGGCGGCGTTCTATCACCTCGGCTTGTTCGATCTGGTCGAGCCGGAGGTGCAGGCTGCCATGGAGCTGAATCCCGCCAACGAGGTCGAAGTCCACCGAACGCGTGGCGTGACCGCGTTGCTGGCGGGCCGTTTTCACGACGCGCTTCTGGTGCTCGAAGACGTGAATCGTTTGAGCGGTGGCACGGCTTTCGATTGGCTGCGAGGTCAGGCCTATTACTACACGGGCGATGCGGCACGTGCCGAGGAGACATTGAACCTTCGAGGAAGCAGCACGAGCGATCGACGCGCTCAGGCGGTTCTGGCCAGCCTCCTTGCCGCACGGCATGCGAACTCCGAGGCGAGGACGCTCGTCAAGACGATTCAGGACGGCGGTCCCATCGATCACCATATTGCCTACAGCTTGGGGGCGGCCTACGCACAGTTGGGCGATGTTGCCGATGCTCGGCGTTTCCTCGCGGACGCTGCACGGACGGGGCTGCCTTGCTATCCATGGTACGCACGCGATCCGCTGCTGGATCCGCTGCGAAAGGATCCGGAGTTCCAGCGATTTCTCAGTGGACTGGAGGGTTCCTGGCGGATGGTCGTCGCGCGGTACACTTCGGCGAGAGGCTCGCCCGGCGGGAATTGACAGGCGGTCCGAGCCCCTGAGCGCTGGCTCGCAAGTCTCCACCGTTGATGACGAAAGGCCTCGACAGCCATGTCTGAACACAAAGCCATCATTCGATGGACCCACACGCGCGGCGACTTTCTCAAGGGGGCCTACTCACGGGAACACACGTGGAGTTTCGATGGCGGCTTCACCGTTCCGGCGTCCCCCTCCCCATCGGCAGTCCCGAAGCCGTTCTGCAACGAGGCGAACGTCGATCCCGAGGAAGCGTACGTAGCGGCGATCTCGAGCTGTCACCTGTTGACATTCCTGTACGTCGCATTCAAAGACGGTATCGAGGTGGCAAGCTACGAGGATGAAGCCGTGGGCACGTTGACCAAGAATGACCGCGGCGTGCCGTGGGTCAGTTCCGTCGTGCTCCACCCGCGCGTTGTCTATGGAGGGTCGAAGCGGCCATCGCCTGCGGACGAAGACCGTCTCCACCACCTCGCTCACGAGCAGTGCTACATCGCAAATTCGGTCAAAACGAATATTACGGTCGCAAAGGCTACGTGAACCAGTCGAGGGCGTATCTTGACTGAATCGGTACCGCAGCCCGTACTTGGCTCGGAGCGCCTATAAAGCCACTATGGGTGCGTTTCACAATTAACCGCGGAGGACGCCGAGGACGCCGAGAAAGGCCATCTGACTTTGCGTTCCCTGTAGCCTCTGCGGTTGACGTCGTCAATTCTGCAACGTGCTCCAAGGACGAAGAGCACAAGAACACGAAGCATTTTGAAGAGGATGATTCATGGACCTTCGTGTGCTTCGTGTCTTCGTGGTTCAAAGTCGGCCAATCATCGTGGGCGCTCCACGAGTTCGACGGAGCAAACCCGCGAAGTCGGTGTCAAACATACCGTCATCGTCGTTCGTGCGGACTCGAGGCAGTATGCGTGCGAGAGCGTGGCCGGTCCGCATCGATTCGGCGGCCGATCTGCTTCACAATTCCCGGTTCGTCGACGCCCGAGTCGATCTGTTCGCGAAATACGGATCGGCCCAGTGGACGAAGCTCGGCGCGTATCCCATCACCCGTCAACTGATCGCCCGCTGACCTCGGCCCGCAAAAGCTGGACACTTCGCACTGTCACGTGTCGCGAAAACGAAAGCGTGGGCGACAGGACCCGAGCAGAAGCGCCGCTTTCGTCGCATCGATCCGAGTCAGTTTCGCGTCCGCACGTTCCCGCGCTGAGAGGTTCCCGCCGCGGCAGAAACCCCGGCACGGCGTTCGCATGTCGAACGCGCGATTCTGGGTTCCTTCAATGAACGTTCTCACGTCCGAGGCGCTCGGCACGCTTCGCGCCGACATGCGGCGAGTCGAAGCCACTCTGGGCGCGCGTCTCGAAGCGCGTGTGGCGGCCAGCGAATCGCTGCTGCATCACGAGATTCAGAACGAGCTCCAGCAGCTTCGGCAGGAAATGGCGCAATTTCGTGCGGAAGTCGCCGAACATTTCCGCCAGCTCCGCGATGAGGTCTGCCGACAACCCAAAAGCCTTTCGAAGGGCCGCGACTATGGCGAGCAGGCGCACGATGAAACGCCCGCCGCGGTCGGCAGATAATCTCAAAATCCTGCGTACCGTCGTTTGCTCCCGCGGCGCAATATCTGCGGTATTCTCTTGAGCAGGCGGGCGATCCGCAACTCGGCCCCGCTGGAGGTCATCATGCGACGTTCCTCGTTCGGGGTTCCGACGATCTCGGCGTTGGTGTGGCTCGGTGGCATCGTGCTGCACGCCGACGATCCAGTCGTTGCCGTGTATCACGAGCCCCATCATCGCCAGGTGTTCCAGTACGGGCCGACGCGAATTCTGGACCTGCAGATTCCACCCGGCACCACGACGTGGTTCCACACGCACGAGGCGCCGGTCTTGTACGTCAATCTCGCAACCTCCCGGAGCCGCACTCAGAACCTGGGACAGGATTGGGGAACCGGAGGGCCGTCCCGGCCTGCGGCCGCGAATCCAGGTGAAGCGGCTCCGGCCGCGCCTCGACCCGCTCCGTCGCCTCCCGTCGCCGGACCGCGGGTGTTCAGTACGACGAGTTATGCGACGCAGCCGGTCACCCATCGGCTGCAGAACGTCGGCGAGGGCTTGTCTCGCGCCATCGTTGTCATCAACGAGACCGGAGGAGACGAAACCACGACCGAGCAGGCGGCCGGGTTTGACGGCAAACCCGAGCTCGTGAATCGCTGGTACCGCGCGTATCGACAGGTGCTGAGCCCTGGCGAAACGACCAAATCGCATCGACACACGGAGCCGGCGGTCATCGTGCAATCCTCCGACGGCCATGGGCGCGCAGACGGCCCCATGAAGTTCGAGCTCAACGAGCCCGGGCAATGGGCGTTCTTCGATGCCGGCGTCGTCCACGAAATCCGCAATACGGGTGAGACAAATCTACAGTTCATCGAGGTCGAGTTGCGCAGACCAGCTAACTAGAGGCGTGTCTTCGCTGAATCAGTACCAACGCGAGTGCTGAGCTGATGCGCCTGTCAACCACGAAGAACACGAAGAAAAGAGAGTGAAAGCCTTCGCGACCTTCGTGACTTCGTGGTTCAAAGGCGGTCCTTATTCGCCGTGTACGCTCCTCTAGTCATCGTGAACGCTCCGAACGCGCGAACGCCCCGAACGCTTCGAACATCCCGAACGCTCCGAACGACCAATGGCCTCGATTTTCCACATCACGTCCGCCGAGGAAGTGCGGCAGGCCGAAGCTTCTGGCACCTACGCTCCCGAGGCATTCGACGCGGAGGGCTTTATCCACTGCTCCTATCGGCATCAGCTTCAGGCTGTCGCGAATCGCAGATTTGCCGGCCGATCCGGGCTGGTCGTGCTCGAGATCGATCGGGACCGGCTCACCTGTGCGGTGGTCGACGAGAATCTCGAAGGCGGCTCTGAGCTGTTTCCCCATGTGTACGGCCGGCTACCGATGAGCGCGGTCGTCGAAATTCATCAACTTCTGTCGCCAGCGGGAGGCCGTTTCGAGCTGTAGCCGGGCCGCCAGACGGGTTAGAATCGCCCCACACCAGTGGGATGGGGTGGACAACATGAGGAGACGTCGCTGGCTTCTACTCGCGGGCTCGATTCTTCCGATTTGCCTCGTCGCGCTCCCGCAGCTGCTCGATGTCCGCACCGCCGCCGAAGCGCTTCCCACCCAGCTTTCGGACCAGGAATTCTGGAGGCTGTCCACAGATTTTTCAGAGTCTGACGGGAGGTTCCGGTCCGACAACCTGCTTTCGAACGAGGTCTGGCTTCAGAACGTGATTCCGGATCTCACGAAGAGAGCGAAGACCGGCCGGGTATATCTCGGCGTCGGTCCGGAACAGAACTTCACTTACATGTCGGCCCTGAAGCCGGCCATGGCCTTCATCTTCGACATCCGGCGCGGGAATCTGGACCTCCAGTTGATGTACAAGGCGCTGTTCGAGCTGTCTGACGACCGCGCCGAATTCGTGTCGCGTCTCTTTTCGAGGAAACGACCCGAGGGCCTCACCGACAGGTCCACGGCGGACGAGATCTTCGACGCGTTCGAGACCGTCGACCGCAGCGAAGCTCTGTACGAAGAGAACCTCAAGGCGATCCGCGATCAACTCGTGGGCAAGCGCGGCTTCGCCCTCTCCGACCTCGATCAATCGGGCATCGAATATGTGTATCGCGCGTTTTCGACCTTTGGACCGCGCATTCAGGTACCCGTCGACCGGCACCGGGTTCTACGGCGGCGGCCGCCAGCCGACCTACGCCGACCTGATGACCGCGAGAGGCGCGGATGATGTGCAGCGAAGCTACTTGAGCAGCGAGGCCAACTTTCGGTTCCTGAAGGATCTCGAAAAACGCAACCTGGTCGTTCCGGTCGTCGGCAACTTTGCCGGCCCGAAAGCGATTCGAGCGGTGGCGCAGTATCTCAAGGACAAGGGCGCGATCGTGTCGGCCTTCTATCTCTCCAACGTCGAGATGTACCTGCAGCAGGACGGTATCTGGGGCGATTTCTGCGCCAACGTCGCGACGCTGCCGCTCGATGAGACCAGCACATTCATCCGATCGCTGCGCGGCGGCCGGTACGGGCGCGGATTCGGCCTCGACTCCCAGCTCGGCTACATGGCGGCGGAGGTCGAAACCTGTCCCGTGTCCCGCCGATAAACCCCAAAGGACGGACTCTTGGCCATCACCAAGCAGATCATGACGGACGAGCAGCGCAAGTCCGTCGCGCTGGAGTACCTGAAGGCCTTTGATAACGCCGGGAAGACTTCGAGCGGCACCAGCCTTCTCGACCTCTTCGCCGACGATGCTCAGGTCTTCTTTCCGAAATGGGGTCTCGCCACGGGGAAGAAGCAAATCGGACAGCTCTTCTCGGACTTCGGCGGGCTCATCAAAGCCATCCTGCACGACTATGCGACCTTCAACTGGATCATGACCAACGGCGACACCTTCGCCGTCGAGGGTACGAGCGCGGGCGTCCACCAGGATGGCCCATGGCGCGCGGGTGCATCGCACGGGGGGCGCTGGTGTGACGTGTTCGAGGTCCGAGACTTTCTGATTCAGCGCTGCTTCATCTACCTCGATCCCGACTATGCAGGGCTTGATACGGCGCGATATCCATGGCTCGCGGCCGGAGGGCGGGATCCATCGAAGCCGATGGGATAGCTCGAGAACGTGTCACGTGCAAGGCGTCGCGTGCAGCGTGCCGCCGTGGAGAGCGTGCGGCAACGGAGGGATGCCATGAATCGATCGCGAACGGCTTCGGCGGCGGCAGTGGTCGCGCTGGCCTTGTTCGTGCCGGCGAATGTCGCCGCCGAGGTGACACGTGTCGAGGTTTCGTCGCGGCGAGATGTGCTGGCCGGAAAGCCGTTCGGCTCGGTCGGTTCGTACGAGCTGATCGTCGGCCGTGTTTTTGTTGCGGTCGATCCGGCTCACGCCCGCAACAAGATCGTGACCGACCTGGACAAAGCGCCCAGGAACGCCGCCGGCCAGGTCGAGCTCTCGGCGGATCTGGCGATTCTCAAGCCGAAGGATGCAAGCCGCAGTAGCGGCGTCGCGTTGATCGACATCGTGAATCGCGGAAACAAGACCGTGTTGACGAGCTTCAATCGCGCGGCCGCGTCCCGCGATCTGTCGACCGACGCCGAATTCGGCGACGGATTTTTGATGCGACAGGGCCATACGATCGTCTGGGTGGGATGGGAATTCGACGTTCCGGCTCGACCTGGAGGTATGCGTGTCGAGGTGCCGACGGCGAAGGGCATCAAGGGCGTCGTGCGTGCCAGCTTCACGCCTGACGCAAGAGAAAACGAGATCACGGTCAGAGATCTGAGCGGATACACGCCCAGCAATCCGGAGGCCGCCGAAAACACGCTGACGGTCCGCGACGGTTTTCAGGGCGCTCCAACCTCGATTCCGCGGCACAAGTGGCAGCTCGCTGGCAACGCCACGATCGCTCTCGAGGGCGGCTTTGAACCAGGCCGGATCTATGAGATTGTGTACGCAGCCGCCAATCCGCCCGTCGCCGGTCTCGGTTTCGTCGCAGTACCAGATACGGCGTCGTGGATCAGGTATGCCGCAGATGCTCCGGCTTCCGCGAAATACGCCTATGTGTTTGGTAATTCTCAGAGCGGCCGTTTTCTGCGCAACTTCCTCTACCACGGCTTCAACACCGACGAACGCAACCGGCAGGTGTTCGATGCGGTGATGGCGAACATCGCCGGCGCCTCGCGGATCGATCTCAACAACCGCTGGGCGACGCCCATCAGCCTCGGTTCCAATACGGCCACTTCCTTTCCATTTGCCGACTCGAAGCAGCGGGATAATGTGACCGGCTTCGACGAAGGCGCCTTGGAGAACCTTCGCGCCAGCGATCACCAACCCAAGATCTTTTACACGAACACGGGCGTCGAGTACCTGGGGTGGCGGGCGCGCAGCGGCGTTGATCCACACCGCGCCGGATGGTTCGAGAGATCTGATGCTGCCCGACAACGAGCGCATCTATTTTCTTGCGGGCTCGCAGCATGGTCCCGCGCGGTTTCCACCGGCGGTCAGCAGCGGACAACAGAAGGACAATCCGAACAACTACTGGTGGACGATGCGCGCGCTGATGGTGGCGATGGACAAATGGGTGAGAGATCGGGTGCCGCCGCCCGCGAGTCGGTATCCGCGACTCCAGGACGGCACGCTCGTGCGCGGGTCGGACGTGGCATTTCCCAGTCTGCCATCGGTCGCATCGCCGCAGACACTCCCCGGGGGTCAGCGAGGCATGAATCAGCTGGTGCCCCAGGACGGAGCGCCTGGAACGCCGCTTCCGCTCCTCGTGCCCCAGGTCAACCAGGATGGGAACGAGCTCTCGGGCATCCGCCTGCCAGACATCGTTGTTCCGCTCGCCACCTACACCGGATGGAACTTCCGGAAGCCCGCGATTGGCGCGCCGAACCAGTTGTTCCCGTTGCTCGGTTCGTACGTGCCGTTTGCGACGACCAAGGCCGAGCGCGAGCGGTTGCACGATCCCCGGGCCTCGATCGAGGAGCGCTACCCGTCGCGCGAACGGTATTTGGCGCTGGTTGAAGAGGCGGGCGCCGCACTAGTCAAAGACAGGTATGTCTTGCCGGAGGATGCACCAGGCCTCGTCGAGCGTGCGGCTGAGCACTGGGACCTCCTGATGCGGCGGACGGGGACACAATAGAACGGTTCAGGGCTCAGGGCTCAGGGCTCAGGGCTCAGGGCTCAGGGCTCAGGGTTAAGTCTGTTTGGCTGCCTCCAGCACTTCCTCGGCGTGTCCTGGGACTTTCACTTTGTCCCACCGCCTCACCACGCGTCCGTCGGGACCGATGAGGTAGGTCGTTCTCGAGATCCCCAGGAACGTGCGGCCGTAGAGCCATTTCTTCTGCCAGGCGCCGTATTTTTCGGCGAGTTCGTAGTTCTCATCGGCCAGCAGCGGAAACGTCAGCTTGTACTTGGCGGCAAACCGCGCCTTGCTCGCCTCGCCCTGGCCGCTGATGCCTAGAATGACGGCCCTGCTCGTCTTGAAGCTGGGCAGATTGTCCTGGAACGCGCACGCCTCCTTCGTGCAGCCCGGCGTGTCGTCTTTCGGATAAAAGTAGAGCACCACTGGACGCCCGGCATAGTCTGCCAGTCGGTGCGTCTTGCCAGTCTGGTCTTTGAGACTGAAGAGCGGCGCTTTCTGTCCTGGCTCGATCGGCGGCATAGGGTTCAAACGATACCATCCTGGGGATGAACTGCCGGGACGAGCTTGGGATGCGGTGGAACCTTCAGGTACACTCGAGCGTCTGGCCCTTTCGAAGGGCGAGAGATCAATCAACTCACGGGAATGAAGGAGAGTTGGCATGGTGAAATCAGGGCGTGGCGTGGGCTCGGTTGGCCTTCTGCTCGCCGTTCTGGGTCTGTCGGCCCTCGATCTGCGTGTCAAGGCGGACGAAGGCATGTGGACGTTCGACAATCCGCCCCTGGCGCAGCTGCGCGACAAGTACGGCTTTACGCCAAAGGCCGGGTGGCTCGATCACCTCCGGCTGTCGAGCGTCCGTTTCAACGACGGCGGCTCGGGATCGTTCGTCAGCGGACGAGGGCTCGTGCTCACGAACCACCACGTGGCGTTCGGTCAGCTGCAGAAAGTTTCTACGCCTCAGAAGAACTATGTCGCGGATGGGTTCTACGCCAAGACCACGGCGGACGAATTGAAATGTCCGGATTTGGAACTGAACGTGCTCGTCTCGATGGAGAACGTGACCTCGCGAGTGCAGGCCGCGGCAGTGGCCGGCATGCCAGCCGCGCAGGCGCTCGAGGCGCGCAAGAAGGTGATCGCTGCCATCGAGCAGGAAAGCACGTCAGCGACCGGCTTGCGGTCCGACGTCGTACCACTCTATCAGTCCAGCGAGTACCTGGCTGTACCGGTACAAGAAATACACGGACGTGCGGCTCGTCTTCGCGCCCGAGCAACAGGCCGCGTTTTTCGGCGGGGATCCTGACAACTTCACTTTTCCCCGCTACGATTTCGACGCGGCTCTGTTCCGGGTGTACGAGAACGACGCCCCCGTGGTCAGCCACGACTTCCTGAAGTGGTCCGCGAATGGTGCGGCCGACGGCGAGCTGGTGTTCGTCTCGGGCCATCCGGGTTCGACCGACCGGCTCGACACGGTCGCTCAGCTCGAGACCGAGCGGGACCTCGTCTATCCGATTTCACTCAGCGTCATCAATCGAAGGCTCGGCGTCCTGCGCCAGTACAGGGCACAGGGCACGGAGCAGGCGCGTCAAGCCGCCAACATCCTGTTCAGCCTCGAGAACGCATCCAAGGCGTTCAAAGGCGAGTTTCAAGGCCTGAGCGACGCGAAGCTCTTCGAAAAGAAGCGGACAGAGGAGCGAGACTTTCGCGCCCGAATCGATGCGAATCGCGAATGGAAGGCGGCATACGGCGACGCGTGGGAATCGATCGCGGAAGCCGAGTACGTCAATCGCAGTCTGTACAAAGCGACCCGTTTTCAGCAACTGCGTGGCTCGAGCCTCGCCGGGTTGGCGAGCACTCTCGTCCGGTACATCGAAGAGAAACAGAAGCCCGACACGGAACGGCTCGCCGGCTACCACGACTCGCAACTGCCTGCGCTCGAGCTGCAGCTGTTTTCGCCTGCGCCGGTATATCCCGGGCTCGACGAGGTCCTGCTCGCCGACGCGCTCCAGGAGTCGCTCGAAGAACTCGGAGCGGCCGATCCGTTCAACGTGGCGGTTTTGAAGGGTCGAACTCCGGCAGCGGCGGCCAAGGAGGCCATCACCGGTACCAAGCTGGGTGACCCGGCGGCGCGGAAGGCACTCGTCGCTTCCGGCGTCGCAGGACTCGCAGCATCGACCGATCCGCTGGTGGTTCTGGCTCGAGCCGCAGACACTTTTTCCCGCAAGAACCAGAAGACCCTCGAAGACCGTGTGACGAGCGTCGAGACCGAAGCAGGCGAGAAAATCGGCCGCGCGAGATTCGCCGCCTACGGTCACTCCGTGTATCCGGATGCGACGTTCACGCTCCGGCTCTCGTACGGACAAGTCAAGGGGTACCCGATGAACGGCACGGTCGCGCCGCCGAAGACCACACTCTTCGGGCTCTACGAGCGGGCGTACGCGTTCGACCTCAAACCTCCGTTCGAGCTGCCGCGCCGCTATCTGGATCGTCGCGCGTCACTCGACCTCTCGACGCCCATGAATTTCGTGACCACGAACGACATCATCGGCGGCAACTCCGGATCTCCAGTCGTCAACCGTGAAGGCGAGCTCGTCGGCCTCATCTTCGACGGCAACATCGAGAGCCTCGTGGGTCGCTTCGTCTACAGCGAAGACAGCAATCGGGCCGTGGCTGTGCACAGTGCGTTGATCCTCGAAGCCTTGCGCAAGTTGTACGACGCCGGTCCGCTCGCTGACGAGCTCGTCGGGAAATAGCGGATCAGGGCGGAGTGCGCAGCGCGTGATCGACTTCCGCATCGAGCCGGCGACGGCAGCCGACATTCCCGTCATCCTCCGGATGATCAAGGCGCTCGCCGAGTACGAGAAGCTCGCCGACCAGGTCGTGGCCACAGAGCTTGGGCTTCGTGAAGCCCTGTTCGGCGAGCGGCGCTTCGGAGAAGTGGTCATCGGACTGGTTGGCAACGAACCGGTCGGCTTCGCGCTCTTCTTCCACAATTTCTCCACGTTCCGCGGCGCGCCCGGTCTCTATCTGGAGGACCTCTTCGTGGACCCGCGCTGGCGGGGGCAGGGGTTCGGCTTACGACTGCTCGTCCATGTGGCCGGTGTGGCGGTCGCGCGGGGCTGTCACCGGATGGAGTGGGCGGTGCTGGATTGGAACGAGCCGGCCATCGAGTTCTATCGCCGCGCCGGAGCCAGGCCGCTCGATGACTGGAAGATTTTTCGTCTGACTGGAGACGCGCTCCGCACACTGGGCACTCGCGGCGCGACGTCCGACGTGACATAGGGCGCGCGTTTCGAGCTTTTCTTTGTCTCCTCGAGCGTACGGCGCTATACACTTACTGGCGTGCCGGGGCCACTTCGACGCTTGGGACGCACCGAGAAACCCCGCGTGGCCCTACGTCGCACAAATGCTCATGCCCTCGTTGTCCTTGTCCTTTCAATCCTGGCGCTGGGTGTCGGCGGATCACTCTCTGCGGTCGGGATCGCGGCCGGGGGGAACCTGCCCGACCGCCTTTCGGATCAGGAGTTCTGGAATCTCATCACCGAGTTGTCCGAGCCGAATGGGAGCTTCCGCTCGGACAATCTGCTTTCGAACGAAGCCCGCTTTCAGTTCGTGATCCCAGAGTTGATCCAAATCGCGAAGCCGGGAGGCGTCTACATCGGCGTGGGACCGGAGCAAAACTTCACCTATATCGCCGCGATCAGGCCGGCCTTCGCCTTCATCGTCGACGTCCGGCGCGGGAACCTCAATCTCCACCTCGTCTACAAGGCGCTCTTCGAGCTGTCGGCGAACCGGGCTGACTTCGTCTCGCGCCTCTTTTCGAGAAAGCGGCCCTCCGGACTGCGATCGGATGCCACCGCGGCACAGATCTTTTCTGCGATTCTCCAGGTCCAGCCGAGCGCCGAGCTGTACGCGGCAAATCTGCGGGATATTCACGACCGGCTCGCGCGGGCGCACGCCTTCCCGCTCTCGAGCGAGGATGCGAAAGGCGTCGAATACGTCTACAATGCGTTCTTCACGTTCGGTCCCAGCATTCAGTATTCATCGACGGATGGATTCGGCGCTTCCTACCAGCCGACCTACGTCGACCTCATGCTGGCCACCGACAGCAGCGGCCACAGCCGGGGATACCTTTCGAGTGAAGAGCGGTTCGCGTACGTCAAGGACCTCGAGAGCCGGAATCTGGTCGTGCCGATTGTCGGGAACTTTGCCGGTCCTAAAGCGATCCGCGCCATGGGCAGCTATTTGAAACAACGAGAAGCCACCGTGTCGGCCTTTTATCTCTCCAACGTCGAGCAGTACCTCCGGCTGCAGCGCGCCTGGAACACGTTCTGCGGCAATGTCGCACAGCTGCCCCTCGACGAGACGAGCATGTTCATTCGCGCCGGCCACGGGGGGCGTGTCGCGCGAGGAACCGCACTGACCGCCGAACTTGGATTGATGACCGCTGAAGTGGAAGGATGTGGCCTCCGCTAGGCCGCTCAATCACTTTGGTCGGGTGGCTCATATCCGTCACGAAGAACACTGGAGTGTCGCGTTTCAAGTCTCACATCTCAACGGCAAACAGATTGGACACTTCAGACTTCAGACTTGAGACTTGAGACTTGAAGAACTGAGGAGACTGCATGGCCAAGAAGACTAAGAAGCCCGCCAGGAAAGCCAATGCCGCGTTCATGCGGCCCGTCACCCCGAGCGCGACGCTCGCCGAGGTCGTGGGCGCCAAGCCAATCCCGCGCACCGAGGTGACGAAGAAGCTGTGGGTGTACATCAAGAAGAACGGCCTTCAGGACAAGAAGAACAAGCGGATGATCAATGCCGACGCCACGCTGAAAGCGGTCTTCGGCGGCAAGTCCACGGTCAACATGTTCGAGATGACGAAGCTCGTCGGCAAGCATCTGAAGTAGGCAGGGCGATCGAGGCTTTCGAACGCGTCGAGACCGCCCGGCTCGTCCTGCAGCGGCCGACCCATGCGGACGCCGAAGCGGTGTTCAGCCGTTACGCCAGCGATCCGGACGTCACGCGGTATCTCTCGTGGCCCGTCCATGTGTCGATGGCTCAAACGCAAGCATTTCTCGACTTCAGCGATCAAGAATGGAACCGGTGGCCGGCCGGACCCTATCTCGCGTTCTCACGCGACGACGGGAGTCTGGTCGGCGGCACTGGCCTTGCGTTTGAAGCGCCGAACCGAGCGGCCACCGGATACGTGATCGCCAAGGACGCCTGGGGGCAAGGTTTCGCGACTGAGGCCCTTCGGGCGATGGTCGATGTCGCTCGAGCGAGCGGCGTCCAGCATTTGTACGCGCTGTGCCACGTCGCTCATCGACCATCTGCGCACGTGCTGGAGAAGTGCGGGTTCACGTGCGAGGGGACACTCCGGCAATACACTGAATTCCCGAATCTCTCGCCCGGCACGCCCGCCGACGTCCTCTGCTACGCCCGGAAGCTTTGACACAACGGGTTCCTCTTCTGCTGCCCGTGCTGGGTGCCTGGCGCCTCGTGGGTTCCTGGTGACTGGCTTGCACGCCGAACCAATCTGATAGAAAGTAGCGTTTTCCCTGATAGGAGAACTGTGGACGTCACGCCCGTCACGGATTCGCCCCTCGCGTCGCGCAGATTTCTTCCGGCGCTCCTGGTTCTTTTCGTCGGCAGCGGATGTGCGGCGCTGATTTACGAGATCGTGTGGTTCCAGCTGCTCGAGCTCGTGATTGGGTCGTCGGCCGTCTCGTTGGGGGTCCTTCTTGGAACGTTCATGGGCGGCATGTGTCTCGGCAGCATCGTGCTTCCCCGACTCATCTCTGCGCGCCATCACCCCTTGCGCGTGTATGCCTTCCTCGAATTTGGCATCGGAGCCATCGGGCTGTTGGTGCTTGTGGGGATGCCGCTCATCAACAACGTGTACACCGCGTGGGCCGGGTCCGGGATCGGCGGCATTCTGTTCCGGGGCTTCGTTGCAGCCATATGCCTGCTTCCGCCGACCATCCTGATGGGGGCGACGCTTCCAGCGATCTCGCGCTGGTTGGAGACCACGCCGCAGGGCGTCTCATGGCTCGGCTTTTTCTACGGCGGCAATATCGCTGGCGCGGTGGCAGGAAGCGTGTTGGCCGGCTTCTACCTGCTGCGGGTGCACGACTCGGCCGTGGCCACCTACGTTGCGGTCGTGGTGAACGTCGCAGTCGGCGCGCTCGGACTGATCCTGGCCAGGTTGACGCCCCACACTCCGGGTCAGTCGGAGGAGGCGACACTTCAGCGCGCGCCCGGCGCCGGAATCGTTTACTTGGCGATCGCGTTGTCCGGTATGACGGCGCTCGCTGCTGAAGTCATCTGGACACGCATCCTGTCACTCTTGTTCGGGGCGACCGTCTACACCTTCTCGCTGATTCTTGCGGCGTTTCTCCTCGGGTTGGGAATCGGGAGCAGCCTTGGTTCGGCCATCTCCAGAAACATTGCGAGGCCGCGTCTGGCGCTGGCTTCGTGCCAGTTGATGTTGTGTTTCGCGATCGCCTGGACGGCGCACGTTTTAACTGACTCGCTGCCGTACTGGCCGATCAATCCGTCGATCTCGACCGACCCCTGGTTCACGATGCAGCTCGACCTGGTGCGGTGTTTGTGGGCTGTGCTGCCGCCCGCCATTTTATGGGGCGCGAGTTTCCCGCTCGCGCTTGCCTCGGTCGCGGCCGGCGGGCAGGACCCGGGACGCCTCGTCGGTGGCGTGTATGCGGCCAATACCCTGGGTGCCATTGTCGGGTCGCTCGGTGCCAGCTTGGTGCTCGTTTCGTTGATCGGCAGCCAGCACGCGCAGCAGGCGCTGATTGTCGTCAGCATGATTGCTGGCTTACTCCTGCTGGAACCGACGGCGGGCAGCGAGAGGGCCAAACCCATCCGGTCTCAGATTCCAGGAATGGTGTTCATAGTCGTGGCGATCGCCATCGGCGCGCTGCTGATCCGCACTGTGCACGAAGTACCGGGCTTGCTCATCGCCTACGGACGCTACGCCGCCACCCGCACCGGGCAAGCGCACGAGATCATCTACAAGGGCGAAGGCATGATGGCCTCCGTTGCGGTGTCGCGCCTGTCGGATGGCGTGCTGAACTATCACAACGCGGGAAAGGTCCAGGCGTCGAGCGAGCCGCAGGACATGCGGCTTCAGCGGATGCTCGGTCACCTGACGACACTGATACCAGCCAACCCCAAGACCGTGATGGTCATCGGATTCGGTGCCGGCGCCACCGCAGGGGCGGCGTCCATCGATCCGGCAGTGGATCGGGAGCTGATCGTCGAAATCGAGGCCCTCGTTCCGAAGGTGGTGTCCACCTACTTCGGCGACCACAACTTCAACGTGGCGAAGAATCCGAAGGTTCAGATTGCGATTGACGATGCCCGCCACTATTTGCAGACCACAAGCGAGAAGTTCGATGGCATCACTTCGGATCCACTCGATCCGTGGGTGAAGGGTGCCGCGATGCTCTACACGAAGGAGTTTTTCGAGGAGGTCAAGAGGCACCTGAACCCGGGCGGCGTGGTCACGTTGTTCGTGCAGCTGTACGAGAGCAACCCGGCCGCTGTGAAGAGCGAGATGGCGACGTTCTTCGAAGTGTTCCCGAACGGCCTCGTGTTTGGCAATACCACCAACGGCGAAGGGTACGACACCGTCCTTGTGGGTCAGGTCGAGCCGACGCGCATCAACGTCGACGAGATTCAGGCCCGTCTGAACCGACCCGAGTACGCGCCGATTGCCCAGTCGCTGCGGCAGATCGGCTTCAATTCCGCGATCGATCTCTTCTCGACCTTCGCCGGTACGGCCTCGGATCTCAAGCCCTGGCTCAAGGACGCCGCCATCAATCGCGACCGCAACCTTCGCCTGCAGTACCTGGCGGGTCTCGGGCTCAATCTCTATCAGGCCGGGCCCATCTACTCCGACATGTTGATGTATCGAAACGATCCCGGCGACCTGTTCGTCGGTTCCGAGGAGACCACACAGGCGCTGCGACGGATGATTCAGAGTCCGCCATTCCGGTAAGAACATCCCCGGGGCCCTCAGACCTGGAATTGTCGAAGGCGGAGCGTTAGACTCCGCCCATGCCACGCAAGAGAGTCCTCTGCGCCGTCCTCGCGGGTCTGCTGTCTGGAATCTGTCCGGCCCTGAGTGCCCAGACGGCCGGACCCGCTCGAAGCCGGGAATCGATTGAGAATCGCCTGCAGCGGCTGGAGGACGAACAGGAAATCCGGAATGTGCTCCTCGACTACGGTCGTTTCCTCGACAGCCGCGACTTCGGCGCCTACTCTCGCTTGTTTGCGACGGACGGGGAATGGGTAGGAGGTTTTGGGTCGGTCCAAGGCCCGGCAAACATCCAGGCTTTCATGGAAAAAAACATCGGCACGGGACCGAATCGAGGAAACAGTTATCACCTGCTCTCCAATTTCGTCATCACGGTCCAAGGCGATTCGGCGGTCGCCTGGTCCCGGTGGGCGTACATCGTTCCTGGGGAACGGGGGGCGACGGTTGCCCAGGCGGGTCGCTACGACGACACACTCGTCCGTCAGAATGGCCAGTGGAAGTTCAAGCGGCGAGTCGCGTCGAACGACACGGCCCCGCCTGCTGCGGCGACCGCGAGATAACGCGCTGAAGTGCCGGTAGGCGTCGCGCAAGGTCGCCCGCCGTGGGCACGACCTCGACGAACCGGTGGTCAGAATTGGGCGCGGCCAGACAGGGTTCGATCGGGCTTGCACAGGGCGTCCTGTTCGAGGTGATGTGTGGGACTATACTGGACGCATACAGGAGCGAACGATGGTTCAGGACAGCACCGAGAGTCGTCGACCTTTTCCTCGCCTGATTCCAGACGAGGTGCTCGAGCACGCCCGGAACGCCGGCGAGGAACTTCGAAAGAGCATGGCAGCGCTCCTGCCGTCGATTCCGCCGGAATTCACGACGCATCGCCGGGCGGCGCGCAAGGAGATGCTGCTTGCCATTCGCAGCCTGATCGACAGCGCAATCGAGCGAACGGAGAAGACCGAACCTAAAACCCCTTAAGGCCGGCGAGTAGCGGCCCAGACAAGGGCCGCGGCCGCGCCCGCGGCGAGCCAGATGCTGGCAATCCGGCTTCCTGTCGCGTAGAGCTGGACGGCGGCCAGCATCGCGGACGCGCACAACACCGCGCCGGCCCCGCGTCGTATCGTGAGCTCGAGACGGCCAAGCTGTTCTTCCACGCGGGGCACTTGAAGCGCCAGTTCGTTGCGATTCAGCTTGCCAAGAACGGCTTCAGCCTGCCTGGGCAGCGCCAATGTGGCGGCCGCAACCTCCCACGCTTCACCCAGAAGCACGCGCCAGTCGAGGAGAGACTCCTCCTCGATCAGCGTCTTGGCAAAGGGCGCCAGCTCGTTCCAGAAATTGAACCGCGGGTTCAGGCCCGTACACATGCCGGACAGGATTCCGAGGGTGCGACCCAGAAGAATCAGGTCTTCTGGCACGTGAAAGGGCATGGTGTAGAGCAGCTCCCGGAAGTCCTTGACGAGCGCCCGAATTTCCAGCCGTCCCATTTGTTGCAGGTCGGCCATGCTTCTTCCCCACAGCGCGTCGAACACTCGTGCCTGCGCGCGCTCGAGCAGCGGCAGGTTCGCCGACGGTAACAGCAGGCCGAGTTGCTGCTGCGCTCGGACGAGGCGTCCGCTGTCGCGCGTGCCGACCGCAATGGCGGCTTCACGGAGCCCCGCTCGTAGATTCGGCGACAGCCGGCCGACCATGCCGAAGTCCACGAACACGAGCCGCCAAGCCTGCCCATCCGGGGTTGGCTCGACGAACAGGTTGCCAGGGTGCGGATCGGCGTGGAAGAAGCCGTCTCGGAAGATCTGCTGCAGATAGGTTCGAAACAGCCGCTGGGCCACCTGCCCTCGATCGATCCCGGCGTCGGTGATGGCGGCGTAGTCGGTGATCTTGATGGCGAAGACGTCCTCGAGCATCAACAGGCGCTTGGTCGTGTGGCTCCAGATGACGCGGGGCACTCGGATCCCGCCGCCGCCGAGATTGGCGGCGAACGTTTCGGCGTTTCGACCTTCGGCGAGATAGTCGAGCTCCTGGTGCAACACCGACCCGAACTCTTCGAGCAGACTCGGGATGTTCGCTCGCCGGCTGATCGGCCGCCAGCGGTTCAGCCACCGTCCGACGGTACGAAGCGCCGCAAGATCGGTGGCGATCAACGTCTCGATGTTCGGGCGTTGAACCTTGATCACGACGCGCAGCGGCTCGCCCGCCTCGGCGTTCGACGGCCCAGTTGCCAGCGTCGCCCGATGCACCTGTCCCAGCGAAGCCGCAGCGAGCGGCGCCTCACTGATCGTCGCGAGCCTCTGGAACGGCTGGTCTCCGAGCTCGCGCTCGATGACCCGGCGAATCTCCGAGAAGGGCTCGGGAGGGACTTCGTCCTGCAACCCCGCGAGCTCCGTCGTGATTTCCTCCGGCAGGACGTCGACGCGCGAGGAGAGGAACTGACCGACCTTGATGAGCACGCCGCCCATCTCGATGGCTAGAGTGCGAAAGCTCGCCGCGATCACGTGCAACCGGGCCGAGCGCGTGCGCTCCGTACGGGCTCGGAACCCGAGCCTCGGCAACACCCACTCCCAGGCGATGAGCTGGAGGCTGATGCTCGAAAAGAACAGCACGATGCGGCGGTAGCGGAGAGAAGGCGTCACCGAGGAACTCGATACTACAAGGTTCCAGGTTCCAGGTTCCAAGGTTCAAGGTTGTTCCGGTTCCGGTTCCGGACGTGAACCTTGAACCTCGCGCTAATGCAATCCGTCTACTCCCCTTGACGGTCGACAAGAGCGGTCATAAGCTGCAGCAGCCCGAAGCCCGAAGCCGAGCGAAGCCCGAAGCCCGAAGCCTGGGAGCTGGAAAGTGGGCAAACCGACCGACCTCGTGCAGGGTACTGTCGACCTGCTGATTCTCAGAACCATCGCGCTCGAGCCGATGCACGGCTGGGCCATTGCCCGACGCATTCGACAGATTTCCAACGACGTTCTCCACGTGCAGCAAGGGTCTCTCTACCCGGCTCTTCAACGGCTCGAACGGGAAGGCTGGATCACAGCCGAGTGGGGCGCCTCGGAAAACAACCGTCGAGCGCGCTTCTACCGGCTCACGAAAGCCGGTCGGAAGCACTTGGAGCGCGAGCAGGCAGGCTGGGAACGCCTCTCAAGCGCAATCACCCTCGTGCTCCGGAAGGCCTGACATGCGCACCTTCCATCGTCTTGCCGTCAGGCTGCGCGGATGGTTCCGCGCACGCGCCGAGGACGACATCCTGCGCGAAGAGCTGGGGTTTCACCTCGAACGGGAGATTCAAGCCAACATCGAGGCCGGCATGGCTCCGGACCAGGCCCGCCGGGCCGCGCATCTCGCGGTCGGCTCGCTCGAAGCCATCCGGAAGGAATCGCGCGAGGGCCGGCCGGGCGCGCTTGTGCGCCTGATCGTCCGCGATCTCGCCTACGGCACACGGATCCTGCTCAAAGCGCCCGGCTTTGCCGCGACCAGCGTCGGCATCGTGGCGCTCGGAATCGGCGCGGCCACGGCCATCTTCAGCGTCGTTTATGGGGTCGTGCTCCGGCCGCTGCCATATCAGGACCCGGACCGACTGGTGAGCCTCTGGACGGTCATGCCGCAGTTCGGCACGCAGGGCGCCAATGTCAATGCTGCCGACTATCGGGACTGGCGATCCGACAATCGCATATTTGACGACATCGCGCTCGTTCGGCACATCGCTAACTTCAATCTGATCGGAGCCGGCGAGCCCGAACGCCTGTTCGGCGCACGCGTCTCGTCGAATCTGTTCAAGGTTCTCGGGGTCGCCCCAGCTCTCGGTCGCACGTTCACTGAAGACGAAGACGAGATCGGACACGATGACGTGGCGCTGTTGAGCCACGGACTCTGGAAGCGCCGTTTCGGCGGGGATCCATTTGTCATCGGGCGGACCATCAACTTGAGCGGCGTCGCTCACACGGTTGTCGGCGTGATGCGGCCGGACTTTCAGTACCCGGGACGCGAGTTCCAGATCTGGACGCCGTTGACCGTGAATCCGGAGGTTCTGTCGAGAAAATTGCCCGGCTACGACTGGCTGGCCGTCGCCCGTCTCAAACGCGGCGTCCGCCTCGAACAAGCGCAGAGCGAAATGGACGCGATCGCGAAGCGTCTTGCGTCAGCGTATCCGAAAACCAATTCAAATATCGGCGTTGCAGTCGTGCCGATGCTTGAATCCACGGTGGGAGGCGTTCGTACTGCCTTGTACATGATCTTCGGTGCAGTGGTCTGCCTCTTGCTCATCGCATGTATGAACCTGGCCAATCTGCTCTGTGCTCGAGCATCGAGCCGGAGCCGGGAGTTTGCGGTGCGACTGGCACTGGGCGCATCACGAGGTCGTCTCGCGATTCAAGCGCTTGCCGAAGTGGCGCCCGTGCTGCTCGTCGGCGGCTTGCTTGGCGCCGTTACTGCGGCGTGGGGGGTTGCCGCCTTCGTTCCGCTCGCGCCGGCGACGCTGCCGCGCGTCGAGAGCATCGGGATCAACGGGCCGGTCCTGGCGTTCTCGGTGGCGATGCTGGTGGCAACCGGAATTGTGGCGGGCCTGGTGCCCGCAATACAGGCGTGGCGGTCGGAGCTGACGAATGCCACGCGCGAGGACAGCCGGTCGACAGTAGGAAATTTGCGGCAATCCACCGCGAGAAACATCCTCATCGTGGCTCAGATCGCCCTTGTGTTACCGTTGCTGGTTGGCGCCGGTCTGCTCGTTCGAAGCTTCTCCGCGCTCATGCATGTCGATCCCGGATTCCGCACCGACAATGTGTTGAGCCTCCATCTTGCGATCCCGCGGTCCAAGTACCCGAAGGACGAGCAGGTTGCCGCGTTGGCCGGCCGACTGGTCGAGGGCGTTGCAGCCCTGCCGGGCGTCCAGTCGGCAGGAATGGTGAATCGACTGCCATTGGCTGGCGTCGGCCAAATCAACGGGCTGGAGTTCGAGAACGTGAGCTCTGGGCCGCCCGCCGCAGTTGCAGGCCCGCTGGCGGAGAGCTTCGACACCCGCACCGTGACTCCCGACTACTTTCAGACGATGGGCATCCCGCTCATCGAGGGTCGGGTGTTCACGCATCACGACACCCAGACGACTTCAGTGCCGGAAATGCCCGGCGTGCTCATCCCGGCGACTGGCATCGTGGACGAGCGGATCGCCCGGCGGTTCTGGCCCGGGCAGAGTGCGTTGGGCAAGCGCTTCCGGTTTGGGTTTCCCGGCATGCCCTGGGTCGAGATCGTCGGGGTGGTCGGGCACATTCGTCACGACGGCCTGGATGTCGACCCCAGGCCGCAGGTGTATTTCAACTACCTCCAGCGGGCCCAGGACCGAATGGCCCTCGTCGTACGCAGCAATCAGAACCCCCGCGCGCTGATTTCAGCGATTCTTCAGGCCATTCGATCGGTCGATCCAGAACAGCCCGTGTATGACATTCGCACGATGGAAGATGTCGTGGAGCGCTCGACGGCGCAGCGCTGGCTCAACATGATGCTGGTGACAATTTTTGCCGCCATTTCCCTTATGCTGGCGAGCGTCGGCGTCTACGGCGTCGTCGCGTACGGCGTCAGTCAACGTCGCCGCGAGTTTGGAATTCGTCTGGCTCTGGGCGCCGAGCGCAGCGCCGTGGCTCGCCTCGTCGTCCGGCAGGGCGCCGTGCTGGCGATTGCCGGAGCGGCGATCGGCTTCGTGGCGTCAGTCTTCGTGACGAGAGCGATCGAAAGCCTTCTGTATGGAATCAAGGCGACCGACCCGCCGAGCTTTGCGACCGCGACAGGATTGCTGGTCGGCGTTGCGCTGCTCGCGAGCTATGTTCCAGCCCGGCGGGCGGCTTCCGTGGATCCGGCAAGCACGCTGCGGAATGAGTAGCTGAACGGGGCGAAGCTGGCTGAGACGCGGGTCATTCCAATCCGCTTGCCCTCGCCTGTTCGCGGGCCATGACTGCCCAGTCCTTGTCGCCGTCGCCGTGAGCGATTGCTCCGAGCAGTCGATCTCGGCACGCGTTGCCGCTTGGCGTCGGCACGCGGGCCTGTTCGGCGGCCGCCAGCGCCAGATTCATATCCTTCAGCCCAAGCAACGTCGTAAAACCAGCCTTTCCGTACGCTTCATCGACGATGATCTTCCCGTAGACCTTGTAGGCCGGCGCTGCGAACAAGCCCTCGGTCATGACGTCATAGAACACCTGGGGCACGACGCCATACTTCCGGACCAGTGAGAACGCTTCGCCCATGGCCTCGATGGCACAACCCAGTACGAAGTTGTTCGACAGCTTGATGGCAGCGGCGCCCTCAGGCTTTTCGCCGGCTTCAAATGTCCGGCGTCCCATCACCTGGAACAACGGCTCGCAGCGCTTTACGGCGGCGCCTGGTCCGCCGGCGACGATCAGCAGCTGGCCGGCCGCCGCGGCGTCTGGCCGGCCCAATACCGGCGCCGATACCATGTGCTGATTCGCTTTCGCATGGGCCGCCGCCAGCATTTGGACCGTCGCCACGCTGTGAGTTCCCATGACGACGTGAATGGCGCCGGCGGCCAGCGAATCCCTTACGCCATTGGCGCCGAGCGCCACCTCTTTGACTGCCGCATCATCGGCCACAATCGAAATAACGACTTCAGATGCTCCGCATGCCTCGGCAATGGATGCGGCAACGCGCGCGCCGGCTTTGGCGATCTCAGAAGTCTTCTCCCGGGTCCTGTTGTAGACCACGAGGTCGTGCCCGCCGCCGAGAATCCGTGCCGACATGGCTTGACCCATTCGTCCGAGACCAATGAAACCAACCTTCATGCGTCCTCGCTCTCACAGGCTTCGGGCTACGGGCTCCGGAGTTCGGGCTTCGGAAATCATACGAGACGTTCTTGCCGAAGCCCGCAGCCTGTGGCCCGCAGCCCGTTTTGATTCACTCCAAGCCGCTCGCACGCGCCTGCTCCCTGGCGAGCGACGCCACATCCTTCTCGCCGTCGCCGTGCGCGATGGAACCCAGCAGCCGATCTCGAAACGCGTTGCCGCTGGGCAAGGGCACTCGTGCGAGGTCGCCAGCCGCAAGAATGAGATTTGCGTCCTTGAGATTCAAGTTGATCGTCGACCCCGCCCGATCGTAGGCCTCCTCGACGATGATCTTTCCGTACACTTTGTAGGCCGGCGCTGAGAACAGCCCCTCGGTGATGACGTCGTAGAACACCTGGGGCACCACGCCGTACTTGCGCACGAGCGAAAATGCCTCACCCATCGCCTCGATGGCGCAGCCGAGCACGAGATTGTTGGCCAGCTTGATAGCGGTGGCCGCCTCAGGGTTGGTGCCGGCGTGGAAAGTGTGCCGGCCGATGACCTGGAGCAGCGGTTCGCATCGGCGCACGGATTCTTCGGCGCCTGCCGCGACAATGCCGAGCTGTCCGGAAGCCGCGAGATCGGGCCGGCCGAGAACCGGCGCGGCGACGAGAGCCTGCTGGGCGGGGAGGTGCGCGGCGGCAAGCGCTCGTATCGTCGCAATCCCGTAGGTTCCCATTGCCAGGTGAATCGCGCCTGAGGGAAGCGAGTCGCGCAATCCGCCGGCCGCCACGGTCACGTCAATGACGTGTGTATCTTCGGCCAGCATGGTGATCACGACTTCGCGTTCCCAACAGAGGTCTGCAACAGACGAGGCCGCTCGTGCCCCTGTAGCGACCACCTCGGCGACTCGCTCCGGGACGACGTCGTACACAGCGAGGTCGTGTCCGCCGCCGGCAATTCGTCGCGCCATTCCCAGGCCCATCCGGCCCAATCCGATGAAGCCGACCTTCATGATCACCTCTCGACCCGATTAATCCCTCACCTCGGCTGCCCGGGCAGCCCTAACAGGCTGCTGAAAAACGCAGCCTGAAGTCAGAACTCAGAAGTCTGAAGTACGAAGGCCGACGAAATCTCGCCAGATTCTTCACTTCTGCCTTCAGACTTCCTACTTCAACCTTCAGGTTGCTGACTTTTTTCAGCAACCTGCTAACACGACTTCGTCAGATCATCGAATCTCGGCCGGAAACCTGCGGCCGCGTCCCGGGGTCGACGGCGCGGGAAACCGCATGTCCGGGAGGTGTGTACAGCACCGGCCAGCTCCGTGAGCTGGCCTGGACTCGGCCCTTCCATGCGGTTTCCCGTCTATCGCCTGCGTCGCGCCGCTCCCACGGGACGCATCCACAGGCTTCCGGCCGATCAACGCGATCTGACAAAGTCGAACTAAAGGGCTGCGCTACTCGCGTAATGGCGACCGCTAATCATATAGGGAGATGTCAGAAATTCACGATTCGAGAATCAGAATCTCAGAATTTGAGGATTTGAGAATTTGAGGATTTGAGGATTTGAGGAATTACGGATGTGAGGATTTACGGATTTGAGGATCTACGGACAGAATCACCCGGCGAGCGTGAAGGAAGAGAAGGCAGCCAGCGGTTGACCGAGCTCACATATTCGTCGTACGAGGCTCCAAACGTGCGGCGCAACACCGGCTCTTCATAGCCCAGCACGAAGAGGTTGACGGCCAAGAACCACACGAGCACGTACCAGAACATCGCCGCGGTCTGCGCCACCATCAGTTCGCCGAGCAACAGGATCCCTACGCCCACGTACATTGGGTTCCGGACGTACTGATACAGCCCGCGGACCACGAGACGACGCGGCGGATCCACCGGCGCCAGGGTCCCGCGGCCCATCGTCGCAAACTCCCAGATGCATATTCCGAGAAGCACGGTGCCCGTCGGAACACACGCGAGGCCGAGAAGCTGGATCGGATTCTGAAGATTCAGATGGACGCGACTGAGGCCAAGATATCGCCAGGGCACGTAGCCCGCGACCATACCTGGAACGACGATGGTCCACGCGATGCTGCGGAGAGCGAGCCACATGGAGATAGCAATCCGACAATTTGAGGATTGAGAATCTGAGAATCTGAGAATTTAAGAGACTAAGAATCGAGAGTGTGAGCTAACGCTTGCTCCGGGTCAGAAACGCCGATAGCCCCTCCAGATCCGCTTCGCTGATTTCCGTCTTGCGGAATGGTGCCATCACGCTCACACCCTGTCGCACGAAGAACCGGATCGCCTGGGGTGTGAGATCCCGCCGGTCCGTGAGCACTGCAGGGACGGCCGGCTGCCGATCTTTGTACTTGGCCGCCAGCGCTGCCGTGCCAGGGTTGCCCCGGCCGCTGCTGTGACAAGGTGCACACCAGTCCTGGTAGACAAGTGCACCACGCTGGATTTTCGGGTCATCAGGCGTCTGAGCAGTCGAAGGCCTCGAAGTCGTGACAATCAGCGCGATGACGCTGGCGGCGAGGAGCAGCTTCATCATGCCCGGGTCCTCCTCAAGTGCCTCGGCCAGATCCCGTACCTTCCGGCGCTGATGATCCCATTGGGATCGACGGCATCCTTGATCGTCTCGTGAAGCCTGAGCAGTGCGTTGTTGTTGAAGGAGTAAGCACCCACCACCGCATCCTGGAAGGCCGGCGGCGTCCGGTATTCGCCCCATCCGTGTCCTGCGGCAACCTGAATCAAGCGATGCATTGCCGCACGATTCTTCTTGTTGGTGTCGACATTCCGAGTAATCGGGAGCGCAAGGATCAGGACAAACGCTCTCAGCCAGTACATGGTGGGGATCACGGTCATACCGATCGGGACATCGAGCTCGCGAGCGGCCTCGCGGAACACTTTCTGCGCTTCGAACACCGCCTCGCCGGTTCGCGGGATGATCGGCGAGAACCACATATGACCGTTCGTTGGATTCGGGTTGAGCTCAGACCTCGCACCGATCGAGAACATCTCGAGGCTGGGGATCCCAAACTCCGGCTTGTGAACCCGTTCGCGCTGCTCGGCGGTGAGTGGCAGCCTGATCAGCTCTCCATCCTGGAAGGTGGCTCCAGAGATCGATGCGAATTTCTCTTTCGCATGCTCCCATTGGGCTGTGATCGCTCTTGCCGGCCCGTAGAACGCCAGATTGAGGCTCCAACACGGAATGTTCTTGCGGCGCCCGAATGCGTCCACGTCCTCCGGCCTGGGACCGCCCGGAGTGGCCAGGAGGGCAGCCAGCTCGGGATCGCGTGGCGGCCCGCCGAGGATGCCACCGCCGGCGAGCAGCGGACTCCCGATCGTCGGCATGCCGTTGGACACGCCGCCATTCTCGACGTAAGTCAGAATGTCGACGAGTGGGATCAGATCGTCATGGCGCGGCACCGTCACAGTCCCCCGCAGATAGGCGTCAGGCGTCGGCATCAACCAGAAACCCATCTTCGTCACGATGCCGAAGTTCGATTGAGAGAAAATCCCGTCCACCCACGGACCGACGCCGAACTTGAATTGCTGCCAGGTCTGGGCGCCGGGCAGCGCGCCCATGCCCGTTCTCACGATATCGCCGTTGGCGAGGACCACTTCCATGCCACAGTGGGCGTCGAAATGGTTGCGGTAGAGCGCCATCGTGTAACCGCCGCCGTGGTCGAGCGCGTTGCCGATCACGCTGCCCCATCCCGGATCCGGCACATCGACCCAAAGCTTGTAGCCCTTCTCCTCGATGTGGCGACAGAGATCGAAGTAGCTGACGCCCGGCTCGACCAGACAAGACGCGTTACGCTCGCTGACCTCCAGAATTCTGTTCATGCGCTTGAGGTCGAGCACGACGCTGCCTGAATACGTCGGCGCCGAGCCTCCGTAACCCAGATTCCGCCCGGTCGCAATCGGGTAGATCGGGATTGTGTACTGATTCGCGACTTTGACGATCTGCTGCACCTGTTCCACGCTGTCGGGCGCGACGGCACCGGACGCAATCCGCTCTTCAGGCTCACCCCAGAGTGGTGAGTACGCGTCCCGATAGAGATTGAGGTCCTCGTCGCTCGTGAACACCCACTCTTTTCCGACCGCCCGTTCGAATTCGGCAATAGCGTCCGCGAAGGCTCGTTCGCTCACGCCTGGTGGGACTCGCATGTGGCCTCTTCTTTCTTGGCTCCGTACGACTGCAGGCGCCTAGACTCGCACGACGGGACCGATGACCCAGGAAAAGAGTGTCTCTCGGTCGGCATGCGCCGATTCCACGAGGCGCGTGACGATCGCCGGCGACGTTTCAAGGCGGCCCTGGCCACACGTGCTCACGAGTCCGGCAAGGTGCGCGCTCCAGTTTGATCCTGCGGTGGCGAGACCTGCCGCATCGCGGAGCACCGCCTCGTGCGCCGACACGACATGCTCGATGCACCCGTCGGCGCGGTACTGATGCTCTGCACGAAACATCACACGCATCCCGTGGTCCCATGCCAGCCGCTCCAGGCAGAACAACGGACCGTGAGCGGTGAGGCCTGCGATCGGGACGGGCGACTTCTGCCACTGCGGGTACAACTCGCGATACCAAAGATCCGTCATGTCACCGCTGATGCCGTGACAGGCGACGCCGAGCCTTTTCATTTCCTCGGCAAAGGCAACACTGTCGGGGAATCTCTCGTCGAAGATCACCTTGAAAAACGGCATCGGCTGTAGTGGCGCCGCCGATACGGTCGGCTCCGGCGTCGTCGGCTTGTCCGATGAGAACGCGCCGGCCGCGATTGGGACCGCAGAGGCTGCGATACCCGCTTGGAGAAATTCACGTCGGGTTGTCATGATTCCACTCCTCGGATCATGAGAAGTTACATCTTTCAGACAGGCGATTCAATCTTTCGAATTCAGCATTTGAGAATGTGAGAATTTGAGGATCGATCTGATCAGACGGTCATTATCCTTTTGGCATGACCGCTGATTTGGCGATAATCGGGCCGTGAGAAACGTTTGCTGATTTCCCGCAACCGTGAGGGGGAAGGGAGTGCTAGCGTCTGTGCGTCGCATCGCGAGAGCGCGGACGCTGGTTGGCGCTGAGGATCGACGAAGACCTCGCTGCGGAGGTGCTGACATGACTGTGACAAGTCGATATTCCTGGGTCGTGTTCCTTGCTGGCGCTGTCCTGGTTGCGGCACACGGATCGGTCAATGCACCGGCGTTCGCGCAGGGCGCTTCGACCATCACAGGTACCGTACGAGATTTGACGGGATCGGTCGTGCCTGGCGTCACGATTGCGGCCGCCAACACGGCGACGGGCGCCGCGCGCGACGCGGTGACCGACGTCGAAGGGCGATACCGGATCACGGGTCTGGCAGCCGGACGCTACGACGTGCGTGCCGCGCTCAGTGGGTTCAGAACGGAGACGCGCAGCATCGAACTGTCCACGAGCGACCTGATGGTCGACTTCAGCTTGACCGTTGAGCTGTTGGAACAGATCGTCGTGACCGCGCTCAGACGCGCCGAGCCATTGCTGGACGTCCCCGCCTCTGTCGATGCGTTCGATGCCGGGATGATCGAGCAGGCGGGCATCACCAGCATGCGCGACTACGTCGCCATGGCGCCGCAGGTCTCGCTCGTCGAGACACAGAACATGGGGTTTGCGTTCGTCAACGTGCGCGGGCTGTCGCAAGTCCGCAACTCCGAGCCCACCGTCGCCGTCGTCGTGGACGGCGTGCTCCAGACCACCGGGCTGGGCTTCTCCGAGGAGCTGTACGACATCGAGCAAGTGGAGGTGTTGAAGGGCCCGCAGGGCGCCTTGTACGGACGCAACTCGAGCGGCGGCGCGATCAACATCACGACGCGGCAGCCGACAAATGCGCTCGAGGGGTTCGCTCGAATCGGCTTCGGGAACGGCGAGAACGTGATCTTCAACGCGGCCGTCAGCGGCGCCCTCGTGCCCAACGTGTTGCTGGGGCGCGCGGCCGTATCGATTAGGGACGCCGAGGGATGGCGGGAGAACATCACGCTCGGGAGAAAGGCCGACACGTATGCGGACCGGTCGGTTCGAGGCATGCTGCTGTGGAAGCCGGACCCCGCCTTCAGCGGCGATCTGCGATTCGCCTATTCGAACGCGGAGGCCGGCGCATCGCAGTTCGTGTCGAACGCGCCCAATTTCGTCGAGCCGCCACCAGTTGGCGGGCTGCCGGGTCTGGCCGCGAACTTCGATGGGAGGGACAACGGCTCGGCGTCGGTGATTCCGGGCATACCTCCGTCGATTGCTCCGCTCGTCGGCGATCCAAACAACACCAGCGTGGGAATCCAGGGCGACATTGCGGGCATCGACGACCGGGAGATCACGTCGATTTCCGGAAAGTTCGACTGGCAGACGCAGGCCGGCACCCTGACTTCGGTTACCGCCTACGACAAGCTGACGCTGCTCGGAACCCTCGAGACCTTCCCGTACTTCCCGTTCCTGCAGTCCACGGCGGATCCGACGGCCGGGACGCGGACGGACGCGATCGTGCTGCCGCCGGCAATCTACGGTCCGCTCGCGGCGGTCAACGCCACCACCGGCCAGAACCGGTTCCATGACGCCTTCAGTCAGGAGGTCCGCCTCACGTCCGCCGCCAACCAGCGGCTGCGTTGGATTCTCGGCGGTTACTTCGTCCAAACCGATCTCGACGTCATGATCTCGGTGAACCGCGATCTGGGACAGGATGCGGTGCTCCAGGACAGGGACCCGAACATCGGCGGCGTGAACCCGACGGCCACGTGGAACGAGCGGTTCGTGGCGGCGGTCGCTCCCGTCTACGCCTCCAACCCGGGGCAGATCCCGCCGCAGTGCGTGACCTCGGTCGCGCCGCCGCCGACGGTCTGCGCGGCGAACCTCGCCAACCCGAACACCAATCCGGCCGCGCTTTCGTACAATCTCGATCACAACGACAACACCGCGTCTGCCGGCTTCGGACAGGTCAACTTCGATCTGACCGAGAACCTCGAAGCGACGCTGGCGCTCCGCTACGACCGCGACAACCGGCAGCTCACCATCCAGACGACGCAGAACTATCTGCCCCAGTTCGCCTTCCCGAGTGGCCAGGAGGGCGACGTCCGCGAAGAGACGTTCGACGCGTGGCAGCCGAAAGCCACGATTCGCTGGAAACCGAGACCGGATCTCTCGGTGTATGGCGTCTACGCCCAGGGGTTCCGGAGCGGCGGGTTCAATCTGAGCGGCGTTGCCGCCGGCGTCAACGCGCTCCGGATCGCCGGTGTGCCGGGCATGCCGCAGGGCGTGACCGATTCGTGGGACCAGGAAGACACCCGCGGCGTCGAATTCGGTTTCAAGTCGAATCTGCTCGGCGGTGCGGCGTCGTTCAACGCGTCGGGCTTCTACACGGACATCGACAACGCATTTACGTTCTTCTTCGTCGCACCGTACAACGCTCAAGTCATCAGGAACATCGAGGGGGCCCGGGCGTCCGGCGTCGAAGCCGCATTCTCGTGGCTTCCGCTCAACGGGCTGCAGTTCGATGTCGCGGTTGGGCTGCTCGACACCGAGATCACGAGCAGTACGTGGCTGGGCACAGGCGGCATCGACATTGTCGGCAAGAAACTGCCGTTCAACCCGGATTCCAGCATCAATGCCGGCGTCGGTTATTCACGAGGGTTGGGCAGCGGCTGGCGAGGCTTCGCGCGATTCGATTACGAGCTGCTCGGTGAAACCGCGTTCGATCCCGAGAACTTTGCGATACGCGATCCGGTCAACCTGATGAACCTGAGGGGCGGGGTGACCGCACCGGGCGAGTGGGAGATCTCGGCCTGGATCCGGAATCTGACGAACAAGGACTACTTGTCGGAGAGCATCAACCCGAATGGCATCTCGTGGCTGGGCAGGCCGCGCCAGTTCGGCATCGAGCTGACGAAACGCTTCTGAAGCTGCCACCACCTGGGAACGCGTTTCGAAATCGACGTAGAGCGGCCCTTTTCCGCCTCGGCGCCGCGCGACGGATTTCGAAACGCGTTGGGACGTGGTTCAGTTCGGCCGGAACAGGTCCTGCGCGATGCCTGCCGCCTCGAAGAGGAAATCGCGCGACGCTTCCAGTTGCCGCCGCAGCCGGCGCAGGTCGACGTTGAGCAGGTGCCCCTTCCACTTGAGCACCTTCCCCGCGACGATGACGGTCTCGACGTTCGACCGCTCCATCAGCGACACGACGGCGCCCGGAACGACGTTCAGCGGTGCGACGTTGATCGCTTCGGCGACGAGCAGGATGATGTCGGCTTCCTTGCCGGGCGTCAGCGACCCGATCTTGTGATCCAGCTTCAGGTCTTTGGCGCCTTCCATGGTGGCAAAGCGCAGGACGTCGCGCGTGGTCAGCAGCTCGGGCAGGCCGGGCGGGTTTCCGGTGTCGAGCGCCATCTGGTTGATGAACGCGCGCTGCAGGGCCATGCACGTCCGCATCTGGGTGAACATGTCCGCCGTCAGCGTGCACTCAACGTCCACGCTCAGCGAGGGCGGGATGCCCATTTCGAGCGTCTTGAGGATCGGCGGCATGCCGTGGCGCATGATCATTTCGATCGGGACCGCCAACGAGACGCCGGCGCCGGCCTCCTTCACCTTCTGCCAGCTCATATCGGACATCCCCGTCATGTGGATGAAGAGGTTGTCCGGACCGAACTGATTGGCCGCCGCGAGCGTGTCGAACGTCGGCCCCATGCCGAAGCTGCCGACGATGTGCGCTGCGATCGGGATTCCGAGCTCGCGACCGATATCCCACGCTAGGTCGAACCCGGGCAGGTAGATCTCACCGCCCATAAACATGGTCAGGAGCTGGTTGGTCGAGGAAAAGAACTGATTTTTGATGCGGCGCGCGTCCTGCGGGTACTGGTTGCCGGGCACGGCGCCCGCGCTCTCGAAATAGCCGAACACGCCGCGGCGCCCGGCATCGGCGAGTCCCTGAATCGCGGCGTCGGAGTGTTCGGGCGAGTGATGGATCTGCGAGATGTCGTGCACGGTGGTCACGCCGGCGTCGATCTGACTCAGTCCGCCGAACAACTCGTTGATGTAGACGTCCCATGGCCGGTACACCGGGGCGAATTTCCCGAGGATGAACTCGAAGTAGTTGATCGTGCCGTGCGGCTTGCCGTCGTTGAACAGCAGCCCGTCGGCGAGGAAGCTGCGCAACGCCGTCTCGAACTGGTGATGATGGGTATCGACGAAGCCCGGCATGACGATGCGGCCTCGTGCGTCGATCACGCCGGCGTCCGGCACGTGCAGGTTCGGCCCGACGGCAGCGATCTTCTTGCCGTCGACCAGCACGTCCGCTTCGACGAAGTCGCCCACCTGTGGGTCCATCGACATGACGTGGCCGCCGCGAATGAGGTAGCGGCGCCCTTGCCGGCCGCTGTCCTTGGGGGAGTCATCCTGCTGCGCGTCAGCGGGGCTGGGATCGAACAGACCCAACCCAGCTGCGGCCGCTCCTGTCGCCGCGGAGACCTTCAGGAAATCCCGGCGCGAAGGGTGCGGTGAACCGGAGTGGTCAATCGGGTTTCCCTCGTCGCACATCCTGCACATGATTGGCCTCCTCTCACAATCGCGTGACGAATACGCCGCCTGATCCTGTTGCCGACCCGAGGATCGCCATCATCGCCCACTTCGCACGACGGCGTTGACTGTCGGAAGGGGCGAGCACGGCGTCCGATAGGAGATCTTCCGTCAACTCTCCATCAGGACCGCGCCAAAACGGGCTATGCTCCTGATATCGTGCGCCCAGTTCGGAGACCGGCCTCGATTTTCTGCCGCCCTTGCTATCTGGTCCAAAGTACTGTGTCTGGCTGTCTTCAACAGGGTAGGCCAGCGAGCATTCGGTCTCAGCGTTTAAAAAGCTCCGATTTCTCCGGTAGGGCTGCCTTCGTAGTGTCGAGATTGATGTTGCCTGCTTGACTCGACACGCACGGGCGGGCCCCTCGCTCGACGGCGGAAAAAGGTACGTGGCGCACCGTGGTGAGAGTCGGCCTACAGACCCACTCCCGTGCCAGAGCCATCGTTGCCACCAGGGGGACCGATAGAGATCAGGGTCGTCGCCGACGCCGAACGGCGACATCGAACATCCGGCGCCTATCCGGGGCGAGTCGGGATATGGACTGGCCATGAAGAGGTCCGTGACGTCCTTCCATGCGGTGCAAAGAGCTGACTCCGGTTGGCGCGCTGGCCAGTGCGCTACACAGCGGCGTGATTCCGATGGGCAGATTCATCGTCTGCGTCAGGAACCCAGATTCTTAGATCCTCAATCCTCAAATTCTCAGATTCTCAGATTCTCAGATTCTCAGATTCTCAGATTCTCAGATTCTTCCATATTCTCATATTCTCATATTCTTATATTCTCATATTCTCAGATTCTCAGATCTCAGATTCTCAAATCTCATGTCATTGGAGCTGCCCCCGTACCCACTCGATTTCCCGGCAGACATACTCGACGATGTCGCCCGTTTTGAGGTGGTCGGGTAAAACGTCCCACGTGTAGGTCTCTATTTCCAGCTGCCGGGAAAGTGGAGTCGCCTTGTGGAACGCCAGCGCTTCCTCGAGCGCGAAGCGTGTCGTGCGGAATGGTCCCAGGTCGTCCAGGAATACCGGCACGTGAAAGTGACAGCGCCATTCGCGCGGACCCGGATCCTTCTTCCACGCGGCAAAGGCGTCCTCGAGGTTGAGGAAGTGCGTGATGTGGCCGTTCTTCTTCTCGGTCGTCTGGGAAAGATAGACCGTCTTCGCGAATTGTCCGAGCGCCTCGACCACCTTGTCTGAGACCTGCGGAATATACATGGCCGCTGCCTCTTGGAGCTTGAAGATGGGAATGCCGGCATCGACCAATTTCTGCAGGGAGGTGGGGATGTGCTCGAAACCAACGGCCTGATGGCCGATGTCGAACGTCACGCCGAGATGGCGCCGGAGCGCCACATGGGCCTCGGAGATGGGTATCCGCGCCAATTTGGCCAAGGCGGCCGCCGCCTTGCCGGAATACAGGTGGTTGGTAAAGTAGTCGACCGTCTCGTCCGTGCTCTCAAGGAAGCAACGCGGTTCCGGTTCGAGCCCCAGTGTAACGACCCGGCCGGTTCGCGCTTCGAGCTTGACGAGGTGCGCCGCGACGCGGAGCACGTGCTCCGTATAGCTGGTGACCACTTCCTGGCCTGTCACGCGCGGCTTGAACCCGAGCGGTGCGCTCTGGATGGACGGGGAAACACCTTCCGGGGCGACATCGGCCAGGATGTCGGCGACGTTGATCGTGTACTGCGTTCGCTCCTCAGTACGCCAATCTGGCTCGTAGACCTGCTCCTTCACGACTGTTCCCTTGAACGCGCCATATGGGAAGGCGTTCGCGGTGTAGACGTACATGTCGTTGTCGGCGAAAAATCGCTTGAGCTTGTCGCGCTCCGCGCGGTTCGACGCCAGCAGCTCGGCTGACGGCGCGGCCAGTCGAATACAAACGCCGAAAGGGTCGTTCGGCGATACCCGCGCTTTCACTTTTGGAAGATACGTGGTGAGGCTCGACCACAGCTGCTCCCAATTGTCGGCGGGATGCACCAGGGTCGAGTACGTCAGATGTCCGAGCCCATTCCCAAGGTCCATGCTGATCTCCGATCTCTAAATCAAACGCGCTGCCGCGGACACCCAATCGTGGCAGGGTTGTTCTTGCGTCCGCGCGCCAACGGCTCGCGCGTTTCTCTTCTACGTGATTTGCTCCACCTTACCTGATTGCGCGGATCGCACGATGGCCTCTGTCACAGCGACGCCGTGAATCATCTGCTCGGCCGGAATCGGAAATGCAGGGCCACCGCTGGCCGCCTTCGCAAACGCCTCGAGAGCCGCACGTCCCACATCGAGGGTCGCAGCCTGCCAGACTTGCGCTTCGCCCTTGGCCGGCTGAAATTTGCACGTACCAAACAGCCGCGTCCGCCGCTCCTCGGATGAGGCGCCGGCCACGTGGGTCATGCCCTCCAGTCGGACCCAGCCCTTGGTGCCAAACACTTGAAAGCTGAAACCGGGGCCTGTGGCGGTCATGGTGCCGAGGTATCCGGACATCCCATCTTTCATCCGAAACAGCATCGAGGTCGTGTCGTCGGCGTCGATTTCCACAGCGCGGCGGAAGCTCTGGCAGAACACATGGTCGACCGGCCCGCAGAGGTCGATCATGCCGTCCACGGCGTGGACCCCCATCGGCGTCAGGCCGCCGCAGGGCGTTTCATCCTTGTGCGCGCGCCACTGCGTCGGCTTGAGCAACAACGCATTGGGAAACGTCATGGTCGCTTCGACATGCAGGATGGTTCCGAGATCCCCGGACCGAATGCGCTCACGGAGGCTCGTCATTTCGGGATGGAATCGACGGTTGTACCCGAGCCCGAGCGTGACGCCGGCTCGTCGAGTCGCGTCGACGGCCGCGTCGGCGTCGCGTTTGGTCAAAGCGAACGGCTTTTCGCAGAAGACGTGCTTGCCGGCTCCGGCCGCCGCGACGACCTGCCGGGCATGTTGCGAGTGGGGTGTCGCAAGCACGACCGCGTCGATTGTCGAATCCGACAACAACGCCTCGAAGTTTTCCGCCAGCTTCAGCTTCTGGCTCTCGGCAAATGCGTTGAGCTCCGGGGTGACCGTACGCGTCGCGCCAGCGACGAAGCGGATATCGCTGCTGTCCTGAACCGACTCCACGATGGTCTTGCCCCACCACCCCAGGCCCACAATCGCGGCACGAATCATCTGCGCCTCCAGCCCCCAGCCTCCAGCACCTGGCCTCCAGCTCCGAGCATCTACGAACGAATCAACGAGAACCTGGGATCTGCGGCAAGGCACTCCGCCGTCGGGAGCCCGAGCTCCTTTCGCACGATATTGGTTCCCTGGACGAGCGACACCATCTTGTAGAACGCATGGCGGCGGCTCATCCCTTCGCGGCCCATGCCGCAATCCGAGGAGAGCACCAGCCGTTCCGCCGGAATGTGCTTCAACGCGAGCCGCACCAGATCCGCCACTTCCTCCGGCGATTCCACTTGCAGCGTGTGATGGTCGATGGCTCCGACGGCCACCTTCTTTTCGGTGATCTGCTTCCCGACGGCCTCGAGGTCCATCGCACCCGAGCTCTTCATCTCGAACGTGATGACGTCAGCGTCCACCTGGTTGAGCAGTTCCAGAGCCGGTTTGTACGTCTGAACCTTCGCGAACATGCGCTGTTGCGACGGGTTGCCCCAGCACGTGTGGCACCAGACTTCCGTCTTGGCGCGCAGCCCCTTGACCGTGTTGTTGAAGACCTTGAGCATGAACTCGGGATTGATCACCTTGTCGACGTATCCTCGCGCCGCCAGAAGGTGGATTTGCGGCTCCTCCATCTGGATGACTGGGCAGCCCGCATCCGCGAGGTCGTGAAGCTCTTTGTTGAAGGCGTCGCTGAGCGCCATGATGCGCTCGGGGAGCTCCTTGTAATACTCGTCCTGTACCGCAAATGCGACGAGCTCGGGAGTGACCGTCCCGAACTTGACCGGCTTGTCCGTCAGCCGCTGCGCCGCTTTCCAGATCTCTGCGTACTGCATCTCCCCGGGCGCAACCGCGCCGATGATCCTCGGCATCACCCGCGCCTCGAGGTAATCGTGCAGGATGTGTCCGCGCGGAAAGCCGATGCCACCCGCGCCGGCCCGAGCCAGCTTGGGATGAGTCGCCTCGAACCCGGTCATGTGATGGGGCGGATAGCTCGTCCAGCTCTGTCCACCGATATCCTGGTCGAAGCGGCAATCGCCGTCGGTGACGATGTCCAGGCCGGCGACTTCCTGCTCGCGCAGATACACCGACAGCGCGTCGACGTATTGCTCCCGGAAGCGACTAATCACCATGGCATCGAGAAACGACTTGATGCCGAGATTTTCGGTATACCAACTCGGACGCGGCAGCGAGCCGGTGATCGTCGTTGGCAGCATCTTTCCTGCGGTGGCCTTGAACATGTCGACGTTCTCCTCGGTGGGCAAAAACAAACGATCCTACCTCAAGATCCTCGGAGTGTGCACAGGGGCTCGCGCCCACGCGCAGTCGTCGCGTCGAGTTCGACTGCAAGATACGGATTTCAGCGAGGAGGCAGCCGAATCCGTTCTGAAGTGGCGATCACCGGAAAAAGAGGCCTCGTTGAAAACTACGTGGCTCCACTCGGGTTCCAGAAGCCTGTCACCGATTCGATGAGGCCGCCGGCGCCGAGGAGGAATACGTTCGATTTGTCAAGCTGGTTCGTGCAGGCCGATCAGCGCCGGGCAGGAGCTTGCGCCCATACCGCCACAGCCCGTAGCCTGTGGGCGACACCAGGGAGGCGATCGTTCAATGGACTTGATGGGAGACGTGGCAATCATGCTTGTCCGCGAGCTGGAAGGGTTTCAGCGCGAGATCGCGCTCTTTCCCGACGACGAGAGCGTCTGGCGGACGGTGCCTGGCGTCACGAATTCGGCCGGAAACCTCGCGCTTCACGTGGCCGGCGGCCTTCAGCATTTCATCGGTCATGTGCTGGGTGGATCGGCCTACGTGCGGAATCGCGAGACAGAATTCGGCCGACGCTCAGGCACGCGGTCGGATGTGGCTGCGGAAATCACTACAGCGATCGCGGTGGTGCGCGAGGTCCTTCCACGGTTGTCTGTAAGCCGCCTCGAAGAGATGTTCCCCGAGCCAGTCATGGGCAAACCGTTTCGTACCGAGCCGGTTCTTGCTCCATCTCTGTGCGCATGCCGCCTTCCATCTCGGTCAGGCTGGTTACCTCCGGCGGACCGTGACCGGAGACGCGACGACCAGCGGCCCGATACCGCTCGGTCCTCTTAGCCAGGGCGGGGCGTGAGACCGAACTAGTCTGCCGGTCGCGGTCGGGGCCATTACAGAATCGACGCGCGCCACGGCAGTTTCCTGTCCTTGAAGGCCGCGATACCGGGAGACCGAGGGTCGTCCCTATCTCGATCGCGAGATGACGTCGTAGTAGCTCCGAACTTCGCCGTTGGAGAAGGCGTCGAGCAGTCCTGGAATAGGATCGAGAAGAGTCGTCGACTGCAATCCCGGACCAAGTGGCGGAACGCGGAATCCCGCACGGCTGAAATATGCGCGGATGAACGTGCTGTGCTCGTCGACAGGCAGCATCGCGACGTTCACGAAGAATTTCCGCCAGCCATCGCCTTGAAAGAGATATTGCTCGACGTTCGACGTGTAGAAGGCGGTCACGGTCGCGTCGTGCTCCCTCAGGTAGCGGCCAATCGATCGAAGAACCCGATCGCCCGCGAAATCGCCGACGAGCGGCACGATCAAGTTGTTCTTCTCGTAACTCTGCAGCGTCTTGAAGTTCTCCTCCGTCGCTACGTAGCTGTGGTTCATGCCCTCCAGGTCGGTCTGCACCATCAGGTCCACGTAGGTGGGGAACCACTGGGCTCCGCCGAAATCGCTGCGCGGGAACGAGTACCTGATGTCCGGTCCGCCAATGTAAAAGGACGTGTAGACGTACTTGATGCTGCTTTCGTCCTCTTCCGTCAGCGGAAAGCCACGTGTCTGCTCGAGGTGGACCAGGATGTCGCGGAGATTCTTCTGAGCCAGCTCCTCGGTTCCGCCCACCGTTTCGAATGCGTCGAAGAGCTCCTGCGCGCTCGATTCCGGGCCCACTCCCTCGGGCCGCGGCCGGGCAAACAGTCGCGAGAGGAAATCGGCGCGATCGGCGGACATTTCGACCAGGGCCTTGTACATGAGGTGCAGCAGCATGTTCTGGCGCCGGATGTCGATGATGAACGCCATCTTGGGCCTGAGCGCCGTGATGTAGGTGAAGTTTTGATCAGGCCCGACGCCGACGTATGCCCCGGGGTGCGGCGACTTCTTCAGTTCCGGGATGACGTGCTGGAACGTGGTCTCATTCGAGATGAGATTGTCGGAGCGGAAGAAGCCGCCCGGCTCGGAGAAACCGACGACCATGGCCCAGAAATCTTTGTCGCTGACGCTCGTGGGGAGCGACTGAGCGGCAACGTGGGCCCGCGGGCTGAACAACAGTCCCAGCGTGGCGAGGGTTGCCAGTGCGGCAATCAGAAGATGACGTCGTCGCATACTCATCCAGACTCGCATATAAGTGTATGCCGAAGGCCGCCGCGTGCGATCAGAATCCGATGGCGTGTCAATCGTTGTCTTCGCCGGGGTTGCGCACTTGAGGCAGCGCCTTCAAATGGCATGCGACGCCGGCTTCGAGGCCTCGATTCCTGGTCGGTTTCAACCAAAAGCTTCGCTACACTGACGCTGTGAAGAAAATCTGCGACACCATCCTTGATGCCATTGGCGGCACTCCCATGGTGCGGGTGAACAAGATCACTCATGGGACAGTCGAGGCCGACGTGCTGGTCAAGCTGGAAACGTTCAATCCCGGCAACTCCATCAAAGATCGCATCGCCGTGAAGATGATCGAGGATGCGGAAGAGGCAGGTCTCCTCCGTTCGGGCGGGACGATCATCGAGGGTACGTCTGGGAACACCGGGATGGGCCTGGCGATTGTCGCGGCGGTCAAAGGCTATCGGTGCATCTTCACGACAACGGACAAGCAATCGAAAGAGAAAATCGATGCCCTGAAAGCGTTCGGCGCCGAGGTGATTATCTGCCCGACGAACGTCGACCCTCAGGATCCCCGATCGGTACTACTCGGTCTCGTCTCGGCTGGCGACCGAGATCCCTGGCTCGTGGAAGGCGAATCAATATGACAACCTGTCGAATTCAGCGGCTCACTACGAGCAGACAGGTCCTGAGATTTGGGAGCAGACCGACGGGAGGGTCACTCACCTCGTTGTCGGCGTCGGGACCGGCGGCACGGTGAGCGGTGTCGGCCACTATTTGAAGGAGCGCAATCCTCGAATCAAGGTGTGGGGCATCGACACGTATGGGTCGGTCTTCAAGAAGTACAAGGAAACCGGCATCTTCGACAAGCACGAAATCTATCCCTACATCACCGAAGGCATTGGCGAAGACTTCCTGCCCAAGAATGTCGACTTCGGCATCATCGACCACTTCGAAAAGGTGACCGACAAGGATGCCGCGACCATGACGCGTCGATTGGCGCGTGAAGAGGGAATTTTTGCCGGCAACTCGGCAGGCTCGGCGATGGCCGGCGTCCTGCAGCTCAGGGATCGCTTCAGGCGAGAAGACGTCGTGGTCGTGATTTTCCACGACCACGGCTCGCGCTACCTCGGGAAGATGTTCAACGACGACTGGATGCGCGACAAAGGGTTCCTGGAGAAGACGGGCATGACGGCCCGCGATCTCGTAGCAGCGGGCCTCTCCGGCGAACTGCTGTCGATCGAATGCAACGAGCCGGTCGAGCACGCTCTGCGCGTGATGAGCGAGAACGACTTCTCGCAGATCTCGGTGACGCACGATGCCCGGCTCATCGGCTCGCTCAACGAGACACACCTGTATGCCGAATTGATTCAGAACCCCGAGGTCAAGAGCCAGCCTGTCGAGACGATCATGCAGACGGCGTTCCCATTCGTTGACGTGTCGACGCCCGTTGATCTGCTTTCGAAGATGATCACGCCTCAAAGCCCGGCTGTGCTCATCCGGGACTTCAAGAGCGACAAGACCTTCATCATTACGATGTCCGACGTCATGCGCGTGCTCTGAAGAATTGTGAATTCCGTATGGCTGCCTACATCATCGTCAATGTCGAAGTCGTGAATCCGGAGCTCTACGCCGAGTACGCGAAGATCGTCGGCGTTTCGGTCGCGCAGTACGGAGGCCGATTCATCGTACGGGGTGGCCAGGCCGAGAGGCTCGAGGGCTCTGTCGAGCCCAGGCGCGTCGTCGTCCTCGAGTTTCCGAGTGTCGAGCGAGCGAAGGCGTGGTGGGCTTCGGAAGAGTATCGCGAGGCGAAGGCTATTCGGCAGCGCGCGTCGACGACCGACATGATGGTGGTCGAGGGCGTTGGCTGAAGAAATTCACAATTGTAAATTCCACACGTGCGTGTTGCCATCACCCGCGCCATCAGCGCCGCGATCGGGCAGTGCGAGCTGACACACCTTCAGCGGCAACCAATCGATCTTGGCGACGCCCGCGCCCAGCACGATGCGTACGAGCGACGGCTCCGCGAAGCCGGCTGTGACGTGATTCGTCTCTCCGCGGACGATACCCTGCCTGATTCGGTATTCGTCGAGGATGCCGCACTCGTCTTCGACGAAGTGGCGATACTGACCCGCCCAGGTGCCTTATCCAGGCGCGGTGAGACGACGGCAGTTGCAGAGGCGCTGTCGCCCTATCGGACAGTGCGGCAGATCGATGCGCCGGCCACGATCGATGGAGGGGACGTGCTCGTCGTGGACAGGCGAGTGTTCGTTGGGGAATCGCAGCGGACCACAGAATCGGCTATTGTCCAGCTAGCGCAGATTCTCGGCCCATTGGGCTATGTCGTTGAGGGAGTTCGAGTAACCGGCTGCCTGCATCTGAAGTCGGCTGTGACGGCCGTGTCCGATGAGGTATTGCTCATCAATCGAGCCTGGGTTCCCGACGTTCAATTTCGGCCGTACCGGCTCCTTGACGTGGATCCAGCCGAACCGTTGGGCGCGAATGCGTTACGAATTGGCCACTCGGTGATTTATCCAACGGCCTACCCGCGCACTCGCGCACGGCTGGAGGCTCTGGGCCTTGCCGTTGTTGACGTTGACGTCAGCGAACTAATCAAGGCCGAAGGGGCGGTGACATGCTGCAGCCTCGTGTTCAATGCATGAACCGTCATCTCGACTCACCAAAGTGACGCGAGCTCCTGTGCTAAAACGCGAACGCCACTCATTTCCAAATCGTAATCCACTGTAGAAAAACAGCACCTGTCGCCTATCTTTTCGAAAACGCGGCTCGCTGCAACTTGGCGCGGCGGCAGCAATTACGATCCTCGCTCAGGTCGGCTCGGCTGGATGGGTTTTTGCGAACCCAACGCGGCTATGAGCGCAAAAGAAGCGTTTGGCTCGAATCTCCGGCGGACGCGCGTTCAGCGGGGCGTCTCACTCGATGAGATTTCACGCCGCACCAAAGTGAGCATCGACCTGTGGGAGGCAATGGAGCGCAACGACTTCAGCCAGTGGCCGTCCGGGATCTTCGCCCGGGCATACGTGCGCGCCTACGCCGTGGCCATCGGCGTCGATCCCGAATCGACCGTTGACGAATTCTGCCGGTGGTTTCCGCAAGGCGACCGGCGGATCGGAGAGATTATCCGTGGTCAGGCGGAGATCGTGGGCCACTCGCTGGAGTGGAAGGACGAGTTGCCGCCGTCGGTCAGGGAAGGGGACCGTCGGCAACTGGGAATGCCACCCACCCCGCACCAGACGGCCGAGGGCCTGGCGGGACCCCTTGCAGCGTTCAGCCATATGTTTGGTCGACTCCGTCGTACGTTCGGCGGCGCCTGAACAGGTCGCCTCTGGCGCAGCGACGGTTCAAAGGTACGCGCGACGTCCTGCATCATCCCTCCCTAGGCGCAGCTTCGCCGGGCAGTAGTCTGACCAGGCTTTACGGGGCCCGGGCCGTCCTGGATTGAAGGTACGATCGCTCGATGCGCTTGGGCGAGCTCGTCGCGACGTCAATCGCGGTCGCGGATACGGATGCACGCCTCGGAAAAGTCCAGCGGCTCGCCTCGCTGCTCAAGCGGCTCGGGCCGGACGAGATCGAGATCGCGGTCGCTTTCTTGAGTGGCTCGCTGCTGCAAGGACGCATCGGCGTCGCGGGCTCGGTGATCTCCGCCTGCCGATCTGCGCCGCCCGTGACCACACCGACACTCGAGCTCACCGAAGTCCATCTCCGGTTCGGAGAGATTGCCGCGGTGTCAGGTCAGGGAGCAGCTCGGCGCAGGGAAGAACTCCTTCACGATCTATTGAGCCGCGCCACGGCCCAGGAGCAGGACTTTCTCGTCCGACTGCTATTTGGCGAACTGCGCCAGGGCGCGCTCGAAGGCGTGGTCGTGGAGGCAGTTGCCCGGGCGGCCGGGCTGCCGGCGGATCGAATCCGCCGCGCCGCGATGTTGGCCGGCTCGCTTTCCCCGGTGGCGAGGGACGCCCTCGTTGAAGGCGACGCGGACCTCTCTCGTTTCACCCTTCGACTCCTGCATCCAGTTCAGCCGATGCTGGCAGAATCGGCACCGGACGTGGAGGCGGCCCTGGCGGATTTGGGTGAAGCGTCGCTCGAGGTACAAGCTCGACGGAGCAAGGATCCAGGTCCATAAGAAGGACGATGAGATCAAAGTCTTCACGCGGAATCTCCGTGACGTCTCTCAGTCCGTTCCCGAAGTGATTGAAGCCGTCAGCGCCTTCCCGGCCCGTGAAATCATCCTGGACGGCGAAGCGATTGCCCTGCGTGCCGATGCCACGCCCCACCCATTTCAGGTCACCATGCGGCGTTTCGGCAGAAAGTTGGACGTGGAACGGCTTCGGGAATCGCTTCCCCTGGTCCCCTTCTTTTTCGACTGCTTGTTTGCCGACGGCAGCTCACTCATCGACGAGCCTTACGAGCACCGGGTCGAGGTCCTATCAGAGCTCGTACCTGCTGAGCTGGTGGTGCCGCGGGTCGTCACGGCAAAGGCTGATGAGGCGGCGGCGTTTCTCGCGCGCGCAATACACGCCGGTCATGAGGGGATCATGGCCAAGGCCGTCTCCGGCCGGTACGCAGCCGGACGCCGTGGACAGGCGTGGGTCAAGATCAAGCCTGTCCGCACGCTGGACCTGGTCGTCCTTGCCGCCGAATGGGGCCATGGACGGCGGCACGGCACGTTGAGCAACCTGCACCTCGGTGCCCGGGACTCGGAACACGGAGGCTTCGTCATGCTCGGCAAGACCTTCAAGGGGCTGACCGACGAGATGCTGGCCTGGCAGACCACGAAGCTGCTCGAGCTCGAAGTCGCCCGAGATTCCTATACCGTCTACGTGCGCCCTGAGCTCGTGGTCGAGGTCGCTTTCAACGACCTTCAGCGAAGCCCTGTCTATCCCGGCGGCCTCGCGCTGCGTTTTGCCCGGGTCAAGCGATACCGCACCGACAAGGGGCCGGCGGATGCTGACACGTTCGAGACGATCAAGAACATCCACCGCCAAACGACCGGTGACGAGCGGTCCGCCGGGCTGGACGTCGAGCCGTAACTGTCACATTTAACAGTTCTCACTTTTGCGTCCAGACGCTCGTCGTGAGCACGGTACATCTGTTCGCCCGACAGGGCGCGCCGATATTGTTGGGCGTGTTACGGGCTTACGGCGTCAGCGACAAAGGCCGAATCCGAGCGAGCAACGAGGACTGGTTCGCCGTAGACGAACGCTTGCAGTTCTGCGTGGTTGCCGATGGCATGGGTGGCCACAACGCCGGCGAAATCGCCTCACGCTTGGCAGTCAATGCCCTTATCGATTCCATCCGCGAACGCTTCGCCAGCAGGCAAATCGACGGTCAGGTACTGGCGGATCGGACGGCCGAATCGTGGCCGTTCGGTTTCGATCCATCGTTGTCGGAGGCTGGAAACTGCATTCGTACGGCTGTCCATCTCGCCAACGCGCAGATCCTGGAGGCGTCGATGGCGACCGACTCTTATGCCGGGATGGGGACGACCCTGGTTGCTGCCCTCATTTCGGGCAACCGCCTTTCTGTCGGGCACGTTGGAGATAGCCGACTGTATCTGCTGGCAAATCGATCCCTGCGCCCGCTGACGCTCGACGATTCGTGGACGGCAACCGCGTCGACGTACGACTCTGGGTCTGGTCCGCTGATCGCCCGGCACTTTCCGAGCCGGGGTGCGCTCACCAATGTCGTAGGAGCGCCGGACACAGTGGTGCACGTGACGGAGGAAACGTTGACCGGCGGAGAAGTACTCCTGCTTTCAACGGACGGAGTCCACGGGGTGCTCGACGACCGCTGGCTCGAGCGCTTGTTGAACCGTACGAACGATCTGCAGGAGATGGCACGAGGCGTTGTGGACGCAGCGATGGCCCGCGGCAGTCGCGACAACTGTACGGCCGTCGTCGCCCGGTACACGCCGAAATTGATTGGAGCCTCCAGCCCTTAGCCCCAAGCCCCAAGCCCCTAGCCTACTGTCCCTTCAGCTGATCCAACTGCCGTTTGAGCTGGGCATTCTGAGGATCCAGCTCCACCGCCTTTTCCAGGCTCTTGACCGCGGCGGCCGTATCGTTTTTGGCTCGTTGCGCGGCGGATAGCCCCGCGTACGTCCGCGCAGACATCGGGAAATACTCAAGGTTCATCTGCAGCCATGCGATCGCATCGTCCGTCTTGTTGGCTTGGGTTGCGCGTTGAGCGTAGGTGACGAGGCTGCCCTCGCTGAAGTCGTAGGCCTGTGCACCGAAATATTGCTTGCGCAGGTCCTTGTACTGCGTGACAGCGGCCTGTGTTCCCTTCTCCATCGTGGTCTGGTCGAGAATGTCTGCGAGCTGTTTCGGGATGGCGACGCCTCGGTGACAGGTGACGCATCCAACGCTGGTGGTGGCGTCCGCTGCCTTGCCGACGGCGGTCGCCACCTTGGGGTTGAGGTCGCGGACCAACAGCATCATCTCGCGAGCGGCCTTTTTCTGCGGCTTGTCTTCCGAGGCGAAGTTGAACGGCAGCTGAGCCGGAGCACCTCGTCCGCCTGCCGCAGGCGGCGCCCCCGCCGCAGGTGCTTGGCCTGAAGGCAACGGCACGTGGCAATAGCTGCATTGCACGCCGAGCGCTGCTGAGAAGGTCTGCATGACCTGAAAGACCTGGGCGGCCGGCGTGTCTTTCGGAAGCACCTGGAGATTCTGGGACACGGCCGGAATCGGCGGGCCCGCACCTCGCTGAGGAGCCGTTTGTTGCGCATGGGCAGCGGCCGAGGCGAGCAACGCCGTGAGCGCGACTAGCGGGGACGAAACATGACGGATCATGCCAGCACCTCGACAATTGATGGCCACGCGGTTGCTCGTCGGGCGTGAGCGAGCATTCGGTCTACGGCAAAAGGCCTGATCTATACGCCCCCGCGGGGCGTTCGTCGGCGGGGTCCCATCGTGAGGTACGGTCGGCACGGCGTGCCGGGACGGGCTTGCGTCGTTCCAAACGGCCGTGTTATATTTCGCAGGTTCTATCGAAGCTGGGACACCCTATCTAGCTTCGACCTTTCGATTGCTCAGGTCGTCTCGAGCGAAATCGAGGGACATTTCGCAAGAAGCGTTCTGCCCCGAGTCTCTCAAACAGCTTGGGTAAGACCGTCCGACGCGCGACGTGATCCGGGCGAGCGACCCCGGAATGGCTTCCGGAGAATGGCCCTGGCGTGAGGCCGGGGATGGACGCCGGAATAAACAACCAAGCATAGGGTAGACACGTTTCAGGCGCCAAGCCGCGTGGCTTCTAGGCCTGAACTGAAACGTCGGGCCGCCTATCCAGCGGCGTGAATGGCGCTGCCGTTTCGAGCGGCCTTGAGTGAAGTCTCACGTGTCGCGTTTCAAGCCTGGATGTTTCCTTCAGACTTGGCGCGCGAACCTCGAGCCTTGAAAGTTGCGAGAGTCACGCGATGCCGACCATCAGTCAGCTTGTGCGGAGTGGACGGAAGAAGATCGTCAGCAAGACGAAGAGTCCGGCGCTGCAGAACAGTCCTCAGAAACGAGGCGTCTGCGTGCGGGTCTTCACGCAGACGCCGAAGAAGCCCAATTCGGCGCTGCGCAAAGTGGCGCGGGTGCGGTTGACGAACGGCATCGAAGTGACGACCTATATTCCCGGCGTCGGCCACAACCTGCAGGAGCACTCGCTCGTGCTGATTCGCGGCGGTCGTGTCAAGGATCTCCCGGGCGTCCGCTATCACGTCGTGCGCGGGACGCTCGATGCGGTCGGGGTGCAGGGGCGGATGCAGGGCCGATCGAGGTACGGGGCAAAGCGGCCGAAGAAGGCCTGAGAGCTGAACAGATGCCACGACGACGAGAGATACCAAAGCGCGACATTTTGGCGGATCCGCTCTACCAGAGCACGCTCGTCAGCAAGTTCATCAATTGCGTCATGACGGGCGGCAAACGAAGTACGGCGGAGCGGATCCTGTACAAGAGCTTCGACATCATCAAGGACAAGAGCGGCGACGACCCCTTGAAGATCTTCAAGAAGGCGATCGAGAACGTGAAGCCGAGCCTCGAGGTAAAGTCGCGTCGCGTTGGAGGCTCGAACTATCAGGTCCCGGTCGAGGTCAATCCGAATCGCCGGCTCTCCTTGAGCATCCGGTGGATTGTCGGCTACGCGAGTGCCCGCGGTGACGGCAAGACGATGTATGAGAAGCTCGCCAACGAGTTGCTCGACGCGGCGAACCTGCGTGGCGGCGCCGTGAAGAAGCGTGAGGACACGCACCGGATGGCAGAGGCGAACAAGGCGTTCGCGCATTACCGATGGTGAAATCGCAGGCATGAGGTGTTCGCGCTGTTTCGATGGTAATTCGAAGCTCCCAGCTGCCAGCTTCCAGCGATGCGTGCGGAAGCGGTTGGCAGGAAGCCGGTAGCTGAAGCTGGTAGCTGAAAGCTCAGAGAAGCAATGCCGAGGCAGACCCCGCTCAACAAGACTCGCAATATCGGCATCATGGCGCACATCGATGCCGGCAAGACCACTACGACCGAGCGCATCCTGTTCTACACCGGAATTACGTACAAAATCGGCGAGGTCCACGAGGGCACCGCCGTCATGGATTGGATGGAGCAGGAACAGGAGCGCGGTATCACCATTACATCGGCCGCGACCACTTGCTTCTGGCGTGATTCGCGGATCAACATCATCGATACACCTGGGCACGTCGATTTCACCGCCGAAGTCGAACGCTCGCTGCGCGTGCTCGATGGGGCCGTGGCGGTGTTCGACGCCGTCGCGGGCGTCGAACCGCAATCGGAAACCGTCTGGCGTCAGGCCGACAAGTACCGGGTGCCCCGCCTGTGCTTCGTCAACAAGATGGATCGGGTCGGCGCCGACTTCACGCGCACCCTGTCCCAGATCGAGTCGAAGCTCCAAGGCAACCCGATTGCGATCCAGCTGCCGATTGGTTCGGAAGACCGTTTCAGTGGCGTGATCGATCTCGTGAAGATGAAGGCGATCACCTACAAAGACGAGACGCTGGGCGCTGATTACGTCGTCTCGGACATTCCCGCCGACTATCAGGAGGACGCCAAGCACTATCGGGAAATCCTGATCGAAAAAGTGAGCGAGTCGAACGACACCCTTCTGGAAAAGTACCTGCATGGGCAGGAGCTCACCGAGGACGAAATCAAGGCCGCCATTCGCAAGCGTGCGATCGAATCGGTCCGGAAAGAGAAGGCGCCGTTCGTTCCGGTGATTTGCGGCTCGGCCTTCAAGAACAAAGGCGTTCAGCCGTTGCTTGATGCGGTCGTCGACTACCTGCCTTCGCCCCTCGACATTCCCGCCATCGTCGGCGTCGATCCGACCAAGACGGAACCGACTCCCCTCGAGCGAGAAGCCAAGGACGAAGCTCCGTTTGCGGCCCTGGCGTTCAAGATCATGACCGACCCCTTCGTGGGCCAGCTCACCTTCATCCGCGTCTACTCGGGCGTCATGACCTCGGGCTCGTCGGTCTACAACGCGACCAAGCAGAAGACCGAGCGCATCGGCCGGCTCTTGAAGATGCACGCGAACAAGCGTGAAGAGATCAAAGAGGTGTACGCGGGAGACATTGCGGCGGCAGTCGGGCTGCGGAGCGTCGCCACCGGCGACACGATCTGCGATGAAAAACGGGCCGTCGTTCTGGAGGCCATGGACTTCCCGGAGCCGGTCATCTCGCTAGCGATCGAGCCGAAGACGAAAGCGGACCAGGAAAAGCTCGGGATGGGTCTTGGCAAATTGATGGCCGAGGATCCGACCTTCCGGGTGAAGACCGACGAACAGACCGGCCAGGTCGTGATCGCCGGGATGGGCGAGCTGCACTTGGAGATCATCGTCGATCGCCTCAAGCGCGAATTCAACGTCGAGGCGAGCGTCGGCCGCCCGCAGGTCGCCTACAAGGAAACGCTGACCAGGCCGGCCGAGGGAGAAGGCCGCTACATCCGCCAGACGGGCGGACGCGGCCAGTATGGCCACGCCAGGATCCGGCTCGTGCCGAGGCAGCCCGGCGAAGGCTACGAGTTCATCAACAACATCGTCGGCGGATCGATTCCGAAAGAGTTCATCAAGCCGATCGATCAGGGGATTCGCGAGGCGATGACGACCGGTGTGCTCGCCGGTTACCCGGTGGACGATGTCGCGGTGGAGCTCTACGACGGCTCGTTCCACGATGTGGATTCGTCCGAGATGGCCTTCAAGATTGCCGGGTCCATGGCCTTCAAGGACGCGGCAAAGAAAGCCAAGCCCGTCCTCCTCGAACCGATGATGCGTGTCGAGGTCGTGGTCCCGAAGGATTACATGGGCGACGTGATGGGAAATCTGGCGAGCCGCCGCGGCCATATTCAGTCGCAGGAGGATCGCGGGGGCACGCAGATCATCCAGGCAAGAGTGCCGCTCTCGGAGATGTTCGGATACGCCACCGACCTGCGATCGCGCACCCAGGGGCGTGCGACGTACTCGATGCATTTCGAGCGCTACGAGCCGGCGCCGCGGGACGTGAGTGAAGAGGTCGTCGCCCGGATGCAAGGAAAGTAGCAAGGGAAGTAGAGGAGAGATGGCCACGTTCAACGACAAGATTCGAATCCGGTTGAAGGCGTACGACTATCGCGTGCTCGATCAGTCGACCAGCGAGATCGTGGACACGGCCAAGCGCACTGGAGCGCGACTCGCCGGACCGATTCCTTTGCCAACGTCAAAGAACAAGTGGACTGTGCTGAGGTCGCCGCACGTCGACAAGAAGTCGCGCGAGCAGTTCGAGATTCGTACGCACAAGCGTCTCATCGACATCTTCGAGCCGACACCTCAAACGGTCGACGCGCTGATGAAGCTCGACCTGCCGGCCGGCGTGGACGTAGAGATCAAGGCGTTTGGCAAGGAGCATAAATAGAGGCTAGAGGCTAGGGATCGGAGGCTCGGCCCAGCCTCCAGCCACCAGCCTCCAGCATCTGGAGCGTCAGAATGGTCACCGGAATCATCGGTAGAAAAGTAGGGATGACCCAGGTCTTCGAGGACGATGGGACGGTTCATCCGGCGACCGTGATCAAAGCCGGTCCCTGCGTCGTCGTGCAAGCGAAGACGGCCCCGACCGACGGATACGAGTCGGTGCAGCTGGGCCTGGTTGAGGAGGCGCCCGCCAAGGTCGGCAAGCCCCTCGCCGGACACTACAAGAAGGCAAACGTCCCTCCGACCCGCGTCCGACGCGAAATGAAGCTGGTGCCCGGCGGCGATCCCATGAAAGCGGGTGACCAGGTGCTGGTCTCGATCTTCGTCAACGGCGAGCGCGTTGACGTCATCGGCACAGGCCGCGGCAAGGGTTTCCAGGGTGTCGTCAAGCGCCATCACTTTGCTGGCGGCGCCGCGACGCACGGGTCGATGTTCCACCGCGCTCCGGGCTCGATCGGCGCCTCGTCCTTCCCGTCTCGCGTCATCAAGGGGATGCGCGCCGCTGGGCGTATGGGTGGCGGACGCGTGACCGTGCGAAACCTGAAGGTCTTGCGCGTGGATCCTGAGAATCATCTGCTCATCGTCAAGGGCGGCATTCCGGGCGCGCCAACCGGGTACGTCATCGTCCGAAAGGCTGTCGCCGCCAAACGCATCAAGGTCGCACAGGTGGAGAAGCCGAAGAAGGGCAAGAAATGACCGTCGACGTCGTGAACACCAACAACGAGAAGGTCGGCTCCGTCGATGTGCGCGACGACGTCTTCGGCGGGCGAGTCAATGCCGAGCTGATCTGGGAATCGGTCGTCCGGGCGAACGCCGCAAAGCGACGCGGAACACATGCATCAAAGAACCGCGCCCTGGTCAGTGGCAGCGGGAAGAAGCCATGGCGACAGAAAGGCACGGGCCGCGCCCGCGTCGGAGACATCAGGACGCCGCTCTGGCGGCACGGGGGAACCGTGTTCGGACCGCAGCCTCGAAGCTACGAGTACCAGTTGCCGAAGAAAGTCGAGCGTGGCGCGCTGCGCGCGGCGCTCGCGCAAAAGATCAAGGATGGCGCCCTCGTGGTCGTGGACCAGTTCGCTGCTGAAAGCAAGACGAAAGCGGCCGTGGCCATGCTGGAGCGGCTGGGCATCAGCGGCAAGGCGGTACTCGTCGACGTCGCGCCCGACGAGGGGTTGCTGCGCTCGGTGCGGAATATCTCCGGCGTCGCGCTGATACAGAGCGCCCGGCTGACCGCACGGGATGTCATGGATGCGTCGCGCGTGGTGGCCACGCGTCAGGCGGTCGAAACGCTGCAGGAGGCGCTCGCATGAATCGCAACCCGCACCACGCAGGATGTGCCGCGCGATTTGCGGTAGCTGGAGCGCAGGGCGAGGTTCTATGAAGTTGACCGATGTCATCCGTAGGCCGCTCATTACCGAGAAGACGTCGATTCTGCGCGAGGATGGCCGGACGATCGTCTTTCATGTCGCGTCGGCGGCAAACAAGATCGATATCAGGCGCGCCGTCGAGCGGCTCCTTGGCGCCAAAGTCTCCAGCGTTCGGACGAGCCTGGCGCATGGAAAGGTCAAGCGCCAGGGCCGCTTCGCCGGGCGTCGGTCGGATTGGAAAAAGGCATTCGTCAAGCTCCGCGAAGGCGAAAAGATGCCCGAATTCCTGGAAGGCGCGTAGTCTCAGGCCCAGTAGCCCGTAGCCCGAAGGTTCTTATGGCTATTCGAAAATTCAACCCAACTTCGCCGGGACAGCGGTTCCAAACCGTGCAGGTGTTCGACGATCTGACGACGTCGGAGCCGTACAAGCCGTTGGTCGAGCCGTTGCACCGGTCTGGCGGGCGCAACAACCGTGGCGAGCTGACGTCGTGGTGGCGTGGCGGCGGCCACAAGCGCATGTATCGCGTCATCGACTTCAAGCGTGACAAGCGTGATATTCCCGCCAAGGTGTCGACCGTCGAATACGACCCGAATCGTTCGGCGCGAATCGCGCTCGTCACCTACGCGGACGGCGAGAAGCGGTACATCCTTCAGCCCGCGGGCGTGAAGGTGGGCGATATGATCGTCGCCGGCCAGAATGTCGACATCCTGCCGGGCAATTCACTGCCGCTCAAGAACATCCCTCTGGGCACGCTAATCCACAACGTGGAGCTCAAGGTCGGTAAGGGTGGTCAGATCGCGCGTAGCGCTGGCTCGGCGGTGCAGCTCGTGGCCAAGGAAGGCGATTACGCCTCGGTGAAGATGCCATCGGGCGAGATTCGACACATTTCTGTCGAGTGCTACGCGACCATTGGTCAGGTTGGAAACATCGAGCACGAGAACGTCTCCATCGGCAAGGCCGGGCGGAGTAGATGGCTGGGCCGGCGCCCCCACGTTCGGGGCGTGGCCATGAACCCGGTGGACCATCCGCTGGGGGGCGGTGAGGGCAAGACTTCGGGCGGCCGGCATCCGGTCTCGCCATGGGGCCTGCCGACCAAGGGTTACAAGACCAGAAATAGGAAAGCGACCGACAAGTTCATCGTTCAACGGAGACGAAAATAGATAGCTTCCAGCTTTCCGGCTTCCGGCTTCAAGACAAAGAGCCGCGAGCCTGGTGCTGGGAGCTGGCCGCTGGAAGCTGGTAGCTGACATGAGCCGTTCACTGAAAAAAGGCCCCTTCGTTGACACCTCGCTCCTCGAGAAAGTCGAGATCATGAACCGGGGGGCCGAGAAAAAGGTCATCAAAACCTGGTCTCGCCGATCGACGGTCGTACCCGAGATGGTGGGTCACACGCTTGCCGTCCACAACGGCAAGAAGTTCATTCCCGTGTACGTCACGGAGAACATGGTCGGCCACAAGCTCGGGGAATTTGCGCCGACGCGACTCTTCAAGGGCCACACGACCAGAGTGGCTGAGAGAGCGGCCGCCGCCGCTGCAGCGGCAGCCGCAGGCGGTCCAGGGGCGTCCGCGGCGGGAGCGAGCTCGGGCGGAAGCGCACCGAGCGCGGCGAAACCGACGGCTGGAGCAGGGAGCTGATCATGATCCAGGCGGCGGCAACGGCCCGATACGTCCGGACATCGGCCCAGAAAGCCGGTCTCGTGCTCGATCTCATCCGCGGCAAGGATGTGAATCGGGCGCTGGCGACGCTGAAGTTCGCGCGTAAGTCGGTCGCCGAAGACATCTCGAAGGTGTTGCGCTCGGCGATCGCGAACGCACAGCAGAAAGAAGGGTTCAGCGGTGACGTCGACCGCCTGTTCGTGTCGGCGTGCTTTGCGAACCAGGGGCCGTCGGCCAAGCGCGTGCGGCCCGCGCCGATGGGTCGGGCGTTCCGCGTCTTGAAACGGACTGCGCATCTCACGGTCCACGTGTCCGAAAGGCCCGAAGCCGTCGTGCCCATCGCAGCGGGGAGCGAGAAGCCAAGACGGGCGGGTCGTCGACCGGCCAAAGGTGCGACGAAGACAACGAAGTCGAAGACGAAGAAGGACTGACGACGGTCGACTGACGACTGTCGACTTTTGCGCGAAGGAGCAATCGTGGGCCAGAAGGTTCACCCGTTTGGGTTCCGGCTCGGGTTCAACAAGACGTGGCGATCGCGTTGGTACTCGGACCTCGACTACGCGAAGCTGCTGCATGAAGATCTGGCACTGCGCCAGAGTCTGAAAAAGCGATTCGCTCACGCGGGCGTGTCGAAGATCGAGACCGAGCGTGCGGCCAACCGGCTGAAGATCGATATCCATACGTCACGTCCAGGGATCATCATCGGCCGGAAGGGAACCGAGGTCGAAAAGCTGAAGCAGGAGATCCAGAAGCGAACGAGCCGGGAAGTCTTCATCAACATCCAGGAGATCCAGAAGCCCGAGCTCGATGCGCAGCTGATTTCCGAGTCGGTCGCGCTGCAGTTGGAGAAGCGCGTGGCTTTCCGCCGTGCGATGCGCAAGGCGGTGGAATCGGCCCTGCGCTTTGGCGCGCGTGGCATCAAGGTGCGGGTGTCCGGCCGGTTGAACGGTGCCGAAATCGCGCGCTCCGAATGGTACCTGCACGGCCAGCTCCCGTTGCAAACGCTGCGGGCGGACATCGACTACGGCTTCGCGGAAGCGAACACGACCTATGGCCAGATCGGCATCAAGGTGTGGCTGTACAAGGGCGAGCGGCTCGTGCCGCTTCGTGGCCGGGAAGAAGAATTCAGAGAGCGGACGCCACGGCGTCCCGCGCGGGCGTGAGAAGACTGGGCAGGTAGGGCAGGTAGGGCGGGTAGCCCCACCCGTCTGGGGATGCAGCGATGTTGATGCCGAAGAAAGTCAAGTATCGCAAGCAGCAGCGCGGACGCATGGCTGGCAAGGCGTGGCGCGGTTCGGATGTGTCGTTTGGCGACTACGGCCTCAAAGCGTTGGAGCCGTGCTGGCTGACCGACCGGCAGATCGAGGCGGCGCGTGTGGCGATGACCCGCTTCATCAAGCGAGGCGGCAAGATTTGGGTCCGCGTCTTTCCCGACAAGCCGATCACGAAGAAGCCGCAGGAAACGCGCATGGGCAAGGGGAAGGGTGCTCCCGAACAGTGGGTCGCGGTCATCAGGCCCGGACGCGTGCTGTTCGAGATGGAAGGTGTCTCCGAGAGCGAAGCGCGTGAGGCGTTGAAGCTGGCGGCCGCCAAGCTTCCGATCCTCACAAAGTTCGCGACGCGCTTTGCGCAGGAGAAGATGCTGTGAAGGCTGCCGAGCTTCGTGACCTGGGTGCCGACGAGCTTGATTCGCGCGTCCGCGACCTCACGGATCAATTGTTCCGGCTGCGCCTCCAGAAGTCGATGGGCCAGCTCGAGGCGCCGCGCAAGATGCGCGACGTGCGTCGGGATCTTGCCCGGGTGAAGACGGTGCTCCGGCAAAAGACGGTCAAGTAGGACGCGAGGAGACATGGCTCAGAAGTCCGAGAAGGTCGGCGTGGTGATCAGCGACAAGATGCAGAAAAGCATCGTCGTCGCCGTCGAGTGGCAGGTCCGGCACGGCATGTACGGGAAAACCGAGCGACGCACGTCGACGTTCATGGTGCATGACGAGGACCGCGCGGCAAAGATTGGTGACACCGTCGAGATTGTCGAAACGCGTCCGCTCAGCCGCCGGAAGCGGTGGGCGCTCAAGCGCGTCGTCCGGCAGGCGGCCGGAGTCTAGCAAGGTCTGGTGGGTCCGGTGAGGCTGGCAGGCCTGACCTGATCCGCGCGACCACGCGGGAGATGCAGCGATGATCCAAATGCGATCGATCCTCGACGTTGCCGACAATTCCGGCGCGCGAAAGATCGCCATCATCAATCCGATTGGCGGTTCGACCGGGCGCTATGCGCGGCTCGGCGACATCGTGACGGCCTCGGTCAAGGAAGCCACGCCCGAGGGCACTGTCAAGAAGGGGCAGGTCGTCAAAGCCGTGATCGTGCGGACCGTCAAGGAACAGCGCCGCAAGGACGGCACCTACATTCGGTTCGATCGTAACGCGGCCGTCCTGGTCAACGATCAAGGCGAGCCCATTGGAACACGAGTCTTCGGTCCCGTCGCACGGGAACTGCGCGAGCGGCGGTTCATGAAGATCATCTCGCTGGCGCCGGAAGTGCTCTGAACACGAAGCTCCCAGCACCCAGCTTCCAGCCGTCAGCACAAGAGATTGGCTGAAGTTGAAAAGCAGGCTGGAAGCTGGAAGCTGGAAGCTGGAAGCTGGAAGGAGCTGAAGCTGAAGATCAATGAGTCACCTCGCTACTCCGATTCGTAAGAACGACACGGTGCTCGTCATCACTGGAAAAGATCGCGGTAAGCGCGGTCGCGTTTTGAAGATTCTTCCGGAAAAGAATCGGCTGGTCGTCGAAGGCGTGAACATGATCAAGCGCCACACCAAGCCGAACCCCGGGAAGAACGTCAAGGGCGGCATTGTCGAGCGTGAAGCATCGTTGCACGCATCCAATGTGCAGCTCGTCTGTCCGGAATGCGGCATTCAAACCCGTGTGGGCCGAAAGAGCCTCGGCGATGGACGGAAAGTACGAATCTGCCGCAAGTGTGAGGGGGTGGTCGACAAGTGAGCCGCCTGAGAGAGAAGTACCAAAAGGAAGTGATTGCGGCCCTGACGAAGGAATTCGGCTACAAGAACGTCATGGCCGTCCCGCGTGTCGAGAAGGTGGTCGTCAACATGGGCCTCGGCGAGGCGACGTCGAACGCGAAGCTGGTCGACGTGGGGGCCGATGAGCTGGCGCGCATTGCCGGTCAGAAGCCGGTGACGAGGCGCGCGAAGAAGTCGATTGCCGCGTTCAAAGTCCGGAAGGGCATGCCGATTGCGACCATGGTCACGCTCCGAGGGGAGCGGATGTGGGAGTTCCTCGATCGGCTGTTGACGATCGCGCTGCCGCGTGTCCGCGACTTCAAGGGCGTTTCTCCCCGCGGGTTCGATGGCCGCGGCAACTACACGCTGGGCCTCCGCGACCAGCTGTTGTTTCCAGAGATCGACTACATGAAAGTAGACAAGGCCCGGGGCATGAACGTCTCGGTCGTGACGACGGCTAAAACCGACGAAGAGGCGCGGAAGCTTCTGCAGCTCATCGGGATGCCGTTCCGCGCCTCTTAGGACGTAACCAGCTATGGCAACAACAGCCAAAATCGCAAAAGAAACGAAGACGCCCAGGTACAAGGTCCGCCTTCGCAACCGGTGTCGCTTGTGCGGTCGCCCGCGCGCCTACATGCGTAAGTTCGCGTTGTGCCGTCTGTGCTTCAGAAAGCTCGCACTCGAGGGCGACGTGACGGGTGTCACCAAGAGCAGCTGGTAAGGCTGTGAGTGATGAAGAGGTGCACGGGTGCTATCAAGCACGGTGCAACGCCCCAGATGCGGTGTGCAGTGCCGGATGAGAAGGTTCTCGCCCGACCGGAGCGCGATCATCGCCTGCTGCCCGTTGCCCGCCGAACCGTGCACGACGAGGGAAGAGAGACATGACCGATCCAATTGCTGACATGCTCGCGCGAATTCGCAATGCCGTGGGCGCCAAGCATACGCGTGTTGATATGCCGAGCTCGCGGCTGAAGGCCGAGATCGCGCGCATCCTGCAAAGCGAAGGTTATATTCAGGGCTTCAAGCTGCTCGACGAGGCCAACGACGGGAACGCCGTCGTGAAGACCCTTCGACTGTTCCTGAAGTACGGACCGCACGGCGAAAAGCTGATTACCGGCATCGAGCGAATCAGTCGTCCCGGCAGACGCGTTTACTTTGGCCGCGACGATGTCCCGGACGTGTTGGGAGGGCTCGGGACGAGCATCCTCACGACGTCGCGTGGCGTCATGACTGGCCGCGAGGCGGTCAAGGCGGGAGTCGGCGGCGAAGTACTCTGCAACGTGTGGTAACGGATTCGTTCCCAGGCGCTCAGAGCTGGTAGCTGAAAGCTGAAAAAGATGTCTCGAATAGGAAAAAAGGTGATTGCGGTCCCCAAGGGCGTTACGGTCAAGGTCCTCGACGCGGCCGTTGAAGTGCAGGGTCCCAAAGGGAAGCTCCGTCAGGCGGTGCCTCCCGGGATCAACTTCGAGCTGACCGACGGTCACCTGCACGCGAAGCCCGCCACCGAGGATCCCGGCCTTGGCAAGTTCCACGGGCTGGCGCGCAGCCTTGTGGCCAATGCCGTGACCGGTGTCACGGAAGGCTTCAAACGCGAGTTGGACATCGTGGGCGTCGGCTACCGCGCCGAGGTGAAGGGGAAGCAGGTCGTGTTTGCCCTGGGGTACTCTCATCCGGTGGTCTTCGACATCCCGACTGGCATTGACGTGGCGATCGAGAAACAGACACACATTACCGTGACCGGCGTCGACCGTCAGCTTGTCGGTCAGGTGGCTGCGAACATCCGGCGGCTGCGCGAACCGGATCCGTACAAGCAGAAGGGTGTGCGTTACACCGGCGAAGTGCTGAAGAAGAAGGCCGGCAAGACCGGAGCGAAGTAGAGCGTCGAACTCGGGGCTGACTGATGAAGATTCATACAAAGGCGGACCGGCGCGAACGGATACATCTGCGGCAGCGCAAGCGGATCACGGGCACCGAGGAAAGGCCACGGCTCAGCGTGTTCCGTAGCTGCTCGCACATTTACGCCCAGCTCATCGATGACCTCGGCGGCAAGACGCTGGTATCGGCGTCGAGCGTCGAGCCGTCGCTCAAGGGGTCCTTCGCGAAGGACGTACGCGGTGGCAATCGGAAGGGCGCCGAAGCGATCGGCCAGGCAATCGCGGAGCGATCGCTGGCCAAGGGAATCAAGCGGGTCGTGTTCGATCGCGGCGGGTTCCTCTACCACGGGCGTATTCGCGCCGTAGCCGATGCAGCCCGGAAGTCCGGCTTGGAGTTTTGAGATGAGAATCCGCGAACGTATCGATCCGTCACAGCTCGACATCAAAGACACCGTCGTCTCGATCAATCGCGTGACGAAGGTGGTCAAGGGTGGCAAGAACTTGAGCTTCAGCGCGCTGGTCGTCGTCGGTGACGGCCACGGGGTCGTCGGCTTCGGCGTTGGCAAGGCGAAAGAGGTGCCGTCCGCGATCAAGAAGGGCATCGAGGCGGCGAAAAAGAACCTCATCCGCGTGCCGCTGCAAGGGACGACCATCCCGCACCGGATTGTCGGAAACTTCGGATCGGGGAGCGTGCTGCTCAAGCCTGCGCCGGACGGCACTGGCATCATCGCCGGTGGCGCGGTGCGTGCGGTGGTCGAGTCGGCCGGCGTTACAAACATCCTGACGAAGTCGCTCGGCTCTGCGAACCCGCACAATGTCGTCCGTGCGACGTTTGCCGGCCTGGGCTCGTTGAAGGACCCCGTCACGATTGCACGGTTGCGAGGGAAGGAACTCGGGGAGCTCTCCAAGGCCAGCGCGTAGCCTGCAAGGCGGGAACAAGACATGCCGAATCACCGAACTGATACCAAAGGGTCGACGGTCAAAGTGACGCTGATCAAGAGCCCGATTGGCTTCAATCGAAATCAACTTGCCGTCGTGAAGGGGCTGGGCCTGCGACGCATTCGCCACACGGTGGAGCTCAAAGACACGCCCGACACTCGCGGGATGATCCACAAGGTCCGGCACCTTGTGACAGTCGAATGACGAACTGAGGCGGAACAAAGGTCATGGATCTCAGCAATCTGAAACCCCCCAAGGGCGCCAAACACGCGAAGAAGCGGATCGGGCGTGGGCAAGGGTCTGGGCAGGGCAAGACGGCAGGGCGCGGTCACAAAGGCGCGAAGTCGCGCTCCGGATTCAAGTTCAAGCGCGGTTTCGAAGGCGGGCAGATGCCTCTGCATCGCCGCGTGCCGAAGCGCGGGTTCCATAACCACTTCCGGGTCCAATTCGAAGTCGTCAATCTGGACACGCTTGCCGCCAAGTTCGAAGCCGGCGCCGTCGTCACGCCAGAGCTGCTGCGAGAGCTGGGTCTCGTTCAGGGCGGCGCTCGTCCAGTCAAAGTGCTGGCCCGTGGCGACATCGACAAGGCGCTGACGATTCGGGCGCACAAGTTCAGTGGCAAGGCGGCTGAGAAGATCGCGGCCGCTGGGGGAACCGCGGACGCCCTAGGAATGAAGTAGTCGGGAACCAGTTGCCAGATTCAGGATCGCTGTCATGGAAAGCCTGAAGAACATCTTTGCCGTTTCGGAGCTGCGCAACCGGGTGCTGTTCACGCTCGCGATGCTGGGCGTCTACCGCATCGGCAATTTCATCACCACGCCCGGTGTGAACCGCGCCGCGATCGACGAGCTCGCGCGGCAGATGCAGAACAATCTGTTCGGCCTCTACGACATGTTCACCGGCGGGAGCCTGTCGCGGGTGACGATCTTCGCGCTTGGCATCATGCCCTACATCAGCGCGTCGATCATCCTGCAGTTGTTGACCGTCGTGTGGCCGTATCTCGAGAAGATCTCGCGGGAAGGCGAGTTGGGCCGCCGCAAGATTACCCAGTACACGCGCTACGGCACCATCATCCTCAGTATCGTTCAGTCGCTCGGCTACGCAGTCCTGCTGGAGCGCAATACGGAGATTGCCGGCGGCCTGCCGCTCGTGATCAATCCTGGCTTCGCCTTCCGCCTCATGACGGTATTGACGTTGACGACCGGCACGGTGTTCGTGATGTGGCTCGGCGAGCAGATCACCGAACGTGGCATCGGGAACGGGATGTCGCTGATCATCTATGCCGGCATCATCGTGGGGTTCCCGCGTGGCGCGATTCAGTTGTTCGATCAAATGCGGACGGGTCAGCTTGGACTGATTCGCGTGCTGATTCTCCTGATTTTGATGGTTGGAGTCATCGCGGCCGTCATTTTCGTAGAGCGGGGACATCGTCGCGTGACGGTCCAGTACGCCAAACGTGTCGTCGGCCGTCGGATGTACGGTGGCTCGAGCACGCACATCCCGCTGAAGGTCAATACCGGCGGCGTCATCCCGATTATCTTTGCTTCGTCAATTCTGGCGTTCCCCACCACCTTGGCGGGCATGTTCACGAGCGGAGGTTGGGTTGATACGCTGACGACGCAGCTCGGCTACGGGATGCCGCTCTATAACCTGATCTACATCTCGCTGATCGTCTTTTTTGCCTATTTCTATACGGCGATCGTGTTCAACCCCGACGATGTAGCGGAAAACATGCGGAAGTACGGAGGATTCGTGCCTGGTATCCGCCCGGGCAAGCGGACCGCCGAATACATCGATACGATCCTGACGCGGATTACGCTGGCCGGCGCGGTCTATCTGGCGCTCCTGGCCATTCTCCCGGAATTCCTGATCAGCGGCTTCAAGGTGGCTCCGATTCCAGTGATTGGCGAGTGGCTCGATTCCATGCTGCCAAGGGTCGTTACCGAGGGGATGAACCTGCCCTTCTACTTCGGAGGCACGACGGTCCTGATCGTGGTGGGCGTGGCGATGGATACGGTGCAACAGGTCGAGTCCCAACTGATCATGCGTCACTACGATGGCTTCATGAAGAAGACACGGATCCGAGGACGTCGTGGATAGCACCGGCGAACGCCAGGGCGTCACCGCGGGGGATCGATGGCGCTTAATCTGATCATGCTTGGATCACCAGGTGCCGGAAAGGGCACGCAGGCCGAGCGATTTGCGCGCGAGCACGGGATTCCCAAAATCTCCACGGGCGACATCCTCCGGCGAGCTGCGGACGCCGGATCCGAGATGGGGAAGCGCGTGAAGGCGATCATGGATCGCGGCGAATTGGTCGGTGACGATGTGATGACCGCGATTGTGCGCGAACGGCTCGAACAGCCGGACGCCAGAGATGGATTCGTGCTCGATGGCTTTCCCCGTACGGTCGCGCAAGCGCTGGCCCTCGATGGCATCGTCAATGGCCGGGGCCCGCTGATCGTCGTCCACATCGTTGTTCCGGAGAGCGAACTGGTGCGGCGGCTGGGAACGCGGCTGATTTGCGCCAACTGTGGCGCGGACTCGGTCGGTGTCCCCGCTGGCGAGAGTTCGGGGCCGGCGGCCAAAGGGCAGGCGGACCAGGGTCCGTGCCGCCGGTGTGGCGGCCCGCTCATTCAGCGCGCCGACGACCGTGACTCTGTCGTGTTGGAGCGCTTGAAGGTGTATCACCGCGATACGGAGCCCCTCGTCGAACACTATCGGCGCAGGTCCACCTTCCGCGCCATCGATGGCGCGAAGACGCCCGAGGGTGTGGCAGCGGAGCTCGCCGTGGCCGTCGATGCTGCGCAAACCAGCGGGTCGTCGTCTGGCGAAAGAGGAAGACGGTGATCGTCTGCCGGTCGAAGGCGGAGCTCGACCGGATGCGCGAAGCCGGCCGGCTGGTCGGCGACGTGCTGACCGACCTGGCGGCGCACGTGGCGCCGGGTGTGAGCACCGCCGAGCTGGACACGCTGGCGGAGAAGCGAATTCTCCAATCAGGCGCCACGCCGGCGTTCAAGGGATACCATGGCTATCCCGCGGCGATTTGCGCCTCGATCAACGATGAAGTCATTCACGGGATTCCATCGGGGCGGCGTCTGTTGCAGGAAGGCGATGTCATCTCGATTGACGTCGGTGTCCTGCTGGACGGCTATTTCGGCGACAGCGCGATTACGCTTCCGGTCGGCCAGGTCTCCGAAGAGGCAGCGACGCTCCTTCGAGTCACCGAAGAATCGCTGTACAAGGCGATCGATCACGTGCGGCCCGGCGAGCGGGTTTCTGACATCGGCCACGCCGTACAGCAGCATGTCGAAGCGTACGGGTTCTCGGTCGTTCGGGAATTTGTCGGGCACGGGATCGGCCAGAAGATGCACGAAGAACCCCAGGTGCCCAATTACGGCGAACCGGGTCGCGGACCGCGGCTCGTCGAAGGAATGGTCCTGGCGATTGAGCCGATGGTGAACGCCGGCAAGCCCGCGGTGAAGGTGCTGGCCGACGGTTGGACGGCGGTGACTCGCGATGGTCGTTTGTCTGCCCATTTCGAGCACACGGTGGCAGTGACGGCGGGCGAGCCGTGGATCCTGACCGAGCGTGAACCCGCGCGTGGTGGATCCATGCGAGGGGCAAGGGATTTCGGAGTCGGACACGCGCGACTGTCATGAAGAGCGCCGCGGAACGGGGCGTCGACGCGCCAAACGAGGGGCACCGGGCCGCGCGCACGGCGGATGGGACTGTCGCCGAGCTGATGCCGAGTGCCTTGTATCGAGTGCGACTCGACGACGGTCCGAGCGTCGTCGCGCACATCGCGGATCGAGTTGATCGCAATTTCGTCCGGGTGCTCGTCGGTGATCGCGTCCGCGTCGAGCTGTCGCCGGTCGATCTCGGCCGAGGCCGGATTGTCGAGAGGTTGGGTTCATGAAGGTGAGAGCGTCGGTGAAAAGAATTTGCGACAAATGTAAGATTGTCCGCCGCCGTGGCGTGGTGCGGGTGATCTGCCCGAACCAGAAGCACAAACAGAGGCAGGGGTAGTCGTTCAAGAGCAGCTTTCAGTTCTCAGCTCTCAGCTAGCAGCTCTCGGATGTGAGCTCGGTTAGGGTTAATGAGTTGAGGCTGACAGCTGAGAGCTGAAAACTGAAAACTGAGCTGAGGGCTGATGGCTGACAGCTGATAGCTTCAAGGATCAAATATGGCACGCATTGCTGGCGTTGATTTGCCGAGAACCAAGCGGGTCGAGATCGGATTGACGTACATCTTTGGCATCGGTCGCGTCCGCTCGAACGGCATCCTGAAGGACGCCGGGGTCAGCCCCGACGTTCGCGTCAAGGATCTCTCCGAAGACGACGTCCGTAAGATCAGCCGCGTCATCGAGGAGCAAGGCAGTGTTGAAGGGGACCTTCGCAAAGAGGTCTCGATGAACATCAAGCGGTTGATGGAAATCGGCTGCTATCGAGGGATGCGTCACCGCCGTGGTCTGCCGGTTCGCGGGCAGCGGACGCGGACGAATGCGCGCACGCGCAAGGGTCCGCGGAAGGGCGCCATCGCGAAGAAGAAGACAGTCTAGAACGACGTTCGGCAATCAGCTTCCAGCTTCGCTGGTGGCTGCACGCTGACGACCGGGAGCAACGAGCGAAGGGAAGAAGATGGCCAAAACCGACCCGACCGCCGAAGGCGCCACACCTGAGAAAAAGGAAGGCGCTGGCAAACGCAAGAAAACGTTCAAGAAGCGCGGCGAGAAGCGCATCGTCCATCACGGGCTGGCGCACATTCAGGCGTCGTTCAACAACACCGTGGTGACGATCACCGATACGGAGGGCAACGTCGTCGCGTGGTCGAGCGCAGGAGGCATTGGCTTCAAGGGCTCGCGGAAAGGGACACCCTTTGCGGCGACGCAAGCTGCGCTCAACGCCGGCAACGCCGCCAAGACCGTGGGGATGCGTTCGCTCGATGTGCGGGTGAAGGGGCCCGGATCCGGCCGCGAATCTGCAATACGTGCGCTCCAGACCGTGGGTCTCGAAGTGAAATCGATCCGCGACGTGACCCCCATCCCTCACAACGGATGTCGGCCACCGAAGCGACGACGAGTGTGAGTTTTGAGAATTTGAGAATTTGAGGATTTGAGGATTTGAGGATTTGACGGATTTGAGGACTTGAGGACTTGTTAGGGTGTCTCAGATCCTCAAATTCTTAGATTCTCAGATCCTCATATTCCAGTGAAAGGTCATTAGATGGCTCGATACATCGGTCCGGTCTGCCGTCTGTGCCGCCGCGAAGGCATGAAGCTGTTTCTGAAAGGCGAGCGGTGCTATACGGAAAAGTGCGCGATCGAGAAGCGCAATTTTCCCCCCGGGCAGCACGGCAAGACGCGGAAGGCGAAGCTGGCCGGCTACGGCCTGCAATTGCGCGAAAAGCAGAAGGTCAAGCGTATCTACGGTGTGCTTGAGGATCAGTTCCGGCGGTATTTCGAGGCTGCCGAACGGACCCGCGGCATCACCGGCGAGATGCTGCTGCAGCTGCTTGAACGGCGGCTCGACAACGTCGTGTACCGCCTCGGGTTGGCGACATCGCGGCCGCAGGCGCGCCAATTGGTTCGTCACGGGCACTTTCTCGTGAACGGCAAGAAAGTCGACATTCCGTCCTACTCCGTGAAGGAGGGCGACATCGTCGCGGTCATCGGCCGCACGCAGAAGAACCCGACGATCGAGCATGCGATGGAAGAAGTCAAGGGCCGCGGTATCCCGGAATGGCTGTCGTTCGATGCAGGTGCGATTAGCGGTCGCATCGTGTCGATGCCGACGCGCGAGCAGATCAACTTACCGGTTCAGGAACAACTGATCGTGGAGCTGGTACTCGAAGTAGCAGGTCTCAAGTCTCAGGCTCAAGAGTCAGGGCTCAGGCTCCTTGAGGGTTCAGATTTTGTCACCTGAGAATTGAACCAAGCCCAGTCACCGACCCGCAGCCTTATACAGACCTGCGGCGGGAGGTCGGTGACCACACTTGCAGGTCTGGAGGCCCGTCTGCGGGCCCGTTTGGCGAAAGGACGTCACGATGTTGTGGAAAGGTTTTCAACGGCCAAAGAGGCTGGAAGTCGAGCGAGAAACATTGACCGATTGGTTCGGGCGCTTTTATGCCCAGCCGTTCGAACGGGGCTTCGGGACCACCGTGGGAAACGCGTTGCGGCGCGTTCTCCTGTCATCGATTGAAGGGTCGGCCATTACCGCAGTCAAGATTGAAGGAGTGCTCCACGAATTTTCTCCAATCCCCGGGGTCGTCGAAGACGCAACCGACATCATTCTCAACCTCAAGCAAATCCCGCTGAAGCTGTACGTCGACCACGCGAAGACGTTGACGCTGCGGGTGGACCGGGCCGGAGAGGTCCGGGCGCGGGACATCCAGGGAGACGCCGACGTCGAGATTCTCGAGCCGGATGCGCATATCGCGACGGTCGCCGAAGGCGGCAAGCTCCAGATGGAGATGCGCATCAAGCGCGGGCGCGGTTACGTGTCGGCCGACAAGAACTTCGACGAAGATTCTGGGAATCGGCTGGATTCCGATCGACTCGGTGCATTCGCCGATCAAGAAGGTGAACTACCTGGTCGAGGCGGCTCGGCTCGGACAGACGACCGACTACGACAAGCTCACCGTCGACGTGTGGACGAACGGATCGATCAACTCGCGCGACGCCGTTTCGCTGGCCGCGAAGCTGATTCGCGACCATCTGAACATCTTCATCAATCTGGAAGAAGGCAGCGAACAGCAGGCCGAGGCGGCGATCGACCAGCCGCGGACCGGCATCAGCAACGAGAATCTCGACAAGAGCGTCGAAGAGCTCGAGCTCTCGGTTCGGTCTTACAACTGCCTGAAGAACGCCAATATCCGGACGATCCGCGAGCTCGTGCAGAAGACGGAAGCCGAGATGCTCAAGACCAAGAACTTCGGCCGCAAGAGCTTGAATGAAATCAAGGAAATCCTGCACACGATGGGTCTGAGCCTCGGCATGCGAGTCGACCAGGCCATTGCGCCGTCGCAGGAATAGCGAAAAGAGGAGAGGGCTGGAGGGGCTGGAAAGGCCGGACCTGCCTGTCCCGCCCGTTCTGTCCGGCGAACCATGAGACACCGAGTCGCACACCGAAAGTTGGGGCGTGTCACCGAGCATCGCGTCGCGATGCTGCGGAACCAGGCCACGGCCCTGCTTCGTTACGAGCACTTGACCACGACCGTCCCGCGGGCCAAGGAGCTTCGACCGTTCGTCGAACGCCTGATTACGATTGCCAAGCGCGGTCTCGCCGGTGGCGCCGAGAACGGCAAGACGCTTCATGCCCGTCGGCTGGTCCTTCACGATCTGCAGGACCGCGACGTCGTGACGAAACTGTTCGACACGTTGGCGCCACGCTTCGCATCGCGGCCTGGCGGTTACACCCGTCTACTGCGACTCGGCTTCCGCCGCGGCGACAGCGCCGAAGTGGCGCAAGTCGAGCTCGTGGGCAGCGAGTACAACCCGCGCGCGAAGGGCGAGGCTGAGGGAAAGGCGAAGGCCGAGGTCGAGCAGCCCAAGCGCAAGGGCGTCGGCGGCCGGTTGCGTGCGGCCGCTCAGAGGCTGCGGGGCAAGAAGGGCGAGTCCTCGACCGAGGAGGAGAAGCCTGCCAAGCGCACCGCCACCAAGCGCAAGCGCGCCACGAAGAAGAAGGGCTCGGACGACGAGGACTGAGGAATCAGACTTCCTCCACCTCCACTCCCGCCCGTTCGGCCTTGGCCGCCGCGATGATCTTCGTCTGCAGCTGACCCGGGACTTCGTCGTAGTGTGAGTACTCCATGTGGTACGAGCCGCGGCCGCCGGTCGCGGACGTGAGGTGCTGCTCGTAGGTCAACATTTCCGCCATCGGCACCTGCGCCTTGATGATGGTCATGGTTCCCCGGGTGTCCATCCCGCCGATTCGGCCGCGACGGCCGTTCAGATCGCCCATCAAATCTCCGGCAAAGTCTGACGGCGCATAGACCTCCACGTTCATGATCGGCTCGAGAATCGTCGGCCGTGCGCGCGTCATCGCGTCTTTGAAGGCCAGCGACCCGGCCAGCTTGAAAGAAAGCTCGTTCGAGTCGACGTCGTGATACGACCCGTCGTAGACCGTCACCCGGAAATCGACCATCGGAAAGCCGGCGAGATAACCGCGCGTACGCGCGTCCTGAATGCCCTTTTCGACGGCGGGAACAAATTGCCGAGGGATGGAGCCGCCGAAAATGTCGTCGACGAATTCGAAATCGGCGCCGCGCGGCAGCGGTTCGACCTTGATCTTGCAATCGCCGAATTGACCGTGGCCGCCGGTCTGCTTCTTGTGCCGGCCGTGCGCCTCGGTCGATCCCTTGATCGTCTCGCGGTACGGGATCCGCGGCGGTTTCAGGTTCACGTCCACGCCGAAACGCCGCTTCAGCTTGGCGACCGTCACCTCGATATGCACTTGTCCCTGCCCCGACAGCAGCAGTTCTTTGGTCTGGGGGTCGCGGCTGTAGCGAATGGTGGGGTCCTCTTCCTCGAGCCGATGCATGGCCATGCTGATTTTGTCCTCATCGCCTCGGCTCTTGGGCTCGATGGCGTAGGACAGCACCGGCTCTGGAAACTTGATGGGCGGAAAGGTTACTGAATCGGCCTTGTCGCCCAGGGTGTCGTTGGTCAGCGTGTCCTTGAGCTTCGCAACCGCTCCGAGGTCGCCGGCTTTGATCTCAGGGACGGTCGTCTGTGTCTTCCCCTGCAGGAGCATCAGCGCGCCGAGCCGTTCCTGCGAGTCTTTCGCTTTGTTCCAGACGGTCGAATCGGACTTCACCGAGCCGGACACCACGCGAAACATCGTGATCCGTCCCGCAAAGGGATCGGCGATCGTCTTCCAGACGAACGCCGCCGCCGGGTCCTTTTCGGACGCCGTCCGCATCAGCTCCGCTCCGTCCTTTCCGACACCCTTGAAAGGACGGTCGGCTGGTGAAGGCAGGTACGCGGTGATCGCGTCGAGCAACGGCTGAACGCCGATATTCAAGAGGCTCGAGACGCAGACGAGCGGAAAGATCTTGCCGGCCATCGTTGCGCTGCGCAGGCCCGCGACGAGCTGATCGTCGGTCAACGTGCCAGCCTCGAAGAATTTCTCCATCAGCGCTTCGTCGGCTTCGGCGACCATCTCGATGAGCGCCTCACGGGCCGCATCCACGGCATCCTTCATGTCTGCCGGAATGTCACCGGCCGTCAACTTGCCGCTCTCGTCGGTTTGGAAGACAAGTGCCTTCTTCGACACCAGATCCACGACGCCTTTGAAAGACTTTTCCTGCCCGATCGGCAGCTGGATGGGAATGACGGTTCGATTGCACGCTTCGTGGAGCGAGTGCAGCGACCGGTCGAGGTCGGCGCGCTCGCGATCCATGCGATTCAGCACCACGACGCGGGGCAGCGCCAGCTCGTCGGCCGAGGCCCACACTTTCTCGGTTTGGACCATCACACCGGATACGGCGTCGACGACGACCAGGGCACCCTCGACGACTTGCAACGCAGCGCGAGCGTCGCTCAGAAAGTTGCCGATGCCAGGGGTATCGAGGACGTTGATTTTCAGCTTGTTCCATTCTGCAAACGCCAGACTTGATGACAGCGTGTGCTTTCTGGAGATCTCCTCGTCGTCGAAATCGGTGACCGTCGTGCCCTCGTCAACCTTGCCGAAGCGATTGACCATGCCTGCGTCGGCGAGAATGGCCGACGCGAGCTGCGTCTTGCCGGAGGCGCTATGACCGACAAGCGCGACATTTCTAATCGTCGAGGCGTCGTAGACCTTCATAAACGCGGGTCTCCCTCTGAGTGTGATGGAATCGTCGTGGAATCATAGTCACGCGCCCGTCGATGCCGCAAGCGTCACCCGTGCTGCGGCGCTCTGCCGCGAGACGTCGACAGAACGGACGAAGAAGCAAGGTCTTCCCGATGGCTCTGCGCTATTCGTACCTCAGGGCTTCGATGGGGTCGAGGCGTGACGCTTTCAGCGCGGGGTACATGCCGAAGAATATCCCCACTGATGCGGAAAAGCCGAGGCCGATCGCGAACGACCACCAGGGCAGCGAGATAGGAAAGCCCGAGATCCAGTGGACGACGAAGCCAATCCCGCTGCCGAGCGCGATGCCGAGCACGCCGCCGATTGACGTGAGCGTGGCGGCTTCCATCAGGAATTGGAAGAGTATCTCGGAGCGCCTGGCGCCAAGTGCTTTGCGCACGCCGATCTCGCGCGTCCGCTCGGTGACCGAGATCGACATGATGGCCATGACGCCGATCCCACCGACCATCAACGCAATCGACGAAATGACGATGAGGCCAAGGAACGTGGCCTGGCTGACCTGGTCCCAGAGCCTGAGGATCTGATCTTGCGTCAGCAGGTCGAAGTCGTCGGGCTCGTCGAGTTTCAACCCATGCCGGATCCGCATCACGCGTCGAACATCGTCGAGAGCCTCTTGTAAAGTGACGCCTTCGCGGGGCAGCATGGACACTTGAATGTTGACGATCGTCGAGGTCCGCCTGACACTCACCGCGCGAAGCCCGAAGACCCGCTGATACGTCGTATAGGGAATCACGACGAAGTCGTCGGCGCCGAGGCTGAAGCCGCCAGGCGTCGGCCGCTGGTCGAACACGCCGACGACTTCGAACCGCTCGCTGCCCACCCGCACGAACTTGCCGACCGGATCGGTCCCCGACGGCTCGAACAGCAGCTTGTGCGCGGTGTTGCCGAGGACGGCGACGTTCTTCCGGTGCTGAAGCTCGGTTCCGTTGAAGAATCGGCCGGCAAGCATCGGGATCCGCGTGCCTTCTCCGAAGTACTCGGAGGCGCCGAACACCAGGATATTCTTCGTCTTCAGATCGCGATAGAACACGCGCCGCATCGCCCGTTGGCCGATTCCGGCTCCTAATTCGAGGTCGACATACTGCAGCGTCGTGGTCTGTTCTTCGAGGGCCCGCGCGTCGGACACCGTCAGGTTGGGGCGTCTCAGAAGCTCCGAGAATTCGGCGCCGCCGCTGAAGCTGGAGATGCCGAACCGCTGCATGAAAATCGTCGTCGGCCCAATCGCGCCAATCGAGTCGCGCAGCGACTGATCGAAGCCTCTGATCATCGAGGTCATGCCGACGATGGAGGTGATGCCGATGACGACGCCGAGCACGGTCAGGCCCGAGCGCATCTTGTTCGTGCGCACCGTCTCGATCGCCATCGCGACCACTTCGCGGAGGAGACCAAATCGGACGGTCATGCCGAGGGCCTCTCGACTCGCCAGAACATCGGGATCATTCTCGCCTCAGCGCTTCAATCGGATCGAGGCGCGCCGCACGCATCGCCGGATACAGTCCGAAAAAGAGGCCGACGAGCGCCGTGATTCCGATCCCGAGCACCACCGACCAGGCCTCGATCGCTGCCGGCACGGGCGTCAGCGATGCGATGGCCAAAGCGATCAGGCCGCCGCAGATGGTTCCGACGACGCCCCCGAATATCGACAGGACGACCGATTCGGTCAGCATCTGCGACATGATGTCGGATCGCCGCGCGCCGAGCGCCTTTCTGAGGCCAATCTCGCGCGTGCGCTCGGTGACGACCATCAACATGATGTTCATGATGACGATGCCGCCCACCACGAGCGAGAGGCCGACCACGCCCACCAGGACCGCGAAGATGCCGTTGGTCGCCGAGCTGTAAATGCCGAGAATCGTGTCGGACGTGAACATGCCGAAGTTGTCGGCCTGTTTCGGCGACAAGCGCCGCGCGATTCGCAGCGCGATCGCCGCGTCGTCCATCGTTTCGCGGAGAAGAGCAAGGTCTCGCGGCTTGACCGTCAGCGAAAGGGGACGCCTGGCGCCGAAGATCATCTGGAACTGGCCGAGCGGGACGACCGCGAACTCGTCCTGTGTTTGTCCCAGCATCGCGCCGCGTTTTGCTGAAACGCCAACGACGCGGAAGTGCACCCCTTCAATCTGAATGACTTTGTCCAAAGGATCGACACTGGTTCCAAACAGTCGATCTGCGGTCTGCCAGCCCAGGACGGTGACTGGACGAGCCGTATCGACCTCCGAGTTCGTCATCAAGCGGCCGCGTTCGGCATCGAAGCTCGAGAAGTCGGCGTATTCGGCTGTGACGCCCTGGATTCGCATCTGGTCGATCGACCTGTCCCGATAGGTGACGCGCCCCTGACCGCCGGCATCGGCCATCACGGCGGTGACGAGCGAGCTGTACCGACGAATCGCGCGAGCGTCCAGAAGCGAAATCCGCGGGTTGTTGCGAACCTTCTCGAACTCATCGTCGCTTCGAGTGATCGGAAATTGCTGGATGTTGAACGAATCCGCCCCGGCCTGATTCAAGATCGCCTGTTTGACCGACGCGTTGAGGCCCTGGATCAAGGACACCACGGCAATGATCGAGGTGACGGCAACAATGTTGCCCAGCACCGTCATGAACGACCGCAGCTTCGCCGCCCAGATGGCGGCGAGCGCGATCTTCGCCGATTCGATGAACTGGCTCATGGCACCGGGCGGCTTGGGCAGGTCGCCCTACCGGCCTCGATTGGGCCGATTGTCGACCTTGACCAGGTCGCCGTCCGTCAGGCCGCGCACGGAATTGTACGGACCTGTAATCACTTGATCGCCGTCCTTGAGGCCTGACGCCACCTCGAAATACTTGTCGCCGGCAATCCCCATCTTGATCGGGAGAAACTCGGCCCGCCCTTCGCGGATGACGAACACCCCCTCGGCTTCCTTGCGGGTCTGGCCGGGTTCGAGCTCCTGACTGGCCGAGGTTTCCGTCGTCCGGCGCCGGCGCCTGTCGTTTTTCGGTTCTCTGAGGATGCCGCCTTCGGCGTCATACACGAGCTCGCGGACCGCCACGGCCGGGATCGGCACGCTTGTCACGTGCGATCGCGTTGCGGTTGTGATGTCGGCCGTGCACGTGAAGCCAGGCCTCACCTCCGGCACCTCCTCGTCCAGGACAACGACCACCTTGAAGTTGGTGGCTTGTGTGCCCGCGGCGGCATTTCCCTGCTGCGTGTTCGACTGAATCGGGCTGTTGCCGATCTCGGTCACGTGCCCTTTGAACGAGCGGTCGGGCATCGCGTCGATCGAAATCTTGGCGAGCTGACCGAGCCGTACGCTCGGGATGTTCGTTTCATCGACTTCGACTTCCGCTTGAATTACGGACATGTCGGCAAGCGTCAGGAGCACCGTGCCGGCGTTGTTCATCGTGCCGATCATCGCGGTTTCGCCTTCTTGAATGTTGCGGCGCGTGACGATTCCATCGATCGGGGACTGGAACCGAACCTTCGTCAAATCGTATCGGGCGCTCTCGACTGCAGCTCGCTCCTGTGCGATTCGGCTCTCTTGCGCCATGGCTTGCTTGTCGCGCTCCTGCAGCGCCGATTCGGCGCTCTTCGCGTCGTTCTCGGCCTTGTCGAGCGCCTCGCGGGTCGTGAGCCCCCTGCCCCACAAATCCCGCTGTCGCTTGAGGTTGAGCTGTGCTTGCTCGAGCTGAACCCGTGCCGTTTCGACCGACTGGCGCAGTTGTTCCAACGACGCTTCCGCCACGCGCAGCGACGCCGCACCGCTGTCCACGCGTGTTCGCAGCGTTCGCGGGTCGATGAGCATCAGAAAGTCGCCCTTCTTGACCCGATCGCCTTCGTTGACGGCGAGCTCGACGACCCGGCCGGCCGTCTCCGCGCTGATTTGGACCAGGCGCTTGGGTTGAATTTTCCCTGAGGCCGAGACGATGGCTTCGAGGTCGCGCATCTTGACGACTTCGGTCGTGACGGTGAGCCCCTGCTCTCGCTTGAACCACAGATTTGCGCCAACAACGGCGGCCCCAACGAGGACGATGGCAACGGCGACGAGGATATTCCGGCGAGTCATCTAAGCTCCTGACAGTGCGGATCGGATCGCGGCAAATATCAACGCCAAGACGAGGTTCAGCACGAGCAACACTGTCGCGATCGGGCCCGTCCGCCGCTTGTAGAGAACCGCAAGCCCAATCGCGAGATTGACCATCCACCAGACATACACCAGGTCGAGGGCACCGAGAAATCGCGCCGCGAACGTGTTGTCCTCGAGAAACGGAAAGAACGCCGCAAGTGTCGTGGGGCTCGAAATCGACTCGCGAACGTAGTTCAGAGGCAGCACGAAGAACTGCGCAAGGGTCACCACGAATCCCGCATGGACAACGACGGCGAGCGCCTGCTTGAAGGTGCCTGCGCTGCCGAGGATCGCGTTGAAAATGACGAACGCGATGCCGGCCAGGACCAGCGACATCAGCGGTATCAGCACAATCACACTTCCGGCGCTCGTGTACCCCGCGTAAGGCGCCTGCTGTTCCAATCTCTCGTACGCCGTGTCGTTGATCTGTCCGCCGAACGATTCGACAACGCGAATCTGCTGATCCAGCAGAGCGTCCTGCCCGACTTGAGAACCGTAGAAAACCAGGCTGGCCGCGGCGGTAATGGCGACATTCAACACGAGGGCCCCGAGGACGCGTGGGCGCGACACGATGCCGCCATAGGTTCGCCGTGGAGCCATGATGACGCCGAGGGCGCGGCTCACCAACCCCTGGTCGGCGGTGGGGGATTCGGCGGGAAGGGCGAGTGTTTCGGACATGGAGTTGTTCAAGCCGATTCAGCTATAGACGGCGGATTTTGCGTGGAGGTTTCGTCAAGTCCTTGTTACGCGGCTACTGGGCTCCTTCCGGCGTCGGCTCACGCCGGGAAGTGGTGCATCGAACAACCGTTTCAGGACACTGAACCCCGCCGTCAGTCGGCGCCGGGAGGCCGGGTCGAGAGGGGCCAGCACATCGGCCAGGTGCCGTTCGGCCGCCTTCTCAACCCGCTCGAGGGCCGCAAGGCCGGTCGCTGTGACCTCGACCAAGACAACCCTCCGGTCCGGCTGACTAATCAAAGGGGCCTTGCCGTTGCGGCGCCGCAGCCCCTTAGACCCCGCAGCCGAAGCAACGGCTCCCGCTGATGCGCCGGCCCCGAGCCGCCGCACCCAACCGCGCTGCACCAGTGCCGAAATCGAGTTCGACATCGTCGGCAGGCTGACGCCACGAAGCTCCGCCAACTCCGTCAGGGTGCGGGACTGCTCCTTCAGGATCACCAGAAGAGGGAAGTGGGCGGGTGCCGGCAGCTCCCCGGCCGATCGGAGTCCTGCCACGACCGTTCGCATGACGAGGGGCATGACGTGCAGGATTTCGCGCGCCGTTTCGAGGGCCTGGGCGGGGCTCATCACAATCAAGAAATGACTTAGGGCCGCTAATGATTAGTAGGGCTAAGGCACGCTACCATGCGACAGGCGGACCGTCAACGTGATCGCGTGAAATCGCCAGGACCTTGGGATTCCGGAACAAAACGGTCGGATTAACGCGTCAAGCGGAGCCCATGGCTCGCGTATTGCCGGAGTGCAAATCCATGAACCGCATCGGGACGTAACGTGGTACGGCTGAATAGCTTGGCGCCATCAAAAAAACTCTTGACGGATTGGCACGTGGCTTGTACGCTGGCTTGGTTGAGCAGTGCTATACAGCCCGTTTAACCTGAGTTCTCCGGTTGGTTCGGGCGGCGGTCGAGCATGGCTTTAACAGCTTGTTTATGAACATGGACGGCGCTTCGTGGGCTTAGCCACGTGAACATCGGGAAGCGGATCCGAGAAGTCCGGACGGCTCATCAACTTACGCAAGAAGAGCTCGCAGTTCGGGCGGGGGTGACCAAGGGGTTCATCTCCCTCCTCGAACGCGACAAGAGTTCGGTGTCGCTCGACACCCTCTCGGCGGTGCTCGAGGTCCTCGGCGAACGGCTCAGCACGTTTTTCTCAACTGACGCGCTTCAGCCGTTCGTGTTCGAGAAGCACGACCGCACGCAGCTCGACGATCAGGGCATCGACAAGTTCGAGCTGCTGATCCCGGGATCGACGACCATGGCCATGGAGCCGTGTCGGCTGATCCTGGCGCCCGGGCAGCGTTTTGGCCCGCACGCCTCGCATAACGGCGAGGAGTTCGGGTATGTGATCCGTGGCCGGTTGTCGCTCGCGCTGGGCCGCAGGTCGAGCACGGCGAAGGCTGGAGATTCGTTCAGTTACAAAGCGCAACAGGAACACTCGTTCCAGAACGTCGGTCGTGCCCCTGCCGAGGTGTTGTTCGTGACGTGGCCGCCACAGCATTGAGCGTGGCAGCCGCTCTTGTCGTCGGTCGGGATTTGGCGGGCCTGGCGCCCGTGATCGTGGAAGGCAACTTAGCTGGAAGTGAGGTGATGATGAGATGAAAAATGGAAACGGCGCTGTGTCGCCGACGCCCGTACCGAAAGCCGCCCCTGAGCTGAACCTGTCATTCGATCGTGCAGAGCTTCTTGCCCGAACCGTGGCGACACCCTTCCTGGTTCTTTCCCCCTCGCACATCCAAGCGACCATAAGAACCCTGAGAACGTGCTTGCCTGGCGTCGGACTGTACTACGCGATGAAATCGAACCCCGACTCCGAGCTTTTGGGGCTCCTCAACGGACTGGTTGACGGCATCGACGTCGCCTCGTACGGCGAGGTCACAGCGGCGGCAGCAGCGGGTGTTGCACCCGAGCGCTTGTTCCATTCGAATCCCATCAAGAAGGACACCGACATTGCGCTCTGTGCCAGGCACGGCGTGCAGTGGTTCACCTTCGACAATCCCGACGAGATCGGCAAGCTCCGCGCGCACTCGCCAGGCGCGAACGTCCTGTTGCGCGTCGCCATCAAGAACACGAGCTGCGTGGTCAATCTCGGCGCCAAGTTTGGTGTCAATCCCGACGAAGCGGTGTCGCTCCTGCTTCAGGCTCGCGCCGCGGGCGTCAACGTTCGGGGCATCGCCTTCCATGTCGGATCGCAGTCGACCGACCCCGGCGTCTACACGACGGCGCTGAAGTTGGTGCGTCGGATTTTCGACAAGGCCGAGTCGGCCGGCGTCCGTCTGGATACGTTGGACATTGGCGGTGGCTTTCCCGTGGCGTACCGGACAGCCGTTCCGAAGCTCGAGGACTTCTGCCGCGTCGTGTCGCGCAGCCTCTCGGAAATGTTTCCCGCAGGCGTGCGCATCATCGCCGAGCCCGGACGGTGTATCTCCGGCGATGCGATGACGCTCGTCGTCCGAGTGATCGGACGCTCGATGCGGAACGGGATTCCCTGGTATTTCATCGACGACGGCCTGTACGGGGCTTTCTCCGGCAAGCTGTTCGACCATTGCGACTACGAGCTGATATCGATGAAAGGCGGCCCCCTCCGCGAATGCGTCGTCGCGGGTCCCACGTGCGACTCCATCGACATCGTCGCGCAGGACCAGATGCTGCCGGACCTGGAGATCGGCGATCTGCTGATCGTGCCCGGCATGGGCGCCTACACCAGGGCCAGCGCGACATCGTTCAATGGTTTCCAGCCCCCGGTGACGGTCCTCGACACTGGCGGGGACGTGCTGCGAAAGCGCCAGAGGCGGATCGCCCGGCCGCGCCCGGTTGCGCCCCGCTCCGCTGCTCGTATCTCGCCTCGGCGGCTGCCCGCCGCTGCCCCGACAACCGTGCCGCCGCTAGCCTAGTTGCTCGAAGCGATTGCTCCAGCCCGACGTCCGAGCGCTGCTCGGGCGTCGGTGACGTTTGGAGTGGTTCGCTCAGTCTTCAGTAAGCAAAGCAAAGAAGAGAAGCAGACAGGACATGACACAGACCAAGAACCGCACCGCTTTCGACGGCCGCATTCTCATGCTCGGTTGTGGGTCCGTCGGCCAGTGCACTCTGCCACTCGTGCGCCGGCATGTCGACATCCCGGCCGATCGCATCACCGTGATGGATTTCGCAGACGTACGACCCAAAATCGAGGATTCGCTCGAAGCCGGCGTGGTGTTCAAGCACGCGCGTTTGACTCAGCAGAACTACGCGTCGATGCTCGCCGAGCTCGTGCGGCCCGGCGATGTCATCGTCGACTTGTCCTGGAACGTCGAAACGCTCGACATGCTGACCTGGTGCGGCGAGCACGACGTCCGCTACATCAATACGTCAGTCGAAGAATGGGATCCCTACGGTGATATCGAGAACAAGTCGCCGTACGAGCGCAGCCTGTATTCCCGCCAGATGAGGATCCGCCTGTTGAAAGGCCGACTCAATGGCCGCAGCAAGCCGAGTCCCACGGCCATCATCGATCATGGAGCGAACCCCGGCCTCGTCAGCCACTTTACCAAGCGCGCGCTGCTTGAAATTGCCACGAAGATGATCGAAAAGCGGTTGCCCTCGGCCACGGGCGTCGAGACGGCAGCGTTCGAGAAGCTCGTCACCGACGCCGACAGTCAGACCGAAGGGTCTTTTGCGCGACTCTGCCAGGCGACCGGCACCAAAGTCATTCATATTTCCGAACGCGATACCCAGGTTTCGTCGCTGCCCAAGGCGATCAACGAGTTCGTCAATACCTGGTCGATCGAAGGCTTTTACGAAGAGGGCACTGCACCCGCGGAGCTCGGATGGGGGACGCACGAGCGTCGCTTCCCGAAACATGCTCATGTGCCGATTGGCGGTCCCGGAAATCAGATCTTCCTCGCCCAGCCGGGTATTCGCACGTTCGTGCATTCCTGGGTCCCGGCTGGCGGTCCGATTATTGGTATGGTCGTGCGTCATGCGGAGTCGTTCACGATCAGCGACTACCTTACCGTGTGGGACGACGCCGCCGAAGGTCGGCGAGCGATTTACCGTCCGACCGTCCACTACGCATACATGCCGTGCGACAACGCGATTCTCAGCCTGTACGAGCTGACCATGCGGAACTTCCAGCTGCAGCCACAGCTCAGGATCATGTCGGACGAGATCACAAACGGCATGGACGAGCTCGGCGTGCTCCTGATGGGACACGGCCTGAACGGGTGGTGGACCGGCTCGCAGCTGGACATCCACGAGACCCGTCAGCTCGTCCCAGGTCAGAACGCGACGACGCTGCAGGTTGCGGCAGCCGTGCTCGGTGGCCTGGTGTACATGATTCAGAATCCGTGCAAAGGCATTCTCGTTCCGGACGAGCTGCCCTATCGGGACATTCTCGACGTGGCCGGTCCATATCTGGGTCCGTGCCCGTCGGTCCAGACGAACTGGACGCCGTTCGAGAGCCGTTCACGGCTGTTCGGAAAGTGGGGAACTCCCGCGGTGAGCGAGTCAGAGCTCTGGCAATTTTCCAGTTTCGCGGTGGAGCCTTGACGACGCGCGCCGCATTCATCCGTACGGCCAACCCGGCCGACGCGCCAGCCATTCACAAATTGATCGGAGATCACGTCGTCGAAGGGCACCTGTTGACTCGGACCTTGCCCGAGCTTACAGAACACGCCGAGCGGTTCGTCGTCGCGACCGTGCGACGCCGTATCGTGGCATGTGCCGAGCTCGCACCGCTTGGTTCTGCGGTCGCTGAAATCCGCTCCCTCGTCGTGAATCGCGCGCATCGCGGCCACGGCCTCGGCCGTCGGTTAATCGACGAGCTGCGTCGCAGCGCGAGCCGGCAAGGATTCGACCAGTTGTGTGCCTTTGGCCACGATCCCGCCATATTTGCCCAGATGGGGTTTGTGATGGTGCCCCATGGCGACATCCCGGAGAAGATCGAAGTGGATTGCCAGAAATGCCCGCTGTTTGGCAATTGCGGCCAGTATGCGATGATGACCAGCCTCGAGCCGGTTGTCACCGACTCGCCAGTGTTCGTACCGATGCTTCGTGTCTGACGCTCGACTGTAAAGGGCGTTCGCCCAGCCGGGATCTCGGGCGGATTCCCGCGGGTCGGTCGGGCCCATCTTCGATCTCATGAGCACGCTCGAGACGATTCCCCGCGCTCTCGGCCGATGGGATCTGGTTCTCCTCAAGATCGTTGCGATCGTAAACATCAACAACGTGCCTCCGGTCGCCGTTTACGGCTGGGTGTCGCTCGCGTTGTGGGTGCTCGCATTTTTCACATTTTTCATTCCAGAGGCCATCGCGGTGCTGGTTCTGTCGCGACGGCATCCAGGTGAAGGCGGCATCTACCTCTGGACGAGGCAACAGTTCGGAGAGGCGCACGGATTTCTCTCTGGCTGGTGTTACTGGACGAACAACTTGTTCTACATTCCGGTCCTGTTGGTGTACATGGCGGGGATTCTTGCCTTCGCCGGCGGACCGGCATCGGCGGACCTTGTCAATCAGCGGACCTTTGTGGCGGCGGTGGCGTTCGGTTGGCTGGCGCTGATTGCCATCGCCAACATCCGGGGCCTGGCGACCGGCAAGTGGATTCAGAATCTCGGCGGCCTCAGCGCGGGTCTTAGCATCATGCTCGTCCTGACTGCCGCTGCGGCAGCCGGCCTGCAAGGCGCCGCCGAGCGTCCGCCCAGCTTTCACCGGGCTCGGTTGGCAGACGACGACGAGCTTTGCCATCATGTGCAACGCTTTCGTCGGCATCGAACTGGCCTCGACCATGGGCGACGAAATCCGCGACGCAAGTCGGAATCTGCCGAGCGCCATCTACATCGCCGGCGCCATCTCGCTGGCGTCGTACTTGCTCGTTACCGGTGCCGTCCTGATGCTCGTGCCGACCGGCACGCTCGGGGTGATTCAGGGCGTCATGCAGGCGGTCAGCGCGGGTGCGAATCAGGCGGGAGTACCCTGGATCGTCGGTCCTCTCGCGATCGTGATGGGCCTCTCGATCGGCGGAACGGCTTCCGCCTGGTTTGCGGGCTCGTCGCGCATTCCATTTGTTGCCGGATTGAGCGCGGCGCTTCCACCGGTGCTCGGACGGATTCATCCGCGCTGGCATTCGCCGCACGTGGCTCTGGCGACGTGCGCCGTGCTCGCAGCGATCTTTACGTGTTGGTCTCTCGTTGGCTCTGGTGTTGCCGAAGCCTATCAGCTGATGTTGAAATCCGCCGTGGTCATCCAGTTGATTCCGTTCACGTATCTATTCGCCTGCCTGCTGAAGCTCGAGAACGCTGGACCGTCCTGGCGCGTCGCGGGAGTCATCGGTCTAATGGCCACCGTCGGCAGCATCGTGGCGGCGTTCATCCCCACCAGCGATGTCGCGAACGTCGTCGTGTTCGAGACAAAAATGGTGCTGGGCGTCGTCGTTCCGACCGCGGTTGGTTGGATGCTCTTCCGGCGAGCGCAGCGCTCCCACGTTCCCCCTCTTGCGGCGTAACGTCTCCGACGAGAAGAAAGAACCCCAGAGCGTCGCATGAAGAGGCTGTCCAGGCACTGTGAGTCTTCGGTTCGTTGCCGGCGCAGTACTCGCGTCCGTGTGGACCCCGCCGGTCTTTGCGCAGGTCTACGAGTCCGTGGGCACTCGTGCGCAGGGGATGGCAGGCGCCTTTGTCGCGGTGGCCGACGATGCGACCGCGATATGGTGGAATCCGGCTGGTCTCGCCACCGGTGCGTTCTTCAACGCCATCGTCGAACACCGAGGCGGCCAGGAAGGCGGCGACGGCAACTGGGGTGCTTCCGTCGCTTTGCCATCGCTTGGGCTCGGCTACTATCGTTTGAGCATTCCCCAACGCGTCGATTCGCGCTCTACAGCACCCACATCTGCAAACCGACAAGATGAACGAACGGGCGAGGTTCCTTCGCACCCCAATGTGTTGAACCAGTTTGGCGTAACGGTCGGCCAGTCACTTGGCGACCATCTCGTTGTGGCGTCGACCATCAGTCTGGTCTGGGCGGACCAGGCCCGGGGAGATGTGGATGTCGGCGCCATGGGACGGCTCGGGCCCGCCCGACTGGCAATCGTGGTGAAACACCTCGGAGCCCCCGACCTCACCTCCAGCGGCGAGCCCTACGAGCTCGATCGCCAGGTGCGGGCGGGGGTCGCTATCACATCGGAGGGTCGGGTTTCGATGACAGGTGCGGTGGACGCCGATCTGACGACAACATCGACCGCGGCTGGTGACGAACGGCATCTGGCAGGCGGCCTCGAGGTCTGGATTCGCCGCGGGCTCGGTGTCCGGGGCGGTGCAAGTGTCAACACGGTCGGCGATGTCCGGCCATCGTTCAGTGCGGGCGGCAGCGTGGCTTTCGCATCGGGGGTCTATGCGGAGGGGCAGATCACGCGCGGCGACGACGAAATGCTGAAGAGCTGGAGTCTTGGCCTCAAAGTGACGTTTTAGGTCACAAATTGACAAAAAGTGTCCATCCGTGTAGCGTTCAAGTCTGACATCGATGCCGGTCCGGGTTGGTGAACTCCTTCTCAAAGAGAAGCGGATAACGCCTCAGCAGCTGCAACAGGCCTTGAACCACCAAAAGGCCAACGGGGGGAAGCTCGGCTATAACCTCGTCAAGATGGGCTTCGTCAGGGACGAAGAGATTACGGCCCTGCTGAGCAAGCAATACGGTGTTCCCTCCATCAATCTCCCTCAGTTCGAGCTCGATCAGACGGTCATCAAGCTGATACCCGCGGACACGGCACAGAAATACCAGATCGTGCCGCTCAGCCGGTCGGGCGCGACGCTGACGATCGCGATGACGGATCCAACCAACGTCTTCGCGATGGACGACATCAAGTTCATGACCGGCTACAACGTCGAGCCGGTGGTAGCGTCCGAGACCGCCGTCGCCGAGGCCATCGAGCGCTATTACCCGGCCACGACCAAGGCGGCGGCTGCCAAGGAACCGACCGGCCCGAGCACGCTCGAACTGGCGACCAAAGGCCTGGAGGAGCTGCAAGCACTCGAGGGCACGGGCGACGTCGAGGTCCTGGAGGAGCTCCAGGAGATCAGTGCGGACGCGCTGGCAAGGCAGGGCGAGGAAGCGCCGGTCGTGCGTCTCGTCAACGTCGTGCTGATGTCCGCGATTCAAAAGGGCGCGAGCGATATCCACGTCGAACCCTACGAAAAGGAGCTCCGGGTCCGCTACCGCATCGACGGCATTCTCTACAACATCATGAGCCCGCCGATGAAGTTCCGAGACGCCATTGCGTCGCGCATCAAGATCATGGCGAAGCTGGACATCGCAGAAAAGCGCCTGCCCCAGGACGGCCGAATCAAGATTCGCTTCAACGAAAACGGCTCGCCGAAGGAAATCGACTTCCGCGTGTCGTGCCTGCCGACGCTCTTCGGAGAGAAGATCGTCATGCGTCTCCTCGACAAAGAGAAATTGATGCTCGACATGACGAGGCTGGGCTTCGAAGCCGAATCCCTGGCGAAGTTCGAGACCGCCATTCAGCGGCCGTGGGGAATGGTTCTCGTGACAGGGCCGACCGGCAGCGGGAAGACGAACACCCTCTATTCTTCCATCGCCCGCATCAACACCCCCGAGACCAACATCATGACCGCCGAGGATCCGGTCGAGTTCAACCTGCTGGGTGTGAATCAGGTTCAGGTCAGGGAGCAGATCGGCCTCAATTTCGCCGCCGCGTTGCGCTCCTTCCTTCGCCAGGATCCGAACATCATCCTCGTCGGTGAAATCCGCGACTTCGAGACCGCGGAGATCGCCGTGAAGGCGGCGCTCACCGGTCACCTCGTGCTCTCGACGCTCCACACCAACGATGCACCGAGCACCGTGAACCGCTTGATGAACATGGGCATCGAGCCGTTTCTGGTGGCCAGCTCGGTGCATTTGATTTGCGCCCAGCGCCTGGTGCGCCGCGTCTGCTCGAACTGCAAGGAACCCAGCCCCCTGCCGCCGGCCGCCCTGCTTCAGGCCGGATTTTCGCAGGACGACGCCAACTCGGTGATGCCACAAAAGGGTGCCGGCTGCGATCGCTGCAATCTCACCGGCTACAAAGGACGGGTCGGCCTGTACGAAGTGATGGAAATCAGCGAGGAGCTTCGCGAGCTGATTCTGGTCGGCGCATCGGGTCTGGAGCTCCGGCGCAAGGCGATAGACGACGGGATGATCACGCTGCGGATGAGCGGGCTGCGGAAGGTCAAGGACGGCGTCACGACGATCGAGGAAGTTGTGAGGGAGACGGTGAAATAGCGCTCAGCTGACGGCTGATTGCTGGCAGCTGCCGGTAGCCGGTAACTGAAAACTGAAAACTGAAAACTGAGAGCTGAAAAGAAATGTCCACACTCCCTGAGCTGTTGAAAACGACCGTTGAGATGGACGGGTCCGATCTCCACATCACCACCCACACCCCGCCCCAAGTCCGCGTCCACGGGCATCTGCAACGCCTGCCATTGCCCGAGCTCACGCCCACGGATACCAAGCAGTTGGTGTACAGCGTGTTGACGGACGCGCAGAAGAAGCGCTTTGAAGAGACGCTGGAGCTCGACTTCTCATTCGGCATTCGCGGTCTCGCCCGGTTCAGGTGCAACGTCTTCAACCAGCGCGGTGCGGTCGCGGCGGTCTACCGGCTCATTCCCGAGAAAATCCGCACGTTCGGCGAGCTCGGGCTGCCGGCCGTGTTGGCCATGCTGGCCGAGCGTCCGCGAGGCCTGGTGCTGGTCACCGGTCCAACGGGCAGCGGCAAGTCGACCACGTTGGCGGCGATGCTCGACAAGATCAATTCCGAGCGTCAGGACCACATCCTGACGATCGAGGATCCGATCGAGTACATCCACCAGCACAAGAACTGCCTGGTCAACCAGCGAGAGGTGCACGCCGACACGAGCAACTTTTCGAACGCGTTGCGCGCCGCGCTTCGTGAGGATCCCGATATCGTGCTCATCGGAGAGATGCGCGATTTGGAGACGGTGGAGGCGGCGCTGAAGATCGCCGAAACGGGGCACCTCACCTTTGGCACGCTGCACACCAACTCGGCCGCCCAAACAATCAACCGCATCATCGACATCTTCCCGGCCAATCAGCAGGCGCAGATTCGAACCCAGCTGTCGTTGGTGCTCGAAGGGATCGTCTGCCAGGCGCTGCTCCCGCGCGCCGATGGCAAGGGGCGCGTGGTCTCGCTGGAAATCATGGTGCCAACGCCAGCGATCCGCAATCTGATCCGTGACGACAAGATCCATCAAATCTACGGAGCGATGCAGGCGGGCCAGGAAAAGCTCGGGATGCAGACGGCGAATCAGTCGCTGGCCAGCCTGTACATGAAGCGATTGATCACCCTCGAAACAGCGATGGCCGCCTCGTCCCTCAAGGACGAGCTGCAGGACATGATCAACCGGGGCGTTGGAGTGGTCGCGGGTGCAGGCCTCGGTCGAACCGCTGGCACCACCCCGCGGCCAGTGCCGGGACGATGAAGCGACGCTTGGTCACCGTGAAACGACGCTTTTGAGAGGCGAATAGTATGCCGACCTTTGCCTACGCCGGACGAACACGTGCGGGACAGACCGTCAGTGGTGAACGCTCTGCCGATTCGATGGACGCCGCAGTTGCCGCGCTCCGCCGCGAGCAGATCATGGTCACGCGGATCACGCCAGCCAAGGACAAAGCCGACGCGTCCGCAAAACGTAAAGCCGGCAAGCTGGGCAAGAGGGTCAAAGCGAAGAACCTGGCCGTCTTCACGCGTCAGTTCTCCGTGATGATCGACGCCGGTCTGCCGCTCGTACAGTGCCTCGACATCCTCGGCAGCCAGGAAGAGGACGCGAACTTTGCGGCCGTCATCATGAACACGCGCGCCGATGTCGAAGCGGGCGCGTCGCTGGCCGACGCGATGCGAAAGCATCACAAGACCTTCGATCCGCTCTTCACGAACATGATTGCTGCCGGCGAGGCGGGTGGCATTCTCGACACCATCTTGAAGCGGCTGGCCACCTACATCGAAAAGGACGTCAAGCTCAGGGGGCAGGTGAAGTCCGCGATGATCTATCCAATCGCGGTCATGGTCATCGCCACACTCGTCGTCGGCGTCATTTTGTGGAAGGTCATTCCGACGTTTGCGGCGCTCTTCTCAGGCCTCGGGGCCGAGCTGCCCCTGCCGACGCGCGTCGTCATCGCGCTGAGCAACAATCTCGTTCGCTTCTTCCCGTTCGTGATTATCGGACTGGGTGTCTTGGCCTACGTATTCAATCGGTACTATGCGACCGCGCACGGCCGGCGCGTCGTCGATGCGACGATGCTCAAGGCGCCGGTGCTGGGCATCATCCTGCGAAAAATCGCCGTCGCCCGCTTCTGCCGCACGCTGTCGACGTTGATCAGCTCGGGAGTTCCCATTCTCGACGGTCTGGAAATCACCGCCAAAACCTCCGGCAATTCCGTCGTCGAGGACGCCGTGATGGTCACACGGAAGAGCATCGAGCGAGGCGAGACGATCTCGGTGCCGCTGAAAGAAACCAGCGTCTTTCCAGCCATGGTCACGCAGATGATTGGCGTCGGCGAGGCGACCGGCGCACTCGACACGATGCTGGCGAAGATTGCCGATTTCTATGAGGAAGAGGTGGACGCGGCAGTGGCCGGGCTGCTGACGCTGCTCGAGCCAATCATGATCGCGATCCTCGGCGTGGTCGTCGGCGGCATCGTCATCGCGATGTACATGCCGATCTTCGACCTGATTAGCAAGTTGGCGTAACTGGGGGCTAGGGGCTGGAGGCTGGAGGCTGGAGGCTAGGGTTAGGGGCAGCAAGTTGGGCTCGGTCCAGCCCCCAGCCTCTAGCCTCCAGTCCCGACGCAGTTTCTTACATGATGGATATCGGACTCCGTCGCAAACTGGCGTGGCTTATCGGGACTCGCGCGATCGTAAGCACCATCCTGCTCGGATCGGCGACGCTGGCCCAGTTCACTGCGCCTGGCTCGTTTCCAGTCGATCCCTTCTTCTTCCTGATCGGGCTGACCTATGCGCTGACGATCGGTTATGCCGCAACGCTTCGGTACGTCGATCGGTTTCGCTGGATGGTTGACCTTCAGCTGGCCGTCGACGCTCTAATCGTCTCGGCGTTCATCTACCTGACAGGGGGGATTGCCAGCTATTTCTCGGTCCTCTATGTGCTGCCGATTGTGGCGGGCGGCGTCGTCCAGTTCCGGCGCGGCGGCATGTTAGTGGCCACGTTGAGCGCGGTTCTCTACCTTGGAATCGTGCTGCAGCAGTACTTCGAAGGCGTCACGCTGCTGTCGGCCGCCTGGCCAGTGACGACGGCAATCGTGCTGCCGACCTACCTGGTCGCCGCGAACATCGTGGCTCTCAATCTCTTTGGGTTTTTCGCAGTGGCAGTCTTGAGTGGATCGTTGGCGGAGAGCGTTCGATCGGCGGGGGCGAAGCTCCGGCAGGCGTCGAGCGAGATCGCCGATCTGCAGGCGTTGAACCAGCACGTCATCAACAGTCTGACGAGCGGTCTGGCGACCACCGATCCGCAACAGCGCATCCTGACGTTCAACCGCGCGGCCGAGAGCATCACGGGCTTCCCCTGGTCTTCAGTCATGGGGCAGCCGATTGCCGAAGTGCTGCAGTTGCCGCCTGAGATCGCCCGTCTGCTCGACGACAACCTGGCTCACGCCACGGCTCGTCGGTACGAGTTTCAGTATCGGACGGGTGATGGACGGGGCGAGATCATGCTCGGGTTGAGTGCGGCGCATCTCGTGACGCCAGGTGGACGCGCGGGGTTTCTCCTCAGCTTCCAGGACGTGACGCAGATCAAGATGCTCGAGCGCGATGCCACCAAGCAGCAGCGGCTGGCGGCGATCGGCGAAATGGCCGCTGGCATCGCTCACGAAATTCGCAATCCTCTGGCGTCGATGTCCGGCTCGATTCAGATCCTCCGGCATGAACTGCCGCTCAGCGCCGAGCAGGAGCAGTTGATGGACATCGTCCTGCGCGAGTCCGAACGGCTGAACAGCACAATCCGATCATTTCTTGCCTACGCGCGGCCCCAGCGCTTTGCCGTGACCCGGCTCGACGTGCGGCGTGCGTTGAACGACGCGGCCCTGCTGCTGCGTAACGGCGCCGACCTTCACGAGAAGCATTGCGTCGAAGTCGACGTCCCGGCGCACGAGCTGTGGTACGAAGCCGACGAAGGACAACTCAAGCAGGTGGTCTGGAACCTCGCGACCAACGGTCTTCGCGCGATGCCCGACGGCGGCCGGCTATTGCTGACGGGCGCCGACGATGCGTCTTCGGGCGGAGTCGTCCTGACCGTACAAGACGAAGGCGTCGGCATCCCGGCCGAGGATCTCGACGCGATCTTTCAGCCCTTTCACGGCCGCTTCGCCAAGGGCAGCGGGCTTGGGCTGGCCATCGTCCATCGCATCGTCGCCGACTACAACGGAGAGATCCAGGTCAGCTCGCAGGCCGGGCGGGGCACCACCGTGTGCGTCCGTCTGCCCGCACTGCACCCGGTCGCCACTACATGACCGCAACAGATACCGCACTCGACCGGCGCCCGGCCCGCATTCTCGTCGTCGATGACGAGCGATCGATGCGCGAGTTGCTGGCGATCGTTCTGCGTCGGGAAGGGTACGAAGTGCTGCTCGCCGAGAATGGCCGCGCCGCGATCGAGGCGTTGGAGCGCGAACCAGTGGATATCTTGATCTCGGACATCAAGATGCCCGACCTGAGCGGGGTTGACGTGCTCCGGGCGGCCAAGCGGATCGATCGGGACATCCTCGGGATCATGATCACCGCCTTCGCGTCGACCGACACGGCCGTCGAAGCCATGCGTCTCGGTGCCTGCGACTATTTGAGCAAGCCGTTCGATGTCGACCTGCTCAAGATGAAGGTGCGCGAGAAGATCGAAAACCGACAGCTCCGGCAGGAAAACGTGCTGCTGAAGCGAACGCTCGGGATGTCGCACAAGTTCGCCAACATCATCGGGCGCAGCGAGGCGATGCTCGCGGTATTCAAGATGATCGAGACGATCGCGAAGACCACCAGCACCATCCTCCTGACCGGAGAATCTGGGACGGGAAAGGGCCTGGTCGCGCAGGCTATCCACTTCCACTCGCTGAGGCGCGAGAAGCCGATGGTCTCGCTCAACTGCGGTGCGTTGCCCGAAACCCTACTCGAGTCGGAGCTCTTCGGCCACATGCGGGGATCGTTTACCGGCGCCGACACGAACAAGAAAGGACTGCTCGAAGTCGCCGAACACGGCACCATCTTCTTGGACGAGATTGGCGAGATGAGTCCCGTCATGCAGGTGAAGCTCCTGCGGGTTCTGCAGGAGCGTCGCTTCCGCCGCGTCGGCGGGCTGGAGGAGCTTCAGGCGGACATTCGCGTGATTGCGGCCACAAATCAGGACCTCACGCGCCTGGTCGCGGAGAACCGCTTTCGGGAGGATCTCTTCTATCGGATCAACGTCATTCCGATTGCGCTGCCGCCGCTGCGGGAACGGCGTGAGGACATCCCGCTGCTCGCTGATCACTTTCTCGCCAAGTTTGCCGAGCAAATGGGAAAGGCGATCTCGGGGATCTCACACGATGCCATGCAGCTGCTCGTCCGGCACGACTGGCCCGGCAACATCCGCGAGCTCGAAAACATCATCGAACGGGCGGTCGCACTCGAGACGACGCCAGCCATTCTGTCGGACAGCCTGCCGCCGGCGATTCGCGGAGAACCAACAATCGCGGCGAACGCACAGCCTGTCAATCCCCTTCCCGAGACCGGGTTTGATTTGGAAGCGCACGTGAAGGATATCGAACGGGCATACATCGCCCAGGCCCTCCAGCGCGCTGGAGGGGTTCAGGTGAGGGCAGCCGAGCTGCTGGGCATGAGCTTCCGGTCGTTCCGGTACTACGTGAAGAAGTACAACTTGAGGTGAGGTAGTGTGCATCCTGTTGAGAAGGTGGCTCGATGTCTTAAAGGACGCACCACATCGAGCCGATAAGCCAACCGAAGCCAATCATGTGGCACGACCACGTCTTTTTCGCCTACGTCGATCCGACTACCGGCAGTTACCTCCTGCAGCTCGCCCTGGCCGGCGTGCTCGCCGCCGGGTACGCGCTCAGGACGTTCTGGGCTCGAATCGTGCAATTCTTCGCGCGCCAGTCCCCCTCACGCGCGGATGACCCCGAACGCTGAAGCGGCCGGCCCTACGAGTGGATCGTTTCGGGACCCGGATGGCCGCGTGTTCACCCGAGACGGCCGCCTCCTCCGTCAGATCAATGTCTCGTACGCCCCGCACTACGACCATCTGCGCAGCTCCGGGCTGTATCAACGCCTCGTCGATCAGCGGCTCCTGGTGCCGCACGTGGAGCGTCCGGAGGCTCCGAGCGTGTCTGGTGCGTCCTACCTCGTCATCGAGCCCGAGCCGATTCCATTTGTTTCGTATCCGTTCGAGTGGTGCTTCGGCGAGCTGAAAGCTGCGGCGCTGTTGACGCTGAAAATCCAGCGGCTCGCGGTCGACCATGGGATGGTTTTGAAGGACGCCAGCGCTTACAACGTTCAGTTCAAGGGAGTCGAGCCGGTTCTGATCGACACGCTGTCCTTCGAACGCTGGCAGCCGGGTCATCCGTGGGTTGCGTATCGGCAGTTCTGTCAGCACTTTCTCGGGCCGCTCGCGCTCATGAGCCGCACCGACGTAAGGCTCGGCTATCTGGCGCGCGTGTTCATCGATGGCCCGCCTCTCGACCTCGTCGCGCGTCTGCTCCCGTTCATGAGCAAGCTGTCGCCGTCACTGCTCGTCCATCTGCACTTGCACGCACGGGCGCAGGCCCGGCACGGCGGCCGCGCCATCGCGGAGGGAACAGCCGGGAAATTCGGACGGAAATCGATGATGGGTTTGATTGACCATCTCGAGTCGGCCCTGCGCGGTTTGGAGTGCGAGCCCTCCTCCGGGCCGTGGCTGGACTACTACGACCGGACGAACTACTCCGCCGAATCCATGGCGCACAAGGAGCGCATCGTCGGGGCGATGATCGAACGTGCGCGACCGCGCACGGCGTGGGATCTCGGGGCGAATACCGGGGCGTTCAGCCGATTGGCGTCGGCTCAAGGCGCCTACACCGTTGCATTCGACGGCGACCATGCCGCGGTGGATCGCCATTACCGCGAGTGCCAGGCACGTGGGGATCGTGGTGTGTTGCCGCTCGTGATGGATCTCACGAACCCCAGTGGGCGGATGGGGTGGAACCACTCCGAGCGCATGTCGCTTACCGATCGTGGCTCGGCTGATATCGTGCTGGCGCTCGGCTTGATTCACCATTTGACGTTGACCAACCAGGTGCCCTTCGCCAAGGCCGCCGAGTTCCTGCAGCGCCTGGGGAGCGCCCTCGTCATCGAGTTCCCGTCAAAGAACGACTCGCAGGTCCGCGCGATGCTGTCGCGCATGCCCCGACTCGCGACGGAGTACTCCTCCGAGGCGTTCGAACAAGGCTTCGCCGGCTATTTCGGTTTTGTCGAGGTCGTAAGGATTGCGGGTTCGGAGCGAACGTTGTACTTGATGCGGTCGAACGCTCGAGCGGCCAGCGCAGCCGGAGATTCGCGCGTCCAGACGTAGCCTCGATCGCCCTTGACACTAATCGTCGCCGGCCTCGTGGCAACTATTGTCACGTGGTTGGTTTGGCGCGTAATACAATGTTGTCTGGAGCCAGCAAGAAGTAGAATCTAAAGGACTTCCTCGCAGACAGGCTACGGCTGAGCCTTGGCATTTCGGTTGCAACTCGACAGGTGTCGTCGGTCGAATGCGACCAGGTTCACCAAACGCTTTGGACGTTTACTGAAGGAGTCAGGACAATGAAGATGCGCGACACCAAGGGGTTCACTCTCATCGAGCTGCTGATCGTGGTAGCGATCATCGGCATCATCGCGGCGATCGCCGTGCCGGGCCTCCTTCGAGCTCGGATGTCGGGCAACGAAGCGTCGGCGATCGGCTCGCTTCGAGCCATCAACAGTGCGGAAGCTGCCTTTTCGTCCAGCTGCGTGCCCGGCGGCTATGCCGTCACGCTGCAGGACCTTGTCAGACCGCCGTCCGGCAGCTCGCAGGGCTTCATCAGCCCCGATCTGAACGCCAACGGTGTGACCAAGAGCGGCTACGTCGTCACGATTTCTGGCGACGGAGCATCCGGTGTGACCAACATCGGTACGACGACCGCCTGCAACGGCACGGTCACCCAGCCGAGGAGCTCGTACCTGGGGACAGGCCAACCCGGCAACTCCAGGCGGCACGGGAACTCGGTATTTCGCGACCGATACGCGCGGCACGCTCTGGCAGCACACCGCGGCGCTTGCGAATCCGATTGCGTCCGGAACGCCCGTTCAGTAGTTCGTAGGTTCCCGGTTTCCCTGTTCCGGGTTCCCGGTTCCGGTTCTGAGGTTCTTCGAACCTTGGAACTCGGAACCTGGAACCCGGAACCCTTTCAGTTCGTGGTTCTTGACGTCGATCCTCGCCACCGGTTACAACACTCCGATCCCATGAGCAAAGCCGCTGTGATCTTCGCGTTGGTGTGCGCGCTGATTGGCCTCGGTGCGTCGGTAGCCGCGGCATACGTCCACTACCACCTGATCGTCGACCCCAGCTACACGAGCTTCTGCGATGTGAGCGCAAGCGTGAGCTGCACGCAGGTCTACCTCAGCCCATATAGCACGTTCCGTGGAATTCCCGTCGCGATCTTCGCAGCGATTTGGTTCGTCGGTGCAGCACTTCTTGCGGTGACCGGCCTCGTGGCGCGCGACGACGTCCGTGAGAGCGTGCCCGGCTATCTTTTTGCCATGTCGACGCTGGCACTCGCCGTCGTCTTGTACTTCGAGTACGTGTCGTTCGTGATCCTGAAGGTTTTGTGCCTCCTGTGCCTGGTCATGGCTGCGGCGGTCGCTGTGCTCTTTTTCCTGACCGGATCGACCACGCCATTCCCGATGACGACGTTGCCACGCAGGGCGATTCGAGATGTTCGAGCATTGATTTCGAGTCCAGCGGCGATCATGGTGCTGGTGTTGTTTGTGGGCGGAGCGGTCACGGCGTTGGTATTGTTTCCACGTGAAGCCCCGCTGTCCGCGGCCGCCTCCGAGACGCCGTCGTCTCCCTCTGCGCCGGCGCCCTCCCAGTCGCAGCAATCGGAATTTCAAAGCTTCATGACGACGTCGCCGCGTGTCCAGCTCGGCGTTCCGTCCGATGGCGCTCTGGTGCTGATCGTCAAGTTCAACGATTTCCAATGCCCGCCATGCCGCCAGTCGCACATGGCGTACAAGCCGATTCTCGCCAGGTCTCAGGCAGAAAATCCCGGCAAGGTCCGATATGTTCTGAGGGATTACCCGCTCGACGCCGAGTGCAACGCCAACGTGGCCAATACGATTCATCCGGCGGCTTGCGAGGCGGCCGTGGCCGTCCGTCTGGCGCGCGAACACAACAGGGAAGACGCGATGATCGACTGGGTTTTCGCCAACCAGTCGTCGCTGACGCCCGACCTGATCCGTCAGGCCGTGCGCGAGGTCGGCCAGGTCCCCGACTTCGAGAGCAAGTATGCGTCGACGTTGGAACTGGTAAAGGCCGATATCGCGCTCGGCAAGCAGTTTGGCGTTCGCGCGACACCCACGTTTTTCATCAATGGCTTGAAAGTCGACGGCGCGCTTCCGGTTCAGTACTTCCAGCAGGCGATCGAGTACGAGCTCCAGCACGCCAACAGCCGGTAGTGGTGTCCAAATGAGCCATCCGACCCGCAGCACGGGCAATTCGAGAGCCGGTAAGCCACGAAGAAACGAAGGTCGTGAGTCTTCGTGTGCTTCGTGTCTTCGTGGTTGAAGCGAGGTTATGCGTGCACTGGCCACCTTCGAGCTGACCAAGGACTACGCCATCGGGTTCTGGCGGAAACGCCCGTATCGTGCACTCGATCGTCTGACGCTCGATGTCGAGGCAGGCGAAGTCTACGGGTTTCTGGGCCCGAATGGTGCGGGCAAGACCACGACATTGAAGCTGCTCATTCAGCTCGTCTTCCCGACTTCGGGTCACGCCGAGATTCTTGGTCGGCCTCTCGGCGATCTCGCGATGAAACGGCGCATCGGTTACCTGCCGGAGAATCCCTACTTCTATGACTATCTGACGGCCGAAGAGCTGATGACGTATTTCGCGTCTCTTTTCGGCTATCGCGGTCCCGATCGACGCGCGCGAGTGAACCGGTTGCTCGACGAGGTCGGGATCGGCGGCGAGCGGCGGTTGCAGCTGCGAAAGTTTTCCAAGGGCATGCTGCAGAGGGTTGGCATCGCGCAGGCGCTCATCAACGATCCTGACCTCGTGATTTTCGACGAACCGATGTCGGGACTCGATCCGTTGGGCCGGCGCGATGTCCGGACGCTCATTCTGGGCCTTCGTGATCGCGGATGTACCGTCTTTTTCAGCTCACACGTGCTGAGCGATGCCGAGGCTTTGTGCAGCCGCGTGGCGATTCTTGCCAAGGGACGCCTCGTCGCCAGCGGCCGCCTGAGCGATATGCTCGCGTTCCAGATACGTGGCTGGGAGCTCGTGATGGTCGGCCTGAGCGAGTCCGTTGTCTCCGAGGTCGCAGGACGGGTCAGCCGAACCGTGCGCATCGGAGAGGAACGATACTCGTTCGAGCTGCCGCTCGATCCGCCTCCGCAGCTGCTCGTCAGTCATCTGACAGCGGCGGGCGGTCGGATGATGTCGCTCAATCCAATCCGTGAAACGCTGGAGGACTTCTTCGTCAAGCAGGTGGCGACGCCCGGGGCGTCGGCGCCCCGCTCGGATCTCGACGATGGTTCACGCGAAGTCGAGAAGGTGGAGAGCGCATCGTGAACGCCACCGCTGCGATCGCTCTCAACGTGTTTCGCGAGTCGGTACGTGACAAGGTGCTCTACAACCTCGTGCTGTTCGCCATCCTGCTGATGGCGGCATCGTATCTCATTGGCCAGCTCACGGCCGGCCAGGACGTCAAGATCATCAAGGATCTGGGGCTATCGGCGACGTCCATTTTCGGGCTTTTCATCGCCGTCTTCATCGGCATCGGGTTGGTGTCAAAAGAAGTGGAACGCCGCAGCGTGTACAGCCTGCTCGCCAAGCCGATTCATCGCTATCAAATGATCGCGGGTAAGTATGCAGGTCTTGTGCTCACGCTGATCGTCAACGTCACGATCATGACGTTGGCCCTCTATGCGGTCTTGGCCTACATGGGGTGGGGTGTTTCCCCGGAAATCGAGAAGGCATGGGATGCGCCGGCGCTCGACCCTGCGCTCCTGAAGGCGGTGGTGCTCATTCTCGTCGAGCTCATGGTCATTACCGCGCTCGCCCTCTTCTTTTCCACGTTCTCAACGCCGATTCTCTCCGCCGCCTTCACGTTCGGATTATTCATCGTCGGCCACTTCAGCACCGACCTGCGCAACTTCGAACAGGTCGTCGATTCGCCGGCGGCCGCCAAGCTCGCACGGGGACTGTATTGGGTGCTGCCCAACCTTGCCCAGTTCGACGTCAAGGCGCAGGTTGTTCACGCGCAGCCCGTCCCGCTCGGTTACATGATGCTGACGACCGCCTACGCGCTCATCTACGTCACGGTTCTGCTCATTGCCGCGACAGTGATTTTCTCGCGACGCGACTTCAAGTAGATGAAGCCTGGTGCTCTGAGGTTGGTCGGGGCGATCGCATTGGCCGGTGTCTTGATGGCCGCTGCGGTCAGGGTGCAAGCCATCCGCGAACGTGTGTATCCCACAGCGCCGGTCGATGACCAGTCGCTGTACTTGACGTCAGGAACCGCAGCCCGCCGATTCTCCCTGGCCTATCAGGCGTTAGCGGCCGACCTGTATTGGATTCGGAGCATTCAGTACTACGGCACCATCAAGCTTCGGCTCGAGGGGGAGGCGCCGCTCCCGGTGCCTCCGCCGATGCTTGCCGCCGATCCGGCAGCGAGTTATCCGCTCCTGTTTCCGCTGCTCGACCTCACGACTGCGCTGGATCCGTGGTTCAATGTCGCCTACCGCTTTGGTGCCGTATTTCTGGCCGAGCCCCATCCGAAAGGCGCTGGACGTCCCGATCTGGCGGTCGTGCTGCTGGAAAAGGGTTTACGCGATCGACCCGATAAATGGGAGTACATGCAGGACATCGGCTTTGTCCATTATTGGTACGCCCACGACTACCGCGCCGCCGCATCTTGGTTCGACCGCGCCGCCCGCGTGCCGGGCGCGCCCTGGTGGCTGCAGTCGCTGGCGGCGACCACGCTCGCGCAGGGTGGCGACCGCCGATCGTCGCGTCAGATGTGGATAGCCATTCGTGAGTCGGCGGAGGTCGATTGGCTGAAAAAGGACGCCGAGCGTCGCCTCCTTCAGCTGCGCGCCCTTGACGAGATCGAGCAACTGCAGATGCTGGTCGATGCATTCACCCAGAAGACTGGTGAGCGACCGACCAGTTGGCAGCCGCTCGCCCGCGCCGGCCTGGTGCCGGGAACGATGGTGGACCCCACGGGGACGCCGTACGAGCTCAGCTCTGACGGCCACGTACAGTTGTCGGCGACGTCGCCGCTGTGGCCGCTGCCGGAGGAACCGCAGGCCATTCAGCGACGGTCGCCGGCATGACCGACATTCTTCCACTCGCGGTCGCGGCGGCGTTTGGCGCGGTCGTGGGCAGCTTCCTCAACGTCTGCATCTACCGGCTGCCGCGCGGTGCGTCGATCATCTGGCCCGCATCCGCGTGTCCGCACTGCAACCGTCCGCTTTCCTGGTCCGAGAACATTCCTGTGGTCAGCTACCTCGTCTTGCGAGGCCGGTGCGCCGGGTGCGGTGGTACCATTTCATTGCAGTATCCCGTCGTTGAAGCGGTTACCGCTGCGATGTTTGCCTTCGGGTGGTGGTCCTACGGGCCGGGACTGCCGCTGCTGTCCAAGCTGCTGTTTGGCTGCGCGCTGATCGTGCTCTTCGCGATTGATCTCGAGCATCACATCCTGCCGAATGTCATTACCTTGCCGGGGATTCTCGTCGGATTCATCCTCAGCTTGTTCACCGAGCCTGGCTGGGTGGCTTCTCTCCTCGGCATTTTCGCGGGTGGCGGCGTCCTCTGGGCGGTCGCGGAAGTGTATTACCGGCTGCGTCACGAAGAAGGCCTCGGGATGGGCGACGTCAAGATGCTGGCAATGATTGGTGCGTTCGTGGGTTGGAAGCTTGCCGTGGTCACGCTGCTGTTGGCGTCGCTTTCCGGATCGGTGATCGGTCTCGCGTTGATCGCCGCGCGCCGTGGGACCATGAAGTACGCGCTGCCATTCGGAACCTTTCTTGCGCTCGGGGCTGCAGCTGCAACGACCGTGGGCCCGGGCCTGCTTGATTGGTACCTGGGGTTCTGGTGAAACGCCTTCCCACGTGGCTGTTGCTTGGACTGTTTCTGGGATACGCGACGGTCTTCATTCGACTGCCGGCATCCGGATTCGGCCTGCGTCCGGTGTTCGATCCGCTCGCACCCCGTCCGCGCCTCGTCGAACAGCTGATCGTCGCGAAGCAGTTCGAGCAAGCGCTGCCGCTTGTCGTCGACCTTCATCGAACGTTTCCGCGCGAGCCGCAGGTCATCGCCTGGTTGGCGATCATCCACAGCAAGCTCGGCTCGACAGAAGAAGAAGCAACCGCGTGGGAAAACTACGTTCGCATCTCGCGGACGCCTGCCATCGCCTGTCCGGCCCTCCCAGAGGCGTACGCCCGCCTGGGCGATGAGCAACAGGCTCTGGCGGCTTACGAAAGGTGCGTGACCTTCGATCCGCAGGACCCCGATCGTCTTTTCGATCTTGCCAACGCATACCGGCGCTCCAACCGTACCTCTGCCGCGCTCGAGCTGTACCGTCAGGCGGTGTCGTTAGACCCGTATAACCCCGTGCTGTCGGAGCGCCTTTCGTCGCTGAGCGAGGGCAGGCCATGAGATGGTTGCCGCGCGTACTTGTCGGTGTCTTCTCGATTGCCACATCGCTGTACGCGTTCCTCGCGTCGAGCTCTTTCACATATCAGCAGTTTCTTCGTCCCCGCGTCAGCGAGTGGGTCGCAGGTTTCGGCGATTTGCACGCCGTGTTGTACTGGCCGTGGCTGCTTCTTGCGCTCGCGTCTCTCGCACCTGAATTTCGGAATGCAGGGATCACGCGACGAGTCGCGTTCGGATTCGCTGTGGCGTGGAGCGGCGTGGGGGTTGGGTTGACCGTCCAGCCCATCCTTCCAACGCTGATTGACGATCGTCGAAGTGTCCTCATCGGGCTTTTCGCGCTGCTCCCAATCATCTGGCTGGCGGTCATCGACCACCTTGCCGTCCGGAAATATCTTCAGCGGCAGCCCGAACGCGTCACCGCTGAGGATGGCGGGTGTACAGAGCGGCGACTGGTGGACGCGGCGGTCGGAACCGCAGTATTTGTCGCAGTCGCTTACGGTGTCCTGACACCATTCGCCATTCGTGGCGCATTCGAGCCGGACCTGCTCACGAGCGGACTCGCGCTCGGCCTGGGCTGGAGTCTCTACGAGCATCTGCTGATCTTCTGCGCTTTCTTCCTGCTTGCGACGCTCACCGAGCGCATGGTCCGTCCAAGTGGCGATTTCAGGCTGCGGTATGGCGGGGAATTCCTGCTTCTGTCGGCGGTGCTCTGGGTCGGACTTCAACGGATCGTTGGAAACGCGATTGGCTTGGACAGTGCGTGGGGCCGCACGGCGATCGCCGCGTTGAGCCTGTCGATCGTCGGCACCTGGGCGGGTCTGCGTCTTCGCCGATGGGCGCACGAAGATGCGCGTCTCGCGTCCGGATTCGATGTGTTTTTTGGTCCCCCGCAAGGTGGCCGCATCCGAGCAACTACCATTCTGTCACTCGTAGGAATTCTGGCCACGGCCTTCATGCTGGCGGCGGTCGCCGCGCGAATCGATTGGGACTTCCTGGTTCTCAAGCTGGGCGTGCTCGCAGTTTGGACTGTGACGTTTGCGCAGATCTATCGCGCCTCGTCTGGCGAGCTCCCGACGACCCGTCGAGCGATGCTCGTCGTGTGCGTCGCTCCCCTCATCGGGTACTACGTCATCGCCCCATCTCTTCAATCGGGCTTGGTGGCCTGGCCTGGAGCGCGTGGCTCGAGCGTCCGGCATACCCTCGATCGCTACCTTGTTCACAACCCGACCTTCCGTCTGGCTGACGATGCGCTGGATGGCCGGGCGGCGGCTGAGACGCCGGGATTCAATCGATTCTTGAAGGCGAACACGGGCCTGAGCGCTGATGGTGTGTCGCCTGTCGAGATCGATTTCGTGCCGGACCTTCGAGCCTCGAGCCTCGCGCCGAAACCGAACATCTTCTTGTTCGTCATCGACAGCCTCCGAGCCGACTACTTGCGCCCGTATAACGCGGGAGTCGGCTTTACGCCGCGCGTCGCAGAGTTTGCGGCAGAGAGCACTGTGCTCCGCAACACATTTGCCAGATACGGAGGTACAGGACTGTCGATGTCCGCGATGTGGATGGGCGCGGCGGGTCCCCATCGACAGTACGTCCAACCGTTTCAACCGATGAACGCCCTCGAGAAGCTGCTACACGCCAACGGGTATCGGCGCTATGTGAGCATGGACCACATCATGGAGCAGGTGCTCACCGTATCGCCGTCGCTGATCGAGCTCGATCGAGGAATCCCGGAGCTGCAATACGACTTCTGCAGAACTTTATTGGAATTAGAGGACAAGCTGCAGGCCAACGACGATCCCAGCCCGATCTTTGCGCATACACGTTCGCTCAATCTCCATGTCGCGGCCCTCACGAGCGAAGCCGTGCCGGGTGGCCGGTCATATCCGGGCTTTGAAGCGCGCTACGCCGCGCGCATTCATCGCATGGATGCGTGTTTTGGTCGCTTCATCGATTTCCTGAAGCGGCGGGGCCTGTACGATCACAGTGTCGTCATCCTTACGGCGGACCATGGCGAGATGCTCGGGGAGGACGGTCAATGGGGCCACGCCTATTACTTGTTTCCCCCTATCCTGGAGATTCCGCTCATTCTTCACCTGCCGTCGACCATGGAAATCACACCGGTGGATGTCGATGCAATCGGTTTTTCGACCGACATCACTCCAACCCTTTACGCAGTGCTCGGCTATCGACCGCATCGACGGACCCCGCTGATGGGCCACCCTCTCGTCGGGGCGACGAGCGCCGAGTTCATGAGCCGGCGCAGGGCGGTTGAGGTTGTTGCCGCCAGCTATGGCGCGGTGTGGGGAGTGCTCCGGCAGAACGGTCGCCGCCTGTACATAGTCGACGCGAACCACGCCAAGGAGTACGCCTACGAACGGGCGCCTCGCGGACCGTGGCATCCCATTCCGATCAGCGACGGATCGAGGGCCCTCGATCAGCAGGCGATCCGCGAGCACATCGACGAAGTCTCCAATGAGTATCGCGTGAACGTGCACGAATAGATCTCTCAGCCATGTCGAACAATCCGTACGCAGTGCTGGTGGGCTTGACGATCGTCGTGGCGCTCCTCGTGTCGCTCGTCGTGTACGCGATGCTGCGCTTCATGGAGGCGGCCCGGGATTCTCGCAAGCGTTCCAAAGAGAGCAGGGAGATGGTGCTGCTGTCCGCGGCGCTGCACGAGGCGGTCAGCAAACTTCAGGCGCAAGAGCGTGCCACCGCCGCCCGAGCGAGCGCTTCGGAGCGTTTGAGCGAAGAGATCATCCTCAGTCTGACCGCGGGCCTGCTGGTCGTCGACTGCAACGCGACGATCAGAATTCTCAATCCGGCTGGCCGGCGTGTGCTCGGCCTTTCACCGTCCGCCCCGCTCACCGACTATCGCGAAGTCTTGGCAGAGCCATTGTCGAGGGTCATCGATGAGTGCCTCGCCATGCGCGGAACCATTCACCGCCGGACGGTGAATCTGCCCGGAGACCGGAGCGCGGCCTATCTTGGTGTGACGGTTTCGCCCTTGTTCGACGAGCGAACCACGCTCCAGGGCGCCATTTGTCTCTTTTCGGATTTGACGGCCATCAAGGACCTCGAAGAGCAGTTGCGGTTGAAGGAAAGCCTGGCGGCGGTCGGGGAGCTGACCGCCGGTATCGCACACGAATTCAGAAATGGCCTGGCCACGATTCAGGGATACAGCAAGCTGATTGATCTCCATGCGCTTCCCGCCGCGTACCAAGCCTACGTCGAAGGGATCCGGGCCGAAACAGAATCGCTCAACCAAGTGGTGACGAACTTCCTCAATTTCGCCAGACCGGCGCAACTCACGCTGGCACGGGTGGATCTCGGGGGCGTCTGCGAGCGCGCCGTCGAAGAGATTCGGGCCGACGCCCGCGCCCTCGGCGGCGATATCGAGGTCCGCGGTCAGTTTGGTGCGATCGAAGGCGATGAAGTGCTGTTGCGCCAGGCGTTTTCGAATCTATTGCGCAACGCCGTCGAGGCGTGCGCCGATGCGTCGGTACGGCCGATTGTCGTGATCGAGTCGGAAATCGATCTCGGACAGAATGTCTCACGCATCTGCGTCAACGACAGCGGACCCGGAATCGAGCCTGCGGCGCGCGAGCGCATCTTTCGGCCGTTTTTCACCTCGAAGCGGTACGGTACGGGCCTTGGCCTGGCGCTCGTCCAGAAGATCATCGTGTTCCACAACGGACGGGTCGGCGTCGGCGTCTCGCCACAGGGCGGCGCGAGCTTGCAGGTCACCTTGCCCGTGGTAGGCTCCTGACCTCACCATCGACACAGACGACAGTTCCTGTCTAGGCGCAGGCGGATGGGCGAGAAGAGGTGCCGATGTCGAAGCCGACCGTACACAGTCAGGCCAAATACGCTCCCCTTTCAAAGCAAGAGTTCCGCGAGCGCTTCTTTGCCAGGTTCTACGATCCCGCCTTCGAAGCGGTGGCCTCCGAGCTCGAGAAGGTCTTCGAAAAGGCCTGGGACGGGTACATTGTGTATCGCCGAACGCCGCGTGAAGCTTCGGCGGGACCGGAATTCGCAAAGCCGGGCGTCAAGCTCGCTGTCGAGTGGCTGAACACTCGAGCGCGCATCGTCGAGGCCGAAGCTCGCCATAGGAATCCGGATTCTCCCTCCCGCATCCTGGTTGTCAACGGATCCACCCGCAGCGAGCACACATGCCCGGGTGAAATCTCGAAGACCCGTCGTCTCGCCCAGGCGGCGCAAGCGGCCATAGAGGCCCGAGGTGGATATGAAGTGGACTTTCTGGATCTCTCGACGCTCGCCGACGAGCCGCTAAAAGTCATTTACCCCTGCAAGGCCTGCGTGTCGACCTCGATGCCGCTCTGCCACTGGCCGTGCTCGTGCTATCCGAACCACGCGCTTGGCCAGACGAACGACTGGATGGCCGAGATCTACCCGCGCTGGGTTGCTGCTCACGGAATTTTCATACTCTGCCCGGTGCACTGGTATCAGGCGCCGGCCAGCCTGAAGCTGATGATCGATCGGCTCGTGTGCGCCGATGGCGGCAATCCGGATCCGACGACCACCGACGGCAAGGACCCGGTGCTCGCCAAGGAACTGGAACTCAAGGGTTGGCCCTACCCCAAACACCTGGCCGGTCGCGCTTTTGCTATCGCGGCCCACGGCGACGCCGCCGGTCCCGAAACGCTTCGCCGCCTGCTGGCCGACTGGCTGACGGACATGGGCCTCATTCAGGCGGGCCCCAGCGCCGTGCTCGATGCATGGATCGGCTACTACCGACCGTACGCCACCAGCCACGAGGATCTTGACGCCGATCCAGACACGTTTACCCTGGTCACGAACGCGGCCCAGGCGCTTGCCGAAATGGTGGCCGAAATCCGCTCGGGCGCCTACCGTCCGCCCGATGCGAGTCTCACGAGTCCTCGCGAGAAGTAGGCGGGCCCCGAACCGCGATGTTCACGCTGGATCAAGTCGTCCCCTGGGGCCGATCGTTCGACGAATATCGAGCGATGTTTGCGCTCAGCGAAGCGGACCTTCGCCTGCGGATTCTCGGTTGTGCCGACGGTCCCGCAAGCTTCAACGCCGAGGCCACGCGACGTGGCTCGAGAGTGGTCTCGTGCGATCCGGTTTACCGTTGGGAGGCCGATCAGATTCGACATCGAATCGAGGCGACCTCCACTGAGGTCCTCGAGCAAACCCGGCGCAATCGCGAGGAATTCGTCTGGAACACCATTCCGTCAGTCGAGGAGCTCGGCCGAATCCGCATGGCTGCGATGGCAGTCTTTCTGAGCGACTATGGCCTTGGGAAAGCCGAAGGTCGGTACATCGAGGCGGAACTTCCGGCGCTGCCGCTGTCTAGCGCGTCATTCGATCTGGCGCTGTGCTCCCACTTCCTGTTTCTGTACTCCAATCACCTGGACGAGTGGTTTCATGCGACGGCGATTGGAGAGTTGTGCCGAGTCGCCGCAGAAGTCCGAATCTTTCCACTGCTCGCGTTGGGCGGCCGGCCGTCGCCCCACGTGAACCATGCATTGCAGGCGGTCCGCGAGTTGGGCTACGACGCGTCGGTCGAGAACGTCGCCTACGAATTTCAGCGTGGTGGAAACCAGATGCTGCGAATTCGACGCGGAAAACAGAATCTCTAGCGTCCCTGGGCGCCGGGAGGCTCGCTCGTGCGAACGGCTTTGGTGACGCCCTCGGCGGTGTGTGTGAAGAGGTGTGTGACGATCCCGCGGCCATCGGCGACGAACTCGTATGCACCGAGGAGCCGTGGCGAAAATATCGTCTCCGACAAAGGAATCAGCGGGAGTCGCCCCTTTCCGCCAAAATCGACGAACAGCTGGTCGCCGACAAGCGTCACCGTGAACTCGGCAATTGGCATCGTCCCATCGGGAGTGGAGGCCACGTAGGTCCCCACGTATTTCGCCAGAATGTCCGGAGCGACCTTCACGCGTTTCTCGTCCGGAGTTCTGCCAACGAGGTGGGCGCGATCGCGCTCGTTCTCAGCGCACACGTACTCGAGCAGTTCAGTATCCGCCGCCAGCCTGAGTGTCGTGGCAATCGACCACGGCCTGGCGTAGGCGTTGGCGTCCTCCAGCGTCACCTGAAGCGACATCCGACCGAAGTCGAGGCGCTGAAAACGCTCCGTCATCCGTAGCGCTTCGGTATGCGGGTGCCCGCCGAAATCCAGCCACGTTCGATCGTTGAATCCGACGCTTTCGACGACAAGCGTGTCTCCTTCCCAATGTCCGACCGAATAGCCCATCCAACTCGGACTGGGATCCTTCGGGAGCTCACGGCCATCCAGAAAGATCTGACGGTAGGCGAGGTCCTCGTACAGGACCACTATCAAGCTCGGCGTCTGAATGAGCTTCGCCAATCTGATCGAACCACCGCCGATGATGTGCCTGGGACCGAGAGGCAGACATCCGATGGTTCCCGGATCGTCCTTACCAAGGTCTTCGATCCGCTGCTTGAACAAGTCCGCCGCCCAAGGCTGTATGTCGCCTGGCTCCAGGTCGGCAGCAATATTGCCCACGTAACCGGGAGGTGTGTTCACCGCCCAAAGGCCGGACAGGTCGGGCCGGCCGTCGCTGGTTCGCGGAGCAGGAGCTGAAAGATTTGGTTTGCCTTCCGCCGTTCGGGGTATGCCTGCGGTCGGTTGAGTGAGCCACTGCGCCGCTGCCGGTGAACTGACGGCAATGGCAACCAATACCCAGGCAAGGAGCTTCATTCGGTCGTAGTCTCGCGAACCAGCATGTGATTCTAGCAGGCGCGCATCGTTCATGAAATCTTCAATGACCGAAACGTGACGCGTTGCAGAACCTCCAACTGCAGTCCGCCGCTTTACAACAAACCGGCCGAATCCGTCCATCGACGTTGGACTGGAGGTTGCACAAGCCAGGGGCATGGGGCGGGGCTTTTCGTTGGTCGAAGTCCTCGTCGCCATTGCGGTGCTGACGATGGCAACTGTTGCGCTTGCGGGAGTGAGCCTCCACGCAGTTCGGAATAGCCAGGACGCCAGGTCGATCACCACTGCAACAGTGCTTGCGTCGCAGAAGATGGAGCAGCTCAGAACGTTGGTGTGGGCGTTCGACGCAGCTGGCGTCCCAGTTTCTGATGTCTCGACGGACACGACTGTCGTGCCTGAACGGACTTCCGGCGGCACCGGTCTTAGACCGAGCTCTCACGGCGCGCTGTCGGAAAACCGCGCCGGCTACTGCGACTTCGTTGATGCAAGTGGGCGTGCGCTCGGCGGTGGCACGCAGCCGCCGGCAGGCACTGCGTTCGTTCGCCGTTGGTCGATCGATCGGTTTCCCCTCGCCACCAGCGAAGCGGTGCTCATTCAGGTATCGGTCTCGCCGATCGGGAGTCCGAGAGCCCTCACCCCTCCACGTGGTCGCCTTTCGGGCGAGACCCGGATCGTCAGTATCAAGGTTCGAAAGGGATGACGAAAGCTCCGGCAGCGGGGACCGAGATGAAAGGTTTCTCACTCGTCGAGTTGCTCGTGGCAATGGGCATTTCGCTGTCCCTCATCGGCAGCGCGCTCGTCATTGTCAACCGTCTGCAGCTGGGCTTCACGAGTGAAGGAGAGCGAACAGACATGCAGCAGAGGCTTCGTGTGGCCACGGGTGCCCTCATGAGAGATTTGGCGATGGCTGGAGCTGGCGCCTATCAGGGTCCACACGCTGGCCCATTGAACTTTTTCATTGCCAGCGTATTCCCGTTCCGCCAAGGGGCGACGAGAGCCGACCCGGCAGGTACCTTCAAGACTGACGTGCTTTCCATCCTGCACATACGGCCTGTGGCGGCCGCGCAGACGACAATCAGCCAGCCGATGGCCGCACAATCCGGTTCGATTTCGATCAATTTCGATGCCGGGTGCCCTTCAGATCCGACGTGCGGATTCGCCGCCGGTATGGACGTGTTGATCTACGACGAGACCGCTTCCTACGACACCTATCGAGTCCTTGCGGTTCAGCCAGGGTCTTTGCAATTGCAGCACAGCATGGCCGACACGGCTCATCTCTATGAGATCGGCTCGAAGATTGTCGAAGCATCAAGCCACACGTACTTCTTGAAGGCGGAGACTGCCACCGACACGTATCAATTGATGCACTACGACGGCGTCAACTCCGAAGCTGCAGTCGCGGATCATGTGGTGGCGATGGCTTTCGAGTATTTCGGCGAGCCGACTCCGCCCATGCTCGTCAAGTCGTCGACCGATCCTGTCGGACCATGGACGACGTACGGGCCACGGCCACCACCGCTCGGCGTGCAAAAGTCACTGTACGCCGCGGGCGAGAACTGCATGTTTCAACTGGATCCGGCTGGCCTCGCTCAAGTGCCGCGGCTGGCATACCTCGGACCAGCGGGCCAGACGACACTGGTCAGGCTGACGGAGTCGCAGCTTACCGACGGACCGTGGTGTCCCGATGCCGTCAGTCCGAATCGCTACGATGCCGACCTCCTGAGAATCAGGCGGATAGCCGTTACGCTTCGCGTCGAAGCGCCGGAGGCGTTGCGCGGACCCTCCAGCATGTTGTTTTTGCGAGGCGGCACCTCCAAAGATGCGGCTCGATGGGTGCCCGACCGCGAGGTCAGGTTCGACATGGCTCCGCGGAATCTCAACGTGGGCAGATAGGGATGGACCATCGCCGGGAAGGCGGCTTCGTGCTGCTGGTGGTGCTGCTCGTGCTCGTTCTCATCAGCGCGTTCGTAACAGCCCTGGTCTCCGTCACGGCTTCCGAAACCTTGATTGCGGCGAACTTCCGTCAGAGCCAGGAGGCGGTACACGCGGCTGAAGCCGGCGCCGAGCGGGCTCTCGCCGACCTCGCCGCCGCGACCGACTGGGACCAGGTGTTGGGCGGCGCGGTGCAGTCGACGTTTGCGGACGGGATGCCTTTCGGCACTCATGGGACGCTGGGGGCTCCGCTGGTCGACCTGAGCGAGGTCGAAAATATAGCGAACTGCCGCAAGCCAACGGCGTGCAGCGGGGCGGAGATGGATCTCTCGACGGTCGAACGCCCGTGGGGTTCCAACAACCCCCGTTGGCAGCTCTATGGGTACGGAAAACTCGAAAACGTGCTCTCTGGAGTCGTGATCGACTCTCCGTACTACGTCATTGTGCTGGTCGGGGACGATCCGTCCGAGAACGATGGCAACCCACTTCTCGACGCACGTCCCGAGAACCCTGGGTCCGGCATCCTGGTTCTACGCGCTGAGGCCTTCGGGCCTCGCGCCACGCACAAGATTTTGGAGCTGACAATCAGCCGTACGAGCTATGGCGGCGTGCGCGTCGTGTCATGGCGCGAACTTCGATAACGGCGTGTCTCCGTGACAATTATTGACCGCTCTGGGGGCCTCACGTACGATGGCCTCCGAGCCGATAATGGCTCTCAGTCCATGCCCATGAAGGTGCACGCTTTCGCAATCGCTGCCATCGTATCGGTCCTTCTGGGCGGACAAGCTCTGGTCTTGGCGCAGTCGCTCGGGGACGTCGGACGCGGCGAGGAAGCGCGGCGGAAGGAAGTGAAGCAGCCATCGAAGGTCTACACCAACAAAGACCTTGGCACCGTTCCACCCGCCTCGACCGATGCTGCCAAACCTTCGACGTTACCGTCGGCGCCGGCTCCGACCGAAAAAGCCGACAGCAAAGCCGCGGGCAAAGACGTAAATGACAACGACGCTGGAAGCTCCGACTCCAAAGACAAGCCACGGGATCAGGCGTACTGGGCCGGACGCATGAAAGGCTTGGTCACTCAACTCGAGCGGGATCAGGCCTTTGCAGAGGCGCTCCAATCCCGCATCAATGCGTTGACGGCTGACTTTTCCGCTCGTGACGACCCAGCACAGCGCGCCGCGATCGGCCGCGACCGACAGAAAGCCCTCGACGAGCTCGCCCGCCTCACGACGACGATCGAGACCGACAAGAAAGCCGTCGCCGATCTCCAAGAAGAAGCGCGCCGCGCAGGGGTTCCCCCCGGCTGGCTGCGGTGACTACCCACGCTCGGCGTTCCGCCGATCCCCCGCTCTTATTGGTCGAGGACAAGGACTCGCTGCGGGCGATGCTGCGCCACGCCCTGGAAACACAGGGACACACGGTGATCGAAGCGCGCGATCAGGTCGAAGCCATCAAGGCACTGCAGACCCTCTATCCGGCCGTCGTGCTCACCGACTTGCGGCTGCCCGAAGGCGACGGGTTCGGCGTCCTTCGCGCCGCCAAGGAAACGGATCCGGAACTCCCGGTGATTGTGATGACGGCATTCGGCAGCATTCAGGATGCGGTCGTGGCGATGAAAGAAGGCGCGATCGACTTTCTAGCCAAGCCGGTCGATCCCGACCACCTGCTGCTGCTGGTCGAGCGTGCGCTCGCGGCCCGGCATATGGCTGCCGAGAACATTCTGCTGAAAGAGGAGCTGGCCGCGCGTCGCGGCGCACCGCAGATCGTGGGCGACGATCCTCGGCTGAAGCAGGTCTCGATGGCGCTGCACCGAGCTGCAGCGACCGACATGACTGTGCTGCTCGAGGGGGAGAGCGGGACCGGCAAGGAGCTGTTCGCGCGCGCCCTTCACGCATTGAGCCCGCGCGCCGACGGCCCGTTCGTCGCGATCAATTGTGCGGCCATTCCCGAAACACTGCTCGAGACGGAGCTTTTCGGCCACGAAAAAGGCGCGTTCACGGGCGCCAGTGCCCGCAAACCCGGCAAGTTCGAACTGGCTCACCGGGGCACGCTGTTTCTGGACGAAATTGGCGACTTGCCGCTCGCGCTGCAGGCGAAGATCCTGCGCGCCCTCGAGGAGAAACGATTCGAGCGGGTGGGCGGCACTGCGCCTCTCCAGGTCGACGTCCGCGTGGTGGCGGCGACGAATCGAAACCTGCGCGCGGCCGTTGCCGCCCGACAGTATCGCGAAGACCTGTATTTCCGCCTCTCGGTGTTCCCGATCACGATTCCACCGTTGCGCGATCGGCTCGACGACATTCCGCGGCTCGCCCGCCACTTCATCGAGCGCTTTTGCCGCGACTTGAACAAGAAGCCGCTTCTGCTCGCTCCATCAGCCCTCGAACAAATGCGGGACTACCGGTGGCCGGGCAACGTCCGTGAGCTGCAGAACTGCATGGAGCGCGCGGTCATCTTGACGGAAGGGAACACGATTCACGCGCGCCATTTGAACCTCTCGGCTCACTCGATCCGACCCCCGCTGGCCGACGAGCTGGATGTGTGGGCGCAGCTGGACTTGACGGGAACGCTCGCCGACGTCACACAGCGCGTTCTAGGTGAGGTGGAGCGCCGCAAGATCCAGCAGGCGCTCACTGATGCCGACGGGGATCGAAGCCGCGCCGCGGACATGCTTCAGGTCGGTTTCAAGGCGCTCAACGCCAAGCTGAAGGATTACGGCCTCGAATAGCCTATCCGCGAAGACCCGCCTTCTTCAGCGACGCTTTCATCTCATTCTCAGTCACATCGTCGACGATCATGGTGGCGCCGATGGCGGTGGGCAGCACGAAGTGCAACCGACCGGCAACGACTTTCTTGTCGTGCTTCATGGCGTCGAGGATGTCGGCCGATGAGACATCGGCAATCGGCGGAAGCGGTCCGAGGCTGGTGATGAGATCGGCCAACGCTGCCTGGTCTTGCTTCGCGAGCGCGCCGCGATCGGTCGCCAGTTGAGCGGCGATCAGCATGCCGTATGCGACTGCTTCGCCGTGGCGGTAGCGGCGGTACTTGGTCACGGCCTCGAGCGCATGGCCGGCGGTATGGCCGAAGTTGAGGATTCGCCGCGGGCCTGCTTCGCGCTCGTCGGCCGCCACGACTGCTGCCTTGATTCGGCACGACTCCGCGATGATCGTCGTCAACACCGCGGGGTCCTTGGCAAAGATCGCGTCACGCGAGTGTCTGATACGGTCGAACAGGGCGGCACTCGATGTCATCCCGTATTTGACGACCTCATACAACCCGGCTCGGAACTCCCGGCGCGGGAGCGTCGCGAGCACCGACGGATCGATGACCACCGCGTGCGGCTGGTAGAAAGAACCGATCAGGTTCTTGCCGAGCGCATGATTGACGCCCACCTTGCCGCCGATCGAGCTGTCGACCTGCGCCAGCAGGGTCGTCGGCACGTGCACGAGACCGATGCCGCGAAGATATGTCGAGGCGGCGAATCCTGCCATATCGCCGATCACCCCTCCGCCGAAGGGGACCAGCAGCGACGCCCGATCGGCGTTCGCGCGGATCAGCGCTTCATAGACGCGCGATACGGTTTGAAGGTGCTTGAAGCGTTCTCCGTCGGGCACGATGATCGGGTCTGATGCCTTGAGGGCCCGGGTGAGACGTCTGCCGTGAAGTCGCCACACGACAGGGCTCGTCACGACGAACCGGCGTTCGGGCAGACGCAGTTCGTCCAGGAGCTCGCCGATGCGCTCGAGGGCGCCGTCGGCTAACGTCACGATATAGGGACGAGACGGAGTCGAGACTTCGATGCGGACCGGATCCATCCTCTAAGAGCTGGATGCTTCAAGCCTCAAGTCTTGCGGACGCCGGGCGTTGAGCCTTGAGACTCGAGCGTTCGTGAGGGCCCACCGCGGATGCTAGGATAACATTCGAATCGCTTTGGCCACCGACGGACTGGACTTCCTCATTATCGGCAGCGGAATTGCCGGACTGCGAGCTGCCATTGGACTCGCGGCCTCTGGCCGGACGACGATCCTCACCAAATCCGAACCGGGCGAAAGCAACACGGGCTACGCTCAGGGCGGAATCGCAGCAGCGATTGGCGACGACGACAGTCCGGCCCTTCATGCCGCCGATACGATCCGCGCTGGCGATGGATTGTGCGACGAGGAGGCCGTGGCCGTCCTGGTCGAGCACGGGATCACGTACGTTCACGAGCTTCTCGAGTGGGGGACAAAGTTCGATCGCGGTGCAGACGGACGTCCCGCTCTGGGCCGCGAGGCGGCTCATTCGGTCCGTCGCGTGCTCCATGCGGGTGACGCCACCGGTCGGGAGATCGGGCGCGTCCTGCATCAGCGCGTCTGCGCGCTGCCCTCCCTGACCACGATCAATCATGCGCTCGTCACCGAGCTGATTGTCGAACGCGGCGTCGCGCTCGGCGCGCGGTACTTCGACCAGGCCGGGCAGGCCCACGAGGTCCGGGCGCAGGCGACCCTGCTTGCCACAGGCGGTGCCGGGCAGGTCTTTCGGGAAACGACCAACCCACCCGTGGCGACTGGCGACGGGGTTGCGCTGGCCTTTCATGCCGGCGCCAGGGTCGCCGATCTGGAGTTCGTGCAGTTCCACCCTACGGCGCTGAACCGGACCGATGCTCCACGATTCTTGATTTCCGAGGCGCTGCGTGGTGAGGGTGCGCGGCTCGTCAACGAGCGTGGGGATGCGTTCATGACCCAGCATCATCCCGCTGGCGACCTGGCGCCTCGAGATGTCGTCGCACGGCACATTGCCCGAGAAGTTGAACGGCCCGCGGGTGCCGTGTTTCTCACGCTGGCCCACCTGGATGCCGCGTATGTGCATCAGCGGTTTCCGACGATTGCGGAAACCTGCCGTCGTTTCGGTCTCGATCTCGCGCGCGATCCGATCCCGGTTGGCCCGGCGGCGCACTACATGATGGGTGGCGTCGAAACCGATGAATGGGGAAGAACTTCGCTGACCGGATTGCTCGCGGCTGGCGAGGTTGCCTGCACCGGTGTCCACGGCGCCAACCGTCTGGCCAGCAATTCGCTGCTCGAAGGACTCGTGTTCGGGGCCCGCGCGGCGATTGCCATGCAACAGTCTCCCGCGGCGGGCCGGTTGAAGCCGGATCGCCGGGAGGCCAATCAGCCTCCAGCTCCGTCGGCGTATTCCGATGACCGGCGGATGACCACCGCGGCTGTGCGAGATCTGATGTGGAGGTCGGCGGGCTTGTTCAGAACGCGTGTCGATCTCGAGGAGGCCGTCTCCCGGCTGGACGGCGCGTACGTCGCACAACAGCACCTCGTGCAACGAACGCCGTCCGACGGCGCATCCTGGCGGTTTTTCAATCTGATCACCGTGGCCCGGCTCATGGCTCGCGCCGCTCTGCGGCGTGAGGAAAGCCGGGGCGCCCACTTCCGAGCGGACTTTCCCGCGCGAGACGATCGGAACTGGAGGTTCCACGCCGTAGATGCTCGCCTCGCCGACTGACGGCGAAGGATCAAAGACATCACCGATCAGACCCGCTAAAATACTGACGCGCTCATTGGTGTCTCCGATGGGATCGGATGTTCGCAACCAAGGCTGCTGAATGTCGCAAAAACCCGCAACTGAATCCTTCGTCACCGAAATCACGCCACGTTCGAAGGACTTTTCCCAGTGGTACCTGGACGTGGTCCGACGCGCCGAGCTGGCCGACTACACCAAGGTCAAAGGCTGCATGGCCATTCGTCCGTACGGCTATGCGATCTGGGAGCTGATTCAACAGGCGCTGGATCGGCGCATCAAGGCGACCGGGCATGTCAACGCGTACTTTCCCTTGTTCATTCCCGAAAGCCTGTTGATGAAGGAAGCCGAACACGTCGAAGGTTTCGCTCCGCAAGTCGCCTACGTCACGCACGGAGGAGGCGAAGAACTGGAAGAGAGGCTGGTGGTCCGTCCGACCTCCGAGGCCATCATCGGCACGATGTACGCCAAGTGGATCCAATCGTGGAGGGATCTGCCGGTGCTCATCAATCAATGGGCGAACATTGTTCGCTGGGAAAAGGTGACGCGGCCGTTTCTCCGGACGACAGAATTTCTGTGGCAGGAAGGACACACCGCACACGAGACCGAAGCCGAGGCCGAGGACGAAACGCGGAAGATTCTCGACCTCTACAAGGAAATGGTCGAGACCGAGCTTGCCATGCCGGTGATTACCGGCAGAAAGAGCGACAGCGAGAAGTTTGCCGGCGCCCTTCGGACGTACTCGCTCGAAGCACTCATGGGTGATGGCCGCGCGCTACAGGCAGGAACGTCTCACAATCTGGGCCAGAACTTCGCCAAGGCCTTCGAGATCACGTTTCAGGCTCGGGACAAGTCGCTTCAGCACGTGTGGGGTACGTCGTGGGGCGTGACGACGCGCCTGATCGGCGCCGTGATCATGGTGCATGGGGACGACAGTGGTCTCGTCTTGCCACCACGGGTAGCTCCGTATGAAGTAGTCATCGTCCCCATCGGCCGCGACAACTGGCGCGAGACGGTCCTCCCGAAGGCAAAGGAGATACAACGGACGCTCGAGTCGGGAGGCATCCGCGTCACGCTGGACGAACGCGACGAGCGGCCGGGCTGGAAATTCTCTGAATGGGAGCTCCGGGGCGTTCCGCTCCGGATCGAAATTGGGCCAAAGGACATCGAAAAATCGCAGGTGCTGGCCGTCCGGCGCGATACGCGCGCGAAGGCGGGCGTACCGATAGACGGACTGCTCGAGAGCGTTCGTCAACTGCTCGACGACATTCAGCGCACCTTGTTCGATCGCGCGCTGAAGTTTCGTGAAGAGCACACGCAGCGAGTCGACTCCTACGATGCGTTCAAGCAGGCAATGGACGGGCGACCCGGATTCGTGATTGCACCGTGGTGCGGCTCGGCCGACTGTGAGGCTCAGATCAAGGCGGACACACAGGCGACGATACGAAACATGCCGTTGGACGCTGCCGCGATCGCCGGGCGCTGCATTCGATGCGACGCTCCCGCGCAGCAAGAGGCCTGGTTTGCCAAGGCCTACTAAGGGGGACAGATGCGCTACCTTGCCGCAGTACTCGCCGCGCTCGCTCCGACACTCTATGCAATGGCCGGCGACTCTTTTCCCGCGACCGGAGGCGACATCCAGATTACGCCGATCATCCATTCGAGCGTACAGATCGAGCACGCCGGAAAGGTCATTCAGATCGATCCATGGAGTGTCGGCGACTTGTCGCGTGCAAAGCGGGCCGACCTGATCCTCATCACCGACGATGTCGGACATCACTTGGATGTCAAGGCGATACAGCAGCTCCGCAAGCCGGGAGCGCCGGTCATTATTGCGGCGAACGGCAAGTCGCGAATACCCGACGGCATCGTGCTCGCAAACGGTGAATCAACGACCGCGGCGGGCGTCCACGTCGAGTCGGTTGCCGCGTACGACATCAAACCCGGCCCGCCCGAGCATCCCAAGGGCGAAGCCAACGGTTACGTCGTGACCCTTGGCGGCAAGCGAATCTATTTCGCGGGTGTCACAGAGTGCGTGCCGGAAGTGAAATCGCTGAAGAACATCGACGTGGCGTTCATGCCGATGAACATTCCCGTCGAGCGAATGATGCCCGCGGCCGCCGCCGAGTGCACGAAGACGCTGAAGCCCAAGGTCGTCTACCTCTACCACTACGATCAGGACTATGCCTCGCGAGCGGTCAATCCCGAGGCGAGACCTCAGGGCTTGCCAGGCGGAATGACGGTCGCCCAGAGCCTCGACGCATTTCGGGATGCGATGAAAGGCGAAGCGACCGAAGTGCGAATGGCTCAGTGGTATCCGCCGCGGCAGACCCGATGACGCTGAACTAGCCGGAAACCCTGCGTTGGGTCACATTCGACTGCTTCGGAACGCTCGCCCACTTGTATGCCTTGGGCGCGAGGGCGCAGCCCAATTCTTGACTCGCTCGGAGATCACCTGCTCTCGTCCATCAGCCCGGTGACCGCATCTCCCCACCGTTTGGCGATCCTTCTGGCCACCGCGTGCCTCCGGCTGACCCGTTCCCGCTTCGCGATCTGACGAAATACGCCAAGGAGTTGCGCTTGCCACGCGCTGCTGCTCGAATCGCTGGACTTGCCTGCCTTCGCATAGGCGGACGCAATCGCTTCCAGACACGAAACGTCACCGACGAGCGCCAAGGCATCCAGACATTCCGCAGGAAGGACCGCAGCACTCTCCAGGGATTCCCGGAGGTCGTATAGCCCCAGGCGACTGCCTCGCTTGGCCAACGCAACATGGGCGGCTGCGCGTGTGGCAGCCCACTCGGCTCGCCCGGCGAATGGTTCCGCCATTTCTCGTTCCCGAAGCCGCTCGAGCACGTGATGGAGCAGTGCGAGAGATACGGACTGATCAGCTTGGGCGATCGCGTGTCTGAGTTTCACCGGATCCGACAGCTCACCGCGGGCGGCCGCTTCCACCAGAGTCCGGGAATCCGCCTGAGTGGCCCGCTTCCGGAGGACGGCCCCCTGCGCTTGCGCTCGTACGGCGACATTGACATCCTGGGCGAGCGCTTTCCAAAGAGGCTTCAGTGTTCCCGCTTCGAGATCCGAAAGCGCTTGTATTGCCGCGAGGCGGACCTCCTGCTCTCGCCCGGGATCGAGCGCGACTCGCGTCAGGCAGTCGACGACATCGGTGCCTCGTTCGCCCCGCAGAAATACGTGCGCCGCTGCCACGGCGGCAGAAGCCACGGCAGCGTCGCGATCGCCGACGGTCGCGAGCGCGAGATCGAGCGCTCTCGGATCGGCAATCCCCTCGAGGGCCCGCAGCGCGGCGGCCCTCGCAGACGTGGCTTGTGTGGACTTGACGACCCCGACGAGTCGACCGACGGCTCGCGTGCCGATGATTCTCAGACGTGCGACGGCTGCGTCGCGTACAGTGGGACTCGTGGCTGACAGGTCGTCAATGAGCAGCTCGATCTCTTTGCTGGAAGAGACCCGGATTGGCACACAGTCAATTTACAATCAGCAATTCACAATTTACAAAGGCCAGACAACAAAGCCGGGCGGACCATCGGTCAGGGAAGTCGTACGCACCCGGCTCGAGGGGTTAGCTCTTGGGACCCACCATCCACGCGATCAGGATGCCAAGAAGATATAGGCCAATCATCGGCGCGGCGAAAATGGCTTGAGTCACGAAATCCCCGCTCGGAGTCAGAATCGCTGCGGCAACGAAAATAATCAGCACTGCATACTTGAAGCTCCTGGCGAGGAATCTCCAGGTCACCAGCTTCATCTTCGCCAGGAAGAAGATGAGTGTCGGCATTTGAAAAACGACACCCATGCCGAGCAGCATCTTCGTGTACAGGCCGAACACGTCCTCCAGCTTGGGGAGAAAATTCAGATCAGGCGTGTTGAAACTCGCGAAGAACGCCATCATCCACGGAAAGACGATGTAGTGGTTGAAAGCCGCGCCGCCGACGAAGCCGAGCGTCGACATCAACACGAAAGGAATTGCCAACCGTTTTTCGTTCGCGTAGAGGCCAGGCGCGATGAACAACCACACCTGGTACATGACGTACGGCGCGGCCAGGACCGTGCCGGCAATGAGGGCCACCTGGACGTAAAGCGAAAAGGCTTCTCCGGGCTGGGTATAAATCATCCTGCTACCGGCTGGTAGCAGCCTGCGCGTGGGAGCGAGCAGAAAGTCGACGAGACGATTGATGAAGAAAAATCCGACAAAAACCCCGACGGCGATGGCGAGCAGTGCATGGATGATCCGTCGCCGGAGCTCGTCGAGATGCTCCAGAAACGACATCTGCCCGCCAGGGGCTTCATCGTCGTCTTGAGTGAGAGCGTGTGCGGTGGCCCCTAGGTTGGGCCCCGGAAATGGAACGAGGGCCAATTACGCGCTCTTGTTGACCGCGCCGGCATCGACCACGCTCCTCGTGGTCTCGGGCGCGTCAGCCGAGACCGACTCTTCGACAGGTGATTGGACCGACGAACCGACATCGGGAGCTTTGGGCGGTTCGACTTTCAATCGCTGTTCCTCGAGCCGAATCTCCTCTTCGAGAGTGCTCTTCAGCTCGTTCGACGCCCGTTTGAACTCGGCAAGGCTCTTACCGAGCGAGCGACCCAATTCGGGCAATTTCCGGGGGCCGAAGATGATCAACGCAATTACGAAAATGATGATCAGCTCGGGCATCCCGATGGAACCAAACATGGTGTGCGCTCCTAACTTCTGGACACGAATGGGCTCGACCCACTCCTTGCCATTATAGGAACCGCTCGCTCGCCCGGTCAAGGAATTCTGCCCGCAGAAGTTCCCAGAAGTCGTTGCCCGAGCGTAAGTTATCTGCTACGATGCTTTGCATGCGACGTTACCGGCCTCTCCCTGCTGTCCTCTTCGCAATCGTGTTGTCCGCGTTGGTTGGCGGGCTGCTCGGCAAGAGCGCCCTTGCCGTCGACGACAAGATTCCGGAGCACTACAAAGCCTTTACTGCGGCGCTCAGTGCGATTGAGGCGACCTACGTCGAGAAGGTCGAGTCCGAGAACCTCGTCTACAGCGCGATTCGCGGAATGCTCGGGACGCTCGATCCGCACTCGAGCTTCTTCACGCCTCGCGAGTACGCGCAGATGCGCGAGCGGCAGGAAGGGCGTTACTACGGAATCGGGATTCAGATCGTCGCGACCGATGGAGACATCGTTGCGACGCGCGTCTTCGAAGGCTCGCCGGCATTCAAGCAAGGCATTCGTCGCGGTGACGTCATCGCTCAAATCATGGGGGAGAGTGCCAAGAACTGGACCGCCGATCAGGCGATGCAGAAGCTGCGCGGGCCAAAAGGTACCGCCGTGCAAATTGCCATCAGGCGGCGGGGATACGAGCAGCCCATTCCTGTGGCGCTGACACGCGACGAGGTGTACATCCCTACCGTGCCGTCGCACTTCATGATCGACGACACGGCCGGGTACATCCAACTTCATGACTTCGGTGAGAATACCGACCGCGACCTGAAGCAGGCGTTGCGCGACCTTTCCTCCAAAGGCATGCGCCGGCTGCTGCTGGACATCCGCGAAAATCCCGGAGGGCCGCTGGACCAGGCGATCAAGGTGGCGAACGAATTCCTGCCGCGAGGCAAGATGATCGTCTACACCCGCGGTCGTGTGCAGAACTCGGATCAGGACTACCGGGCGACCGAAGACGGCGACTTTACCGAGATGCCGGTCGTCGTGATGGTGAACCGAAGCAGCGCGAGTGCCTCGGAAATCGTGTCGGGCGCGCTTCAGGATCACGATCGCGCCTACATCGTCGGCGAGACGACGTTCGGCAAGGCGCTGGTGCAATCCATCTACAAAGTCAGTGGCAGCGCCGGCTTGGCGCTGACCACCGCGCACTACTACACGCCAAGCGGCCGTCTGATCCAGCGCCCGTGGGACGCGACCTTCGACGAGTACTTGAGTTATCAACTCAAGGATCAGGAGGTCGAGCGTCCGCACGAAGCGAGCGATCTGAAACGCACCGACTCGGGCCGTCCTGTCTACAGCGGGGGCGGTATCGAACCGGACAAACGAGTGGTCGGTCCGGTTCTCGGATTCAATCCAAGCCGATTTGGGCGAATGTTGATCTCCCGCCAGATCTTTGACGGCTACGCACAGAAGTTCACGGCCGAGGGCGACACACGCATTTCCCAGCAGTCCACGAACCGCCAGATCGTCAAGTCCGAGTTCCTGGTCGACGATGCAATGGTCGCGGACTTTCGCGAGTTTCTGAAGAACGAAAGGGTCCGCATCGACGAAGAAGGGTTCAGGAAGGACGAGGCCTTCATCCGCGCCCTAATTCGCTTCCGTATCGAGGAAGCCGTTTTTGGCATCGCAGTGGCTCAACGTCACCTGATCGCTGCCGACCCGCAGGCGCAGGTCGCCTTGAGCACCTTCCCAGAGGCACAAAAGCTCGTCGAACTATCGCGAGCGGGCGGGCGCTCCAAGGCACACTAGGGCGAGTACACGCAATAGTGTGCGATTACTGGCACAACCGCAAGGGATTGTGCCGTAGTTTGCTCTTGTCCCTATAAGTAGGCCTTGCTACACTGACGACCATCTCGTGGTAAGGGGCCGTCTTCCGCGATCGGAGACGAAACGCTTCGAGATCGGGTTCGTTCAGCGGTCTGTATTCCAGCCAGACAGCATCATTCGGAGGCAGGCATCGGATTTGATGCATTGGTGTGCCCATGCGCCTGGAACGTCTTGAAGTCAACGGATTCAAGTCCTTTTCCGATCGGTCGGAGCTCGCCTTCGACAAGGGAGTCACGGCGATCGTCGGCCCAAACGGCTGCGGCAAGAGCAACCTGGCCGATGCCATCACCTGGGTGATGGGGGAGCAAAGCGCCAAGAGCCTGCGTGGCGAGCGCATGGAGGACATCATCTTTGGCGGCAGTGATGCCCGAAAGCCGACCGCTTCCGCCGAAGTGAGGCTGCGTTTCAGCGGCGTCGTGAAAAGCGTCACTGGGCCGGCGTTTCCTGCGGAGGGGATGGTCGCGCCTTCGGTAAGCGGGCACGGCAACTCGAATCCAGACGCAGGCGGATTGTCGCCCGAGCCCCAGCAGGACGTTCGACGTCATGCCGATGGCACTCTCGGCTCGAAGAACGGCGACAACGGCCATCACCCGGGCGCAAACAACGGAGCGAACGGCGCAACGGCGCATCTGAACGAAAACGGACATGGCAACGGTCTGGCGGCAGCAGATCGTCGTGTCGAGGCCGAGGCGCTGATTCAATCGATTGCCCGTGAAGTCGAAGTAACCCGTCGGCTCTATCGCTCCGGGGACAGCGAGTACCTGATCGACGGCCAGGTCTGTCGGTTGCGCGACGTGCACGAGCTTCTGATGGACACGGGGCTTGGCGCCAAAGCCTACGCAATCATCGAGCAGGGCAAGATCGGCCTGATTCTCAGCTCGCGCCCGACGGATCGGCGGCAGCTCATCGAAGAGGCCGCCGGAGTCACGAAGTACAAGTCGCGCCGACGCACAGCCGAGCTGAAGCTCGAGGCAGCCCAGCAGAACCTGACGCGCATCGAAGACATCGTGTTCGAGGTCGAGAAGCAGCGGGGAACCCTGAGAAGACAAGCGGCGAAAGCACGCCGCTATCAAAAGCTTCGAGGCGAGCTGCGCCAATGGGAAAAGGTGCTGTTCGCGCGGAAGCACCGCCGGCTGGCTGAAGCGATTGAGTCGGCGCGTGCCCGATTGGGCGCCGCCCGCGAGCGCGACGCGGCGGCGGCGGCGCGTGTCGCGGAAATCGAATCCGATTTGGCACGAATGCGTATCGAGCTCGTCGAGTCGGAATCGCGCGCCACCGCGACCCGCGACGCGGCCCATGCCCGCGAGCTGGCCATCAACCGTCAGCAGCAGCAGAACGCATTCGACCGGGAGCAGATTCAGACATTCGTGGGACGGCAAACGAGCGTGGCGGCTGAGCTCGAGAGCCTTGAATCTCGGCGCGAACCTGCGCGAGCCGCGCTCGTGTCCCGCCGCGCCGCGGCAGTCGAGGCGGCGGCCGAACGAGACAGGGCCGCAGAGGCATTGACCGCCGATTCCGAAGCCTATGAGTCGGCCCATTGCACCATCGAGGGGCTCGAAGCCGACGTGGAAGCCGCTCGCAGCGAGGTGTTCTCCGCGATCAACTCGGCGACCGCGCTGCGCCACGCTCTGGAGCACGCCGCGACGGCCAGAGAGAAGGTCGCCGAGACGCTGACCAAGCTTGACGTCGAAATCGACGACGTCCGGATCGAATCCGAACGCGTCGCGGCGGACCGTGCCGTGGCGGTGGGCCAGATGCGCCAGAGTCAACAAGCGATCGAGGCGACATTTATCGCGCGCGCAGCTCGAGAGTCCGAGCTGGCGAGCGCGCGAATCGAGCACGAATGGCGCGCGCGCTCGGTGCGTGCGCGCGAGCAGGAGTTGGCCGGACTCGAGGCCCGCCTGAGCTCGTTCGAAGAGCTCGATGCCGCTCGCGCCGGATATGGGGATGGAGCACGGGCGGTGCTCGTGCAGGCAAACGGCGCGGTACACCAACAAGGCGCCGTTGCCGACTATCTGGAGGTCCAGACCGGCCACGAGCGAGCGGTCGAGGCGTGTCTTGGAGATTTGCTCCAGTACGTCGTGGTCGAGCGACCCGAGCACGCGGTGGCCGGGTTCCAGCTCGTGCGGGAGCACGCCGCGGGGCGCTGCGGATTCGTCATCGCCTCAGACGCGGGTGTGGCGGAGGTCGCTTCCAGCGATCGACCGCCAACGGCGACTCCACTCCCGCAGCTCACATCGCTTTGGTCAGTCGTCCACGTGGTGGGACCCTTCGCCGACGCCATTCGCCAGGCTGTCGGCTCCGCCTGGATTGCCAGCGACTACGAGCGTGCCGCAGAGGCGAGCCGATTCACGCCGATCCCCGTGGCCACCCCTGGGGGCGATGTGTTTCGTGGGCCTCATGTCGTGACCGGAGGATCCCGGGATGAGGCGCGCGGCATTCTGGAAACCAAGCGCCAAATCAAGGAGCTCCGCGGCCGCATCCAGGACGGACGGGACGCGCTGGCCAGCCTGGCCGAAGAGACCGCACAGTTCGAAGGAGTGATCGCGCAAGCTTCGAATGCCATTGCTGCGCTCAACGCCGATCAGCACAAACAGGAAAAGGCCCTCGTCGGATACGATGCGCAGCTGCAACGCACGTCCGATCACGCCGCCCGTCTCATTCAGAAGGGCGAACAGCTCGGGCGCGAGCGACGCCAGGCCGAAGAGGAGCGCGAGGCACTGAACCGGCGTGAGGCTGAAGCGTGGGCCTCGATCGGACGCTTGGAGCAGGATCAACGCCTGGCGGACGAACGGCTGACGTCGGCCCAGCGCCGATTGCTGGAGGCGCGAGAGACCGCCGAGACGCTCAATCGCCGTGCGGCTGATACGGGGGCGGCGCACGCCGCGCTCATCGAACGCACCGCCGCGCTCGACGCCGAAGTCGAGAGGCTCGAAGAATCGGGAGCCGAGCTGGAGGCGCGCTCGTGCTCGTTGGCGGGCGAACTGGAGGAGATCCGCGGCCGGCTCGAGGCACTCGCCGCCGCCGTCTCTCTCGGAGAATCGCAGCTCGATGCCGACGTGCGAGCCCTCGAATCCCTGCATCAAGAGGTCCGCGTCGCGGATGAGGCCGTTTCGACGCTGCGTTCCGCTGCGGATCAGCATGAAGTGACCGTGAAGGATGCACGGACGGCTCTCGAATCGATCCGGACGATCGTCGCAGAGCTCGATATCGCGCGCGCAACGGCGGAGAGCGACTTGCTGCATGTGTCGGCCTCCTGCCTCGAGGCTGTTCAGGCCACGCTCGAGGAAGTCGTCGTCGAGGTCGAGCAGATGGAGCGCGAAGGACGTGCGACGCCTGATGCCCGCATGCTCGACGCCGATGAGCCGGACGACGCGTTGGAGGAGGGCGAAACGAGCGGTGATCGAACCGGTGAAACCGACTATCTCACGACGCCAAGTGCATCGCTGGTCGTGGCGGAGCAGGCGGCGCTCGGCGCCGAGGACGCGATCGCGAAGCTTCGCGCGAAAATGGACAGGCTGGGGCCCGTCAACATGATGGCGATCGAGCAATTCGACGAATTGGAGACGCGTCACGCCTTCCTGTCGACGCAGCAAAAGGATCTCGTCGATTCGATCGCGCAGACCACCGAAGCAATCAAGCGCATCGACGAGACGACGCGTCAGCGCTTCGCCGAAGCGTTTGCCGCCATCAATCGCAATTTCCAGGAAACCTTCAGTACGTTGTTCGGAGGAGGCCGCGCCGGTCTGACGCTGCTCGACGAAACGGATCTGCTCGAGAGCGGGATCGAAATCATTGCGCAGCCACCCGGCAAGCGCCTCCAGAGCGTGCAGCTTCTGTCGGGCGGCGAGAAGGCCCTTACGGCAATCGCGTTGATGTTCGCGTTGTTCAAGTTCAAGCCGAGCCCGTTCTGCCTCCTCGACGAGATCGACGCGCCACTTGACGACGCGAACATCGGGCGGTTCGTCGAGATGCTCCGCGGCATGCAGCAGCACACGCAATTTATTCTGATCACGCACAATCGCAAGACCATGGAGATTGCCGACAGGTTGTACGGCGTGACGATGGAGGAGCCGGGAGTGTCGAAACTGATTTCCGTTCAGCTGAACTAAAGCCTCAACGAGTCAATGGATTTGAGGATTTGAGGATGCTGGAATTTAAGGATTTGAGGATGTAAGAATTTGAGAATTTGAGAATTTGAGGATGTGCTTCAAATTCGGAATGAATGCAAACGTCCTTAGATCCAATCCCCCAATCCTCAAATCCTTACAAATCCTTAGATCCTTAGATCCTATATCCTAGATTGTCCCGTGAACGAGGACAGAGCGACCCGCTACAACCGCCTGAAGCGCCGAGCCAGTGCCGTTTCGCTACTCTGGAGCGTCGCACTGTTCGTCACCCTCCTGTTGACCGGCGCGAGTATCACCCTGCGCTCCGTCGCGGAATCGATTGCCGGCTACCTTGTCTCAGGATCCGGGCCTGCAGCCGCGATGTGGCTCACCCAGACGACGGTCCTGACCTACGTCTGCCTGCTGACGTTGGTCAGTGAAATCGGCGGCGCGCCTATCGGCCTCTATGCCGGCTTCGTGCTGGAGCGTCGATACGGCCTGTCCAACGAACAACTTGGCGCGTGGCTGCGCGATCACGTGAAGGCGCTCCTCGTTGGCCTCGTCCTGGGGTGTGCAGCCGCAGTGGTCTTGTATGCCTTGATTGCCGCGTTTCAGGAGTGGTGGTGGCTGACAGCGGGACTGGTATTCGCGATGTTCGTCGTCGGTCTCACGCAGGTGACGCCGATTCTGCTGCTCCCCCTCTTCTATCGCCTCAAGCCGCTCGAGCGTGACGCTCTCAGGAGGCGCCTCCTCGCCCTGGCTGAACGGGCCGGTGCGCGCGTGCTTGGCGCGTACGAATGGGGGCTGAGCCACAAGACGAAGAAGGCGAACGCGGCGCTGACCGGACTTGGCGCGACCCGGCGCATCCTCGTCTCCGATACGATGCTCGCCGAGTATACCGACGACGAGATTGAGGTCGTACTCGCGCACGAGCTCGCCCATCACGTGCACGGCGACATCTGGAAGGGCATTCTCCTCGAGAGCGTGCTGATTCTTGGCGGTTTCTATCTGGCCGCGCAGGTGCTCCGGGCGTCTGCCGCGACGTTCGGCCTGCGTGATCTCGCCGACGTGGCTAGCTTGCCGTTGCTGCTGCTGGCCGCGGGTGCGGTCTCGTTCCTGGCGATACCGGTCGCGCACGCGATGTCTCGTGCCTACGAGCGCAAGGCCGACCGATTCGCGCTCGATCTCACCCGGAATCCGGACGCATTCATCTCGGCGATGCGCCGGCTGGGCGCCCAGAACCTCGCCGAGGAGCACCCGTCGAAGATCGTGCAATGGCTCTTCTACAGCCATCCGCCTGTGCACGAGCGTATCGATGCGGCCCAGGCTTTTGTTGGTCGCTAGCACGTCTTGTTGAAGGAGGCAGCTCTTCGCTACTCGGCGTGGCTCCTCGGTAGCGGCGAGTCTTTAGACTCGCCGTACCGCTAACGTGTTGGAACCCTCTGTCTCAGTTCCTCGAACCAGTTGAGGACCACGTTTATGCTCAAACTTGCGAGGGCCGACTGCGTGGCGTCGGGAGTCGTGATTCCAATGACTCGGTTGCCGTCTCGCAGAATGTCGCTGTCTCGAGGGAAGCTCGGACCGCGAAGGCGAGTAGGTGCAGCGCTCCTCAGCGTTCTCGTATTCCCGACCGCAAAGCTCGGGCGCGTGACGACGTTGACGACGTTGAATTGACCTTGGGAGATGAAGAAGAGCTCATTGCCATCTGGTGACCAGATCGGATGTATCCCTCCTCGGGAGATCAGGTATTTGGACCCCGTCGACGGGAATGGCTGCACGAACACGGACACCGCCGTTCCTTCATTCGATGTGTACGCCAGCCACCGGCCGTTCGGAGAAAAGGTCGAGGCACTGAAAAAACCTGAAGATCTCACGTCGCCAAATGCCGCCGTCTTCTTGTCTGCAAGGGCCAGTGTCCAGAGCGCGTGCTGAGAGCCTGTGATGACGTCGAATGAAAGGATCTTTCCGTCGGGAGACCACGATTCGGGAACGTGGGCTATTTCCTTTTCCGGCTTCGTCAGCCGTTCGGCCGTTTCGGTGCCATCCGCGAGTTGCCAGAAGATGGCGAGATCGCCCTCTCGATCGGATTGAAACGCGACCCGTCTGCCATCCGCAGTCCATACTGGGAACTTGTTCCGGCCGCCGAAGGTCAATTGACGCGCCGCGGTTGTGCCTGAAAGTTCGTAGATCCAGACATTCGCGTCCTTGCCATCGTCAGTCCCAACGGCGACGCGGCTGCCATCTGTCGAGAGGCGCGGAAATTCGTAAGGCGCCGGCCGAACCTTGAGTGGCTCTACAACACCCTTGCTGTCCACCAGCGCAAGCACTTGCTCGGTGGCTGCCGTCGTCGCGGGCCCTGGAATGTAGATCAAAGACCCAGTGTTCGACACGCTGAACTGGGCCGCGCCGGTGGGGTTGCCTCGTCTCACGCCTTCCACCACTGGTACCGGCCCTGGACTCACTTCCAGCCGATCGGCGTCGAAGGCGACCGCGAACAGCACTCCGCTTCGCGCGTACACGATGTGACCGGTCGGCAAGTAGCGTGCATCTCCGCCGCCTTCGATGAGCGTCTTTTGCTCGCCCGTTCTCAACGAGTGCACGACGATCTTTGCCGTGTCCCATCGATCGGCGGTGCTGCCGTTGGCCAGCGTAAAGAGCACCGCCTGCCCACCTGGCAGCATCTGTGGACCATGCGCGACCTCGCCTTCCTTGACGCCAACGAGAAGCTCGGGCATGCCGCCGTTCGCTGATACCCGCATGATTCCACGAGCACCCTGTCCGAAGACGATCCCGTCCGTGCCCCAGTTCAAGCCGAATGGATTCGTCGCCTCACAGATTGTGACGGCCGCTCCGCCGTTCAGAGCGATTCGCTTCAGCGTTCCGTCCGCCATTGCCCAGAACGCCAAAGATTGGCCATCCGGCGAGAAGGCAGGGCTTGTAATACCGACGCCTGTAACAGCGGCGCCGATCTCGGTTCCTGCGATCGGCCTTGGTTCGTGTTCCGCCATCGACCGCAGGTACAGCCGCGCATTGGCCACATAAACCATGCGGGTGCCGTCGGGTGAAATCGCCAGAAGCTGGCGGCCGACATTCGTGAACCTCTGGTCCTCTGGCAACATGAACGGAAATCGGGTGATGGGTTGTCCTGCCGATGACGGACGCTGAGTCCACCAAATCGCGCTGGTCACCAGACTCGCGAGGGTGACGCCGAGCAGCACCGGCAGCGCGCGCCTCCACACCGCCCGCTCCGTTGCCGGTGGCGGCGGTGCCGCTACGGCCAACGCTGATGGCTCATCGATTTCGAAACGGGCGATGGCGATGTGCGGCAACCGCTTCTTGAGGTCCTTCTCCAAACACCGGCGGAGCAGCCGCTGAATGTGGACGGGCGTATCTGCGGGCAACGCGTTCCAGTCCGGCTCCTTCATCAGGACTGCCGCAACCGCATCCGAGACGGTGTCGCCCGCACTTTCGAAGACCTGCTTACCCGACAGCATCTCGAACAGTACGCAGCCGAAGGCCCATACGTCGGTTCGCCTGTCGACCGGCTTACCGCGTGCCTGCTCGGGGCTCATGTACGCAGCCGTGCCGAGAATGACTCCCGCGTACGTCGCCTGAATGCTCAGCGTGGGTGACAGCGACAACGATGATGCCGTGCCCTGCGATTCCGCTATTTTGGCAAGCCCGAAGTCGAGGACCTTGACGGTGCCGTCAGGCGCGATCTTGATGTTGGCCGGTTTGAGGTCGCGATGCACGATGCCCTTGTCGTGAGCTGCCTCGAGGGCATCGATAATCTGACGTGCGATCGGGAGCGCCTCGTCGAGTGGGATGGGCCGGCCCCTACCGAGAACTGTCTTGGCCGGAGAGGCCGCCGAGCTCCCGCTTACCTCCGGTAAGGCCAGGTTTTGAGACCCGGCCGAGCCGATCTGCTCCGCGAGCGTCGGGCCTTCGACGAGCTCGAGAATGATCCCGGACGCGCCGTCTGCGTCCTCCAGCCCATACACCGCAGCGATGTTGGGGTGATTGAGCGTCGCGAGCAGCTCTGCTTCGCGCTGGAACCGGGAAAGGCGGTCAGCGTCACCTAAGAACGTTGCTGGCAGGACCTTGACGGCGACTTCGCGCTTGAGCTTGGTGTCGCGTGCGCGATATACCTCGCCCATCCCGCCCGCGCCAATCAGCGCGACGATTTCATACGATCCAAGACGCGCGCCCTCGGCAAGCGACATGGCGTTAGCTAACACCGATCAAAGCAAAACCGGTTGCAGACCGCCCATTTTATAGGACTTGCGAAGCTGAAGAGCTACCAGGAAAGCGCTGGCAGGGTACGGGTAGGCAAAGTCTCAACCCAACTAACGCCGGGGCTTGACCACCAGCTCGCCATGCATCTGGCGGCACCCGTCTTCAATCTGCAGGTTGCAGTAGAAGGGAAACGTGCCCGGCTGGTCGGCACGGAACTCGAATGTGATGGGGTGACTGGGGCTGACGCGCTTGGCGATCCGATACGCGTCGATCGTCAAGCTGTGGGCGATGTCCTCGGATCGCAGTTCGATCTTCACGAGGTCGTTCTGCGAAACTTCGATGCGGGACGGGCTGAACTTGTAGCGACTGGCCGTGACGTTCCACGAGCGGACGGTTGGCTCCTGACCGGCGGCCGTCAGGCCCTCGCCTGCCACCACGTATCCCGACTTGGCCGAGATTAGAAAAGCGGAGACAAGCGCTCCGGCGATCGCGCCCAGGGCCGCGGCCCGCCGTGTGTTCATCAACGTCATCAGTTGTCTGATTGTACGACGAACTCAGCGTCAGGTTGGCCGGACGGGCTGGGTGACCCCCCCTTGAGACGACGCCCCAGTGACGCCCGCCTCCTGAAGGAGTGCCTTACGGCTGAGCCGGATTTTCCCGGTGGGATCGATATTGATGACCTTAACCAGGATCTGCTCGCCCTCTTTGAGCTCGTCGCGCACGTCTTTCACCCGGTGAGCGGCGATTTCTGAGACGTGCAAGAGCCCATCAGTCCCGGGCATGATCTCGACAAAAGCCCCAAAGTCCGTAATCCGCTGAACCTTTCCGAGATACGTTTTGTTCAGTTCGGGCGTCGCGGTCAACTCCTGGATAATCGAAATCGCCTTTTGGGCTGACGCCCCATCCGCGGATGCGACGTTTACACGCCCATCGTCCTCGACGTCGATTTTGACGCCAGTACGCTCGATGATGCTGCGGATCATCTTGCCGCCCGGCCCGATGACATCGCGGATCTTGTCGACGGGGATTCGGATGGTCACGATTCGCGGCGCGAAGGCCGAGATGTTCTGGCGCGGCGCCGCAATGGCTTCACGCATCTTGTCGAGGATCTGAAGACGACCGCGGCGCGCCTGCTCGAGCGCCTTGCGCATGATCTCGGTGGTAATCCCAGACACCTTGATGTCCATCTGCAGGGCCGTAATGCCGTCGGCCGTGCCCGCGACCTTGAAGTCCATGTCGCCGTAGTGGTCCTCTGCACCAGCAATATCCGAGAGGATCGCGAATCGGCCGGTCTTCTCATCCATGACGAGGCCCATGGCAATGCCGGCGACAGCCGCGCCCAGCGGAACACCCGCGTCCATCATCGCCAGCGATCCCCCGCACACCGATGCCATCGAAGACGAGCCATTGGATTCGAGGATGTCGGATACGACACGGACGGTGTACGGGAATTGCTCCTCGGCAGGCATCATCGGTGTCAGAGCCCGCTCTGCCAGCGCTCCGTGGCCCACCTCACGCCGGCCCGGCCCGCGCAGGAACGCGACCTCGCCAACTGAAAAGGGCGGGAAGTTGTAATGGAGCATGAAGCTCTTCCAGGCTTCCCCCTCGAAGCTCTCGATCTTCTGTGCGTCCTCGGCCGTGCCGAGCGTACAGGTCACGAGCGCCTGCGTTTCGCCACGTGTGAACACGGCCGATCCGTGGGTGCGCGGAAGGACGCCGACTTCGCTCCAGATCGGGCGTATTTCGTCAAACGCGCGTCCGTCGAGACGGAGGCCCCGTTCGATCGCTTCGTCGCGAAGCACCTTCTCCTTGAGTTCCTTGAAGATGTGCTTCGCGTCGACTTTGCGCTCGACTTCGCCTTCCGGCACCGAGGCCACGAGCTCCTCGAGCACCTCATCGACACGGTCGTAATTTTCGAGCTTGCCGCGAATCCTCATGGCCTCGGTCAAGGGCACGAGGACTTTTTCCTCGACCTCTCGATAGAAGTCGTGGCCAATCTCCTTCGCGGCCACAGCGACCTTCTTCTTGCCGACCTCGCGCGCAAGGTCGTCGATGGTCGCGACGATCTGCTTGATCGCGGCGTGCGCAATCTCGAGCGCCTCGACAACCTGCGGTTCGGACACCTGATTGGCGCCCGCCTCGACCATCACCAGGCCGTCCTTGCTGCCCGCGACAACGAGGTCCAGCTTGCTCCGCTTGCGCTGCTCGAAGGTGGGATTGAGGATGTACTGATCGTCGACGAGGCCGACACGCACGCCGGCAATCGTCTTGGCGAAAGGAATCTCCGAGATGGCGAGCGCCGCAGATGCGCCGGTGATCGCGAGCACGTCGGTATCGTTTTCAGAGTCGGCCGACAAAACCAACGCGATGATCTGGGTTTCGTGCCGCCAGCCGGCCGGGAATATGGGTCGGATCGGCCGATCGATCACTCGGCTCGTGAGGACTTCCTTTTCCGCTGGCTTGCCTTCGCGCTTGAAGAAACCGCCGGGAATCCGGCCCGATGCGTAGGTGTACTCTCGGTAATCCACCGTCAGCGGCAGGAAGTCGATGCCTTCACGCGGGTTTGCCGCGCGACAGGCCGTCACCAAGACGACCGAATCGCCGTAGCGGACGATGACGGCGCCAGCCGCCTGCTTGGCAAGCTTGCCGGTTTCGAGTCTCAGAGTCTGCTGACCGATTGTGACTTCACGGGTCGTCATACCAGAACTTTCAATCAAATGTCTCAAGTCCGACGTACTTCGGATGGGTTAGGGTGAAACGGAGGCCGAATCAGAGAGGCTTGAGACTTGTGCGTTGAAACTTTCGGCTTCACGTTTTGCGCCGAGGCGCTACTTGCGGATATTGAGGCGCCTGATCAAATCCGCGTAACGCTGGGCATCCTTGGTTTTGAGATAGTCGAGCAGGCGCCGGCGGCGTCCGACGAGCATCAACAAACCGCGGCGGGAATGATGATCCTTGGCGTGTGCCTTGAAATGCTCGGTCAGGTCGTTGATGCGTTCGCTCAGGATGGCGACCTGAACTTCGGGAGAGCCGGTGTCGGATCCATGCGTTTTGTAGCTGCCGATCAACTCCGTCTTGCGGTCTTTGCTCAGCGTCACGCTGTCCTCCACGAACGGCCCAGAAATCCGGCTGCCCAGACCGCCGTATGTCGAAAATATTTTAGTCGAACAAGCCCAACATGTTAGATCAGAACGACTGCCGGATGCAAAAACCCGGAGGGCACCACCGGTCGCGCGACGCCCACGAGATCTCCTCGCTGGTCCAGCAATCTGACCCACGATTGGCGCGGGATGGTCGGCGCCGCCGCGAAATCGCCGGGTCCGAGATCGCGTCCGTGGACGGCATGCCGAGTGCCCTCCACTGTCAGTACCACCGACGAGAGCCGGAGCAGCAGGCGGGGCATCGGCACGATGGCGGCGACCGTCGCCGCCCGATCTCGTTCGGCCGTCGCCAGCGACACGGCCTGCGGCAAGGTGAAGTCGCCAACCGCGGTTCGCCGAAGTCCGATGAGATGGCCACCTGTGCCGAGGGTTTCGCCCAGGTCGTGCGCGAGCGAGCGGACATAGAATCCTGACGAACAGTCGACGCGAAGCGCGATCACGTCTCCCATCGACCGATGTGATGCCGATCGACTGAACGGTGACGCTGACGGGCTCGGGAAGCGTCTGTGCGTCCCGGTGGGATGCCGCCGCACGGGCGATTTTGTAGCTTCTGCGGCCGGCGATCTTCTTGGCCGAGTACGCAGGCGGCTGCTGCAAGAACGTGCCGCGAAAAGCGTTCAAGGCAGCTTCGACGGCTTCTCGAGAAGGCAGCGGGCCCGTGAACACCGCGCTCGCGGGCTCTCCATCTGCGTCTCCCGTGTTGGTCGAGAAACCCAATCGGACGAGCGCCTCGTAACGCTTGTCGCTGGCGCTCAAAAACCGGGCGAGACGCGTTGCGCGGCCAATGACGAGCGGCAGCACCCCGCTGGCGGCTGGATCGAGGGTCCCTGTGTGGCCGATGCGCCGCTCGCCGATCGCGCGTCGCACTCGAGCCACGACGTCATGCGAGGTGGGGCCGACGGGTTTGTCAACGACAAGCACTCCGTCCATTGTCAATCGCCTGCCCGATCTTCTCGACAAAGAGCGCCCGCAGTGTGTCCATCGCGCCGTGAGCCGTACATCCCGCGGCGTTCTTGTGGCCGCCGCCGCCGAACTCCTTGGCGACGGCGCCGATATCGATCTCGCCTCTGGAGCGCATACTGATTCGGCACTCCTCCCCGTCGAGCTGCTTGAGAAACACGACAGCCTCGATTTCCTTGACCGACAGCGGAAGGCTGACCAGTCCGTCCGTGTCTTCGTAGCTGCCACCTGCGGTTCGAACCATTTCCGGATTCACCTGGAGGATGGCGATTCGGCCCGTCGCATCCAATTGCATGGCGCTCAGTACCGCGCCATACACTTTCAGCCGTCCCAGGGTGTTGCTGTCGTAAATCTGTCGGGCGACAAGCACCGGGTCGACGCCGGCTCGCAACGTGTGGCCGCAGATCTCGAACGTGCGCGGCGAGATGCCGGGGTAGTGGAACGACCCGGTATCCGTGAGGATCGCGAGATAGATGTGCGTGGCAATCTCAGTCGACAGCGGGACGCCCAGGGCGCCGATCAGCTCGTAGACCATCTCGCCACACGCCGCGGCGCTCGAATCGAACCAGTTGACCTGGCCGAAGGCCGCGTTGCCGGGATGATGATCGATGTTGATGATGAAGAACCGGTCGAGACCGTCAATCCCAGTGCGGCGCAGATCGCCGCACTCCATGATGATGGCCGCGTCAAACGATCCTTCGATGCGGTTTGCGATTTCGATCTCGGGCACGCCCGGAAACGTCATCAAGGGTCCGGACGCGGCGTCCTTGTTGACAACGACCACGTCTTTGCCGAGCGTTCTGAGGGCCGACGCCATCGCCAGTTGCGAACCGATGGAATCGCCATCCGGCCTCTCATGCGACGAAATGACGAACCGTTGTCTGGCGCGAATCGAGTCGACAATCTCCTCAATCACGTCGTGGCTACTCGTCGGGGGATGGGTCATCATCGTGTGAATCTGCGCGCTCAGCGTGAATCTCGGTCAAGATCTGCTCGATGCGGTCCTGGCCGGCTATCGAATCGTCGTAGATGAATTTGAGCTCGGGCACCCGTCTGAGCCGCAGCCGCGAGCCGATCTGCCGCCGCATGAACGACGCCGCGCGATCGAGCGCTCGCGCGGTGTCGCGACGCCGCGTTTCGTCGCCCAGAGTGGTGTAGAACACGCGGGCGACCTGCAGGTCCGGGCTCAGATGTACGCGCGTCAGCGTCACGAACCCGATGCCCGGATCGTGCACTTCGCGAGCCAGCAACTGTGCGAGCTCCGCACGCAGTTGGTCGGCGACGCGACTTGGGCGTGAGCCTTGGGACATCCGGGGGATTCACAGGGCGCAATTCACATTCACAAAGCGCACACGGCAGAACGGTCCGAAGCGAGGCCTGCGAGAGCTCGCCTGGTCGATTCCGTGCAAATTGTGAATGTCACGTCAGAAACTCGAGCTCCGTCCGCGTGATGAGACCGGGCTCGACCCGCTCGATCTCGTCCGCCACGGCCGCCAATTCACGGTCCGCATGCGCCTGGTCCGTGCTGACGGTCACGACGGCGAGGCCGGCCCGCTGCCACAGATCCTGATGCTCCACTTCAGAGACGGCGACGTTGAACTTCTTGAGTCGATCCTTGACGCGCCGGATCACCATGCGCTTGTCTTTGAGCGACTGCGATCCGGCCACATGAAGCTCGACGGTCAAGAGGGCAACCACCACTTCAGCTCTCAGCTTTCGGCTCTCGGTTGTCAGCTGTTAGCTTCCAGCTGTCAGCTCTCAGCTTGCCGTCGGCCGGAAGCTTGGGAACCTGAGGACTGGCAGCTGAAGAGTTAGGCGATTACCGCGACGCGTTCCATGACGAACACCTCGATCGCATCGCCGACCTTGATGTCGTTGAACTTCTCGAACCCGATGCCGCACTCGAAGCCGGCTTTGACCTCGCTGACATCGTCCTTGAAACGCTTCAGCGATCCGATTTTCCCTTCGTAGACGACGATGTTATCGCGCAACAGCCGTGCTTGGGTATCGCCGGCGCGCGTGATGCGTCCTTCAGTGATCATGCAGCCGGCGATCGTGCCGTACTTGGGCACCTTGAAGATGTTGCGAACCTCGGCGATCCCGAGGCGAACCTCCTTGAACGTCGGATCGAGCAGGCCGGCCATCGCCTTCTTCATTTCGTCCGTCACGTTGTAGATGACCGAGTGCTGTCGGATTTCGACGCGCTCGCGCGTGGCGATTTCCTCGGCGTTCCGATCGGGTCGAACGTTGAACGCGATGATGATCGCGTTTGACGCGGAAGCCAGCAGGACGTCGGACTCGTTCACCGCACCAACGCCGGCGTGGATGATTCGAATCTTGACCTTTTCGTCCGTCAGCTTTGTCAGCGAGTCAGCCAGCACTTCGGCCGAGCCTTGAACGTCCGCCTTGATGATGACCGGCAGCTCTTTGATGCCGCCCTCGGCGATTTGCTCCCTCAGCGACTCGAGCGTCAGGCGGCCGCCCTTGGCACCGAGCGCCCGTTCCTTGGCTTGCGCCTGACGGAACGTGGCAATCTGCCGCGCCTTCGCGGCATCCGCCAGCGCCTGGAATGCATCTCCCGGTTGCGGCAACCCCGCGAGGCCCAGCACTTCCACCGGCACCGACGGTCCGGCCGCTTTGACCGGCCGACCGCGATCGTCGATCAGCGCTCGAACGCGACCCACAATCGGCCCGGCGATGAAGGTGTCGCCGACGTGCAGCGTGCCGTCCTGCACGAGAATTGTCGCGACGGGCCCACGGCCTTTGTCGAGCTTGGCCTCGAGCACCGCCCCCGAGGCATTGCGTTTCGGGTTCGCCTTGAGCTCCCCGATATCGGTGACGAGCAGGATCATTTCGAGCAGCAACTCGAGGTTCTGCTTCTTTTTTGCCGACACTTCCACAGTGACTGTCTTGCCGCCCCATTCCTCGGGCATGAGGTCGAGCTCGGTCAGCTCGCGCTTCACCCGTTCTGGATTGGCATTCGGCTTGTCGACCTTGTTGATTGCCACAATCAGCGGAACGGAGGCTGCTCTCGCATGGTCGATAGCCTCCTTCGTCTGCGGCATCACCCCATCGTCAGCCGCAACGACCAGAATGACCAAATCCGTCACTCTGGCTCCGCGGGCGCGCATCAGCGTGAACGCCTCGTGGCCGGGCGTATCGAGAAACACGATGTTTCGGCTGTTGATGGTCACATGGTAGGCGCCGATATGCTGGGTGATCCCGCCGGCTTCGCGTTCAGCCACGCGAGTCTCTCGGATTGCGTCGAGCAAGCTGGTCTTGCCGTGATCGACGTGACCCATCACGGTGACGACCGGCGCCCGCGCAATGACGTCCTCCGGATGCAGTTCTTCGGTGTCCCCTTGCAGCAGCTCCTCCTCGAAACTGCGCATCTGCACGTCCGCACCGAACTCGCGGCTGATCATCAGGGCGGTTTCGGTGTCCAGCGTGGAGTTGATCGTCAGCATGAGCCGCTTCATGAGCAGCTTCGCCAGGACGTCCTTGACGCGCACGTCGAGCTTGTCAGCAAGGTCCTTGACCGTCATCCCTTCAGCCAGGGTGATCGTCCGCGTGACTGGCGGCGGCTCAGCCGGCGGCGGCGGTGCAGACGGCCGCACCAAGGGCTCCCGGCGAACAGGCGGACCGTGGCGCGGTCCCGACATTGGCGGTCGCATGGGAGGACGCATCGGGCCCCCGGACGCTGGGGGTATTGACCCGGCCTCTGCGCTCCAGGCTGCTGGGCGCGTATTGGCTGCGAAGGCAACGGCCGAGGACCGCCGGGCGGTGCTGAAGGTCGAATTCCAGGACCTGAATACGGCGTCGGCCGCGGAGGCACTCCGGCCGGACGGGTCGTCGGCGGCGCTGACGGGCGTGCAGCCGTGGGACTGGTCTGCCCCGCGGAACTAGCCGCCGGTCGGGCGGACGCAGGCGGGGCGGCAGGACGCTCGACCCGTGGAACTGGACGCGGAACGACTCGAGGGACCGGGCTGCTCGCATGCGCACCCGACGAGGGTGGTTGTTCTTCGATCCGCAGTCGCAGGGTAGGTGGAACTACACGACCAGGCGGCGGCGCTTTTGGAACCGAAACCGATGGCGCTGCCGGCACCACGGGCTCGCGGTGCTCAGCGACGACGGGCACTTGCGCAGTCGTCGGCTCGACCCGAGCTTCCCCCAGGGCCGCTTCGGCCACGGCCACCGGTTCCGCCTCAACTGGTTCTTCGACCACCGGTTCTTCGACGGCCTCGGGCTCCTCAGCCGGCGCCGCTTCGGGCGTCGAGACGACGATGGGCTTCACGGTCTTGACGAGACGCGGCGGCGGCAGTACCGGCGCGGCCGGTTTGGGCGGCTCGGCCGGTTTCTTTGCCGGTGCACCCTTCTTGCCTTTGAGCGGTGGCGTCTCGGCGAAAATGTCGCCGCTCGGAAGCGAGATGTTCCGTTGACGAGCGAGGCGCTCCACAAATTGGCGGGCGACGACTTCCTCGATCGTGCTCGAGGCGCTTTTGACCTCGATGCCATGATCGCGCTTGAGCAGGGCAGTGACTTCCTGGCTGGTCGTGCCCAAGAGTTCTGCGACCTTGTAAATCCGGACTGTTGCCAACGGTAAACCTCAGCAATGCAAATGCTCGCAGCAGGATGCCACGAGCCACCCCGTGCTCATGACTGCTCGGTGTCTGCGGTCTTTTCCTCGACCGGCTCGCCCTCCCCTCGCGTGGCCGCAAGAATCTTCTCGGCGGTTTTTTCGCCGATTCCCGAAATCTCCGATAACTGCTCGACGGTCGCGCCGGCAAGCGCCTCAGTCGATTGGTAGCCGGCCTCAACCAGCTTACGGACGGTTTTTTCTCCAATGCCGGCCAATGAGTAGGGAAGCGGGGTGTCCTCGGTCTCCTCCGACGGAGTTTCGGCGTCCGTGTGTTCCGTCGCCACTTCGAGGCCATCGAACTGGGCTTCGACTTCGCGGCGTTTTTCCTCCTCGCTCTTGATGTCGATGCGCCAGCCGGTCAGCTTGGCCGCCAGCCGTACGTTCTGACCTTTCTTGCCAATTGCCAGCGAGAGCTGCTTGTCTTCGACGATGACCTCCATGACCCTTTCGTGGTCATCGACGATCGAAACGCGTTGCACCTTCGCCGGGCTGAGGGCGTTGGTGACGAATGCGATCGGATCCTCCGAAAATTCGACGATATCGATCTTCTCGCCGCGCAGCTCGCGGATGATTGACTGGACCCGCGTGCCCTTCATGCCAACGCAGGCCCCGACCGGATCAACATCGCGCTCGCGGGAAAAGACGGCGACTTTTGCCCGGTCACCCGCTTCGCGCACGGCGCCACGAATCACCACGGTGCCGTCGTAGATTTCGGGGACCTCCTGCTCGAAGAGCTTGATGAGCAACGCCGGATCCGTGCGCGAAAGCACGATCTGCGGACCCTTGGCGCTCCGGTTCACGCCTTTGATGACGCTTCGGATGCGATCGCCGGGCGTGTAGCTCTCGGCGCGCGACTGTTCCTTGCGCGGCAGCACGGCTTCAATGCGGCCGACCTCGATGATGATGTCGCCGTTTTCAAAACGCTTGACCGTGCCGTTGACCACCTCGCCGATGCGTTGGTTGTATTCGGCGAAGATGTTCTCGCGCTCGGCCTCCCGCACCTTCTGAAAGATCACCTGCTTGGCCGTTTGAGCGGCGATTCGCCCAGTACCTCGGTCGGCTTGGGGAATTCCATCTCGTCACCGAGCTCGATGCTATTCGCGACTTCTTCGCCGTAGACCTCGCGGTACAGCTGCCGGGCCTCCTCGAGCGCGATCTCGGTCGCAGGGTTCGTCACGTCCTGGACGACCTGCTTCAAGGCAAACAGGTCGACCTGTCCCGTTTCCATATTGAACCGGGTCTTGAGGTTCTCCCCGGTCTTGTAATACTTGCGCGAGGCCGTGGCGACGGCTTCTTCAATCGCGCTGATGACGACATCCGGCTCGATCCCTTTTTCCTTGGCGAGCGCCTCGATCGTTTGTTGCAGAGGATTGGACATTTCTAGAAATCCACTTCCAAGTTCGCCCGGGTGATCACCTCGATCGGCACACGATGACGCCGTCCGTCGTCGCCGTCGATCAGGACGTCGTTGCCCTCGATGCCGCCGAGCGTCCCTTTGAAGAATCTCTGGCCGTCAATCGCTTCGCGCATGACCAGCTTGGCGCGACGACCCGAAAAGCGCCGATAGTCGCCGGTGTGACGGAGCGGTCGATCGAGGCCTGGAGACGAGACTTCAAGCGTGTAAGCCGTCGGCACGATGTCCTCGACGTCCAGCATCGCACTCAAATCGCGGCTCACGCGCGCGCAATCGTCTACGCTGACGCTGTCTTCCGGCCTCGCCGAAGGGCCTGACCGATCGAGCAGCACGCGAAGCACCATGCCGCCAGCCTCGCGGCGGTACTGCACGTCGAAAATCTCGAGCCCGTACGATCCGGCGACGCGTTCGGCGATGGCCCGAAGCTTGTCGATCAGGTCGACGACCACCATGCACGTTCGGAATGTCCGGTCGAAACCGGACCGAGCTGGGCCTTAAACTAAAAAAGTGGGCACTCGCCCACTCTGGTCTTCAGCCAGGCTTTGAATCATTAACTATATCACAGTGATCGGTTAGGCCCGCCTGGAGCAGGCCGCGTCGCAGGCGTTTTGGTTTTGGCTCTCGAAGGGACGGGGCAGTTCGAACCCGAGCTCGACCGAACTCACTGAACTCCGTTAACTCCGTTAACTCCGTTAACCGGGGAGCGCCTGCCCGGGAGACGACGCTTGGGGCGAGGTCGCGAGCGGGCGCGCGACAAGGTCGTACTCCTTCGCCCCAACGATCTCGACATCAACGAAATCGCCGGCCCTGAACCTCGAGGGATCGCAGTCGGTGAGGAACACCGAGGCGTCGATGTCGGGTGCCTGGCTGGAAAGGCGGCCTCGCAAGACCAGCTCGTGGTCGGCCGGCCCGTCGATGAGCACCCGTGCGCGTCCGCCTACCCGCGCGTGATTTCGGGTCTGGGCCAGTCGTTTCTGCAGCCTCATCACCCGAGCGCGACGCGCGGTCTTGGTCGGGGCGGGGACGTCGTCCTGCAGCGCATGGGCCGAGGTGCCTTCCTCGTGCGAGTAGGTGAAGGCCCCGACGTGGTCGAATCGATGGTCGGCCACGAACGAACAGAGTTGCGCCACGTCTTCGTCGGTCTCACCAGGAAACCCGAGAATGAAGGTGGTGCGGAGCGAGACGCCGGGGACGCTCGTGCGAATATGCGCCAGCAGTGCGTCGTACTTCTGACGTGTGCCAGGGCGTTTCATCCGTTGCAGCACACGGTTGGATGCGTGCTGGAGCGGCAGATCGATGTACTTGCACACCTTCTCGCACTCGGCCATTGCCGCAAGCGTCTCGTCGTCGATCGTGGTTGGGTAGAGATAGAGGAGGCGAATCCATTCAAACCCGTCGATACGGTTCAGCTCGCGCAGCAGCCGGCCCAGCGCGCCGCGCTCGCGGCGATCGATGCCATAAAAGGTCGTGTCCTGAGAGATGAGCAAGAGCTCCTTGACACCTCGCTCAGCCAGGGCTCGCGCTTCGCGGACGATTGAGTCGGCTGGCCGGCTGCGATAGGCGCCGCGGAGAGTGGGAATGATGCAGAACGCGCACTTATAGTCGCAGCCTTCCGCAACCTTGAGATACGCATAATGACGTGGTGTGGCCAGCACGCGCGGGGTGTCTGCGTCGTAGATGTAGGACGGTCGCGGTCTTTCGTGCAACGTGTCGGGGGAAGCGGACCGCCTGCCGGATGCCCGGTGTTGAGCATCGGACCGGCGATAGAAGGTCAGTGGCACTCCACTCTGGGAAGCGGTGGTCCCGGCGATGGCCTTGACGATCTCGGGGACATCACCCGTTCCGAGCACGGCGTCGATTTCGGGAATCTCCGCCTTGAGCTCCTCCCGATATCGTTCTGCCAGACACCCTGTGACGATGAGTCGCCGGCAGGCCCCCGTCTTCTTGTGCTCTGCCATTTCCAGGATGGCGTCAATGGATTCCTGTTTGGCCGAATCGATGAAGGCGCAGGTATTGACGACGAGGACGTCAGCGCGAGACTCGTCGTTCGTCAGTTCGTGACCGGCCTCCCTGGCCATTCCGAGCATGACTTCCGAGTCGACGAGGTTCTTGGGACAGCCAAGAGAAATCAAACCAATCTTCATTGAGTTCGTATGGGAATTGAGTGATCAGATCGCCAAACGAACAATTGTCGCTCAAACACCCGGCAATCACCCAATTTCCCGAGTGACCGTCTAGCCGGCTTGGGCCCGCTCGATGGCTGCCTTGACTCGTGGCGGGGTGAGCGGCATCGTGCGGACGCGCGCCCCGGTCGCATCGAAGATGGCGTTGGCAATCGCAGCGGTTGTCGGACGCGTGGATGGCTCGCCAGCGCCGCCAGGCGGCAGGTCCGGGCGGTTCAGCAGCACGACGTCCACCTGCGCCGGAATGTCGGACGCGCGGGCGACTGGATATGTGCGCCAGTCGACGCTCGTCACGCGGCTGCGATCGAACGTGACTTCTTCCCACAAGCTACGACTGAGCGACTGTATGAGATTCGCTTCAATCGTGCTCCGCAAGCCGTCGGGATTCACGATGAGTCCGCAGTCGTGGGCGCAGACGAAACGCGTGACCCGCACGGCGCCGGTCCGGCGGTTGACTTCGACGTCGGCGATCGTGCCCACGTACGTGCCATTTCGCGTGCCCAACGCAATCCCACGGCCTGTCGCGAGCTCGCTTCGCGTTGCGCCTTTTTTCGGCGAAGGCCGTTTATCCCAGCCCGCCTTTTCGGCAGCCGCCGTCAATACCGCTTTGGCACGCGGCTCTTCGATATGCTTGAGACGAAATTCGACGGGATCCACGCCTGTTGCAGAGGCGATTTCATCGATGAACGATTCGACGGCGAACGAGGTCGCGGGACCCTCCGGATCGCGCAGGTGCGTCGACCTGAGCGGGGACGCGACGGCATGGAACCCATGGAGAACATGGGCCGACGCGTCGAGGTTGCCGAACGCGTAGGCTGGTGCTTCTCCGCCCCATTCCGCGAATTCGTCCACGCCAGAAGTGTTTGGCACGCCGGTCAGCTGCGCGCCCAGGAAGTTTCCGGCCGTCGAGGGTAGATACATGATCTCGCCGCCAGAGAAGGCGCGCGAAGTGAAGCGGAGCGCGGCCACGTCCGACCGATCGTCGAGCGCGGCGACGAGTTCGTAGATGACCGCGGGGCCCTTGGTGCCCCATGCGGTCATGTCCGCGCGGCTCCACTGAACGCGCACGGGCCTGCCGACCGCCTGAGACAGCAGAACCGCGTCCGCCGCAGCGTCTTCGAAGCCCGGTCGACCGTAGGACCCGGCATCCTGAACCCAGATCACGCGCACTCGATCGAGGGGAAGTCCCAACAGCTCGGCAAACCCTCTCTGCAATGCATGAGGTTTCTGTGCTCCACACCAGACAGTCGTTACCCCGTCCGTCCGGACGTCGGCCACCGCACAGCCCGGATCCATGGTGGCATGTGACTGGAACGGAGTTTCGTACGAGGCTTCAATGGTCCTCGCCGCTTTCGAAAGCGCGGAGGCGACGTCACCACGCGAAAGCGTTTGTTTGCTCGCTTTCGGAGTCGCGGTGCGCATGTGCGCGTACAGATCTTTTTGATCTGGGAACGTGGCCGCTGGAGACGACCAGACCACTTTCAGGGCTCGCGCCGCTTTGACTGCGGCCCATTCAGTCTCTGCCAGAACGCCGACCAGGCTTCCCTTCACCACGCTCCGCACGTAACCGGGGATTGCCTTTACTGACGCCTCGTCAACACTGATCACCGTCGCGCCGGTCCTGGACGGTCGAACGACGCGACCATGAAGCATGCCCTGGACTCGGACGTCGGTGACGTATTGGAAACGCCCGAGAATCTTCGGTCCGAGGTCGACGCGCGGAATCGAGGTTCCGACGACGGTGTACAGGGCAGGATCTTTTGGCTTTGCGGCGCCTTCGACGTTGAGACCGAATCCGGCCCCTGAAACTTTCAACGCATCGTTCAATCCGTCGGCCGACACGAGATCGCCATACGACACGCGAGTCGACGACTCACCAACAACGCTCACGACGCCGTTCCGTACTTCGAGACGTTCGACCGGAGCGACGAGACGCTGGGAAGCCAGCTGCAGCAGCAACGCTCGCGCCGTGGCCGTCACGTTGCGCAACGGTCTGGCGCCGAGGCTGATCGAGGTACTGCCTCCAACGCCGCCCTGATCGGTCGTCGTGCTGGTGTCGCCCATGACCAAGCTGACGCGCTCGGGCGCCACGTCCAATTCTTCCGCCACAATCTGTGTGTATGCCGTGTCCACTCCCATGCCAATCTCGACCTTGCCCGTGAAGATGCGGACGCGGTTGTCTCTATCTATCCGCAGCCAGGCATCCAAGCGGCTCGCCGCGGGGTTGCCGGCCGGCGGCGAAGAAGACTGGGCCAGCACCTCGGGCACGACCGAGGCATCGATCAGACTGAATCCAATCAGGAGGCCTCCCGCTTCCTTGACAAACGCTCTTCTTGAAAGGGTGCTTCGTAGAGCCACGTCAACGCTCCTCTTTCGCTCGTGAAGATGCTGACCGCTATGCGGATTGTGTGCGTCCCGCCGCGCGTCGCACAGCGGCGAAGATTCGGACGTGGCTGCCGCAGCGGCAAACAAGGCTCTCGAATGCTTCTCGCACATCGCGATCGGTTGGATGGGGTGTCTTGTCCAAGAGCGCCTTGGCCGTCATGACCCAGCCGTTGAGACAGTACCCGCACTGGAACGTCTGCTCGTCGATGAACGCTTTCTGAACCGGATGCGGGTTCTCGGGCGTTCCGAGCCCTTCGAGCGTCACGATATCCTTTCCCACCGCTCGCGAGACCGGCAGCGTGCACGACCGCACGGCACGGTTATCGATCAGGATCGTGCACGCGCCGCACTGACCCAAGCCACATCCGAATCGCGGATTGTTCAAGGCCAGCGTATCGTGCAGGACGTAGAGAAGTGGGCAGTCGGCGTCCACGTCAACCACGTGCATCTGACCGTTCACTTTCAGGGACGTCCGGCTCATGAGTGACCTCGCAAGTGATGGCTTCGCGCACAGACTACCATGCACGAAACCCGTTCACGGATAGAGTCGGTAGAGCATCCTCGGGTACGGGATCGTCTCGCGCACGTGTTCGAGGCCGCAGATCCACGCGACCGCCCGTTCGATACCCATGCCGAACCCGCCGTGCGGCACGCTGCCATATCGGCGCAAGTCGAGGTACCAGTCGAACGCCTCTTTGGGCAGCTGATGCTCCTCGATCCGCTTCAAGAGCAGATCGAGCTCGTCGAGGCGTTGGCCGCCTCCGATAATCTCGCCGTAACCTTCCGGGGCGAGGACATCGACTCCGAGCGCGAGCTCCGGCCGGTCCGGGTCGGGCTTCATGTAGAAGGCCTTGACGGCCGCGGGATACCGATGAACCATCACGGGACGATCGAAGTGCTCCGAGAGCGCGGTTTCGTCAGGACCTCCGAAGTCGCCGCCCCACTCGAATGGCAGCCCCTTCTCCTTCAAGATCGTCACGGCTTCGTCGTAGGTGATGCGCGGAAACGGCGCCTTGACGCGCTCGAGTGCAGTGACGTCGCGCTCGAGCACTTTCAGCTCGCGGCGACGGGTGTCGAGCGCCCGTCCGACGACGTAGACAAGGAGGCCTTCCGCTAACTCCATCACGTCGTTCAGGTCGGCGTAGGCCATCTCCGGCTCGACCATCCAGAATTCCGTCAAGTGACGCCGCGTCTTCGATTTCTCGGCGCGAAAAGTCGGCCCAAAGCAGTACACGCGGCCGAGCGCCATGGCGTTGGCCTCGTTGTACAGCTGGCCGCTTTGAGTGAGGTAGGCCGTTTGTTCGTCGAAGTATTGAGCGGGGAAGAGCGTCGTGGTCCCTTCGCATGCTGCCGGAGTGAAGATCGGAGTGTCGGCGAGAATGAAGCCACGACCATTGAAGAAATCTCGAACCGCATTGATGATTTCGTGCCGAACCCGCAGGATGGCTTGTTGCCGTTCGCTCCGGATCCACAGGTGACGACGGTCGAGGAGGTAGTCGACGCCATGCTCCTTCGGCGTGATCGGGTAGTCCTGCGACTCGCCGACGACTTGGATGCTTTTCACATCGATCTCGTAGCCGCTCGGCGCCCGCGCGTCGGCCCGGACCTTTCCCGTCACCGTCAGCGAGGTCTCCTGCGAGAGATGATCGGCCGCCTTGAACATGTCGTCGCCGACGGCGGCCTTCGACATCACCGCCTGGATGAATCCTGTGCCATCGCGCACGATGAGAAAGTGAATCTTGCCGCTCGAACGACGGTTGTGCAGCCACGCCTTGAGGGTAACTTCTTCGCCCTCGTGTTTCGCAATTTCCTCGATATAGACATGCATCGCCGTCGTCCAGCCCTTCTCAATCCGCGAGCATCCGTTCCAGTCTCGCGCGAGCCCTCTGGGCCCGCGCAAGTGTCTCCTTCGGCGACCCGTGCGCTGCGATTTCGAACAGCAGCGTCTGGTCGTAGCCGACTTTCTGCACAGCCGTCATCGCTGCCGGCCACTCGATCGTACCCTCGAACGGAACGAGGTGATCGTCGGTTCGTCCACGGTTATCGTGGACGTGTGTCGCGATGAGATGGCCGGACACCGTCTCGATGGCATCGAGCAGGTCCCCTTCGAGGTGCGCGTGCCCGAAATCTAGGCAGATACCAACTTCAGGGACCTCGAGATCTTCTTCGACGAAATACACGAGCGATCCGGTTCGCGACAGCTCGTTTGGAATGACTTCGACCGCGATGCGAACGTCGAGCGGCGCTGCGAGCCGCTGCAGTTCTTCGATGCTGCGCCGTGCCGCGTCGCGATTGTTGTCGTCGGGCGCTGACGATTGCGTCCGCGGCACACCCAGATGGACGACAAGCACCGTGGCAGGAATTCTGCGCGCAATGTGCAGCGCTCGTTCGGCTTCACCCATCGCGCGCGCGCGTTCGCCAGGGTCGACGCTTGCGAGCGTCAGTGCCTTGCCCCAGCGGCCTCCGACATAGCTTTCGTTGACCGGCGCGTGGATACCGTGCAACACCAGTCCTGCGTCCGCTAACCAGCCCTGCAAGTCGGCTACGGCCGCAGCGCTGTGATAGTCGAAGTGTGTCCGCGTCGCAAAGAGCTCGACTGAATCGAAGCCAAATGCGGCAATTTCGAGGAGATGCTCGCGACTCAGCCGCTGGCCATGGTAGAGGTGAGTGGACACCCCGAACTGTCGTTTGACCACTAAAGCTGGATTCTACTATCGCAGTTCGACCACATGCCCGGCCAGCACCTCACGCAGCCGCGAAAAGCGCGGATACTTCTCGAGGTTCGTTCGAAGGTATGCGATCGTGCGCGGGATGTACTGGATGTAGACGGGGTTTCGACGCGCCATGGCTTGATAGCCAAACGTGCCAAGCGCCTTGAGGTTGCGTTGGACGGCCATCACGTCAAACCGCGTGCGAAACGCTCGGTCATCGGGCCCGGCGTGCCCGCCGGGTCCTTTGAGGGCCAGAAAATAGGCGACGAGGTCGTCCACGTCTCGATCGGCGAGGTCGACGTAAGAGTCTCGCAAGAGCGAGACGAGATCGTAGGTGTCCGGTCCCATGCGGGCGTCTTGAAAGTCGATGATGTAGAGGCTGCCGTTGTGCAGCATGAGGTTGCGGCTGTGGTAGTCCCGGTGACACAGGACCCGCGGCTCGGCAGCCAGCTCGCCGACGATCGAAGCCCATTCCTCGTTGAGAGCGGCTCGCTGCGGCGCTGAGAGCGCCGCGCCGCGATAGCCCTCCACGAAATGCTTGACGAAGAAATCGAGCTCCCACGTGAGCTTCGCCACGTCGAATGAAATACGGTAGGGAACATACCCATCCGAGTCGAATTCGGCGCCGCGGCGTTGCAGGAGCTCGATGAACGACACGGCCTGCCGGTAGAGCGCTGCGTGCTCGACTGCGGCTCCAGTCCCTACGTGGGCTTGAAGCGTCACGTCGCCCAGGTCTTCGAGCGAGAGAATGCCCAGAGGATCGGAATGCCCCAGGAGTGCTGGCACGGGCAGCGACATTCGCCGCAGCAGCTCGGCGACGTTCGCGAAGGGCAGCGACGCGAAGTCTATCGAACCGGCGTGAACAGCCAACACGAACGAGCGGCCGTCGGGATGAAGCAGCCGGAAGTAACGCCGGTCCGACGCGTCGCCGGTAAGTGGTACGACTTGAGTCACCGCAGCGTCCAGGCCGTTGTCGACCAGATACCGATCGATTCGGTCACGGACCTCGAGGCCTTCAGCCGTCAACGGATCAGGAGTTGTCATAGCGGCAAGGGCGAAGAACGATTCGTGCCATCAGCGGCCCGCATCAGAATCGTACGGCGGAAATGGGCGCCACCCGGCACGTGGACCCGGTCCGTGACCACGCAGTCTTCGAGCACACACCCGGCCGATACTTCGACATCGTCCCACAAGATCGAACGCGAGACGCGTGCAGTTGTATCGATATGAACACGCTGACCCACTGCACCGTCAGACGGACCGGCAGCGTCGATCAATGACCACGACGTCGCCCAATAGTCGGCCACCGTGCCGATGTCCAGAAAGGAAGCGTCGCTCACAAACCCTCTGACCGATCCCGGACGCTCGGCGATCAGGGCGTCGTAGACGCCGCCGATGGACTGGGCGGGCTGGCCGGCTGGCAGGGAGGCAAAGGCTTCGCCTTGAACCAGCTGTACGCCGACGAAATGGTATGTGCTTTCGGCCTCTCCACGAGGTGGGAATCCGATCACCCGGTGCTCGCCGTCGAGCTTGACGCCACCGTATCGATTCGGCGACGTATTCGGTACCAAGGCCAGCGTCACGACAGCACCACCCTTCTGGTGGGCCTCACCCAACGCCTGAAGGTCGACGTTGGTGAGCGTATCGCCATTGATCAGGAGAAACGACTCGACTCCGACGATCGAGAGCGCCTGGCGTGGGCCACCGGCGGCGCCCAGAACCCTCGGCTGCTCCCACGAGTATCGAACCCTGACCGAAAGGTCACTTCCATCGCCCATGACGGCAGTGATCGTTTCGGGACGATGATGCAGGTTGAGGACGATGTCGGCGACTCCTTGCGATGCGAGCCAGCCGACGATGCGGCGGATCAGAGGAACGCCGGCGACCGGGATAGCAGGCTTGGCACGCACTTCGGTGAGCGGCCGCAGGCGGGTGCCGAGCCCAGCCGTCAGGACAAGAGCGTGGGAGACTCCCACCGGCTATTCGCTCTCGTCGAAGAGCATATCGGTGACCGGGACACCCCGCTGGCGGCAGTGCTCGCAGAACAGCGACCGGTACGAATCGAGGAGGTAGTCACTCGGTCCGCGACCGAGTGCGACTGCGGTCTCGGCGATGCCGCGATCCCCGCCTTCGATCTCGACAAAGGTTCCGAGAGGCGTTTCGTCGACTGCGACAATCACTTCGTCGAGTGCGAATTCCTCGCGGTATTTCTGATACCGGAACCAAGGCTGAAAGCCGAGTTCCTCGAGAATCTTGAGGAGGAGGGGCCCATCGCCGACGACGGTTTCCAGTTCAGCGCGCACCTTCACCGGAGCAGGTTGGACCGGCCCCTTGAACGTCACCAGGCTCTTGCCCGATTCCATGCGGACGCGAAGCACCGTCCGGCGCTGCTTGAGCATCCCGTCGGGAGTGTCCAAGAGGCAGTCTTCCTGCAGGCGCCGGCCTCGCATTGGCGTGGCGCCCAGGGCCAGGACCGCCGCTCGGGCCTCTTCGGCGCTGGTGAACCGCAGCTTGATCTCCCGCTCGAGGATCGCGGCCATGAAGGCGTCTATTTAAGCGCCGCCCCGCCAAAATTACAACGCAATCGTTCGGCCGTGGTGCCGCGTCGACCCGATCCCGCCCCGGCTGAACTGCGCGTCGGTCCGCTGCGGCGGCGACAAGCGAAAGCCGGAGCCCATGTACATCACGGCGATGCGCAGGAAAACATACATGGTGAAGCATTCGAGCGCGAAGGCCGGGAAGCCGAAATAGCCAGGGACCGGCATTTCGAAAATCTTGAACCGCTCCATGATGGGCACGGTGTAATGCCACTTGGCGCGCGCCCAATAGTTCCAGAATTCCCACAGGATGCCGCACAGGAACCCGCTGAGCACGAGATTCTTGAAGCGGTCGAATCGACCCTCATGGAAATCGCGCGCCAGCGATTCACCTCCCAGCCGTCGATTGATCGGATCGAGCAGAAAGATGAATCCGAGCCAGACGGGCGCCGCGAGATATTGGGATGGCCAGACAATCGGCAGGAGCAGCATGGCCGCACCGAGGCCGACGGACACGCGTTCAGCAAGTCTGGGATGGTCGACCGTCCAGAAGTTGTGCGTGAACCCCCCGGGCCTTTCGTCGAAGCGTGCGCTTTCAGGCGCGTAACGATCGGTCCCTCGCCAGACCCCAATCAACTCTGCTCCTTCGAAGAGAGCGGGCCAGATCGTCGCGAAGGACCAGGCGTACCCGAAGTATCGAACGAGTAGATTCTCGGGCAGGCCGACGCAGTACCAGTTTTGGATGAACAGGTTGTAGAACTCGAACACCAGCCACAACGGGATTGAGGCGAGGGACAACCACAGGAACTCACGTGGTGCGGATCGTATCCACGAATCGCCGCGCGCTCGGAAGACTACCGAATCGGCGAACAGGATGAAGCCGGTCCATGCGATTGGCGTGTTCCAGCTCCAGAACGGCTCGACGTGTGCCAGCGTAGCCGCTTCGGACACGACCATGATCAGCAGGCCGACAATCGCTGGCGTGTTCACTGGCCTCAGGGTCGGGCACCGCAACGTGGGTCACGCAGTACGCGGAGGAGGATTGAGAAACAGCTCATGTCACACGCTGGCCGAACGAACAACCACGGAGCGTGGGTTGCCCGACGCCTTTTCCCAGGATGAGGACCTTGTGGGTGCTGCCAAGACCGCCTGGCATCAAAAGCGTTTTGAGCGCCAGGCGATGCTTGATCTGGTCAACGCTCGCGCCGGGCCCCACTTCGGTCGCGGCGCCCAGTCCGAGCAGGAAATACGTCTGGTCCATGAAACCGAGCGTGTCCAGGCCCTCTTCCGTCGCCGCGGCACGCAGGCTCGAGAAGTCGACGTGCGTCGTCAGGTCCTGATCGCCGGGCCGCTCCAACCAAGACGGCACGCCGAACTCAGACTTCGGTTCAGCCATGACGTGCCCGGAAAACGACGTAAGAGTGCCGCGGTCGTGTGTGGCGGAGTAGAGCTCCCGCGCGTCGTGACCGTAGTCGATCAGGATCATGAAACCACGCCTCAATCGACGCGCCGCTTCGCGCACCCAGTCGACGGCCTGCAAGTTGATCTCGGCCCGCCAACCGGGCTTGAGGGTAATTCCCAGGCGCGCGAGGTAACCCGCAAGCGCCGGTGTCGAGAGCGGACCTTCGCGTGTCAGCAAGGCCTGCGCCTCTGACGCGCCGGCAGAGCTGCCGCCTGCGGCGACGTCGACGTATATCTCGCGGAGCCCATCCTCGTGCATGACGACCTGGTGTGTTGGCAGGGCATCCAACAACTCGTTAGCGACGAGGACTCCCTCAAAAGAGTCCGGCAGCACTGCGGAGGACGACGCGAGGCGATCGACGACGTCGCCAAGGATCTGCGACTGTGTCTGTCTGGCCGTTGCGCTCCCCTCGACCAGGTGCAGACGAATGCGCTCGAAAAAGTCCGGGTCGCGCCGACGCGCGGCGCGCAAGATGTCGGCGGACAACCGGCCATTGCCGGCGCCAGCCTCGACGAAGTCGAACGGCGGCGATCGATCCTCGATCTTCGACGAATCATCGATTGTTGATGACTGGGAGTGAGGGGCCGCCTGCCCGGAAGGGGTCGTCGACCGCAGGATTTCAGCCATGTCGGAGAGTTGGATTTCGAGCAGCTCCCCGAACAGCGGTCCCACATCGACGCTGGTAAAGAAATCGCCCGCGCGTCCAGACCGCTGAGGCGCGCGGGCGTAGTACCCGAATTCGGAGTCGTAAAGTGCGTGGTTCATGAACGCGGCCACCGTCATCGGGCCGCGCTCACGAATCACGTCGGCAAGGCGCAATCTGAAGTCAGCGATCTCCCAAGCCCCGATCCCAAATCCCCAGCCCCTAGCCTCTAGCCCCTAGCTATTCCTTCCTTACCGGCACGAACTGTTCGTTCCCATCGCGCCAGACGAGGAGCCGTGCGATCCGACCGGACGCAATCTTGGCAAGCTCTCGACTCGCTTCGAGGGCGCTGGCGACCGACCGGCCGTTGACGGACAAGATGACGTCGCCTGCACGCAGGTTGCGCGCCGAGTCGCTGTTCGGATCGACGTCCGTGATGACCGCGCCCATCTGGCCCGACGGAATCTGCAGGCGACGGGCAATCTGGGGCGTCAGGTTCTGCAGTGTCAAGCCAAACCCACTGGCGCCCTGTTCCTCGGGCTGCGGGTTCGTTCCGCCGTCATTCCGGCGGCCACGCAGTCCCTGCTGTTCGGCGTCGAGGTCCAACTCCTCTACGGTGACCTGAAGAGTTTTCTCCTGTTTCTCTCTCAAGACTTTGACTGGCACCGTTGTGCCCGGCTTGGTCGCGATGACCATTTTCACGAGCTCTCCGCTGTTGGGGACCGGGCGGCCGTTGTACTCGATGATCACATCGCCAGGCAGAATGCCGGCCTTGGCCGATGCACCGTCGGCGGGCACTTGCTGGACGACCGCTCCCATGCGCGACTTGAGACCATAGTCGTCGTACCCGTCGCGCGGTACGGGTATGACTTGCACACCGATCCGGCCGCGCACGACTTTACCCTGGTGCAACTGTGGAAGCAGCTCGCGGACGGAGTTGATCGGGACGGCGAAACCGATCCCGATGTTGCCGACGTTGCCGCCACGTTCGTTGCTGATGATCGCCGTGTTGACGCCGATCACCTCGCCCCGGATGTTGAGCAACGGCCCGCCCGAATTGCCCGGGTTGATCGCGGCGTCGGTCTGGATCATCTCGTTCGATCGTCCGACGACGGCCTGGAACGGCCGCGCCATCGCGCTGATGATGCCAATCGTGACGGTGTGCGCGTAGCCAAAGGGATTGCCGATTGCCATCACCCAATCGCCAGCCGCCATCTGTGACGAATCGCCGAACTTGGCCTCCACCAGTGCATGGCTGGGCCTGTCGATCAGCTGAATCAGCGCACTATCGGTGAGGGCGTCCTTGCCGATCACTTTGGCAGCGTACGTGTCGTCGTCTTCATCGCCCAGGAACTGGACCTCAATCTTGGTCGCATCGTCGACGACATGGTTGTTGGTCAGGATCAACCCGTCCTTGGCGCTGATGACGAAACCGGTGCCTGCGGCCTGCGTGCGCTGCTCGCGTGGCCGACGGCCCCTGTTGCCGGGGGCGTTGTCTTGTTGATCGTCCTGGCCGCCGCCTGGCCCGAAGAACCGCCGGAACAAGTCGTCCGGTGCGCCGCCTCCGAAGAAGTCCGACAGGTCTTGCGTCCGCGTTCGCATTTCGGTCCTGATATTGACGACCATCGGCGACTGCGCTTTCGCGATGTTCCGGAACGTCAGCGCATCGATGGGACCGCTGATGGGGGCGCTGTTCATCGACGGAACGGCGAGCGACGGCGTTTGAGCAGACGACACCGAGGCCGTATCGAAACGGGAGGCGAGGACCAGTGCGACGGCAAACGAGGCGACGGCGCTCAACAACACGTAGAAAACCGTGGTCTTGCGGGTTGACATCAAGCCCTCCTAGACGAGTGCGACGATCTCGGTCTGCACAGGCCCTGTAACGACCGCATCCCGAGCCTGAACGACTACGTTGATTTCAGAGCGAACGCCGAAGTCCTCGAAATACACGCCCGGTTCGATTGTAAAGCCCGTGCCGGCAAGAAGGCGCCGGTCATCGTGCGTTTCATAGTCGTCCATATTAACGCCATTGCCGTGAACGTTCTCGCCGAGGCTGTGCCCGGTGCGGTGGACGATCTGATCCCCGTATCCCGCGCTTCGAAGCACTGAAGACGCGGCCCGATCGACTTGCCACCCGCGAAGCTCATGCCCGGCGCTGATCGTCCTCTGCACGAGCGCCGTCGCCGCATCGCGGGCCGCGCAAACTGCCTCGAAGGCCTTGAGTTGCCGTTCTGGTGGGCGCCGGCCCGTGTATCCCATCCAGGTGATGTCGGCATACACGGCGCCAGGCCGGTCCAGCTTGGCCCAGAGATCGAGCAAAACCAGCTCGTCGGTCCGAATCGCTCGGTGGGCAACCGCCGTCGGCAGATAGTGCGGATTCCCCGAGTTGCTCTCCGCAGACACATTCGGCGGTGCGTCGGTCACAAGCCCTTCGTCGCGGAACCAATTCGTCATCTGCTGCTGGATGTCGAACTCCGTCGTAGCCGTTCCGACGGCGAGCCGGCGGCGAATCTCGTCGAACGCTCGGTCCTTGATTCGGTACAGCTTTTCTGAGGCACTCCGATGGGCGCTGATGGCCGCTTCGTCCCAGACGGCAGTGAACTGCTGGACGAGATCGCCGGACGAGATCACCTCGACGCCTGCTTGTCGGACGAGGTCCACTGTGCCTGCATCGACACGTGCGACGTAGGGGATCGCGCACTTCGGTGAGTACTCCATCGCCACGCGCCGGAGGCCGGACACCAAACGTCCAACAGCCGCCTCGAGTTGTTCGCGGCCCGCATACCGTTCGGTCTTTCCGGGCAGGTGGGCGAGCGTGTCACGCTCGATGACGTGGACCAGGCCGCGCGGCTCACCGCTCGCCGGGATCAGATAGAACCAGCGCCTCGAGGCCAGGTGCCCGCCTTGCTGACCGACGCCAGCCATCTCGACCGCAATCGGATTGAGGCCTCGAAAGTCGTAGAGCAGCCAACCGTCGATCTTCTGGGCGGTCAAGGCCGCCTGGACGGCAGCAATATCGATGGACGTGGCGACGGCGCCCAAGGCCATTCTCCAAGTATATCGCGCCGGAATGTGTCGTCCTCGGCTTCCCGAAGCGATCGGGCCGTTGCCGTTCCAGAAGAACCTGGGCGGGGCTCGCGCGGTGAGGACATGCGTACCGTCGCCGGCTGAGCGATACCTTTTGAATGTCGAGCAGCTTTGGACATCCGTAACCGAAACCTGGTCGCTCGAAGCCTGAAGCTGTCTATAATCCGTAGAGACACAGCCAGCGCTTACTGGGAATTTTATGAATGGACGCCTGCGCATTTTAGGGTGTGCCGTGCTGTTGGCCGGCACCGTTCTGACCGCCGGCCAGGCGCCGGCCCCAACTCCGGCTCCGTCCGCGGGACCACAGTCCCCAACCTTCAAAGTCCAAGTCGACTACGTCGAAGTCGACGCGTTTGTCACCGATCGACAAGGGCGCTTTGTCCGGAACCTGACGAAGGAAGACTTCCAGGTGTTCGAGGACGGCAAGCTGCAAGCAGTCAGTGATTTTGCGCTCGTCGACATTCCCATCGAGCGCCTGGAGCGTCCGCTCTTTGCCGCGCAGCCCATCGAGCCCGATGTCAAGACGAACGCGCAGCCCTTCGAGGGACGGATTTACATCATGGTGTTGGACGAATTGCACGTCCAGCCGTCCCACACCGCTCGCGTGCGGCAGGCGGCGCGTAGGTTCATCCAGCAGAAGCTCGGCGCCAACGATCTCATGGCGGTTGTGCACGTCCAGGCAAAAGCTGAGGATTCGCAGGAATTCACCAGCAGCAAACGGCTGCTGCTGGCCGCCGTCGACAAGTTCATGGGGAAAGCCGAGCGGTCCATCACGCTCGAGCGTTACCAGCAGTACATCGGCAGTGCCGGGAGCCGCCAGCGCGGCGATCCCGTTGAAGATCCCGCCGAGGCAAAGCGGGGCTTCGATGCCCGAGCCACTCTCGAGGAGCTGCAGGCAATTGCCGAATGGTTCGGAGGCGTGCGCGGGAGAAAGAAGACGATTCTGCTGATCAGCGAGGGCATCGAATACGACATTTACGACGTCTTCAATAAGCGCGATGCGACGATGATCGTCGACCGCACGCGGGACCTCATTCGATCGGCGACCAGGTCCAATGTCGTGATCTACCCGATTGATCCACGCGGCCTCACCGACATGGGCGACCAGAGCATCGAACTGCTGGGTGTCGCCGCCGGGGACGACGGAGACCCGGCCCTGGCCGATCTGAACACGCGAGGGCTCGCCAACGAGCTTCGGCTGCAAATCGACAGCCTCCGCACGCTTGCCGAGGAAACGGGCGGCTTCGCCGTCGTCAACACCAACGGCTTCGCGACGGCATACGACCGCATCGTCGAGGAGAACAGCTCGTACTACGTCCTGGCGTACTACCCGCCGAATCCGAAGCGCGACGGGAGATTCCACAAGATCGAGGTGAAGGTCAATCGCCCGGATGTGACGGTACGCGCGCGCCGCGGTTACGCGGCTCCGACTTCGAAGTCCAACGCGAACGCGCCGAAAGCGGCCGGCGCGATCTCGCCCGAAACGCGCGATGCGCTGCAGAGTCCACTACCGGTCAGCGGTGTCACGCTTCAAGTCTTTGCGGCGCCGTTCAAGGGCGTCGCGCCGAACGCGTCCGTGCTGCTTGGCGTCGAGATGCGTGGACGAGATCTGAAGCTGAACCCAGGCGACAAGCTGCAGATTTCGTACATGGCCGTAGACGCCAAGGGCAAGTACAAGGGCGGCAACACCGAGACGGTCACTCTCAATCTGAGGCCGGAAACCAAGGCGGTGGTTGAGCAGACTGGCGTTCGCGCGCTGTCCCGGATTCAGATTCCGCCCGGCCGGTATCAGCTCCGCGTCGCGGCGAACGAGCTTGGCACGGGCCTGGTCGGATCGGTGCTGTACGACCTTGACGTGCCAGATTTCGCAAAGACGCCGCTCGGGATGAGCGGTCTGGTGCTGACATCTGCGGCCGGGTCGCGACAGCCGACCATCCGCGCGGACGAAGAGCTGAAGCAAGTGATGCCGGCGCCTCCGATGGGGAGCAGGGTATTCCCGCAAAACGACGAATTGGCGCTGTTCGCCGAGGTCTACGACAACACTGCGTCGACGCCGCACAAGGTGGACATCACGGCAACCGTGACGTCGGACGACGGGAAAGTGGTGTTCAAGACCGACGACGTGCGCGATTCGACAGAGCTTCAAGGCCAGCGCGGCGGATACGGCTACGCCGCGCGAATTCCTCTGATCGGAATGCCTCCCGGTCTCTACGTGCTGAAAGTCGAAGCGCGTTCTCGCATGGGAGAGAACCCAACGATCGATCGGCAAGTGCAGTTCCGGGTCGCGGAGGTCGTGGCTGACGTGAAATGACCAAGTTGGGCCGCTGCGCTCCCCATACGAGGAACACCGCTGCCGTGCCGCTGATTTTCTTGATGGCTTTACTCCAGGCCGCGGTCCCTCCGGTCCGCTCGCTCGACAAAGGCAGTGCGAGTCAGATCTCTTCCCCACGTGAGGTGACCGTCCGGGAGCGTGGCGAGTGGGCAGCGTTGTGGAGCGAACACGCGCCCGGCCGCCCCCAGCCCTCAGTGGATTTCTCCAGCGAAATGGTCGTCGGCGTGTTCGTCGGAACCCGGCCGACGGCGGGCTTCGCCGTGGAGATTGTGGGTTATCGTGCTGTCGGTAGCGACGTGGTGGTGCAGTATGCCGAGACGATTCCGCCGCGCGGAGCCCTCACCGCGCAGGTGCTCACCTCGCCGTTTCACCTGGTAGTCGTGCCAAAGCAAACCGGCAACGTGACCTTCGAGAAAGTCAGAAGCTGAGAGACGACGGCGATCGACTTTAGCCCTTGCCTGTGGGTTTCGGAGCGGCGTCCTTGGGCGCATCGAGCGACTTCACGGCCCGGGTCTTGACCGTGCCGTTGGCATGACTGAACTGCAGCATGCTCGTCGACATGCTCGGATTGGCCGGCGTCCGAATCTCGATCGTCTGCACTTCACCGGGCTGCAGCAGGCCGTTGATCACGCCCTTCCCGCCGGGAATCAAGTTGTTGCTCTTGTCGTACCAGGTTTCGTCGATCGTCAGTCTCGGGATCGGCGCGCTCGACATGTTTTTCACCTGAATCTTGGTGACGAGCGTGGATCCTTCCCGCTTGGTCGGAGTCTTGATGAAGTCGACATTCGCTTCTCCCTTGAGAGGCGGTGAAAACTTCTTGCCCGCGAGCACCGGCTTCAGATCCGGGGCCTTGGGCTGAGCGGTGGGTGCGCCGGACTGCGTCTGAGCGGACAGCGTGAGGCTCCCGGCGCAGAGGGCGCCGACGAGCGTCGCGGCGACAACGTTACGCGCGCGAGTCATGACTGATCCTCCAAGGCTCTTCATGGCAGGGTTGAACGTGCCGATTGTAGATTGGACCACCCAAATCTGCAACGAACGACGGAAACGCACCGATTTCCCGCTTGCTACATTTCTCCGTTCCAGTCCTCCGGCTCGTGGTTCACCGACCGGAAGATTTCCATGTGCCATTTGCCGCCGCCCCATGGCTCGATAACCTCGGCCGCGACCACGTCGACAAGGATTTCGGAAAAGAGGCGTCCTTCCGGGTCGCCTTCGAGATGATACGCCTGTTCATCCCACCCAAAGTTGGGATACAGCATCAGCGTCAGAAACAGGTCATATCCGTCGTCGACGACGATGAGCTGGCCGCAGGGCCGTTTCAACGTCGAATGGTAGATCAGGTATTTCTCGGCGCTATGAGCGCGGATGTAGCGCTTCAGCGCGAACTCGCGCGCGACGATTTCCTCGACCGCGATCTTCTTGTCCCAACAGTCGCGGCAGTACTTCTCTTCGCCTCTCGGCTCCGAGATCTCCTTGGCGCCACAGAGTGCGCACCGCGACTTGACGACCGCCTTGCGTGGCATATCCTCAATTTACAATTTACAATCCACAATGTCCAAAACGGGGCCGATCGACCGCCCACACCCCGTTCAGATCGTGGCTGAATCGGCGCAATCGCCAGTTCGTTCCTGTCCGTTGCCTCACGGCAAATTGTAGATTGTAGATGTCTATGGACCGTCCCGTCCACGCCGGCCTCCGTCATCTCGCCCTGATCGTCCGTGACATGGACGCCATGAAGCGTTTCTACGTCGACATGCTCGGATTCCATATCGAGTGGGAGCCCGATGCCGACAACGTCTATCTGTCGTCGGGCGCCGACAATCTGGCGCTGCATCGGTCGGCCGGAAAGACGACGAGCAGGTCGATCGAAGCCACTGACAGCGCGCTCGATCACCTTGGATTGATCGTCCGCACGCCGGACGATGTGGATCGCTGGGCTGCCTTCCTGGCGGGCCGTGGCGTCGTCATTGATGCCGCGCCCCGGACGCACAGAGACGGGGCGCGCTCGTGCTACTTCCGTGATCCGGACGGCAACCGGATCCAGGTCATCCATCACCCCCCGATCAGCCATACGATTTGAACCGCTCGATTCAGGACCGTGTGACGGCTTTTCGTTCGAGCGCCGGCGCGTACATCTTTTCCGCGTACTCCTTGACCATCCGTCGGGCCGAGAAGCGCGGCGCCACGGATCGAATTGCGTCCTTGACGATTGCAAGCCAGCGGTGCGGCACGGCGGCCTGATCGCGGTCGTAGAACGCAGGCACGACTTCTTCTTCGAGCAGCCGGTACAGAGCGCTGGCATCCGCCGCATCGACCGCGTCGTAGTTGTCGCTGCCAACGCCGCCGTCGATCGTCCATCCATTCGTTCCGTTGAAGCCTTCGGCCCACCATCCATCACCGATACTCAAGTGGGGCACGCCATTGATTGCCGCCTTCATCCCACTGGTTCCGCTCGCCTCCATCGGTTTTCGCGGTGTATTGAGCCAGACGTCGCACCCTTGCACGAGGAAGTGCGCGACGTGGAGGTCGTAGTCGTCGAGGAAGGCGACACGACCGGCAAACAGCGGATCCAGCGCGCGCCTGTAGACACGTTGAAGATGATGCTTGCCGACATCGTCGGCGGGGTGCGCCTTGCCGGCAAAGATGATCTGAACAGGACGGCCGGCTCCGTTCAGAATTCGCGCCAACCGCTCGGGATCCTGGAAGACGAGCTCGGGCCGTTTATAGCCGGCGAAGCGGCGCGCGAAGCCGATCGTCAGCGCGTCGGACTCCAGCAGGGCACCAGCGGCAACGACCCGCGGTGCGCCGACGCGCTCCTCGGTCCAGCGTTGACGCGCGCGCTCTCGCATGAACGTAAATAGATATCGTTTGAGCGCCAGCCTGACGGCCCAGAGCTCCTGGTCCGGGATCGCCAGAACCCCGTTCCACAGCTCGGCCTCGTCCTGACGCTCCCGCCAGTGGCTTCCTGAGTACTGCGTGAAGAGGTCCGCGAGATCCTTCGCGAGCCAAGTCGCCACATGAACGCCGTTCGTCACGGATCCAATCGGCCGATCGCCTTCGGACAGGTCTGGCCAGATCGGACCCCACATCCCACGGGTCACCTCGCCGTGCAGACGACTGACCGAGTTGATCTCGCCCGCGGATCTGAGGGCGAGCGCCGTCATGTTGAACTGGGGGCCAGCGCCGGTGTCGTGCGAGCCCAGCGCGAGAAATCTGTCGCGGTGCGGGCCCAATGTGCCCCAGCACCCGGCGAGGTGCTTTTCGACGAGTTGAAACGGGAACGCATCGTGGCCGGCAGGCACCGGGGTGTGGGTCGTAAACGCTGTGGTCGCACGAATTTCCGCAAGCGCGTCGTCGAAGGTCGAGCCGACCTCAATCAGCTCGCGGATTCGTTGCAACACGACGAACGCCGCGTGCCCTTCGTTGAGGTGGAACAGGGTCGGACGAAAGCCCAACAACTTGAGCGCGCGCACACCGCCGATGCCGAGAACGACTTCCTGCTGGATGCGCGTCTCGCGGTCGCCGCCATACAGCCGCGCCGACAGTTCCCGGTCCCATGGCGCGTTTTCGTCGAGGTCGGTGTCGAGCAGGTACAGCTGCGAGCTGCCGATTCGGACCCGCCAGACGGCGACGAGCACCGACCGGTCGCCAAGCGGCACCGCGGTAATACAGGGTCTTCCATCAGGTGTGGTCGCCGGCTCGATGGGAGCGTCGGCCCATGTCAATCGCTCGTAACTCTCTTCCTGCCATCCTTCCGCCGAGACATGCTGATGAAAATAGCCTTGCGGGTACATGAATCCGACCCCGACCAGCGGTATGCCGAGATCGGCTGCTTCCTTGCAGTGGTCACCCGCCAGCACACCCAGGCCGCCTGCGTAAATCGGCAACGACTGATGCAACGCGAATTCGGCGGAGAAGTACGCGATCGATTGGTCTGTCAGCTGCGGAAATCGGCTCGTCCACCACGTCCGCCGGGGATTTCGGGCGGCGTCGAGCGCGCTCATGGCCTCGTCGTAGATCCGCACGAATTCTGGGTCGGCAGCAGCCGCTTCGAGCTTGTCAGGAGTGACGAGGGCAAGCATTCGAACCGGATTGTGTGCCGTCGCTCGCCACAACGCGTAATCGAGGCGGCGGAAGACCGTGCGACCGTCGTCGTGCCAGCTCCACCAAAGATCGGTCGCCAGGTCGTCCAGGCGGGAAATGCGGCTCGGGAGAGGTGGCCGGTTCTCGTATCTGTTCATCAAGGAATCTGCGCGCGCGCCTCACGCCGTCGGCCATCAACGAGCCCGACGGCCTGGCTGGGGAAGGGGATCGGCAAGGCGATTGTGGTTTCGATAGTAGTCACCCGACGACCGATCGTCAACTCCCGAACCGCCTCGGCGCGGAAGCGAGCAGCCATGACGTGATGAAGTGTGAATCTGGTAATCTGGTCGATGATTGACGCGCACGACTTTCAACTTACCTGGTCACGAGAGCCCAGCGTATCTCGTACGACGCACTCGGGGACAGCTCAAGACCGAATGCCAAGACTCCGCACGAGTGTTCTTCTAGCCGTCGCCTGCTTCTTGATGTGTCGCGCCGCCGAGGCCCAGGAGCCGCCTCCCCGCATCGGTCCATTCGTCGTGGATCTGCACGGTGCCATCCCTACCTTCGGCGACGACGTGCAATTGGCCGAGAGTCGTGGTCTCACGCAGGCGGAGCTTCCTGGCATCGGGCTGGGCGCGATCGGCGGTGCCCACCTGTATTTCGCGAAGGTCGGCCCCATGACGCTGGGCGCCGGCGTCACCGCCTTGATCGGGCGGTCGCATTCCGACGCGACGACGCCTACCGACCAGTCCCCACCGCTGCGTGCCGTCACCGAGACGTTCAAATCTATTTCGCCGCAGTTCTCTCTGAATTTCGGTAATGGGAATGGCTGGAGCTACTTGAGCGTTGGAATCGGCCAGTCGATCTGGTCCATCGTGCCTGACGGCAGCGATCCGTTGCCGGCCGACGAAGAGCGCCACCGAACAATCAACTATGGTGGAGGAGCCCGGTGGTTCGCCAAGAAGCACCTGGCTTTCAGCCTCGATGTCCGCTTCTACGAGATCAAGGAGGGCACACCGCAATCGGGCTTCCCGGCAAGCCCGCATACGGTTTTGCTGGTTATCGGCGCCGGTATCTCCCTCAAGTAGCCACGTTCCTGCAGGGCGAGCGGCGCATGAGTGGGAGCTCCTGTGTCCGAACCGGTGACCGGCTCGATCTGATCCGACCAGCGTGAATCGCGCGACTAGGCGCCGAGATACTTCTCGAGCCAGCCTAGTACTTCGCTGTACCAGAGCCTGCTGTTCTGCAGTTTCAGAATCCAATGCCCTTCATCGGGAAAGACGACAAGTCTGGATGGGACGTCCTGCCGCTGGAGGGCCGTGTAGAACTCGAGGCTCTGGGTATAGGGAACGCGATAGTCCTGCTCGCCCGCGATGACGAGTGTTGGCGTCTTGTATCGGCCAAACTCCGCGGCGTAGGTGTGCGGCGAGAGCTTCTCGTAGCTCGCCGTTGCGGTCCACGGAACGCCTCCAAAATCGCGCTCCGGAAACCACAACTCCTCGGTCGAACCGTACATGCTCGTCAGGTTGTACACACCTGCGTGCGAGACGAGGGCGCGAAACCGGCCCTTCGAATGTGACGCAAGCCAGTCAATCATGTAGCCGCCGTACGACGCGCCGGCCGCGGCGACGCGCTGTGAGTCGGCGAACCCGTACCGCGTGAGCACGAAGTCCAGACCCTTCATCAGGTCTTCGAATGGCTTGCCGCCCCAGTCGAGTGCAATCTCGTCGGTGAATTGCTGTCCGAAGCCGGTGGATCCGCGTCGATTGATCATGACGACGACATAGCCCGGCGACGCGAACAGCTGCGCGTTCCACCGATAGCTCCAGGCGTCGCTCCACTGCGTTTGCGGACCGCCGTGAAGAAGCATCACCACGGGATATTTCTTGGTGGGGTCGAACGCCGGCGGTCGGACGAGAAATCCCTGGACCTCGGTACCGCCAGCGCCCTCGAAGGTGAACGGTTCCGGCTTGGCCAGGTCGAGCGACGCCAGCAAGTCGTGGTTGTGGCGCGTCAGCACGCTCAACCCGCCATTCTCGAGCTTGTAGAGCTCCACCGGCGCCTCGAGACCGCTCCGGGCGATGACGGTCGAGCCGTGGCGAGAGTCGAATTCGCTGACGTAGGTTGCCGGCGTCAACAAGCGGGGTGAGCCGCCGGTTGCGGGAACGGTGAAGAGCGGCATCTCGCCGCGGTCTTCCGCGTTGAAGACAATCGACTTCCCATCGGTCGACCAGACGGGCGACTCGATGCTCCGATCGAACGTGTCGATGAGACTGGTGTGTCTGGCCGACGCACGGTCGTAGAGCATCAGCCGCCACTTGTCTGCTTCGTATCCCGCGCGCGCCTGCGAGCGGTACGCGATCGTCTTGCCGTCCGGCGAATAGGCCGGCGCGCCATCGAATCCAGTGTTCGTCGTCAGACGCGTGGGGGGGCCGCCCGCCACGTTTACTTCAAAGAGGTCGCCGTTGGTGCTCGTGGCCTCGACTCGATCGGTGACTGCCGTGAAGCAGAGGGTCTTGCTATCGGGCGAGAATGCGATGGGATGTGGGCCCTCCCGCTCCCGCGGAGGGACGTCGAAGTCGGCACCCGGGGTCAGATCGCGAGGGACGCCTCCGGAGACCGGCACGACGAAGAGATGCAGGCGCTTTCCATCACTCCAGGATGTCCAATGTCGATACAGGAGCCCGTCGTATGCCCGCGCGCGTACCGGGCTCTTCTGGCGTTCTTCGTCCCGCCGCTTGTTGCAGCCCTCGTCCGGACAATCCGGGTAGACCTCCGATGTAAAGGCGATGGTCTGCCCGTCCGCCGACCAGACGAGGTTGTCGGCGCCGCCTGATAGAGTCGTCAGCTTGGTCGGCTCGCCCTTTCCGTCCGCATCCATGAGATAGACCTGTGCGGCCTCCTCGCGTGACGACAAGAACGCGAGGCGCCGCCCGTCGGGCGACCACCGCGTTCCGTAATCCTTTCCCGAAGTCGTCAGAGCCCGCCGGTCCCCGTTCTTCATCGAAACGATCCAGACGAACCGTTCAGTGCGATTCCCGGCCAGATCCGGCACAGTTACGGTGTAGACCGCTCTATTGCCGTCGGGCGAAAGCTGGGGGTCGCTGATGCGATGGAAGGTAAGCAGGTCGGGGACGGCTATCGGCCGCCCGTTCGCAAGTGCAGCGCTTACCTGCAGAATCGTGATCAGCACGAAAGCGAGACCGAACCTGTGGGGCGATATCACGGCATCCCTCATAAGTGGATTATAGTGCCGTCATTTGCAACAACGGACGGCTACGTCACGTAGAAGTAAATGGATGGAGTCGCGGGGGCCGCTGGACCGCCCAGTAGCCAGACTCGCACGTATGGCCGGCATGGCCCTTGGCGGGGTGAGCTTGGTCGCAGCAGCCGGTTTCGTGCTGTTGCCGCTCATGGGCCGCGCGTTCGTGCAGGGCATCGGATGGCTGGTGAAGGGATGCGTCTGGTTGGCAACCTCGATTGGCGTGGGCGTCAGTCTGTGGGACGTGCTGGGAACCATCGGTCGCGCCGCTGCCGGCGGGCTGGCGACGTCCACCGCGTCGGCCCTGCTGGCAGTGCTGGTGCTCGTTGGCGTGGCTGCGGTGTACTGGCTGCAGCGCCTGCTCGAATCGGAACCACCGTCAGGACCGGAAGAGGAGTCTTCACAATGAAACGGCTCGGATTGACTGCCACCGGCGCAGTGCTGGTCGCACTTTCGATTTGGAGTGGCGATCCGGTCTCTGCGCAATCGACCTCCGACCAACAGAACGAGCTGAAGGCACAGATAGAGAGTCGTTTCGACATCGTGCCGCTTCGGCGGAGCGTGCTTTTGCAGCCCAAAGAGGATCGGGGCGTGCGCTCCATCGAGCTTGCCGAGGGCACGATCAGGCTCGATGGCGTGCCGGCGACGGGAGCTGAGCTTCAGGACAGGCTTGGTTCTGATGCCGATCTCGTGCTCCGGTTGTCGTATCTCGAACCCGAAACGAGGCAACGCCTGTTTCAACCGACCGTCGAGGCGCCGGCGAGCGCACCCGAGCCGCCGGAAGCACCTGTCGAGCGCGGACGGCGAGGGCGGCAACGCGACGGCGGCGACCGCGTCAGGTTCGGCGGCAGTGTCGTCGTCAACGAGAATGAAGTGGTGGATGGCGACGCGGTGGCCCTCGGAGGGTCGGTCACGGTGGACGGCAGGGTCACGGGCAACGCCGTAGCGATTGGCGGGGGCCTCCGGCTTGGTCCGCACGCCGAAGTAGAGGGAGACGCTGTCACAATCGGCGGGACCCTGACGCGCGACCCCGGCGCCCGCGTCGAGGGCAAGGTCGTCGACGTTGCGTCCGGTGCCTTCGATTTCAGCAGACTGCACTGGAATCGCTTTCCGTTTGGCCGGGCTTTCTCGTTTTTTCCGTTCTTTGGCGCCGCTGCCGGACTGCTCGCGTTCATGTCGACGCTTGCCCGAGTGGTCGTCCTGTGTGTGCTGACGTGTCTCGTCCTGCTCGTCGGACGAGAGTATGTCGAAAAGGTTGGGGCGCGAGCGGCCGCCGAGCCTGTCAAGGCTGGCGCGATCGGCCTCCTCGCTCAGCTCTTGTTCATCCCATTGCTCTTCATCACGATCCTCCTACTCATCGTGACGATCATCGGCATTCCCCTGCTGGTGCTGGTACCGTTCGCCATCCTGGCGCTCGCCATCGTCGGTCTGATCGGATTCACCGCAGTGGCCTACCATCTTGGCCGCTTCGCGAGTCAGCGCTTCTCGTGGGCGCTGGAGAATCCTTATCTGATCGCGATGACCGGCATCGTGTTGCTGCTCTCTCCGGTCTTGATCGCTCGGTTGCTGGGGCTGGCCGATTGGGCGTTCTTCCCAATTACGGGCACGCTCGCATTTTGCGGCTTTCTGGTGGAGTACTTGGCGTGGACCGTCGGATTCGGGGCGGTCGCCCTTCTGCGGTTCGCGCGGCCCGGAACATCTCCTGCGGCGCCAATCTTGACGGCCTGACGAGAGGGTCCGCTGCGCAATGGACAATTGAACCATTCGGAATTCGCAATAGATCCGTCGTGCAAGTCCCGAATGGTCAAGTTGTCAATTGCTCGGCGGTGGTGCTACTCAGCCAATCTGTACGCGACCAATTCGCCAGGGAAGTTCGTCCCGCCTACCGCGACGACAATGTGTTGCTTGCCGTTCACCATGTAGGTCATCGGCGAACCGCTTTGTGGCGCCGGCATGAAGACGGCGGCTGCTTCCTTGCCTGCTGCCTTGTCGTAGGCTCGAAGCATCGCCCCACGCGGGTGCTCAGCAGTCGTCGTGAATTGACGTTCGCCCGCAATGACGAGCGTCTTGGTCACGAGTGTGCCGATGACGCCGGTTTGCCCGGTTCGCGGAATGTTCAGGCCCTGAAGGTCCGGATGATTGCGAATACTGTCGGGCGTCTCGCCGTGGGCGACCTGCCACGCGATGTCTCCCTTGTTCAAGTCGATCGCCGTGATTCGTCCATAGGGCGGCTTGATCAATGGCAATCCGCGGACGTTGAGAAGGTTGCCGCCTCCTCCGCCTTCGGCGGCCGCCCCCGGCCCCGCGCCTCGTCCTCCGCCCGGAGCCGGCGCACCCCCGCGTCCACCTCCAGCAGGTGCCGCCCCGGCCTGGGCTCCCGCGGCGGCACCGCGGGCTGCAGCCGCAGCGGCAGTCGCCGCATTCCCGGCGACAAAACCGAAGTCGTTGCCCTCCGGAGCCGGAAGGAGACCCAACGACGTGGGTGTGGTTTGTGAATACACGTAGACGAATTGAGTCTCGGGATCGTATGCGCCGCCGGCCCAGTTTGCGCCGCCACCTGCTGAGGGCAGCATCAACGTCCCGAGCGGGCCGTCAATCTTGCTGACCACAGGCGGAGTGAACAGCGGACCGATCTTGTACTTCGATACGAGTTTCACGGCTTCTGCCCGCAACTCGGGCGTAAAGTCGATCAGATCGTCGATCGTGACGCCTTGGCGATCGAAGGCTGGTGGCTTCGTGACGAACGGCTGTGTGGGTGCGTACCATTCGCCGGGCACGTCACCCTTCGGGACGGGACGTTCGACGATCGGCCAGACCGGCTGGCCGTTGGTGCGATCGAAGACATAGAGCCACGCTTGCTTGGTCGGCTGAGCAACTGCCTTGATCGCCCGGCCATTGACGGTGATGTCAGCGAGGATCGGCGCCGCCGCCATGTCGAAGTCCCAGATGCCATGGTGGACGAACTGGAAATGCCATTTGCGCTGGCCGGTCATGAGGTCGAGAGCCACCAGCGTCTCACTGAAGAGATTGGCTCCAGGCCGGTTGCCGCCGTAGTAGTCCCCCGTCGGCAATTCGACTGGCAGATACACCATTCCGAGCTCTTCGTCGATGGCCATCTGACCCCATACGCCGGCGTTGCCGGTGTATTTCCAGGAGTCCTTCTCCCACGTATCGTTGCCGAATTCGCCGAGTGCCGGGATGGTGTGGAAGATCCACAGCCGTTTGCCGGTGCGAACGTCGTATCCGCGGATGAATCCCTTCACGTTGGTCTTGCCGCGCGGCACGCCACCGGGCCGGTGCGCGGCGCCAATGACGACGACGTTTCTGCCAACGAGCGGCGTGGCATGGAGGCCAATCTCACCGGTGACGAGGTCCACCTCCTGGTCGAGCTCTTGCTTGAGGTCGACGGCGCCGTCCTGCCCGAACGCTCGCACGCGCGCGCCCGTCTTGGCGTCGAGCGCAATCAGCCGATAGCCTGGCGTCACGTACAGGATTCGTTCTTCGCGACCGTCGGTCCAAAAGGCGAGTCCTCGTCCAGACAGGATTCGCGGCGCGTTCGTTCCTCGAGGCCCCTCGTTCTCGCCGTGCACCCACAGGAGTTCACCCGTCCCGGCGTCGAGAGCAACCACGGCGCGCCGGGTGCCGGCGGTCGAGTAGAGCACCCCGTTGACCACCAGCGGCGTCGACTCCAGATTGAACTCGGGACGTGGACCGAGGTTGTCGGTCTTGAACCGCCAGGCGATCTCGAGATTCTTGAAGTTATCGGCGTTGATCTGATCGAGGGCTGAGTAGCGGGTGTTGGCCAGATCGCCACCGTAGCTCCGCCATTCGCCGTTGGTCGTGCCGCTCTGGCCGATAGCTGGCAGCGCCGCCCACGCGATTACGCTCGCAATCGGGACGACCTGAAGGATCAACGAACGAAAGATTCGTCTCACCGCTCCTCCCTTCTTCCGCTGAGGCCGACGCCGAGGTCATGCCGAGGCCTTCGTATGGCGCAAACTTGGACGAAATTCGGTAGATCTCCCCGAACCTTCGGGAGGCGGATTATAGCTCGTCTTGTCGTAGGTCAGCGTCTGTTCGCACGGATCGACCGAAAGGGGAGCGAGCGAGATCGTTTCCGCGAGGGCATGGTCCCTGCGCCGCCGGCGTGAGCGTCCCTGAGGAAACGGACGATTCCTCGCGCGCAGACGAGAGAACAGTCGACGCGCCGAAGCTCGGCAATGGCCAGAGCACCAAACGGGTCCGGCGATTGTTGGGTGGTGGATGAGGCGCGACCTCGCAGCCCGTGCAGGAGCCTGCCTCGGGCTGCGAGTGCGGAGTGCGGGTAACGGAGCGCTTAGCGGCTTTCGGTGCCCAGTTGCCCAAGCTGTGCGGCCATGTCTTCGGCCGACGTTGCGGGCTTGACCTGCTTATCGATGGCGGCGATTTTCCCGTCCTTCGCGATATAGAACGTCCAGCGGTTGGCAAATCCGCGCTCGCTCAACACGCCGTACGCGTTCGCGGTTTCCTTGGTCGGATCGCTCAGCAGCGGGAAGTCTGCCTTGTGCGTTTCGGCAAACGCCTTGTTGCCTTGCGGGCCGTCCAGTGGATCGACGCTAACCATGAAGTACGCGGCTTTGTATTTCTTGATCAATCCGCCATTCTCGGCGAGCGACTTGCATTCGATCGTGCAGCCTTGCGTGAATGCCTTCGGGAACCACGCCAGCACCACGGCCTCCTTTCCTTTGAAGTCCGAGAGCTGGTAGGTCTTGCCGTCGCTGGCCTGGAGCTTGAAATTGGGCGCGACGTCGCCCACTTTAAGGTCGCCGGCAGCTGCAGGTGCCAGCGCGAGACCGAATACCGCAAAGGTCATCAACGTCAATACAACAGCCTTCATAACACCTCCGGCGCCTTTAGACGCTCGGTGATTCTAATGCGTTTCGCGGCCGAGCGCCAATCGGGCCGATGACTGCCGCGGCGTGATGTCTGGGATGTTCTGCCGAGGTCGGAACCGGATCGGGAGGATGTGCGCTGTCCCGATCTAGTGGGTCATTGCGTACAGCACGATATTCACGCCGACGGCGTAGCCGGCTGGCGAGAAGCGCTCGAAGTATTCGTGGTTTTCTCCCTCGCGCTCCCACGTGTCGGCGATGTCCGTGTTATGCGTCATCACGACGATCAGATGCCCCTGCCCATCTGCGATCCCGCGAAAGTTGGGATGCGCGCTATCGAAGCCGCGCTCGGACGTTCCGCCGCCACTCTGTCGCCAGAAGCTGATCGCGGGCACCTGCGGAATCTCCTTGACGTTGTACAGCGTGTGCATGATCGGGTGATCGGCGGGAATGTCGAAAATCGGGAACTCACCCGGCGGCAGGACACGCGCAATCTGATTGGACCAAGACTCCCAAGCCTGCGATCCCCAGAAATCGTCGACCCAGAGGAAGCCGCCTTTCAACAGGTACCCGCGGAGGTTCTCGACTTCGCGCTCGCTGAGCTGCATCGTGCCGGTATCTTCCATGAACAGCATTCCGCAGCGGTACAGCAGCGGATCCGAGAGACGAACGACGACGGTGTTTGGCTGCCGTTCCGCGTCCAACATCACGTGCGCGTACGTCAATTCCATGAGGCGCACCGAGAAGTTGTTATCGGCAGCCGGATAGTCGGTCCACCAACCCATGCCGCCGGCTTCGCGTCGCGAGCTCGAATAGAAGCCGCGACAATAAATGAACGACCCGTCGAAATCGCTGGCGGTGGCCCATTTGGGCGGGACGCGGAGGAAGCCTCCGCCGGGCGTCACCATGATGCGTTGCGCTACGGCAAATGAGGCAAGCGTCAGCACGCTCGCGAGCGCGATCGCGATCCTGAGGGGACGATGCGAAGAGGCACGTCTCATCGTCAATGCCCCGTCGCGACCTGGTCAAGGGCGGGCCGCGCTTCCTGAAAACCCGGATCGAGCAGCCTGCCCGAACGAAAGCTGGACACGAGTTCATTGGCGGGCTGGATCTCGGAGGCGCTGATCGAGGCGCGGAACGTCGACCGGATGATCACGCTCCGCGCATCGCGCGGCAGCCGTCGCACGTTGGCGACGAACTGCCCGTACTTGTCGCCGTACAGATACGTCTCGACGTTCGAGATATAGAAAGCCGAGAGGCGTTCTCCCCGCTGCGTCGTCAGGTCCGCGATCGCGGCGATCGCATGAGTGCCTCCAAGATCGCCGACGACTGGCACAATCAAGTCCTGGAGCTGCAGCGATCGAACGAACTGGTAGTCGCTTTCCGAGGCGAGAAAATTCCAGGACTGGCCGCCTCGATCCGTCGCCATCAAAAGGTCGCGGTAGGTCGGATACGCGGCCCGCGCCGGCCGTCCCCGGCTCTCGAATTTCAGCGAGAGGCCCGCTTTGACGAAGGCACGATGAAATCGCTCGATGGTACTGAAGTCGGCGGCGGTCAGTGGCACGCCGAAGCGCGTGATCGCGTCGTGCAATCGACGATCGAGGCGGTCGACTGACGGCCCGTCCGGCTTGGTTCCGTCGATGTAGGCCACGATTCGCTCGAGGCTGGCGTCGCGCCAGGCCTCGAGCTGTGCCGGTGCGGGCCTGCCGGTCAGCAGGCTGAGATATTCCAATCGGTTCCGGGCGGCGCCGAAAAGAGCCTTGAACAGCAGGTGAAGAAGCAGATTGTCTCGTCGAATGTCTACGATGAAGGCAATTGACGGTCTGATCTGCGCGATGTACGAAAAATTCTGGTCCGGTCCGACGCCAATGTAGGCGCCTCCGGCAACTCCAGATTTTCTGAGCGTTGGCACGACGTCGAGATACGACCGCTCGTTCGAAATGAGATTGTCCGTATCGAAGTCCCCGCCCGCTTCGGAGAGCTGGTCGACACGTGCGCTGAAGGATTGCGAGGTTTGCGCGGCAGGCTGCGCCTTTCCGTGCCGCGCCAATGGCCACAGCGCAACGGCGACAACGATCGTCAGACATGCTCGACGATTGGCCGTCCTCATGTGTCTCGCTGGTCGGATTATAGTGCCCAACGGCGCGGTCCAGTCGGCCCTAAAGTATCGCCGGTGGTCCGAAACCTGCGGCCTGGCCGTTCCGCTCCGGGGGACGTGAGACGCGCGCTGCCGTCCTTCCGTCCTGTCAGGTCGTTCGTCTACAATCCGTCGGGATCTAACCCCGATCTTGCCGCACCCCTGCGGGCTCGACGGATCGGGCGTCAGGAGAGAGCCATGGTGCACCGCCGTCGGACTGTCGTCGCGGTCCTCGCGTTTGTCGTGTGTCTGGGGATGCGCCCCTTCACCCCGGACCGACAAGTGTCTGCGGAGGCTCTGCCGTCGCGACTGAGCGACAAGGCTTTCTGGCAGTTGGTCAACGAGCTCTCGGAAGCCGGTGGCTACTTCAGGTCGGACAACTTCCTGTCGAACGAAAGCGCGTTCCAGACCGTGATTCCTGAGCTGACGGCACTGCTGCCAACGGGGGGAGTGTACGTCGGTGTCGGGCCGGAACAGAACTTTACCTACATCGTTGCGCTCCGTCCCAAGCTCGCGTTCATCGTCGACATTCGCCGGCAGAACATGATCGAGCATCTGCTGTACAAGGCCTTTATCGAGGTCTCCTCGAATCGCGCCGACTTCCTGTCGCGGCTGTTCGCTAGAAAGCGCCCCGCCGATCTCGCCGCGAGTGCCAGCGTCGAGGCACTGTTTGCCGCGTACGCTGGCGTTGCGCCGAGCGAGGAGCTGTTCAAGACCTACCTCCAGGCGGCCAAGGACCGACTCGTCCAACATCACAAGTTTTCATTGTCTCCGGACGACTTGAAGAGCCTGGACTACGTCTATTCGGCGTTTTTCCGCGGCGGTCCGGACCTGAACTATTCGTTTTCGCCCTCGGGCGTTGGCGGTGGGTTTGGCGGTGGATTTCCGAGTTATCGCGAGCTGATGATCGAGACCGATGGTCAAGGTATGCGGCGCAGCTACCTCGCGAGCGAGCAGAGCTTCAGCCTGTTGAGGGAGTACGAAAAGAACAATGCGATTGTGCCGGTGGTCGGCGATTTCGGCGGCGACAGGGCCCTTCGGGCGGTCGGCGACTACGTGCGCGCCCACGACGCCACGGTGACGACCTTCTATACGTCGAACGTCGAGCAGTACCTGTTCCAAGAAGCCTATGCCTGGCGGAAGTTCCTGACCAACGTCGCGACATTTCCGATCGACGCCAGAAGCACGTTCATCCGCTCGATTTCGAACCGTGGATTCACCTTCAGCCAGTTTCGACGGTACTTCACCGGGCGCCAGAGCGTCGACTGCACTTTCGTCGATTCCCGAGGTCATCCGTGCATTCAACGCCGGCCAGATCCACGAATATACCGACATCGTGAAGCTCTCGAGGTGACACGGCGAATCGAAATGCGGAATGCCACATGCATTCGTCATTTTGCCTTTCGAGTCGTACCCGCGACGCGAAGCGCTCGATCCAGGTTGTTCTGGACCTGCCGGTCGTTGGGATCGATCTGCAGTGCTTGCCGGAAGCGTGCGATCGCCTCATCCAACTGTCCCTTCGAAGCCAGCGCCACTCCCAGCATGTTGAGCGATGCGACGTCGCGAGGATCGAGGCGCAACGCCTCGCGCGCGTGCGCTTCCCCCTGAACCATGTCGTTCTGGCGGAGGTACAGCTCGGCAAGATGGCGGTTGACCGTGACTGACTGTGGATTGATCTGGTGAGCGTGGCGAAAGTGTCCCAGCGCTTCGCTGGACCGGCCGAGCGCGCTCAAAGTCATTGCCAGCCTGGTTTCGATGTCAGCATTGTTCGGCTGCGTCGTGAGCAGCGCACGATACTCGGTCGCCGCCTCTTCGAGCTTTCCCTGCGCAGCCAGGACGTCGGCCAGATTCAGGCGCGCTCCGACGTGAGTCGGCACGCTTTTCAGCACCGCGCCAAACTGGTCGGCCGCGTCGGCTAGTTTCCGCTGTGTCGCAAGCGCCTGTCCCATGAGAATCCGGGCAGGTATCCGATTCAAGTTGGATGGGTCGTCTTGAATGAATTGGCGAAGCGCCTCAATTCCTTCCGCGTTTCGGCCGCTGACGATCAGCTCGGTTCCCAGGGCAAATCTTGCATCGGGGTAGTCGCGCACCGCTTCACGCAGCTGGGTCATCGCTTCTTCGTGGTTCCCTGCCGTGATGAGCTCGGCCGCATACGACATTCGCGCACGACCGTGCGGGAGGCGTTCGACTACCGTGCGCCACAGCGACAATGGCGTCGCGTACTCCGCATTTCTATCGATCGTTCGAATCGCCAGAAGGACCAGGACGACGACGACCGCACTTGTAACCGCCAAACGAGTCCGTTTGCGCTTGATGGGATCGGTGCCCGCACGGTCCATCAGCATCCGGATGCCAACCGCAGCGAGCACGGCGAGGGCGGCGGAAGGGAGGTACATGCGGCGTTCGGCGCCCACTTCGCTGGCAATTGGAATCACGCTCGACGTTGGTGCCAGCGTGACGAAGAACGTGACGGCGAGAAAGCCGATGGCCGGCCAACGAAGCAGTGCGATACCGGCCGCGACCAACGACGGTAAGACGATCAACGCATCCCCGACGACGTCTCGGATGCCAACCTGACGGGGTAAACCGTAATCGAGAACGAGCGGGACGGGCCAGAAGGTCAGTCGGAGGTAGCGACCGATCATTTGGACCTGGTTGAGCAGGTAGGTCCATGGGCTCACGGCGACCGAGAAGCCAGCAGTCGAGCGTGGTTGCTGCGAGACGATCGCTCCAACGACGATCCATGTTGCTGCGAGGGACCAGTACAGCCATTTCCTGGACCTGTATGCGTCGCGAAACGAGTCGAACTCGAAGATGCGGTCGTACAAGACCACGATGATCGGAGCGGTGACCATCGATTCCTTCGAGACCATGCCCAACAGACAGGCAAGCACGGACAGCACCTGCCAAAACGCCGTGTCACCTGATCGCCGCGCCCGAATCGAGCAGTCCAGCGTCACGAGAAAGAACAGCGCCATCATCGACTCGGTACGCTGAGTGACGTAGTCGACGGCTTCGCTTTGGAGCGGGTGAAGCATCCACAGGAGCGCGGCACAAAGCGCAGTATTGGTCGACGAAGAGCCGAATCGGCCCTTGAGCTTGGGTCCCGCGAGAGTCCGTCGCACGATGCCGAAGAGCAGCAGGGCGCAGGCGACATGTACTGCGATGTTCCAGGCGTGGTAGCCGGTTTCCTGGAGGCCGCCAAACGCATAGTTGATGGCGAACGAAAGGTTGACGATGGGGCGGCCGGCGACAGGGGTTTCACGTGGAGGCGCCAACGGACCCGGCAGCGGCCAGAGACGCTGGATCGTCTGATTGGTGACGATCGATGTCTGATCGTCCCAGATGAAGGGGCCGCCGAGACTGTTCCAGTAGGTGCCCGCGCCTGCTGCGATGATCAGCAGAATCGGAAGAATTGGCGCCCGCGTCGTGGTCGCTGGGCGGACCGCGGCTGAATTCCGCGCCCGAGAAGACCCCATGAGCGGGATTGTAGCGAAGAAGCTACGCCTTGAACCGGTGCGCGAAGAGACGACTCCTCAGACTTTCGGATGCCGCGGACAGAGGAGGGGAGTGAGGGAAGAACGACGCCCGGCGCTCAGCGACCAGCCGACGCTGGCAACTGAGAGCCGGACGCAGGAATATGGCTGCCGATTAGTCGAACGTTCCGCCCCACTTCCAGCCGTCGGACGGACGCGTAATTGTCTTCATCCGCAGTCTGTGATCGGCCGGGTTGCGACCGGGATTCCCCGTGACAACGACGTGGTCGCCAGGGTGCAGGGTTTCCCTCGTCACGCCCTGACGATTGAGCTGACCGCCGGCGCCCCACTCAACAGCCCAGCGCTGAACCTGGCCCTCTTTGTCCGGAGCCTCGACGTGCACGAACGAGTGCGGATTCCGGAAGAGGAACTGGACCAGCTTCCCTTCGATCGACACCGTTTGATCCTCGAAGTAGGTCGCAGCGAACGAGTGGTGAGCCTGAATGCGGGCGCCAGCCACCAGCGCGACTCCGGCAATGAGTAGAATGAACAACGCGCGTTTCATGTGAGCCCTCCTAGTGCCGACGGTTTGATGTCCCAGGCGGTACACTTTTACGCCTCGACATCCAGAAGGATTCTACCGTAACCCTCCATTCGGAGGCACCTGAAGACTTTCTGAATTCATCGTCAGGAACGTCGACCACTGGAGAACTGCCCGGAATTCCCACGATCCAAAGCGGTTATCGCCCGGGTCCACCTCGTGACCGGGCGGACGCGCTATGCCGAAAAGCGACGCGGCTATGCCGAGGTCTGTGCAGCTGCTGCCGAGACGGAAAGTCTCATGCCGGAACTCGAATTGGTGACGCACTCTTACGCGCGACCATCACCGGACACTGTTCGTCGTCATCCGTCATGCTCATCGACGCTCGGCGGCTCTGGAATCCAGTTTGCCGTGACCTTCCCGCCGTGCGGGCGAGCCCAGCGTGCGGCTCGATCCTTTGATTGTCGCCTTCGAGGCACGAATAGACGCCCTTAAGGCCAGGGCCAAAGATGATGCGACCCGAGTGATCCTCTCGCGTCGTAGCGATTTGTGCGAAGCGACGTGACACGAGTCGCTTCAGCTCCTCGAACCAGTTATCGAGACTTTTGAGGCGGCGTTAGCCCAGCGCAGGCTGGCGCCGATGCCATTCAGTGGCCTGCTCGAAGGCGTGAGCGAGCGCCAGGACGCGCGCTTCGCCAAACCGCGGACCGCTGATCTGCAGGCCAATCGGCAGCCCCGCCCGCGTGAACCCACACGGCACGCTGACGGTCGGAATCCCGAACGCGTTGAACGGCACGGTATTGCGGATCAACCTGATTTCAGACGACGGCTCGACGAGCGCATCGGCGACCCTCGGGGGCATCATCATCGTCGTGGGCGTCACCAGCACATCGACGTTGGCGAAGCTGTCCGCGATCGTGTGACGGGCGATCGCCATTCGTCGGCGGGCCTCGATGTACATCGGCAGCGGGATTGCGGCGCCGTCGAGGATCCTTTGCAAGGTGAGGGGTTGATACAGCTTCTTCCGCTCCGGGTCGGCGACGTACGCGGCGTGGTAGGCGTAGATTTCAGCGAGCAACGCCGGAAGCGTGTCGACCGCAGGCAACGTCACGTCGGTGACCGACCTCGTCACCTTCCTGAGTACAGCAATGGCGTTGTCGACCGCCGCCCCGATCTCGGTGTCAAGATCGGCGAAGAACGGCGCGCGGGGGATGCCGATCCTGAGCCCGGAAACCGCGCGGCCGATCGCGTCGGAGTATTTCACAGGGTCTGACGCGATGCTCATCGGGTCGAGCGGATCGAAACCAGCGAGTGCCATCATCACGAGCGCGCTGTCGGCCACGCTGCGGGACAGCGGACCGACATGGTCGTGCGTCTCAGACAGCGGAATGATGCCCCGAATGCTCGCGAGGCCGTGGGTGGCTTTGAGTCCGACCACACCGCAAAACGCTGCCGGCATGCGGATTGAGGCGGCCGTATCCGTCCCGAGCGCGGCCGCGCAGAGGCGCGCCGCGACGGCGGCGGCCGACCCGCCCGAGGAGCCGCCGGGCGAGTAATCCAGGTTCCACGGATTGCGGACGGCTCCGAAATGCGAAACGGCGGACGTACCGCCGTACGCGAATTCGTGCATGTTGAGCTTGCCGAGGAACACCACGCCGGCCTCGCGAAGTTTGCGCACGACACTGGCGTCCTCACCGGGCACACGATCGGCGAACAGGGCGCTCGCTGCCGTCGTGCGAACGCCCGCGGTATCGATGTTGTCCTTGAGCGCAATCGGGATGCCGTGAAGCGGCCCTCGCCGGCGGCCAGCCGCAAGCTCGGCTTCGAGTGCGCTGGCCTGCGCGAGGGCTGCTTCGGCCGTCACCGTGATATAGGCGTTGACGCGCGGATTCAGCTTTTCGATTCGCGCCAGGTAGGCGCGCGTGAGCTCGACCGGCGACAGCCGCCGCGCCGCCATCTGCTTGCCCACTTCGTCGATCGTGAGCGTCGTGGGGTCGACAGACTGCCCGCGGAGACGTGCAGCCCCCCAAAAGGCGCCAGCCGCGACGCCGGCGATCATGGTTCGCCGCGAAATATGTGAAGTGGTCATGACATGCTCCCGTCATATGTTCTTGCAGTGGTGGCGCGTGTGAAGTTCCTGAAACCTCGAGTAGTCCTCGACGGCGATCTCGAAAGTCGGGTCCCGCCGCGCCCCAGTTGGTTCTCTAGTCTGAACCGAGACCGTACCGGCGGAAGTCCCCGCATGTTTCGGTGACACCGAACCACCCACCGTGCAGCTCGTACCAATTGCACCAGCGCGAGGAAGCGCCGTCCATGCAATCGAAGGAGTAGACCGGAAGAATCGTAAGAATCAGAGGAACGGCGAAAGGGAGCGCCCTGCCGGGCCAATCAGCCAGAACTCGAAACGAAGCCAGCCGGCGAGAAAGAAGCCCGGCGAGCCAGTAAAGGGACAGGCCATAAACGGCTCCGTACAACACCGCGGCAATGGCGAACACGAGTGCTACGGGATCCCGGAACGCAATCGCTGTGAACGAGACGAGTCCTAGGCCCAAGGCGCTGACCGACAACAGGCCATTACAGAACAGGAAGATGGCTGGGCATGGAACCGTGACCAGCATAACCGCGAACAACACGCGCTTGTCTCGCCTCTGAGTCATAGCGGCACACCTTAGGCGAGCCGGGCGTGACTTTGCAATCTGCAATCTGCGACTTGCCATCTCAGGATCCCGTCCAGCCGTGATATAGATCGCACGACAGAGACGGTCCCGTCCGGATGAATAGTTTGATAAGGGGGAACCCATGAGCGATGGTGTGGCGACTGCGAGCTCTCGCCGCGGCACGATGACGTCAGCAGTGCTTGGTGTGCTCGTGGCAGTGTCGTTCGTTGTTGTGGCAGGTGCGGCCGACCCGGTCGCCACCGATTGGCCAAGCTATAACCGCACGCTGAGCTCCGACCGGTACGCGCCGTTCAATCAAATCAACAAGGCGAATGTATCCAGGTTGAAGCAGCTGTGCGTCTACGACCTCAACGTCGACACCAACTTTCAGACCGGGCCGATCGTGATTGGACGCACGCTGTATGCCACGACGGAGAAGGAGATCCTGGCCATCGACGCCGACACCTGTCAGCAGAAGTGGCGCGTACGCGAGGAAATTCCCTCCGTGGGCCTGCAGGTCAACCGAGGGGCGGCGTACCTCGATGGCCGGCTATTCCGCGGCACCGGGGTGGGCGACGTGCTGGCCTACGATGCCGCGACGGGCAAGAAGCTGTGGACCACGCACCTCGCCGATCGGGAGAAAGGTGAAACCATTCCGTCGGCTCCCCTTGCCTGGAACGGGCTCGTCTTCATCGGGACGGCGGGCAGCGACCTCTACGGTGTGCAGGGCCGTGTGTACGCGCTGGACGCCGTGACTGGCAAAGTCACGTGGGAAACCTACACCGTCCCGACGGATGCGCCGCAGCCGGGGAACGAAAAGATGCAAGCGCAGGCCAGGGCAACGTGGGGCAACGCGAGCGGCGTGCCGATCACCGGCGGCGGCACCTGGTCGAGCTATACGTTGGATCCCGAGCGCGGACTTCTGTACGTCCCGACCGGCAATCCCGCCCCGGACTTCACCCTCGACGTCCGCCCGGGCACCAATCTCTACACCAACTCGATCCTCGTCCTGGATGCGAAGACCGGGATCTATCGCAATCACTACTCCCTGGTCCCCGCCGATTTCCACGATTGGGACCTGGCAGCGGCGCCCGTGCTCGTCACGACGAAGGGCGGAAAGCGGGTCGTCGCCGGAGCGCCCAAGGACGGCCTTCTCCACGTCCACGATCTGGCGACCGACGCAAAGCTCTACGCCACACCCACCACGACGCGCGAGAACGACGAAGTGCCACTGTCCACGACGCCCACGCGGTTTTGTCCGGGCGCGGCTGGCGGCACCGAGTGGAACGGGCCCGCTTACAGCCCCGACACCAACCTGTTCTACAACGGGACCGTTGATTGGTGCGTCACGGTGACGCTCGATCCGGCCGAGCTCGCCAAAAAGCCGGGACAGGCGTGGACCGGGACCGAGCTCGCGAACCAGTTCGGCAAGCGTGACCTCAATTGGAGCGGGTGGGTGACTGCGATCGACGCCGACACCGGACAGGTGAAGTGGCGGTTTCGAGCCGGTGCGCCGGTGGTGTCAGGCATCACGCCCACGAGGGGCGGTCTCGTCTTTGCCGGCGACATGGACAAGCACGCCTACGCGTTCGATGCCGCAACGGGCAGCGTGCTGTGGCGCGCCGACTTACCCGGCGCGCCCGGCGGCGGCGTGATCACGTATATGGTCGACGGCAAGCAGCGGGTGGCATTTGTCGCCGGCACGCGGTCGCGGGCGTTTCCCGTGTCGGCCGCAAGCGCGAAGATCGTGATTTTCGGCTTGTAACGATTGTTAACGCGGGCGCATCTGGTCACAGACAATCGCGATCATGGCCTGCATAGGCGGATCTGACAGTTGCTTGTCGCATTGAAGATAGTCGTAAAGCTCCGGAGAACGATTGATGAAGATCCGGATGGCGTCGATTTCGTTGCCGAGCTCGCTCGGAACGTCGATCCGACGTGCGTCGACCAGCATTGGTCCCGACGTGAGGTCGACGTTCTCTCGTCGATGACTCGCACACCACTGCGCCGGGGCGGCCTGCAAGGCCGCCCCTGGCCGTTTCTGTCCCGCCCCGCCTTCCTGCCCGTCCCGCCCCTCCTGCCCGTCCAGCCCTCCAGGGCCGCGCTCAACCTCTCAGGTTCTTGTTGAAGAACTCAACCGTCCGCTGCCACGCGAGTTTCGCGGCAGCTTCGTCGTAACGAGGAGTCGTGTCGTTATGGAAGCCGTGCTGCGTGCCCTCGTACGTGTAGATCGTGTACGGCTTGCTGTTGGCCTTGAGCGCCGCCTCGTACGCCGCGATGCCAGCATTCACACCTTGATCGTTGGCGGCGTACTGCAGCATGAGCGGCGCCTGGATCTTCGTCACGTCATCCGCCCCCGCCTGCCGACCGTAGAAGGGAACGCCGGCATTGAGATCCGGTCCCAGCCGAACGGCGAGTTGGTTCACGATACCGCCGCCGAAACAGAAGCCCACGGCCCCCAGCTTGCCGTTCGACTCTGGGCGCGCCTTGAGCCATTTCGCGGCGGCCACGAAATCCTCGAGCATTTTTGGACCGTTGACCGTTCTGAACGCCGCAGCCCCTTTCTCATCGTCGCCCGGATAGCCGCCGACCGATGTGAGGCCATCGGGTGCGTACGCCACGAAGTTGGCGGTGGCAAACCGGCGCGCGACGTCTTCGATGTACGGGTTCAGGCCGCGATTCTCGTGGATCACGAGTACGACCGGCAGCTTCCCGCTGGCATTTGCCGGACGGACGAAGTAGCCCTTGATCGAGCCGTTGCCTTCGGGCGATTGGACGGTCTCGTACCCTGCAGTGATTCGTTTGTCGTCCTTGGGAACCTGTTGCGCCCAGGCGTAGTTGGGTTTCAAGCTCTCCCAGATGGCAGCCGCCGTCAAGCCGCCGACGGCGAATTTCTTGGCACGATCCAGGAACTCGCGGCGAGTGATGTCGCCGTGCTGGTACTCGTGAAACAGATCCAGCAGCTCTTGCGGGTATTCGGAGGCTTTTTTTCTTTCCATTTGCGAACTCCTTGGAATCAAGTTGGCTATTGCCGCAGGGCGAACGCGAACAGAGCATTGCCTGCGGCGACCGTCACGTACTGTCGGCCGTTGACCGAGTAGCTCATCGGCCCGCTGTTGATTTGACCGCCGAGCGACAGCTTCCAAAGCAGCGAGCCGGTGCGGGCATCGAGCGCGAAGAAGTACCCTTCCTTACCGCCGCTGAACACGAGGTCCGACGCGGTCGTCAGGACACCTGCCCACGTGATGTCGTTCATCTTGAATTCCCACTTCTTGTCCAGCGTCTTGGGGTCGAGCGCACGGATGGCGCCGTACCCTTCCTCCTCCTTTTTCAGGTTCGGGGTGAGCGTGGCCTGGCCCATCGGCGTGCCGCCCGTGCCGGCAACGCCTGCCGCTCTCGGTCTACCGCCTTCCACCAACACCGTGCCGGTGTTGTCCCAAAGTGAAACGTAGAAAAGGCCCGTCCGAGGGCTGTAGGACGGTGCCGCCCAATTCGTCGCCCCCAGGACGGTGGGCATGACCAGCTCGCCCTGAGGCGTGGGAATCTTGCCCGGCACGCGCTGAGGCCGGCCGTTCTTGTCGAAGCCCTCCATCCAATTGACTTTCACGAACGGCTTGCCCAACAGGAACTCGCCGGATATGCGATCGAGCACGTAGGCGAGGCCGTTGCGGTTCGCCCACAACATCACCTTGCGCGGACGACCCTGCCATTCCATGTCGACGAGAATCGGCACCTGGGTCGAGTCGTAGTCCACTTCGTCGTGAGGCGTGAACTGGTAATGCCACTTCAGCTTCCCGGTGTCTGCATCGAGCGCCACGACGCTGTCGCTGTACAGGTTGTCGCCAAGCCGCTGCCGGCCGTCCCAATCTGGCGCCGGGTTGCCGGTTCCGAAGTAAACGAGATTCGCTTGGGGATCGTACGCGCCGCTGTTCCAGACACCCGCGCCGCCAGTCTTCCAGGAGTCTCCCGACCACGTATCGTTGCCCGGCTCGCCTGGCCCAGGAATGGTGTAGAAGCGCCAGAGCTCTTTGCCGGATGTTATGTCGAAAGCCGCAATGAAGCCGCGAACGCCCAGGTCGCCTCCGGCCATTCCAACGATGACCTTGTCTCTCACGATCAGCGGCGCGTGCGTAATCGCATATTTCTCCGAGGCCTTCGCCGCCTCGGATCTTCCAGATCTGCCTACCTGTCTTGGCGTCAATCGCGAGCAGATGCGCGTCGATGGTTCCCAGAAAGAGCGTGTCGCCGAGAATCGCGAGTCCGCGGCTGACGCGGCCGCAGCAAGTTCGTGCCTCGGGCGCTGGCTGATAGGTGAAGGTCCAGAACACCCGTCCGGTGACGCCGTCGAGCGCCACGACTTCGTAGCTCCCCTGAACAGGCGGCCCTTGCACGGTGTAAAGAATTCCATCGACGGCCAGGGCAGTCGCCTCGAATTTTTCCAGCGACTTGGCCTGCCAGATCCACTGCAGCTCGAGGTCTTTGACATTCGCGGGCGTGATCTGCGTCAGCGGACTGTGGCGCTCGTTGAAGAGGGTTCCCGAGTAGGTGAGCCAGTTGTGTGGCTCGCGCTCGGGTCGAAGGACGCGTTCAAACGACACCTGTTGCGCCTGGAGCGACGCGGCTGCGAGAAGGACGATCCCGAGCGCACGCCTGATCATGGAGTGACCTTGCCCTTCAACGAGACCAGATAGCTGACCACGTCGGCCAATTCCTGAGCATCGAGCTTGCCGGAATACGACGGCATCGGCGACTTGTCGATGAAGCCGTAATCGCGAAGGTCCGTTTTCACAAGTGAACGCAGCTGCTCCTTGGCATCAAGAAGCTGAACGGTGAACGTGTCGAGGTTCAGCAGGCGCCCGGTGATCGTTGTGCCATCCTTCGTGACAACCCGGTAAAAGCGGTTCGGCCCCAAGATCTCCGCATCTGGTTCGACCAGCGAGCGCTCGATCTCGATCGCCCGGCGAAGTTGACCGATCGTGCTGAGGTCCGGGCCGAGGCGCGCGCCGTTCCCGCTGATGCGATGGCACGTCGCACAGCTTCCTTTGCCGTCGAAGAGGACTCTTCCCCGTTCTGGATCGCCCAATGCCGATCTGCTGCGCTTGCTCGCCGCAATCGACCGCAAGTACGCAACGACGCGGGCGGTCTGTTCGTCGGAGAAGTTGTTCGCCGGCATGGGTGTGCCAGGAATGCCGTTCTGGATGATCCGAATGAGGTCCTGATCCGACGATGCGCGACGAAACTGTCCGCGTCCCAGATCCACGCCCGCGATTTCGTCGCCGTCGAGGCCGTGACAATTCGCGCATCGGTCCCGGAAAACGCGTCCGCCATCGTCGATGTCGGCGGCCGTGTCGTGCTGGGCGAACGCTGGACTCCCGGCCAACGCGACTGCGATCGCAAGAACCAGATGTCGAACACTGCGCCTTTTTCTTTGGCTTCCCATGCGGGACGACGATCCTGGCGGGACACGCACGATCGTCTGGGTAGGCGGGTGAGATGTGACGTGGCAGAGTAGGCGGGAAGGGATGAAACGTCGCTCCATCCAGTCCCGCCCGTCCTGCTTCTTTGGCTCTCCCGCCTCAGAGAGCTACTGCGTCACCGCAAAACAATAAAGCAATCCGGCACCGCCTGTCGCGACCAGGTTGGGCTGGCTGCAGCCGCGGCTTGCGTGCGTAGAGTTCCACGATCCATTGCCGCCACCTTGCTTGTCGTGGTGGCCGACCTGAGCGCTGCCCGTGCCGTCCGTGTTAGCCGTCCAGTTCGAACAGGTGTGGTCCATGCCGTCGGTGTAGGCGCGACCATCCGGCTGCGTTCCGGTCAAAATGTCGTGCTGGTTCGGCATATCTCCGACGCCGTTGACCACCGTTCCCTTCTCGCTCAACGACAGCATTTTGCCCAGCGCGTTACCGAGGCGCGCCTGCTCGATCGTGTCGCCATGCAGCTCGGCGGGGCTCTGAGCCACGCGCTGTCCCCGCTGGTTGAACCATGGACCGTTGCCGATCCGGTCGCGTGCATTCACGGCGCCGGGACCTTGAGTGCTGAGGTAGGCCCGCCACATGGCTTCGCCCCGGCCCGCGGCTGCTCCCAGCTGCTGGCAGTAGGCGTCGGCGCCGGCCAATCCTCCGTAGTTTGCCCCGTCGCCCTTCGGCACGCTGGTGACGAAGAAGGACATCGGGCCCTGTGGGCCGCGACCTCCGGGTCCGCCGCGCCCTTGCCCGGCGCCTTGAGCAGGAGCGGCCGGTTGCTGCGCGAGCGCTATGTAGGAACCGAGAACTACCGACACCGTGAGTGCGACAAGAACGGGCCGTGCATTTTTCATAACAGTTCTCTCGCTCCTGTTGTGCGGCCGGCCGCGTAAACCTGAAGCGGGCCGCGGATGGACGCGCATGTTACACGACGGGCGGACAGCCGTCTACCGCCTAAGCTCGAGTGCAACCCCCAATGCGGACCCGGCGATCCACCGACTGCAACACCCACTACGGTGGAATTCGGGATTTCGTTTACCCTTCAACTTTGCCCTGTTCTTTCGGGGCCTTTTCGGTGTTACCCTCACCGCGATGCGCCGGCCAGGTCTTCGGCTCTTGATGGTTCCTGCGGCCGCCGTCCTGTTAGGCGCTGCACGCGGCGAAACCGACGGAAACGCTGGCAACGACCCTCCAGGTCTTGTGGCGCTCCTGGCCCGGGTCGGGGAGCGTGTCGAGCGGTACTACGGACGGGCGCAGAGCATCGTGTCCGAAGAAACCGTGCGCCTCGAGCCGCTCGGCCACGATCTTCTATGGAATGGGAGTCACGTTCGCCAGCTGGTTTACGAGTTGCGCGTCGCGTGGGGCCCGACGGCCGATGGCAAGGCACCGGAGGCCAGTGTGTTGCGACAGCTCGTCTCCGTCAACGGTCGCCCGCCGCGCGACAGCGACCAGGCTGGCTGCATGGACCCCAAGCCGGTTTCGCCCGAGCCACTGGCTATGCTTCTGCCCGGTCGGCAGCCGGACTACCAATTCACGCACGCGGGAACACGACGTACCCGTGCTGGTTCAAACGTCATGCTGGACTTCAAGTCGCTGAACGCGGGGCCGCCGGACATCCAGTGGAAAGGCGAGTGCGTGAGCGTCGATCTCCCCGGCCGTTGGCGGGGGCGCGTGTGGCTGGACGCGGCGACGGGCGACGTGGTTCGGCTGGACGAGCAACTGGTCGGGATGTTCGACCTTCCAACACCGAAAGATCATGTGCGACGCGGGGCATCGTCCTCGATGATCATCGAGCGGGTGAACTCGTCGATCCAGTACCGGGCCGTCGCGTTCGAAGACCCCGATGAGACGTTGATGCTTCCCGAATCGATCGTGACGGTGCAGGTGATTCGCGATTCGGGTTCTCCCCGGCTCCGCATCATGCAGACGTTTTCCAAATACCGGCGCTTCGTCACCGATGCGCGGATCGTGCAGGATACCGAGCCGCGGTGAGCGAAATGGCCCCGGTTTAGAGCATTTTCGATTTTGATGTAGCGGCCCCGACCCATTTTCGCGTGCGTCGGACATCGGCCGGGACCACCCGGGCGGTCGCGCCGGAACCGCGGTCCTTCGGTTCGTACCCTTCCGCCGCCGCGGCGATCAGGGGGTAGTTCCCACAACATCTGTCTCGCGCAATCACCGCCAGGGGTCATGCCAGCAGCACGGATCACGGGGCCGGAGATCGCCGCGCGGAGAACCTGCGGCCCGCGGTTGCTGCGAGCGCGCCCGGCCGCGCCGCACGGGTGGCCCGCCCGATGCCCGGCGCCCGCGAATGCCTGAGAGCTGTGAGGGCCGGGCGCCAGCCGCCGTCGAAGCACGCCGACGTCATCCCGTGCCGGAAGCCGCGCGCGGCGTAGGTGCGCGTCGACTTCGGTCTGCGTGATCCGTGGCGTGCGCATCAGCTGTGGCGGTGCATGCCACGCACGTGACCGTCGCGGAAGCCAGCTCGTAGTCGACGCCAGGGCGGGAGAGTGCGCAAGCCGCGCGCGGCTTCCCGGCGTGCGAAGTTCGGCGGCAGGCGGCCGACCCTCACGGGTCTCACGGCGGCCTCCGCGCGTGGCGAACTCTCCGGCGGCGGCTTCATTTCGACAACATCGACTGTACCTCTACAGCCGCTACACGCTCATGACAAACGCGATAGAACTCTCCACCACGCAAGGCACGGAGGCCACGGAGGATCAGCCTTGAACGATTGAACCTCCGCGTCCTCGGTGTCCTCTGTGGTGATTAGTTGACTGGTCTAATTCTCAGCGAACAGCCTGAGGATGTGCGCGGCGGAGTGGGGCGAGGCCACGACGTCGATTCCGTTCGCCATGATGTCGGCGCCGGTTGCGGAACCGAGGAAACCGACGTCGACCGAGCTGACGGCATACGTCGAATCGGGTTTCAGTCCGGTTGGCCTGACGTTGACCTTCTCGGCCCCTGAAGCGTTCTGATACGCGTAGACCAGGAGCGCGTCACTGCCCGGCGACGACGCCTGAATCACGTCCCATTCCGGCGGTTCTGCTTGACCCACTTGCGGTGACAGGAGGGCAGCCGCCGCAACGCTCAACGTCGTCCGCATTTCTTTGTAGATAGAGATTTCGCGTACCATCTCCGCGATATCGCGATCCGAAAACTGATAGATCCAAAAGCTGAGGCCCAACGCGCCGCCCATTCGGCTGCGGAAGTAGAGCGCCAGGTCCGGCCCGCTTCGAAGCGGCTCGCCGCCGTTGTCCGTGACGAACGACAGCAGGTAGGCAGGTGGAAAAACTGCGCTGAGTCCTTGGATGTTGTGCCGTACGTGCGCTGACGGCGCCGTCCTGTCGTCCATCCAGCCAGTGTCGGTGTACCGCAGCATTCCGAAATCGATTCGATTCCCGCCGCCCGAACAGTTCTCTATCATGAGCTCTGGATACTGCTGCCGAAGGGTCTCGAGCATCTGGTAAAGAGCCGCGACGTGGGCGAAGGGTCCGTCGCTCCCACCGTGATCGTGCCCCTCACGGTCGCAGTTCATCCACATGTTGTTGTCCCACTTCAGATAGTCGGGCTGGACCTCGTCAATGAGTTTCGTCAGACGATCCAGAACCCATTGCCGTCCTGCGGCCCCCGCCAGACAGATCTGCGCCGCATGATCCGACCCGTACGTGTCACCCGAAGTGGCCAGCCACTGTTCGTCGACGGCTCCGTTCCCGACCTGAGACAGGTTGACGCGCTCGGGCTCGACCCAGATGCCAAATCTCATCCCGAGGCTATGGGCATAGTCTCTGAGCGCCCGCATTCCGTTCGGGAATCGGCCCGGATCGACCTCCCAGGATCCGAGGCCTTGGTCGAAATTCGCTGGGTCGCCGAGGTCCGCGCCGGTGTACCAGCCCGCATCGACGACGAACAGCTCCGCTCCCAACCCCGCCGCGCGTTCGATGGCCGCGCGCATCGAGGTTTCGTCGACTCTCGTGCCGTAGGTAAACCATGTGTTGTAGGTGACGAGCGGCACCAACGGACGTCCCTTCCGGAGCCCGTTCAAGATGTACAATCGCATGGCCGCCGTGGCATCCGGCAACGTGCCACGCGCCACGCCGAAGATGGCATGCGGCCCTTCGACGACGGCAGACTGGACCGTCGTTGCCATCGGAGCCAGGCCCCACGACAAGCCAATCCCACCGCCGCGCCGATTTGCCACGAGCGACCAGGGTCCGGACCACATCAACCCCGCGTAGAACTGATCCTGTTCACCGTCGACCGCAAGCCACGGCACGGCCTGCTCGGAGGACCGACCTCCGGCCCCGAGCGCCAGCGTCTCGCCGTCAGCCAATTCCTGCTGCCGCCGTAGGAAGGCGCTGTCCCGGGCGTCATCAGCCGGATCGCCCTCCCGCCCGGTAAGCGAGTGGACGGTGCCCGCGGGAACGGTGAGTTGAAACGCGTTCAGGTCTGAAACGACCACCGCCTGCCCGCCGACTGCCTGAAACGACGTCCAGACTTCGAAAGACGGCGAGCCATCAGTGACCACGAAGTGGCGTGTGACTCGAAGATTCGAGGGCCTGAGCAGGAACACGGCGTCAAGCCGCAACACGTATCCGTCGTTGGTTGTCGATACCTTTTCGAACTGAAACCCATTCGGCCGGCTGCCGAACGGGAGCGTCGAGCCGTTGACCGTCACAACCGCCCCGGCCTGGGGCGTGACATTCCAGCTTCGGCCAGACGGACTGAGCAGGGCAGCGATCATGAAATCCTGCTGTGCGGTGAGAGCGAGGGTGAGCTTCGCTCCACCGGCCCCGAGGGTATATCGACCCGCTTGGACGTCGTGGATGATGGACGCGTCGCCAAGCTGTTCAACCGTGTCGGCCGCGCACACCGCGCCGGGACCGAAAACCAAAAGCATGAGAACAAGAGAGAGGAAGAAGCTATGCCGGCAGACTACGTGCATTGATCGCATTGATTGATCGGGAGGCAGGGCTGCACGCAAGTTGTTAGACGCCGACGAGCGCCTGAAGGTTTAACGCCTGGGGGAAGCGAACCTAACAGGTAACCAAAAGCTCTTCTATGAGATCGGACGAAGGCGCCGCGCTCTTTAGAGCCGATCAACCACGGCGGTATATATCGACCGCACGCGCTCTGTGACTTCACGGTACTGCGCGAGAAGGCGGCCGCCGGGGGCATCTCCGAACCCCATTCGGGTCCCGATCGCATTCATCGCGACCGGATCCGGCGCCACCCAGCTGATGTTCGAGTCCGCGTCCAGTCTCACTAGTGTTTCGATCGTCCGGAGAAATCTGTAGGCCTCTCGCAGTCGTTCCGCCTCGTCGGTCCGAACGAACGTGTTGGGGGGGAGGGTTGACAGGAGCCGCCGAGTGCCCGGGACTCGGAACGACGAGACAGTGGCGCCTTCGCGGATCTGGACGAGTTGAATCACGAAATCGATGTCGACCAGGCCCCCTTTGCCGACCTTCAAGTCGATCCTCGACGGCCCCTCCTTCCCAAGCTCGCGCTCCATGCGCATGCGGATGTGGTGCATGTACCGCGGAAGATGTTCGTCCCACTTTCCGTAGACGAATGCGTCGACGGCGTTCATGAGGCGGCTCGAGAGGTCCGAAGAGCCGACGAGCACCTGTGCGCGGGTCCAGGCCAGTCGCTCCCACGGTTCGGCGCGCTCATCAAGGTACCGACGGAACGCGTGAAAAGGAATCGCGAGTGCTCCCTTGCTGCCTTCCGGGCGAAGACGCGTGTCGATGCGATAGGCGACGCCCTCGCCGGTCGGATCTCCCAGAAAGCTCTGCGTGCGCTCGACAAAGGTCTGCCACCGGGCGTTGGAATCGGACGGATCGGCCTCATCTTCGTAGATGAAGACCAGATCCAGATCGGAATGCACAGTCAACTCGGTGCCCCCCAGCTTCCCGAGTGCGACGATCGCCCACGACGCGCCGGCTTGGTCGAGTGGCGCGGGCGCGTGCCAGCGTGCAACCTGCGCGATGCAGTAATCGGCCAATAGCGACAGGCGCTGATGAAGCTGATCGAGAGAACCAGTCGCCAGCCATGCCACCAGAATCTTGAACTCTTCGTTCTGTTTGAACCGGCGGAGCGCATCAAGGCGTTCGGAGCGATCGGACCGCTCCATGCGCGTCAAGTTCGCCTCGAACGAGCGACGGAGCGAGTCGATCGTCGGGCCCGGCTGCACAAGAGCATCGAGCAGTTCAGGATGCTGGATGAGGCGCTGAGCCAGCAAATCACCCGAGTCGAGCACATCGATCAGCGCGTCACACAGGACTTGATTCTCGAGCAGGCTCCGCGCCAACAGTGCGGCACCGCCCGCCTGGGCGGCCAATTGTTCGAAGCGAACCAGCACCTGCTCCGGCCTCGCACACCTGACGATGCGCTTGAGCGAGGCAGCCAGAAAATTGGCAAGCACGTTTCGAACGGTCGCCGGCGCGCTCGCCGTTGCAGCATGCTGGCCAAGCGCGGCGACAGCGGGGAGGGCGGCGACTGGATCCCCGAATCCGCTCTCCGCGAGGTAGGCGAGCGCCTCCTCACGCGGCACCTCATCGCTCAGGATTCGAAAAAACTGGCGCGCTTCGAAGCTGGTCGTCCCTTTGCGGCGATCGAACAGCTCCCGGTAGACCTCATGAACCCGTGCGCGATGCCTCTCCAGCTCCGCTTCCATTTGGTCTACGCTCTCGAAGCGCAGCCGCCGCGCGCAGATCGCGAGTTCTTCGCGGCTTGCCGAAAGCGTGTGGATTTGGCTTTCCTGAACCATCTGCAGTCGATGCTCAACGGTCCTGAGAAATACGTACGCTCGAGTCAGGTCTTCATGGACATCGTCGGTGATGAACCCGGTCTTGCGAAGAGCGTCGAGACCGGAAAGTGTGCTGCGTTGTCGCAATTCCCGGTGCTGCGCACCATAGGTGAGCTGGAACACTTGGGTGAACAGCTCGACCTCGCGGATCCCGCCGCGGCCCAGCTTCACGTTCCGCTCGCGCCCCGACGACTGAATGGCTCGATCGACGCTGATCTTGTGTTGATAGATTTCTTCGAGCGCTGCGTAATCCAGGTACCCGCGATACACGAACGGCTGGACACTCTCGACGAAGCGCCGCCCGAGATCACGGTCACCGGCGCTCGGACGCGCCTTGATCATCGCGAAGCGCTCGAAGGTTTCACCCCAGGTCTCGTAGTACCTGTCTCAACTGCTTGAGCGAGTGGGCGATATTGCCGCTTCGGCCCATTGGCCTCAGTCGCAGGTCGACGCGATAGAAATAGCTCTCGGCGGTGTGATCGGTCAGTGCCGCCGTCAGGCTTCGCGCCAGCCGCTGAAACCACGCATGGGCGCGGGAGTCGTCTTCGTCGTCAGGCTCGTAGAGATAGATGACGTCGATGTCGGAGCTGTAGTTGAGCTCTTGCCCCCCGAGCTTTCCCATGCCGATCACCGCAAATCGACCCGGCAATCGATCGAGCCCTTCGGCGGCCAGCCGTGCTTCGGTGACGACCCTCAGCACTTGATCGACCGTCAGATCAGCCAGTGCCGAGAGGAGCGCCGTTGCCCCCTGCAACGTCTCGCGGCCGAGGATGTCCCTTGCCGCGATCCACAGGAGATGCTGACGCTTCTTTCGCTTCAGCGCATCGAGCCTGGGCTCCGTCATGCCGGGATCGGCTTGGCGAGGGGTCGCGACGGCCCCCGTCGCGTCTTCGAGGACCCCAGCCACCGGACGGTCCAGTTGCGACATCAGCCAATGGAAATACTCTGGGTCGCGGACGAGGATTTCGGTCAGAAACGGCGAGGTTCCCAGCAGCTCGATCAGGACACCCAGCGCCGCAAGATCATCTCGCAAGTAGTGCAGGAACATGACCTTGGAAGTGCGCGCCGCGAGATACCGGGACAACCCCACAACCGCCGCATCGGGGTCGGGTGTGCGCTGCAGCGCCTCGACGAGCGACGCTGCGAGCCGTGCCAGCGCCTCACGAACCGCCAGGTCGTCGGCCATCTCCTGAAGGTGCCGATCCGCCGCTGCCGGGTCTCGGAAGCCAAGCGATTGGAGATAGGCTTGCGCCTGTTCCTCGGTGAGGTCCGGGGACACGAAGAGATCCGAGGGTGTCACTGACACGAGAGCGCCCTTACCTTATCCTGTTCTGATTCCTACAAGAATGTCTGTCGGGAATGTCGACGAATCTGCGTCACCCGGAACCCACCTTCACGATTGATGCAGCGGGATTGTCAGACGTATGATGTCCGCGCTCGACGTCAACCATTTCCCATCTGACGCGTCCGAGCCAACGATGTGAACAGGCCGGCTCCCAGACGGCAGGTTCCTGACGCGCGCGTCTCGGTGACGAAATCCATTGTCCACGCACACCACGTCTTAATCGACTGGGGGGGAGGCTACGCATGGCGAAAAAGAAAAAAGCAGCAAAGCGCGCTGCGGCGAAAACGAAGAAGAAGTCGGCGCGTGCGCGCAAAGCGACTGGAAAATCCCGAGCAGTAAGGAAGAAGGCTTCGAAAAAAATCGCCAAGAGTGCTGCGAAGAAGGCGAAGGTTCGTCGCCCGGCGAGACCTGTGCCACCACCGGCGGTGCCTGAGAGTGGTCCGGCTGCACTCCCCGCGGTGGTGCCGCTGCCCGAGCCCGAGGTCACCTAGCCCATTCCGCCGCCGACCACTTCGAGCGCGCGTTCATTGCGGAAGGAGGACAGATGAAACCTGCGGAAGTCATGGGATTGATCAAAGACAAGCAAGTGAAGGCGGTGGATCTCCGCTTCGTCGACTTGCCAGGCCTTTGGCAGCATTTCACGCTCTCGACCAGAGAGTTCAGCGCCGACGCGTTCGAGGAGGGCTTGGGCTTCGACGGTTCGAGCATTCGGGGCTTCCAGGAGATTCAAGAAAGCGACATGCTCTTGATGCCCGATCCCGCCACCGCCTTTCTCGACCCGTTCACGGAGGTGCCTACGCTGGTCCTGCTGTGCAACGTCAAGGACCCGGTGACGGGCGAGGACTACACGCGCGATCCCCGTCGCATCGCCATCAAAGCGGAAAACTATTTGAAATCGACGGGGATTGCCGATACCGCCTACTTCGGCCCCGAAGCCGAGTTCTTCATCTTCGATGACGTGCGATTCAGCCAGGGCTACGACCACGGCTTTTACTACATCGACGCAAAGGAAGGCTTCTGGAATTCCGGAAAAGACGAACGGCCGAACCTTGGGTACAAGCCGCGTTACAAGGAGGGCTATTTCCCGGTTCCGCCGATGGACCAGCTTCAAGACATCCGCACCGAGATGATGCTGACGCTTGAGCAGGTCGGCGTGAACGTCGAGGTCCACCACCACGAGGTAGCGACCGCGGGTCAGGCGGAGATCGACATGCGGTTCGACTCCCTGCTGAAGATGGGCGACAACCTGCTCAAGTACAAGTACGTGATCAAGCAGGTGGCCCGGCGTCATAACAAGACCGTCACCTTGATGCCCAAGCCCATCTTCCAGGACAACGGATCGGGCATGCACGTCCACCAGAGTCTGTGGAAGGGTGGCAAGAACCTGTTCTTCGAACGCGGCACGTACGCCGATCTCAGTCCGATGGCTCTCCACTACATCGGGGGCATCCTGAAACACGCGCCGGCGTTGCTCGCGTTCTGTGCGCCGACGACCAACTCGTACCGCCGGCTGGTCCCCGGGTACGAAGCGCCGATCAACCTGATCTACTCGCAGCGGAACCGCAGCGCCGCCGTTCGCATTCCGCTGTATTCAAGGAGCGAAAAGGCCAAACGCATCGAGGTGCGTTTCCCCGACCCGACCGCCAATGGCTACCTGGCATTCAGCGCTCTGCTGATGGCCGGATTGGACGGGATTCAAAACAAGATCACACCGCCCGGACCACTAGACAAAGATCTGTACGATCTGCCGGCCGAAGATCTCGCCAAGGTCGCGAAGACACCAGGCAGCCTCGGCGAAGTGCTCGACGCGCTGGAGAAGGATCACGACTTCCTGCTGAAGGGCGACGTGTTCACGCGCGACGTCATCGACGTCTGGTTGAGCTACAAGCGACTGAAGGAGGTCGATGCGATTCGTCTGCGACCGCATCCGTGGGAGTTCGCGCTCTACTTCGACATCTGATCGCGGGCTGCACACGCGGCTCGCGTTTTCCTTCGACGTGGAGGGGACGGCCAGTTGACCGCCCCCTCCTTCTTCCCGCCGAACTTGTCCGCCGATAGCCCGACTAGCGACGTCTGCGACCCTTCCCACCCTTGCCACGTCGGCGCGGACTGCCTGGCCGTTGGCCCGCTGCTCCGGGAGCACCGCTGCGGGAGACGACCTCGGGTACATCCTCGCCACGCGATTCCGATCCGGCATGAGAACGCGCTTTGGACGCCCACTGGCAGGCCCAGCCGATAGATTCCGGCGTCCCACCACACCATGCCCTGGCCGGGGCCCGCGTGCGCCTCGATACGTCCCGGTCGAAAACGTGATCGTCACGGGATACTTGTCCGCACAGGCCGACTCCGTCACCTTCTTCCACGCCCCAACGAGGGTCGGCGGCTGATTGGCGCTGCGACCGGCTGCCATCGTTCGACACTCCTAAAAACGCATTCATCCAGAAAAACAAACACGCCACGACTGAAGCCGGCAACGCAAGCTCGACAACCTGCTCGACCAGGAGTGGACTTCAGATGTTGGGGGCAATTAGTAGCGGCCGCTACGCCGCCGGCCCGCACGTCGAGACGAAAGCCGCGTTGCTAGATGAGTGGCGTGATATTGGGTTCGACGCCGAGCAAGGCCTTCCCATATATCTCGAGATTGACCTGCCATTCCGTAATGGCGTGATGGCTCGCGACATGCACGTCGCGCCAAAGCCTCTGCAGCTGATTCCAATCCGCCAAGCTCGTCGTCCCGTGGGCGGAAACCAGGCTGTCGACGGCCTCGCGGCAGCACTTCGCGGTCAGCGCCGTGTCCGTGCGCATGCGCGCGCGCGCTTTCAAGTCGGGATAGAGGCCGCTTCTGGCGGCATGGTCCAGGTCGTCCGCCGCACGGAACGCGTGAAGCCAGGCCGTGTCGATCTTCATCGCCGCCTCGGCCAACTGGATCTGGAATCCTGTCGATTCGGTTTGCTTGGTGTAGTTCGTATGAGTGACCCCGCGAGTGCCGGCCTTTGAGATGACGAAATCCAACGCCGCCTGGGCAATTCCGAGCTGAGAACCAATCAAGATCAGCACCGTCACCGGCACGAACGCCGACCGGTAGACCGTCTCGTCCTGATGTTCCGTCCGATAGTGACCGGTGAACGCCGGAGGGTACGGAAGGAACCGGTGTTCTGGCACGAACACGTCATGGGCGACGATCGTGTTGCTGCCCGTACCTTTCATACCAGCCATGAACCAGGTGTCTTCAATCGTCACGTCGGTGATCGGCATCAGCGACAGACCCAGGTTCGCCATTTCACCCTGGTCGTTCTTCATGTGGATCCCGCACGCCGCCCATTGCGCATGCAGACATCCTGACGCCCACGGCCACCTTCCGTTGACGCGCCAGCCGCCGTCGACGGGCTTGGCCTCGCCGTGCGGCGCCAGTGAGCCAGATGCCCAGGACTCGGGCCCCGAGCCCCACACGTCCTGTTGCGCTCGTTCGGGGAACAGCGCCGCCAGCCACGCGCACACATTGATCAGGCTCGCGACCCACGCGGTCGCGCCACACCCACGCCCGAGCTCGGCCATCACCGCGATATAAGTGCGGATATCGGTCTCGTATCCGCCAAACCGCTTCGGCACCATCAGGCGACAAAGGCCCGCATCCTTCAAGGCTTGGACATTTTCATCGGGAAGACGACGAAGGCGATCGGTCGCTTCGGCCTGTTGCTGGAGGATAGGACGAAGCGTTGCCGCTCGGCCGACCAGATCGGCCGTCGAAGGCACCGAAGTTTTGACGCTGCTCATGTTCGTCCCTCCGAACGAAGATGCCCGCGATCGTCGTCGAGATTGCGAAGTGGGTGGGAGTTACTCCGAATTCCGGTCGGAGCGGAGCCTCTTGAGCTCGCTTCGCCGCCTTTTCGAGACCAGCCGCTTCTCGCGCTCCGCGGCGGGCGGTTTCGTGGCCCGCCGCGCCTTGGGCCGCCGGGCCGCGCGTTGCACGAGCGCGATGAGGCGTGCCCGTGCAGTTTCACGATTTTGGGCCTGTGTTCTGTGCTCGCGGCTGTCGATGAGCAGGGTCCCATCGGATGTCATCCGCCCGCCGGCGAGCGCGACCAGTCGCTCTTTGACGTCGGGCGGAAGTGACGATGCGCTGACGTCAAAGCGCAGTTCAACCGCCGTGGCTACTTTGTTGACGTTCTGGCCGCCCGGTCCCGAAGACCGAACGAACTGTTCCTCGATGTCGGCTTCGTCGATGGCGATCGTGTCGGTGACTCGAATCATCGGCCCATCCAGTTCGATCCGATCCGACTATCGGAGTCGCCACGCGCTAGCCCTTCTTCTTCGGCTTCTTCTTTTCCTTCTTCATCGATGTGCCCTTCGACATACATTCCTCCCGAGAGGGCTGGGCGACCGTTCCATCGGCCGCCAAGCGGTCTATGAAAAGCGACTCAAAGTGTAACTCAAGTTTTCAGCTTCTGACCGCTCGTCGGGAGGCAACCAAGTAGCCGACGAACAACAACACCATCACCGAATCGAATATGACAGCGAGGCCCGCTTGTCCGCCTAGAAAGCGCGTGCCATGAGCGAGTACGAGTGCGATGAAGAAGTCGGGCCTTAAGAGGTGCCACCGTACTTTCCGGCGATCTGATTCCAACGGATGCGGACGGGATCGGCCAACATGCGCAGGCTGTCACGAAACAGGCGCACCTTGGTCTCGTCGGCGTGGCTCCACCGGACGGGCACCTCACGAATGCGCAGTCCATGACGAGCCGCCAGGAACAGGATCTCCAGGTCGAATCCGAAGCCGTCAGTCGTCTGTTTCTCGAAAATCCATCGTGTCCGATCGAGGTGAAAGAGCTTGAACCCGCATTGCGTGTCGTGAATGTCCAGGCCCAGCAGCGTGCGCACGATCCGATTGAAGACCATGCCTCCGACTTCTCGAAACCGCGGCTGGTGCCGCTCGATATACCGGCGATCGACGGCGCGCGAGCCGATCACGATATCGGCTCGGTCGCGTACCGCAACGTCGTACAGCTTGGGAAGCTCGTCGATGGGAGCGGAGAGATCGGCGTCCGTAAACAAAACGTGTATCCCCGTTGCGCTCAGGACGCCGGTGCGAACGCTGTAGCCTTTGCCGCGGTTTGTGAGATTTTGGATGAGCCGGGTGCCGTCGCCTCCGAAGCGACGGACGATTTCAGCCGTCCCGTCCGTGGATCCGTCGTCGACCACGATGACCTCACAGGAAAGCCGCGTGCTGCTGACGAATTCACGGACTCTGTTGAGGGACTCGCCAATTCGGCGTGATTCATTGAATGCGGGAACGACAATGGAGAAGTTCGGTCGAGGCGCCTCGCCGCTCGGCATACCCCGGATCCTACGCGGAACGGTCGGTCTTCAAAAAAAGCTGGGATGCCTGCTCGCGCAAAAAGCCGCCCTTTTCTTGGGTTTTTGGCGGCGCTTCGCTACGCAAGTCGCCGCGAATCGTGCCCGGCCTTTCGTCGTAGGGTCAGCATGACAAGCGCTCCAAACAGCACGAGCGCGCCAAAGAAGTACGGGGAGCCGGCTTCATAGAGGAGCGCCAGCCGGCGCCCGCCGAAGACGAGCGGCAGGATCGTCGCCGGCGCCGCCGTCGCGAGCAGTCCGATTCTCATCAGGCGTTTCTGGTCTGCGGCAGGCGTGCGAGCCAGCAGGGCGACGAGCGCCACTGCAGGCACGTACAAGGTCACGAAGTATCGACGCTGCGTGTGCGGCGAGGCGAGCACGATGCCCGTCAACACGACCGAGAACTCGAGTAGCCGTACAACGGGATCGTCGACGTCACGCCACAGGGCTGCCAGCGCGGCGAGACCGAGGCCGACGAGGCCCAACAACCAGATGCCGTTCACGGCGGTTGAAGACAGGTTGGCCACGCTCGCGTCCACGTGAGAGATGTCCGCGTGCCCCGGCGTGAGATACCGTACGAGCGCGCCGCGGAGCGAGTAGTTGTCGTCCTCCTCGATCTTCTCCATCGCGTATGTGGCGAACGCTCGCAACTGTCGCGCGTTCTGGGCAGACCCGATGACGGCGCCCGGCGACACGACCAGGAAGCACAGGATGGCGATCGTCGAGAGGCAGAGGGACCAGCGGCGGCGGATCGCGAAATACGCGAGAAGGGCGAGCGGCGTGAGCTTCATGGCTGTCGCCACGGCGAGCGCCACCGCAGGCATCAGGACGTGGCCCGACTCCGCCTGGTCGTAGGCAAACACCATGAGAGTGATGCAGAAGAAATGAGCGTTGCCGAAGCGGAGCTCTTCGACGACATATCCTCCGACAACCAGAAACGCGACGAGAAGCACCCCTCGTCGCCGGCCCGACAGGCCCACATGACGTGCGACTGTCGCACCGACGTACCACAGGGCGGCCAGTTTCAGTGCGAAGAACACCAGTGCCGCGAGCTCCAGAGGCAGCCACCCGAACGGCACGAACAGCACCGCGACCGCCGGCGCATATCGGAAGCCCTGAGATGGGAACGGCCGCCCTCCATAAGCCTCTGGTGGATACAGTTCGTAGTTGCCGGCGAGGACCTGGCGCGCCGCGCGGTGATAGACGGGAAAGTCGATGGAGTTGATGGCCGCCTCGCGGGCGAGGAGAACCAGAAGGGCGAGCAGTACCGCGGCGGCAATACGGGAGAGCCAGATCTTAGTCGTTGAACTGAAATGTGGTGCGGAAGAGAGGATTTGAACCTCCACGGGGTTTCCCCCACTAGCTCCTGAGGCTAGCGCGTCTGCCGTTCCGCCACTTCCGCAGGTGGGCTCGCCGGCCGAGGATCACAACGGACTCGCGCGAGCGACGCTGGTAGAAAGAAAGAATACCGCTGGCCGAATCGCCAGTATAGCCCAACCACGGTTCCAGCTCATTGCACACGCGATACTGCTTCGGTAAGCTTGGCCCCGTGGGCAAGACCGCCGACGACAATCGCGGTCGAGCGCCGCTCTCCGCGTCGTCGTCTATCGGCGTGGAAGCGCCCCCGACACCTCTCCGCCAACAGTTGAAGCCCTCGACGTCCGACGGCGCGTGGTGGCTCCGAGCCGCGGGTCTGCTGATTGTCTACGTTCTCGCGGGCAAGTTCGGTCTCGCTTACGCGTTCTTGAACGCGAGCGCCACCGCCGTTTGGCCGCCAACGGGCATCGCCCTCGTGGCGCTGCTGCTATTCGGCGTCAACCTGTGGCCTGCCGTACTGGTCGGGGCCTTCATCGTCAGCATCACGACGGTGGCGTCCCTTCCCTCCGCACTGGGCATCGCCATCGGCAACACCCTCGAGGCCATTCTCGGCGCCGTGCTCGTGAACCGCTTCGCGAATGGCGCGCGTGCGATCGAGCGCGCACAGGACTTGATCAAACTCGCGCTTCTGACGGGCCTCGTGGCTGCACCAGTCAGCGCCACGATCGGCGTGACGACGCTGTGGCTCACGGGATCGGCGTCGTGGAACGACTACGCCACCGTCTGGATTACCTGGTGGCTCGGCGACTCGGTTGGAGCGTGGCTACTCGCGCCACTGTTGTTGACATGGATTCTCGGCGCCGGTGTGACCTGGACGCGTGCTCGAGCTGGCGAAGCGGTCGTGTTGCTGGCGACCCTCGCCACGGTTGCCGGTCTCGTGTTCGGAGGCCTGGGTCTCGGACGCGGCACCTATTTGCCATTCGAGTTTCTCTGCATGCCGGTGCTGTTGTGGGCGGCGTTTCGTCTGGGCCCGCGTGAAACGATGACGGCGGTCGCCGTCCTTTCGGTAATCGCGCTGAACAGCACGCTTTTGGACATTGGGCCGTTCGCGCGTGCATCGCGCAACGAGGCGCTCGTCCTCCTCCAGACGTTCATGGGCGTGGCGAGCGTGACCGCGGCGGCGATCGCGGCTCTCGTCCAGGATCAGCGTCGCGCCGAAGAGCGCGTCCAAGCGTTCAACCGCGACCTCGAGTCGCGGGTACAGGAACGCACCGAAGAGCTCGCCCGCAGCGAAGAGCGGCTGATGGAGGCGCAACGCGTAGGCCACATCGGGAGTTGGGAATGGGACGTCATCACCGATCGCGTCTGGTGGTCCGACGAGCTCGAGCGGATTTTCGGCGTCAGCGGGAATACGGTGCAAAGTTATCCCGCATTCCTCGAACGCGTGTATCCCGACGATCGGCGCTACGTGGACGAAGCGATCGAGCGCGCCCTTGCCGACAGGCAGGCGTTTGGCTTCGAACACCGGGTCGTGCGGCCCGATGGGACCGTCCGCACTGTGTACGCCCGAGGCCACGTCGTGGTCGACGCGTCGGGGCGCGCCGTTCGGATGACCGGGATTGGCCAGGACATCACCGAATCGAAGCGCCTCGAAGCCGAACGGGCCGAGCTCTTTCGGGAACAGGCGGCGCGGCGCGAGGCCGAACAGGCGAATCGACTGAAGGACGCGTTTCTTGCCACGTTGTCGCACGAGCTCCGGACGCCTCTGAATGCCATCGTCGGTTGGCTGCAGATTCTGCGAACTCGCGAATTCGACGCCCCCACGCGCAGCGCAATCGACGTGCTCGATCGAAACGCGACCACGCTCAGGCGGCTCATCGAAGACATGCTCGACGTCTCTGCGATTTTGAGCGGCAAGCTCCACATTCATCGAGAGCCGGTCGATCTCTCCGCGGTCGTCGAGGGCGTCGTCGATTCGCTCCGACCCGGGGCGGAAGCGAAGCAAGTGGGCCTCCAATTCGCCGGCAACCGCGCGCCGATCCTCGTGGAGGGCGACTTGCAACGCTTGCAGCAGGTCGTCACCAACCTCCTGTCGAATTCGCTCAAGTTCACCGCTTCCGGGGGCTGGATCGTCGCCGACCTGCGAACCGTGGATTCGACCGCCGTGCTCCGCGTCAGCGATACAGGTGTTGGGATCAGTCCTGACGTGCTGCCGTTCATCTTCGATGCGTTCCGTCAGGCCGATCCGTCCCTGACGCGCATGCACGGCGGATTGGGTCTCGGCCTGGCCATCGTCCGCGATGTCGTGGAGCTGCATGGTGGCACGGTTCAAGCGGAAAGCAGCAGCGATCGCCCGGGTGCGATCTTCACTGTCAGCCTGCCGCTCGCGTCCCGGCCGGCTTGGGCGAGCGAGTCCGCCCCCGACATTCAAGACAGGTTGTCGCCGACGCTGGCTGGTCTTCATGTTTTGGCCGTCGACGACGACGAAGATTCTCGCGACCTTCTGACGGCGCTTTTCAGGTCTGCTGGAGCGCAGTTCGTTGCGGCGGGTTCTGCGCGCGACGGTTTGGCCGAGTGCGAGCGCCATCACCCGGATCTGCTGCTGGTCGACCTGGCGATGCCGGAACAGGACGGGTATGCGTTCGTGACGCGCGCTCGGGAGCTGGGCGTGCGCGCTCCCGCCATTGCCATCACCGCCTACGCGGACGACGAGCACCGCGCCTGGGCGTTTGCCGCCGGCTTCGACGCCCACCTTCCCAAGCCAATCGCGCTGGACGAGCTGCTGCGCACCGTGGCGCTGGTCGTCGGACGTTCGGTGGCATGACGGCGCTCAGCGTTTCCAAGACCGCATATACTCGAAGAAGCCTGCACAGGGCGAAGGGCCGAGGGACCAAGTCGTTCCCTCGCGTCCGTTGTCTGTGACCCTTGTTGGAGAACACTCATGTCTCGCCGAGGAGCCACCATCGTTTTCACGTTGCTCGGGCTCGCGGTCGTCGTGTCGATGGCCGGCTTCGCGCTCTTGTACCTGTTCGTGGGTCGAGAACCCAGCGTGCCGTCCAACGCCGCGCTCGTCCTGAAGGTGGGTGGCGACCTTCCCGAGTCTGCGCCGGGCGATGTCGTCGGTTACTTGCGCGGCGTCCGGACGCCCACGGTGCGATCCATCGTCGACAACCTGCGCAAAGCCAAGGTCGATTCACGAATCGGCGCCGTGCTGCTCAAGCCTACCGGCTTCGATTCGCCGTTCTGGGGCAAGGTTCAAGAGATTCGAGACGCGGTCGTCGATTTCAAGCAGTCCGGAAAGCCCGTCTACGCGTTTCTCGAGTATGGCGGCGATCGCGAGTACTACCTCGCGACGGCCGCCGACAAGGTATTCCTGCTGCCGTCGAGCACCCTCGCATTGAGCGGGATTGCGACCTATGAAGTGTTCCTGCGCGGCACCCTCGACAAGATCGGAGCCTTTCCCGACTTGCACCATATCGGGAACTACAAGACAGCCAGCAACAGCTTCACCGAGAAGGGGTACACAGCGGCCCACAAGGAGGTGGACGAAGCGCTGACGCGAGACGTCTACGAACAGCTCGTCCGCGGCATTGCCGACGGTCGCAAGAAGAATGAGGCGGAGGTTCGACGACTGCTCGACGAAGGACCGTTCCTGCCCGAGCATGCACTGCGGGCAGGTCTCGTTGATGAGCTGCTCTATGAAGACCAAGTTGCGGAAAAATTGGGAGACGGGCGACCTGAGCGCCACATCGACGACGAGGACTATACGCGCATCAGTTCGGCATCGGTCGGCCTGAACCGCGGACCCCGCATCGCCGTCATCTATGCGGCCGGGACGATTAACAGCGGGAAGGGTGGCTACGATCCGATCAACGGAGCAATCGTCGGTTCCGAGACGCTGATCCAGTACATCCGACAGGCGCGGCGCGATCGGTCGTTGCGCGCGATAGTCCTCCGTATCGACAGCCCCGGCGGCTCGGCGACGGCATCTGATGCGATTTGGCGTGAGCTGATGATTGCCCGCGACGAGCGGAGCGATCGTCCACTCATCGCGTCGATGTCCGACCTTGCCGCGTCAGGCGGCTACTACATCGCCATGCCGGCGCAGGTGATCGTTGCCCAGCCATCCACGCTGACGGGATCGATCGGGATCTTCGGTGGCAAGTTCGTGACTGGCGGAGTCTACGAGAAACTGGGCGCAAACATCGAGTCGACCAGCATCGGCAAGCACGCCGAGATCAATTCACCAGCCCGCCGGTACAACGCGGACGAAACCAAGAAAGTACAGGAGCAGCTCCAGGCCTTCTACGATCAGTTCGTTGAAAAGGTCGCAGACGCTCGGCATAGTGAGCCGGAGAAAATCGATAGTATCGCGCAGGGTCGCGTCTGGACAGGTCGCCAGGCCAAGGACAACGGGCTCGTCGACCAGCTGGGCGGACTCGATCGCGCGATCGGCATCGCCAAACAGAGAGCCAAGATTCCGGCCGAGGACGATGTGGAGCTGGTTTTCTATCCGCCGCGGAAGGGACTCTACGAGGTCCTGACGGAATCGTTCGAAATCTCGAGCGATCAGACCGCTGTCGGCGCGTGGATGAGTGCGAATCTGACGAGAGCCGAGCTGGACGCGCTTCGCTTGCTGAGGGGCCCGCTCACGATCTTCCGGCGTGGCGAACCATTGGCGCTGATGCCGCTGACGTTCATGCGCTAATACGTCTTCGGAGGCTGGAGCTGAGGCTGGCTAAGAAAACTCGACGTTTTTCCCGGGCCCAGCCTCCAGCCTCTAGCCGACCACCCGCTGCAGCGTCTCCTGTCTAACCTCGATTTTCATTCGCTGCTTCGCCTTCACCATGTAGGCGCTGAAGAACCGGCCGCGACGATCGTTCAAGAGCTCGCTGCGAAACCGATCCTTCGCGCCGGCCAGATCCGCGGCTGTTGTTTCTTGCTTTTCCAGCACCTTGACGATCGCCGTCCCGGCGTCGGTCGGGATCGGGTCGCTCGTGGCCCCGACCGGCAACTTGAAGGCCGCTTCTCCAACTGCGGGGGCCACCCCAATATCAGGCAGCGGCGAATCGCGCGTGACGAGCTCGGTCGTCTTCGGCTCGACGCCCGCCGCTTTGGCCGCTTTGTCGAAATCCGACGACGCCTTGAGCTTCGCAGCGATTTCGGCAGCCTTCTGTTGGCTGAGCTCGCGCGCCTTCTGTCTGAGGACTTCATCGCGTACGCGATCCTTGACCTCGTCGATTTTCGGGATGTACGGATCCTGCTTGCCAATCAGCGTCACGAATGCGAATCCGCGCGAGGTCTGAAGCGGGCCGTCGACCTCGCCCTCGGACATCTGGAACACGCGAACAGCAGCCTCCGGCGACGTTCCGAGCGCGAGCGTCGGTTCGTCGCGGGCGAAGAAGCCCGATTCCTGAACGATCAGGCCGCGGGCCTTGGCCACCTTGTCGAGATCGGCGGGCTTGCTGATCTCCTGCGCGAGGCTTTGCGCCGTATCGGCTGCCTGCGCCTGCGCGCGCTCGGCCATCAATTGATCGCTGATTTGCTGCCGGACTTCCGCGATCGGCTTGGTCATGCCAGGCTTCTTGTCGACGAGCTTGATGATGTGGTAACCGAATGACGTCTTGACCAGGTCGCTGATCTGGCCAGGTTGCAGCGCGAAAGCCGCCTGTTCGAATTCGGGCACCATGCGCCCCCGCCTGAAGTAGTCGAGGTCGCCGCCGTTCTTCGCGCTGGCTTCGTCCTCAGAGTTCTTGGTGGCCAACTCGGCAAAGTCGGCGCCGCCCTGCGCCCGCTTCAGAAGCTCTTCGGCTCGGGCTTTCACGGCCGCGTCGTCTTTCCCTTCCGTTTTCAGCAGGATGTGGCTGGGGCGAATCTCTTCGGGCGTGGAGTACCTGTTCGATGTTGGCGTTGTACGCGCGGTCGATGTCGGCGGGCGAGATCACGGTCTTGGCACGAATCGCGTCGAGATCGACGAGTAGATAGCGGATCCGTCGCTTTTCCGGAATCTTGAAGTCGGATTGATGTCCTTCGAAATACGCCGCGAGTTCGGGCTCGCTGGCCGAGACCTGGGCACGGAAAGGCTCGGCCGTGATGCTCACGATCGCGAGCTTCAACTTGTCGTTCCGACGACGGTACTCCTGCTCGAGCTCGCCGTCGGGCACCGACATCCAGTCGGTCAACGACGCACGGAGCTTGCCGACGATCAGCGAGCGCCGCATGCTCTCTTCGAACTCGGCCGGCGTCATTGGAGGACGCTGCGACTGCAGCAACTGGATGTAACGTTGCTCGCCGATGAACTGCCCGTTCTCCTGGAAAGCAGGCATGGAGAGGATGCGCTGACGAACTTCTTCATCCCCGACTCGAATGTTGAGACGATTCGCTTCGGCCAGTGACGCCCGCTCGTCCACCATCTGCTGAAGAATCTGTCGCTCGACGCCGAGCTGTTTCAGCAACTGCTCGTTCATCTGACTCCCGTACGCGGAGCGATAGGCCTGAAGTTGGGCTTGGTAAATGCGCCGAAATTCTCCGGCGGTGATTTGCTGGCCTTCGACGTTGGCAATGAGGTCGCCCGAGGCCGCATCGGCACCGGTGCCCCGGAGGAAGTCTGGGATATAGAAAATGACGAACGCCAGACACACCAGGAGCAAGCTCCACTTGAGCCAGTTCTTGTGCCGGCGCATCCGGTCCAACATCGTCATGACTGCACCTGAAGCTTTCAGCGCCCGTTCAGCGTCCGGCTGAGATTGACATCACTGGCCATTGCGTGAAGTGGCGTGCGGTGCCAGCCCTGGACGCTCGTGCGAAAGATGATCGTATGCCATGAACTCCCGGCGTGGCAAGCAGTTACCGGCTCTACAGCGCCGTTCGTGTGATATATTCGCTACTGAAAAACGAAAACCGAGCGGCGTTCGACGCGGCCGGCCAGTTGACGTATGCCTTCAGTCAGTCGCACTGCCAGTATCCGACGGAACGCCCAAGACCGTGAACGAGGGGGTGCCTCGCTGTACGGCGCGACGCGCGCAGACAAGCGCGCGGTGAAGACCAAGTACGCTCCGATCGCTCTTACGTCAGCCGGCCCCGATCTCGCAGCTCGACTGCGAACGCTCCAGCGTACGCTGCGGAGTCGCGTGGGACATCGCAGCGCGCTTCTCGACATGACGCGCGCGGTCAATTCAACACTCGATCCGGCAAAGCTTGCCGAGCTCGTTCTCGACCGCGCCATGAACTGGGTGCCTGCTCCGTGCTGGGCGCTGGTGTCGTCCGGTGCTTCGGGCGGTGAGCTGACTGTTCTTGGCGATCGCGTGTCGACCGAGGACGTGGGTCCAGCCGTCAACGCCATCGCAACCTGGGTGATGCACCATGGCAGCGAATTTCTGACGTCGGACCTCAGGTCCGACCGGCGACTTCCCGGTCAATCGGGCGGTGCCGTGATCGGGTTTCCGCTCACCAGCCGCGGTTCCTGCGTCGGTGCCCTCATTGCGATCGATCACCGGCCGTCGTCGCGCCAACCGAGGCTCTCACCGGGCGTCTTGCGCACGCTTCGGGAGCTTCTTGAACCGGCCGCGGCGGCCCTCGACACGGCTGTCCAGTTGAAGCGCGTCGAGGAGCTCTCGGTGACCGACGATCTCACCCGTTTGTACAACTCGCGGTACCTGAATCAGGTGCTGCGTCGAGAGACCAAGCGTGCCACGCGGGGCGGGCGACCCCTGTCGCTCTTGTTCCTCGATTTGGACGGCTTCAAGTCAATTAACGACGCCCACGGGCATTTGTGTGGAAGTCGGGCTCTGGTGGAAGCGGCGGGAGTGGTTCGAGATAGCGCGCGCGAAACGGACGTTGTTGCACGATTTGGCGGCGACGAGTTCGCGCTGATTCTGCCGGATACAGGGCGCGAGGGCGCGATTGCGGTCGGGGAGCGTGTGCGCCAGCGTATTGCGGCGCACGGCTTCCTGGCTGCCGATGGTCTTGAGATTCACCTCACCGCGTCGGTCGGTGTGGCCACGCTGCCGGATGTGGCCACCACTCCAGATGAGCTGATGCAAGCCGCCGATATGGCCATGTACCGGGTCAAGCAGTCGGGAAAGAACGGGATTCAGGCGGCCACCACTCCAACCGATAATTAGACGACAGTCATCGCGTCAGACGACATCAAGCGTGCGCGAGCGTCCTTACCACGATTGCCCACGTATGCACGCCCCAGCGGTGCATCGGGCGTCGGCGTCCGACTGCCGTTGCAGTGTTCTGTCGACTTCCGCCTCGGCCGGTCACACTGCGTTTGACGACTGTCGAATGACGACTGCCGACCAAAGGAGCGTCCGTTGAGTCTCCGTTCCATGCTCTCGTTGTTTTCGAGCGATCTCGCGATCGATCTTGGTACCGCCAATACCTGCGTCTACGCCCGCGGGAAAGGCATCGTCGTCAACGAACCGTCGATCGTGGCCATCAACAAAGTCAACGGCCGGGTCGAGGCCGTGGGCAAGGATGCCAAGGAGATGCTCGGCCGGACGCCGGGGAATATCGTGGCCATCAAGCCGATGAAAGACGGGGTGATCGCCGACTTCGAAGTCACCGAGAAGATGTTGACGTATTTCATCAAAAAGGCGCATAACCGCAACGTCTGGGTCCGGCCGCGCATCGTCATCGGCGTGCCTTCCGAGATTACGCAGGTCGAGAAACGCGCGGTCAAGGACAGTGCGTACCGGGCCAAAGCCAGCGAGGTTCACCTGGTCGAGGAGGCGATGGCCGCCGCGATCGGTGCCGGAATGCCGATTACCGAGCCTTCGGGGAACATGATCGTCGACATCGGCGGCGGCACGACTGACATCGCGGTCATCTCGCTCGCGGGCATCGTGTACAGCAAGGCGGTGAGGGTCGCCGGCAACGAGATGGACGAGGCCATCATCCAATACATCAAGAAGACGTACAACCTGCTGATTGGCGAGCGCACTGCCGAGCAGATCAAGATCGAGGTGGGATCCGCGTTCCCGTTGGAAGATCGGATGACCATGGAGATCAAAGGCCGGCATCTGATTGAGGGCGTGCCGAAAACGATCACGATCACGGACGAAGAGATCCGGGAAGCTCTGGCCGAGACGGTGAACGTGATCGTGGATGCGGTGCGCGTGGCGCTCGAGCGGACACCACCGGAGTTGTCGGCCGACATCGTCGATCGCGGCATCGTCCTCACCGGCGGCGGGTCGCTTCTCAAGAACCTGGACAAGCGGCTCCGGGAAGAGACGGGACTGCCGCTGGCGATGGCCGAGGATCCGCTGTCGTCGGTGGTCCTTGGCGCGGGAAAGATGCTGTCCGACTTCAACCTGCTCAGGAAGATTTCGATCGACTGATGAGCACCGCAGCTCGCCGGTGATTAGGCGTGGCCATGGCCGTGTTAGACACTCGCAAGGGCGCCGGTTACCTCTTTCTCGCGGCGATTATCGGTCACATCGTCCTGATCTCCGCTCAGATCAATTCGAGAAGGGGCGTGCCGGTTCTCGAGGCCGTGATTTTCGGAACGTTCGCCGAAGTGCAGCGGACCGTTTCGTCCGGCCTGTCGAGCACGCGTCGGGTCTGGGACGGCTACGTCAGTCTGCGACAGGTCAACGCGGAGAACGAAGAGCTGAAACGTCAGCTTGCCGATGCCCAAATCGAGCTCCAGCAGCAGCGCGCCATGGTCGATCGCAGTCGCGGCCTCGAACGCCTGCTCGAGCTTCGCGACCAGTCGAACCTGAAAATGAAAGCGGCCGAGATTATCGCAGCCGGGGCGACGCCCGACTTCCGGACGGTGACCATCGACAAAGGTACACGCGACGGCCTCCAGTCGGACATGGCGGTGATTGCGCCTGGAGGCGTCGTCGGACGCGTCGTGATGCCGAGCCCGCGGGCCGCTAAAGTTCAGTTGTTGATCGATCGCAATGCCGCAGTCGGTGCGGTGGTCGAACGATCGCGTGCGCAGGGAGTGGTCCTCGGAGGTGGCGACGAGCGGCTGCGGATGGAGTACGTGTCCGAAGTCGCCGACATCGTCGTCGGCGACACCGTGATGACCTCTGGGATCGACGGCATCTTCCCGAAGGGGTTCGTCATCGGCACCGTGGACACGGTGGAGAAGAACGGCACGGCGTATAAGCGGATTCTTGTGAAGCCTGCGCTCGACTTCCGCTCCGTGGAAGCCGTGCTGGTCGTATTGACACCCAACGCTGCGCGCGAGGCGGCTGAGGGGAGCCACGAGTGAAAGCCGCCGGGGTGATCCTGGCAATTGCGCTGGCGCTGGCGCTTCAGACCACGTTGGCCCGCTTCGTCATTCGAGGCACTGTGGCGATCGACCTCGGACTCGTTGTCGTCGTGTACGTGGCGTTGAGCTTCGGTCCCATCACGGGCATGTTATCGGGTACTGCGGCCGGGCTTGCTCAGGACGCGTTGTCGAGCGGCGTGCTCGGGATTGGCGGGTTGGCGAAAACGATCGTGGGCTATCTGGCGGGTCTCATCGGGACCCAACTCATCGTGGCGCGCCCGATTCCCCGGTTTATCGTGTTTTTCGCCGCGACGGTGCTGCACGCCATCGTGTTCATGGGGCTTTACGTCTTCCTGGATTTGCGGCGCTTCGGGACGCCGTACGCGGCGGTGGGCAGCCAGGCGCTTGGCAACGCGGTCGTCGGTGTCGTGGCGTTCCAACTCGTCGAGCGCCTGCCAGGCGCGCTTGAACGCCGAAGGGCGCAAAGGGCTAGAATTCGGAGGTGAGGTTTGGAATCTGAGGACGTGAGGATTCGAGAATTTGAGGATTTGAGAGTTTGAGAATGTAAGGTTTGAGAAGATCTCGACCAACCGCGTCACGAGATCCTCAAATCCTTAGATTCTCACATTCTCAAGTTCGTCGTTTCCAATATGGCTGTCGTTGAAGACCGGCGCAAGGTCGCGATACGGCTGGCGGCGCTGCAGTACGCCGTGGTCGTGATCTTTTCGCTGCTCGTCGTGAGCTTCTGGGTGCTGCAGGTCGTTCAGTACCCCAAGTTCGCCGAGATGGCGGAAAACAACCACCAGCGGACCCTGGCACTTCGGGCGCCGCGCGGCCTTGTGTTCGATCGCGATGGCCGTGTCCTCGTCGAGAACCGGGACTCGTACAACATCTCGATCGTTCGTGAGCACACCAAGGACATCAATCGCACCATACGACTGCTGGCGTCGGTGATCGGCGTCAACGAAGATCGCGTGCGGGAGATCGTGGATCATCACCGTCGCGAGCCGTCGTACCGGCCGATCACCATTGTGCAGGACGCGACACTCGCACAGGTCGCCGCAGTCACCGCTCGGCGGCTCGACTTCGAGTTGCCTGACGTCGTCGTCGAGGAGGTGCCCACCCGTCGGTATCCCGAAACCTTGGCGGCGCATCTTTTCGGGTATGTCGGCGAGGTGAACGACTCGCAGGTTGCCGAAAACTCCGACCTCAAGAGCGGCGACATCGTCGGCCAGGCGGGGATTGAAAGGGTCTACAACAACTTCCTGATGGGCGAAGACGGCGCCAAGCGGGTCGTGGTCAACAGCGTGGGCCGCGAAATCCGAACACTCGAGGAGGAGGAACCAATCGAAGGCAAGCGCGTCCAGCTGACGGTCGACTACGACGTGCAGAAAGCCATCGAAGATGGGTTCAGCGCAGCCGGTTTCAACGGTGCGGCGATCGTCCTCGACCCGAGCGATGGCGCCGTGCTCGGTTTCATGAGCCGGCCCGCCTACGACCCGAACGCGTTCGCCGGCGGCATCGATCGAGCTACCTGGGCTTCGCTGAACACCGACGAGCTCCGGCCACTCAACGATCGGGCCATTCAAGGGCGCTATCCGGCGGGATCGACGTTCAAGATGGCCGTTGCCACTGCGGCTCTCGAAGAAGGCGTGATTACGCCGGACTTCACGGTGCACTGCGTCGGCGCGGCAAACTTTTTCGGCCGGCCGTTCAAGTGTTGGAAGAAGGGCGGGCATGGCAGCCTGGACCTGCGCCATGCGATCGAGCAGTCGTGCAACGTGTACTTCTACACGGTCGGCAACATGACGGGAATCGATCGGATTCACAAGTGGGCGACCCTGCTCGGGCTGGGCGAAAAGAGTGGCATCGACCTGCCGAACGAGGTTCAGGGGCTCGTTCCCTCGCCCGAATGGAAGAGACAGCGGTTCCGGGAGAAATGGTACGCAGGTGAGACGATCTCGGTTTCGATCGGGCAGGGAGGAGTGTCCGTCACGCCGGTGTCGATGGCGGTCTACGCTGCTACGCTGGCCAATGGGGGCACGCGTGTCACGCCCCACCTGATGAAGGCCGTCGATGAAGGGGGCGGATGGAAGCCGGTGGCTACGCCCCCGCCGCAATCGAGAGTCGAGTTGCACCCCGAGAGACTGCAGGCAATCCGAGACGGCCTCTGGATGGTCGTCAACGATCGTGGGACCGGTGGAAAAGCGCGCATCAAGGATCATGACGTGGCCGGCAAGACCGGAACGGCTCAAGTCATCTCGAACGAGGGTCGCGTCGCGGCGAGGACGACCAGGGATCTGCGCGACAATGGCTGGTTCGTCTTCTTCGCGCCGCGCGACAATCCCAAGATCGCCGGTGTGGTCTTTCTCGAGCATGGGATGCATGGGCCCAATGCCGCCGCCGTGGCTCGCCATGTGCTCGACACCTTCTTCGCCAAGCAAGAGGGACGCCCGCTGCCCCCGGCGCCGGCCCGGGCCGACTTGCGACTGGATCTGTCCGATCCGCTGGCGCGCCGGAGCGCCGCAGCCCTGACCGAAACGGAGCAGTGATGTTCGAGCGGCGGTTGTACTTTCACATCGATTGGGCGCTGCTGCTGGCGATCCTCGGCCTGTGCGGCCTGGGCGTGGCGATGGTGTTCAGCACCACCGCGGATCCGACGCGTGGTTCGTCGCAGTTGTACGTCACCCAGTTGTATGCCATCGCGATCGGACTGGTCGTGATGGTGGTCACGCTGAGCTTCGACTATCGGACGTTTACCGACAAATCCCACCTCATTTATATCGGCATGCTGTGTTTGCTCGTCTACGTCCTCGCCTTCGGCATGGTCGTGATGGGCGCCCGTCGCTGGATTCCCCTCGGGGCCTTCAACCTCCAACCATCCGAGTTCGCCAAGATTGCCGTCGCACTCGTGCTGGCCAAGTTTTTTGGAGAGAACCGGGGCACTCCGACGTGGACCGATCTGGCGATTGGCGGTGGCCTGACGGTGCTGCCATTCGCGCTGATCGCCAAGCAGCCCGATCTCGGCACGGCCGTGACGCTGCTGCCGGTCTGCCTGGCGATCGGCTATCTGGCCGGCATGCCCATGCGCATCTTCGGCTTGCTGTTTCTCTGTCTGCTTCTCGCGGCGCCGATCGCCTGGACGTTCGCGCTGAAGCCCTACCAAAAGACGCGGATCTCGACGTTCCTCGATCCATCCCAGGACGCGAAAGGCGCCGGCTACCAGCAGATTCAGGCGCGCATCACCGTGGGATCGGGCGGCCTCACCGGAAAAGGGTTCAAGCAGGGCACTCAGGGCCAGCTTCGGTTTCTTCCCGTGGCCCACAACGATTTCATCTTCTCGGTGCTGGCCGAGGAGCAGGGGTTGGCCGGCGTCATCGTGGCGCTCGGCCTGTATTTGTTCGTCATCTTGCGCGCGCTCGAGGCGGCCAGCCTGGCCAAGGATCGGCTGGGCTCGTACCTCGTGCTTGGCGTGCTCGCCAGCTTTACGTTCCAGGTCGTCTACAACGTCACGATGTCGGCCGGCTTGGCGCCCGTCAAAGGGCTCCCGCTCCCGCTCATGAGCTACGGGGGATTGTCGATGATCGCGACCCTCGCGGGTTTTGGGCTGGTGCTCAACGTGCGAATGCGGAGGTTCACGAACTGATGCTCCCGCACGTTCAGTCGTCACGCGAAGCCGTCGCGGCTGCCGCGATCGCGACCCACGGAATCGTAAAGCTGCGCAATTGGAGAATTGCGCATGACCAAGGAGATGATCATCTCCTCCAACGGCCACGAAACGATGGTGGCCATTCTCGAAGACGACCTCGTCGCCGAAGTCTTTGTCGAACGCGAGCGGCAGCGCGGTGTGGTCGGCAATGTCTACAAGGGCCGCGTCTCCAAGGTGCTTCCGGGGATGCAGTCTTCCTTCATCGATCTCGGCCTCGAGCGCGACGGATTCCTGTACGTCGCTGACGTCCTCGAGACGCAAGACGAGTTCGATCGGCTCGAGTCGGGCGAGCTCGAAGATCCGTTGGGAAAGGATGAGCCCGTCGCCGAGCCGACCGAGGAGGTGCGGGGCGAGGCAACCAAGGAAGCCGGCCAGCTGCCCGCTCCGCCCACGCGCCCGGGAGACGAAACTCGCTCCCGGGAGCACGAGCGCGACGCCGGGGCTGCAGGCTCCTCGTTGGCTCGGGCCGAGGCAAGGGGCGACCGCGATAGAACCCAGCCAAAGATTGAAGATCTCCTGCACGAAGGCCAGGAAATTCTCGTCCAGGTGGTCAAGGAACCACTCGGCACCAAGGGCGCCAGGCTGACTTCACATGTCACGATGGCCGGCCGCTTCCTGGTGTTCATGCCGACGGTCGATCACGTCGGTGTTTCGCGCAAGATCGAGTCGCGTGAAGAACGTGGCCGGCTGCGGGAGATCGTCCGCGAGTTCCGGGACGCCCGTGGTTTCACCGGCGGCGTGATTATCCGAACCGCCGCCGCCGGCCGCCCGAAAGAGGACATCGTCAGCGACCTGGAAGCCTTCCACAAGATTTGGGTCGAAATCCGCCAGCGCACCGAGTCGTCCCGGGCGCCGGTCGTCGTCTATCGCGAGCAGAGCCTGGTCGGCAAGCTCCTGCGGGACCTGCTGACCGACGAATTCCAGGCGATTCGAATCGACAACCCGCAGGAGCACCAGCGCGTCGTCGAGCTCGTCGAACGCATCATGCCCAACCTGGCGTCGAAGGTGAAGCTGTACACGAAGCCATTTCCGATCTTCGACGAGTACGGAGTTCAGGCCGAAATAGACAAGGCGCTCAAAAGCAAAGTGTGGCTCAAGTCGGGTGGGTCCATCGTCATCAATCAGACGGAAGCGTTGGTGGCAATCGATGTCAACACCGGGCGCTATGTGGGCAAGAAGTCGAACGGGCGGCTCGAGGACACCATCGTCAAGACGAACCTCGAGGCCGTAAAAGAGATCGTGCGTCAGGTCCGGCTCCGCGATCTCGGCGGCATCATCGTGCTCGATTTCATCGACATGGAGGAGAAAAAGAATCGTCAGAAAATCCTTCAGGCCGTCGAGCTGGAACTGAAGAAGGATCGTTCTCCCTCCAAAGCGCTGCAGGTTTCCGACTTCGGGCTGGTCATCATCACCCGCAAGAGGGTGAAGCAGAGCCTCGAGCGTGTGCTGACGGAGCCGTGCCCGTATTGTTCGGGGAGCGGCGTCATCAAGTCGAGCGCGACGATTTGTTATGAGATTCTGAGCGAAGTAAAAAAGGTCGGTCCGGATCTGAACGGCCACCGGCTGCTGCTGCGCGTGAACCCTGATATCGCACGTGCGCTCTCGGAAGAAGAAAACGCCGTCCTGCGCGATCTGAAGCAATCGATTGGCAAAGACGTCACGATCAAGGTCGACGTACGCCTCCACCACGAGCAGTTCGACGTCATGGCCGTTTGAGAGTCAGGTAAGCCGGGGTGGGGGCGGGTGGGTCAGGTAAGGCAGGTCAGACCAACCCGGCCTACCTGACTTACCCGGCCCACCTGGCTTGGGCGAATTACGCCGTCGGGAAGTACACCAGGTAGTAGTTGCCGCCTCTGTTGATCCACAGCCGGACGTAGTCGCCGCCCTTCAGCGTTTCCACCTTCGATGAACCGGGTCCGGGCGGTGTGTCTTTCTGGACTTCCTTGGTTTCCGGTTGGGGAACGATGGTGACGACTTCGCGGCCCTTGACTTGCCCGCCCTGAACGAATTCCACCCACCGCTCCAGGCCTTGAGATTGCCCCCTGGCGTCCGGAGATGCTGCTTGCGCGGTGAGCCTCACTTGATATGTCCCTGCGGGGAGCGCCTTGCCGTCGGCCTTCACGTCCTTCGCGAGGCGCACCGATCCGAGAGCCATCTCACCTGCTGGCGCGGTCGGAGCAGGTGCCGTCGGGGGTTGCTGTTTGGGGGCCGTATGGCCGGCTCCACTGTCAAGCTGAGCGTAAACCGACGCCGTGCTCAGGGCTCCCACGAGTGCGCCCGCCAGAATGACTTGCTTCATCGCGTCCTCCATTTGTCCCAATTATACGGTGTGGTGGGCCGACACCCCAGCAGTCATTGATGAGGTGGAATAGGAAGACCTGGAAAACCTCAGCGTCCGGACTCAGCGCTTCGAAATGATGATGTCGCCGCTGAAGGTTCGAATGGCCAGAACGGCGCTGCCGTCCCCGAAGGTGGCGCGCATGGATCGGCTGCTGACAAAAGATTGCCGACCGCGGCCGCCGCCGGTATCGCCGCCGATCGTGAGTGGCAGGTCCGAGCGCATCGACCCGCTGAAGGTGTTGGCCGTGAGCTCGAATCCCGTGGACTCGCTGAGCGTGAGACGCACATTGCCGGAATGTGAGTTGAAATCGTAGCGGCCATTTCTCGAAAGCGTGCCCGAATACTCCGCGTTTCCGCTAATCGATCGGACGCCGAGCCGATCGCACGCCACGTCGGTGAGTACCACGTCCCCGCTGACGGTGCTCGCATCGAGGCTGCGCGCCTTGAACCCTCTGGCGCGAACGCTGCCGCTGACGCTGCTCGCGCGCAGTTCGGCCTCGGTGCCGGCGTCGGACAGATCGACGTCGCCCGACACGGATTTCGCCACTTCGAGCCTCGGCGTTCCGGATGTCGTCACGTCGCCGCTGACGCTTTCAGCCCGCACCGATCCCTGAACGCCGGTCACCTTGACATCGCCAGACACCGACCTGACGTCGACCGCGGCCGAGCCAGGTACCGTTACTGTGTAGGACACCGACACGCGAATGTTGCGTCGAGACGGATAAGTCGTGCGGACGTCAATATGGCCGGCGCGCGCGTCGACGTCGATATTCGCCTCGTTGAGATCGCGCTGGTCGCCGCGCGTTCGCTTGACCGCTTCGATCGTGACCTCGTCGCCCGAGCCACCGGTGATGGTGATGTCGCCATCGACATTGGAGAGGCTGAATCGACCATCTCGGCCAATCCTGCCCTTGTAGGAGAACCGATCGGTCTGTTCGGATTCTCGCCGTCCTTGATAGGCGCCAGTCAGAGCGTGCGCACTTGTATTGCGGGTAACGCCACGGTCGGCCTGTCCGTTGACCGAAGCCACGCCGGCCGTCAGGACCATCAGCGCCGCCGTGACAACACATGATCTGAGTCGCATGCTAGTTGGACCTCAAAGGATCTTTACATCCTCGTTCGTCGTGTCGCTCGTCTCGCTCGCCCGCCCCAATCGCTCGTTCGGCGCTCAAGGTTGCTGGAGCCCCGACACGATTCGCGCTGCGCCCGCCTCGTTTCCTTTACGCATTTCGTTGATGAGCGCGACGGTATCCTGCAGCAAACCAATCTTTGCCTTGAAGCTGGCGAGCAGGCTCTGCTGGGCAGGTTCGCTGTTCGGCTGTGCCCGAAGCGCCGCACGACTCTCGCTGATAGCCTGATCCACGACGGCGAGATTGGATTGCAAGGTATTTGCGGTCGCAGGATCAAGCGCGCCATTCTCACTCTTCGCGATCTGCTCCAGCCCGTTGATAGCATTTTGATAGTGTTGCTCCGCCAGCAGGAGTTCGGCTTCGACCGACTGCGCAGTCGGCGCCTCGCTCCCGTTGGGCGACATCGTTGGTCCAGACCGGGCAAAGTAGCCCGATCGGACACTCAAGCCGGCGGCGAGGATCACAACGGCGGCGGCGGCGCCCAGCCACACAATCGGCCATCGCCCGACTGACACTCGTCGACGGGCTGCCGCAGATGGGTGGATATCGACGGATCGACTGCCGTTCGGTCGAAGCTCTTTTTCGATCCTCGCCCAGACTTGTGGCGGCGGCTCTACGGACTCGAGCCCGGCGGCTTCGCGACGGAGCTCCCGCAAATCGTCGACCAGCTGGCGGCACGCGGGACAGATCTCGAGGTGCTCGGCGAGCGCGGAGCGCGCCGAAGCACTCAGCGAATCATCGACGAACTCGTTGATTTCAAACTGTGTCGGATGCATAACGCTTCCGAGTCCGAGTCGCATCGCTCACATCAACTACCACCGGTGACGGCATCCTGTCCGTGCCGACGTTGCGATCTCTTCATGCACGTTGTGCAAGGCATTCGCGAAGCTTCATTCGCGCCTTGAACACCTGCGACTTCGACGTGCCCTCGGCAATGCCGAGCATCCGGCCGACTTCCTTGTGATCGAAGCCTTCAACATCGTGCAGCACGAACGCTTCCCGGCACCCATCCGGCAGCGTTCGAACGGCGCGTTCGAGATCGATTCGGGTGATCGCACTATCCCGCGAGACGGTCGGTTCGAACGACGCCTCGTCGAATGCGTCGGTCAACTTCCGGTTCTTGGCCTGCCGGCTCCGAACGAAGTCCAGGCAGTGATTGAGAGCCAGCCGGTACAGCCACGTGCCCAAGGTTGCATCACCCTTGAAGCTTCCTAGCTTCCTGTAGACCTGCAGGAAGATCTCCTGTAGCAAGTCCTCGCCCTCGTCGGCCGACCCAGCCATGCGGCAGGCAAGAGCGTACACGCGCGCGGCATGCCGGCGATACAAGACCTCGAACGCCTCGCCGTCCCCTGCCTGGCAGCGCACCACGAGCTCGGCATCGCTCACCGTCGCTTCTTTAGACGGGGCAGCCGGGGTATTGCGTTGCCTGGCAGTCGACATGTCCGTGAATAGGACGAAAACCGGAACGGCAGGTTCGCCGGGTCAGTCCTAGGAGTCCCGAACGGAGCCTGTTTTGGAGAGACGATCTTTACGACTTTCTACGCCGGGGTCGTCTGCGAGCCCGTCTATTTTGGGTCTGTTTCTGCGGTGTGACCTTCCATCTGACCTGGTCAAGCTCCAGGACGCGCGTCCCGGACATGACGACCCCTTCCGCTACCAGCAGAGCGCGCTTGAGCGTTTCGCTGCCGCCGTAACCGCCCAGGCGGCCCCCTGCGGCGATGACACGATGACATGGCACATCCGGCCGCCGGCAGTCGCGCATGATGTTGCCGACGGCGCGCGCCGCGCGCGGTCTGCCGGCCACTGCGGCGACCTCGCCGTAGGTCGCAACCCGTCCCGGAGGAATGCGACGGACGGTTGCCAGCACTCGCGCAGCGAACACTGAATCACGTAGGGGCATGTCGCAGACCAGTCGAATCTCTCGTCAATCTTACGTCTGTAGGTGGTGACGTTCGACGAGCTTCGCCGAATGGCCTACATCACCGTCAGCGGATCGACGTCGAACTCGGCAGGATCAACTGGACATCGGATCGACGCCAGACGGTCCCCTTCCCCTACGGCCTCCCACAGATTGAGATCGTAGGGCAGATCGAGGCGCTGACCAAGGGCGTCGAACACCACCCGTACCCTGGGGCGGTGTGGATCGGGCGCATACGTCTTGACGACGACGGCGACTTCGCCGGTATCGAGACGTACGAGGTTGCCAGCGGGGTAAATCCCGATGAGCTGGACAAATCGCCGGACGAGATGCCGATCGAACTGCGCGCCGTCATTGCGCTTCAATACCTCGAGAATGCGGTCTGTGGGGTGCGATTCCTGGTAGACCCGCTGTGATCGCATGGCGTCGAAAACGTCCGCGATGCCGCACAGCATGGTGCACAGGTTCAGTGGCTCGCGAACGACGCTCAGCGGGTATCCGGTTCCGTCGATGCGCAGATGATGTTCGAAGGCCACGACAGGGGCCAGAGGCGTGATTGAGGGCGTCCTTCGCAGGATCTCGGCGCCGTCGACGGTGTGTCGCCTCATGATGGCGAACTCTTTATCATCCAGTTTGCCGGGTTTGTTCAGAATCTCTGCGGGCGTCTTCACTTTGCCGATGTCGTGCATCAGTCCCGCAAAACCAAATTCGCGCAGGAGCGATCCTTCAATCCCCACTCCCCGAGCCTGGGCCATGGTCAGGATCGACACGTTGACCATGTGCGTGAAAGTGTAGTTGTCGTATTTTTTCAGCGCGGTCAGCGCCATGAGCGCCGTCCGGTTTTCCGAAACCGCTTGCGCGAGTCCGTCAATCATCGCGCCCGCTGCGTCCGCGTCGGGTTTCTGTTCGTTCGTCGCGCTTTCCCACACGACACTGGCGGCGGAGACCGCGTCCGTGTACAGGCGACGAATCGTGGACATTTCGCCCAGGTTGCCTACGACGCGGTCCTCGACCTGGATGCGACCGACGCGAATGTGCGGAAACGAGGAAAAGGGGGCGGAGTGGCCAGACGGCGACGCTGGCGACGGATCCGGCGCTGTCTCGCCCGCTTTGGCTGCCTCGGACCCGAGTGCATGTACGAAGCCCGCGAGCTCGCTGGTCTCGACCCCACGCTCGATCACGATGCGCTCGATACCGGCGCTCTGCAATCGTCGGACGAGCACACCGAACATCTCCACCCTGCCCACCGGCATGTCCGCGACGACGACTTCGTCGCCGACGATGCCGACGGTGATGCTCGGGCGTGAGGCGTGCAGCAAGGTAACGGCTTCGGCCAGGCCGGCCGCGCTGCGTCCGATGATCGGGTGGCCCGGCGAGTAGAGTTGCGCCGACCGAATCGCCGCGGCGAGCCGTCGTAATAGCTCCTCTGCGAGCTCGAGTCGCTTGTCACTCATGCTGAATGGGGTGTTCTGTCGATTCGCTCATTTGGTCAGCGCGTGTCTTGTCGACGGCCATTTCCTGCTTCACCAGGTCTTCCATCAGGCGATGCGCCCGTTATTTCGTGTCACGCGGTCGAGTACAGGGCGGGCAACGGCGCGGATGCCCCGCGAGGGCGACGTCGCCGCCTTTTGAAGCACGTCGAGCGCCGCCGGTGTGCCGATGCGCGCGAGCGCGAGCGCGGCGGTCGCCCGCAGCTGTGCGGTCCGGCGTGGCGCCCACCATTCGCCCCGATAGAGCGCCGTGCTGAGCGGTTCAACAGCTTCAGGATCACGCAGCGCTCCGAGCGACTCCATGGCGCGCAGGTAGACCAGCCGCAACGGCCCGCGGTGATCGATGTGGCCGAGGATGTACACGAAGAGCGGCGTTGCCCGCTCGTCCCGAATGAGGCCGATCGCGTGCATGATCGCCTCCCTCGATTGCGGCGTGCCGCTTGTAAGCGCCTGCTGCAGCGCCCGATACGCCTCCGCGGTTCCGATATTCAGCATGGCGCGGATCGCCTCGCGCTGCACCTGAGGCTCCGTGTCGTCGAGCAACACGGTCAGGTCGGGCAGTGCCTCGCTCCCGCCGAACTCGCGCAACAGATAAATCGCGGTCTTGCGCACCGCCGGATTGTGAGAGCTTTTCAGACGCTCGACGGTCTTCCGGCCCGTGGCACCGAAGGCAATCAACAATGCTGCGAGTCGATCGCGTGTGCGGGCGCGCTCTTCGATCGCGAGAGCCTCCGCCAGCGGGCGAACGACAATTTCTCCCATATCGAGGCAGAGCGACTTGACGCGTTCGAACTGATCGTTGTCGATCGTGGCGAGGTGCGACGCGATATGTCTCATCATCACGCCGTCGGCCAACTGCTTGAGCGCCGGGGCGGCCGCTTCCCGCCGCGCGGGCGTGCCGTCAGGCCCGACTTCTTTCGAGATGACCGTGACCAGCGCCTCCGCAGCCTCGAAGTCGCCGACGAGCAGCAGATCTTCGACTTGCGCGATCAGCGGCCGCATCAGCTCGCTCCATTTCGCCGGGTCATCTTCGATCCGCAAGAGGTCCAACAGCAGAGCCAGATCCAGAGCGCGTACGGCGCTGGCTGAGACTGTTCCTACCCAGGCCTTGATCCGGTCCGGAGGGTCGTCACTGATGCGTTCGACCTCGATCGCCTGCGACCGAGCGCCGGAAAGCTCGCGCCCGTACGCTCTTGTCACATAGGTGGAGTCCGAATACGACGTGAGCATGTCTTTCACTGTTTCCCACATCGATTCGAACTCGCCCGTTTCGCCGTGCGAGGCCTCCATCTCGTCGTGCGCTACTCCCAGGAGGTGATCCCGCCGGTCGTGATTGGGCACCAGCGCCTGGAATGCCTGCGCCAGCCGCTCCGTGGCAGCCCCGTCTTGAGCGACATTCCGCGTCACGAAACCCACGATGGTTTCATCCGACATTCTGTCGACGACATCTCGCACGACGCGTGGTGAACCGGGCGGGTTCTCGTCGGCTGCCGCCCGATGCGAGAGCAATTCCAACATCATCTCGGGCGAGACCTGTCCGACGGCTGTCGCCATATTCCGCAGAGCGTGCTCGAGCTGGTCGGGGCTGGCCTTCCCCACGGCTTCGGCGACTCCCTGCAGCATGCGGACGAGGGCGGCGGTCCGGGCCGGCACCCCATCGCTCTGCGACGCGCGCTCATCGAGCCTGGCGATCAACTCCGCGAGTTGCTGCGGATCTCCGGCGATCTCGACGATTGCCGCAGCCGCGTCGTCGCTGAAGACGAACGACTCGCCCTGCAAGCAAGTGGCGATGATATCGTCCCAAATCGCCTCGCGACCGTGACGACGTTCCCGGAGAACCTCGCTGTAGTCAATCTCGCGCAGCTCGATGTGCTGCCCGCCGGTCGTCATCCAGAGGCGCGCAATTCCTCCTTCCGCACGGACCGAGTCTGGCGAGCGCGCAAGGATCAGCAGAAAGCTCCGCCACGCTTCGACGTCGCCACCTGGATGAATCGTGAGGTCGCCAACCAGATGCTCGTGCAGAAGGGCCGCGAGCTCGCTGACAGCAGCATCCGGGCGGGCGATCGCGCGACCGTCCAGCAGCAGTGAATCCGGCAGGACGGTGATCTTGAGCGCCGACGATCCATTGGCCGCCGAAGTCAGGTCGACGATGCGTGCCAGGGTGGTGGCGATGGCCGGGTGAGCCGACGGGTAGAGGGCGACGGCACGAGCAGCGGCCTTGCAGGCACGAGCGAACTCGCTCAGCGTTGCCGCGTCATGTGCGCTGAGATGCTGCAGGCCTTCCGCCGAAGACGTGGCCGGGGGCGTTGTCGTGGTTATGTGACGGTGATCGTGTGCGCTCATGGGCCGCCCATCAATAACCCCACCCCCAGACTACCCGTTCGTGGGCCTTGCCCATGCACGCCCGCGCACGGCCTCCCATCGGGCACTGCCCCGGTGTGCAAGCCCGTGCAGGTCCAATCCTCCCATACGTAGTTTTTCGGCCGATCCGCCCTGATCGATTGATCGCCTTGGTGGGCGTAGACCCTCGAGCCGATCCGATATACTGCCGCCCGCATGCGGGCGGTCGACGTTATCTTCAAGAAGCGCGACGGCGGGAGCCTCAGTCGCGAGGAAATCTCCTTTTTCGTTTCTGGCGTCACCGCGGGCACGTTGCCCGACTATCAGGCGGCAGCACTATTGATGGCGGTAGTTCTTCGCGGCATGACGGCCGAGGAGACCGCCTGGCTGACCGACGCCATGGTGCATTCGGGTGTGCGGGTGGACCTGTCGGATATTCCCGGTGTGAAGGTCGACAAGCACAGCACCGGCGGCGTCGGCGACAAGACGTCGCTCGTACTCGCTCCACTTGCCGCGGCCTGTGGCGTGCCGATTCCGATGATGTCCGGACGCGGACTCGGGCACACCGGTGGGACGCTCGACAAGCTCGAGTCAATCCCTGGCTTTCGCGTGAATCTTTCGCTCGATGAGATGAAAGAGGCGCTTGGCCGCGTCGGTTGCGCGATGATTGGCCAGACGGCGGAGATTGCGCCGGCCGACAGGAAGCTCTACGCGCTCCGGGACGTCACCGGGACAGTCGAGAGCATTCCCTTGATCAGCGCCTCGATCATGAGCAAGAAGATCGCCGAAGGGATCGACGCGCTCATTCTCGACGTGAAGACCGGGAGAGGCGCGTTCATGAAGACGGAAGCCGACTCCCGTCGGCTGGCCGAGTCGCTCGTGGCGATAGGCACCGCATCCGGCGTGAAGACAGAAGCGATCATCACACGCATGGACGCTCCGCTCGGTCGAGCCGTCGGTAACGCGCTCGAAGTGATTGAGTGTCTCGAAGTCTTGAACGGGCGTGGCCCTGCGGACCTGGTCGACCTGTCGGTTGCGCTGGCCGCACGGATGCTGGTGCTGGGCCGCGTAGCCGCCGATCCTTCCGACGCCGAGCGAAAAGTGCGCGCCGCTGTAGCCTCGGGTGCCGGCCTGGAGCGGTTTCGCAGGATTATCGAGCAGCAAGGCGGCGATCCACACGTCGTCGACGACTACGGCCGGCTGCCAGCCGCCCCTGAGCGTCAAGTCGTAACCGCGCCTCGGGCCGGATTTCTCGCATCGCTCGATGCGGAGTTGATCGGACGCGCGTCGGTCGTGCTCGGAGCGGGCCGCGATCGCGTCGACGACCTGATCGATCCGGCCGTGGGGATCGTGGTGATTGCCAAGCCTGGCGACGAGCTTCGCGCAGGTGATGCGGTGCTCGAGCTCCACTTTCGCGATCGTGGCCGGCGCGACTTGGCGGCGACGCTGGCGGCACGCGCGATCCAGATCGAAGAAAGTCGGCCGAGCGGGGGTCCGCTCATCGTGGGTGAGGTTCGTCGATGACTGTTGACGTAGGGGCGCGTTCCACCGATCGGTTGGAGCGGTCGAAGTCGACCGACGTTGCGATTGTGGCCGGCGCGGCCGGGGTGGCCATCGTGGCCGCGTTGGCCGCACAAATGGGCGTGGCGAAAGCGCAGCCCATCGTGGGCGCTCTCGTGATCCTGGGGATCGCCTATGCGTGTTCGACGAATCGTCGATTGATTCATGGACCGACTGTGGCATGGGGTCTCGGGTTGCAGGTGCTGTTCGCGCTTCTCGTGCTGAAAACGGGTGTCGGCCAGCGGCTGTTCTCGGTGCTGGGAGATTGGATTACGAGACTGTTGAGCTTCTCGTTCGTTGGGGCGTCCTTCGTGTTCGGCCCCCTCGGCAACAGCACGCAGTGGCGCGAGATGACGCGCGTGCTCGGTCCCGAGGCGTCGGGCCTCCCGGTGGCATTTCAGGTCGCGCCGACCATCATCTTCGTCGCCGCATTGTTCGCCATCCTCTACCACTTTGGCGTGATGCAGGTCATCGTGCAGCTCTTTGCGAGGCTGATGCATCGAGTCATGCACGCCAGCGGCGCCGAATCATTGAACGTTGCGGCGAGCATCTTCATGGGGCAGACCGAAGCACCGCTGACCATCCGCCCGTATCTCCCAGACATGACCGAGTCGGAGCTGATGACTGTCATGACGTCGGGAATGGCGCACATTTCGGGCGGCATCATGGCGGCGTATATCCTGTTCGGTGTCGAAGCCAAGCACTTGCTGACCGCGGTCATCATGACGGCCCCTGGGACGATCATGATGGCGAAAATGTTCGTGCCGGAGACCGAAGTCCCCAAGACGATGGGAACCGTCAGGCTGGACGTCGCCCAGACTGACGTCAACGCCATCGACGCAGCGGCGCGAGGAACGGGCGAAGGGCTGCAGCTTGCGCTCAACGTGCTGGCGATGCTGATCTCGTTCATCGCGCTGGTGGCGTTGGTCAATGCGCTGCTTGGCTTTGTCAACCTGAGCCTCCAGCAGATCTTCGGCTGGGTGTTCGCGCCAGTCGCCTGGTGTATGGGAGTGCCCTGGCGCGACGCAGCCGCGATCGGCAATCTGCTCGGCACGCGCATGGTGCTCAACGAATTTATCGCGTACTCACAGCTCGGGCCAATGCGGGAGATGCTGGATCCGAAATCGTTTACTATCGCGACGTTCGCCCTTTGTGGTTTCGCGAATGTCGGCTCGATCGGCATTCAGATCGGCGGCATCGGGGCGCTGGCGCCGAACCGCCGGCACGACCTCGCCCGCCTGGGGGTGCGCGCCATGTTCGCCGGCACGCTGGCCAACTTTCTGACGGCGACGATCGCCGGTTTTCTGCTGTGACCAGTCTTTGATCGCAACGCGTCCTGCAACGGCTCATCGAACTGCGTGATGCACTACTACGAAAAAGTCAGCGAAGCCGCGGGTACGATTCGGACGCGTATCGGCGCGGCGCCGCGCGCCGCGGTCGTGCTCGGATCGGGACTGGGCGATTTCGCCAGCGCCGTTAGCAATGGTGTTTCGATGACCTACGGCGAGCTTCCTCACTGGCCGGTATCACGGGTCATGGGCCACGAGGGGCGGTTGGTCGTCGGGGTCGTCAAGGGCCGTCAAATTGCAGCGCTCTCCGGAAGATGTCACGTCTACGAAGGCCACGACCTCCAGACGGTGACGTTCGCGATCCGCACACTCGGTCTGCTGGGCGTGACCACCGTGATTCTGACCAACGCTGCTGGTGGCGTGAACACGAGCTTCAGCCAGGGCGCGCTGATGGTGATCGACGACCACATCAATCTCATGGGCGTGAACCCGCTTGTCGGGCCGAATGAAGATCGCTTTGGTCCACGCTTTCCCGATATGACGAACGTCTATTCGCCACGGCTCAGGCGCATCGCCGACGATGTCGGCCGCGAGAGTGGCGTCGCGCTATCCCATGGCGTCTATGTTGCGCTTCTCGGTCCGAGCTACGAGACGCCAGCCGAAATTCGATATCTGCGCACAATCGGCGCGGACGCGGTCGGCATGTCGACGGTGCCGGAGGCGATCGCCGCTCGACATATGGGTATGGAGGTACTCGGAATCTCGTGCATTACCAACATGGCCGCCGGCGTGTTGCCCCAACCTATCGACCATCGGGAGGTGATGGACACGGCCAGGCGCGTCCGTGGTCAGTTCGTCACTCTACTGGAGGGCATCATTGGGCGCCTTTGATCGCGGCTCGCTGATTGACGCCGCCCGGCGGGCGCGCGAACACGCTCACGCCACCTTTTCTGGATTCAAGGTCGGCGCGGCCCTCGAAACAGCGGACGGCCAGGTTGTGACGGGGTGCAACGTCGAGAATGCGACTTATGGCCTGACGATTTGCGCCGAGCGCGTCGCCATGTTCAAGGCCCTCTCCGAGGGCCATCGTGCCTTTACGCGCATCGCCATCGTGGCCGACACCGAAGCGCCAACGCCGCCCTGCGGCGCCTGCCGGCAGATCTTGTGGGAGTTCGGCGGCGATCTGGAAATCGTGCTGGCGAATCTTTCAGAAGAGAAGGGCAGTCATCGGTTGCAGGCGCTACTGCCGCTGCCTTTCGACGCGCGACTTCTATGAGAGATCACGCAATTGACCATTCACAATCTGGAATTCACAAGGTGCCCGGTGCGCAGCCGAATGCTCTTCGCTTTGTAAGTTCGCAAGTGTAAGTTGTACATTCTGGAAATGCTTCCGACCATCGCCCGCGAAAACGATACCGTCGTCATGATCGACCAGCGCAAGCTTCCCGCCCAGGAGGTGTATGTCCGTTGTCGGACGGCGGCGGAAGTTGCCCGGGCGATCAAGACGATGGTCATTCGCGGCGCGCCGGCAATTGGCGTGGCGGCGTCGATGGGCGTCGCGATGGGGATGCGGAAGAGCAGAGCGACGGGCACTCAGAAGTTCGCAGCAGAGTTCTTCAAGACCTGCGAACTGCTCGCGGCGACCCGTCCTACCGCCGTCAACTTGTTCTGGGCGATTGAACGAATGAAGCGCTGCTTTGCGGCGGCGGCGTCCGCTGGGGAGTCCGTAGACCAGATCAAGGATCGGCTCGATCGCGAGGCTCAGGCGATTCATGACGAGGACGTCGCCAGCTGCAGGGCGATGGGCGCTTTCGGCGCCGATGTCGTGCCGGCCGAGGCGACCATCCTGACTCACTGCAACGCCGGCGCGCTCGCCACCGCCGGCTATGGCACGGCGCTCGGCGTGATTCGCGGAGCCGTCGAGCAAGGCAAGCGTGTGACCGTGCTTGCCGACGAGACGCGGCCGTTCCTGCAGGGAGCGCGGTTGACCGCATGGGAGCTGGTCCGCGACGGCATCCCGACCACGGTGATCACGGACAATATGGCTGGGGCAATCATGCACGCCGGCGACATCGATCTCGTCGTGGTCGGAGCGGACCGAATCGCAGCCAACGGCGACACCGCCAACAAGATTGGCACCTATAGCGTTGCCGTGCTCGCCCGGGAACACCGTATTCCGTTTTATGTGGCAGCTCCTTTATCGACAATCGATCTGAGCACACCGGACGGGTCGACGATCCCTATCGAGGAGCGGAGCGCCCGCGAGGTCAGCCACCTGGCGGGCAGTCGTCTCACGCCGGACGGAGCCGCGATCCGGAATCCGGCCTTCGACGTCACGCCACATCCGTTCATTGCGGGCATCATCACCGAGCGCGGCATCTGCCGCCCGCCGTACACCGAATCGCTGAAGCGCGCGTTAGAATCCGAAGCGGCGGTCAGCTCGTAGCCGACCGCTCTCTTGGCTTCGTGATCGAACAGTCGATCGACCATGCTCATTTTAGGGATCGAAACGTCCTGCGACGAGACATCAGCCGCGGTCGTCGAGGAGACGAACCGTGATGCTCGTCCCTGGGCTGTCCGTTCGAACGTGATTGCATCGCAGGCCGCGATTCACAACGAATGGGGTGGCGTCGTACCCGAGCTGGCATCGCGCCAGCATATTCGTGACATCTGCGGCGTGGTCGAGCAGGCTTTGAGTGAAGCGAATACGGGTTGGAGCGGTCTGGGCGCTATCGCAGTCACTCAGGGCCCTGGGCTCGTAGGATCGTTGTTGGTTGGCGTGTCGTTCGCCAAGGCAGCGGCGGTGGCTGCCCGGCTGCCAATCGTGGCCGTGCATCACCTGGCCGGCCATATCGAATCCCTTGTCCTCGAGAACGGCGAACTGCCGCTCCCAGCCGTTGTGCTGGTGGTGTCCGGCGGGCACACCAGTCTGTACCTCGTCGAGAAGCCAGGTCACTACCAGCTTCTCAGCCGGACGCGCGATGATGCGGCCGGCGAGGCTTACGACAAGGTCGCGAAACTGTTGAACCTGGGCTATCCGGGAGGGCCGGTGATCGACCGCCTGGCGCGACAGGGAAACGACAGGGCCGTGCGGCTGCCGACGATGCGGTTGACGCATGTCGATCGCAACGCGCCACATTTGAAGGGCGATCTGGACTTCAGCTTCAGCGGACTCAAGACCGCGGTCCTGCGCCATGTTCGGACGCGCCGGGACGGCGAAGGAGACGGCTCCGCAGTACCGGGGCGCAGCGCGGCGCCCGGAGGCCGTGTTGTCGAGCAGCCTCGAGTCGCAACCGAACGTATCGGTTCGGTGTTAGGCGAGCAGGAAGTGGCCGACCTCTGCGCCAGCTTTCAACGCGTCGTTGTCAAGACATTGATCGACCGAACGTTCGACGCCGCGCGGCGTTGTGGGGCCAAAAGCATCGGGATTGCCGGCGGCGTGTCTGCGAACAGTCAACTGCGTCTCGAGTTGAAGCGTCACGGCGATCGACGAGAGATCCCGACGTTTCTCCCGAGCCTTCCGCTTGCGACCGACAACGCGGCCATGATTGCTGCTGCCGGGCTTCGCAAGCTGCGCGGTGGCGTAACGGCGACGCTCGATCTCAATGCTGACGCAGCGCTTGGGCTCTGAGGTGCCACCTCTTAACTCTATGCTCGTCCACACCGACTACCTCTGGTTCAACACGAAAAAGCGCCAGGAGTTCGTCCGGATCACCGACGAGATTGCCGCCATCGTTCGGAAGAGTGGCGTCAAGGAAGGCATGGTCCTGGTTTCGGCGATGCACATCACCGCCAGCGTGTATGTCAACGATTGGGAAGCAGGGCTCATCCAGGACTTCCAGGTGTGGCTTGAAAAGCTCGCGCCGAGCGGCCAAGACTATCGCCATCATCAAACGGGCGAGGATAATGCTGACGCGCACCTGAAGCGCACGCTCATGGGGCATCAGGTCCTGCTGCCGATCACCGAGGGCCAGCTGGATTTGGGGCCATGGGAGCAGGTCTTCTATGGAGAATTCGACGGCCAGCGCAAGAAGCGTGTGGTCGTGAAGGTCATGGGGATTTGAGAATGGAGGACCTCAGCGCTTGAGAAGGTTTCCTGCGCAGCCGGTCGTCGGTGTCGGTGCGATCGTGGTCGATCGCGAAGGGCGCGTGCTGCTGGCGAAACGTGGACACGAACCGCTGAAGGGCGAATGGAGTCTTCCTGGGGGCGCGGTTGAGCTCGGTGAAACGTTGGAAGCCGCCATCGCACGCGAGTTGCTCGAAGAGACCGGGCTGACGATCCAGGTTGGGCCGGTGGTTGAGGTCTTGGATCGGGTCCAGAGCGCTCCCGACGGCCGCGTAGAATTCCATTACGTCATCATCGACTATCTCTGTTACGTGGCCGACAGCTCGATTGTCTGCGGATCCGACGCCGAAGATGCCCGATGGGTGCGACCGGACGAATTGTCCGCCTATAACCTGACCGAAAAGGCGACCACCGTGATCCGAAAAGCGCTCAATCTTTGGGCTTCCAGAGAAAATACACAGGCACCCCAAGGAGCACGATGATCAATCCTGGCCAGGTCGTGGCGGTCCGGTAGAGAAACAGCACAAGCAGAATTGTTGCAGCACCCACGATGTAGAGGGCGGGGACGAACGGATAACCCAGTGCCCGATAAGGCCGATCGGCGTCCGGCCGTGCGGCTCGCAGGCGGAACACCCCCGCAATCGTGAGGATATAGAACAACAACGCCGCCGAGACCACGTAGTCCAACAGGTTGCTGTACAGATTGCCGTAACTACGCGTCGCGGGATCGTAGGTTCGCGGCAGGACCAGGAACGCGGCCCACACACCCTCGAGCGCCAATCCCCATCCCGGCACTCTGGCCGCGTTGAGTCGAGCGACAGGCCGGAAGAACAGGCCATCGCGGGCCATCGCATAGTAGGCGCGCGCTCCCGCGAGAATCAGGCCGTTGTTGCAGCCGAACGTCGAAATCATGATCCCGATCGCCATGATGGTCGTGCCAAAACCTGGGAAGACAACGTCCAACGTCGCCGTGGCAACACGGTCGCCCGGGGCGTGTTGGATAGCTTCGAATGGCAACGTGACCAGGTACGCCAGGTTGGCGAGCAGGTACAGACCGATCACGATGGCGGTTCCAAGTGCGAGGGACAGCGGAATGTTCCGTCGGGGGTCTTTCACTTCACCGGCGGTGAAGGTGATGTTGTTCCAGGCGTCCGCCGAAAAGAGCGAACCGGTCTGCGACACGCAAATCGCCACGAAAAGTCCGAATGTCGTCGCTGCGGTGAGGCCCGGGACGAGGTCTACCATACCGCGGCGCGCCCACAGGTTTCCGAAGTTGTCGTTGACTGCCACCTGATTCCACCCGAGCAGCAGACCCGCGAGGATCAGGCCGATCAGTGCCGCGGTCTTGGCCGTCGTAAAGACGTTCTGGACGATGCGGCCGTACTCGAGCCCGCGCGTATTCGTCCAGGTGAGCAAGGCAATGAGAAGGATGCCGACGAGCTGCGTCGTCGACAGAGACAGCGCGTAGTTCTGTGACAGATGGAGTGGCGCGATCAGGTAGTGGTCGTCAGCGATCCACGGAACCAGGGCGCCGAAATATCTGGCAAAGCCCACAGCAACGGCGGCGATCGTGCCGGTCTGAATGACGAGGAACAACGTCCAGCCGTACAGAAACCCGCAGAGCGGCGAGAACGCTTCGCGGAGGTAGACATACTGGCCGCCCGCGCGCGGCATCATGGCGGCAAGTTCGCCGTACGACAATGCACCGACAATCGTCAGCGCGCCGGTCACCAGCCACGCCACCAGCAACCACCCGGCGCCGCCGACGCTTCGTGCCATATCCGAGGACACGATGAATATGCCGGATCCAATCATCGAGCCGACCACGACCATGGTTGAATCGTAGAGGCCGAGGCCTCGTTTGAACTCGGTATCGAGCACGGCGGTCGCGGACACCGGATTGGCCATCGTTGTCTCCTGAACTAAGATGCAGACTGGTCACGACGTTATATCAGAAGGCTCAAGTCTTTCGATCCCAAGTCCGAAGGCAGACGATTTTCGGGCCCGCAGGACCGGACTCGAGCCTCGAGAAATCCCCATGTCAACGGTTCCGAGCCGCGCCGACGCCTGGCGTCTGCTGAATGAGTACACAAAGAGCGACAGCCTCTTGAAGCATGCGATGGCGGTCGAGGCTGCGGTCCGCGGGTACGCACGAACATTCGGCGAGGACGCAGACAGGTGGGGCCTGGTGGCGCTTCTGCACGACTTTGACTACGAGCGATGGCCCAGTCTCGACGATCATCCATTTCGCGGAAGCGAGATTCTTCGCGCAGAGGGGTATCCCGAGTGGGTGGTCCGCGCAATCCTCTCGCACGCCGACTACTCAGGTGTGCCGCGAGACGGACTGCTCGAAAAGACGCTGTTCGCTTGTGACGAGATGGCGGGTTTCGTGACCGCCGCCTCGCTCGTTCGCCCAAGCAAGAGCGTCCTCGATCTGGAGCCGAAGTCAGTGATGAAACGGATGAAAGACAAGGCATTCGCACGGGGCGTGAAACGCGAGGACCTGGTCGCTGGTGCCGCGCTGCTTGGGTTGCCGCTCGAAGAGCACATCGGCAACGTCATCGCGTTCATGCGGGAACACGCGGAGGCCTTGGGACTGAAGGGAAACTTGTGACGCACCGCCGGAGAATGCTCCGAGTCGCCGCGGCCGCACGAAGCGTCGCCTGGCGAACGGAGTGCAACGAACGCCCGTATACACACCTGAATGACTGAATCCGATCCAGTCGTCGCGCTCGATGCCGTCACTGTCGCGTATGGCAGGGCGGTGGCCTTGTCCGATGTCACCGCGACGTTTGGCGCGGGTGCAGTCGGACTGCTCGGTCCGAACGGAGCAGGGAAGAGCACGATGATCAAATCGCTCCTCGGTTTTCTCGTGCCGTCGAGCGGCCGGATGCGTGTGCTCGGGGTGGACGTGGCCGTCTCACCTCTCGACATCCGGGCGCGGGTCGGGTACATGCCGGAGAATGACGCGCGCATTCCTGAGATGAATGCCGTTTCGTTTGTGGCCTATTGCGGTGAACTGGCTGGATTGCCGCGCGTGGATGCCATGCAGCGGGCCCACGAGATGCTTTTCTACGTCGGTCTTGGTGAGGTCCGGTATCGGAGCATCGAAACCTACTCGACTGGCATGAAGCAGCGGGTCAAGCTCGCACAGGCACTCGTCCACGATCCCGATCTGCTGTTCCTGGACGAACCCACCAACGGGATGGATCCCAAAGGCCGTGACGAAATGCTCGACCTCGTCCGCGATCTGGCCCACAACAAAGGCCTGAACGTCATCGTGGCATCGCACCTGCTGCCCGACGTCGAGTACACCTGCGATCACGTCGTTGTGCTGGACAAAGGGCGTGTGGCCGTGGAGGGCCCTATCGACGCGCTCAAGAAGCCGCGCGGGCGCGTATTCGAATTGCGTGTGAAGGCGCCGTCGGCCGACATCGAGCCGTTTCTGAAACGGTTGCGGGCGGCTGGTCTCGACTGTCATGCGACCGATGAAGACGTCATGCGGGTATTCGTGCCAGGCGAGGCAGGCGCTCGCGAGTTGTTCGAACTGGCAGCCGCTGAGCGGGTTCAGGTGCGTCACCTCCGGCCCAGCGTGCCGACGCTCGAGGACGTGTTCGCGCATGCTGTAGGCGAACAATGAACCACTGTAGTCCTTCCCATGCCCATCCATGATCAGGGTTATCGGCGATATCGCGGCGGGCGTGCGCCACGTGGCCGGGCGTGGGCGGTCATCGCGGCATCTGGTATTCGGACGCGGCTCAGCCGCCGGATGTTTCTCGCGCTGCTCCTGTTGTCGTGGTTTCCGTTTGTCGTGCGCTCCGTTCAGTTGTACGCGGCGGTGAACTTGCCCCAGGCATCGTTTCTCGCGCCCACGCCGGAAATGTTCAGGCAGTTTCTCGACCAACAAGGAACGTTCGTGTTTTTCATCACCGTGTACGCCGGCGCCGGGTTGATTGCCAACGATCGACGAGCCAACGCGTTCCAGATCTACTTGTCGAAGCCGATGACTCGGGCCGAGTACATCCTTGGCAAGCTGGCAATCCTGATTGCGTTTCTGCTGCTGGTGACCATGGTGCCGGCCGCCTTGCTCCTTGTCGTCCAAATCGTTCTTGCCGGCAATTTCACCTTCTTTACGAACAATCTCCATCTGTTTCCGGCAATCGCTCTGTTTTCATCCGTCCAGGTCGTCACAGCCGCTTCGGTCATGCTGGCCCTGTCGTCGTTGTCGACGAGCAGCCGGTACGCGGGCATTCTCTACGCAGCCTTGCTGTTCTTCAGTGAAGCGCTCTTCGGTGTCCTACGGCTCGTGACGGGCGATTTCAGCCTTTCGTGGATTTCTGTTCCATTCGATCTGAAGCAAGTAGGAGATGCGATCTTTCAAATTCCTCCGAGGTACGACAGTCCCTGGCCTTTGTCGCTCGCTGTGATCGTCGCGCTGATCGGCGTCTCCGGCCTCGTGTTGGCGCGCCGCGTGCGCGGCGTCGAGGTGGTGACGTGAACGAGTCGGCAACACCAGTTGTCGCTGCCGAGCATCTGTCCAAGTGGTTTGGCCAAGTCATCGGCGTCAACGACGTCACGCTGACGCTTCCTGCCGGGGTGACTGGGTTGCTCGGGCCGAACGGCGCCGGTAAGTCCACGTTGTTGAAACTTGTCACCGGGCAGCTGAAACCGAGCAAGGGTCATGTATCGGTCTTCGGCGAGCCGATCTGGCGAAACCCTGCGCTCTTCTTTCGGATTGGATTCTGTCCGGAACAGGACGCGTTTTACGAGCGGATGACCGGCCTTGAATGGGTGAGCGCCCTCGTTCGACTCAACGGCCTCGACGAGACGAGCGCCGGGGAGTCGGCACGTGTGGCGCTCGAAATGGTCGATCTCTCGGATGCGGCCGACAAGAAGATCGGCGCGTACAGCAAAGGCATGCGGCAACGGGTCAAGCTCGCGCAGGCGTTGGTCCACGATCCGGATCTGCTCATCCTCGACGAGCCGTTGTCGGGGATGGATCCCATCGGACGCCGCAAGACGATCCGCTTGATCAAAGAATGGGCCCGAGCGGGGAAGAGCGTGATTGTCTCGAGCCACGTCCTTCACGAAATCGAATCGATGACCGCGAACATCCTGCTCATCAACCAGGGGCGGATTCTCGCCGAAGGCAACGTCCATCAAATTCGAGATTTGATCGACGAACATCCGCACACGGTCTTCATCAAGGCCGACCAGCCGCGGGCGCTCGCGCGCGAGCTCCTGGCCGATCACGACGTATTGAGCATCAAGTTCGAGGAAGATGCGCTGGTCGTGCAGACGGCCAAGCCCGATGGCTTCTATGCGCGCTTGACCGAGGTGGCGGCGAGCGGCGTCCATGGGCCGATTCATGAGGTCGCTTCTCCCGACGACAACCTGCAGGCCGTGTTCAAGTATCTGGTGAAGTCATGACGTCGTTCCCAGTGGCCGAGCCGCCGGCCGCAGGTCCACAGTTCCCGATTGCCGGTCGACCGCGAAGCTCGAGTCCGCCGGCAACACCATCGTTCGTATCGTCGGTGGCTCGCGTCTTCGAGTTGTCGCTCGGGCAGATGCTGTGGTCGCGGCGGTCGATTTTCTTGGCGCTCTTGCTCGGTGGACCGGTGGTGCTTGCAGCGGTCATACGGCTTGTCAGCACGATGACCCCGGTCGGAGGATTCCGCTTCAACGGCGCACAAGTCGGCGGTGTGACGCTCTTTGGAATGATGATCTGGCTGCTGTACATCCGATTCATCATCCCGGTGCTCGGCGTGTTCTATGGAACAGCGCTCATCGCTGATGAAGTGGACGACAGAACGATTACCTACCTGTTCACGCGACCGATCCGACGCGGCGCAATCCTGCTCGGCAAATACCTGGCCTACCTGGCCTGCACGGTCCTGCTGGTGTTGCCGTCGGTCGTGTTGGTCTATTTCCTGGTCGTCCCGCTCGGCGGCGGCAGCATCGGTGCGTCCTTTCCTCTGCTCGCCAAAGACCTCGGGATACTGGTCCTCGGGCTGTTGAGTTACGGCGCCGTGTTTGCGTGGGTGGGTGCGAGGCTCAAGCGGCCGCTCGTGAGCGGGCTCGTGTTTGCGCTTGGCTGGGAGCCGGGTGTTCTCTTGTTTCCGGGGTATTTGAAGCGCCTGACGGTTGCATACTATGTACAGGCACTCGTGCCGCATGCGATGCCGCAGGACTCGCCAGTGAGCCTGTTCTTGCAGATGTTCCGCGAGGTGCCTTCAGCCGGGTTGAGCCTGGGCTCGCTGGCGTTCATTGTCGCGGCTGCACTGTGGTTTGCGGTGCGAGCCGTCGAAAAACGAGAGTACGTGCTCGAGCAGTAGCGAAGCCGCGAAGGAACAGGTTGCCTTGCCCGTCCGTCTACCAGTCGGTATGAGGATTGTTGAGTGCCCATGAGTACAAGAACTCGCTATTTCGTCATCGTTTCGCTTTTGGTCACGGTGGTTGGTATCGGCACGGGGCTCGTGGCCTACTATGCCGGCTTTCAGGGAGGTGCCGTCTCCGGTCCATCCGGCCTTCCCGAACTCCAATACGTACCGCGCGAAGCCAGCGTTGTGGCGTATGTCGATGTGCGCCAGGTGATGGCGTCCGAGGTGAGGAAGCACCTTCAATGGTCGCCCGAGCGTGGGAGCGGCCCGCAGGACTTTCAGAACCAGACAGGGATCAATATCGAAACCGACATCGACTACATCGTTGCCTACGCTGAGTCGAGCGACTCCGCCCGCAGCCAGACGCCAGGGATGCTTCTGGCCCGGGGAACGTTTGGAGAGACCAAGATTGAAGCGTCGATGCGCGAGCACGGTGCGACGGTCGAAACCTACAAGGGAAAACGACTCATCGTGCTGCCCGAGGCTGCCTTCACGGCGAGAGATTCAACCGAACCACGTGCTGGTGAGCCGGCAGCGTCCCCGCGTCCTGACTATGCTCTCTCGTTCTTGAAACCTGGCCTCGTGGCCGTTGGAAATGCTTACCTGGTCCGGCGCGCGATCGATCTGGAGAACGGCGGCGACCGCATAACCACGAACGAGGAAATGATGAATCTCATCCAATCCCTCGATGCTGGCCATGCGTGGGCCGTCGGCCGCTTCGACGCGCTTCGATCCGCCGCCGTCCTGCCGGACGGTGTGACCCAGTTGCCGGCGATTTCGTGGTTCTCCGTCACCAGCAAGGTCGCCGACGGGGTCACTGGTGTCGTTCGCGCAGAGACCCGCGACGAAGAGTCGGCCAACAATCTGCGAGACCTCATGCGGGGCTTCCTGGCCCTCGCGAAGCTGCAAGGCGGTTCGCAGCCGGGGCTTCAGGCGTTGATGCAATCGCTCCAGCTGGGCGGCACTGGAAAGACGGTTGCCTTGTCGTTCTCGATTCCCGCGGAGGCATTCGAACTCCTCTCACCCGGGAGCAGGAAGTCCGCTGGCCGTCAGCAGGCTCACTGACGCCAGCGGGCAGCGTCGGCCCGACAGTTTTCGGTTCTCCCAGGTTCGGGTCGCTGCCCGGTGCGACTCAACACCCGCATCTCTTGACAGATCTCGTATTTTTCTACGGTACGCTGATGTCAGGCTTCGCGCGCCCTGGCTGGAAGCGCGTCGACCTACCGCTCAGCCCGCTCGGCCACGGGTGTATATGGGCCGAACTGTATGATCTCTGGACCGTACCCCGGGGCAATTCCCGCGAGCCACTCGCGCGTGTGGGGGAGGTTCACCGCATGCTCGATGCGTTGACCACGCTCCGCAGGCTCGACGAGATAGAAGACTATCGACGGGATGATCGGGACGCCAGCTTGTACGTCCGCCGGGAAGCCCCAGTTACTCTAAACGATGGCCGCATCGTCGACGCCTGGGTGTACTTTTACAACGCGCCGGTCGGGGCCGCGCCCAGGATCGAGTCGGGTGACTACCTCGGGTACTTGAAGGTGAAGGGATGAAATCATTCGTCTTCCTTGTCGCGACGATGGGCATTGTGTTCGGATCCAGTCGGATCGCTGCCGCGCAAGCGTACCGATTTGGATCCTCGAATCGAAAAAATCGTGAGCAGCGTGTCGGAGGACGGCTTGTCAACCATCCTCCAGAAGCTCGAAACGTTCGGCACACGAAATACGCTCTCATCGACCGACTCGCCGACGCGCGGCATCGGCGCCGCGCGGCAATGGATTCTCGACGAAATGCGAAGCTACAGCCCGAAGCTGCAAGTCAGCTTCGACACCTACAGGATCGCCAAGCAAGGCCGGATCACTCGAGACGTCGACGCCCGGAACGTCATGGCTATCCTGCCGGGTCGAAGTGCCCGTCGGATTTACATCAGCGGCCACTACGACACCATCGCGATCGAAGGCGGGCAGTCGTCGACCAACGCGGGCCGGCGCAGTCGCGACGCGATTGCCGTCGTGCAGCCGGCCGACTCGAACGCTCCCAACGACTCACCCGCACCGGGTGTGAATGACGATGGCAGCGGCACGGCGTTGACGATGGAATTGGCGCGCCTGTTCAGCCAGAGCAATATCGAATTCGATGCCACCCTCGTATTCATGTGCCACGTGGCCGAAGAGCAGGGGCTGATGGGCGCGTACCTGCACGCCAAGAAGGCGGCTACCGAGCGCATCCGGATCGATGCCGTTCTCAACAATGACATTGTCGGGAACGATCGAGGGGGCAACGGCATTACGGATGGCGCGAGTATTCGCGTGTACGCAGAGGGGCCGGAGGATTCGCCGTCTCGGCAGCTCGCGCGATTCGTCCAGCGGTGGGGCGCCCGCTACGTTCCGTCGCATCGTGTACGGCCGATGGCGCGGCCCGATCGATTCAATCGTGGCGGCGACCACACTGCCTACAACCAGTTGGGTTTCGCGGCTGTCGGCTTCCGGGAATCGCGCGAGAATTTCACGAAGCAGCACGACCCGCGCGACCGATTCGACGGCATTTCGCCGACCTACCTCGCCCAGAACGCACGGGTCAATGCGGCAGCCGCGGCTACGCTCGCCTTGGCGCCACCTGCCCCTGTGGTCGACAGCGAGCGCGGGCCGATGATCACGCGCGAGCCGTCGGGCTACGATGCCAAATTGAGATGGAACCCATCGGCTGGCGCGGTCGCGTACCGGATTTTCTGGCGTGAAGCCTGGGGTCCTGACTGGCAGCGGGACCTCCTTGTCGGTAACGTCACCGAGATCGTGCTGCCGAACATTCAAATTGACGATCACGTCTTCGGCGTCGCCGCCGTCGACGCCGCCGGTCACGAGAGCTTGGTGGCGCCCTACGTAAGCATCCCGCGGGCTCCAATCACGGTCGAGACCCTTCCTTAGCGGCAGACCGTACCGCTACTGGCAGGCCAGCTACTGGCGGATTTACAAAGCCTGTCGTCCTGTTCTGATCCCCTCGATGAATTCGGCAATCGCCGTCTGGACCCGAGGCGGGAGCTCGACGAATTCGATGCCTGAACGGTAGAGAACGAGATCCTGGTCGACATCGCTGATCGCGCATCGGACCACTCGTCCCTTTGCTATTACCGAACGCTTACCCAGCGCGAGTCGAAATTCGTGGAGGGAATTGAGTTGGAGGGCGAATCCGGTTTCGATCTCGATGCCGCCGCAGCTGATGCCCTTGACCGCGAACGGCTGCAGCACCATGACTTCGCCGTGAAGTTCTCCCAGGATCTGAAAGCGTTCGGACTTCCGATCGTCATCACCGCCAAAGCCCATCCGTGGGCGACTTATCATGCGGCGCAGGGCTGCTCAGTTCATGAGTGCGGCGGGTTTCAGCGACGGCAACTCCATTTCTGAAGGCTCTCTCACCGATTCGGGGGCTGGCCGCCCCTCGTACTCCGTCGCGTAGGTGAGAATCGGGATGCCGCGCGTGTCGTCGTCGAGTTTGAGCATTGAGAGCACGCGGAAGCCGTCCATATCGTCGATGTGCATGCACAGGATCACGAGATCCGGCTGCACGCGCTTTACTTGTGAGTACGCATTCTCGTTCGATTCGACGAAGACCACGTTGTAGTGCCCTGCTTCGAGCACAGTATCGAGCAGCCCGAGTATCTCCGGATTGCCATTGACGATGACCACTCGCTGTGCCGCCGAGCGGTTCTCGACGGTGACGTTCAGCGCGCGAGCGTAATCAGTTTCGGTCGCCACATTCAGCATCGGAGTCCGTCTCCTAGACGCCAATGACCTATTCAGAATCCGTGCCACGGACAACTTCGTGTATTCAAGTCGTTTTTGCGCATTTCCTCTACTGCGTTTCACCAGCTGTGCCGAAATATGCGCATCAGCTCGAATTTGGCGTCCCTCTAACCTGTTCCGCCTACAGGGCTTGTCGGATGTGTTGCGGCAACCGCCCACAGTACGGCACTCTGAGCCGATGATCCAAAGTACCGACAAAATTCCGAACGGAACAAGACATCACAATTTTATCGACGGGTCGTGGGTCGGGTCCGTTTCAGGCCAGTTCTTCGAAAACCGTAATCCCGCCCGTACCGACGATCTCATCGGGCTCTTCCAGCAGTCGAGCCGTGAGGATGTTGCGTGCGCAATTGACGCCGCGCAACGAGCGTACGAGCGTTGGCGTCTGGTTCCGGCGCCACGCCGCGCCGAAATTCTCTTTCGGGCTGCACAGCTCCTTGCCAACCACAAGGAGTCGCTTGCCCGTGACATGACGCGAGAAATGGGCAAAGTGCTGGACGAAACGCGCGGCGACGTTCAGGAAGCCGTCGACATGACCTATTTCATGGCGGGGGAGGGCCGGCGATTGTACGGGCAAACCGTGCCGTCGGAGCTGCGCGACAAGTTCGCAATGTCGATTCGCCAGCCGCTCGGCGTTTGCGCGGTCATCACGCCCTGGAATTTTCCCGTCGCCATCCCATCGTGGAAGATCATGCCCGCACTGGTCTGCGGCAACACGGTGGTTTTCAAGCCGGCGACACTGACGCCGTTGTCGGCGGTGAATTTCATCAAGATTCTCGAGGAGGCCGGTGTCCCGCCAGGCGTGGTCAATCTGGTGACCGGCGGCAGCGACGTCGGCGAGGCGCTGGCGTCGAGCGAGGATGTCCGTGTGGTGTCGTTCACCGGTTCCACGAGCGTGGGCCGCCTGGTCGCCCAGAAAGCGGCTCCATCCTTCACGAAGGTCCACCTCGAAATGGGCGGCAAGAACGTCGTGATGGTCATGGACGATGCCGACCTCGATCTGGCAGTCGAAGGCTGTCTCTGGGGCGGGTTCGGGACGACCGGTCAGCGATGCACCGCGGCGAGTCGCGTAGTCGTGCACGAGGCGGTGTATCGGGCGTTTCTCGATCGATTTGTGTCCAGCGCCAAAGCCTTGCGCGTCGGCGACGGCCTCGATCCGAAGACCGAAATGGGGCCGTCGGTCAGTGAAGCGCAACGAAACACGGTCATGCAGTACGTGGACATCGGCAAGAAGGAAGGTGCCGACCTGAGGTGCGGGGGGCATGCACTGACCGCTGGCGCATTGGCGAAAGGCTATTTCCACGAACCGACCGTCTTTGCCGACGTTGATCCTCGGATGCGGATCGCCCAGGAAGAAATCTTTGGGCCGGTGGTTTCCGTGATCCCGTGCCGCTCGTTCGAGGAGGCGCTTGAAATCGGAAACGGCGTCAAATATGGACTGTCTGCGGCAATCTATACGCGAGACGTGAACCGGGCCTTCACGGCGATGCGCGAGCTGCAGACCGGCCTCTTTTACGTGAATGCCCCTACCATCGGCGCCGAAGTGCATCTTCCGTTTGGCGGCATCAAAGAGACAGGTAACGGTCACCGCGAGGCCGGTACTGCGGCGCTCGATGTCTTTTCAGAGTGGAAGTCGGTCTACGTCGATTTCAGCGGCCGGCTCCAGCGAGCCCAGATCGACCGCGATGAATCCTAGAAGACCCCTGCTGGATGGCCCAGCTTGGGCATGACTGGATTCAGCCTCTGTTGATTGGCGATGAGAATAGCTGTCATCCCTGGCGACGGTATAGGAGTGGACGTGACGGCTGAAGCCGTGAAGGTGATCCGCGCCGTGGGGGAAGTGTTCGGTCGCTCGTTCGATCTCGAACCGCTGCCTTATGGTGCGGATTACTACCTCGAGACCGGGATCACGCTTCCGCCGGACGGCTACGCAATGTTGCGGAATGAGTTCGACGCTATTTTCATTGGTGCGCTCGGCGATCCGCGCATTCCGGACATGCGACATGCGCGCGACATCCTTTTGGGTACACGGTTCGAGCTCGATCTATACGTCAACTACCGGCCTGTTCATTTGCTCGACGCCAGGCTTTGCCCCCTCAAGGATCGCGGCCCATCTGATGTCGATTTCGTCGTATTTCGGGAAAACACGGAGGGTGCCTACGTCAACGTCGGAGGACGCTTCAAAGCCGGAACCGACGACGAAGTGGCGATTCAAGAAGAGATCAATACCTACAAGGGCGTTCATCGCATCGTCAAGCACGCGTTCGAGTATGCGAAGGCGGCGGGCCTGACCAAGGTCTGTATGGCAGACAAGAGCAACGCGATGACGCAGGGGCATGCATTGTGGCAGCGGGTCTTCTGGCAGCTCGCGGCCGAATATCCGGAAGTACAATCCAGTCACATGTATATCGATGCGCTCGCAATGCAGCTCCTCAAGAACCCGTCCCAATTCGACGTCATCGTCACCAACAACATGTTTGGCGACATCATCACGGATATCGGCGCGCAGCTTCAGGGCGGCTTGGGGATGGCGGCGTCCGGCAACCTCCATCCCGGACGGACGTCGATGTTCGAGCCGGTGCACGGCTCGGCGCCCAAGCATGCCGGGAAGAATACGGCAAATCCGGTTGGCGCCATCTTGTCCGCGGCGCTGATGCTCGAGAATTCGGGGTTGGCGGCCGAAGCCTCGGCGATCGCTTCAGCCGTCAAGGAGTCGGTCAGCACGTTCAACGGCACCGCCGAGATTGGCGGCTCGTTGGGCACCCGCGAAACCGGCGACTATATTTCGACCAGGATTCGCGCGCGGGCCGCGTCAGGCGGGCATCAGCGGGTGCAGATATAGAATAAGAAGATGCGCGATTTGGTCAGAAATCTCCTGGTAGAGCTCGGAGAAGATCCCAATCGGGAGGGGCTTCTCAACACGCCGCAGCGCGTCGAGCGGTCGCTCCAGTTCCTGACGAGCGGGTACCGTGCCGACATCGACGAGGTCCTGAACGGCGCATTGTTCACCGTCGACTACAGCGAGATGGTCATCGTCAAGGACATCGATTTCTACAGCCTCTGCGAGCATCATCTCCTGCCATTCTTCGGCAGATGCCACATCGCCTACATTCCCAGCGACAAAGTCATCGGCCTCAGCAAGATTCCACGAATGGTCGACGTGTTCAGCCGCCGCCTTCAGGTGCAGGAACGACTCACGAATCAGATTGCCCAGACCATTCGCGACAAGATTGCGCCGTTGGGCGTCGCTGTTGTCATGGAGGCCACGCATCTCTGTATGTCGATGCGCGGCGTCGAAAAACAGAATTCCGTAGCCCTCACAAGCGCGATGCTCGGCGTATTCCGCGATAATGCGCGAACTCGGTTGGAGTTCCTCGAGCTCGTCAAGCTCAGCGGCGCCGTCGTGAACCTTCGCGAAGGCGTCTCCTCGACCTTGGCAGGCGTGATCGAAGACTAGCACTCCGCGCCACGACCTCCTTGCACTGCCCAGTCGACCTGAACCGCCCGACCCGTACTATACTGGTGAGCATGAGGCAGCTTATCGCCATCGCGATCGTTGTCTCGCTTGCTTCGACCTCAGGAGCACAGACAACACGACCGCCAGCACGACGTTCGACTCCTCCACCTCCGAGCGCAGAGCCGAAGAAAGTAGCGGCCGAGATCACGTGTCCTTCGCCGTTAGGCGTCGGTGTCACCACGAAGCTCGAATATTGCGACGTGATGACCGAGCGAGATCCTGCCATTGGAATCCGGATTGCGCTTCCGCCACACAAGGGTCCGGTCACCTTGACGTTCGATCTTCACAACCGTCATACGTACTCGGCGGAGCAGGTGAAGACCAATCGCGGCTACGCGCGCTATACGGCGACCATTGGAGTATTGACGATGGACAATACCTTGATCAGCCGTGCCGTCGTGCAGAGCGAGTTTCGGAGCGCGAGCGATCTCGTCGATCGGATTGGGGGAGGGGCGGGCCCGGGTGGAGTCAAGGCCGTCGCGCCGACTGGGACGGAAGCGATTACGATCACCATCCCGGAAGCCGAGCAGCAGGTCAGCATTCTGGGCGAAAAGCTCCTGTTTGAGCGTCTGGATGGCGGAGCGACCTACACGTCACCGGGCCGGCCGATTGCCATCATCAGCAACGTGATGGTCCAGTATCAACCGGCGGCGCCGGCCCCGCCGCGACGAAGGCGCTGACCCTTACCCGAGAAACCACGACAGGCGTTGCTCACCAGGCCGCGAGTGCCAGGCACGCCCAACCCAGCAAGAACGCCAATCCACCGATCGGCGTGATCGCGCCGAGCGCAGTGACCCCGGTCAGGGCAAGCGCGTAGAGGCTGCCCGAAAACAGAACGATCCCGGCAGTGAAGAGCCATCCGGCCGCAACAATCAGTTTGCCGGTGAACCGGCCCAAGATCAGTGCTGTCGCGACCAACGCCAAGGCATGGTAGAGGTGATAGCGCACTCCGGTTTCGAAGACCGTCAGCATCTCAGGCTGCAGGCGCGCTCGTAGCGCGTGTGCCCCGAACGCGCCAAGCGCGACACCGGTCAGGCCGGCCAGCGCCCCGAGAAACAAGAACGTGCGATCCATCGGCCCGATCATACTCGCAAAGAAAAAGGGCCGGTGGGTTGTTCCCACCGGCCCCGGTTATTTGACTACGTCGCGCCTTCCGTTCCCGACGAACGACGAGCGAACCAACGACTACACGATGGGCTTGTGCAACACCGGCTGCACGTCCTCCTTCTTCTTGCCGCCGAGGCCCTGGATCTGAATGGTTGGCTGCTCCTTGAGCACGTGCTGGCGGTACAACCTCGCCATTTCCTCGTGCTTCGGATCGTCGTGATCGTCCTTGTGCTGGCGTGCCTTCAGCTTCTCTTCACGCGCATTCTTGGCGATGCCGAGGTCGTCGAGGTCCGTCTGCGCGCCAGCCCGAACCGCTTCCTCGTTGAGTGTCAGCGAGTGCTCGGTCGAGTTGAGGGGCACGTGCTTGTTGCCGGCGAAAATTTCGTGACGTCCATGCTCTTCGTACCACTTGGTGAGCGTCGCCGTCATGTGCATCTTCTCGATGATGTTACGCCAGCCGATTCCCGTGTTATACGCGCAGAAGGAAATCTCGCCCTGTTGCGTCGCGTAGGGAATGATGCACATCTCGGTTCGGCGGAAGTCGTAGTTGAACAAATCCTGGAACCACATCCCGGCGATGAACAGGAAATTCCAGCGATCCGAGCGACGCTTGGCGATGTCGTTTGCCGTGCGATCGCCTTCGACCTTGCCGTACTTGCCCTTCTCGGCCGACTTGGTGGCGCCGAACGTCTTGTCGAACTTACGCAGCAAATCGACGAGCTTGAAGGCCGACGGCGCCTTGAAAGGATCGTAATTGCGCATCAGGGCGAGTGCCATGCCGAAGACCGACAGAACGCGACCGCGGCCGGCGTCGGTGACGGCCGCAACGTCCTTGGCGAGCTGTTCAGCCTTCAGGAAGGCTGTCACCGGCACCGCTTCTTTGGTTTCCTTGTCGATCATCACGGCCATTCCGATGCCGCAATTCGGATGGCATCCGCACGTCAACTGACCGAACTCCTTCTCCGCTCCATGCGTCACGTCGGCCCAGTCGGTGAACGTGCCCATGAACGAAATAGGGAACCAGTCGCGAGTCGGTTCTCCAAGGCCCGTCTGGTTCTTTACGTCGTGGGCCAGGTGCGACAGGGTGTACCGCTGCGCATGGCGTCGTTCGTCGGTGACCTCTTCGTCTCGACCCGTGAAGCTGACGGGCTGGAACGAAAGGAAGTTAATCGTTTTCGGATTGTCGAGCGCGAACTCGATGATGCGTCCGACCTGTTCGTTGTTGACGCCGTTGACAATGGTGACGACCGGCACGATGTCGACGCCCGCGCCGTGGAGGTTCTCGATTGCACGCAGCTTGACGTCGAAAAGGTTCCCGACGCGCCGGTGGGAGTTGGCGGCGTTGCCGATACCGTCGAACTGAAGATACGCGTAGCGCAGGCCAGCGTCGGCTGCGGCCTTGGCGAACGACGGATCCTTGGCGAACTCGATTCCGTTGGTCGCCGCCTGAACGCTGTTGTACCCAACCTTGCGCGCGTAGCGCACCGCATCCAGGAAATACGGCGAAATCGTCGGCTCGCCGCCCTGAGAACTGCACGGACATCTGACGCCGCGGCTTGATACTGATCGCGTTGTCGAGAACCGTCTTGATGTCCTCCCACGTCAGCTCATGCACGAACCCTACCTGGTTCGCGTCCATGAAGCACGGGTCGCACATCATGTTGCAGCGATTCGTGAGGTCGACGGTCAGCACGGAGCCACGGCCGTGCTTGATCGTGCTGCTGCCGTGGTTGTGCAGCTTCTCGTCGTTGTGGGCGCGGATGTCTCGACCGGGAAACACATCTTCGAGATGCTTGAAGAACGCCGTGTCCACCGCCATCACGTCCTCGAAATGGCCATGAAGGGGACAGTCCTTCACCATCAGAATCTTTCCGTCTCGTTCCAGAATCGTGGCCTTGATCTCGCCGACCTTTTCATTCAACAGGATGCTGACGTCCTTCTTGCCGTCGAGAATCTCCTGACGCGCTTCCCGAACGCACCTGGGGCAGAGCGAATCGGTCTCCCGCGGCCAGCCGAGCGGCGGCTTCGTCTTTTGATACGACTTCAAAAGGGGTTTGTCCGACCACCTCGGTGTGAAGGCCGGCCTCTGGTTGATGCTGTTCAATCCGTTGAAGACCACCCAAGCACCATTGGCGGCTAGCGAGAGCCCCTTTTCGACGTACTTGATGGGCGCGTGCATACGCGTTCTCCTCTAAAAAAACGAAGCGTTTCGACCCGCAAATGATAGAGCAGGAAAGGGTTAAAGACTCGCTATTTCAGCGAACGGGCCGCAAGCGCACCTGACGGGGACGTGGAGACCCTGAACGGGCACTGCAAGCTCTGCCTTGGCTCGTGCAACGACCAGGAACCGCGATCCAAGTGTCGCCTTCCGGCCTGGATCAGGTGACGACGTATCATTTCTCCTATGGCCGTTCGTGACGTCATCATCGTCGGGGCCGGTCCATCGGGCCTCTCTGCCGCTATCGCTGCAAAGCGATGTGGTCTCGACTATCAGGTTGTCGAGCAGGGCGTGCTCGTCAATTCCATCTATCACTTCCCGCCGCAGATGGTGTTTTTCACGACTCCGGAGCTGCTGGAGATCGGCGGGCTGCCATTCGTCTCGCCGTACGACAAGCCGACTCGAGCGGAGGCCCTTCGCTATTACCGCAAGGTCGTTGACACCTACGACCTTCAGATTTCATACGACGAGACCGTCATTTCAATCGAAAGGGAACCGACCATAGGGAACCCTGACCAGCCCCCGACCGTGGATGGGCCTCTCTTTGCTGTCGCAACCAGATCATCTCGGGGTGTTCGTCGTGTTCGGCACGGCCGGAATGTGGTCTTTGCGATCGGCTACTACGATGCCCCGAATCTGCTGAACGTGCCGGGGGAGGACCTTCCGCACGTGCATCATTACTACAACGAACCACACCCGTACTATCGGCAGCGTGTCGTCATTGTCGGCGGTGGGAATTCCGCAGCCGAGTGGGCGTTGGAGCTGTTCCGGGCCGGTGCGCATGTCACGCTCGTCCACCGGAATCCGGAGCTGAAGAAGACGATCAAGTATTGGGTGAGGCCCGACATCGAGAACCGAATCAAGGAAGGATCGATCGCGGCCCGGTTCAACGCATGCGTGACCGAGATTCGCCCCACATCGGTCCTGATCAGTCCCGTGTCAGCGATCACCGGCGAAAAAGAAGAATTGCCGGCTGATGCTGTTTTCCTCCTGGTGGGGTATCACACCGATTGGGATCTCATGGAGCGTGCCGGCGTGTCGTTTCGCGAAAAGCGCGTTCCCACATACGATTCCGAGACCTTCGAAACCAACGTGCCGGGGTTGTTTCTCGCTGGCGGCGCCATCTGTGGGCGAGACACCAGCAACATCTTCATCGAGAATGGCAGGTTTCACGGCGAGAAGATCATCGCGACGATCGCCGCCCGTCAGCTGGGAGAGTGACCCCTCCGTCGAGAGGACCGAAACGCCAGGCTCAGTGTGAAAGGTGGGATCGGCCGCCGGGGGTACGCGCCGTCATGATCTTCATTTCCAGCAACTCCACCAGCGACTCGGCACGCGAGCGCAGGCTGTGCTTTTCGAGCAGCGCTTGTTTCTCGATCGGCTCGAGATCCAGGTACTGAGCCAGCGCGTTGACGAGATCTTCATCGGCCATCTCGGAAGGGATCATCGGATCGGCTCCGCGGACCTCGCGGCCGGCTTGCGCTCTCCCGAGACTCCGCTCGATGGCGGGTGCGAGCAGCACCTCCAACTTCGAGCGTTGACGTCGGACGACCGCTCGGTCGTCCGCTTCGAGCACATGCTCGTCGACCGACTCGATGCTCGCGCGCCGATACGACCGGCTGGCATCTTCCTCGAGAATCCGAAAGCGTTCCACCCCACGCAGCACGATGTTGTAGCGCCCATCGGGCAGCCGGTCGACGTGCGTGATCACTCCACTGCAGCCGATCGGGTAGACAGGCGGTCGGCTCTCGTCACTCGTCTTCCCACCCCGGTTTGAGCAGGACCATCCCAATCAGGCGATCGCTGGCAAGCGCGTCGGCGACCATGTCCCGGTAGCGCGGCTCGAAGATGTGGAGCGGCAGAAACACGTTGGGGAAGAGAACCACGTTCGGAAGCGGGAAGATAGGGAGCAGATCTGACATGGGCCCATTGCCGGTTGCCGATTGCTAGCCGCCAACTCCCCCTGCCGCCGATCGAGCAGTGGGCAACTCGCAATGCGTCACTGGCAATCTCAGTGAATCGTCTTGGTCTTCTTGTCCATGTAGTCCATGAGCACGTACTGTCCGAGTGTGTACGGCGTCGTGAAATAGGCCTTGCCTTTACAGATCTCCGCCACTCTGCGGACGAAGCTCACCAGGTCGTAGTCGCGCGCCAGCATGAACGTATTAATCATGATGCCGCTCTTGCGGCAGGCGGCGACCTCCGCGCACGTTTCGGCGACAATGAACGGATCCAGCCCGAAGGCGTTCTTGTAGATTCGACCGTCTGGCTGCGTCAGCGCGGACGGTTTGCCGTCGGTGATCATGATGATCTGCCGCATGTCCTTGCGTTGTCGATCGAGGATGCGGCGCGCCAGGCGCAACCCCTCGCGGGTGTTGGTGTAATAAGGGCCCACCCGCACGCGACCCAGCTCGGCCAGCGGAATCTCTTCGGCCGAGTCGTGGAACAAGACGACGTTGAGCGCGTCGCCGGGATACTGATTCTTGATCAGCTGCGCGAGCGCAAGGGCGACCCGCTTGGCGGGCGTGAACCTATCCTCGCCATACAGGATCATGCTGTGGCTGCAGTCGAGCATGAGGACGGTGGCACATGAGCTCTGGTACTCGCCCTGAACGACCATCAGGTCTTCGTAGCTGACGTCGATTCCGGTGCGTGGCCCGTGTCGGAGGCCTGGTGTCGAGTGCGCGACACGGCCCGGAGTGTCGAGGTCGCCATGTCCCGGGTGGGACATCTCCGCCACACCTGCAGGCTTGGCCTTCGACTGCAGGGACTCGCTTTCGATTCGCGCACGCGCCCGCCGCTCGACCGCCTTCAACAATGTGCTGGCCGCGTCAAGGTTGAGCGTATCGCCAAACTCGTAGGACTTCGGCGCCCCGGTCGTTTCGACCCCGGTCGCTTGCTCGCGCGTGTCGTGCCGGCCATAACTGCTCTTGCCGAGCGAGCCGAGAAGATCTCGCAGCGCGCGGTAGCCGAGAAAGTCGAGCGTTTTATCGGTGACTTCGAACTTGGTCACCTGGGGGTTGTCCGGTCCCGAGCCGCCCCGCCCCTGGCGCCGCTCGCGTTCGGCTTCGAGATCCGGCGGGGTCGTGATGTAGCCCTCCTGGGTCATGCGATCGATGATCTGCTGAATCAGCTCTTCGAGCTTGGAGCGCGCTTCCGCCTGATCGCCATCCGCGGGATCGCCGAGCAGGCGATCGAGTGTTTCCTCGGGCAAGACGCCGCCGTTGAACAACGCGTCGAGAATGGCATCGTGCAGGGCCTGCAGGGTCCGCTCCGCATCGTCCAGCCCGTAGGGATTGCTGAACCCGCTCGACAGCAGGAGATCGGACAGCTTGGCGACCAGATCCTCGAGATCCAGATCGTCGAGCTCGCCGCCGGTGAACTTGGTATAGCGATACTTCATTCAGTTGTAGTACTTCTTCTTCCCGGTCGGAATCCGGAACTCCTCGTCCATCGCCGTTTCCTCGCGCCGCGTCTGTCGCCGGGGTGCGGCTTCGTTGGCCGCATAGCCGCGCTCGTCGCTGCGACTGATCTTTTTCTGCGCGTACAGGCCTTCCAGCACGAAGTCGATCGCCGACGCCATCGACGGGGCAGGGGCGCCGGGAGACACTCCGGCTCGCTCGGCCAGCTCACGCAATCCCTGCACGCCGACGGTCCGGGTGATGATGTCCTCCGCCGACATGGTGTCGCCGAGCGGCAGCGATCCGCCGAGGTCGAACCACTCGACGACGGTCCGCGTATCGGTGCCGTCGAACATGCCGGTGAAGATGCTGCCGACTGCGGACCGGATCAGATCGCGGGCAACCTGCTCGGCGCCGCGAAGCTCGCCCTCGTATTCCAGCTCGAACTTGCCCGTGATGGAGGGCAGCGCCGCATACAGGTCGGTCACGCGTGGCACGACGAGCTTCTCGCCGTTCTGCAGTGCCCGTCGCTCGGCGTTCGAGACGACCAGTTCCAGCGTCGTGATCGGAAGCCGTTGGCTGACGCCGGATCGCTTGTCGATCTTCCGGTCTGCTCTCGCCTGGAACGCGACCTCCTCAACCACCTCGCGCACGTACCCGGGAATCTCGACCCTCAAGCTGTCGGCTCGATCGGTCCAGGCCTCCTGCTTGGTGATTGCCAGCGCATGGTGTCGCGCCGCCGGGTAGTGCGTGCGGATTTCCGATCCAATGCGATCCTTGAGCGGTGTGATGATTTTCCCGCGCGCCGTGTAGTCCTCGGGATTTGCGGTGAACACCAGCAGCACATCCAGCTTCAGGCGAATGGGGTAACCCTTGATCTGCACGTCCCCTTCCTGAAGGATGTTGAACAAGCCGACCTGAATCTTACCGGCGAGATCCGGCAGCTCGTTGATGGCGAAGATCCCGCGGTTTGCCCGCGGGAGCAGGCCGTAGTGCATCGTCAATTCGTCCGAGAGGTTGAGGCCGGCTTGAGCCGCCTTGATTGGATCGATGTCGCCGACCATGTCGGCGATCGTCACATCTGGCGTCGCAAGCTTTTCCACGAACCGCGCCTCGCGCGGCAACCAGGCGATCGGCAGTTTGTCGCCTTCGGTCGCCAGACGGCTGCGGCACGCCGCGCAGATCGGCGCAAACGGATCGTCGTGAATCTCGCATCCTGGAACGACCGGAATGTGCTCGTCGAGCAAGTCGACCATGCCGCGCAGGATGCGGCTCTTGGCCTGACCGCGGAGACCGAGCAAGATGAAATTGTGTCGGGAGAGGACGGCATTGACGAGCTGCGGGACCACGGTCTCGTCGTACCCGATGATGCCCGGGAACAGCGCATCGCCGGCTCGAAGCTTGCGCACCAGATTGTCGCGAATCTCTTGCTTCACCGACCGGGCGCGTGTGCCGGATTGTCTGCGCAACTCACCAAGGGTCTGGGCTGAGGCCGTCATGGATCGATTCTATCCGAATTAGACTAACGAAAGTTGCGCCTCAAAGCGACGAGATGAGAGTGCTGCCGCGCATCTTCGCCAGATCGCCTTCGTCACGGCCCGGCTGCGCGGGGGCCAGCCCTCGCGACGGCGCTTTCCCATTCCTGTCGTCGAGGCGGCCACTTGTGTTCGCGCACCGCGGTGGCGCGGCGCTCGCGCCGGAGAACACCCTGGCTGCGTTCGACAATGGACTGGCGCTCGGCGCAGATGGCTTGGAGCTCGACGTTCACCTCTCTCGTGATGGCGTCGTGGTCGTGCATCACGATCGGACCCTCGAACGAACGACCAACCTGCATGGTCCGGTGACCGAGTGGTCGGCCGCGGACCTTGTGGGCGCTGATGCCGGCCATTGCTACCGCCGTGGAGACAGTTATCCTTTTCGGGGTGCCGGATTCGGCGTACCGACGCTGGCGCAGGTTCTCGCCCGCTATCCGACCGTGCCAGTCATCGTCGAGCTGAAGGTCAACAGTGCAGAGCTCGCTCACGCCACGATCGAGATTCTTCGCGCCGCCAAAGCAGTCGATCGCGTGTGTCTCGGGTCTTTCGGGCTTCGCGTGCTTCGCGCCGCACGTGCGCTCGAGCCGGCGGTGCCGACCAGCGCCGCTCGCGAAGAAGTACGCTGGGCCCTGTACCGATCGTGGTTTCGGCTGGCCGGTCTCGAGAGTGCAGTACGGTGGATATCAGGTCCCGGAGTGGTCGGGACGCACCCGCGTGGTCTCGCCTCACTTTGTTGCGGCTGCTCACGCATCCCGACTCGGCGTCCAGGTTTGGGGCGTCGAGACAGAAACTGACGCATCTCGATTGCTCGATTGGGACGTCGATGCCTTGATCACCGATCGACCTGATCTCATCGTGCCATTGGTCGCCCGACGTGGGGCCCGGACGCCCTCTCAAGCACGACGGCATGACCTTGGCGGCTCGACGTGAAGGCCTACCTTTGGCCTGCCTTGGTTATCAGGCGGCGAGCTCGGCGCAATACCGTATCCATCATTCGAGAGGTGAGCCTGCCGGTGTTGGTGTTCTGCCGGCTCGGATGGTAGCACGCGACCAGGGATGTGCCATCTGGCAGCGAGTGCGAGCGGCCATGGCCGAACTGAGGTCGGTCCTCGCTCAGCCGGTCGACCCGTTTCAGGTATTGCACGTAGGCGTCGAATCCGATCTTGCCGAGGGCGACGACGACCCGCACTCGCGTGAGCGCCGTCAACTCGGCTTCCAGGTGAGTGAGACAGTTACTGATTTCCTGAGGCGTCGGCTTGTTGCCCGGAGGCGCGCAGCGCACCGCCATCGTGATGTACGCATCCCGCAGCGACAACCCGTCGTCTCTCTGCTGAGACGTTGGGCGGCTTGCGAAGCCGGCGCGATGGAGCGCGGACATCAGGAAATCGCTCGATCCGCCGACACCATCGCCGGTAAAGACCCGTCCCGTTCTGTTGGCGCCGTGCGCAGCGGGGGCCAGGCCGATGATCAGCAGTCTGGCACGCGGATCGCCGAAGCCGGGCACGGGTCTCCCCCAGTACGTGTCATCGCGATAAGCCTTCCGCTTGTCGCGCGCGACGCGCTCGCAGTAGGAGCGCAGGCGCGGGCACTGCTCGCACACGACGATCTGATCGTGGACGACCGACAGGGGGACGATAGACACCATCACCGCGCGATAGAGTGCTTGCCTGGCTTGTCCTACCAGACTCGGCAGACGTTTCTGCTGACCATCGGCGCCTCGGCGCTGCACGAGAACGCTTTCTGAAACTCGGGCATGTTCGAGACGACGCCGTTGACTCGATACCGATTCGCCGAGTGTGAATTGGTCGCCGCTTTCAGCAGTTCGGCTTCGGGCCGGCTGCTCTCGCACCACTGCTGCCCCCAGCCGAGAAACACGCGCTGCTCTGGTGTGAAACCATCGAGCGTGGATCGCTCGCTACCGGACGCCCCGGGGCCGGCCAGATAAGCCATCAGCGCGAGGCGCACGCCGCCGTTGTCGGCGGTGTTTTCGCCCAGCGTGAGCTTGCCGTTGATCTGCGTCTCGCCGGCCACCGTGTACCTCGAATACTGGTCGACGAGACAGCTGGCGCGGGCTTCGAACGCTTTCCCGTCCGCGGCCGTCCACCAGTCGCGGAGGTTGCCCTGCGCGTCGTACTTTCGGCCCTGATCATCGAACCCGTGCGTCAGCTCGTGGCCGATCACCGCTCCGATCGCGCCGTAGTTGACCGCCGCGTCGGCTTGCCCCCGATAGAACGGCGGCTGAAGAATCCCGGCCGGAAAGTTGATGGTGTTGGCGCTGGCGTTGTAGTACGCGTTCACGGTGGGCGGCGTCATGGTCCACTCGCCGCGATCGACGGGACGCCCGATCTTGGCAAGCCGCCGGGTGTTGTGGAACGCGAGCGCGCGCCGGAGATTGCCGAGGGCATCCGTTCTCGATATCTCAACGCTCGAATAATCTCGCCAGGAATCAGGGTAGCCGATTCGATCGATCACGGCCTTCAGCTTGCGCTGCGCGGCCGCTTTCGTGTCGCGATCCATCCATGTCGCTTCGTCGATGTCTCGCTTCATCGCGTCCTTGATGTCCTGCACCATCTTCAGCATGCTGGCTTTCGCTTGAGCACCGAACGCTTCTTCGACAAATGCTCTGCCGAGCGCCTCGCCAAGCTGCTGATCGGTGTCGGCGATGCATTCGCGCCAGCGCGGGGGCGGCTGGTCCTGTCCCGTCAGCTTGCGGCTGAAAAAGTCAAATGTCGCCGCCTCGAATGGCTTGGGTAGCCGTGTGGCGGCGCCGTGGAGAACGTGCCACTTGAGATAGAGCTTGATGTCCTGAAGCGGAGTCGTGCTCACAATCGAGTTGAAAGCCTTCATGAACTCGGGCTCGTTGACGTTGAGTGTGGTGAAGGCCGGCGCACCACTCGCCGAGATGTACTGCTTCCAATTGAACGCCGGCGTCAGACGCTGCAGCTCTTCCACTGTCATCGGATGATGAACCGCGTGTGGATTCCGTCGCTCGACCACGTCGAGCATGGCCGTAGCCAGAGACGTCTCGATCGCGAGCACAGCGGCTGCGCCCTTTTCGGATTCTTCGACCCCGTGGCCCGCGAGCGTCAGCAGCCGCGCGACATGCTGCTGGTATTCCCCTCGCAGCTTGACGGAGCGCTCGTCGCCCTTCAGGTAGTAGTCGCGGCTCGGCAGCCCGATTCCGTCAGGACTGACGGCCGCGGCTTCCGTAGTCGCATCGTCGAATTTCGGACGCGAGCCAAGACGGAAGAACACGTATGCGCCAGCGCGGCGGGCACTGCCTGAGGGCGGCGCCTCACCGACGACCATCTGAAGGTGTGCCAAGAGCTCAGGGAGAGCGTTCCGATTCGGGAGACTGTTGATCCGCGACATTTCGGCCGCAATCGGGGTGAGCCCTAACGTCTCGATTGCGGGTTCGTCCGCACAAGCGGCGTAATAGTCACGAGCTTTCCGGAGGTCGCCCTCGCCGCCGGGCGCCTCGAGGATGCGTTTGAGGATCGCGAAGTTCCGCTCTTGCACTTCCTGGAAGCGCCCCCATCGCTGCCGATCGGCTGAGACGGGATTCGCAGCAATCCAGCCGCCGCACGCGAACTCGTAGAAATCCGTGCAGGCGTCGACACGACGATCGAGCGCGCCGAGGTCCACGCCCGAGCTTGGCGCGGGACTCTGTGACGCCGCCAAAAGTGTCGCGAGTGGCGTAACGACGAACGTGAATGCCAACACATGACGGCGCATGGGTTTCCCTCCACTGCGTCAACGGACTACAATTGATGATTGGCCTACAGGCGGTAGGCCGGTCAGCCGACACTTCGACCAGCTCAGTGTCGTTCTGTGTAAGGACGACCACGACAGTCCGGCCAACGCTCACTGTCGTCCCGGCGGTCGAGGGACGAGCAACCCGACGAGCTCGATGCGCAACGCTTCGTGGCGGCTGCGCCTCAGCGAAAGGATCGTGGGTCACGTGAGACACATTGCCCCGAAAGATGCCGCGGAGCTCGACGCCGTCGAAACACGCGAATGGCTCGAATCCCTTGATTATGTCCTGCAAAGCGGTGGGCCGGCGAAAGTCGCGCGCCTGCTCCGTGACCTGACGCTTCACGCGACCGAAAGCGGCGTCAAACTCCCATTCACTGCCAACACTCCCTACATCAACACAATCCCCGCCGACGACCAGGTGCTCATGCCTGGCAGTCCCGATATCGAGCGCCGCATCAAGAGCCTCGTGCGTTGGAATGCGGCAGCGATGGTCGTCAAGGCGAACAAAGCCGACGAGGGGATCGGCGGTCATATCTCCACGTTTGCGTCGGTGGCCACACTCTACGAGGTTGGCTTCAATCATTTTTTCCGGGGCCGCGACGCCGAGGGCGATGGCGACGTGATCTTTTTCCAGGGACATGCGGCACCCGGCGTCTACGCCCGTGCCTACCTGGAAGGCCGTATCGACGAAAGTCACCTCGAGAACTTCCGGCGCGAGCTTCATCCAGGCGGCGGATTGTCGTCGTATCCGCATCCATGGCTGATGCCCGATTTCTGGGAGTACCCGACCGTGTCGATGGGTCTCGGTCCGTTGATGGCCATCTATCAGGCCCGTTTCACCCGCTACCTGGAAGACCGCGGGCTGAAGCCCAAGTCGAACGGCAAGGTCTGGGCGTTCATCGGGGATGGCGAAACGGACGAACCCGAGGCGCTGGGCGCCATGACGCTACCGGCGCGCGAGAAGCTGGACAACCTCGTCTTCGTCATCAACTGCAATCTCCAGCGGCTCGACGGTCCGGTGCGAGGGAACGGCCAAATCATCCAGGAGCTCGAGGCGGCGTTTCGAGGGGCTGGCTGGAACGTGATCAAGGTGATTTGGGGCCGCGAATGGGACTCGCTGCTCGCCAAAGACCGCGACGGGCTCCTGGTCAAGCGGATGGGCGAGATCGTCGACGGTCAATATCAGAAGTACGCCGTCGAGTCAGGCGCGTACGTCCGCGAGCACTTCTGGGGCGTCGACCCACGGCTCCTCGACATGGTCAAGCACCTCACCGACGATCAGCTTCAGAAATTGACGCTCGGAGGGCACGACCCGGTCAAGGTCTACAACGCCTACAAGGCGGCCGTCGCGCATACAGGTTCGCCGACCGTCATCCTCGCACGAACGATCAAGGGATACGGACTTGGCGAGGCCGGCGAGGGCAAGAACATCACCCACCAACAGAAGAAGCTGAACGAAGAGGAGCTCCGCGCGTTCCGCACGCGGTTTGGGATTCCCATTTCCGACGCGGACCTCGCCAGCACTCCTTTCTACCGGCCACCCGAGGATTCCATCGAGATCCGATACCTGCACGCACGCCGCAAGGCGCTCGGCGGCTTCGTCCCCAGTCGTCGGGTGCGCAGCGAGCCGCTCAAGCAGGTGCCGGGTGAGCTGTTCGAGGAGTTCTTCAAAGGCACGGAAGGCCGCAAAGCGTCGACGACGATGGTGTTCGTGAGGTTGTTGTCGAAGCTGCTGCGGGACAAAGACCTTGGTCGACTCATCGTGCCGATTGTTCCGGACGAGGCGCGGACCTTTGGGATGGAAGCGCTTTTTCGTCAGGTCGGTATTTACTCGCACGCGGGCCAGCTTTACGAGCCAGTCGACATGGATACGCTCCTGTACTACAAGGAGGCCTCCGACGGGCAGATTCTCGAGGAAGGCATCACCGAGGCCGGGTCGATGTCCTCCTTCATCGCGGCCGGTACGGCCTACGCGACTCACGCCGTCAACACGATTCCGTTCTTCATCTATTATTCGATGTTCGGGTTCCAGCGGATTGGCGACTTGATCTGGGCGGCCGGCGATTCACGGACGCGCGGCTTCATGCTGGGCGGAACGTCAGGGCGCACGACGCTGGCTGGCGAAGGGTTGCAGCACCAGGACGGGAACAGTCACCTGTTCGCCATGGCCTACCCCAACTGCGTCGCTTACGATCCGGCTTTTGCCTACGAAATCGCTGCAATCATCCAAGATGGCATCCGGAGGATGTACGTCGATCAGGAGAGCATCTTCTACTACTTGACGGTAATGAACGAACAGTACGAAATGCCGATGATGCCCGAGAACGCGCACGACGGCATTCTCAAGGGTCTGTACAGGTTTCGTCCGACGTCGAAACCGACGGCCAAATGGCGTGCTCAGCTCTTCGGGAGCGGTGCGATCCTGCCCGAGGTGATCAAAGCCCAGGAGATTCTGGAATCGACCTACGACGTGGGCGCGGATGTCTGGAGCGTGACGAGCTACAGCGAGCTGTACCGAGACGGACATCGATGCGAACGATGGAACATGCTGCATCCGGATGAACGGACGCGAGTTCCCTATGTGACGCACTGTCTCAAGGATGCACCAGGCGTGCTCATCGCCGCATCGGACTACATGAAGGCGCTGCCCGACTCGATCGATCGCTGGTTGCCGCGGCCCCTCACAGCGCTCGGCACTGACGGCTTCGGTCGGAGCGAAAATCGCGCATCTCTCAGGAATTTCTTCGAGGTCGACCACCGCTACGTCGTCGTCGCAACTTTGGCGGCGTTGGCTCGCGAAGGGCAACTCGACGCGTCGGCCGTGAAGCAAGCCATCCGTACGCATGAGATCGATCCGGAGAAAGTGAATCCGGCGATTTCGTGATCGAAGTCAGCGCCCGCGGCAAGACCTTGTCCCCCTTGGAGGTGGAGGAGCTCCGTGATCGACTTCACGCTGCCTGAACTCGGCGAGAACATCGCAACCGGAGACGTGCTGCGCATCCTGGTGAAGCCTGGCGACACGCTTTCGAAGGATCAGCCCGTTCTCGAGCTCGAGACGGACAAAGCGACGATCGAAGTCCCATCGTCGGTTGCCGGCCAGGTGAAAGAAGTCAAAGTGAAGGCCGGCGACAAAGTGAAGGTCGGACAACCAATCCTGAGCGTGGAGGAAGCCGCTGCAAGTGAGGCGACGGCCTCTTCTTCTCGAGCCGCCTCCAAGGCGAAGCCGACAGAGGTCGAGCAGGCAGGATCGAACGTCGAGAAAAGCCCCGACCGACGCACGGCTAGGGAAGAATCCGACCGACCCGCAGAGCCAGTCGACGCTGATTCGGAGGGCTCCAGTGCGTCGCCGCGGACGCGAGGCGGGGCTTCCGGGACTGAGAAAGTCGTTGACTTCAGTCGGGCCGCACGCACGAGCGCCGAATCGCCGACTCCACCCGAGCTTCCGCCGGCGCCCGCGGCGCCGTCAGTGCGTCGCATGGCGCGCGAGTTGGGGATCGACATCAACGAAGTGCCTGGCACTGGCCAATCCGGTCGGATTTCAATCGAGGACGTAAAGGGCCATGCGCATCGGATCGTGACGAGTGCGACGGCCGGCTCGCCGGGTGCCGCAGCGCTTCCCGATTTCAGTCAATGGGGCGAGATCGAGCGCCAGCCCATGCGAGCCGTGCGGCGCAAGACCGCTGAGCACCTCGCTTCGGCCTGGGCGTCCGTTCCGCACGTCACGCAGCATGATGTCGCCGACATCACGGCTCTCGAAGAGCTTCGGAAGCGATACGCCAAGCAGGTCGAGGCCGCCGGCGGCACCCTGACTGTTACCGCCATCGCGACGAAGATCGTGGCCGCTGCGCTCAGGGTTTTCCCGCAGTTCAACGCCTCGATCGATCTGGCGGCCGAGGAGATTATCTACAAGAAGTACGTCAACATTGGCATCGCAGTCGACACGGATCGCGGTCTTCTGGTGCCCGTGATTCGAGACGTCGATGCCAAGAACGTCACCCAGGTCTCGATCGAGCTTGCCCAGATGTCGGAGAAGGCGCGCAGCCGGAAGCTGTCGCTCGATGAGATGCAGGGCGGCTGTTTCAGCATCTCGAATCTCGGCGGCATCGGAGGGACCGCCTTCACGCCGATTGTCAACGCGCCCGAAGTCGCAATCCTGGGGATCTCGCGCGCCCGGGTGGAGCCGGTGTGGCACGCGGCAAACGGGCAAGGGTTGGCAAGCGGTGATCACGACGGACGGTTCGTGCCCCGCCTCATGCTGCCTCTATCGCTGTCGTATGACCATCGGGCCGTGGACGGCGCCGATGGTATTCGCTTCCTGCGCTGGGTCGTTGAGGCCTTCGAGCAGCCCTTCCTGCTGGCCTTGCAGGGCTGACCGACTCGTGCCTGGCGGCTTCAGGCTCGGGGCACCAACCAGCCACCAGGGACCCAGCATCAGGCACTCCAGATGATCGCGACCCAACTTGCCGTCATCGGCGGCGGTCCCGGCGGCTACGCCGCGGCGTTTCTCGCAGCTGACCTCGGTCTCAAGGTTGCGCTGATCGATCCGGAAGCGAATCCCGGCGGCGTATGCGTCTACCGAGGTTGCATTCCGTCGAAGGCGCTGCTCCATGTGGCCCACCTGGTCAGCGAGGCCCGGCATGCCAAGGCATGGGGTATCGAGTTCGGCGAGCCCAAAATTGATCTCGATGCGTTGCGGCGATTCAAGGACAGCGTCGTCGGGCGGTTGACGAGCGGAACCGGTCAGCTGGTCAAATATCGAAAGGTGCAGTACCTGCGTGGGCTGGCCGAACTCATCGACGGACATAACCTGCGCGTGCAACTGAAAGACGGACGAGAAGAGCAGGTTCGATTCGACCATGCGATTCTGGCCACAGGCTCCCGCCCCGCACGGGTCGAAAGCCTCGCGCTGGAGAGCCCACGCGTCTGGGACTCGACCAGCGCGCTCGATCTGCCGACCGTTCCGAAAACCTTGCTCGTTGTCGGAGGCGGCTACATCGGTCTCGAGTTGGGCAGCGTGTACGCGGCACTCGGCAGCGAGGTGACCATTGTCGAGATGACGTCAGGCTTGTTGCCGGGCGCCGATCGCGACCTCGTCGACGTCCTGGCGAAGCGGATCGGACAGTCGATGCGGGCGGTCCTGCTCGACACGAAAGTCGCGTCGATGGAGGAAGAGCCGGGCGGTATCCGCGCAACGTTCGATGGTACCGGGCTGCAGGAGACCAACCGGCTTTTCGATGCGGTGCTGGTGTCAATCGGCCGCCGCCCGAACTCGGACATTCCAGGACTCGATTGAACCGCCGTGCAAGTTGACGGCCGCGGCTTCATCGTTGTCGACGGCCAACGTCGCACGCACGAGCCTTCGATTTTCGCGATTGGGGATGTTGTCGGCGAGCCGATGTTGGCCCACAAGGCGTCACACGAGGGTCGACTGGCCGTCGAGGTCGTTGCGGGTGCACGCGCGGTCTTCGAGCCGCTGGCGATTCCGGCTGTTGTCTTCACCGATCCCGAGCTGGCGTGGTGTGGGCTGACCGAAGCACAGGCTGCGGCCGAGCACCGGGACGTCGCGGTGGCCAAGTTTCCGTGGGGTGCGTCGGGCCGGGCGATCACGATTGACCGCATGGACGGGCTGACGAAGCTCGTCGTGGATCCCGGGACCGAGCGGATTCTCGGCGTCGGACTCGTTGGCTCGGGTGCGGGTGAGCTGATTGCCGAAGGTGTTCTTGCGATTGAGATGGGCGCGACCGCGAGCGATGTGAAGCTCGCGATTCACCCCCATCCGACTCTGACCGAAACGGTCATGGAATCTGCCGAAGTCTTCTTCGGCCAGGCGACACACGTGTACCGCCCAAAGAAAGCCAAGGCTCGAAATTAGCCGTGATCGCTTGAAGAGACCGCGGGCGGAGTCCGGATATTCCTAGCCGTCCGCTCGTGTGACGGCTCCCGAAGGCGTCCACCGCAGAAACGAGGAGTCGACAAGCGCGGTAATCACCGCGTGACAGGCGTCCCCATCGAGTCCCCAGAGGCGAGTCGCCTGGGCAGGCGTGAGGCGCAAGCCGGGCATTTCCACGAATTCGGCACGGACGCGTCGCACGACAGCTTCGAGATCCATCATTGCCCTCTTCGAAACAACCTGACGGGAATGGACTGCAGGTTTTGCCCGAAACCCAGCAAAAACAAGGCCAGGCGTTGGATTTTGGAGGTGTGCTTCGACTCCGCTGATTTCCTCGGATTTATGCGAGCGGTTCAAAAGATCCGATTCACGTTCATTCCGGCGACCGTGGTGCTGTACACGGCTGGCGCACCTCCGTCCGAATTTCGTTCGTGAGCGAACTCGAGGTCGCTGTTCTGTCAGCCGACAATTTCGTTGGACTGTGTTTTTTGGAGCAGCATTTCTGTCGCAACCTGTTGAATCAGACTGGAAAAAGACGGACTGCGCCTGAGCTTGGAACTCGATCAGGTAAGCGGATGGATGGACGGAGTCAAACGCTACGGACATCGCGCTGCCCTACGACCCTGCGGCTGCTCTGTAGGCGTCGGCAGTCTCGTGGGCGTGGTAGGAACTCCGGACCAGGGCGCCGGATTCGACGTGGATGAACCCAAGGTCCAGGGCAATCTGCTTGAGCTCTCGGAATTCGTCAGGATGGTAGTAGCGGACCATCGGCGCGTGCGCTGGGGAAGGTCGCAGATATTGGCCGATCGTCAGAATCTCGCAACCGACCTTGCGGAGATCGTGAAACGTGGCGACGAGCTCGTCGTGGTTCTCGCCAAGCCCCACCATCAAGCCTGTCTTGGTTGGAATGTCCGGTCTGTATCGGCGCGAGCGCTCGAGTAGTTCGAGGGTCCGGGAATACCGGCCTCCGGAACGAGCCATGCGATACAGACGCGGGACGGTTTCGGTGTTGTGGTTCAGGACGTCAGGACTGGCATCCAGCACCGCATTGAGTGCGGCTTCGCTCCCACGGAAGTCCGGAATCAGCACCTCGATCCGGCACCCTGGCAATCGCTGACGTGTCTGGCGAATCGTCTCTGCGAAGATTGCCGCCCCGCCGTCCTTCAGATCATCGCGATCGACCGATGTGATCACGACGTAGTTCAGGCCGAGAGCATGAATGGCTGTGGCGACGCGCTCCGGCTCAGTGGAGTCGACCGGGTCAGGATGCCCGTGTGCGATGGCGCAGTAGGCGCACGCGCGCGTGCATACGCCACCCAGAATCATGAACGTCGCCGTCCCATGGTGCCAGCACTCGCCGATGTTCGGACAGCGAGCTTCCTCGCAAACCGTGTGCAGGTTGAGCTCCCGCATGAGCCGCTTGAGGCGCAGGTAGTTGGGAGATCCTGGCGCGCGCACTTTCAGCCACTCGGGCTTCGGCTCGCGCGGCTGGACGACGTTGAGAGGAAGCACCCGGCCCACCCTGAAATCGTAGCATTTGTCGGCCGAAGACGCAGTCGACACCACCGCTGGAGAACGAGGGAGGTCTACTGGATCTTTGTGTCTCAGATTTGGACGCGAGCGCCGTTTGTCGATCACAGGGTGCTCTGACTGTTCGTCATGGTGTCGAGGTCTGTGCGAGCAGCCAGGCAATTGTGAGGACTATCATCACGCCCACGGTGATCCACGAAATGACGTTGTATCGTCGAGAGTTCGTGTACTGGCCCATCAACTCGCGATCGTTCGTCAACAGCAACACGAATACGAGCACGAACGGCAGCAGAATACCGTTGGCCACCTGCGAGAGCACCATCACACGAAACAGCGGGAACCGCGGGACCAGGAGCACTCCAGCGCCGAACACAATCAGCAGGGTATACAGCCAATAGAACGCCGGCGCTTCGTGGAAGCGCTTGTCCAAGCCCGATTCGAGGCCCAGGCCTTCGCAAACGGCGTACGCCGTCGAGATTGGCAGAATGCATGCTGCAAAGAGCGACGCGTTGAGAAGGCCAGCAGCAAACAGCAGATACGCATACTCGCCGGCGAGGGGCTTGAGTGCCAGGGCCGCATCAGCACCCGACACGATGTCGAATTTGCCTGCAGAATGCAAAGTCGCGGCACACGCCACGACGATGAACCAGGCAACGCTCGCGGCAAACAAGCAACCGATGATGACGTCCAGGCGTAGGGCTCGATATTGGCGCGCAGTCACACCCTTTTCGACGACAGACGCCTGCAAGTAGAACTGCATCCACGGCGCGATTGTCGTCCCTACGAGACCGATCACCATTGAGAGGTAGGAATAATTCCGAAACTCGACGCTTTCAGGTTGCGTGACGGTCGACAGCGCGGCCGCCTTCCAATCGGGGCGGGCGAGCACAGCCGATACTATGTATGCGATGTAGAAGGCCGAAGCGGAGAGGAAGATCTTCTCGACGCTGCGGTACGTTCCATGGACGACGATGCTCCAGACGACCAACGCTGCGAGCGGGATGACGATGTACTTGGAGACACCGAAGAGCTCGAAGCTGCTCGCAACGCCGGCAAACTCACTGACGATGTTGAGGAAGTTGGTGCCGAAGAGCGCGGCCATCAGAAAGAAGGTCGCGCGGAACCCGAACTCTTCCCGAATGAGGTCGCTCAGTCCTTTACCTGTGACGGCGCCCATGCGCGACGACATTTCCTGAACGATCACCAACGCCACCGTGATTGGGATCATGGTCCACAGCAGCGAATAGCCGAATTGGGCACCGGCGACGGAATACGTCGCGATGCCACCGGCGTCGTTGTCGACGTTCGCCGTGATGAACCCCGGGCCGATCACCGAAAAGGCCATCGCCAGTCGCAGCCTCCATCCTCTGCGACCCGCGACTGTCCACAGCGCGCCCAATCGGGTTGTCCAGTCTGTTCGGAGCGTCATGTCGGGCGTCGTCAGCGATGGCGCAGCATCGCGATCACGTCGTCGGCGGTGATGATTCCGGCGAGGCGCCCGTCCGCATCGACGACGGCGAGCGTGAGGAGGTTGTATTTGTCGAAGAGTGCGGCGACCTCGTCGTCGGGGGTATCCAAGGCGGATGCGATATAAGGCTCGCTGAGGTCTGAAAGCTGACTGGTGGGCGATGACGTGGCGATCTTCAGCAGCGATACCGCACCGGTGAGCTTGCGGCCATCTCCCGTCAGGTACACTGTCGCCAGCGCTTCGCGACTCCCTTCAAAGGCCTTCAACGCGTCGATCGCATCGTCGACGACGGCTGTCTCCGGAACGGCGAGGAATTCGGTGGTCATCCGCCCCGCGGCGGTATGGTCCCCGAAGTCCAGGAGCTGCGTGACTTCCTCGCGTTCCTCTGGCTCCATTTCCCGGAGAATTTCGCCGGACCGATCCTCCGGCAGCTCTCCCAGCAGGTCGGCTGCGGCGTCGGGGTCCATCTCCTCGACGATTTGCGCGGCACGTCCGGAGTCGAGCGATTCGACGATCGACACTTGGACTTTCGGATCGATTTCTTCCAGCGCCTCGGCGGCGACCCCTTCATTGATCGTCGCGAATACGGATTCCCGCTCGGCCGGTGGCAGGTCCTCGACGATGTCCGCGATATCGGCGGGATGCAGCTTGGCCAGCCCTTCATAGACAATCTTCAGCTTGACGCGACGGGCTGGATCGGTCTCGAGCAGGTCGACGAAGTGCCAGGGAATGACGCGTGGGGGAATGCGCTCCAGCAGCGCCCGAAGCGTGAACGCCGGCACTACACCTTTGGCGAGCCGGCGGACGGCGCCACGTGTACCGACATCGACGGACAGAACACTCAGCAGCAGGTGACTGTCGATCGGCGTCGAGTCGAGCTCGACATCGTTGACCCTGACGACCTTGCGGCCGAGCACGTCGATAATCTGCTGATCGAGGAGGTCGCGCTTGAGGAGAAGCACGCCATCCGATGGCGTGTAGCGCTCCCAGCTGTTGATGTCAGTATCGGAGCGGACTGTGGCGCCGCACGACTTCAGGGCATTGCCGGGAAGGATTCGCTCGCCTTCGACGGTCCGAACGATCAAGTACGCGACGCGGGTCGGATGATCCTGTGGCGCGATCGCCACTTCGCGAACACGTCCACGCACCGTGCCGCTTGCATCGCGCACGCTCGCGCCGAGCAGTTCCGACAGAGCGACGATGGACATGGACCTAGGTCCCCGAACGAGGACATCGCGATTCGTTTCAGCATATCAGTAATCAAAGCCGATCTGCGCCCGGAAAATTGCGACAGATGGGTCGCGAGAGGGCGCGTCGACGCCGATTCACGGACCCATCCCTCGGTGGTGGCTGTGACTGCCTGTGCCGAACGACGGACTCCAGCGCATGAACACGTGGAACGAGCGCGAGCCAGCGTAGAGGGCGGTCATGTCGGGTGATGTTCGGTACGTCGAGACATCGCCGCCGATTCCGATCGGGCCTCCGAGAGCGCGTGTGAGCGCAAGACTCGGAAGGTCGCGGAGATACCCGACCGTGACCGCACCGATGTCCGAGTAGAAGTGGGGATGCGACAGTCCCCTCGGGTGGAATCCGAGCCCGAGGATTTGTTTGGCCATCACTTCCACGCGGCCGTACAGCGATGTCGTGCGAGTGGCACGGAAGTCCCATTCGAGCAGGTAGCTGTCGTCGGTATCGTTGAAATCGTTGTGATGAAGGTTCCGGCCCCACGCGACTGTCGCGTTCAAACCTCGGGATCCAATGGCGCCGTTGAACTCGACCGAGGCTGTGAGTCGGGTCACCGAATACGGTTCGAACCATTCGGGGTAGTGGAGATATCCACCCGACACCTGACCTTCCCACGGTCCCTGTCGCCAGCCAATGCGCGCCGACCACGAATCGAGCTTCGGGCGCTCGATGTTCAATCGATCTTCGTCCGGTTCTTCGCCACGGAACGCCGAGCCTTCGAGTACGAGCCTGCCCACCTCGACGCCAGCACGGAGGACACCCGGGGTGATGTGAGTCGAATCAAGGCTGTGATGCCCGAGCGGCACCTGGGGGTTGTTTCGAGCGGACGGTCGGTGCATGAACGGCGTCGGACCAAGCGCCGGCGAGCCGACGAGGTCGGCTTCGAGCTCATACGCCAGAGGTCCACGCTCGAGGCGATAGGTTGCACCAAGCTCCATAAACAGATCGTGTGGGTGCTGGTTGTTGACGAGGGGAACTTGCTGATAGCTCTCCCCGGTTTGAAAGAGCTGCGGCGATCCCGACGCCTGAATCGTGAATGGCTCGAAGGAGAGCATCGTCTCGATCGTGAGCCGACTTGATCCGGCAGCACGCTGGCCGCTGAGCATGAGCCAGTTCTGCGATTCCCAAGCGGAAAAATCTGCGAACTTGCGGCTCTGATAGTTGTAGCCAAAGAAAATGTTGGCACCCGAGTTCCACATCCAGGTCCCGTCCGAGGGTCGATCCGTTTGTTGGTCGTGTTGATGCTGAGCCGGAGGATCTGGCTCCTGCGAGGCGTCGGACGGAGCAGGGCATGCTGCAGGCAGCATCAGGACGAGCGTGTATACGAGATGCAAACGCAAGGGGGCCTCTCTACTCGGCTATGCAAAATGCGTCACGGTCCGGAAATTCGTGCTTCATACGGCTCTCTCGGTCGATCATCGCCTGCGGCGGCGGCCACTGTCGACGGTTCCCGTAAGCGCTTTCGTTCCTGTGTCCTTGAGTGTCCTCAGTGGATCGTCCAACTGCAAGATCGATTAGACTCTGCAATGCAAACGCACAGGTCGCACTCGAGTCTGCATTCATAAGGAGGGGATATGGCGCGAGCGTCTGGAGTGGTAGCCGTATGTACGCTGGTCGTATTCGGGCTCACAGCCAGAGCGGACGAGAAGCCGACGGAGGCTTACCAGACAGCGATGAAAAACCTCGGCGCCGCGAACCAGAGCTTGCGGACCAATGTGACGGCGAAGGATTTCACCGCCATTGAGCAGAATGCCGCCACGTTCAAAGCCTCGTTCGCGACCGCGCTTGCGTTCTGGATGGAAAAGAAGGCTGACGACGCGATCAAGCTTGCCCAGGACGGCAGCCAAGCCGCGGCAGATCTCGAAACAGCCGCCAAGGCGAAAAATGAAGAAGGCGTGGCGGCTGCCCAACGGGCGGTTGGTGCGACCTGCTCAGCCTGCCATATGGCCCATCGCAGCGGCCAGCCGGGCGCGTTCGAAATCAAGTAGGTGTCGATGGGGGCTGGAGGGCCTCCCCTTGACTCGACGGCCCTCCCGGCCTTCCAGGTCAATCCCCAGCGTCTGGTTCAATCGATTCGGTATTTCGCCAGATAATACGAAAGCGCTCGCTGGCTGATGCCCATCAGCTCCGCAGCGTCCTTCTTCACGCCGCCGGCGCTCTCGAGGGCACGGCGAATGGTCTCTTTTTCGACCCACTCGATATTGGGCCGCAACTTGGTTGACGGGAGGCCCGACACCTGCTGTGGCGCCGCCCCGAGCACGGAAATCGCGTGACTCGTGATGGTGGGGCCCTGAGACAACACGACCGCGCGCTCGATGGTGTTTTCGAGCTCGCGCACGTTGCCCGGCCATTCGTAGCGTTGCAAGCCCGCCAAGGCGTCGTCGTCGATGCGTTCGATGCGACGGCCGGTCCGCTGCGCGTGCTTTCGGATGAAGTGCTCGACCAGCGCAGGAATGTCCTCCCGTCGTTCACGGAGCGCAGGGATCTCGATGGGGATCACGTTCAAGCGATAGAAGAGATCGTCTTGAAATTTCCCCAGTGCGACCAGCTGCCGCAGATCGCGGTTGGTCGCAGCGATGACCCGTACGTCGACCCGCTGACTGCGTTCGGCGCCGAGAGGCTCGAACTCGCGCTCCTGCAGCACGCGCAACAGCTTGGCCTGCAACGTCGGACTCATCGTTGCGATCTCGTCGAGAAAGATCGATCCGCCGTCGGCCAGGGCGAACTTGCCCTTTTTCGTCGTGGTCGCTCCGGTGAAGGCCCCACGGACGTGCCCGAAGAGCTCCGATTCGAGGAGAGTTTCTGGGATGGCCGCACAGTTCACTTTGATGAGCGGCATGCTGCGCTGCGCGCTGCGATCGTGGATTGCCCTGGCCACCAGCTCTTTGCCGGTGCCGGTCTCGCCGAGGATGAGGACCGTGCTCTTGGTTTCCGCCACGAGCTCAGCGCGCCGGATCACCTCCTGCACGGCACGACTGCGACCGACAATGCCGTAGTGATCGAACTGCTCGTCGCGCTCGCTGAGCAGGTACCGATACTCCGTGCGAAGTCGCTGGTGATCCAGCGCGCGACGGACGACCACCAGCAGCTCGTCGACCTCGAACGGTTTCTGTAGGTAATCGAGCGCGCCGAGCTTCATCGCTTCGATCGCGCTTTCGACCGTGGCGTGCGCGGTCATCATCAGAATCTGCGGTCGTTCGGCTTCCGGTGTCGATCCCACGTACTCGCGGATGAGGTCGAGGCCGCTCTTCTCCGGCATGACGTTGTCGACGATAAAGACGTCGAAACTCCGTTCGGTCAGCAGCCGCTGCGCTTGACGCGGGCTCGTCGTGTTGACGACATCCTGTCCGTCGTCACGCAGCGCTCGACTGAGTGTCTTGAGGATCTTTTCTTCGTCGTCGACGAGCAGGATGGAGCCCCGGCGTGTCGTCATCGCCATTGAGGCGCCGGACCGCTGCCTGCGGAGGCGACCACGGCGCCCTCAGCGGTGTAACCGGGTTGGCCGTGAGCCTCGAAGGGCAGTTCGATCCGGACCTCGGTGCCTTGGCCCGGCACGCTCGCGACGACGATCGTGCCGCGAAGGCCTTCGACGATGTTCTTGGCGATGGCCAGGCCGAGCCCGGTGCCCCCACGCTTGGTCGTGAAGTACGGATCGAAGACGCGAGGCAGGTCCGCGGCGTCGATCCCGACGCCGCGGTCCTTGATGATGATGGCCGCGCGCTCGCCCGTCGAGAGCGTTTGCAGTGCGATCGGAGGCGCTTCGAGCGGTGGGGACGAACCGCCCGGACCACCCGGTGATGGCCTGGCCAAATCGCGCTCGGTCACCGCATGGCGCGCATTGACGAGCAGGTTTACGAGCGCGATCCGCAAGCGTTCCCCATCGGTCGTGACTTTCGGCAGCGACGACTCGACAAGGAGATGGATGGGCGCTCCGGGTCCCGACGCTTGCGCCGCCGCCGCCGACTCGCGACACAGCGCGTTCAGATCGATGGGTGCCAGCTCGAACTGAATAGGGCGGGCGAAATCGAGCACCTCGTTCACGATCCGGTTGAGTCGCGTCACCTCGTCCGCGATGTCGCCGACCGCTTCCCCTGTCGTCGCCGGGTCGACGTCGGGCTGGCGAAGCGCATGCAGCGACGCCTTGATGATCATCAGAGGGTTTCTGATTTCATGGGCAATCACCGTCGACAGGCCGCCCAATGACGACAACCGCTCCTTCTGCGACATCTCACGCTGAAAGCGGGCGATGGAGTCGGTCAGCGTATTGAACGTCGTGGCGAGCAGCCGGGCATCTTCGTCGTCCCATCGGTCGCCCGTGCGCAGTGCGATCTTGCGGGTGAGGTCGCCCGTTGCAGCGACCTCGCGCATCGCGTTGGTGATGGCGGCGAGGGGCTGCGTGATCGTTCGAGCGACGGCAAAGCTGAGAAGCGTCGCGACCGCGACCGCGAGAATCGCAGTGACGCCCAGACCCGTGTGAATCGCCTGCAGTCCGGCGAGCTGCTCGGTCCGCGACCGGAGGATCAGCGCCACGGGGCCCGTAGCCATGCCGTCGGTATCGGCGGAGGCGGCCAGACGGCGCGGCAGCACTGCGTATTCCTCGTTGCCGATCCGTACGTCGCGCACTACTTCTGGCTGATGCGTCAGCGCGCCAAGGGCGCTGAGATGCTCTCGAGGCAAGGTGGTCGCCAGAATCTGTCCATCCATGGCGAACGCCACGTCGCTGCCGGTAATGGCCTTCAATTGAGCCGAGAACCCGTCATCGAGCAGGAAGCCCACGCTGAGCGTGCCGAGCATCTCGGGGTGGGTGAGGTAGATCGCAATGGGAACGGTGACGAGCTGAAGCATGCCGTTCGCTTGTGGCAGCAGGCTGACGCTCTCGCGGCCGGCCAGCGCCTCGCGAATCGCCGGTTGGTGCGCCACGATGTCGGCCGCTCGAGACGAGGCCCCGATGATCGTGAGCACGCCACCGGTCTTGTTCGTCACCAGAAGCAAGTTTGGGTTCAGGGTCAGCTGCGCTTGGATGTCGCTGACGGCGACTTTGACAGTCTGCGGATCGTTGGTGGAGGCTGCCGCTTTGAGCTTCGACGTATCGGCGATCAGCCGTGCCATCGTCGTGAACGTCTGCGTTCGAGTCGTGCGCAGTTGATCGACCAGGGTGCCGGTTGCCTGGATCTCGCGCTGCAACGCCCGCTCCGCCTCACGGGTGACCCGCACATTCACCAGGTAGATCGCGACGCCGATGGACAAGACGGCGAGCAGTGCGCTCGTCAGGAAGATCCGGTTCCGAAGCGACGCGAACAGGGTCATCGCAGCGTGATGTCCAACTCTGCGACGCCGCCGCTCGGTACTGCAATCGGTGACGGGTCCGAAGCGCTGCCCTCGTTCCACGCAATCACGTTGTACGTGCCGGGCGGCACGTTGTCGATCCGGTAGCGACCCTCGTCATCCGTCGTGGCATAGAAGGGATGACTGAAGACGAGAATGAACGCGCTCATGTGTGAGTGAATCTCACAGAAGACGCGCACGATGCCAGGGCGATCGAAGCGCACCGACTTCGAACGGCCAGCCGCGTATCGCCCGAGATCGAACGATGCTGTCTTCGACAACGAAAAGACATTGTGATAAATCCGGTCCCCGTTCGGAAAGTCGACCGTCGTCCCGGTCGTGATCGGGAGCACGTGCGGGGCGAACGTCTCGTTGCGTTGATTCATCATCGCGCGGCCCGCTTCGGCTTGCTCGAACGCCCCCCGCGGAGCGGCCTCCAAATAAACGACCGAGCGCTGACGATCCGGTGGGTCACGACGGCCGGGCGCGCCGAAGTCGGCGACGTTGGGACGGCGTTCGGCAGTCGCCACCGGACGGCGCAGGTCCACCCGGCCGCGAATCGTCCCATTGGCCCCGCGAAGCTGGGCTGACGGGACAGCGAAGGTGGCAGCGGCCAGGAGGAGAACGATCACAACCCTCAAAAGGAGGCACGGCTTCATGCCCGTGGCCAACCTGCCACGCCATTCTCTCAGCGACCGTCGTGTGCTTTGTGGCGCCATGAATCTCGTGATCAAAACCAGAACACGATTTGCGCCGCACCGAGGTGAAGCTGTTGAACTCGGCCGCCGCTCCGCGTGTTGTATTGATAGGTGGCCTTCACGAGCAGGTTGCGTTGGATTGAATATCCGCCGCCCATCTCGATTCGTGTCACGGGTGCCTCCCACGTACTGCGCGTGAGCGCCCCGCTTATCTCACTGAACCCGAGATGATCGATCCGGGCCGCCGCGTAGAGACCCGGACGAATCTTGTACCGACCCTCAACTGATGTCGCAACGGCCTGGAGCGGCAGTTCCATCGCCGGACCGCCCATCAACGGGAGCGTCCACTTGCTGACGATGGTTTCAAATCGCAGGACGTAGTAGTCGCGCGAGTACTCCGCATCAATGCCCCACGCGTTCTGCGCGAAATGGTGGGTTCCACCATCGTTCAGCGCGGCGTGCGCTGCGGCCTGGCTAACGAACGGGCCGCTTGCCGCCGAACCCCCAACGACAAGCCCTAATGCCGGCCGGAAGGCGATCCGTCCTGCGATTTGCGGCCCGTTGTTGTCGTCGCGCAGGAGCGGGTTCGACAGCGTCCCGGCCGTGACCGAGGCAGTCGCCTCGACGACGTCAGTGGCCGCGTGAAGCTGCACCCCCGTATCCCACCGGAACGCACTGATCAGGGGTACGCCTCGATCCGGGATCTGGTTGCCTACCGAAAAGCTCGACAGCCATCCTCGAGCTCGCATCCGCAGCAGTTCGTCGGCATTTGCCGGCAATGCATCGGCTCGGAGGGAAGTCAGGTACTGATAGGCAATCGGATAGCCGATGAGGGGATTATCAGCCGCGTAAGCGCGTCGCGAAAACGCTCCGAAAGTAGGCGGCACCCGGCCGATCTGGATGTCGAAGTTTCGCTGGCTCCACGGCCGGAGGCGCAGGTAGAGTCCGTACGCCTCCGGGCGCGCGCCGTTCTCGCTTCTTACCTCGGCGAGTACTGCCAGGTGGTCGTTGGCGGTCACCGAGGCCATCATCGCGAGGCGAAGCATGCGCAGCGCCGAATGTTCGTAGTCGGTGTAGTTGAAGAATCCGAGGTCCTCAGGGGCGATGGACCACGAGACGTCGCCTCCAAGCGCCACGTGTCCGTCGCCGAACACGATCGGCTCGGAAGGGAGCACCTGAGCGCTCGCCAGGCTCGCCCACAGGACGAGCGCACAACCCCCCAGAAGACCCCGCGTCATGGCCGTTCTTGAGATCATAGTCCTCGGCGTCACTCAGACAATGCAAAATGCCGCTGCCTGCTCGTTATGCCAGAGCCGCCGCCCGGACCGGACTAACTCGCGCTCGGAGCGCGGCACCTACGATCCTGCCTGTCGCAACTCCAGCGAATCAGAAGCGTACCTGGCTCAAGTTGCGTCAAGGATCCATTGGGATACGGGGAAATGAAGGTCACCGATTCGAAGCGATCCGACGTTTCATTCCACCGACGGGCGACGCTGACTCGGGTCCCGATGTAGAGCCGGGCCAGCGCGGCACGGTCGTAAGCGCCAGCCCGGCCAAACGCCTCCAGCGGCTCGACCGCTTCGATCGTCCAGTTGTCCGGCACCAGCGCCGAGAGCGGCCGCCGGTCGAAGCACGCTTCGTATCGGCCGAGCACGGTGTGACGCGGAACAAAGAGCGAGGCCAGGACGGCGTCGCACACAGGCCCGAATTGAGCCGGATCTTGGGGAGAGGCGGGTGTCGAGAGCAGCGTAAACGCCAGGACGGGTCCCCAACAGACTCGGGCCGAGTTTTTCAGTATCATTGAAGGTGCACCACCCCGTATGGCTTATATCATCTGCGAACCGTGCATCAGCACGAAAGACACCGCGTGCGTCGACGTGTGTCCGGTCGATTGTATTCATCCTCGAAAGGACGAAGCCGATTTCGCGACCGCCCAGATGTTGTATATCCATCCGGACGAATGCATCGACTGCGGAGCGTGTGTGCCTGCCTGCCCGGTCGAGGCGATTTTTTCGCTCGATGAAACACCGGGGAAGTGGCAGGACTTTATCGGAAAGAACGCAGCGTATTACAACGCTGGAGGCTAGGGGTTGGAGGCCTCCAATCCCTGAGGAGAACATGGGCCTGATCGACCATCGCTTTGAGGACAACTTCATCACCACCAGCATCGATCGCGTGCTGAACTGGGCCCGCGAGTCGTCCATCTGGCCCATGGGGTTCGGACTGGCGTGCTGCGCGATTGAGATGATGGCTGCGTCGGCTTCGCGCTACGACATCGCGCGATTCGGCGCCGAGGTCTTTCGTGCGTCCCCGCGGCAGTCGGACCTGATGATCGTGGCGGGGACGGTAACCAAGAAAATGGCGCCGGTCCTGCGGCGGTTGTACGACCAGATGCCGGAACCCAAGTGGGTGATCTCGATGGGGAGCTGTTCCAATGCGGGAGGCCCCTTTCCCACCTACAGCGTGCTGCAGGGTGTGGACAAGGTAGTACCCGTCGACGTGTACGTGTCGGGCTGCCCACCTCGACCTGAAGCCTTGTTGTACGGCTTGATGCGGCTGCAGGACAAGATTCGCAAGGAAGGGACCGTCCTTCGCAAGGAGCGGGTTATCCTGCAAGGTCACGCGGAACCGGTTCTCATCGGAGAGCGAACATAGCGTCGAACGCCCACTATCTAGCGCGCGGTGCTTGTCGTGTGCGATTGTGGCGTTGGATCTGACACATGCAGACCATCATCGAATTTCTGAAGACGATCTTTCTGGTCGACCTGCTGAAAGGACTGTGGGTCACGCTCAAGTACACACCTCAGCCGGCGTTCACCTTTCAGTATCCCGCCGAACGCCGGCCGACTGCACCGCGTTTTAGAGGGGTCCTGCGGCTACAGACCGAACCACAAACGGGGGCGCAAACCTGCATCGTCTGCGACCAGTGTGCAAAGGCATGCCCCGACGATCTCATCGCGCTTGGCGGCCACCGGGAGCCCGGCCAAAAAATCAAGATTCTCGACTACTTCGACTTCAATCTCTCCCGATGCAGCTTCTGTGGACTGTGTGCCGAAGTGTGCCCGACCAAGCCAATCAAGGCGCTGATCATGAGCGAAGACTACGAGCTTGGGAGCTACAACCGGGAGACACAAATCCTACGGGTCGACGAAATGTACGACGGCGTCCCGATTGAGCAATATACGCACTGACTTTCGCCTCCTTGCCGTGGTTTCGGTTTTCGAAAACATGTTCACAGCAGGCCTCGAATTCGCTATCCTCCGTAGCGAAGCTGGGCGTTTGACCGGCCGCTGAAAGACAGGAAGTCCCCGGCCTGCGGGGTCGTCCTGGGGGACTGCCGCGATACGGTGGTCACCGGCTGCTGCGGCCCGCTTCTTGTATTCGCACGCGCCATCCCGGGGTTCGGACGGAGTCTCTGGAGGACTTATGCACCGCGGTTTTCGCGTCCTGGCCGGTTCGGTGATGGTGGTCGTGGCGACACTCATCATTCAGGCCGAAGGCCAGCTGCCCTCGCAGCTGGCGGAGATTCAACTTCGACTCGGCCGGATGCTCTTCGAACAGGGCCAGTATCCAGAATCGCTCGACGCCTACCGCAATGCAGTGGCGGCGCAGGATTCCGGCAGCCTTCGGCAGGCGCGCGCGGGTGTCATCAAGGCTGCGCTGCGCGTCGCCGAGTTCGGGTTGGCACGCCGGGAGGCGCAGGAGCTGTTCAAGATGTCGCCGCTCGATCCGGAGACGCTGGCACTCTTGGGCGACTCCTTGTGGGCGGCGGGCTTGTTCGATCAGGCGGAGGAGAAGTATCGGGACGCCGTGTCGATGCAGCCTGATCTTGCCCGCGGACGTCATGGCATGGCGCGCTCCCTTCTCGCGCGATCGAAGCTCGACGAGGCCATGAGCGAAGCGCAGGCCGCCCTTCGCCTCGCTCCCCGCGATCTCGAGATTCACCATACGGTTGGCGCCATCTACGAGCGCATGCACAAGTACGAGGAGGCGGCCGGAGCCTACAGCAACTACGTGAACCTGCTTCCGAACAAGGACCGGAGCGAGAAGGCGGAATGGGCCCGCGCGGAAATCCGTTTCTTGCGATCGTTCGGTCAGCGACTGCCGTTCGACATGGATCCGGGTGCGGCCGACGAGATTTATACGATCGATTTCAGGCTCGTGAAGGAAAAGGTCGTCGTAAGAGCAAAAGTCAACGGCTCAACGGCGCAGGACTTCGTCGTGGACACCGGCGCCGAAAGCACGGTGCTGACGCGTCCAACCGTCGAACGCCTCGGTGTCACGCCCATCACCTACACGCTGAGTGCCGGCGTCGGCGACATCGGATTGCGCGGCCTGCAGCTGGCGCGAATTGATTCTCTGGAGCTCGGAACGCTCAAACTGCGGAATATCCCGGTCCTCGTCAAGAGCCCGCCGCTTCGGGACATTCCTCAGCGCGAGACCGAAAGCCTGTCGCCCCTTGCGCTGGGCTTTTCGATGACCATCGACTACAAGACGCACAAGCTCACCTTCGGCCGGCGCTTGCCGGCCGAACCCGTCGACTTCGAGCTGCCACTGCGGTTGTATCGCCTTGCCACGGTGCGTGGCATCGTCAGCGGCGATCACGCCGCGAACTTCGTCGTCGATACCGGTGGCGAGGTGATTTCCATCAGCCAGGCGACGGCCAATGCGATCGCGAAGACGGACGTCCGGAGGATTCCGCTGAAGGTCTGGGGCACCTCGGGCTGGGAAAAGGATGCGTTTCTGCTTCCTGGCGTCGATTTGGCATTCGATGCCATTCAGTACAAGAACTTCTCGGTGGTAGTCCTCAACCTCGACGCACCGAGCGTGCTACTCGGATTTCAGCTTGGCGGCATCGTCGGCACGCAGTTCCTGAAGAACTATCGCGTCGGTATCGATCTCGATCGCAGCATGCTGCGCCTCAAGCGCCACTCGTAAGCGTTGGCTTCGAGCGCGAATCAGCGGCAATCCGAGCGATCTCGCGGCCCAGACGGAAAAGGGTTAAGCCTCAGACCTCGCGCTTTCGCGTCTCGCCAACCGCGCCGCCCGCCTGGCGTGCGCCTGCTCGCACACCCGTCGTTCCTCGTCGGTTTCGATCAGGAGAGGGGGGATGGGCATCCGCGCGCCGTCTGGTGCAATCGCCACGAACGTCAGATAGGCCCGGCTGGTGAGCTGGCGTTGGCCTGTCAGCGTTTCCTCGGAATAGACCTCGACATGCGCCTCCAAAGATGTCGTGAAGGCGCACGTGACTTTCGACTTCAGGATGATCAGGTCGCCCACTTTGATCGGATGTAGAAACTGGAGGTCGTCAACTGCTGCGGTCACCAGCAGGCTGCGCGTATGACGATGACATGCAATTGCCGCGGCGATGTCGATCAGGTGCATGACCGTGCCTCCCAGGATGAAACCCAGGGGGTTGGCATCGTTGGGCAGAACGACCTGAACCATCTCGGTGGCCGATTCGCTCGAACGTTTGGGGGCCAGAGACATCGAGAATTTGGAAGTCCGAAGTTGGAAGTTGAAACTCTAGAGAAGAAGGACTGAGATCGGGCGATCCCAGTCCTCTTTGAGCTCGCGTCTCGCTCTAAGGTTGAATGTCCCTAGAAGTCGTAGCCGATCCAGACTGCAAACCGCGGGTTCCGGAACTCCGAACTGCCACCGAAGGACGCGAATACCACGTCTTCCCAGTCCTTGTTGAACATCGTGCGCCACGACCAGTCGAAGTGAATCGGAAAGCCCAGAGCGAACGTTTCGAGGCCGATTCCGTACGAGGCGCGCGAATCCTGCAGCCGGAAGCCGGTGACAGCCCTCGGCAGGCCGTAGACAGGAACCACCGCGTCGGTCACCGGGTCGACTTCGGCGCCAATGACCGGACGGCACAGCATGTTGTCGTTGCCAAAGAATTTGAAGGTCGTGTCGGGCCCGGTGCAGAGGTTCGTGGCGCTCGCCGACGGCTGATTGTTGAACCAGCCGCCACCGAAGTTGAAAAAGAAGACACCACGGATGCCGCCGATCACCCCGATGGGCGTTAAAGCGGCCTCGATGAGCGGAAAGCGCAACTCGGCATCCGCAAAGAAGACGTTTTGTCCTGCGAATTGCAGGTAGTCGTACCCGTGCATTTCCGAGTTCCCGCCAAAGTAAATGAAGTCGGGAAACTCGCCCATGCCTTTGAACCCGCGGACGCGAGTCGCGAGCAGTCCGGTCGTGCCAATGCGCAGGTAATGGCGTACATCAGCGTCCAGCGTCTGCCGGGACAAGCTGTTCCCGATCTTGGGCGCGACATCGTACGCCAGCCGCATGGTGCTGCCCGCCAGGGGTCCGAACTCGCGGAAGATCGTCGTCTCTTGAATGAACGCCACGCCGAGCGGCAGCATTAACCCATTGCGGAACACCTCCTGGCCGTAGACCTCCTGCTGGTAGTTTTCGGAGTACGCCTGGAGCGCCGGATCGTTGTACGACTCGTCGAGATGCACCAGGCCGCCCGAGAACTCCAGGCGATGGTAGCGACTGAATGGATAAATGCCGAACGCCGTGCCTCCCCGGACCGTTCGCGTCGCAATGGCGTCGTCGCGGGTGATGAATGGCGCGAGCGCCGGGTCATAGAGCAGCCCGTTGAGCTGTCCATAGAAGAACTGTGTTTGCGAGTAGCCCTGCAGTGCATACTGCATGCGACGTGACAGGTTCGCGTACGAGACGGAGAACGTCCGGTATTGGGCGATCGAGGCTGCGAATATGTTGAACTGCTGATCGCCGAGCACGTCTCCAAAGCTCACCTGAGTCCCACCGAGCACGTCGCCCCCGCTGGTGATGCCGACGGCGACGGGTGGCCGGCCCTCGAGGAACATTTTTTCGAACCGGCCCTTCTTGCGGATCTTCGAAGAGACCAGGGTGTGCTGCAGCGGCGCCTGAAAATCGACGATCGGGCCAGGCGCTCCGAAGTCCGACGTCGATGCCGTGTGCAGGGGCTCCTTACGCTCGAGTGTGTGAATGCCGTACTCGCCCTTGTAATAGGTGACGAAGGCGATGCGTTTGTTCTGGCCTTCGTTGAGCACGATCGGCGACCAGTTTCCCGCCATCGCGTCAGTGTATTGACGCATCTCGCCGGTCATCAGATCGAGCGTCCAGATGTTGAAGATGTTGCCGTTCTTGGCGACTTCCGGTTCGAGTGGGATGGTGGGGTCGGTTGCCGTCGACGAAAACACGATCGTGCGATCGTCGATGAACTGCGCCGCCGTTTCGTCCACGGTCCCGAACGTCAATTGCGTCTTTTTCTTAGTGTCCAGGTCGACGCGGAACAGCTTCTGGTTCCCGCTGACACGGGCGTTGTAGATGATGTAGGTGCCGTCGGGTGAGAAGGTTGGTGCAAAGTCCCCGAACTCGTCATTCGTGAGGTTGGTGATCTGCCGAGTCGCGATATCGGCGATGTAGATATCGCCGATGCCATTTCGCAGGGCTGAGAACGCCATCGTGCTACCGTCTGGAGAAATCGCCGGGGATTCTGGCTCGTCGACGGTCTTCATCGGCACACGTTCTTCTATCTCCGTCGTCAGGACGTTCCGGACAATCAGCGTTCGTTCCTTCTCGGTCCGGACGAAGTAGGCGATGCGGTCGCCTTTGGGCGACCATGCCATCCACGGCATCTCGAAGCGCTCACCTAGCTGCACAATGTGGTCGTACCCGTGATCTTTGTCGAAGCCACTCGTCAGGTTGCGGACGACCGAACCGTCCTTTGATGAGATCAGGACGATGTCGAGCTCGCGATCCTTACGGTTGACCGTGACCGCGGCAATGAGGTCGCCCGACGGTGATGGAGCGATGGAAAGGGCTTCAGCGAACTTCGTCTTCTCCTTGTTCGGGGAGAGGTCGCGGCCGTAGTCCGCCGGTCGTTCCTTGTCGCGGAACGGCTTGAAGCGCTCCTTGAGATAACGGTCGAACGCCTGATCGAACTCGTCCTTCTTCATCCGCAGGCCTTCTTCGTAGGCGTCTTCGCCACCGCCGATGGCGCTCTTGCGCAACGCGAAGAGGAATTGGCGGATGCCTTCCTTCCCCAGCCTCGCCTCGATGAATTCGAACACCGCATGTCCCAGGTTGTATGGAACGAGGCGGGCGTTGGCGGCGTTGCCATAGTCTTCGGTCTCGCTCATCTTGGGTACGATGTCGGCGATGGCGGCGTCGCGGACCATCATGAGGTCCACCGGAGTCCACGACCCGCGCTCGTATTCCGACAGGCCTTCGTTGACCCAGAGCGGCACGTTCCGGCGGATCAGTGATTGCGGGATGATGTCGAACTCGAACTGGTGGGTGAGCTCATGCACGATGAGGCCGTACAGCTGGTCGGAAGGCCAGTCAATCGGCAAGACCATCCGCTGGCGCACCGGTTCGGCAAACGCGCTCACCCCTTCTTGCGCTGCGCCAGGCGCGACGTTCTGCTGCTCGAACTCGCTGTGTGTTTTGAACAAAATGAGCGGAATCTTGGATGACAGCTCGTGCCGCAAATCCGCGCTGATCTGCTGATACGCGCTCTCGGCATATCCCGCCACTCGCTCCAGATGCTGCTCGAGCTCTGGATAGAAGTAGATGAAGAAATGCTCCGTCTCGTAATGGTGCCACTCGAACTTGTCGTAGTGGATGTTGTTTTTCCCGAAGTACGGGACCAGGCTGGTCTGGGCCGTGGCTGGCCCGGTGTACCAAACAACGAAGGTCATGACGAGGAGCGCGAGAGCCAGTGGCCGCGAATATGGCGGGGAGAGCACGCGCAGGCGCATAACAGTACCTCGGGAAGCAGACTGCGAGATTGAAACGACTGCGATCTTACCGTGACGTCGGGGCCCCTGCAAACGCTGATCCTTTCGGAGGTTCGCGTGCATCTTAACCGCCAAGCAGTTGGACATTCACGGCTTGCGAGGGCTTGGCCGATGGTGAGCGCCTTGCGGGACTGACCAATCCTGGCGACACGATATACTGCCGCTGTCCGCCGATGTCCTCGGGGGCACGCCGCAGGCGCGAACAGTCGGATTGGCACCGGCGGCCTGCCGAGCTGCAGCTCGGCTGAAGGGGCGAACGAAACTGGCCCACTCTTGCGCGGTCGGCCCATGCCTGCGGGCCCCGCGCGCGAGCCGGGAATAAACGAGGCTGTGCCAGGGTTTACAGGTCCTGGCGCCGGCGTCAATGCGCATTGGTCGAGGCCGCCAGCCGGCGGATGACTTTCAGGCGGCCAAATTCGAGGCCGAAGCCCTGGCGTGTCTCGACAGTTTGTATCGGACCGCCTTGCGGCTGACCCGCGTGCCTGCGGACGCGGAAGACTTGGTGCAGGAAACCTATCTGAAGGCCTTTCGCGCGGCAAATCGGTTCGAGCCGGGGACCAACCTGAAGGCGTGGTTGTTCACGATTCTCCACAACACCGCGCGGAATCGGGCGCGCGATCGGGCGCGTGAGGCCAGCGCCGTCACGGTTGATAGCGAAACGGTCGAGCGGGCCGCGTATGCGGCGTTTGACGACCGAGGCGGACGACTCATCGAGACCCCTGAGACCCAGTTGTTGCGGCAAACGCTCGATCCCGATCTCCAGGCTGCCGTGGACGACCTGCCCGACGTGTTTCGTCAAGCAGTCTGGTTACGAGACGTGGAAGAGTTTTCGTACGCCGAAATTGCGAAGATGCTCGAAATTCCTGTCGGGACGGTGATGTCGCGCATTTCGCGCGGCCGCCGCATGCTGTTCGATCGTTTGAGTGTACCTCGCAGCGCGGCGCTCAGTGGAAAGTCCTAGCGCAGAATCGGTGGCGCTCTGGACTTCGTGGCAGGTCAACATCTGAAGTTGAGCGAATGTGTCGTGACAACAATGCCGAGCGACGTTCGTTGCGAAGGCGCGGGCGTCCGGGGATCGGCCACAGAGTGGAAAGATGACCGACTGCGATCGCATTGATTCGCTCGTTACGCCGTATATCGACGGCGATCTCGCTCCTACCGAGCGCGAGGTCGTCGAGGCGCATCTGCCCGTTTGTGGGCTCTGCCGGGGCCGCGTTCGCGCTGAGCAAGCGGTTCGGGCCCTCATGCAAACGCGCGGGGCTGTGCTCGCCGTTGGCGCCACGCCACCCGGGCTGCGAACGCGGTGTGCCGCACTCGGTCGCGCGGCGGCGGCTCCGACCAGCTGGACTGCGACGTGGCGGGCGCGAGCGATTCCGGTCGCGCTGGTTGCGAGCCTGGCGCTGATCGTTGGCGGCGCATTCCTGTACGAGCTGACGGACCGCTCGACGACGGTCATGGCTGCCGAGCTCACCGCCGATCATTTGAAGTGCTTTCGGGTCATCAACAACGTGCTCGGTACGCAACACGAGCCGGCCGCTGTCGAGAGCTCGATGTCGTCGCGCTTCGCCTGGCAGATGCGGCTCCCCGAACACCCGGAACAGGCCGGCCTCGAGCTGGTGGGTGCGCGGCCATGCCTTTACGCCGAAGGACTCGTGGCGCACATCATGTACCGCCACAACGGACACCCCGTGTCGATCTTCATGCTGCCGAAAAAGGCGCGAGCCCGGGAGCAGATCGAAGTGATGGGGCACCAGGCTGCGATCTGGTCGGTCGGCAATCGCACTTTCGTATTAATCGCGCGTGAGCCTCGCGCCGAGATCGAGCGGATGACGGCATTCGTGTATCGGGCGATGCAATGATGAATCTGAATGACGAGGAGTGATCGATGCGACTGAAATGGGTTGCGGCGATACTGGCCGCGTTGGCGCTCGCGCTGCTGACGATGACCGTGCCGATGCCGTGGCTGAGGCAGGCGACCAAGGCGCCCGAGAGCGCCGCCTGTCCTGCCGACGCCAAGATGGCCAACCTCGACTTCACGATGAAAGATGTGGACGGAAAAGACGTGAGGTTGAGTGACTACAAGGGCAAAGTCATCCTGCTCGACTTCTGGGCAACGTGGTGCGGGCCGTGCAAGTACGAGATTCCAGGATTCGTCGAGCTGCAGGAAAAATACGGCAAACAGGGCCTTCAGGTCATCGGCGTCTCAGTCGACGACACGGTCGAAAAGCTTCGGCCGTTCATCAAGCAATTCAACATCAACTACCCCATCCTCCAGGGCCTCGGACACGACGACGTGCAGGACGCGTACGGACCGATCATCGGGATTCCGATCAACGTCTTGATTTCGCGGGACGGCAGGATTTGCGGCAAGCACATGGGGCTGCCGCCGACCAAGTCGTCGAAACAGCCGCTCGAAAAGGCCGTCAAGGAAATCTTCGAAGAAGAAATCAAGGCGCAGTTGTAGCCGAGTCCGCTGGCGAAGTCGCGCTGAAACTGACGAGTCACCGGACGGGCCTCCGCTGGATCGGTCACCAGCCATCGCGCTTCGTGATTTGAGGCAGGACCGCGTTGCTGATATGATCGTCCCCGCATGTTGAAAGGGTTCACGCACGCGCGGCTCGCCTGTGGCTGCCGAATCGCGTTCCGCGAAGGCGTGGAGGGAAGTCCCGTCACCGTCGTCGTCGACCACAAGTCACCTGCCTGTACGCTGTCGTTGCACGTGGAGCATCTGCCACTCTTCGACTACCGCGAAGCCCTGCGTCCCTCGACGCGTCTCGGTCCCCCCGAGGAGGAAGAGTTCGAGGAAGAGGGCTGAAAGCGGTGCTCGACTTCGTGTCGTTCCCCTAGAATCCGACCCTGACATCCGCGACCAACGGCAAGTGATCCGACGCGACCAGTGCGGGCCGCATTCGCGGTAGCGCCACGCGGAGAATTTCCACGCGGCCGCTGTAGTAGATGTGATCGAGGTGAAGAATCGGGAAGAGTCCCGGATAGGTCCGCCGCCGCTGGAGGTGGTTTCGCAAGTCGACGCTGTGGAGCTTTTCGCTCAACAGCGCGGTGGCCAGCCCCCGCGTCCATTCGTTGAAGTCACCGAGCACCAATTTTGGACCACTGACGTGCCGATCGCAGACGATCGTCGCCAGGCGTTGCGCCTGATAGCGCCGCTCGAGAATAGCCGTGCCGAGATGGACGTTGTAGATATGAAGCGTCGTCCCGTCGACCGCGACGTCGACGCGCTGGAGACGACGAGCCTCGCAGGTCTTCCAGGTGAGATCCTGCTCGAGGTGTTGAACGATCGGGAAGCGACTGAGCACCGCGTTACCGAACTGGTGGCCGCGCAGTTGCCGAGCCGACGCCATCACCCAGCCCATTCCCAGTGCCGCTCCGAGCGCCTCAGCGTGACCTCCGCCATGCGCACTGGCACCGACGACCTCTTGCAGCGCGACGACGTCGGCTTCGACCGAGCGGAGCACTGTGGCTATTCGGTCGGGGCGCGTCCGACCGTCGAGCCCGCGACAGCGATGAATGTTGTAGGTAGCGATCCGCAGCGTGCGGCCGGGTGAAGTCACTGGGCTATGATAGTCGTGTCGTGAGAGCATTATCGTCGCTGGCGCTGGCTTTCATGATCTGCGCCACGCCGGCATGTTCGAAGCCTCCGGTCGATCCGCTCCAGCTGGAAGGCAACATGTTGACGGTGGACAACCGCACGTCGGAGGATTGGGAGCAGGTCGAGATCTGGCTGAATACCTATTATCGGGTGACGACGCCCAAGATTCCGGCAGGCTCACGTTTTCAGGCGCCATTGGACGTGTTCGTGGCAGGGTTCGGTCAGCGATTTGATTTTCGGCGCGCCCAAATCCGCGACCTCCGGTTGACCGCCAAGCGGCCTGGAGGCGAACCGTTCGAGTTGAAGAAGGAGTTCGAAGTCGGCGGTCTTGGCGCGCTGCGAGGAATCGGAGGCAAGAAGTAATGGCACGGCTAAAGTCGGAGATCGAAGTCACGTGTCCGTGCTGTCAGTCGACGCTCGTCGTCGACACGAATCTGGGCCGGGTGGTCAGCCACAAGGAACCAGAGCGTGGAAACAAGCCCGAGCTGAGCGAGGCGCAGCGCATCCTCGCAGAAGAGGCCGCCAGGCGCGAGGCCGTCTTCCAGCAGTCGGTCGAATCCGAGAGGACGCGGGGCGATGCATTGTCGCGGCGCTTCGACGAAGCGCTCAAACAGGCCCGCAACGAGCCCGTCACCAAGCCGACACGCGATTTCGATCTCGATTAGGTAGTGAAGCCAACATGGGGCTCCGCCCCATACGCCCGCCTCCGCTCTTCGAGCTACGGCGAGGCTCGCCGAAGCGCCCACGGCGCGAAGGCGGCCGGCTCAGTCGCTTGCGGGGCCCGACGCCCCGCGCCGCTCCCTCGACCTACGGCTTGGCTCAGGTCGACCCTGAGCATCGTCGAAGGGTCGCAGGCGCGCCGTGCGCGCCTAGTCCTGGAATTCTCGAGGCAGCTCGGTCCACTTCTCGCGACCGCGGTAAAAGAGCGGCTTCTTCCCGGGAAACTCCGCCCGAAACGCCCGATAGCGGGCTCGCATCCGGCGGACGCGCCGACCGGATGATGCAATAGACCGGTGCGGATACTCCAGGAGCACCCGCTCCACTTTCCATACATTCGTCTCTGCCAGCCGAAAATCGTAGCCGCCCAGAATACGAAGATCGACCACGGCGTACCCGGTGATCCGTCCGGTGAAGTCGATGTACGGATCGAAATAGCTGAGCGCCAGGGCACGCGGCGTGGCAAAGACCGCGCGGCGGCCGTGAAGACCGGGATCGCGAGACCGTGCGACTGAGCCCCAGCGACCGCCGCGCCGGTAGATGAAGATCACGTGGTCGAGCGCGTCGGCCGATTCGAAGCTCAAGACGAGCGGCGGGTAGCCATGCTGTTCGAGGGTGACGGCGGCAAACAGAGCCGCCTCGAGGCAGTGCGCGCAACCGTGGCGAACCACGCCGCGGAAGCTGCGAAGGGTGGCGCGGCCTCCCGGCTCGTTGTTGTAGGGCAGACGGTTGAGGAAGTTCTGCACGGCGAGCGGCGTGCGCAGTCGTGCGAGGAGCCTCCGCTCGCTCGCCAAGAACGCCGTTGGCGCAGGCTTGCCTTGCGGGGAGAGACTGGGTACGCCGGTTTGCACGCCCTCTACGTCCTCAACCCCGGAGCCCTAGCCTCCCGTCTTGGAGGGGGCTAGAAGCGCGAGGTCGCCGAGGACTTGATTGGGCGTCCATTCGTTGCCGATGTACAGCTTCAGCAGCTTGCCGTCGGCGTCGACGACAGCCGTTCGGAGGTTGTGTGTGATATCGCGCTGATCGGTCGTAGCCCGGGCGACCGAGACGCCAAAGCGCGAGGAAAACTTGTCGATCTCGTCGCGATCGCCGGTCAGGAACGTCCAGCTCTTGAGGTCCGCTTCGAGCTTGCGAGCGTGCTCCTTCAGCACCGGCGGCGTGTCCGTCAGCGGATCGAAGCTGACCGTCACCAGATGAACCCGTCCGTTCAGCGGCGATTCGTTCTTCAGTTTCTTCTGGATCGAAGCGAAATGCCGATCCATCAACGGACAGAACGTCGGCAGGGGGCACTGCGTGTAGATGAACGTGAGCAGAACCGTGGATCCCTTGAACGAACGGAACGTGCGCTTCTTCCCGTCCTGATCGAGGAAATTCGTGTCGGGGAGGGGTTCGCCAGGTTTCAGCAGCTCGAACCCGGAAGAGGCCGCCGGAGCCGGTTGCTCGGCTGGTGGTTGGGGAAGCGGCGCCTGGCCGACCTTCTTGACGTCGGTAAGATAGGCGTCGTTCGACAGCACGATGAGCTTGGCATTGATGAGGTCTCCCGGCGCGATGCCCTCGAGCTGCTTCGGATCGTGCACCTTATAGGGCATCGTCATCGCCGCCATGAACCCTTTGATCTCTTCGTGGTTGATGGTGGCCTGCTTTTGGTCCGTGGCGACCGACAGCACCTGGCCCTGAACGGGGTATTCGCGCTGGTCGGACCGCCGTCCGCACCCTAGGGCCAACAAGCACAGTACCAAGACAAGAGAGGAACGCATGGATATAGTCTACAGTTTTCAATCGACAGTCGAGCAACGGCTGACAGATCACGAGCGAACTCACGACCATGATTTGGATCGGCACGTCGGGCTACAACTATCCCGAATGGAAGGGCAGCTTCTATCCATCCGGCCTACCCGCCGCGAAGATGCTGCCGTACTACGCGGCACGCTTTCCAACGGTCGAAATCAACTACACGTTCTATCGGATGCCGAACGAGAAGCTGGTGAACGGTTGGGCCGACCAGACGCCGTCCCCATACAAGCTGACGCTGAAAGCCCCACGTCGAATCACCCATGACAGCCGTCTTCGGAACTGTGGCGAGCTCGCCCGGGGATTCTGTGAAGTCGCAGGCACGCTCGGCGACAAGCTCGGCGCCCTGCTCTTCCAACTTCCGCCAAACGCGAAAAAAGACCTTCCTCTGCTGGAGGCATTTCTGGCCGAGCTTCCCCCAAAGGTGCGCGGCGCATTCGAGTTCCGCCACCCGTCGTGGCTCGATGAGGACGTGATTGAGCGCCTCTCGGCGCGAAATCTTGCCCTTTGCGTTGCGGACAGCGAGAAGCTGTCGACGCCAGTTCGGGTCACAGCGGACTATGCCTACTTCCGACTGCGTGACGAAGGCTATACGCCCGACGACATCGCACGTTGGTCTGAAACCATCGCACGCGAGACCAGCGGGTGTCGGGATGTGTTCGTGTACTTCAAGCACGAGGAAGAGGGAAAGGGGCCGGAATTCGCGGCGATGCTACGTGACAAGCTTCCCAAGGAATTGACCGACGTGGAGGCGAAGCCTCAGTCCTGAAGGACGAGGCGCTGGTCATCGTTTGCGTACGTGGGGCCCGCAGTCGCCGTTGCGCCGCGCTCGACGAAATCTACGACCTGCTTTTCTGCCCAATACCCGTCGTCGCCGCCCGAAGCAGGACCGACGAAGCCGCAGTGCCCGCCGTGCTGGCAGACGATCAGGCTGATGTACGGATTGCCGGCCACTCTGGGATCTCGGAACGCCTGCGAAGGGACGAAGGGGTCGTCCTCCGCGGTGATGACGAGGGCCGGCACGCGAACGCGATCGACAACCCGCATCGCGCTGGCCCGATGGTAGTAGTCTTCAGCATCCCTGAAGCCGAAGCAGGGGGCTGTGTACGCCTCGTCGAATTCCCGAACCGTCCGCACCTGGTTGAGCTTCGTCAGATCGAACCGGCCCGGCCAGAACCGGTCCTTCCGCAGCATCCGTCGCTTGAGATCCCTTACGAAATTCCATTGATACAGGATGTTGCCCGGGCGCTCGAGCGCGCGCACGCATTGGCTGATTTCGATGATCGGCGAGACTGCGCACACCGCCTTCACCACCCGAGGCGGATCGTCTCCGTACTCGCCGGCGAGCTTGAGCGCGAGATTGCCGCCGAGCGAAAAGCCGGCGACGCCAATCGCCGGCAGACCATCGACCTCAATCAGTTCTTCGATAACGCGCCGGACATCCGAAGTCAGCCCGGAATGGAACAGACCGGCCGAGAGATGCTCGGTGTCGCCGCAATTTCGCTGATTCAGCCGCACGACGTTCATGCCGCGCTCGAATGCCTTTGTGGCGACGCCGCGCATGTAGTGTGCATCGCTCGATCCATTCAGGCCATGGAGAACGATGATGGTGGCGCACTGCCACGGCCGAGCGTGCCAGTGGCAGTGGGCGAGCACTCGCGCCTCACGGTCCACGTCGAAATACCGCACCGTCGGCGCAGGCAAACGAGGAAAATAGCGCGGATTCCCCCAGCCGTACAGCGTCATGCGGTGGCCGCTCTGGAGGGATGGGCGAGCCACAAACGGCTCAATCACACGTGGTCAGCCTTCATCGGCCGTAGGGCCGTAGATGGGAGGCACGGGAACGTCGTTGAGCCGCAGGTAGACACTGAGCTGCCCGCGATGGTGGACGAGATGGTACAAGACGAACGTTCGAAATGCGGCAACGCGGGGCATCGAAAACATCTCTTGCCCGCCGCGCTTGAGGGCCCACATCACTTGATACTCGGGATCCGTCTTGTCCATCGCAGCGCGCGCTTGCTGTGTCGATCGATCGTAGAAGGCGAGAATCTCCTGTCTGGTCCCCAGCGCCGCAAGGTGCGTCGAGACGCTTCCAAGATCGAAATACGATTGGTTGAGGATCCCCTCGGCCCAGTTGGGGATGTTGCCGAGGTGGGTTGCGAGATCGCCGATCGACATCGACTTTTCGTGAGGTTTCCACGTCAGCTTGTCTTCGGGCACCCGCTCGAGCAGCCTTCTCGTTGTCGCAACTTCGTGATCGTACTCCGCCAGCAAACCGTCTCGAATCCCGCCCATATTTTCGGCCAAGCTGTACTCGGCGCGCGAGTGTGGGTAAAGGTGGGGTCGGCTCGTGGAAGCCGTCACATCACTGTGCCTGAGCGATCGATCGAAATGGCTTGCACCGCGCTCGTGATGATCGATTGAGACTCCGACGTCAGTTCCATCCGAAATCCGACATGAATCGCGTGCAGCTTGAGGAAGCTCCCTCCGAGTGAGGCCCCAGCCAGACGGGCGCGCGCGAATGTGGGAAAGAAAGTGCCTCCGCGCACGACGACCTCGGCCGTGCCCGGCGTCATCACGACGATCTCGTAGGTGCTGTTGAGGGTTCGAACGTTCAGGCGATCTAGCGGCAGCAGGTTGTCGAGCCGTAACCCGTCGTTCCAGTCGTGAGCGGCCCATCGGTCGAGCAATGCGCTGCTCGCGACGGTCGTGCCGCCTGGCGCGATGGTCGTATCGTGCCGCATACTAGAATCTTACCAGCCTCGGTTCATTCCTGATACAGCCATGCCCCGGCAATTGATGCCAAGACAATCTCAGCAAGTCCCCACAACGTCGTGATTGTCACGAGCTTTGCAGAAAACATGCCCATCAGCGCCCAGGCGATACCACCGTACAGGTATGCAAAAAACCAGACAAAGGCTCCGGCGCACACAGCCGTTCCGACGCCGGCGCCGAAACGGGGACGAATTGCCGCGTAGAGCCACACCGTGACAATACCGAGCAGAAACGCAGTGATGACGAATCCCGCGATTGCCCCGCCACCGACCGGCGGTAGATTTCTCGCCCGCAACGAATCTTCCATTTCCTGAGCGACTACAACCAGGTTCAGGACGGTCTCGCCCAGGTTGATTACGACACCCGCCAGGAGTCCGCCAAGGACGACGCGACCTAGATTGATCCTGCCCACGTCAACCTCCTTACGCAGACCAGATACGTTTGGAACGGGACGGCCGGATTATACGCTGTCGGCGTTCAGCGCTCAGGGATCAGGGATCAGGGATCAGGGAGGTCAGGGCTCAGGGTTCGAGCCGCTCAGGGACAACAATCACGAACTCTGAAACAGAACAATCAGCGCTCAACAATTAGTTGACCCGATGACAGTGGTAGCAGCCAAAGGCGAGACGTGAGCGATTGTATTCATACGGCTGCGTAAAGTCGTACGCGGGGCGATGGAGGAGGCGCGCCATGCCGGGCATCACGGTCTCCCGCATATACGCCGCCTTCGCTTGCTTGTCGGACTGGGCAAGATAGCCGTAAATGGCATTGCGGATCTGCGCGTCCATCGGACCCCCGTACTGCTCCCACCCCTGTTCCTTGACGTCAGGTTGCGGCAGCGCCGCCACGGCTGGCGTTCGCCACCCACGCGCGCCCGGATTCGTGCCATGGCAGGTCTCGCACTTGATCCGATCGCTTCCCCCTTTGATCGGGCCGAGCGCGGCGCGGGCCCATGGCATGACCTCGTCCTCCATGAACCGAACAATCTCGGCGTCACTCCGCCTGTGGCCGTTCGGATAAATGGGGTCCTCGGCCGAGTATGCGGGTGGGGGAGCAGTCTTACCGTGCAGTCCGATCGCCACTTCGAAGACGACGACGATGGCCGCAGTCAAGCCGGCGAGTGTCTTGAGGAGGCTCCGCGACTGCGGCTGTGGATTCCAGGCCATCGCGGCCCTGATGGCGGCAGCGTCCAGAGACGGCCGCTCCCTGGGCTCGCTCGAGAGCCATTCAACGAGGGCGGCCAGCTGCTGACCGTGGCGGACGTTTCGCAGTACGAGAGGGGCAGACCGACCGTCGCGGAATCGGACGACGATCGTCGAGGTGTCGACAATGCGATCGAGGCGTGACTTGGTCCGGCGAACGTCGACGATGTCGTGGAGAAGCACCTCTTCGACGTTGCTGCCGGCTACGCGGACGAGCCGGAAATCGGTCAGGAGATAGCGCTCACGGTCCGCGCGTGTGAGAAGGGGACGGCCACTCCAGAGCAGACGTTCCCACGGAAGAAGGACGTCCACGATGAAAGCTACGAAGGCCGGAAGTTGACCCTCGGAACCTGCGTCGCCTCCGGCGGTGCCTCGAAAAGCGGGTAATCCTTGAATCCGAATAGCTTGGCCGTCACGTTCGAGGGGAATTGACGGCGGGCCGTGTTGTATTCCTGAATCCGCTCGTTGTAGCGCATCCGTTCGACTGCGATGCGATTCTCAGTCCCTGACAGCTCGTCCATCAAACGATTGAACTGCTCGTTCGCCCTGAGCTGCGGGTAATTCTCTGAGATCGCAAGCAATCGCCCGAGAGCCGATGTCTGCTGGTTGGCGGCCTCGATGCTTTCCGCAGGCGTTCTTGCCGCGAGTAGCCGCGATCGCGAATCGGCGATGTCCTTGAACACGCCTTCTTCGTGCGCCGCGTACCCCTTGACCGTCTCGACGAGGTTCGGGATCAAGTCATTGCGCCGCTGAAGTTGATTCTGGACCTGTGCCCACTGCGTCTTGATGGCTTCCTCCTGGCTGACGAAGGTGTTGTAAGAACAGCCGGACGATGCCATCACAGCGAGTCCGACCGCGACGAGTTGAATGGCGGATCTCCGTGTCATCTGTAGTTTCCTTTGCTGGTCTCTAAGCTAGTTCCTGATTGTGAATTGTCAATCGCAAATTGACCGGTCCCGCTACCATCCGGCTCCTCCGCCCCCGCCGCCGCTGCGGCCGCCGCCGAATCCGCCGAAGCCGCCGCCGAACCCACCTCGACCACTTCCCCAATCGCCGCCAACCCAGCCGCCTCCAAACGGACCCACCCCACTCGACCAGCCGCTCCAGGTATCGCGACCCCACGATCGTCCGCGTCGCCGTGGTCCACGTCCGATACGGCTGAGCGCCAGCAGAACGATGAAGAGGATGAAAAAGATCGAGATCGGAAAAGCATTGGGACGCTGTGAACCCCTTTGAGCGGGAATTCGAACGCCGTCGAGGACGACGTTGCGGCCCTGGGCGATGCGGCCGATGATCCGTTCCGTTCCGATCCGCACGCCATCGCCATAGCGGCCCTCTCGAAACGCCGGGACGATGAATTCGCGACTGGTCTCGCCGGCGAAGCCGTCTGTGATCCATTGCTCCAGGTCGTACCCGACCTCGACCTGAACCCGGCGCTCTTTGAGGGCGACGACGATCAAGATGCCGTTGTCTTTCCCTTTCTGACCGATACCACGCCCGTGGTTTTCGAACAGTTCGTTGGCGTACTCGCGGATGTCACCGAACGGTTCGATCGTGGGAACTGTGGCGACAACGACAACGTCGCCGGTCGCCGCCTGCAATGCTCGAATCATGCGTTCGATCTCTGCGGCGTTGGTCCGATCGATCACGCGGGCAAAATCGTTGATTGGTTGCGTCAACTCGGGAAGCTTCGATTCTCGACGTTGAAGCGCGGCGGCTTCTACCGCGACGCTCGGCGACAGCGCACCGTGGCCGACGCGAAACGAAGGCTGGAACCGAGCGACGACTTGTGCGAGCGTGAGGAGCGCCGTGACGCAGACGGCGGCCTTCAGACCATGGCGAACGCTTGGCCGACCAGTCACACGGCGCTGCCAGCCGACGCTGCTCACCGCACTCTCCAGGTGTCGACGTAACCGACCAGCCGTTCCGCGGCATCAAGGTACGCCGGGAAGATGCGGAGCGCCTCAGCCGAGGAGATCTCGGTCACATTGACAAGCGCTACGACTTCTGAAGCGACGCCCGGAGCCAGGTGCAGCACATGTTCCGCGTGGCGGGCCGATGCCTCGGGTGCGGTAGTCTCGAGTCCCTCGAGTCGCGCGAGCCAGGTGAGGAGTGCGGCAAATGGAGCCGCCGACCGCACAATCAGAACCGCGAGCGCATCCGCTCGTCCCCTGGCCTCGACGAAGCCCTCTCGAAGGTGCAGCAGGTGACTTCTCGCCTGAACCTCGCAAGCGCGTCTGAGATCGGTGGGATCGACGCGCAGGCCGTCGAACGGGTTTCTGCCCGCGACGATGGTGTGGTCGGCCAGGATGCTGCCGAATTCGAAGGGGAAGGCATCGAGCGAGCGGCCGAATTCGTGGGCGGCGAGCAAGAGCGGAGTCGCAAGGCCGGCGTCGTCCCATCGGGCTGCTCGCTCCGCGCATTTCTTCAAGTCGTCACCCCTCAACGACTCGACGACCGCCATGGTTCGCGTCCGTGGCGTCTCGACATCGACCCCGTGATGATGGTCCGGTGGACGAGGCGGCGTGGCCGAGTGGAGTCCGAACGCGACGAGCGACTGCAACCGTGCGCCGAAGATATCGCGGAGGTCTCGCTCCAATGTCGAGATCGACTCTGGAACGCGCGTCATTCACCCATTGTAACCACGTCTCCCGCCACGACGCGCCCGTCCCGATAGAATGTTCAGGATGCGACTTCGCCACATCAATGTCGGCTGCTTCGGTGGTGGCACAGGTCTGCCGAGTTTGCTCGGTGGGTTGAAGAACAATCCCTGGCTGGACGTCAATGCGGTCGTCACCATGTTCGACAGCGGCGGGAGCTCGGGCCAGCTACGGGACGAGCTTGGTGTCCTGCCGCCCGGCGACATCTTGAAATGCGCACTGGCCTTGTCGCGTAACGCGCGCGAGGCCCGCCGCGTTCTGTTGGCCCGGCTGCCGACGCTCGAACACGCGCGACTCGGCGGACATACCGGCGGCAATCTGCTGCTGTCGATGATGCAGCGGTACAGCGGTGACTTTCTCGACGCGGTAGACGGCCTGCGCGCGTTGCTCGGATGCCGCGGGCGTGTCTGGCCCGTCAGCGTCGAGCAGGCCTCGGTCTGCGCCGAGTACGGCGATGGCTCGATCACGCGTGGCGAAGTTGAGGTGGACGCGGGGCAATCGTCGGGCCGCCTCGTCCGTCGCATCTGGCTGGAGCCTCCCGTCTGGATTCATCCGACCGTCGCCACGGCAATTGGCGAGTTCGACGCAGCGATCATTGGTCCTGGCAGCTTCTACACGAGCCTGATGCCCATTTTCTTGGTCCGTGGAGTGCCCGAGGCGATGGCCAAGATGAACGGCCCGGTCATCCTCATCGCGAATCTCCTGACGGAGGGTCGGGGTATGGCCGGCTTCACGGCTGCTGACGCCGTCGCGCGCATCGAGGAGGCCATCGGTCGTCGCGTCGACGTGGTGATTGTCAACGAGAAGTGGCCGTCGCCCCGGGTACTTGGCCGCTATGCTCTCGAACACAAGGAACCGCTGGCGCTGGGAACCCTGCCGTCGCATTGTGAGTTGGTTGGCGGTGAGTTCTGGGCCGGCGAGATTGCCAGGCACGACCGGCTTCGGCTCGCCTACGCCGTATGGAGCGTTTTGTCGCGTCGACTGCTTGAGGCTGACTAGACCCCGATCTCAGTTCGAGCCACCAGCCGAGAACCGTTTGCCGAATACATCTACGCAATCCCGGGCGCGACGCAAATGCGGACGGTTGATGCAATCAGAAGGCGCGGATGGTCCAGCGGCGATGTGCAGGGCAGGTGAGGACCAGACCACCCAGAAGCGAATACGCGGCTTCCGTGCGTTCTCCGGTCATGGCTCCGCTCTCGGCAGGGAGGGGCGCTTCGAACAGTTCCGCGGCCGGCGGTTCGTCATTCGCCGTCGACGACTCGAGCAGTAGGTCGCCCAGGTACTTCTTTCTCGTGAACGGGCGGCCCGGAATCCGACCGATGGAGATCTTCGTCGACTCGCCCAGTTCAAGTTTTCCGTCCGATTCGTACGACGCCGATCCTTCTTCGATGTCGCGCCTCCCCTGGAATTCGGTGCCGACCGACCACTGATACATTGTCGATGCGCGGCCGACCCACGTCGTGACGCGGGCATTGGTCGCGCGTCGATCGAACGTGTAGGTGGTCGTCGTGTGATTGTGGATGAGCGTCCGCGATCCGTCGGGCGCCGTGCGGTCGCAGTCCGACTTGACGATCACCTCGGCCTTCCATTGTTTGACGGCGGCAAACCTGTTGGGATCGCGCTGGCCGCCAGCCGTGAGAACCGCCTGCTGGAGAACATAGCTCCAAGCGAGCCACGTCGCCAGTAGCGCTATCCTCGCGGAGGTCGATATCGGCATCATCCCCATCTTGTCACGATCGGGCATCAATCCGGCCGACTGCACACGAATACTTCGTAGCTTCCCGGCTCGAGCTCCGAGTGGTCGACTGGCACTGCTTTCGCCTGGAACCCGACGTCGGCCAGGAGCCGCAGCCAATCGGCGCGGGCGAACAACCCTTCGATATGCCGGTCCCATTCGACGGTGGCAGATCCGTCACCTTCGCGGAGAAGGTAGGCGTAGTCCACCACGTAAGAGTTGTCGGCGGGATTTGGATCCCACGTCCATTCCAGGTAGCGCATGCTGCGGTTCGCTCCGTCATGCCCACCATGGTCGGTGGATGCGACGAAATTCTCGCGAACGTGGTCGGGTGCGAACAACGCGGCGCCCCCGGGTCTGCAGTGGACATAGGCGGTCTCGATCGCCTTCCGCAGGTCAGCTTCCGTCGTCATGTACACGACCGCGTCGTGGACGAACACGCAGTCGAACTGTCTTCCGAGGCGGATCGAGCGCATGTCACCCTGGAAGTGTTCGCACTCCGGATTCAATTTGCGACTGACTTGGAGCATCCCCGGAGATTGGTCCACGAGAACGAGGACGAATCGTGACTTCAGGTGCGACGCATTGTTGCCACCGCCGCTGCCGAGCTCGAGCAGCGTCTGCGCTGGTCGCTTGCATGCCTCGAGGAGTAGTCGTTGGTAGATTGACGCCTCCTCCAAATAGTCTGCAGGGGCGGACAGCACTGGCCACCAGGCCGCCAGCTCGCCGTAGAGCTTTGGACCGGCCACGCTCGCGTCGGCGGACATGGTCAGGCGCCAAGCCGGTCGGCGAGCGCGTTGAAATCCGAAGCCACGACGTCCCACTTTGGATCGGGCGTCAGGTTCTTCTCGCCGTTCGGCCCTTCCTTCGGCCGTGGGACGAACGCCGTCTTGAACCCGAGCGCGCGGGCAGCCGCCAGGTCGTTTTGATGGGCAGCGACCATCATGATCTCGGACGGTGTCAGGTCCAGCAGTTCAGCAGCGGTCAGGTAGGCTTCCTTGTCGGGCTTGTAATGGCGAGCCACCTCGGCGCCGAGGATGCAGTCCCAGGGGAGGCCCGCGTGCTTGGCCATGTTCGTCAGGAGCGCCACGTTGCCGTTCGAAAGCGGCGCGATGACAAATTTCTTCTTCAGCCGGGTGAGACCGCCGACCGCGTCTGGCCATGGCTTCAGTCGATGCCACACGTGGTTGAAGTGTGCGATGTCCTGCTCCGTCAGTCCTGTGATCTTGAACTCGACCAGCAACCGGTCGAGGGTCATGCGATGGAGCCTGTCCAACTTGGTCCATGGCAGTTCGCCCGTTCGAACGCGATTCATCGCGGGCCGGTATCCTGACCGCCACGCGTCGGCGAACTGGACCCAGTCGACCCTGAGTCCTTTCGCTCTCCCAAGTGCCTCTCCTTCGGCGATGACGCTGGAACGGTAATCGACGACCGTGCCGAAGGTGTCGAACGTCAGCGCCTTGACCGAGGGAACCGATGAATCAGCGGCCGTGGGGACACGCGCCGCAACCGGATCGAGCCACGCTGTGCTGGCAATGGCGAGGGAGCTGCTTTGCAGGAAGGTTCGGCGACTGGTTGTCGACATGATGCACCTCGAGCACGGCTCAGCGAGTTGTCTTTGGTTTGCGAGTCGTCTGTGTTCGCGATCTTTTCGGGGCTGCGGATGATTTGCGGGCAACGGGCTCACGGCGAGCGCCCTGTGCGCGTCGAGCCTTTTCTCCGGTTGGCGTTTCGCGAGTCTTTTTGGTTTTGCGCGTCGCCACGCGCTCGATGATCTCGGCAAGCATCGCGCCGGCGTCGCCGCCCTTGGCCGGGCGATTCGACCGCCAAATCGCCGGCGTGTCTTCGGCGAGAATGTCGTCGAAATCGCCGCCGCTCTTCACGCTGAGCGGTGCGAATTCGGTGATGTCGAGATCCCCGGCCCAGTCGTCGCGATGTTTGATCAACAGCCACGTCCGTTGACCATCGGACCCGGCTGCGCCGGACGACCGCCCGCTTCCGGAATACCGGCCACTCGTCCGAACAAGAACCCACGACCCCTTCAGCTTGTATCCGTCTAGCGTGAACTTGAGGTCTCCCTTCTTCAGCGCCGCGTCCACATCGTCCGCTTCCGGCTTCCAGGTGCCGCGATCCCACAGCAGGACCAGTCCGGCGCCGTAGCCCTCCGGGATGACACCCTCGAACTCGCCGTACGCAAGAGGGTGATCCTCGACGTGCATCGCGAGCCGCTTTGTTTTCGGATCGAGCGAGGGTCCCTTCGGGACCGCCCAGGACAGAAGCACGCCGTTATGCTCGAGGCGAAAGTCGTAGTGCAGATGACTGGCGAGGTGCTTCTGCACGCAGAAGAAAAGCTCGCGAGTCTTCTTTTTGGGAACGTCGGGGGCAGGCTCCGGTGTCTTCGTGAAGTCGCGCTTGCGGCGATATTCTTCGAGAGCCATGATTGGTGGTCGACGAGGCCGAACTCAGCGCGCAGAACTCAGGATGACGTGATCGACCTGAGCCAATCTGCTGTCGACGATCTGCGCTGTTCTGATCACTTCACGCCGCCCATCATGGCGTTGAAACGCTTCCCGAGAAGCAGCATGAGGATTCCCGCAGCGATCGGAAGGATGCTGACCGCGCCAAGCAGCTGCTGCAACGGCATCTCCTCATAAAAGGCTGCCAGCTGTCCGGCGATGAAGTTGCCAACCGATGCGCCGAGAAACCAAACGCCCATCATCGAGCCGACGATGCGGGCGGGTGCCAACTTCGTCATCGAGCTCAGGCCCACCGGACTGAGGCACAGTTCGGCGAAGGTGTGTATCAGATAGACGGTCGTCAGCCACATCGGACTGACGAGTCCGCCAGATCCGGCCCGGGTGGCGGCCGGAATGAGAAAGACGAAGCCGAGACCGACCCCCATCAGGCCGAGTGAGAACTTGGCCGGGCTGCTCGGTTGTTTCGAGCCGAGCCTCACCCAGAGCCAGGCGAACAGCGGCGCGAAGACGATGATGAACAGCGCGTTCAGCGATTGGAACCAGCTGCTCGGAAAGCTGAAGCCCAGGAGCTGATTGCGAGTGCTGCGGTCTGCGAACAGGTTCAACGTCGAGCCGGCCTGCTCGAACACCGACCAGAAGATCGCGGCCGCCAGGAAGAACACGAATATCGTCCACAAGCGCCCGCGTTCCTGCCGCGTCCAGCTTCGATCGAGGAAGAGAGTCGTGAAAAAGACGATCGTGATCACCAGCAGGGAATACGCCATGAGATCGCGGGCCGTCGTCGGCTCGATGGTGACAATGCCTGCGGCTGCGGCCACACCGACAAGAACCAAGAGCGCCAAGGCGCCGCCGCCCCAGAGCGCTGCCTGGCGTTTGAACTTGGCGGCCAGTTGGGGAGTGGAGGCGCCGCCCGGCACGACGCCGGCGGAGCCTAGAGCGCGACCACTGGCGAGATACTGGATCAACCCGAGCGTCATGCCGACGCCAGCGGCCCCGAATCCCCAGTGCCACGCGGAACTCGGATTCAGCCCCCAGCCTTCGAGTACGGCTCGGAACCGGGGATCCTGGGCCAGAAAGCCGGCCACCAGCGGGCCGAAAAAAGCGCCCAGATTGATCCCCATGTAAAAGATCGAAAAGCCCGCATCGCGGCGGGCGTCGCTCGCAGAGTAGAGCTGGCCGACGATGACGCTGATATTCGGTTTGAGGAGCCCTGTGCCCAAGACGATGAGCCCGAGACCGAGATAAAACGTCGACGACCATGGCGCGGCCAGAGAGTAGTGCCCCAACGCGATCAGGATGCCGCCGTACAGCACCGCTTTGCGCTGGCCAAAGACGCGGTCGGCGATCCATCCGCCCGGTACGCACATCAGATACACGAGCGACGTGTAGGTCCCGTAGATGGCGGCCGCTGTCGCGATATCGAGGCCCATCCCGCCGGTGGCGACGCTGGCCGTCATGTAGAAGATGAGGAACGCCCGCATACCGTAGTAGCTGAAGCGTTCCCACATTTCGGTGAAAAACAGAGTCGACAGCCCACGCGGATGTCCGAAGAAGCGGCGATCGATCGGGACGGCCTCTGCGCGGGCGGCAGGAAGAGCCATTTGGGGCAGGATACACTAAAGAACGGTTCAAGGTTCAAAGGTTCAAGGGTTCAAAGGTTCGTTCAAGGTTCGTTCAAAAGTCCGTTCAAAGGCTCGTTCAAGTTCAAGCTTCTGAGGCTCATGGATGCACGCAGTTCTCATCAGCACATATGAGCTGGGCAGGCAGCCCTTCGGGCTGGCGTCCCCGGCGGCTTGGTTGCGCCGGGCCGGATGGGACGTCACCTGCGTCGATCTTGCGAAGGAGCGCCTGAGCGAGGCTGTGATTCAGGCGGCCTCCCTTATCGCCTTTCACCTCCCAATGCACACGGCGACGCGATTGGCGGGGCCAGCGATTGCCAAGGTCCGGCGACTCAACGCGTCCGCCCGAATCTGCGCGTACGGCCTATACGGGCCTCTCAACGCCGAGTGGCTGCGCTCGATTGGCGTCGACAACGTACTGGGGGGCGAGTTCGAAGAGGATCTGGCCGGCCTCGCCAGAGAAATTCAAAGTGCACACCTCGATCACAGGTCGCACACCGAGCCGGATGGTGAGGCGACACTGGCGCGCCGTGCCATACCGCGCATCCATTTCCTCGTTCCCGATCGCCGCGGATTGCCACCGCTCGACGGGTACGCCTCGTTGCAGATGCCCGACGGCACGCGAAAAGTCGTCGGTGCGACCGAGGCCAGCCGCGGCTGCAAGCACCTGTGCCGCCATTGCCCGATTGTCCCCATCTACCAGGGACAGTTCCGCATCGTCCAGCCTGACGTCGTCATGGCTGACATCGACGCATTGATCGACGGCGGTGCTCAGCACATTACGTTTGGCGATCCGGACTTTCTCAACGGTCCCACTCATGCGATGCGCGTGGTCGAAGCCCTGCACGCGGCTCATCCCACCGTGAGTTATGACGTCACGATCAAGATCGAGCATCTGCTTCAGCATCGGCATCTGCTTCCGGGGCTTCGGCAGACGGGGTGCTTGTTCGTCACGAGCGCCGTGGAATCGGTGGACGACGAAGCTCTGGCACGTCTTCTGAAGGGACACACTCGACGCGATTTCTTTGACGCGGTTGAATGCTGCCGTACGAGTGACCTGACACTGGTTCCAACATTCGTTGCATTCCATCCCTGGCTGACGCTCGAGGGTTATTGCGACTTGCTCGAAACGATCGAGGTGCTCGACCTGGTCGATCACGTTGCGCCGATTCAGTTGGCGATCCGTCTCTTGATCACGCAGAGTTCGAAGCTGCTCGAGTTGGACGATGTTCGGCATCTTGTCGGCCGGTTCGATCGTGCGACGCTCAGCTATCCCTGGTGCCATCCCGATCCGCGCGTCGACGAGCTCCAGCGGGACGTCGCAGCGATCGTTGGCGCAAGCGTCGCCAGAGACCGTCCGACGGTATTTGCCGAGATCAGTGCGCTCGCACACCAACGGGCCGGACTTGCGCGTGAAGCGCCGACTGCGAGCCCATCCCATCGACGCGCCGCGGTGCCATACATGACCGAACCTTGGTACTGCTGCGCGGAGCCAAACCCGGACGAGATTAGGCTCATCTAGAGGCTAGAGGCTAGAGGCTAGAGGCTAGAGGAGCTGGAAGCTGGGGGCAGGGGGCCGGAAGCCGGAAGCTGGAAGCTTGATCATGAAGCGAGTTCTGTTGCTCGCGACGACAACTGGATACCAGACGAGAGCGTTCGGTAGCGCGGCCGAGAAGTTAGGCATCCAGCTGATCCTTGCGACCGATCGGTGCCACATGCTCGACGATCCGTGGCGAGATCAGGCGATTCCAATTCGGTTCCACGACGAGGTCGGCTCGCTGGAGGCGATTCTCGCCTCGGCTGAAAAAGTTCCAATCGACGGCATCGTCGCAGTCGGAGATCGCCCGACGGTCATCGCGGCGAGTGCGGCGGAGGCGCTCGGCCTGCCGGGACACGGAGCAAGGGCCTCGGCGGTTGCCCGCGACAAGCAACGCACCCGGGAGCGCTTGCGAGAGATGGGCATGCTGGTTCCCTGGTTCGAGCCGGCACGAATCGACGACGACCCACACGATCTCGCGACGAGGATCTCGTTCCCCTGCGTCATCAAGCCCGTCGCCTTGTCGGGAAGCCGGGGGGTGATTCGGGCCGACGATGTCGAATCGTTCCTTGCAGCGTTTGCGCGGCTCCGAACGCTGTTGCGGCGGCCAGACATCCGCGCGGAACGGAACGACGCCCACGCGCGGATCATCGTCGAAGCGTTCATTCATGGACGGGAGTTCGCGCTCGAAGGGCTGCTGCATCGTGGCGTGCTCAAGGTTCTCGCGCTCTTCGACAAGCCCGATCCGCTCGACGGTCCCTTCTTCGAGGAGACGATCTACGTCACACCGTCGGGCTTGCCCGGCGAGGTCCAGCGACAGGTCGCGGACGCGGTGGCCCGCGCTGCGTCAGCGATTGGTCTTTGGCATGGGCCGATTCACGCGGAGTGCCGCATCAACGATGACGGCGTTTTCGTTCTTGAAGTCGCCGCCCGCCCTATCGGCGGCCTGTGCGCCAAGGTGTTGCGGTTTCGGCCGTGCGTGGCCGACGGCCAGACGGAGCACGCCGAGGAGACCAGGGCTCCTGCAATTGCTCTCGAGGAGCTCCTCTTGCGCCACGCCTTGGGTGAATCGCCCGACGGTTGGTCCCGCGAGCCTTGCGCATCGGGAGTCATGATGATTCCGATTCCGGCTCGCGGCGTCTATCGCGGGGTATCGGGCGTAGACGAGGCCCGTTCGATTTCCGGCGTTGATGAGGTGACGGTGACGGCCAAGCTTGACCAGAGGCTGGTTCCGCTGCCGGAAGGTGCCAGCTATCTCGGATTCATTTTTGCGCGCAACGCGGCGACCGATGTCGTGGAGCAATCGCTCCGGCTCGCGCACGAATGTCTGCGTTTCAAGGTCGAGCCAGAGCTGCAGGTTTTCTGACGCAGAGCTCGCCGAATCGCCCGATGATCGAGATCCAGATGCGGTACACTGTGCGCCATGGCTGACTGTGATCCGCCGCCCGCTCGACCCGCTGGGAACAAGAGCGGGCGTAAGGTCTTCTGCGTGAAGTTCCAGAAGGAGCTTCCCGGCCTCGACGATCCGCCGTGGCCCGGTGAACTCGGGCAGAGGATCTACGACCAGGTGTCGGCTGATGCCTGGAAGCTCTGGGAAGAGCGCATGAAGATGATCCTCAATGAGTACCGGCTGATGCCCTGGCAGAAAGAAGCCCAGGAGCTCGTCGCGAAGCACATGGAGGATTTCTTTTTCGGGGAAGGCGCCGCGTTGCCACCCGGGTACGTTCCACAACAGACGAAATGAACGTCGAGCCCGAAACGCGGCATCGCGCCTGTTGGTACAGCCGGCGCACTACTCACATTCCTACTGATCTCAGCGTCCAGACCATCGAGGATGGTGAGCTTTTGTACTGCGCGCATCCCATGTGGTTTCCGGTGGTCGGCTATCGATTTGATGTGCGAAATTGTGCAGGATGCGACTTTTTCAAGCCAAAAGGGCCGAGTTTGAAGGCCGCCGCCGCGACTTTACCCGTTTATAGGGATTGACTCCAATTATAGGGATTGACTCCAATGTCCGATGCGAATGTAATTGCTACCATTCACTAGCCCTACTGTAGGGATCTGCTGCAATCGGCCTCGACCGTAAATTTGAACAGGTCCCTGCAAGAGGCAGTTGTGTAAGAATTTAGACCTCTCGTTTCGGGCCCGCTATGGCATAAGAGTTGATGTTCCGCGTCCTGTCCGAATCCATCGCCGCCCGGACGTTGAGTCCGCCCAGGAGGATTTGGCCTCGGACACATTTCTTATGGAGGGCGGAATGGCGAGCACAGAACGAAGGGAACGTCGAGGATTCGCGTCGATGGCGCCAGAGAAGCAGCGAGAGATTGCGAGCAAGGGTGGACGCGCGGCCCACGAAAAGGGAACTGCCCACGAATGGACGGCAGACGAAGCCCGATCGGCAGGCCGCAAGGGTGGTCAGGTGAGTCGCGGCGGACGCGGCCGGCTCGTTACGAGCGAGGCGCAGCCGTCGACGAGCGCTCCGGATCTTCCGAGTCATCAGGAGCGTTTCGATGCAGAGTGACTCGAGCAAACGGACGTCTGCCAAGCGGTCCGACGACAAGGAGCGACGACAATGTTAATCGCGTCTGTAGTGGTCTGCGCATTTGCATTGGCCTTCGCCACCGTCGCACGCGCGCAGTCCGGACCCTCTGCCCCGGCCGCGGGGCAGACGTCTTCAGCGGCGGCCCAACAACCGGCGGCGCCTTCGACAACTGTCGACCTACGACCGGCGACCAACACATTCTTCGGCGACACGGGCATCTGGTTCGTGCCGACCGCCGAAATCCTGCCCCACGGGAAATGGTCGGCAAGCGGGTACCGCCGCGGCACGAACTTCGCCCAGGGCTATAGCAACGTCGGGGACTTTGCCGGCACATTCGGCGTGGGCATCAAGGATCGGGCCGAAATCTTCGGCTCGTTAATCTTCGACACCCGTATCGATCGCGACCTGCGTCCATTGTTCGGTCCCGCGACGGCGACCGACTTTGGCGGCATCATCGATCGGTATCCCCAAGTGAGTCAGTACTGGACCGGCGACAATATCGGCGACTTCTACCTTGGCGCGAAGTTCAACATCCTCTCGGAATACCGCCAGCAGGGTGTCGCCGTCGCAGCGCGCGCCATGATCCAGTTTCCGACTGGTGATGATGATGCTCTGGGCAGCGGCACCGACTGGACCTTCGATTTCATTGCGAGCAAAGAAACCAACCGATTTGTCGAGGTATCGGGGTATTTGGGTTGGAGCTTCTATAGCAGTGCCGAAGGCTTCGACGCGCCGAACGGGGCGTTCCGGTACGGTGCGGGCGCGGCGTTCCCGTCCCGCAGCCCCCTCCGAGTCACGGGCGAGTTGACCGGCAGGGCTCCAGTCGATAACCAAGTGACGATCCAGAATCCCCCGTTGATCGGGGAGGACGGGAGTTTCGCGCCGATCGTTTCTGACGTGGAGAACCTGACCCGCTGGACCGTAGGCCTCACCTACCAAGCGCGGAACGGCTTTTTCATCGGCGGCGGGTTGAGCGCCAACACGCCGACGATCGACCGGATTCCTTCGCGAACCGCGGGCAACGATGACACGGAGTCGGGCGACTTCTGGGACTGGCAGGTGCGGATCGGGTATCACCCCGGCGTGCGCGTTTACGTTGCACCCGCGCCGCCACCGCCACCGCCACCTCCGCCGCCTCCTGCGCCAGCAGCGCAACACACTCTGACGGTGACTGCGGCGTGTAACCCGAACACCGTGGCCCCGGGCGCGACCTCGAACTGCACGGCAACTGCGATGTCTTCGATCAGTTGCGCGGTCACGTATCGCTGGACCGCGCCGAGTGGCACGCTGGCGATGCCGGCCGCCGCGCAAACCGGGTGGACCGCGGGGCAACAGGAAGGCACAGTCCCCATCACCATCACCGTGACCTGTCCGACTGACAACCGTACAGCTACGGCCACCGCCAACGTGCAGGTCGTGCGGCCGCCTGTTCGGCAAATCGTCTTCGAGGACGTGTACTTCGACTTCGACCGCTACTCGCTGCGGCCTGAAGCGACGCGCGTGCTCGACGAAGCGGTTGCTGCCCTCAATCAGAATCCGACGTTGCGCATCACCATCGAGGGGCACACCTGCAACATCGGCACGGCGGAATACAACCTGGCGCTCGGCGAGCGCAGGGGAGTCGCCGTGAGACAGTACCTCCAGAGCCGGGGTATCGCAGCCGACCGAATGACGAACATCAGTTACGGCGAAGAACGGCCGAAGTTCGATAACGCACGCGAGGAAACGCGACGGCTCAACCGTCGTGCTGCCTTGGTCGTGCGACTGCAGTAGGATTCCGCTAGAGGCTGGGGACTGGAGGCTGGTAAAGCCTCTAGCTCACCTCAGCCTCTAGCCTCCAGCCTCTAGCCTCTCAGCCTCTAGCCTCCAGCCTCCAGCGTTCATGCCGTTGCGAGCGACGCCACCTGTACGCGCGCGTCGTTGAAGCAGGCGCCTCCGGCGAGATCGGTCAACGTGTCTGGAACGAGCGCCGTGCCAGTCAGGCTGTTCTTGACACTTCGGCGCCACAGTCCCTTCGGCAGGCTCACGATTCCCTCACGCATGGCGGGTGTCACACTGAGCGGGCAGTGCACTTCGCCCAACTCATTGAAGACGCGAATCATGTCGCCGTCGGCGAGGCCGCGGTTGTTGGCGTCTGACGGATGCATCGACAACTTCACGTCGGGCCTCGGCAGCTCGCCGAGCGTCGACGTAATCGTTCGCTCGCTTGCCGGGGAAATCAGCGCGAGCGGGAACCGCTCGGTGGCTGGGTCGGGCTGAAACCGGTACAGGCCCATCGGCGCGCTGGTCTCGAGATCGGCCGGGAAGAGATTGACCCGACGATCGGGAGTGTTGGGAAAGACGTCAACGAACTGAATCGGTGCGAACCCGAAGGAAGGCGAAGGCGGTTCGCCCGCCCGCAGGTCCTGCCCGATGGTTCCAGGCAGCGAATCGAGGACGCGAAGCGTCAGCTCGAGCTCGCCCCCGGGCTCGTTTTCGGAAAGCAGACCCAATCGCGCGCACAGATCCCCGAACACATCGGCGTTCGATCGGGCTTCTCCGACTGCATCCACCACCGGCTTCGCGAGATCCAGGTTGATCGGGCCGTACGCTTTCGCGAAGTCGTACCCCTCGAGGAACGTGGTTGCTGGCAGAACCACATCTGCATACAACGCCGTGTCGGTCATCACCTGTTCGAAGACGACCGTGAAGAGGTCCTCGCGTTCAAGGCCCCGCAGGATCCGGCGTTGATCGGGCACCGTGACGGCGGGATTGCAGTTGTACACGAACAACACTTTGACGGGTGGATCGGTGTACTCAGTGAGCGCGCGTCCCAGGTGATTCATGTTCACCAATCGCGTCGACGGCTCCTCGGATCGAATCCAGGGCCGTTCGATCCCCCACGACGCGGAGTTGCTGAGCGCGTAGCCGCCGCCGCGCACGCCAAACTTGCCGCCGACCGCCGGAAGCGACAATACGGCCAACACAGCGTTGCCGCCATTGCGATTGCGCTCGAGTCCCCAGCCACACCTGATCAAGGCCGGCGAGCTCGAAGCGTACAACTCCGCAAAGCGGGCCAAGTCGGCCGCGGAAATGCCGGCGACCTCGGCAGCGCGCTCGATAGTCCACGGCTCGGCCCGCTCTCGAAGCTGGCTGGCACCGGTCGTATGCTGCTCGAGAAAAGCGGGATTCGTCTGGCCGCTTTCGAACAAATGGCGGTGCACTGCAAGCGCCACGGCGACGTCGGTTCCAGGCCGCACGGGGAGGTGAAGGTCTGCCGACCGCGCGAGAGGCGTGGTCCGAGGATCGACCACCACGATCTTGGCCCCGCGCTTTTCGGCCTCGCGAAAGTAGGGCACCATGTGAATGCCGGTCGCAGACGGGTTGATCCCCCAGAGGACGATCAGATTCGCGTGCGGGTAGTCCTGGTAGGTCACCGACGGCATCTTGCCGTAGAGCGCCTGGTTGGCGGCGCCGGTGGGCGCCGAGCAGACGGTGCGTGCGAGTCGCGACGTCCCGAAGCGGCGCCAGAGTTGCGCGTCGAGGTTGTCCTGGGTCAACAGCCCGTTGGACCCACCGTAAGAGAAGGGCAGAATCGACGCGCCACCAGACTCGGCCTTGGCTCGGCGAAATCGGTCGGCGACGAGCTCGAGCGCTTCGTCCCAAGGCACCCGCTTGAACTTCCCCTGCCCCTTTGGCCCGCAGCGAATTGCCGGATACTGCAGTCGATCCGCACCGTATACACGCTGGTCGAATTTCCGGACCTTTGCGCAGATGAAGCCGCCCGTCACTGGATTCCTGCGCGACCCGTCGATTTCGACGACGCGCCCGCGTTGGACGGTGACGGAAAGGCTGCAGGCGTCGGGGCAATCCAGGGGACATGCCGTCTCGACAATCGACGTCACGCTGCCGAGCTCGCCTTGATGAGAACCTCGAGAAATGGCCATAGGCCAGTATTATCGAGGAAGTCCGGAGGTCTCAAGTCTGAAGCCTCGAGCGTTCAACATCACGTCAGACTGTCAACAAGTTTCAGACTGGAGACTTCCGACCCACTCATGGCTGAACATCCGCATGTGGTGATCATAGGCGGCGGCTTCGGAGGTCTCGAAGCCGCGCAAGCGTTGAACGGCGCACCCGTGCGTCTCACGCTCGTCGATCGGCACAACTATCATCTGTTCCAGCCGTTGTTGTATCAGGTCGCGACGGCATCGCTTTCTCCGGCCGACGTGTCATCGCCCATCCGCTGGGTTTTGAGACGCCAACGAAACGTGCAGGTGTTGCTCGCCCACGTTCAGGCCATCGTACCGAGCGAGCGGCGTATCGTGATTGCCGGCCGGCGCGCCGATGCCGGTGCGGACTCGATTTCGTACGACTATCTGATTGTCGCCGCCGGTGCGACCCACGCATACTTTGGCCATCCCGACTGGGAGTCGCGGGCCCCCGGTCTCAAGACCCTTGATGATGCGCTCGAGATCCGGAGACAGGTTCTGCTCGCGTTCGAGGCGGCGGAACGAGAGCCTGATCCAGATGCTCAGAAGCGGTTGCTCACGTTTGTGATCGTCGGCGGAGGGCCGACCGGGGTCGAGCTCGCCGGGGCGCTCGCCGAAATCGCACGCCGAACCCTGACGCGCAACTTTCGGTCGATTCGTCCCGAATCTGCCAGGATCCTGCTCCTTGAAGGAGGGCCAGATGTCCTGCCGGCCTTTCCGGCGCCTCTTCGGAAGGCGGCTTTCGAGTCGCTGGTGCGCCTCGGGGTGGAAGTGAGGACCAATGCCATGGTCACCAACATCGATGCGGAAGGCGTTCAGGTTGGCGCGGAAGCGATTTCGGCCCAGACGCTCTTATGGGCTGCAGGCGTTGCGACATCACCCCTCACTCGCTCGCTCGATGCGCCGCTCGATCGCGCCGGCCGGGTTCTCGTCGAGCCGACGCTCGCGGTTCCGGGCCATCCGGAGATGTTCGTGGTCGGCGATATCTGCGCGTTGTCCCAGGACGGTAAGCCTCTTCCCGGCGTCGCCCAGGTAGCCAAACAGCAAGGCGCGCACGCGGCCCGAAATATCGTGCGCGCGATCCGCAGTGAACCGCTCGCGCCGTTCCGCTACCGCAACTACGGAAATATGGCGACGATCGGTCGCGGATCCGCGGTCGCCGATATCGCTTCGTTGAAGGTGTCCGGCTACCTGGCGTGGCTGCTCTGGCTCCTCGTCCACATCTTCTGGTTGATTGGCTTTCGCAATCGCCTGGCCGTGATCGGAGAATGGGCGTGGGCCTACGTGACGTTCCAGAGACGAGCGCGACTGATCACCGGCGAGAAGTTGTGGCCGGGACGGGAAGTGTAGAGCGCTGCAGAAACGTGAAGTCTTGTCGCAGAGGACGCAAAAGGACGAAGTCGAAAGATTCTGTATGACCCACAACCAGAACGGACCTGCTCATGACTGATCAACCCCCCAAAAGCGCCTTCGAGATTGCGATGGAGCGCTTGCGCCAGAAAGACGAACAAGAAGGGATCGCGCGGCAACCCGTGACGGAAGAGCAGAAGGCCGCGATCGCCGAAATCCGGAACACCTACGAAGCCAGGCTGGCTCAGGAAGAAGTGATGCACCAATCGGCGCTGGTCCGAACGTTCGACCCGGCCGCGCGCGAAACGATGGCTGCCGATTACCGACGCACTCGCGAACGCCTCCTGTCGGAGCGCGACGCGAAAATCGAGCGTGCTCGCCGAGGCGGTGTGCAAGGTTCCTGAGATCTGGAGCTCAACCCCCGGTACAATATCGGTAGCCCCCGCACGCCTTCCCCAAGATGAGAGCCGTCGTCGTCGCACTAGGTGACTTGGGTCGGAGCGCCCGCATGTGCTACCACGCCCGTGCGCTGGCGGCCGTTGCTATTGAAGTAGACCTCGTCGGCTTGGAAGGCACGCCCGTGCCGCCATCGATCGGGGACGAACCCCGAATCCGTGTCCATCGCGTCGCGGGATCGACGCTCCGTTATCGGAAGGGACTCACGGCGGTGACGTACACATTCGGTGCGGCTGTGGACGCGTGCCGCTTGAGCTTTCGACTGTGGCGCACGTTGAGAGCGCTGCCGCATCCGGACCTCGTCCTCGTCCAAAACCCACCGCATTTTCCGACACTGGCGGTCACCTGGTTTTCGCTGCGCCGCCGAGGTGTCCGGTTGGTCATCGACTGGCACAATCTCGGTTATACGCTCCTGCAGCTGCGGCTCGGAGGATGGAACCCGGTCGTTCGCCTGGCCCGCTGGTTCGAGCGCCGCGATGCTCGTCGCGCGGATGGCAACCTATGTGTCTCGCGTGGGCTGGCGGCGTTTCTCGAGAGTCGATTTGGCGTGTCCGGAGCTCGCGTCCTTTACGACCGGCCGGCGTCGGTGTTCGCGTCGAATCGAACGATCGGAGCGGGAACAGTTTCGTCAAGCACTGTTCGCTCGGCTCGGGATCCGCGGCGCCATCGTGGGCTTCATCGTGTGTCCCACCAGTTGGACCGAAGACGAGGACTTCGACGTGGCGATCGAGGCGGTCTGGCGCCTCGAAGAGCGCATCCGCGGGTGGGAAGCGGCGGTATCGTCACGGCGGTTCCCGGATCTGGTGATTCTTGTGACCGGAGATGGAACGCGGCGCGCGGAGTTCGAGCGGCGGTTCGCGGGACTGGCGTCGCGGCGCATCCAACTGCGGACGCGCTGGCTCGAGCCCGAGGACTATCCACGTGTCGTTGGCAGCGCCGACCTCGGCTTGTGTCTCCACCGTTCGTCGTCCGGCCTGGACATTCCGATGAAGGTCGCCGATCTCTTTGGCGCAGGCGTACCTGTCTGCGCTCTGGACTACGGCGCCTGTCTCGCCGAGCGCGTGCGACACGGCGACAATGGTCTGCTGTTTTCGACCGCCCGCCAGCTGGCCGACGTCCTGTTCGATCTGTTCGAGACGTTTCCCGGTCATCAGCCGTTGCTCGACCGGCTGCGCAGCGGTGCGCGCAAGTCGGCCCGACCGACGTGGGAAGAAGGATGGGCCCGCGAGGCGCGATCGCTCTTGCTCCCGGACAACCCGACGTAGATTCCAGCGCGCCATCCACCTCGTCGCTACCTCGTCCATGCGCTGCCCGGATCTACGATGCCCTTCGTATTGACATCTACGAAGAGTGTCGTAGATAATCCGGCCCGTGAAACACCCCGTCAGAAAGCCGACCGATGCCGAGCTGTCTATTCTGCGGGTGCTCTGGTCGCAGGGCCCGAGCACCGTCCGGCAGGTCGTCGAGGCGCTTGGACGAGCGACCGGATATACCACCGCCTTGAAGCTGCTTCAAATCATGACCGAGAAGGGCCTGGTTCGACGCGACGAGAGCGCACGAACGCACGTGTATGAAGCCGCGTACACGCAGGATCAGACACAACGGAAGCTCGTGTCCGACCTGCTGAACCGTGCCTTCGGTGGGTCCGCGGCCAAGCTCGTGCTGCAGGCCCTTGCCGCGAACAGGACGTCCCCCGAAGAGCTGGCCGAAATCAGGCGGTTCCTCGACAAGAAGCGCGGAGGGTCACGATGAACCCGCTCACGAATGCTGTCGGATGGGCATTGATCTACTTCGTGTGGCAAGGGTCGGCGATCGCGCTTGCCACAGCTGCCGCACTTCGGCTCGTCGAGCGTCGCTCTGCAAACGCGCGCTATCTGATCGCGTGCGCCGGCCTGGCGCTCATGCTCGGGGCATTCGTCGTGACGCTTGTGGGACTGCGACCGCTCGATTCGCAGAGTCGCCTGTCAGTCATTCCCACTGCCACGCCACCCACTGCCCTGACCGTGCCTTCGACGTCGGGACCAATTGTCGAGAGGACGCCGTGGGAAGGCCTGCCGTTGAGCCCCTGGTTGGCGAAGGTCGACCCGTGGATCCCGACGATCGTCCTGTTCTGGGCTAGTGGCGTCGTGCTGTTGCTGGGCTGCCTGCTCGCCGGGTGGTGGCACGTCCGCGGGCTCCATGCTGCCGCGCGGTCCCTGGCGCCGTCGAAGACACAGTACGTCTGCGATCGTCTCGCCATCCTATTGCGTATGCGCGTCGCACCACGGGTGGTCAATTCGGCGCTCGTCGACGTCCCGACCGTGGTGGGATGGTTGCGGCCCGTTGTGTTGATGCCCGTCGCGGCGCTGGCGAACCTGACGCCCGCCCAGGTCGAGGCCATTCTCGTCCACGAGCTCGCACACATCAGGCGCCACGACTACCTGGTCAATCTCCTGCAGACCGTGGCCGAAACGTTGTTGTTCTACCACCCGGGCGTATGGTGGATCTCGGCGCAGATTCGCAGTGAACGCGAGCACTGCTGCGACGAGATCGCCGTGAGCGTTTGCGGCGACCCAGTCGACTACGCACACGCGCTCGTCGAGCTCGAAAGCTGGCGGGTGGTGTCCAGCCGTGTCGCGCTTGCCGTCACGGACGGTTCGTTGTTCCGTCGCGTTCGACGGATCTTGCGCGCGCCCATCACAGACCAGTCGCGATCCTCGTCAAGTTGGATCTTCGGCGTTGGTCTGACGGTTCTCCTTGCGGCAGGCACTGGAACGGCGCAGCTGTGGCATGGAGCGGCGAGCCGTGTCTCGAGGGTCGAGATGGAGGCGAGAGAAACGGCGCTTCCCCAAGGCGTCGTTCCGCTTCCCGAGCCGCCCCAAACACCAGCTGTACTCGATCCCGTGAATCCGAGTGACCCAATCGATCCCGCGGATCGGCCGGATCCCCCGGACCCGCCGGATCCCCCGGACCCGCCGGATCCCCCGGACCCACCGGATCCACCGGATCCACCCGACCCGCCTGACCCTCTCAATCCGATACAACCAGCTCAGCTCGAGCCGTTAGAGCTGCAAGGTCCGCCGGTGGTTCCAAGTCCGCCGGCGCTGCCAGTGCCTCCAGGACGGTCAACGCCGCGTGTGCCAGCCCCTCCGCCGGCACCACCGGGGCAGCCGTCATCTGTACGGCCAGCGCTGCCGCCACAGCCTCCGACACCTCCGGTGCGTCCGACTGCGCCGACTCTGTTGGCTCCGCCGACTGCACCGGCTCCACCGGCTCCACCGACTGCACCGGCTCCACCGATGCACCGGCTCCACCGGCTCCACCAGCTCCGCCGGCTCCAGCAACTACCAGGTGGTCGGACCACGAGTTCAGGATGAAGTGGACGAGCTTTGGGTCTGGGATGGATGTGCGCGGCCGTGGAACGTTCGAATTCAAGGACGATCTCACCGACGTTGAGAGCTTGTCTCCTGGTGGGTATCTGACACTGCGAAGTTGGAGGCTGTTCATACCGCGGACGATCGAACTCCGGGCCGACGGTGGAGGAATTGCGCGCAGATACTACGTTGCCGGCCAGGCGCGCCCCTACGGCGAAGACGCTCGACAGTGGTTGGCGGCTGAGTTGCCGAGCCTGGTCAGACGGTCTGGGCTTGGAGCCGAGTCGCGCACCCGGCGGATTCTGGCCTCGCGCGGGGTCAACGGCGTGCTCGACGAGATCGCAAAGCTCGAGAGCGACTTTGCCCGCCGCGTGTACTTCAGGCAGCTCTTTGCGGCGACGCCACTCGACGCGCCAACGCTGACCCGGGCCCTCGCGCTTGCGTCAGACGTCATCGCATCGGATTTCGAGCAAGCTCAAACACTTCGCGCCGCCGCTCCGATGGCTGCCAAAGACATCCGCACCATTCAAGCCTACGTTGATGTGGCCAGTCAGGTGAGCTCGGATTTCGAGCGCAGACGCGCACTTATTGCGCTCCTCCAGGGCGCTGGCGCCGTCCCTGGAACAGGCGACTTTGTGCTTCAGTCGATCTCGACCATGACCTCCGATTTTGAAAAGGGCATCGTGATTCGGTCGGTCATGACGTCGACCACGAGCTCCGCTAGGGCGGTGGACGCATTGCTCCCGGCAATCCAGACCATGAGCTCGGATTTCGAGAAACGGCGCGCCTTGCAGGCGGTAATCGCACGAGCTGACCTGGATGCCGACGCCAGGAACAATCTCCTGGTCGCGGCAGCTGACATCGAATCTGATTTCGAGTGCGCGACCGTGCTGAGCGCGTTTGTGACGAGACACGGCGTCGATTCAACGACCGCCGGCGCATTCTTTGCGACGGCGAGAACGATTGACTCCGCATACGAGAGTCGACGCGTCCTCTCCCAGGTCGCGAAGCGGCCTCTCAGCCGCGAGGTGTGGCTGGGTGTACTCGACGCCTCGGCGCTCGTCGAGTCTGACCACGACCGCGCCATGGTGCTCCTGTCACTGGTCAAGAGGTTTCCGCCCGACCCCGAGTTGCGAACCGCTTTCGTGAAAGCCGCCGAATCCATCGATTCGCAGTACGAGCAGGACCGGGTGCTGGCGACCCTCATCAGGTCGGCACAGCGCTGAGGTAGCATCGAATCGCGCCGTCCGCAGCCGGGGGCGCACAGCCGAGTTCCGCTCGAACCTTCAGCAAACTTCAGGACCCGATTTCTCGTCTATGTTGAAGAACCTGGCAGCGTAAGTGAGCTGGCAGGGGGCGCGCGGAGCCTGGGTCGCACTCCCTGGCTCAGGACCAGGGCGGCTCTCTCCACCGCCATGGCCTTGTGCTAGGGCGCGGCCCGGGCTGGCGTGCGTATCTCCGTTTGCGGCTAATAGTCAGCTCTCTCCTGATGTCGTTGGGCTTCACGATCAGATCCCGCCCTTAGAGCGCATAACAAAACGTCGCCAGCGCGCTCGCGATAAGAAATATCGCCTGTTGCGGCGTAGGTCCTTGCCAGACAGACTTCCTAATCAGGTCACCTGTCATTCATGCGCGGCGAAGGACGCCTCGCAGAAAGTGGCTTCAGCGCAGAATGGATTTCCGTAGCGGCGGATGCGATCGCTGGCGGCACACGCCACTAGCTGGGCTCGTTCATCTCGCCTAGGATCGTGGCAAACGACGGATCCGAGTGCAGCGCGCGGAACTCCGGCCAGTAGCGCGCATGGATGATGAAGGTCGGCTCGCGCGCATCCCACGCCCGTCGAGCCAGTGCCATCGCCTCTTCATGTTGCCCGGAAGCCTCAGCCGTGAGGAAAAGGTACGTCAGCGGGACATAGGCTCGCGAGGCGCGGTCCATCAGTTCGCGATGCAGCGCGCTCGCCTCCGACCGCTTCCCCCACCGTCCGAAAACTCCTGCGAGGCTGGAGAGGGCGCGGGAGTGGCGCCCCGACATCCCTGCGGCAGTCTCGAGCGTGGACACCGCCTCTTCGAATCGTCCGGCCGTTCTGAGCGAGACACCGAGCGCCCAGCGCGCAATGAACGACTCGGGATCGTGTTGAACGGCCCGGCGGGCCGTCTCGATCGCCTCGTCCAGCCGTCCGGCTGTGCACAGGCCAGCGCCGAGCATCACCATGGCGTACGATGACATCGGATCGCTGTCGAGCGCGCGGCGGATTTCCGAGATGCCATGCTCCATCTCTCCGCGAGCCCATTGCAAATGGAAGAGCCCGTACCAGCAGCGACCCAGTAGGTAACTCGGGTTGAGCTCCAGCGCTCGCTCGAACTCCTGCTTCGCCCTCGTGCGGTTGTTTTCGTACAGTAAGGTCACGCACGCCAGCGCGGTGTGGCCCGCCGCGGACGAGGGATCGAGCTCGATCGACCGTGTCGCTGCCGCCATCGCCTGCGGTTTCGACTCAGCGCCTGACACGGACCCGGTGATCGCCAGCCCGGTGCATGCGTCGGCGATGCCGGCCCAGGCCAGCGAATAGCCGGGATCGATCTCGACCGCCTTCCGAAACAGGTCGAGCGCGGCGGGAATGCTCGCACCTCGCCGACCCAGGAGCGCGTGGCCTTTCAAGTAGAGCTGATACGCCTCGACGTTCGTCGTGCCCTGTTCGACCAGCCGATCGTCCTTGCCACCGGCCAGAGTCACCCGCAGTCGCTCGGCGATCGCCTTCGCGATCTCATCCTGCACGTCGAAGATGTCCTTCAGCTCACGGTCGTACCGCTCGGACCACAGTTGAAAGCCATCGGCCACGTCGCTCAGCTGCACGGTGATGCGCACGCGATCCCCGGCCCGCCGCAGGCTGCCAGCAAGCACCGTCGTCACGTTCAGCTTCTCGCCGATCGTCCGCAGATCCTCGCCCTTGCCCTTGAACGAGAACGCCGACGTGCGCGCGGCGACCCTCAAGCCCTTGAGCGGCATGAGGGCGTTCAGGATCTCTTCAGCGATGCCGTCGCAGAACCAGTCCTGGTCCTTCGCGGCGCTCATGTCAGTGAAGGGCAACACCGCGATCGACGCCACGCGTTCCACCGGCCGCGGAGCGATGTGGGGCGCCGCCGGCCTGAGTGCCCAAGCCGCCCCCGATTCCCACGCCCGGCGTTGCGCCTTCAATTCAGCCAAGATCTCAGTCGCCGTCTGGATGCGGTCGTGCGGGTGCTTCTCGAGACACCGTTCGATGAGACGCGAGACGGCGTAAGGTATGTCAGGGCGCCGTTCCTCAATCGCCTTGGGGTGATCCTTCAGGATGGACGACATCAGCGCCGGCGACGAATCACCGCGAAACGGCCGCTCGCCCGTCGCCAGCTCGTACAGTATGACGCCGAGCGAGAAGAGGTCGGTGCGATGATCGAGCGGTTTGGCTTCGATCTGTTCGGGCGACATGTACGGCACCGTGCCGACGATGATTCCGGCCTGGGTGAGCCCGAGGTGGGTGACGTCGTCCTCCGGGACGGGGTCGGGGTCAACCGCCCGCGCCAATCCGAGGTCGAGGACCTTCACACGGCCGTCGTCAGTCATCATCACGTTCGCGGGTTTCAAATCGCGGTGGATGATGTGCTTCCGATGGGCCGCCGACAGCGCGTCGGCCAGGGCGATTGCGATGTCGAATAACTGCGCCATCGAGACGGTGCCCCTGGGAGTCATCTGCTCCAGCGTGCAGCCGTCGACCAGCTCCATCGTCATGAAGTGGACGCCGCCGGCCTCCTCGATGGAAAAGATCGCCGCGACGTTCGGATGATTTAGCGTCGCGAGCAGCTCGGCTTCGCGCTGAAATCGTGCGAGGCGATCGGGATCCTGCGCAAACGCCTGCGGCAGGACCTTCAACGCGACGTCCCGCTTCAGCTTCGTGTCGAGTGCGCGATAAACCTCGCCCATTCCGCCCGCGCCGAGGGCGGACAGGATCTCGTACGGGCCGAGGCGCGCACCAGCGGACAGGGGCATGTGTTGAGGCTGATTCTAGCGATGGAGCCCCTCACGGCAAAGAGTTAGGTGCTCGCCGCGACAGTCCGTGCTCGCCACACGTGAGCGAGGACAACTATGGCGAGCAGGCCGCCGCCGACGAAATCGACTCGGGAGCTCGGATACAGCAACAGCAATCCGGCAACTCCCGCGGCGACACGTTCGGGGACGTTTGCCCGAATTCTGAACCAACCGCCCGCACAAAGTGCCAGCGCGGCCACACCGAGCGCCGCGGTAGCGGACGTCGTGGCGACGTCGGCTATCGAGGCTTGAAGCAGCACGCCCAATCCGTCTCGACTCAATGTGAAGACGAATGGCACGAGAAAAGCCGGCAGGGTGTATTTCCAAGTGAGCATCATCGTGCGGAACGGGTTCGCGCCGGTGATGGCAGCGGCGGCAAATGGCGACAGCGCCGTTGGCGGGCTGACCTCCGAGAGGACTGCGTAGTAGAAGATGAACATGTGGGCCGCCACAGGAGCGACACCGACTTGAATCAGCGCCGGCGCCACCATGACGGCGGCGATGATGTAAGAGGCGGTTACCGGCACAGCCAGCCCGAGCAGCCAGACTGCAATCGCGGCGTAGACCACGGTCAGGAGAAGCTGCCCACCGGCCAGGGTCACGATGATTCCGGCGATCTTCAAGCCGAGACCCGTCAACGTGACGACCCCCACGATAATCCCAGCGGTGGCCGTCGTGGCAGCGACCGGAAGCACTCCTTGCGCGCCTGTCTCCAGGGCGCGGATCAGTCGCCCGGGAGTGAGCGCGGTCTCGCGACGAAGGTAGCTGAGCGCGACGGCGAGGGCCGTCGCCCAGACCACCGCGCGAAACGCTGTGAACCCCGTCGCCATCAGCACTGCAATAGCAAAGAGCGACGTGAAGTGGTACCCGTACTTGCGGGTCAACTCCCACAACGATCCGCCTTCGCTCGCGACAGCTTGTGTGCCGAGGCGTCTGGAGTCGGCCTCGATCATGAGGAAAATCGACAGATAGTAGAGCAGCGTCGGAATGGTGGCCATGACGAGAACCTGCAGGTAGGAAATCTGCAGGAATTCGGCGATGAGGAAGGCGGCCGCGCCAAGCGTCGGGGGCGAAAGAATTGCGCCGATGCCACCGGCCGAGAGAATCGCACCGGCCACATCGGGAGGGTACCGAGCTCGCCGCAACAGCGGCCACGCGACCGAACCCAGCATCACGGTCGTGGCGACGCCGCTTCCTGAAACCGTGCCGAGCATGAAGCCGGCGAGCGTGACCGTCCGGCCCGGAGCAGCACCGCTCGCCGCTCGACCCATCGCGGCCATCGACCAGTCGAGAAAAAACGTTCCAGCGCCCGAGAATTGCAGGTACTGCGCCATAGATCGTGAAGAGAATGATGTAGGTGGCTGCGACATCCAGAGGCACACCGAAGATGCCTTCGAGCGTCATATAGAGCGATCCGACGACGCGATCCAGTCCGTAGCCCCGATGAGCGAGAAGGTCGAGTCCGACGCGATCGAGCGTCGCACCAACAAACGCATATGCGACGAATACGAGGGCCGAGACCGGCAAGACCCAGCCAACCGTTCGGCGCGTGCCCTCGAGAATGATCACGACGGCGATTGCGCCACACGTCAGATCAATTGGCGTGGGATTGGCCGCGCGATAGACGAATCGTGAGAAATCGACGAGCGGCCAACCAAAGGCCATGACCGCTGTGGCCACCAGCATCCAATCGAACAAGCTGACGCGCGACTGCCGCCCGCGGCTGAAGGGATACTGCAGGAACGTGAGCACGAGGGCGACGAGAAGAAAGCTGACGCGGTAGATCTGAGTGTCGACGACGCCGATGACCCAGTAGAGCGCGTACAGGGACAGGCCGACAGCGAGGGCTCCTGCCAAATATCGGGTCTTGCCGGTCAGGCGCCTGGCCGAGGCTTCGGCTTCGTACTTATCGAGCAGGTCCTCGACGCTGGGGCCGGCGGACGTTTCTGTCGCGCTTTCCAACCCGGGGTCGACCCCGTCGGTTCTCAGATTGTTCATTCCGTCCAGGCGTGCTGCTCTCGGTAGTAGCGCACGGCGCCCGGATGAAACGGCGCTGGCGATCTGGTGGTTGCTGTCTGAAGTGTCAGGTTCTTGGCTTCTGGATGTATGGCCACCAGTTCGTCCTTGTTCTCGAACAGCAGCCGCGTGATATCGAAAGCCAATGGTTCCGGCATCGACTCGTTCACGACCAGCACATTCGCGACGCCGACAACGGGCACGTCGGCAGCGAGACCTGGATAGACTGATGCAGGAATCGTGAGGCGCGAGTAGAGCTGCTCGCCGTAGGTGCGCTGAAGCGCGGGAATGAAGCCGTCACTGGGCAGCAACTGAACGGTCAGGCCGGGCGTGTGGCTCAAGTCGAGAATCGCCGCCGTGGGCAGCCCGCCGCTCCAGAAAAACGCTTGGATCTTTCCGTCCTTGAGGGCATCGACCGACTGTGCAACGCCCAGGCCCTGCCGTCGAACGTCGGTATCGTGATTGAGGCCTGCCGCCTCCAGCAGCCGGAAGGCGATGACTTCCGAGCCGCTGCCGGGCGATCCTGTCGACACAGGCCTGCCTCGGAGATCCGCCAGCGTATTGATCCGAGTCGATGCCAACGTCACAATGTGGGTGTAGTTCGAATACAAGACCGCGAGTGCCCGCACCGGTACTGGTCGTCCTTCGAATGTCTCCCGACCGCTGACGGCATCAGCCAGCGTGTCGGCCAGCGTGAACGCGATGTCGGCCTTGCCATCCCGCACGAACTTGAGGTTGTCGACAGACGCGGCGGTTACCTCGGCCGTCGCCTCGGTATTCGGCAAGTGCTCGCTAATCACCTTGGCAATGGCGCCTCCATACGGGTAGTACACGCCGCCGGTGCCGCCAGTTGCAACAGACAGGCGTCGCTTGCCGCCGCCAGGTGCAGAATCGGTGGCGCTGCACGCACACGACACGAGTACGGCGAGCGCGACGATTGCGATGGAGGGCCGATTCACTGGTATGCGAAAGCCTGATGTGCGCGCGAGAATAGCACGGAGCTATCTTCGGCGCGAACGCGGGTGTCGCAAAGTTGTTAAGATCGAGTCAGCGAGGGTGCACGGCGCCTAGACCAGAGTCCTGATGTCATTTACCTACCAAATCGATCCGCAGGCTGGAATCATTGAAATTCGCTCAGAGGGCGTCGTCACCCAGGCCGAGCGCGTCGCTGCGCTCATGTCGTGGATGACAGACCCGCTGTTTCGCCCCGGACTGGACGGCCTGTGCGATTTCACTGCTGCGGAGAACACACCGACGATGGCCGAGCTGCGAGAGCTGGTTGACCTGGTCGCGCGGCACAGCGCCTATGTCGGCCGGGTGAAAATTGCGATCATCGCAAGCAAACCCATTACGTTCGGTGTAGCTCGACAGTTTGCATCACTAGCCGAAGCCGCGCAGCTCGAGGTTCAGCTTTTCAGCGATCGTGGCTCCGCGATGTCCTGGCTTCGTCCGGCTGGTCAAGCCGCGTAGGAACATAAAGCTCTCAAGCTCTCCGTGCCGGCCAGACCGGTCGATCCGCGTGGCCGCTACTGCGTCTCGAATTCAATGCCGCCGACCATCCCGGCGACGATGTTGTAGAGCCACGCCGCGATGAGCGTGCCGACGAAGCCGAGGCAGGCGTACAAGAGTGGAAAAACGATGATCGCTCCTGCCCCGATCATCGCGCCGAAGCCCGCCGCTGCCGAGTCGTCGGCGGCAAGTCCGCCCATGAGAGACACCATGGAAAAGAGTCCACCAGCGAGGAGCCCGCCGATTCCGTACAAAACGGCAGCAACCTTGGCGCACGAGATAGGCACGACCGACTTGATCGTCATCTGCGTCTCCTCTCGTAAAAAGTCAGCTCGAATAGCGGCGCATCGTCTGACATCTCACTGGATTTCCGTGGAGCGGATTGTAGATCGTCTCGTTGCGTCTGATCGTCATCTTCGCGGCAAGGCATGGGTGAATGGATCGTAGAGAGCCACCTTTCCATCCCATTGCTTGACCGGTTCCATCTCGAGCCTCCCGATGGCACTCGATCCGCCGAAGAGGTCGCGAAAAAACTGCACTTCCCAGGTCTCGAGCACGAAATACGGGCGAAAGCCCCGTGCCTGCAGGATCTCGAGTGCCTCATCCAGGGATTGAGTCGGCAGAACGTCGTACCTCACGGTCAGGCGACCGGAATAGAGGCGCAGGCTGCCGGAGTGCTGCATGGAGAAAAATACCGCATTGGGCGGAGTGGTGTTGGCGAGATCGTGCCCGACCGTGACGTATTTTTGTTCGCCTTCGCGGAAGATGAACGCGCCTCGCCGTTTGGCCGTCGAGAGTTCCTGACCAAACACAAGCATCACGACGGTCGTGGCCAATGCGAGATGCGTGGCTGGTCCGAGCACGCGACTGAGGCTCGCCAGCGATCCCACAGCGAGCACCAGGAGGACCGGAAATCCCGGGAGCAGGAATCGCAGGTACCACCACGCCTCGAACGGCATATAGAACAAGTACGGCACGAAGAGGAGAGCCACGAACAACGCCAGCCCGAGGCGCACGCCGACACCATGCCCGGCTGAACGAGATGGCCAGAGCCGGCGCGAGGCCATCGGCAACAGGCCGAGGAAAATGAAGGCGGTCTGCGTCTGGAGCAGGAAGAGGGGATACCGCTTGAGGTTCGTGGCGACGTAGGCCCAGTGATAGATGACGGTCGGACTCGCCTGTCCGAACGTCAGTGGCGACCCGTACAAGAAGGCGTTCAATGCTGCCATGCCCAGTGCGGCTGGCAGCGTGCCGGCTGCGAACAGCAAAGCGCGGCGCCAGTTCCGGCTGACGGCCTCTCGATCCATCGACCCGCCCAGAACGACCACGATTCCAACTCCGATTGCCAGTGCGGCCAGATTCGGCCGGATGACGATCGCAAGACTACTGGCAAGACCGGCCGCGAACGGATGGCCGGCCACTGCGAACACGATGGCGAGCGTCCAGACGGCTGTGACCGGAACGTCGCTCATGGGGAACATGATCTGGTAGAGAAACGTTGGACTGGCCGCCATCAGGAGACACGCGCCAAGGCCGACCAATTCGTTGAACAACGAGCGGCCCAGCACAAAGGTGAGCCAAACCGTCAGGCCGCCCAGAAGAGGGACAACCAAATAGGGACCTTCGCTGCCGAACGCGAGCTTGGCGCCGGCCATGAGCAGCGGCAGACCCGGCGGATACAGCGGCACGATTGTGCCGCGCTCGGGTCCGGGCCCGTATCCGAGGGGCGACAGGGTCCGGTCGTCGAACGGCGCCGGCAGCGCCAGGGACCTCTGATCGATCCTCAGCGTGCCCGTCAGCCAGAGGTCCGCCTGGCTGATGTAGCCGTACGTATCGGCGCCACCCGCGGCGCGCGCCCCAGCCTCAATGCCAACCGTCGCGACAACGATGCTGACCGCCGCGGCCAGGATACCGAACCGACCGGCCGATACTCGTTCGGCTGTGTCGAGGAAGGCAGCGACCCACCCGGGTGCCAAACGCCAGTAGACAATGCCGCACAAGACACCGATGAGCAGCGGCCTGAAGGGATCGCGCGAAGAGAAAATTCGAAACGCCGGCGTCTCCAGGAGGACGCCGCCGGTCAGCCAGATCGCGAGGGCCCACCCGAAGGCGAGGACCATCCCACAGAGGAGCCACGCCTTGAGTCTGTCCTTGGACATGCCGTGGTTCGCTGCGATTTCCTGTCGAGTCAGTCTATCCGGTGAGTTGGCAGACGATCGGTGGCATTGGCGGGCGTTTTCGGATCAGGATGATTCGGGTGGCCGGATTGTATCAGGCCGATCGCCGTCGTCCCTCCAGAATCCTGGCGAAGACGCGGCCTCGAAGCTCCTCGAGGGTCAGACCGCTTTTCTCGACGGCCTCGTTCTCCTCGATCGCGCCGCAGTTCAGCGCTCTCAAAAAGTAGTTCAACAGGCCTTGGCCAGTCGCCGCATCGTCGAACACATTGCCGATGCGCGTCGCCTGCGCAGCTTCCTGGATGAAGTTCCGGAGCCGTTCGGAGGCGGATTCGAGGCTTTCGAGGAAGAACCCGAAGACGGTCGCGTATCGCGCCGGCAATTGGGCGGGGTGGAGATCCCATCCCTGGTAGATCCCGGCCACGAGCGCGTTGCGGATGCTCGCAGCATGAAACCGCCAAGCGCGATGAACGATACGAGTGTTCTCGTCGCGCTCGTCGGCGGTGAGATCCCGACTCGACGTCGGGCGATGCGGCCCGATCGGCATGATGTTGGTTGGCCCGTCCGACAGCCCCACTCCCGTACCCGCCAGCGCGACCTGCATCATATGTCTGGCGAAGTCGCACAGAGGATGGTTCAGCCCCTGATGTGCAGCCGTCACGTTGCAGGCGGCCGTGTAATCGTACGGCCCGAAGTGGGCGGCCACCACGCGACCGCGACCCGCGGAAACGAGTCGTGGCAGGGCTACCGTGCCGTCCACCGCGACGACGGCCTGCGTCGTTTCGACCATCAGCTCGATTTTCAGCGTTCCACGGTGCAGGTCGCGTTGGTATTCGAAGGCATCACAGGCGGATGCGAGCGCCGCCACCTGCTCGGCCGCCGTGATCTTCGGCAGCGTGATCACGAAGTTCGGAGGCACCGCGCCGCCGTTTGCCTCGACCAGCGTCGAGAAGAACAAGTCGAACGTCCGCAAGCTGCGGCGCTTGAGGTCCTCGCCGAGCGATTTGATCCGAACGCCGATACCCGACGGCAGCACGGCCGACGAAGCAGCCGTGGCGACTTCCTGCGCCGCGGCAACGGCGACCCGATCTTCTTCGTCATCGGATCTGTGGCCGAAGCCATCCTCGAAATCAATTCGATAGTCTTCGACCGGCTCGCGTTGCAGCTTGTCCACGACGCGTGGATAAACTCGCTCGGCCAGCTTGCCGTCAAGATGGAGCGCTTCGGCGAGCACGGCGGGATCGGGCGCGTATTCGCTCAGGCTCCTTAGTGCGATTGCGCCCAACCTCTGCACCACATCGGCCTTGAAGAGATGGGCGCCGCCGTACACGGTGTGGACCGGCTGCCTTAAAGGGCGTTCACCCGGATAGGCGTCTGCAACGCGCATGTTGCATTCGCTGAGCGCGTCCAGGAACACCGTCATCGTGTGTTCGGGAATGCTGGTGGTGGACATGGCGGGAAGTATACAGAGGCCATGGGCCGGTCTTAATCACACGGAGGACACCGAGGACACGGAGGTGGTGAGGGTTCTTCACCCGGCGTGCTAAGCTCTCGACGCGTCATGAGCCGACGGCTGGGACGCCGGTCGTTCATCGTCACGAGCCTCACCGGGATGGCGGGGGCGACGCCGCTTCGATCCTCATCAGTCTTCGTTCGCCCACTCCGAGCCGCCGACTATTCCTTCGTCCAATTCCACAACCAGCCCGAGACCAGCACGCTGCATCGCCGCCTGGTCGAGATGTGGGAGGCCGTTCGGATCGAGACGCGCGGCCGAGTCGAGACCGAGGTCTTGGCCGAGAACGATCGCATCGCTGGCAGCGATCCGGCCGCCCTCGACATGCTCACGGCCGGACAGATTCAATTTTTCACGCTCATGGGTGGGATACTCGGCAACCTTGTGCCGGCGGCCGACGTACAGCAGGTCCCTTTTGCGTTTCGATCGGCCACCGATGCGCACCGGGCCCTGGATGGCGCTCTGGGTGCCTATCTGCGCCAGGAGATCGTCGCGAAAGGCATTGTCCTCTTGCCGAACGCGACATTTGACAACGGAATGCGACAGATTGCCTCTGCCACTCGCCCGGTCGTCATCCCTTCCGATCTCGAAGGCATGAAGATCAGGGTACCCGACGGCCAGATGTTTCACGACACCTTCACAGCGTTCGGGGCCCAGCCGGTGACGATCAACGTCAGCGGGATTTACGACGGATTGAAGAGCGGCCGTGTCGACGCCCAAGAGAATCCGCTTGCCGTCGTCGAGTTGTTCAAGATCTTCGAGGTGGTCAAGTACGTCAGCCTGACGAACCACATGTGGTCGGGCTTCAACCTGTTGGCGAACGCGGCCACCTGGCGGCGCCTACCCACGGATATCAGAGCGACAATCGAGCGAAATGCCGCCAAGCACGTGAATCTCCAGCGCACGGATCAGTCGAGGCTGAACAGCCTTTCGTTGAACCGATTGGCGGCTAGGGGCCTCGTGATCAACGACGTCGATCCGGTCGCGTTTCGGGCACGTCTGTCGGGTGTCTACACGACATGGAGGAGGAAGCTCGGCTCGAAATGCTGGTCGCTGCTCGAGAGCGTCACCGGGCCGCTGGCCTGATGTTGCCCTACCTGATCGCGATCGGATTGCCCGGTGAGCCCGTCGCGCCCTTGAGGCGCAGCGGCGCGTAGATGTACGCGAACTCGTAGACCGAGTCTCGCGCCAGATCTTCGGTCGCCAGGTTTTCGTGGAGGTAGATGCCGTTGCGCGCGATCAGCAGTTGATGTACGGGTGCGCTCAACGAGCTGTCCGGGTTGGGCATGACCTCCACGCCCCACGTATCCGCTCCGACAACCACAACCTCCTCGTCCACCAGGAGCTGCGCGGCGGCCACGCCGATGCCTGGCGCGTTTTGCACGAAGCGCGCATTGTCCTTCAGCCACAATCCGCCCCAGCCTGTGTGGAGCAGGACGACATCGCCGGATCGAATGTCGACCCCTTCGCGCAGGAGCGCTCCCCTGAGGTCGGCAGGTGTGATTTCGTAGCCACCCTGCAACTGGTCTACGCCGCGGAACCGCGCCACGTCGATGAGCACACCGCGTGTGACGATTGCGCCGACGTTTTCGATTCCGAGCCGCGCCAGACCTTCGGCCTGCGCGAATTCCGAACGCCGATTGCCGTTGTAGAACAAATCGCCGATGCCGAGGTGGCCGAGGCCGTCGAACTGAGTGCCGATTTGACCGAGCTCTCCGCTGATGATTTCGTCGTGGTACACCGCCTGGTTCCTGCCAGGCATGGCGAACGCCTGAGGAATGCGCAGACTGTAGTGGCGCGTGCCGAACATCGGCATGCCCGGCTCGTAGACTCGCCCCAATTGATACACGGTCCCTTGCGTGATGACGTCTTTTGCCTGGAGCACCTTCGCCGCGGTCAGCCGGTTGGCCGCCCCGCGCTGATCGTCGGCGCCCCATCGGGACGGATACCAGCGGTCGGACTGTCCGCGTACAACAGACGCCGCCAGCGTCATCGCCGCCATCCCCGCAGCCAGTGCCATCCATGTGCGACCAGCTCTGAACGTCATCACTGACCCTCCAAAGAAAAACGGAACCAGAGTGCGGCCTCGAAATCATGAGCGGCCCCTCGTAGCGCAGGCACTAAGGCCTGCCAACCGCCGCAGAAGCAGCCCTGCCGCCTTCGCGCCCTTGGGCGCTTCGGCGAGCCTCGCCGTAGCTCGCTCGACGATTGGTCGGCGAGCGGAGGCGGGAAGGGCTGCGCTACATTAGTTTGAGAGGCACTCTAAGTGACACAGCCCCGCCCCCATGAAGACGCTCATTGTAGACTGACCGTCGCGGAGCATGGCTCGCTGAGGTGACCCGACGACATGGCGAAGCAACAGATCCTCGTGCTGGGATGCGGGATGATCGGTTCAGCGGTCGCCATGGACCTCGCGCGCCATGACTGGGACGTGACCGTCGCGGATTGCGATGCCGATCGGCTGGCGCGGCTGAAGGCAAAATGCCAGGTGGCGTCAGTCACCGCCGATGTCTCCGACCCAGACCGTGTCAAGGCGCTGGCGACGCAGAGCCAAGTCGTGATCGCCGCAGTACCCAGCGCCATGGCATTTCGCACGCTGCGAGCGATCCTCGAGACAGCCCGCCACGCCGTCTGCATCAGCTTCATGCCGGAGGATGCGCGCGCGTTGACCGATGTCGCACGGCAAAACGGCGTCACGGGCGTGGTCGATTGCGGCGTCGCGCCAGGCCTCAGCAACATGATGGTTGGGGCGGCCGCTTCCAGTCTGTCTGCGTGCGAGCGCGTGGACATCTACGTCGGCGGGATTCCCGTCGAGCGGACGGCGCCGTTCGAATACAAGGCCGGCTTCTCTCCTTACGACGTCATCGAAGAGTACGTCGATCCGAGCAAAGTCGTCGAAAACGGTAAAATCGTCGTCAAACCTGCCTTGTCGGAGATCGAGCGCTTCACGATTCCCGGCGTCGGTGAACTGGAAGCATTTCTGACCGACGGGCTGCGGACACTCATCGATACGATTGGCGCGCCCTTCATGCAAGAGAAGACGCTGCGCTATCCGGGGCACGCGCAGGCGATGCTCGCCCTGCGCGATGCGGGGTTCTTCTCGAGGGAGCCGGTCCGCGTCGGTGACCGCACAGTCCATCCGCTGGACGTAACGGCGGCGATGCTCTTTCCGCGCTGGGCCTATCGAGACGACGAGCCAGATCTGACGGTGTTGCGCGTGGTCGTCGCAGGACGGGCGCAGAACGAGCGCCTGCGCTTTACGTGGGATTTGATCGATAGATACGATCGGGAAACCGGCCTCCGCAGCATGTCGCGCACGACCGCGTTTCCGGCCACGATTGTCGCAGGCTTGATTGCCGACGGCGCGCTCCCCTTGGGCGTGAATCCACCTGAAGTCGTCGGACAACTCGGGCTGCTCGAGCATGTCCTCGGCGAGCTCGACCGACGCGGTGTCCACTGCCAGGCGAAGGTCGAACGTCACCCGGTGTAGTGGCCGTGGGATCATTGAGTGGACGTCGCACCGAGCGGACGCCTATACTGCAGCGCCGATCGAACTGGGCGCTGATCCGGCCGACTCTGGAGCTCTTATGAAGATGTCTATGCGATTGAACGCGAGCGGTACGTGGCTTCGGGCAGGCCTTGTCGCGCTGATCGTGCTGGGCCTGGCTTCTCTGAATGGGGGAGTGCAGGGACAGCGACCGGCGCCTCAGGGCTTTCTCACCGGCGTGGTTCGAAGCAGCCAAGGGCCGGAAGCCGGCGTCTGGGTGATCGCCGAGACCAAGGATTTGCCGACCAATTTCATCAAGATTGTCGTGACGGACGATCAAGGGCGCTTCATGGTTCCCGACCTTCCGACGGCTGACTACAGCGTCTGGGTTCGAGGGTACGGGCTGGTTGATTCGCAACCCTTGCGGACAAAGCCCAGCGCCAATCCTGTGACATTGACGCCGACGCTTGCGAAGACACCACTCGAGGCCGCGAAGGTGTATCCGGGCAACTACTGGTTCTCGCTCCTCGAGCCCCCGAGCGCGGGCGAATTCCCCGGTACCGGTGCTCAAGGCAACGGCCTCGGGCCAGGCATGCTGACGCAGAAGCATTGGATCAATTCACTCAAGTCCGACTGCAACTTTTGCCACCAACTGGGGAATCAGCTGACCCGAAGCGTCGACCACGTCCTCAAAGCCAAGCCCGATCTCAAGACGCACGCTGAAGCCTGGGAATGGCGGCTGGGTACTGGTGTTCGCGGCACGTCGATGTATGGCGTGTTGACGACCCAAGGGAAGGAGCGCTCGTTAAAAGCCTATGCGGACTGGACCGAACGCGTCGAGAAGGGCGAGGTTCCGCCGGCGCCGCCGCGGCCGAGGGGCGTCGAGCGCAATCTCGTCGTGACACTGTGGGACGTCGGCGACGACCACTCGTTCATGCACGATGAGGCCTCGACCGACAAGAACCATCCGACCGTCAACGCGAACGGACGCGTTTATGCCGTGTCGGCGGGACACGGACAACTCGTCGTGCTCGATCCGAACGAGAACAGTACGTTCTCGCTCGACATTCCCACCCGGGAACCCAAGGAGAAGGTTCCATCTCGATTCCCGGCACCAGGCCGGCCGTCATTGCACTGGGGGAACGAGCACCTGTGGGCCAACCCACCCTACAATCCGGCCGATCCTCACAACCCGATGCTCGACAGCAAGGGCCGTGTGTGGATGACGGCGAAGATTCGCAGCAATCAAGACCCGTCCTGGTGCAGCGACGCGAGCAACAAGTTCGCCGAGTGGTTCCCGCTTCAAAGCAGCGGCCGACAGGTTGCGTTCTACGACCGACGCACGCAGGAGTTCACGCTGATCGACACGTGTTATGCCACGCATCACCTGCAGTTCGACAACGATGCCAATGAGACCGTGTACTTCAACGAGTTGAGCGGGCCGATGTTCGGCTGGATCGATACGAAGGTGTACGACCAGACGAAGGACGAGCAGAAGGCCGGAGGATGGTGCGGGCAGGTACTCGATACCAACGGAGATGGGAAAATTACGAGGCCGTGGAACCGGCTGGCTCCCGGATCCAATTCCGCACTGTACCAGGGCGACACCCCAGGTGTTTCGGCGGGCGCGCGAGGCCGTGGAACCGCTGCGCTTGATCCAAAGCTGGACACCATGGTCAGCTACAACATGTACTCGGTGATTCCGAGCGTCGTCGACGACACCGTCTGGGGAATCAGTGAAACCTATCCCGGCTATCTCGTTCGCTTGCAGCGCGGAAGCAACCCGCCGTCCACGTGCAAGGCGCAGGTCTTCAAAGTGCCCGAGCCGGGCTTCGATCCTCGTGGCGTGGACGTCGACAGCAACGGCATCGTCTGGACCGCGCTCGCCGGCAGCAGTCACCTGGCCAGCTTCGATGTCCGGAAGTGCAAGGACTTGAACGGCCCTGCGAAAACAGACGGGAGCCAGTGTCGAGAGGGTTGGACCCTCCACCAGACGGCCGGGCCCAAGTTGAAGGGAACCGACGTTCCAGCCGACTTCCACTATTACAACTGGGTGGATCAACACAACATCGCGGGCCTCGGCGCCAATACGCCGTTTGCGAATGGGTCGAACTCCGATTCATTGCTTGCACTCAACCCCCAGACCAATGAATGGACGACGTTGCGCGTGCCGTATCCGCTTGGCTTCTACTCGAGGGGAATGGACGGCCGTATCGACGATCCCAACGCTGGATGGAAGGGACGTGCCTTGTACGCGAACTACGGCACCCACTTCCTCTGGCACGTCGAGGGTGGCAAGGGGACCAAGGCGAAGATCGTCAAGTTTCAGATTCGACCCGATCCCCTGGCGAGATAGCATCGAGGCGCGCGTTGAAGTTCTATTGTCTCAATTCAGCGATCAGGGCATCAGATTGCTGAAATTGCAGACAACCCGGCGTCGGTGGGCTGGGAGGACATCCCTTGGCTCGCCAGCCATAGTCCGACTCGAGCGTACCGACGATTTCGTCCTTGCTCTTGCCCTGCTTCACCAGGCCGACCAGGCGATTGCGCATCGTCTCGAGATCTGCATTGAACTTGGCGAGGTCCGCCTTTGTCGACACCGGACCGTGTCCGGGAATCACCGTGTCGAAATCCAGCGCGAGCGCGCCGTCCAGCGTCTTGCTCCACTCGAAGAAACTGCCACCTTGCACGTAGTCGACATAGATGTTCACGCCCGGTGGCCGTACCTGTGCGCCATCGCCAGAACGCTCGGGCCGCCGTCCTAGAAACAGATCGCCTGTGTGAATCACTTTGAGCTCGGGGAAGTAGATGATGGCATCGCCGTTCGTGTGCCCGCGTCCGAAATAGTGTGCCCGAACCTCCTTGCCGCCCAGGAACACTGAGGCTTGATCAGTGAACGTGATCCGAGGGAGGCCGATTGGCGTGCCGGGCGTATCTTCATAGTAGGGCTGCTTGATGTGCTCCAGGTTGGCCCGGACGTTTCGGTGTGCGATGACTTCGGCGATGGACAGCATCTTGAAATCGCCGCCGGCGTGATCGTCGTGCTGATGGGTGTTCAGCACGTACCTGAGTGGCCGGTCGGTCACCGATTTCACCTGCACCAGGATGTCGGCGTGGTTGCGGTCGAACATGTCGTCGACGAGGACGACACCCTCACTCGTGACGTAGACGGCTACGTTTCCTCCTTCACCGGAGATCATGTACAGGTCGTCCTTGACACGCTCGATACGCAGGGGACCAGGAGGCTTGGCATTCTGCGTGTGCACGACCCACGCGCCTTGGAGGGTGAATAGCGCGAGGCAAGCGACGGCGAGAACCTTGCGTTTCATGGCGTCAGCGGGGAGCTTCCACGGGGCTGGGGGGTGACACGCGAGGCGGCGGTCTCCGAACCTCGCGTCGGAGAGTCTCCCAGAACGATCCGGTGCCTTCCGGTGTTTCGAATCTGAGCTCCAGCGTGTTTCCGGCGGCGTTTTCGAGCGTCACGACCTGCACTCGCAAGCCTTCGATCGGCCATCGGGCGGCTGGATCGTCTGGGTACGATCGCTCGGCTCGTACCACTTTCACATCGTGGTCCACTCTCGTCGCGCGAGGCTGCTGTGGAGAGCCGATGCGAAGTTGAGCGACTTCGCGCGAGGTCGAACCAGGTGCGGTTCGCCCGCGCGCATCGACCACTCGTCGCGTCACCGTCAGCGTGCTGTCGCCCGAAGCCGTGATCGTCAAGTCCACCGTCCGTTCGGACGATGCGTTTGGGCCCCAGATGGACTTGTCGAAGTCTGTGGCGAGCTTCAGTCGCTCTGGCGATGACTTCCACGACCCGACAAGCTTCGGTGTGACCGATCCCTCGGGAAGCTCTCCACTTTCCTCGGCTTCGTCCGCGTGGCCAGGAATTCTCGCCACCGTTGACTGCGATGACAGATCTGGCTGAACGAACATGAAGGCCGCAACGAGTGCAGTCAACGGCGTCCGCATTCGAGCATGCATCGATATCCACGTGGTCGAGTGCCTGGCGCTCACTTGCCCACCAGGTGCTCGGGGTCGATGTTGTTCTCGTTGCACACGAATTCGAGCAGCTCGGTGTCCGGTGCCAAACGCAAATCCATCGTCATGCTCCACGGCCTGCTATATGTCTGCGGATCGTCAATGGTGATTCCGACATCCATGTTGCCGAGGTCCCGTCGCCTGAAACGTTCGATCACGCGTAACCCGTCGCTGGTCGGGTGACCGAGATCGTCCAGCCAGGTCTTGCCGTTGAACCCGACCGTTTCGACCACCAACGTGTCGCCCTCCCACGTTCCAACCGAGTACCCCATCCACGTGGGATTCGGATCCTTCGGAAGCTCCCGGCCGTCGGTGAAGATTTGCCGGAACGTCGTTCCATACTCATAGAGGATGACGACCAGGCCGGGGAGCTGAAGGATGCGAAATGGAAAAGGAACGGCTGCCTGTCGCGGCACGCCTGGGGGAAGGCAACGGGCCTGCGGGTCGTCCTTCCCTAACGTGTCGCGGCGCTGCTCGAGGATGGCTGCCGACGAAGGCGTGAGCGGAACGTCGCCAGGTTTGAGGTCCGCCGCCAGGTTGTTGTTGAACTTGGGGTTGGCCCGCCAGATGCCGGACAGATCGGGCTTGCCGTCCGGTGTGCGGGGAGCGGGAGCCCCGAGATTCGGTTTCCCGTCCGGCAAACGCGGCAATCCAGGAGTCGGGAGCGTGAACCATTGAGCCGCGAGCGGCGTCGCCATCACAACCATCAGACTCGCTGCGAGAATTTTCCTCACGATGGCCACACTTTACCAGACACGCGCCCTGAGCCCATCGCGCCGCTTCCCGCGCCCCAGCTCGTACAAATCAATCGAAGGGCATATCTTGAAGGTTCGTCGCACGGACCTATTTTCGAAAACCATCACGCGACAGATGCCTGGCTCTGGATCGCCCTCCGTTCCAGCAGGACAGAATCCCCAAACTCGTGTGTGCGATATCCATTGGCGGTTAGCGTCGCCAACGTCTCGCGCAACGGCCCCTCATCAAGGAACGCACGCAGCAGCTCGTAGTGGCTCGAGCCAGGCTCGTGAACACCGGAAACGATGGCATTGACGATGCGAAGGCGAGTCGTGGCGGTGATGCGCAGCGTGGCGACTCCTTCGCCGGGGCGCACGTGACCATCGAAGGCGCCTGCACTTTCGAGCGCTCGGACCACCGTCGTTCCGATGGCCACGATGCGCCGGCCCTCGGTTTGAGCAGAGCCGATAGCCGCGGCGGTCGACGCTGGAATGAAGTACGGTTCGTCAAACGGCAGTCTGGCGTCCAGCGCTTCATCGCCGGTCGAGGAGATACCCGCGGCGTGGGTCAGCGTCGCGAACTGGATGCCCTTGCGCCGCATGGCGAGGAGCATTTGCCAGTCCAGGACGAAACCAGCCGACGGCGACTCGAAGGCCACCGGCGGACCGGCAATGACGGTCCACACATCCCACAACGCCAGCGGCGAGGGGATATGAGCATATTGGATGGGCCGACCGTGATGAGCCAGACCGGCCCAGATGGCATCGGCCGTCCCGGCAAAACGCAGCAGCACGAGACGTGGATGACCGAGCACCTCCGCAACGGTTGCCGACAACGGGCCCAGTGTCAGTCGATCGCCCGGCGCGAGCCTTGGGGGAGCGGGCCGATGCTCGGTGGGGGTGTGAAAGTCGCCTTTGCCGAAAATCACGGCCGAGAATTCTCGAACATCCTCCTTCGCCCACGATCGCCGACCGGCGAGCCTGACTTCGACGAAGTCTCCACTGGGCAGGTGCGTGCCGGTCAGGCTGGCGGGGAGTGTCGCTGCGTCATTGGCAATGACGAGATCGCCACGGCGCAGGAAGTCGAGCAAGGCGTGGCGTGGCGCGTGGATGAACCGGCCGTTGGCGTCGACGACCAACAGACGCGCCTGACGAGGCCGTTGGATCGGTTCGTGGGCGGCGATCATGGCGGCTAGTCCCGTGCAAGCGATTCGACCCGTACCGTGTCGAGCGGCGACGCTCGTTGCGGCAGTGCTTCCTCGATGGCGCGAAGCAACTCCGCGGCTGACGTTGCCGGCGCTTTGAGCGTGGCCGGATCGGCGTCAGGAACCGCTGCGGCGTGCAGCGGAGTATCCATGTCCCCGGGATCGACAGACAGGAAGTGCACGCCTTCGGCGGCCAGTTCCGCATCCCAGATCCCGGTCAGATGGCGGAGCGCCGCCTTACTGGCGCCGTAGGCGCCCCACAACGGATAGGGCGTGACGGCAGCATCGCTGGACACATTCAGTACAACCGCACCCCGTCCCTCGCGCGCTGAGGCCGAGAGCGCTCCCAGTAGTGCTTTGGTCAGACGAAATGGGCCGAGCACGTTGGTTGCCAGCGCGCGCTCCAGATCTTCGCATTCTGTATCGGCGAGAAGAGCCAACGGCGTCGGTCCGAGATCCGAGGCATTGTTCACCAGTACGTCGAGCCCTCCGAGTTCGCCCAGGATCTGAATAGCGATAGGGTGAATCTCGTCCTTTCGTGAGACGTCCCCGACAATTCCGTGGATGCCGGGGTGATTCCGTGCGACATGGTCGACCCGGTCACGACCTCGTGCGACGAACGCCACGGCCGCGCCGCGAGCGCTCAATGCCCGCACGAGCGCGAGTCCAAGCCCCGACGTGCCGCCGGTCACGGCAACCCGCAGTCCGGTGAATGTATTCGAGCTCATCGCCCACCACCTTTCAGAGCTCCTATATGAGCCAGTCGCGTGACGCCGCCCGCTCGTGTAGCGCAGCCCTTCAGCGCTACTTTATAAATAACTACCTTTACTTAGTCCGAGTCTAGCGGGGCGGGTTGACTTTGTAAAGTAGATACTTTAGAAAGTATGGCATGAGCCGATCGCCCCGCCACACCGCGCGGCGCACCTCGCCGCAAGGCGAAGGGACGACCCGTCGCGCCATCGTCAGGTTGCTGAAAACCGAGGGCGCGACCGACTCGCGCCGCCTGGCGCGCCGCCTGCGGCTGACACCGATGGCCGTGCGTCAGCATCTGTATGCATTGCAGCGCGAGCGGCTCGTGATGGCCGAGGAACGCCCGGTGCCGCTGGGCCGACCGGCCAAGTACCTGGCAGCTGACCCGCGAGGCCGATCGGCTGTTTCCGGAGGCGTACGCGGAGCTGAGCGTTGGCCTGATCGATGCCTTGAGCCACGCGTTCGGGCCCGCCGGAGTTCAGCGTGTGCTCGAATCCCGCAGCGAAAAACAGCGAAGGGACTACGCGGCTCGGATTCCGGCGTCCTGGGCGCTCGAACGAAAGCTACAGGAGCTGGCTCGCGTGAGGACTGAGGAAGGCTACATGGCGGAAGTCAAGCGCGACCAGGGCGCCTTCTTGTTCATCGAAAATCATTGTCCGATCTGCGCCGCGGCCACGGCGTGCCAGGGCTTCTGCAGCACCGAGCTCGATCTTTTCCGCGCAGTGCTCGGCGAAGGCGTCAGTATCGAGCGGGTCACTCACATCGTATCGGGCGACCGCCGATGCGCCTACCGTGTGACACCGCTGCCGACCCCCCGTCGGCGTGGGGCAGCGAGCCGCTGACCTGCGCAGGCTATCGACGCTTTCGCGCCGATTGTCGCGAGCGCGACGCGGTTTGGCGCTGGACACTATTTCCGCGCGGCGCGCGTATCTGAGACGATCCGCCCATCCTTGATCGTGGTCACGACCTTCAGCAGGTCGTTGATATCGTTGAGCGGATTGCCGTCGATCAGGACCATGTCGGCACGCTTGCCCGCTTCGAGCGTTCCGATCTGATCCTGTTTGAGCGTCGATCGCGCCGCCCCCTCTCCCAGGATCTTGCTGATGTCGCGCGGCGAAAAGACGAGGCTCAGTGTCCGCAATTCGTCGGCGAGCGACTGCTTCGGTGGCCAGCTCGTATCGGTGCCATATCCGTACGACATGCCCGCTTCCCACAGCAGCCGAGCATTGACCGGTCCCTGACCGCCGCTAGAAATGGTGTCCCACGGAAATGGCATCGCGTCTCGAAACAGCGGCCTGTTGTCAGCCCCGAAGTGCGGGATGAAGATGGCCAGGGTCGAGGTCATCGGGATACCAGCGGCCGCAATCTTCTTGACCGCATCGGCGTCTTCCTCGAGTCGTCCGATGTGCGGCGTATGCACCAATGCATCGGGACGGGCGTCGACCGCCGCCAGAGTGTCGATCACACTCACCGCATGCGTGATCGTCGGCAGGTTTCGTTTCTTGCCTTCACCGACGATGAGCTTGAGCGTCTCCGTTTCGGGTCCACCGGGCGTGACGGTGATGACGGTCTTGATGTAGTCGTAGCGCTCTGCTCGCAACCGCCTCGACCGCCTTGATTGTGTCTGCGGCTGGAATGGCGCCCGCCGCTGCGGTCGGGCGAAGTGGCGGTCGCGACGTATCGAACCGAGCCGGGTCGCCTCGGCCCCCGGCGCCTCGGCCACCTCCGGCACCGCCCGCTCGCGCGAGTGGAATGATGCTCGCCAGGAACAGGCGCGGTCCCTTGACCGAGCCCGAATCGATACGCTGACGCAGCTCGATCGCCTGCTCGGGACAGATAGCGCAGAGCACGGTCGTGAAACCGGCATCGAGGAATTCCTGCATCTGCGCCCCCGCACGCTGCGCCAGCCACTCGCCGGGATCGCCCTGGGCGATGTGGCGATGCGCGTCGATGAAGCCCGGCATGAGCGTTCGGCCCTCGGCGTCGATCGTCTGCGCTCCCTGAGGGGCCGGTGCAGTGCCCGAGGAGACCGACGCGATCGCGCCGCCGCGCACGACAACGGATCCCCGGTCGATCACGCCGCCCTTTCCGTCGAAAATGCGCGCGTTGACGATCGCGAGGTCTTGCGCCGCGAGATGGCGTGCTGTGGCGAGGCTGAGCAGACTCAGGCCGATCAGGGCGATAACCGTTCTCATGGGCGGGTCTCCATCCAGCCAACCGGACAACGATGCAGCCAATGCCTGCCCGTCTGCAGTGACTGGCGCCCGGGCATTCTAACCTTACCCATCCCTCCAGTGGTCGCCCGACCTTTGCCCCAACCATGGGGCGAACCTCGGATGCGGACGTATAATCCGCGCAACCATTGCTAGGCGAACGTCGCTGGGGCAGATCTTCCGCCTTCTCGCGGCGTGAAGCGGACGCGCTTCGGCGAGACCGAAGAAGCCTTCACGGCGGCAGCAGCGGGTCGGAAGTCGGAGGGGGCGGGTCTTCAGACCCGCCCGAGGAGGCGAGGTGGCTCGAACTGACGCGGTCTCCGAAAGCCGTCGCCGATTCTTGCGGCTCCTCGCCGCATCGCCAGTCCTCAGTTGTGTCGACCTGCCACGATCGTGGATGACCCTCCTCGCGCAGGAACCGGAACCGATCTCGGCAGCAAAGGACGCGCTCAACGTGTTCGACTTCGAGGCCGTTGCGCGAAAGAAGCTCCCTCCCGCGCACTTCGGATACATGGCCAGCGGCGGTGACGACGATGCGACGATTCAGGCCAACCGTGACGGCTTCAGCCGTTACCAGCTCCGCGTGCGGCGCCTCGTCGACGTCAGCCGCATCGACATGTCCCTTCCTGTGTTCGGTGCCACGTGGAGCAACCCCATCCTGCTGTGTCCAATCGGCGGCCAGAAGATGTTTCACCCCGAGGGCGAGCTGGCCGTCGCCAGGGCCGCGAAGTCGAAAAAGCACGTGCAAGTGCTGTCGACGGTCGGAACCGCGTCGGTTGAAGAGGTGACGGCCGCAAGAGGCGAGCCGATTTGGTTTCAGTTGTATCACCGGGACGACTGGAACCTGACGCGACAAGTCGTCAAGCGTGCTGAAGCGGCCGGTTGCCCGGCGCTCGTCTTCACGGTCGATCTGCTCGGGGGGAGGAACCCTGAGACGTACCAGCGCGCCATGCGTCGCGACAACCGCCAGTGCAGCTCATGCCACAACCCCGCGCCTCTCGTCGACAACCGGCGCCGGCCGATGCTTGCGGACTTGGTGCCCCCAGTGACGCCGAGCCCGGAGGTCGGCACCCCGACATGGGACTACGTCAAACGTCTCAAGGACGCCACGGGCATGAAGCTGCTGTTGAAGGGGATCGTCACCCGTGAGGACGCGGAGTTGGCGATGCAGAACGGCGTCGATGGCCTGATCGTGTCGAACCACGGCGGGCGGGCCGAGAACAGCCTGCGCTCGACCATCGAATGTGTCCCCGACGTCGTCGCGGCCGTTGCCGGGCGAGCGCCGGTGATTGTCGACAGCGGCTTCCGCCGCGGCACCGACATCTTCAAGGCGCTGGCGCTCGGCGCAACGGCCGTCGGCGTGGGGCGCCCCTACGTCTGGGGACTCAGCGCATTCGGGCAGGAAGGTGTCGAAGCCGTGCTCGACATCCTGCAACGCGAGCTTCAGCTGGTGATGCGGCAGGCGGGCACCACGAGCATCAGCAAGATCACGCGCGAATACGTTGTCGATCGCGCCATAGGAATTGGGAATTAGGAATTCCGTAGGAGGTTGATGTGACGAGACGCATCGTTGGTCGGGCGGTCGTCATCCGCAGGGTTGCCGTCGCGATCCTTGCGCCGGTCTTTATGGGCGGTGTGTTCACACAGCTTTCCGTGCTTTCCGGCGTCCAGGCGCAGGAGGCTCGGACGACCCAGAATCCTCGCGCAGGTGATGCTTTGGCTATCGTCGAGGGCGGTGCGATGTTCCGCACCTTCTGCGCGGGCTGTCACGGCGTCGACGCGCGCGGCGGCACGCGCGGGCCAAATCTGACATCGGGCGGCCTGGTCCACGGCGACACCGATGCGGCGATCTTCGGCACCATCACGCGGGGCGTGCCAGGCACCGAGATGCCACCGGCCGTCCTCGAGGCAGAAGAGATTTGGGGCATCGTTGCGTACCTGCGCAGCCTCGGCGCCACGGCGGCACCGGCAGTGGCCGGCGACCGTGCGGCCGGTGAGAGGCTGTTCTTCGGCGACGCCGCCTGTTCCCGCTGCCACATGATTGGCGGTCGCGGCGGGCGCCTGGGTCCCGAGCTGTCGCGCATTGGCGCCGGCCGCGCGCCGTCTGCTCTGGTCGATGCCATCCGGACGCCCGGCGCGCATTTGACCAGAGGCTTCGAAACCATCCGAGTCGTGACGAAAGGCGGGTCGACCATTACGGGCGTCGTGCGCAATGAAGACACGTTTTCCCTGCAGGTGATGGACGCGAACGAGTCCCTCCATCTCCTGCTCAAGCAAGACCTCACTGACGTGAGCCGTCCACGCAATTCGTTGATGCCGGACTATCCCGAGACGAGACTCGATGGCACGAAGCTTCGCGATCTCGTGGCTTATCTCTCCAGCCTGCGTGGGAGCGCCACTCGCGCCGCCGCAACCGAGAGAGCCGGTGCCGGGCAGGTGCCGTACGCGAGGTTGCTGGCGGCTGCGCGCGAGCCCGAGAACTGGATCACCTATTCGGGCGGTTACGCAGGTCACCGTTATAGCGCGCTGAAACAGATCGACACGAGTGACGGTCGGCGACATGGGGGTGCGCTGGATCTTCCAATCCGGGATCCCTGGGAAGTTCGAGACGACTCCAATCGTGATCGACGGGGTCATGTTCGTGACCGGACCCGAGAATCATGTCTGGGCGCTCGACGCGCGAACCGGCCGCTCGATCTGGCACTATCAGCGCCCCCTGCCCGAAAAGCTCCGGGTGTGCTGTGGCAATGTCAATCGCGGGGTTGCAGTACTCGGCGACCGGCTGTATCTGGCAACACTCGACGCCCACGTCATCGCGCTCGACGCGAAGAGCGGCAACGTGATCTGGGACGTCGAGGTCGCTGACTACAAGATGGGTTACTCCTTGACGCTGGCTCCGCTTGCCGTCAAAGACAAGGTGATCGTGGGCGTGGCAGGCGCCGAGATCGGCGTTCGCGGATTCATCGACGCCTACGACGCCCAGTCAGGGGCCCGCGCCTGGCGCTTCTATACCATTCCCGGTCCGGGGGAGCCGGGCCACGACAGCTGGAAAGGCGACTCCTGGAAAACAGGTGGCGCGTCGGTTTGGGTGACCGGCACCTACGACCCTGACTTGAACCTCACCTATTGGGGCATTGGGAATCCAGGACCCGATTTCTACGGCGGAGATCGGGATGGCGACAACCTGTACAGCGACAGCGTGGTCGCCCTCGACGTCGACCGCGGCACGCTCAAATGGCACTTTCAGTACACGCCGCACGACGTCCACGACTGGGACGCCACCCAGGTCCCGGTGCTCGTCGACCTGGAATGGCAAGGCCGCCCTCGCAAGGTGCTCCTGCACGCGAATCGCAACGGATTCTTCTACGTGCTCGACCGCACCAACGGCGAATTTCTCCTCGGAAAACCCTTCGCGAGGGTGACGTGGGCGAGTGGGCTCACCTCTGCCGGGCGTCCGATCGTTGTTGCCGGGAGCGACCCCACACCTCAGGGTACCGACGTTTGTCCCGGCGTCGCCGGCGCGACCAATTACATGGCGCCGTCCTACAGCTCGCAGACCGGGCTGCTCTACGTCGCCGTGCGCGAACAATGCGACAAGATCTTTGCCATGCCGCAAAAGTATCGGCCAGGCGCGTTCTTCGTTGGCAGCGGTGGAACCGCGGTCGCCGAGGAGAAGCCTTGGGGCATGTTCAAGGCCATCGATCCACGGACAGGGACGTCGAAATGGGAGTTCCGCTACCATTCAGCGCCGTGGGGCGGCGCGCTTGCCACTGCGGGCGGCCTCGTGTTCGCCGGCGACATGGAAGGCTATGTGATGGCCTTTGATGCGGCGACTGGCGCATTGGCGTGGCGCATGCCAACCGGCGGCCCTGTGACTGCGTCCCCAATGAGCTACTCGGTTGACGGGCGCCAGTACATCGCGGTGGCGACTGGGGGAGCGCTGTTTTCGTTTGGACTGCAAGAAAAGTGAAAAGTGAAAGTGAAAAGTGGAAAGTGGAAAGTGGGAAGTAAGTGAAAAGTCTACGCGTGCCGAGTGAAAGAATGATGACCCCGAGCCCATGCCGCTGACCAACGGCACCCGCCTCGGCCCGTATGAAGTCGTTGCGTCTCTTGGTGCAGGCGGCATGGGCGAGGTCTATCGCGCGCGCGATACCGTGCTCCGTCGGGATGTCGCGATCAAGATTCTGCCAGCCGCTTGGGCCTCCGATCCCGATCGGTTGCAACGATTCGAGCGCGAAGCCCAAGCCCTCGCCGCGCTCAATCACCCGCACATCAGCGCGATCTACGGTTTGGAGTCCGCGGCCGGCCAACGCGCCCTCGTTCTGGAACTGGTGGAAGGTCCGACGCTCGCAGACCGCGTGATGCGCGGTCCACTCCCGATTCCTGAAGCGCTCGCGATTGCGCGGCAGATCGCCGACGCCCTGGACGCGGCGCACGAGAAGGGGATCGTCCACCGCGACTTGAAGCCGGCCAACATCAAGATTGCCCCTAATGGCGTCGTCAAAGTCCTCGATTTCGGGTTGGCGAAACTTGGGCCGGGTGGGGCAGGTGAGCCTGGTGGCGCCGGTCGCGACGAGTTGACGAACTCGCCGACGCTGGTCGCGGGACCCACCGGCCTCGGGACGCTGCTCGGAACGGCGCCGTACATGAGCCCCGAACAGGCGCGGGGCCTGGCCGTCGACAAGCGAACCGACGTCTGGGCCTTTGGCTGTGTGCTCTTCGAAACGTTGACTGGGCGCCGCGCGTTCGGCGGCGCGACGACCTCCGACACCATCGCGGCGATTCTGGAGCGTGAGCCGGAATGGAGCCGGCTTCCCGTGGCGACGCCGCCGGGCATTCGCCGGCTGCTGCGGCGTTGCCTGGACAAAGATTCCACGCGGCGGCTCCGCGATGCCGCAGAGGCGCGGTTTGAGATTGAAGACGCTCTCGCGGGTCCGCCGACTGACACGCTAGCGAGCACCGGACGGCCCAAGAGCTGGACCACGCTGGGATGGACTTCGGCCCTTCTCCTGTCGATCGTCGCCACCGGGCTCATCGCCTGGAATCTGAGACCCCGATCGGTACCCCAGACGACCTCTACGCCCGTGACGCGCGTCAGCATCACCACGGCCGAACCGTTGCCTCTTGATGGGAGGGGCGTCATTGCCTTGTCGCCCGACGGCCGGCACGTCGCGTACGTCGCGGGCCGCGCAGGCAGTCGGCGGCTCTTCGTCCGCGATCTCAGTCAGTTCGACAGCAGGATGATACCCGGCACCGAAGGCGCCGACAGCCTGACATTCTCCCCGGACAGCCAGTGGCTGGCATTTGGCGTCCAAAGAACGATCAAGAAGGTGGCGCGCGACGGGGGCACGCCGCTGACGCTGTGCGATCCGTGCGGAGAGGCTGGACGGACTGGAACGACACTGAGTTGGGGAACCGATGATGCGATCCTGTTCAACGCCCTGACCGGCATCCGGCGCGTCCCGGCGGCGGGGGGTGCGCCCACCGTGGTCACGACCATTCGTGAAGGGGACACCGGGCAGCAATTTCCCCTGTTGTTGCCAGAAGGGAAGGGACTGGTATTCAGCTCGAACAGTCAGCTATACGTGCAGTCGCTTGAAACGGGGCGGCGACAGGCCCTTGGTGTCGGCGTCGCGGTTGACTATCTGCCGACGGGGCACCTGATCTACGTCCAGGCCGGCACCGTGTTTGCCGTGCCCTTCGATCCCGTTCGCCTCGAAACGACCGGCGCGCCGGTCGCGGTCCTTCAAGGCGTGGCGCAAGCACTCGTCGGGCGCCGCGCAGTTCAGCGTCTCCCGAGCGGGATCGATGGCCTACGTTCCGGCAGGCACGGATACTCCAAGCATGACGCTGGTCTGGGTCGATCGGACTGGCGTCGAGCAGCCGGCGGGAATTTCCGGGGTCGCCTACACAATCCCGCGCCTTGCGCTGGACGGCCGTCGCGTCGCCGTGGTTCACGGACGGGACACGAACAGCGGTGGAGGTGACGTCTGGCTGCACGACCTCACCCGCGAGACGTCGAGTCGAGTGACCGTCGACGGTGGCTGGATTCCCGACCTGGACACCCGACGGACGGCAGCTCGCGTTTAACAAAGCGGGGCTCGAAGACGTCTACGTGCGATCGTTCGATGGCAGTGGACGTGAAGATCGGTTCCTGACCGGCGTCAGCGGTGGAAGCCGTCCGATGTCCTGGTCGCCCGACGGCCGGTTTCTGGTCTTGTTTCCGTGAATCCGACGACGGTCAACGACATCATGGTGGTCGACCGTCAGGACCCGACCACGTCGCGACCGTTCCTGCAGACGCGGTTTCGTGAAGGCGCCCCGATCTTCTCTCCCGACGGGCATTGGATCGCCTACGTGTCCGACAACTCGGGCCGTAGCGAGATTTACATGCGGCCGTTTCCAGGTCCGGGCGAGGAACTGACGATTTCGACCGGGGGAGGCGTCGAGCCGGCCTGGGCTCGGAACACGGGAGAGCTGTTCTACCGTCAAGGTGACGCGATGATGAGCGTGGACGTGAAGACCACTCCCACGCTCGTCGTCGGGAAGCCCCGCCGCCTCTTCGAACGGCGCTACGAAAGGAGTCGGCGGGGTCTTCGCCAATTACGACGTGACGCCGGACGGCCGGCGGCTGCTGCTGATCAAAGGCAGCGCCCCCCAGGAAGGGGCGACTCAGATCAACGTCGTGCTCAATTGGGTCGATGAACTCAAGCGCCTCATGCCCGCTCAACGACTAACCGATTGATCGGCCAGTGGGATCGCGACGGTAATGCGATCTTCCGTCCCGACAACTCAGAGGAGCGCTGTTTTCGTTTGGACTGCAAGAAAAATGAAAAGTGGAAAGTGGAAAGTGGAAAGTAAGTGAAAAGTCTACGCGTGCGATGTCGCTGACAGCTGGTACCCGCCTCGGGCCGTACGAAGTCGTCGCACCGCTTGGCGCCGGTGGGATGGGTGAGGTTTACCGCGCGCGCGACACGGCACTCCGTCGGGATGTCGCGATCAAGATTCTGCCAGTCGCTTGGGCCTCCGATCCCGATCGGTTGCAACGATTCGAGCGCGAAGCCCAAGCCCTCGCAGCACTCAATCATCCGCACATCGGCGCGATCTACGGTTTGGAGTCCGCGGCCGGCCAACGCGCCCTCGTTCTGGAACTGGTGGAAGGTCCGACGCTCGCAGACCGCGTCATGGGCGGTCCACTCCCGATTCCTGAAGCACTCGCGATTGCGCGGCAGATCGCCGACGCCCTGGACGCGGCGCACGAGAAGGGGATCGTCCACCGCGACTTGAAGCCGGCCAACATCAAAATCGCACCCAATGGCGTCGTCAAAGTCCTCGATTTTGGGTTGGCGAAACTTGGGCCGGGTGGGGCAGGTGAGAGTAGTGGGGCCGGTCGCGACGAATTGACGAACTCGCCGACGCTGGTCGCGGGACCCACCGGCCTCGGGACGCTGCTCGGGACGGCGCCGTATATGAGCCCGGAACAGGCGCGAGGCCTGGCGGTCGACAAGCGAACTGACGTCTGGGCCTTTGGCTGTGTGCTCTTCGAAATGCTGACTGGCGCGCCGCGCGTTCGGCGGCGCGACGACGTCGGACACCATCGCGGCGATTCTGGAGCGAGAGCCGGAATGGAGCCGGTTGCCCGCAGCGACGCCGCCAGGAATTCGACGGCTGTTGAGACGATGCCTGGACAAAGACTCCAATCGACGACTTCGCGACATCGCCGACGCGCGTTTCGAGATTGAAGACGCTCTCGCGACGCCACCGACTGACGCCGCAGCGACCGCCGAGCGGCGTCAAGGTAGCAGCTTGCGTTGGATTGCGGCTCTTGTGCTCTCGATTCTCGCGACTGGTGTGGTCATCTGGAACCTGAAACCGCGGGCGTCAAGTCCGGAAGCCTCCTTGCCCGTGACGCGCGTCAGCATCACGCCGGCTGAACCATTGCCTCTCAACAATGAAGGCGTGCTGGCGCTGTCGCCAGACGGCCGATATCTGGCCTACCTCGCCGGCGGCGCCGGAAGTCGGCGGCTCTATGTTCGTGACCTCAGTCGTTTCGAAAGTCGAGTGATTTCGGGCACCGACGGCGCCGACAGTCTGACATTCTCCCCAGACAGCCAGTGGCTGGCCTTTTCTGTCGATGGAAGAATCAAGAAGGTCAACCGCGACGGTGGCGCGCCGCTGACGTTATGCGAGGCGTGTGGAAGTCGAGCACTGCGCCTGAATTGGGGAACCGACGACGCGATCTTCTTTGAAAGTGGGATCGCGAGCGGCATCGCTCGCATCTCGGCCGGTGGAGGCGCGTCGACCGTCGTCACGACCTTTCGCGAAGGGGAGACGGTACATCAATTTCCAGTAGCCCGGGCCGACGGGAAGGCACTCATGTTCACCTCGAGCGGTCAGGTGTACCTTCAGTCGCTTGAAAACGACCGACGACAGGTCATTGGTGCCGGCGTGGGAGTTGGTTTTCTTCCGACTGGCCTCGCAATCTATGTCCAGGCCGGTACGGTGTTTGCCGTGCCGTTCAGTCCAAGCTTCGAAAGGACCGGCGCACCGGTCGTAGTACTTCAAGGTGTGGTGCAAACATCACTCGGTACTTCACAGTTCAGTGTCTCCCGAACTGGGACGATGGCTTACGTGCCGGCCGGTGCAGAAGGTCGCAGCGCCACGTTGGTCTGGGTGGACCGTACCGGCGCAGAACAGCCGACGGGAATCTCAGGCCCTGCCTACTCGATCCCGCGCCTTGCGCCAGACGGCCGTCGCCTCGCCGTGATTCACGGCCGCATCATTGCTGGCAGTGGGGGCGATGTCTGGCTGCACGACCTCACCCGCGAGACATCGAGTCGAGTGACTGTCGACGGTGGCGGATACCCGGTCTGGATGCCAGACGGCCGGCAGCTCGTCTTTACCAAGGGGGGACCAGACGATATCCACCTGAAGTCGTTTGATGGCGGCGGTGTCGAAGAGCGATTCTTGGGGGGCTTCAGCGGCGGAAGCCGTCCGTTCTCCTGGTCGCCTGACGGACGGTTTCTGGCGTTCGTCTCCGTGAGTCCGGTGACCGCCAACGACATCATGGTCATCGACCGTCAAGACAAGACGGAAGCGCGGCCGTTCCTGAAAACGCAGTTTGGTGAAGGCGCGCCGATGTTCTCGCCGGACGGGCGATGGATTGCCTATGTGTCCAACAAGTCCGGCCGCAACGAGATCTACATGCGGCCGTTCCCAGGCCCCGGCGAGGAGTGGACGATTTCGACCGAGGGAGGCGTTGAACCGGTGTGGGCTCGGAATACCGGCGAGTTGTTCTACCGTCAGGGCGACGCGATGATGAGCGTCGATGTGACGACTGGTCCAACACTTGTTGTCGGAAAACCTCGCCGGGTCTTCGAAGGGCGTTACGCCACGAGCGGCGCCTTCTTTGCCAATTACGACGTCACACCAGACGGCAAGCGCTTGCTGATGGTCAAAGGCAGCGTTCAAGACGAACCCGCGCAAATCAACCTCGTGCTCAACTGGGTTGAAGAGGTGAAGCACCTTGTAGCGATCGAAAAGCCCGGACGTCCTAGCGACTGACCGATTGATCTGCCAGGGGGATCGCGACCGTGATGCGATCTTCCGTCCCGACCACTCGGGTCGTGTGCCCTTTGCCGGTCAAGTCTTCGATCAGGTTGATGTGGCCGGGACCCATCGAGATTTTCTTCCCGCCGGCAACCTCGATTTCTCCACGGCCGCTGAGGGTGATCACGTACTGTCCATTCAGCTTCATTTGAAGCTCTTCGGCGTGGCTCTGGCCATCGGGACCGGTATAGATCCGCGTCACCGTGATCGATTGACCAGTCTGGGCCACCACGACATCCCGATCGGTTTGTGCCCGCATTGTCAGAAACACTAGAGCAAATCCCAGTTGGATGTCGCGGCCAGTCCTTTGTCCTTCGTCCTTGGTTTCTTGGTCCGTTCGTAGTTCTTGGTCGTCCTCGGTCCTTGGCTGCGGGCGAAACTCGCATGGACGGGCGACCGCACTTCGAGCACGACCAAGGACTTAGGACCAAGCGCGGCCCAAGATGGGGACGGACCCAAGGACCAAGAACCCCGGACCAAGGACTGACACAAAGTCGATCGCGGACTACACCGAAAAGGAAAGCGCTTTAAGGCGACGAACGCAACCACTGCCAGCCGTCTCACGGTCTTTCGCATGGCATCCTCCTGTAGCAGGAAAGCTGTGATGACATCACTGCCCGGCTCGAGCCGGGCTCGGAGGTTCTGGCGGAGCGGGATCGATGCGGCGATGCTCCATTGTTTTCTCGTGGCCGTCGCATGAACCCTCGAGGAGCTCCCCGTCGGCGATGAGTCGGAACGGGATTCGTACCGTCCACGGCTTCGCGTAGGCCTTCGGATCGTCGATGGTGATCACCATTTCCATGTGCCCGATATCCAGGCGTCGGATCCGTTCCGTCACACGCAAGGCATCGCTGTGCGGCCGCCCAATCCGCGTGTCGATCCACCCGCCGTCTCGAAAGCCGGATGTGCTGACGACCAGCGCGTCCCCATCCCACCGCCCAATCGAGTAGCCAAGCCAGGTGGGCTCGGCGCGTTCCGGGAGCTGGCGGCCGTCCATGAGCACTTGCCGAAACACAGGACCGGTATCGAGGTCGTAGAGCATCGCGACCACGGTCGGCGTCTGAACAAGCTTGAACCCGGAGCTCACGTTGATCCGGGGGACTCCAGGAGAGGCCTGACAGTAGCCCCACGGATCGTCGATGTGGTTCCGTCCCTCCCGTTGGGACGCAAGGGCCGCCGCCCACGGCGTCATGACCACATCGTTGGGCCCGAGATCCTTCGCAAGGTCGTAGAAGTAATCCAGGAAGTTCGGAGTATCTTTCGTCCAGATCCCGGTCAAGTCTGGCTTGCCATCCGAGGTCCGTGGCGCCGGTGCAGAGAGGTTCGGCTTGCCGTCCGCCAGGAGTGGGATTCCGGGCGCCGGATACTTCGGCCACTGCGCGTGCGCGGAAGTAGCCCAAGCCAAAAGGACGGTGACGGAGATTAGTGAGAGTTGTTTGCTCACGATGATCGCGCGATTATACCTTCGCGACTGCCAGACCTCCGTCAACTGTGGCGGAGGCCATTATGATTTGCGAAGCGTCGAAGAGAAGTGGCGCCCGCTGATCCAGAGACGGCTTGCCTCTTGCTCATCCGCATCGAAGGGACGATGGCATAATGAGCGGAGCAGCGAGAAGCGAGGGTATTTGGGTGGAATTCCAGCCGATGTCTCCGGAGGAGATGGAACGCGCAATGCAATTTCTGCTGCAACACCAGGCGCAGTTTGCTGCAGATTTCGAGAAGCTGTCGATCAAGACCGACCTGATCGCAGACGGTTTGGTTGGCCTGACAGGTCTGGTTGGGCGTGCCGTCGAGGGGCTTGCGGCGGCCCAGCAGGTCACAGACCGCCAACTCAAGGACGTTGAATCGAATCTCGATGTCGTCATCAAAATGTTCGACCGACACCTCCGGGAAGATCACGGATACGGGCCGCAAACCTGACGACAGTCGCCTTATCGCGGTCCTTCGCGCAATCTGACGATCGCGTCGTCTCGCGGTGCCGCCAACCGGTCCGAGATGGCATCCGCCTGCTCGTCGTCTAACTCAGGCCCTCCGCCAGCCAGCACCCGCGTGGCTCGATCAAGGTCCAGCGAACCGTCCCATCGCGCGACGACCAGCGAATCAACGCCATCGACTTCCTCTTGAACATGGCGTTTACCGTGGGGCGATACGGCGTGGGCACTCCGGTTTCGCTCGGCACGCTGATGGCCGGCGTATACACCACATGTCTGCTGTTCGTTTTCGTCGTGCTCGGCGTCCGCGTTTCCTCAGATTCCTGTAGCCGGCCTGGCTCTGACTGGAACACGGTACACTGAGTCGCCAAGACGCATGGATCTACGACAGCTCGAAATCCTCCAAGCGATTGCGGAGACCGGCTCGTTCACGGCGTGTGGGCGCAAGCTGCACGTGTCGCAGTCGGCGATCAGCCGACAGATTCTGCTGCTCGAAGAGGAGCTGGGGGAGCCTCTGTTCCTGAGGGTCGGACGCCAGGTTCGCATGACCACGGCAGCCGAAAGCCTCGTGCAGCTCGGTCAGCGAGTCTTTCAGGACGTGAAAGAAACGGTCGGCAAGATCACCGATCGGACCGGCGACCTGCGTGGGACGTTGCGCCTAACCGGTGGGATGACGGTGTGTTTGTATGTGTTCCCGCCGCTCTTGAAGCACCTGCGGCGTGTGCATCCCCATCTCGACATGAGAATCACTGTCGCGACGGCCGGGCGGTCCGTCGAGGAAATACGGGGCGGCCAAATCGACATCGGACTGCTCACGTTGCCGGTCGAGGAATCCGACCTCGTCGCGGTGCCTGCTCTGCGGGAGGAGCTCTTGCTGATGACGACGCCGAAGCATCCCCTGGCCCGTCGTCGCGGAGTCGCGCCTCAGGATCTGGCGGCGCATCCGTTCGTGCTGTTCGAGGCGGGCTCTGCGACGCGCCGCGTCATCGACCACTTCTTTGCCAGCCAGGACATTCAGCCGCTCGTGGTGATGGACACGGAAAACGTGGAGATCATCAAGGCCATGGTCAGGACGGGGCTGGGAATCAGCATCGTGCCCTATCAGGCCATCGCCCGCGAAGTGCGGGCCGGCCAGCTTTTCTGTACTCGCATCGATGGCCATCCGTTGTTCCGGGAAACGGGCTGGGTCTATGCGCGATCGAACCGCACGCCGAGAATGATTGGCGAGTTGCTCAAGGCGTTCGACGACGTCCGGGGTCGGCTCCGGCTGGCGCGGCATTCGTAGGTGTAATCTGCGAAGGTCGACCCCAGCGCTATCTCAGCGGGACTCTCGCCTGCAGCTCTTCAACCCAGTTCAGGATCACCTGGATCTGATTTTCTGAGCCGCGGCCGAACTGCGTTTGCCCGGCGGTCACAAGGCCCACGAACTTGCCGTCCGGCGTGACGTCGTAGGCCGTGTGCGTGCCAGTTGGGCCGCCTCGGAGCGCTTTCGATAATCCCACGGGCGTCCCGAAGGCGAACGTTGGTTGCGTCGTGACGCTCACACCCACGAACTCGGTCGCACTCGTGTTGAGGAACAACTCCTTCCCGTCCGATGACCAGCGTGGATGTTTCGGCGAGTCGGCCAGATTGCTTGCGACGAACTGATATTTGGCGCCAGTGGCTGGAAACGGCTGCACGTAGGTGGTCGTCATGCCCCGTTCCGTGCTTGCGTAAGCCACCCAACGTCCATCAGGGGAGAACACTGCGCCTGGCGGACTCGACGTGTGGACGTCTCCGAACGGTGTCACTTTCCTGTCATTCAGCCCCAGCGTCGAGAGTGACACGTCGGACCCTCTCGTGACGCTGAACAGCAGCGTCTCGCCATTGGGCGACGACGACTCCGGCACGTGCGATTCGCCTGGGTTTGGCTTCGTGAGGCGTTCCGCGGTGCCGGTACCGTCGGCGGGCAACCAGAACATCGCGAGGTCGCCGTCGCGATCGGACTGAAAGGCGACCCGCTTGCTGTCCGAAGTCCAGACGGGAAAGCGGTTGTTGCCCCCAAACGTCAGTCGCTGCATCGCGCTCCTGCGCGACAGATCGTAGATCCAGATGGCAGCTTCCCTGCCGTCGTCGGCCCCGAAGGCAAGGCGCTTGCCGTCGGGCGACGCACGGGGCAGCTCGTACTGACCGAACGGCAGCTTGAGCGGGTCGACGGCTCCCTGTCGATCCATCAGAGCGATATCGACCAGGGCACCCGCCGCAATCGGTGGGCCCGGGACGTAAATGAGCGATCCGTTGCTCGAGACGCTGAAATTGGCTGCGCCATTCGCGATGCGGCTGCCTGGTAACCCGGTCGTCAAGCCGGTCGCGCGCCGTACACCTTCGACAAGACGCACCGGTTCGCCACTCGCCTCAAGCCGCCCGGCGTCGAACGCAACGCCGAACACGTTTCCGCTGAACGCGTACAGGATGTGCCCCGTCGGGAGGTAACGGGCGTCGCTACCACCCTCGACGACCGTCCTGCGCTCTCCGGTACGGATCGACTGCACGACGACTTTCGCCTTGTCCCATCGGTCGGGCGCGGTGCCCGCGGCCAGCGTGAACAGCACGTGTTCCCCGTCCGGCAGCAGTTGAGGACCATGGGCCACTTCATCGTCCTTGACGCGTACGACAACCTCTGGCGTGCGGCTGTTCGGGGGGAGACGCATGATGCCCTCGCCGCTCTGCCCGAACAGGATGCCGTCCGGTCCCCAGCTGATGCCTGTCGGCATGTTGGCCGCGCACAGCGTCACGGCCATCCCACCCGTCACGTCGATTCGCTTGAGCGTCCGATCCGACAACGCGTAGAACGCGACCGCTCGCCCATCGGGCGCGAAAGCAGGCTCGTCAACTTCCTGATAACCCTCGGTCCCCTGAATGGCCTTCACGTTCAGATCGGACATCAATCGACGGTACAACCGGTTGTTCGCCACGTACACCATTTGCGAGCCATCGGGCGAGATGGCGATCATGTGACGCGTCGCGCCGGTGAGCGACTGACCTTCGGGCAGCGTAAACATGAACCGGGTCACTGGCTGTGGCGTGGGCGGTTGGCGGTTGAAATACCACCACGATACGGCTCCGGCCAACGTACTGGCGACGAGTGCGGCCAGTATTGTCGGCAGTACCCGTCGCCACAATGGCGTCGGCGTGGGCGAAAGGACCGGCACTCTCTGTGAGGATCGGAGGGTCGTCTCGCCAGCGACGACATCGTCCAGCGCAATGCGCGCTTCGCCGATGTCGCGGAGACGCCGCTTGACATCGCGCTCCAGACACCGAGCGATCAGATGCCGCACCGGCGGCGGTGTCGACGATGGCAGTGCCGTCCAGTCGATGTCCTGGCGCAGCACGGCTGCGAGGATGTCCGCCACATTGTCGCCCTTGAACGCCCGCTGGCCCGACAGCATCTCGTACAACACGGCTCCGAATGCCCAGATATCCGCGCGTCGATCGACGGCCGAAGTACCCCTGGCCTGCTCTGGCGCCATGTACGGGGCGGTGCCGAGGATGACGCCGAGGCCGGTCGCTCGCGCGGTGAGCGTCGGCGAGTTCATCGAGTCGGCCGCTGCGTTCGACGAATCTGCGATGAGCGCTTTGGCGAGGCCAAAATCGAGCACTTTCACTGTGCCGTCTTCTTTGATCTTGACGTTCGCCGGCTTGAGATCCCGATGGACGATGCTCTTCTCATGGGCCGCTTCGAGTGCCTCGGCGAGCTGCCGTGCGATCGGAAGTGCGGCATCGACGGGTATCGGTCCCTTGCTTATCCGATCCGCGAGTGTCGGCCCTTCGACCAATTCCTGCACCAACGCCGCGACGGGCCGGCTGCGCGTCGCGCTTCCCCCGGGGCGCATCGGCTGTGCCTCTTCGAATCCATAGACTGCGGCGATGTTCGGGTGATTAAGCGTCGCCAGGAGCTCTGCCTCGCGATGGAACCGCGCCAGGCGGTCGGGATCGTCGGAGAATGCGTCAGGCAGGACCTTGAGTGCGACCTCCCGCTTCAGCCTCGTGTCGCGCGCGCGGTAGACCTCTCCCATGCCGCCCGCGCCAATCAGGGACAAGACTTCATAGGAGCCAAGGCGGACGCCGACCGGCAATGTCATCGATGAAGCGCCTGGATTATAAGGTCAGGTCGTGGCCGGGAGGATAGCCCGCATTAAGCGGATCCCGCCGCCACGTTGACGGAAGATCGGATTATCAGACCGCGCCTCGCCGTCTCCGACAGCAGCGAAGCCGCGTCGACTTGCCCGAGCCGGACGGGCCGACGATGAAGATCAACTCGCTCGGCCTGACCTCGAGGGAGATGCCTTTCAGAATTTCAACTGTCCCGAAAGACTTGCGCAGATTGACGAGCTCGAGGATCGGCTTCGCTTCAGGCATCATCCGCGCCGGGACACTACGAGCACTTCAGCGCCACGGGCTCCGCATCGTAGCCGGGAAGCTCGGGAACGCCGTGACCTGCGGCAATCTTGCGCGCCCATGAATCGGTGGCAGGCGCTTCACCGAACCATTTCTCGTAGATGCGCGCGAGCGTGCCGTCCTGCTTCATGCATTTCAATGCCATGTTGAACCGAGCACGACCTTCCCGATCGTCATGACGGAAAGAAACCGTCCATACGTTTCCGGTCTTGATTACAAAGCTTGGAATCAGCTCCGGGTTCTGCTTCGCGGCCCACATCACCACAGCGAAAATTGCAAGGTTTGCATCGGCACGGCCGGAAAGAACCGCCTGCACGGCGTCCGCATTGGTGCCGTACACGTCGTACTTGAAGCCGTACTTTTCGGCGTTCGTACGCGCCCACAACTCGAAAACCGATTCCTTGTTGACCGAAATCGTCTTTCCCTTCAGATCATCCAGCGAATTGACGACCGGCGCGCCCTTCTTGATCAGAAAGCGGAAGTCGGCTTCCATGTAACCCTCGGTGAACAGCATCGTCTTGGCACGCTCCGGTGTGGCCATCGTCGGCGCCAGCACGAAATCGTACTTCTTTGCGTTCAAGCCGGGGATCAGCGCAGAGAATTGCGTTCCCTCGATCTCGATCGGACGCTTCAGGCGTTTCGCCAATTCATTGCCGAGATCGATATTGAAGCCTTCGAGGCCTCCGCTCGGGCGCGGCATGACATAGGGCGCGAAATTTGCATCGACGCCGGTCCTGATCGCATCCTGTGCCTGCGCGGTGCTTCGCGCATACCACGGCGACCCGGCGGCCAGCACGATCGCGCATATTTTCAGGATGGAGAAACGTGACTTCATGGCTGCCTCCCTCTTCTTTTCTGGCCTGAGCAATATCGCCGGACCAGTGGGATGTCAATCGTTTTTCTGTTTGATGAAAATCCCGATGTTGCTTCGGCCGGCTCGGGCGGCGCAGCGGTCGGAGGCGCGCGAAGCTCCTCAGATTGTCTGAAATAAATCGAATCGCTGCGCAGGGGGAGCATGGCGGGGCGCGGGTGGGTAGGCCCAGATGGGCGAGGATTTTGACAATCACCGGCGGATCTTCGATGGCGGCGATGATCTTCAAGCTGGTGCACACCCTCTGAGCGCGTCTATCACCTCGCGGGCCGCGCCTGCCTGATCGCCTTTCCCCCAGGCGGCGCGGATGGCTTGCGCCGCTTCTGGAAAGCCCTGCGCGGCTAGAGGATAGCCTGCATTAAGCGGGTCGCGGCGGGCCCAGGTTGGACGGAAGATCCGCTATCAGACCGCGCCTCGCCGTCTCCGACAGATTTCACGTACAAGCCGCCGTTCAGATTTACGGGCACGATCGACAAAGTGACAATCGAACTGAAGTGATGCTGCGCAACCTGGGCGCGAGTCATTCGTGCATGAGCAGCGCTTCTGCATCGATGACTAATTCGAGTACGGGAGGCGCGGGCTTCGAAGGTATCATCGCTCGATGAGCGCGAACGGCCCGATTCAAGTAATCCGCGGCGCTTGCGGCCACGATTGTCCGGACACCTGCCATTGGATCGTAGAGGTCCAGGACAGTACCGCTGGACGGCTGTACGGTGATCCCAACCATCCGTTCACGCGCGGCACGCTCTGCGCCAAGGTGAATCACTACCTCGAGCGCGTCTACCATCCCGATCGCGTCCTGCACCCCCTGAAGCGGGTTGGGCCGAAGGGCGACGGTCGATTCGTCCGCGTGGCCTGGGACGAGGCGCTGACCGACATCGCGTCGCGGTGGAATGCGATCGTCGAAGAATCGGGTGCTGAAGCGATCCTCCCGTACAGCTCGGCAGGCGTGCAGGGGCTCATTCAGCAGGAGTCCATCGACGCGCGGCTGTTCGGTTCGATGGGGTGCAGCGGTCTCGATCGCAACATCTGCGGCGCGGTCGCGTCCGCGGGCCTTTCGGCGACCATCGGCACCGGGACCGGAATCGACCCGGAGGAGATCGTCCACAGCCGGTACGTCGTGCTGTGGGGCACGAACACGATCGTCACGAACCTCCACTTCTGGCCGTTCGTGCGCGAGGCGCAGCGGCGCGGTGCAAAGATCGTCGTCGTGGATCCGGTCCGGACCCGGACCGCAGAGTCAGCCGACTGGCACCTCCCGATCAAGCCGGCCAGCGACGCGGTCCTCGCGCTCGCGATGATGCACGTCATCGTCCGCGACGGGCTCGTGGACCACGACTACGTCTCGCAGTACTCCGTCGGCCACGAGGCGCTGGCGGAGCGCGTCCAGGAGTACGCGCCGCAGCGTGTGGCGGACACGGTGGGGCTGCTGGCGGGCGACATCGAGCGATTCGCGCGCGAGTACGCCACGACGCAGCCGTCCCTGCTGCGGCCGCTCATCGGTCCCGAGCACCATCGCAACGGCGCCATGCAGTTTCGCACCATGGCCTGTCTTCCAGTGCTCACGGGGGCGTGGAGGCATCGCGGCGGCGGACTGGCCCGCTCGACGCACAAGCTGCACTTCGCGGTTCTGGACATGGACAGCGTGACGAGGCCCGAGGTGCACACACCGGGCGTCCGCGTCCTGAACATGCGCGATCTCGGCAAGGATCTCTGCGCCACGGATCTGCAGCCGCCGATCCGGTCGCTCATCGTGTACGGCGCCAACCCGATGGTGTCGATGCCGAATCAGAGCCGGATTCGCGAAGGTCTCCTCCGCGAGGATCTGTTCACGGTCGTGCACGACCTGTTCGTCACCGAGACGGCGCTCTACGCCGACTACGTGCTTCCCGCCACCAGCCAGATCGAGCATCTGGATCTGTCGCCGGCCTGGGGCCACCTGTATCTCGCGCTGAATCGCCCGGCGATCGCTCCGCGCGGCGAATCGGTGTCGAACACCGAGCTCTTTCGACGGCTGTCACGTGCACTGGGCCGCACCGAGGCGTACCTCTTTGAGAGTGACGAGTCGATGCTGCGCGCGGCTCTGGCGAGCGGACACCGCTGGCTCGACGGGATCACGTACGAACGGTTGTGGGAGCAGGGGTACGCGCGCCTGAACCGTCCGGAGGACTGGCGCCCCTTTGCCAACGGTGGATTTCCGACACGAAGCGGGAAAGCGGAGTTGTACTCCCAGGCGCTAGGTGAGGCCGGCCACGATCCGCTGCCGTCGCCCGGCGAGATTCGCTCGAACGGCGGATTGCAGTTGATCACAGGGAAACAGCTGCACTTCCTGAATTCCGGGTACAACAACCAGGACCGGCATCGCCGACGTGCCGGGGAACTGTTCGTCGAGCTCCATCCGCAAGACGCAGAACGCCGGGGTGTCAAGGCCGGAGAATACGTGCAGGTCCGCAACGAACGTGGTGACGTGCGCGCGCGCTGCCGCGTCTCCGAGCGTGTTCGCCCCGGCGTGGCCTGGATGCCGTTCGGCGGGTTCACCGATGCAGGTGGCGCGCGCCACTCCGTGAACGTCCTGACCGCCGAAGAGCCAACCGATTGGGGCGGCGGAAGCGGCCTGTATGATGCGTTCGTGGAGGTTGTACCTCTTCCCGTCAGATCCTGAAGATCCACGCCAGATCGTCGACGACGACGTCACATTCGTCGTGGCGCAGGTCAGTCACTGAGCACGGCCTGGATCTGCGGTAAGGCGCGATCGGCCGTGCGAGTCGAACCGCGGAACTGGGACGGCGTGCAGCCGAAGGCCCTCCGAAAGGTGGCCGTGAAGTGACTGTGGCTCGAGAACCCGAGGTCGAGGGCGAGCCTCGTCAGGTCGTCGGCCTGGTTGGCCGCGGGCGATCCCTACACTATCCCGGCGGAAGGCGCGCCGGGGGTTTTAGTCCCGTCGCATTTTCCGACTCGAGCCCCTTGCAAGGAGTTGTGGTATCTGGCGAAACGTGGTCGCGACTCAAACACGGGTTCGAAGCCTGATGGAAAGCTCCTTCATTCGCTTCCTGCGGCCTGTTTCGCGTCAGACTACATACGCCGCGTGGGCAAGGCCACAGACCGGGACGCCGCGGTGGAATACTCGTTCTGCCGGGCGACGCACGAGCAGACTTCGACGACGAGCCTCCAGGAGGAAGCGTGAACGCGGAGAACGAGAGCCACGCCGCCATCCGGACCCCGGACCAGCGTCGGCGCGTCTTCGTGAGCTCGACGCTGGGCGAGCTGGCCGCGGAGCGCGCCGCGGTGGCGCGCGCCATCTCCGCGCTCGGGCTCACGCCGGTGATGTTCGAGCTCGGCGCTCGACCGCACCCGCCGCGGGAGCTGTATCGGGCTTATCTGGCCCAGTCCGACATCTTCATCGGTGTGTACTGGCAGCGGTACGGCTGGATCGGCCCGGACATGGACGTCTCGGGCCTGGAGGACGAGTTCCGACTCTCCGCGTCGATGCCCCGCCTGCTGTACCTCAAGACACCGGCGCCCGACCGAGAAGCGCGGCTGACTGCCATGATCGCCGAGCTCCAGGCCAAGGGAGCCGTCTCCTACCGATTGTTCCGTAGCCCGCGCGAGCTCGGGCGGCTGGTCCGTGACGATCTCGCCGTGCTTCTGAGCGAGCGCTTCGCGGCCGGAGACAGCGGCGCGGCTCGTCCGGCATCCTCCACGTCGAGCAGTGGCCGGCGGATCGCACGCTCGTTGCCGGTGGCCTCGACGTCGCTGATCGGGCGTGAGCACGATATCGCGGATGTCGCCAAGCTGCTGGAGACGCCCGGAGTCCGGCTGGTCACCCTCACCGGTCCTGGCGGCATCGGCAAGACCCGGCTGGCGGTGGCGGTGGGGGCCCAGCTGGGTGATCGCTACCCGCAAGGCGCGGTCTTCGTGCCGCTGGCTTCGATTGCCCGGCCCGAGCTGGTGCTCCCGCGCGTCGCGGCGGCGGTGGGCGCGTCCATCGAGGGCGCGCGCTCACCCGTGGACGTCGTGGCCGAGCATGTTGCAGAGACGCCGACCCAGCTCGTGTTGGACAACCTCGAACAGGTCATCGGTGTGGGTCCCGAGCTCGACCAGCTCCTGGCGCGCTGCCCTGGGCTCAAGAATCCTCGCCACGAGCCGCACTGTGCTCCGGCTGCGCGCCGAGCGCGAGTACCCCGTCGGATCCCTGACCGTGCCCCGGTTCGCGAGTCACCCGCCACTCGAGGAGCTCTCGTCGTTGCCCGCCGTGCAACTGTTCGTCGATCGAGCCCGTGCCGTGCGCTACGACTTCGCCCTGACCGAGGACAACGCGCTCGCCGTGGCCGAGATCTGCCGGCGCCTCGACGGGCTGCCGCTCGCCATCGAGCTCGCGGCGACTCGCGTCCGACTCCTGAGGCCAGAGGAATTGCTCGCTCGGCTCGGCCGCAGTCTCGATGCTCTGGGCACCGGCCCGGCCAATCTTCCCGAGCGTCAACGCACGCTGCGTGCGACCGTCGAATGGAGCATCGGGCTGCTCGATGACGCGGAGCGCCAGATGCTGGCCACGCTAGCGATCTTCGTCGAGGGCTGGACGCTCGAGGCAGCCGTGCACGTTTCCGATCTCACCGAGGACCGGACGCTCGATCTGCTCGATGCGCTTGCCGGGCACAGCCTGGTGAGCGTCCACAGGACCGACGCGGGGCCGAGATTCCGCATGCTCGCATCTATCCGGGAGCTCGCCGCCGAGCGCCTCGCCGCCCGCGCGACCCTGGCCGACATCGAGCGGCGGCACGCGGAGTACTTCGGTGCGATCGTGGAGAACGCGGACTGGCCTGCGGAACGACAGGCCGAGTGGGCCGAGCGCTTGCGAACGGAAGAAGCGAACCTGGGGATCGCCATCCGCTGGTTCTTCGGCCACGACGTCGCGCCGCTGCCGCATATGTTCCGGATCCTCTGGCTGTTCTGGCAGATGTGGGATCGCATGCCCGAAGGCCGGGCCTGGATCCAGGAGCTCCTGCAGCGAGCCGACGCATGGGACGATCGCGCGCAGGCCGAGCTGCTGCTGATATCGGCCGTCACTGCAGGCGAGGTTGGTGACGACGACGGCGCGCTGGCCGCGCTCGAGGGGATGCAACGACTCGAGGGGCGCCTCGACGATCCGTATCTCGAGAGCGCCCTGCAGCTGGCCGTCTCGTGGATCCGGCCGATCGTCGACGACTTCGATGGCGCGCTGCAGGCCGCGTCGACGGCACTCGCTGGCTTCCGCCAGCAAAACGAGCCGTTCAGGGCGTGGGCGGCCCTGACCGCCGGGTTGCTGGAGATGACTCTCGGCCGACATGACGCCTCGCGCGCCCACCTCACCGAGGCCAGCGAGCTCGGCGGCCAGTTCGGCAATCACTGGCTCGAGGCGAGTGCACGAACGCAGCTCGCCTCGCTTGCCGTGAGGGCCGGTCACCTCGACGAGGCCCGCGCGCTGCTGGTGAAGTCGGTGGACGCGAGCGAGGCCGTGGAGCTCAGCACCCAGAGCGTGACCTTCTCTCTCGTCGCCTCGGCGGAGCTCGCTCTCGCGCAAGGAGATGCCCGGCAAGCCGCCTCCGCGCTGGGTGCCGCCGACGGGCTGCGGCAACGCGCCGGACTGCGCCCGTGGCCGTCGAAGCGTCGAAGCGAGGCCGAGCTGCTCGCGCGCGTGTCGGGGAAACTCGGTCCCCAGGTCTTCGAGAAGGTCTTCGCGACCGGATCCCAGCTCAATCGACGTGAGGCGATCGCTCTCGTGCGCAGCCTCCCAGAGGTGGACGGCTCAGGCGAGGGCAGCCGCGAGGGAGGCGAGGAGGTCGCCGGCTAGAGCGTCCGCGCTAACCGTGACATGAGTCTGCGAGAGGATAGCCTGCATTAAGCGGAGGATAGCCCGCATTAAGCGGATCCCGCCGCCAGTGACGGAAGATCCGTTATCAGACCGCGCCTCGCCGTCTCCGACAGCGCGGATTGGCGCGTCGCCGGACGATCATGCCAGATCGATGCGCGCCATCCCGACAACATCGACTCGATGAGGGAGGAAACGCGGCGGGGAGGGACACGGGTGCCCATACGCTCAAAAGTCGCGTCGTGCGCCGCTCTCAATTGACAGGCGAGAGATCATCGACGTGCTGCGGCGGGGCCCGAGCGGGTCGCGGCTCCGGCCGGTCGGTGGGCAGGCCCAGGTGCCGCAGGATGCGTTCCACGATGCGCGCGTGCTCGATCGGCGCGAGCAACCGCAGCCGGCCGCCACAGCGCGGGCAGTCGAGCACGTCGATCATCGATGAAGCGCCTGGATTATAAGGTCAGGTCGTGCCCAGTGCCGACGCCGGAGTGCGCTCGCCGATCGCCGCCTCCGGCTGCGCGGTCAAATCGCACGCCCATTGGAGAGCCGCTGACGGAGCACGCTGCGTCTTGCGCGCTGCACGTCGCAGTTCTATACTCGGTGCATGAACACCGACCGAGACCGCGTGATTTCGGTAAGCCTGACGGAGGCGGAGTGGCAAGCGTTTATCGCTCGTCAGCCGAAGCCTGTCGACTGGCTCCGCGCACGAATTCTTGACGAGGTCCAGACGAACGTCAGCTCGTCGGAGCGGCCGAAGAAAGATCCGCGGATAATCTACAGCTGAATACCCGACCGCGACGTGCTCGCTGACGGCGGCGACACGATTGAGCGGACTTGCGTGCCTTCCGACATCGACCAACGACGAACAACCAACGACTAGCCTTCCTCATCCTCCTCTTCGCTTTGAGGCTTGCTCGTCGCGAAATCGTCAAAATCCGGTAATGCTTCTTCCGGCGAATCATCGTCGAGCGAATACGCGCGGGTGCCGCTCTTGACCGGGATCGGCCCGCGCGGCTTCTGGTCTTCGCGCTTCTTGACCTTCTGACCCCCGCGTTGGGGTTTGGCATCGGGGCCAAAATTTCGACTCCGTGCCGCCGGCGGCGCCGCGCCGCCCGGATCGAACGGTCGCGAACCGAACCCCGGCGTCGGGCGTGGACTGAACCCGCCCGGTCTTGGACCTGGCGGCCCGCTGGGGCGTGGTCCACCGGGCCCACGGTCTTCGCGGGCGCGGGCTTCGCTGACCGACAGCGGGCGGCCGTTGAAGACCTGACCATTGAATTTTTGGATGGCTTCCTCGGCTTGCGTTCGATCGAGGAACTCGACGAACGCGAATCCGCGGGGCCGGCCGGTCTCTCGGTCTACTGGCAGTACGACGTGCGAGGGCGCAGCGACGGTGCCGAAGTAGGTTCGGAGGTCGGCTTCAGTTGTGCTGTAGGACAGGTTTCCGACAAACAGGCGAACAGGCAATCAAATCTCCCTAGAAGACGGACCAGTCGGCATCGGTTCGGTTGGCGCCGGAGCTGGCCGCAGGTGAACGCTGTGTACACGGAGGAGTGGACGTAGCTGTGAGGAGGGCGCGAAGAGGGCAGGCGCAAACACGCTGGCAGCCGATCCAGTGGAAAAACCTTACCCGAAGTCGCCAATCCTGGCAAGCGCGGGTTATAGGTCAAACTAGACCCGTATCCTATAGTAAAGCCCAGGAGGAATGTGGACTCATGCCCGCCGGCCGACTCCCGCTCTGCTCGCTCGCTCTGATTGCGGGACTGGCCGTCCTGCCGCCCGGTGTCGCATCCGACGGCGGTTCCGGGTCGATCAAGCGTGAGGACCTGAAGGAGTGGCTTTGGTACATCGCTTCTGATCAGCTCCAGGGCCGGGCGCTCTACGGTGCCGGCCTGGGCCTGGCCGCGGCTTACATCAGCGATCATCTATCGGCTTGGGGGGCCGTGCCCGCCGGCGACCGCGCCTCCTATCTCCAGACCGTTCGCGTGCTCAACATCAAGAGGACGAGTCGGTCGACCATTACGGTTCAAGTCGGAAACGCCACGCGCACCTTCGCCGACGGCGAGGCGGTGACCTTCCCCAAGAACGCGGGGGCGAAGCAGCGCCTGACCATCGATCGTGTCGAGTTCGCCGGGTACGGCCTCGACCTGCCCGCCGCGCAACATGTTGACCTGGGAAACAGGGACATGAATGGCGCTGCGGTCGTCTGGCTCGGCGCAGAAGGCCCGAAAGGGGTTGATGCACAGAAGTATCGCCTGATCCTCGGACAGCGCAGCCGATCCGCAGTCGAGCAGAACCACGTCGCCGCGAGCATCGGCCCGGAGTCGGGCGCCTCTGGTTCCCGCGGTGGAGACGGCGCGGTCGAAGCCGGTGGCTCAGCTCAGCAACCCTCAGGCCGCCGCGGCGGCGCAGCGGCTGCGTCAGACTTCGTCACGGCCGAACGACTGGACAAGCCGGTCCCGCCCATGGTGGGCGCCAGGGACGCGTTCTTCGAGTTTCTGTTCAGAAGTGCACCTGTAACCTACGAGGAGCTCAAACGCCGAGCCGCGTCGCGGGAGCCGCTTCCAAGGTTCCGTCTGGACGGCGTGAAGTTGACCTTCAATGTCGACGTCGACTACACGGTCGTACGGACGCGGCTCACGCAGAACGTCGTCGCGATTGTCGAAGGGTCCGATCCGACGCTCAGGACCACCTACGTCGCTTTTGGCGCGCATTACGACCACGTCGGGTACGCCGACGGCGAGGTGGTCGACGGCGACAACAGCCCGCGGCGTGCCCGCGCGCCCGGGCGTGTGACGGCCGGCGCTCTCGACGATCGAATCTGGAACGGCGCCGACGATGATGGCTCAGGTACGGTCGGCTTGATGGCGCTGGTTCGCGCCTTCGCCGAGGGACCACGACCCAAACGATCGCTGTTGTTCGTCTGGCATACCGGCGAAGAAGTGGGCCGCTACGGGTCGCTGTACTTTGCCGACTACCCCACGGTTCCGATCGACCGCATCGTGGCGCAATTGAACATCGACATGATCGGCAGGAATCGTGACGACAAGCCGGGCGAGGCGAACACGGTCTACCTGGTCGGCGCGGACCGGATCAGTACCGAACTCGACGCGATCAGTCGTGCGGCCAACCGGGCGCTGCCGAAGCCGATGATGCTCGACTACGAGTTCAACGACCAGAGCGACGGCGAGTCGCTATACACGCGAAGCGATCACTACAGCTATGCCGCGAAGGGGATTCCGGTGATTTTCTTCACGACCGGCCTGCACCCCGACTACCATGCCAACACCGACGAGGTGTCGAAGATCGAGTTCGACAAGCTGACGCGCGTCGTACAGCTCGTGTACGAAACGGGTTTGCGTCTGGCGAACCTCGATCACCTGTTGCTGCGTGACGGCACCGACAACAGGGGGGAACGAGCAGGTAAGTGACACGTCCGCTTCTCATCATCTTTCTGACGATCTTCGTCAACCTGGTCGGCTTCGGCATTATCGTCCCGCTGTTGCCGTTCTATGCCGAGACCTTCGGGGCATCGCCGCTCGTCATCGGACTGTTGTTCGCCGTGTTCTCCATCTGTCAATTGCTGGCCGCGCCGGTGCTCGGCAACTGGTCCGACCGATACGGCCGACGGCCAGTCTTGATATTCAGCCTGCTCGGCACCGTGGTCAGCTTTGTGATGCTGGCCCTGGCCCACAACGTGACGATGTTGTTCCTGGCGAGAATCATCGACGGGTTGTCAGGTGGCAACATTTCAACGGCGCGGGCGTATGTGGCGGACGTGACCGAGCCGAAAGATCGGGCGCGCGCCTACGGATTGATCGGGGCGGCGTTCGGACTCGGCTTCATTTTCGGACCGGCCTTGAGCGGAATGCTGGCGAGGGTCAGTTATACCGCACCCATCTGGGCGGCTGCGCTCATTACGCTCATCGCGACCGTCATGGCCTGGCTCTGGCTGCCGGAAACCGTCCATCGCACTCGAGCGGGGACGACCATGCCTTTCAGGAGTCTTCCAGCCTTGCTGAGACGGCCGGGTCTTGGTCGCATGCTCGTCATCGATTTCGTGTATTGGTTCGCATTCGCGATGTTCCAGACGACGTTTGCGCTGTTCACGGCCCGGCGGTTTCAATTCGATGCCTCGCAGACCGGCTATCTGTTCAGTCTGTTTGGCGTTCTCGGCGCCATCGTGCAGGGAGGCTTCATTCGTCCGGTCGTGCAGCGCTTCGGAGACAAGCCCACGTTCATGGCAGGCCTGGTCTGTTCCACGGTCGGACTGGTAGGCGCGACCCTCACGCATTCAGTTGGGCCGTTCGTGGTGGCGCTCGTACCGTTGGCGCTGGGAATCGGGTTCGGGCACCCGACAGTCACGAGCCTCGTCAGCCGTGCCGCCCGTGACGAAGAACAGGGCCGTGTTCAAGGGGCGGCCAGCGCCGTTGAAAGCCTCGGTCGGACCGTGGGGCCCGTGTGGGGCAACGCCTCGCTGCAACGCTTTGGCGAAAGCGTGCCTTATGTGTCGGCTGCCGCATTCCTGCTGCTCACATTGGTATTGAGCGTCGGCTATCAAGTCAGCGATCAGGATTCGCGAGCGGCGTCTTAAACAGACTGTACGAAGCGCCGGTGGTCGACATGATGCTCGCGGCCGAGCTACGAGCCGAGGCTGCCGCGCTGAGGGATGCGCAAGCCGCACGCCCAGACTGGCCAGCGATCGCGCGTCTACTGACCGAGTCGTACCGACAGCTTCGCGCCAGCCTGTCGAAGGCAACAGCCTAGAGAAGCCACCTCCAAAGGATGGCCTCTATAATGAGGGCATCGCATGAAGCTGCACCTCGCCCGCGGAGGAGATCTCGAGAGTTCAGAACGCGATACGAACGCGTTCGACGATGGCATTGGTCCATCGGTCCTCACGCATCTCGACCACTTGAGGCGCCGGATCGTCTATGCATGTGCCGGCGTCGCCGTCGGTATGGTCATCGCCTTTGCGTTCATCAACCCGATCTTCGATTTCGTCTTCCAGCCGATCCGGTCGGTCCTGCCGCCCGGCAGCAAGCTGATTTACACGCAGCCTGGGGAGGCGTTCTCGGTCTACGTGCAGATCGCGTTGATCGGGGGTGTGGTCTTTGCCGCCCCGTTCGTGATGTATCAGGTCTGGCGGTTCGTGGCGCCCGCCCTGTATCAGCATCACAAATGGTTTGTCATTCCGTTCGTCCTCTTGACGACCGGCGGGTTCCTGGCTGGCGCGCTGTTCAACCATTACGTTGTATTTCGATGGATGATCGCGTTCTTCGGCAGCTTCAACTCGCTCGACCTTGCCTTTATGCCGAAGCTCAACGACGTGTTCGGGCTCTACACGAAGATGCTCTTCGGCCTGGGGCTCATTTTCCAGATGCCTGCGGTGGTGTACTTTCTCGCGAAGATGGATCTCGTCACGTGGCGTTTCCTCCTGCGGAATTTGAAGTACGCCGTCTTTCTGATCTTCATTCTTGCCGCTGTGATCACACCCACAGGCGATGTGACGGTTCAAACGCTGTTCGCACTACCCATGGTCGGCCTCTACCTCATCAGCATCGCCATCGCGTGGATCGTCGGGCCGGTGGCCCGCCGCGCCGACCAGGAGTCGGAGTGAACGACAGGTTTTGAAGACTGGAAAGAGAAATGGCGCAGCAAACCTACGCGACTCACCGCCATAATCCCAAGGCGACGGCCATCGGTTTCCTCTTCGTGGTTCTTGCAATTGTTGCTTTTGCAGTCCGCTGGTTCGAGATTGGCGGACGCGCAATGTTCGGGGTGGGTCTTCTTGCATTGTGCGCCTCGAACCTCGTGTTGCTGGGCATCAGCCGCAGGTACACGACGAGGCTCCAGGACCGTATCATCAAGCTCGAGATGAAACTGCGGGGCGCCGAGATCTTGTCGCCAGGTCAACAGGCGGCGTTGTCGAGACTCTCAACCCCACAGCTCGTGGCGCTCCGTTTCGCGTCCAATGCCGAGCTGCCAGCCCTGCTCGAGCGCGCCGAGCGCGAGCAGCTTCAGCCCGATCAGATCAAGCGTGCCATTACCCACTGGATCCCCGACCTCGACCGAACGTAGGAATTCCGCACGTCCCGCGTAAGGTCTTACGCGGCGAGTAACGCCTTGATGTGACTCTGCGCCCGGTTTTCGGGGTGGTGAGGGTGGTCCCAGCCTTGCTACGTGTGCGGCCACGTGATCCAGCGTGCGCTTTTGTGCGTGTCTGCTCCAACCTCGACCGTTGAACTTGTCGACGAGGGCTGATTGCCGCGCTTGATTCCGCGTCTCGATCTGGCCGAGCTGCTGCGACTCTCTCTTACAAGGAGCGAACCATGAAGCGTCTTGCTGTATTTGCCGTCGTGCTGGCGTTGTTTGGAGCTGCATGCGACGATGACGAAGACAACCCAAACGGTCCGTCAGGGCAGCCGAGCACCATCGTATTCACGGCCGTGTTGTTGCCAGCAAATGAGGTGCCTCCGATCGGGGCCCCCGAAAACACCGGTACCTCGGAACGGGACGATCACATTTCGTGTGACGAGGGACGCGTCAGGCAACATCACAGCGGCAAATTCGGACTGGCTTGCGACGTTCACCGGATTTCCGGCGGGCGTTGTCGGAACTGCGGCTCACATTCACCGGGGCGCAACCGGTGTGGGTTCCGGGCCCATCGTCATCAACTCAACCGTCCCGACTGGGAGTTTCACACTACCCCAGGGCTCTGGCAGCATGGTGGTGAACAACGTCACCCAGACTGCGGCAGAGGTCACGGTGCTGAACGAAGTCATCGCGAATCCGGCGGGGTTCTACTACAACATTCATAGCCAAGTAAACCCGGGTGGTTTTGTACGCGGCCAGCTTGTGCGCCAGAATCCCTGACAGGCAGGGCTTGACTCTCGTAGTGCCTAGTGCCTGGAGCCTGGTTCTGTGCCAGAGTGCCGGGTGCCTGCATCGAGGGTACAAGGTCGGAACCCGGCACCTCTTGCTTAGCTTCACCGCTCCTTGAGGAACGCGCGGCGATCCCGTTCCAGCTGGCGCGCGCGTGCTTCGTCCGTATAGCGAACAACCTCCAGCATCAGCTGTTCGACCAGGTCCGCTCGCTGTTTGCCCAGCCTCTTGCCGCGCTGTTCGACCTCTTCTCGGAGACGTAACAACCCTTTGACATCGGGTACGGCCGCCAGTTCGCGAGCCCGGCGTCTGGTGCTGGATTCGAGAGCCTGGTACGCCCCATCGGCTGACGAGGACGGGGCTTTGGGCTCCGTGGAAGGACGCGGGGGCTGGACCGTAAGCCCGGCGGAAGGGCGCTCCGAGCGCACGGCCACGTTTGCGCGAGCGGCCGCTGCTTGAGGCGCCACCGGAGGCGGCGCCGCTCGTTTGGGCGTTGACTCTGGGGTTGGGCTTTCCGCCGCCGCGGCGGGGACTCTCAGCAGGTCCACATAGAGACGAGATCCGGTGGCGCGGCGTTGATGGATGGCCGGAGCCTGAGTCGTGATTCGGAGCCGCAAGTAATTCGAGCCGTCGGCTCGAACCGTACTCTCGATGTTGACCGCCGACACGAGGGGCCACGGAGCGGCGGGTTTCAGTTCGCGGCCCTGGATACCCGGCGAGATGGGGCCGGCCTCGAGGACGAGAGTGGTCTGGTCCGACAGGATTTCCTCGACGCGCGAGATCGGTGCGCTCAGCTCGACGACGATAGTGGTTCGCTCGGGCAGGGGCAGCATGGCTACCCGGGTCAGCTTGACGTCTGCGGCGAGAGCCGGCCGGACCGCTGGTATCAGGCCAAAAGCTGCCAGCAGTAAGCCATGAGCGGCCGTTCGTCGTAATTGGTAGAGACAACTCATCAAGCGCCGGAATCCTTTTCGGTCGATCGGCGGTCTAAGTAATAGAGCCTCAAAGGAGTACAGTGAATGGCGAAGCGGTCCTCAGCCGGAATCGTCTGTCCGAGATGCGGCGTGCCCAGTGCTAAGATCATCGGCCGATCTGAAGCCCTTCCAGTGGTTTACCTCCGCTGCGACGACTGCGGTCGCACGTCGATTTCGCCAGAGTAACCTCAACCATAGTTGGACTGGAGGCCGAACTTTGGGTAAATCCCCAAAATTTGGCCTCCAGCCATCCGTATCTCAGTCGCCTTTTTTCAGGGTCCTGCGGCTGGGACAAGTGTGCCGGTGGTGTAGCGATTCATCGGAAAATACCGCCTGAACGTTTCCTTCAATCGTTCCGGCGTGACGGCATCAATCCGGGCCTGCCGTCGAGGGATGTCTGCCGGGTCCTGTCCTATCAGCTGCGACGATGCCAGACGGCGGAGCCAGTATCCATTCTGCTTGAGCGACGTTTCATAGCCCCTTCTGGCCGTTTCTTTTGCCCGGCTCGTCAAGTCCTCTGACGGTCCTTCGTCCTGCAGCCTCTTGATTTCCTGCATCACCCGGTCGGTCATGGCTTCGATATTCTCGGGCGCCGCGCTGAAGCTCACTTCCACCCGCCCGTACCCGCGTTGAGGCAGGAGTTGCGCGAGCCCGACGGAAACGCCGTAGGTCTGGCCGAGATCCTCGCGCAGGATGTCGCGAAGCGACGTCTGGAGGACGGTGGTGGCCGCGCTGACATTCTCCTGCTCGGTCGGATCCGGCGGCGGGTCGGCAAAGAAGCTGATGACCGTCTGCGCGCGCGGTTCGCGCCCCTGTTCCACGCGTACACGCTGGACGGAATCGGGGAAGCACATGGCGACGTCTTTGAACTGCGACACCTTCCTGCCGGTTGACGGCAAGGCTGCGACGTACTGGGCGAGCAGGGGCATCACCTCGTCGACTTTGAACGCGCCGACCATGAAGAACGAGAAATCCGCAGCATTGGAGAAACGCTCTCGGTAGAACGTGAGCATCTTCTCTCGGTCGATGCTGGCGATCCGTTCGGCCGTCAACGGCTGTGATGTGTAGTGATTGCAGGTGTTGAGCTGCGAAAGGCGCTCTCCGAACACGCGTCCGGGTGACTGATCACGGTTGGCGATGCCTGCGTCCAGTTGACGCTTCATCACGGCGAACGCCTCCGGGTCGTCGCCAGGAGCAGTGAACTCCTCGTGCAGCAATTGGAGAGCGATCTCGAGGTCGGCGGGTGCCGCGCTGCCCGAGACCCCATGGGTGGACAACGAGACGAACGGCGCCGCACCGGCGATCTTGCCGGCAAGGAGTTTGGTCAGATCAGCGGCCTTGAACCCGCCGACGCCGGACCGGCCCACATAACCGTCTGAAAGGGAGGCTTCCACATAGTCTTCCTGAGGCGCCAGCGATACTCCGCCAAGGGCTTCCATCGTGAAGAGGACCTGGTCGTTCTTGAAGTCGGTCGGCTTCAACCAGGCTTCGACTCCATTCTTGAAGCGCACGACGGTGACGCCGATCTCGGGGAGCTCGCGCCGCGACTCGACCGAGCCAGGCGGCGGCTTGTTGGCCATGAGAACGCCGGTAGCCGCCGTGTCACTCCATGCGGTGGTCGCCGTCGCTTCCGCCGAGGCCAGCGCCGCTTTCAGGTCCGTCTCGGTCGGGACGCGCACGTCCTGTTTCTGTGGCGAAACAGCCAGGACGGCGCCATTCTCGTCGCTGAGGAGCCGTTTCGCCATCTCCGAGATTTCAGCCGCGGTGATTCCAGGCAATATCTGGTTCGCCAGCGCGTATTCGTAGGCGATCCCGGGCGAGGGCTCGTTTTCCAGAAAGTACGCGACGTACTCCTGAGCAAACGACCCGCTCTCGTTCTTGTCGCGCTCGTTGTACGCACGTTCGTACGCCGCGGCGATCCATTTCTTGGCGCGGTCGAGCTCTGAAGGCGAGAACCCATGCTCGCGAGCGCGTTTGGCTTCGACGGCCAGAGCGCTGGCGCCACTCGCGATGTTGCTGTCAGGGACTCGCGCCCCAATCGAGAACGTTTCGACGCTGCGGCCGAGGCCGCCGCCTGATACAGAAGCCCCGAGAAACTTGGCGTCCGGTTTCCGAGCGAGCTCGGCGAGCCGTTCGTTGAACATGTCTTGGAGCAGACGCTCGACCAGATTGCGCCGGTAGTCCGCCACGCGGCCCTCGGTCTCTCTCGGACGTTTGCGCACGATCTGCACGCTCGTCTGCGTGACCTCCGGATCGGTCACGATGCTCACCATCAGCTGGCGTGGAATGGGCACGCGGCCATCCGGCATCTTTGCGGCCGAGCCGCGCGCCTTGAGCGGACCGAAGGTCGACGCGATCGACCGCTCCAGCAGCTGCGGGTCGATGTCACCGACTGCTACGACCGCCATGCGGTCGGGCCGGTACCACGTGTCGTAGAACGCGCGTAATCGCGCAGCCGGAGCGTTGCGGATGACCTCGGGCTTGCCGATCGGCAGCCGCTGCGCATATCTGGAGTTGAAGAACAGCACCGGAATCTGTTTGTCTCGAATCCGCGAGCCGGCACCCAGGCCACCGCGCCACTCCTCGATGACGACGCCTCGCTCTTTGTCGATTTCCGCCGGGTCCAGCGTCAGCCCGCCTGCAAAATCGGCCAGCGCGGTCAGGCCGTTCGCAACGATCTCTGGCTTATCGCTGGGCAGATCCAGCATGTAGACCGTCTCGTCGAAGCTCGTGTAGGCATTGACGTGCGGTCCGAGCCTGGCGCCGATCGACTCGAAGGTCGAGACGAGCGCCCCCGCCTTGAAGTGCGTGCTGCCGTTGAAGGCCATGTGCTCGATGAAATGGGCGAGGCCCTGCTGGTCGTCGGCCTCTTCCATCGATCCGGCCTTCACGGCGAGCCGTAGCGAGACCCGCTTCTCCGGTCTCGCGTTCTGCCGCACGAAATACTTCAGGCCATTTGGCAGCGTCGCGGTGCGGATGGCGCGGTCGAACGGGATGGCGTCCTGAAGTTTGAGCTGTTGGGCCGGAGCGGCTGGCGATTGACTGAACACAACCGCAGAGGCCGACCACAACACTGCAAGGGTCAGCGCCAGGCACATCGGCCGGGGAGAATGTCGAAACATGACGTCACTCTACATCAGCTATCGACTCTCAGCTACCAGCTACCAGCTACCAGCTACCCCACCAGTTCTCAGCCCTCAGCTCTCAGCTCCGCACGGCCGGCGTCTTCCTCGTACTCCTCGGCGGTCCCCCGAACCTGAACGGTTCGCGATGGTTCGAATGCCGTCGTTCCAGGTCGCCGCGGCGCTGATGAACTGCGCGGCCGAGCAATCTTGATCCCCTCGGGTCGTTCGAAGGCGTCACGATGTCGTGCACTCGAAGACGAGCGCGATCGTCGGAAACTGAAATTCAATGGGGCGATGCTGTCAGTCCGTAGCCGCCATGGCGAAGGCCGCCGATGTCATGAGCACGAGACGGCCAGTTGGGTACGCACGACTGCGCATTAACGTCGGCGAAGGATGATGGTACGAGGGTGATGCCGGTGAAGATGGCGACCAGCGGCCGGTTGGCGCGCGCGTGGTCAGAAACAGTATTGCAGATTCGTCGCCCGACGACGTGAATTGTAATTGGCGGCAGCTCTCGAGGCCGACCAGTTGCCCCGCGAACCGCCCAAAAGCGTGTTTTTGCTGCCAAATTCCGCGACTGACGGATTAGAAATCGGACGGCACGAAACTGGCACCGAGGCGGGCGTTCAATTATGGATCCAGCACTCGGATTGGCTTCCACGAGCGTGGTGTTCGAGGATCCGCTGGGCCAACGGCGCCCGATGGCCGATCCAAACGGCGCCGACACCCTCGAGCTCCTCTGTCTCCGCGCGGATCTCACCGCGGTTTCGTCCTTTGAGTTCGCGCTGCGTGAGCGCGTGGCGAGGCTGGCCAATTTCCGCCATGCCTACTACGCGCGCGTTCGCGGAGTCGAACGCCTGAAAGGCGCGTCGACGCTGGCGCTGGTCTCGGAACGCACCACCGGCGTGCGATTGTCCGAGGTCCTTGATCATGTCGAGCAGCAGCACGTCCGGCTCGACATCAACGCCGCGATCAGTCTCATCCGGCAGCTGGTTCCCGCCGTTGCATTGCTTCACGAGAATGTGCGCGATGTTGCACACGGCGCCATCGGACCGGAGCGTCTCGTCCTGACGCCGAACGCCAGGCTCGTAATCGTGGAGCACGTTTTGGGCGCCGCGCTCGAGCAGCTTCGGTACTCGCCCGAACGGTACTGGCAGGATCTTCGCGTCCCGGTGCCACGCGCGACCGGGCCCTCTCGCTTCGACCATCGCACCGACATCGTGCAGGTGGGCATTGTCGCGCTGGAGCTCTTGCTGGGCCGGCGGCTGCGCGTCGACGAGTATCCTTCGCGTACTGCGGACGTCGTGGCGTCTGCCTGGGCGATCTCCGCCAGCGGTGGACCTGAGCCACTGCCGGCCGGCCTCCGATCGTGGCTGATGCGGGCACTTCAGCTCGACCCGCGCAGCTCGTTCGCTTCGGCGCTCGAAGCCCGCGCAGAGCTCGACAAGATGGTCAGTGGCGGCGACTACATCGCCGCGCCGCAAACGCTCGAGACATTCATCGCCGAATATCAGGCGCTGTGCGAGCCCGAGGACAGCGTCACATCTGAGAAACCGGACGTTGCCGAGGCCGCGCCGCCTCCCAAGGTCCATGTCCATCAGAGCGCCGACGTGGTGATCCCGTCGAAACAGAAGACCGAGGTTTCGACCCCGCCGCCGGCGGTCCCGTACTTGTCCGACTTCGAGAGCGACGAAGCGGAAGACGATGATGAACCGCGAGCCACTCCGATGGCTATTATCAAAATGCGACAGCGGCAGTTGCGCCTCGTGGCGTTTGCTCTTGTCTTGATCGCGATGGTCGCGGGAGGGGTGTTTGCCGGTCGTCGCTATGTTGCAGCTCGGGCGGCTGCGGCGACGGGCGTACTGAACATCAACTCGAATCCACCGGGCGCGCAGGTCCTCGTGGACGGAGAGTCCAAGGGAGTCACTCCGATCAACTTGACGCTCAAGGCAGGCTCTCACGCCGTCGAGCTCCGCGGCGCCGGCGAGCCACGGGCGCTGCAGACCGAGGTCGTTTCGGGTGCGCCGAATTCGCTCTACATCGAGCTGCCTAAAGAGACGATCGCCCTTGGCCAGCTTCAAATTCGAACCGAGCCAGCCGCTGCACAGGTGACTGTCGACGGAGTACCGCGCGGTCGCTCTCCGCTCACGGTCGCGGATTTGACACCTGGCGTGCACGCAGTCATCGTCGAGAACGAGCTTGGGTCGGTCAAGCAGGATGTCACCATCGAATCCGGGACGACCGCGTCACTCGTCGTGCCGTTGACAGCGCCGCAGGGAGCGCCCGTATCTGGATGGATTTCGGTGACGGCGCCCGTCGCGATGCAGTTGTTCGAGAACGGCCGGTTGCTCGGAAGCAGTGAGAGCGATCGCATCATGGTCTCTGCCGGCCGGCATGACGTCGAGATTTCGAGCGAGCCGTTGGCGTATCGCGTGGTCCGCAGCGTCCAGGTCGTGCCCGGAAAGGTTGTGGCGATCAAGATCGACCTGCCGAAACAGAAGATCGCGGTGAATGCGGTTCCCTGGGCAGAGGTCTGGATCGATGGCGAGCGAATCGGCGAGACGCCCATTGGCGACGTGACGGTCACCGCTGGTCCACACGAACTTGTGTTCCGGCATCCTCAATTTGGCGAGCAGCGGCACGCCCTGACGGTCACCGCCACTGCGCCCGCGCGCATCAGCGTCGACATGAGGAAGAAATGAGCGGGTTGCTGCACAACGGACGGCTACTCTTGCTCGCGGTCATGTTCTCGGTCGGTCTTGCCGGCACAGCCGCCGCGGACGATTCGTTGAACGTGGCACGGGAGCTCTACGCTTCCGCCAACTATGAGGACGCACTGGCGATGTTGAACCGGTTGCGCCCGCCGACGGGCGGAATTCCAGAAGATCGAGCGGTCGAACAGTATCGCGCCCTGTGCTTGCTCGCGCTCGGGCGAACGGTCGAAGCGCAGCGCGCGATCGAAACCGTCGTGGCCGCGGAACCATTCTTTCAACCGTCGGAAACGGAAGTGTCGCCCAGAGTGCGGACGGCATTCAGCGACGTCCGCCGCCGCATGCTGCCGGCGATCATTCAGCAGAAGTACGGACTCGCCAAATCGGCGTTCGATCGAAGAGACTTCGCTGCTGCGGCGGACGGCTTCGGTCAGGTCGCCGAGATGTTGAGCGACCCGGATGTCGGCGCCGCCGCGAATCAGCCGCCGTTGTCGGACTTGCGCACGCTGGCTGCCGGTTTCCGCGACCTCAGTGTGACCGCAGCGACGCCGCCACCGCCGCCGCCGGCCGCTCCAGCGCCTGTCGCCGAGGCCGCGCCGCCGGCCAGATTCGAGCCGAGGGCTCCGGTGCCCCCGCGCATTTATAGCGCCGAGGATGGCACGGTCGTCCCGCCAAGCGTCGTGCGCCAGACCTTGCCGCCGTTTCCGGCCAAAGCCTTCGCCTCGGCCCAGGGCGCGCTGGCGATCCTGGTGGACGAGCGAGGCGGTGTCGAATCGGTTTCGATGTTGATTTCGCTCGGCCAGCCATACGACCGCATTCTTCTGGACTCGGCGAAGGGGTGGCGCTACAAGCCAGCGATGCTGGATGGCGTACCAGTGAAGTTCCGCCGGGTCGTCCAGATCAATCTCACGCCCGCGACGAGGTAGCGCGCGAGCTCAGAACATCGCCAATGGATTCACCGGCGAACCGGTGCTTCCCGGCACCCGCAGCGGTGCGACGACCAGCATGAACTCCCAACGATCGAGCCTGGCCGCCGTCTCTGCGAGGGGGCGCAGTTCCACGCCGTCGAGGAGGTACACTCCGAGCGCGACCAGTACAAGCCTGTGATCGGCGTGTCGATCTTCCGGGATCGGGCGGACGCCGCTGGTCACCGCCACGCCGCGCGCCTTCAACCACGGTACGACTGAGAGATCGAACCCGCCGTTTGCCCCAGTCGCAGGCGCACCGGGCTGCGGGTTGTAGGCGAAAAGGGCCAGGGCCATCGCCTGGCGGCGCTTCTCAATGGTGATCAGGTTGAGTGCGCCGAGCTGATCGTCCTTTCCCCATCGACCCCATTTCGACAGTTCTGTCATCCAGCGGTCGGCCTGTGGCTAAGTGCTGGGTTTCATAATTGCCGTGACGTATATAGCCACCGAGTCACCGAGTCACAAAGCTGAGCACGCCCGTAAAACGCCGGCGACGGCTGAACGCCGATCGATTCGACGGCGCTGGCCTGCTCCGCAGGCCAGCCCGCCGACCGGGCCCGGTTCGCGGGATGAGCCGGTGGGAAATCGGGGCTTCGGCTCATCCCGCGAACCGGGTCCGGTCGCACGCGCCGCGTGGCGGCGGCCGTCGAATCGAGGCGCTCGGTGTCTCGGTGGCTTGGTGGCCGAAAATACGTCGCCATATTTCCGAAATGGAGTACTCAGTCACCGGTGGGGGCCCTCCCGGCGTTGTCCCGCTGCTCAGTTTCTGATGTGATGGCGGTGAGCGTACTGAGCACAAGAACGACAAGAGCTGCTATCAACGATCCGACTTTTGTCATGTGGCCCTCGTTGAAAAAGCTTCAACTTTCTGCCGCCGTGAGACATCACAATCTACAATTGGCAATTTACAATCTACGAAAGAGCTTGGCGTCTGCAACCTTGCAAATTGTAGAGTGTCGATTGTAATATCGCTGGAACTGAATGTCTCGCTCGACCGACGCTGCGTTTCACGATTTCGAACAAGCCGGGTGGCAGAAAGCCGCCACGTACTATTCACACACGTTCGGAACCCTGACTGCCCAAACGATCGAACCGCTGTTGGATTCGGTTGGTGTGACAAAGGGCGTCCGCCTGCTCGACGTCGCAACGGGACCTGGCTATGCGGCGGCGGCCGCGGCCGCCCGAGGCGCCGTTGTTACCGGTGTCGATTTTTCGCCGTTGATGATCGACGAGGCAAGACGTCGTTTTCCCGGGGTCGAATTCCTCGAAGGGGATGCCGAGAGCTTGACGTTCGAGCCGAACGGCTTCGACGCCGTGGTGATGAATTTCGGGCTGCTCCACCTGGCGCGCCCCGAACAAGCGATTTCTGAGGCGTTTCGGGTGCTGACGTCACGAGGGCGCTACGCGTTCACGGTCTGGGCCAAGCCCGACGAGGCGGTCGGCTTCGGTGTCGTCCTCCGGGCGATGGAGACGCATGGCCGAACTGACGTCGGGCTTCCCGACGGCCCCCCGTTCTTTCGCTTCAGCGACGCGGACGAATGTCATCGCACGCTCGGGCAGGCGGGGTTCGTCAACATCGAGGTGCAGCGCCTGCCCTTGATCTGGAAGCTTCCGTCGAGTGACGCGCTTTTTCAGGCTGCGCTCTGCGGCGGCGTGCGAACCTCGGCGGCCCTTCAGGCGCAGACGCCCGGGGCATTGGTCGCGATCCGGCATGCTGTGCACGATGCGCTAGAACGGTATGCTGACGATCAGGGCGTTCGGTTACCAATGGGTGTGGTTTTGGCGTCTGCCTCGCGTCGGTAGGTAAACGTCCGGGGCGAACGGGGTACGCCCGACGTTCGAGGCGGACGCGCAGGGAGGTTGCGTGTCACGCTACGACTTCCTCGTCCAGACCTACGAGACCGAGCGGTTGAAAACGTTGAGCGTATGGTCGCAAATCCCCGAGGAGCGGATGCAGTTTCGACCTGAACCACGGGCGCGATCGCCGCTCGAACACATGGTGCATCAGTGTGTCAGCGAAGACATGTGGATGCGCTCCATGCTCGGGATTGCGGCCACCCGCCCGCCCCTGCCGCCAGCCGAGACACGTCTGGCGTTTCTCGAACAGTACGCGACATGTTCCGCAGAACGCCTGGCGCGGCTGATGGAATTACCTGACGCGTGGTTCGAGGAGCCGACGCAGTTCTTCGACGTGGAGCGTTCGCGCGCGTGGGTCCTCACGCGACGGTTGACTCACTCTGCTCACCATCGCGGGCAGTTGACGTGCTACCTGCGCCTGTGGGGGCAGCCGCTCTATTCCACGTACGGACCCACAGCCGATACGGGAGGCCTGTTTCAAGATGGCGCCCGGGTGGTCTATCGGTATGCGTCGCTGGATGACCTGCTGACGGGCGAAGCGGCGGGCGGTTCGGCGCCGCCGCAGTTACCCGAGCGGGGCCCGATGCCGGTCACGGAACGGCCGGGGAAGGGCGGGAAGGGCAGGTAGGGCAGGTAGGGCGGGTAGGGCAGGAGGGGCAGGAAGGGCAGGAGGGGCGGGAGGGGCGGGATGGGCAGGATGGGTCGGTCGTCATCACGCATCTGGCGTCTGCGGAAGCTCCATCAGCAGGCGGACGCGCGCGTGCGAGACGACGAAAGGGGAGTGGAGATTCAGTTTTTCTACAACGGGTCTCTCGCCTATGCCCGGCGCATGCCCACGCGTGCTCTCGCTCTGGCCGAGGCCGCCGAAAAACGCGCTCAGATGGAACGCGAGGGCTGGACTGAACATTGGTAAAACAGGTTCAAAGGGTTCAACCAACTATGAGCGGCCGTGGCTCTCGGGCGACCCATCCAAAGCCTAGGTCCTGGGTTGGAGTCTGGCTATCGGCGATACAATTCCCGCCCATGACGTCGAAGGCGAAAATCGCTCTCGGGGCGGTCGCCAGCCTTGTCGTGCTGTCGGCGTCCCTTCACGCGCAATGGCTGACGCACCCGACGGCCGGTGTTCCGAGAACCGGTGACGGCAAGCCGGACACGAACGCGCCGGCGCCGCGAGCGGCGGACGGAAAGCCGGATTTCTCCGGCATCTGGCTCGCCGAACGCACCCGTCCCTGTCCACCGGACGGCTGCGACGACATGCAGATCAGCTATCAATTCCTGGACATCGGCTGGCGCGTTTCGGGAGGGTTGCCGTATCAGCCCTGGGCGGCCGAACTGGTCAAAAAGCGGAGGGCGGAGCTGCGCAAGGACGACCCCCAATCCCAATGCCTGCCCACCGGCATCGTCCGCATGGCCACCGACCCGTTGTATAGAAAGATCGTCCAGACGCCAGCCCTCCTGGTGATCCTGAACGAGCGCAACGCGTCGTACCGGCAGATCTTCCTCGACGGGCGTCCGCTGCCGACCGACCCGCAGCCCTCGTGGGTGGGGTACTCGTCGGCCAGTTGGGAAGGCGACACGCTCGTGGTGCGGACGGGCGGGTTTCGAGATGGACTCTGGCTGGATGCGTCGGGCAGCCCGCTGACGGAGGCGGCAACCATCACCGAACGCATTCGCCGGGTCGACTTCGGCAATCTCGAGATCGTCGTGACGGTGGACGATCGCAACGCCTACACCGCGCCGTGGACGACGACGCTTCGGCAGTTTCTTGCAGTGGACACCGAGCTGCTGGACTACATCTGCGTCGAGAACGAAAAGGACGTGCAGCACTTCTTCGTGAAGTGAAGCGGTCGACGCCTCCGCCGACTCAGGCTTGCACCTCTTTTCGAACGTATTTGGACGCCAACAGCGAGTCGATGCTGAAGGCGCCGCCGCCATGTGTAGCGATGTAGAGAAAGCCGAAGCAGAGGGCGACGGTGATCTCGCCCATGTTTTGGATCGGGTAGATGCTGCCTCGCGGAACGTGGGCGATGAAATATGCGGCCGCCATTTCGCCGCTGGCAATGAACGCTGCCAGCGACGTGAGGCATCCGACGCCAATCAGGATTCCCAGGACGGTTTCGAGCACGCCTGCAGTGACCAGCATCGGCGTCAGCGGGACAGGGCGCCCGCCGAACGCGTCGAACAGCCACGTCAGGCCGTGGGACCAGTAAAGAAACGCGAACACGATCCGAAACGCTGCATAGGCGACAGGGCTCAAGGTGGCCAGGAAACGTGTCATGTCGGCTCTCCCTCCGATCAGACTACACTGAAGAACGATGCAACTTCGTACCGCGCGAGTGTGCCTAGATTGTGAAGAGGTCCACGACGCTCAAAAGTGCCCGGTGTGTGCGTCAGAAAGTTTTGCCTTCCTGGCCCGCTGGGTTCCGGTCCCCGAACGCAGGACAAGAGCGCGTACGACGTCCCCCCCGCCGGAGGCATCAGTGTACAAGGACTTGCTCACCGCTGATGAGCGTGCTCCGGAATCGGTGCGCTTCCTGAAGGGTGCTTTTGGGATTGCGGCCGTGGGGCTGCTCGGATGGCTGTGGCGCCAGCGAGGGCAGAAAATCCCACCAGCGACGGATTGAAGCTTCCAACTAGACCGGGGCTCTGCCCCGGACCCGCTCGGTCGCTCGCGGGGGCCCCTAGGCCCCGCGCCGCTCCCTCGCAGGCGCGCTGTGCGCGCCTAGGACCGCAACTCGGCGCACCGACAACGGGAACAGAATTCTCATCGGGCGAGCCGTATAGCGGTCCAGAGCGCGTTCGAACGCGTCTCGCGTTTTGCGGCCGTATTATAGCGGTCTGTGAAACGCCCGTCGGTGAGGTGTGGCTGAAACGCGACGCTCGACATACGCACTTGCCGGTTGGCTGTTCCTGCGGTTGCTCTGTCTCTCGTACCTCTTCGCTTTCTGGTCGTTGGCGCAGCAGGTTCAGGGGCTGATCGGTCACGACGGGATCCTGCCGGCGCAAGAGTACATGGCGGCCGTTGCCGCGGGTGCCGACTCTCAGCACGTCGGCTGGGATCGCTTCCGTCTCGTGCCGACCGTATTCTGGCTGAGCACGAGCGACGTCTTTCTACGAGCGTTATGTGTCGGGGGCGCGCTGCTCTCGGCTCTGGCGGTCGTCGGCGCAGCGCCCGCGGTGCTGCTGCCCATGCTATGGGTGGCTTACCTCTCGCTCGTGGTTGTCTGTCGCGATTTCCTGTCCTACCAATGGGACGCGCTCCTGCTTGAAACCGGCCTGCTCGCGCTTCCATTGGCTCGGCTCACGCTGTGGGATCGCCTCAGTCTGGCAACAGATCCGCCGCGAGTCGCACGGTGGGTTCTCTGGTGGCTGCTGTTTCGTCTGATGTTCGGCTCGGGTCTGGTCAAGATAGTCAGCGGTGATCCCACATGGCGCGACCTCACCGCGCTTGCCATGCACTACGAGACCCAGCCGCTGCCGACGCCACTCGCCTGGTACGCGTCGCAGCTGCCTCTGTGGCTTCACAAGATATCGACCGCGTTGGTGTTGGGCGTCGAGCTCGCTGCTCCCTGGCTGATGTTTGTCTCCCGCAATGCGCGGGCCGTGGCAGCCACACTGTTTGCCGGCTTGCAGTGCCTCATCGCGCTCACCGGCAACTACGCCTTCTTCAATTTGATCACCATCGCGCTCTGCCTGACATTACTCGACGACTCCATGCTTCGACGACTCGCGCCCGCATTCGTGCGATCGTCTTCGACTCGGCCTGCCAAGGCTCAGCATTCGGCCGAACGTCGGATTGTCCGGAACGTCGTCGCGGGTTGGCCGATGCTGCTGGCGGCGATTCTCGCCGCTGTCACCGTGCCTGTCTCGCTCGTGACACTCACAGGCCAGATGGGAATGACACTGCCGGCCTCGACGCTCGTCTACCCAGTCATGCGCGCCATCGAGCCGGCTCGGAGCGTGAATCCATATGGCCTCTTCGCCGTGATGACGACGACGCGGCCCGAGATCGTCGTGGAAGGTTCACGTGATGGTGTGACATGGCTGTCGTACCAGTTCACCGACAAGGTGGGCGATGAGCGGCGGCCACCCCCCTGGGTCGCGCCATTCCAACCCAGGCTCGACTGGCAGATGTGGTTCGCCGCGCTCAGTGATTACGACCGGGAAGCCTGGTTTCAGCGGTTGTGCGAGAGCCTGCTGCGCGGTTCACCGTCGGTTCTGAAGCTGCTCGCTCGAGATCCCTTTGGCGGCAAACCGCCGCAATACTTGCGTAGCACCCTCTACCAATATCGCTTCGCCGGCGCGACCGCGCACTTTCAGGCAGGGGAGTGGTGGACCCGAGAACGCATCGGCCCATATTCGCCAGTGCTGTCGCTCTCGCCTTTATCTCAACCCAGCCGATGAGCTTTCAGGATCGCTTCGGCCGAAACGTCGATGTCGGCTTCCGTCGTCGACCAGTTCGAGACCGAGATACGCATAGCTCGCATACCGTGCCACGTGGTACCTCCCAACCAACAGGTCCCATCTTCCTGAACCCGACGGATCACCTCGCTCGTCCAGGCATCTGCGTCATCGCTCGATTGAGGCGTAAAGCGGACGAGCAACTGGTTCAGCACGACATCGTTCAGGACCTCCACGCCGGGAGTGCCGCCGAGGCGATCGGCCATCCGCTTTGCCAGGTTGCAATTGCGCTCGACCAGGTCGGCGAGGCCTTTGCGCCCCAACGATCGAAGCGCCGCATACACGACGAACCCCCGCGCTCGTCGCGAAGACTCGGCGACCCAATTGTGGTTGTCGCGCGCTGCGCCCGGCGATGACGCGTAGTACGGCGCCTCCAGGGTCATGGCTGCGTGGTGGGCCCGAGAGTCTTTGACGAAGACAAGGCCCGAGTCGTACGGCACATTGAGCCATTTGTGGCTGTCGACGGTTATGGAGTCGGCGAGTTCCAATCCATCGAGCAGAGCGCGGCGTTGGGGCGACGCGGCGGCCCACATGCCGAATGCCCCGTCGACGTGCAGCCAGCCCGAATGTCGATGAACACATTCGCCGATTTCGCGGATCGGATCGAACGCGCCGGTGTTGACATTGCCGGCCTGTGCGCAGATCAGTGCCGGATCTTTCAGGTCGGACAGAATGGCCGCCAGCTGATGGGGGTTCATTCTTCCTTGATCGTCGGTCGCAACTTTGATCGCCCGGCGACGCCCGAGGCCAAGCATCTGGAGCGCAGCAAAGATCGACACGTGTGATTCTTCACTCGCCAGGACAGCGATGGGCGGTGCCCCCGCGAGGCCATCATCTTCGACGCTCCAATTCTGACGGCGAAGAAGCGCGTGGCGCGCCGCCGCGATCGCCGTGAGATTGGCCATCGTGGCGCCCGTGGTCAATCCGAGACTCGTGTCGCGGTGGAGACCGAAGAGATCGACCAACCAAGCTCTGACGACTTCTTCGACCGCTGCCGCCGCCGGAGACGTGACGAAGCTGAAGGCGTTCTGGTCCCATGTCGAAGTCAGCCAATCCGCGGCAAGGGCCGCCGGGATGGACCCACCGATCACAAAGCCGAAGTAGCGAGGCCCGGCGGTGGCCATCAAGCCTGGGTCGGCTGTCTGGCTCAGCCGCGCGATCACTTGCATCGGCTCCTCCCCGTCAAGCGGCAGTGGCCCCCCAAGACTCGTCAACAGCGAAGTCGGGTCGACATGACTGCCGACGGGCCGAGCGTTCAGACCGTCGAGGAATTCGATGGCGATATCGCAGGCTTTTCTCAACAAGCCCGGGTAGGTCGTCGGGGAGATGGTCAAGGACCGGCTGTGCGAGGCCATGCGGCACAGCCTACGACTTCTGCCGGCGTCAAGTGAGGCCAATCGGACAATGGACTGGGACTGACGAGTGCTCTCAGCCGCTCGTCAGCCGCGACCGAATTGCCGCGAGAATCTCGTCGTCGGACGGGAACCCGAGCGAGCTCTTTCGAGCAGCAACTTCATCGCCTACCCACACGGTGAATTCGCCCCGGCCGCCTTCGACGAGCTCAGGTTGGACTTTCGTTTCCTTTTTGATGAGAGCCGCCACCCGGGCGGCGCGTGGAAGGTAGTTTCAAACCTTGCAGTAGCGAATGCGAATAGTCATGCCTCGACTCCTCATCACTTGCCCGCGCGTTCCTTGGCCAATTGATCGAGATAGGTCTTTTCAAGCCGCTGCACCGACTCGAGGTGATGCGGGCCAAGGTTAGCGCGGCGAGAAACAGCTCAACAAGCAGAAAGTGCACTCGGATTCCGCGCCTAATCTTGTTGTGGTCCGCAAGTCCTGAAGCAAATCTGGTGCTCGTCGATTTGCACGATCCTGGCCGACCGTGAATACTGTCCGCGTCGAATCTCGCGCCCTCGGCTCCACGTGTGACGGCGACCATCGCAGACTTCGATGCCTCAAGCTCTGGATCAACGAGATGGGTAGGCGCCGCCGTTCACGGTCGGCGATCGCGATTGCGACGTTGCTGACCTGCTGCGCGTTCGCGCAAAGGCCCCCGGTACTGCGTGGAACGTGGACTGCGACGGCTGGCCCCACGCAGGCTTACCGCGGCAGCTGGTCCGCGCAGCCACTCCCGGACAAACCGAATGCGGCCCTCGGCTCGTGGACGCTCGTGAACGGCGCCAACCAGGTGGTTCTGGAGGGCACGTGGTCCGCAGAAAAATCGGTCGGAGGCTGGCAGGGCACGTGGTCGGCCCGAATCTTGGCGGGCCCTTCATCGCCGGGGAGACTCGTTTCAGGGACGTGGCGAGCGGCGACAGACGACTCCATTGGCAAGACGTTGGCCGAGATGCTGCAGCACACGATGCAGGAGCAACTCACCGGCTCCTGGCGCAGCGGACGGCTTGCGGGGAATTGGTCCTTGAGAGGCTCGCGGTAGTCCGCTCTATCCCGGGGGCCGCGTGTACGTCGTGGCCGTATCGACCGTGAATTTACGGTAGTTGGAGAACTCCGAGACACCCCGAAGACGCAGGCTCTTCAGCAGCAGTACCTTCGCGCTGGCCGTCCACGTGACGCGCTCCGGCAGCCATACCTCGTTGTTCACCTTACGGCGCTGGTACGTTGCCACCGTGCCCTTGTGCACGCGCGCAAGGAGCCCGAGACCGAACGACAGAGTGTCGACCGCCTCGATCTCCGCGCGCACCAGCTCGTAGTCGGATTCGCTGATCCAGGCTCGCGCTTTGAAATGGCGCATGATCCCGCCGTCGTCGGTTTGAGGCTTCGGATCGACCTTTGGCGTCAGCGTAGCCAGAATCGTGTCGTGGCCGCCAATCGACTCCCGGCGCTCCATGCGGACGTCGTAGACGCGGAAGATATCCTCCACGGCAGCAGCGTACCGGCCGCGCTCTTTCTCCACCGCGCGGCTTGCTTTCTCGCGTTCCGGGTCGCTCGAGAGCTTTCGCGCGTACGCCTCGACGTCCTTCTGACGATCGCGATCCGACTGCGCCAGCTTGTCGGGGGGAACGGGCTTGCCATCTTCCTCGATCAGGCGGCGGTAGCGCTCCTCGCCCGGCAGGCCCGGATACACTTCGAACACCTTGACTGCCTCGTCTTTTGTACGTCCTGAGGCGTCCAGCTTCTGCTCGATCCGCCGCTCGAGGAACGTATAGCCGCTCTGGCGCGCCTCGTCCGTCGCGAGGCGCTTTTTCACCTGCGCCGCAAACGTCTGGAAGTCGGGGAGCGGTCGCTCCTGTGCGGCGACGGTTCCCAGGAGTGCCAGGGCGAGCAGTACCGGGCGCATACTCGATATCTTATCGGGCTAACCCTTCGAGAAGCTGAGACGTCCCCCGAACTCTGTGCGATTCCATCGATGTCCACCTGGACGATGGACTTACGAAACTGATGAGTTACGTGGAAGAGCCTCCCAGCCGAAGACGGCCCTTCTGCTCGTTCGGACGAGCGGCCAACGTCGTTGTTATCCGCAAGACGTTCGGCTAAGGTCATACCTTTTCACAGCCGATCTGCACGTTGCAGATTGCCGGTCATCGATAGCACGGGATTCCGCACCTCAGGAGTGGGTGCGTTCGAGCGATGGACTTTCCAGCCTACAGATGACGCCGCAATCACACTTCATGGTCGTCGCGCCGATCATCGGGGAGCGCATGAACGAGCTGAGAGCGTTGCTCAGCTCTATGAACGACCGCCCGGGCATGGCGAAACGGGATAACTCGCTCGTCCCATTCGGCGAATTCGAGAATCTCCACTACGCGCGCTTCGTGATTCTGGACGACCAGACACTCCGCGATTTCGAAGAATTCGGCGCCCCGATGCCGAATTTCTCCGTCCTGCTTGCCTTCCTGGGCGATTGTGATGGCCCCGGCGACGAATTTCTCGCCGACCTGGCTCGTCGTGCCGCGCCGGGCCTGCGTCAGATCTTCTCTTGTTGCCAGGGCTTCACGCCCGGCGTCGATCTGCTCGCATGGATGAAAACGCACTCGCAGGCCCCAGCCGCGAACTACGTGAATTGGATCGGGCGCACCGTGAGGCAGATTCGTGAAGAAGCGAGGCTTCGCGACGAGCTGGTTCGTTGCATCCAGGACCACCAACACGAATGGGGCCGCGACCAACCGCAGGCAATCCGTGCCAAGCTCATTGCGCACTGCCAGCCCTTACTGCGCGACGGAACCATCTCGCTCACCGGCGCGCAGCCCACGCCGTTCGGCTGGTCCGTGCGAAATTTCCTCCACTACGCGATCCTCCCGGGTGCCCTCCTCGTGCCCTGGCTTTTTGCTATCCCATTTCTCGTTCCACTGCAGCCGAAAGTGTTCTGGGTCGCTCTGACGTTCGTGGTGCTCGGCGCAATCCTGTTCCTCTTCTTGAACCGCTTCGTTCCAGTGGCATTGACCGTGATTGTCGTCTTCGGGCTATGGCTCGTTCCGCTCTTCATCCTGTTTCCGGTCTTGATCGTCCCGGCGCTCCTGGCAGTCGCGGTGTTCTTGTGGATCCTGCGTCGATACGAGAAGACAGAGCCAGAGATCATCCATCGGCCCGAGGTCGACCACATCCTGAAGCTTTCCGCGCTCGAAGATCACGACGTCATGAACCAGTTCACGGCTCTGGGAAGTGTCAAACCGAGTCGGTTCCGCCGCGGGCTGTTTACCGTCATCCTGTGGCTGATCGACTACTTCGCGCGGCATGTCTTTGGCCGCGGCCATCTCGGGCGGATCCGCACGATCCATTTCGCCCGCTGGGTCTTCCTCGAGGGCAAGCAGCGGATGGTTTTCGCGAGCAATTACGACGGCAGTCATGAAGCGTACATGGACGACTTCATCAACAAGGCGGCGTGGGGCCTCAATCTCGCCTTCACGTGCGGGCTCGGGTACCCGCGCACCCGCTGGATCATCAAGGATGGCGCCACCGAGGAGCTCAAGTTCAAGTACACGCAGCGGCGGCACCAGAAGCCGACCGAGACCTGGTACCGCGCCTATCCGGGACTGACTGTCTACGATCTCGAACGCAACGCGCGCGTTCGGGCCGGCTTCGAGCGTCGCACGATGACCGATTCCGAGGTTCGCGCGTGGCTGTGGGACCTGTGAGAGGCACGGCTATGCAATTGTCAGACGCCGATTATCGTGACATCCAAGGACTGGTGCGCTTCGGCTACAAGCATCTCGAGGCTGCGCGCTTTCATCTGCTGACCATCGCGGATGCCGCCGCGGCGCGCGACTGGCTGTCGAACGCGCCCGTAACGACCGCCGTCAAAGGGCGTCGGCCCGACACTGCGCTGAACGTCGCATTCACCTATGAGGGGCTCAAGAAACTGGGCGGTGCGCCACACACGCTCGTGCAGTTCCCGTACGAATTCAAGTCCGGCATGACCGAGGCGAGCCGGGCGCGCCGACTCGGCGACATCGCGGCCAACGATCCGCAATGGTGGCTGTGGGGCGGCCCCGGCAAGCTGCCGCACGTGCTGGTCCTGGTGTATGCCGTCACGTCCGATCGGCTGGACGAATGGGAAAGGGAGTTGAAGAATGAGACTTGGGAGGCCGCATTTTCGACCTTGACCTGGCTGCCGACGAACGATATCGGCGACATCGAGCCGTTCGGTTTCCACGACGGGATCAGCCAACCCGTGCTCGACTGGGAGCGGAAGAAGTCGGCGAAGGCCCATGCCACGACCGCTTACACGAATCTGTCGGCACTTGGAGAAGTGCTCCTCGGCTATCCCAACGAGTACGGAAGATATACCGACCGTCCACTGCTCGACCCTCGCGAGGATCCCGAGGGAATTCTGCGATCGGCGGAAGACGTGCCTTCCAGGAAGGATCTCGGCCGCAACGGCTCCTATCTGATCCTGCGCGATCTCTCGCAGGAAGCGCCTGCTTTTTGGCAGTTCATCAATGAGGAAGCGGCCCGGGTTCGCGAAGACCGAGAAAGGGTAGCTGCCACCACGGTCGGCCGCGTGCCGTCGGAAATTCCGACCCTTCCAAGTGATGGAAAGCTGATACCCAACGACAACGCGAAACCCGCTATTCCTCCTGGCGTTCCGATCGTACCTCTCAGTGGAGAAGCGATTCCTGGCGTTGGTCCCGATCTCGATGACATCCGGCGCAATCAATTTACCTTTCACAGTGACGTGGACGGCACCTCCTGTCCCTATGGCGCGCATATACGCCGCGCCAATCCCCGCAACGCCGATCTCCCGGAAGGCACCCAGGGTGTGTTTGCGCGGCTGCTCCGGATTCTGGGCTACGGTCGGCAACATCCGCACGACGACCTGATTGCGTCCACGCGATTTCATCGCATTCTGCGGCGCGGCCGCGAGTACGTGCTCGAAGCCACCCGCGACGATGGAGGCCGCGTGGTGCAGCGCGGACTCCGTTTCATCTGCCTCAACGCCAACATCTCGCGCCAGTTCGAGTTCATTCAGGCCTCCTGGCTCGCTAATCCGAAATTCGAAGGTCTCGACGAGGGTGATCCGCTGGTCGGCAATCGGGCGCCGCTTTCTACGGGCCGACCGAGCGACACGTTCACGCGCCCTCAGCCGAACGGACTCTGCGGGCGTTTTGCGGCAGTGCCGCAATTTGTGCACGTTCGCGGCGGCGCCTATTTCTTCTTACCGGGCATTTCCGCGCTGCGGTACTTGGCGCGCGGTAGTAGCTGAGGTCCGGGCTCAACCAGACGACACCAGGAAACCAGCTCAGCCGCCTTGAATCGGCCGCGGGCATCCGTTGCACAGTTTAAGTACCAGACGCTTCGCACACCACACGAACACGGATTGACTTCGATATAGAATTCGCGGCCTCGCCACTGTTTCCACGTGGAGGTGTCCGATGCGCAAGCTTCACTGCGCGGTTGCAACGACACTCCTGGCTTCGACGGCCATTTTGTTTGCCCAATCAGGACAGTCGGTGCCGGCCCTCGAGAACGAAGCGTCCGGACTCTGGTTTGTGGAACTCGCGAGTCCGCCAACCGTGGAGGGCACCCCTCTTGTGACCGTCGAGCGCGAAGAACAGGAGTTCCACGCTGCGGCGACGACGGCAGGGATCCGTTATTCGAAACGGCGGCACTTCCGAAAGTTGTGGAACGGACTGACCCTGAACGCGTCAGCGCTCGAAGCATCGAAGGTACGCGCCCTCGCCGGGGTTCAAGCTGTTTTTCCCGTGGCCAGAGTGACGCTCCAGCAGCGCGAGACGGAGCCGGGGCCGGTTGCGGATTTGATAACGGCACTCGCCATGACCGGCGTCGATATCGCGCAGGACGAACTGGGGCTGACGGGTCGCGGCATACGAGTGGCTGTGATGGACAGCGGGATTGACTACGACCATCCCGACCTGGGCGGTTGCTTCGGACCCGGATGTCGCGTTGAAAAAGGATTCGACCTGGTCGGCGACGCGTTCAACGCAGACCCTTCGTCCCCCCAATTCAGCCCCACTCCGGTGCCAGACCCGCTTCCTGACGACTGCAGAGGCCACGGAACGCACGTGAGCGGCATCATTGGCGCCAACGGCAGCATTCGAGGCGTCGCGCCGGACGTCACATTCCATGCCTATCGCGTGTTAGGGTGTGATGGACCAACCACCGCTGACATCCTGCTCGCCGCGATGGAGCAGGTGCTCGACGACGGCGCCGATGTGTTGAACATGAGCCTCGGGAGCGCGTTTCAGTGGCCACAATATCCGACGTCGAAAGCCGCCAGTCGGCTCGTGAAGCACGGCGTGGTCGTCGTCGCGTCAATCGGCAACGAAGGATCGTTCGGCCTGTACGGGGCGGCGTCGCCCGGCGTGGGCCGGGACGTGATCGGGGTCGCGTCGTTCGACAACACCCACGCAAATCTGGTCGCGCTTTTGGTCTCGCCCGACGCTACGAAGGTTGGGTATATCGCCGCAAGTGGAGCTCCTCCTCCGCCAGAAACGGGAACGTTTTCGCTGGCACGAACCGGAACCGTCACGACTGTTGACGATGGGTGCACCCCACTGCCTGGTGGAAGCCTTACAGGAAAGGTGGCACTGATTCGTCGAGGGACGTGCAGCTTCAACGCGAAGGCGCGCAACGCACAGGCGGCTGAGGCCGTAGGCGTCGTGCTGTACAACAACGTCGCCGGTTTCATCAGTCCCACCGTCGTGCCCACTGCCCCAGAGGATGTCCCCATCACGATTCCTGTTGTCGCCATCACTGCCGTGAACGGCGCCCTGATTGACAGCCGACTTGCCGCTGGATCCGTCGACATGACTTGGACATCACTCATCACGAGTGAACCACAGCTGACCGGCAACTTGATTTCGAGCTTCTCCTCGTATGGTCTCGCCGCCGATCTGAGCTTCAAACCTGACCTCGGTGCGCCAGGCGGTGCGATCCGGTCGACGCTGCCCCTCGAACAAGGCGGCGCGGGAAGCTTGAGCGGCACGTCGATGTCTTCGCCGCACGTAGCCGGAGCCGTGGCGCTGTTGCTCGAAGCCAGGCCGCGCGCCAAGCCTGAAGAGGTCCAGGCGCGGCTGCAGAATACGGCGCGGCCGCATCTCTGGTTCGGTAATCCAACGTTGGGATTTCTCGACGTCGTGCAACGGCAGGGCGCCGGCATGCTTGAGATCGACGACGCAATCCTGGCTGACGTCGTTGTCTCGCCGAGCAGCCTCGCACTCGGCGAGATTGAAGCGGGCTCGGCCACGCGAGTGCTCCGCATTTCGAAGGACAACTCACGCGATTTCGACCGTCACCGATCTCACCGCCATCGCGATCGGAATGGTGGTCAGCTTACTTACACGATTGGCCATGAACCGGCACTGGCCACAGGGCCCAACACGTTCACGCCGCAGTTTCTTGACAGTTTTGCGAGCGTGCAATTCAGCCAACCCGCGGTCGCCCTGGGCGGTCCTCATGGCGACGAGGCGTTCGTCATCGTCACCATCACGCCGCCGCCGAGCGCCAGCGCGCGCGTGTTCGGTGGTTACATCACACTTGCGCCAGACGACGGCGGGACGGTCCTTCGCGTGCCTTATGTGGGATACAACGGAGACTATCAAGCGATCGCGGCGCTCACTCCAACGGCGGCCGGGTTCCCGTGGCTGGCGCGGCTAACCGGACCGAGCTTCGTCAACCAGCCGCAGGGAGCCTCGTTCACGCTTGAAGGAAGCGATGTGCCGTTCATCCTGCTCCACCTCGATCACCAGGTGAGGGCGCTGCACATGGAGGTCACTGACGTGGTGACCGGCCGTTCGTTCGGACTTGCCGAAGACGAGGACTTTGTCGTCCGAAATAGCGGGCCGTCTGCGTTCTTTGCCATTGTGTGGGACGGGACGACCATGAAGCGGTCTGGCGGCAAGGCACGACCGGTTCCGAACGGCACCTACCGTATCGAGCTGTCGGTGCTGAAGGCGCTCGGCGACCCGCGGAACCCGGCGCACATCGAGCGGTGGCCGTCACCGGACATCACAATCGTGAGACCGGTCCCGGGCACACCTTGACGACCTCGGCGGAGTCCACGATTCACAATTGAAGATTTGTCCACTCGGCGCCCCTCGGCTTCAGAGCACTCGTACCCGCCCGGAAACACCACGAGGAGGCTGCCCTGAGGGATGTGGCACGTGGCTTCCGACTCGCCATCCACCAATGAAACGGGCAGGAACCAGATTTTCCGATTGATCGGGCTCTGCTCACAGCGGAAGGCGATAAGTGGATTGTCCTCCTCCGGATCCCAAAGCCCCAGGCCGCGTTCGCGGTCGCGAACTCAGAGAGAGTAGCCGTGTGGCTTCGCGTTGGGCGGCAAGAACCCTACCGCGCCGCGCTCGGCGAAGGGACCGGCGGTTGACGAAGCAACAAACACGCTCATCAACTATTTCTTGGTCTTGAACGGGAACGAGGGGCTCGTCGTGTTGCTCTCCGGATCGTAGATCTGAATGAGGTAACACTTGTCGCCCTGGAACGCCGCGTCGAGCTTAACGCTGCGCTGCCATGTCTTCGTTGTCGGATCGTAGGTCGTCGTGGCCTTGCCTGGTCCCGTGTAGCTGACAATGACATCGCTGCCCGTTCCATCGATGTCGCCGCAGACGGCTATTGGTCCGCTGATTTTCACCACCGGGTATAGCGCGATGGTCGATCGTAAGCTGTCGACGAGGGTACCGTTGATCGAGTAGCCCCACTTCACCGCCAATGTGCTGTTGATCTTGTAGACCTTGCCCGATGTGAACGTCATACCGTTGTAAGTTCCTGGTCCGGGGGGAGCCCACGGATTGAAGAGTCCGGCAAAGTCGTGAGCGTGCCTCCTTCGATGAGGAAGCCGTGATCGACGTCGACGGCCGGGTTGTAGTTCGCGTTGCCTGCCTGCGAGGCCCGGACGGTGCACGAACCGGTCGCTGCAAGGGTGATCGTCGAGCCGTCTGCGCCGGCGCTTGTGCAGACAGTTGGCGTGGTCGTGATAAACGTCACCAGGTTGCCGGACGCACCTCCGGTCGCGCCGACGGTGATCGGCGGATCGCCGAGCGTCTTGTTGGGAAGCGCCGCGAAAACGATCATCTGGTTCGCCTTCACCGCCATCACCTGGACGGGCGAAGAGGTCGTCGCCGCATAATCGGCATCGGCGGCTTTGGCTGCCGTGATCATGCAGATGCCGGTTCCGCTCGTCATGGCGATCAACGCGCCACCGTCTGCGTTGCTACACGCGCCGCTCGCCTCGAAGGTCACAGCTCCTGTCCCGCTGCCGCCAGTAGTGGCGACGTTGAAGCTGGTTCCAAACGTCGCACTGGCAGGCGCTCCTGTCACAATCAACGGCACCTGAGGCACAACAACGGGACCGGGCAGGCGGAAGATCGTGCCGAGCAGTTGTGATCCACCCTGGCTTGTGGTGCCGTACAGATAGCCATCGTTCACCAGGGCCAGACGGGTATTCGGATTGACGCCGTCGTCAGGCTCTTCAAGGAACGTGTGAAGCAAGCTGAAGCTGTTCCCGTTTGTAGAAACTCTGAAGAGCGTGCCCGCACCTGACCCGCCAATTGACCCGCCACTGAATGCGGAACCGTACAAGAAGCCGTCACTGGCCTGTCGAACCCCCGCTACGGGACCTGAGCCGTCATTGAAAAAATCAAAACTATGGAGAACTTCGAACTGACTGCCACTGCTATCCGGGAACAGCCTGAACACCGTTCCGACACCGAATGAGCCGCCGCTGGTCGTCGTTCCGTAAAGGAAGCCGTCACTCGCCTGAATCAGATCGGCGTAGGGCTGGCAGCCTGGGCCGTCTAATGCGCAGTCAAACGATTTGAGGATGGTGAAGCCCGTGCCGTTTGTTGCCAGCCTGAACACGGTGCCGTCGTTCGCCGTGTTACCAAACGCGCCGTTTGCTCCACCCAATGTTGTCGTACCGTAGAGAAAGGTGTCACTCGCCTGAATCACTCCTGCTTGAACGTTGCAACCGTTTGTAGAATCCAGGCACTTGAACGACTTGATGAGACTGAAGTTCATGCCGTTCGGTAATAGCTTGAATACCGTTCCTTCACCAAGGTTACTGTTGCCCCGGTTTTCGCCACCGAACCCGCTCGTCCCATAAAGATAGCCGTCCACCCCTTCGATCAACGCCACGGGGAAGCAGCCGTCGGCGACGTTCTGGCAGTCGAACGACTTGATAACGGCGAAATTCGTCCCGTCCGGCAACAGCTTGAACACCGTGCCTCCGCCATTCGGCGCCGTCAGACTCCGGCTCGCCCCGCCTTCGCGTGTCGTGCCGTAGAGGAAACCGTCAGACAACTGAATCAAGCCTGACGTCGACATGGGCGTGCAGCCGTCGGTGATGTCAGCGCAGTTGAACGACCAGATAACGGTGTAGGTGCCATCCGGCACGAGCTTGAAGACTGTGCCGCCACCACCGCCGACAGCGTTTGCTCCCCCCTGGGATGTCATCCCGTACAGAAGCCGTCGCTGGCTTGCAGGACCGGGGCTGAGGGGGTTTGGCCGGACACAAACGAGACGAAGTCATGGACGATCTCCGCCTGCCCACGCGCCGGCGCGGCGAAGCCCAGAACCAGAAAGAGGTGCACGAGCAGGACGATTCCTCCGTGCGCTCGACGCGGGGTGAGTTTGCTGGCTGCCGACACGAATTCCTCCAGACTGCTTTTTAGGCCGTACGCGCATACCGAAGTGGATCGGACGAAAGAGAACATAAGAGTCCATATCGACTCCAGCGTGACTGGTCGAGTTTGTTGTGGTTGGAGAGGAACCTACATTGAGCTGCGGAAGCGCGCACCTCCCAAATGGGAGGATTTGTCGAGCGAGACGTGACCTACCTGACGAGGGCGGGATTGCTGAGGATCGCGACGACGAGTTGTGCCTGAGTGGACACGCCCGTCTTCGCCAGAGCCTGCTTGACGTACCAGCGAACCGTATTCCGAGTCAGCTGCAACAATGCAGCAATCTGCTCCACCTTGTGCCCTTCGGCGACCGCGATGGCAACTCGCGCCTCCATCGGGGTGAGGTGATAGAGGCGTCGAAGCACACCTTCACTTTGCGTGATCGCGTGCTCCGGGTCCGCAATGAACACCGCGACGACCGCACGCGCCGAATGACCGGCGTACTCGTTCTGACTCGCCAGGGGTGTCACCACGACTTGCAGCGGCCGACGACCAGACGGTCGGGGAATCCTCAGCGTGCCTGCCGCGACATCGAAACTCGCGCCCTCTGTTACCGCTGCGGCCGAGACCATCATCTGCCTGAGCGATCGGGTGAGTGCGTCGCTCCCCGTTCCGAGGCCGCCTGCGGTGCAGGCAAGGCCGTCCCGTTGGGCAAGGAGACACTCTGCCGCTTGGTTGACCAGAACCGGTCGCAAGTTCGAATCCACGAGGATGACTCCGAAAGTGAGGCGGTCGATAACATCCGCTGCCGCTGCTCGTTGCGCGTCGATACTTGTCAGCCTACGATGAAGCACAAGCGCGCGGCGCAGGTGAGGCACCAGTATCTCGATGAGGCGTGCTTCCTCGGGACCGAACTCTGAGCCGGCATCCGGCCGGTTGACGATCAGGGCGGCGCTGACAGTTGACGCAGAGGCTTCAAGAAAGCCGTTTAGTGTGCGAGTGAGACCGCTGCGCCTTCCAAAATCAGCGTAGTACGCTTGGATCACCGCTGGATCTTGCAGTGTCGTGACGCTGATGCCTCCGTCATGCGAACGGAAGTCATGGTGCAGCACATGGGCCGCGGTTCCGTGAAGAACGTCGCAAATCGACGCCAGACAGGTCGCCCATTTGTCCGGACTTCCAGCCGCGTCGTAGATCTGCCCGACGAGTCGAAGGATTTCCTCGTCGTGCGTCACTCGACCTCCAGATACCAGGTGCTTGTCAGTCTTAGCAGTTGAGGTGCCGACCAGTGGAACGAAACTAGTGGTCGACGCTGCGACTTGTCCGTGAGGCGTCGAACGGGGCTTTGGCTCTACCAAGCTACTGGCTCGTGATGAGCCGAGCTGGGCCGCCGTCCTGCACGATCATCCATTGCTCAAAGGCCCGTGACTGATGGCAAGGGGAGTGAACCGACCCCTCGAGATTCCCGTTAAGGCGAACAGGGCGACTCGATACGCATCCCCGCAAGCTCTCACAGGAAAAAGACCGCTCCTCGGAGTAGCAAGTTCTGATCTCGGCCCATGCATTCCGCTCACAAGCGTGTAGGCTGCCCCTCAAGTAGTTTGTGGCGCGACCGGAACCGCCCATTTCTCAAGTAGTTCAATGCAAGTCAAGTGGGCGTGACCATTGAAGCCTGTCGGCTCGTCAAGCCCGTCGCGGCGCGTCGCCCGTGCCGAGGGGGCGTCATTTGCCGGATCTTCCACATGGCTGGTCCCTGTCCAGCGTCTGTTGATGCTGGCCTGCGGCGCCTCTTTGCCGACGAATTCACCTTCACCAACGACGTGCGGGACAAGCAGAAAATCCTGCGCATCATCGGCACGAAACCGGGGATCTCGCGGCGCGAACTCCTGCGACTGTCCCACTGACAGTCGCACGTTCGATCCGATCCTGGACACGATACGCCAAGAAGGCAGCGCCCAGACAGAAAGGCGGATCTTGCGAAACGGTCTTTATTCGGTTCGCGCGGCGAACAATGCGGACATGAGGTCGTCGCCCGAGTACGGCCGGAACGCTTTCGAAGACACTTCAGGCAACTCGTCGAGATGCTCTGATTCAAAGTCGAGGCAAAGCGTCCTTTGCTCAGGATCAATCGTGGCGGGTGTAACGGGCACCAGATAGCGTCGAGCTCGCAGCCGCCGGTGTGATTCGACGACGAAGTAGCGGATCTGACGCGCGATGGGATTGATGATGAGGCCGTCGAGCTTGCCGACGTTTCCTTCGCTGGGACTCAGAACTTTGATCGCGTCCAAGCTACCGACGGGCGAGTCGACGTGTGCGGCGTCGATATACCGTAAGCGCGATTCTGAGTGAACCATGCTGATTGAGACAGCAAGCTACATGCCTGTGGTTTCAGTCGCATTCACAGCAGCATCAAATCCAATCCACTCAACATGTTGGATTTGTCATACACCTTCGTCGGTGGCTAGAAAGAAGTGTAACGGTGTGCCATCACATGGCAAATCTCTGACACACGTCGACTCGTTGAGCTTGAGTCTGATTCTCGCCTCGCGCGTCCTAGCAAAAATTAGAGTTCAAACGGGGGAAAAGAGTCTTCCCGCCAGATGGCATCGCCCTCGTTGTCGACTTTCTCTGTAGGCCTAAAGCAGTGATGGAGCCAATTGCGGTCGACCCGCCATGCCACTGTCGCGGTCGTTTCCACATGAACGACCTCGACTCGTCCATCGTCCCAGTAGAACTTCGCGCGAGTGATGATTTGGTCCGCCATCCGTGACCCTCTCGAGCACTGACCACCGCGGGCCGGAGATGGTGCTGCGCAGAAGGCGTGCCAAACAGCTGAGTCTGGAAAGTGGCCACAAAATCAACCGACGACTCGAGCCGTCATCCCTCACGACACCCTTTTGTCTGCGAACTCACGACGACGAATGTCGAAAACGAACTCACGTTGGCTTTCGTTAGTTCTTAAAGATGCTCCACTCATGACCACAGGCCATGATGGCTGACGATCCCCTCCAGTTCAATTGCCCGCGGTGTGGCCGTCCGATGACGCATGTCTCGAGCTGCGCCAGTAAGCCGGGCGGGAGGATTGAAACGTTCGTCAACACCTGCGTCATGCACGGACAGTTTGAGATCTTGCCGAATGGCAGGATTTTGCCGAAGCCCGAAACGTTTCACTGAAAGGCGGCGAGTGATGGCCGATGCAGATCCTGACGGTGATGAGTTTCCGCCGGAACTCCTAATCTCATACATCAGAAGCCTACTGAACGTCGCCCGGTTCGATTTGACAAAGGGCCTCTGGACACGACCAAACGCGCTGGACGAGGCGATCGAGGTCTTACGACAACTCGCCAGCCACCCGGCGGTATCAGCGGCCGATCGGGCTGAAGCCGAACGGATTCTGAAAGAGTACGGAGTTGATGACGAGTCGCTCCGAGGAGAGCACGAGTGAGACGATGGGCCAACTACGAAAACTTCGGCAAGTACTACCAGATTCGCTACTACCGCCACGGACAGCGCATCGAAGAGTCGACGGGCTACTAACGTTAGCTGACGGGGACAAAACGCGGGGACAATCGGCCGAATGCAAGCGGCGATGCCACGACGCAATCGGCGTAAGTTGTTGATAGGATAGAAGCGCCAACCTGACGCCGGAGTGGTGAAACTGGCAGACGCGCCGGACTCAAAATCCGGTGGGGTTTACCCCCCGTGAGGGTTCGATTCCCTCCTCCGGCACCATTTAGCTCCCCGCAATCATTGAAGCGTGCGATCTCACGCTCCCCGGCCGGTCGTCAAAGCGGGCTAGAGGGCGGCGGCGCGTTCACGATGGAACGCCTCGAGCGCCGTATTTGCGGTGAGGATGGTTTCGAGCTTGTTCAGCAGCGCGTCAATCGCACGCCCTGGCACGGCCAGATAAAGCTCGTCGTCACCCAGTTCGGTGTACACACGGTTGCCAATGCACGCGACACTGGCGACGCCGGCCGCAGTATCGAGCGCGCGGGGAAGCATCGCACACGCGGGCCGCCCCATCGCCGTACCGCCTTCGAACGCACCGGCCGCACGCGCGGCCTCCGACAACAACATGATCTGCCGCACATTTCCGCGGAACACGACGACGTCAGCCTCGAATGTCGCGCGACCGAGTGGTGCGTACGCTGCAACCTTGAGTGGCTCGCTGCGATGCGGGATATTGGGGATCTCTTCGCTTTTGAGGTACTGGAGCTGAATCATCGTGCCGACGAGTGACTGCAACTCTTGCGCTTTCTCAGGCGGGAGGACAACGCCGTGCGTGAAGGCGCCTACCGGGCAGTTCTGGTGATCGTCGGCCGTCGTGAAAAATGCATGGCCCTCGGAGGCATGCTTCCAGTACGCACAACCCGCCGCGGCTGCCCGATCGATGCGGTCGAGGCCTGCCGGCGGTTCCGGTAGGAAGGCGATCGCGACGGGCGGACGTGCCAGGCTGATCTGTTCGAGGGCTTTGGCTCTTTCGGGGCTCGTCATAAGCGGCCCATGTTATCAGCCCGAAATGGCCAACCCCGCCGATCTGGGAGCACCCTTGCGACTTTCTTACAAGGCCGCATGTCGAGTACGGTCTGCAAACTCCTCCTTGGGCTCGACCTCAGGCAGTCGGTGAGCCGTACATCCGCAAGCTCCTTCAACCTCGTGGCTACGAGCAATTTAGGCCGGCTGGGTGCGCACCAGAACGGACGGGGCCGCGAATCTGCGAGCCCCGAGGCCCCGCGACGGGTGCCGTCAGGATGGCCAGTCAGCGGCAAAAGCGCCAAAAAGGCCAGTTTTTTGGCCGTTCGGCGTTCCGGCGACTGAGAGGTGAGGTATACTGGAGGGACTGCTGGCATCACTTCGGCCTTCCATACTGCGCTTCCAACAGGGGGAACTGTGACTTTCCAAGTCGGTGACAAGGTCATTTACCCGAATCATGGTCTCGGGATCGTCGAGCGGATCGAAGATAAGACCATTCTTGGTACTACTTGCGGTTTCTATCACCTCCGGATCGTCGCGAACGAAACGACGGTGCTCGTCCCGGTCACCAATGTCGACGGCGTCGGCCTGCGACGCGCGATTTCCGATGACGAGGTGGAGCGGCTGTTCGGGCTGCTCGGGGACGGCAAGATCGACAATCACCAGAATTGGAAAGGGCGGTTCAAGGACAATTCCGACAAGATGCGCAGCGGTTCGATCTTCGAAGTGGCCGACGTCCTGAAAAGCCTGACGTTCCTGGCCAAATCGAAGAGCCTGTCGTTCCGCGAAAAACGCATGCTCGATCGCGCAAAGTTTCTCATCGTGTCCGAAGTGTCGGAAGTGATGCGCGAAACGGCACCGGCGATCGAAGCGCGGGTCGACACGGCGCTGGAGCGTTGTTTCACGACCAAAGCTCGAATGGCCGCCCGCGCCAAAGTGGCCAAGGCAGTGGCTCGACCGGTGCCGGCGGCACCGCCGCCCGCAGCGCGCCGCGCGGCTCGCGCGTCCTAACTAGACCGGGGCTCCGCCCCGGACCCCGGCTCGGTCGCTCGCGGGGCCCCAACGCCCCGCTCCGCTTCCTCGCAGGTGCGTCGTATCGAAGTCACATCTCAGTCGGAAAGACCACCGAGCCCCGCTGGACCTACACCGTCCACCGGGGCTTTCGTTTATCATCCCGCGGTGTTCGTCGCGGCCGTTCGCACCTTCATCACCCTCATCGCCGTCTCGGTTTACGTGCTGATCGTTGGACCGTTTGGCATGCTAGCCGCGGTCCTTTTCGGGTGGAAACGCCAGCTGTACGTGCTGGGACATCTCGGTGTCCGCCTCGGGTTCAAGCTCTGCGGAATCCAATATCGCGTCGCCGCGGCTCAGCCACTTCCATTGGACCGCCCTGCGGTCTACTGCTCCAATCATCAGAGCAACATCGACCCCCCCGTGCTCTTCGAGGCGCTGCACCCCCAGATGCACATTCTCTACAAGGCCGAACTGGATCGGCTGCCGATTCTTGCCCGGGCCTTCCGCATCGGTGGGTTCATCCCGATCGAACGGCGCAACAAGGAAGCCGCGATGCGATCCATCGAGGCTGGCGCCGCGTCGATTCGCGCGGGAAATTCGTTCTTGATCTTTCCCGAAGGGACACGGAGCCGGAGCGACGATCTGCTGTCGTTCAAGAAAGGCGGCTTCATCATGGCGATCAAAGCGCAGGCGCCCATCGTGCCGGTGGCAATTCAGGGCGGCCGCGCGGCCATGCGAAAGGGCAGCGCAATCATTCAGCCGGTGACGGTCAGCGTTCGAGTGGGAGAACCGATCGAGACCGCCGGGCTCGGGCTCGACGATCGAGACCTTCTCATCGACCGAGTGCGGCAACGAATTGTCGAGATGCTGGGCCAGGGAGCGGTCGGCTAAATCCGCTCTTGGGGTCAGACCCCGCTACGACCGATCACCGGGGTCAGACCCCGCTACGACCGATCATCGGGGTCAGACCCCGCTACGACCGATCATCGGGGTCAGACCCCGGTGATCGTCTTAAGCGCCCCCCAAGAGGAACGTCAGCGTCCACGGCTTCACGGGTTGCTGGTCGGTCCCCAGGATGCCGTCCTGCAACTCGATCTTGAGCGTGCGAAAGCGCTCGAGTGGCTTCGTGAACTTCAGCTCGAGCGACCCGGTTGGGGGCGAGATACTGCGTGGTGAATTCCGCGGTCGGCGTGGTTGGCTCTCCTCGCTCCCTGGTTTCCGATTCGAGATAGCTCACGCGGATTTTTCCCGCAAGGTCGCCGGAACGATGTCCCGCGAGAACTGGATCCGAACCGACGTCGTGAGCGACACGTCGGCTCTCGCCTTCGGTGGGCGCGCTGAACACGACCTCCGGGGCCGGCGCGGCAGGCACGTGAACGGTCGACGCGTCCTCGACCACTTGAGTCTCGCCCGGCGTCTTGGCCAGTTGCATGCCCCTCATTGGTGATCTCGAGCCACTGCAATCCGCGTCCCTCGCGAACGACACCGCTGACGTCGAGCCATCGGGTGGTGTCGATTCGCGCGTCGAGCGCGAGGTCGAAGCCTTTGCCTTTGGGCCGGGCGCCGCTGACCCACATTGCGGCATCTGCCGACCGAATCACGAAATCCCAGCGGCTTCTGGCCGGCGCGTCAGGAAGATCGCCCCTCAAGTTTCGTCCGGTGAATTGACCCGTGACCGTCACTTTCTGATTCAGGTAGCGCGCCGGATTGAAGACGATGGCTCGAATCGATGAGCGCGGCCGGGCACCTCCGCCGGTGCCACCGCGGCGGCCATTATTGCGATGATTTCACCGCCGCGCGGCCATGAGCCTCCGGGTTCCAAACCAAAGGTCTTTTGAAGGTCGATGCGAACCAGTCTGGTGTCGTCCGGGTTCATCCGCGCGAGATCCCAGAACTCGCCCCGGATCTCGCTGCTCCCGTCCGGCGCGCTGCCACTGTAGACGACCCGCAACGACGAGACGCCGTTCGACACGCGCATTTGTCCGTTCGGTTCGGTCGTCAGATCCCCAATGACGACTATCTGACGGCCGTGGTAAAAGGCGGGAAACGTCAAGAGCCCGGCAATGTTTGCGGCCGCCCGGCGCTGTGGCGACTGGGCCGACACAGAGACCGCGAGGCCAAGAATCAAGAGCGTGCGAACAGCCAACATCTTCCACCATTTTCTTCGGTCCGGCGTGCGTTGTCACGACCGACGTCCGGAAGTCGGCTGGCCGCGGGCCCTTTTGTTACAATCGCTTTCCTTGTGAAAGCGGTGAACAAAGCCTCGGCGAGAACGGCCACAACCAAGCAAACTCCCGAGCAGGTGTCCGAGCTCACGACCAATCGGCTGTCCGTGTACCTGCGCTGCCTGAACGCCCTGGACGATGCGGGGGTTCGCACCATTTCGTCTCAGGGCCTGGCGGAGCAGTTTCATTTGAATGCGGCGCAAATCCGCAAGGATTTGGCCTATTTCGGCGAATTCGGGGTCCGCGGCGTTGGGTACTACGTTCGCGATCTGAAGCGGCATCTCAGGCAGATCCTCGGCCTCGATCGCCGGCTTCGCGTCGCGATCATGGGGGCCGGCAATCTGGGGCTGGCGCTGGCCGACTATCCAGGATTCCGGCAGGAGGGCTTCGAAATCTCGGCGCTTTTCGACACGCTCAGCTCCAAAGTCGGCCAGCGGTCCCGGGGCGGCGTGCCCATCCACGATATTCACGATCTCAAGAAAATCGTTCGCCGCGACGGAATCCGGATCGCCGTCATCGCGGTTCCGGCCCCCTCTGCACAGCACGTTGTCAACCTGGTGGTGTCGGCCGGTATCAAGGCGGTCCTGAATTTCTCGCCGGGGACGTTGCAGGCGCCGCCCGACGTGAAGCTGAAGAGCGTCGATTTGACCGTTTCGCTCGAAAGCCTTTCCTTCTTTCTCGCGCAGGGTGAGGGGGATGGGACGTAGGGTAGGTCGGACGGGTAAGGCAGGTCGGGCGGGTCGGGTGCGCCGGCCGGCGCTCAGTCATGTCGACGCGCGGGGCCGAATCAAGATGGTCGACGTCGGCGACAAGCCGGTCACTCAGCGTGAAGCGATCGCGTGCGGGTCGATCGCCATGTCACCTGCGGCACGGCGTCTGGTGCGCAGCGGCGCCGTGAAGAAGGGGGATCCGCTGCAGGCTGCACGCGTCGCCGGTATCCTGGCGGCCAAGCAGACGGCCGCCCTCATTCCCCTCTGCCACCCGCTGCCGATTTCGAGCGTCAACGTCGAGCTGATGCCCACATCCCGCGGATACGACATCGAGGCGCGCGTCCGTACGTTGGCGCAGACCGGTGTCGAGATGGAAGCGCTGACTGCAGTTGCGGTGGCCGCCCTGACCATTTACGACATGGTCAAGGCGGTCGACAAGTCCATGGTGATCGGCGACATCCGCCTGATGTTGAAGAGTGGCGGAAAATCCGGCACTTACTCGGCAAAATAAGGCACCAAGATTTGAGGATCTGATGAAGGTCCTGCTCGGTGTCATCAGTCCCGTCCCGGCGTGGATCATTCCGCGGCCATTTGTCGACAGCCTCCGCCGATCGTTCCCGCACCATGAGTTCCTGGAGGCGTGGGACGACGAGGCGGTCCGCCGCCTCTTGCCGGACGTGGAGGTGGCCTTCACGCCGATTGTCGACCGCGAGGCCTTCGCTTCGGCCACACGCCTCCGCTGGATTCAGAGTCCCGCCGTTGGCATCGGTCACCTGCTGTACCCCGCCCTGGTTTCGAGCGACGTCGTGCTGACGAACGCCCGCGGCGTTCGTGCGCGGGCGATGGCCGAGCACGTTCTGGCCGTCACACTGGCACTCGCAAGACAACTCCACACCGCCATCCGTCATCAAGTCTCGCGCATGTGGGTGCAGGATCTTCTCGAACGTCGTGAGGCGGGCACGATTCGAACGCTTCAGGGAAATCGTCTCGGCATCGTCGGCCTCGGATCGATCGGGATGGAGGTGGCGCGCCTGGCCACGCCTTTCGGCCTGCGCGTGTCTGCCATCCGGCGGCGAACAGACATGGCACGCCCCGACGAGGTTGAGGAGTTGCTGACGCCCGATCGTCTGGACGACCTTTTGGGCAGAAGCGACATCGTGGTTCTGGCGGCGCCGCTCACGGCAGCCACGGAAGCACTGATCGGACGCCGCGAGTTGAGTCTGATGAAGCGCGGCGCGTTTCTCGTCAACGTTGGCAGGGGCGCGCTCGTGGATGACGACGCTCTCGTCGAGGCCCTACGCTCGGGACACCTTGGCGGAGCGGCGCTGGACGTGTTTGCCGAAGAGCCGCTGGATCCGTCCAGTCCGTACTGGGCCCTGCCCAACGTCATCGTGACGCCACACACTTCGGGCACGATGGAGGACTACTGGACACCTCTCGTCGCGCTATTTTCCGAAAACCTCAGGCGCTTCGAATCGGGCCTTCCGCTGCTCAACGTCGTTGACAAAACAGCAGGGTATTGAAAGAGTTGATCGCCATAGGCCTGCGCTTTGTCAATTGTCAATTGTCAATTGGTACTTCCGGAAGGCGGCGGTGGCTCGATGTGAATGACTGCGTCCACGATCTGCGGGTAGCGCGTCATGAGGCGGTCCTTGACCACGTGCGACAACGCGTGGGCATCCATCAAGGGCATGTCGGCGGGCAGCCACACATGGAGATCGAGGAAGACGTGATCCGCCGATCCTCGCGTCCTGATGTGATGGCAGCCGAGGACGCTCGGCACACTCAGAACGACCCGCTCGAGGTCGCTGTCGGCAATCACGATTCGATCGCTCAAGATTCCCGTCGTGGCCCGGGCGATCTGATAGCCCGAATAGGAAATGAAACCGGCGATGACGAGCGCCGCAATCGGATCGAGCACGGGGAATCCCAACCATGCACCGGCGAGGGCGGCAATGACGGCGAGCGACGTCCAGACATCGCCGCGAGTCTGCATCGAGTCCGCGAGCAATACCTCGCTTCCCAACCGTTCGGCCTCGCGAGACTCGTAGGAGACGACCCACAGGTTCACGCCTACGCCGACGAGCATCACGAGGAAGCTTGACAGCGAAATGTGCAGGGGCGCGCCTCTGCCAGCAAGGTTATTGAACGCGTTCCGCAGGACCTCGACGACCACGAGCAATAGAAACAGGATGACCATGCCCGCGGCAACCGTTTCGTACTTTCGGTGTCCGTATGGATGATCGGCGTCGGGCGGTCGCCGTGCTGCCCTCACGCCGACGAGGCCGACGACGTTCGAGGCCGTGTCGGTCAGGGAGTGGAAGCCGTCCGAAAGAATGCTGATCGCGCCCGAAGCGTAGCCGAAGACAATTTTCGCAACGGCCACGGCCAGATTGACGACGAGGACTCTAAGCAGGACGCGGGAAACCGCCGAGTACCGGCTCTCGACAGGGACTGGAGGCTGGGGGCTTGGGACTGAGGAACTCGGGATTGAGGGGCTTGCTGGGGACGGCGGACTCGGACGTGGGGACTTTCGACCCGGAACTGGAGCATCAGGTGCCACGGACGGTCCTTAGCCTCTTGTTCCCCAGCCCCCAGCCCCCAGTCCCCAGCCCCCAGCCCCCAGCCTCTAGAAGACACGTGCCGCCGGCACCGGCCACCAGCGGAGCTGCACCTTGCCGATGATGTATTTCTTGGGCACCATGCCCCAGTGCCGGCTGTCGGAGCTGTTGTTTCGATGGTCGCCCATGACGAAGTAGTAGCCTTCCGGGATCACTTGTGGTCCCCACTCGTCGTGGCTTCGATACTGCGCCGGCACGTAGTCGTCGTCCAACGGAACGTCGTTCACGTACACGCGCCCATCCACGATGCGGACGGTGTCGCCTTCTTCGGCGATGACCCGCTTCACGAACGATTTTTCCGGGTTGAGCGGATAGTAGAGCATCACGATGTCGCCGCGTCGGGGCTCTCCAATTCGGTACACGAGCTTGTTCACGATCAGCCGATCCTGATCTTCAAGGGTCGGTGCCATGCTTTGTCCTTCGACTCGAGCGACTTGAAATCCGAAGGTCACGATGAGGACTGCGTAGACTCCCGCCGAGACCAGTGTCTTCACCCACGCGACCAGCTCCTCCTTGAGCTGAGCCAGACGAAGCGTCGCGGCCGTCGGGCGAAGAAGGTCTGCGCTGTCGGTTGCCGGCGAGAGCGGCGCCGGATCGACGGCCGACAGGTGAAGGCTGGCGTCGGCCGGGGCACCAGACGCCGCTGCCAAGTCTTCCACGGGCGCTACAGCTTCAGGTATTCCCGCAACCGCCTGGTCTGTGTGCGGCTCACCGGGATTTCCGTGGCCTTCTCGTCCGTCATCCTCAGGATGTAGTTCCGACTGAACCAAGGTACGATCTCCTTGATCTTGTTGATATTGACCAAATGTGACCGATGCACCCGCCAGAAAACGCCCGGGTCGAGCCGCGCCTGCAGATCGTCGAGAGTCCGGTAGTTGGACGTGCCGACATGCCGGCCAGTCACGACCGTGATGTTGTCGTCGGCCAGCGAGGCATAGATTATTTCGTCGGCGTGCACGAGCATGAAACGCTCGCCGACTTTGACGGCCAACTGCTCGCGCCGGTTCTCTCGCTCGGTCACCAACCGTACAATCTTCCGCAACTGCTCGTTGATCGACGCGGGCTCTTCTTTCCCACGATCGAGTGACCGGTCCGACGTGACGCGGCGCTGCGCTCGCTCCACGGTCAAACCGAGCCTCGCAGGATCCACCGGCTTGAGCAGATAGTCGACTGCGTTGACCTCGAACGCCTCGATGGCGTGTTGATCGTAAGCGGTGACGAAGACGATATGGACCGGAAGCCGGTCGTCGAGCATCCGCCGCGCAACTTCGAAGCCCGACAACCCCGGCATCTGGACGTCGAGAAAGACGACGTCCGGACGGAGACGGTCGATCGTCGTCAGTGCCTCGAGCCCGTTGCCGGCCTGCCCAATCACTTCGATTCCGCCAACCTGACCAAGCAGAAATCCCAACTCGTCTCGGGCCAACTGCTCATCATCTACGAGAACGGCACGTAGATCCATGCTAGGTGAAGCTACCAGCTACCAGCTTCCAGCTGACAACTCCAGCTCAGCCAGCCTGGCTGATAGCTGATAGCTGGTAGCTGGCAGCTGGAAGCTGGAAGCTGATAGGTGAATCATGCCGTGACTTTTTCGGGCATCGTCAGCTCGGGAATTTCGACCCGAGCGCAGGTCCCCTGTCCGGGGACGCTTGTGAGCTTGAGTTGATAACCCGACCCGTAGATCGTGCGCAGGCGCTCGTTGACATTGCTCAGTCCGATACCGCCGCCGAGCGCGTGCTCCAGACGATCTTCGCTCATCCCGAGACCATCATCGAGGACTTCGATCACCGCGCGACCATCTTTCATCAAGCTGCGGATCGTGATCCTGCCTCCGCCGACCTTCCGCGACAAGCCATGTTTGATCGAGTTTTCGATCAGCGGCTGCAGCAGCATGCTCGGCACGACGACATCGAGTGTCTCGGCGCTGATTTGCTTCACGACCTTGAGATGTGGACCGAAGCGGACCACCTCGATGTCCAGGTACTCGTCGATCGACTCCAGCTCCTCTCGCAGCGTCACGAAATGGTCCGTGCTTCGCAGCAGCCGGCGCAACAGGCCGGAGAGCTTCGTGATCAGCATCCGCGCCGTTTCGGGCTGGGTTCGAATCAGCGAAGTAATCGAGGTCAACGTGTTGAACAGGAAGTGCGGGTTGATCTGGTTGGCGAGCGCCTCGATTCTCGCGGCCAGCAACAGCGTTTCCTGTTCCTGCAAGCGGTGCTCGATGCGCGCATTGTTCCAAATCTTGATCGGTGTGGCCACGCAGAGCACCGTCGCCAGGAGCACGGCCAGCATGGTCCAGGACGCAGACGGATCGGGAGGCAGCGTGAAAAGGCGGTGATGCGCACCCCAGCGAACCCCGAGGATCTGGCGCAGGAGCTCGAGCCCGATTGGTGCGAGCAGCAGCACCACCTGCCAATCGACCTGCAGCGTCCTCAACATCTGCCAGGCGCGACGATGCAGGCTCGTAAAGACGAACGGTGAGAAGTGCCAGATGGCCTCCTTGGGGCAGAGCTCGCGGAGGCCGCCGCCCGCGAACCCACAGCCGATCGCGAAAGGCAAAGCGATGAGCTCGCCGTTTGCCAGGGGAGGGAGGCCGACGAGTGCCCCGACAGTTGCGCCGGCGTACGGTCCTGCGATGAGGCCCGCCACAAAGGAGCCTTCGAGGGTAAGGTCGGCTGCGTTATATCGCAAGAGCAGGCGCGCTCCGACGGCGACCGCCAGGGGGATGCCGAGGCTCAGCGCGAAAACGAGTCGGTCGCGCCAATTCCGGCGTTCGAAAATCAGAATGTGTCGGAACCGGCGGTACCTCACGAGCATGGTCGCGAGCCCCGCCATGACCGCGAGCTTGACCACCAGCGTGGTCAGCAGCAGCTGTTCGGCGGAGAGGGACTGTTCGGCCGGCATCTTCGTCGTCTCTGAACAGCTCCCAGCTCGCAGCTTCGAGCTACCAGCGTGCGGCGCTGAAAGCTGGCAGCTGGAGGCTGGAAGCCCCAATTTACATTGATCTTATCGGCCGGTTAAACTGAGAGCAATGGCTGTGATTCGACCGCTCCTCGTGGGGTTCGCCACGACCTTCAAGCACATGTTCCGGAAGCCGATTACGGTGAACTATCCGGATCAGAAGTTCCCGATGTTCCCGAAGTTTCGCGGCAAACAGGTGCTGATGCGGGACGAAAACGGGTTGGAGAAGTGCGTCGCTTGCGGCCTCTGTGCGGTGGCGTGTCCCGCCGACGCGATCTATCTCGAGGCGGCCGAAAACGACGGCACGATCCAAGCCGGCCCGCGTTACGCCTCCGTGTATCAGATCCACAAGACCCGATGCATCTTCTGCGGCTACTGCGAGGAAGCCTGCCCCGTCGGGGCCATCTTCATGGGCAAGGACTACGAGCTCGCCGTCTACAACAAGAACGATTTCATCTGGGACAAACAGGATCTCTTGGTGCCGGCCGCAACTGACGATGGCGCCGGACGAGTCACCTAGGCGGGAAAGGCAGGGCAGGCTGGAAGGGCAGGAAGAGACTTTGAACGTATCGCGGTCTCGGACCATCGAGTGGCTCCCGCCCTCCCTGCCGTTCCTGCCCACCTGCCCATGTTGATTGGCGCGCTCGGCGACATCCACGGCGAGTTCGATGCGGTTCAAGACATCATGAAACGGCACGCGGACGTGCCGCTGTGGCTTTCGGTCGGGGATGTGGCCGCCAACGACGGCGAGTACTTCACGCCTCCTGCGCCGCTGTACTGGATTAAGGGAAACAACGAGGACTTCGACGTGGTCGCCGCTGCCGTCGCAGGGCGCCCGCCTGCGCCCACCCTGCACTATCTGCTCAATGGCGGGCCGCATCAAGTGGGACCGTGGAGAGTGGCCGCGCTCGGTGGAACGTTCGCGCCCAGCTGGTATCACACGCCGGCGACCGCGCTTCCTCCCTCGCGTGGCCAGAGAGGGACCGCCTCTCTGAAGCTCGGAAAGAGCCGCGACGACAAGCGGCGTCACTTCGTCCGGGACGAGGTCATCGCGTGTAAAGCGCTGACGGATATCGATCTTTTTCTCACGCACGAAGCGCCCAGACCGTTTTATCCGGCCGGGCGGCGCATCGACGCCGGCAAGACGGTGATCAACGAGGTGATCGCGTCTCTTCGCCCTCGCCTGCACCTGTTCGGCCATCATCATGAGTTCAGCGACTCCATGCGCCAGGGTGTTCGGTCGATTGGGCTCGATGTCGTGACGACCTCTTATCTGCTGGTTGATGCCGCGACGTTTCGCTGCGAACGCATTGAGACGTGAGGCATCCACTGATTCTCCTCAAATTGGTAATCGCGCTATCCATTTCGTGATTTCACGAGAAATGACACCTCCACCAGATTTATCCAATTGCGATCGCCCCGTTCCGGTGTATAGTCGCTGGGCCGTGCCTCAAAGTGAGGCGGCCTCCGATATGACCACGTTGACCCTGCAAGGCCAACCTGCCGAGGCAACCGATGGCTTTATTTGAGCCGCACTATTCTCAGGAAAGCGACGAGTTCATGGGATCGGACGTCGCGACTCGCGCGCTGTCAGTCACCGTGGTCGAGAACCATTTCGTCACGCGCGTGTACGAGAATCTTGCGTCCGTGTACGACTTCACGTTCGGGCCGGCGTTGCATCCTGGCCGCATGCAGGCGATTCAGCGCATGGGCATTCGTCCGGGGGACCGTGTCCTCGAAGTCGGCGTCGGTACCGGAATCAACGCGCCGTTGTATCCGCGCGATTGTGCCGTGACCGGGATCGACCTGTCGGAGCCGATGCTCGAAAAGGCGCGCGACCGCGTGGCGCGCAACGCGCTCCGCAACGTCAGGCTCGTCGAGATGGATGCCGCCGACCTCAAGTTCGCCGATGACACGTTCGACATCGTGTATGCGCCATATTTGATCAGCGTCGTACCCGATCCCGTCGCCGTGGCGCGCGAGATGCGTCGTGTCTGCCGTCCAGGCGGCCGGATCATCATCCTCAACCACTTCCGGAGCGCCGGCCGCGTTGCCGCCAGGCTCGAGCGCCTGATCGCGCCGTTCACGTTGTATCTCGGCTTCAAGTCGGATCTGGATCTGCCGGCATTCCTGGTGCAAGCCGAGTTGGATCCGATCTCGATCGAGAAGGTCAACATCCCTCGAATCTGGTCGCTCGTCACCTGCGAGAAGAAATAAGGTCGAGAATCGCCTCGGCTGCGACCGCGGCGCCGTCCACCGCCACTCGTTCAGGCGGGTCGGGCTGGGCCAGGACCGCTGCGACCGAATCGGCCCAATTTCCGGCCACCAGCTCCTCCCGATCGATGTGCCGGCAGCGCAACATCCGCGGCAGTTCGGCGACCATCACTTCATACTCGGCAAAGCGCCCTCTCGAGGCATAGATCAAGGGTGTGCGGTGGGCGACGCATTCGGAAACGATGCCGTAGCCTGGTTTGCTCAGTACGACGTCCGCCGCGGCGACGAGATCTTCGTGTTTGAGGCCGTCCGGGAGTTGTGGCGGCGGAACGAGGACGGTCAAGCCGGCCGCAGCGGCTCGATCATAAGGAAGGGTGACGCCGTATCCACCGAATGACGACAGCACCAACGGCTTCGCGCCATCGATACCCAACGCGCGGCGTGTGTCCGAAGGATCGCGGGTCGAGCGTCGCGCGATGAAGGGCACGTCCTGAACGACCGCCGTCATCGGTTCGAACCCGCCGTGTATCGGTAACCGCAGCGCCCGAGTCGCGCGTGCATAGGCCCCCCCGATTTTCTCGATGACTCCCGGTGCGGCCGCCTCGAAATCCGGGAAGTACGAGTAGATCCAGTCCCACGTGAAGTTGGCGACGGCGACCGACGGCACACCGGCGTCTTCCGCAGCGGCGAATGCCAGCGGAGGAATGTCGGCGACGACAAGCCCGGCACCAATCCTCCGCAAGTACGCCGCTTCGCCCGCGATGCGCTCTTCGAAGCTGCGGTAAAACCGAGCGGCGTGCGCTGCAGTCAGGGGCTCGTCTATGGCCAGCCCGTCAATCTGCGCAGCGCCAGAGTCGGCCTCGCAGGATTCAATCTCGATTCCTCGCCGCCGGATGCGCTCGAGCGGCCAGGGGTGCGCGCTCGTGCGGACCACAACCCGAAGGTCTGGTCGCCTGGACGTGAGCGCATCGATGAGCTCGACGGACCGGGCAGCATGGCCGAAGCCGTGCCCGGAAATATAGAAGGCGATAATCACGGCGCTGCGAACGCGGGGTCACCAACTGAAATCGGGCGGCTCAAGAGACCGGAAACTCCAAGTACGGTAACACTCGTTCGAGACCCTGCCAGGTTCGCGTCACCTCGGACACGCGTTTCGCTCCGAGGTGCCGATAGAACGGTTCGGCGTTCGGATCCGCCTCGATGCCCATCACGGAGCCTGGTGCGAGCTCGTGCAGGCGGCCGACGGCATGCTCGAACAGCTGCCGTCCGAGTCCCTGTCCCATCCGAGCCGGTCGCACCCAGAGATGCGCCAGTTGCCACCGGCCGTCTTCGATGGCCAGTGCGTAGAAGCCACCGATCTCGCGATCGGTTTCGGCGACGAACACGTCGTGATCGGCGACGTACGAGGCCGAGATCGTCAGCGCCGACTGCCACAGGGCCATCCAGCTCTCAGGGTAGCCCCAGTGCCGTTTCGCTTCGTGCGCGATCTGGGTCAAAACGGCCGCGTCTGGTGTTTCCGCGCGCCGGACTTTCATGTCTGCATCGCTTCTTGAGGCAGCGCGACCTTGAGCACCTCTTCGAGTGTCGTCACCGGCACGAACGTCATATCGGCCTTCACCTCGGCCGGCAGCTCGGCGAGATCGGGTTGATTGCGGGCCGGCAAGACAAACTCCTTGATCCCATGGCGGCGCGCCGCCAACGCCTTCTCCCGAATGCCGCCGACCGGCAGCACCAGACCGCTGAGCGTGATTTCGCCGGTCATCGCCACGTCTTCCCGGACAACCTGGTTTTTGAGCGCGGAGAGAATAGCCGTTGCGATGGTGACGCCAGCCGACGGTCCATCTTTGGGAATGGCCCCGGACGGCACATGAACGTGCAGGTCGTGCGTGTCGAGAAAATCGGGGGACACGCCCAGCTCTTTCGCATGCGCCCGGATGTGACTGACGGCAGCGCGCGCCGATTCCTGCATCACGCTGCCGAGCTGACCCGTCAGCACGACGTCGTGATGTCCGGACGGCATCACAGTGGCTTCGACGAACAGCACATCGCCGCCAGTCTCCGTCCAGGCCACGCCGGTGGCCACGCCGGGACGCGACAGTCGGAACGATACCTCGTCGTGAAATCGAGGTTGCCCCAGGTACTTCGGCACGTCGGCCGCTTGCACGACAACCGGTCCGCCTGGTCGAGTGTCGAGATCGGAGGCCGCCAGGCGAGCGGCGATTTTTCTGGCCACGCCCCCAATCTGTCGCTCCAGACTTCTGACGCCGGCTTCCCGCGTGTACTGGGAAATGATCCGCTGCAGCGCGTCGTCCTCGATCGTCACCTGTTCGGCCTTCAGACCGTGCTCGTCGAGCTGACGGGGAATGAGATACCGACGGGCAATGTGAAACTTCTCCTCCTCGCTGTAGCCCGTCAGCGAGATGAGCTCCATGCGGTCGATGAGCGCCGGATGAATGGTGGCGAGTTGATTGGCCGTGGCGATGAACAAGACAGACGACAGGTCGAGGTTGATCTCGAGATAGTGATCCCGGAACGAATGGTTCTGCGCCGGATCGAGGACCTCGAGCAGCGCCGCAGCCGGGTCGCCCTGGAAGCCGACGCCGATCTTGTCGATTTCGTCCAGCATGAACACCGGATTCATCGTCCCGGCCTGTTTCAACGCCTGCACGATGCGGCCGGGGAAGGCACCGATGTACGTTCGCCGATGGCCCCGGATCTCTGCCTCGTCACGAACCCCGCCGAGCGAGACGCGCACGAACTTCCTGTTCATCGCGCGCGCGATGGACTGTCCAAGCGACGTTTTGCCAACGCCCGGCGGGCCCACGAAGCAGAGAATGGGCCCCTTGATCCTGGCCGCCGTCCCCGCTCCTGAGTTCTGCGCCTGCTCGGTTTTCAGCTTTTGAACTGCCAGGTACTCGACGATGCGCTCTTTGACTTTGTCGAGATCATAGTGATCCTGATCCAGGACCTCACGTGCGGCACGCGGATCCAGGCGGTCTTCGCTCGTCACGGACCAGGGCACGTCGAGGACCCAGTCGACGTAGGTGCGAATCATCTGATATTCGGGGGAAGCTGGAGTCATCCGCTCCAGGCGATCGACCTCGCGATTCGCGATCGCCGCGACCGGCTCGGGCAGCTTGGCCTCGGCGATGCGCTTCCGAACCTCCTGGGCTTCGGGTTTTTCTCCCTCACCAAGCTCGTCCTGAATCGCTTTGAGCTGCTGGCGCAAGAAGTACTGACGTTGGGCGTCGGTCATCTCCTGCTGCGCCGCAGAATCGATCTTGCCTTTCAATTCGAGGAGAGAAACCTCGCGCGTCAACGCATCGGAAACGCTCTTCAGCTTGGCGATGAGATCGTCAGCTTCGAGAATCCGCTGCTTTTCGTCGGCCTTGATGTCGATCAGACTCGCTAGGAGGTACGCGAGTCGCAGCGGGTCGTCGATGCCCATCACCACGCCGCGCAGTTCCTGAGACAAGCCGCTCGATAGCGACAGCGCGCGCTCGATCAGCTCCTGGATGCGGCGAACGTAAGCGTCTGCTTCGAGCGTGCCTTCGATCCGTTCCGGTACCTGGGGCGACCGTGGCTTTGAGCCATGAATCCGTCTGAACGACACCGTCGGATCGTGCCCGCATCATGCCTTCGACGATGACGTGAATGGCCCCGGTCGGTGCTTTGGCCATCTGGCGGATTGCCGCGATCGTCCCGACGCGTCTCAGTTCCGACGGCTCCGGTTCATCGCGATCGCTCTCTTGCAGCGTCAGGAAGAGGAGCCGGTCGGACGCCAGCGCTCGATTGACCGATTCGATCGACGCCTGCCGGTTGATGGCGAGCGGCTGCAGTGTCAGGGGAAACACCACCGTCTGTCGCAGGGCGACGGCAGGCATCTCGCTGGGATAGGTTCGCGTCGGTTCAGCTGGAGGCGCCATGTGAAAAGGATAGCGAAGATCCTCCAGGGTCACCTTTAGCTGCCCCGCTGCGCTGACGTCTGACCGATTCCATGCGAGATTCTGAAGGTCAGACCTCTAGCGCCGATTCCAGGTCAGAACGGCACGAGTCTCCATCGGGTCTGGCGCCGGTACTTCTCGTAGTCGGTTCCAAAGGCGGCCACCAGAGACCGCTCTTCAAGTGGAATTGCGACGACCAGATACGCAGTTGTGATAATTGCAAAAGCCAGACGGTCGCCGGTCATGTGAGCGGCGCCGAAGACCGCCAGCACCCATCCCAAATAGATCGGATGTCGTACCACTCCGTATGGGCCCGTCGTTTGCAATTCGCTGCTGGAGTGCTGACCGTGAATTCCAGCTAGCTCGAGTGCACGAATCGAGCGAACCGACTGCCCGATGAGCCACAGACCGACCAACTGGACGACTACGTGCAAGACCCGCTGCGCACCGAACGTCTGGTAGACATCGAAGCGGATCGGCTGCCACAACGCGCACGCCCCGATGAGCAACAGGCTCGCCGTCCACACATATACGGAACGGAGGAGCCGCGTCGGGATCGCGCGCGCTAAGAAGGTTTTGACACGATCTCGCGCGAACACGCTGTGGTGAATGACGAAGACGCTCAGCACCGTCGCGTTGAACGCGAACGCCGGCCAGCCGCCGGCCTCGTCGACACGCCCGCCGACAGAGACGAATGGCTCACGAAACGGGGTCGACCAGGGGACGACGTACGAGTACCCGCAAAACATAAGGGAAGCGACAAACAGCGCCCCGCCCGTCCATACGAACAGACGCTCAAAGCGTTCGGTCATTTGGTATAAGTGTCACCCATGATGCATCCGGCTGGACCCCGCGTTGTGATCACCGGCATCGGCGTGGTTTCGCCCTTTGGCGTCGGCCGCGAGCGCTTTTGGGATCACGTGAGTCGAGGCTGCAGCGGCACGCGCGCCATCACAGAATTCGACGCCTCCGACTTCGGCTGCCGTGTGGCAGCGCCTGTTTCGGAGGTCACCATCGATGACGTGCCTCCGATCACCGGCGATGACATCTGGGACCAGCAATATCGAGCCGATCCCAAGCGCTATTCACGGGCTGCGCTGGTCGGCGTCATCGCGGCACGCGAGGCTTGGGTCGACGCGGGTCTTCGCATCGCCGAACCCGGCGGGGGGGTCGTCGTTGGCAGTGGAGGCGGCGGCATCGACGTCGGGGAGCGGCAGTATCACGAGTTCTTCGTCGATCGCGGCCGCAAGGTGACGCCGTACGCGATTCCAGTCTCGATTGTTGGAATGGTGTCGAGCGAGATCTCCATCTCGCTTCGCCTGCGCGGCGTCAGCCATGTGCTGTCGTGCGGATGTACGAGCTCGACCGACGCGATCGGCTACGCGTCGGCGCTGATTCGCGCCGGCGACGCCGAGGTGCTGCTGTCGGGGGGAACCGATGCGTGCGTCACCCCTGGGATGATCTTCGGCTTTTCCAGGATGAAGGTCGTGTCGATGGCTTACAACGAGACGCCTGCCGCGGCGTCCCGGCCGTTCGATCGCGGGCGGGATGGCTTTGTCCTGGGCGAAGGCGCATGGATGGTCGTCCTCGAGCGCGAAGACCGTGCGCGGGCTCGCGGCGCAAAGATCTACGCCTCTGTCGACGGCTACGGCTCGACTTGCGATGCCTACCATCGTGTTCAGATGGCTCCCGATGGCGACGAGATCGGTACGGGCACTCACGCTCGCCATCGACCGATCGGGACGCCAACGGGAGCAAGTCGGCTACGTGAGCTACCACGGCACCTCTACTGTCTTGAACGATGCCGTCGAGTCGCGCTGCGTACGGCAGGTGTTCGGAAGCCACGCGTCCCGGATTGCAGGCTCGTCTGTGAAGTCGATGATCGGACATCCGCAGGGCGCGAGCGGAGCGGCTGGCGTCGTCACAGCGGCACTGGCAATGTCGCGCCAACTGCTGCCGCCTACGATCAATCTTCACGATCCCGATCCGGCTTGCGACCTGGATTTCGTCCCGAATCAGGGACGGCCGGCCGATGTCGAGGCCGCGCTGTGTAATTGTCTGGGCTTCGGGTCGAAGAACAGCGCACTCGTGCTGGGACGAGTGTGAGATGGCTCAGGGCTGAGGGCTCCGAGCTAAGGGCTCCGAGCGGAGCTAAGCCCTAAGCCCTAAGCCCTAAGCCTTGAGAGTTCACCGTGATTGACGATGTGCTAATCGTAGGCGCGGGACCGGCCGGGTCGGTTGCAGCAACGATCCTGGCCCGGGCGGGCGTGCGCGTGCGGCTGCTCGATCGGGCCTCGTTCCCTCGAGACAAGCTCTGCGGCGATACCGTCAACCCCGGCACGCTGACCGCGTTGCGGTCTCTCGGGTTGTCGAAGGCCGTCGAAGATCGTGGCCTGCCCGTCGAAGGAATGCGATTGACGGGCCCGCAAAGCACCGCTGTGGAGGGCCGCTACCCCAACGGCCTGCAGGGTCGCGCCATCGTACGGCGCGATCTCGATTGGGCGCTTCTGCAGTGCGCGGTCGCTGCTGGAGTGCAGTTCGAACCAGACGTCGTCGTCCGCCGCGGCCTGGTGGAGCTGTCGGGCCCGATCCGATCGATACATGGCGTTGTCGTTGGGCGAAACGGACGTGAGTGCGAGTTGCGTGCGCCGGTGACTGTGGGCGCCGATGGACGACGATCGACACTGGCCTTCGGGCTCGGGCTCGCGCGTCACCCGTCCCGGCCCAGGCGTTGGGCCGTTGGGGCCTACTACGAAAACGCCGATGGCCTTTCGTCGATCGGTGAAATGCACGTGCGGCCCGGTCGGTATATCGGTGTCGCACAGGTCGCGGGTGGCCTGGCCAATGTCTGTCTGGTCAAGGCCGTGAACGCGGGTGACGCACCGCTAGGCGATCCGTCTTCGCTGTTGCGCGCCGAGCTCGCGCGCGACCCGTTCCTTCGCGAACGGTTTGCCGGCGCACGTCTCGTTCGGCAGCCGGTCGTCCTGGGTCCCCTCGCGGTCGACGTGAGCGATCGAGGAATCGTCGGGTTGATCCTGGCTGGCGACGCTGCCGGCTTCGTCGATCCGATGACCGGCGACGGGCTGAGGTTCGCTGTGCGAGGCGGTGCGCTTGCAGCCCGGGCGGCTCTCGAAGTGCTGGAGCGAGGTTGGAGCGGCGTGCATGAGCGCCTGGCGGCCGCTCGGCGTGCCGAATTCGCCTCGAAGTGGCGCTTCAACCGGATGGTTCGAGCGCTCGTGGCGTCGCCTGCGATGGTGCAGGGTGCCACGATTGGTGCTCGGCTGGTTCCCAATGCACTCCGTCGTCTGATAGCGTTCGCCGGCGATTGCGGCTCTGCACATCCGTCGTAGACACTCCGGCGAACCGCTACAATACGGCTGGGACTCACATGTCTACCGACCCGACTGCACTTGGTGAACGGATCCGACGAGCGCAGAGCTGTCGACGGACAAGAGTCGCGGTCTCGTTGTTGATGCTGCTGCCGATCGGTGCGTGCAACCGCGAGTCGCCATCCTCGTCTGCGGCCGCTCCGCGCGTATACGTCACGAACGAAGCGTCAGGGGACATCACGGTCATCGACTCGGCTTCGCAGGCCGTCGTTGCGACAGTGAAAGTCGGCAAGCGGCCGCGCGGGATCAAGGTGAGTCCGGATGGCAAATCGCTTTATGTGGCCCTCAGCGGATCGCCTAGCGCGCCACCGGGCGTGGACGAGAGCACGCTTCCTCCGCCTGATCGGTCCGCCGACGGCATAGGCGAGGTCGATACGGCCACCAATCGGCTGGTTCGAGTGATTCACGCCGGCAATGACCCCGAGCAGCTCGACGTGACGACCGACGGAACGCGGCTCTTTGTCGCCAATGAAGACGCCGCGCAAGTCAGCGTCGTCGACGTCAAGTCTGGAGCGATCGTCGCGACGGCCAAGATCGGTGAGGAGCCCGAAGGTGTAACGATTCGCCCTGACGGCCGTGTCGTGTACGTGACGAGCGAAGAGGATGGGGAAGTCGCGGTGATCGATACGACGACTTACGCTGTGCTGAAAGAAGTTCCTGTCGGGCCTCGTCCGAGGTCGATCGGGTTCCTGCCGGATAGCTCGCGCGCTTTCGTCACTCTCGAGAACGATGCAGCGGTTGCTGTCATCGACAGCATGCGTCATGAATTTCTGCAGAAGATTCCGCTCGGAGACACGGCGGCGACGCCGCGGCCCCGCCCGATGGGGATCGCTGTGGGACCGGACGGATCGATGGTCTACGTCACTACTGGATCTTTCGGCAGGTTGTCCTTCCTCGATCCGGCGAAGAATCAGCCCGTCGCAGCGATCGCTGTCGGCCAGCGGCCCTGGGGTGTCGGACTGACGCCGGACGGCAAGACTGCGTACACGGCCAACGGTCCGTCGAACGATGTTTCTGTCGTGGACCTCTCCAAGCAGCAGGTCGTCAAGGTGATCGCTGTCGGCCAACGCCCCTGGGGGATCGCCGTCTCACGGTAGTCCGAGGTCGCGCTCTGGGCGTGGCTCCACGCGCCCTGGCGGGACGAGCGTGTCTGGCGGCGCCTGCGCCGTGTGATGCCAGAGCGCGCCGGCGTGCTGATTCTCGATGCCACCAGTTTCCCCAAACAGGGCACACATTCGGTGGGCGTTGCGCGCCAGTACTGCGGCACGCTCGGCAAGGTTGCCAACTGCCAAGTCGCGGTGACGGCCGCCCTGTGGACGGGAGTGCGCGCGTGGATGCTCGGCGCGGCGTTGTATCTCCCCGAGACGTGGTTGAGTTCGGAATCCCGTCAGCGCGCGCGCATTCCCCCGACCGTTCGCTTTCAAGAAAAGTGGCGCTTGGCGCTCACGCTTCTGAGGCAGATCCGTGCGGCCGGGTTTCACGTAACAGCGGTCCTCGGCGATGCCGAATTCGGCGACAACGCGACGTTGCGCCGGACCCTGCACCGGTTGCAGCTGCCGTACACCCTCGGGATCTCGTCGACCCTCACGGTCTTTCGCGGCACACCGCCCGTGGCAGTACCCGCCCGCAAACCGGGTCGCGCTGGCACGCCGACGCGCTTGCAACTTACCGACGGCCGCAAGCCCGAAGCCGTGGCCGCCATCGGCGCGGGCCTGCCGGCCCAGGCATGGCGCCGCATCTCGTGGCGCAATGGGACCAATCGTCTGTGGGCGGCGCACTTCGCCGCGTTGCGCGTCACGCCCGCCCACGATTGGCGGCGACGGCGACTCGCCCCCGAGATCTGGCTGCTCTTCGAACGCGATCTCGGAGCGACGCCGCGCATCAAAGCGTATCTGGTCGCGTTGCCCCCCACGGCCTCGCGCCGTGCCTTGGTGCGGTTGGCGCATCAGCGCTGGGCGATCGAACAGCAGTATCAAGAACTCAAGGACGAACTGGGCCTCGATCATTTCGAAGGTCGCTCGTGGCCGGGCTGGCAACGCCACGTGGTGCTGACCGCCCTCGCGTACGCGTGGCTGCAACACGAACGCTGTCGACGGGGCGCCCGCCTGCCGACGCTGCCGGTCGCCCGTGCGGTGATCACCGAGATTCTGACCGCACATTTCTTCGTGACGCACCCGCACTATTTGAAAACTTAGAGAGCTGAGCACATAAACTCAAGCAGCCTGTGGTAACCGGGCGAGCCGTTGGAGATTGGCGATGACGGCGACGCGTCGGACGTCGAGTGTGTTCTTGCGTACACCTTTGTAGCGCGCCTTTGATCCTTGGATGTGGTCCACGCGGGCCAAGGAATGCTCCACGGTGGTGCGGGCGCGAAGGCGGACGCGGCCCTGCGGGTCGTGCTGTTCGAGACGTAACCGTTGGAGCAGCGCTTCCTGCGGATGAATCGCCACGCTGCGCCCCCGGCCCGTGGCCGTCGTACATGCCGCGCGGAGAACACAGGGCTGACAGACCGTGGTGGCGAAGTGCACCGTCGTGGCACCGACGGGAATCGCCGCGCTGTGCTGCGCCGGACAAATCACGCGCGCCTCCGTGAGCCGGATGTCGAAGGCGTGTTTGGGAAAGCGACCACGGTTGGTGGTCGTCCACGCTTTGGCGCGAATCGTGATGCCCTGCGCGTGGAGGGGACCGATCTGCGGACTGCCCAGGTACCCGCGATCGATCAGCACCTCCGCGAGCGGCCCATGCCGGATGACATCTGGCGTGAGCAGGGCTAACGCGTGATGCTCGGGTTCATTCGCCGGCCGCACCACCGCGCCCACAATCACATCAGCCTCGACGAGCTTGATCACGTGGCGTTTGTAGCCGGTGAAGGGCCGCGTTCGTGTTTTGCGGCCATGGCGCATCTCCGGATCGCCTAACGACGGCATGCGCTCGGCGGCGACCCCACGCCGAATGCGCTGCCGACCGGTGGTGGGATCGGGTTCCAGGTCTTGCGTCAACACGCGCCGCAACGCGGCCAATGCCGCTTGCACGGGCGGTGTGTCGGCGACGGGCACATGGGTCGTCACCCACTGCTCCAACCGATCCACCTCGGCCAACAAGCGGGCCAGGGCGTCGGCTTGTTCCGCCGGATCGCCCCAGTCGATATCCAAGGCCGCCTTGAGGCTGGCGGTGCCCAACAGCGTGATCCCCGCCTCCCGGAGCACGTCGTCACGCGAGACCTTCAGCGTCTTGGCCGCACACGTGGCGACAGTCCGCAAGGCGCGGCCGATCAGATTCCAGGTGTCTTCGACGCGTCCGGCACCGACCAGCGGGGAGGAATCCAGCGCCGCCCGCAACGCCTGCCAGCCGAACCGGCCCGTCTGCTTCGCCAACGCCACGGTCCGGTCCAGCAGCTTCTGATCGAGATCATGCGCGATCAGGCGCTCGCGGAATTTCACCAACGCGCCCTGGGAGAACGGGGCGTCGCTCGCCCCCAGGCACCCCAAGGCCAACTGCCAGCGCTGGTCCATTTGCGCGGTCACCACCGCCTCCGCATCGCCCACTTGGTCGTAGGCCTGCAGCAACGTCACCATCGCGAGCAGCGCCGGGGGCAAGGGCGCCATCCCGCGCGGCTGATAGGCCGCCGCCAGCTCTGCCTCGAACGCCTCATCGAACAACTCGGCGCGGATCTCGCGTAAGAACACGTAGCACTTGCCAATGCGGCGCAGCTTCGCCGCCACGCGCGTTTCTTTGGGACTCAGCTCGCGCGGGACTTGCCAGCGAATGGGTGTGGGCATGCGCCCATGAGATCACAAGTTGATCTCGCTGTCGATCCCCTTACGTGATCAGCTCTCTAGCCCCTAATCCCGCCTCCAGCCCCCAGCCTCGAGCCCCCAGCCTCCGTGTTACAGTCCCGGGCATGCCCGCACACGCCGTTCTGACGACCGTGGCGAATCAACCTGGAATCTTGTTCGGTCTGACACGAGTCCTCGCCAATCACCAAGCCAACGTGAGTACAGTGGACATCAATCCCCACGACGATAAGAACGCGGAGATCTACCTCGAATTCACGGCCGACGCGCCGATCGACGCGATCGTTGAGGACTTGCGGCAGGTTACAGGCGTGACGCGAGTCGAGTTGACCCCGTCGTTCGCGAAAATCTACGGCAAGCGGATTGTCATCATGGGTGGCGGCGCACAGGTTGGGCAGGTTGCGCTTGGCGCCATCACCGAAGCCGATCGTCACAACATTCGCGGCGAGCGCATTTCGGTGGATACGATACCGCTCGTCGGCGAAGAAGCGCTTGCGAGCGCGGTTCGCGCCGTGGTCCGTTTGCCACGCGTCCGCCTGCTCGTTCTCGCGGGTTCGCTCATGGGGGGCGAAATCACCGCGGCGGTCGAGGAAGTTCGGCAGAAGGGACTCCCCGTCATCTCGCTGAACATGGCAGGCAGCGTGCCCGATGTGGCAGATCTCGTCGTGTCCGACCCCGTACAGGCGGGAGTCATGGCGGTCATGGCCATCGCCGACACGGCCACGTTCAACATCGTCCGGCAGCAGAAGCGGCGGTACTAGGGCGGGAGGGCGGGAGGGGCAGGAAGGGCAGGAAGGGCGGGAAGGGCGGGAAGGGCGGGAACTACTCCAATGCGTCATCGATTTCGTTCTCGTGCTTTCACTTCCTCGAGCACGGCCAAGCCCGCGTGGATTGCCTCCTCCGTTTCGAAGCGGCCGGAATCGGTCGGTGCGATCCGGTGAAAGTACTGCAAGATCGATCGGTCGTCGATCACGTACGGGTTGTCGAGCGCCTCAATTGCATGCCACAGCTCGTGGCCGATGGCGGCCAGCAGCTCGGAACCGACCGCTTTGCGGGTATCCACGAGAATCCGCAGTAACCGATAGGGGCCGGCGACCTTCACCGACATCATCAAGCAGGCTCGGACGCTGTTTCGGCATTGCCTTCCTCGACATACACGAGCCCATCAGACGAATCGATAGTCTCGATGAGCCGACGGAACGTGGTCGAGCGTTCGGTGGCGTCGCGGATGGCTGCGACGATGACCGGGTTCTCAGAGCGAACACGCGAAGGTCGCGACGTGCCATCGCTTGCGGCAGCTTCTGCAACAATCGCTGGAATCAGTGTGGCGAGAATCGCAGCGCGGATTGCGGCGGATGAGAATCGGCGGCCCCGTGATTCGGTTGACATCGGCGTTCACCTCGCCGGACCGGTTGGTCTCGGTCCTCACTTCCGGAGGCGGGAACGCCACTCGAAAACTTGAATCCCCTCGAAAATCCTGAGAAAAGGTGTCGGGAATGGGCAGGGTCAGACAGGGCGGGCCGTCATAGAATGGGCGACATTCCACCGTCTCCCAGCCCCACCGTGCTCCTGGAGGCTTGGGCCCAAGGCGACCAAGCCGCCTTCAACGAGCTGCTCCCGCTCGTCCACGACGAGCTGCGCCGACTGGCGCAGCGGCACATGAACCACGAGCGAACAGGGCACACGCTCCAGGCCACAGCGTTGGTGCACGAGGCGTATCTGCGGCTGATCGACGTGAACAGGGTCCAGTGGCAGAACCGCGCGCATTTCTTCGCGATGGCGTCGCGCGCGATGCGGCGCATCCTCGTTGACTCCGCGCGCGCGCGAAAGTACCAGAAGCGGGGTGGCGGGGCGCTCAAGGTTTCGTTCGACCAGGCATTGACGGTTGCGGTTGAGCCCGACCAGGATCTGGTGGCGCTCGACGATGCGCTGAGTGCCCTGGCGCAAGTCGATCGGCGGAAGAGTCAGGTTGTTGAGATGCGGTTCTTCGGTGGTCTGAGCGTCGAGGAGACGGCCACTGCGCTGCATGTTTCGGCCGACACCGTCATGCGCGACTGGCGGCTGGCGAAGGTGTGGTTGTTACGGGAGCTCAAGAAATCCTGACGCTCATCACATTGCACCGTGCAGCGCGCATCGTACAAGGTGCATCGTGGCGGCGCTCAGTGATGAGTGCACAGGGCAAGCGTCCGCGGTCCAGACTGATGGTTCGACCGCGCCTCCTGTCGTCGTCGGTCGATCAGGCGCACTTCGTAGGGCCGCGGCCCCCAAAGAACCCGTCGGATTACACGACCACTTTCGTCAGTGTTCGAGTTGCAAGGCCGCGATCAGTGCCCGTTTCAGTTCGCTTTGTTTCTCTGTGGCTAACGTGGCGACAAAGCCGGTGAGTTTGCTCTTGAACATCAGGGTGAGGAAGTCGCATCGGATGGAGCTCTGCCGGGAAAGGCCGTCTTCTTTGCCGATCACGACTTCGGTTTTGAGCCCGAGCACTTCGCCGTACACCGGCGCACAGACGACGGTCGAGATGTCATCGTTGCCGGCTATGAAATCGCGCGAGACGATCACGTAGAAGCCCGGCTTGTGCCCGCGTTCGGAGATCTTCTCTCGCGTCCGGGTAGATCTCGCCCCACTTCACGGCTTCGCCTGGCCGCGAACCAGAGCCCGCGCCTGTCGAGCAAGGCGACCGCGGTTGCGCCGAACAATGGCTGCCTCGCGCTCTTCCTCCGCAAGGCGCTCGAGCCGGGAGACGTATTCCCGGACGGCCTGTCGAATCAATCGAGAGCGGTTGGGGCCGCCTTGATGGCCTGTCCCCACCAGCCTATCCACGCGCGCGAGAACATCTTCATCAATAGAAATTGCAATAGTCTTCACATTGCAGATCGTATCACGATCAATGTTGGGATGGATGATCTGATCGCCTCAAAATGCTCCAACTATTTTCCATCGACTGAAAAGACGAGTAGCACATTCCCTGGCGTGCCGCCCCACTGCCCGTAGCCGGAATTCACAAACAACATCCCGTTGACGACGGCCGGTCCCGCGACATCCATCGAGCCTCCGCGAGCGGGTTTGCCATTCACCGTCTCGAACTCGCGCACCGTGTCGACGTCCCAGATCACCTCGCCAGTCGAGGTCGAATACGCTCGCAGGTGTCCATCGACCGATCCGGAAAACACGACGCCGGGAATAGCCGTGACCGCGGCGGATTGCGCTGGGGAGCAACCGGTGCGCCCCGCGGCGCATGGCGATGGCTTCGCGCTCCAGACGATCTTGCCGGATTTCAGGTCCAGAGCGTGCAATCCGCCGCCCGTGTTCGGATCCAGAACCGACCGGAAACCCTGTGGCGAGCTTGCATCCGGCCTGGCGCCGATACCGATGTCGCTGATGGCGACGTAGATCTTCTCTCCATCCGCCGCCGAACCCCACTGGCTGCCGCCCAAAGCAGTTCCCTGACCGGCACGGGTCCTCCACAACAACGCGCCATTCTGGTCGGGGTCGATGGCATGCACCATTCCGGACTTCTGGGCAATGACGAGCGCACGCTTCTCACCGCCGAGGCGAACCAGAATGGGCGGCTGCCCGAAGTCGAAGTCAGGTCCATTTGCCTCCGGACAGTTGGTCCGTTGAGGTGTCGCGCAGCCGATGTTGAATGCATCGTTCTCCGTCATCTGACGGGACCAAAGCAGCGCGCCGGTGTTGAGGTTCATTGCAAGAACAGCGTCGCTGGTGTTGGTGGATGGATCCGAGTAGTTGTCGCCCGTCGAGACGTATACGACACCGAGCTGTTCGTCAACGGTCGGTGTCGCCCAGATTCCCGCACCGGAAGGCCCGTGCTGCTGGGTGCCGGCGGCCGTTTTGCGGGTGGGCTTGGGAGTTTCAGGAATCGTGAAGGTCTGCCAGATCTTCTTTCCCGTCGCGGCATCCAGTGCCACGAGACTGCCTCGAAACGTGCAGCACTCGTAATTCGGGTTTCCGGGCAGCACTTCTTCGAACGAAGAAAACGGCTGGTAAACGACGCCATTGTGCACGAGCGGCGTCGCCGTCGCCATTGTCGCAAAATGATCAACCGGACGAAACTGCCATATCAACGCGCCCGTTGCGGCGTTCAGAGCGTAGACAGTTCCGCCCATATCGGGAAAGAAAACCGCAGGAGTGCCGTTGGCCTCACCAAGGGCTACGCCGGAACGGACTTGGTTGGCCTTGAATCCCCAATGCGTGCAGCCCGTTGCGGCGTCCAGTGCGTAAACAGCTCCAGTCACCGTTGCGATGTAGACAATCCCACCTACGATCGTGGGTTGCGATCGCGCTATCGTCACGTTGCCGAGATTGAATGCCCACTTCAGTTTCAGTGCCGGCACGCTTGAAGCAGTGAGACCCGCGCTTGCGGCGTCCTGGAATCGTGAGTTCGTCGCGCTCGTGCTCCATCCATTCCATCGTGGCGCATTCAGCGCCGACTTGAGTGCCGCGACGGAAAGAGAGTCGCCACTGCAGGACCGCGCGAGCGACGGAGCATTCGCCGCCCCGGTGGGCGCGATGTAGCCCACCAGGGCGAAGAGTTGCGCCGGCGACAAACCTTCCCCCTGTGTGCGCATGACGCCGCTCGTTAGAGCCATGTAGATGGCCTCGCCGCTCATTGCCTTGATTGCGCTGATTGCCGGCACCCGGCCCTCCGGCGCATCGTGGCATGACGCGCACCGTTCTTTGTAGATTGCAGCCCCATCCTGCGCGGATAGAACCTGCGCAAAGAGAGCGAGGATCATCACCAAAAGTAGGGCAGTGCGTCGCATGGCTTTCTTCCCCTGGTTACTTAGAGACTTCCACTACACGAATCCCGTTGCTTGACTGCACGTAAAGGGAACGCGGATGAGGACATTCCTCACAGAACCATACGAAAAGGTCCGGGCGATCGTTGCAGCGTCACCTAGAATCCTTCGCGAGCTCCGTGTGCTCGGCGGTTGTCGTGGTCGTGAGTCAGCGGGGTGCGTGCCAATGGGCCACCGCTCGGCGTGATTAACTCTTCAGTCAGCCGGTGAGACCACCTCGAGCGTGTCGCGGCGCGCCCCCTTCACGGCACCGAGCGGAACGTTGCGATCGAACGTTACGAGACGGCCGCCTCGTTTGACCGCCAGTCCCAAGAGATAGACATCGGTGAGCTGCCTGTGGCCTCGCACGAGCGACGCGTCGAACAGGCGCTCGTCATGAAGGGAAATCGAATCGGGCCAGAAATAGTGCTGGCCGCTCGCGCAGAATTTGCGCAAGCGGGCCACCAGGTCGGGCACGCGCGTGATCTCGCCACCCCGCGCCGGGTTGCTGAGCACGCGGAGGAATCCGTTCTCTGTGAGTGGGCACGTCGCCCAGCCCGAGACTCGATTGTCTCCGAACCAATCGTGGGCAACCTCGTGATGAACGTGATCGGGATCAAAGAGCTGGAAGGGCGGGAAGGGCTGGAAGGGCAGGAAGGGCGGGAAGGGCTGGAAGGGCAGGAAGGGCGGGAAGGGCAGGAAGGGCAGGAAGGGCTGGAAGGGCAGGAAGGGCTGGAAGGGCGGGAAGGAAATGTGGCGTTCGATCGCCCTCGAGTTCTTGTGTGCGATCATGGCGCCGGACGGTCAGCGGTTCCTGATGAGCGTCGTCGAAGAGACGGCGTCTCCGATCGCGGTCATCCTGAACTGGAAAGGCAAACCGTGAAATATTGGTCACGTTTATTGCGCGAAGGGGTCAACGACCGACATGGACATCCGTGAACGCATCGTCAAGCGCGTCGCCCGCGAGTTGAAAGACGGCGACTACGTGAACCTCGGGATCGGCATGCCGACTCTCGTCGCCAACTACATTCCGCCCGGCGTCGACATCACGCTCCATTCGGAAAACGGCATGCTCGGCGTCGGACCGTACCCGTCGGAGGACCAGGTCGACCCGGACCTGATCAATGCCGGCAAAGAGACTGTGACAGAACTGCCGGGCACCAGCTATTTCAGCAGCGCCGACTCATTCGCGATGGTGCGCGGCGGGCACATCGATCTGACCGTGCTTGGAGCGTTACAGGTTGACCAGGAGGGGAATCTCGCGAACTGGATGATTCCCGGCAAAATGGTCAAGGGCATGGGCGGCGCGATGGATCTCGTCGCCGGAGCCAAGAAGGTCATCGTCGCGATGGAGCACACGACGAAGGACGGCGGCCACAAGATTCTGACGCGCTGCACCCTGCCGTTCACCGGTCTCAAAGTCGTCAACATGATCGTGACCGAGCTCGCGGTGATCGAAGTCACACCATCCGGGCTCGTCCTGCGCGAGATCGCTACCGACACGACGCTCGAGAAGGTGAAGGCCGCGACCGGTGCATCGCTGGCTGTGGCGGAGAAGCTGGGCTTGTTCGAATGACTCGTGTCGCAGGTCGTTCGCCGGCCTAAAGGCCTGCGCTACGATCGAGCGTCCTATACGCCTAACGCGACAGATCGATGCCTGAGGCCTGCGATACGATCGATGCCGACGCTGACGACCGAAGCCTTGCCTGGTTCCGTGTTCACGTTGATTCTCGTGGCGATCGTCTTCGGGCCGATGCTTATCGAGGCGCGCCGGGCCGCGTCGAACGAGCGCACGCAACGGGCGCGCGGCGGCGCTGAAGCGCCGAGTGACGTGTACAACATCATGCGCGTCGCGTATCCGGCGGCGTTCTTGTCGATGATCGCCGAACAGGCAGTGCGGGGTGGGATGCCGGCCGCTTCAGCCGCGAGTGGCCTCGCGATCTTCGCAGCCGCGAAAGCGCTCAAGTGGTGGGCAATTCTGACGCTTGGCTCATTCTGGACGTTCCGTGTCATCGTCGTACCGGGAGCGCACCTGGTGTCGGGTGGCCCGTACCGATTTGTACGCCATCCGAACTACATCGCGGTCGTCGGCGAGCTCGTCGGCGCCGCGCTCATGACCGGTGCGTGGATCGCCGGGCCGATTTCGACCATTGGTTTTGGCCTGCTGATCAGGAAGCGTATTGCTGTCGAGGAGCGAGCTCTGCAGTCCGCCGCTGCCTCAGCCCCCAGCCTCCAGCCTCCAGCCTCTAGCCTCTAGCCTCCAGCCTCCAGCCTCCAGCCTCTAGCCTCCAGCCCCCAGCCTCTAGCCTCCAGCCTCTAGCCTCCAGCCTCCAGCCTCTAGCCTCCAGCCTCCAGTCCCTGTGATAATGAGCCGTCATGAGTTTTCCCTGGTCCGCAAACGATCCTGAAGCTGCCAGCAGCGCGCAATCGTTGCTGTCGAAGAGCCGCTGTGCATCCGCGTTGGCTGTCTCGGTCGGGCTCGTCGTCTTGGGGACAGTCGTTCTCGGCTCTGTCGTTGCGGCGCAAACACGGCGAAGCCAGCCACCACTTCAGCAAGCGACTCGAGCGATTCTCGAAGGGAAATACGACGAGGTTGATCGGCTGACCGACGCGCTCGATCAACGCGATCCCGCCGTCGTGGCGATTCGAGCACGAGCGGCGATTGCCCGCGGGCGGTATGCCGACGCGGAAGCTGCGCTCCGGCCCGTAGCGACCGCTCTTCCAACGAGCGCGGCCGCCCTCGAGCTGGGTCTGCTCTTAAAGATGCTGGGGCGTGACGAGGCGCCCGGTCTTCTGAGGAGGGTTGCAGCAAACGCTCCCGATCTGCTGGTTGCGGCCCGGGCGCTGCGGGCGATCGGGGAATTCCAGGAAGCCAATGGTGTCTTCCGGGATGCGGCAGCCAAGGCGCCGAAGGATCCCGACATCAACACGGCGTGGGGCGAGCTGTACCTCGACGCGCACCAGAATGCCGATGCGCTCGAATTGTTCCAGATGGCGCTCGAAGCCGATTCGGCGTGGACGCCGGCGATTCTCGGTGCCGCCCGGGCGCTGGCTGACGACGACCCCCCGCAGGCGGCGGCAGCGGCGAAGAAGGCGCTCGAGCTCAATCCGTCGTACGTCGAGGCCCACGTGTTTCTCGCCAGCCTGGCGCTCGACCAGGATCGCAAGGATGAAGCGCGCGAGTCTCTGAAGAAGGCGCTCGAAGTCAATCCGTCCAGTCTGGACGCGCACGCAGTCCTCGCCGCGATGGCGTACGTCGGTGACAACAAGGCCGAGTTCGAGTCCGAGGTCGCCAAAGTCCTGGCGATTGCCCCCAAGCGGGGCGAAGTGTTCCACGTGGCGGGCGAGCTTGCTGCGCGAAATTATCGGTTCGACGAGGCCGTGACGTTGGTCCGTCGCGCCCTCGAGCTCGAGCCGCAGAATCCACGCGCGCTGTCGAACCTGGGACTCTTTCAGCTGCGGACCGGCGATGAATCCGCTGCACGTCAAGCCTTGGAAGCATCGTTCAAGCTGGACGCGTTTCACAAGCCGACGTTCAACCTCCTGGGCATGCTGGACCGGCTCGACACCTTCGTGACCGTGCGCGACGGCGATCTCATCTTCAAATTCGACAAGAGCGAAGCCTCCGTCCTGCAGGATACGCGATTCCGCTGGCGCACCAGGCGCTGAACACGTTCGCGGAGCGTTACGAATTCAAGCCGCAGGGTCCGATTCTCATCGAGGTGTTCCCGCGCCATGACGATTTCGCCGTGCGGATCGCCGGGTTGCCGGGGATGATCGGCGCGCTCGGCGTCTGCTTCGGCCGTGTCGTGGCGCTCGACTCGCCGAAGGCGCGGCCCCCAGGGACCTTCCAATGGGAAGCCACGCTGTGGCACGAGCTCGCGCACGTCATCACGATTCAGATGTCGAACCAGCGCGTGCCGCGGTGGCTCACTGAGGGCGTCTCGGAGTACGAGCAAAAGCGCGCGAGACCAGAGTGGGCCCGGCAGATGGACATCGAGTTCGCCGAGCTGATGGTCAAGGGCGAAACGATCAAGTTGAGCGACCTGAACGCGGCGTTTACCGACCCTCGCAAGATAAACATGGCCTACTTCCAGGGGTCGGTGGTCGTCGAGCACATCATCGCCACCTACGGCGCCGCCGGATTGAACAAGCTGCTGCGGGCGTATGCCGATGGCCTGGACACCGACGCGGCGCTCAAATCCGCACTCGACACCGACTTCGAACGGATGCAGGCGGGTTTCGACCAGACTCTCGAGCGGCGGTTTGGCGATCTTCAGCGCGCGCTCTCAGGAACCGACGAAGAAACGCTGGCGAAGAAGTCGTTGGAGGAGCTGCGATTGATCGCGGTCGCCGAGCCGGGCAGCTATCGGGTCCAGATGGCGTTGGGCCGCGCGCTGCGGAAAGCCGGCGAGACCGACGCCGCCAACGGCGCATTCGAGAAGGCGGCGGCTCTCGTGCCGCTCGCGCACGGCAACAACAGCCCGCACGCGCAACTCGCCCAGATCGCGCTCGAGAAGAACGACCGAACCCGGGCGATCGCCGAGCTCGAGGCGTGGGTGGCCGCCGACTTCGACAATGTCGAGGCGGCGCGCGAGCTCCGGCGACAGATGGGGTTGGCGGGCCTCACCGATCCCGCGAAGGTCCGAGCCGTGAACGAACGGATTGCGGCCATCGATCCATACGACGCCGAGGCCCACACGGTCTTGGGGCGTCTGGCTCTGCAGCGGAACGAGGCGACGGCGGCGGTGCGAGAGTTCAGAGTCGTATTGGCCCTCGGCCCCATCGACCCGGCTTCCGCCCACACCGACCTTGCCGAGAGCTATCTCAAGGCGGGCAAGACGGCCGAGGCCAAGAAGGAAACGCTCGCCGCTCTCGAAATCGCCCCGACGTATTCACGCGCGCAGGAGCTGCTGTTGAACCTCGTGGAGTCCCGGCATTGACGCGTGCCGGTGCCGCTGCGGTAGTAGTGCTGCTGCTCCTTCTGGTTCCGACAGTTCAGCCGAATACCGATGCGCAGCCAGCGGGCACGCCCGACAGCCGGTTCGCCGGCCTGCAGTGGCGGTTTGTGCGCCTCAAGTATCACTACACGCTCGAAGGGACCACGGCGTCGTACGATTTCAACGGCGAGCCATGGTTCATCGATGGCCCCGCTGCCGAGCAGAACCTGTCGCGCCGTGTGAAGACCGCCACGGCGATTCACGTCGAGGATCCGATCGTTCTCCCCCTCGACGATCCGCGGCTTTTCGAGTACCCCTGGGCCTACCTCGTCGAGCCGGGTTTTCTGCGGATGGTCGACACCGAAGTCAACGCGATGCGCGAGTTTCTCCTGCGGGGCGGTACCCTGATGTTCGACGATTTCCACGGCCCAATCGAATGGGAGAACATGGCGCGCGAGATGAAGCGCGTCTTTCCCAACCGCGAGATCGTCGAGATACCGAAGGGCCACCCGGTCTTCAATTGTTTCTACAAGATAGACAGCTATCCACAAGTGGCGGGAATCGGATCGTTCACGCAGGGCCGCACCTGGGAAAAAGGCGGCTTCGTCCCACACCTTCGCACGATCCTGGACGACGACGGGCGACCGATGGTGTTCATCAACTGGAACACCGACATGGCCGACGGTTGGGAGTGGTCGAACGTTGCGGAGTTTCCGGGATACGTCAAATACACGTCGATGGCTTACCAGATGGCCATCAACGAAATCGTCTACGCACTGACGCATTAGACAGGGCTCAGGGCTCCCTGTTCTTCCCGGAGGACCATTGGACGCGACCCTGGGAGCCGAGAAAGTTGCGGAAGGCCGTGCGCGCATTCTCGCGGAGCTGCGGAAGGTCATCGTCGGGCAGGACGATGTCATCGAGCAGGTCCTGATTGCCTTGTTCACGGGTGGCCACTGCTTGATCACGGGCGTGCCCGGCCTGGCCAAGACGCTGCTCATCAAGACCCTCGCCGATGTCCTCGATCTCGAGTTCAAGCGCATCCAGTTCACGCCGGATTTGATGCCGTCCGATATCACCGGCACCGAAATCCTGGACGAGGAACAGGGCCATCGCCTCCTGCGTTTCGTGAAAGGCCCGATCTTCGCCCAGATCATCCTCGCTGACGAAATCAACCGCACGCCTCCGAAGACGCAGGCCGCTCTGCTCGAGGCCATGCAGGAGTATCACGTCACGGCGGCCGGGCGCACCTACCCGCTCGATCGCCCGTTCTTCGTGCTGGCCACGCAAAATCCGATTGAGCTCGAAGGCACCTATCCACTGCCGGAAGCGCAGCTCGATCGCTTCATGTTCAACATCGTCATCAACTATTTGAGCGAAGACGATGAAGTGACGGTCGTCACGCGAACGACTGGTGGAGCCGAGCCGGCGCCCGATCGGATGCTCAACGGCAGGGATGTCCTGCAATTTCAAGAGCTGGTGCGGCAGGTGGTCGTCGCAGAGGAGATCGCACGATACGCCGTCCGCCTCGCGCATGCGTCGCGTCCGGGAGGCGCGGGAGGACTCGAGTTCGTCGAGAAATGGGTGAAGTGGGGCGCAGGTCTCCGTGCCAGCCAGGCGCTTGTCCTGGGCGCCAAGGCACGGGCGCTGATGCACGGCCGGTATCACGTGTCGATCAAGGACATTCAGGCGCTCGCCAAGCCGATATTCCGCCATCGCATCATGACCACCTTCTACGCCGAGTCCGAGCGTGTGACGCCAGACATCATCGTCGAGCGGCTGCTCGAGACCGTGCCGGTGCCCAAGAGCGGGTTGTAGCCATGGGGCCGAACGCAGGCGAACGTCAGTTTCTCGATCCCACCGTCATCGCGAGGCTCGGCTCGCTCGAGCTGAAGGCGCGCACCATCGTCGAAGGCTTCTTGTCGGGATTGCATCGGAGTCCATTCAAGGGCTTCAGCGTCGAGTTCGCCGAGTACCGCCAGTACATCCACGGGGACGACCTCTCGACCATCGATTGGAAGGTCTACGCGCGGTCCGATCGCTACTACGTCAAGAAGTTCGAAGAAGAAACCAATCTCGATTGTCACCTCATGCTCGACGTGAGCGGATCGATGGGTTACGGCTCGAGGGGCCTCACCAAGTTCGAGTACGGCGCCTGCCTTGCCGCGTCGATCGCCTATCTCATGACGCGGCAGCGCGACGCAGTCGGGCTGACGGCGTTCGACGAACACATTGTCGACTTGCTGCCCGCAAGCGCGCGGCCCGGCCACCTGCGGGCCCTCCTGATCGCGCTGGATCGCCTTCGTCTGGGCCGGACCACGAACCTGTCCAAACCGCTCCACCAGCTTGCCGAGACGTTGAGCAAGCGCGGCTTGGTCGTACTCATCTCGGATCTGCTCGACAATCCCGAATCCGTGATTAGAGGATTGCGACACGTTCGTTTTCGTGGCACCGACGTGATCGTGTTCCAGATCCTGGATCCCGACGAGATTGACTTTCCATTCGACCGGGCCACGCGCTTCGAAGATCTGGAGACGAGCGAGGAGGTCCTGGCCGTGCCAGCGTTGGTACGGTCACACTATTTGAGCGAGATTCAGGCCCTCATCGGCCGCTACAAGCGGGAGCTTGGCACTGCGGGCATCGACTACCAGCTCCTCAAGACCACGGACCCTCTGGAGCTGGCCCTGCTTGCGTATCTCTCGTCACGAGGGCGTACGCTGTGATGAGCTAGCGTGCTCTCCTTCCTGTCCCCCTTGTTCTTGATCGGCGCGGCCGCCGCCGCCATCCCGATCGTTCTGCACCTGCTCAAAAGGGAGCCTGAAGTCCGCGTCAGGTTTCCCACCGTCGCGCTCCTCAAGAACGCGCCCGTCGAACACACCGAGAAGCGCCGCATTCGCGAGTGGCTGCTCCTCGCCCTGCGGGTTGCGACGCTCGTGCTCCTGGCCGTCGCGTTCGCGCGTCCGTTTCTGGCTTCCGGCGTCGCACTCGAATCTGCCGGCATCACGATCATTGCCTTGGACACATCGGCGAGCCTCACGGCGCCTGGCGCATTCGACCGGGTCAAACAGCTGGCACGCGACGCGGTCAGTCGCGTGCCGTCGGGACAGCTGATTGGCGTAATCACATTTGCCGACCTGGCGACCCTCGTCGCGCAACCGTCGGCGGACCGCGCGTTCGCTCGGGCCGCAATCGATGCGGCAGCTCCAGGATTCGGCGCAGCGCGGTACTACGGCGCGCTTGGCGCCGCCGTTCAGGCGTTTGGCGGTCGTCGCGGCACCATCGTCGTAGTCACCGATCTTCAGGAGAACGGGTTGGATGCGGCGGCTGCCGCGTCGGTTCCGGAGTCGACGTCCGTCGAGATAGCGGATGTCGGCCCGATGCCGCCGAACCTCGCGGTCACAGCGGTTCGGAGCGTCGGCGATCGAATCATCGCATCGGTCTTCAACAGCGACACCGCGGCGCGAGACGCGCGACTTCGCCTGACTCTCGATGACCGTTCGGCCGGCGACGCCAGCGTGACTGTCGGCCCTCATGCCTCCGCCGACGTCGAATTTGGCCAAGCGTCGCGAGCGGCGGCGGCGGCCGTGGCGGTCGAAGACGCATCCGGAATTCAGGCCGACAATCTGCGGTACGCCGTCCTTGGTCAATCACATCGTCCGACGGTTTTGGTCGTGACCGCGACTGGCGATCTTGGTCGGGAGGCGTTCTACGTGCAGCAGGCGCTGGTCGCTGGCGCCACTACTAAGAACAGCTATCAGGTGCAAGGTGTCGGCGCAGCACAGCTGTCAGCGTGGGACTCGTCGCGATTTGGTCCAGCCGTCGCAGTATTCCTGTTGTCGACGCGCGGACTCGAACGCCGGGGCCGCGAGGCGTTGGCGACGTACGTCCGAAGCGGCGGCGGCCTGGTGATTGCCGCCGGTCCAGAGATCGATGGCGAGGTCGTTGCCGACGTCCTGGGCGCCGACACCCGGCTGCGCGTCAGCCTTTCCGAAGGTCGAGATCGCGACCAGCGCAGTCTGGAGCGCTCGTTCGCGGTCTCTGATGCGCGACACCCGGTGTTTCAGATTTTTGCCCCTGAGATGTCGCCCTTTGGACAGGTCAGGTTTCCCGGTGCGGCTTCGATTGAGGGATCTGGATGTCAGGCGATTGGACGATTTACGACCGGCGCGCCGGCGCTCTTGGAGTGTCCGGTCGGCGACGGGCGAGCCCTGGTGCTGGCGTCGGACCTCGACGGCCGTTGGAACGACCTTCCGCTTCACGTAGCCTTCGTCCCCTTCCTTTCCGAAAGCGTTCGATACCTCGGCAGCGGGCGTGCTCGGGTTGGCGAATTCCTGGTTGGCGAGGCGCCTGCCGGCGTTGTCGACAGGCCCGGTGTGTCGATACTGGCGGGTGCTTCCGCGATTGGGGCGTCAGAATCGAGGCGAATTGCCGTTAACGTCGATCCTCGCGAGTCAGACCCGGCACGAATTTCAGTTGAGGAGTTTCAGGCAGGGGTCATGCGATTGAAAAACGCCGATCGAGCGGAGGGCCGTCTCGGAACTCGGGACGAGGACCGGCAGCATCTCTGGCAGTACGTCCTGTGTTTGATGATTGGCCTCCTCGTCGTGGAAGGTTTCGTCGCAAGGCGTACCGCGTAGGTAACGTGCCGGGGCGCGAGATCCGCTGAAGGCTCGACGCCGCGGGCAAACGCATCATGCAAGAATGCACTAGGGAGACTGGTCTAAGAATGGTCGACTTCCAGCCCATCATCGAACTGCTCGGGCGAGTGCGCGCGCGCTGGCAGGCGATTCGTGTCCTTCGAGCCACGTCCCGGGCGGCGGTCGCCGTCTCAATCGTTCTGACCGTGTCTCTCATTGCCGTGGTTTGGATGGCTCGGTCTCCGCTGGCGCTTGGCGCCATGGGATTGCTGGTGCTCTTGTTTGCGGCCGGCGCCGTGCTCTGGGGGCTCGCGCCGCTCCGCGGCCGCCCGACAGACGCACAACTCGCCCGGTTCATCGAGGAGCACGCGCCCTCTCTCGACGACCGTCTCGTGACCGCAGTCGAACTTATAGGCCAGGTAGGCCAGGTAGGCCGCGTAGGCCGGGTAGGGCAAGTCCTGACCTTTGCGGGCCCGATGCTTGCCGATGCTGCTGTTCGCGCCAGGACCGTAGACGTAGAGTCGGTCGTTCCGACCGAAGCGGTTCGTCGAGCTACGGTGAGGGCCGCCGGCGCCATCCTGATGCTCGCAATTGTTGCAGTCGTCGGAAGGGGCCCGGCGCAGCAGGTCGCGGATGCGGCGTCGCTAATCCTTTTCCCATCGCGGGCAGTGCTCGACGTTCGCCCCGGCGATACCCGCGTCCGGGTGGGCACGCCGCTCTCAATCGAAGCTCGGCTCGTCGGAAACCGGGCACCGATCAGCGCGCAGGTCCAGATCGCTGTGGACAATCGGTGGCGCTCCTCGGAGATGACCAGCGATTCTGCTGGAACGTTTCAACTGACCCTTGGTTCGGTTACAGCGCCTTTCGCCTACCGCGTTGTCGCCGGGAATCTGGCTTCGTCGACGTACAAGGTCACCGTTGCCCGCCCGCCACAAGTCACGCGGATCGACCTCGACTTCACATATCCGCCCACCATCGGACTGAAGCCGCGCTCCGAACAGAACGGCGGCGACATCTTTGCGCCGGCGGGGACCGATGTCCGCGTTCGGATTCATACCGACCTTCCGGTTTCGACCGGGCGGTTGACCCTGGCAGACGCGAAGGCCGTCCCCCTTGCATTGGACGCGCCGACGCAGCTGTCCACAGTGTTGAAAATCGTCCGCGACAATTCCTATCGAGTGGCCGTCGTCGACAACGAGGGACTGTCGAACGGATCCGAGGCGGAGTATTTCATTCGAGTGCTCGACGATCGGCCGCCGGAAGTCCATGTCACGAAGCCCGCGGGAGACCGCGCCGTTACCCGCCTCGAAGAGGTCGACATCGAGGCACAGGTGGACGACGACTATGGAGTCGATCGGCTGGAGCTCGTTTACGCGGTACGAGGCGGCGTCGAGCACGTTGCTGGCCTTGACATCCCACGACATGCGACTTCAGCGTCCGCCCGGCACACGCTCTACCTCGAGGATCTCGACATCCAGCCTGGCGATTTCGTCTCGTACTACGTCCGTGCGCGCGATGTCGCCCGTGGCAACAAATCACACGAAGCGCGGAGCGACATCTTCTTTCTCGATGTGAGGCCGTACGCGCAGGAGTTCTCGCTCGCGCAGAGCCAGTCGATGGCCGGATCCGGTTACGCCGGCGCAATCGACGATCTCGTCAATGCGCAGAGACAGGTGGTCGTGGCGACCTGGAAGCTGGACCGGCGCGCGCGGAGTGGCGGAGGGCGGTCGGAGCCTGATATCCGCGCGATTGCGCGCGCGGAAACCGATCTCAAGTCGCGCGTCGAGCAGACGGCGAGCTCGTTCCGAGAGTCGACCATGCGGGATCCGCGACGACGGCTGGGTGGGGGGAACGGCGATCCGGCGAGTGCGACGCGGCCAGGAGACGATGCCATGACAGCGGCGGCGCTGGCTATTGGCCGGGCGGTGGCCTCGCTCGAGGCGCTGCAGACGACCGAAGCCCTCGCTCCAGAAATGGAAGCGCTCAACCATCTTCTTCGCGCGCAGGCCGACATCAGGCATCGACAGGTGGCGATGGACCAGTCGGCGGCGGGCGCGGCCGGAAACAGCAACCGCAATTTCGACATCTCGACCTTGTTCGATCAGGAGCTGCGGCGCCAGCAACAGACCAGCTACGAGACGTTGAAGACCTCTGAACGGCAGCAGCCGGAGACGAGCGCTCTCGACCGAATCCGGGATCTTGCGCGGCGCCAGGACGAATTGTTGAAGCGCCAGCAGGAGCTGGCACGTGGTCAATTGTCGGGCGACGCGCTCGAACGTCAACTCGAGCAGCTCACGCGCGAGCAGTCCGAGCTCAGGCAGGTCGCCGAAGAGTTGGCGCGCCAAGCCTCCAGTCAGCCGGCGCAGACCGGGCGCTCGAGTCGTGACAACCAGGACAGCCGCGGTCAGCTGCGGGACGTCTCTGATGCGATGCGTCAGTCTGCGGCCGACCTCCGGCGTGGTGCTCCGGGTGAAGCCGGGTCGAGTGCGGGTCGTGCGCTCGAGAAGTTGCGCGATCTTGAAAGACGCCTGCAATCTTCGCAGCCGGACGCATGGCGCCGCGCCCTCGGTGACCTCCAGCTGGAAGCCCGCGACATTGCGGATCGGCAGCGACACCTATCCGCGGAGCTGGCCAAGATCGATCGAAAGGACGTGACGGCCGATGCGATGCGGCGTCTGGCCGGCGAGGAAGAACGTCTGGTGGACCGGGCGCGTCGGCTGCTCGACGGTGTGAAACAACAGGCAGCGGCCGAACGAAGCCGTGGCGGAATCGAAGACGGGAAGAGGAAGGCGAGTGTCGGAGACGCTGCCCGCGCGATCGAAATTCAACGGGTTGTCGAGCGGATGCAGCAGTCGGCGGACGAGATCCGGACGGCGGTGGTCGACGCGAGCCGGGGAACGCCGTCCGCCGGCGCCAAAGGCGACCCGCGTTCTCAGGCAAGCATTCAGCAGGATTTGGCGCGTCAACTCGACCGGCTAGCCGATAACCTCGGTGCGGCGCGCAACGACACGGACGACACGTCACGTCAGCTTTCCGCTGAGCTTGCTCGAGCCCGCGAGCTTCGAGAAAAGCTGGATCAAGTGGCGCGCGCGTTCCAGAGCGCCGAGAGTCAGCCACGCACATCCGGTAGCGAACGTAGCGAACAGAAGCAGCCCGGCAATCAGGGCCGGACTGGCGAAGGGCAACACGGCGCGGGCGGTGTCGACCTCTCGCGGCTGAACCAGGAATCATTACGTCATCTGCGCGACGCCAAAGGGTTGATCGATCAGTTGCGGCGGGACGATCCAGGCTTCTCGCGCAACGGCGCCGGCTTCACGCTGGAAGGCCAGGGCATGATCTCTTCGGCTCCTGGAACAGAGGAGTTCAAACAGGACTTCGCCAGGTGGGACACGCTCCGGCGACAGGTGACCCTGGCCCTCGAGCAGGCCGAGACGACGCTGTCGACAAAACTTCAGGCGAACGCTTCGAAAAATCGGCTGGCCGCCGGCGTGGAGCACAAACCGCCGAGCGCGTACCAGCGGCAGGTCGACAGCTATTTCAAGGCGATCGCGGCCGGAAAGAAGCAGTAGTCAACGTTCAACAATCGCCAATCCTTTTGTGATGCATTTTGCACGCCCGCTGCCTTGGTGGGTTGGCCTTCTTGTCGGCGCAGCCATCATCAGCCTGGCGATTGCTCAGTACTATCGTCCACTGCACCCGTTGGCCCGGGCGCAGCGTGCCGCGCTCGTCACGTGCCGCCTTCTCGTGCTGGCCGCACTGGCGCTGATGGTGCTTCGGCCCACAGTGTTGGTCCCGCCGCGGGACAGTCGCGAAGCGGTCGTGGCCGTGCTTGTCGACGTGTCGCGAAGCATGCGGCTGAATGACGTTGACGGGGAGTCTCGCCTCAGCCATGCACGGTCGCTTCTTCAAAGCCAAATCTTGCCCGCGCTCTCACGGCGTTTTACGACCGAGCTCTTTTCAGTGGGTGAACGGCTCGAACCTGCAAACCTCGATCGACTGAGCCCTGATGCACGTCGAAGCGATCTGTCGGGCGCTCTCGCTGCGGTCCTCGATCACTATCGAGGGCGGCAGGTCGCAGGCGTCATCCTGCTGTCGGACGGTGGCGACACCGGGTCACAACTTGCCAGCGCGTCTCTGGCAGCTTTTCCACCGGTCTTCGCCGTCGGCTTTGGATCGCCCCACAGCCTGCGCGATCGTGAGGTGACAGCCCTCGCGGCTGGCGAGCAGCGTCTCGACCAGACCTCGGTCGATCTGCAGGTATCAGCCGTCAGTTCTGGACACGGTCGCGCACCCTTCGTCATCCGGCTGATGTCGAACGGACGCGAGGTGCAGAGCCGACGTGTCGAACAGGTGGCGGACGGCGCACCGGTGGAGGAAGTCTTTACGGTGTCGCCGGATCCCACGAATCCGACCGTATTCACGGCTGAGATCCCGGCCGACGAGACTGAAGCGGTCCCCGAAAACAACTCCCGCAGCGTGCTGGTCAATCCGATCGGCCGCAAACGACGCCTTCTGATGGTCGAAGGCGCGCCGGGGTTCGAGCATGGGTTCATGAAACGCGCCTGGACCCGCGATCCGAGTCTCGAGGCCGATGCAGTCGGGCGCAAGGGCAAAGATGCCGAAGGCCGGGACACCTTCTATGTGCAGGCCGAGGCGTCGCGTGGGGACGCTCTGAAAGATGGCTTCCCGCGCCGCCGCGAAGACCTGTACGCCTACGATGCCCTGGTGATCGCCAATGTCGAAACCGATTTCTTTACCGAGACGCAGGCCAAGATGGCGGCGGATTTCGTGGGCGAGCGGGGCGGTGGTCTGCTGGTCGTTGGGGGTCAGTCATTCTCGAAGCCCGGCTCCACGGCAACTCCGCTCGATTCTGTGATTCCCCTCGAACTGGACGCCCGCCGCAGCCGGATGGCCTCAACCGCGTTCCAGGGAGATCCGCAACGGACCAATAGCGACCAGCGAGCAACGACCTACAAGGTAGTCGTGACCGCTGAAGGCGAGAATCATCCAACGATGAGGATTGGCGCCACGCGCGAAGAGACGCGAACGCTTTGGAGCGCCCTGCCAGCACTGGCGGCAACGGCCTCGCTGGGTGGTCCGCGACCCGGTGCGACGGTGCTGGCCGTCACGACTTCTCCAACAGGGGAGGTATCTCCCGTTGTCGCGGTCCAACGTTACGGCCGGGGACGATCCATGGTTTTCGCGGGCGAGGCTTCGTGGCGCTGGAAGATGCTGCTGGCCTCGACCGATCGCAGCTTCGAACATTTCTGGCGGCAAGCGGCGCGCTGGATTAGCGGATCGTCTCCTGATCCCGTAACGATCTCGGTGCCCGAAAGCGTTGATGTCGGCGACATTCTCAAGATTTCGGTCGATGTCCGGGACCCGGCATTCACCCCGGTCGATAACGCGTCTGTCGATGCGATCCTGACCAGTCCCGGTGGTGAGACGCGACCTTTGAAATTGCGGCCCTCCGATGCCATCACGCATACCTACGCATCAGATCTCCGCCTGGACCAGGTCGGTTTGTATCGCGTCACCGTCGAGGCCAAACGTGGAGCGACTGCGCTTGGTACTACACTCCGTTGGTTTTACGTGGGCGGGGTCGATCACGAGTTTGTCGATCCCCGGCTCAACGAGGCCTGGCTGCGCCGCGTTGCCAGGGCCACCGGCGGCCGCTACCTGCCAGCAGCTGAGGCGTCACAGGTTGAGCGATTGGTACAGGAGGCCACGCCGCGACAAGAGACACCTGAACGTCGCGATATCTGGCACGAACCGTGGGCGTTCGCATTGGTCGTCGGACTGCTCTCGACAGAATGGATCCTGCGGCGAAGATGGGGACTGCGCTGATGCGTCGCGCCTCGGGCCTAGGACGACTTCGCGAATTTGGTTGTTAGGCGCCAGGAAATTTACAATTCACAATTCGGAATTTACAAAGCGAGCTGTCTCTGTGCATCTCCTTGTAAATTGAAAATTGTCAATTGTGAATGGCAAGTGTCACGACTGAGCCCACCACTCTGAAGGGCGTCGACGCTGTCGAAAGACGAACACGCCGACGACACCCGCGACGAAGCCCGCAACGTGCGCGGCGAACGCGACCCCTCGTGAGCTCGCCGTAGCGGCAATCGTCCCGGCGCTGAACAGCTGCATCACGAACCAGAATCCGAGCAGGAAGACGGCGGGCATCTCGATGATGTCCCAGATGATGATCAGCGGAATGAGGGTCAATACCCTGGAGCGGGGATAGAGCACGAAGTACGCACCCATGACGCCGGCGATGGCTCCGCTCGCCCCGATCATCGGCACCGTGGACGAGGGGTCGATGGCCATCTGCCCAAGCGCTGCCAGAATTCCGCACAACAAGTAGAACACCAGGAACCGGGCGTGGCCCAACCGGTCCTCGACGTTGTCGCCGAATATCCAAAGGTACAACATGTTGCCGAGCACGTGCGACCAGCTGCCGTGCAGAAACATGGACGTGATCAGGGTCGGGGCGCGGAACTCTGCGGGGATGACACCGAAGACTTGAAGAAACAGCCGTAGCGCGTCGCGCGGCAGCCCCAGCTCGAACAGCCAGGCGATGGCGTTGATGACGATGATCGTGACCGTGATATAGGGTGTGGTCCGGGACGGTATGACGTCCCGCAGCGGAATCATGCGTGCCAGCGGTCACGCGACCGTCTGGGCTCGCGCGGTGGCTCCTGCATTCGAGCGCATTCGTTCGACGATGCGCCGGAGATCCCCGTCCCCGACCGCCTTCCGGTTCTCGCCGAGCGAGATCACGGCTTGATAGACGACCTCGAGTTCGCCGGTCGTCAACGTGAGTCCGAGCGTCTCGCACCGCTGCTGCACGGCGTGCCTGCCCGAGTGACGCCCGAGGACGAGGCGCGCGGCCGGTTGGCCGACGTCCTGCGGCCGCATGATTTCGTAGGTGGTCGGATCCTTCAAAACGCCATCCTGGTGAATTCCGGCCTCGTGTGCGAACGCGTTGCGGCCGACGATTGCCTTGTTTGCCTGAACCGGCTCGCTGGTGAGACGGGTCAAAAGCTGGCTCGTGTCGTAGAGCGCCGTGGTTCGAATGCCCGTGGTGTACGGCAGGCGATCGCTTCGGACGCGGAGCGCCATCACGATCTCTTCGACCGAGGCGTTGCCCGCGCGTTCGCCGATGCCGTTAATCGTGCATTCGACCTGACGGACGCCGCCCTGTATGGCCGCGAGGCTGTTCGCGACCGCCAGCCCCAGGTCGTCGTGACAATGGGCGCTGAAGATCACCTGATCGGCATTCGGGATGCTCGCGCGGATGTCCTCGAAGAAGCTCCGGGTTTCGTCCGGTGTGGCGTAGCCAACGGTGTCGGGCAGGTTCACCGTGCTGCAGCCTTCGCGGACCACCGCTTCGATGACGCGGCACAAGAAATCGCGGTCGCTTCGCGTCGCATCCTCCGCCGAAAATTCCACATCGTCGGTGAATTGGCGAGCCAGCCTGACCGCGGCGACGGCCGCCTCGAGACACGCCTCGCGCGTGATGCGCAGCTTGCGGTTCAAATGGAGGTCCGACGTCGCGATGAAGGTATGGATCCGGCGCCGTTCTGCCCCCGCAAGGGCGCGCGCTGCCTCCTGGATGTCTTCGGTTCGGCAACGGGCCAGCGCGGCAATGACAGGACGGCGAACGCTGCGGGACACTTCCGCCACCGCTGCCGCATCTGCAGGCGACGCAATCGGGAAGCCCGCCTCGATGATGTCGACGCCCAGCGCATCGAGGGCGAGGGCCAGCTCCACTTTGGCGGGAACGTCCATCGTAAAGCCGGGTGCCTGCTCGCCGTCACGAAGCGTCGTGTCGAAGATGACGACGTGTCGGGAATTCTCGCTCATGGGATGTGTTGTAGTCCCATGGCTTGGTAGAAGTCAAAGTGATAATCATTACAGAAACATAAGCGAGTTTTATGATAGGCTCAGCCGTCCTGACGCCAGAATTGTCATGAATCTGCCCGCCAAGCTGACAGCGGGACGACCGAGAACGACATGGATATCTCCGCACTGAAGACGTTCCTGGCCGTTGCGCAGGAGCGGAGCTTTTCCCGCGCCGCCGCCAAGGTCCATCGCACGCAACCAGCCGTCAGTCAGGCCATCCGACGCCTCGAAACCGATCTGGGGGAACAGCTCTTCGACCGTTCGTCCAAGAGTGGCACGCTCACCGATGCCGGCAAGGTCCTTCAGAATTACGGCCAGCGGCTCGTGCGTTTGGCCGAGGAAACCGAATCGGCGATGCGCGAACTGCGCGATCTGCGGCGAGGCCGTGTGCTGATTGGAGCGAACGAAGCGGCCATTCACACGCTGCTGCCGTTGGTTGCGCGCTTTCGCGAGAAGTACATCCGAAGTGGCGATCGATGTCCGCCGCGTACCTGCGCGACAGATCGCGGTCGAAGTGCAGCAAGGAAGCTTGGATTTCGGCGCGCTGACCTTCCATCCCACCGAATCTGGGCTCCTCGAGGTCCCGATCGGCAACGACGAGCTCGTGCTCCTGGTCCCTCCGACTCACGCGCTGGCGGGCCGTCGCCAGGTGACCATGGAAGAGCTCGCCGTCGAGCCGGTCATCGCGCACAACGATCCGTCGCCCGCGCGAGAACGGGTGCTGCGGTTGTTCGAGCAGCGTCACATCTCGCTGAAAATGGTCATCGCGCTCCCCAGCCTCGACGGGATCAAGCGCGCCGTCGAGCTGCAGCTGGGCGTGGCGCTGCTCCCGCGCCGGTGCGCGATTACCGAAATCGCGAACAATCGGCTCGCAGCGGTGCCGGTGGCGGGCGTTTCGCGACGTCGCCAGGTGACCTTGGTGTGCCGACGAGCACATCGCTCGCATGCGTCCGATGCGTTTCTTGCCGTTGCCCAGGAAAAGGCTGCCCGAGACAGCGCGTAGCCGTGCTTGTGCCGACCGCGTGGCGCTTTGATCGGCGAACGCCGCCGAGCAAAGAATTGCCAGGGCGCATGGTTGACGATGTACGATCCTGGCCGGTTCAGGTTGCGCGATGTGCGTTCACGGCTTACTGGCCAGCTGCCGAGGATCTGATGTCGATTCTCCATGACGAACGCTACCGCGCCGACATCAAGAAGCGTGTGCTCCAGCTCCACCCCGGCTCTGAGCGACAATGGGGCAAGATGTCCGTGGACCAGATGCTCTGGCACGTGAATGAGGCGTTGGACGTGGCACTGGGAAACATTCCCGCCGGTCCTCAGAAGAGTCCCCTGCCACGATTCCTGATGAAATTCATCGTCATCAATCTTCCGTGGCCGAAGGGCGCCCCGACTCTCCCGATGTTCGTGGCCGAGGGTAGTCGGAGCTTCGAATCGGAGCGTGATCGGTGCCTGCGGCTGATTGATGAGTTCGCCTCACGAAGGCTCGAAGGCGACTGGGCACCGAGTCCGCTGTTCGGGCCGTTGAGCGGCGTGGAGGCAAGCAAGCTCCAGGCGAAACACTTGAATCATCATTTGAAGCAGTTCGCGGTCTAAGTGGGCGAACGGGGGGTCTCATGCGTGCTCGATCAGTTGCACTGGCCTCGGCCTTCTTCCTCTCAGCCGGGTTGATCGAGCCTGTTCCGATAACTCCTTTCGGGCAGCCCGATCTTCAGGGTGTCTGGATGAACAACAGTGCAACGCCCTTGGAACGGCCGAGAGCATTCGAGGGGAAACCGCTACTGACCGACGAAGAGGTCAAGGAGCTGCAGCGACGAGCCGATCGGATCTTCAAGGATGGTCATAGTTCGTTCGCCGTTGGGGATGCCGTGTTCCTGTCCGCCGTCGCAAATATCGATCGCTACGAGAACCCCAACTCGACAGCGAGCTCGGTGTGGATGGTCGGGAAAGAGTTCGAGAACCGCACGTCGCTGATTTCGGACCCTCCCGACGGCCGAATTCCAGCACTGACTCCGCTGGCCCGGGACAGACAGGCGGCTGACGCGGCGAGGCAACGCGGGCTCGCTGCCTCCGAGGATCTCAGCAACCCGTTGCGGTGCATCACGTACGGTGTACCGAGGTTTGGGGGGCGTTACGGCGACACGGACTTTGCCTATATCCAGATTCTGCAAGCGCCCGGCTACGTCGTGGTGATGATGGAAGCGATCCACGATGCGCGCATCATCCCGTTGGACGGTCGCCCGCGTCTCTCGGAACACATCCGCCAGTGGAACGGCGACTCGCGCGGCCGATGGGAGGGCACGACCCTCGTCGTCGAGACAAGCAATTTTTCCAGTGCGAGCAACTTCATGGGAGCGGGAGAAAATCTGCACCTTCTCGAGCGGTTCACCCGCGTCGCGGCCGACACAATCCGCTACGAAATCACCCTTACCGATCCGACGACATGGACCAGGCCTTGGACCGCCGTGATTCACCTGAAGCAAACCTAGGACAGCCTGTATGAATTCGCCTGCCATGAGGGGAATCAGTCGATGCTGGGTATCTTGGCCGGCGCCCGGGCGGATGAGTCCCGCTGATCGAGAGCTCGGATCCGATGCGACGATCGGAGGCTGCCCCTCGCCGTGCGGCTCGAGCAGCCTCGAACCTAGAATCCGCTGATGTAAGGGAGGCGGTTTGCGACAGCGCGAACCTCGTCGAACCGGCCGAGCAGCAGCGACGTCGGATTCCATTGTCCGTTGAGGAAGCCGTCCCTCAAGGCTGCGGGCAGCGTCGCTTTCACTCGCATGGATCCTGCCGCAACCGTTTCCGATTCGACATTGGCGTCCACGACGGCATCGGGCGTCCGCTCGAGTTGTTCTTGCAGCCTGCCAACCGACGAAGGCTCGGCGACGAAGCAAGGGACGCCGAGCATGGCCGCATTCCCCTGGAAGATTTCCGAGAAGGATTCCCCGACGATCGCCCGAATCCCGAAACGGGCCAGCCCCTGCGGCGCATGCTCGCGCGACGATCCACAGCCGAAATTGCCATTGACGACCAGAATCGTTGCGCCGTCGAACCGGGGATCGTTGAAGGGATGCCGCGGATCGGCCTTGCGATCGTCCTCGAAGAGATGATTCTCGAGTCCCTCGAACGAAACCACTCGGAGATACCGGGCCGGCATGATCCGATCGGTATCGATGTCGTTGCCGCGAAGAGGAAGACCTCGGCCGCGGATCTCGCAGATCCGGTCTGGCGTGGCCGAGGATTCGGGGGTGACCTTCGCTTCGCTTGAGGATCGAACGGTCATACCGGTACCTCTTCGCGCGCAGGGAGCATCTGCCTGACGTCGGCGACTTCGCCGGCCACGGCGGCAGCGGCAACCATCGCCGGGCTCATCAGCAGCGTGCGTCCGGTCGGACTGCCTTGCCGGCCCTTGAAATTACGGTTGGAGGAGGACGCGCAGACCTGCCGACCTTCGAGACGGTCGGTGTTCATCCCGAGACACATCGAACAGCCGGCGCCCCGCCATTCGAAGCCGGCGGCTCTGAACACTTCGTGAAGGCCGCGCGCCTCCGCTTCGCGAGCCACGGCATTCGACCCCGGCACGACGAGCGCCTTGACATGCGGCGCCACGTGATGTCCCCGGACGATGCGCGCGGCTTCCTCGAGGTCCGAGAGACGGCCATTGGTGCACGACCCGATGAACGCGACATCGATCCGCGTGCCCTGCACGCGCCGTCCCCGTTCGAAGCCCATGAACGTCAACGCCTCCTCATCGGCGCTGCCCGGAATCGACTCGCTGATGCTGACCGACTGGCCGGGATTGATGCCCCATGTCACCGTCGGTTCGATCGCGGACGCGTCGAGCTCCACCCGATCGTCGTACGGCGCGCCAGGATCGGACGCGAGCTTCCGCCACCACGACACCGCGCGGTCGAAGGCGTCGCCCTGCGGCGCGAACCGGCGCCCGCGCAAGAAAGCAAACGTCGTGTCGTCTGGATTCACGTACCCGGCTCGCGCGCCGCCCTCAATCGACATGTTGCAGACCGTCATGCGCTCTTCGATGGTCATGCGGTCGATGGTGCTGCCCCCGTACTCGTACGCATAGCCGACGCCGCCTTGCACGCCGAGGCGCCTGATGATCGTCAGGATGACGTCCTTGGCATACACGCCGGCGGCGAGCCGGCCGTTGACGTCGATGCGACGGACTTTCATTGGCTCCATGGCCAGGCATTGCGACGCCAGTACGTCGCGCACCTGGGAGGTGCCGATGCCGAAGGCAATGGCCCCGACGGCCCCGTGCGTCGACGTGTGGCTGTCGCCACAGGCGATTGTCATGCCGGGCTGTGTAAGACCGAGCGCCGGACCGATAACATGCACGATGCCCTGCTCGGGAGTGTCGGGCGACCACAAGCTGATCCCGAACTCGCGGCAGTTGTGCTCGAGGGCCGTCGTCATCTCCTCGGCCATGAGGTCGATAAACGGTCGCCTTCTCGAATCGGTCGGCACGATGTGATCGACGGTGGCGAACGTTCGCTCCGGGAAGGCCACCTTCAGTCCATGCTGGCGCAGCATGTCGAACGCCTGTGGACTCGTGACTTCGTGAACGAGATGCAAGCCCACGAACAGTTGTGTCTGCCCGCTGGGAAGCGTGCGCACCGAATGGGCGTTCCAGACTTTATGAAACAGTGTTTGTGGCATATCATCAAAGGGCCTGCCACGGAAATCACGAGGCCCCACGCCAGTTAGGATACTCGAATGTCCGTTTCTCGTCTCGGCTTTTCCCTGCTCATCTCGATCGTCGTCGCTTCGCTGCTGTCGGGCGGACATGGTCTCGGCCAGGCGCCCGTGCTGTCACGTCTTCTGTTGGATCGCATTGCGCCGCCACCCATCGAACGCGGAATCAGTCCGTTGCAGTTGCGGGCTCCAGGCAGTGCCGATGCGATTCGACGGCGTTCGATTCGTCGGGAGGGCGCACCGGTCGATCGCGTGGGGACGTCGGGCGCTCGCTATCTTCCCGGGCGCGTGATCGTGAAGTTCAAGGGCGGTACGTCCGCCGCAGAACGGATCTCGGCGCTTTCCACGGCGTCGCGGACCGCGTCGATGTCGAGACAACCCTCGTACGCAGACTTCGACGTGATTCAAATCGATCCGAATGAAGATGCAGAGTCGGTCGCGCAAATGTTTGCAGAACGAGATGACGTCGAATACGCGCAGGCTGCGTACCGCGTCTATCCCTTCTTCAGGCCAAACGACACCTTCTACTCCCAGCAGTGGAATCTTCCGCTCATCGAGATGGAGCGGGCGTGGGATATTCAGCCCACGGCCGGCTCAACGATCACGGTCGCGGTCCTCGATACCGGCGTGGCCTACACGAGCGCGACGCTCAGGTTCCATGCGAACGCATTTCGACTCGACAGCGCGGGCAATGTCGATCCGCCCGACGGGTCCGGCATCCTCTATCCGGCGCTCGGCGACCTGACACTGTCCTTTGTTCCGGCAACTCAACTGGCGTCAACCGGCCGGTTTGTCGCGCCGCACGACTTTATCTGGGACGACGACCTGCCGGTGGATCTCGACGGACACGGGACGCATGTGACCGGGACGATTGGACAACTGACGAACGACAGCGCCGGCACGGCGGGTGTGGCGTTCAACGTCAAACTGATGCCTATCAAAGTCGTCAACGGCGTCTGGGACGATATCTTCGCCTCTCCCAACTTCGGCAGCGACGACGTGGTTGCGCGCGGGATCCGATACGCCGCCGACAACGGCGCGAAGGTCCTCAACATGAGCATCGGGCGCACCGGTCCACCGGCGCCCGTCATCGAAGCCGCAATCAGGTATGCGGTCAGCAGAGGCGCCTTCGTGGTGATTTCGGCAGGGAACGAGTTCGAGGAGGGGAACCCCACCGAGGTCATCGCCGAGATCGCATCGCGTGTCAACGGGGCCGTATCGGTGGCCGCGGTCGATCGGTTGAAGGCCCACGCGTACTATTCGAGCAGCGGTTCATATATCGAGCTCGCCGCTCCCGGTGGATCGTTCCGGGGAGGGTTCAGCAACGCGGGCGGCGTTCTGCAACAGACGCTGGATCTCGATCAGGTCGACACCTACACGGAGCCTCCGTCTCGGTTTAGGGCGCCGAGGTTCGATGTACTGGCCTATTTCTTCTTTACCGGCACATCGCAGGCCGCTCCGCACGTCGCTGGTCTCGGCGCCATGCTGATGCAGCAAGGCATCACCGATCCGGCAGCCGTGGAATCGGCGCTCGAGAAATTTGCGACCGACCTGGGCGATCCCGGCCGCGATCCGCTCTTCGGGTTCGGCCTGGTTCACGCCCGGAACACCCTCCGGGGCCTGGGACTCTCCAAATGAGATTCGTCTTTGCCTTGATCCTGACTTGCGCCGCAGCAACGCCGGCCGACGCACAATCGAGAACCGTGACCCAGCGAGAGGCGGATGCGCTGTCGATCCGCGGACTGGCCTTTGCGACCTTCGAGCAATTCGCGGCCAAAACGACGTTCGACGCCATCTTCGACGACTCCGCTGGGCGGTTTTTCGGGGGTGGCGTTCTGCTGGCCGAGCACGGGATATTTCTCGAGGTCAGTGTTTCGCGGTTCGAAAAGACGGGACAGCGGGCCTTCCTGCTCGACGGCGAAGCATTCCCACTGAATATTCCGTTGACGACAACGATTACTCCGGTCGAGTTCACCGGCGGCTACCGGTTCAACCGCCGAGCGAGCATCATCCCCTACATTGGAGGGGGAATCGGGTCGTACGGCTACAAGGAAACGTCCGAATTTTCCGACCCGTCAGAGGACGTCGACCTTCGCCATGCCGGCTACCTGGTGGTCGGCGGCGCGGAATTCCGCGTGTCCCGCTGGGTCGGCATTGGCGCTGACGTTCAATACACGCACATTCCGGGGATTCTGGGGACTGCGGGCCTCTCGAAGGACGCCGGAGAGGACGACCTGGGCGGCACTGCGGTCCGCGTGAAAGTCCTCATCGGCGTCGGCCGTTGAATCTCTCCATTCTGCGGACACGCCTCGCGGAGATTCTGCGCGGCGCTGCGTTTACACGCTACGAGCGCGATCTGCGCCAGCAGGCCGCCGAACTGAACGACCTGTTTCTGTTGTTGTGCTTCATGGAGGCGGCTGGGATGCCGAATCCGGCGACACTCTATCTGCTCGAGGTCTATCCCTACCTGCTCGATCAGTTCCATCAGTGGCACCTGCGGATGGGGATCGAGCGGTCGCCGATCGACAGCCTGCCATGCTGCTGAAAGGCCCTCCCGTCGCGCAGGCCATCAGGGCGTATGAAGAAACGCCACGATTTACCGCGGAGCACGCAGTGATCGCCGAGCAATCATTAGGCAACATGCTCTGCCGTCTCGGCTTTTTCTGCGGTGAACGTCGCCTGCCTCACAGTCTCTTCAGACCTGGTGGGCTGGGCCGATGATCTCGTTTCTCGACCGGCAGATCCTGTTCTTTGGCGGCAAGGGCGGCGTCGGGAAGACGACGTGTTCGTCCGCCTTCGCGTTGGCTGCGAGCAATCGAGGGCGGCGGGTCCTGCTGGTCTCTACGGACCCCGCACATTCGACATCTGACATCTTCGAGCGGACCGTCGGGCCCGAAGAGCTCGCAGATTCGTCCACGCCTGTGGGCCATCGAGATTGACCCACTGCGTGAGGCCACCCGCTATGTATCCGAGGTGAGGCGGGACATCGAGCGCATGTTCGCCCCGGCCGTCATTCGCCAGGCCCATCGTCAGATCGACATGGCGGCTGCTTCCCCGGGTCTGGCCGATGTAGCCCTTCTCGATCGAATGGTCGACCTGATCGTGGAGCGTGAGTCGCGGTACGACCTGATCGTGTTCGACACGGCGCCGACCGGCCATACGGTCCAGTTGCTCCGCATGCCCGAAGTGATGGATACCTGGATCCGGGCGCTCGTCAAACATCGCCGCGCACTGCTCGAAATCGACTCGGGAGTAGACAAGGCAGAGGCTACGGCCGCACTGTCCGACGATCCCGTCCTCGCGGCGCTCGAGCGACGTCAGGAGCGTCTGAAAGTCCTGCGCGCGCGCGTGCTCGATCGCGCCAGCACGTCGTTCGTCCTCGTGACCATTCCCGAGCGCCTCGCGATCGAAGAGACCGCGCGGGCGGCGGAGTTACTTTCGGGCACAGGTCTCGACATCGCGGCGCTCGTCGTCAACCGCATCCTTCCGGACGGTCTGCAAGGCGAGTTCTATCTGTCACGGAAGGCACAAGAACAGCGGTATCTCGGCGAAATCGCCCGTCGGTTTTCGCGGTTGCCACGAGCCGAGGTGCGTCAGCTTCCGCACGATGTTTCCGGACTGGCGTCGCTGACGCTGATCAGCGATCAACTGGTCGGGTAGCTGGAAGATCCGGCCAGAATCTGATGCCCGATCCTCTGGCACCGAGGGTCACAGCTTCAAGAATCGCTCGCGAAGGATTCGCGACTGCATGCGGCTGACTTGAAGCTTCTGCCCGTTGGCCAGCGTGGCCACGTGCGTCCCACCGGGCATCAGGCTCACCTTCGCAATGGCATCGACGTTGGCGAGCGTTCCACGCCCGAGCCGAATGAATCGGCTCGGGCTCAGGCGCGCTTCGAGATCCTTGAGCCGGTACGTAATCGTGTGCCGCTCGTTCCGCAGCGTCGTGATGTTGAGCAGCTCTCCATCAGAAACAATGGACGCGATCTGATTGACCGGCACGATCAGTACTTCTTCGCGCTGGCGGACCGGAATGCGTTCGAGAGGCACTGACGGGGCGGCCGACTCGTACGCGTCGATCGCAGCACCCAGCCGCGAGGTCTGCTCGGCGACGATTTCGCCACGTTCGACGCGTTCCTGCGCCCGGTTGATCGTTTCCCGCAGCCGCGCCTTGTCGACCGGTTTCAGCAGATAGTCCACCGCGTTGATCTCGAACGCCTTGACGGCGTACTCGTCATACGCGGTCACAAACGCCACGAGCGGCATGTCGGACTTCTTCAACATCCGGACGACGCCGATGCCGTCGAGTTCGGGCATCTGCAGGTCCAGGAGCGCGAGGTCGGGCCGTTCGTTCTCGATGATTGTCACGGCTTCCTTGCCAGACTCCGCTTCGCCAACAACCGCCACATCGTCGAACGAACGGAGCAGTGCGACCAGAAAGGAGCGCGCCGGACGCTCGTCGTCGGCGACGACGAGGCGAAGCTTCGCGCTCATGCGGGAACCTGACCGCGCGAGGCTTCCACGGCTTCCTTCGACTGGACGGGCAGGCGAATCTCAACGGTCGTTCCCTCGCCGAGGGCCGACTGAATCGACAGAGACGCATGAGGGCCGTACTGCCCGGCAAGGCGCCGTTCCACGTTCTGCAGGCCGACACCCCGTTCACGTCCCCGTTGAAGCGCATCCGCCGTCGCGCCCGCTCCTGTGTCCCGAACGACCAGCGAGAGGCGGCTCGTCTGCATGTTCTCCGGGTCCAGTCTGGCACGGACGGTCACCTCTCCGCCGAGCCGGTGCGGAGCGATGCCGTGCTTGACCGCGTTTTCGACGAGAGGCTGCAGGACGAGCGGCGGCACACGAATCCCCCGGAGCGATCCGGGTACGTCGATGGTCACGGCAAGCCGCTGTTCGAATCGTGCGCGCTCGATGTCGAGATAGGCCTCGATGACCTCGACCTCTCGGCCGAGTGTCGTGAACTCGCCCTCCGACCGGAGAACTGCCCGAAGAAGGGACGTGAGCCGCAACAGGGTCTGCAAAGCCCGGGGCGGGGCAGTCTGAATGAGTACCCGATCGTCGTGAGCGCATTGAACAGGAAATGCGGATTGATTTGCGATCGGAGGGCACGAAGCTCGGCTTCGGTCGTCAGCTTGTCGAGCTCCTTCTCCCGAAGCTGCCGCTCATAGCGCTCGCGGGCCAGGCGAATGGCATCGATGCGGCGGCCAAGCAGTGCCGCAATCGCGTCCAGCGCAGCCCGATCGTCGGACAGCAGACGACGACCGGCGAGCAGAGCTGAAACCTCAATAGCGTATCGAGGAGGCTCGGCCACTGGAATCTCGACGAAGGCGGCCGCGGCGCTGTTGCGTTGGCCGGCATCGGAGTCCAAGTCCGCGTTCGCCGCAAACTCATGCCATCTGACGGCTCGAGCGCTCAAGGCCGGCGCCAGTTGCGCGCAGGCCGTGTCCAACACCGATTCAATACTCTCGTTCCGGCGCACGCTGCGACCGATGGAAGTCTGGAGCGCGCCATAGTCGGGCCGATCGAGCACGACTGAATCGACGAACCAGGCAGCGACGTCGCGCAGGCGTGGATAGAAAAGCGCCGTCGACACCCACAGCGTCACGAGGATGGCGACGTCGCCCGCTCCACCGAGCGCGGTGGCACCGTGAGCGGGACGGCTGAAGCTGGCGACCGCGACGAACGCCGCAGTCACCAGCGCAAGAAGAGTCAGCGCGCGCTTCAGAAACGAGTCCGCGAGGGCAAACGGGAAGTCTTGATACAGGATGGCAAACGCGAGCGGCAACGATGCGTGGTGGCCGAGAAGCTCCACCAGCCACGATGCGTCTCCCTGATGAAACTGACTCAGGTGAAGGGCCGACACTGCGAAGACCGACAGCGCCGCGACCCACAAGGCCCGGCGCGCATGCGGCTGGCGCCGGGTGACCGCAAACAACGGAACGACCAATGCGACGAAGGTGTAGGTCAGAAGTCGCATGGCAGGTGTCGACGGCAGCGGGCCGCCGAGCCACGCAGCCCGAATGTGCAATACCGCAGCAAGCGCGCTGACCGCATAGGCCGTGACCGCGATGGCTCGCTTCTGCCACGTCCATCCCTGGTCACGCTCACCTCGGAGGACCGAGTGGACGACCACTGCTGGAAGGAATCCAAGGCAGCAGAAACCGACTGAGGTGAGCGCGGCGAACGGGCCGACGATTCCGAGTTTGGGCAGCTCGTAGGCCGGCAACGCCGAGAGGTTCCAGGCCAGCCCCAGTACGGCGGTGGCCAGCAACAGCGGATCGACCTTCGGGGCGGACGGCGGCCGGCCCGCACGGACCACCATTGCGAGCAGCATCGCGTAGAGCGCGATGCCAGTACTCATGCCGATCAGGTTCAGGAGCTCAGTCATCAACACGGTGGGGGTGGCGCCTGTCCGGCTCGAACTCTACGCCTTCGACGACAAAAGCGGCACTCCAAGCCGACCGGCGGTTACTTCCAGCCGATAAGCGGTGTGATCTGGCTAACGAGCGGCGTACCCAGCCAGAGAGTCTGTCGCGGTTCGCTCGCGGCGGGTCGCTCATGACGTGCCGGGTTCCGCACCGGTCATTGGGGCGCATCCCCTGTTTAGGGTCTATTTTCTACCACTCGTCGGAGAACAGGCGACACCCCTGCCCCCGCCGGCTACGCTTCCCAGTCGGATGTCCGAGGAGACCTGATGAGCAGTTTCGCAGTCCGCTCCGTCAGCCGTCCACTCCTTGCATTCTTGCTGCTGCTTTTCACAGCCGCGACGTCGGCGGCGCAAGGGACGACCGTGAGTGGCACGCTTTCCAATAGCCTGTCGCGCGAAAACGTCGGTGATGCCACTGTCACAATCGAAGAACTGAACCGCGTCGGCAGAACTGGCCCCGACGGGAGGTTCACGATCGCCGAGGTGCCGCCCGGGCGATACCATCTGCTCGCTCGCGCGGATGGATTTACGCCCAAACGCACGGAAATCACCGTTGCCGCGTCGCCGGTCTCGGTGGAACTGGCGGTCGATCCGGAGCTTCACTTCACCGAAGTGGTTTCGGTGAGTCCTGAAAGCCGCAACCAATTCGATTCGTTCCAACCGACCAATGTTCTTGCCGGCCAGGAGCTCGAGAAGGAACGCTCGAGCACCATCGGGGACACTCTCCAATACGAACCGGGCATCGCGAGTCGCAGCTTCGGTCCCGGTCCGGCGCGCCCCGTCATCCGCGGCCTGGATGGCGATCGCGTGCTGATCCTGGAAGACGGCGGGCGCATGGGCGACCTGTCGAGCCAGTCCGGCGATCATGGCGTCAACGTGAACCCCGCATCAGCGAGCCGCATCGAGGTCGTTCGGGGGCCCGCGTCGCTGCTGTACGGCGCCAATGCCATCGGTGGCCTGGTCAACGTCATCTCGAATAGGATTCCCACCGAGTCGGTCATGGGGGCGCACGGTGGCGCCACGGCCGATTTCGGGTCGGCGGCTTCCGAGGGCGGTGGCTCTGGCGACGTGACGGTCGGCAATGGTCGGTTCGCGTTGCACGCGGGCGGCAGTGGGCGGCGGACCGGCGACTACGACACCCCGGATGGAACGATTCCCAATTCGTTCACCCGCGGCGGGTTTGGCGAGGTGGGTGCATCGTGGACCGGACAGAACGGGTACTTGGGCGGAAGCTATGCCTACGACCGCACGCACTACGGGATTCCCATCGTCGAAGACGGAGAGACGAACGTCGATCCGCGGCGTCAGATTTTCAACCTTCGCGGGGAGCGACGGATCGGTGATGGCTTCTTCAGCGGCGTCCGGGCGTCGCTCGGCGTTCGTCGATACCGCCATGACGAGCGCGACGGCGACCTGATCGTCACCGAATTCAAGAACAACACGACGGAGTTCGACCTCCGACTGAATCATCGAGGCGGGATCAAGCTGAAGGGGACGCTAGGCGGATGGGTCCTGGGGCGCGACTACGAAAGCGTGGGTGAAGAGGCGCTGGCGCCGCCTGTCGACCAGAACGCCGTCGCCGGCTTCGTCTACGAGGAATTCACGGCGACCTCTCACGTGACGTTCCAGTTCGGCGGCCGCGTGGATCACACGACGTTCGACCCGAGGGCGGAGGCGCCGCCTCGAGACTTTACGAATCTTTCCGGCTCGCTCGGTCTGCTGGTTCATCCGACCGATGCGACCACGATTGCTCTCAGTTTCGCGCGGGCGTCGCGTAATCCTGCGCTCGAGGAGCTGTACAACAATGGACCGCATGTCGGCAACTTCGCGTTCGAAATCGGCGATCCAGACCTCGATTCGGAACATGCGCTCGGCTTCGACGTCTCCCTGCGTTGGCGCGCCACACGCGCCAGCGGAGAGCTCACGTACTTTCTCAACGACGTCAGCAACTTCATCTTTCGTCGCTTGACAGGCAACGTCATTGACGACCTGCCCGAAACGGTATTTACGGCAGGGGACAGCCGTCTCCAAGGCGTCGAATCGCACGTCGATGTACCGGTCGGCGGCAATATCTGGATCGAGGGCGGGATCGACTACGTTCGCGGTGAGCTGACAGCGACGGATCAACCGTTGCCGCGGATGCCTCCCCTCCGAGGTCGTGTGGGCGGCCGGTTCGAGCGGAACGCGTTCCAGGCTGGAATCGAGGGCGTGTTCACGGCGACCCAAGACCGCGTCTACACGGAAGAGGGCCCTGAAGGCGTGGTGGGCGAAACACCGACTGACGGATACAGCCTGATGAAGCTCTATGCGTCGTACTCCTTCGTCCGTGCCGGCGTGACGAACACGATCACCGCGCGACTCGACAACGCGACGAACGCCCTATACCGCAATCACCTCAACTACCTGAAGGACCTGACACCCGAGATCGGACGAAATTTCAAAGTGCTCTACAACGTTCGATTCTAATTCTGGGTGACAAGCACGGCTAGAGTCTTGCTTGTCGAGCGGAGCATCCCGTTGGGGGTCCTTCTTACACCGATCATCATTAAAGACACGCCGTCGCTCGAGGAGCTGCACGGTCGCTCGCTGGCCATCGATGGCAACGGCGAGCTCTATCAATTCCTTGCCCTCATCCGACTCCGCGACGGCACGCCGCTGCGCGATTCGAAGGGCCGGATCACGTCGCATCTATCAGGACTGTTTTATCGGACCACCCGGCTCATCGCAGATCACGCATTGAAGCTCGTCTTCGTGTTCGACGGCGCGCCGCCGGCCTTGAAGGCGGCCGAAATCACGCGCCGGCGAGCCATCAGGCAGCGCTACGAAGAAGAACGCGCCGAAGCCGTACGCGCGGGCGATCTCGCAACGGCATACTCCAAAGCCACGATGACGTCGCGGCTGACCAAGGAAATGGTGGATGAAGCACGCACGCTGCTGCGCCTCATGGGCATCCCGACCGTGCAGGCGCCGTCTGAAGGCGAGGCCCAGGCAGCCCACATGGCTGCGGCAGGGCACGTCTGGGCTGCCGGCAGCAAGGACTACGACTCGTTGATGTTCGGCACACCCCGGCTGCTGCGATTTCTGACGATCTCGGGCAGGGAGTTTCTGCCGAGCCAAGGGACGTCGAGGCCGATTGTGCCGGAGCTCATCGATCTCAGTCGACTCCTCGAGACCTGGAAGATCGACCGCGAACAGCTCGTGGATCTGGCGATCCTCGTGGGCACGGATTTCAACGACGGCGTGAAAGGTATCGGTCCGAAGAAGGCGCTGAAGCTCGTGCAGCAGTACGGTCGTATCGAGGCGATGCCCGACGAGATCCAGCACACCGTCACGGCAGTCGATGACGTACGAAGGATCTATCTCACGCCCGATGTGACGACCGAGTACGATGTTGCGACCGGAGAGCCCGACCTCGCGGCCATCGAGCATTTTCTATGTGCCGAGCGCGAGTTCTCGACCGATCGCGTTGCCGCCGCACTCGAACGTGCTTTTCGGGAGGGACCTGTTCACCACAGAGGACGCGGAGGACACGGAGGATCAATGACCATTGAACCTCCACGTCCTCGATGTCCTCCGTGGTGGAGAGTTGGACCGCAGGGCGGCCTGGGACCGACCGCCTTACCGTTGGCCGTCCTTTCTGAATTGTGAGCTGATGTGATTTGTCGTCAGTGCGCCACCGAGATTGCCGACAAGGCGCTCATCTGTTATCGCTGTGGCACGGCGACGACCGAAGCGAAGTACAAGCCTGCCGGCCGCCAAACGATCGGCGGCACCGTTGGTCGCGAGTGTCGCTGCCCTCGTCGTTTTGCTGCTGGCGGCGGTGTATTTGGGACAGACGACGAGTGGTGACGCCCCGCGCCTTGTTACCTGGATCGCCGTTGGCGTTGCGGTCGTGGTGGTCGCGCTTCGGGCGTACGCCCGGCGGCGCTGAAATGGACCGCCATGTGGCGCGCTACCAGATTTCTGTTCTCATTTCACGGAGACGTGAACACGAGAAAAGTTCTATGTACAATTTGCAGGTGGAGCGTTTGGCCAGCCTTCGACGGCAGCCCCGCGTCGCGCGCTGGGCGCTGGCGCTCTGGATTGCCTGGGCGGTCGTCCTGTGGAACGTGGTCTTCGACCACCAACTTGCAGTGGCCGGCCGTCGCTACGTGCATGCGGCGACAGTGGCCGCAGAACAGGGAACGGCCTATGCGAGGGTCGACGATTGGATGCGTCCAGCGGTTGCGCGGGGGCTCTGGATCGCCTCGGCTTCCGCAGGTGCGGTTCTCCTGGCCGGTCTTCTCGGCGTTCGTGCAGCCACGACGAGCTCCACTCGCGGCCAGAATAGGAGAACGGCCAGCGGCGCGTGACCGCATCGGTTTTCAGTGCCTACCATCCCTCATCCACTGATTTACGACTGGAACCACGACGCCGTCGGCCCGCGTCATCCTGTGGCCATGCTCAACGACGAGACGCTGCGGGATGGGTTGCAGTCGCCTTCGGTACGCATGCCGGCGATCGATCAAAAGATCGAGATCCTCGGGCACATGGACGCGCTCGGCATCGACACGGTCGATATCGGTTTGCCAGGGGCAGGTCCGAAAGTCGCCGAGGATGTCGAGCGGCTCGCCCGGGCGATGAGCGATGGCCGGATGAAGATTCAGGCCAATTGCGCGGCGAGAACGGTAGAGGCCGACATCACGCCAATCGCCGAGATTACTCAGCGGACCGGCGTTCCAATTGAATGCTGCACCTTCATCGGTTCGAGCCCCATCCGGCAGTACGCGGAGGGATGGTCGCTGGACTATCTGCGCACCTGCACCGAACGCGCGATCAGCTTTGCCGTCAAGGAAGGCCTTCGGGTGATGTACGTCACCGAAGACACGACCAGGGCCGACCCCGAGCAACTGCGTTTGCTCTACGCGACGGCGATTCGGGCCGGGGCATCCCGGGTGTGCATTGCCGACACAGTGGGGCACACGACTCCGAACGGCGCGAAGGCCATCGTCACGTTCGTGAAATCTCTGATGGTCGAGCTCGGCGCCGACGTGGGCATCGACTGGCACGGGCATCGAGATCGCGGCTTCGGTGTGGCGAGCGCCATCGCGGCGCTGGAAGCAGGAGCCACTCGTTTGCACGGTTCTGCGCTTGGCATCGGCGAGCGAAGCGGCAACACGCCCATCGACTTGCTTCTGGTCAATCTCGTGATGATGGGATACATCGATCGCGACTTGAGCGGGCTCGGCGCCTACTGCCAGGCCGTAGCCCGTGCGTGCGACGTGCGAATCCCGCCCAACTACCCGGTGATTGGCAGAGACGCCTTTCGGACGGCGACGGGGGTCCACGCGGCCGCTGTGGTGAAAGCGTTCAAGAAGGGCGATCGCGCGTTGATGGACGCCGTCTACGCAGCAGTACCAGCGAGCCTCGTCGGACGCGAACAGGAAATCGAAATCGGACCGCTCTCGGGCCGATCGAACGTCGTCTTCTGGCTTGAAAGGCACGGGTTGCCGGCCAACGATCAGACCGTCGATCGCGTGTTGGCGGCGGCGAAGGCCTCTAGTCGCCTCCTCACGCACCAGCAGATTCAGCAGCTCGTAGACGAAGCGCGGCGAGTTGCGGTGAAAGGCTAGTACCGTTTTCACTTGCCTGTAGGCAACCACCTCTGCGGTGAGAAGGTTTGCTACGAGCTTGTGAAAATCGGAATAGGGCTCGTTCGTCGGTCGTGGGTCGGATCCTACCGCCCGGAGTTCGTGAGGCGCCCCTCGATCCGGGGCAGCGCTGCCAGCATCACGTCTCCCACAACCTGCAAGCTTCTGGCACTGACGGCGTCGAGCGTGTCTCCGGGTTTGTGCCAATGCTCGTATTCGAGGTCGATGATGTCGACGGCAGGCACGCCAGCCTTCAGAAAAGGCAGATGGTCGTCTTCGACAGTCGTGGAGCAAGGCAAGCGCATGTTGTCCGGTGGGCACGAAACGAAGTATCCCTCGAGTTTGAGACCGCGCGCCGCGTCCCAGATGGCGTCTGAAAGCCAGATCGTCGAGTTCGTGTCGCGCTTGATGCGCAGATCGCGATCGCCAATCATGTCGACGAGCAGCAGCGCCTTGAGGCTGGCGAGTGAACCGTCGCGCCTGGCCACCTCGACGTAGTGCCGGCTTCCGTATGTGTTATCGGTGCCCTCCCACACGGGCCTGACGGCTTCCTCGCCATCCAGAAAGAGCAGCTCGATCGTCAGCGGGTTGTTGCGGGCTTTGAGGACGCGCGCCATTTCGATGAGAAATGCGGCGCTCGATCCCCCGTCGTTCGCTCCCAGAAAGCGGAAGTCGCTGAACCGCTTGGTGTCGTAGTGCCCAGCGACGACGAGCCGGTCTTTCCGCGCTCCCGGCACGGTTGCCACGAGATTCGTCATCGCCAGCCGACCCGCGGGCGTATCGGCCATCCACTTCTGTTCGATTGCCGTCAGTCCGACCGCCGCCAGCTGATCTTTGATGTACTTGCGGGACTGCTCGAGAGCCGGCGATCCGGACGGTCGTGGTCCAATGGCGACGAGCTGGCGAAGATGTTCCCATGCGCGGTTGGAGTCGAAGCGGACGGCAGCCGGGGTTTGAAGGAGAAGCGCGAGGACGAGGACTGATCTCAGCATGTGGCCATCGCGGAGGGTCGCGTCCAGGGCAACCCTAGACCCGATTCACGCACGATTCTCCCGTGGCACGTAGTCGCGCTGCGTGGCGCCGACGTAAATCTGCCTCGGCCGCGCGATTTTCTGGTCGGGGTCCAGAAGCATCTCTTCCCACTGCGCAATCCAGCCAGCCGTACGCGGAATGGCGAACAAGACCGGAAACATCTCGACGGGAAATCCCATCGCCTGGTAGATGAGCCCAGAATAGAAGTCGACGTTCGGATAGAGCTTGCGGCTGACGAAATATTCGTCCTGCAACGCGATACGTTCCAGCTCGAGCGCAATCTCGAGCAATGGGTTCTTGCCGGTAACGGCGAACACGAGGTCGGCGATCTTCTTGATGACCTTGGCCCGCGGATCGTAGGACTTGTAGACGCGATGCCCGAATCCCATCAGGCGGACGTTGCCGTCGCCGGACTTCACGCGTTTGATGAACTCCGGGACCCGCGACACCGAGCCAATCTCTTCGAGCATGCGCAGGACCGCCTCGTTGGCCCCGCCGTGCAACGGGCCGTAAAGTGCGGCAGCCGCGCCTGCGAGCGCGGAGTACGGATCGACGTGCGAGCTGCCGATGTTCCGCATGGCAGTCGTGCTGCAGTTCTGCTCGTGGTCTGCGTGAAGGATGAACAGCACGTCGAGAGCCCGCGCTAGAACGGGGTTCGGGTGATACTTCAGCTCGGTCATCTTGAACAGCATGTTCAGGAAATTCCCGGTGAAGCTGAGCTCGTTGTCCGGATAGATGTAGGGGCGGCCGATACTGTGCCGGAACGCGTAGGCCGCGATACTTGGAACCTTCGCGATGAGCCGGTGCGTCTGGCGCAGTCGTGACGCCTTGTCGACGATTTGCTTCGCATCGGGATAGAACGTCGACAACGCGCCGACTGTGCTCAGGAAGATCCCCATGGGGTGGGCATCGTATTGGAAGCCCTCCATGAACTTCTTGATGTTCTCGTGCAGCATCGTGTGGTTGGTGATCTCGCGGATCCAGGCCTGCTGTTGTGCCGCGGTCGGCAGCTCGCCGAACAGAATGAGATAGGCCGTCTCCAGGAAATCGCTCTCTTCGGCCAGCTGCTCGATCGGGTAGCCCCGGTAGAGCAGAATCCCTTTGTCGCCGTCGATGAACGTGATCGCGCTGCGACAATTCGCGGTGCTCATGAACGCCGGGTCGTACGTCATCAGCCCGAAGTCGTCCGGCGCCAGCTTGATCTGGCGCAAATCGTTCCCGCGCACGGTGCCGTCGTGGATGGGCAGCTCGTATTTCTTTCCGGTCCGGTTGTCGATGACGGTCAGAGTGTCAGACATGGAATCAGGAGTGAGAAGGCAAGGCTCAAGGTGACAGCGACCTCAGTCCTTCGAAGTTTTGGGTTGTGAGCTGTCACGTTCGTCGGGCTCCGTCGCTGGTTCGCCCGGAACCCGATAGTGGCCGTCCACCCAGCGGGCCAGATCCTGCAGCCGGCAGCGCTCGCTGCAGAATGGTCGCCACGGCGAGACCGCAGGCTGCCGGTGGCAGAAGACGCACAGGTCGGACACGGCCTATTGTACTTACGGCACGGGGCAGGTGGGCCTGGTGGGGCAGGTAGGGCAGGTAGGGCAGGTAGGGCAGGTAGGGCAGGTGGGGCAGGTAGGGTCAGGTAGGCGTCACGTTACCCGCCCCACCAGGCCGACCTGCCTTACTCTGCCTGCAACCCCGCGTGATGGCGGACGTCCTGCGCCGAGACGATGAAAATGACGTCTTCCGCGATGTTGGTCGCGTGGTCGCCGATGCGCTCGAGATGCCGCGAGATGAGGATCAGTTCGAGCGCCGGTTCGATCGTCGAGGGGTCCTGCAACATGTAGGTCAGGAGCTCGCGGAAGATTTGGGTTTTCAAATCGTCCAGCGTGTCGTCCTCGTTCAACACCCGCCGCGCCAGCTGTGTATCGCGCCGCACGAACGCATCGAGAGCGTCCCGCAGCATCGCCTGAGCGATGCCGGCCATCCGGGGAATATCGATGAGCTTCTTGACCGGCGGACGCTGAACGTAGCGACGCGCCGCTTCGGCGATGTTCACCGCGAGATCGCCGACGCGTTCGAGATCCGTATTGATCTTGACGGCTGCGACAATCGCACGCAGGTCGGCCGCCATCGGCTGGAACAACGCGAGCAGCGTGAAGCATCGATTGTCGATCTCGATGTGCATCGCATTCAGCGGCTCGTCGCCGGTGAGCACCCGGTCGATGTACTGGTGGTCGCGGTCGACGAGACCCTTGATGGCGATGCGGACCTGCTCCTCGGCGATGCCGCCCATCTCGAGGAGACGTGTCTTGAGCTGTTCGAGCTCGTCCTGAAAATGTCGGGCGCCGCGTTCAGCCGCTTCCATGCTCTCCCTCGCGTGGCTCCAATCCACGCCCTCACCGCCTCTACCCTCGGGTAGGGAGGTACTCCAAGTGTGTCTCTGGTGCAGGTTTGTGGCCGCCTGGCAATTGCTGCCTAACCGAACCTGCCCGTCACGTAGTCTTCAGTCAGCTTTTCGGACGGAGCCGTGAAGATCTTATTGGTCCGGTCGCACTCGACGAGCTTGCCGAGCCAGAAGAAAGCCGTCACGTCGGACACCCGTGCGGCCTGCTGCATGTTGTGCGTCACGATCACGATGGTGTATCGCGATTTCAGCTGATAGATCAGCTCTTCGATCTTCTGGGTCGCGATGGGGTCGAGCGCGGACGCCGGTTCGTCCATCAGTAGAATCTCGGGCTCCACCGCCAGCGCACGGGCGATGCACAGTCGCTGCTGTTGGCCGCCCGACAGCGCCAGGGCCGACGTCTGGAGGCGATCCTGCACCTCGTCCCAGAGAGCGGCCGACTTGAGGCTCGATTCGACCCGCCGACGGAGCTCCTCCCGGGACCGCGTCATATGGTTGATGCGCAGGCCGTAGGCGACATTGTCGAAGACCGACTTGGGGAACGGATTCGACTTCTGGAAGACCATGCCGACTTTTCGTCGCAAGTCGACCACGTCGACCGACGAAGCGTAGATGTCTTTATTGTCGATCCTGATCGATCCCTCGACGCGGGTGCCGGGCACGATGTCGTTCATGCGGTTGAGCGAACGCAGAAAGGTCGACTTCCCGCAGCCGGACGGCCCGATGAGCGCCGTCACCTGGTTCGGCAGAACAGCCAGATTGATGTCGTGAAGAACGCGATGCGTCCCGTAGTAGAAGTTCAGGTGCGAAACGTCGATCTTGGCGGTCGCGGCCGGGGCGGGCGCTGACCCGGACGTGCGTGTCTCTTGGGGCGTCGGAACGTGGGACACAGCGGTCTCGCGCGCCGCCCGGCCCATCGGCGTCCGGTTCTGCAGCAACACTTCCACTACGGTATCGCGGGTAAGTTTCTGAGTGGTTTCCGGCGTGTAAATTTCATGTAACCGGTCGCTAACGCGCCAATGCCGCCTCGGCCGGCCTTTCCTTGTCCTCGAGGAAGATGCTCACGTGTCTTCGGAGCTCGTCCTGAATGTGCTCGATGGATCGCCGGGCATCCACCGTCCGAAAATGGAATTCGTCGGCCATCGACGTATATTCCCGCAACAGCTTGTTCTGGTAGGTGCGAAAGCTGTCGTAAATGTCGTCGCCGCCTTTGAGATCCATTCCCGATTCCCAGAAGTCCATGCCGCGCGACTCGAGCACTCGGCCGATCAGAGTTTCGACATCGACCTTCAGATAAAACACCAGGTGTGGGGCAATGGCGAAGCCGTAGAGGCTGCGAAGCCATGCGCGGTCGACGCCTCGGACACCAGCGCGGGCCAGCGCCGTAAAGATGTAGCGATCGGACAGCACGACGAACCCCGCTTTGAGTGCCGGAATGATCTCTTTCTCGAGTCGATCGGCGAAATCGGTCGCATAGAGCAGCACGAACGTCAGCTTGTTCAGCGTGTTGCTCGATTTTGCCACCTCGATGGTCGGCTGCATCAACGGGGAGCGTGTCCAACCCGTCTCGACGACGCCATAGCCCTTCACTTCCAGCCACTCCCGGAGGAGCTGGATCTGCGTGGTGCGGCCGACGCCGTCGGTGCCTTCGATAGCGATGAGCTTGCCTGGGTAACCATCTATTGGCAGATATGGGATGCTCCGACCGTAATAACGGCCGGCCTGTATCTCGCCGTTGGCGCCTACGAGGTTCGCCTCAGACGGGCTCATGCGCGGTCTCCACGTATCGACTGTCGAGGTACGGTGACGTGAGTCGGCGAACGATCTGCTGCTGGACGGTGATGCTGCCCACCGCGTCGATGACTTCCAAGCCGTACTCGTCGACGAGGCGATCGTACTCCCCGAGCACCTTGCTCTGGAAGAGTCGGAAGCTTTCGACCGGGTTGGTGCTCCAGCCGAGGTCCATGCCGGCCTCATAGAACTTGAGTTTCACGCGCCGGGCGAGCAGCCTGTCGAGCGACACATCGATGGGCACGCGGAAGTAGAGGGTCAAGTCCGGCTTGACCGCGAAGCTGTACAGCTCTCGGACCCACTGCCGATCGACGCCACGGGTTGCGTCTCGAGCGAAGGCCGTGTAGGCGTAGCGATCGGCCAGCACGATCATGCCGGCTTTGAGCGGCGGGATGATCTTGTAGAGCAGCCGATCAGCGAAGTCCGTTGCGTGCAGCAGGCTGAACGTCATCGGTGTCAGGGCGTTCTTTTTCTTGCCGGTCTTGGTCGCCGCCTTGACCAGGGCTGACGAGTTCCATTCCGTGACGAACACGCGATGACCTTCGGCGCTTAGCCACTTTGCCAGGAGTCCCAGCTGCGTCGTCTTTCCTGACCCGTCGATTCCTTCGACGACGAACAGCTTGCCCGGATACTCGTGCTGGGTGGTGAGGTTGGTCGTCATAGGCGCTTCTGCTGACCTCGACACGAAGCGGTTTGCCTATCAATCGTTCGAACGGCGCCGCATGGCGGCTTGCCGCCCACAACTCGAGCTCGGCGTCGGCCGACGACGTGCGCAGTCCGAGCAGCGCATCGCCGTCGCGATTGCGGAGCTCGATCCCCGTGATGATCTGCGCGTGACTGCGGTCCAGGCTCTCGGCCAGCCGGAGGATCGCAGCGAGCGCCTTGATGGTGCGTTGACGGCGCCGTCCAAAGTCGCTGTACCCTTCGTGGTCGGGACTCGGCTGGGCGCGCCGATGATAGCGCGCGATGAGTGCAATCGTCTCGATCTCGTCGGGCTCGAAGCCGCGCAGGTCGCCATTCTTGATCAGATAGTACGAGTGCCTGTGGTGACGCTCGAAGGCGATGTGCACGCCGACGTCGTGGAGGATGGACGCGTATTCCAGCCAGTCGCGCTCCTGGTCCCCGAGCCCGTGCACGCTGCGGGTTTCATCGAACAGCGCCAGGGCGAGCCGGGCCACCTGATTCGCGTGCTCCGGCCAGTAGTGGTAGTGCTCTGCGAGCTCGATGACGCTGCGGCGTCGGACGTCAGGATTGCGGTCGACCTGGGCAATCTGTTTCCGGTGCCGGGCAATGTAATCGAGGATCAGCCCTTCCCGCAGTGACAAGTCGCATAAGGTGAACTCGTCGGTGCCAAGCCGTTGCAGGATGGCGTCGAGCAACACGACTCCGGCGACGGCGAGATCGGCGCGTCTGGGGTCGAGGCCAGGCACGCGGAGCCGCTGCTCGAGCGACAGCGACACGATCTGCTTCCGGATTCGGTGCAGGTGCTTCACCGACACGCGTCGGTTGCGCAACTGTGCGTCAGGTGCCCCCTGATCCGCTGCGACCACGGCGCCGAGGCTGAGGATCGTGCCCGATGTGCCGATTACGCGGTCGAAGCCCGCGCGCGAGATTTGATCCAGATAGCGCCCGACTTCCGCATCGATGTGTTTCAGCAGCTTTCGTTCGTCGCGCGCGGAGAGCGGATCGCTCTTCACGAAACGTTCGGTGAGGCGAATCACGCCGAGCTTGAAGGTGCGGCCCAATTCGACGTTCGGACCGGTGCCTCTGGAGATTTCGACGCTTCCGCCGCCGATATCGATGACCACGACCGCGTTGCCCGGGACACTGACACCATAGACGGCGGCAAGATGAATGAGACGCGCTTCTTCGGTGCCCGAGATGATGCGGGGGCGGACGCCGGTCTGCTCGGCAATGGCGCTCAGGAACTCGCCACCGTTTTCCGCTTCGCGCGTCGCGCTCGTCGCCACCGCCACGACTTCGTCGACATTGTGGGAGCGGGCGAGGCGGACGAATTTCGAGAGCACCTGCAGGGCCGTGCGCATCACCTCCGGTGTCAGAGCGCGGCCGCCGAGGCCGCCCGCGCCGAGGCGAACCATTTCCTTCTCGCGGTCGACGATCTCGAACGAGAAGTCAGGACGCACGCGCACCACGATCATGTGGAGTGAGTTGGTTCCGATGTCAATGGCGGCTAAGCGCATGGATTCATCAAGTTAGAGCGCGGCTGACCTTCCACCGAGGCATCCGATATAATCGTCCCAACCGCGCGGCCTCCTATATCATGCCCGTTTCACCGTCCCGTTACGAACTGCTCCAAAATCGCCTGGATCGGCTTACGCGAATGTTACATGGCGTCGGCAAGGGAAACGAGCGCGCCGTGCACCGCACGCGTATCGCATCCAGGCGCCTGCGGGAGCTGCTTCCCGTGCTCCAGCTCGAAGGAGGGGACGCCGGGGAACTGGGACGGCGTCTCAGGAAAGTCAGTCAACGGCTTGGGCGCCTCAGGGAGCTGGACGTCACAGTGGCGTTGATCGACGAGATCCGAAAATCGGGTGGTTTTGAGCCGAACGCGCTCGACGTTGTCGCATCCGCCGTGTCTGACGAGCGCGAGCATGCGCGCGAACGCCTGCTGGCGAAGTGGCCCCTTCGTGAGATTCGTCGCGCGGAGTCGAAGCTCGCTGCGTTGGCGGAAGACCTCCAGGCGGCTGACCGCAAGGCATGGCGGAGCCGGACCGCGGCTCGGGAGGTCTATTGGGCCGTGGATGCCAGGATTCATCGACGAGCGGAGGAATTGAGGGCCGCGATTGAGGACGCCGGGGCGGTTTACTTGCCCGAGCGTGTGCACGCAGTACGCGTCGCGTTGAAGAAGTTCCGCTATGCCGTGGAGCTCGCCAATGAAATCACCAGCGACAAGCGCAGGGGCGCGCAATTGCGCATCTTGAAGCGATCTCAAGACCTGTTGGGCCGTTGGCACGATCGCCAGGTGTTGATCGAGCGTGTTCGGCAATTGCAGGCATCGTTGACGCCCCCGTCGATCCAGATGTGGCGCCGCTTGAATCGCCTCGTCACGCTCCTGGAGACCGACTGTCGGCGTCTGCACGCGCGATACGTACGCGAGTCGGTCGCGATCGCGATGGTGTGTAGTCGCGTCGGTGGGCGGTCAACGAGCGCGGCCGAGCGGGCAAGCTGATTCCATGGCTGGTCCCTTCGAGCTTTATCTGGTTCGTCATGCCATCGCCGAGGCGCGCGGCGATGCGTGGCCCGACGACACCAAGCGTCCGCTCACCGAGGCGGGCATCTCGCGATTCCGTAAGGCGGCGCGCGGCTTGTCGCGGGTGGGCCTCGAGCTGGACATCATTCTGACGAGCCCCCTCGTGCGCGCGAAACAAACCGCCGACATCCTCGCTGCTGCCTGCGAGTCCCGGCCACACGTGGTGACTGCCGAGTCTCTCGTTCCGGGAGGGTCGTATCAGGCCGTGCTGGCCGATCTCGAGAAACAGTCTCGACGCTCGCGCATCGCGCTCGTCGGCCACGAGCCAGGGATTGGCGAGCTGGCAGCGCGCCTCATCGGTTCTCGAAATCCGGTCGAGTTCAAGAAGGGAGCGGTATGTCGCATCGACGTCGACGCGCTGCCTCCAGACGAGCCGGGTAAGCTTCGCTGGTTCGCCACGCCGAGAATCCTTCGGGAGTTGCGGAAGTAGCAGCTTGTTACAAGGAATTTACATCAAAGCCGCATTGACAAAGAGGAGAATCGGCGCTTCATGTTTTCGATCAGTCTTCATCACGCCGAGCACGTCCGCCGCTACGCGGTCCACGCCACGCCGTCGGGCTGGGAAGTCACCTGTGAACAGGACAGTCAGTTGACCACTCGACACTACGAGGACTGGCACCGCGTCGAGCGCACGGTTGCCGTGTTCAAGTGGGAAGTCTCCGAACTGACCGCCAGCGGATGGCAGATCGAAAGGGAAGAGCAGCAACCGTCCTAACTACATGGGGCTCCGCCCTCATCCACGCTTGCGCTGACGCTGCGGCGAGGCGCGCCGACCGCCTTCGCTGGCACAGGACAATCGGGCGAGCTCCGGCGAGTCTCGCCGAAGCCTGGCGGAGGCGGAAGCGCCTAATCCACGAACCGATATCCGAGTCCCACCACTGTTTCGATCTGCCGGCCCGCCGATCCCAGCTTGTTGCGGAGCCGTCCCACGTGGACGTCGACCGAGCGCGTTTCCACGAGGCGATCGTAGCCCCAGACCCGCTCGAGCAGCCGATCACGAGAGATGACCCGGTTGCGGTTCTGGACGAGGTACCGCAGCAGCTCGAACTCTCGCCTCGTCAACCGCACGGCCGATCCATCGACCGAGACGGCGACGGCATCGAAGTCGGCGTTCAGATGCGCGCCCTGGTAGCCCGACGGCGGTCGCTCTTCGACGGTCGCGCTCCGCCGGAGCACGGCGCGGACGCGAGCCGTGAGCTCGCGGAGGCTGAAGGGCTTGGTGACGTAGTCGTCGGCACCAAGCTCGAGGCCGGAAACGCGGTCGTTCTCGCTCGTTCGCGCCGTCAACATGATGATCGGGACGTGCCTGCCGTCGGCACGGGAGCGAAGAATCCGGCACACCTCGATGCCGCTCAAGACGGGAAGGTTGAGGTCGAGGATGATCAGATCGGGGGGCCGATCGGCCACGACCTTCAATGCCGCATCTCCACTCTGGACGATTTCCGCCTCGGCCTGACCGCTTCGCTCCAAGGTGTGCTTGATGAGCCCGGCGATGTCCTGCTCGTCTTCGACGATGAGCACGCGGTTCCTGGTCATAGCCCTCCCAGGTTCCGACAGTACCCGGGAGCAGGTTTCGCGCTCGTATCGGTCGTGTTAAATGTGGGTTACGAAATTTTTGCGTGGGCTCGTGCAGCTCGTACGCTGTCGAACGGTTTTATTGAGGATTTCGCGGTCTCAGGTTCATGTCAGTTCGTCTCATTCGCCCTCATCCCGTCTCGCTCGTTAGCAGTTTGTTAGCCACGGACGAGCGCTGCGAGTTGGTCGGCGGCGCTCTGCGGCATGCCCGGCAGCACATGCGTGTCGGTCGTCAGGGTCATCATGACGTTCGCGTGTCCGAGTCGCTCAGCGACGACCTTGATGGGGACGCCGAGGGCGACCATTAAGCTCGCCGCCGTATGACGGAGGCCGTGCAGCGTGATCGGCTTCACGCCCGCCGCCTTGCTGAGGCGACGGAACTCACGCGCGCCCAGACTCGCGATTCTGAGCGGCATCCCGAGGCGGTCGTGCGGCTGCGTGACGTGCGGCCACTCCATGGCGAAGACGAGGTCGTGGTCGCAGTAGGCGGTCCGGTTCTTCATCTTCAGCTCAGCTTGGCTGCGCTTGTGCGCCTTGAGCAGCGTGACGGTGTCAGCATCGAGATCGATCGTGCGCGGGAGCTTGCTCTTGGGCGCCCCGAAGAGCGGCGCGCCCTTGGCATCGACCCCGTCGAGCTGGCAGAGAATGCACAGCCGACCGGTGTCGACGTATGTTTAGTTGAATTCCGGTGACGAGATAAGGGGCATCGTGAGCCAAGCTGAAATCGTGAGCCAAGCTGAAGATGTTGCTATCTGAAGCCGCCGAATTAACGTCTCGGATTCGCCGCGAGGTAGTCGTTGATGAACTTGTTCACCTGGTCTTGTATCACGTCTCGAAGCGTTCTGAGATTTCCTTTCCGCGTTGTACCCACTAAACTTACGTTCCAAGTGGTTCCCCAGAATCTTTCATTGGTCACAAGCGATTGAAGACGCTGATCGAGCCGTACTACGATGCTGTTAACGTACCGATCAGACGTGAAGTCGAGGACATTGACGTTGATATACAGGAAAGGGTTGGCGGGAAGGCTGGAAAGAATCATCGGAGAGAAAGACAGGAACACCGGCACGACGTAGGGCCAACTCTGTATCGGTGACAATATCGGCGGTCGTCAGACCGTTTCGCTCGACTTCCTCTTTAAGATCCTCAACAACTTTAAGATCCTCAACAACAACCTGCACCCCAGGTAATCGTCGAAGTGTCGCGCGTTGGTCAGTCTGCTGTGCAGCGGCGGTCCAAGACAGCAAAATAATCAGGCTAGATACGGCCGGGGCGTAACCCCGTAGTCTCGGATTTCTCTTCATACAGCCCTCTGTGGACGTCGTGTTTCAAAAAAGCACCGGTCAGCGAGTGAGTATGTGCGGACGCCCTTCAGCATTCGCGAGCTGCGGTCGTGGCATCGCCCTAGAACGGCTGATCGACCACTGCTCCCGGTTCTAGGCTGTTTCGAAGATCGACGAGTAGTTGATCGGCCTCAGGCAGATTGAGCATCACACCGAAGGACCGTTTCGACGCTCGTGTCACGATCGTTCTGTCTGCTCCTGAATCTTTCGCTCTTCCGCCGGTGGTTCAGGCGCAGTGTCGGCAGCCCTAGTAGGTGTTTGGCTCCGTTGGCTTGATCGCCCACGGTCCCACGACAGCGCGACGAAGATAATCAGGACGATGAAGGCACTCACGACGCCGGCGCCGACGGCCAACAGCACTTTGACAACTGGCTTCATGCCTGCTCCAAGCATTGCCCGCGTCGCAAAGATCAGCACGCCCATTAACACGCTCATCGTCAGCGCGCCGATCCCCGTTTCGCGCCACGCGGCCCGAGTTGTTGGTTTCATTGGCGTCTCCCCTAGTAGCAGATCCAGCCCCACCAGCCCATCGCGCACCCGTGTTCATACGCCCATCCAAAAAGGACACCGGCTGCGCACCCGGATATCGTAGCGCACAAGCTCAGCGGTAGTCCTGAGTGTTGGATGTTAGCCATCCGTTAGCCAAACCGACGAAAAGGCCAGGTTTCCCTAGCCTTTTCGCCAGATCCCCTTAAATGTTGGTTACGAAACGGTATGCTACGCTCCGAATCTCATGCCGCGCCACATTGCTGGTCGTGTTTCCCTCGCCGTGCTGATTTCCGCAATGAGTCTGGCGGCGACCCCAGCCGTTCCTCAGTTCACGCCGTTTGCCCACGATGCGAGCACCATTCTGGAAGGCAGCTGGCTATCGTGCCGCGAAGACGATGGTCGGTACACCGAGCGTGTCTACGATCACATCGTCAACGGTGTTGGCCGCTTCGAGCTCCACCTGGGTCCTCGCAACGAGTTCGCTCTTTTCAGCGACGTGCAGGATGAGCATCGCGATCATGCCTCGGCGGTCAACCTCCTGACGCCATTTCGGGTCGTTGTCGACGCGGGACGAGCCAAGCAACGGTGGGACATTCCGTCGCTGGGGCTGGCGTTCACAGCCACATTGGCCGGCGGCTCGCGGACCGACTGCGAGAGTTGGTTCGTACTCCTCGAACCGCTCAAAAAACCGTCTCATTGAAGGCGGGGGCCGAGGATACCGGTCCCTGTACAAGTTCACACCTTCGTGGTCGGAATGGCGTCTCGTTGTTACAGAGCCACGCTATCGTGCGGGTGATGCGCGCGGTTCCACCAGAGGAAGGATCCGGCCAGCCCGGGTGATGACGATCACGGCAATCGTGTGCGCCTACAACGAGGCCAGTTATCTCCCTGCGTGTCTCTTTTCTCTTCTCGCGCAGACACGGCCACCTGACGAGATTCTGGTGGTCAACAATGCCAGCACCGACGACACCGCATCTCTCGCTCGCGCAATACCTCGAGTCCGAGTGATCGACGAGCCGATCAAGAGTCTCGTCGTGGCGCGAGAGACCGCGCGTCGAAAGGCAGCGGGCGACATCCTTGCGTACTTGGATGCCGACTGCCGCGCGCCGATCTTCTGGCTCGAACGGGTGGAGCGCCGGTTCGTGCAGCGAAGCGGGCGTGTGGCGGTGACAGGACCGTACCGCTACTACGATTGGGACTGGAGCGGCCGCGTATCGGCCCGGCTGTACGACTTCGTCACTCGCTGCGCCCACACAGCTGATGGTCCATCACACCCTGAGACTGGGATCGATTCTGTATGGCGGGAACTTTGCCGTGCGGAGCACCGCCTTGACGCGCATCGGAGGATTCGATCGCCGGATTGAGTTCCACGGCGAAGACACGAACCTGGGCCGACGACTGACGCCGATGGGCCGCGTCGACATCTGTCGCGACTGCTGGATCTGGACGTCAGCCCGCCGGTACCGTGCGATGGGAAAGGGACGGGTCTTCGGGTTGTACGTGCGGAATTTCTGGTCGGAAATCCTCAGACACCGCCCGGCTGATGCCGAACATGTGGATGTGAGAGAGTAGAGTGCCGGGCTACGAACCGTTCCTGCTGTGCGACTTCCACGTCCATACCCGGTGGAGCGACGGGCGGCTCTCGATTCGAGAAGTCGTCGATCTCTACGGTCAGACCGGACGTTTCGATGTGATTGCGATAACCGACCACATCCTGATGGCGCGAGATCTGTTTGCGCGGGCCGGCAAGCTCGCGTCGCTCGGATACCGCCGCTTTTCCGTCACCGCGGACGAGTTCCAGGCCTACCTGGACGAGATCAAGACCGAAGCGCGTCGCGCCAAGCGCCTGTACGATCTGTTGGTCATACCCGGCGCTGAAATCACGCAGAATCATATTCGCAGCAAGAAGAACTCTCACATCATCGCGTTGAACCTTACCGACTACATCAGCGCGGACCAACCGGCTGAGGACATCCTGCGCGAGATTCGGCGGCAAGGAGCGTTGAGCATCGCCTGCCACCCGCACCACCGGACGACGCGGAGGGTCGAGATCAGCACGTGCTATCTCTGGGATCATCGCAAGCGGCTCGTGGATCTGGTGGACGTCTGGGAAGCCGCCAATCGCGACGATCTGTTCTCGGTGACCAGCTTGAAGCACTATCCGTACGTGGCGAGCAGCGACTTTCACAAACCGAAGCATTTGTACTCGTGGAAGACACTCTTGCGGTGTGAAAAGAACTGGGAGGCCATCGCGCGAGCGTTACGCGCGAACGTCGATGTCGCGCTGACCTTGTATCGCAACGGCTCGTGGGCAGCGTAGGAGGAATTTCGTCTGGCCGCCGGCCGGTGACCGGTAAGAAGTGATCGCAGCCCGAAGGCGCAGAAGCCTTCGACCTGAGGTCAGCACTCTTTTTGCCGGACACCGGGCGCCGGCCAGTTCAAGTTGGAATCGGCCCATCCACAATCACGCGGTCATTGCAGGATCACAACCGCCGTCGTTCGGGGATTTTTGAGAGACGGCTTGCCGGAGTTCCCCACAATCCGAGTTTAGGTTCCAGCCGTGAAGATCCTTGCCCAATAGTCCTTGGCTTGCCCGACCAAAAACTGTGGCAGCGGCCTGAAAGCTCGCGGTATGTGCGTGTAGGCGGCACGCTTTGCGTTCTTCGTCAGATTGAGCGATGCCATCCACGATGTGATCGTTGTGCCGAGGTCAGCGCCGAGGGAAAACGCGACCGCGGTTCGCCACCCGAGCACGGCCGAGGCCCATCACGATGCCGATTGCTCGATCGCATCAGAGTCTCCTGAGTCATCGACCCGGCCCGATAGATGGCTGAACGAGGCCGCCGAGGCTGGTCGCCCCACCCAGATTCGGTGAATTTACTTGTGCGTGCGCGAGATGACACACGAGCATCAAGCGAGGCGCCCACCATGAGATTTGCGGTCGATCCCACGTCTACGATTGGGAGTGGCACATGGTGACTGACAAAGGAGAGCTTCTCGTACGCATTCGGATGGAGTACATCGAGATGCCGGATCTCTGCCTCACGCGCCGGCAGGCAGGACGACTCTGGAACCTCGAACCAAAACTCTGCGATGACTTGTTGGGCGTGCTGGTCGGTGAAGGATTTCTCGTCAAAACGAGGGAGGGGTTGTTCTTGCGGCGAAACGCTGAGGGTTCGCCGCGTTCTCTTACCGCGTGACCCGATTTTACGCAAACGTAACACCCTCGAATCGTCCACGATACATGAGACCCTTAGGTTCGCTTCAGACTTCCTCTGAACGGGACTATCACAGAGTGAGGTCAACGATCAGAAGGGCTTCGAATTCCGTGGGGCTGTTCGACCGCTGGCAAGCGGGGCCCCTGCGCCGCCTTCGAGCCGATTTCTTCCATGACAACGACAACTATGCCGAAATACCCGTTTGCAAACGGCTCGTCATGGGAGGCTCTGCTTCGTTATGATCATTGGGTGCCGAATATTTCGGACGACCTCGCGCCGCCTTCGACCGCGCCATTGTCACGACGAGGCCGACCAAGAGCGTGGCCATTCACGGATTGCTGAATTTTTGACGGAGGTCACATCGATGAGCACCATCAAGAAATGGTCTGCCGCGTTCGCCGCAGCCGCGTTGCTCGTGACCGGCACTGCCGCCCAGAACGCACAGATCAACGGAGCAGGCGCAACGTTTCCGTTCGTTATCTATTCGAAGTGGTTCGACGAGTACAACAAGATGCACCCGAACGTCCGGATCAACTACCAGTCGCAGGGTTCGGGTGCTGGGATTCGACAGGTGACGGCACAGACCGTCTTCTTCGGAGCGACCGATGGCCCGATGACCGACGAGCAGTTGAAGGCTGCTCAAGGCAAGATCCTGCACTTCCCGACGGTGCTCGGCGCGGTCGTGCCCGTGTACAACATCCCGAACGTCAGTGCCGAGCTCAAGTTTACGGGTCCGCTGCTCGCCGATATCTTCCTGGGCAAGGTCACGAAGTGGAACGATCCCGCCATTGTGAAGTTGAACGCCGGCGTCAGCCTTCCGGCGACTGACATCACGGTCGTCCGCCGTTCGGACGGCTCCGGCACGACCTACATCTGGGTCGATTACCTCGCCAAGGTCTCGCCCGAATGGAAAACCAAAGTGGGGGTCGGGACCTCGCCCAATTGGCCGGCCGGCATCGGAGGGAAAGGCAACGAGGGAGTGGCGGGTCTCGTCAGGCAAACGCCTGGCTCGCTCGGGTATGTCGAGCTGATCTACGCGCTTCAGACGAAGATCAGCTATGGCTCCGTGCAGAACGCCGCGGGAGAGTTCGTCAAGGGAAGTGTCCAGTCGGTGACCTTGGCCGCCGCCGGCGCGGTCGCGAAGATGCCTGCGGATTTTCGAGTGTCGATCACCAACGCGCCGGGGAAGGGCGTCTACCCAATCTCGTCGTTCACCTGGTTGCTGCTGTATGAGAACCCGAAGGACAAGCCGAAAGCGAAGATCATGGTGGAGTTCATGAAGTGGGCGTTGACCGACGGCCAGAAGTTCGCCGCCCCGCTCGGCTTCGCGCCGCTGCCCGAGGAGATCGTCAAGCTCGAAATGGCCGTCTTGAACACGATCAAGGTGTCGTGATCGCTTCGCCATGACCATGCGCTCCCGTGATCTCGGCTTCCGATTCGCGACCGGATTGTTCGGGGCCATTCTCATCGGCCTCGTCGTCGCGATTGGCTTTGAACTGACTCGTCAGTCGACGCTCACGATTCAGAAGTTCGGGCTGAACTTCTGGCGAACCCAGACCTGGGATCCGGTGGCGGGCGAATTTGGCGCACTTCCGTTCATTTGGGGCACGCTCTACTCGTCGATCCTCGCGCTCGTCCTGTCGACGCCGGTCGCGCTCGGCATCGCGATCTTCATCGCCGAGCTGTGTCCGGCACGGCTTCGAGGGCCGCTCACGTTCCTGACGGAGCTGTTGGCGGCCATTCCTTCGATCGTCTACGGCCTCTGGGGCATCTTCGTGCTGGTGCCCGCCGTGCGTGCGCTGGAAACGTGGACGCCGGAGGTGCTCCGGCAGATTCCGCTCTTCAGCGGCCCGCCCACGGGAGTCGGCATGTTGGCAGCCGGGCTCATTCTGGCCATCATGATCGTCCCGTTCACCTCTTCGGTCGCGCGCGAGGTGCTCAATTCGGTGCCGTCGGCGCAAAAGGAAGGCGCCTACGCCCTGGGGGCGACGCGCCTCGAGGCGATTCGCGCGGCGCTCTTCTACGCGCGCACCGGCATCGTCGGGGCCGTCATGCTCGGGTTCGGTCGGGCGCTGGGAGAAACGATGGCCGTCACCATGGTGATTGGAAATACGCCCAGGATCTCGGCGTCGCTCTTCGCTCCGCAGTACACGATGGCGGCCGTTCTCGCGAACGAATTCACGGAGGCGGCCGACGAGTTGTACCTCCATGCGCTGGTCGAAATCGGATTGGTCTTGTTCGCGATTACCCTGATCGTCAATCTGTTGTCCCGATTGCTCATCTGGAGCATGGCGCGGAGTGCCCGCGGGCCGCGCGTCGAGACTACGCCGGTGGCGGCGGCGGCCGCATGAGCCGCGTTGTGCGCAAGGCGCTGTCGTCGTTGTTTGTCGCCTTCTGCGCACTTTCTGTCCTCTTCGCCCTCGTCCCTCTTGCCCTCATCCTCTTTTTTGTCATCAGTCAGGGCATTCAGGCGCTGAACGTGGCGTTCTTCACACAGATGCCGCGGCCGGTCGGCGAAGAAGGCGGCGGAATGGCGAACTCGATTGTAGGTACGCTCATCCTGACCGGGCTTGGATCTTTGATGGCCGTTCCGGTTGGTATCCTGAGTGGGATTTACATGTCCGAGTACGCAGGAACCCGGATCGCGTCGATGATCCGGTTTGCCGCCGACACGCTCAACGGCGTGCCGTCCATCGTCATCGGGGTATTCGTCTACGGTTTGGCGGTTCTGCCGTTTCAGCAGTTCAGTGCGATGGCGGGCGGGATCGCGCTGGGCATGATGATGATCCCGATCATCGCGCGCACGACGGAAGAATTGCTGCTCCTCGTTCCGGGCACCATGCGCGAGGGTGCACTGGCGCTGGGTGCGACGCGTGCGCGTGCAGTCTTCTCGGTCGTGTTGCCTGCGGCTCTGCCTGGCATCATCACCGGCGTGGTGCTCGCACTCGCCCGGATCGCCGGCGAGACTGCGCCGCTACTCTTTACATCGTTCAACAATCGGTTCTTCAGCACGAGCCTGGGACAGCCCATTTCGTCGCTCACCGTCCAGATTTACAACTACGCCTCGTCCCCGTATGAGGATTGGCATCGACAGGCCTGGGCCGGTGCGCTGGTCCTGGTAACGATCGTGCTGACGTGCTCGATTCTCGCGAGGCTCACGACCCGCCGCCTCGAAGCCATGCAAGGGCGCTAGCGCAAACCGCAAGCGCCGATCCGCCAGCGTCTCCAGCGCCCTTCGCGGTTCAAATTCCAGTTGTCTCTAGCTTAGCTAGCTAATCACCACAGGGGACACCGAGGACACGGAGGTTCAATCGGACAAGGGTGATCCTCCGCGTCCCCTGTGTCCGTGGTGGAGAGTTCTTCACCGTAAAGTAGCTAGACCCGCGTCCCCGCAGGAATGACCCCGTCCTTGGGCACGATGACAATACGGTTTCGGATGAAATAGCCGTTGCCATCGGCATGGTCGGTCCCCGATTCGTTGACGAGGCGAACCCCGTCGCCGATGCGAGCGTTCTTGTCCACGATGACCCCGTCGAGCACGACGTCGCGGCCGAGTCCGAGTCGCGGCCGGCTTCCTCTGGCCGGGGCGTCGGGGTCCGCTTCGTAAAAGTCGGCGCCAAGCAGGACCGAACGACGAATCTCCGAGCCGGCGTGAATGGTCGTTCGAATCCCGACGACCGATTCCTCGACGCGACACCGGTCAAGGTAGCAACCCTCGGCGACGATGGCGTCTCCGAGCGTGCAGTCGCTGAAGCGGCTGCCCGGAAGGAATCGGGGATGTGTATAGATGGGCCGATGCGAGTCGTAGAACCGGAAGGGCGAGCTCGGGCGCGTCAACAGGATGTTCGCGTCGTAAAACGACGCGACGGTGCCGACATCGGCCCAGTATCCACGAAACACATACGAGGTGACCCGATAGCGGTCGAGCGCCGACGGAATGACCTCGCGGCCGAAGTCGGTGGCGGCCGATTGAGCGAGCGCGTCGAGCAGCACGTCGCGCGAGAAGACATAAATGCCGAGCGACGCAACGAAGGGCTTGTCGGGACTATGAGCGGGAACGGTCCCGCCGGCCGGGAGGCTCTGGCCGATTGCGGCGAGGCGGTCGAGCTGGGGCTTCTCTTCGAAGGCGACGATTTGTCCGCTCCGGTCGAACCGCAAGATCCCCATTGACGAGGCGTCTTCGGCCGCAACCGGCTGTGCGGCCACAGTGATGTCGGCCCTGCGGTCGATGTGGGCTTCGATGAGGTCGGCGTAGTCCATCCGATACAGATGGTCGCCGGCAAGGATCAAGTAGTAATCGGCATCGTACCGGACGAAGTGACGCGCCGCCTGTCGAACGGCGTCGGCCGTGCCCTGGTACCAATTGGGGTTGTCGGGCGTCTGTTCGGCTGCGAGGATCTCGACGAAACCCTGGCTGAAGAGATCCATCCGATAGGTCTGAGCCACGTGGCGGTTGAGCGACGCCGAATTGAATTGCGTCAGGACGTAGATACGTCGAATGTCGGCGTGCAGGCAGTTGCTGATGGGGATGTCGATCAGCCGGGTACTGGCCACCGATGGGCACGGCGGGCTTGGACCGGTGCTGAGTCAGGGGGAAGAGGCGCGATCCCCGGCCGCCGCCGAGCACGAGCGCGAGCACTTCATTGTTCACCGGCACCTATTTGCTCCTCCGCCTCGCCGGCGCGCGCTGACACGAACCTGCGGAATTTACAATTCACAATTGACAATTTACGAACCGAGCGACCGCAGTCAGCTGTCTCTCTGTTAAATTGTGAATTGTCAAACTGTAAATTGTAAATTCCGTTAGGCGGGCAAGGTGATCGTAAACTGCGCCCCGCCTTCCGCGCGATTCTCTGCCCGGACTTCGCCGCCATGCAGCTCGATGAGATGTTTCACGATTGACAGTCCGAGCCCGGTGCCGCCAGGATCCCGAGCCCGCGACTTATCGACCCGATAGAACCGCTCGAAGATCCTCGACAGGTCCTCCTCCGGAATCCCGGGCCCTTCATCCGACACGACGATCGAGACGGACGGGCCAGCGCGCGACACATCGAGGTGAATGGTGGTCCGTTCAGGCGAGTACGTGATCGCATTGGCGACCAGATTCCGCAGCGCGTCGTGCAGTTTGACGGCATCGGCACGAAGCGTTGCGACGCGAGGGTCGATTGTGACATCGACACGCTGGCAGCGCTCCTCGGACATCGAGGCCAGGTCGGTGACCACGCCCTGCAGCAGTCCGCGGGTGTCGCAGGGCGTGAGGTCGAGCGTTTCCTGACCCGCATCGAGGCGAGCCAGCCGCAGGAGATCCTTGACGAGCCGCTCCATGCGCAGCGCGTGGCGTGCCACGATCTCCAGGAATCGCTGGCGATCTTCCTGGCTGGTGTCGCCTTCCGACAACGCCTCGACGTAGCCGCGAATGGCCGTCAGCGGCGTGCGGAGCTCGTGCGAGACGTTGGCGACGAAGTCGCGTCTGATCTGGTCGGCTCGGCGCAGGTCCGTGATGTCGTGGAGGACGAGCACCGCACCCTGCGAGCCGCTCGAGATGATGGGCGCCGCCCGCGCCATGATGGTTCGGGATTCGTCGCGTGGTGGCGAAAGTTGAAGACCGTCGGTGGCACGCCCGGAGAGAGCCGCGGCCAGCAGCTCGACGATGGCGGGATGGCGAATGGTTTCGACGTAGGGATGCCCGATGGCCAGCTCGTCGAGACGCAACATGCGGCGGGCCGCTCCGTTCGCGAGCTGCACGCGGCCGTGCGAATCGACTACGATCACGCCTTCGATCATGCCGCTGAGGATGGCCTCCATCTGGGCCCGATCGTGGGCGAGCTCAGACAGCCGACGCCCCATGTCGTGCACGGCGGTGTCGAGCACGCGCGCCACAGTTCCGAGCTCGTCATCGCCGTAATCGCGCGACGGTGGCCTCAGGTCGCCAGCGCCATAACGCCGCGCCGTTTCCGCGATGTCGTGGACCCGTTGGCCGAGACGTCCGGAAATCAACCAGGCGATTCCAGCCGCGCTGATGAGCGCGATGCCCAGCGCCAGACTCGTCACGTTCGCGACTGTCCGGAGCTGTTGACGAATGTTCGTCAGCGGCAGCGCGACGCGGACGAAGGCAACGGTCGGATGCCGGACGGGGACCGCGACGTGGAGCATGTCGACCCGCAGCGTGTCGTTGTAACGGCGTGCCCGCCCGAGACCGCTCGCCTGTGCCTGGACGATTTCCGGCCGACGATCGTGTTTCTCCATGGACGCGACTGCCTCAGGCGGCTCGGCCGAATCGCCGACCACGCGCCCATCGGCAGCGATCAGCGACACGCGGGCGACCAGCCGCTCTCCCATTCGATCGGCGAGTTCATCGAACGTTGAAGTCGTGGATGACGAACTCGTCAACTGATCCCGGGCGAGAAGCTCGGAAGCCAGCCGAGCCTCGGCCACGAGGGTCTGTTCGAGCTGCCGGTCGGCGCGGCGCTTCATCGATTGAGCGAAGAGTATTCCCGCCACCACAAGCGCTGTGGTCGCTGTCGCGAAAGCAGCCACGAAGAGCTTGGAGCGGAAGCTTGTCATGACGCTTGTCAGTCGTGATTCGATGGCCTGGACCTCGGGTTGTGGTCCGGTGCCGGGTCAACGAGTTTGTAGCCGAACTGTTTGACGGTGACGATCGCATCAGCGAGCGGTGGCAATTTCTCACGCAGGCGCCGCACGTGCACGTCCACGGTGCGCGTTCCTCCCGTGTATCGATAGCCCCATACGTCGGTCAACAGCACGTCACGCGACAGCACCCGGCCCGGATGTCGCATCAGGTAGTGGAGCAGCAGGAACTCCTTGGCGGTGAGCATCACGGTCGCGCCCTGGCAGGAGACGGTGTGGGTTTCGGGATCGACGAGGATCGCCCCGTAGCGGATCGCGTAGCCCCGCGGCGCCTGCCCGCGCTGGGCACGACGCAGGAGGGCCCGGGCCCTCGCAACCAGTTCGTTGGGACTGAAGGGCTTCGCCACGTAGTCGTCTGCGCCGAGCTCGAGCCCGACGATGCGGTCGGATTCTTCGGCGCGAGCGGTCAACATGATGATGGGAACAGCCGCGGTTTTCTCGTTCGTGCGGATGGCTCGACAGATTTCCAGACCGTCCACTTGAGGGAGCATCAAGTCCAGGATGACCAGATCCGGCGGGTGATCGGCAACGGCGGTCAATGCCTCTCTTCCCGAAGAAATGACATCGGTGGTGAAACCGGCCTTGCCGAGAGCCCGCGCGACGAGATCAGCAATATCGCGGTTGTCTTCGACGATCAGAACGCGCGTGCTCATCGCGTCCCATTCTACCGGTGCCAATCCTGATGACCCCCTTGGAGGACACCCGCTCGTTTCGGCGACCGACGCAACTCATTGAAAATAATGAACTAATACATTCTCGTCATTGGCATCGGCATTGAGAAAGGGATGCGCGAGGAGCGAAACCATGCGGACTTTGATTGGAGTCGTGTTCGGGGCAATTGCCGTCGGCGTCCTGATGATTGCGTACGCGCTATTCAACCCCCGCACAGCCGCCGCCGATTCATATCAACTCGCGCAGCCCGCGCTCGTCAACGAGCGAATCAGCCTGGACGGCGATTCGCGGGTTGCGGCCACACCGCTTCTACAGATTCGATGCGAGCCCGGACAACGCGCCATCATTCGGCAGATGGCAGGGACGGCTGCCGCCGAATGCGTGGACGACAGCCACGCGTCGCCGCGAGCGACCATCGCGCGTCCGGCGAGCACGGTCGTGACGTATCCGGCGGAAACGTATTCAGCGCCGCGTCGCGCGCCCGCCCCGCGCGTTGCGAAGGCGTCTTCCCGCGATTGGAAGAAGACCGCGATGGTGATCGGCGGGTCTTCAGCAGCCGGCGCCGGCCTTGGCGGGATTTTCGGCGGTAAGAAGGGGGCGCTGATTGGCGCTGCCATCGGCGGCGGGGCAGGCACGTTGTTCGAGGTAGCGAAGTAGCTAGAGGCTAGAGGCTGGAGGCTGGGGGCTGGGGGGCTGGGGGCTGGGACATGAGGTTTGGGGCTGGGAGGCTTAGTGATTGGGCAAGTGGCTGGAGTCAAGGCCGGGATACCTGGACTCCAGTTTCGCTGGGAGCCCGACCCAACCCCCAGTCCCAAACCGCCAGTCTCAGCTTCAATTCAGCTTCCAGCTTCCAGCTTTCAGCTTTCAGCTTTCAGCCAGCTCCCAGCCTCTCCAGCCTCTAGCCCCCAGCCTCTAGCCCCCCAGCCTCCAGCCTCCAGCCCAGAGCCTCTAGCCCCCGAGGATCCTACCCACCAACGGATATCCCCAAGCCAGGCCGATCGCCGTTGACACACAGCCGACCGTCAACGACACCGCGCGTGCGAGTGTGCGGTGGCTGAACAGCCGTCCGAGCGGCCATCCGAGTAGACCGGAGAGCAGCGCCATGCCCACCGTCGATCCAAGCCCGAAGAGCGCGATGTAAATCAGCCGTGCGGCTGTAGAGGGCAGCGTGGTCAGGACGAGGGCGGTGAGTGCGCCACTTCCGGCGAGACCATGCACCGCGCCAACGAGCAGCGGCCCTCGCGCCAGCGTCCACTTCCCGATGTGCACATGCGCAGGTACACCAGGATGGACGTGCACGAGCTGACCGTGGTGATGCGGAAACGACGGTCCCTCCCGGCCCTGGCGCGCGGCCAGATAGATCGCACGCAGCCCGAGACCGACCAGCATCAGCGCCACACCGAATTCAAACGCGTCGGACGCAGTCGCAGGCATCTCGGCTTGAAGGGCCACGAGGACAGCACCAACGACCAGCAGCGTCAACGTGTGACCGAATCCCCAGCACGCTCCGAGCCACATCGCTTTGGCGCCGCTTCGTTCCCCCGCGACAAGGGTCGAGACGGCGGCGAGGTGATCGGGCTCGAGCGCGTGCCTCATGCCGAGGAGCGAGCCGAGGCTCGAGCTGGTGAGCAGTTCGACGACTGGCATCATGGCGCGCTCGCCATTGTACCCTCGCCTTCGCTCTTCGAGCTCGGGCGAGGCTCGCCGAAGCCTTGGCACAGGCGGCCGGCTCGGTCGCTCGCGCCCTTCGACTCCTGCTCAGGGCGAGCTTTGTCGAGGGACGCAGGCGCGCTGTGAGCGCCTAGTCGGCTACGACATCCTCGTTTCGGTCCGCATGCCAGCAAGGTTCACCGGAGCTTACCCGTCATTCGCCGGGAATCGGCCGACATTCGCCGAATCGCCAAATCGTATGGACGTCTCCTCGCGTAATTTGAACCAGAGAGTCGACGTCACAAAACTTCGAGCGTTTGTCCAACGGGTAGGTAGAAAATGAAGACCCGAGATATCGCGACAACGATGGCAGGTGTGGTGATGCTGGTGGCCTCCGCGACGGCTGGAGTGGCCATTCGGCTCCTGTTGACGTCGCCCACGGCAGTCGCCACGGCGTTGGATGGCCACGAGGGTGGGCCGCTTCACGCAATCGCTCGTGTTCTCTACGAGGCGATGTGGGACCTCGTTCGGTCGCTCTAGGGGGAATTGGCGATGGAAGGTGGAAAGCAGCCGGTAGCGAATTGGGGCGGGGTCGTCACCGGCACGATGTTGATCCTCTTCGGGGCCCTGATGACGCTGCACAACATCGACATCGTCCAGTGGTCGATCACGAGGCACTTCTGGCCCTTCATTCCCATCGGCATCGGCCTGACGAAAATGCTCGCACCCGCGAGACATGGTCGTCGGGAAGGGATCTTCTTGCTCTTCGGAGGCGTGTGGCTGCTCCTGAATGATTTGCGGATCCTGCGGTACCGTGAATCCTGGCCGCTCCTCCTCGTCGGTTGGGGGATCGCCATCGCCTGGGACGCGGTAGCCGTTCGTGAGCGGAAGGCTGAGTAAAAACCATGGTAGACGAACCGAAAGTGCACGATACGGTGCAGCGAATCGTGAGCGGCGTCCGCGACGCGGCTGAGCAGGTCGCGATGGCGGGGCACGACGCCGCCCAGCGCGCAGCCAGCCATCGACGAGAGTCGAGGCGACCATTTCATCGAATCGTTCAGCTCGTCATCGGGCTGTTCATCGTGACGGCGGGAGTGCTGTTCACACTCGACAACCTCAACATTCTGGACGCGAGAGACTACCTTCGGTACTGGCCTGTCGGGTTCATCGTGATTGGCGTCGCGCAAATCGTCGAATGGCGAACTCCGACGCGGTTCCTCGCAGGTGGACTCTGGATTCTGATCGGCGTTTCGATGCTTGCAAACCGGATTGGTCTCACCGACGTGAACCTCTGGGATTACTGGCCGATGGCACTCGTTTTCATCGGCGGCCGACTCGCCTGGCAGGCATACTCGAGAGGCGTCGAATCGGGGATTGGAGCAATAGTAGACCGGGAATCAATCGACGAGCCGCGGGAGGGGGGGACGACCGTGAGCAGCGACGCTGTGGTGTCAGGATTGGTTGTGATGGGCGGCTTCGGGCGCAAGGTGATGTCGCAGGCGTTTCAGCGTGCCGAGCTCACGGCGTTCCTGGGCGGCGGCAAGATTGACTTGCGGGACGCCAAGCTCGCCGGCGACCAGGCCGTGATCGACGTCTTCACGATCATGGGCGGCTTCGAAATCCTCGTGCCGAACACCTGGAACGTGATCGTCGAGGCCACGCCGTTCATGGGAGGCATCGACGACAAAACGAGGCAACAGTCGGGATTGTCGGCGCCGCGCCTCATCCTGCGAGGGTTCGTCATGATGGGCGGCGTCGAGATCAAGAACTAGCCAACTCGCCCCTGTTGCGATGCATCCAATTTTCAGAGAGCCGCGCCGCCTGGTGGGATACCTTGCTGGCTGGCTGGTGCTCGCCATCCTGCTTGCCGCCGTTCTGACGCAGCTTGGCATGGGATGGGTCGAGGCGCTGGTGTTGCTGGTGCCGCTGTTCCTCTTGTACGCGTTCGTCTGTCTCTCCGCGCTCTACGTCTGTCGCGCCACTCCACTCATGGAAGGCGCGATTCTGCGCGTGCTCGCGTCGTCGGCACTCGCGGCGCTCGTCTCGGGCGCGCTCCTGCTCGGATTCGCGCGCGCCTGGCTTGCCCTGCTGTCTTCCGTGCCGACCTTCGCGGCCGCCGTGTCACGCTATGAGGAGCAGTTGCCGTTTCTTTTCGCAGTCGGCGTGCTGCTGTTTCTGCTCTCGATTGCCGTCCACCATGCGGTGATCGCCATCGAGGCGGCCCGCCAGGCCGAACAAGAACGCCTGCAACTGGAGGTCCTGACCAAAGAGGCCGAGCTCAGGGCGCTGCGCGCGCAAATCGATCCCCATTTCCTGTACAACAGCTTGAACTCGATCAACGCGCTGACGACCAGCGATCCTGTCGGCGCACGGCGGATGTGCACATTGCTCGGAGACTTCCTGCGGAGCACGCTGAGTGTCAGCGACCACGACCGCATCCGACTGGCCGACGAGCTGGCCCTGGCCGACCGCTTCCTGGATATCGAGCAAGTGCGCTTCGGCTCACGGCTCCGCATCGAACGCCGCATCGACCAGGACGCCATCGAGTGCCGCGTACCGCCGTTGATTTTGCAGCCGCTCGTCGAGAACGCCGTCACGCACGGAATTGCCGAGTTGCTCGAAGGGGGCGTCATCCGGATGGATGTCATGCGCGACGAGGGCCGTCTCTCGATCGCGATTGAAAACCCCCGCGACCAGGATGCGCCTGCCCCCAAGGGCATCGGCGTTGGCCTTGAAAACGTGCGGCGCCGGCTTGCGGCGATGTTTGGCGCCTCGGCGAGACTCGACACGCGCTCAGAGCCAGAGCGCTTTCGGGTCGAGATCGAGCTGCCGTGGTCCACCCAATGAGTGACGAGCCCTCGACGCTCCGTGTGCTGATTGTCGACGATGAGCCGCTCGCACGTGCGGTGGTACGCGAGTACTTGGGGAACCTCCCCGATATCGACGTCGTTGCCGAGTGTGGGAATGGCTTCGAGGCCGTCAAAGCCGTCACCGAGCTGCGTCCGGATCTGATGTTTCTCGACGTCCAGATGCCAAAGCTCGACGGCTTCGAGGTGCTCGAGCTGGTCGGCCGCGACGTTGCCGTGGTGTTCGTCACCGCATACGACGAATATGCGCTGCGCGCGTTCGAGGTCAACGCCGTCGACTATTTGCTGAAGCCGTTCGGTCCCGAACGTGTCGCCGAGGCGCTCGTACGCGCCCGCGACCGTCTGCGCCGTGGCGATCGAGTGCCGGTTCAAGAGATCACCCAGAGTGCCCGGCCGAAGCAGGGTCACGCGGGACGGGTTCTCATCCGCGACGGCCCAAGGGTGCACGTGATTCCGGTCGAGAAGATCGACTACGTGCAAGCGCAGGACGACTACGTGTGTTTTCGATACGAAGGCAAGGAGTACCTGAAGGAGCAGACTCTCGCCGAGGTTGAAGCCTCACTCGATCCGCAGAAGTTCGTGCGGATTCACCGGTCGTTCGTCCTGAACGTTGATCGCCTCGCGAGGGTCGAGCTCGACGCTCGCGAAAACCGGATCGTCATCCTCGCCGACGGCCACCGCCTTCCGGTGAGTCGCGCCGGCTACCGGCGGCTCAACGAGGTATTACAGAAATGACCCAAGATTAACAATTCACAATTTACAATTGGGAATTTACAAAGTGCGTCGTTTGTAAATTGTAAATTGTGAATTCCGTCAGGCCCGCCGTTGATGCCCCCAGACAGTCGGGCAAGCCACAGTAGCGCTAATCCACACATTCGGCCCGTCCGCGCCGCGCGCAAGTCGGGCGCCAATCGGGCGTACGATTCAGTGGGGTAGAATCGGAAACCCACGGGCCTCAGACCACACTAGCCATCAGAGCATGACGGAACTCGATTTCGTTCACTCGCTGGAGTCGCTGGCGGTTGTCATCGCCCTCGCGCTCATCGCCGCGGGACTGCTTTACGTTCTAGCCAGGGAAGTTCGAAGGATTCCGGCCAAGCTGTTCGTGCTGATGGCCACGGCGTTCATCGACATGGCCGGACTGCTGATGGTCGTCCCGCTGATGCCGTTCTACGTGAAGCAGCTGAGCGGCTCTGGGGTCGACCTCCTCGGCACGCACTTCGGCGTCGGGTTTCTGTCCGGCGTCGTCGTGTCGGCCTTCACAATCGCCCAGTTGTTGAGTGCCCCGGTCTGGGGGCGCTTTTCGGATAAGTTCGGCCGGCGCCCGGCCCTGCTCGTCGCCCTGGGCGCGTCGGCTGCGGCCTATCTCATCTTCGGGTTTGCCACGACACTGCCAGTGCTGCTGCTGTCAAGAATCGTGCAGGGAGCGGGAGGCGGCACGGTCGGCGTGATCCAGGCCTATGTGGCCGACACGATGGAGCCAGCCGACCGGGCGCGCGGCCTGGGATGGCTGTCCGCCGCCACGAATCTGGGCGTCGCGCTCGGCCCCGTCCTCGGCACGTTAGCCGTCAGCGCCGGCGGCGTCGACCTACTTCCGGGAGCCGCGACGCTGCGGATGGGAACCGCCGCCCCGGGAATCGTGGCAGCGGCGATTTGCCTGCTCAACATGGCGTTCGCCGCCAGGTACCTGACCGAATCGAAGAAGATGCACGAGAAGCAGGTCGCCCCTCCCGTGCGTTCCGCACGCCACGCCTTCTGGCGCGTCATCACGCATTCGGGCGAGGCCTCATCGCGTCTCATCTGGATCTACGCCATTTCGATCGGCGCGTTTCAGGGCATCGTCGCCGTCCTGGCGCTGTTCCTCAACGTGCAGTTCCAGGTGACCGAGAAGACGATCGGGTTCTTCTTCATGTACATCGGCGCGATCTCGGTCTTCACCCGCGTGCTGCTCCTGGGTCCAGGCGTCGACTGGCTGGGAGAAGCGCGCCTTTCGCGCATCGGCCTCGTCACGCTGGCCCTCGGCGTGGGCACCATGCCGTTGACCCGATCCCTGGGGATGCTGGCCGTGTCGGTGGCAATGATCCCGCTCGGGACGGCGTTCACGTTTCCCTGCGTGACCGGGCTTCTGACGAGAGTCATCTCACCCGATGACCGGGGACTGTACATGGGATTGCAGCAGACGTTCGGTGGAGTGGCGCGAATCGTGGCGCCGCTCTTCTACGGCTGGGCGTTCGACCGGCTCGGCATAGGTGTGCCGTTCTACTTTTCGGCGGCGTTCGTGTTCGCCACGATGTTTCTTGGGCTGGGGCTGGATCGGTACGCGCGTCCGCGTGAGGCCGCCTCGCCGAGCCCACGGCGACAGCCGTCCGTCAGTTGAAGCCGACCGACTGACCCTGTCCATTCAACGACGTCGCTTCTGCCGTAGAGAGCAGGCTCCAAACCACTGGAACGGATTCGGCCAAGGAGTCCTAGAGGCCCCTCTTGATTGCCTGAGAGCGGTAGGTTATAGTCCGTGGCAACAGGCGAAAATAAAGCGAAACTACATGCCTTCTCTTGCACGCGCCGACCTTGAATTGCTGCTCCGCACGCGACAGCTCGATCGCACGCTCACTTCGGCATTGCCCGCGTGGAGAGCTTGTGACGACGAGTTCGTTGTGGCGCCCACCGAGCTGACTGCGTTAGACGCGCAATTGGGTGGAGGGATCCCGCGCGGCCAATTGTCTGAGATCGTCGGCTTGCGCTCTTCAGGTCGGACGAGCGTGCTCCTGCGGATGCTCGCGGCAGCCACCGCGCGCGGTGAGCTCGTGGCGCTCGTCGATGGGCTCGACATGTTCGACGCCGCTTCGGCTTCGGCAGCCGGCATCGATTTCAATCGCTTTCTTTGGATTCGTGGTCACGTGGTGACGAATCCTGGCATGTGCCGCGACTTGAACCAGCGGGCTGTCGAACAAGCCATCAAGGCGCTGACGCTGGTGCTGCAGGCCGGCAATTTCGGCATCGTCGTGCTCGATATGGCTGAAGCGCCAGCGGACGCCCTCCGGCGGCTGCCGTTCACCACCTGGCTTCGGTTGCAGCGCATCATCGAAGGAAGTCAAACGGCCTGTGTGCTGATCGGCTCGCAGCCGATGGCGCGCAGTTCAGCGGGGTTGACGGTGCGGTTGAGCAGGGCTCAGGGCTCAGGGCTCAGGGCTCAGGGAAGGTTCCGAGGCCGAGTCTTCGACGGTTTGGACGTGGTGGCATCTGTCATTCGGGCGCGTTCTCGTGCCCATCAGGAGGCGACGGCGATGTTCGCCACTGTCGCGCCACACTGTGATGACTGATCCCCAGGCCCCAGGCTCCAGGCCCCAGGCCCCAAGCCCCCTGATTCCTGAGCCCTGGGCCCTGGGCCCTGAGCCCTGCTATGCGTGTGTTCATTGTCCGCCGGGCCCGCTGGACGATGCCCGGCCAGTGTCCACTCGGACCGCTCTTGTAAAAATCGCTCAGGATTTTTCGCCGCGGTTCGAGTGCCATCGCGACGATCTGATCTCAGTCGACATCAGTGGGCTCAGGCGACTGTTCGGTGGTCCGCACGCGATCGGCGAGGAGCTGCGCCGATCGGCCGCCTTGCAGGGGTTGCACGTGCACGTGGCCATTGCGGCGACTCGATCGGCTGCGATGGTGCTTGCCGTCGCGCGCCCTGGACTGACGATCGTCGAGCCCGGCGCCGAAGCTGCGGCGCTGGCGCCGCTTGCAGTTGGAGTCCTCGAAAAGTCTCAAATCTCAAGTGTCAAGCCTCAAGGCGCTGAGGCTTCAGACTTGAGACTCGACACTTTCAAGCGCTGGGGAATTCGCACGCTGGGTGAACTCGCCGCGCTCCCCTCGACTGACCTTGCTACGCGTCTCGGTCAACAGGGGCTCATCTGGCAGAACCTTGCGCGCGGCCGGGATGACCGCCCGCTCGTCCCGACGCTTCCCGAGGAGCGCTTCGAGTCGTCGGTCGAGTTGGAGTGGCCAATCGAAGAGCTCGAGCCGCTGTCGTTCGTGCTCACACGGCTTCTCGAGCCGCTCTCGACGCGTCTGGAGCGGCGGGACCGCGGCGCGGCCGCCGTCCACGTGACACTTGGTCTCGTGAGGGCAGGTGGGCCGTGCCCGACCTGGACGCGCAGCCTGCAGCTTCCATCCCCCATACGCGACGTGCGGGCGCTGAGGACGCTCATCCTGCTCGATCTCGAATCCCATCCGCCCCCGGCGGCAGTGGAACGCGTCGGTATTCTGATCGAACCAACGCCGGGGCGTGTGCTGCAGCATGCGCTGTTCACGCACGCGCAGCCCACGCCCGAGCAGCTGTCGACGCTCGTCGCTCGATTGAACGCGCTGATGGGACAGGACCGCATCGGCCGCCCTCTGCTCCTCGATTCGTATCGTCCCGGCGCATTCGGCATGCAACCGTTCGCCACGGAACATCATTCGGATCTCCAGCCCCAAGTGAGCCCCCAGCCTCCAGCCTCCAGCCTCCAGCCTCAAGTGATTTCCGCATTGCGGCGTTGCCGTCATCCCGTCCCCGCGCGCGTCGCCGTCGCAGACGATCGACCGGCTGCTGTCTCGACCGACCGTCGCGGCTTTGCAGGAGGGCGGGTTCTGTCGTGCGCGGGGCCCTGGCGGACGTCGGGGAACTGGTGGACACGGGCATCAAGCGAGTCGAGCAGGCCGGGTGGGTCAGGTAGGTCAGGTGGGCAATTCCATCCGACCCTCCAGACTTACCCGACCCACCAGGCCCACCCGCCCTGTTGGGATCGCGACGAGTGGGACGTTTCGCTCGGCGACGGTGCGGTCTACCGGATTTTTCGGGATCGTGAAACGGACGCGTGGTTTATCGACGCGATTATTGATTGATACTTATCCACCACTGAGGACACTGAGGACCAAGTGTCCTCTGTGGTGGCGAGCTCATCGCTGTGTCCTCGCCGTACATCGAACTCCACGCCGCTTCCGCCTTCAGTTTTCTCCAAGGTGCGTCGCTGCCCGAGGTGCTCGTCGATCGAGCCGCCGACCTCGGGTATTCGGCGCTTGCACTGCTCGATCGCGACGGCGTGTACGGCGCTCCACGCTTCCATAAAGCTGCGCGTGCGGCCGGGCTGAAACCAATCATCGGTGCTGAACTGACGATCGACGCACAAAGGTCGGGTAGGTCGGGTAGGTCAGGTAGGTCAGGTGGGTCGGGTAGGTCAGGTAGGTCAGGTGAGTCAGGTGAGTCAGGTGAGTCAGGTGAGTCAGGTAGGAAAGAGGTCTTTACCCACCAGGCCTACCCGACCCACCAGACCCACCCGACCACGTGGACTCTGCCCGTGCTCTGCGAAAACCAAGAAGGCTACCGCAATCTGTGCCGCCTCATCACTCGCATGAAGCTTCGTGCGCCCAAAGGCGAGGGGGCGCTTGCGCTCGATGAGCTCGAGGGTTCGACGCGTGGGCTGGTCGCGCTCGTGGGTCGGGCGACGCTCGACGGCCATCGACACGGCGTCGGAGGTTTGCTCGACCGCGCCATCGGGATCTTCGGTCGCGAGTCGGTCTATATCGAGCTCCAGCGTCACTTCCGGCGCGATGAAGAAGCCGACAACCAGCGACTGATTGATCTGGCGGCCGCCTTTCGCGTGCCGATGCTTGCCACCGGTGGCGTGCGTTTCGCGACGCCTGCCGAGCGGCAGCTCTTCGACGTCCTCACCTGCATTCATCACCATACCGATCTCATGCGTGCGGGAAAGCGGCTGGCGCCGAATGCGGAGCGGTACCTGAAGTCGCCGTCCGACATGGCGGCGCTGTTTGCCGATGTGCCGGACGCGATTCAGCAGACCTCGGCGCTCGCCGACCGCCTGCAGTTCACGATGGCCGACCTCGGCTATCGGTTTCCCGATTACCCGGTTCCGCCCGGCGACACGCAGGCGACGTTCCTCCGGAAGATTACGGACGTCGGCGCGCGCGAGCGGTACCGGCCATACACCGGTCGAGCGCGCGCACAGATCGCGCGCGAGCTCGATCTGATCGAGAAGCTCAACCTGGCAGGCTACTTTCTCATCGTGTGGGACGTCGTCAATTTCTGCCGACAACACGACATCCTCGTGCAGGGCCGGGGCTCGGCGGCCAATAGCGCCGTCTGTTACAGCCTCGGGATTACCGCGGTGGATCCGGTCGGCATGGACCTGCTGTTCGAGCGGTTCCTTTCGGAGGAACGGGGCGAGTGGCCCGACATCGATCTGGATTTACCGAGCGGCGATCGGCGCGAGCAAGTCATCCAGCACGTCTACGACAAATACGGGCGTCTCGGCGCGGCGATGACCGCCAACGTCATCACATATCGCGGGAGGAGCGCTGCGCGTGAAGTGGGAAAAGCGCTCGGATTCGAGCCGCTTCAAATCGATCGGCTTGCGAAGGTCATGAACAATTTCGAGTTCACAGACCCGGCCGATACGCTGTCGCGCCATCTCGCGACAGTTGGTCTCGACGTGCATTCGGATCGCGTCCAGCTGTTTGCACGCCTCTGGGGTGAGATGCAGGATTTGCCCAGACATCTCGGCCAACATTCAGGCGGAATGGTGATCTGTCAGGGACAGCTCGATGCGGTCGTCCCTCTCGAAAATGCGAGCATGCCCGACCGCGTGGTCGTCCAGTGGGACAAAGACGATTGTGCCGAAATGGGCATCGTGAAGGTCGATCTCCTGGGTCTCGGCATGATGGCGGTCATCCAGGACGCCATTGCGCTGGTGAATGGAGGACTCAGACTTGAGGCTTCAGACTTTTCATTGTCGCCACGTCTGGACCTCGCACATCTGCCGACGAACGATCCCGTCGTTTACAAGATGCTCCAAGAAGCCGACACCATCGGCGTCTTTCAGGTCGAGTCCCGCGCGCAAATGGCGACGCTGCCCCGTCTCAAGCCGGAGTCCTTTTACGACATCGTCGTTCAGGTTGCCATCATTCGACCGGGACCCATCGTCGGGCAGATGGTGCATCCCTATATCAATCGTCGTGCCGGGCGAGAACCCGTTCGATATCCGCATCCGTCGCTCGAGCCGATTCTGGCGCGGACGCTGGGCGTGCCGCTGTTTCAGGAGCAGTTGCTGCGGATGGCAATGGTGGCGGCCGGATTTACCGGGGGACAAGCCGAGGACTTGCGGCGTGCGTTCGGATTCAAGCGGTCGGAGCGGCGGATGAAGCAAGTCGAGGTGCAATTGCGCGAGGGCATGACACGGCAGGGCATTACGGGAGAAGCGGCCGACCAGATCGTCACCTCGATCACGTCGTTTGCGCTGTACGGCTTTCCCGAATCACACGCCGCGAGCTTCGCGCTGCTGGCATACGCGAGCGCGTATCTCAAGGCGCACTATCCGGCGGCATTCTATGTAGCCCTGCTCAACAATCAACCGATGGGGTTCTACCATCCTTCAACGCTCGTCAAAGACGCACAACGCCGGGGCGTGCGCTTTCATCCGATTGACGTCCAGATCTCAGACTGGAACTGCACGGTGGAAAGCGATGGTGCGATACGGCTGGGCCTCCGCTACGTGAGCGGGCTGCGCGAACAGGTCGGAAGGGCGATCGCCGTCCACCGAGACCGCGATCTACCAACCGGCTCTTACGACGGCCACGCCGACAGAACAGCCTGCCCGAAATGCGGGTGCGACGATGGATCGATGCTGGAACAGGTTGACGATGGTGGATTGTTCTGCAACGTCTGTTCACATAAAGCGCCTGCGCCCGGCGCGCGAAGCCGGAAAAGATTTGATTCACTCGACGTTTTCGTCAAACGCACCGGCCTGCGACGCGACGAGCTGGTGACGCTTGCCGACATCGGCGCGCTGAATTCGTTCGGGTACGACCGCCGTTCGGCCCTGTGGCAAGCCGAGCGCGCGATACGACCGGCGGGAGAGCTCTACGAGAATTCACAATTTACAATTGGGAATTTACAAAGCGAAGGCGATACCCCCGACGAATCTCCTTGTAAATTGGAAATTGTCAATTGTGAATTGCCTAATCCCTTGAAGCCCATGACCGAGGCCGAGCGACTGGTGGCCGATTACGCCGGCACCGGGTTGACGGTCGGCAGGCACCCGATGGCGCTTCGACGCGAGGAGCTCGCGATGGCTGGGGTACTGCGTGCGATGGATCTGAGGTTGGCGCGCGAGGGCCGCCGCGTTCGGGTTGCAGGCATGGTCATCACGCGTCAGCGTCCGGGCACCGCGAAAGGGTTCGTCTTCCTGACGCTCGAGGACGAGACCGGCATCGCCAACATCATCGTGCGTCCCGATCTGTTTGCCCGTGATCGCCTGATGATCGTCGAAGAACCGTTTCTGATCATCGATGGCATGTTGCAGAAACAGGACGGCGTGACGTCGATTCGGGCCGAACAGGTCCAGGGCATGCGCGGAATCGACGTCGATTTCGATGCCCACGACTTCTACTAGGGCACTGTTCGACGGCACGAAGAGCCGGGCCCTCCATGCCGTCAGGCTGACAACGAGACTACCGTACGATCCGCCAGCACCCCGATGGCCGCGGCGGCCGCGAGGCGATGCTCCTTGTGCCACGGCGGCCCCAGGCTTTCACCCGCGGTCCGAAGGAAGCGTTCAAGCTCCTCGAGGCTGACGTCGAGCCGATCGGCGGCGCGCGCGACCTCCTCGCCGCGATCGTGAAGCTCCAACGCAAGACCCAGACGCCGGGCAGCCGTGCAGAGCGCGTCGTGATACATCATCCCGTCCGCGCGACACATCACCGGGTAAGACTTGTGCGCCTCGGCGACTGTGACCGGGACGTACGACAGCGGCGGGTTGCGCAGCGTCATCGCGGCGATCGTATACGGCGGCTGCAGCTCCTCGCGCAGTCCCGACAAGCCTGCGAGCGTCGTCCGCAGGACCGACTCGCGTACCCGGACGACGAGCTTCTCGGCGTCCGGCAGCCGCATTGCGACGGTCTCGTGGTGATAGGGCTGGCTCGGTACGCCGGGCTCGATCAGCTCGATGCGGCGTCGATCCACCACAACAGGCAGACCGCGGCTGGCGGTTACCGTGACGCACACGGCCCACCCGTTGTGATCGCCGATCCCGAGGACTGCAGTCAGCGCTCCCGGGGCATGTCGTGCCTTCACCTGGCCGAGCCCCTTGGCCGGTTCAGCGTGCCTGCGCCAGGCTGGCTTCGTACTCCGTCGGGCAGCCGAACCCCTCGACCTTGACGCCCAGACGCCTCAGGGCGTCGAGCGCGAGCAGGCGCTGATAGGTATTGAAGGTGATCACGTGCGCGAACATGCCCACAAAGGAAAATGTCTCCGGCGGCTCGCAGAGCGCGTCGACGAAGGTGTCGCTCCAGGCGTTTCGGTGGCGCACGTCGGTGAGAATCCGGTTGAACTTCACGTCGGCCGCTTCGAGTCGCGAGACGAGCGCGTCTGGCGTCCGCCGTTCGGGCGGCTCGGCGTCGAGATCGGGCAGCGACGTGCCGGTGAGTGCCGCGCTCCAGACTTCCTTCGTCACCACGAGTCGCCGGAGCAGATCGCGGAGACTCTGTGCCGGGCTGTCCCAGGGAAAGACGTGCGCCGGATTGTTGAGCGGTGCGTCCAGTTGGGCATCGGTCAGGCCGCGCGCGTGCTCCAGCAGCTTCCGCACGTGAAACGATTCCGCTCCCGCGAACATGTCGTACAGATCCATGCTCTCTCCTTCCGACGCGGATGCTGGCGCGCAGAAATGAATGGCGTTCGGCGCTGGCAGGTGGAAATGGGTGACGCTCATCCGCCGATACAGGCTCGGCGAGATCTTGAACGCGCGGCAGAACGCGCGGGTGAACGCCTCGAGCGATCCGTAGTGGGCGTCGAAGGCGACCTCCGTAATCGACTGCTCGGTCCGCCCCAGCTGCCAGGCGGCCCGCTCGAGCAGCAACCGCCGCCGCATGGCAGCGGGAGTCTCTTCGATCATCGCGCCGAACACCCGAAAGAACTGCGCTCGGCTGCGATAGGCGCGGCGGGCCAACTGCTCGGCACTCGCTTCTTCTTCCAGCGAGTCGAGCACCACCTGCGACAGCTTCTCAGTCTCGCTCCCTGCGCTCATGGCTTCCTGCGTCGAGGGCATCGTACCGGTCGGCACCCGCGCGGCGCCTGATTATCCGTCTCTTTCTTCATGGTATTCAGAAGCAGCATCAAGCCCTTCGTCAGCGCGAAGGCATCGCAGAAGCCTCCGCCTGCTGTTGCCGCGCGGCCTGCGGGAACCGTGCCTCCATCTCGCGCGTCAGGTGCGGCACGATGCCCACCATGCGCTCGATCAGCATCAGCTGTCCGCGGTGGTGCATCTCGTGCTCCTTCGCCGACAGCAGCATCTCGAAGCGGCCGAGCGGCGGCGCCTGCGCACGCGCGGGCATCGTCACGGTCTCGGCGAGCTGCGCTTCGGTCAGCTGCTCGAGGAACGACCCGAATTCGTCGCCGTCCTTCTGCAGCAGCTCGATGATCTGCGCCTTCGACCGCGGCACCTTCTCTTCCGCCAGCGCCTTCATGATGCGCGACGGGAAGTCGAAGCCTTCGAGCGTCGTCAGGCCCTGGCCGTGGACCTCGATCTGCCACGACGACGCGGCCCCCACGTGCACGAGCAGCTCGGCGACCGACCGCGTGCCTGGCGCGGCGCGGAAGCCGTACTGCTCTTCCGGAATGTCCTGCGCGATGGCGATCGTGTTCTTGCGGACCGTGCGAAACGCATCGGCGAGCTGCTTGGATCCGTAGTAGGTCATCGGTCCCTCCTCCAGCGCGATGATTGCGAGCAGCCGAAATTGCGACTATATCAAACGCCCGCACACACGACGGGAAGCGCTACCGCGCTCGTTTAGGGTCTCGATCTGGGATGGGGAACCCCCTCGCCTTCAGGCGACGCCTTCAGGAGGCTTGCGATACGCTGGACGACCATGCGCGAGTATCGTCGAGCCAGCCATACGATGTATGCGTGCCACTACCACTTCGTGTTCATCCCGAAGTATCGCAAGCCGGTGCTCCCGGGCGAGGTGGGCGTGGAGCTGCGCGATCTGATTCGGGAAATCTGTCGGAGTGCGGACATCGAGATCCTGCAGGGCCACATCCGGCCGGACCACGTGCATCTGCTGCTGAGCGTGCCGCCACACCTCGCGCCGAGCCGTGTCATGCAGGCGGTGAAGGGGAAGACGTCGCATCATCTCCTCGCCGGTCATCGAAAGCTACGGACGGAGTTCTGGGGGCGGCACCTGTGGGCGCGGGGCTACTTCGTCGCGACCAGCGGCACTGTGACGGACGAGACAATCGCGGAATATATTCGGCTGCAAGGTGCCGAGCCCCAGGACGATGACCGCTTTCACATTACCGAGTAGCCTAGCCTGCGTGCGCGGCGATGGCGACTCTTGAGTCGACTTTAGTCGAGACTAAGCCCTCGCCTTCAGGCGAGGGTATTTCACGCGAATGGAACCGCCGATTACGCAGGGACGCCGAGAGTTGTTCCTCTAATACGAGGACTCCACGCCGACGAGCCCTACAAGCTTGTTGCGGTCCCTCATTCGCTATTATTTCGCCTACAGCCGGGCCATCGGGTCGAGGGATTTTTCTTTGCCTCAGGCCCGGCACTGCCGTAACATTCAGCTGCCGTTTCGTGACGCTCAGATTCAAAGCCCCGGGGTAGCTGACTCTCATCTCTCAGGAGGCCGCATGACCTGGACGAAGCCGGAATTCAAGGAAGTCGCAGTTACGCTCGAAGTGACCGCCTACGCGGCGCGACGATAGTCCCCGTCGGGCGGAGCTCGGAGCGAGTGCCGCCCTTTACCTCATTCCTCGCGAGTGCACATCCTCTTGCTGGGGACGGCCGCCGGCGGCGGCTTTCCCCAATGGAACTGTTGGTGTGCCTGTTGCCGAGTCGCACGCACGAATCCGAAGGCGGCTTGGCCACGCAGTCAGTCGTCAGTAGCAATCAGCAGCGGCGGCCGTCGCTGGTTTCTCCTCAACAGCTCTCCTGACGTTCGCGAACAGATCGCCCGACTTCCCGACCTCGCGCAACCGTCAGCAATACGTCATGTCCCGATCGAGGGAGTGCTCCTTACCGATGCGGAGCTCGATCATTCGCTTGGGATGGTCCTGCTCAGAGAAGCGAAGTGCCTCACGCTCTACACCACGACAGCGACGCGGTCGGTGCTGGAACAGGAGTCGCGGATTCTGCCTTTGACGCGCGCGTTCGCCGACGTGCGCGTCACCGACCTCCCGCTGGATATCCCCATCACTCTGAGACAGGCCGACGATTCACCAAGCGGACTATCAGTTGAAGCATTCGAAGTACCCGCGGGCCCGCCAGCGTTTGCTCCCGGCGCGGCCAGTGGTCACACGGTTGGCCTGCTGGTGCGTGAGGGCGAGAATGGTCCGACCTGCGCCTTCGTCCCCGGGTGCGGGGGCCTCTCGCCATCGTTGCTCGCACGTCTCGCGAAGGCCGACGTGCTGTTGTTCGACGGCACGTTCTGGGACGACGCTGAACCGGTCGCACTTGGGATCGGCCGCCGAACGGCGCGGGAAATGGATCATCTGCCGATCAGTGGTGACGGCGGCAGCCTCCAACAGCTGGCCGGGCTGCCGTGCCGGTATCGCGTCTACACCCACATCAACAACACCAATCCCATCCTCCTCGAGGAATCTTCCGAGCGCGCCGCTGTCATCGGTGCAGGATTGATCGTGGGCTACGACGGCCTGTACATCACGCTGTAGCAGGCGCCAAAAAGCGCAGTTCTTCGCCGGGAACCAGGCACCCACTGGGGACCAGTCGCAAAGGCAGCAGGCAGCGAAAGTGCCAGTGTCGTGTTAGTTTAGGCGTCTGGACGTCATGACGACGACCCTGCAGGCTTCGGTCCTTGCGGCTCCTCCTCCGGCGCCGATTCCGGTGCTGGCAAAGCCGCTCTCCGCGGACGATTTGGCCGCGGCCCTTCGCGCCTTCAGCGGTTCGTACTACGCCAACCATCCGTTCCACCAGTTGATGCACGAAGGCCGCCTGACCAAGAGGCAGCTGCAGGGCTGGGTGGCCAATCGACTCGCGTACCAGCGTGCCATTCCGCGCAAGGACGCGGCTATTCTCTCCAACTGTCCGGATCCTGACGTCCGCCGCTTGTGGTTGCAGCGCATCGTGGACCACGACGGCACCGAGCCCGGGAGCGGCGGCATCGAGATGTGGATCAGGCTCGGAGAAGCGCTGGGTGTCCCTCGCACCGAGATGGAAGACGAGCGGCACGTTCTGCCGGGTGTGCGGTTCGCAACCGAGGCGTATGTGACGTTTTGCAAGACGAAGCCATGGATCGAGAGCGTCGCTTCGTCGCTCACGGAGCTCTTCGCGCCGGACCTGATGCGCAAGCGCATCGCTGCTTTTCCGCAACACTATTCCTGGGTTCGCCCCGAGGCGCTCGAGTACTTCAGGAGCCGTCTGACCCAGGCCCCGCGGGACAGCCAGCAGGGCCTTCACCTTGTCTTGACGTGGTGCACGACGGTCGAGACGCAGCGAAAGGCGTTCGAAGCGCTCGCTTTCAAGCTGGAGCTGCTGTGGCTCATGATCGACACGATTCACCACGCCTATATCGAGCCCGTTGAACAGTAATATGCCGCTCACCCCGTCGTCGGTGCCGACGCTCTGGCGGCTCGCGCGCCTCGATTTCGATCGGGTTCGCCAGCAGCACGTCCTGCTCTACCCGGAGGGCGCAGTCCTGCTCAACGACACGGGGGCGGCGATTCTGGAGCTCTGTGACGGGCATCGATCGGTCGACGCGATCGCGAAAATCCTCGAGGACCGTTACAAGTGCGATGTGACAGCCGACGTGACCGAGTATCTGTCGCAGCTCGCGGAGAGGGAGCTTATCCGTGACGAGTCAACGCCCAACCACTCTGCTGGCTGAGCTGACGCATCGCTGTCCGCTCCACTGCCCCTATTGTTCGAATCCGCTCGCGATGATTGGCGCGGACGGGGAGTTGACGACCGAGGATTGGAAGCGCGTGTTTACGGAGGCTCGCGACCTTGGCGTGCTTCAGCTCGGCCTGTCCGGCGGGGAGCCACTCGCACGCAAAGACCTCGAAGAGCTCGCCGCTCACGCACACGGGCTGGGGCTGTACACCACGCTCGTCACTTCTGCCGTCGGCTTGACCCAACCGCGGGCCGAAGCCCTGCGCGAAGCCGGGCTCGAACACGTCCAGATCTCGATTCAGGATTCCGATCCTGAGACGGCCGATCGCATCGCAGGCATGCGCGCCGTCCATCATAAGGAATCGGCCGCGGCAATCGTCCGGCAGCTCGGGTTCGCGTTTTCGATCAATGCCGTGCTCCATCGCGCCAACATCGACCGAATCGCGGAGATCATCGAGCTGGCGGCGAGCCTTGGAGCCGATCGTTTGGAGCTCGCCAACACGCAGTACTACGGCTGGGCGCTCGAGAACCGCCACGCGCTGATGCCGACGGCCGCGCAAGTTGCGGCCGCCCAGCAGATCGCCGACGAAGCGATCCGCCGGTATCGCGGGCGGATGCAGATCATTTACGTGCTGCCGGACTACTTCGAGTCGTATCCGAAGCCGTGCTACGGCGGATGGGGCAGCGTGTATCTGGTCGTCGCCCCGGACGGCCGGGTCCTTCCATGCCATGGCGCCACCCACATCACCACGCTGCACTTCGACAGCGCACGGGATCGCTCGATGGCGTGGATCTGGGAGGAGTCGCCTGCCTTCCAGGCGTTCCGTGGCGACGGGTGGATGTCGGAGCCGTGTCGAAGCTGTCCACGGAAGGCCATCGATTTTGGCGGGTGCCGATGCCAGGCTTTTGCGCTGACTGGCAATGCGACCAACACCGATCCCGTCTGCACGTTGTCGCCTCTGCGCGCCGTCATCGACCAGGCGGTGCAGGAAGCTCCCGTTCCATCCAACTACCGCTATCGCTATCTCAAGCTCGAAACCGAGCGAGCCTGAGCATGTCGTCTCCGGGGCCCGCAGGGCCCCCCGCGATTGATGCCGTCGGGCTTGGACGAGACTTCGGATCGACTCGAGCGCTCGATTCGCTCGACTTGGAGGTGCCCTGCGGGGCGCTGGTCGGTCTGCTGGGCCCGAATGGCGCTGGCAAGACGACAGCCATGCTGCTGCTCGCGACACTTCTTCGGCCGTCGAGAGGCAGCGCGCGCCTGTTCGGGCACGACATCGTGCGCGAGCGCACAGCGGTTCGCCGTCACCTGGGACTCGTTTTTCAGGAAGCGAGCGTAGATGGGCTCTTGACTGTCGAGGAGAACCTGCTGTTTGCGGCTCGTCTCGCGGGTTTTCGCAATCCGGCGGCGCGGCGCGCGGTTGGCGAAACCATGGAGCGTGTCGGCCTGTCTGCCAGCGCGTCGAAACCCGCGCGGCAGCTCTCGACCGGTTGGCGCCGACTGATCGATTTGGCCCGGGCGACGCTGCATCGGCCGGCGCTTCTCATTCTCGACGAACCAACGGTCGGTCTGGATCCCGAGCACCGCGATCGTGCGTGGAACCTGCTCGAAGCCGAGCGTCGGGAGCGTGGGGCGACGGTCCTGTTTTCCACGCACTATCTGGCGGAAGCCGAAGGATGCGATCGCGTCGTTCTGCTCGCCCGTGGCCGGGTAGTCGCAGCCGATACGCCGGCGGCGCTCAAAGCCGGATTGGGCGACCAGGTTGTCGAGATCGAGGGGCCTGACGCTCAGCGCCTCCTTCCGGCTCTTCGGGATCTCGTCGACGTGAGGTTGGCGGTCAAGACAGAGCGCGGCTACAGAATCGGGATTGTCGGTGCCACCGAGGGCCTGACGAAGTTGGCCGGCCTGACGCCGAAGGTCGTCCGGCTGACGGTCCGTCCCGCCACACTGGACGACGTCTATTTTGCGAAGACGCAGATCGAGGGCACCGACCGGCCGGCGAGCAACCTGATCGAGGAGCCGGCGTGAACGTACTCAGTCCCGTCTACGGAATTGTCGTGCGCGATCTTGTCCGTTCGTTCCGTCAAAAGGGGCGGTTGATCGGAGGGCTGGCCCGCTCGTTCATGTGGCTTCTTCTCGTCGGCGGCGGCTACAACGCCATCGCCCGAATCGACGGTGTCGCGTCGTATCAAGCGTTTGTCTATCCCGGTCTGGTGGTGATGGCGATGTTGTTCGGCGCGATGCTCACGGCCATCTCGACTGTGTACGATCGAGAGTTCGGCATGCTTCGGCTGATGCTCGCCGGTCCCACCGGCGTCCCGGCGATTCTGGCAGGCCGGACGATTGCCGCAACCATGATAGGGATCCTGCAAGGCGGCGTGTTGCTGTGCCTCATGCCACTGTTCGTCTCGGTCACGATTCCGCAGCTCGCCGGTGCCGTGGCGGCGCTCGTGCTGGGGGCCGCCGCCAGCAGCGCGCTCGGTTTGCTCGTGGCGGCGCCGCTGCGGTCGGTCGAGAACTTTGCGAGCGTCATTAACGTCGTCCTATTCCCTTTGTTCTTCCTTAGTGGAGCTCTGTATCCGACCAGCCGAATGCCATCTGGGTTGCGCGAGGTTGCGCAGCTGAATCCCGTCAGCTACGCGGTTGATCTCATGCGCGCAATGTTGGGTCAGCCGGTGGAGTTCGGCGCGACCCGCTCCGTGGTCGTCCTTACCGTCACGACCGTGGTGGCTTTCCTCATCGCTGCGACCCTGTTCGATCCGGAGCAGCGCTTTGTGCTTCGTGAACGGCCGGCCCGGCGTTAGTCGCGACCGAGCTATCGTTTGAGCAGCCGTTCCGGAAACAGCACGAATTGGATGAAATCGAACTCCAGGGGCACGACGGCCTGAGAGATGGCCGACTTTGGTGTCGACGGCATCCGGTTCACGGCATGCCGGCACTTGGCACCGGCAAGCCGGATCCGGCCGGGGAGAAGCAAGCATGGCAGCTCGTGCGCTTCATCCGCCACCTGCCACGGATTACGCCTGACGAGATCGATTGGACGAAATCCCTGAATCCGCTCTGATCTGAGCGGTCATTTCATAGGAGCCAAGGGGAGGGGTCCGTGTCGCCCCGAATGGAGCTCGAAGGCCCCAAAAGCGGAAGGCCCTCGGCTCGCTCATCGAAAACTCATCCCGAACTCAGGGCCCATATATAGACCGGCGGACGCCCGGGCACTATAACCGTCCCTGTCAGCGCCAACCAAGTTCGGATGGCGCGAATCTAGAAGCGAGGCATCCTATGGCACTACAGCTTGGCGACGTCGCTCCCGATTTCGAAGCTGAAACCACCGAGGGTCGTATCCGCTTTCACGAATGGCTCGGCGGGTCCTGGGGCGTGCTGTTCTCGCACCCCAAGGACTTCACACCCGTGTGCACCACGGAGCTGGGCTACATGGCCCGCCTCAAGCCCGAGTTCGACAAGCGCGACACGAAGATTATCGGCCTGAGCGTCGATCCGGTCGACAAGCACAAGAGTTGGGCGAACGACATCCGGGAGACGCAAGGCTATGCGCCGAACTACCCGATGATCGGCGACACCGATCTGACGATTTCGAAACTCTACGGCATGCTGCCCGCCTCGACCGGGGGGTCGTCTGAGGGCCGGACGGCGGCCGACAACCAGACCGTCCGCAATGTCTTCGTCATCGGCCCCGACAAGAAGGTCAAGCTCCTCATCGTCTATCCGATGACCACGGGCCGGAACTTCGACGAGGTGCTGCGCGTTGTCGACTCGCTGCAGCTCACGGCCAAGCACAAGGTCGCGACGCCCGTAAACTGGAAGCAGGGTGACGACGTCATCATCGCGGGCTCGGTGTCCGACGACGACGCCAAGAAGACGTATCCGAACGGCTGGAAGTCGCCGAAGCCGTACATCCGGATCGTTCCGCAGCCCGGCGCGGCAACAGTGCTTGTGCCGTAGGAAGTTCGAGCAGACAAACAGAAGGGAAGACAATGAAGACGCGCGTGGTCGTACTCGGCGCGGGGTTTGGGGGACTCGAGCTGACGACGATGCTTTCCGAGGCCTTGGGCGACGCTCTCGACATCACGCTCATCGACAAGGGCGACACGTTCGTCTTTGGTTTCTCGAAGCTCGACGTGATGTTCGGACGCCAAATCCCCGCTGACGTCCGTCATCCCTACCGCGATATCGCCAAACCGGGCGTGCGATTTCTGCAGTCCACGATCCGATCCATCGACCCTGGTGCCCGACGGACGGTGACCGACGATGGAACCTTCGAGGCGGACGTTCTTGTGGTCGCGCTCGGCGCCGACTACGACATGGCGGCGACGCCGGGGTTGGTGGAGGGCGGCCACGAGTTTTACACGGTCGCGGGAGCCTTCGCGCTGCGCGAGGTGCTCCCGCGTTTCGAACGCGGCCCAGCCATCATCGGAGTGTGCGGGAAATCGTTCAAGTGCCCTCCCGCGCCAAGCGAAACAGCGCTGCTGCTGCACGATTACCTCACCACCCGCGGACGACGTGGGGCAACCGAGATTTCCGTGGTGCTGCCCTTTGGTACGCCAATTCCCCCGTCGCCCGACACCTCGCAGGCGATCCTTGCCGCATTCGCCGAGCGCGGCATCAGGTTCGTGAAGGACAGCCTCGTCAAGGCGCTTGACCCTGGACGGAAGGTAGCGGTGCTCAGTGACGGGGCGGAGATGCCGTATGAACTGTTCCTCGGTATTCCGGTGCATCGCGTGCCGCAGGTCGTCGTCGAATCCGGGCTGGCGGCTCACCCTCACGACTGGGTGCCCGTGAACAAGCAGACGCTCGAAACCCGATTTCCGGGTGTTTACGCTGTGGGCGACGTCAACGGTGTCGGCACTCCCAAGGCGGGCGTTTTTGCTGAAGGGTCAGCGCAGGTCGTGGCGGCGGCGATCGTCGCGCGGCTCCGCGGCGGACCGTCACCCGACGCCTACAAGGGTACTGGCTCCTGCTATGTGGAGTTTGGACACGACCAAGTGGGACGGGTCGACGTCGACTTTCTGAGCGGCCCCAAGCCGACAGGCACGTTCCAGGCGCCGTCCGAAGCGCTTGTCGCCGAGAAGGCGCTGTTTGGCTCGAGCCGGCTCCAGCGCTGGTTCGGGCGCCCTCGAGCCGCACACGTGGCATGAGGGCGAATTTCTAGGAGGCGGAATCAGCCGTTTGACGGAACGAGCATCACACGTCTTATCGTAAGATGCTTTCCGTGTCCCATCCGCTCGCTCTTGCGCTGTTTTCAAACGGGTCCATGGCCGCCGAGGCCGCTGCGGCGCTTCATGCCCTCGGTATCAGCAGGGAACAGATCTCCGTCGTCGCACACAGTCACGCCGACGCGCGGACCCTTGCTGACCAGATGAACGCGACGTCCGGCGTAGACCTTGAAGATTCGCGACCGGCGGCACGCCTGGGAGAGTTGGGCGGCCGAGTGCTGGCGGCAATCGCCTTGGTGATGCCAGGGATCGGGCCAATTGTTGCGGCAGGGCCGCTGGCGGCAGAGCTCGGGGAAGCGGCCGGACATGTGGCCGGCAGCCTCGCGTCGGTGCTGAAGTCCGCCGGTTTACCACAGGAACCTGCCGAAGCCCTGCAACGAGAGGTCGCGCAAGGCGCCGTGCTGTTGGGCGTCCACGTCGCGGCATCGGACGTCGATCGCGTACGTGATAGCCTGTCCGCTGCCGGGGCGACGCAGCTCGAGATGGTGACTTGGACGTGATCCAACTGACAGCCAAGGCCCGACGGATTCTGGTCGCAGCGGTCTTGACCGCAGCCGGCGCCTGGGCGGGCATCGGCATCGAAGCTCTCACTGCACGCTCCCAGCCGCGTCAAGCGCGAACGCCGGACGTTTTCTTCGCCGGGACTCCGCCGCGCGTCGTGAGTGCGATGCTGAGGTTGGCGCAGGTGGCGCCGGAGGATGTGGTCTACGATCTCGGATCGGGCGATGGTCGGATCGTCATCTGGGCGGCGCAGGAGTACGGGGCGCGCGGAGTGGGCGTCGAGCTCGAGCCTGCCCTGATCGAGATTGCGCGCCACCTGGCGCGCGAGGCCGGTGTGGCCGACCGCGTCACGTTCATCCAAGGTGACTTCTTCACGGCAGACATTTCCGAGGCCACCGTCGTCATGCTGTTCCTGTCGTCGGCGGTGAACTCACGGCTCGAGTCCAAGCTGAAAGCGGAACTTCGACCTGGCACGAGAGTAATCTCCCACCAGTTCCCGATAGGAACGTGGGCACCCGACACGGTGATCCGACCGGAGCCCGGCGGGACCGACCTGTTTCTGTGGACAATCCGTCCGCGATGAACGGTCGAAAGGTTCGCCGGCTGGAAGGGTGCTTCGCGGCGCGCCGCGCCAGATTCAACCTGCCCCCACAGTAGCCCTCAGCTTTCAGCTCTCGGATGCCGAGGCCGCGCTGTGGCATCACGCGGGTTAGCCGAGCTCCTTGGCCGCCTGTTCCTGCAACGTATCCAGTGTCACGAAGCGATCGATGTGGTTGACGGCGTGAAACCAGAGCGCGGTTCGAAGATGAGCGAGGTCGAGCGAACGCGCGGCTGTAATGGCCGGCAGAAGATTGGACTCGCACAGGTCCAGCGTGAGGTCGCGCAGGACGAAGAGCTTCGAATCCTCCCCGACGCGCTCCATGCACGTCTTGTAGTGGTCCGCCGTCAACGCCCGTCCTTGGTCACCGGGGCGAGCCCGCCGGGACCCGCTTGATGCGGGCTCCTATGAGGGCTGCCTAACCTTGCTCGTCTACCCCATCGGCGGTACTCTTGCGTAATGCGATCCCTTCGGTATTCCATCAACGTCACATTGGACGGGTGCTGCGATCATCGGGAAGGAATCGCGGACGAAGACTTGCATCGTCACGCGATGGAAAACATCGTCCAAGCCGACGCCCTTCTCTTTGGCCGGGTGACGTACGAAATGATGGAGGCAGCGTGGCGGTTGTCGACCCGGACGGTGGTGATGCCTGACTGGACGGAACCCTTCGCGCGGACGATCGACGCGGCAAAGAAGTACGTCGTGTCGAGCACCCTGGACCGAGTGGATTGGAACGCGGAGCTCGTGCGCGGGGATCTGGGGAACGCCGTTCAGCAGCTCAAGCGGAAGTCGGGTAAGGGACTGTTCACGGGAGGCGTGATGCTCCCACTGGCGTTGGCGGAGCTGGGATTGATCGATGAGTACGAGTTCGTGGTGCATCCCAGGCTGGCGGGCCACGGGCCGACGTTGTTCGCGGGGCTATCGAAGCGTATCGACTTGAGGCTCGTGAGCCGGCTGGAGTTCGGCTCGGGGGCGGTGGCGATGCGGTATGAGCCGAGAAGGTAGCCATTGGGCGACCAACCTGACCATCGCCAGCGCATCCGGTGACAGTAGTCGAGCAGGTCTCGCCTAACTCGGTCTCGTTCGTGCTTCGGAATCCTGTCCACGAAACCCTTCACCGGTGGCATCCCCTTCTATAGGGCCGCCAGTGGTCGCTGATGCGATACGTCAAGCAGTACAACAAGACCCCCCAAGCCGTTCCGGTGGGCCTACGCCGATCCCAAGAGGCGCATCGCATGATCCCTGTACAAGTCGTTCGGACAGTCCACTAGTACTACTTTGTTAGATCCGCAGGTTGATTTCCGCGAGTTTCAGCATAGTTTTCAAATAGTGCGGGTGCGTCACGAAGAAATGTGCGGTCAGAATCTCGGTGATCACCGCACGGGCGACCGGCAGCGTCGGCAGGCGGGCGCCCCGTCGACAGCGTTCGTGTTGCAGCCACGCGTACGCGAGGGCGGTCAGCACCACGTGGCGTTGCCAGCCCGGCCACGAGCGACCTTCGAAATGATCGAGGCCCAGTTCGTCCTTGAGTTCTTGATACTGCTGTTCGATCGCCCAGCGCTGATGCGCCAACCGCACCAAGGCACGGCGCGAGGCCGTGGGGGGCAACGCGACCAGATACGCTTTGATGCGCGGCGTCGCTCCGAGATCGCGTTCGAAGAGCAGCCAGATCTCGGGGGCGAGTCGCCGTCGCCGCCAATCGTGGGCGGGCGTGACGCGCAACGCGGCGAAGTGCGCCGCCCACAGACGATTGGTCCCATTGCGCCACGAGATGCGGCGCCATGCCTGGGCCGGCAGGCCCGCGCCGATGGCGGCCACGGCTTCGGGCTTGCGGCCGTCGGTAAGTTGCAAGCGCGTCGGCGTGCCAGCGCGACCCGGTTTGCGGGCGGGTACTGCCACGGGCGGTGTGCCGCGAAAGACCGTGAGGGTCGACGAGATCCCGAGGGCGTACGGCAGCTGCAACCGGTGCAGGGTCCGGCGCAACGTCGCGTTGTCGCCGAATTCGGCATCGCCGAGGACCGCTGTTACGTGAAACCCGGCCGCACGGATCTGCCTCAGAAGCGTGAGCGCCAAGCGCCACTTTTCTTGAAAGCGAACGGTCGGGGGAATGCGCGCGCGCTGACGGGATTCCGAACTCAACCACGTCTCGGGGAGATACAACGCCGCGCCGAGCATCCACGCGCGCACTCCCGTCCACAGGGCGGCCGTCACCGCGACTTGGCAGTTGGCAACCTTGCCGAGCGTGCCGCAGGTACTGGCGCGCAACGCCCACCGAATGTGTGCCCTGTTTGGGGAAACTGGTGGCATCGAGAATCAGCACGCCGGCGCGCTCTGGCATCACACGGCGCAGGCGCCGCCAGACACGCTCGTCCCGCCAGGGCGCGTCGGTGATGAAGTGCTGAAACGCTTGATACGTACCCGGGTCGCTGACCCGCTCGAGCATGCCGCTCATCGACTTGCGGCGACTGTCGTTCAACAGCCCGAGCACATACCGGCGAAACGCCCCGCGCTGCGCCACGTGGCCGAACTCGCGCTCGAACGGCTCGAGCCATTGGACCAATCGGTCCAGCCAGGCCGGCGCGTTGCGCGGCAGCAGCACTGCACATCAGCGTACCGAAATCGCCTGCACCGTACAATGTCACCAAATCAGATCACCAGGGGATCACTCGGGAAATGTGCGATCTAACAAAGTTAGTACTAGCGTGCGCATGCGAAGCTCCAGTTGTCGTTGAGCGCAAGGAGCGAGGGACAATCGAATGGCTATTGCCTGTGGCGCCCGCGCGTTCGTCTCCGCGCGGCGCTCCACACCGCCAGCCCCCAAGCCACGAGCGCGAACGTGGACGGCTCCGGCACCGCCACGGTCTGTGCGAAGGCTTGTGCGAAGACAGCATGGCCGGCTGTCGTGGGGTGAGCCTGGTCCCAGAAGAGATGTTGGTCCGGGTTCGCGCAGATCGCGATGCCGTCAAAGCACGGCGTCGTCACATTGGTGAAGCCGAACGCCGAGGGATTGGCCACCGCGGAGCGCAGCAGCGCCGCGGAGTCGAAAAAAAGCACGCCGGGCGGAAGATTGCTTTGCAGGGCGAGGTTGAACGAGTCGGTGATGGCCGACGCTTGCGCGACCGCGGCGGGCCCTCCCGCTGCAGTGCGGGGAATCAACCCCAGATCCGGCAACCCGGGCACCAGAATGTTGTGCGCGCCCAGTCCCTCCAGAGCGACAACGAGACCGAGCAGATTGGTGACGGCGCGGCCCACGATTTCCTCAGGCGTGGTGTCCAACGGGGAGGGCGAGAGCAAATCATTCGTGCCACCCCACACGACGAACAGCCCGTTAAGGAAAGGGGCCAATGACGCTTGCGTGCTGCTGAAGACCAGCTGCATGCCCGGCAGCGACGCCGCCCCAAGGCTTGTGGGCGTGCCCAGATCGAGGGAATTTCCCAGTCCTGTCGTCGCGCCGAACCACGCAAAATCGATCAATGGCACCCCGAGCGACGCGGCGAGAAACTCGACGGCCACCGGTCCGTTGGAGGCGCGGCCCTGAAAGTACGGTGCGGGTGGCTCACCGGTCGCCGCGAAGAGATTGCCGTTGTCTGAGAGGCTGTCGCCGTAGACCACAACGGATGTGATAGGGCCCGCCTCGGCGATGGCAGCGGGGCAGGAAAGCGTCAGCGCCAGGATCAGCAGATGTCTCGCGGAAACGGAAAATGCCATCACGCCCCCCAGTCTCGGCGGTTGGACCTCTTCGCCAGGAGTCTTGCGCTGAGGGCCATTCCGGATATGGACCTGGCCGGGAACGAAGTGCCGGTTCTTGGCCACACAGAATGTATCACGGCGAGACCGACATGACAGCGGATCGTGCTCGACGACGATACGCCGATCCGAGACTCGGCGCCGCCCATCCAGGCGATTCTCAATTGAATAAGGACGCAATCACCCGTCGCGCGATTCGTGTCCGTCTGGCATGATCGGCCTTGACGCCGGGCGGTGCCTGACCGCACCGGTCAAGCGTCAGTGTCCTGCCGAATGACCGACCTCGCTTCGAATGGGTCGCCCCTGGCAACCGGGCCCGCCTCGGTGACCGCTCCTTACGGCACCTGGACCTCACCTATTACGGCAGAAACCGTGGCGGGCGGTGCCCTTCGGCTTGGCAGCGTCCTGGTCGAGGACGAGACTATCTTCTGGCTTGAAGGACGGCCGGCTGAAGGCGGGCGTGGTGTCATCGTCAAGCGGACGCCTGACGGCCGCGTGGCGGATGTTACACACGCCGGGACGAACGTCAGGACGCGGGTGCACGAGTACGGCGGTGCATCCTATGCCGTGTGTCGTGGAACGGTCTACTACGCGGAGTTCGGTGACCAGCGCCTTTACCGACTAGCTCCAGGCGGCCAGCCTGAACCGCTCACACCACGAGGGGATTGGTTCTACGCCGATTTCGCCATCGATTTGCCGCGCGGGCGGCTCGTCTGCGTGCGCGAAGACCACACGGTGAAGGGCCGAGAGGCCGTCACGACGCTCGTGAGTGTGCCGCTCGGTGGTCCCCCGACCTCTGGCCGCATCGTGGCCTCCGGACATGATTTCTACGCCGCTCCACGGCTCAGTCCCGACGGATCTCGTCTGTCGTGGCTGGCTTGGCGCCACCCGCAGATGCCGTGGGATGGCACGGAGCTTTGGGTCGCGACCGTAACCGCGGACGGTGCCGTCGCTCAGCCGACCTCGGTCGCGGGCAACAGCGCGGAGTCAATTTTTCAACCCGCGTGGTCGCCTGACGGCCTGCTGTATTTCGTCTCGGATCGCACAGGGTGGTGGAATCTCTATCGGCTGCGCGACGATCGCGTGGAAGTCGTCTGCGAGATGGCGGCCGAGTTCGGGCTGCCGCTCTGGCAGCTAGGAACCTCGACCTGGGCGTTCGCCGATCCCATGCACATCGTGGCAGCCTGCGCGCAGAAGGGACGTTGGCGCCTGGTGCTCATCGACCTGGCGACAAGACATCTCGTCCCGGTTAACGCCGATTTCGAACCGTCCGACACTATCGCGGCGACTCGCACCCATGCTGTCGTGGTCGGCGGTTCGGCCCTTTCGCCCGACGCGGTTGCGCGCGTCGATCTCTCGACCGGCGAGGTCGAGACAGTTCGGGCCGTCTCGAGCACGCAAGTCGACGAAGCGTTTCTTAGTGCGCCGGTCGCAATCGAGTTTCCGACCGACGGGGGCCTCACGGCGCACGCGTTCTATTACGCGCCTCACAATAAGGCCTTTGCAGCCCCGTCCACCGAGCGACCTCCTTTGATTGTCGTGAGCCATGGAGGCCCGACGGCGGCCGGCCACGGACGGCTGAACCTGGCAGTGCAGGTACTGGACGAGCCGGGGCTTTGCGGTGGCCGACGTGAACTATGGAGGGAGTTCCGGCTACGGGCGAGCCTATCGACGACGACTCGAGAAGCAATGGGGGATCGTCGATGTTGCTGATTGCGTGCATGCTGCGAGGTACCTCGTGGCACAGGGTGAGGCCGATGGCAACCGCCTGATCATTCGTGGTCGTAGCGCCGGCGGGTACACGACGTTGGCAGCGCTCGCCTTTGAGCCGGGAGCCTTCAAGGCCGGCGCAAGCTACTACGGCGTGGCGGACTTGGAGTTGTTGGCGCGCGATACGCACAAGTTCGAGTCCAGGTATCTCGACAGCCTGATCGGACCCTACCCTGCGGAGCGAGAGACCTACCGTGCTCGATCGCCGATTCACTTCATCGACCGGCTCTCGTGCCCGCTCGTTTTCTTCCAGGGCCTCGAGGACAAAGTCGTTCCGCCCAATCAATCTCAGATCATGGCCGACGCCGTGCGCGCCAAAGGTCTGCCGGTCGCTCTCCTGACCTTTGAAGGCGAGCAGCACGGGTTTCGCAAAGCCGAGACGATCATCCGCTGCCTGGAGGCTGAGCTGTTCTTTTACGGAGCGGTTTTTGGCTTTGCGCCTGCGGGACGGCGGCCGGACTTCGTCATCGACAACCTCATATAATCGTCATATCCATGATCCTCAGAACACTTGCCTTTTGCTTCTTGACGGCCGTGGCGGCTCTGGACGCCAGGGCCGTGGCCGGCGCCCAGGGTTCGGCGCCTTCGACCAGCCGCGCCTCTATCGCGGGCGTGGTCCGCGATTCAACCGGGGGAGCGGTCGTGGGCGCCGTGGTGATTGCGCGCGCTTCTCGTGGAGAACAGCAGACCGTGACAGGGCCCGATGGCAGGTTCACCCTCGACTTTCCCGGCGGAGAAGCGATCACGCTCATCGTCCGTGCTGGAGGGTTTGCCGAAACCCAGCAACGCCTCGCCGGTGTGGACATCGGGCAGGAGGTGACTGTCGTTCTCATGCCGGCAACGGTGCTCGAGGAGGTGACCGTCACGCCGACGCGGACCGAGCAGCGGCTCGGGGACGTACCGGCGAGCGTCACCGTGCTCAACAGCGAGGACATCAGGCAATCGCCCGCCCTTGTCGCCGACGACGTACTCAGGCAGGTGCCGACGTTCAGCCTGTTTCGGCGAACGAGCAGCCTTTCGGCGCATCCCACGACACAGGGCGTCTCGCTTCGCGGCATCGGGCCGAGCGGGGTGAGTCGAACATTGGTCCTTCTCGACGGCGTCCCTTTCAACGATCCGTTCGGCGGTTGGGTGTACTGGACGCGCGTGCCGCTGGAAAGCACCGACCGGGTCGAGCTGGTGGACGGCTCGAGCTCCGCCTTGTACGGCAACTACGCGATGGGGGGCGTGATCAACATCGTCACCGGGCGTCCGGCGCGGCGAACGATCGAAGTCAAGCCACAGTTCGGCAACTTGACCAGCCCGAAGCTCGATTTCTTCGCAAGTGACGTATGGGGCAAATTCGGCGCCGCGGTCGAGGGGAGCGTTTTCGACACCGAAGGCTTTCCCAACGTCGTCCCCAGTGAGCGCGGCCTGGTCGATAACGAGGCCACGGTCGAGTTCGGCAACTACAACCTCAAGCTCGATTACACGCCCACCGGTAATGTGAACACGTTCTTCCGGGTGGGCCACTTCCGCGAGAACCGCGACAACGCCAAGGCCAGTACATTCGACGGTACCGAGGAAGCCAACGACACGCGCTGGACGTACGTGAGCGGCGGCGCTCGAATTCTGCTTCCGGATTCGAGCGATCTGCAGCTCCGGATCTTCAGCGATTTCGAGACGTTCCGGAGCAATTTTCTCGCCGTTCCCGCGGCGAATCCTCCTCGGAGCGTCGGTCGGATGACTTTGAATCAGCGAGTGCCGACCACGGGCGTCGGCGGAATGGCGTCATGGTCGAAAGCAGCTGTCGGAAACCAGGTGTTCTCGGTTGGCACCGACTGGCGCTGGGTGGAAGGCGAGAGTCAGGAAGATGTTCTCGATGCCCAGCGCGGTCAAACGGTGACTACGCACCGGTTCTCGGGAGGGAGCCAGCAGAGCCTCGGTGCGTTCGTGCAGGACATCATCACACCGGTGCCCAAGCTGCAGCTGACCTTGGGTGCCCGCTTGGACTACTGGCGAAACTACGACCCTCACAACCTCGAGACGTCGGTCGCGACCGGCCTGCCGACGGCTAACAACAGGCCCAGCTGCGAGGTCTCCGGAGGCGTGCCGCCGTCCTGCCTCGCGGAAAGAGACGACACCGTCGTGAGTCCGCGCGTGGCGGCTCTTTATCACCTGACCGATCGTGTCAGCGTCTGGGGCGACTACGGGCTGGGGTTCCGCGCGCCTACATTGAACGAGTTGTATCGGCAGTTTTCGGTCGGTGCCGTCTTGACCCGGCCGAACGATCAACTTGGCCCGGAGCGCCTGAAGGGCGGAGAGTTTGGCGTCAATGTCGCTCCGGTGAGAAACATGACCGTCCGCGCGACGTGGTTCGACAACCGGGTCGAGAATCCGGTCGCGAACGTGACGATCGCGAACAACCTCCAGCAGCGCCAGAATCTCGGTCGCACCAGAATCTGGGGCATTCAGAGCGACGTTGAGTATCGCATCGCGTCGTTCTGGAGGTTTTCCGGTGGCTATCTCTACAATCAGGCGAAGGTTGTCGAGTTCGCCGCCAACCCCGCGCTCGTCAACAACTGCCAGGGTGTTGCAGGAGAGGCCTGCTTCCTGCCACAAGTGCCAGAGAACCGCGGATCCCTCCGTGGCGCCTACTCGAATCCGAAATATCTGAACGTCGCGGTCGGCGTGCAGTTTATCGGACTGCAGTTCGAAGACGATCAGAATCTGAGGGTCGTTCCGGCGGCTGCTCTGAGCGATGCCGGGTATCCAGTGACGACCGAGCCTGGCTTGCCCAAGTACACGCTCGTCGATTTCGTGGTCTCCCGTGCGCTGGGATCGAATATCGACGTGTTCTTCGGCATGCAGAATGTGGCCGATCGACAGTACTTCGTCCAGACGCAGGCCACGACCGTCGGGTCGCCGCGTCTTTACAACGGGGGCTTGCGGATCCGGTTTACGGGGAGATGAACGCTCGGTGTGCGACCCTCTCCACCACGGAGGACACAGGGGACACGGAGGATCACCCTGAGGTTAAATTCGGTTACCTGGAGACTAGATAGCTACTTGTGTTCCCTGGTTTACTCTGTGGACTGGAGAGTCAGTCCTCACTGGAAAATAGTCTAACGATGCCGCCGACTTAACGACTAACGACTCACGACCGACGACTCCCCCCCACGGACTGGCGTTTGAGGGCTTCTCCAGAAGTCCATCGTCGACACGCGATGGACGCAACCGACCGTACAGTAGGGCGCGCAAGGCTTCGGCGTCGAGAACTCGCGCCGGATATCGTCGACCGTGTACGACTCGAGAGGGACGGCCGGATAGCCACGCTGCTGCGAGCAATAGTGCACGAGTCCGTCTTCGCACACGTAGAGGTATCGCGCGCCGGCGCGGCACCGCCACTCGTTGGGCTTTCCATCGGCAAGGTTTGTCTGGAAGCTCGTGATACCTGAATAGAGATTCTTGAACACCTGAACCGGCCCGTTGATGGCGGCCGACACACTATCGAACACCCCGCGCTCGACCGGACCGAGCGGCTTCAGCCGACCTGCGCCGTCGTGAATGATGCCGATTGATGTGGAGAACCCGAGCTCGCGCGCCCGGTTGTTGATGGTGCGCGCATCCTCGGGATTCTTGATGCCGCCTCCGAGCACGGAGTTGATGTTGACGTCGAATGCGGCGTGTTCCCTGAGGTCCTGCAGTTTCTTGTCCAACAACCGAAGGCTCTTTTTCGACACCTCGTCAGGCTCGACGTTGTCGATGCTGATTTGAAGGAAATCGAGTCCGGCGTCGTTCAGCTCGTGGATCCGCCTGGGGACGAGAAAGTATCCGTTGGTGATGAGCCCGGCCATCATTCCCCGGCCCCGGATGTGACGGATCAGACCGTCGAGATCCGGATGCAGCATCGGCTCGCCGCCGCTGAACGCGACGACCGAGGTGCCGAGCTCCTTGAGCTTGTCGATCCGGCGTTTCAGAACGTCGGTGGGAACCGGCGGCGAGACCTTGTCGTACTCGTTGCAGTAGCCGCAATCGATGTTGCAGCGGCGAATCGGAATGATCTGCACGAGCAGGGGATGCGCGGTATGCGTGAGGCCGCGGACGAACTCGCGCAGCGATCGCGCTTTGCGACTGACAGTCGTCACAATGTGCATCGAAGCAAAAATTATAGCATCCGACGTGCGGTATCTTAGTGAGCGATGATTGTGAAGCGCCGATCTCGCATCCACGGGTCAGGTGTCTATGCCACGCATGCGATTCCCAAGAACACACGGATCATCGATTACGCCGGCCAGAAAGTGTCGAATCGAGAAAGCCTGATCCGCGAGCGCCGCTACATCCGCCACGGACACATCTGGTGCTTCAAGCTCACCAACCGGACGGTCGTTGACGCCGGCATCGGCGGCAATATCGCCCGCTTCATCAACCACTCGTGCCAGCCGAACTGTTACATCGAGATCAAGGACGGCGTCATCTGGATCCGCGCCTCCCGGACGATCCGGAAGGGAGAGGAACTTACCTACGACTACAACACCGACGGAGACGGTCTGATCAAATGCCAGTGCCGTCCCGGCTGTCAGAGGCTCCTCTGATGCAGGTCTTCTTTCTGCACGGTTTCGCGTCGTCCTCGCGGTCGGCGAAAGCCGCGTTTTTCACCGAACGACTCCGGTCGCACGGGTTGACACTGCGTTGTCCGGATTTCAACGAACCGGATTTTTCGTCGCTGACCATGACCCGGATGCTCGAGCAGCTGGCTGGCGAGATCGCCGCGGTTCCGCCTCAGCCGATCGTGCTCGTCGGCTCCAGCCTCGGAGCAGTCGTCGCCATCCACACTGCGGCCCGGATGGCTCGCATCGATCGGCTGGTGCTGCTCGCACCGGCGGTGACGTTCGGGCGGGAGAACCAGTCCCCTGTCGGCGTGGAGAGGTTGGCGCAGTGGATGACGGTCGGGACGCTCGATGTCCCTCACAGCGGGTACGGCGGCCTGCGGCCGCTGAATTTTGCGTTCCACGAGGACAGTTTCCGGTACGATGCGTTTGCGGTGGATGTCCGGCAGCCCACACTCATTTTTCAGGGGCGGCATGACGAAGCCGTCGACTGTCGGATCGTGGAGGAGTATGCAGCGACGCGGCCGAACATGAAGCTCACGCTGCTCGACGACGATCATCGACTGCTCGCAAGCCTGCCTCGTATCTGGAACGAAATGACCCGATTCTTGGAGCTGACCGATTGATCATGCGTGCCTCCTGCGTTTCACGCGCCATCCAGGTCCTGACCCTCGTGCTCGTCGTCGCTACGCCGATTCGGACGTCGACCGACGGCAACGTGGTGGAGTTGCGGATTGGAGTGGCGCGCGGGGGCGGGTACGCCATCACGACCGTTCCGCTCGAAGAGTACGTGGCCCGCGTATTGACCGCCGAGGCGTTGCCCGATAGTCAACCCGCCGCGCTCGAAGCCCTCGCCATCACGATCCGGACGTACGGGCTATTCAATCGGAATCGGCACAACACCGACGGCTTCGATTTGTGCGATGAGACGCACTGTCAGGTCATGCGCACCGCCAGTCCGGCCACCGAACGCGCAGCAGCCGCGACGGCCGGCCGCGTCCTGTTGAACGGCGGCGCCCCCGCTTCGGTGTTCTACTCGGCGTCATGTGGTGGCCGGACCGAAGTGCCATCGGCTGTGTGGCCGGGAGAGCGGGATCGACCATTCCTTCCCACTCAAGACGACGATGCATGTAGAGGCGCGCCAGCGTGGGCCGCAGAGCTCGCCGGGAACGATCTGCTGAGGTCCTTCCGCGCCGGTGGCTTCCGCGGGGATCGATTGACCGATGTGAGGATCGTCGAGCGGAATTCGTCGGGACGGGTCGCCCGCCTCCGCCTCGACGGTCTCCAACCGAGCGAAATCTCGGGACAGAACCTGAGAGTCGTCGTGGGGCGTTCGCTGGGGTGGCAGCACATCAAGAGCACGGCCTTCGACCTCACGCGCACGTCCAACGGCTATCGATTCCGAGGGCACGGCTCCGGCCATGGTGTCGGGCTGTGCGTTATCGGGTCTGCCCGCCGCGCCGAAGCAGGAGAGAGCGCAGACGACATCCTCCATCGGTATTTCCCGGGGCTCGCCATAGCAGTGCCGAACGAAGTGGCGAGCACGGCCAAGAGCCGGACGGCTCCATCGGCGCCAGAGTCGCGAGTGCCCGCGTCGGTGCCTTTGCGCAGTGTCGCGCCTGTGATCCTCGCTCCCGACGTGTCCGTTGCGCTGCCGGCAGCCGACGAAGCGGAACGCCCGGATATCGTCGAGATCGTCGCCCGCGCTCGCGACGAGCTGTCACGAACCCTGGGCGTCGCTGCACCCAGTGTCACGCTTCGCTTTCACGAGAACGCCGACAGTTACGAGCGCGCGACGGCCCAGCCCTGGTTCACATCGGGCGCAGTGGTCAACGGGGCTATTCATCTTCTCTCGCCAGCAGCCCTTCGCGAGCGCGGCGTGCTCGAACGCACCATCCGTCACGAGCTCGTTCATGTGATGACGGGCCAGGCTCTAGCCGGCCGGCCGGTCTGGGTGCAAGAAGGCGCCGCGATCTATTTCGCCGGAAAGACGGCCATTTCAAGCGGGCCAGACAGTCGCACGCCAACGCCAACGCCTACGCCGCGCATCGCCTGTCCCAGTGAATCCGATTTGCTCCGTCCAGCGTCGGCCGGAGCGCTCACCGATGCCTACGCCCGCGCGCGTGTGTGCTTTGAACGGGAGATGACGCACGCCAGGTCCTGGCGCGAGGTGCGATGAACAGGGATCAGGGAACAGGGATCAGGGATCAGGAAAGGAGATTGCGGAGCAGGAGGGTACGCAGCTAGCGCGACGCCGCGCCGACTGCGCGATCGCGCTAATGGCAACCTCGCACGCCTGGCAATCTTCAAGAGCACGAAAAAGCGGAACTCCTCGCTTGGACTCGTTCTTGCCACACTCAGAGGGCATGCCCAAGATTAAGAATCAGCTGATTACACAGGCCGAAATCTCGTTTCGCTTGAACTACATCGTCTCGGATGAACGCCTGCGCCTCGCAGCGCTGCTGGGTGAGGTGGGGCGCCTCACTCAAGGCTTACTCAATTCTGTCCAAACACTTCCTGATCCTGATCCCTGATCCCTGACCCCTGTCACCCAAGCGGCAGCGAAACAATCGCAGCCGCGCGTCCCGCGTCGCCCGGAGGTGACCACACGCCTCCTCCGTGGCGCTCGATGATCCGTCTGGCCAACGGAAGTGCGAGACCAAGGCCGCCTCGTTTCTCATCAAATGCAACCGCTGCCCCTTGGCGTGCTATCTCGGCAAGCTCCTCGGCCGCAATCACCACGGATGCCGATTCACGCCCTTGGCGGGTGTCGATCCGGCGATGAACGACGGCTGTGGCGTTGGGAGGCAACTCTCGAAGCACCGCCCGCAGGATGGCCGAGAAGGCGCGGCCAAGCCACATCACGTCGCCTCGTACGGACGCCCCGTTCGACGGTCCTTGAAATCCGAGCCGCACCTCGAATTCGTGCGATCGCTCGACTTCGGTTGCGACGTCCTGAACCAGGGAAAACAGCTCCACGGGCTGTTGAGCCAACTGGATGGTCTGACTGTCGAGCTTCTGGATGTCGCTGAGCTCGCCGATGAAAGCGACGAAGCGTTGGCACGATCGCTCGGCCTCGTCCACCATCTTTCGCTGGCGATCGCTCAACGACGGATCGGCGTCGCGCTGGAGCATCCGCAGGTACCCGCCGACGACGTTCGCGGGTGTGCGCAACTCGTGCACGATCAGGGACAACAGCTGCACATAGGATTCGTCCTCAGGTGTCATAACGTGGTCTGCCCCTTTTCGGCCGGTCCCGTCGGAGCCGCTGTGGGCCCGACGGGTTTCTGCGCCCCGATCGCCCCGAAAGCCGAACGTTGATGTGAGCGCGACGTAAGGCCTCGTATCGCGTCTAGCGTGGGCTTCAGACCTGCAAATGGCCGGCCGACTCGGCCCGACGTTCTGCAGTTTTTTGAGCCTTCTTGCAGCTGTCCCGCTCGAAGGCATCCATGTGATCGCTGCCCCCGTATCTATATAATGGAGAGGGACGCGGCTCCCAGACTGTTGAGATTCTTATGCTGATCAAACGGCCTTCGGACATTCGAAGCTCCGAGATTACGGATAAGCAGGTCTACCTCAATCGACGCCAGTTTATCCGAGCGGCGACCGGGACGGCCCTGGTCACCGCGGCGGGAACGCTGGCGACTGAAGAGCTACTGTCGGGGCAGCAGCCCGCACCCCATGGGCGCAAGCTCCAGACAACGAAAAGTCCCTTGAGCACGAGCGAGACCCCCAACACCTGGGAGCACATCACCACCTACAACAACTTCTACGAGTTTGGCACCGACAAGAGCGAGCCGGCGATGTACTCGAAGAACTTCAAGCCCGAACCGTGGACGGTCTCCGTCGACGGAGAATGCGCCAACAAGGGCAAGTTCAATCTCGAGGACATTCTCAAGGGCGTGACGCTGGAGGACCGCATCTACCGCCTTCGCTGTGTCGAGGCGTGGTCGATGGTGATTCCCTGGGTGGGATTCCCGTTGGCCGACTTCATCAAGAAGTGCGAGCCGACCTCGAAGGCGAACTTCGTGCAGTTCACGACGCTCTTCGATCCGGGACGGATGCCGTTCCAACGACAGCCGGTCCTGGAGTGGCCCTACGTCGAAGGACTCCGGATGGACGAGGCAAAGCACCCCTTGACGATTCTCGTCGTCGGTCTGTACGGGGAAGTGCTTCCTAACGCCAACGGCGCGCCTCTTCGGCTCATCGTGCCCTGGAAGTACGGCTTCAAAGGCATCAAGTCGATTGTGAGTATCAAATTCGTCGAGAAGCAGCCGCTCAACACCTGGCAAAAAACTGCGCCAAACGAATACGGCTTCTATGCGAACGTGAACCCGACGGTCGATCATCCGCGCTGGAGCCAGGCCACCGAGCGTCGACTCCCGTCGCTCTTCAAGAGTACGAAGACGCTGCCGTTCAATGGGTACGGTGACCAGGTGGCGAGCATGTACACCGGATTGGATCTTCGGAAGAACTTCTGAGTGACCTTCATTACGGCTGCGCTGCGCGGCGGCTAGCCGTACCGGTCACGTACCGTGACAGCCAATCAGACGATTCGTTGGGTCCTGAAGCCCACAGTTTTTCTTGCGGCGTTGATTCCGTTCGCGCTTCTCCTGCGCCGAACGTATCTGGGCGACCTGGGCGCGGATCCGCTGCTCGAGATTACCAACCAGACCGGGCTGTGGACGCTCCGGTTTCTGTGCATCACGCTGACCATCACGCCGCTCCGCCGACTCACACATTGGAACGGGGCGATTCGATTTCGGCGGATGCTGGGACTCTTCGCCTTTTTCTACGGCTCGATCCATCTGCTGATCTTCATCGTGGCCGACCGGCTGGCCAGCCTTGGGTTTCCGAACATCCTGTTGTGGCAGACGATTCGCGATCTCGCCGCGTCGATCGGTGACGAGATCTTCAAACGGCCTTACATCACCGTCGGGTTTACGTCGTGGGTCTGCATGCTCGCGCTCGCGGCGACCTCGACGACCGGCATGATTCGTCGGATGGGTGCACAACGGTGGCAGGCGCTGCATCGGCTCATCTACGCCGCAGCAATCGCCGGAGTCCTTCACTATTGGTGGCTGGTCAAGGCGGATGTGAGCAGTCCGCGGACCTATGCTGTCATTGTCGGCGCGCTCCTCGTGTTCAGAGTCTGGTGGTGGGCGCGCACGCGCGCCATGGCGCCTGCCCGCGCCACACGCGGGACGAGACCTGCCGCACCCGCGTCGGCCGACTGACTACTCAATCGTCACGTACCGCCACAGCCGGGCCGTTTCCCTGGCGCCGATGTACTTACCGATCTCCTTTTCGAATTGTTCTTTCGTCTTCCAAGGCCGGTACTCCTTGAACTCGCGAACCATCCTTCGTCCCGCGCCTGGAATGCTGAGGATGTCCTCGTCGGTGGCCGTGTTCAGATTGACCGGGATGAAGCAGTATTGTGCCAGACGTGCGGTTTCCTGCGGTCCGACGTACTTGCCGATTTCTTTGTCGAACTGAACGAAGGTCTTCCACGGTCGGTACTCCGCGAACTCCCGAGCCATCCGGTTGCCGGCGCCAGGAATCAGCAGGATTTCTTCGCGTGTCGCCGTGTTGAGGTTGATGTGCACGAACGCCTTCCCGTAGAAATCGGTCCGCTGCGCCGCCGTCAGCGACTGGCTCTGAAGGAACGCGTCCAACTCCGTGGCGCTCAGGAACGGGCGCTTGTCGACGATCCCCTTCACGATCGCGGGCGTCATATGGGGGAGTGCAGTGAGATCGGCTTCCGTGGTCACGTTTGGATCCACGAGGCCTTGAGATTTACCTACCTGGCCGCTTGCCGTCGGCGTCCAGATGCACAGCGCGATGGCGGCGAGCGTCGTTGCGAGTCGCACAGGTCGTTTCATGATTGCTCCATTTTCATGTGCCGAACGCTGGGTCTTCAGCGTGTCACGTGTCGGTCGGCGAGGTCGATATTCAACGACGGGTGCCGGTACGTGTACGCCAGACCCAGAAGTCCGAGTTGGGCCATCACTCCGGGCGCCAAAGCGGGCGGAGCCTTGGCTTGCATGACCTTCAGCCAGAGCGCGGGTCCGTTCAGCGCCGGATCGATATCCAATTGAAATTCCGCGTTGCTTTGATAGTGCAAGACGAAACCGACTCCCGCGCTGGCTATCGCCAGGGTCATCACGAGACGAAACGCCAGGATGCTGTTGCCACTTCGGTCGAAGCCGTGCCAGACCAGGACGACCAATCCGCTTGCGATGAGCCCGAGCGGCGCCAGTTGCCAACCGTCCTCGAAATGGCCCATCAACACCAGCTCGGCAGCCGTGCCGAGCATTTCCAGCACCAGCAGGCCGAGGAGCATGCGGCGCAGCACCCCTTCGTTTCGTCGAGCAATCACAGTTGCGTGGTCCATGCTGACACCTGCGACAGATCAACATTGCCACCGCTCAGAATGACGCCCACCCGTTTGCCGGCTACTGCCACGCGATTCTCCAATGCCGCAGCCGCCGCCAGCGCGCCTGTCGGTTCCACGAGCAGCTTGAGCCGCTCCCATAAGTAGAACATGCTGCGCAGCAACGGGCCATCGTCAATCGTCACCATATCGTTGACCAGTTGAAGCATGAGCTGGAACGTGAGGCTGCCGAGCGAGGGTGTCCGTGCGCCATCGGCAACTGTTTGCGGATTGGATGTGGTTTCGAGCCGCCCCGCGCGGAACGATCGCGTGGCATCGTCGCCGGCCGCGGGCTCGACGCCAACGACCCGGCACGCGGGCGAGAGGCCGTGCGCGGCCAGCGCAGAACCACCCATCAATCCTCCTCCGCCGCACGGTACGAGGAGCAGATCGAGAGGTCCGACGTCGGTAAACAGCTCGTAGGCCGCCGTACCGGCGCCCGCGATGATGCTCGCGTGGTTGTAGGGCGGAATCACGGTCAGACCGCGCTCAGCTGCCAGACGGGTTCCGATGGCTTCGCGGTCTTCGCCGTCGCGGTCGTAGAAAACGATTTCGCCGCCGTAACCGCGGGTGGCTTCTCGCTTGACCGCGGGCGCGTCGCTCGGCATCACGATGACACGCGGGATGTCGAGAAGCTGACCGGCGAGTGCAATCGCTTGCGCATGGTTTCCCGAGGAAAACGTCACCACGCCGCGACGACGCTCGTCGGAGGAGAGCAGCGAGAGGGCGTTATAGGCGCCCCGGAACTTGAAGGCGCCGGCGCGCTGGAGATTTTCGCACTTGAAAAAAAGCTCGGCGCCGGTACGGGCATTGACGCTGCGCGACGTCGCAACCGGCGTGTGGTGCGCAACGCCGGCAATCCGATGCGCTGCGCGTTCGACGTCCGCGAATGTGGGGAGATTCACGATAACGGCTCTATTCCGATTTTCACAAGCTCGTAGCAAACCTTCTCACCGGCGGTTGCCTACAGCTAAGTGAAAACGGTACTGAGTGTAGATTAGTGGCGCGCGTGAAGCGGTTTCTGTTTCTCCTCGTATGTGCATCGGTTCTCGGACACGTCGCGTTGGCGGGCGACTGGCCCGAGCTTCGCGGCCCGAACCGCGACGGGCGTTCCGCGGAAATCAATGATGCCGGTCTTCCAGAATCCTGGTCCCCGACTGGCGAAAACCTGATCTGGCGCGTTCCTTATGGCGGCCTGTCGGGGCCAGTCGTTCTCGGCGACCGCGCGTGCCTGCAGAACACCGTGGGTGAAGGTGCCACCCTCCAGGATCGCCTGATGTGCCTCGATGCGAATACCGGCAACCTCGTCTGGGAAAAGCGCATCAACGTCACGCACAGCGATGTGCCCGCGAATCGTGCGGGCGGGGCCACTCCGTCGCTTGATGCTGAGACGGGTCACGTCTATGCCTTTACCACTGGAGGCGTGTTGGCGGCTTTCACCAGGGCAGGGGTGCCGTTGTGGATCCGCGACCTGACGCAGGAGTTCGGACTTGTGATCGCCGAGACCGGCCAGACCGTCTCGCCCGTTGTCGACGGTCCGCTGGTGATCGTGAGTGGCATCACGTTCGGCTGGGGCGAGCAATCCGCCGGAGCGCACCGCGTCCTCGCATTCGACAAGCGCACAGGTGGCAGCGTCTGGATCAGCGCGCTCGGGAAACGCGCGTCGGATTCAGCAGCCACACCACCACTTATTACTGCCGCCGATGGAACTCGGTTGATCGTGATGGGCGGGAGCGACGGCGCCTGGCACGCGATCAAGCTCGCGACTGGCGAACCAGTGTGGCGGTACGAAGTCTCGAAGCGCGGCCTCAGCGGCGGCGCGATTCGCGCCGGACAGGACCTGGTCCTGGTCCACGGTGCAGAGAATCTGGATGCGAGCCCGATTGGCGCTGTTGCCGCGTTCAATCCAGCTGCAAAAGGAGAAATCACGAACCGGCAGATGAAGTGGCTCCATCGCGGCTTTGCCGCCGTGTCTTCTCCGGTCAGCGACGGCCAGCGGATTTATGGAGTCGACAAGTCCGGAACGCTTGCGGCGTTCGACGTTGGCTCGGGCAGTCAATTGTGGTCGCTGACAGGAATCCTGGGATCGCAAAGCTCGGCGCACGGTCCCTCGCCAGTGCTTGCGGGAGGGAAGATGCTTATCGGCACCGAGGACGGTCGGTTCCTGATTCTTCGGCCACGCATGGACGGAGCAGACGTCTTGAGCGAAACGAAGTTGGGTGGTTCAGGAAGTCCTGAGCCTGTGACTTCCGGCGCCGCCGTGGCCGGCGGCCGCGTGTATTTCGCGAGCGCCGAAGCCGTGTATGCGATCGGCGACAAAGCCAGACAGGCAGCCGCCTGGGCACCACCGTCAGTGACGACGGCTCAGGCGCCGACCTCTACTGACGCAGGAGCGGCGGCCTTTCTCCAGGTCGTGCCGGCCGACGTCGCCCTGCTGCCAGGCCAGACAGTGACATTCAGGGTCCGAGTATTTGACGCCCGAGGGGTCTTCATTCGTGAAGAGGGACCTCCCGAGCCCGTTCAACAGAGCATTGTCGGAAGAGGCCAGGCGCCCAGTAGTCAAAGTGCCCAAAGTACTCAGGAGTCAGGCAGTCAGCAGTCGAAAGCTCAGACGCAGCCAAGGGCCGCGCTTCAATGGACACTCGAAGGGTTGAGCGGTGCGGTGCAGCCAGACGGCACTTACGCAGCGGCGACCGCTGCCACGGGTGAGGTCGGAAAGGTCAAGGTCAGGACAGGTGCGTTGAACGGTGAAGGACGAGTGCGAGTCGTGCCGCTGCGATGGGACTCGACATTCGACGAATTCGAGGTCGGCACGGTGCCGGCATGGTGGCTGAACGCGCGCGACAAGTTTGGCGTGAAGCTGCTCGACGGCAACAAGGTCCTCGCGAAGTTGACCGGTCAGTCGCCGTTTCATCGGGCGCGGGCGTTTACGGGACTCCACCGTTCGACCAACTACACCGGGGAGGCGGACGTCCGATTTGCAGGCGGATCGGAGATGGGCGATGGCGGCGTGATCGCCCAGGGCTTCGAGCTGGTGCTGTCTGCAAGTCGCCAGCGGCTCGAGCTTCAATCGTGGCGGCCGGAAACAAGTCGTACAAAATCGGCTCCGATCGTCCTGAAGGCGGATGCCTGGTATCGGTTGAAGCTGCAGGTGGAGCTGCTCGTCGACGGCAGCGTGAACGCACGAGGCCGGGCGTGGCCAGTAGGGGAGTCTGAACCGTCCGGCTGGGCCGTCGAGCGGACGGATCCGCCCGTGCTGGGACAGCTGATCGGCAGTCCGGGACTGTACGCGGACGCGCGCTCCGAGGTCTACTTCGACAACGTCAAATTCGAGCCCAATCGATAGTCGTCTGGAAGGACAAGATGTCGAGACGTGTCGTGTTATCGGCCGCCGTCGCGGCTCTGCTGTCGGCGGGGTCGGCGGCGCAGCAGGGCGGCCGGGCCGCCAACCTGCCGTCGTGGATCGAGCGCAGCAACGAGAACGCCCAGATTCTGTTGAACGCGCAGTCCAAGTACAGTCCGGAGAACGCGGCACGACAGGGCGTGCCTGGCTTCAATGATCAAGTTCTCCAACTCCCGGCCGATCGGCGCGAGCTGATGAAGGCGGACCGCAAAAACGCGCTCCGTGAGCTCGAACGCCGCCGACGCGCCGAAAAAGACCCGCTCGTCGCGCAGGATCTCGAAATCCTGATCAAGGCCGCGAGAAACGGCCTACGCGGTCAGGAGCTCGCTCAGAAGTACCAGGTTCCGTACATCAACGTGGCCGCCATTGTGTTCGACGGCATCAGGGGCCTCCTCGACGATCAGGTTCCCGTCGAACGTCGCCAGGCGGCGCTCGTGCGCTTGCGCAAGTACGCTGGCGTCGAGCCTGGATTCACGCCACTGACGGAACAGGCGAGGGCACGCACGCGCGAGTGGACGCGGCCGGGGCAGATCTGGCCGGCAAAGGTCGAGGTCGAGAGCGACCTGGCCCGCGCCGATTTCTTCGTCGACGGCATCGGTGAGCTCTTCGCCCGTTACGGCATTGACGGATATCAGGAAGCCTCCGGCCGCTTCAAACAACAGATCACCGAGTACAACGCCTGGGTGAACCAGGAGATTCTTCCCCGGAGTCGGACCGATTTTCGACGCCCGCCCGAACAGTACGCGTTTTCGCTGCAGCAGTTCGGCGTCGACATCACACCGGCCAGGCTGACGGCGATGGCGGAGCAGGCGTTTCGCGAGTGGCAGGCCGAGATGCAGGACGTTGCAGACAAGGTCGCGAAAGAGCGGGGCCTGGCGTCGGGCGACTATCGCGATGTGATCCGCGAGCTCAAGAAGGACCAGTTGATCGGCCCTGCCATCCTGCCGCACTACCAGCAGCGGCTGAAGGACATCGAGGCGATCATCGAGCGCGAACGGCTCGTCTCGCTTCCGTCGCGCCCGGCCCGTATTCGTCTGGCGACGGCGGCCGAAACCGCGCAGCAGCCGGCGCCCCATATGACCGCACCGCCGCTCCTCAACAACACCGGGCAACAGGGAGAGTTCGTGCTGCCGCTCAACGTCCCCGCTCGTCCCGGATCCAGCGAGACGAAGCAGACCGACGACTTCACGTTCTCAGCGGCGTCCTGGACACTGACCGCCCACGAGGCGCGACCCGGGCACGAGCTGCAGTTCGCGACGATGGTCGAGCGCGGCGTGTCGCTGCCGAGGGCCATGTTCGCCTTCAATAGTGTGAACGTCGAAGGCTGGGGCCTTTACGCCGAGCACATCATGAAGCCGTTCGAGCCGCTCGAAGGGCAGCTCATCTCGCTGCAGCTCAGGCTGCTGAGGGCCGCGCGCGCGATCATCGATCCAAAGCTGCAAAGTGGCGCGCTGGCGCCGGAAGACGGGATGCGGATTCTGACGAAGGATGTGGTGCTGTCAGAGGCCTTCGCCAACACTGAAATCGAGCGATACATGTTCCGCTCGCCTGGTCAGGCGACGTCGTATTTCTTCGGCTACATGCAGCTGCTCGACTTGCGACGGGACGTCGAAGCAAAAATGGGCGCGCGATTCGATCAGCGGAAGTACCACGACTTCGTCCTCGCGCAAGGGCTGCTTCCGCCAGATCTGCTCCGCAAGGCCGTGATGGAAGGTTTCGCCACCAGAGAGTAGAAGGCGTCTCAGGTCGTGTTCGGTGACAAACGGCGGTGCGCTGTCAGCCCGTCAACACGAGACGCACTTGTTCGAGTTCCTGGCCCCCAGCCTGACGAGGAGCTCCACGGTTGCCGGGAACGGCTGTATCCGCTCTCGTGGGCCGTTGGCGATGTCAGCGACCGTGACACCGTTCTTTCCCACGAGATCCACCCTCGCGCCCTTGGAGACGAGATACAGGATCATTTCGTTGTCGCCTCTGGCGGCCGCGGAATGGAGCGGCGTGTACGCGCGCGAGTTGGAATGGAGGATGCTCGTGGAATCGCCGGCCTTCTGGTCGGTCGCATTCACATCGGCCTTGCACTCTTCGACCAGGAACCTGACGGCTGGCATGCGGCCCGCGGGTACCGTGATCGCGTCATTGCCATGAAAGCCGTCTCCCGCGGCGACGAGCAGCGGCGTGACGCCTTCGGTCGTTGAGATGTTCGGGTCGGCGCCGGCGCTGAGGAGCAGCCGCATCGCCTCTAGATCGGCCACCTCGGCGGCGCGCCAGAAGGGCGTCGCACCGGCCGGTTCCACGCCTTCGAGCTCGAACCCGTAGCCGGTGTACCACAACTGCCTCGTCAATCTCGCGTTTGGATCCGCCCCGTGGGCGAGCAACACCTTCATCAACTCGAGGTACGTCACTTTTTCCTGTTTCGTGCTCGGCTGGGGGTAGAAGGACTTCGGCGCCCACTGCAGGTCGACGACTCGGTACAGCGGCGTGCCCCCGGCCATCGTGGCGATTCGTGGATCGGCGCCACGCTCCAGCAGATACATCGCCAGGTCGAAATGACCGTTGATGACCGCCATCATCAGTGGACTTGTCTTGTCGGCGCTGACGCCGTTGATGTCCACACCGTTGTCGAGCAGCGTTCGGACAGCTCCCGTGTGCCCCTGCCTGACGGCATACAGCAGCGGCGTCAGGCCTCCCATCGGCTCCTGCGCCTCTCTCGGCTCCTCGGGGTTGTCAGTTTGTGGGCGTGGTGCGGGAGTTGCGGGTGGTGCGCCGGCCGCCGATTCCGGCACTCCCTGCGCTGCGGTAGCTGGTCTGCCTGCCGCGCCTTCGGATGAGTTCGCTGCCGTGGAACCGCCTGGAGCTGCGTTGCGGCCCCGCCCGCCAGCGGCCGGGTTCGGCTGGCCACCGGCCGGCGCCGCCGGCGGGGCACCTCGCGGCCCCCTGGCCGGCGGAATCCTGACTTTCGTCGACGCGTCGCGCTTTGCGCCAAGGTCGATCAGGGCCTTGATGGCCGCCGGGTGATTCATTGCGGCCGCAAACATCAACGGAGTCTGTCCGTACGTGTTCTCTGCGGCATTCACGTCCGCACCGCGACCCGCGAGCGAGGTGATCGCAGCCACGCTGCCCGAGGCGGCCGCGATCATGAGCGGCGTGACCCCGATTGTCGTCGGCGCGTTGGCGTTCGCCCCTGCTTTCAGCAACAGGTCGACCATGCGTCCGTTTCCATTCTGGGAGGCCATCCACAACGGCGTCATCGCACCGAGCCGCGTCGTCGCTGCGACGTTGGCTCCCGCGAAAATCAGCATCTGCGCCATCTCCACGTCGTCGTTCCGCGCGGCCCAGTGAAGGGCCGTCATGCCGTCGCCCTGGGCCGCATTGACATCGACGGCTTGCTTCAACAGCGTGCGCACGCCCTCGCGGTCGCCGTTCATGGCGGCCTCGGCAACGCGCACGTCGTTCGGAGCGGCGGTCATGAGGGCCGTCAGGCCCATCAAGAGAAACCCTGTCAGGGCCAACGAGGCGATCGTTCGCAGCATGTAATCCGCCTGGCAGCCCTGAAGGGCTGCGCTACCTGCCCCACCCGCCCTACCCGCCCTGGAAGGATCTCAGATGGCGATCTCTCCCGTGCTGTCGCCAAAGCTTTCAATGTCGTCGACCCCGAGGCGGCGCAGCACGGTCAAGAACACGTTCGCCATCGGCGTGCCGTCGGCGGCTTTCAGGTGGAGGTTGCCTTTGAGCTGTCCTCCGCCATGGCCGGCCAGAAACAGCGGACACCGCTTGTGATTGTGAAGGTTCGAGTCGCCCATCGGCGATCCATAGACAAGAACGGTGTTGTCCAGCACGCTGCCATCGCCATCGGGAGCGTTCTTCAACTTTTCGAGGAAATACGGAATCAGGCTGACGTGATACGTGTTGATCTTGCCGAAGTCGATGATCTGCGCTTCGTCCTCCCCGTGGTGCGACGCCGCGTGAAACGCGGTTCTGACGCCGCTCTCCGGGTAGACGCGGCCCGTCGCGTCGCGGGACATCTTGAACGATGACACGCGCGTGACATCAGACATGAACGCGAGCGCCTGAAGGTCGAACATGATCTGGACGTGTTCGTGAAACGAATCCGGGACGCCGACCGGGGCCATCGGCAACTCGCTCGATGCGTTGGTCAAGTTGTGCTGTTCCACCCTCTGAATGCGCCGTTCGACTTCGCGGACGTCGGTAAGGTACTGATCGAGTCGGCCGCGATCGCTCGGACCGAGGTCGCCTTTCAGTCGCGTCACTTCGCGGGTGATCCAATCGAGGATGCTGCGGTCGGTGCGCCGGCGAGCCGCTCGTTCTGCCGGCGTGCCGCCCATGCCAAACAGCTGATCGAAGACGGCACGCGGGTCTCTGATCATCGGCAGCGGCTGCGTCGGCGAGGCCCAACTGATTGGGCCCATGTAGACGCAGGCATAGCCATAGTGGCAACCGCCGGTGTCGTCGCTTTCGATGGCCAGCTGAACGGACGGAACTGGCGAATCCTGACCGAACTTCCGGGCGTACACCTGGTCGATGGATATCCCGGAGTAGACATCCGAGCCCAGGGTCTGCTTCGGCTTCGACTGCGTCAGGTACGCCGCGGACGAGCGATTGTGATCGCCGCCGACCTCGTTGTCGGTAAACGCTTCCGCCATCCGGCAATCCGTATTGCTGACGATGGTGAGGTACTCGCGGTATTGTTCGAGCGGTTTCAAGCTGGTCGGTGCGAGATCGAAATCGCGGCCCTCGGCAGCCGGCGACCACATGTTCCGTTCGGCCCCGAACTTGGTCGCACCGGCCGATCCGTGGACCATTTCCAGGCACGCCAGACGGACCTTTGCATTGCCCGCGGCGGTCCTTCGTTGAGCCGTCAGAGCCGGCACCATCGATTCCAACATCGGCAGCGCCAATGCGACACCGGCCCCACGAAGAACGGTTCTGCGCGGGATATGCTTTTTGGTGATCACCATATACTGTCGCTCCGCTCGAGGCAGGCCTTAAGGCCTGCGCTACATTCTGGGAAGGCTGTTCCTGCCCGTCTACCGCTGCGCCACCGTCGCCTCTGCCTGACTCATCTGAAACGGCGCACTCTTCACAATACTGAGGACGAACGAAGAGAACCGATTTCCGGACCGTGCCGCTTCTCGCGCGATCGCGCGGACCGTTGGCATGTCTTCGTACTCGACTCTGCGACCCAGCGCATACGTCAGAAGGTTCTCGGTCAGATTCGAAACGAACGCGTCGGAATACTGGAGAATCGCCTGACGGAGGCTCCCCGGACCGTTCAGTGGCGTTCCGTCGTACAGCACCGTCGATGGATCGATGGAGACGCCGGCGTCCTTGATTCGCCACAGGCCCGTCACGTCGAAATTTTCCAGCGCGAGGCCGATCGGATCGATCATCCGATGACAGGAGGCGCATGCCGGGCTCGCCCGATGTGCCTCCATGCGCTCGCGCACCGACAGCGGCTGGCCGTTCTTGATGGGCTTTGTCGTCGCCTCCAGCCCAGGCGCGTTCGGCGGTGGCGGAGGCGGCGGCGTGCCCAGGAGTACTTCCATCACCCATTTGCCACGGATCACCGGAGACGTCCGATCCGCGTTTGACGTCATCGTCAGGACGCTGCCCTGGCCGAGCAGCCCGCGTCGAAAAGCGTCCTTCACGTCGACGCGCCGAAACCGGCTGCCGAGAATCCCGGGAATTCCGTAATGCACAGCGAGACGTTCGTTGACGAACGTATAGTCCGCCGTCAACAAATCGAGGACGCTGCGGTCCTCGCGGACGATGCTGTCGAAGAGCAGTTCGGTTTCTCTGCGCATCGCCTTGGCGAGGAGGTGGTCGAAGTTCGGGTAGAGCAGCGCATCGGGGACCATGTTCTCCAGCTCCCCGAGGTGCAGCCACTGAACGGCGAACCGGGTGGCCAGTGATTCCGAACGAGGGTCGGCCAGCATTCGCCGCACCTGCTTGTCGAGCTCGACTGGATTGCGAAGCCTCCGTTCGGTGGCCACCTTGACGAGCTCGTCGTCAGGCGCCGTGCTCCAGAGGAAGTAGGACAGCCGCGATGCCAGTTCGAGATCCCCAATCCGATAGGTCTGACCGGGCGCGATGTTGGCGGGCCTCGACTCCAATCGGAACACGAAGTGAGGGCTGGCCAGCATGGCTTGCAAGGCGGTGCGAATGCCCGACTCGAAATTCCCGGAGCTTGTTCCAGATTGCGGGTCCGCATTCCGACCTGTTTCGTAGAATACGAGCAGACCGGTGAGATCCTCCTCGTTGACGGGTCGCCGGTACGCTCGCCGCGCCAGGTTCGTGATGATTTCAGTGGCGCACGGAAGCTCTTCGGCCGCCGTGACCGGACGGCAGGTGAACACTTTTCGGCGGCTCGGAGTATCGGAGACGCCGGTCACCGTAAATGGCCCCGTAATGTTCAAGTCTTGAAGATGCGGCACTTGAAGGAGCTGCGCGGCGCCAATGGCATCGGCGAGCGTGAACTCGATTGGTGCGACCAGGTCGTCGACCAGCCCCGAGAACCTCGGGAGGAAGGCCGCCGCTACGCGATGTGAACCGGCTTTGACTGGCAGTCGGCCGGTGCGGACGTTCAAGCCGATGCCGGTCGATTCGGTCAGGTTCGAGTTGATGTCGAGCAGCGCCAGCCGCTCTCCGTCGATCGATATCTCGATCTGCTCGTTCAGGCTTCTCCGTCCGATCAGACCACCATTGGTCGCAGCCTGAAGGCGTATGTTGAACACGTAGTCGCCATCGGCGGGAAAGTTGTGGACGACCGAGACGCCGCCGCGCGAACCGAACGGCGCGCCCTCGACGTGACGCATCTGCGACGCCGTGCTCGGAATGCTGTAGGTAGCCGACGTCGGACTCGCTGCCGGATCCCCGAGCGCATCGGTCGCGATCTTGGCCGCCGCCCGGATGTAGCCTTCCATCACGGCCGGAGAAAACGATTGCGCGTCGGCAATGTTGTCGAATCCTGCGCTCAGTGCATCGGGAGGAAGGAGGGCAGTGACGTCGACGTCGAGCGCCAGCAGATCGCGAATCGATCGAGCGTACTCGGCACGATTGAGCCGCTGGAAGGCGCGCCAGCCCGGGTTGGGGCGACCGGTGGCGGATGCGTCGATCGCAGATTCCAGTGAAGCCGCAAAGGCCTTGACCGTCGTCGGGTCCGGCCGTTTGGCGCCCGCCGGGGGCATCAGGCCGGCGCGGAGCTTGCGAATGACCTTTTCCGTCAATTGAGCCTGCTGGTCGACGTGAGCCAGGTCGAACTGCTGCAAGGTCATGCCACCTGATTTCATCCGATCGTTGTGGCAGCCGAGGCAGGTACTGATTGATTAGAGCGCTCTGCGATTCAGGGGAAAGCAGGGTCGGGCTCGAGGGCGTTTTCTGGGAAGGGCCGGTGACACGGGCGCCGCGAGAAGGCTCTGTGCGCTGCGCGTGGCCGATGCCGCTTGCCGCGGCGAGCCACAGAATCGCACTGCCCAATACCGCGACAGAGCGTGACGTCATTGGGCCAATTGTAAGGGATTTGGGGCATAATCGGCTGCCTGATGGCCCTTCCCACCGCGACACGAGGCGCCTCGATTCCCGGCGCGCGCGCGCAGGCCGAGCCGACACTCGCGTACGCCTGCTACGTGCTCTTCGTACTGATGATTTGCTACACGCTGTCGTTCATCGACCGGCAGATCCTCAGCCTGCTGGTGGGCCCCATCAAGCGCGACCTGGGCATCAGCGACACGCGGGTCGGGCTGCTGCAGGGATTGGCATTCGCGTTGTTCTACACGAGTCTGGGCATTCCCATTGGCCATCTCGCGGACACCAGGAGCCGGCGCACGCTGATTTCGATCGGCGTGCTGTTCTGGAGTCTGGCGACCGGCCTGTGCGCCGGCGCGAGAAGCTTCGGGTCGCTCTTTCTGGCTCGAATGGGCGTCGGGGTGGGCGAGGCTACACTCGCTCCCGGTGCGTTTTCGCTGATCACGGACTACTTCTCGAGGCAACGTCTGGGCCGCGCCTTGAGCGTCTATTCGATGGGCATCTTCATCGGGTCTGGCCTTGCGCTGCTGGTGAGCGGCAGCGTCGTGCAAGCGACTGCGCGAATGCCCGCGATCGAGCTGCCAGTTCTCGGAGTGGTTGCGTCATGGCGTTTGACCTTCCTGATTGTGGCGGCGCCAGGGTTGATCATTGCCGCTTGGGTTGCGACCATTCGCGAGCCACTGCGCCGCAACCTGCTCCTCGCCGCGGACGGCCGGCCCGCGACGCTCAGTGTCCGCCAGGTGATCGACCAGGTCAGAGTTCGCTGGCAATCGATCATCGGAATCTCGGTGGGCATGGTCTTCCAGTCAACCTGTACGTACGGACTGACGGCGTGGACGCCGGCGTTCCTTCAGCGCGTGCATGGGTGGACTCCCGGCGAAGTGGGCCGGACGCTCGGGCTGCTCATCGTCGTTTTCGGCTGCCTCGGGATGTACGTCGGAGGCGCCCTGACCGACCGTTGGCGGCAAGCCGGCATGCGCGACGCACCGCTGAGAGTTGCGGTCATCAGCGCGATTGGCGCCGGAATTCTATTCGTGATTGCGCTCACCACCGCGTCCAGCGCGGCGGTCACGCTCGCGCTCTTCGCGCCGGCGCTGGTGTTTCTGGGGCTTCCGATGGGGGTGTCTTACGCCGCGCTGCAATGGATACTTCCCAATCAGGTTCGAGGTCAGATTTCCGCTCTCTTCCTTCTGATTCTCAATCTGGGCGGCATCACATTGGGACCGCTGGTCCCCGCGCTGTTCAGCGACTATGTGTTTCAGTCCGAACAGATGATCGGTGTTTCCCTCGGCATCTCAATCGGTGTGGCATCGCTGCTCATGATGGTGACCTTTCTGCTGACCTGCCGGCCCTACAGAGTCCATTCCGCCGCGATGGATGCGATGAGCTGAGGCGTCAAGGGATCCCGTTGGGCCTGTCCCTTGCGAGGTGGAATCGCATGCGCAAAGACATCACCTGCATCGGAGTTCTGTTCGCGTCGGTGTTCACACTCACTGCGCGAGGAGAGGCTGCCCAAGCATCGAGCAAATGCGCCGACCTGATGAAGCTTCAGATACCCGGTGTGTCGCTCGTGGTCTCCACGGCGGAATGGCATCCCGCGGGACCCGCGCCTGCGCTCGCGCCGCCGGCGCGGCCGATCACGTCTCCGTTGCCCGCGTACTGCCGCGTTGACGGCAAGATCGATCGGCGCACAGGCGCCGAAGGCAAGCCCTACGCCATCGGATTCGCGCTGGCGCTGCCGGACGACTGGAACGGTCGGTTCCTTTTTCAGGGCGGCGGCGGATTGAACGGGAGCGTGCGGCCGCCGTATGGCGCCAACGCCGCAGGCGAGACGCCTGCGCTTGCTCGAGGGTTCGCCGTTGTCAGTACCGATACGGGGCACGAGGGCACCGGTGCCTTCGACGGCAGCTTTTTTCGAGACCAGCAGGCCAGTCTCGACTTCGCCTACGTCGCAGTCGGCCGAGTGGCGCTGCTCGCGAAGCAGATCATCGCCGAGTACTATCGCAAGCCGGCCGATCGCTCGTACTTCTCGGGCTGCTCGACGGGCGGGCGCGAGGCGATGCTGATGACCCAGCGATACCCTGCGTACTTCGATGGCGTGGTATCGGGTGCGCCCGCCATGCGTACCGGATTCTCCGGCATCGGCGACCGATGGGTTGCCGTCACCCTCAATCAGATTGCGCCGAAAGACACGGCCGGCAAACCGATCCCCAACCAAGCCCTCTCGGAAAGCGATAAGAAACTGATCGTGGACGGTCTTCTCACCGCCTGCGACGCGAAAGATGGCTTGAAGGACGGCATGATCTTCAACACCAGGGCCTGCGATTTCGATCCAACGGTTCTGACATGCAAGGGAGCGACGACCGATGGTTGCTTGAGGTCAGAACAGGCGAACGCCGTGAAGAAAGCGTTCGCCGGTCCGAAAGATTCCAAAGGCAATCAGGTTTATCCTGGGTTTCTCTACGACACGGGCATCACGGCTACGGGAGGGATTCCGGGCTTATTGACGGTGGGGCCGAGTCCGCTCGGACCCCCAAATCTCTCGACCGAGCTGGATGTGGAGAAGGAAGTCGCTGCGGCGGCGGGTTCGCCGGGCCGCGTGGGCGACACCGACTCGTGGACCAACTTGAACACCTTCTCGGGTCGTGGCGGCAAGCTCGTCTTCTATCACGGCGTCAGCGATCCGTGGTTTTCCGCGCTGGACACCGTCGACTACTACGAGCGGATGACTCGCACCAACGCTGGCGTCGATCAACCGCGCGGGTGGAGCCGTCTGTTCCTCGCACCCGGGATGGGGCACTGCGATGGAGGTAGCGCCGCGCTCGACAATTTCGATCTGCTTACAGCGGTGGTCGACTGGGTAGAAAAGGGCCAGGCGCCAGACTCGGTGATTGCAAAAGGCAGAGCGTTTCCCGGCCGGACGCGGCCGATGTGTCCGTACCCCGCATATGCTCACTACAAGGGTGCAGGCGATCCCGAGGACGCAAAGAACTTTGAATGCCGAAATTGAGACGCCGCGCCGAGGCAGGCCTAAAGGCCTGCGCTACATTGAAATGGCTGTCGCGGCGGGATGTAGCGCAGCCCTTCAGGGCTGCCATCGACGTTGAAATGGCTGTCGCGGCGGGACGTAGCGCAGCCCTTCAGGGCTGCCATCGACGTTGAAATGCTGTCGCGGCGGGATGTAGCGCAGCCCTTTAGGGCTGCGTCGACACGATAGATATCGACCATGACCGAACTCGTTAGAGCAGAAACCCACGACGGCGTTGCCGTCATTCGAATCGACAACCCGCCGGTCAACGCGTTGAGCACCGGTGTGCCCGAAGCGCTTGTCGCGGCGGTCGACGCTGGGGAACGCAACCCCGACGTCCGTGCCATCGTCATCATGGGCGCGGGCCGCACGTTCATCGCGGGTGCCGACATCAAGGACCTGGAACATGCCGCCTGGAACGATGGCGCCGGCGCGCCCGATCTCCATGGCTTGCTGCAGCGCGTCGAAGACTGCTCCAAGCCCGTCGTCATGGCTATTCATGGCACGGCACTGGGCGGCGGACTGGAGTTCGCAATGGCGGGTCACTACCGGGTGGCCATGCCTGATGCGAAAGTAGGTCAGCCGGAAGTCAATCTCGGCATCATTCCCGGAGCGGAAGGGACGCAGCGTCTCCCCAGGCTCGTTGGTGTGGAAAAGGCGATCGACCTCTGCGTATCGGGCAAACCGATCGGGGCGCCGGATGCCTTGACGGCAGGGTTGATCGACTATCTGATCGACGGCGATCTTGCGGCCGGTGCCGCCTCATTTGCGCGCCGCGTCGCGGAGCGTGCTGGATCGCCTCCGAAGACTCGCGATCGACACGACAAGTTGGGCAGACCGGATTCGAATGCCGCTCTTTTTGCCGCCGGGAGGGAAACGGCCAAGAAAACGCGCCGGAATCAGATAGCTGGGCTCGCGGCGATCGACGCCATCGAGGCCGCCGCGACGCTGCCTTTCGACGAGGGCTGTCGGCGCGAGCGCGACCTCTCGCTTCAGTGTCTTCGATCGGAGCAGTGCAAGGCGCTCGTGCACGTGTTCTTTGCCGAGAGGAGCGTGTCGAAGGTACCAGATGTGCCGAAGGATGCTCGCATCGATCCGATCGATGCCGTGGCGATCATCGGCGCTGGAACGATGGGGGGTGGCATCGCCATGGCGTGCGCCAACGCGGGCTTCCGAGTGGCGCTGACAGACGCCAAGGAAGACGCGCTCGACAACGGCATGGCGACCATTCGGCGTAACTACGAGGGGTCGCTCAAACGCGGGCGCCTGTCGGCCGACGCGGTGGAACAGCGCATCAGGCTGATTCGTCCACAGTTGGGCTTCGATCACCTCGAGGCCGAGCTTGTCATCGAGGCAGTCTTCGAGAACCTCTCACTCAAGAAGCAGGTCTTTGCTTCCCTCGACGCCGCCACGAAGCCCGGTTGCATCCTCGCGACCAATACGTCGACGCTCGACATCGACGACATCGCTTCGGCAACGCGCCGTCCACAGTCGGTGATCGGTCTGCATTTTTTCAGCCCGGCCAACGTCATGCGACTGGTCGAAATCGTCCGGGGGCGTGCCACCAGTCCCATCGTGATTGCCAACGCACTGGCACTTGCCAAGCGGCTCGGCAAAGTCGGCGTCGTGGTCGGCAACGGACCGGGGTTCGTGGGCAACCGCATGATGTTTCCCTATATGTACGAAGCCCAGTTCCTCGTCGAAGAAGGCGCAACCCCGGAACGCGTCGACCGCGTGCTCACCGACTGGGGCATGGCGATGGGGATCTTCGCGGTCGACGACATGGGCGGACTCGATGTCGCCTGGCGCGTGCGTCAAGAGTTGCACCAATTCGAGGAGCCGGGCGTTCGAAAGCCGCTCGTGGCCGACAGGCTCGTCGAGCTCGGTCGACTGGGCCAGAAGACGGGAAAAGGCTGGTACCGGTACGAGAGCGACCGCAAGCCCGTTCCCGACCCTGAAGTCGTCGAGCTGATCGAGCGCCTCGCCATTTCAGCCGGCATTCGTTCGCGCCAGGTCAGTGACGACGAGATTTTCGAGCGGACGATATACGCGTTGATCAATGAGGGCGCGCGAGTGCTGGAGGAGGGGATCGCGCTACGCGCCGCCGACATCGACGTGATCTATGTGAACGGGTACGGATTCCCTGGGCTATCGTGGAGGGCCGATGTTCTTCGCGGATCGAGTCGGCCTTCGAAACGTCTACGACCGTGTTGCCGCACTCCATCGGGAGCACGGCCAGCGCTGGAGGCCCGCGCCGCTCTTGGAGCGCCTGGCAAAGGACGGAAAGACGTTTCGGCAGTTCGATGCCGAGCGCGCGAACGAACAGGCCGGCCGATCAATTGACAATTGACAATTTGGAATTTACAAAGCGAACTCTGTCAATTGTCAATTGTCAATTGTGAATTGTAAATTGCCCTGATGCACCCCACAGCGCCAACGCGAACCAGGCCAGTCCACATTGCACCCATGGACACTACCGTCCGTTCTGGCGCGAACGGTACCGTGTACATGCGGTCCCGACACGAGCTGGGTGCGTATCCCGCCAAGATCACCGAGTGTCTTGAAGCCTGGGCCATCAGGGCGCCGGATCGCGCGTTCCTCGCACAACGGGACGTGAACGGCGAGTGGAGACGCGCGACTTACGCGGAGACGCTGGGACGGGTCCGACGGATAGCCCAGGCGCTGCTCGACCGGGGTCTCTCGAGTGAGCGTCCCCTCGTGATCCTGTCGGGCAATAGCATCGAGCACGCGTTGCTCGCGCTGGCCGCCATGTACGCCGGCGTGATCTACGCACCGATTGCTCCGGCCTATTCGCTGCAGGCGCGGGAGTACGGCACGCTCGGCCAAATCTTCGAGCGCGTTCGGCCAGGGTTGGTGTTCGCTGCGGAGGGAACGGCGTACGAGCGCGCCCTTGGTAGCGTGCTTCCATCGGAGGTCGAGCTTGTCGTCTCGTCTTCCAGGCCCGCGGCACTTCCCAGCACCCCCTTTTCTGCTCTCGAGAGCACGCCGGTCACCGCGGCCGTGGACGAGGCGCACGCTCGAGTGGGCCCCGATACGGTCGCGAAAGTCTTATTCACGTCCGGATCGACGGGCCGGCCCAAGGGCGTCATCAACACGCAGCGCATGTTGTGCTCGAACCAGGAAATGATTCGAAGCGTCATGGCCTTCCTCGCGGACGAACCGCCAGTCCTGTGCGACTGGCTGCCCTGGAATCACACGGCGGGCGGCAACCACAACTTCGGCTTGGTTCTGTACAACGGCGGCACGTTCTATATCGATGAGGGACGTCCGACGCCAGCGGGAATCGAAGCGACCGTGCGGAACCTGCGCGAGATTGCCGCCACGGCGCATTTCACGGTGCCGCGCACCTACGAGGCCCTGATGCCGCACCTCCGGGCCGACGAGGTGCTTCGCCAGCGTTTTTTCAGCAAGCTGAAGCTGTTCTTCTACGCGGCGGCCGGCTTGAGCCAACGGTTCTTCGACGATTTGCAGGATCTCGCCGTTCAAACCTGCGGTGAAGAGCTGCTGTGGATGACGGGTCTGGGAGCAACCGAGACGGCTCCATTCGCAATGTGCACGGGAGGAATCGGCGCCTGGGCAGGCTTCGTCGGTTTTCCGGCTCCGGGCATGGACCTGAAGCTCGCGTTCGTCGGCGAGAAGATGGAGGCGCGCGTTCGCGGGCCGAATGTCACGCCGGGCTACTGGCGCGACGAGGCGCTCACGAAGGCGGCGTTCGACGAAGAAGGCTTCTATCGCATGGGCGATGCGATGCGGTTCGTCGATCCGACCGATCCGGCCAGGGGGCTGTTGTTCGATGGGCGGATGGCCGAGGATTTCAAGCTGTCGTCCGCCACCTGGGTCAGCGTCGGGCCGCTTCGTTCCAGAATCCTCGCGCACGCCGGCGGCATCGTCCAGGACGTGGTGATTGCGGGGCACGACAGGGAATTTGCAGCAGCGTTGATTTTCCCGAATCTCGTGGCCTGTCGAGGGCTGTGTCCCGATCTTTCCCCGGACGCGCCGGTGTCGGCAGTTCTCACGGATCGCCGCGTTCTCACGAGGTTTCAGACGCTGTTTGACGAGCTTGCGCGTCAGAGCACCGGCAGCTCGACGTTCGTCAGGCGCGCGGTGTTGCTCGACGAGCCGCCATCGATCGATGCGCGGGAGATGACTGACAAAGGCTCCCTGAACCAAAAAGCCGTACTTCAGAACCGCTCGGCGCTCGTTGAAGACTTGTACGCGTCGGTGCCTTCGGCTCGAGTCATCGCCGTCGAATCCGTCTAGAGCCGTTTCCGAGGGCAGCGGCACAACCTCGCTACAGAGTGGCCACTCCGATGACAAACAGTCCCGGTCTCTTCGACATCAATCGGCTCGTGGCCTTCGATGTCCACGTTCACCTCGAGCACAGCGGCGAGATGACCGCCGCCGACGAACAGGCCCAAGCGTATTTCGGCGCGGGCGCTTCGCGCGACTGGAACACGCTGGCCGACTACTACCGGGGGCGCCGCATCGGTTGTGTGGTCTTTACGGTCGACGAAAAGCTGACCGGCCGGCCGCAGGTGTCCAATGACGCCGTCGTCGAATTCGCGGCGAGCAACTCGGACATCGCGCTCGCGTTTGCGAGCATCGATCCCAATCGCGGCGCAGATGGAGTGGCCGAAGCGCGGCGCCTGGTCGCGTCGGGCGGCATCCGCGGCTTGAAGCTGCACCCGCCGATCCAGCAGTTCGTGCCTAACGACCGCCTGGCATATCCGCTCTACGAAGTGTTCGCAGCGGCTCGTTTGCCGGTCCTGTTTCACACCGGCCATAGCGGCATCGGGACCGGCATGCGGGGCGGCGGAGGCATTCGCCTGAAATACGGGAACCCGATGCCGATTGACGATGTGGCGGTCGATTTTCCCGATATGCCAATCATCCTGGCCCATCCGTCCTTTCCGTGGCAGGACGAGGCCATTTCGATCTGCCTGCACAAGCCGCAGGTCTATATCGACCTGTCTGGCTGGTCACCGAAGTACTTCTCCCCGACACTCGTGCAGTACGCGAACACGCTGCTGAAGCACAAGGTCCTGTTCGGGTCCGACTATCCGTTGCTGACGCCGGACCGGTGGCTGGCGGACTTTGAGAAGGTTGCCATCCGCGACGAGGTGAGGCCGCTGATTCTGAAGGAGAACGCGGTTCGGCTGTTCGGACTCGACGTGAAGGATGGGACGACGCGTTGATGGTGGGAGGCAGCGATCAGCTGCCTCCCGCCATCAGGCCCTCAGTTCGCTTACTTGCTCAAGCGGACAATCTCGTTCAGGATCCCGGCGTACGCATCCGCCACGGCCGCCCCGTTGGCAGCGAAGAAATATTTGCCCTCGATCTGGCCGGTGGTCTCGTAGTCCTGAAAATCCGGGGAATCCCTGTCGTTGGCGACCCGCATGAGGATCGTCGACGGCTGTTCAGGCATCGTCCCAAGGTTCATGTTGACGAGGAGTCCCATCCCGATTGTGTAGATGCGAATCCCGTAATCGCCGTCGTCGTCGTTCCTCGCCGCATCGGCGATGATTTCCAGAAGATTCCTGGCCGCGTTGTTGACGTTGGACAACTTGGCCGGATAGCGCATCGTCGTCGTGTTTTGGTTCGTCAGCGGGCGGGCGATGTTTTGCGCGACCCCGTTCACGTTCAGCGAAGCTGTCGTCAACGGGAACGTCGTTGGGGCTCCACTCCTGCCGTGTGTGTGCCAACTGGTCAACGGCAGCCATTGGCACCATGTTTGTGGCGTCACCGTCGTGCTGGCCACCAAGCAGGGGAGGGTCGAGCAACCGCTGACAGTGACGCTGCATGCCTTGCCCGAAATCGTGCCGGCCGTGTCGAGGTCGGTGGCGGTCAGCCCTGAAATCGCTGGGTTCCAGTGGGTCTGTCCATCTGGATCCGGAAGGTTTTTCGGGAAGTCAGCTGTTCTCAGTGAGGCCGCAATGCCCACCGTATCGTACTGGCCTGGAACGCCGTTGGAGGCGCCGTCCGTAAACAGCACGATCACTCTGAGGCTCGACTGGTTTCCATTGGCAACGGACCGCAGTTCATCCCACCCTCGATAGAGGCCTTCAACCATGTTCGTGCTGCCGCCAGGTAGCGAACCGGGCACCTGGGACTTGATCAGATCTTTGTCGAACCCGCGGCTGGCGGGCATCTGGTATCGAACCCTCGCGCCATTGCTAAAGGTCGTCAACGCCATGCGGTCGTTGGCTGGATCGAATCCGTCGATGAAGCCTCGTGTGGCCTCGGCGACCGCGCTCCACTGCGATCCGATCGAGGCCGACACGTCCACCACGAGAGACAGATCCACCATGCGTCGCGTGGCTTCTCCCATGCTGCTCACGGTCATCGTGCTGAACCCACCGAGATACATGAACGTCGTGGGGAGCACCGCGGTGGCGCTGACACGGACCAGGTTCCTGCCGGTCGTCGGATCCGTCGAGAGATTGTAGAAGCCTGCATCGCCCGGGTTGGTCGAACTGGTCGTCCCCAGGTAGCCGGCTGGAAAGTTGGCTCGGTACACCAGGCCCGCCTGGCCCTCCGGGTCGCCCGTGTTCAGCGAGCGTGCGGCCGCCAGCGCGGCCCCGTCCACGGCTTTCGTCAATTGGGCCTTCACAACATAGCCTCGGCCGGTGTCCACCGCCAGACCGGTGAAGAGCAGCAATCCGGTCAGGAGGGTGGCCATATAAACCAGGACGAACCCTCTCTGTCTGCGAATGCGTGAGAACCGTCGTTTCATCGCCTTCATGTCCGTAGCCCCCTCAAGAATCCCCAGCCTCCAGCCCCTAGCTTCCAGCCTCTAGAAGAATGCAATCGAGTAAAGCGAACTGGGTACCGTCACTCCGAACCTGTCAAAGGGCGTGAGCAGATCGTGCCTCGTATAGATTTCGGTGACGTAAATGAATCCACCAAGCGGCACTGTGAACGGAAGGTTCGTGACCTGGAGATCGGTATCGCCGTTCGGGTCGCTGGCCTGATACGAAGGAACACCTGTGCCCCCGAATGAACCGGTTCCCGCGGTCGACAAATGGCTCGTGCCCGAAAAACTGCCGTACTCGAACCGCGCGTAAACAACTGGCTGGTTGTAGTTGCTCGCGCCTGTTGTCTGGACGTTCTTGATCACGGTGAGAATCACTTTTGAAGACCCGTCGTCGAAGTTCACCGGACGAGTGGCCATCCCTTTCAAGACATTGGCGGCCGTCGCGAGATCGGTGTCGCGGGATATCAGGTTCGAGCCTTCCCGGCTCAGCTTGGTCACGATGTGCTGATCGAGCAACGCGTAGCTGATTTCAATCACCCCTAGTAACACTACGAGGATGAGGGGTAGAACCAGCGCAAATTCGATCATGCTGGTTCCACGGGATCCGGAAAAGCTCTGTCGTTTCCTCATGGCAACAACCTTGGCTTTCTTCATTCTTGGAACAACGGTTCGTTTCTCATCGCCGAATCGACCGTGAAATGAATCTCGCCGGTCGGAAAGAACGGCAGCAGCAGCGGGGTCATGATGTGATGGTTGTAATTGATGGTGACTTTCTCGACCTCGCCCGGTCCGCCGATTCCAGCACTAAAGGTGGTCCCCCCCGGGGCCATGTGAGAGAACGAGAAGTCGCCATCCTCGATGGTCAATGTCGGGGTTGCCATACGCATGGCCTCCTTGATCGAGTCCACGCGAGAAAGCGGCGTGCCAGGGTTGTCCGGATCGTCCATCTGATTGCCGGTGATGGCGTAACGGGTGGCAAGGCTGACGCCGTTTTCGAGAGCCAGATACACGTAGAAAATCGAGGCGAAATCGATGATCGCGAAGGTCAGAAGAAACAGCAGCGGCGTGATGAGCGCCGCTTCGACCATGGTCGTGCCTTTTGAGCCCCGAAGAAGTCGTCTGAAGACTCGACGTGCTACACGACTTGTCATACAGTCCTCTCGACCAATCTCGAATTGAGTGCGCCGTGGCTGGTGCACCGACTGTGCCACCAGCTCGGGAATTACAAACCAGGAAAACCTGGGACAGACTTGTGGCGCAGCACGGCGGCCACCGGTGAAACGTATCGCTCTCTCGTCAAGGGTGGGTCGAGCTCAAACGAAAGGGTGTCAACGAGTTGGGAATGCCGATTCGTCTCGGGCCGCGACGCACGAGAGGCTGGGTCCAGGCGGAACGGTTTCGTGCGTCGATCGAGTGCATGCACCAGGCCATCCGCGGGGCTGGGAAGAAAGTGCAATCCTGTTTACTATGCTGTTCGGCTCCAGGGCACCCGATGACGAAAGTCGGTCACCGCACGCCCGGCCCACCGATGGAGTTCCGCAAGCCACCGAGCCCCACACTAAGTAAAGAAAGGGAAGGTTCAAGATGAAGCGAATCGTCGATTGCCCGAGGCTGGTGATGGCGCTCGCCTCGGCCGCGATGATCGCATGCCTGGCCGCGGTTCCAACGGGCCAGGCGCCGCAGCCGGCTGCTTCCCGCCTATGACATCTATAAGAGCTTCAAGCGGTTCCCGGCGGCCGCCAAAATCTACAAGGTCAAATAGGTCTTCCTCAGTTGGACGGCTTCTCGTCGGCACGGGCGGCACTCAGGATGTGCTTCAGCCCGTAGTTTCCCTCGTGGCACGCGTATTCGTAGACCTGATAACCGGGCTGTGTGGTGAACGGGAAGGCCATCTTCCAGGGCTTGGTGTACGTCTTGGGATCGTCGAGCGCGACTTCGTATTGAATCGTGTCGGCATCGACGCGCGTGAACCGCTCGATCAGGCGCATCGCCTCGCTGTGACGAAGTCCGTTGCCGTTGTTGCCGATGCTCGTGCGGTCCGTAAAATTTGTCGTTTCGACGACGAGCGTCTGGCCTTCCCAGCGGCCGCGGGAGTCTCCCATGTACTGCCGGATCCCTGATCCGATGTGCGGGCGACCGTCGAGTGGAATCACTCGCGTCTCGTGAATCATCTCGGGCGTGATCGTCAGGTAGCCGGGGCTCTGGACGACTTGAAACCCGTTGCCGTAGGGCCTGGCGATGAAGGAGCCGATGACGCTTCGCGTGATGCAGCGGTCGAAGTTCGTGAAGTCTTCGGGACCGTTGAACGGCCCGCGGCCGAAGCTCCCGAGATCGCGTCCGGCCGCTCGTTTTTGCGCTTCCGGCGTCACGGCAGGGATTTTTCCGTCTGCCGGTTCGACGATCAGCGATGTTTGCCGGAGCATTCTCGTCGGCCGCTCGCCCCAGTGATCGGGAGGCCCGACAGCTCCTCCTGCCGGGGCCGGGGCGGCACGTTCCTGGAGCGATCGCTGTCTGGCTTGTTCTTCGCGGCTGGCCTTGTCGGCGAGCTCCAGGTCGGTGAGAAACAGGCGGTCGCCGTATTGGTCGGGCCGCTGGATAGGGATCCCAATCGTGTCGTCACTGGACCAGATTCCCTGGAGATCCGGATCACCCCAAGGCGTTTTGGCCGGCGTCCAGGACTTGTCCGGTGGTGTCGCGAGGGCTCTCGGAGCTGCCCCCTGCGCCTGACCCGAGACGGGAGTCTCGGTGAGGAATGCCGCGGCCAACGCGAGTACGCCGACGCCTTTGAGAATCCGGCAGGTCATCTGAGGCCTCCGCTAGCTCATGAAGCGAGTCGAAACAAGACGGCCGAACTCGTTTTATACGATGGTGGCATGGAGAGGGTCAACGGTTCGCAGGATGTCTTGGCGTGCGTGAGTTAGCGTGTTACGATTAGGTTTCGGTTCATGACGCGGGGTGGAGCAGTCCGGTAGCTCGTTGGGCTCATAACCCAAAGGTCGCGGGTTCAAATCCCGCCCCCGCAACCATCACAACTTGCGGCGAGAGGTCGCCTGTTACTGGCGACCTCTTCGCGTTTTTGGCGCCGCTGCCATCGCCACACGATTCTTCAACCGACACAGGAGTTACCGCATGACGGGAACGATCAAGACGCTCCGGGCAGACAAAGGATTCGGTTTCATTCGCGATACCGCCGGCAAGGAGGTATTTTTTCACTCGAGCGCCATCTACGGCGAGGGCATCGAGAATCTGCGTGAGGGCGATGGTGTCGAGTTCGATCTCGGCGAGACAGGTCCGAAAGGGCCGCGGGCCACCAACGTGCGCCGGACCACGACATAGACCGACTGGTCCGATCCCGGATCCGTCCAGGTAAGCAGCTGACCGCGGCGGATCGGAACCTCCACGCCGTCAGCGAAGCTGCTGCGGTCATCAGCTCGCCGTTCATGGCTTCGACGAGCTTCGCCAAGCGTCCCCACGTGGGAGCTCCGTAGGCTCGGCGAGTCATACCAGCCGGTACCCGAGATCGAACCCGGGTGTCGACCCGAACTGCAGCACCAGCAGCTCGTGAACGTCCACCGGGAAACGTGCCGCCTGTGATCGGGAAACTGCCCGATGTGATCGTCACTGAGACCGAACATCTGCGGCACGCTCATCCAGGTGCGAAATCGAACTCGCGATCCACAGGCGATCGAGCCGGCGTTCTGAAGCGCGATTCAACCCGTGCGATGGGACACTTGCTCAGTGCGATCTCGGCGACGATCACAGCAGTGACAAACGGGGCATGAGCAACCCCCGAACAGGGTCCGGGACGGCGACCAGGCAATGGTCACTCCTTGCCAGGATACGCGGTGACGAGCCGCGGCGCTTCTTCGCCGCGGTCGATGATCCCAACCGTCCTGATCAACCACTGACGCCTCTCTTGAGTGTGCGGCGACAACCAGCCGTCAACAACATACTTCTGGCCGTGCGCCGATTCCGCGCTGCTGACGACCTCCCCGTGTTCGGCGACGTCTCGAAGGGCCTTTATCAAGTGTTCGGGATCCTCGCGCGAGAAGCCGAGCAATGCGAAAAACCGCGCCCTTCCCTCCATTGTCAGGGTGGGCCTCGTTTAGAAGATAGTCGAGCAGCTTGCTGCGATCGATGGCGGCAAGCCGTGTGCACCGTCACGCGTCCCAAAGCCGTCGTGAATGTCTCGACTAGCCGGGCCGACGCGACCAAGTCGGCCAAGCTCGATCTTCGGGATCGGCTGTCTTGCACCGTGGCTGGGCACGTAGAGCGGACGTGCGTCTCAAAATTCGGAGGAGGACCAGTCGCGCGGCATGGCTGTTGCGGGGTCCGGCCGTAGACAGTCGGGCTGCGAGGTTTCTGTGAGTTTGTTGTCGCGCTTGGTTACGCTTTCGTCGGTGCCGTGCTCATCACGTATTGGGATGTGATTCGACACCTGGCGAGCATCCGCCGGGCGGCCGGCGGCGTACTGCGCGATACGAGCCTCGGCCTCGTCGATGGACACATTTTGTTAGGCCGCCGTCACGATGCCACGGACCCGAACCGTCAGTAGCGATTCCCTCCGGGCCGATAAGTCCGGAAGAAGGGGTGATGCGGTGTCGAGGGATTTGACGGAATGGGTTCGTTTAGGAGACGTCCCGCCTGGTCGAGACGCGGAACTCTGGTGCGGATGCATCGCGGGTCGCATCATTGGGGGCGAACCGCGATTTGCCAGAGTTCAACTTATCGAGATTCATCCCCAGTGCAAGATGCATACACGCGCAGACCTTCTCAAGAATCATGACTTTCGACCCCACCAACATGTCTGGCCAGCCGGTAGCGTGGCTTCGACGCCATCTAACGGCCATCTAACAGAACCAGCCGGAACCACAAGAAATGAGTGGGAACAGGAAGAAAGTGGAATCGCCGGAAGTGGTGACTGACGTCAGGTTGAACAACTGAAAGGGAACCGCAGGGAATCAGCGGGAAATGGCCTGCGTGTTCTCATAACCCAAATATCTCGGGTGAACGTGACGGCAGCGATCCTTCGTTTCGCGCGCAACCGGATGGATGTCGGTATCGACTTGTACAACCTGTTCAACTCGAACGTTACCACCAGCTATCAGCAGACGTACGAGTACCGGACGAACGGCGCCGCGTGGCTCACACCGACAGCCATCGCGGCGCCGCGCCTCGCGCGGTTCCACGTGACGTACACCTTCTGACCACGGAGCAGGGCTAGGCCAGCGAAAGAAGGGCCCGGCTTTGCGCGACCCTCAGAACGAGGGACAGACACCTCATCCATCAGAGGCGCGAAGTGTCGGGTGGTGTGATTATCAACTGTGCCTACCGAGGACGAGTCGCTCGGCAAACAATCGGGAATCCTGTAACAAGGTTTCAAGGTTCGATCGAAGCTCTGAATCTGACGCGGCGTCATCGGGATCCACCCTCGTCGTAGCAGCGCCACGTCCGGCGAGCCACGAAAACACGATGGGCGCGAGCGACACGGCCGGCGCGGAGACCGCCATCGTTCTGTTGAAGAACTGCCACAGCCGACGCGTGTGCGAGGCGAGCTTCTGGTCATGTCTGCCTGTGCGTTGAGTCAACACAGGGCCATCGGCGCGTGCGGCCACCAGCTCCGCTCGGTCGGGTTCGATAGATGGCAGGATCAGGAGGACATCTCGGACGAGCGATCGCGGGGTGGCCATCCTTTGACCTCTGGGTGGACCTACTTGCGTGTTCAGTCTCGGTCGCAGTTTGCAAATCGCCGATGCCTCTCGGAGGAGCGCTTCCAGCTCGGAGCCAACTTCCTCCCACTCCGCCCGCTCGACGCGAGACATTCCAGGCTTCATGCCCGGCCAGTTCCGATCAGCAAAATGGGCGCGAAGCCGTCGGCGGAGATTCGTCGATTTGCCTACGTACAGGTCACGCATCCGTTCTGGTCGAACAGCGTGTACACGCCGGGCGAGGTCGGGGCTTTCCGGCAGATTGCGTCGCCAGTTCGACGCCAGACTTCCCGACGGTCTTCGACGACAAGCGCCTGTTCGACGAGGCGACGCGCCAGCTCGCCCCGCGCCCCACGGATGCCCAGGACTTCGGATGCAAGGCGCGGGTAGTCTGGCTTGTCATCCATTTCAGCCATTTCGGCGAGCCGCGCCAAGAGTGTGTCTCGGATCATGTGTCGAGGCTAGCTTCGTACTCCATTTCGGAAATATGGCGACGTATTTTCAGCCACCGAGCCACCGAGCCACCGAGACACCGAGCGCCTTGATTCGACGGCCGCCGCCACGCGGCGCGTACGATCGGACCCGGTTCGGGGGATGAGCCGAAGCCCCGATTTTCCACCGGCTCATCCCCCGAACCGGGCCCGGCCGGCCGGCTGGCCTGCGGAGCAGGCCAGCGCCGTCGAATCGATCGGCGTTCAGCCGTCGACGGCGTTTACGGGCGTGCTCAGCTTTGTGACTCAGTGACTCAGTGACTCGGTGGCCATATACGTCACGGTAATTAGGAAACGCGAGTACTTAGTCGCTCATCTCGCCTCGGTTCCAGCGGATACACTTGAGCCGCTCAGCTCATGAAGATCGGCGATCGCGTCTCACCCTACGAAATCATCGAGGTCCTGGGTGCCGGCGGCATGGGCGTCGTGTACAAAGCGCTCGATACACGCCTGAAACGGACGGTTGCTCTCAACAGACACATGGCAGGCTTGACACGGGTGCGCATGGACGTCCCTGGGTCTCGTCAATTCGATGCCGTGTGGCTGTTTCCGCCCACCTATGTCATTCACCTCGGTGAGGAGTACCTCGCCGCCGGCGGCTTTCCGCTCTGGGCGGAGCGAACGCTTGCGATTCGATTCAGCAACGCGGAGTTCACCGCCTGGAGTATGTTGGCGCTCGGACTCATGTGCTTGGGCGGATGGCTCGTGAGTCGCGATCCGAAGTTCCGGTTCATCGAGATCGCGCTGGCCGTCGCCGTGCTGGGCAATGTCGCCGTGCACGTGTTCGCCAGCATCCTCACGTGGACGTACTCGCCCGGTCTGGTCAGCGGCGTCCTGATCTGGATTCCGCTGGGGGCCTTGCGCCTTCAAAGAGCACGGCGTGCCTCGACGCGGCGAGGCTATATTGCCGGTGTGTACCTGGGGCTCGCCGTCGTGCTGATCACGATCGCGGTCGTGGTGGTTGGTGCCTTCGTCGGCCGCTGATGTCAGCCGCAATAATGTCGCGCAAAGGCGGGACTGGATCAGTTGTGGTCCGCAATAACACTGTCCGGGCGAATCCTCACGATCGTTGAATCCTGCGCCCTGGTCTGGTACACGAGGCGCTGACAATCGCCGTGCAGATCGCGGATGCGCTCGTCGCGGCACACCGCGCAGGCATCGTCCATCGCGATCTCAAGCCCGGCAACGTGATGCTGACGAAGACGGGCACCAAGCTGCTCGACTTCGGCCTCGCCAAGAGCGGCGAGTCGATGATCGTAGCCGGCGGCATGTCCGCGCTGCCGACGACGCCGGTGGCGCTGACGGTGCAGGGGACTATCCGCGGGACGTTTCAGTACATGTCGCCCGAGCAACTCGAAGGCGATGAGGCCGACGCGCGCAGCGACATCTTCGCGTTCGGCGCGATGTTGCACGAGATGATGACGGGAAGGAAGGCATTCGAAAGCAAGAGCCACGCGAGTCTCGTCGCGGCGATTCTCGAACGCCAGCCGCCGTCCGTGTCGTCGCTGCAGCCAGTCGCGCCACCAGCCCTCGACCGCCTCGGCCGTCCCCAGATCGGCAAGCAGCATGTGCTCCGGCAGCGGCACAAGCACTCGCGCGACCGGAGGCGGCTCTCCGGCCGGCTGCAGATAACTTGACGGCCAAGCCAGAGCGGCACAGCAAGTGCGGCGAGCAGCAGCGCGGCAGTCGTCCACGGGAGCCAGCGATCCTCAGTATGTCTGTCCGGACGAGAGCCGCCGGCGCCCCGATCGTGAGGGTCTTGCCATCCGGCGAAGGCGCGACGGCGCGGAGGACCGCGTTTTGGCCATCTCTTAGCCGAGCACTGCGCTTGTCCGCGACCGTCGAGACGCGATCCCCGGATCAGGCCGGCTGAACCGCCTTGTGCTTCACCGTGACCTTCTTGATCGTGCCCGTGAAGTCGTTCCTCCACGGATCGTAGTCATTAGTGACCGGCGAATAGCTGTCGTGGCCGATGTCTGCCGTTTCGGCGGCCAGCGAATAGAGCGCTCCCATCGTCTTGTCGATATGACCGCTACCCACCTTTTTTCCGTTGACGAGGATTGAGCCCGTCGCTCCCTTGTGCGGGCCTCCGCCGTCATAGTCGAAGTCGAAGGTCAGATGCACCTTGCCGGCCGGCAACGCCTCTGACGCTTCGATTTCGTATTTCTCGCGCGCGAGCCAGTTGTAGACGTACTTCGGCTTGCCGTTCTTGACGTAGAGACTCCAGCCGCCGAATTGGCCGGCCTGAGCCAGGATCACACCATCTGCGCCGCCCTTCGGAACCTCAAGGTCAGCGTCAATCGTGAAGGACACGGCCTTGGTGTTGATGAAGCTGCCCTCTGGCAAGCCGGGCATCCCGGGATAGAGCGTGAGTTCTGTGCGCCCGAACATGATGTCCGGCCGGCCGGCGACTTCCGGGTTCAATCGTTCCGGTCCACGATCGTCGATCGGGAACACGTTGTTCTTCATCGCTTCAGTGATGAAGAGCGCTTTCATGAACTCGAGCTTGTCCGGATATTTGTCGGCGAGATCGTTCGCGAGGCCGAAGTCCTCGCGCGTGTTGTACAGCTCCCATTTGTCCTTCGCGTAGTCGGTGGTTCGCAGGATCGGGTTTTCCCACGTGACCAGGTGGACCACGGCGGCGAGCCAACCGTCGTGATAGATGCTGCGATTGCCAAGGGTTTCGGTGTATTGCGTGATGTGCCGGTCTGGGGCCTTCGCATCCTTGAAGGAGTACTGCATGCTGACGCCGGGCATCGGTAGCTGCGGCACACCATTCACCGTCTTTGGCTCCGGAATCCCGACCGATTCCAGGATCGTCGGCACGATGTCGATCACGTGGTGGTACTGCCTCCGCTTCTCGCCCTTGGCGGCGATGCCCTTCGGCCAGTGCACGACCATCCCGGCGATATTCCCTCCGGCGTGGGCAAAGGTGATCCCCCAGGAGCACGGCGTCGAGCCGGCCACCGCCCACCCCACCGCGTAGTTCGGATACGAGTTGGGGCCGCCGTACTCGTCCAAGCGGCTAAGCAAATACGGAACGTCCTCCGGCGCGTCGTTGAGCCTCGACCACTCGACGAAACAGCCGTTCAGATCGCCAACGATCGACCCGCCGTTGTCGCCGAAGATGTAGAAGAACAGCGTGTTGTCGAGCTCGCCGATCTCCTCGAGCGCGTCGACGAGCCGCCCGACCTCGTGATCGGCATGCTCCGTCAGTGTCGCGTATACCTCCATCTGGCGCGCGAGCACCTTTTTCGCATCGGCGTCGAGGCTGTTCCACTTCGCCACGCTCTCCGGATTCGGCGCCAACTTGGTCCCGGGCGGCACGATCCCCAATTCGATCTGCTTTTTCAGGGTCGTCTCACGGAACTTGTCCCAGCCATCGTCAAAGACGCCTTTGTACAAGTCCTTCTTTAACCACTCCGTCGGCGGCGTGTGGGGCGGGTGACTCGCGCTTGCGGCGTAATACATCATGAATGGGCGGTCCGGCGTGAGCGACCGGGTCGCCTGCACCCAGGCAATGGCTTTGTTCGTCATGTCAGTGCCGAAGTGATACCCCTCTTCGTGCGGTGTGCCGATGAAAGTAGTACCGTCGATCAGGCTTGGGAAAAAGTTCGATTGTTCGCCGGCAATGTAGCCATAGAACTTGTCGAATCCACTCCGCGTCGGCCACCGGTCGAATGGGCCGCTGACATTGACTTCGTTGTCAGGCACCTCATTGTTCTTGCCGAAGTAGCCGGTGCAGTACCCCCAGCTTTGCAGCATAGTGCCGACGGTAGAGATGCTCAGCGGGCGGACGCCCGTGTCACCCGGAAACGCCGTGCTGGTGCCAGTGACGCCCGCCATGCTGTTCTGGTGGCTGTTGCGCCCTGTCAGCAGGGCAGTGCGGGTCGGTGAGCACAGGGCATTGACGTGGAAGTTGGTGTACGTCAGTCCGTTCTTCGCCAGCCGTTCGAAGGTGGGAGTGCGAATGCGCCCGCCGAACATCTGCGGGTCTGCATAACAGGACTGGTCGAACAGCACGATCACGACGTTCGGCGCGCCCTTGGGCGGTCGAATCTTGAACAGCGGTGGCGGGTCGACCTTCCGATAGTCCATCTCGGTAATCGGCGGTTGTGCCGGCGGTTGCAGCGGCAACGACTGGCCGTATTGATAGGGGTTGTCGCCGGGATTGATGATCTTTCGCTCGGCCATGATTCACCTCCTCACATTCGCGAGATCCTCGAACGGGAACCGCGACTACGGACGCCGGTGATGGACAGGAATGCTCGACGGTGAGTTGACGGACGGCTTCCCCAGGGACGAGGGCTCGACTTTCGCGGGAGCCACGCTATGTCGTGACTCGGCGCGAGAGATACGCGCATCGTCTGCACGAAATCTTGAGAAAAACCGAGGTTCGCTCACGAACCTGATTCGGCGGGTGCACACCATGTGCCCGTGGTCCAGCTCTGCCAAGGCTACGACGGAGGCGCGAAGTCCGATGCCCGAAGAGCCTCTCACGGGACGGTGAACCGAATCATGTTCAGCGGCAACGACTGCAGCGCGGCGTCCTGACTCTACACCGTTGGCGTCTTTGCCAAGGCTCGGCGAGTCATACCAGCCGGTACCCGAGATCGAACCCGGGCGTCGACCCGAACTGCAGCACCAGCAGCTCGTGAACGTCCACCGGGAACGTGCCGCCCGTGATCTTGTGCTTGAAGAGATCCAGGAAATGTGCGAGTAGCTGCCCGTTCTCGTCGATGTCGGCATCGAGCAGCAGCTCGTCCGGATTCGTGAGTTTCGTGAGCGTGAGCTGGAAGTTGCTTTTCGCGTCACTCGATTTGATGCTCACCATGCGATCGATCCGACCCTGCATCTCCTGCGGCACGTTGCCGCGGTGAATCTCTGCATCGGTCTTTTCGTAGTCGGGAAACTGCCCGATGTGATCGTCAATCTGCCGGACGCGCTCCTCCATGACTGGATCGACGAACGCCAGAAACCGCTCGCGCCCGATTGAATGGATCTGCTTGACGAACGAGAACCACGGGTCGCCTGACACGGGCTCGTGCGCCGTCCGCAACCGAAAATAGATGTTGAGGAGCGCCGTCTTCGCCATCACCACGTCATCGCCCTGGTCGGACAACTCGTCGTACTCGTCCTCGACGATCTTGTTGAGTGAGCGATCGGTCTTGAAGAGCATGACGTCTTCCGACGTGCCGAGCACCTTTTTCAAGTCTTCGAAGGCTTCGGTCAATCCGCTCCACCTGGTGAAGTCGGGCGTCCACTGCTTTGGCTCGCGCAGGAGCGTGCAGGTCCGGCTGATCGGTGGGCCCGGCGTTCTAAAGAAAATCGGCGACGTCGCAAATCTGAAGCGCAGCAGATCGAAATCGCACAGCACGGCCTCGCCGGCAACGACCGGCAGATCGAAGGCCACCGGCGCGCCCTTGACGGCGCGCTTGATCTGACTGCCAATCTGGCGATTGTCGGTCAGCCGGCGGAACGTGAACCGCGCTTCCGGATCGCTCAGCGGCTGATCGGCGATGTCACGGAGATCGAACGTGACCGAGAGCGTGTCCTCGGCCCTTACGGCTGCGGCCCTGGGCCCTGCCGAAACTCTTGCTCGGGTCAACCGCTTGCCCGCGAGCTGTTCGCGTCGTCGGGGCTGACGTTTCGACGCCGACCGTGCCTTTCGTCTCTTGGCCATGGAGGCTCCTCTCCCTGTGCCTACCCGACGCGCCGGCCGCCGATCGGCAGGACGCGATGCCGCGCGTACGCGACGAACGTCGCCATGGCGAGCAGCACCATTGTGATCGCCGCCGAGCTTATCTCGCCGCGCACCAGATGGAAAGCCGTCGCCGACACGGTGACGATCATGATCGCGCCGGCGGCCCATGTGACCAGCCACGGCAGGAGCCGCGTCAGTCCTGGAAGTGTAAGCCCACGGCGGCGAGCACTTCCGCGACGCCGAGGAAGAGCTGGAACCACCGCGGCAGCGACGCGTTCATCTGGGTCGGAGATAGATTTAGCGCCGGGTATTCGAACGATGGGAGTGACAAGTGTGGCGGGATTTCGATTTCGGCCGTGCTCTTCGGTCGAACTCGGGGCGGTAGCTCAACGATCTAGCGAGGCTGCGCCTTAGACCAACGAGAGGCTCCGCCTCGCTAGTGTCGTGTCTCAGAAAAAGTCTTGTACTTCGGCCGTCGCACAGGTACGCTGCGCGGCATGCCGAGAAAACGCCACCACAAACCCTTGGTGCTGACTGAGGACGAACGGCGCACGTTGGAGCAGTGGACCCACCGACCGACGACGGCGCAACGGCTGGCGGGGCGGTCCCGGATGGTCTTGGCCTGCGCGGATGGCCTCACCAACCGGGCGGTGGCCAAGCGACTCCACGTCTCGAGTAACAGCGTGTGCAAATGGCGCGAACGGTTTCGCGTGCGTCGTCTGCCGGGCTTGACGGACGAGCCGCGGCCTGGCGCGCCGCGCACCGTGACCGACGATCGGATTGTCGATGTCATCACGCGCACGCTCGAAGGCCCACCAGCTCACGCGACCCAGTGGACCACGCGGAGCCTGGCCGACGTGGCCGGCCTCTCCAAGGCCACGATCGCGCGCATCTGGCAGACGTTTGGGTTGCAGTCGCATCGCCTCGACACGTTCAAACTGTCGGGGGACCCGCAGTTTGTGGAGAAAGTGCGCGACATCGTCGGCCTGTATTTCGATCCGCCGGATCGTGCCATCGTCTTGTCGATGGACGAAAAAAGCCAAGTCCAGGCGCTGGACCGGCCGCGGCCGCTCTTGCCCATGCGCCCGGGCATCCCGGCCCGCCAAACCCATGACTACATCCGCCACGGCACGACCTCCCTGTTCGCGGCCTTGGACGTGGCGACCGGGAAAGGATCGGGCAGTGTCACCGTCGTCATCGCCATCAGGAGTTGCTGAAATTTCTCGAGCGCGTCGATGCGCAGTTGCCGCCGGACCGGGACGTGCACGTGATCATGGACAACTACGGGACCCATAAGGCGCCAAAGGTGCTTCGGTGGTTTGTACGCCATCCGCGCTATCACTTGCATTTCACACCGACGAGCGCGAGCTGGCTCAATCAAGTCGAACGCTTCTTCGCGACGATCACGACTCGACGGATTCGCCGCGGCACCTTCGAGAGTGTGCCGGCCCTTGAGGCGACCATTCACGACTATCTGGCGCACTACAACGAGCACTGCACGCCCTTCGTCTGGACTGCGACGGCCGACGTCATCCTGGACAAGGTCAGCCGATTTTGCCAACGAACTTCGGGGACACGACACTAGCTCACATTGGCCCACATTGCTTAATAACGCCGCGCTGGCGCGCGGACGGCCTTGACCGAAAACTTGACTCAAAAACTCGGAATCGACTCGGTCAAGGCCTCTAGTGCCGGCGACCGCTTGAAAGGCTGGAAAGGCAGCACGTTCGTCGGCGCGGGCGCAATGGGCCGTTGCCATTAGAGATTCCGCGGCGAAACGGCTATCGTAAGCTCGCAACGTTTCAGGAGGACGACCGTGAAAAACGCCCGCGAGTACTACGCGCAGTGCCTCAAGTCGGAAAAGCCGGCATTCCTCAAAGTCATAAAAGCCGTGCCGCCGGATCAGGGCGGATACAAGCCACACCCTCGATCGACGTCATCGAGCGACCTCGTCTGGCTTCTGGCGACGGAGCTTCACGACGCCTGCAGCCTCATCGACCACGGCGAGGTGAACTACGTCTACAAACCGTCCCCTGGCGTGACCGAGTCGATCGCCGAGTACGAAAAGCACCTGCCGGCGCTCGAAGAGCGTGTTGCCAAGCTGGACGATGCGAAGTGGGACAGCAAGGCGCGTCTCATGATGGACGGCAAGGTGGCGTGGGAAGCCACGCTCGGTGACATGCTGTTCGGATTCCTGTTCGACGCAGTCCATCACCGCGGACAGCTATCGAGCTATCTGAGGCCGATGGGTGCAAAGGTGCCGTCGATCTATGGCCCCTCGGCCGACGATCCCGGAACATAAGGTTGGACAACGGGGCAAGTGGCGTCAACGCGGCCCGTTTTGCGAGTTCGGTCGATGGCGGACGTCAGGATCTGATTGTTCGCGTGCGCGTCTCCTTCGTGTGAGATGATCGCGGCCGGAGCGAGCGTCCCGTAGCTCTCGATGTCACTGGCCCGAGGCACCAGGTTCGGCGCTTACGAGATCATTGAACCGCTCGGGCAGGGCGGGATGGGTGAGGTCTATCGCGCGCGTGACACGAAGCTGGATCGACACGTCGCGATCAAGATCTTGCCGGCTCTGTTCACCAGTGACCCGGAACGGCTCGCTCGCTTCGAGCGCGAATCGCGCATTCTCGCGACGCTCAATCACCCCAACATCGGCTCTATCTACGGCTTCGACGACGCTGGAACGACACCCGCTCTCGTTCTTGAACTCGTCGAGGGGCTGACGCTTGCCGATCGCATCCTGGGAGGTCGGTTAGCGCTGGAGGATGCGCTCAAGATCGCAGTTCAGATTGCCGGAGCGCTCGAGGCGGCGCACGAAAAAGGCGTCGTGCACCGCGATCTCAAACCCGCCAACGTCAAGGTCACTCCAACGGGCGTCGTCAAGGTGCTCGACTTTGGATTAGCAAAAGCCGCAAAAGACGACGCCTCGTCGCCTGACCTGTCCCAGTCGCCAACGCGTACGATCGACGGAACTCGCGAAGGGGTCATCCTTGGCACGGCCGCGTACATGAGCCCCGAGCAGGCTCGCGGCATGCCGGTGGACAAACGCACGGACATCTGGGCGTTTGGGTGTGTCCTCTTTGAGATGCTGTCCGGGCGCAAGCCCTTTGCCGGCGGCACCGTGTCGGACACCATCGCGGCCATTCTTCGGAGCGAGCCAGCCTGGAACACGCTCCCCCGTTCGACGCCACCGAAGATTCAGCACTTCCTGCAGCGTTGCCTGCAGAAAGATCCGAATCGCCGTCTGCGCGACATCGGCGATGCGCGCGTAGAAATCGAGGACGCGATTTCCGCAGGCACGCAGAAGCGACATGCCCCAGGCATCTGGAAAGTGGCAGGACTTGTGGCGCTCGCTGCCGGACTAGGCGCCGCCGTCGTCCTGTGGCTGCGTCCGGATCGACCGGCGCAATCGGATCGCGCGACGTGGGTTCAACTGACGCAGTTTCCCGATTCAGTGAGCCAGCCGGCGCTGTCGCCTGACGGCCGAATGGTCACGTTCTTGCGCGGGCCCGGCACGTTCTTCACCGCCGGTCAGGTTTACGTGAAGCTGCTGCCGGACGGCGAGCCCAAGCAGCTCACGGACGATTCGCTGTCGAAAATGAGCCCGGTCTTTTCGCCGGATGGATCACGAATCGCGTATACGACCGTGGATGAGGCCGGCTTCAAGTGGGACACATGGACGGTGCCCGTTCTCGGCGGATCGCCGCGACTATGGCTGCCGAATGCGTCCGGTCTTACATGGATCGGCAACCGGAGAGTGATGTTCTCCGAGATCAGGAAGAACATGCACATGACAGTTGTCACCGGCGAGGAGAGCCGCGCGGCGACGAGCGATGTGTACGTACCGGCGCGCGAGAACGGCATGGCGCATCGTTCGTACGTCTCTCCAGACGGCCGATCGGTCCTTGTGTCAGAAATGGACGGGCCCTGGCTGCCGTGCCGGCTCGTGCCGGCGGACGTAAAGTCCTCCGGCCGCCAGGTGGGACCTCCCGATGCAACATGTACGTCCGCTGCGTGGTCGCCCGACGGCCGCTGGATGTTCTTCACGTCGAGCGCCGGTGGAGCCACGCACATCTGGCGCCAGCGCTTTCCAGATGGACGTCCCGAGCAACTGACGACTGGCCCGACCGAGGAGGACGGCATCGCGGTGGCACCGGACAGCCGTTCGCTGATTACCGCCGTCGGCCTGCGCCAACGTTCAGTTCTCGTGCGAGACAAGAACGGCGAGCGGCAGATCTCAACCGAAGGTTATGCACTCCGGCCGGTGCTCTCAGCAGACGGGAAGTGGCTCTGCTGGGTGATCCTGAAGGGCGCGTCGGGGCGCGATCCGGTGGAAGTGTGGGGCACTGAAATCGGTTCGGGCCACAACGATGCGCTCCTGCCGGGGTTCTCTCTTATCGGGCTTGCCGCGATGGACATCGCACCCGATGGCAAGCAGGTCGTCGTCGCGGCCCGCGATCGTGACGGCAGACCCGGTCTCTGGATCGTGACGCTGGACCGCCAATCACCTCCCCGCCAGATCCCGAACATCACGCAACGCGTTGACCGATTCGCATTCTGGCGGGGCGACGGCGTGTTCTTCTACGCAAGCGAAGGCGACTCGGGCTTCGTCTACCGCGTCAGACCAGACGGCACGGGTCTGCAGAAAGCGATCGAACAACCGACCAGTCAGATTCAAGGGATCTCGCCGGACGGCAAGTGGGTCGTCGCGTTTGCTGGGGCGACCATCGCGTTTCCGGTTGGAGGCGGAGCGCCGGTGCGGCTGTTCGGCGCCAACATTCGCCTGAGATGGTCGTCTGATGCCCGGTTTCTGTACATGATGAACAGCACAGGTCAGGGGGCCGCCGGCATCCAAAGCGCCTCGGGTCGCACCTACATTGTGCCGTTGTCGCCGGGGCGCATGTTGCCGCCTGTTCCTGAAGGCGGCTTTCGCTCGACCGACGAGATCGCTAGGCTCCCAGGTGTGCGTCAAATCGACTCTAGCGATGTGCACCCTGGCCCGAGCCCCGACATCTATGCGCTCTCGCGCGAGACGACCCCGCGCAATCTCTACCGCATTCCACTCCCGTAGCTCGAGTCGCGACCTTCATCGTTCGTTCTCTCCGTCTCACGTTCGAGCGACGTCGTGCGGGTCGGCCGGGGCCCCAACGACGCGGTGGTTGTCGGCCATGAGCTAGATTGAATGCCGGGCATCTGGCGGTGGGAGTGACAAGTGTGTCGGGATTCCGATGGACTCGCTGATCACGGCCGCGGCGCGTGCACTCGCAGCGGGTGATCCCCTCGGCGCATTGAAGCGGGTCGCCCTGCGTGACGACGCGGCTGCTCTCGCGCTTCGAGGCATCGCGATGGCGCAGCTCGGCGATCTGGTTCGAGCGAAGGCTCTCCTGCGACGGGCTGCGCGTGCCTTCGGCCCGAAGGAGGCGGTGGCACGCGCGAGGTGCGTCGTCGCCGAGGCCGAGATCGCGCTCGTCTCGCGCGACCTGGGCTGGCCTGCGAAGGCGCTCGACGCGGCGCGGGCGACGCTCGAAGAGCACGGCGACCGGGTCAACGCCGCGCATGCGCGGTATCTCGAGGTCCGGCGCCTCGTCCTCATCGGGCGCATCGCCGAGGCCGAGCGAACGCTCGCCGAGCTCGACCCCGCGCCTTTCCCTCCGGCGTCGAGGACCGCCCACGAACTGGTGGTCGCGGGGATCGCGATGCGGCGCCTCCGGACGAAGGCGGCGCGTGCTGCGCTCGCTCGGGCCGAACGCGCAGCGCGCCAGGCACGCATCCCTGCGCTGACGGCGGAGGTCGAGAGCGCAGTCCTCGTCCTGAACACGCCCGCGGCGCGCCTGATTGCGAGTGGCGAGGAGCGATTCCTCCTGCTCGAGGAGGTCGAAGGGTTGCTGGCGTCGAAAGCATTCGTCGTGGACGCTTGCCGTCATGTCGTGCGCGACGAAAGCAAGGTGGTCTCGCTCGCCAGGCGTCCGGTGTTGTTCGCGGTCGCACGCGCGCTGGGCGAAGCGTGGCCGGGCGACGTACCGAGGGACACGCTCGTCGCGCGCGCCTTCGGATCGAAGCACGCCGATGAATCGCATCGCGCGCGGTTGCGAGTCGAAGTCGGGCGCCTTCGCAGGGTGCTTCGGACGCTGGCCGACGTGAGCGCGACGAAGCGAGGGTTTGCGCTGGCGCCGTGCCGCGCACGCAAGGTCGTCGTGCTGGCGCGGCCCGTTGAAGTTGACGAGGCGCATGCGGCCGTCCTCGCGTTCCTCGCCGATGGTGAATCGTGGTCGAGCTCGGCCCTTGCGCTCGCGCTTGGAACGAGCCAGCGGACCGTGCAGCGGGCGCTCGACTCGCTGGCGGCCGCAGGCAAGGTGCAGTCGTTCGGTCGCGGGCGAGCTCGTCGCTGGATGACCCCGCCCGTGCCGGGATTCACGACGACCTTGCTACTCCCCGCTCCTCTGCCGATTGACTAATCTGTTATGCGGCGCGGCGCCAGAGCTTTGTTCCTGTTGCCGCATAACGGCGGCGCGCACGGCGCGCCCGCGAGGGAGCGGCGCGGGGCATGGGGTCCCCGCAAGCGACCGAGCCGGGGTGTGGGGCGGAGCCCCACGTTAGGATGGACATATGCGTCGATCGACCGCCGAGATCGTCCGGGAGTATGGACCCTTTCCGGGTGTCGACCACGTGCATGGAGTCACGTTCGACGGTCAGAACGTCTGGTTTGCTGCTGGAGGCACGGTGAATGCCTTCGATCCCGCGAGCGGAAAGATGCTGCACTCGATCGATGTCGCCGCGCATGCAGGAACGGCCTTCGACGGCCAGCACCTGTTTCAGCTCGCCGAGGATCGGATCCAGAAGATTGATCCGAAGACCGGCCGTGTGATCGCCACGATCCCGGCGCCGGGCGGCGGCGGTGACTCGGGGCTTACGTGGGCCGAAGGGACGCTCTGGGTGGGGCAGTATCGGGACCGGAAGATCCATCAAGTCGATCCCCAAACCGGGGCGATTCTTCGCACGATCGAGTCCAACCGCTTCGTCACCGGGGTCACCTGGGTTGATGGAGAGCTCTGGCACGGCACCTGGGAAGGCGACGAGAGCGATTTGAGGCGAGTCGATCCTCAAACGGGAGAGGTCCTGGAGAGGCTCGAGATGCCGCCCGGAGTGGGCGTTTCGGGGCTCGAGTCCGATGGCGGCGATCAGTTCTTCTGCGGAGGAGGAAGGAGCGGGAAAGTGAGGACCGTCCGCCGGCCCAAGCGAGCCTCCGCGACGGGCAGCGGCTCCGAGATCCCCGCCGACTCCACGAGCAAGTAAACGAAGCCCCCAACGGGAGTCCAAAACGTCAGGCCGCTATCACACGGCGGCCATGAATGCAGGGACCAAGATGTCCGAGCCTGTGGATCTCTACAACAACGTCTACGCACACTTCGGCAGCCGCGCCGAGGCCGCGGTCCGCCATCACGCCTTTGGCGAGGACATCGGTCAGAGCAGTTGGCTCACCGCTGACGAGTGGCTTCGATTCTCCGATCAGGTGCACGTGCGCGAGCACGGTCACGTATTGGAAGTCGGAAGCGGCTCCGGCGGTCCAGCCGTGTACCTTGCTGCCGCGCGCGGCTGCCGAGTGACCGGCATCGATCTCAATGAACATGGGGTGCGCAATGGGGAGCAGTTGGCCGCGGCGAAGGGTGTCGCAGATCGAGTGACGTTTCATGCTGTGGACGCGAGCAGGCCACTTCCATTTCCGCCGGGGACGTTCGATGCCGTGCTCTCGAACGACGCGATGTGCCACATCTCGAATCGCTTGGAGGTGCTCACCGAATGGCACCGCGTACTGCGGCCCGGCGGGCGCATGCTGTTCACCGACGCCATGATCGTCACCGGCTTGGTGTCACAAGAGGACCTGGCCGTCCGCAGTTCGATCGGGTGGTATCTCTTCGTGCCGCCCGGTGAGAACGAACGACTGATCGGCCGTGCGGGGTTCACCCTGCTATCCAGCGAGGATGTCACAGCGGCGGCGGAGGTGGTTGCCCAGCGGTGGCATGACGCGCGGGAGCAATATCGAGACGAACTGATCGCGCGGGAAGGTGAAGCGAATTTTGCGGGCCTGCAACGGTTTCTGGCGTGCGTGCACCGGCTCTCGGCCGAGCGTCGCCTCTCGCGGTACTGCTATGTTGCCGAGAAGGGAGGGTAGCATCATGCGCCGACTGACCTCAGCGATATGCTGGTTGATCCTCGGGACCTCGCTCGCTCCCGCCTTCGCGCAGCGGGCCGAGGAAGCGGCCAACCAGCTTCAAGGGTCCTGGACTGCAACAAAGGCGGAACGCGACGGCAAAGCAGCCGATGACGTTGTCGGAAATCGGCTCTCCTTTACCGCCACCCGCTTCCAGATCCAGTCCAACGACGGCAAGGCCCTCTATGCGGGAACTGTCCGGGTAGATCCGGGCGCGAAGCCAGCGGCCATTGACTTCGAGCATACGGAAGGTGCCTTAAAGGGGAAGGCGTGGAAGGGGATCTATGCGTTGGATGGCGACACGCTAACCATCTGCGACAACGCGCCGAACCTGGACAAGGCCCGTCCCGCCTCGTTCGAAGCAAAGAGTGGGTCCGGACATGTTTTCGTCACCTTCAAACGCGCGAACCGCTGAAAGGCATGAACGTCAGGCATCGTCTGACCAGAACTCGGACGCGCCACGCTCGCCACGTGCGCGCCGCTCCGCTTCGCGGTTGCGCAGCTCGACGCGGCGGATTTTCCCCGAGATCGTCTTCGGCAGGATGGTGAATTCAAGGCGGCGGACCCGCTTGTACGGAGCGAGGTTGGCTTTGCAGAACTCGAGAATGCTTCGAGCCGTGTCGGCGTTCTCCTCGACTCCCGGCCTCAGCACGATAAACGCCTTTGGCACGGACAGCCGCACCGGATCGGCGCTCGGGACGACCGCCGCCTCTGCCACAGCGTCGTGCTCGAGGAGCGTGCTCTCGATCTCAAACGGGCTGATTCGATAGTCGCTGCTCTTGAAGACATCGTCGCCGCGGCCGACGAAGTGCACGTATCCGGCCGCATCGCGTCGTGCTTCGTCGCCAGTGCGATAAAACCCCGACGCCATCACTTGATCGGTGCGTACAGGGTCGTCGGCGTACCCCCGCATGAGCCCGACCGGCCGCGGCGTCAATCGCAGCGCCAACTCGCCCTCGTTGCACTCGCGGCCGTCGCCGTCGAGCAGCACGACGTCGTAGCCCGGAAGCGGCTTGCCCATCGAGCCGGGCTTCACCGTCAGGCCAGGAGCATTACCTACCAACGCCGTCGTCTCAGTCTGGCCGTATCCGTCGCGAATCGTGATCCCCCAGGCCCGCTCAATAGTCTCGATAACTTCCGGGTTCAGCGGTTCGCCAGCACTCGCCAGCTCGCGCAGTCGCGGAGGAGGCTCTCCAAGGGACTCGAGGGCGACCATGCGCCAGACGGTCGGCGGGGCGCACAACGTGTTCACTTCCTCGTCGCGAAGAACCTCGATCGTGCGCCGTGCCGAGAAGCGCGTGCCCTCGTGAACGAGTACGGTTGCACCGGCATTCCACGGCGCAAAAAAGCACGACCAGGCGTGCTTGGCCCACCCCGGCGAACTGATGTTTTGATGCACATCCCCCTCGCCGAGGCCCAGCCAGTACATCGTCGACAGGTGGCCGACCGGATAGCTCGCATGCGTGTGGAGCACCAATTTCGGTTTGGCTGTCGTTCCGGAGGTGAAATACATGAGCAGCGGCTCATCTGCGCGTGTATCCGCATTCACCACATGTCCCGCGGCGGCGCGCGCGTCGTCGAAGGGTGCAAATCCCTGCGCGTTTCCCACGGCGAGCTTCACCCGCAGCCGTTCGGGACGCCTGAGCTTGGCCGCGCCCTGAGGATCCGTGATCATGTGGCGTGCACCGCCCCGCTCGATGCGTTCATCGACATCGGCGCTCGTGAGCTGCGGTGTTGCCGGAATGACGACGGCTCCGATGCGGATCGCGGCCAGCATCGTCTCCCAGAGCGGCACGACGTTTGTGAGCATGAGGAGAATTCGATCTCCCCGATTGACGCCCGCATCACGGAGATAACGAGCGACGCGGCGTGAGCGATCGAGCAGTTCGGCGAACGTCACATTTTCGCCGCCGTCATCCGTCACGACACGTAGTGCGGGCCGCCGATTGCCTTCCGCAAGCTCATCGAACCAGTGAGTCGTCCAATTGAACACCTCGAGATCGGGCCAGCGAAATGACGCTGATGCGCGGTCTGGGTCGCCGTGCGCGCGCATCAATTGATCGCGTGCATGCCTGAAAGCGTCGCTGGGAGTCATGTAGCTGAATCGTCCTGCTTCTTCATCCACTCCGCTACCACGATCGCGAACTCGTCCGGCTCCTCAAAGAAGGGCTGGTGCCCAGCGCGTCTGTCGCAGCCGCAGTGTACTTCGTCTTGGCGGTGACGCCTGTCTTTGAGTGGCTCGTTCGCAGCGAACGCGTAACGGCACGGCGACATGCGGACGATCCTCGTGCTGAACAGCACCTCAAGGCACGGTGCCACGCACAGCCCACGCACGAGCGTCGAGGACGATTGGACGATCGGGTCCATCGCCGAGGAGCCGCTTGTGCAACCGCTGCCGAAGCTGCTCGCGCTCGCCTGCTGCGAGCGCCGCTACGTAGTCGCCTGCCGGGCCCTGCTTTTCGAGGAACGGGATCCAGTAGTCATCGAACGAGGAGAAGTGCGTCCGAATCGTAAGTGCCTCTTCCGATACGTTCCGCAGCCGATGTTCGCGCCAGAGCGCGCCGAGTTGTCCCTTGCGACTGAGCGGCATATGCCGCTCGTCGCGCGCGTCCGCGGCGGGATTGAACGCAACTGCTTCGCCCCAGAACACCCGCAACATCTCCATGCCCTGTCCGTAGTCCCAAACGGCGGCCGCGACCGTCCCGCCGGGGCGCGTCACCCGAACCATCTCGTCCAGCGCTTTGGCCGAATCCGGGATGAAATTGAGCACCAGAAGCGAGAGCGTCCGGTCGAAGCTTCCATCGGCGAATCGCATCTGCCGCGCATCGCCTACTTCGAACCGAACGCGGTCGTTGGAGTGACGCGTCTGGGCCAAGGCCACATACGACGCGGCGGGGTCAATGCCGACGATGCGACTGGAACGGGCCACCGCGGCGACGGCAGTAGTCAGTGCGCCGGTTCCCGATCCGACGTCCAGGACGCTATCGCCGTTACGAACGCCGGCGAATGCCACGAGCAGGGGGGCGAGCTCGCGACTCCATCTGCCCATGAAGCGCTCGTACGCGTTCCCCCCTGAAAACATCCCGCCCTGCGCACTGCTGTTCCCGGCGCAGACGCTCCCGGCTATGAATATGCTGACGGCGAGTGTCTGAAACACGTCGACGTTGCATTGGGTGAGCATTTGAACGACCTCCGTGTGACCATCAATCGGACTGCTGCCTCCTGAGCTGCGTTCAACAGTTGAACGTACCGGCATGAGAAGCCCCGCGCAAGTGCAACGATCGGACTGATCCGGTTTATTGAGCGGCTCCCTCGCGCGCAGTCGACGGTGGCGGAGTATCACCTGTCCGAGGCCGGAAGATCTCAAGCCGGTTATCGAGGCGCTTGGCGGGTGGGGTGTACGCTGGGCATTCGGCGACCCGAGGCCGGAGGAGCTGGACGAAAGGGCGGGTTCGATTCCGACCTCGTCGGCGACGCTCGGCGCGCAGTTTGACGTGGTCGTTCGCAGTTGCAATCGCGTTTCCCTGACTTCGCCACTCGCGGCCGCCTTATACTCCGGGGATGTCCAAGCAGCTGTCGTCGCCTCGAACTTGTTTCCTGGCGTTCATAGCAGCCGCGGTGGCAGGACTGCAGCTTGCCGCGCAGCAGCCGCCGGTTCCGCAAAGCCCGTCGACCCCGCGCGCGCGGGCGCCGTACGATCTCACCGGCTACTGGGTGTCGGTCGTCACCGAAGACTGGCGATGGCGGATGGTCACGCCCGCGAAAGGGGACTACATCAGTATCCCGGTCAGCGACGAGGGCCGGCGCGTGGCGTTTTCGTGGGATCCCCAGACCGACGGTTCGTGCAAAGCCTTCGGCGCGGCCGGATTGATGCGCATGCCCACGCGCCTCAATATCTCCTGGCAGGGCGACGACGTGCTCAAGGTCGAGAGCGATGCGGGGCAGCAGACGCGTCTGTTGCAGTTCTCGCCCAAGACCGAGCCAGGCGCCAGGTCGTTGCAGGGCTTCTCCGTCGCCGTGTGGGAGCCGCTCGGTGTCGCGGCGGCGGGCCGGGCCGGCGGGCCGCCGCCACCGCCGCCGCCCCGGGCCCTGAAGGTCGTCACGACGAACCTGCTCGAAGGGTGGCTTCGGCGCAACGGCGTGGCGTATAGCGAGCAGACGACGCTGACCGAACATTGGGACCGCGTGGCGTTCCCGAACGGCGATGTCTGGCTGACGGTATCGCAGTACGTCAGCGATCCGAAGTATCTCACCGGCGAATACACCACGAGCATGCACTTCAAGCGCGAGCCGGATGGCTCGAAGTGGAAGCCGACCCCCTGCCGTCAAATCTGAGGGAGAACGTCCCATGCAACGCATACACGTGCTCATGCTCTGGCGCCTCGCGCTCGTGGTTGCGATCGGAGCGTCCCCGCTCGTCGCCCAGGCGCCACCTGGAGGCGGACCGCCGCCGATGGTGGAGCTCGTTGGCTCCTGGACAATGGTGAACGACGAGGAACGGCTGGTGCGCATCGATCCCGGCCCCGAGCTCGGCAACTTCACGGGCTTTCCCCTGAATGCCGCGGGCAAGCAGAAGGCGCTCGCCTGGAACGCGACGATCCAGGCGGTCCCGGAACATCAGTCGCGCCCGCACGCGGGGGCCTATTCGATGCGCGGGCCGAATCCGAGTCCTCATATCGGCGAGATCATCGACCCGATCACGCGCCGGCTTGTCGCGTATACGCTGACGGGCCTGTTCGAGCACGCAAACCGCACGATCTGGCTCGACGGCCGGCCCCATCCGTCGGATGCCGCGGAGCACCTCTGGACCGGGTTCTCGACCGGCGAATGGGAAGACGGGATGTTGCACGTCACCACCACGCACTTCAAGCCGATGTTCATCCAGCGAAACGGCGTTCCCGTGAGCCCATACGCCGTGATGCACGAGTACTTCATCCGGCACGGCGACCGCCTGATGCTGATCAGCCAGATTGACGACCCGGTTTATCTGGAGGAGCCGATGGTCCGGACCTCCACCTTCCGCTGGAATCCGGGGGCGCGCGAAAACGCCATCGTGCAGGTGGACGTCGCCGAAGAAGTTCCGTGGCTTCGACCGGGGGACGTGCCGCACTACCCGCTGGGCTCCACGCATCCGGAGTATGCCAACGACAACAAGCTGCCGTTCGAGGCGACGCTCGGTGGGAAGGAGACCCTCTATCCCGAGTACGCCGAAACGTTGAGGCAGCTGATGAAGCAGGCCCCGAATACGGCAGTCGCCGGCCTCTTTGCCGCTGGCGACGCTCGATGCGCAGCGGGGCCGGACCGCGAAGGACCTCGCCCGTCCGCATCGACCCAGCTACGAGAGCACGGGTGAAATCGAAATTCTGCCTGTGCAGGGGAGCGTGTACATGCTGTCCGGGGCCGGCAGCAACGTCACGGTGCAGGTCGGCCCGAACGCGCTCTTTGTCGTCGACACCAATGCGGCGGCGATGAGCGACAAGATCCTCGCGGCGATCAAGACCGTCTCGCCCCTGCCGATTCGCCACATCGTCAACACGAGCGCCGACCCGGATCATGTCGGCGGCAACGAGCGGTTCGCCAAGTCCGCGGGCGACAACCTGAACGCGTTCATCGAGCAGGGCGCGCGCGTCTACGCACAGGAGCAGGCCTACACCCGGATGACCAGCCCGAAGGATGGCTCGACGCCCCTGCCGTCGGCGCTGTGGCCGACCGACGCGTTCGCGGCACCCCTCAAGACGCTGTTCGTGACCGGCGAGCCGATCGAGATCATCCATCAGCCGGCGGCGCACAGCGACGGCGATTTGATGGTCTTCTTCCGCAAGTCCGATGTGATCAGCGCCGGCGACATTTTTTCGACGGACCGCTATCCGGTGATTGACGTCAAGCACGGGGGCACCTTGAACGGCGTCCTCGACGGCCTGAACCGTCTGATCGATCTCGCGATCCCCGAGTTCAACTCGATGGGCGGCACCCGCGTCATTCCCGGGCACGGCCGGATTTCGAACGAGATCGATCTGGTCGAGTATCGGGATGCGATGACGATCATCGCGGACCGGATCACCCAGCTCGTGCTCGAAGGCAAGACCGTCGAGCAGGTCAAAGCCGCCGGGGTGAGCCTTGATTACGACGGCGTGTACGGCGCTGCGACCGGCCCCTGGACGACTGACATGTTCCTCGAGGCCGTCTACCGCGAGGTCAAGGCGAACACGCCAGTCTGGAAGGCGCGCCTGCTGCGCAACGTGCCGGCCGACGAGATCCCGTTGCTCGCCAGCAAGAGTGCGACTCCTGCAGCCGCGCGAAAGCCCGCCGCCAAAGCCGTCAGAAAGGGCAGCGGCGATCCGCTGGAAGGCAAGTGGGTGCTCAACCTCTTCGTCTCCAGCTACGAGCCCTCGAGCCTGATGCCCTATCGTCGTGAGATGGTCGTGACGGTCAACGGGGACGAAGCGAATTACGCCGTCTCGTCCTGGCGACGACCCCAGGGCAACGCCTCTCCGCTTACCACGTACGACTACACGGCGAAGGTCGATGGCAAGGAATACCCCATTCCAAACTGGGGCAACGCCAGGGTCACGCTGAAGCGAGTGGACGCGAACACCCTCGAGCGGACGCTGGCGGGAGATCAAGTCGGGAAGGAATCGGCGACGTGGACGCTGTCGGCAGACCGGAAGACGCTGACCGTGGTTGCAAAAGGAACCGATCCGACCGGCGTTGCCTACGTGAGCACGCAGGTGTACGAAAAGCAGTAACCGGCGGCTGAATCCCTGGTCGGTGTTGGTGTTCGTCGACCGATGGTTCCCGCTACGGAACGTTCGTGCTATTGGGCTTTCCCTTTTCCCGGATGCGGAAGAGAAGGACTTTGGTGCACCGCCACGAGAAAGAACGAGCTTCGAGTCATTGTCCACCCCCACTGTCAGCCACATTCTAGGCCGGAGAGGATCCTTCGACCACCTTTTCAGCCCGGCGCGAATTGTCTTCGCTACGTCTCAACCGACCAGCAACTCTTTCACGGTGCAGTGATTAAGGAGGGGTCCGACATAGGAGTTGACGTTGCGTCATATGAATGTGGAGATTTGGTGATAACGTCAGGCGAGGGCCACTCTGGGTAACGTCAACGTGAAGCCACCCCTCTCGAGCGCCGATCTTCAAGACGACGTCCCGATCAAGACCGGAGCGTCCGGCCAGGATTCGGGGCCTCGGCCTTCCCGGCCGGAGCCCTTTCTCGAACGTTTTCTCGGCCGGTTCCGCCAGCGCGCCGGTTCCAAATCTCGAGATGCCGTCCGAGATGCCCAGCACATCACCGATCTCTGTCACGCGCTGCTGTCAGAGCGCGGAGAGGTCTCGGGCGGGCGCCGGGCGGCCGAGATTCTGGATGCTTATCGAACGCTCGATGCCGCCGGCCTCGAGCTCTTCTTCGACCGATTGGTTGAGGAGTTCTCGCCGAATCCGTCGCAGATTGGACTGGCGTGTGACGCTTACAAGGCCGATCCCTCGCAAATGAATCTCGTGCGGCTCCGGACGGCCGTCGAGTCTTCACGGCAGGAGTTGTTCCGCCGGTTCAACATGACGCCAGGGGCGACCGCCGTCCTGGTCGACCTGCGCAAGCAACTTCTGAAGACACTGGCACGCCGCCCCGAGCGCATCGGCATCGACGCCGACCTGACGCGCCTGTTCCGATCGTGGTTCAATCGTGGATTCCTGGTTCTTCAACGCATCGACTGGCGAACGTCTGCGCTCGTCCTCGAGCGTCTGATCGAACACGAGGCGGTGCATCAGGTCCAGGGATGGCGCGATCTTCGCCGGCGGCTCGAAGCCGACCGCCGCTGCTACGCGTTCTTTCATCCGGCGCTGCCTGACGAGCCGCTGATTTTCATCGAGGTCGCTCTGACCACCGGGTTGGCCGCCCGCGTCCAGCCTTTGCTGGATCCGGAAGCGCCGGTGGTCGATCCGGCGCAAGCCGATTGCGCGATCTTCTATTCGATCACGAATTGCCAGGAGGGATTGCGCGGAGTGTCATTCGGCAACTTCTTGATCAAACAGGTTGTCGAAGATCTTGGCAGGGAATTTCCCCGCCTGCGGACGTTCGCGACACTCTCGCCCATTCCGGGCTTTACCAAGTGGCTCGCCCGTGGGGGCGGTGCCGGACGCTCCACGATGTCCCCACCGCTCGAGAGGCTCGTCGCGCAGAGCGAGCGGGGCGATCCCGTTGATGTCGCTGCGCTCGACGACTCGCTGCGCGATGCGATACGAAGGTTGTGCGCCCATTACCTGCTCCGCGCGAAGGACGGGGACGAACCGTTCGACCCGGTGGCACGATTTCACCTCACCAACGGCGCCCGGCTCGAGCGCCTGAATTGGATGGGCGACACCTCGCCAAGTGGAATCAAGCGTTCTCTGGGGCTGATGGTGAACTACGTGTATCGGCTCAACGAGCTCGAGAAGAACCACGAAGCGTACGCGACGCGACAGCAAATCGCGGCATCCGCCGATTTTCACCGGCTTGCGACGCCCGCTGGACGCGAATCGAGGTCCCTGCGTAAGCTGGCAGCGCGTCGCCGGCCCTCCGAGTGAGCACGCGTTTCGGCCAACTTCGCGCCTTCTTCGCCAGCTGCAGCTGGCCATATTTACATGCTTGTTACAATTGAGACGACCAGATGCCCAAGAGAACCCATCTGTACGGCCCATTCCAGCGGCGACTCGAGGCGTTCACGAAGGAGCTGAAAGGAGTCGGCGAGGGCGATGTGGACGCCCTGCATCGCGCTCGCGTGGCGTCCCGCCGTCTTCGCGAGCTGGTTCCGCTTCTGGAATTGCCGCGCGCTGCGACCCGAGGCTTCGGTCGCCGGCTGCGAAAAGTTACGAAACAGCTCGGCAAGGTGCGGGAGCTGGATGTCCAGATCAACTTGATCGACGAGCTGCGAGATGCCAAGCAATGCTCCGGAGCCGCTTTGCAAGAGCTGGGCAAGACGGTTGCCCAGGCGCGTGACGCCGCGCGTGAGCATCTGTCCGAAAAACTTCCAGAGCCAAAACTCGAGCGGCTGGCGCACAAACTCAGTCGGCTTTCGAAAGATATCGAACCAGGGCATGCCGGGCCGCACCGCAAGGGCGCAAGCAGCGAAAAGAATGTCTCTCGGTGGGCGTTGGATGCCCGTGTGGCCCGGCGAGCTGCTCGCGCGCGACGGAGAATCGAAGCCGCCGGTGCGGTGTATGTGCCGGAACAACTGCACCGAGCTCGCCTCGCGGTGAAGAAGCTACGCTACGCCGCGGAATTGGCGGGTGAAGTCGGCGACAAGCGAGTCGGCGCCGATATCGCGACGCTGAAGGCTGCGCAAGACCTGCTTGGCCGTCTGCACGACCTCGAAGTGCTCCTGATTCGCGCCCGGGAAGCCCAGGCGTCCGTCCGCAAGCCGGATCTCATCGCGCGGCGCGATCTCGATTCCATCGTCCACGTCCTCGAAGACCAGTGCCGCCAGTTGCATGCGCGGTACATGCGCGAGCGCCCGGAGCTCATGGCGATCGCGAATCGGATGGGAGGACGCAAGCCCGAGCCCCAACCAGCGACCCAGCGGGCAGCCAGCTGACCGGCAATGCCAGCCCGCCTCGGCTGGCCTCTATCCAGATTTCCCCCGTTTGCGCACCGATTTGGTCACGGCGAGATGCCAGAACCGCCGCTCGTTGAGCAGCGTGATCCGGTGACCCTTTTCACGCAGCCGCTTGATCTCCATCAGCTTCAGTCCCCCATCCCGGCCCGCGGCCTGGAGTGGGTTGGGGCGTCCCCGGACGATGACCGTGGTTCGTCGCGACGGGCCGCTGTGGACGATTGCGCCGGCTCGGCGAGCGGCCCGGATGGCTTCGCTGCGGCGCCTGCTCAGGATTCCGGTGAACGCGAGGTGCACGCCCTTGAGCGTGCGGAGTACGCCAGCCTTCAGTGCGGCCGGCGGTCTGCGGAGCGCGTCGATCATCTCGTCGGCGCTCTCGTACCGCTTCCGCCGCTCGCCGATGCAGCGGTAGACGATCTCCTTGAGGTGATCGGTACAGGGCAGCCCGCGGACTTCGTGGGTGCGAATCCGCGCACGTGCATTTCCCTTGATCAGCATCCCCAACAACTGGCCGACCTGGTACACGTCGTCACGCGCCTGCCACTTCGGGACGGCGCGTGCGAGGATGTCGCTCGGTGCGGTCAACGCGTTCATCGTGCGCGCGGTGATTCCGCGAGTATCGCTTTGTTGACGAACGATCCCGAAGTCACCGAGTTTCAGCCGTCGCCCGTCGCAGACGAAGACGTTGAGCGGTGTGAGATCGCGATGGAGCGTCTGTCCTCGGTGCAGCTTGCCGAGAACCTCGAGGATTCCAGCGATCTCCCGTCGGGCGATCGTTTCGGACCACCCCTTGTGGGCGCGGGAAAAGAAAGTGCTCAAATCTCCGTGACGCGCGTACTCGAGCGCCAGACAGTAGAGCACGTCGCCGTTTGAGTGCATCAGCGGGAATCGATCGAACACTCGAATCGCCCGGGGGTGTCCGTCGAGCAACTGCCCGAAGTATGCCTCGCGCAGCCAGCCGTCAATGCGCGCGCTCGCCTTGATACAGACGATCTCAGGCACAATCGACGACCGCCCGAGCCGGGTCGAGAGATAGACCTGACCGAAGCCTCCTTCACCGAGCATCCGTTCGATGCGGTATTTGAGCTGCGTCTCCGGGCTATGGATGACTTGCGCCGAGGCCAGGAGGTACCCCGCGCGGTGCGTGGCTCGGTCGACGGGCCGGGCGGTGCGGGTTGTGGCGGAGGTCGGGTACATTGCAAAGAACCCAATTATAGAATCCGCCGCCCATCTCGGGCCTCCATGTCGAGCGAGAGGCGATCTAGTGAACCCGGCCGCCGAAGCGTTGATCACTGCTGAGCCACGTCCTGGGGTCGGTCTGCGCGAACGCGTCGATTTCATCGGGGGTGAGCTCGAGTCCCAGAAGCTGCAGGTCTACCAGCGTTCCAAGACGATTGCAGGCAAATTGGTCCCGTAGCTTTTCGTCGGTCAGCAATCGGTCGATCAGGAATCCAACCGCCTGTTGCGACATGGCTCAGTTCCCTTCTTTGCCCTCGAATCCCGGCCACACGTCCGACACGAGGCACGGGCCAGATACGCTCGGTCGAGAATTCGGTCGATCTCCAATGGGTTCAACGCTCCTCGCAGAAAATCGGATTTGAGGCAAGCCCGAAGGGTTTGGGGGACGCTTCAGTCTCGTGTCGCTGCCCGAGGAGCCCTCTTCATGCCACCGGCGCATGTGGTCGGCATGAGTCCGCAGATAGGCGCCCGGTCTGTAGAACGTGTCGTAGAACTCGAGATCCAGATGATGCGCCTGCAGATGCATCACCGTAATCATCGATGGCACCGTGCCTGGAAACTTGCCAAACGTGTCGAAGATGTACTGCGCCTGCAGTGCCACACACGCCCGGAAGTCTTCGCTATGCACCTGGGCGGCCGACCGCACCTCTGGCGAATTCTTCCAGGGACCCGGGGTGTTCTCGTTGAACGGCCCTCCCTTCCCGAACTTGCGCTCGCACACCAGCTCCACGGCCGCGCGCATATCCGGCACGTGCGGAGGGCAGGGGCTGACCATCACACCCTCCAGGCCAGTGGGATTCGGATACGGCCATCGGTCGTTCGTGTCGTATCGGAACCCGAGCCCCGGAACTTCAGGGTTCCCGCTCGCTCCGAGGATTGAAAATGGATCGATACCGTCGAACATCCACCCGCCCAGGCCCATGGCCTGCAACATCAGGGCGCCTGCATAGCAGCTCGTGGCCAGCTCTGCGGTGAGCTCCGCCATCGACCACTGTTCGATGAACGTGATCGGCCACGCGTTCTCGACGTTGACGATGTGCTTGAATTGGTCGATGCCGGGTATCGTCCTGCCGTGGATGTCGTCCGTGACGACATAGCCGTTCTGAAGGTAGTAGCAGAGGACCAGCAGGACGTGCTGGGCCAGATCACCCACGGGCGTTACCAGCAGAGTGCCGGGCTGGTTGACGACCCAGGTGTTGTGCGCTTCGACGTACGGCACCTCCGCCGGCAGCTTCAGGCGCCCGTCCTGGATCTTCCGGACCTGGCTTCGGAGTGCCGCGAGCACGGCGTCCAGGTCCAGCGAACCGTCAGGTCTTCGTTCGGCGCTCGCGGGGGCGTCCCGGTTCTCCAGGACCCACACACCGTCGTCATCAGTGAAGAAGGTCTTGCTGGTATGGAACCCTGCTGCGGACGGGAATGTCCGGCCGCCCGCGGCCCCGGCGTAATTGGAGAGGTGTGGCGCGTACAGTTGCGCCCGGTAGATCAGGTGATGCCAGCTCGTATTGGCGCCACAGGCACCCGCGACGAGCAGCTTCTCGAGCTCTGACAGCGGAACCGGCGCATGGCGAGACTTGAACGCGAACACCCCGTCGGGGATCTCCGCTCCCATGAACACGCGACGGGATCGGCGTCCCAGAAGGGCCTCGATCAGCCCGAACGACAGCATGTCCTGGAAACCTTGCGGCGCCATAGCGCTTACCCCTGGGAGGCGTGTTGTGCGTCGGCCATCGCCCGAAATCCTTTTCGAAGCGCTGCCAGGCGGTCGGTCCGATCCCGGCATTCCGCGGACGACAGATTCGAGATGACCAAGGAATTCAGGGACGCCGCTCAACCGTCGAAGGTCCTTCCGCGCTTTCGAAAGGCGTCGCCATCGGATTTCGCAGGCTCCGAATCCATTCTAGCGACGGCGTCAAGATCCTTTTGCGGGAATGGTCTCACGAGGCGGCCAGGCGTGGAGCTACGAGTTGAGCTTCTTCACGAGAATCTTCGAATGTCGCCCGCTTTGTTCATATCTCTCGCGGCGTGCGGGCGGCAGGTCGTCAGGGACGCCCTCCAAAAAGCCGCCTTTGAACTCAAAGTAGGTGAAGGCCTGGGTCGACAGCGCCAACAGTTGATCGAGATTCAACTCGCGCGCTTTGTCCTCGACGAACTGAATCAACTTGCGCCCGATCCCTTGATTCTCGTGTGATGGGCTGACGTAGAGGCAGGCCAGCTCGCCCTTGCGTTGTTCGGGATAGACATGCAGCGCGACGCAGGCGACGGGATGTTTATCGATCTCGAAGATGGAATAGTCGCCGAGACTCTTTTCGATCGTGGCTCGAGTACGCTTGACCAGCTCGTCTGCCTCCACCGCTTGCTCTGTCAGCAGTTGAATCGCCCGCACATCTTTTTTCTTCGCGGGCCGAATGTGCTGATACTCGTCCGCGTGAATCAACGTTCCGGTGCCCTCATTTGAAAACACTTCCGCGAGCAGTCCCTCGTCCACCGTACCGTTGATCACATGAACACGCGGAACCCCGGACTTGCACGCGGCGGCGGCGTATTGCGCTTTCGACAGCATGTCGGCTGCGAACCCCGCACTATCCTGCTGCAAGAGCGTTTCCAGCTCCGGCGCGAGCATTCGCCTGATGAGCTGGCCGCGATGGATCAACCCGCTCTGCGACGTGATGAAGATCAGCTTGATCGCCTTCAGCGCTTCTGCAACAGCGACCGCGACCCCGTCCGAGTTGACGCGATAGGTCTTGCCGTCCCCATCGAAACCGAGCGGCGGGATGACAGGCACGACGCCATGCGCGAGCCACAACTGGAGCAACTCTTCGTCCACCCGCTCGACCTTCCCTGTGTAGAGGTGATCCACACCCTGAATGATGCCCATTGGATGAGCAATGATGACGTTCGCCGTCGCCGCCCGGAGATCGTTGGCCGAAAGGCCTTCGAGGATCTCGTGGGTGAGCCGGTTGGCGGCCGTGAGCGCCACGGTGAGGGTGGCAGCGTCGGTGACGCCCGCGCCGTCGAGATTCGAGGCCGTCAGCTGATTCTGTTCGGCGAGCGCCTTGATTTGCGCCGACGCGCCGTGGACGATCACGACGCGGATGTTCAACGACCAGAGCAGGGCGACGTCCAACAGGAGCGTCGCGAAGTTCTCGTCCGTGACGATGGCTCCGTCAATCGCCAGGATGAACGTCTTTTCGCGAAATTGCGGGATGTACTGCAGAATGCCGCGTAGGTCGGTCAATTTCACGATGCGTCTCGGGAGATATCCGCCATCAATACCATGCTCCCAATTCCTTGTCACGACCGTGTAACGACGTCGCCCTTGTAGCCAGGGAGTCCGCACATGCGCTTCCACTTTCCCATCATCATCATCGACGAAGATTTTCGTTCGGAAAATGCCTCAGGCCTCGGTATCCGCGCCCTGGCTGAGGCGATCGAAAAGGAAAGCCTGGACGTGTTGGGGGTGACCAGCTATGGCGACCTGACGTCCTTCGCGCAGCAGCAAAGCCGGGCCTCCGCCTTCATTCTGTCGGTCGATGATGAAGAGCTGGCGATGGAGGAGGGGGAAACGATTGCCGAACTGCGCGCCTTCGTCGAGGAGATACGCTTCAAGAACGCCGAGATCCCCATTTTCCTGCACGGCGAGACGCGGACGTCGCGGCACATCCCCAACGACATCCTGCGCGAACTGCATGGCTTCATCCACATGTACGAAGACACGCCGGAGTTCATCGCCCGACACGTGGTGCGCGAGGCGCGCGCGTATCTCGATTCGCTGCCGCCGCCGTTCTTCCGCGCGCCTCACCAACTATGCGGCGGACGGCTCCTACTCCTGGCACTGCCCCGGCCACTCTGGTGGAGTGGCCTTCCTCAAGTCGCCGGTCGGTCAGATGTTCCACCAGTTCTTCGGCGAGAACCTGCTGCGCGCCGACGTCTGCAATGCGGTCGAAGAGCTGGGGCAACTGCTCGACCACTCGGGCCCGGTCGCCGCGTCCGAGCGCAATGCTGCGCGGATCTTCAATGCCGACCACCTATTCTTCGTCACCAACGGCACCTCGACCTCGAACCGGATCGTCTGGCACTCGACCGTCGCGCCCGGCGACATCGTCGTCGTCGACCGCAACTGCCACAAGTCCATCCTGCACGCGATCGTGATGACCGGTGCAATCCCAGTATTCCTGATGCCGACGCGCAACAACTTTGGCATCATCGGCCCGATCCCGAAAGAAGAATTCAGCTGGACGAACATCGAGAAGAAGATTGCCGCGCATCCTTTTGCCGGTCAGGCCAAGGGACGGCCCCGCGTCCTGACCATCACGCAAAGCACGTATGACGGCATTCTCTATAACGTGGAAGAAATCAAGGAAATGCTCGACGGCCAGATCGACACGCTGCACTTCGACGAGGCCTGGCTACCGCATGCGGCGTTCCATGAGTTCTACGGCGACTATCATGCCATCGGCGCCGACCGCCCGCGCTGCAAGGAATCGATGGTGTTCTCGACGCAGTCGACGCACAAGCTGCTGGCCGGCCTCTCGCAGGCATCGCAGATTCTGGTGCAGGATGCGCAGAACAACAAACTCGACCGCGACGTGTTCAACGAAGCCTATCTGATGCACACCTCGACGTCGCCGCAGTATTCGATCATCGCGTCCTGCGACGTGGCGGCGGCGATGATGGAAGAGCCGGGAGGTCCGGCCCTGGTCGAAGAGTCCTTGACCGAGGCGTTGAACTTTCGGCGCGCCATGCGGAAGGTGGCTGAGGAATGGGGCGCCGACTGGTGGTTCAAAGTGTGGGGACCGGACGATCTTTCCGAAGAGGGGCTGGAAGGACGCGACAGCTGGATGCTCAAGTCCGGCGAGAGCTGGCATGGCTTCGGCAATCTCGCTGATGGCTTCAATCTGCTCGACCCGATCAAGGCCACCATCATCACACCCGGTCTCGACGTCGAGGGCGATTTCTCCGACGAGTTCGGTATTCCCGCCGCCATCGTCACCAAGTACCTGGCCGAACATGGCGTCATCGTCGAGAAGTGCGGCCTCTACTCCTTCTTCATCATGTTCACCATCGGCATCACCAAGGGACGCTGGAATACGCTGGTGGCGGCGTTGCAGCAGTTCAAGGACGACTACGACAAGAACCAGCCGCTGTGGAAGATTCTCCCGGAATTCATTGCCAAGTACCCGGGCTACGAGCGTGTCGGGCTGCACGACTTGTGTCAACAGATTCACGATGTCTACAGGACCAACGACGTGGCACGCCTGACCACCGAGATGTATCTGTCGGATATGGTGCCGGCCATGAAACCTTCGGATGCTTTCGCGAAGATGGCTCACCGCGAAATCGAGCGTGTCTCGATCGACGATCTGGAAGGGCGCATCACCGCCATGCTGGTCACGCCCTACCCGCCGGGCATCCCCTTGCTGATCCCCGGCGAGCGCTTCAACCGCACGATTGTCAACTACCTCCGATTCGCGCGCGATTTCAACGAACGCTTTCCCAGTTTCGAGACCGACATCCACGGCCTGGTCAAGGACGATGGCAGCGGCAACCTTGGCTACTATGTGGACTGCGTCAGGAACTAACGTCGGACATACGCCGGTCACGCATGCGACATCAATTGATTCGCGGCTGCAATGTCTCACCGCGACCAGCGAGTCACCTCTCGCGGGAACGTCCTCACGCTCGCAGCGTAGCGACTCGGAGGCTGGCCTAGATAGCGGCTGAACGCGGTACTGAAGGTGCTCGCCGAGCCGTAGCCGACCCGTTCAGCAACCTCGGCTATCCCGAGGTCGTGCCGGCGAAGCAGATCCTTCGCCACCGCCATGCGCCAGGCGAGAAGGTATTCCATCGGTCGCAGGCCAAGGGTGCGCGTGAAGCGGTCGAAGAACGCCGAGCGCGACAGTGCAGCCGTCCTCGCAAGTTGGGCTACGGTCCACGAACGCGCGAGCTGGCCATGCATCTGCCGTATCGCAGGGGCGAGGCGTGCATCGGCCAACCCGCGGAGAAGGCCCGGAGGCGCGTCTTCCCCCGGCGTCAACCGCAGCGCTTCGATAAGCAGCACCTCCACCAGGCGCGTCAGCACGAGGTCGCGGCCTGCCCGCCGTTCGCTCGCTTCCTCGCCGACGAGGCGCACCAGGATCGAGAGGCGTTCGACGCCGCGCACGTGCACGAGCAACGGTAGCAGCGACACCAGCAACGCGGTATCGGGCGAGTCGAAGGCGAACCACCCGCCCAGCCACCGCACGTCGGGGCGCCCACCGCGCGTCCCATGGCGCGTTTCACCAAGCACCTTTGACGTCACGTGCGGGTCGAAGTGCTTGAGTCTCCCTGGCTCGAGGCTCGACATGGTGAAACCCGGCGTTGCTGGCAGGAGTACGAAGTCGCCAGCTTCCAGAGTCAGGGGGCGGTGGCCATCGACGGCCAACCGGCAGCTGCCCTCGAGCACGGCGCAGAAGCTCGGCTGGCCGAAGGCCGAGTAGCGAAAGCCCCAGCGACCCGCGCCGCTGACACGCCTCGAGAACACCGCACGCGGCTGAAGCAGGGCGATGACTTCCGACAGCGGATCGTTCATGTTTGGACGCTCACAAATGAAATGTGGACTCTGCGTTGTAGAAAGTCCTGCTCGTCACGGCCATAGTAGTCGGCGAGAAGGGTATGGGGCCACCAGCAGGTGAACCTCAGAGAAAGGAGTCGACCATGAACACCGTGCTCATTACTGGTTGCTCTTCAGGGTATGGCCTCGAGACCGCGCGCTACTTTCACGCGCAGGGGTGGAACGTGATCGCCACCATGCGAACGCCGCGGGAAGGCATTCTGCCCCGATCGGAGCGACTACGCATCCTGCCTCTCGACGTGACGAAGCCGGAAAGCATCGCCGCCGCGATCGAGATGGCCGGGCCCGTCGAAGTGCTCGTCAACAACGCCGGCATCGGGGTCGTCGGCGTCTTTGAAGCTACGCCGATGGCGACGGTGCGCGAGGTGTTCGACACCAACACCTTCGGCGTGATGGCCATGACGCAGGCGGTGCTGCCGCAGCTTCGCGCGCGGCGGTCGGGTGTGGTGGTGAATGTGACCTCGAGCGTGACGCTGGTACCGATGCCGCTGACGGCCGCCTACACCGCGAGCAAGATGGCGATCGAAGGGTTCACCGGATCGCTCGCGCACGAGCTCGAGGCGTTCAACGTGCGGGTCAAACTGGTTGAGCCAGGCCACGGCCCGACCACCCGCTTTACCGCCAACGGCGCGTCGCGCATGGAAGGGCTCATTCCCGATGCATACGCGCCCTTCGCCCAGCGCATCCTCGCGGCGTTTGCGCAAGTCACGACGGCGACGACCGAGTCCGACGTGGCTGAGGCGGTGTATCGCGCAGCGAACGACATGTCCGGGCAACTCCGGTTTCCCGCCGGTGCCGACGCCGTGGCCCTGGCTCAGTCGGCATGACTGGCGGCGGAGTGGTGCCCGGCCCGACAGCCGGACCGTGCTGTTGCGCGTGCCCGCGGACGTCCAGCAAACAGGAGAATTCGTCTCGGGCCATTGGATGATTTGGAGGTGTGACATGTCGACACTTAATCCAGAACAGCGGCTGTTCATCGACGGCGAATTAGTGGGCGCGGAAGGTGGACAGACCTACAACGTCATTAACCCTGCGACCGAAGAGGTGGCCGGCATCGCGGCGGCCGCTTCGCTTGCGGACGCCGATCGCGCCCTCGCCGCCGCGCGGCGCTGCTTCGATGAGTCCGATTGGCCCACCAACAAGACGCGGCGCCTCAAGGCCCTGACGCAATTCCGCGACGGGCTCAGGGCTGCTGCGGAAGAATGGCGCCATCAAATAGTGGCCGAAAGCGGGTGCCCGGTCTCCTTGACCTACGGTCCGCTGCTCGACAGTTCGGTGGCCGAGATCGACTACGCCCTCAAGCTGCTTGAAAACTACCAATTCGAGCACGAGATCGAGGACATGGGTTCCATGGGCGGCCCCGCACGACGTCTTGTCTGCAAGGAGGCAGCTGGCGTGGTCGTGGCTATCACGCCTTGGAACGCGCCGGTGCAAACCAACCTCCAGAAGATCGTCCCCGCGCTGGCCGCCGGCTGCACAGTGGTCCTGAAAGCCGCTCATGAAACGCCCTGGTCGGCCACAATGCTGGGGCGTGTAGCTTCGCAATGCCCCGATCTGCCGCCGGGTGCGTTCAACGTACTGACATCATCGGGCGACGCTGCTCTCGGCGCGATGCTCACGGGCGATCCGCGTGTGGACGTCGTCTCCTTCACGGGCTCGACGGCAACGGGGCGCCGCGTGATGGAAAGCGCCTCAAGGACCATCAAGAAGACACTCCTGGAGCTGGGCGGCAAGTCGGCGATGATCGTCCTCGACGATGCCGAGTTTCCTCAGGCCCTGATGGGTGCCGGCTTCGTCTGCTACCACGCCGGCCAGGGCTGTGTGCTCACCACGCGGCTGCTCGTCCCGCGCTCGCGGTACGACGAGGCTCTGGCCATCCTGGAGCCGATCTACCGCAACGTGCCCTACGGTGATCCTACCGACAAGAACAACGTCATGGGGCCGTTGGTCAACGCCGCGCAGCGCGATCGCGTACTCTCCTATGTCGACAAAGGCAAAGCTGAGGGCGCGCGTCTCGTGGTGGGCGGCGGCAAGCCCAAGCAATTTGCCAAGGGATACTACGTTGAGCCGACACTCTTCGGCGATGTCGACAACAAGATGACCATCGCGCAGGAAGAGATCTTCGGACCGGTTCTCGTGGTCATTCCCTTCGAGGATGACGATGACGCAGTCCGTATCGCGAATGATTCGACTTATGGCCTCTCTGGCGCGGTCATCTCGGCCTCACCTGAACGGGCGATGAAGGTGGCGCGGCGCGTCCGCACGGGCTCGATGAACGTCAACGGAGCGTTCTTCTTCGCGCCCAACGCGCCCTTTGGGGGGTACAAGCAATCCGGCATCGGCCGTGAAATGGGCGTCGAAGGATTCGAGGAGTATCTCGAGACGAAGACGATCGCTGTGCCGGTCGACTATCCAGCACGACTGGAAGCAGTAGGGGTGTAGTCAACCGGGGTGAGACCTAGAAAGGAACAATATGAAGGCCACCTATATCAATGCCAATAGGCGTTGACTGCCGTAACACTCCTCCTATACTCTGAAACGAACGTTACGCGGTCAAGTGCTTTGGCGCCTGAGGCGCCGACCGAGCTATGCCGCCACACCCGCAAGCTGATCGGGTCCTTCCCTCGACCGAACCTCATTCCTCCGCTTAGATGGGGGCACTTCGATGCGGATGTCCATACGATTCGTGGCATGTGGGATTGTCGGCATGACGCTGGTCGTGCAAGGCGCAACGCGGAAAGTAGACTTTTCGGATCAAGCCGTCGGGCAGACGCCGAAGGGGTTCGAGTTCGGCCACACGGCAAAGGCCGGCGCGCCCGGGAAGTGGATCGTGCAAGCTGACGGCACCAACAAATACCTCGCGCAAATTGATTCCGATAACACGCGGTCACGGTTTCCCGTGGCCGTCGTATCCGACGTCGCGGCGGCAGACGTCGATCTGTCTGCTCGTGTCAGGCCGGTGTCGGGCCGCGTGGATCAGGCTGCAGGTCTGGTGTGGCGTTTTCAGAACGAGGACAACTACTACATCGTCCGCGCGAACGCCCTCGAGAACAACGTGGTCCTCTACAAGGTCGAGAAGGGAACGCGCACGGACCTTCCGCTCAAGGGAGAAGGCCGCACTTACGGCAAGAAGGTACAAGTTCCTTCAGGAGAGTGGAGCACGATGCGAGTGGTCGCGGTCGGACCCCGCTTCGAAGTGTTCTTTAATGGCGGCAAACTCTACGAGGTCGAGGACACCACGTTCGCACAGCCCGGTAAGGTCGGCTTCTGGACGAAGGCAGACTCGGTCACGCAGTTCGACGATCTCACCATCGTGACAAAGTAAGTTCGCATGCGACTACTCAGGTATCTCGTTTTTGTCGGTACCTGCGCTCGCCGCCATGGGGTCGGTTGCGTGCCGATCCTCGGAACCGACAGAGGATGTGACGGGGCAAGTCACAGTCTACGTGTCCACCGATCGAGTCTTCTCCGAGCCAGTGTTGCGAGAGTACGAGAAGCGGTCCGGCATCACCGTCAACGCCGTCTACGACACTGAGGAAACCAAATCGACCGGCCTCGCCAATCGACTGCTCGCCGAGCAGGCCCGGCCCCAAGCCGATGTATTCTGGTCCAACGAGCCCGTTCGAACGCTGGTGCTCAAATCGCGGAACGTTCTTGCGCCATACAAGTCGCCGAACGCTCAGGGAATTCCTGCGATTCTCATCGACCCCGACGGGTACTGGACGGGCTTTTCAGCGAGAATCCGTGTCATCGCGTACAACACGACGCTGGTCAGGCCCGACGAGGCCCCGCGTTCGGTGTTCGACTTGGCCGCTCCGAAATGGCGTGGCCAGGTCGCGATCGCAGACCCGCGATTCGGCTCGACGTCGTTTCATGTCGCGGCGCTGTACGCGCTTGCGGGCAACGAGAAAGTGGATGAGTTCTTTCGTCGCTTGAAAGCAAACGGCGTTCGTGTTGTGGACGGCAACTCCGTTGTTCGCGATCTCGTCGCGCGTGGCGAGGTCAAGGTCGGGTTGACGGATACCGACGATGTCAATGTGGCGCTGGAGAACGGACAGCCGATCGGCATGGTGTTGCCCGACAAGGACGGTCTCGGCGTACCAGTCATGCCGAATATGGTGTCCCTGATTGCGAATGCGCCACACGCCGACGAGGGGCGGAAGCTGGTTGACTACCTGTTGTCGCCCGACGTCGAACGACAGCTCGCGCAATCCGAAGCGGTTCAGATCCCGCTGCATGCGGGTGTGCAGGGTCCCAAGAACATTCCGGCAATCGACACGTTCAAGCCGATGACGCTCGACTACGCGAAGGCGGCCGCTCGCGTGGAGGACGCGACGAAACGGCTCGCTGATATTCTCGGACTCTGAGCCGCCGCGGCGCGATAGAGACAAAGCTCACACCATCCATGTGGGGCTGGCGTTCCAGTCGAACGTTCGTGATCGGCATCGCAGCGTTGATCTTTGCGGCGTGCTGCATCTTGCCGCTCCTTTACGTCTTCACGACATCGCTGAATGGAATCAACACTGCCGCCGGGGCGCTGATGCTCGACGCTCGTCAACGGACGCTGCTGTACAACACGACTCTGCTGGGGGTTGGGGCCGCAGCTCTCTCGACCGCCATTGGCGCGCCTCTTGGAATCACGTTGGCGCGCGTGCCGTTGAAACGGAAGGCCGCGATCCGCGTGGCTCTTGGCGCACCATTGCTGCTGCCCCCTTACGTCGTCGCCGTGGCCTGGATGTATTTCGCGCCCGACATCGGAGTTCTCGCGGCGCTCGTGGGCCGCGACGTCGTGTCTTCCTGGACGTACAGCCTGCCGGCGGCGATCGTCGTGATGAGTCTGGTGTTCTATCCGCTGTCGATGCTCGCGACCGAGGTGGGCCTCAGGCGAATTGACGGTCGTCTCGAAGAAGCCGCCCTGATGGTGGCCTCCCCCCGGCAAGTCGTCCGACGAATCACCCTGCCACTCGCGGCACCAGGCATCGTCGCGGCTGCACTGGTCATCTTCGTACTCGCCGTGTCGGAATTCGGGGTGCCCGGGTTGCTGCGTGTACGCGTCTACACGACCGAGGTCTTCACCGCGTTTGCCGCGCTCTACGACTATTCGCTGGCGATCGTGCTGGCCATTCCATTGTTGACAGTGTGCGCCGCCGTCGGAGCCGTCGCAGCGCGGTTGGCAGGGGGTCGTATCGTTTCGGCACGGCGCCTCGTGGGGAGCCATCCGGCGCTGTTCGATCAGTGGGGAGGATGGGGACGCATGGCGATCGCCATGGCAATCGTCGTCACGGTTGTATTGCCCATCGTCGTGCTGGTTCGTGAGGCGCTGAACGTTCGATCCGTGCGCGAAGCGCTTGCCGGCTCCGGAGAAGCGATTGCCAATAGCCTGATCCTTTCGGCCATCGGCGCCACTGCAGTGGCAGCTGTCGCGCTGTGCCTGGGATATGCCCGCGCAAGAACACGGGACCGGATTGGCAATCTCGTGGACGTCCTGTTCGTCGTTCTCTTTGCCGTCCCGAGCACGATCGTGGGCATCGGACTGATCGGATTGTGGAATCGAGCCGGAGTCGTCGGCAGCGTCTACGGCACAGACGCGATGTTCATCCTGGCGTATCTCGCGCGGTTTGTCCCGGTCGCCACGTTGATACTCGCAGCTGCAGTGGGATACGTTCCGGCCTCTCATGAGGAAGCGGCCGCAGCCGCCGGAGTCGGGTGGCTCCGCACGATGAGGCGCATTGTGCTGCCGCAGCTTCGGGCAGGGCTCGCCGCAGCGTGGATCGTGGTCTTCGTACTCTCGTTCGGCGAGCTCGGCGCCAGCGTGCTGATTGCGCCGCCCGGCGAGTCCACGCTGCCCATTCGCATCTACACGATCATCGCGAACACGCCGCCGGCCCATGTCGCGGCCCTGGCGCTCTTGCAAGCGGTTGTCATATTTGCGCCGCTCGCGGCTTTCGGGATGTTCGTCTCTCTTCAGGAGCGCGGTTGACGTCCCCGGCCTTGTCCGTCAGGGGCGTTTCCAAACGATTCGGATCGCATCAAGCACTCGATGGCGTTTCGCTCGAAATCCCTTCGGGTGCATGGGCCATCGTCCTTGGACCGAGCGGCTCCGGCAAGACGACACTCTTGCGAGTGATTGCCGGACTCGAAACCCCAGACACCGGCGAGGTTTGGTTGGGCGGCGCGAAGGTGACCGATGCGGGCCGACGCCTCGTCCCACCACATGAAAGACGGCTCGGCTTCGTATTTCAGGATCTGGCTCTCTGGCCGCATCTCACCGTGCGGCAGAATCTCGAGTTCGTCCTCGAGACGCAGCGACTCACACCGGCTGCTCGCACGGCGAAAGTGAAAGAGGCGTTACGAGTCGTCCGGATCGAGGCCCTGATTGGCCGCTACCCTCATGAATTGTCCGGCGGGGAGCAGCAGCGAGTCGCGCTCGCGCGTGGCCTCGTTGGCGAACCGAGGATCCTGCTGCTCGACGAGCCTCTATCGAGCCTCGATCCCGAGCTGAGGTCGACCCTGCGTCAGGAACTTGCGCGACTTCGGGACACCCTTCGGCTCACGACGGTTTACGTGACCCACGACAGGGAAGACGCATCCGCCCTCGCCGATTCCCTTGTGGAAATGCGAGCCGGGCGGATCGTGTCTGTCAGCAGTGGCAAGCGGCGAGAGGAACTCGGGTAGGGCGCACCCGCTTCGATGCTGGCAGAGGCACACTCCATCGATCTACTGGCAGTCGGACGGGACAGCGTCACGCGACGGTCCGTGGCAAGATCGGCATCACTTTCCAACGCATGTAGGCGACGAAAGTCGCCACCACAAACAGGATGGCGGTCGTAACCGCCGAGCCCACCTCACCACGCGCTATGTGAAAAATGGTGGCGCCGATCATGATCACCATCAACCCCGCAGCGGCACTCGGGATGAGCTTGGGCATGATGCGCGTGAGGCCCGGCAGGGTCAGTCCGATCGCCGCCAATACTTCCGCCACGCCAATAAAAATGCGGAATGGCGGTGAGATCGTTGAATTCAACAACTCCACCATGTTCGCTGGCGGGAACAGAAAAAGCACGCCATGCGCCAGGAAGGCGACAGCCAGCAAGACCTGAATTGCCCACAATATGGTGTTCATCGACTCCCTCATTCGACGAAGTTTTCACTCCGTCGGCGCGCGATAATATCACCAAGGGGATTGTCGATGCTTCGACTGGTTCTCGTCCTCTTGGCCGTATTCGCCGTTCTACTTGTTGTCCGGCTTCTCCGCGGAACTGCTCCAAGAAGATATAGGTGAATAGCGAGTTCGCGGCCAACGTGCGCCCGGTTTCGCAGACGTTACAATAGCCTGCTAGGCTAGTCCCCTTTCAAAGGCGAGGCACATGCGGCTCTGGAGTGCGCTCTGGGCACTATCGGGAATCGCTGTTGTTGTTGCCGTTGCTGCCGTCCTGCGATGGCTCCGGGCGGAATCGAACGATCTTGGCGCCGTCAGCGAGCGATGGATGGCGCATCAGCGCAGCAATTCCGACGATGACTGAGGATCGGTCCGCCACCGATAGCCGGCTCGCAATGGTCCGACAAACTACTCGTGAATACCAATCTGCGGCTCGTAGAGTCGCGTGCTGCGACACGCAGGACATTTGCCGGGCTTCGTCAGCCGATGCCCGTCGAACGTGAATTCGCACACGCGGCATTTTGCAGGAACGATCGACACACGATACCCGGCCGCTTCGGCCGACCGGATCGCATGCCACAGGTCTTCCTCTACATCGGCGCGCTTCAAGCCTAAATCGCGCGCGATCGCCGACACAGACCGCGGCTGGGTAGAGAGCAGGTGGATCAAATCCTTCCTGAAGGTCATCGGCTCCGGCCGGCTCGTCACGAAACAGGCACTTTGAGCTGCGGCATGGGTGCGCCGGAGAAGAGTCGGCGGCACGGTGGGGCCATCCAGCGGACCATGCGAACCGAACGTTGATGTCGCGCCGAATCGGTCGTAATGCCCGTATTCGCGTACATCTGCCTATACAGCTTCGAGATGAGCACGAATGCCAACCGGCTCCTCCATGTCTGGAGGATACGGGACCGCCGCCAAATCTTGGGCAGACTATAGAAGCGGTCCCAAACGGCCTGGGTCCGCTCACGGATTTCGTCAGGCGACATCACAGGATGCGGCGTGTAGATTTTGGGCCGGTCCTCTTGAGGAATGAGCCAGTGTCGGGTAATCGGAACGCTCCCGACCATCGGCACATGCTGGGCGACGTCCCGCTCCCAGCGTTCGAAGTCGACGGTGCCCGGAAATGGCGTCAACATCACAAACTGCGCGAAGCTGATGCCCGCGCGATCGGCGAGATCGGCGGTGGCTTCGAACGTGGCGGGACGATCGCTCGGCAATCCGAAGATGAACGACCCCAGCACGTGGATCCCGTACGATCGGAAAGTCTGCAGGCGCTCGACCAGAGACTCCCCGGAGAGATTGAAGTCCTTGTAGACATCCTTCAATCCGGCAGCCGTGACCGACTCGACGCCCACGAGCGCTCCGCGGATTCGCGCCCGCGCCATCGCCTGCAGGAATGCCGGGTCTTCTGCGGCCTCCATGGTGATCTGTGTGAAGAACGTCATGTCGTCTGGAAGCGCGGCGAGGCGTTCCATGAGCGCGAACCGCTCGCTGCGGATTTCCTGGAGCTCGCGCAGCCGTGAAAGGTCGCGCCGACGCTCGGCCTGCGCGAGGTCGGCAAGCGCGACCGGATAGAAGTTATCGTCAGCGAGGGCGATGAAACGAAACCCCTGCTGCCGTAACATCACGGCTTCTCGTATCACGGCATCGACGGCCGCCTGTCTCGGGGATTGACCGTCGGTGCGCCAGACGGAACAAAAGGAGCAGTGCTTTGCGCATCCGCGCACCGTCTGGATGGACGCCCACATGTAGCGGTCCTTCGGCAAGAGATCCCATCGGGCAATCTTGAACGTGTCCCCCCCGATGCGGCCCGCCTCATAGATCGCACGCGGTGTTCCCGTCTCGCAGTCATCAAGAACCGTCGACCAGATGATGTCCCCGTCGCCACGGACGACGGCATGTGCGCCTCCCAATGAGTGTGCCTCGGCTGGGTAGAGCGTGGCGTGTATGCCGCCAAACACGACGTAGGCACCGCACTCGCGCGCCTGTCGTCCCAGCTCGTACCCTCGCAGCGCGTTACCCGTATGAATGCCGATGCCGACGACATCTCCCGGCGCCAACTGGCCGAAATCGAAGGGATCCAGCGTTTCGTCGCATACGACAGGGTTGTTCCAGCGAGGCGGTGTGGCGGCGGCGAGCACATACAGCCATCTCGGAGTGATGACTGCCGTTCCGAAGGACACATGGCTGGGGTTGACGAGAAACACGCGCATAGTGAGCCTCCACGACGGCGGCGACACCGCAGTCTAATGGGGAGAGCTGGCTAGAAACGTTTCGCGACGCGGGTCATGAAATCGCCGAACGAGACGCCGACGTTTCCGACCTGAACGCCAGTCGACGACGCAGCGCGTGCGGCGTCCACGGCAGTGGCTGTGGCCGTTGCCGCCACTTCCGACCAAGGCGACACCCTCTCGATGGCGATCGTGGTTCGGTCGGTGGGTGGCCGCGCGGCCGGCGCGCCCGTGGGCAGAAGCGCGGCCCCTTCTTCACCGACCGGCCGGCTGGGGAGCGACTCGATCAGCCATGCGCTCGGGGCAGTCGGCTGCTCGTCCGGGACTAGATTCGGCAGCGCCTCGATCCGTAAGGTCGGCACTACCGCGAGCGCCGGCGGTGCCGTGCGCCGGCGAATCGGTGTAGAGCGAGCGATGGCCGTTGAACTCTCGACAACCCGCAGGCCCGGTGCTGTCACTCGTGGCTTCGGTCACGTGGGACACGAACGACCTGGGAGCAACAGCGTGCGGCAGCATCGCCTCCGCGGCTTCAACGAAAGAAACGATCGGCGTCACTTGGGCGGCGCCCGCAACGGCCATTGCCAGAACCATTGCGCTCGTCACGCTCGTCCACGTCGCCACGCCGGCGTTTCGATCACGACGGGGATCGAGCAGCCGGTCGATACGTCGCCGCAATGACGACGCCTTCCCCTCCGCCGCACTCGGGCAGAGGCCAACACGGCCCGTTTCGACCGTCGTGGAGGCCGCTGCGGCCAGCGTCCACGCGTAGCGGCGTGCGTCGCCCGTCCGTGCGACGACGCGATCGTCGCATGCCGCTTCGCAGTCTACATCTATCTGCCGCATGATGAATCGCATCGCGGGGTGCAGTCCTGCAACACTGTTCACGATGGCCTGCAGCAGTTTCAGCCAGTCGTCGCGGCGTTCGAGATGTGCCTGCTCGTGCATCACAATCTCATCCAGTTGGTCGTCGCTGAGCTGATCCGCCAACGCACCGGAGATGAGGACGACCGGCGGCTCACCAAGTCCCAGTGCGCACGCGCCAGCCCGGCTATCGGACGTACGGAGCACTGTCTTGCGGCGACTGGATTCGCGAGCAGTGACCCACATCGTCAGGCGCTCCTCGCGGGCCAGGTCGAACAAGACCGAGGCGCCTTTCAACCGCCCAACCTCACGGTAACTGCGCATGATCCGGATAAGCCCGAACGCCAGTGTCAGAGCCCACAAGAGAGTGGCGCCCCTCATGACAGGAGCGGGCAGCGCCGGCAGCACCAGCATCCCCGTTTCGACCGGGCCATATCTCACGATGTCGGGCATGGACCGTGTCTCATCAAGGTTCACCACGAGGTGTACGACGGGAATGGCCAACACTGCGGCGAGCGCCAACCACCAGACGACGTGACGCGTGGCGGCGTTCAGCCAGGGAATCGCTCGGAGCGCCAAGGCCGTGAAACATGCGATGGCCAGTCCTTGCCAGAGCCACGTCACGATGAGCGTCATCGGCGTCTCCGTTTGGGTAGCGCATCGTCTACGCGCTGCGGCGACTGTCTGAGGAGCGCGCGCACGCGGCGAAGCTCTTCCGTATTGGTTTGTTCGTGCCCCAGCAGATCCAGCACCAGCAGTTCCCGCGAGTTGTCGAAGAACCGTCGCAGGATGTGGGAGAGTGCGCTTTGCCGGGCCTGACGCTGCTCGACGATCGGCATGTATGTGAACGCTCGCCCTTCTCGCGTGTGTGTCACGTAACCCTTGCGCTCGAGAATGCCCAGGATCGTGAGGATCGTGTTGTACGCAGGGGTCCGACCATCCTCCAAGTGTTCCAGAACCTCGCCAACAGTGGCTTGGTTTCGGCTCCACAGCACGCGCATGACACGCAATTCAGCCTCGGTCAGATTTTGTGAAGGTCGTCTCGCCATGGCATATCCAAATGTACCGTCATTTACCCGGAGCACACGCTACACCGTGGGAAATACCGTGTCAACTAATTAATTAGGAGTTGGGCCGACCAGTCCGGCACGACCGGGCGCTGATAGGCGAGGTCGCTCAATGCGATTGCCTTTGGTCCCTCTCGACCGGTCGCCAACGTATACTGCGTCGATCTGCGATCGCGTCGAGGTGCTCGCGACACAGCTGCTGCAGGAGCCGCGAGCAGTCAGCCACCGTAGATGATTTGTCGCGAGCGCTCGCTGAGGAAAAACAACCATGACCACTGAGTCGCGCAGGAAACGCGGGCTATCACGCAGGCAGATGTTGAGGACCGGCGCGGCCACGCTTGGTGGGGGCGCCGCCTTCTTGGGCGGAGTGGCATCGACGAGTGCGCAGACCACAACGGCCCCCGCCGTGCTCACCGGAACACAGACGGGCCGCACGTTCCGTGGGCTCGTTCGCCACTCCAGCACGCTCGACGTCCAGGAGCTGCGGCTGCTCCCGATCGATTCGCGCCAGGTCGTGGTGCGTTCGGCGGCCGTCGCGCCCTGCTACACGATCGTACGCGGAGCACTCGGCACCAACTCGATTCAGCGCGCAGAGGTCCCCAATCACTGCGGTTTTGGCGTGGTCGAGGCGGTTGGCGCCCTCGTCAAGCGAGTGCAGGTCGGCGACAGGGTCGTGGTCGCTGGCACGTCGCAGTGCGGCCAATGCTACCAATGCCTGCACGGTCGTCCCGACTATTGTCAGTTCACCTTTTTCTCGAACGCCGCCGGCGTCGAGCCTTTTCCGCCGTTCGCCGAAATGCGTGATGGCACGCGCGTCTATGCCCAGGCCGGAATCGGCGGGATGAGCGAGATCATGACGACGTTCGAAGAGGTACTGCGTGCCAATCTTCAGCGATCTGCCGGCCGCAGAGCTCACGCTCCTCGGAGACCAGCTGGCTTCGGGCTTCGCTGCCGGCCACGCAGAGATGCGCTTCGAGCCCGGCTCCGATGTCGTCGTCTTCGGAGCGGGTCCTGTCGGCATTGGCGCAATCCAGGCAGGTCGCGTCACCGGCGCCGGTCAGGTGATTGCCATCGACCCGATCAAGTACCGTCGCGACTTCGCGCTGAAGATGGGGGCCACGATTGCGCTCGATCCGGTTGCCGAAGGCGACGGCCTGGTCGAGCGGATCCGCGAGCTCTGCAAGGGGCCGAACGACCGGAGGTTCGCTGGTGGCGTCAACTGGGGCCGCGCGATCAATGCCGTCATGGCCCGCGGCGCCGACTTCGTCGTCGAGGCTGCCGGGCTTCAGGCGTTTCCGCCGAAAGTCGAGGCACAACCCGATCCGACCAACGTCAAAACTGTGCAGCAGGCGTGGGACTGCACCCGGATGGGTGGACATGTGATGTTGATGGGATTCACCATGCTGCCCGTGCCGTTCCCGGGGCTCTCGCTGGCGCTACTCGGGCGGACGATTCATCCAGGGCAGCAGGGCGGGCTTCACGTTCTGCGCGACATCCCGCGCTACGTGAAGTTGATCGAGAAGGGTTCGATCGATGCCAAGTCGATGATTACCAGACGCTACACGCTCGCCGAGAGCCGCCAGGCGGTCCAGGACACTGCGGATCGCACGATCATGGTCGGGGTGATCGAATTCACGTAGGAGCGGGTTTTCAACGGCAAAAGACGCTGAGTACACAGGCGCCGGCGGCTCGAGATTAGCCCGAGTGTTTCTTGACAATAAACACCCCGCTGCCGTACGGTCGCCGCGTCAAAGTTGAAGGATGGTGAAAGGCCCTCCATTGAACAGAGATCCGAGAGATCTGATCGCTGAATCGCCGATGAGCGTGCTCCAGATACTCGTCGTCGCCATCACCATCGGCCTGAATGCGCTCGATGGTTTTGACGTGCTCTCCATCAGCTTCGCTTCGCCCGGCATCGCGGATGAGTGGGGGATAGATCGCGCCGCTCTTGGCATCGTGCTGTCGATGGAGCTCATCGGCATGGCCATCGGCTCTGTGCTCCTCGGTGGTGTTGCGGACAAGTTCGGACGCCGCCCGACAGTCCTCGGATGTCTTCTGGTCATGGCCGTGGGCATGCTCATGGCGACGACGGTCACAGGATTGGTCGATCTATCCATCTGGCGCATCGTCACCGGCCTCGGCATTGGCGGCATGCTTGCGGCGATCAACGCAGTGGCCGCCGAGTTCTCGAATGCACGTCGGCGGCACTTGAGCGTATCCCTCATGTCCATCGGCTATCCGCTCGGTGCGGTGTTCGGTGGGATTGTCGCTGCACGTCTCCTTCGGGGCAACGACTGGCGTGCGGTGTTCTACTTCGGAGCTGCCGTGACAACGCTGCTGATTCCAGTTGTGTTCGTCTTCGTACCGGAATCCGTCCACTGGCTGGCGCGCAAACAGCCCGCAGGCGCGCTGGAAAAAATCAATCGCGCCTTGACGCGGATGAGCCACGCTCCCATCACGACGCTGCCCGAGGTACCCGCCGAGGTGCGGAAGCGATCGGTCGCCGACATCTTCGCGTCCGAACGAATCACCGGCACCGTGATTGTCACGCTCGCGTACTTCTTCCACATCATGACCTTCTACTTCATCGTGAAGTGGGTTCCGAAGATCGTGGTCGATCTGGGCTTTGCGGCGTCGTCTGCAGCGGGCGTGCTGGTGTGGACCAACGTGGGCGGTGCGCTGGGCGGCGCCGTGTTCGGCCTCCTGACGCAGCGGTACAGCGTGAAAACGTTGACGATTGGCGTGTTGATGGCGTCGACCATCATGGTGACGATATTCGGCCGCACGCCCGCGGACCTTCAGCGGTTGTCGTTCATCTGCGCCGTGGCCGGCTTCTGCACCAACGCCGGCATCGTGGGCCTTTATGCGATCATCGCGCAGGTGTTTCCCACCCACGTCCGCGCATTCGGTACGGGCTTCACGATTGGTGTTGGGCGCGGAGGTTCAGTGCTTGCGCCGATCATTGCCGGGTTCATGTTCGCCGCCGGATATTCGCTGCCCATCGTCGCTCTGATGCTGGCGTTCGGTTCGTTCATGGCCGCGATCGTGCTCCTGTTCCTCACGCTCGAGACCGATCGGCCGCCGGAGGAGACGCAGAAGCGCCGTGCGCCTTTACGCCAATTCCCGGCTGACAGTCCCGGGCGGTCGCATGCCTGAATCGGGCTTCAGGCTTCAGGCTTCAGGCTTCAGGGATCAGGCGGGGCTGCCTTTGATGTTAATCTACAATCAACAGCGATCCGGCTCTCGAAGTGGTCGGCCTCAACGCATATCGCTGCTGCTCTAGCGCGGGATTCCTGCCGACCATCGGTGCGTGTTCATATCCAATAAACAGCTGGGCTGTGAACCACAGGACGGGGCGTGGGGGAGGGGGGAATTCGCGATGCGTCGAACCACGGCTTTCCAAAAGAAGCCATCCGTAGTCGGGTGGCCGTTGACATCCGCGGTGTTGGCCGTCGCCCTGGCTCTGATCTCGCCCGACCTGTCGGCACAGTGGCCGCGCTATCCAACGCCCGGTGTTCCCAAGACACTCGACGGCAAGCCGGATTTGAACGCCCCGGCACCGAAAACCGCAGATGGCAAGCCCGATCTGTCTGGCGTCTGGGAGACGACACCGTGCGTGGGCTGTGCGCCGCCGGTCATCGATGGCTTGAGTCCCCCGTCTCCTGAAGCACGTCCCGGCGGCGCGGTTGCACCGCCTCCGGCGCGATCGGTGTTCGGCAATATTGGCGCGAACCTCCCAGACGGGGCGCCCTACCAGCCCTGGGCGGCGGATCTCGTGAAGAAGCGGATGGCAGACAACAGCAAGGACAATCCCGACGCGCACTGCCTGCCGATGGGGATCATGCAGCTCAACTCGCATCCGTATCCCAAGAAAATCATCCAGACTCCGGCAGAAGTTGTCCTCATCTACGAGGGCTCCGGCACGACGGTCCGCGAGCTGTTCCTGGATGGTCGGCCTCTACCCAAGGATGCCGAACCGTGGTGGAACGGCTACTCGACCGGCCGGTGGGAAGGCGACACTCTCGTCGTCGAGACGAGCGGCTTCATGGACGACGGATGGCTCGACGTGCGGGGCAGTCCACTGACGATCGGCGGGAAAGATCACCGAACGTTTCCGGCGGCTGAGCTATGGATATCTCGAAATCGCCGTCACCATCGACGACGCCAAAGCGTACACGGCGCCGTTCACGGTCAGCGTCTACAACCGCATCATGCTCGATACTCAGTTGAGCGAATTCGTCTGCATCGACAAGGACGCTCAGCACTACGTCGGTGCGGTCCAGAACAAGTGAATCCGATCCGACCACATCGCTAAGGGGGATCAGATGGCTGATCGATTCTTGCGCAGCTTCTTCTCCGGGACGCTCGCGATCCTGTTTGGCTGCGGCCCTGCCGTAGTTGCGGCAGCGCAGGCACCGCCAGCGCCGGCCAAGACCGGCGCGGCAGCTACGGCGCCGAAGACGTATGTCGCCCCTCGCACGCCCTGGGGTAATCCCGATTTACAGGGGTTGTGGCCCAGCATCGACATGCAGGGAACTCCGTACCGAGCGCCCGCCGGAGCTGGCCGGCCGGACCGTCCTGACGGACGAAGAATTTGCGGCTCGCGTCGATCAGCGCCGGCAGCAGTCCGAACAGGACTCCGAGACGACCGTCGTCCAACGACCTCGGCGCGGCGCCGGAACCGGGCCCCCTTCGCATTGGGGGGAGCGCGGGAATCCTTCGCGTCAAACTTCACTCGTCGTGGATCCGGCAGACGGACGCCTTCCACCGATGACGCCGGAGGGCAGGGCCCGGATCGCGATGGCCCGCAGCACCTACTACTACGACTTCCCCGACGTCGTCGTCGCGCATCCCTTCAACGAATATTCGGACCTCGGGCCGTACGATCGCTGCATCACCAGAGGATTGCTCGCGTCGATGCTGCCGACCGGCTACAACATGGGGAACGAAATTTTTCAATTTCCTGGATACGTCGTCATCCGCAACGAGATGATCCACGAAACGCGAAGCATCCCGCTCGACGGGCGCCCTCACATCGGCTCGAAGATCAAGCAGTACATGGGCGACTCGAGAGGTCACTGGGAGGGCGACACGCTCGTCATCGAGAGCACCAACTTCAACGGGAAAGTCGGCTTGACGCTGAACGGCAACTCGAACCTGACCAGCCAGGACTTGAAGATCGTCGAACGGCTCGCACGAGTGGCTCCTGACACCATCCAGTACGAAGCGACGGTGGATGATCCGAAGACGTGGGTGCGTCCGTGGAAAGTGGCGCTTCCACTCAATCGGCACCCGGAGTATGGAATGTTCGAGTACGCCTGCCACGAAGGGAATTACGGGATGCAGAACATTCTGTCCGGCGCTCGTGCGGAAGAGGCACGCCAGCTCAAGTAGATGGCTGAAGGCTAATGCCGTTCGGAAATTCAATGAGCCGAACGCTTGTGCTGCTGAGCGTTGGCCACATTTGGCGCCGAGAGCCGACACGGCGGAGGGTCGTCAGCTGGCGCGTCGGGCCGTCACGTCGACCCGGAAAACCCGCGCTCCGTTCGAACTCTGGCGCTGCGCGGCGGTCTTACCAACTTGCGGCATCGCTCAGAATCAACTAGCCCCGTCCGGGATGCTTGGGGCCCTCGGGTGACATCGCGAGAGACCGCCGCGAACTCACTCACTGCGCGCGGGTTTTCCTGACGCGTGACGGGTCGACTTCACGGCCCTTGCGCCAGCCGACGACCCTCCGCGTCTACGGTTCCCCCAGGCGCCCGCGACGGCGCGGAGCCGTGGCGGGAAGCGTCGCGGGCCGCGCGCCGTTTGGAGTCAGCCCGCCACCGCTGCAGGAAAAACGGCGTGAAGCCGAGGCCTGCGCGGCCGTCTGCCGCGAGGTCACCCGGACCGAGGCGTTGCCCGAGGCGGGACTCGTTGATCGGAGCGATGTCGCGAATCGGCAGGACGGCCGCGCCAGCGACAGGGCGGCGAGCGCAACGCCGTTTTTCGGGCTGACGGAACCGGCGCGACGGCCCGCGACACTTCCCGCCGCGGGTCGCGTCGCGCAACTGACCGCTGTGCGGTCAGTCACGAATTTCCGAACGGCATTACCCGCGTTACGAGAGGAGCCGCTCGGTTACAACTGTTGCTCGAGTGCGTCGACTTCCTGCAGCTTCCGATCCAGCCAGCGCGCTGCCCACACGTTCAACCGCCAGACCAGCACGAAGATGCCGAGGACTATGAGGCCGCCCAGCAGGGCAGGACCGGCAGCACTTTGCCACCTGCTGACGGCCATCACCGCCATCCCCGGCATAAACGGCAGCAGGTACCACAGCGGCACCGCGCGAATGATGTCCCGCTGCCGAGCCACCTCGCGCCGATGGAATTGGAGCATGGTCCTCGCGTCGACCTGCCCAGGCACGGTCCGCGAGCCGGCATGGAAATAGAGAAAGCCCATGATGAACAGCACGCCGATGATCAGGAGCAGATGCCCCGTCCAGAGCAATTCATTCTCGGCTTGCCAGAGATCGCGAGCGTTGACGATGACGACAACGACCGCCGCCATCGATTCACGTGCGTTCCGCCACCAGATGCCTCTTTGAAACAGGCGTGCATGATCCGGCAGAGTTTCTAGCGACAACGGTGCCGGCGGTCGGTGCGTGAGCCACGGCATGGACAACACGAGCAAGGTTCCGAACACGACTCCCAATCCCACGACCACGCCAACGAGCGGCACACCAGTTACAGCGGCAGAGCCAATCGTTGCAGCCACAGTGGCGAGGAACACTCTGCGGCTCCACCACGTGGGCTTGTCGCGAGGTCCGTAAGCCGCGGCGAGGGCGCACCCCATCACCCAGATCGCCCACGGCGCTGCGAGACGCATCCACGCCCACTTCTCGGCGAAAAAAGGAGCCTTCGGAATCCCCTGGAAAACCACCAGGAAGAACGCGGTCAGCACGGCGTTGAACGCGACCCCTCCGAGCGTGGCCCGACGCCGGATCTGGGACCAGACCACGCTTGGCAGGACCGATACCAGGTTCTCCACATACCTCGCGTTGGAATTCGAGCACTCCGACAGATCCCCGAGCGCATGCTCCGCACTCGCGGGAGGCAAAAGCGCTTCCCCAACGGATTCCAACCATCGTGGAGGTGAATACGCCATCACACCCTCTCGATCAATGCTGACGGACCGGCTTCCACTGTCGGCCGGACAAACCTGGCCACCGACCCCAGATCCCCTCGACTGTTTCGCAAACGCGCTTCGATGTGATGACGGACTCGTGCAGCGCACGCTCACCGGCGGAGTGGAGGCGATAGTGCCGTTTCGCGCGGCCGCCGCGCTCGGGAGTCGGATCCGACAGCCACGACGCGACGAGCCCCTTTTCCTCCAGGCGGTCGAGCGTGGCGTAGACGGCGCCAAGCGATACGTTTTTCGGGGCGGCAAGCTTGGCGACGGCCCTGCGGATGGTGACGCCATAGGCGTTCTCATCCAGCGAGAGGATAGCCGTCAGCACGAGTTGTTCGAACTGGCCGATTGTGGCCTGAATCGACATTAGTCCTACAAATTAGATTAAATACGGCGCCCCAGTCAAGATGCCGCGGTCCGCCGCGAGCGCAGGAGCGAGAGCGGGGTCGAGCGTGTCAGGACGACAACCGGCGCTGAGGTGGGGCGATGGCCCGATCCGCTCACCGCAAACCGACGCTCGCCGCCAGGTCCTGAAACCGCGGATCGGATCGGAGGGAATCCAGCCGCGGATCGACCTTCAGATAGATCAACAGGTCCGAGCGTTCGCGTGACGCCTTGTCGAGCCATTCGAACGCTCGATCCTTGTCGCCCAGCCCCCCATGGATCAGCGCGATTTCGAATGGTGAGATGAAACGGCGCGTCGACTCCCGCTGGAGGTATTGGATGACGCGCTCGGCTTCGCGCCGATCTCCCGACACCGCGTGGACGTGGCCGATGTCACCCGCGACGACGACGTTGCCTTTGAGCAGCGCCTCGCCCTTGCGCATTTCGGCCAGCGCCTCGCGGTACTTTCCTTGTTGCTCGTAAGCGAGACCGCGGTACCAGTAGGCAAGCCCGTAGTTGGAGTCGAGCTCAATGGTCCTTCCGAGCTGCGTCAGCGCGTTGTCGTACTGTCTCGCAAAGAAGTAGTTCCAGCCCAGGTGGACGTTGACAATCGGGTTGAGGTGGTCGAGCGCCACCGCTTTGTGACTTTCGTTCAGCGATTCGTCGAACCTGCCGGTCGATACCAAAAAATGGGAGTACCAGTGATGGGTCTCGGCCGAGCCGGGATTCAGCTCGAGCGCCCGGCGGAATTCCGCTTCAGCCCCAGGCCAGTCCCAGTCGTAATTGAGCTTGGCGTACGCCAACGAGTTATGTGCTTCGGCCAGCGACTCGTCGATGGCGAGCGCTTTCAGTGCCGCCGCTTTCGCCTTGGGAATGGCTTCACTCGGCCGCACGGATCCGACGTCGAAGGAAAAGCCGAGCGACAGATAACAGTCCGCAAGCCCGCTGTATGCGGCCGCGTAGCTCGGGTCTCGTTCAATCGCCTGCGTGAAATACGCAATGGCCGTGTTGATCGACCCTTCGGTCCTCGCGTTCCAAAAGAGGCGTCCCTTGAGATACAGCTCGTGCGCCGCCGGGTCGACGACCCGGGCTCTCGCCAGGCCGGCCTGTTCCTCCGGCGTGAGCGTGACTCGCACTTCCCGCGCGATGGAGCGCGCGACCTCGTCCTGCAGCACGAGTACGTCCCGCACGTCGCGATCGTAGGTCTCGGCCCAGAGATGGTCGTCGGTCGCCGTCCGTATCAGCTGTGCGTTGATCCGGACGCGGCCGCCCACACGTTCGATTGATCCCTCCACCACAGCGTCGACGTTGAGCTCCCTGCCGATTTCAGGCACGGTCTTCTGCGTGCGCTTGTACCGCATGACGGACGTTCGCGACACAACGCGCAAGGCGCGGATCTTGGCCAGGTTCGTAATCAGCGCCCCCGTCATGCTGTCGGCGAACAGCTCATCGTCCTCACTGCGCGACAGGCTCTCGAGCGGCAGCACGGCAACGGCGCGAATCTGCCCGACCTCGTTCGACGACGAGGGTCGCAGCGACAGCCAGGCCACGAGCGCGAGGGAAGCCATCAATAGAATGAGCGCGGCGGCGACGATTGGTGCGCGCAGCCAGGCAGGCCGTGTTCGCGCAGGTTGCGGTGCGACATCGTGCGACAGGGCAGAAACGAGCTCGCGACAGGTCTGAAAGCGTGCAAGCGGTGCTTTCTCGAGGCATCGACGGGCCACCTTGAGCGCGTTGACGGTTGCCGGCGCATGTCTGTCGAAGCCCGCTCGAGGCTCGGCGTCGAGGATCGACGCCAGCGTGACCGCGGCCGTCTCGCCCTCGAACGCTCGTGTGCCCGTCACCATTTCGTACAAGACGGCGCCAAAGCTGAAGATATCGCTTCGGGCATCGACCGGTTCGCCACGAATCTGTTCGGGCGACATGTAGCCAATCGTGCCGACCAAGGTGCCCTCCATGGTTGCCCCGCTCGAGAGCGCCAGGAGGTGCTCGCCTTCAACGAGCTTCGCCACGCCAAAGTCGAGGATCTTCACCCGCCCGTCGGTCGTGACGAACATGTTCTCGGGCTTCAGGTCGCGGTGGACGATGCCCCTGTCGTGCGCGGCTCCGAGTCCCGCGGCGATCTGGTTCGCGTAGTCGATCGCCACGGGCGTCTGCAATGGGCCCTTACGCAGTTGATCGCGCAACGTGTCGCCTTCCAGGAGTTCGGCAATGTAGTACGGCGCGCCCTCGTGCGAGCCGACATCAAAAACCGCCAGGATGTTCGGGTGGTTCAGCGCCGCTGTGGCGCGTGCCTCCTGCTCGAACCGCCGTAAGCGATCGGGATCGGTATTGAACGCGTCGTGCAGCACTTTCAGCGCGACGTCACGGCCCAACCGAACATCGGTCGCTCGGTAGACTTCGCCCATTCCGCCAGCGCCGACGAGAGCCATGACGTGATAGGGGCCAACGTCGCGCCCGACCAACGAACGGCTCGGCGTCGGCGTCGTACGGCGGGTCGTTTCGGGCTCGTCGGGCTCCAGAAAGTGGCCGACGTCCTGGGCCGCCGAGAGCAAGGCCTCGACGTCCTCGCGCAGCCGCTCGTCGTTTCCGCAGGCATTCCTGAGGAAGGCTCCGCGATCGCCGACCGGCAGTTCGATCGACGCGTGGTAGAGCTCTTCGACGCGGCGCCAGCGTTCAGCGTGCGGGCGATCGTCCATCGCGCAGTTCACGAAACAGCCAGGTCCTGGCAAATTTCCAGTCGCGTGACACGGTGTCGGTCGAGATTGCCAGCAGCTCCGCGATCTCCTCGACACTCAGCCCGGCGAAGAAGCGCAATTCGACGACTCGGCTCTTGCGCGGGTCGATCTGTTCGAGCGCCTTCAATGCATCGTCGAGCGCGACGACGTCCGACCGCGGATCGTCGGACGGCAGCAGGTTCTCGTCGAAGGGCATCCGCGTTGCACCACCGCCTCGCTTCGCGAAGCGGCGCGCCCGGGCGGCATCAACCAGAATCTGTCGCATCAGCCGGCTGCACAACGCGAAGAAGTGGGCGCGATTCTGCCACGTGATCCGCTTCAGCTGCACGAGGCGCATGTACGCTTCGTTGACGAGCGCCGTAGGTTGGAGTGTCTGGCCGCGTTTCTCTTGACGGAAATAGTTGTACGCGACGCGCCGCAGCTCTGCATAGACAAGCGGCATCAGACGCTCGAGCGCGCCCGGGTCGCCCGTGTTCCACGCCTTCAGCAGCTTCGTGATGTCGGAGGACGGCTCTGTCACGCCAGACCTCGTCTATCGAATGGGCGGTCATTGTACCTTGCGGTCGCGTGCCGTGCGGCTTTTCCCGTCTCGTTCTCGCTTATGCGGGTGACCGTCTTCACGCAGAGAGCCGCTCGGGCAGCGGCTTCCCGAGAGGACGTCAAGGGGGAGAGGGCATGGGATTTGGACGACTGTTGCGTTGCGTGGCGCTGTTCGGCTTCGTGTGTCACGCCGGCGTTGCCCCGGCGGCGTCGGGACATCCCGCTGCGATTCGAGACGGCGACGACGTCCGGTTGTGGAACGAGATTGCCACGGACGCCATCGTCGTGACCGGCGCGAACGCGCCGGCCTCGAGCGGCGTATTGATCGCGATTGTCCAGCTCGCGGTCTACGACGCGGTCGTCGCCATTGTCGGCGGGTACGAGCCGTATGCGGCCTCGATGTGGGCTCCACGCAACGCCTCCGTTGCCGCCGCGATCGCGCAGAGCGCGCACGACGTACTGGTGGACCTGCTTACCGGGCCAAACGACGGCCCTGGACGAACGCCTCGCGAGCAGTCTGGCATCCATGCAAGATGGGCGCGCCAGGTGGCAAGGCATCGCTGTCGGCCGGCAGGCGGCCGAGGCCATTCTCGCGAATCGCCAAGGGGACGGCCGATTCGACAACGTCCCATATGCGTTCAATCCGCCCGGGCCAGGCGTCTATCAACCGACGCCTCCGGCATTCTCGACGAGCCCGCTCGTTCCCTGGGTGCCACGCGTTCGGCCGTTCACGATGACCACTCCGTCGCAATTTCGCCCCGGACCCCCACCAGCTCTGGATTCGCGGCGATGGGCGAAGGCGTATCAGCTGACGCAGGCCTACGGCGGACATCAACAGCTCGATCCGCACAGCCGAGCAGAGTGAGATGGCCATCTTCTGGACGGACAACACTCCGCGCGCGTGGAATCGAAACATCCGGTCACAGGCCGCGCGTCTGAATCTCGACGCCATCACGACAGCTCGCCTTCTTGCGGTCACTAACGCCGCGATGGCCGATGCGTGGATTGGCTGCTGGGATGCGAAGTATCTCTACAGCTTCTGGCGCCCTGTCACGGCGATTCAACAGGGCGACACCGACGACAGGCCCGACACAATTGGCGATCCGAACTGGCTGCCGTTTCGAACGACGCCGGTCCATCCCGAATATCCGGGAGCCCACGCGTGCGTGTCCACGGCGGCGTCCCACGCGTTGCGCCGCTTCTTCCGGCGGGACGAAACGGTATTCCCGATGGAGGCCACGGTGGACGGCGTAACGTATGTCCACACGTTCACGCGATACACCGATGCCGGCGCCGAGGCTCGCGCCGCGCGAATCTACGGCGGCATGCACTACCAGTTCTCGAACGAGGCAGGTGCGCAGATCGGCCGGCAAATCGTCCGCCAGATGTTCGACAAGGGGTTCTTCCGACGCGTGAACGACTAGTCCACAGCTCGGACAATCCCACCCGCTCGGGGTACTTTAGAATCGGACGCGTGAGAAAAGGCCGCCTCCTGCCGCTCGTCGTGCTGGCATCGGTGTACGGCGCAGCGGCGTGCTCGTCATCCCGGGGACCAGAAGCTGAAACGCGGCAGGATGCGGCACTGCCATCCCCGGGTCAGCGGGCGCCGCAGCCATCCTTCATCAATAAGATCTGGCGCAGCACGGCGCCCGAAGACGCTCCAGGAACTCTGTACATTTTCCTTGCCGACGGAAGCCTGGTCCAGACCTCCTGCGTCGAGGTGTATCGACTGTCGACGTGGCGTCGCGAAGCAACAGGATCCTTGACGATTACCGAAGACCTGAGCGTTCGCTACGAGGCCGAGGCGGAATCGGTTGGCGATCGCCAGCTGAGACTTCGATTCAAGCTTGGCGGATCGTGGACCCCATGGAAAACGCTCGAGCTCGCCCAACCGCCCTTTGTGTGCCCGGACCTGAAGAAGTAGTCGAGCCCTGGACGGGCCTAACCGATCAGCTCAGGCCACGACGTAGGGCGGCTTTGGCTCGGGCGGTGGATCTTGCACGGGCAGCGGCGGTGGTTCGGTCGGCGGCGTTTCGGGCGCCTTTTCGTCGTCATCGTCGTCATCGTCGTCTTTCGGGGGGATCCCTTTGCGCTGCCACCAAAGTGAGTTCGATGAATTCATCGTGGTGCCTCGTATCTAGCGTTGGACCGCGCGGACGAGCTGTGAAGCGGGCCGGCTGCCTCAAGAGCGCTACGGTACCTAAGCCAACGCCCTGCAAACATTCGACCATGAACAGCTACCTCGCCCTTCTCAGAGGCATCAACCTCGGCCCCCACAAGCAGGTCGATATGGCCGACTTGCGTGACCTTCTCACCAGGCTCGGCTTTGCGGGTGTTCGATCGCTGCTTCGAACCGGAAATTTGCTGTTCGAATGTCGAGCGCGGACCTGCTCCCAGCTGGAGGTCCTCCTCAGGGCGGAAGCGGAGAAGCGACTGGCTCTCGAGACGGAGTTCTTCGTCCGGACAGCCGGGGAATTGCAAGAGGTCGTCGCGCGGAATCCGTTTCGTACGGAAGCGGTTCAGGACCCCAGCCACCTTCTCGTCATGTTCCTGAAAGACGCACCAGCCGCCAAGGATGTGAAAGCGCTGCAGACGGCCATTGCAGGACGGGAGGTCGTACGCGCCGAAGGCAAACACGCCTACGTTGTCTACCCTGATGGGATCGGCCGATCGCGCCTGACACTCGCAGTCATCGAAAAAAAGCTTGGCATTCCAGGTACCGGGCGGAACTGGAACACTGTTCTGAAGCTCGACGCTCTTTTCAAGACCTGACGCATCAGCCACCACGGAGGATGCGTTCCTCCGTGGTGTAGGCATCTGTACCGAGGTCAGGATTTGGAGGACGAGCTTTCGCTGATTTCCAGACGCCGGCCGCGTCGTACCTGTTCTGGCGGCGCCGGCATCGCGATCTCGAGTACACCATCCTTGAACGTGGCCTTTGCCTGATCCGTCATTGCGCCCTCGGGAAGCGGAATCATTCGATGGAAGCTACCGTAGCTCCGCTCTGAGCGATAGATGCCTTCGTGCTCCTCTTCGTGCTCTCGCTTGCGTTCCCCTTGGATCGAGATGCCGTCCTCGGTGACGTCCACCTTGACGTCGTCCTTCGTCAGTCCCGGCAAATCAGCCCGCACGACGAGCTCGTTGTTTCGATGAAACACTTCGATCTGCGGGGTCCAGGGCTCCCAATCGGCGGAGACGCCCCGCCACGGCGACCGTAGAAAGCCGCGGCCGATTCGCGGGGCCAGCAATCCGCGACCGAATCCGAAATCGTCGAAGACACGATCCATCTCGTCAGCGAAACGTTCGAGCATGCGGAATGGGCTCCCGATGTCCGCCGACGACTCCCGTCGAACAAGGCCTTTCCCTTCCGGCTGTGCCACCTCGGTTCGTTTTTCAGCCATGACATCCTCCTTCCATGCGGTCGGATCGGTGGGGTCAGACCCCGCTACAGGGCATCACCCCACGCGAGTCATCGCGATTCTCGCGACTTCCGACCGCCCCGCCAGGCGGAAAGTCGAAAGATGATCTCGCAACGGATTGGAAAGGTGATTGCGAAGGGCCGCGATGCGCCCTTGCGTCCTGCAGCGCGAACGAACACCATGGGTCGGACCGCTTTTCCGATTCTACCGCGGACCTCGCGCGATGATCTGCGTTCATTCTGGATGAGCTGAACGCATTCGTGACGCGTCATGCGGGGCGAAGCACGTGATCAGATTTGCGCTTTATCTGGCACGACTGAGCCCGGATCGCCCTTTGACCACGATGCAGGTAGCTCAGCCAGTGTATTCTCGGACAGGCGCTTCGACCGGTGACGGCTATGGATCTCCTTCAATTCGTTCGCGGCTGCACATTTGATGACTTCCTGCTGACTCCGCAGCTCGGCGTGATGCCAAGCCGCGATCCGGATGTCGTCGATCTGGCGACCCGCTTCTCGGAGCGCGTTCCGATCAAACGTCCGCTGGTGTCTGCCAACATGGACACGATCACGCGGTCTGCAATGGCCACAGTCCTCGCCGAAGAGGGTGGAATCGGGGTCATCGACCGTGGCTTCAGAGCGGGTGATATCGCGCCGCAGGTCGCAGAGGTGGCGAGCGTGAAGCGGACGCAGCACGGCATCATTGGCGATCCGCACGGGATCGACGAAAACCAGTGTCTCGCCGATGCCGTGAGCATGATGGAGCGGACCGGCGTCGGAACGCTCGTTGTCGTGGACGCTCGACACCTACTCAAGGGACTGCTGACCAGACGCGACGTACGGTTTGTCACACCCGACGTACGGGTGGCGGATCGCATGACTCGCCTCGACAAGCTCGTCGTTCATACGGGTCCCGTCTCCCTCGCCGAGGCCGAGCGTGTGATGACGGCCCACAAGATCAAGAAACTTCCACTCGTAAAGGCAGACGGAACCGTGCTTGGTCTCATCACCGCCAAGGATCTGCTCAAGCACAAGCGACACCCGTTCGCCACCAGAGACGACCGGGGTCGTTTGCGCGTCGCTGCGGCGGTTGGCGCGACCGGCGACTATCTCGAACGCGCCGCCGAGGTCCTTCGCGCGGGCGCGGACGCATTGGTCATCGACATCGCCCATGGACATTCGCAGGTCATGGAACGGGCTATCGAGCAAATCCGTGCGCTGCACGATGGTGTCGATCTCGTCGCGGGAAACGTCGCGACGGAAGAGGGCGCCCGTTTTCTTCTCGAGCGCGGCGTGAACGGCATCAAGGTCGGCATCGGACCGGGCGGCGGCTGCACCACGCGGGTGGCAACAAACTTCGGAGTGCCACAAGTGGAAGCGCTGGTTCGCTGTCGGCTCGCGGTCGGCGATCGGGTTCCGCTGATCGCCGACGGAGGAGTCAGGCGCGACGGCAGTATTGCGCAGGCGCTGTTGTTCGGCGGCGATACGGTGATGCTGGGAAGCGCTTTTGCCGGGACCATGGAAACACCGGGCGAGGTCGTCCTGAAGTCGGTCCTGATGCCAGAATCGCAGAAGATCGTCCAGGTGCCATTCAAGGTCTTCCGCGGCATGGCGTCGATCGCGGCAGTGCGTGACCGTCTCGACCTGGAGGAGGCCGACCCCAGCGAAGTCGAAGCGCTCGGCGCCGAGGGCCTGGAGGTCAGCGTACCGGCCCGGGGATCGGTAAGGTCGGTGATTCACGACATGCTGAAACATCTCTGTTCCGCGATCAGTTATGGGGGAGCGGAGTCGCTCCAGGAGCTCCGTCGAAAATTCAGCGCTCACCCTGAACGCTATCTGGTGAAACTCTCGCCAGCCTCCCGTCGAGAGTCCTTCGACCGCTAGGTTCGCTACCCGAGTCGCGCAGGCGCAGGAACGCGCTCTTCAGGGGCGCATCCTCTGAGAATTCCAGCCTCAGGCCAAGAACATACGACCCCGTAATTCCGGAATGAAGTTCCCTGGACGCCATACCCCAGCGTCAAAACCGAGTTTCAAAATGGTGCAGCAATTACGATTCTGCTGGGCATCAACTGACGAGTTGGTGCAGATGTGGGCAGTTTCGAGCATTCGCGGGCGGTACGTAGTTTGAGAAACAGGCGGCCATGAACATGTTCGTGGCTGGCGCGGAGTTGGTGCGGTGGGAGCTGACCGCCATCAGGCCAGACGGGCCCTATCGGCTGACGATGCATCATGCACGTGGCTCGATCGTGGAGTATTTCCGCGACGTGACATCCGCGATGAATCGACAGACGGAGCTGGAAGTACTCCTGAAGATCGTGGGCTCACACGGTCAAGCGTCGCCAAGCCCCACGTGGGTCGCGATGCCGGGCGGAGTCCACTGATGATGCCCTCGGCCCTGCTCGGTCGTGCGTGGGGCCGTTCTTCCGCCTCAGGTCCTCGGCTGGTCTCCTCGGACCGCCCATCGAGCGACACGAACCCGGCACCCGCCGAACCGCGAGCTTGTATTCTTCTGGTCGAGGATGACGAATCGGTGCTGGACACGTTTGCGCGAATGCTGCGCCTCGAAGGGTACGAAGTCTTGACCGCGGCCAGGCCCACCGACGGATTGGAGCTGGCGGAGCAGAGCCGACCCAACGCGCTCATCCTCGATTTTCGAATGCCGCTTCTCGACGGACTCGAATTTCTCCGTCGCCTGCGATCAATCCCGCAGCACCGCGACACGCCTGTCGCCATCGTGACGGGTGACTATTTCCTCGAGGATGAAGTGACGCGGGAACTGCAGGATCTCGGCGCGACGGTGCTCTTCAAGCCGCTGTGGCTCGACCAGCTCGTAGATTTGGCTCGACAGCTTCTCAGCGGAACCGTCAAGCAACAACAGAGCGCTTAGCCGTTGGCGCCCGTCCGCGTCGGAGATCGCCATCCTGCCGCGGCGAGTTCCGTGTATTTGTCCGTCGCGGCTTGAATGGCTTCGGGCCACGATGTAAACCGGCAGCAGAAAAACCACTGCCCGTTCAGCAAGACGCGAACGTTCCAGCCATCCGCCACGCCGCCCTCCAGGATGCACTCGATGCGCCACCGCTGCTTGTGTACGGTCCACAGCAGCCTGGGAGCTGGAACGCCTGGTGCCGCCGTGGTGTTCTTGGGTCGCCACTGAAGAATGTTCGCGGACACTCGTGCTCCTGGCTACGCCATCTGGCAGCCCGATGCGTAATGTCAGCGCTGCCGCACGTCGGCGTCGACCGGGCAGCCGCAAGACGCAAGCCACGCGAATTCGGTTCGACAAGTGACCGCAACTCGTTGTATTCATAAGCTTTGGTAGCGGAGAAGACGCAGCGCCGGAGACGCGGAATTCTCGCGAAACGGAGACATTGATCGCGCCAGGAAAGACCCGCCCAGAGAGTGGACGGCTCGTTTTTCTGTGCCTCGTCGCACGTCAACCGTGGCGTTTCTGACCCTGGTGTGTATAGACGATGACCGCGCCGTACAAGCGCCTTCCGACCCGGTGGATCGTTCCGCCTCGATCGCACACAGCACCCAATCCACCGTTTTGAATCGCCCGACCGTCAAAAACGCACGACTGCCACGTTGTGTATTGACACTGAACACCGATCGGACCAGTATTTTTGCGAGACGCATGCTCGAACGCTCGAGCTGAGCTCCCTTGATGGGAGCGCCCGCCGTTAACTCGCCACCGTGCAACCAGGGGAGGGTGCGCAATGCGTGGATTCTTCAGAAGTCTGTTTGCCGTTGTGCTCGCAGCGTTGGTGCTGGCGCCCACTAGTGCCTTGGCACAGGCCACAATTGCCGGTGTCGTTAAGGATCCGTCGGGAGCCGCACTCCCGGGCGTGAGCGTCGAGGTGGCGAGCCCGGTCCTGATTGAGAAGACCCGGACGGCCGTGACCGACGGTACCGGGCAGTACCGCATCGAGAGCTTGCAGCCGGGCATTTACAGCGTGACATTCACGCTCTCCGGGTTCTCGACGCTGAAGCGCGACGGCGTGGAGTTGTCGGGCGCTGGCGTCATCAAGATCGACGCGGACCTGACGGTCGGCGGGGTCGCCGAGACGATCACAGTGACCGGCGCCTCGCCGATCGTCGACGTGGTCAGCACGACCCGCGCGCTCACCCTCGACAACGAGACGATGCGGGGCCTGCCGGCAGTTCGCAGCTACAGCTATGTGCTCACCACCGTGCCTGGCCTGCAGGCGAACATCACGGACGTCAACACCGGTCCTGTGTTCGCAATCTTTCCCGTGCACGGCGGCCGCGGCGTGGAGTCGCGTCTCACGATAGAAGGCATGAACGTCAGCAACCCGCCTGGCGGCAACCAGCCGCCGAACTACACGGCCGACATCGGCAATGCGTCGGAGGTCACGGTCCAGACGTCCGGCGGCCTCGGTGAGTTCGAAACCGCGGGCGTGCAGATGAACATCGTGCCGAAACAGGGCGGAAACATCATGAGCGGCCTGATCGCGAGTTCCGGCTTCTCGAAAGGCATGCAGTCGGACAACTACACCGACGAGTTGCAGGCGCGCGGCGCGGGGGCGCCGAACCCCACGTACCACGTGTACGACTTCAATGCGGCGGTCGGCGGCCCGATCCTGAAGGACAAGCTCTGGTACTACATGAGCTTCCGCCAGCAGGGCTCGCGCCGCAACATCCTGAACGTTTACTACAACAACAACGCGGGCGACCCGACCAAGTGGACGTATGCGCCGGATTTCAGCCGGCCGGCGTTTTACGACCGGATGTGGGAGAACTACACGCCGCGCATCACGTGGCAGGCGTCGCAGAAGAACAAATTCACGTTCTCGTGGGATGAACAGCCTGTGTGCCGGACGTGCTCCGGCACGGCGTCGTTCAGCGGCTCGCCGTCGCCGGTGCTGACGACTCCGGAAGCGGACGGCCACGGCGAGTTCAGCCCGCAGCGCGTCCAGACAGCTCGTTGGACGAATCCCCTCACGAGCAGGCTGCTCCTCGAGGCCGGTGTCGGCAACACGTATTACCAGTGGGGCAACCGCGAGCTCGATCCGAATCCGACCCGGGACCTGATTCGTGTGACAGAAAACCAGGCGGTGATTAACCCACAGGGTACAGTCGGGTTGGCGAATTATCGCTCGCAGACCTGGCTGATCGCCAAGACCGACGGCGCCAACTGGTTCTTCAACGGGACGTACGTCACCGGCGCGCACAGCATGAAGTTCGGGTAACCAGGGCAACTGGTGGCGCGACGACCGCGAAGCGCACGTGAATAACCAGAACTTGTTGTTCACGCTCACGCGTGGCGTTCCGATTTCGCTGACCGAGTACGCGAATCCCTACTTCGTCAACGCGCGCGCGGCGATGATGTCGTTCTTCGTGCAGGATCAGTGGACGCTGAAGCGTCTCACGCTGCAGGGAGGGGTGCGCTACGATCATCCCTGGAGCTGGTTTCCGGCTGTCACGCAGCCGGCAAGCACCTTCTTCCCGGGGGTCAGCTTCCCGCGTTCGGACGGCGTGACCGGCTACAACGACATCACGCCCCGCGTGGGCGCCGCGTATGACGTCTTCGGCAATGGCAAGACGTCGCTGAGGGTCAACCTTGGTAGGTATCTGCAGGGCGCCAGCGTCGGCAATCTGTTGGCGAACGCCAACCCCTCGCTCCGCATTCCAGGCGGCGCCGCTGCGGCGTTCGGTAACCCAAATGTGATCCGCACGTGGACCGACGCCAACAGCAACTTCATTCCGGACTGCAACCTGACGAACCCGTTGGCGCAGAGCCCGGCGACGACCGGCAGCATCGACACCTGCGGCCAGATCAACAACCTGCTGTTCGGGTCGAACCAGTTCGTCGGCGCGAACTTCGACCCGGGTGTGACCAGCGGGTGGGGCGTGCGTCCGTCGGACTGGTCGTTCGGCATGTCGGTGCAGCAAGAGCTCTTCCCGAAGGCGGCGGTGGAAGTCGGGTACTACCGCCGGACGTTCACGATGTTCACGACTGGCGGCACCGTGACCGACAACCTCAACGTCGGACCGAACGATCTGACACCGTACTTCCTGACCGTCCCGAACGACCCGCGTCTGCCGGGCGGTGGCGGCTACCGGGTGGAGCCTCTGTACAACCTGACCCAGGCGGCGTTTGCGCGGCCGCAGGATCTGCTGATCAAGTCGACGAAGGACGTTGGTGACGACACGCGCACGTTCAACGGCGTGGATGTGACGTTCAGCGTGCGCAATGTGAAAGGCTTCACCTTCTCCGGCGGTACCAGCACGGGCAAAGTGGTCAACGATTGGTGCGCGGTCCGTGCGGCGGTTCCGGAGAACACTGTTTTCGGTGCGAGCTGGACGCTCAATCCATACTGCCACGTCGAGTCGCCCTTCCAGACGTCGTTCAACGGTTTGGCCTCATACGTCATCCCGAAAATCGACGTGTTGATCAGCGGCGTCTATCGCGACCGGCCGATCCTCAACGGGACCCCGAACAATGCCAGCACCGACCAGGTCACTGGCTCGCTCCCCGCGAACTTGACGTTCACCGCGACGGATGCGTTCGGCCAAGCGATCGCGCAGCAGATCGGTCGCCCGATGAGCGGCGGTCCATTCGTAAACGTGAACCTGATCACTCCAGGCGCGTTGTACGGCGGGGACCCGGCGTTCACCGACCGCAACCGACAGATTGACCTGAGCCTCAAGAAGATTATCCGCCTTGGTAGCCGGCGCCTCACGGCGGGGCTCGACATCTACAACCTGGCGAACAACAACACGGTTCTCTTCTACAACACGACGTACGTTCCAAATGTCACCGGCTGGCAGACGCCGTTGGCGTACATGAACCCGCGCGTGTTCCGTCTCGCGGCCGAGTTCGCCTGGTAGGGTTCACTCTCTGGGGAGGCAGATCGTCAGGATTTGCCTCCCGCTCGCCTTTCTCCGCGTCCTCGGCGTCCTCCGCGGTTTGTTGTGAAGCGCACGCTTAGCGCAGATGCGGCGGCGAATTGACGTCAGCTCGCGTTTCTTCAGGCTTGGATTGACAGCGTCGTAGCGGAAGCACTTCCCGGGGACACGTCCGAGCACCTCGAAGTCCGAAGCCCTCCTGCGGACTCCGATCGAGCATTTCCACCCGACGGGGCCTGAGCTAAATCCCGCCAAAATTGTCGCTGTCCCCAAAAGAACCTGCCACAGACAAAACTGTCGGTGTATAGTACCGCGCTCATTTTCTGAGCACACGATCACCGAGCGAAGTCAGGAGGAGACGATGCAGCTGATCAAGAGCATCGTGCGGCCGGACAAGGTCGACGATGTGAAGGACGCGCTTGCCAAACTGAGTGTCTCGGGCATGACCGTGACCGAGGTGCGCGGCCACGGCAAGCAGAAAGGCCATACGGCTGTCTATCGGGGCAAGGAGTACCAGGTGACGTTGTTGCCGAAGATGCAGATCGAAACCGTCGTGCCGGACGAAATCGTCGATGCCGCGATCCAGGCGATTATCGGCGCCGCTCGAACCGGAGAAATCGGCGACGGCCGCGTCTTCGTCACACCGGTCACGCGGAGCTACAAGATTCGAACCGGGGAGAAGGAGTAGCCGCCAGTCCATTGAGCTCGTTCCTGCGTGAGGTGACGCGATGAATCAGGCTGACACTGCGTGGATGCTGGTTTCGACGGCGCTCGTGCTGCTGATGACGCCGGCGTTGGCATTTTTCTACGGCGGGCTTGTCCGCTCGAAGAACGCCCTGAACACGATGATGATGAGTTTCGTGTCCCTCGGTTGGGTCGGCATCTTGTGGGCCGTCGTCGGTTACTCTCTGTCGTTCACGGCCGGTGGGGACTGGATCGGAAGCCTGTCTGCGCTCTTCCTCCGGGGCGTGGGGTTGGAGCCGCAGGGCACGATCCCTCACCTGCTGCACATGTGCTACCAGGGCACGTTTGCCATCATCACGGCGGCGCTCATCTCCGGCGCAATCGTCGAGCGGATGCGCTTTTCGGCGTATGTGCTCTTCATCTCGCTCTGGGCCCTGGTTGTGTACTGCCCACTTGCGTACTGGGTCTGGGGCGGCGGCTGGTTGTTCAAGATGGGCGCGCTCGATTTCGCGGGCGGCACGGTGGTCCACGTCAACGCTGGCGTCGCGGCTCTCGTGACGGCCTGGGTCGTCGGGCCGCGCCGCGACTATCCTTCCGCGGCGCTCCTCCCGCACAGCATTCCATTCACCCTGCTGGGGGCCGGATTGCTCTGGTTCGGATGGTTCGGGTTCAATGCCGGCAGCGCGCTGGCGGCGAATGGCATTGCTGCGCTCGCATTCACCTCGACGATGCTGGCACCGGCCGCGACGCTCGTGGTCTGGATGCTGCTAGACATCGCGCGCTCGCGCAATCCGACTGCGGTGGGTAGCGCAACGGCCATCGTGGTGGGGCTCGTCGCCGTCACGCCGGCCGCTGGCTTTATCGGGCCGATGAGCGCGCTCATCCTGGGTGGCATCGCAGCCATTCCCAGTTACTTCGCGTTGATCTATCGAGCCAAGACTTCGCTCGACGATTCGCTCGACGTCGTCGCCGCACACGGTGTCGGCGGCACCGTCGGGGCTCTGCTGACAGGCGTGTTCGCGCAAAAGGCGCTGAACGGCGTCGCGGACGGCCTGCTCTTCGGCAATCCCGGCCAGCTCGGCATTCAGGCGACGGCCGTCGGCGCGGCCATTGTCTACAGCGCAGTCGGCAGTTTCGTGCTGTTGAAGCTCGTGGGCGCCGTGATTCCGCTCCGGGCCGACCGGCAATCGGAGACCACGGGCATGGATGTCAGCCAGCACGGCGAAGAGGTGTACGTCCACGCGGAAGGGTAGTAAGGGGCCGATGCTCGTAAAATAGCGGTCTCATGAACGGCTCTGTTGGAACGGCCATCGCGCCGAGCGCAGGCTACCGGCAGAGCCGTCTCTTCGTGGTCAGCTGCCTCGCCCTGGCCACGGCGGGCGTTGGCGCTTCGCTTCGAGCGAACACCGCCAGCGATCTGCAGCGAATCTTCTTCGATCCCATCGACAAAGCTCACTCGGCCGAGATGATCGCAAACATCCTCGGTCTGCCGTTTCTCGGTTTCGCATTGACCATTGCGATAGGCAGTCCGCTGCTGGACTACATCGGCATGCGCCTGCTTCTTCCGCTGGCGGGAATCTGCTTTACGGTCGGCGCCCTCGTCATGGCATTCGCGGGCTCGCTGTCGACCGGCGGCGGGACCTACGACGTGATCTGGTGGGGCGCTCTGGTGACAGGTATCGGTTGGGGACTGGTCGAAACTGTGATCAATCCTCTGATTGCGACGCTCAATCCAACTGAGAAAACAGCAAAACTGAATACCCTCCATGCGTGGTGGCCGGGAGGCATCGTGATCGGCGGCCTGCTCGGGGTTGCCATGTCGGCCGTGAACGTCGGGTGGCAGGTCAAACTGTGCGTCGTGGTCCTTCCCGCCCTGGCCGTCGTGGCGCTCTGCACCGGGGTGAAGTTTCCACCCACCGAGCGCGCCGCCGCCGGCGTGCCGATGAAGGCGATGTTCCGTGAGCTTCTCAATCCGTTGTTCCTCGTGCTCTTCGGCGCGATGTTTCTGACGGCCGCGACCGAGCTCGCGCCCGGCCAATGGGTGGACTTCGCGCTCAGCCGGACCGTCCACATGCCCGGCATCCTGCTGCTCGTGTATGTCAGTGCGCTCATGTTCGTCATGCGCCACTTCGCCGGTCCGCTCGTTCACAAGCTGTCGCCAATCGGGCTGCTGTGGATTTCCAGCCTGATGGGCTCGCTCGGGTTGCTGGCGTTGAGCGCGGCCGAGTCTCCGATCACGGGGTTGCTGGCCGCGACCGTGTGGGGTACCGGCGTGTGCTACATGTGGCCGACGATGCTGGCCACGACGTCGGAGCGGTTCCCTCGTGGAGGCGCCCTGCTGATGGGGCTGATGGGAACCGCAGGAACGCTCTCCATTCGCTTCGTTCTGCCGTTGATGGGCGCCATCTACGACCGGAAGAAGCTGGAGCTCGCCGGCGGCGCCGCCGCGTTCGAGGCGCTTCGGCCCGGGCCGGAGCTCGAGCGGGTCCTCGGCGTCGCGGCGCAGACCTCGTTCCGCTCTGTCGCGCTGCTGCCGGCTGTTTTGTTGGTTGTGTTCGGTGCCATCTGGATGTACGACCGGTCTCATCGGTGGCTGCCGCACGCTGAACTTCGAGCCGAGAAGTAGGAGCCGACATGAAGGTCGGTGTCTTCACCCCGCTCCTGTCGCGCTTCGACCTGGACGAGGTACTGAACAAGCTCGAGCGCCACCGCATCTTCACAGTGGAGCTCGGAACGGGGAACTATCCCGGCGACGCACACTGCAAGCTCTCGCTGCTCGACGATCGCTCGGCACTTCGCGACTTCAAGGCGAAGATCGCCGATCGCGGCTTCACGATTAGCGCGCTCAGCTGTCACGGCAACCCTCTTCATCCCGACTCGGCGATCTCGAAGGCACACCAGGCGGTTCATCAGAAAACGGTGCTGCTCGCTGAGGCGCTCGACGTTCGAACCGTGGTCGACTTTTCTGGATGTCCGGGCGATTCTCCGACGGCCAAGCGCCCGAACTGGATCACATGTCCCTGGCCGCCTGAGTATCTGGACACGCTGGCGTGGCAATGGGACCAGGTCGTCGCTCCGCACTGGACGGCGCACGCGAAATTCGCGGCGGATCACGGCGTGAACATCGCCATCGAGATGCACCCGGGATTCGTGGTTTATAGTCCGGAAACGTTATTGAGGCTTCGAACGGTTGCAGGCCCCAACGTCGGCTGCAACTACGACCCGAGCCACATGTTCTGGCAGGGCATCGATCCGATTGCGGCTATTCGCGTGCTCGGCGACGCCATCTTTCATGTGCACGCCAAGGACACGCAGATCTACGCCCGCAATCTGCCGCTCACCGGCGTACTCGACACCAAGCCCTACACCGACGAGCGCAACCGCGCCTGGATCTTCCGGACCTGCGGGTATGGTCATGGGGAAGAGTGGTGGCGCGAGTTCGCGTCGACACTGCGGATGTTCGGGTATGACGGCGTACTGTCGATCGAACATGAAGACAGTCTGCTGTCCGCAGAAGAAGGCCTGGCGCAAGCCGCGCAGTTCCTGAATCGGATTGTGCCGCGCGAGAAGCCGGGCGCCCCGTGGTGGGTCGGTCCTTGAGCCGGCTCCGCGCGGCGGTTATCGGGACCGGCTTCATGGGACGTGTGCATCTCGAAGCCATTCGACGCGTCGGCTGGGTCGAGCCGTATGCTGTCTGCGGGACTGGCCTGGACAAAGCGCGAGCTCTGGCCGACGCGTACGGTGTCGAAAAGGCCGAGAGCGACTACGAGCGGATCATCGAGGATCCAGCGGTCGACGCCGTGCACATCTGCACGCCCAACGATTCTCACGCCTCGATCGCCGCTGCCGCGTTGGCGGCGGACAAGCATGTGATCTGCGAGAAACCGCTCGCCACGAACACTGAAGATGCCGCGAAGCTCGTTGCCATGGCGCGAGACCGTCACCGCCGCAACTGCACGTGCCACAACCTTCGCTACTACCCGATGGTCCAGCAGATGCGCCGCATGTGCGAAGCGGGCGAGCTCGGCGAGATTCTGGTCGTGCGGGGGACCTATTCGCAGGACTGGCTCCTCTACGAGACCGACTGGAACTGGAGGGTCGACGCGAGCAGGTCGGGCCCCTCCCGTGCCATGGCCGACATCGGTTCGCACTGGTGCGACATGGTCGAGCACGTCACAGGCCAGCGCATCGTCTCTGTTTGCGCCGACCTTGCCACCTTTCACAAGACCCGTAAGCAGCCGGATCCGTCGCATCGCGGGATCTCAGTCGTGGACGTTCCCGTGGACACCGAAGACTTTGGAGCGGTCTTGTTTCATCTCGGTAGCCGGGGGCGTGGAGCGGTGACTGTCAGCCAAGTGTCGGCCGGCCGCAAGAACAGGCTGAGTGTGGAGATCTCCGGAACGAAAGCGGCCGTGGCGTGGAATCAGGAGCGGCCCGACGAATTGTGGATTGGGAGCAGGAACAGTCCCAACCAGACCTTGCTCAAGGATTCGACGCTGCTCCAGACGGCAGCGGCGTCCTACGTCGATTTGCCTGCTGGGCACAGCGAAGGCTATGACGACACTTTCAAACAGGTATTCCGCCGCTTCTATCGCTCCGTTGAAGATCCAAACGCGGCGCCCGAGTATCCGCAGTTCGAGGATGGCCTGCGCCAGATGCGGGTCCTCGACGCCGTCCGCGCCAGCCACCAGCGACGGGGGTGGGTCGACGTCAAATAGGGGCAGGTAGGGCGGGTAGGGCAGGTAGGGGCGGGTAGGGCAGGTAGGGCAGGAGAGCAGAGAGCGGAGAGCGGAGAGCGGAGAGTGTGTGAAGAAATCGCTGTAGCGCAGGCCTTTTAGGCCTGCTATGTCCGGCAGCCCTAAAGGGGCTGCGCTACATCAGTGCGATTTCTTCTGAGAGCTGAGAGCTGAGAGCTGAGAGCTGATGTTGTAGAGTTTCGGAGGCAGCCGATGCGAGTCAGGCCTGCGTTCGCCGTTCTCGGTGGACTATCGATCTCCTACGTGGCAGCGGTGACCCCCGCCGCCCGGCAAGCTCCTGCCTTGCCGCCTGCGGCGTCGCCGCCAACGTTTGAAAGTCTCTTCGACCAGGCCGCGGTCGAGCGCGGACGAGAGGTGCTCGTCGCGCAATGCGGCTTCTGCCACGGCTCCAATGCCCGTGGTGGACAGAGCGGACCGGACCTCACGCGATCGACCCTGGTGCAGGAGGACGAAGGCGGCAAGCAGCTGGGAGTCTTCCTGCGTGCCGGGCGGCCCGAGCAGGGCATGCCGAAGTTCGATCTTCCCGAGGGTCAGCTTTCGGACCTGGCGACCTACCTGCACGCGACCATTTACCTGGCCGCGAACCGACGCTTGTACCGGATCCTCGACATCGTCACGGGCGATCCCAAGGCTGGCGAGGCGTTTTTCAACGGTGCGGGCAAGTGCAGTTCGTGTCACTCCGCTACCGGCGATCTGAAGGGCGTCGGCGCGAAATACGAGCCCGCGACGCTGCAGAATCGCCTGGTGATGCCGCGCGGGGGCCGAGGTGGAACCGGCACTCCCCCTCGGCCGGCTTACCTGGACAGAAATGCGGTGAGGCCTGACCGTGACGCTGCCATCGGGCCAGTCTTTTTCCGGTGCCCTCGTACGGCTGACCGATTTCGACGTCACTCTTTACGATCCGGCGACCGAACAGCAGCGTTCGTGGCTGCGCAACGGCGATGTGCCCAAGGTGACCGTGACCGATCCGTTGCAAGCCCATGTGGATATGTGGAGCAAGTGGACTGATGCTGACATGCACAACATGACGGCGTATCTTGTGGGTCTCAAATGAGCCGCGAATCTCAAACCCGACTATTTCGGCGTCAGGGGTCGCTTCAGAGCGCCCACGGCCCTGAAGGCACGCGCCGCCCTTATTGGCGCCACGCGCTCTTCGTCATTGTGGCGATCGGAGTTGTTCCGGCGCTGCTCAGGAGTCAGGGTCGTGGGCTCGATCCCGCGCTCCTGGGCAAGCCTGCGACGGATGCGTGGCCGACGTACCACGGCGACTACTCCGGCCGCCGGTACAGCACGCTGACCCAAATCAATGCCGGGAACGTCAAGCAGCTGACCCTGGCATGGCTCTATCGCCTCAATACGTCGCAGGCCGGCGCAATCGTCGGGGGCGACGGCCCTGAAACGCCTCCCGCGAGCGCGGGCGGGTTCCCCATGTCCATCAAGTCGACGCCGCTGATGGTGAACGGCGTGCTGTACTTCACGGCGCCCGATCACGTCTGGGCCGTCGACGCGCGCACGGGCCGCGAGATCTGGCACTACTACTGGCGTACCCGTGGGGGCATTCACATCGGCAACCGCGGTGTGGGGATGTACGGCGACTGGCTGTTCTTCCTGACCCCGGACAACTACTTCATATCGCTCGACGCAGCCACGGGCAAGGAGCGCTGGCACAAGGAAATCGCGAGCGTCAAGCGCGAATACTTTTCGACGAGCGCGCCGATCGTCATTGGACGGAACGTGATCATCGGGGTTGGTGGCGACTCGCTCGACGTGCCCGGCTATCTCGAATCGCGAAATCCCGAGAGCGGCGAGATCCTGTGGAGGTGGTACTCAACGCCGCGGGCTGGACAGCCCGGAGCGGAGACGTGGCCGAACGAATACGCGATGATTGGCGGTGGCGGCATGCCGTGGCTGCCGGGTACGTACGATCCCGAGCTCAACCTCTATTACATCGGTACCGGTAACGCCAACCCTGTACTCGCCGGACATAGCCGCGAGGGCGACAATCTCTGGACCTGTTCGATCGTGGCGTTGAATCCGGATACCGGCAAGATGGTGTGGTACTACCAGGCGACACCGCACGACACCCACGATTGGGACGCCGCGCAGACGCCCGTGCTGCTCGACGGCGTCATCGACGGACAACCGCGCAAGCTGCTCGCGCAAGCCAACCGCAATGGTTACTTCTTCCTCCTCGATCGGACCAACGGCAAACATGTGCTCACGACCAAGCACATCGAGTCGCTGAACTGGACGAAGGGCCTCAACGCGAACGGTCAGCCGATTCCGGACCCGGCCAAGGAAGCGACCGTGCCGGGCACGCTCGTCTCGCCGGACACCAATGGCGCCACCAATTGGCCACCACCCAGCTTCAGCCCGGACACCGGGCTCCTCTACGTCGGGACCTCGCAATCGTTCAGCATTCTGTATCTCACCGATACCGATCCTCGCCCTCAGGGGTGGGCCGCCGCTGAACGAAATGTGGGCAATCTTGGACGGGAATTGAAAGCGATTGACTACAAAACCGGAAAGGTGCGGTGGAGCCGTCCGCTCGCACTGACGGCGGGCGTCAGCGGCGGTCCTCCACCTGGCTTGTTGAGCACGGCTGGCCGGCTGCTCTTTGGCAACGATGGCGGCGGAAACTTCGTGGCATACGATCCGGCCACGGGCAAGCCGCTCTGGCATGCCGGCCTTGGCACCAATACGACGAATGGGCCGCAGACATACATATTGGACGGCCGCCAGTACGTCGTCGTGGGCGCCGGTGACACGCTGTTCGCCTTCGCGCTGCAGCAGTAGAGTCCGGCATGGCCGGACCGAGGGGTGACGCATGCAGACCAGACGCGACTTCGGCAAGCTGGCGCTTGCCGCGCTGGCTCTTCCGAGACTCGTGGCGGCGGCCGGGATCGATTCGACAGTCGGTGGTGTCCGGCTGGGCGTGCAGACCTACAGTTTCCGTGGTTTGCCGCGAACACCGGGCGGAGACCTGGTCGATGCGATCATCGCTGCCACAACCGAATGCGGTTTCGGCGAGTGCGAGCTGTTCGCGCCACACATCGAGCCGCAGTTTCCTGGCAGCTCCGTCAGGCCGTCGTCCTCGCCGGAAGCCGTGAAGGCGAGAGAAGACCTTCGCAAATGGCGCCTCGAAACGACTCTCGATTACTTTTCCGGCGTTCGCCGGAAGTTCGAGGCTGCTGGCATCGCTGTCCATGCCTACAACTACAGTTTCAACAACAGTTTTACGGACGATGAGATCAATCGCGGCTTCGAGATGACCAAGGCTCTCGGGGCGGAGATCATCACCGCCTCCACGACGCTCGATGTCGCTCGGCGTGTCGTCCCGTTCGCAGAGAAACACCGGATGGTGGTCGCGATGCACGGGCATTCGAGCGTCGACCCGAACGAATTCGCCAGTCCCGAAAGCTTTGCCACGGCGATGAAGATGTCGAAGTTCTTCAAAGTGAACCTGGATATCGGTCACTTCACCGCGGCCAACTTCGACCCCGTCGCGTACATTCGCGAGCACCACGCTGACATTACGAACCTGCATCTGAAGGATCGAAAAAAGAACCAGGGCGACAACACCATCTGGGGCCAGGGCGATACACCTATCCGTGAGGTGCTTCAGCTGTTGAAGAAGGAGCGATGGCCAATCCGGGCGTACGTCGAGTACGAGTATCGCGGCAATGGCACACCCGTCGAGGAAGTCAAGAAGTGCTACGCGTACGCGAAGCAGGCGTTGGCGTGAAGAGCACTCGAATGAATTGCGGCCACAGAGTCACAGAGCCACAGAGGCGCTCGACGCGGCGCCGCGTAGCGGCGGAGTCAGGCGCGCAAGCCGTGAACGAACGACACAACACCGACCCACGACGTCGTTCGTTCACGGTTTGCACGCCTGCTCTCGCCTGCCAATGCAGGCCGACCGCGTCGAGCGCTCACGTTGCCGATCTCAGTGACTCCGTGACTCTGTGGCGATTACTCTCCGACTCCTTAGTGATCTCTGTGGCTGAAGGCGGGCTCCTATGAAGAAGTCCTCAAGAACGTCCGTGAGTCGTCGCCGTTTCCTTAAGGGGGCAGCCGTTGGCGCCGCCGCGGTCGCGGCGTCGCCCGTGACCTCAGCCCAGCAGTCCGCGCCGCCGGCAACGAGTGGCGCCCCCCGTCTGTCGAGGGAAGCGGAGGTCGGGACGCCTGCCGATCTCGAGGTGATGACGACCGATCGACCGGGTTCCGATTTCATGGTCGACGTCATCAAGGCGCTCGGGATCGAATACGTCTGCGCCAATCCCGGCTCGAGCTTCCGCTCCCTGCACGAGTCGATCGTCAGCTATGGCGGCAACGCCCATCCTGAACTGCTCACCTGCTGCCACGAAGAATCCTCGGTGGCGATGGCGCACGGCTACGCCAAGATTGACGGGAAGCCGCTCGGCGTGATGCTGCACAGCAATGTCGGCCTCCAGCACGCGTCGATGGCCATCTTCAACGCCTACTGCGACCGCGTTCCCGTCTTCCTCATCGTCGGCAACTCGCTCGACGCCGCGATGCGCCGGCCGGGCGTGGAGTGGATTCACAGTGCTCATGATGTGGCTGCGATGGTCCGCGATTTCGTCAAGTGGGACGACGTGCCGATTTCGTTGACGCATTTCGCCGAGTCTGCCGTCCGCGGCTACAAGATCGCGATGACTCCGCCGATGATGCCGGTGCTGATCGTGGCTGACGGCGATCTGCAGGAGAAGCCGGTCGAGAGCGGCTCGACGTTGCGAGTGCCCAGGCTCCCGACGATTGGACCGCCGCAGGGCGACCTGGCTGCCGTCGCCGAGGCTGGCCGACTTCTGGTCGCTGCCGAGCGGCCGGTACTCGTCGCGGACCGGGCGGCGCGAACCCCGGCAGGCCTCGCCAGGCTCGTCGAGCTCGCCGAATTGCTTCAAGCCCCCGTCGTCGATCAGGGCGGACGCTTGAATTTTCCCAACCGGCATCCGCTGAACCATTCGGAGGCCGCACGTGCGCAGATTGCCAACGCCGACGTGATCGTTGGCTTCGAGCTCACTGACTTCTGGGGAACCGTGAACGCTTACCGCGACCAGTTGCACCGCACATCGCGGCCTGTCACGAGGAACGGCGTCAGATTGATCAGCATCACGGCCGGCGATCTGTACGTCAAAGGCAATCATCAGGATATCGAACGGTATCCGGAAGTCGACCTGGCGATCGCCGCGGATGCCGAGGCGACATTGCCGGCGCTCATCGACGTGGTGAAACGGCTGCTCACCGACGATCGCAAACGGACCTTCCGCGAGCGGGGCGCGTCGCTGGCCGTGGAGCGGCAACGACTGTTGGACCGGGCGCGGGACGCTGCCGCGCACGGCTGGGACGCCAGCCCGATCAGCACCGCCAGGTTGTGCGCCGAGCTGTGGGGGCAAATCAAGGACAGCGACTGGTCGCTCGTGTCCGATGCATCCTTCGTCAGCACGTGGCCGCAGCGACTCTGGAACTTCGACCAGCACTATCGGTTCATCGGCGCGAGCGGCGGTTACGGCGTGGGCTATGGGGCGCCTGCGGCGTTGGGCGCCGCGCTCGCCAATCGTCAGCGTGGCCGCTTGAGCGTCGCCATTCAGAACGACGGCGATCTGATGTACGCGCCGGGGATTCTCTGGACCGCTGCGCATCACCGCATTCCGCTGCTGAGCGTCATGCACAACAACCGCGCCTACCATCAGGAAACCATGCATCTCGTGCGCATGGCGAGCCGCCATCAGCGCGGCATCGAACGCTCCGACGTTGGAACGACACTGCAGGATCCCAATATCGACTACGCCAAGCTCGCCCAGAGCATGGGCGTCTACGCGGAAGGACCAATTACCGATCCGAAGAGCCTTGGTCCGGCGATCGGACGCGCGCTGGCCGTGGTCCGGCGCGGTGAGCCCGCGCTCGTCGATGTCGTGACGCAGCCTCGATAGGTGAAGCCCTTCCCAGTCTTAGTCTGGTGGCATCGAATACCGGGCCACGAGCCACTGAGTCACGAGAAGTCTTGACGCGGCCAGCCAATGCGATTCTCGGCCGAACTCATGCGGTCTCGGCGGTGAACGATCGTCGATTAGTCCTGCGCCCATGCGTCGCTCGTTCGCCGCGTGCCCGCCTGGCGTCGACCGCTTCGCGGCGCCGCGTCGAGCACGTACCCGGCACATGGCCTCCGCTCGGTGACTCCGTGACTCCGTGGCAGAATACGTCCTCAATCGCGTCATCGCACGGTTTCATGCAAGAGGCTTTGCGACGAGCTCCGCGGCGGGGTAGTCTTGCCCATGGCTGCGCGATGTTTCGTGCATCGTCGGCGCGCTGCTCATCGCGGGTGCCTGCGCTTCCGAGGACGCGCCTGCGTCGCCGAGCTCCAATTCGCCGCGCCCCAGCCCGACGCCCATCCGCATCCTGATGCTGACGGCCACCGCCGGGTTCCGTCACGATTCAATCCCTGCGGCCCGACAGGTGATGGCCGAGCTCGCGACAACGACAGGTGAGTTCACCGTTACCGCCACCGAGGATCTGTCGGCGATTACGGCGACCGGCCTCGGCGCCTACGATGTGCTCTTTTTTGCGTTGACGACCGGTGAGCTCGCGTTCAACGACGACCAGAAGGCGGCGATCCTGAATTTCGTCTCCAGCGGCGGGGGCTTTCTCGGGGCGCATAGCGCCACCGACACCCTGTACGGATGGGCCGACTACGGGCTGCTCGTGGGCGCATATTTCCGGGAACATCCGTGGACGCAGCTGGCCACAGTGATTGTTGAGGACCAGGCGCATCCTGCGACAGCCGGGTTGGGCGAACGCTTTTCGCTGATGGAGGAGTTCTACACATTTCGCGACAACCCCCGACCGCGCGTCCAGGTCCTGCTGCGTCTGGATGCCGCCTCGGTGGGTGCCAGCGGCGACTATCCGCTGGCGTGGGCGCAGACCTACGGCAGCGGCCGCGTCTATTACAACGCCCTCGGGCACTTTGTCGAGACGTGGAGAGATTCGCGGTTTCAGCGGCAGCTCGCTGGTGCGATTCGCTGGGCGGCGCGGCGAATATGAGAACGCCTGCCCGGGTGGTAACCAGTTGCCTGCTGGCGGCCTTGTCTTGGGCCGGTCTTCAAAGCTACCAGCCTCCGGTCGCCAGCCAGACACCGGCCGCACCTTTCGCGCTCGAGGAAGCCACTGCAGCTCAGTTGCAGCAATGGATGACGACGGGAAGGTATACGGCCCGGCAGATTGTTGAGCTGTACCTCCAGCGGATCGACGAAATCGATCGACGTGGACCGACGCTTCGTTCGGTCATTGAAATCAATCCTGACGCATTGACCATTGCGGAGCAGCTGGACGCCGAACGCCGGGTGAGCGGGCCGCGCGGCCCGCTGCACGGCATCCCGGTCCTGATCAAGGACAACATCGACACCGGCGATCGCATGACGACGACAGCGGGTTCACTCGCCCTCGAAGGCTCCATTGCCGTGCAGGATGCGTTCATCGTTCAGCGCCTGCGCACGGCGGGCGTCGTCGTCATGGGCAAGACGAACTTGAGCGAGTGGGCAAACTTCAGATCCATGCGTTCGACCAGCGGGTGGAGCGCTCGAGGCGGTCAGGTGAAGAATCCCTACGTGCTCGATCGCACCCCCTGTGGATCGAGCTCCGGCACGGGCGCCGCCATAGCGGCCAATCTCGGCGCGATCGGGGTGGGCACCGAAACCGATGGATCCATCGTGTGCCCGTCGGCAGCCAATGGACTGGTGGGTGTCAAGCCAACGGTCGGTCTGCTGAGCCGCTCGGGCATCATTCCGATAGCTCATAGCCAGGATACGGCGGGACCGATGGCGCGTACGGTCGAGGACGCGGCCTTGCTGCTTTCGGCGATGACCGGAGTCGACGATCGCGATCCAGCGACGAAGCCGAGCGCCCGCCGTGGCCAGGTCGACTACACCAAATCGCTCCGAGCCGACGCGTTGAAAGGCGCGCGCATCGGCGTCGCCAGGAAGCGGTACTTTGGCTACAGCGAGTCGGCCGATCTCCTGATCGACCAGGCCATCAAGGACATGAAGGCCCGCGGCGCCGTCATCGTCGATCCGGCCGACATCGCCACGGCGTCGACGTTGGACAGCTGCGAGCTCGAGGTGCTTCTGTTCGAGTTCAAAGCCGATCTGAACAAGTACCTTGCCGGGCTCGGTCCGAAAGCGCGGGTGCATTCGCTCGAAGAAGTGATCGCGTTCAATAAGCGTGAGGCCGAACGCGAGATGCCCTACTTCGGACAAGAGCTGTTCGTATCGGCTCAGAAGAAGGGACCTCTAACGAGCGTGGAGTACCGCCAGGCACGCGCGACGTGCCGGGCGCGGGCTCGAACACAAGGCATCGACCGGGTGATGCAGGCACACAGGCTCGACGCCCTGGTCGCGCCGACGGGTGGCCCGGCCTGGACGATCGATCTCGTGAACGGGGATCACTTCGCCGGCGCCAGCTCGACGCCCGCTGCGGTGGCGGGATATCCAAGCATCACCGTGCCAGCGGGCGCTGCGTTCGGTCTCCCCGTGGGGCTGTCGTTCATCGGTCGAGCGTGGTCCGAGCCGCGCCTGATCGCGCTCGCCTATGCGTACGAACAAGCCACACACCACAGGCGCAAGCCGGAGTTCCTGAGCACGACGCCATGACAGCTTGGTCGAGCGTCACACACCGAAGCTCGGTGGAAGAGGGCAGACGTAGCGCAGCCCTTCAGGGCTGCTCCGCGGCCGATTGCAGGCCTAAAGGCCTGCGCTACTCTGTGTCCTCTGCGATGAGTGCTGGTTGCGGGTTTTGATCGTCCGATTGCTTCAGGTTCGCGCAGCGACTACATCGACATCCCACGCGGCCGTTAGGACCCTGCCGGCGCGTTTCACCTGGACCCACAGACGATAGCGGCCTGGCTGCGGAAAGCCGTAAGGTATCGAAACCTCCGCTGGCGCTTCGCCCGGTTTGTCGTGGGCGGAGTGGTCCGGCGGTCCTCCATATTTCGCCGCGAATTGCTGCATGGCGGCCATCGAAATGCTTCCCGCCGGATGCAGGTGCACGAAGACGGATCCGTCCCCGCGGGCGATGATGGCGTGGCCGGGCATGCCGAGGTACGGCTCCAGTTGCGCAGGGCGGCCCGCCGGATCGCGAACAGCGAAACGAAGCATCAGGTCGCGGCCCGCGACAATCGGCTCGTCCGACAGCTGCCACGTTATCGTCGAACCGTCCTCGAGTGGTTGTGCAGCGGCTTTGTCGGGCGGATGCGGGAGCTCGACCCAAGAGTCGTCGACGTCGTTGGCCGGGCCCGGCTGGGTCCGTTCCGGCGCGTTTGCTGGGCCAATCGTGATCTGACCGACCATCGTCTCGGCAAATCCGCTCTCATGGACGATGTCCGCGTAGACGCGGTACGAGCCACGAGGCAAGGCGGGCAGCGCCGCGTCGAAGGTTCTATCGCCATCGAACACGGGATGGAGATGGGCGAGGGTGTCCTGATTTGGCTCCCGCAGGAGAAAGGCGTGCATCAGTTTGCCGTGGTCGGGCATCAGCGGCCCGAGACGGCATTCCTCGCACTTCGGAGTCCACCGATCATCTGCGATGATCAGGCGCAGCGATTCGGGCTGAGTGCTTTGATCGACGACGACCCGCATGTCGAGGGGCCGATAGAGGACGGAATCTCGGTACGCGGCGGCTTCGATCGCCCACCAGCGCCATCCACCCCAGAGCGCGACGACAAGGCCGATAGCCGTCGCGCCGATCGCAATCCAGCCTCGTCGGCGTCGCCCTCCGTCGGGAGAAGCGCCTGGAGGCAGCACGCTCTCGCGAACTGCGGCTCCCACGATCGTCAGCACTCCGGCAAACAGGAACGCGCCCAGGGCGGCGAGCAGCCACGACAGCCCCCGCGTCATTTGTCGCTGTTCGGTCGCAAGCGACAACACGGGCACCACAGCCGCGCCGGTGCCTTTCCTCCCGTCGACCGCCACATTGACGCGGTACGAGCTGGCCGTCATGAACCAGAGATTCGTCGTGAAGAGCTCGGGATCACCAGGAACCCCGCGCGCCGCATCGGGTGGCGGCGCGCCTTCCGGTCCAAGATTCCATTGAACGGCTTGTGCGGTGACCGCCGAGACGTCGCCGGGCTTGGCGCCGACCACACGGATGCTGATTTCCGCGAGTCCTGGAATCACACCAGGCAGTCGAACGACGACACGCACTGGATAAGGGCCCGCCGATCCCTGAAAGAACGTATTCGGGCTCCCGACGTGCGCGAGGCCGACCGAGGCCAGAACAAGAGCGAGAAGTTTGCGCGAAGCGCGCCACGACCGTGAATGCGTGTCGCGCGTGTCTGCCGGCGAAGCCCTCACCGTTGTACGCGTCGCATCCACGCGCCCCACCAGAGGCCGGCGAGCGACGAGGCAATCGACAGGCCCAATGCAATCAGCAAGCCGTTCGTGAGGGGTCCAGGTTCGATGAGCCTGAACTGACGCGCCAGGGACGTCGGCGGCACCGCATAGTTGAACATGTGGGCAGCAAACACCCGATTGCGGGCCCACGGCGACAGGAGAAACTCGGCGAAGTTCCACTGCGCGGCGAGAAAGACCAGCAGGAATACCGACCCGAGCACGAGGGCCAGCCGCCATGGCTTGATTTCACCAAGGTAGCGGAGCGTCAGGTCGATTGCCAACGCCGGCACGATGAGGAGTGTCGGAAAACGCGGCGGGACCATGTGCGTGATTGGGTTATAGATGGGCCCGAGCAGCGGCGTCGCACGAAAAAGCGGCAATACCCACAACATGATCAACACGACCAACATGTACGTGCCGGCGACCATGGTTGCCGGCCATCGCAGCCTGGAGGCGCGAGCCGTGGAAACGAGTAGCAGCGGATACACCCCACACGCCACCTGGTAGTACAGCGGCAGGTGCATCATCGCCCTGGTCTGGTACTCCGACGCGACTCCCGCGACGGTGACGACGATGAGGCCGGCGGCGTAGACGAACATGAGGCTCAAACGCCGTCCGTCGCGGTCCGCCGACTCGCGAAACCGATTCTGGGAGGCGAGCACCATCAGCATCGCGCCGATCTGTATCGCGATGATGCCGCTCGCCAGCAGAACGTGAGGCGGGCTCAGAATCTTGACGTCGAGACCGTACGTGTTGTGCCACCAGTCGTCGAACGGCGCCGACGTCAACATCGCGAACGAACCCCACAGGCAGACCCACGCCCCGAGCGGCGCCCGGAAGCCCCAGAAGGACACGGCTGTCGCTCTTTCCGCGGCGCTTCCCGCGACCGTGGTCTTCAGCGCGAGCCACCCGCACGCGAGGCCTGCGACGAGGCCGCCCACGTAGATCGCCATGTGCGGAGGCGACCAGAACGTGTCGCGCCCGATGCTCGAGTGCCAGGAGACGTCCCAGATGACGCCGACGATGACGCTGGTGGAGGCGAAGAGCACTGCCGGGAGCACCCATGGAATCGCGGCCGTGGTGGTGGCCTGACTCCGACTCAAGCTGCGGGTGGCACCGAGTTCGACTGTCGTTGACGACATACAATGCTGGCGGTTCCCTGATCTTCGCGCGCGGGCACGCCGCCGTCAACCCGTCATTCGCTTCCGGGTTCCTGACTCGGCCCTTACGAAATTCTCTCGCCGCCCGGACGTGGCGGTATGGGCGAGGTCTATCTCGCCGACGATACACTTTTCGGCCGCCCGGAAGCTTCCGGAAACGAGTCAGGTGAACAAGGTCAGCGTGCCTGTGACGACGAGCGCGGCAGCCCAAATGAGATCAAGGTTGATCCAAGCGGTCCGGAGCACTGCGAGACCGAGCTTGGCGTAGACAATCCACGCGACGAGCGCGGTGGCGATCAGATATCCGAGACCGTGGATGGCCGTAGCCGACAGGCTGGTTGCGAGATCCAGGCCTGGCGTCACGTGGGCGGCATGAGAGGCGTCCAGTGCTGATGAGTGCAACACCAACGGCAGCACCATCAATCCGGCGCCATGCGCGAACGCGACCAGAAAAGACCAGTAGGTGAGTCCTCGTATTCCGACCTGGAATCCCCGCCACCGCGGATGACGCTGACGAATCAAGCGGCTGACGCCGAACACGATCAGGACGATCGCGATGGCGGTCCGCAGCACTCCTGGGTCCACAAGCCGACCGGTCATGATGGCCAGCAAGATCGTGAGGCCAATCGCCAGCGCATGACCGAGTCCCAGGGGCAGGAGCGCGACCCACACTGCTCGGGCGCGGCGCTCCTGCATGCCGAGCGCCACCGCAAACAGCCATCCCATGGCCGGATTGATGCCGTGAAATGCGCCCAGCGCCAGAAGAGGCGCCCAGGAAAGCGGTGAAGGGTCGCTCATGGGCTATTCGTAACAATACGAATCGGACGAAGCGTCCCCGCCCTCGAGGTGCACCTGATGAGGACGCAGCTTGTCGAACTCGAGGAGGAACCGCCGGTCGTGCTGCATTCCGCCCTTCTCGTCCACGTCGACCTTGGTCATCCAACCTTTGATGCCATCCGGGTAGAACTGCTCGTCCCACGCGGCATACAGCGAGTTGGTGGAGTACACGCGTCGCCCGTCGCGGCTGATCTCGACCATCTGTGGGCCGCCATTGAGCGGCGCCGACGACTTTGCGGGATGGGCGGCCCGGGACACGATGCCGCCCATTCGGATCGTGCCTGTCAAACGTGGATTGAAGGGATCGCTGACATCGTACTGGCGCAAATCGCCCGTGCCCCAGCAAGAAACGTAGAGGAAGCGGTCGTCCAATGAAAGGTTGATGTCGGTGACGAGCGGGGGGACTGCCTTGAAACCCTTCAGAAGCGGCGGCAGCTTGTCCGGGTCTGCCGGCTCGGCCGGGATCTCGATCACTTTGCGCGCCGCCCACTTCGCGCCGCCATTCTTTCCCTCGCGATACCACAACCAGATCGACGCCGACAGATCCTTGAGGGAGACCACAACGCCCACGAACCCGTACGCTTCGGTGGGATTGTGAGCCGGCCGGAGCTCGAGCACCATCTGCTGTTCGGCGCCCAGATCGATCGTCTGACTATGCCGCCGCCGGCGGAGGTCCCATACATGCAACGAATGACCGTATTTGCCGGCGAGGAGCAGTTCGGGGTTCACGCCGCTTTCCACCATCTTGGGGGTGCCCCATTCACTCGTGATCAGCGTGTCCCATCCGAGGTGCCACCAGAAATCGTACGCGAGGACTTGCGGGCCGCGGTCGAGCTCCCACCGGCCCCTGATGTCGAACGTCTCGGGATCGAGGACGAAAATGCCGCCCGGGCCATCGCCGTCGGGAGATCCGATGGCGTTGACGTAGATGCCGTCGGGCCCGCAGTGTGTGGTGTGCGGTCGACTATACCCCGCTCGCTCGAACACCTCTTCGGGCTCGATTACCTTGGTGAGGCTCAACTGACGCGGTTGTTTGGCGTCGATGATGTGGATGCGCGACGACCGCAGACCGGGCACCAGCAGATAGCGGCGCTCCATATGCGGATGCGGTGAGTACGGGCAGAGACACGAGCTGCACGCATTCCACCCAAAATGGTGCAACTCGTCGCCCGCGTTCGGCATCGTCAGGCGGCCGACTTCCTTTCCGTATTCGGCCGACTGCGGATTGACATCCACCGTGAGGATGGCGTCTGGATCGCCTTTGCCAGTGGGATTGATCGCGGCGACATACGCATACTGTTCCGCCGGCGCACGCATCGCCATACGTGGAGAAGGATAGAAAGTGGGGTCTGGGCGCCATTGAGCCATCGTCAATTTCCTCCGTGTGTGTCAATCGCTCCGGACGCTCCATGGCTAACGACCGGAAGCGCCACGGTGTCATTTGGAAAAGCTTGAACTTCGTGTAACTTTCCTCCACGTTGTGGTTCCGGATCCGTGCGCGAAGATGGCAATCTAGCACAACCGCTTCGATGGTGCGCAAGGCCCCGGGAATGATGAGTGTCACCATGAAAACCGTTTATCGCGCGGACCAGGTGGGTAGCCTGCTTCGCCCCGCCGAGCTTCTCGCGGCTCGCCGAGGCTTCAGTGAGGGTCGCCTGCAACTGGAAGATCTGCGATCCGTCGAAGATCGCGCCATCGCGGAGGCGCTCGCCAAACAGCGCGAGATCGGACTGGACATACTGAGCGACGGCGAAATGCGGCGTGGCTCCTGGTTGACCGACATGGCGGAGGCCGTGGAAGGCTTCACGGCGCAGGAGCGAGTCGTGCTCGAGTGGAAGGGGCCGGGGGGCGGGTCTGAAGTCAGTACGGCCCGTGTTGTCGGCGCCAAATTGCGAAAAACGCGCAACCTGACCGCCCACGAGGTTCCGTTCCTCCAACGGACGGCGGCTGGTCCGGTCAAGATCACGCTGCCGGCTCCGTCCAACTTCATGGTCGCCAGCTTTAGAACAGGCATCACGGATCGCGTCTACGCCGATCGCGCGGCGCTGCTCCAAGACATCGTAGAGATCACTCGCGACGAGATTCGGTGGCTCCTCGACCAAGGTGTACCCTACATTCAATTCGATGCCCCGTACTACTCGCACTACCTCGACCCGCAGCAGCGCGAACGCCTGCGGCTCGACGGGGTCGATCCGGACCGCGACCTTCTGCGAGCCATTGCTGGAGACAACGCTGCGATGGACGGAGTCGCGCGCGACCGATTCACGTGGGCCCTTCACGTCTGCCGGGGCAACAGTCGAAGCCGGTGGTACACCGAGGGCGGTTACGACAGTGTCGCCGAGCGCTTGTTCGGCGCGCTGGAGGTCGACACCTTCCTGCTCGAGTACGACGATGAACGGTCTGGAGGGTTCGAGCCCCTGCGTTGGGTTCCGAAGGGTACGAACGTGGTGCTCGGGCTGATCACCACCAAGGGTCCTGCGCTTGAACCGCGGGATCAGCTACGACGCCGTATCGATCAGGCGGCGCGGTTCGTACCGCTGGAGAACCTGGCGATCAGCACGCAATGTGGTTTTGCGTCGATTGACGCCGGCAACCTGCTGACTGTCGATGAGCAGTGGCGCAAACTGGAACTGGTGGTCGATACGGCGAGAAAGGTGTGGGGCTAAGGCGTCGACTTTTCGACCGACGGCGGAGCGGCATCCTTGATGATGAAGACGATCTCGCCGGGCTTGATGAGGCCCAGCTGACGTTTGGCGATTTCTTCGATAGCGTCGCGGTCGTTCGCCAGCCGGCGAGCTTCTTCGCGCAGCCGTGCATTTTCCGCGCGTTGCCGCGCAATGGTCGCCGCCAGCTGTTCGTAATCCTGCCTGGCGCGAAGCATGGCGAGCAGCCCGCGATCGCCGACCAAGCCGTCCACCAGAATCACGATGGCAAAGAAAACCAACAGAAACTGGACCACGCGGCGGCCCGGTCGCTTTCCATTCGGCACGACTCGTCTGGCGGCAGGTGAGCTGTCGATCTTCTCCACGTGTGACACAAGGTACAACAATTTGTGACGAAAGTACAACGTTATCAAGATGGTTTTCACCGAACTGCACACTTATGTTGACGTCGCTCTCAGCCATCAGCTCTCAGCAAAACTCGTCGGCTGAAAGCTGACCGCTCGACGCGACATCGCTAGACTCGCCCTGAGCCCTGAGCCCTGAGCCCTGAGCCTTGAGCCCTGGAGACGACATGACAGACATCGCCTTAGTGCTGACGACTGTCGCTGCGGATGAGCGAGCCGAGCAGCTCGCCCGGCGGCTCGTCGAGGACCGACTCGCTGCCTGCGTCAACCTCTATCCGCCGATGGTCTCGGTGTATCGATGGAAAGGGACGGTCGAGCGCGATGCGGAGCGTCAAATGGTCATCAAAACGACGAGGGATCGCCTTGAGGCGTTGGAGGCGAAGCTCCGAGAGCTTCACTCGTACGAGCTGCCGGAGTTTGTCGTAGTCTCCATCGAGAGCGGCAGCGAGGCTTACCTGAGCTGGGTCCGCGAACAGGTTCTCTAGGGCAGGAGGGGCGGGAAGGGCGGGAAGGGCTGAGCCCTCAGATGCCTGCCTTGCCAGTCGAGCCAGCCCGTTTCGCGAGACGAAATCGGACGTACTCGACGATCATCGGCAGGATGGAGACGAAGACGATGCCGATCGTGACCAGAGAGAAGTTGTCCTTGACGATTGGCACGTTGCCGAACAGGAGACCCGCGCCGAGGCACAGCCCGACCCACGCGACAGCGCCAACAAGGTTGTAGAAAACGAATGAAGGCGACCGCATCTGAGCCGCACCGGCGACGAAGGGCACGAACGTACGGACGATAGGGACGAAACGGCCGAGAATGATGGCCTTGCCACCGTACTGCTCGAAGAACGCGTGGGCCCGGTCCAGATGCTCACGATTGAGCAGGCGATGGGAGAAGCCGGTCCGATCCGTGGCCGTGAACACCTTTGGCCCGACCATGCGTCCCACCGAGTAGTTCACGGCATTGCCGGCGAATGCGGCAAAGATGAGCAGCCCGACGGCGACCGGCGTACTGAGGGCCCCCGTGGCGCAGAGCGCGCCCGTTGCAAACAGCAAGGAGTCCCCGGGCAGGAACGGGGTGACTACGAAGCCGGTCTCGGCAAAGACGATCGTGAACAACAGGCCGTAGACCCACGACCCGTAAGTCCGGACGATCTCGAGCAGATATCGGTCGCTGTGAAGAATGAAGTCGATCACGTCTAGACAGCCTCCAGCGCCTGCGCCAGGTCCTCCTTCAGATCCTCGATGTCCTCGACGCCGACGGACACGCGAACCAGCCCATCGGTGATCCCCAGCGCGTGACGGCGGTCGGCCGGCACCGAGGCGTGCGTCATGGTGGCCGGATGGGAGATGAGCGTCTCCACGCCGCCGAGACTTTCGGCGAGCGAAAGCAGTCGGACGGATTTGAGCAGCCGACGAACGGCGTCGAGGGAGCCGAGCTCGAAGGACACCATCCCGCCAAATCCGCGCATCTGCCGCCTGGCGAGTGCATGTTGGGGGTGAGACGCAAGTCCCGGGTAGTACACGTGGCGGACCTTCGGGTGTGACGCCAGAAACTCGGCGAGCGCCGCCCCGTTCGTGTCATGCCGCTGCATGCGCAGCGGCAGCGTCTTGGTGCCGCGGAGCACCAGCCAGGAATCGAAAGGGCTGAGGATGGCGCCGCCGGCGTTCTGAACGAATCTCAACCACTCGATATCGGGGTCGCTCGTCGCCACGACGATTCCACCCACACTGTCACTGTGACCGTTCAGGTACTTCGTCGTGCTGTGTGTGACGATGTCGGCGCCGAGCTCAATCGGCCTCTGGAGGTACGGGCTCGCGAACGTATTGTCGACCACGAGGCGCAAGCGATGTCGATGCGCCAGCGCGGCGGCCGCCTCCAGATCGGTCAAGGTGAGGATCGGATTGCTGGGCGTCTCGACGAACAGCATCCGCGTCGTCGGAGTCACGGCGCGCTCGACCGCGTCAAGGTCGGACGTGTCCACGTACGAAAACGACAGCTTGTATCGCGTGAGCACCTGCTCGAACAGCCGAAACGTCCCGCCGTAGACGTTGTCGGTCACGATCACGTGATCGCCTGCCTGGAGCATGGTGCCGATTGCGCCGATGGCCGCCATGCCCGAGGCGAACGCGAAACCTGCCTTGCCACCTTCGATGGCGGCAAGGTTTCGCTCGAGCGCCAAGCGCGTCGGATTGTGCGTGCGGCCGTACTCGTAGCCCTTGTGTTTGCCAAGCTCTTCCTGGACGTATGTCGACGTCTGATAAATCGGCGTGATGATGGCGCCAGTCGAGGGGTCGGGCTCCTGCCCAGCGTGGAGACAGAATGGTCCTGAATCGCGCGTTCGCAGTGAGCTTCACGATCCCGGTACGATACATCTGTTAATATCGCCAAGTCCAACGCGGAACCGCGGTTGCCGGTGACTTCGTTCTCGTTTTCGTGATTGCCGCGGCAGCGTTTGGTTTGCGCCGATGCCTGGACAACGATCCCGTTCCGCGGTGCCGTCTGGAAATCGCCCGCTCGGACTGCGCCATGCGTTGCTCCACACGTTTCCCGGTCGAGCAATCGTCATCGGCGTCGTCGTGCGTCTGGTCGTCTATGCCATCGGTGTGCTCTTTGGACCAGTGCCGGCGTTTCTGGCGGTCATCGACACAGTCGCGGGAGTGGCGTTGGCGGTCGGAGCGGCCTACTTCGTCTTCCGACTCCTGATCATCGCCAGGCAGCGCCTGTTGTGGCGCGTACGACGCAAGCTCATACTTTCGTACATTTTCATCGGGTTCGTCCCGGCGATGCTCATCGTCGCGTTCTTCCTGTTGAGCGGCTATCTGCTCTTCTTCAACTTCAGCTCCTACCTGGTCCAGAGCCGGCTTCGGTCCGTGGGCGATCGGGCGCGGTTCATCGCCCAGAGTGCGGCGCTGGAGCTGCAGCGCGGCGGAGGACGTGACGCCGCCGACGTCGTCAATAGAAGGCTCGCTTCGGCGGCCGGCGAATTCCCGGATCTGTCGATCGTTGTCGTACCGGTAGATCGCGCGTGCGCCGATACGGCCAAGCGGAGCCCGTCGGGGTCGGCGTCCCCCATTCCGGCCACGCCGCCGATAGCCGGGCCCTGGGCGCACGTCGAGCCGCCGCGGTCAGTTCCGAACTGGATCGATTGCGCGGGCTTCGCGGGTGTGCTGGCCTACGCGGTGCCGCACGCCGAAGCACGCACGAACGAGGCAGTTGAAGCGGAAGATGCCCACATGCTGGTCCGCGCGGTGGCATTTCCCGATTCGCCGCGCCCAGGGTACGCCGTCGTCGTCGATCTGCCAGTGACCGAGCGGGCTACGCAACAGTTGCGACGTGAGACCGGCGTGCAGGTGACCAACGTCAGCGCGGTACTGGACACCGCGCACGGTGTCCGGCCTCTGCCCGGCCGTCAGGTCGACGGGCCAGTCAAGATGTCTGCGATCAGCCCGAGCTCAAGTCTGCCTGGAAGCCTGGATCGTCTGTTCGAGTACCGCGACTGGACGTCTGGGGAGGCCGGCACCCTGATGGTTTCGACCGATTTGAGCGTAACCGAGCTCTACGATCGCATTTCATCGGCGCAAGGATTGGTCGGCCGGAACTTCGGCCAGGGCTTGCTGCTCGTCCTCTTCATCATCGGCGGTCTGTTCCTGGTGATTCAGTTTGTCGCGCTCGTTGCCGGCCTGACGCTGGCCAAATCGATCACCGGGTCGGTTCACGAGCTGTTCGCCGGCACCGAACGCGTGCGCCAGGGCCATTTCACGCAGAAGATCGCTGTCAAGACCGACGACCAGCTGGGAGAGCTGTCTTCCTCGTTCAACTCGATGACCGCCAGCATCGAGGACCTCCTCAGGCAGGCGGCCGAGAAGAAGCGATTGGAAGAGGAGTTGCGCATCGCGCGCGAGATTCAGATGTCCCTCCTGCCGAGCGGTCCGCTCGTGATGCCCGGCTTGTCGGTGACGGCGCTCTGCATGCCGGCGCGTGAGGTAGGCGGCGACTATTACGATTTCTTCAGGCTGAGCGATCACCGGCTGGGCCTGCTGATTGCCGACGTGTCGGGCAAAGGGACGTCTGCAGCGCTGTACATGGCCGAACTGAAGGGCCTCATGCTGTCGCTCAGCAGAATTCACACGTCGCCGCGCGAGCTGATGCTTGCGGCCAACAACATCATTGCGGCAAACCTGGACGCACGCAGCTTCATCACCATGACGTACGCGGTCGTCGACCTGGACCGCATGACGATGACGTACGCGCGCGCGGGACACACGCCGCTGATCTACGTGCCAGGTCCGGTGTCTCGCCTCGACCACCGCGTCCGGGTGCTCGCGCCGGACGGCCTCGTCCTGGGCCTCAATATCGACAGCGGCGAGATGTTCGAGAAGCTGCTGGAAGAACAGACGATCGAGCTTCATCCCGGCGATCTGATGGTGTTCTTCACGGATGGCATCAGCGAAGCGATGAACGAGAGCGACGATTGCTTCGGAGAAGCGCGCCTCGGCCGTCTGGCGGAGGAGCATGCGCATCTTTCGTCAGACGAGCTGCGCGAACGCGTGGTGCGCGAAGTGCAGGCATTTGCCGGCAGCGCGCCGCAGCACGACGATATGACGATGATCTTGCTCAAGGTCGACGATGGCGCGGCCGAACCGGCGCGGCCCGCGGAGGTGCCCGCCGAGATCGCCGGATACTAAGCGTGCGTTTCACAATTGACCGCGGAGGACGCCGAGGACGCCGAGCAAGGCGATTTACTCTGCGTGCTCTGCTCCTCTGCGGTTGCCGTCGTCAATTCTGCAAGGCGTTCCAAGAGCGCGCCGCGACATCCAGCGTGCCGCGAATGACCACGTCCTCAGGTCCTCTGTGGTGGAGAGTCTCTAAGTAACCGTGGCCGGCCTGGTGGTCATCTTTCGCGCGCATTCGGAGGTGGAAGCCAGCGTCGTTCGCGGCCTGCTCGAAGCGCACGGCATTCCCTCAGTGACGTCCGACGCCGGGCAATCCGTGTTTCCGCTGACCGTCAGCGTGCTCGGGGAGGTCCGGATTTCCGTCAACGAGGCCGACGCCCTCGAGGCGCACCGCATCATCGAAAGCCACCGAACCGAACTGCCCGAGGGCCGCGTGGTTCGGCTGCGCGACGAGTTCGAGGACCTGCAGCGGCGTATCGCGTACCGTTTCCGCGATATCGGGCTGCTCGAACACGCCATGACGCACACGTCGCGCGCCAACGAGGACATCAGCGGCGGCGTGCGCGACAACGAATCGCTCGAGTTCCTGGGCGATGCCGTGCTCGGGTTTGTCATGGCCGACGTCCTGTTCCGGGACTTTCCGGAATTCGACGAGGGGCAGAAGTCGAAGGCGAAAGCGGCGCTCGTCTCGACCGCCGCGTTGGCCCGGCAGGCCGAGCGCCTCGCGCTTGGGGATCATCTGCTGCTCGGGAGGGGTGAGGAAAAGACCGGAGGCCGCCGCAAGCAGGCGCTGTTGGCCGACGGCTACGAAGCTCTCATAGCCGCTATTTACCTCGATGGTGGCATCGAGCACGTTCGAGCGTTTCTCGTGCGAGAGTTCGCTCCACTGATCGAAGATGTCCGCCGGCACGGATTCGCCGGGCAGGACTACAAGTCGGCGCTTCAGGAGTACCTGCAGTCACACGATCAGTCGCTGCCAGAGTATCGGTTGGCCGGCGCACTCGGTCCCGATCATCGCAAGGTCTTCCATGTGGAAGTCGTGGTCGGGGGCGACGCGGTGGCGGTGGCCACGGGCCCGAGCAAGAAGGAGGCAGAGCAGGAGGCCGCGCGACTCGCGCTCGAGAAATTTACAATCGACAAATAGCAGAAAAACTTGCGATCGACCAGTAGTAGCGCAGCCCTCTAGGCCGCGCGCCTTGGAGTCACGCCGTCCGCCCCGATGGTCGGCTGACGCAACCGGCGCGCGGCCCGAGATGCTTCCCGCCACGGCTCCGACCGTCGCGCCAACTGACGGCTGTTCGCGGTCAGCTCTCGGCCCAATTGCGGCCGAACAGCAACACAAGCTTTCGGCTGCCATTCGAATTTCCGCCCGGCATGCCCCTTCAGGGCTGCTGTGGTCGGCGGGGCCGGGCAGGCCTGACCAGCCTCCGCCAAGGCTACGGCGGTCGCCGGAGCTTCAGCGAAGGCGGAGGCCTGCGCGACAAATTGTGAATTAGTCGATCTCGATGATGCCCCAGGGCTTCTTTTCTTCTTCCGACGGTGCGCTTCCTGCGACGGCCATGGCCAGCGCCGGCTCCTGCTGGGGCAGGCGTGGCAGCGCGTAGCGGTGCACCTCGCGCGCCAAGTCGTCGTCGGTGGGCGCGGTGGCGCGGCAGTGCAGGCGGACCCACATGCGCAGCAGGGGATCGGTGAAGCTGTAGCGTTTGTGCCGCGAGGTCACAAGGTCCACATCCTCGAGCCAGGAGAGATAGTCTTTCGTCGACCCTGGAGTGCGCTGCAGGCGCTGAGAGATTTCAGTCAGCGTGAGGTCCTCTTCTTCGCCGAGGATCTCGAGAATGGCTTTGAGCGCTCCGTATCCGCGCGCACGGTGAAGGCGCAATTCGTAGCAGAAGCAGCAGAGTTTCGACAAACGTCCGTCGGGCGTCATCAACGAGACAAGTGCACTTACCGGGTCGCCACCTCCGTGCTCGCGCATCGCGGAGAGCTCCTCGGCAATCACGCGAACGTAGGCCGGACGTCCATCCGTCAACGCTTGGACGCTTCGAGCGGTGTGCTGCACATCGTGCGCATCGGGCGGACCACCTGCCGAGGCCATCACGTCGAGCGTGTCTTCGACGGTCAGCCCTGGAGTGTGGATGACTTCGAAGCGCGCCGAATGGTCGCGGAGCAGACGCAGGGTTCGCGCCACATAGCGGCTGGTCAACACGAACTTGTTACTACTCAATGAGATACAGCCCACGAAATCGTGCAGCACGCGCCGGAGGCCCGGAAAACTCTCGAAGGTTCGGAGCTCGAGAAATTCGTCGAGCAGGAAAGTCACCGGCGTCCCGCCGCTCGATCGCGCGCGGCTGAAGAAATCGAGCGTCGCGTCGAAGGCGATTCGGGCGCCCTTCGACGGGGCTTCGCTAATTGGCACCGGAGAGGTTTCGGCGATCGCACGGTGAAATCGCTCGGGTGTGGTCGCAATGCGCTCGACGTCAATCGACTGGATGGGTCCGCGTCCTCCGCGATCGCGGAGTTGCTGAAGCAGCGTCGAACGCCCGCTTCCGCATCCACCCACGAGCACAGGGACGCGAGGCGGCGAGGCATCGAGCGCCGCGACGAGCCGGCGGGTCAACGTTGAACGTGGCGTCAACATGCGCGTTCCTTGGAGTACCGCGGGCGTTGGACGAGGTCGCGAAAGGTAGACACTAAAAAGTGAGACGCGCGTTGTCAATTTGAAAATGAAAAAATTTTCGCTTGACTAAGTCGTCGCCTCGTTAATCGTGAAGTGACTAGTCTAGGGTCAGGTAGAATCTTTAGCGAAGCGGACAACTGAAGCATCCCAGAACTCATGACCTACGACCCACAACCATGAATCTTGCTGTGCTAGGCGCCCAATGGGGCGACGAGGGCAAAGGGAAGATTGTCGATCTGCTGACGCCCGGGTTCGACATCGTCGCTCGCTATCAAGGCGGTCACAATGCTGGACATACCGTCTACGTCTCCGGCACCAAGTTCATTCTTCGGCTGATCCCGTCCGGCATTCTTCACGCCGGCGTCACCTGCGTCATCGGAAATGGACTGGTCGTTGATCCTCAGGCGCTTGTCGCGGAGGTCGACGAGCTCGCCACCAACGGTATCGACGTCGATGACCGCATTGTCATCAGCGACAAGGCGCACCTGATCCTGCCGTATCACCGCGACCTGGATCTGCTCGCGGAAGCGCGGCGCGGAGAGCGGAAAATCGGGACGACCTCACGCGGCATCGGGCCGGCTTACGAAGACAAGATCGCGCGCCGCGGCATTCGGGCCGCTGACCTTGGGGATGTTCGGGCCCTCGAGCAGGACGTCCGCGACAATGTCACCGCGCGAAACCGGCTCGTCCAGGACACCACGATGGACTGGCGCGCAGTCCTCGATCAACTGCTGACCTACGGGGCCCGAATCAGGCCTTGGGTACGCGACGTCTCGCTGATGCTGAGCGAGGCGATGCAAAGCGGCAAGACCGTCCTGTTCGAGGGCGCACAGGGCACGCTGCTCGACATCGATCACGGGACGTATCCGTTTGTGACCTCGTCGAACGCCACGATTGGCGGCGTGTGTACGGGCCTCGGCATCGGTCCGCGTCTCATCGGCGGCGTCCTCGGGGTCGCCAAGGCGTACACCACGCGTGTCGGCGAAGGGCCGCTGCCGACCGAACTGTTCGGCGAGATGGGCCAGAAACTTCGGGAGAGCGGCCACGAGTACGGGGCCGTCACGGGACGGCCAAGGCGTTGTGGATGGTACGACGCCGTCGCGGTTCGATACAGCGTCCGGATCAACGGGCTCGATGCGCTCGCGCTGACCAAGCTCGACGTATTGGATGGGCTCGAGCGCCTGGAGATCTGTACCGGATACCGCTGCGGGAATCGGACACTCGCGGACTTTCCGTCGGATGTGGCGCGACTGGCGGCGTGTGAGCCGGTGTACGAAACCATGCCCGGTTGGTCGGCGGCCACGCGCGGTCTGTCCAGATTGGCGGATTTGCCGGAAGCCGCGAGACGTTATGTGACCCGCCTGGAAGAGGTGTCAGGCGTGCCGGTCGCGCTGATCTCGACCGGCTCCGAGCGCGGCGACACCATCTTCAGAAAAGACGTCATCGCGGATTGTCGATTGCCGATCGCGGATTGAGGTGCGAGCCGCGATCCGGTGTCGGTACGCAATCGGAAGAGACAGCCGAGCCCCGCGAGCGGGAAGTGTCAGGGCTTCCTGTGCCGAACGCAGAACGCCTCGAGCGCGTCGGCGTCGGCGTCGATGAACTCGATGCCCGCGCGATAACGGGGACCATCCTTCGGTGGAATCTCGAACGCCGCCCACGCCACGACCGCCGCGAAGCGAATGGTCGCTTTTTCGTCGGTGAGCACCATGCGGACCTTCTGGTTCGGCTTCAGAATGATCACCGACACGATTTGCGCGCCGATTGTCGACAGGTCGACGACGGTCGCCAGGTTGCCGTCGGCCACAATCTCGAGATAACCGGCAATCTTGAAGCGTGGAGCACGTCGCGTGCCCCGCTGGTCGAGCGGCGCGAGGGGAGGCGTGACGGCCTCGGCAACCGGCGCCACAATCTGAGTATCGGCTGGTCCCTTTCCGACGACGCGCACCTCGGATTTCGCGAGAGTGGGGTCGGCTTTGATCCGGTTGATGAGCGCCGCCCCTCGCGGCGTGGCGGCGAACACCTTTTCGACGATGACGGCAATCGGATGACGGCGGCTGATGACTTCCAAGGCACGCAGCGCATCAGCGTCGGCAAAGGTCAGCACCTCCGCGTCGCCGTCGATTGACTGCTTGAGCGCCGGCAGGACGTCGGGAGCGCCAATGAGCACGATACAGGGACGAGTCTTACTCAAAGAATCGCGCGTCCTGGATCGGCCACCACCGCACCTTCACCTTGCCGACGATGTACTTCTTGGGTACCGGGCCCCAATGGCGGCTGTCAGAGCTGTTGTTGCGATGGTCGCCCATGACGAAGTAGTAACCCTGCTGGACGACCTGTGGGCCCCAGTCGTCGTGGCTGCGGAACGCGGGCGGTACGTAGTCGTCGCTGAGCGGCCTGTCGTCGACGTAGACACGGCCGTCGACGATCTGGACCGTGTCTCCCTCTCGAGCGATCACGCGCTTGACGAACATCTTCTCGGGATTGACCGGGTAGTACAACATCACGATGTCGCCCGGCCGTGGTTCGCCAAGCTCGTACACCAATTTGTTGACGATGAGTCGATCGTGATCCTCCAGAGTCGGCTCCATGCTCATGCCATCGACGCGCGCCACCTGGAAGCCGAAGGTCACGATGAGTGAGGCATAGACCGCCGCCGAAATCAGCGTCTGGAGGCCCGCCAGGGCTTCCTTGCCCGCCCGTGCCCACCGACTGTCGTGAGGTTCGGCTTGCGGCTCGCTCTGGTCGAGCACCAGAGGAATCGACGTCGCCTCCACCTGCTCCAGCGTCTCGACCTGCGCCTGCGTCAAAGCAGTGGCCAGGTCGCTCGCTGCCTCGTCGGCCGGCGAATTCGAAAGGAAAGAGGGTTCGCTCATCGATTCCGAACCTCAGAATACCACGAGGCCGCCTGCTCCTCCCAGATGCGGCACAGATGCACGATGACTTCGACCGCTTTCTCCATGTCCTGCACCGATACCCACTCGAGCCGAGAATGGAAATTGTGCTCACCTGCGAAGATGTTGGGCGCCGGCAGGCCCATGAACGAGAGTTGCGAGCCATCCGTTCCACCGCGAATAGACCGCGACTTCACATCGAGGCCTGCGCGGCGCACGGCGTCGTGCGCGTAGCGGATGACCTCGGGATGCCGATCCAAGACTTCTCTCATGTTGCGGTACGACTCTTCGATTGAGATGTCCAGTCTCGAGCCAGGGAAGCGTGCCACGGCTGCGCGAGCGAGCGATTCGATTTGTGCCTCCTTGTCCGCCAGTGCTCGCGTCTCGAAGTCTCGAATCAGCAACTTCACGGAGGTCCGCTCGACGCCTGCCTGCAGCACGTACGGATGAACGAATCCCTGTTGTCCATCCGTGGTTTCTGGAGACATCCGGTCCGTCGGCAGGTGATGGATGAAGTCGGCGGCGACCTTGATTGCATTGACCATGCGGCCCTTCGCGTAGCCGGGATGGGTGTTGAAGCCGAGGAACGTGACCGTCATGGCGTCCGCCGAAAAGCTTTCGGCCTCCACTTCGCCCCGGCTGCCGCCGTCCACGGTGTAGGCACAATACGCGCCAAATCGCGCGACATCGAAACGCCTGGGCCCCCGACCGATTTCCTCGTCCGGCGTCAGCGCAATTCGGACCGGGCCATGCGGTATGTCCGAATGGGCGAGCAGATACTCCGCGGCCGTGACGATTTCGGCGACGCCGGCCTTGTCGTCGGCCCCGAGGAGCGTCGTGCCGGAGGCGGTGACGATATCGTGGCCCATCTGCCCGGCAAGCGCCGGATTGTCCGCGAGTCTCAAGACCATCGTGGGATCGTCCGGGAGGACGAGATCGCGTCCGTCGTACCGGGGATGGACCAGCGGTTTGACACCGGCGCCGCTCGTTTCCGGGGACGTGTCGACGTGCGCGATGAACCCGATCGTGGGCACGTCCGGTTTCCGCGTCGTGGCGGGGATCGTCGCCATCACGTAGCCGTACGCGTCGATGCCCGCGTCCGTCAACCCGAGCTCGCGAAGTTCGCGGGCGAGCTCGCGCAGCAGGACCAGCTGTTGTTCGGTACTAGGACAGGACGTCGAGCGTTCGTCCGACTGTGTGTCGTAACGAACGTACCGGAGAAATCGTTCGAGGACGGAGCTCATGGAGGCTCGTAGCTTTCGGTTGTCGGTTGAAAAGCTCTCCACCACGGAGGACACAGGGGACACGGTGGAGCTCGCTTCAACGTGTCTAATCAAAAACCGCGACGACGGGCGCGTGGTCGCTCGTGCCAACCTCGCGCTGTACCGGACAGGCCGTCGCGCGCGCCGCCAGCACCGCGCTGGCGAGGACGTAGTCGAGACGCCAGCCGATGTTTCGCTGGCGCAGGTTGCGCCAGGGCGCCCACCACGTGAACAAGCCCTCATTGTCGGGATCGAGCGCGCGTCCGACGTCGACCAATCCGCGTCCAATCAGGCGTTCGAGCAGCGCCCGCTCCTCGGGAAGCTGCCCGATCGCGCGCGGCTTGCGTTCCTTGGGATGGACGTCGATCTCGGCACGGGCGACGTTCAGATCGCCGCAGAGAACGAGCAGGCGGTTCGCGTCCTGGAAAGCCGAGGCATATTCGTCGAGCGCCCCGAGGAATCGCATCTTGGCGGGAAAGTCTTTGCCGCCATTCGGCGCGTAGATCGACGCGACCGTCACCGGGCCCGCATCGGCGCGGATGTCGACGGTAACGATCCGATTCTCATTGTCGAAGGCAGGGTGGACGAACGCCGGTTGTTCGGGTGCCAGATCCTGTCGGACATGGAGCGCGACACCCGAATACCCCTTGCCGCCGTGCCAGTAGCACCAGTAGCCCTCGAGATTGCAGAGAAACAGGGGGATGTCGTCGGGCCCCGCCTTGATTTCCTGCAAGCAGACGACATCCGGCCGCTCACGCTCGATCCATTCCTGGACCTGCGCTTGACGTGCCCGGATGCCGTTGACGTTCCAGGTGGCGATTTTCATCAGCTACCAGCTTCCAGCTGCCAGCTTCCAGCAGAGCGGAAACTGAGGGTCGGCTGTTTAGCCGGTAGCTGGAAGCCGGTAGCTGGCAGCCTAGTGTGAGGCGTGTGCCGCTTGACGCTCTGCGGCCGGAACGGCCATCAGATCCGGCTGGGCGGCGATGTGCGCCTTGACGATTTCTTCCGCACGCGCCATCGTTTCCGCGTCGCCGTTGCGATACACCGCATTGGCCTCGATGAGATCCTTCTGGTTCGCCGGTGTCGCATCGATGCTCTCGTAGATCGCCGTGACCGGACACGCCGGAACGCACGCGCCGCAATCGATGCACTCATCGGGATGGATGTAGAGCATGGTCGCCTGCGCGAACTCGGGTTCGTCTTTTCGGGGATGGATGCAGTCAACCGGGCACACGTCTACGCAAGCCGTGTCCTTTGTTTCGATACAAGGGTCCGTGATGATGAATGGCATTCTCGTCTCCGGGCTCAAGATCCTATCCAAATCCGAGGCGTTTCGCCAGTCCAGCGCGGAAATCACCAAGCTCGGTTCATGGCTCGAGCGTCATGACCATCATCATCGATGGTGAGGGCCGATAGCCCAGCGACTCATAGAGTGGCTGACCGGCCTGGCTGGCATTCAGCAAAACGGCTCCGATGCGGTTCGCGCGGCACCATTCGTGGATCGTCTCCATGACGCGCCGCGCAAGACCGCGCTGGCGATGCGCGTGTTCGGTGTACACGTTGTACACGAACGCGATCCGATTCGTGAGCGTGTGGGGGCCGGGAGGCCACGGCAGGACCGTAATCCCACCTCCGGCGACGACTTCGCCCCCATCGGTCTCGACGAGCCACGCCTGGTAGATGCCCTCGGGCATCACTTTCCCAAGCCACTGCCGGAACGCGCCGCCGACCACACTCGCATCGAGCTCTGTGCCCATATCGGCGAACATCCCGATGCGATGATGGACGAGCACGTCGACGTCGGCGAGCGTGGCGGGACGCACGCGATAGCCCGGCATGAAAGTCCGGGGATTATACTCAACACATGACGACCGAGACCCGTCGCGGACCGGAACCTCCGGACATCAGCGAAAAAGGTGGCATGAAGGGCGGTCAACCGCAGCGTGCCGACACGCGGCTGTTCATGCAGCTGCTCGCGTTTGGCGGCTGCGCCGATCCCTCCACGCTTCGTGACACATTGGAACGCGCGAGCATCGCCAGCGTGTTGTACGAAGACATGAACGATCCGGGTGGTGTCGCGCTGCTCACGTTCGGTGACGACCCCGCGTCGTTCTTCGATCGGGTCCGTCCGCTCTTGAAGCAGCGGCCGTTTGCCACGCTCGTGCAGAAACCCGAGTACACGATGCTTGGCCGTACGTATTCGCTCGGCTACGAACCCGACCTGCTCGACATCCTCCTCCATCGTCCGCGGCGGACGGTTCTCAACCGCGAGTGGCCTTGGGCGATCTGGTATCCGCTGCGTCGGAGCGGGCGCTTCGCTCAGTTGCCACCCGAGGAACAGCGCGTCATCCTCGCCGAGCACGGAGCCATCGGCATGTCGTTCGGTGCCGCCGATTTGGCGCACGACATTCGCCTGGCATGCCACGGACTCGACAAAGAGGACAACGACTTCGTCATCGGCCTCATCGGCAAGGACCTCTATCCACTATCTGCGATAGTCCAGGCGATGCGAAAGACGCAGCAGACGTCGCTTTACCTCGAGCGGCTGGGACCCTTCTTCGTCGGGCGGGCGGTCTGGCAGAGTCCTATCTAACAGGTTCAAGGGTTCAAAGGTTCAAGGGTTCAAGGGTTCACGGGACAACCGTCTGGGTTACGCCCGCGAGTGCGTCTGGGCCCTGGCGTGCTCGACGAAAGCTTCGATGTCCCTCGCCGGGCGCGCACCCGTCGTCCGGCCGATTTCGCGTCCACCGGCGAACACCGCCATCGTCGGAATCGATCTGATGCCGAAGCGTTCGCCAAGTTCGGTGAGTGCGTCGGTGTTGACCTTGACGACCAGGTAGCGCCCCGCTTGCCTGTCAGCGACCTTTTCGAGCTCCGGTGCAACCATTCGACAGGGTCCGCACCACGGCGCCCAGTAATCGACCACGACCGGAAGCGAAGAGTGCGCGATTAGTCGGTCGAATTCGTTCGATGAAGTCACTTCGATGGGGGAATGTGGAGCGGACAGCTGCGCCTTGCACTGTCCACATCTGACCGGGTCGCCGAGGCGCTCATACGTGAGCCGGTTCTTCTGCCCGCACGACGAGCACGCCGTGACGATGCCGCGTTCGTCGAGACCGAGTTCGTTCATGCCTTGATTTTACACTCCACCCTGACGAGCCCCGACTCAACCGCCGATACTGCGGTCGCAACTCGAAAAGTTCAGGTCGAATGGCTCACGGCTTGGGTCGGAAATTCAGGATGATCGTGACTGGCGACGATGACTCCCCGGTCAGCGTATTCAGGAGGAAGCGCTCGCCATCCGCAGAGGCCATGTATTCGTGCCGGTCGATCGTGGGAACCGGGTTGCCAATCGGCGCTGTGAAAAGAAGCGTTGGTTCGCCGGCCCCAACTGTCTGCGCGTTCGGATCGAGAGTGATCGGGACTGCCGCGAGCCGGCCGTCGAGCGCGATGTAGAACAATTCCTTGCCATCGCGCCGCCAGCGCACTTGAGCTCCCCCATTGGTGGAGATGCGCCACTTCGTTCCGGGGCCGGGGAACGGCTGAACGTAGATCTCGAAGCGACCGGACTCGTTCGAGCCGTACGCAACCCATTTCCCGTCGGGCGAGAACTGTGCGTCACGCTCATCGAAGCTTGTCTGGACAACCAGAAGCGGCTTCTGTTCGCCGGTCATCGGGAGCGCCCAGACGTCGAAGCCCGTGTTCGGGTCGGCATCCCGATAAAGCAACCACTGCCCATCGAGCGACCAGTCGGTTACGCTTTTGGTGTTCGGCGACTTCAGGAGCGGTTCCTCGCTGCCCGAACCAGTCGCCGATTTTCGATAGAGATCGACGGCTCCCATCCGGTTCGAACCGAATGCGATCCATCGACCGTCGGGAGACCATATCGGGTTGACGTCGAGCGCCGGGTTCGAAACCAAACGGCTGAGCGTTCCGCGCCCGAGCTCGAGCTGCCAGATATCGATATTCCCATCTATGGTGCGCTGGAGCACCAGGCGGCGACCGTCCGGCGAGATTGCTGGATTGACGGCGACCCCACTGATTGGCTCACCGATTCGCTCGAGCTCGCGGCCTGACCGATCGACCCAAACCAGTTGCCGCAGCCCGCCAGGCAATCCGGCGCGATACGCGACGTGGCCGGCATCGGACGCGGAGAGCGCCGCGCTGCCGCCTCCACTCACTGCCACCTGGTCCGCCACGGAAAACGGTCCTCCGCTCAATGCCAACCGCGCAATGTCAAAGTCCTGCGCGAAGAGTGTTCCCTGTCGGACGAACAACAGTCGTCCCGGTGTTGCGTAAATCGCGGCTGCGTCAGCATCGAGCAGGTGGATCGGTTGTCCACCGTCGAGCTGCGCCACGTAAACGCCCCGAGCCTCCGCGGTGCCTTGCACGTAAAAAAGGAAGTGACGATTGTCCGGCAGGAATTGCGGAAACACATGACTCATCTGACTCGGAACCCTTCCAGTCACGTTCGCGGCCTCGCCGCCGGTCGCCGAAACACGTTGAATCAGGCCACTGTTCGTCGGCGTAAACAGAATCACTCCATCTCGGCTCCAACTGCCGCCCCGTCCCACTGGTGCATTCGCCAGTATCTGGACCGATCCGCTGTCGACGTCCACACGCTTCAGTTTGCCGTCCGCGAAAAAGCCGATGGACCGGCTGTCTGGAGACCAGAATGGAAGGCTCGCTCCGCCGGTCCCCGGGATGGGCCGCGCAGTCGTGGAGTTGAGGTGACGAACCCACAACCGCGGCAAGCCCTCTGCCGTCGCCACGAAGGCGAGCGTTACGGCGTTGGGAGAGAGCGCGAGTGATGCCGCATCCAGGTTGTCAAAGCCCACCCACGGTGTGGTGATTTCCAGGCGCATCTCGGGCGCGGGCCGCACCGGACGAAACGCCATCGCAGCCACGACCCCCGCCAGCAGGACCAACGCCGAAACCCAGGCCATCCGCTCTCGGAGGAGCGGAACCCCCCGATTGGCCGAGCTTTTCTCGGACGTTTCGGTCTGCCGATCGTCGAGATCGAGCACCGCGTCACCAATGTCCCTCAGACGACGCGTTCGATTCTTCTCGAGGCAGCGGCCGAGGAGTCGTCGAACGCCCAATGGCGTTCCAGGCGGCAGCCGGCTCCAGTCTGGATCTGCCCGAACTACCGCAGCGAGTGTGTCGGTGACGTGATCGCCCTCGAAGGCGCGCGACCCCGTGAGCATCTCATAGAGGACGCAGCCAAACGCCCAGATGTCCGTGCGCTTGTCGACCGGCATTCCACGTGCCTGTTCGGGGCTCATGTAGGCCGCTGTACCGAGGATCACTCCTGCCCGGGTCATCGCCGGAGTCGTCAGAGTGGGCGATTGCGACGCCTCGGGCCGCTTGATGTCGTGCTCGACATCGACCGGGTCCCGAGCCTTCGCGAGCCCGAAATCCAGCACCTTGACCGTCCCGTCCGGCCGCAGCTTGATGTTGCCCGGTTTCAAATCTCGATGGACGATTCCGTGGTCATGCGCTGCCTCCAGTGCTTCCGCGATCTGTCGCGCGATCGGCAGCGCCTCTTCCAGTGGTAGGGGTCGACCTGAAGGCTGAGCCCTGCCGACCGTCGGTTGGGCCGGGTCTCGCGACCCGGTCGAACCGTCGATCCTCTCGGCGAGTGTCGGGCCCTCAACCAACTCGAGCACCAGCGCGTGCCTGTCACCTGCGTCTTCGAATCCGTAAATAGCCGCGATATGGGGATGGTTGAGTGAGGCGAGCAATTGCGCCTCGCGTTGGAATCGCGCCAGCCGATCCGGATCGACTGCGAACAGATCCGGCAAGACTTTCAGGGCAATGTCTCGATTCAGCTTGTAATCGCGGGCCCGGTAGACTTCGCCCATCCCTCCGGCTCCAAGCAGAGCGAGAACCTGGTACTGACCGAGCCGGGTTCCGATTACCAGCGACATGGCTGGAGGGTCGATATCACGCGCAGATTCTGCCACGGGACGACAGAAAACGCCGAAATTCGTGTCGTTTGCGCCGAGCGACTGAATGCGAATGAGGGAGCTGCTAAAGCTGCGCTTTAGCTTAATGCCGTTCGGAAATTCAATGAGCCGAACGCTTGTGCTGCTGAGCGTTGGCCACATTTGGCGCCGAGAGCCGACACGGCGGAGGGTCGTCAGCTGACGCGTCGGGCCGTCACGTCGACCCGGAAAACCGGCGCTCCGTTCGAACGCTGGCGCTGCGCGGCGGTCTTACCAACTTGCGGCATCGCGCAGATCAACGAGCCCCGTCCGGGAGGCTTGGGGCCCCCGGGTGACATCGCGAGAGACCGCCGCGAACTCACTCACTGCGCGCGGGTGTTCCTGACGCGTGACGGGTCGACTGCACGGCCCTTGCGCCAGCCGACGACCCTCCGCGTCGACGGTTCCGCCAGCCGCCAGCGACGGCGCGGAGCCGTGGCGGGAAGCGTCGCGGGCCGCGCGCCGTTTGGAGTCAGCCCGCCACGGGTGCAGGAAAAACGGCGTGAAGCCGAGGCCTGCGCGGCCGTCTGCCGCGAGGTCACCCGGACCGAGGCGTTGCCCGAGGCGGGACTCGTTGATCGGAGCGATGTCGCGAATCGGTAGGACGGCCGCGCCAGCGACAGGGCGGCGAGCGCAACGCCGTTTTTCGGGCTGACGGAACCGGCGCGACGGCCCGCGATGCTTCCCGCCGCGGGTCGCGTCGCGAATTTCCGAACGGCATTACGCTTTAGCTGCTGGCGCGTGACTGGGAAGCGGGTTTTCGGCTCTTCGCTTTCGAAGCAGACTTTCCGAGCCGGTCGGCAAGCAGGCCGACGCTGATGGCGTAGGAGTGAGAACAGTTGTAGTCGAGGAGCGCATTGTAGTTGGAGTTCACGAGGAAGGATCGCGTCGATCCAGCCATCAGCGATGCCTCCGACGTACTGGTTGGGAGGTCAGCCCCGTCGGTCAGCCGGACGCCGGCCTGCTGCCAGTCGGCCATCGGCAGCGGGACTGTCAGGTCTCGCTTCGCTCGACACGTGGCCTCCTGCCGCGCCACGGACTTCGTGATCTCCTGCGCCGACTCCTGAGACACGAGGACCTCGCGTCCCCAGCCCTGTCCTCGCGTCCACCCGGCCGCCTTCAGATAGTTGCCGATCGAGGCGAAGACGTCGGCCGGCGTGGACCAGATGTCCCGTCGGCCGTCACCATCGAAGTCCTCGGCGAACTTCAGATAGCTCGACGGCATGAACTGCACCTGGCCCATGGCGCCGGCCCACGAGCCCTTCATGTTCGAAACCTGGATGTCGCCAGCGTTGAGGATATCCAGGGCGGCAAAGAGCTCGGATCGGAAGAGTGCCGACCGCCGGGGATCCCAGGCCAACGTCGCGAGGGCCGGTACCGTCGGGCGGACGCCGCTGAACCGGCCGAAGTTCGATTCCATGCCCCAGACAGCCACGATGATTTCGGGTTCGACGTCGTAGCGGGCAGCCACTTTCTCGAGCAGCGCACGGTGCCGCGCCAGCCCATCACGTGCGCGGGTGACTTGCCTGGCCGTCACGCGCCGGGACAGGTAGTCGTCGAGCGACAGGACTGCCTCGGCCTGAGTGCGATCGCGTTCGATGATGATTGGCAGCGGAGCCTCGACCGTCGACAGGGCGAGATCGACGATCTCTTCGCGGATGCCGCGTTCGAGCGCCTCGACGCGCACGCCGGCAAGGAACTCTTCGAAAGAGGGGCGAGCCGGATCCTGAGATTCGACGTCAGCCGGCGGGTCTTGATAGGAGCTGGCGAGTACTGGTGGACGGGCGAGATCCTGCGCCAGGACCAACAATCCGAGAGCGAGCCAAACACGCACGACAGCAGTGTATCAATTCACCATTCACAATTCACAATTTACAGCGGGCAACGAGGCCCATCGTCGCACACTTCTGCACCCTCCCTCACGTCTGTAGATTTCGAATTGTAAATTGTGACTTCCTCAGTGCGCCGCCGGCGCATCGACCCGATGTCCCGGTCGCCTCATCAGAAGGATCAATGGCTGGGCAAACAACGTCGGTGATGTCGCGGTTATGATGCGGCCATGCGCGCCCTGCTCGTCGAAGACGACGCGACGATTGCCGAATTCGTCGGCGCGCGGTCTGCGCGAAGCCGGTTTTGCCGTCGACTGGGCGGACGATGGCGAGGCGGCCCTGGAGCGCATACTGCAGCAGCCCTATGACGTCGCCATCATCGACTTGATGTTGCCCAGGCGCGACGGCCTGTCGGTGATCGACGAGATGCGGAGCCGTCGAATCACGACGCCGGTCCTCATTCTCAGCGCTCGTCGCACCGTCGACGATCGGGTCAAAGGATTGCAGGCCGGCGGCGACGACTATCTGACGAAACCCTTTGCGTTCGCCGAGCTGCTCGCACGCGTGCAGGCTCTGGTCCGTCGCGCCACTCGGACGCCCGAGCCGACCACGCTCGGCATCGACGGACTCCTGCTCGATTTGTTGTCGCGCCGCGTGACGAGAAACGGGAAGCCGATCGAGCTGCGACCGCGCGAGTTTGCGCTGCTCGAGTACCTGATGCGGAACTCCGGGCGCGTCGTGTCGAAGACGATGATCCTGTCTCATGTGTGGGAATACAGCTTCGACCCGCAAACGAACATCGTTGATGTCCTTGTGAGCCGACTGCGGGAGAAGGTCGATCGGCCGTTCGAGCAGAAGCTGCTGCACACGGTTCGTGGCGTCGGGTACGTGTTGAGGGAGGACCCGTCGTGAACGGCGCCCGAGGGTTTCCGGCCTTTGGTCTGCGTCTCGCTCTCTGGTACGCGACCTTGTTTGTCCTGGGAGCGATTCTCATCGTTTTCTTGACCTACTGGCTGACCGCGGCATCGTTGGCGCAACGCGACCGACAGATTCTGCGCTCGAAGCTGGGAGAGTACGCAGCCGCATATCAGCGGGGCGGACTGAGCCGGCTGGCGGAAACGGTCAGGACGGAGCAGGCGACGATGCCGGAGCGCCTGTTCGTGCGGGTCGTCGATCGTGGTGCCGAGGCCATCGTGCTGAGCCAACCCGAAGGCTGGGATCCGTCGGCGCTCGAGAGCGACTCGCTGGTGCTCAGGGACGGCACGCTCGTCCAGGTGGGAAAGAGCACGGAGCTGCGCAGCGATCTGCTTGCCAGGTTTCGCGCGACGCTCGGAGTCGTCACGCTCTCCATCGTCCTGATTGCTTTGAGCGGCGGCTTCGTGGTCACGCAATCCGCACTGTTGCCGATTCGGCGCCTTACCAAAGCCGTCGCGTCGATCATCCGCACCGGCCGCACAGACGAGCGGGTGCCTCTTACTGCCGACTCTGGTCGCCCGGACGCGATCGACGAGCTCACGCTGCTGTTCAACGCGATGCTCGACAAGATCGAGGGTCTGGTGACGGCGATGCGGGGCGCGCTCGACAACGTCTCCCACGACCTTCGCACTCCCCTGACACGGTTGCGTGGCACGGCCGAGATGGCGCTCGCGGCACCGGCGGATGTCGACCGCTATCGGGAGGCGCTGGCCGATTGTGTCGAGGAGTCGGACCGGGTGCTCGTGATGCTCAATACGTTGATGGACATCTCAGAGGCAGAGAGTGGCGCGTTGCAGCTTCGCCGCGACCACATCCAACTGGCCGACGTGGTCGGGCGGGCCGTCGATCTCTACCGGGACGTTGCCGACACCAAGCGAGTGGTCGTCGCTACCGATCTCCGCCCGGACGTGGCGGTGATGGCCGACGGTACGCGGCTCGAGCAGGTTGCGGCCAATCTGATCGACAACGCGGTGAAGTACACCCCGACCGGGGGACGCATCGACATCGAAGCGACGTCAGAAGCCGGTCGGGCCCTCCTTCGGGTGCGGGATACGGGCGTTGGCATCCCGCCAGACGAGCTCCCACGGATCTGGGACCGGCTTTTCAGGGGCGATTCCAGTCGGGCCGAGCGTGGTCTTGGGCTTGGGCTCAGTCTCGTCAAGGCCATCGTCCAGGCCCATGGCGGTACGGTCGAGGTCGCGAGCGAGCCCGGAAAGGGCTCCACCTTTACCGTGTCGCTGCCCACCGCCTCCCTTTCACCGATGTAATGTTCGCGCAACGTCCTCGACAGGCACCCCGTCGTCTAATCGAACAGGTGAGGAAAACAACCAGCTGTGAACCTCCAGCTGACGAGCAAGGAGAACAAGCCATGAGTCGACGTTTCGATTGGACTACTCGGACGAGGCGCGCAGCGCTGGCCGTAGTGGCGGCGGTCGCCCTCGTCGGAGCGGGATGGGGCGTGATAGCCGCCGACTCGCAGGGGCGGACTTCACAGGGCGCGGCCACCGTCATCCCGCCGAGCTCGCCGTCCGCGACGCGCGCGATTGCCGGGGATTCTTATGCCGATCTCGTCAAGAGAGTCGCACCGGCCGTCGTCACGATTCGCGTAGAAGGTAAGGCCAGGGTTTCACCGACCGCCTCCCAGGACGACGATTTTCTCCGTCGCTTTTTCGGTGATCAATTCGACCGAGGTGACCGACAGCCCGGTGAGCAACGTCAGCCACGCTCGTTCAGGCAACGTGGGCAGGGCTCTGGAGTTATCGTCGACACCGGCGGCTACATTCTGACCAACCATCACGTCGTCGACAGTGCCGACGACATTCAGGTCGAGCTGAACGACGGCCGCACCATGCCCGCCAAGCTGGTGGGGTCCGACAAGGCGAGCGACCTGGCCGTGTTGAAAGTCGATGCCTCCAACCTGAGTGCATTGACGCTCGGCGATTCGGACGCCGTCCAGGTGGGCGACGTCGTGCTGGCGGTCGGGAATCCTTTTGGGATCGGTCAGACCGTGACGATGGGAATCATCAGCGCGAAGGGACGGTTCACCTCCGTGGGCAACGGCAGTTATGAGGATTTCCTGCAAACCGATGCGCCGATCAATCACGGCAATTCGGGCGGTGCGCTCGTCAACACGAAAGGCGAACTGGTCGGCATCAACGCTCAACTTGCGCCAGTGTCGGAGGTCAACATCGGCATCGGGTTCGCCATCCCGGCCAACATGGCGCGCTCGGTGTCCGACCAGCTGCGTCGTGATGGGCGCGTGCATCGGGCCCAGCTCGGTGTCGCGATTCAGCCTGTGACGGCGGAAATGGCCGAGAGCCTCGGGTTGAAGGAGGCCGGTGGAGCGATCATCAGCTCAGTCGAGCAGGGGAGCGCAGCGGAACGGGCGGGGCTGAAACAGGGCGATGTGATCCGCAGCTTCAACGGTCAGCCGGTGCAGGACATCAACGCGCTGCGCAACCGTGTCGCGTCGGTGCAGCCCGGGTCCGACGCGACGCTCGTCGTTGTCCGCGATGGCTCGCAGCGTGAAATCACCGTCAAGCTCGATGAAGCCGCGAGTTCGAAGAGTGCGCGGCGTGGCGAAGAGCCAGCCACCGAAGACAAGGCGGCCCTGGGCGTCTCGGTGGCACCGCTGACTCCCGAAACGGCGTCGCGGCTGGGAGTTTCGGGGGACACCAAAGGCGTCGTGGTGGAAGAGGTGAACCCGGACAGCCGCGCAGCCGATGCCGGGATTCAACCGGGCGATGTCATCCAGCAAGTGAATCGTCAGCCCGTCGGAACTGTCGACGAGCTTCGGTCGGCCGTTCGCGGTTCGACCAAACCACTGCTGGTGCTGATCAACCGCGAGGGCCGCAACGTGTTCCTGACCGTTCGGCCGACAGCGTAGTTCTTTCGGGCTTCGGGCTTCGGGCTTCGGGCTTCGGACTTCAGACTTCAGACTTGAGACTTCGAGCCCCTGGCGATCACATTCGCCGGGGCTCGAGGTCCGTCCCGCCCCGGGTCGTATACTATCCATCGTCGTGCGCGATCTCTCCCGCCGGCTCCAGGCGAACTCACCATGAATCTGGGCTTGAATGGAAAAGTCGCAATGGTTGGCGGTGCGAGTCGAGGCCTCGGCTACGCCGTCGCTCGCGCGCTGGCCGCCGAGGGCGCGCAAGTCTCCATCGCATCGCGCAGCCGCGATTCCATCGAGGCCGCTGGCGCGCGAATCGAGCAGGAGAACGATGGTAAGGTGCTGGCGACCGCGGCCGATATGACCTCTGCAATCAGCATTGCCGCCTGGCATCAGGCGACGCTCGATCGGTTCGGTCGCGTGGATCTTCTCTTCACGAACGGCGGCGGTCCGCCAGCGGGGCGTGTGCTGGACTTCGACGATCCGGCGTGGCAGGCGGCCTTCGAGCTGCTCGTTCTCAGCGTCGTGCGGCAAGTACGACTGGTCGTGCCGTCCATGCTTGCCGCGGGTGGCGGCGCCATTCTGATGAGCACCTCGTCGGCTGTTAAGGAGCCGATCGCCAACATCGCACTCTCGAATGTCTTGAGGGCGTCTGTGGCTGCGCTCGCCAAGACGCTGGCTCTCGAGCTGGCGGCGAGTAATATTCGCGTCAATCAGCTCGTTCCTGGCCGAATCGGCACGGATCGGGTGCGGGAGATCGACGGCATCAACGCCAAGAAGGCCGGTATCTCGCCGGAAGAGCAGCAGCGACGCTCCGCGGCGACCATCCCGCTTGGCCGCTACGGCGAACCCGATGAATACGGGCGCATGGCGGCGTTCTTGTTGTCCGACGCGGCCGCGTACATCACCGGCGCGTCGGTCCAAGTCGACGGCGGATTGGTTCGGGGTCTGTTGTAACCGACGGGCGTTCGAACTGATCACCATGAATCTCGCGCGGAACGTGTTGCTCGCGGCGTCTACCAACGCATGGCTGCGGGAACGGGCCACGAAGACCCGTCTCGTGCGGCGCGCGGTATCCAGATTCATGCCCGGCGAACGGATCGAGGACGGGATGCGGGCGGCCGCCGCGCAGCAGGCCGCCGGCGCGGGCGCGATCCTCACCCAGCTGGGTGAAAATCTCACCACGACGGCCGCTGCCGAAGAGGTCACGCGGCACTACCTCGATGTGCTCGACCGGGTCTCGGCGGCGCGCCTCGACGCGCAGATCTCGGTCAAGCTGACGCAGCTTGGCCTCGATCTCGACAAGGAGTTGTCCTATCGGAACCTGCAGCGGCTCCTCGACCGCGCCGCGGAGCGCCGCAATTTCGTCTGGCTGGACATGGAGAACGCGCGGTACGTCGAGGCCACGCTGGAATTGTTCCGAAGAGCGCGCGAACGCTCCGCCAGTGTGGGCGTGGCGCTGCAAGCCTACCTGCATCGGACCGCTCGCGACGTCGAGTCGCTCTTGACAGGAGGCGCCACCATCCGCCTCGTCAAAGGCGCCTATCTCGAATCGTCCGACATCGCCTTCGCGAAGAAGGCCGATGTCGACGAGAATTACTTTCGCCTGGCGTGTCGGATACTCGGCGAGTACCAGCGCCGTGGGGGCACGATTCTTCACATCGCCACCCACGACTTGAAGCTGGTCGAAAGGCTGAACGCGCATATCGCCAGGGAGAACGTTCCTTTATCGGCTTATGAATACGCGATGCTGTACGGCATTCAAGAACCGCTGCAGCGGCGGATCGTCGGGGCGGGCCAGCGTCTCCGCGTGCTCATTTCATACGGCGAGCATTGGTTCCCGTGGTACATGCGTCGCCTCGCAGAACGGCCGGCGAACATCCTGTTCGTCGCCAGCAATCTGTTTGCGAAATGAGTTGCGTCGCAGGTAGGGCAGTCCGACCCACCTGGCCCACCAGGCCTGGTCAAGGAGGATCGTATGAACGCGCAGGAGCTGAGCACACTGCTCGACTATCACTATTGGGCTCGCGACAGAGTTCTCGCCGCGGCCGAGTTGCTGACGACCGAGCAGTTGACGCGGGATCTCGGCAGTAGCTTCCGGTCGGTGCGCGACACGTTGGTACATACCTATGCCGCCGAGTGGGCCTGGTGCAGTCGATGGAACGGCCAGGCCCCGACTTCCCTCGTGCCGGCCGACCTGTTCCCCGACGTCGCCGCTCTTCGCGCCAAGTGGACGGAGCTCGAGGCGAACGTTCGCGCGGTCCTCGACCGCATGAGTCGAGAAGGACTCGACCGCGTCATGAACTACCAGATGTTGAATGGTGATGCCCGGTCGTCGATTTTCTGGCACATGGTTCAGCACGTCGTGAATCATGCTTCGTACCATCGGGGCCAGGTCACGACGATGATGCGGCAGCTGGGGGCGCAGCCTCCTCAGGGGATGGACTTGATCGCGTTCTATCGCACGAGGGCCCAGGGTTAGCGCCGCGTCACTCTTCGTCGGCCGGTGAACCGCCGGTCTTGGCGACGTCTTCCTGCTTGATTCGATCGACGTTGAACTTCGCGGCGCTGGCCGTGATCTTGTCGAGCGCTTCGTCGAAGTCGAACGACTCTGCCTTCGAAAATCGAGTGTAGTTGACCCGCGCCACGACGAATGATCTGAGGTACGGGCTCGTCAGACCGCGTTCTTTCAGGCGTTCCACAACGGCCGACACCGCGTCGTCCAGCTTGAGGATCTTTTTGCCGCGTCGTTCACGCTCCTTTACCGCTTTGCTGATTGGTGCATCGAGAAAAGCGTCCACCCGCCGCAGGATCGACTGGTACGCTCCACCGCTCAGTCGTGGCCGCTCCTCGTAACCGACGCCAAGTGTCAGAAACGCCGGCTGCTCGAACTCGAACACAAACCCGGTTTCCGGCTGGCTGGAGCTCAGGGCGAGCGCTCGCGCCATCCGGATGGTCTCCAGCGACTTTTCGCGCAGGGTATGCGCCTTTTCGGTGTTCAGCGCCAGTATCTTGAACGCCACGTCCGTATCCGGCACCAGCAGCGCGATGATGGTCTTGACGCCAAGCTTCTTCAGCGCCTGCAGCCGGTGGTTGCCGTTCGGCGTCCAGTACTTATCGTCCTGGCGGACGGTCACGATTGGATCGAGGAACCGCCCGATGGATTCGATGACTCCCATGAGCCGTTTGACGTGCGCGTCCGATGGATCGCGCTGGTAGGGAGTCGGTTCGACGATGGCGACTGGCAGCGCCGCGATGAGCAGCGGCTTGCCGCCGAACGGGTCGTTGTAGACGCCGAGAACGGCGCCGCCGTCGCGCTCCACTTGTGCGGCAAGCTGGCGAGTTTCCTCGGGTGAGACATTCTTGATCTCTGCAGTGGTGAGACCGACCGACGCTGGCTCCGCCTTTTTTCGGCGGACTGGCTTTTTTCGCGGTGGCATGTCGGGAAGGATCCGGCCGTCCCGGCTTACTTGCGCGCCGCCGGCGTGAGCATCGTCTCGAGCCGTTTGCCGTCGCGCATGTAAGCGATCTTCACCGGTTCCCCTATCTTGAGGACCTCGAGCGCGTAGGTGTAATCGTAGACGTTCGTGATGGACCGCCCGGCGATCTCCACAATCACGTCGCCTTTCAGAAGCCCGGCTTGCTCGGCCGGCCCTCCGCCGATGACGCCACCGAGGAGCAGACCCTTCACCTCGGCGGCGTAGTCCGGGATCGTTCCCGTAAAGACGCGGATGCCGACTCGCCCGCCGCCTTGCGATGGCTGATCCACCTTCGCGAACGCCGGTGGTTCGTCAAGATCCACGACGCGCTTCGCGATCGCGGCCGCAAATCCGACGATGCGATCGAGATCTTCGTAGTTGATCTTGTCCGCCGTATCGGTGGGGCGGTGATAGTCGGTGTGCGAGCCGGTGAAAAAATTGAGACTGGGTATCGTGGCCTGGTTGAACGTCGCCACGTCGGTCGGGAGATACGGATCCTGTTGCAGCTGAAGGTCGAAGCCCGCCGTGACGTTGGCTTGCTCGAGCAGCTTCGCCCACGCGGGCGACGTGCCGACCGCCTGCACGCTCAACTTGTTGTCCTGCATGCGGCCCACCATGTCGAAGTTCAGGTAGGCGGCAATCTGTTCGAGCGGCACCGGAGGCTTGGCCGCGAACGCCGCAGAGCCGATCAGGCCGAGCTCTTCGCCCGACCAGAAATCGAGCAGGACGTTGCGGCCCCGCGGAAGCTTGGCCAGCGCTTCACCGATGGCCAGTACGGCCGACGTGCCTGACGCGTTGTCGTCGGCTCCGAAATGAACCTGCCCGACCTCGTCTTTGCGTGCCAAGGAGTTGCCATTGCGGCCGCGGCCGAGGTGGTCGTAGTGTGCTCCAATCGCGACCCACGGCTCCTTGACCCCGGCAGTGTCACGCGTGGCCGGTAGATAGCCGACGATGTTGCGGCCCACCTGCTTTTCGCGTTCCACGGCGGTCCGCAAAGTCAATGTCAGGTCGGCGATCTCGAATCCGGCGACGTGCGGATTTCCGGTATCGAGTGACCGCTGCACGGCTTCGAGCGTCTTTCCTGGGGCCTGATCGAATATCGTATTCGCGACGCGGCCGCTGACGCTCGCGGCTGCGATTCCCGAGCCGGCCAGTGCCGTATCGAAGCTCATCGGAACGATTTCGCCCGCGTTTGGCGAGCGCGGTCCGGTGACGACCAGCATCGCCCTGGCCCCATGCTGGCGCGCTGCCATCGCCTTGTAGCGGAGATCGGAGTAACGCGCCAGGATCGCCTTGGTCCTGAGCTCGGCATCTTCCGGAAAATACCGCAGCACAAGAACGATCTTGTCCTTGACGTCGAGACCGACGTAGCTGTCGTAGGCAAACTCCTGACCTTCCGGCACCACAAGGCCGTAACCGGCGAACACCACCGGGCCGCTCACCTCGGCGTTGTCGGAGAATGAGAGCGCTTGGACATCGCCACGGGACGAGTACTTGCAACCATTCCAGGCAACGCCGCCGCCGACCCCGGAGTAGCAGGTGGTACTGCCCGAGCCGCCAAGAACGCCGCCCTCTACACCCGACGTATTGGTGGGCGACTCGGACTGGCGATACGTTTCGACGGTTGTTCCGGCATCCTTGCTTCCGGCGGTGAAGTCGAACGGCACGCGATAATCGGCCAACCCTGGGAGCGGCTTGGCGCCGATCCGCTGGAGCTCGGACGCGAGGTAGTCGCCGGCAAGACGCTCGCCCGCCGAGCCAGTCAATCGTCCTTCGAGCCTTTCGGAGGCCAGCGTCTCGACATGTTTTCGCGTGGTCGAGGACGATCTGGATCCTGCGCCACCACGCTCGTGGCGAACATCGCTGCGCCGAGGACAATGAAGGCGCGCGAAAAACGGCTGGTCATGATTTCCTGCTCGGCTTTCTTGGCGGTGCCTGTCGGAGGGCCTCGAGTGCCTTGTCGTGGTTCCACTGCGCCAGGAACAGTTGGCCAGCCGATCCACCCGAGCGGCTGGATGTCCACGCCAATGTCTTGCCGTCCGGCGACGGGACTGGCAGCCCGTCGAATCCGTCCGAATAGGTCACTCGAACGGGTTCCTTTGCGCCCTTCGTGTCGACCATGAACAGCTCGAAGTTCTCGAAGCCGAGCTTGTTCGACGAGAAGATGAAGTAGTCGCCCGACGGATGCTCGTAGGGTGCCCAGCTCATTGCGCCAAAGTCTGTGATTTGTTGTTGGTCGGTTCCGTCAGGCTTCATCGTCCAGACGTCCGCGATGAGCCCCTGTTCGTCGAAACGGCGCCACACGACTCGTGAGCCGTCATGCGTGAAGAACGGCCCTCCATCGTAGCCTGCCACATTGGTGAGCCGCTTCTGGCCCGAGCCGTCGGCTTGCATGATGTAGATCTCGGCGAAGTAGCTCGGGTTTTCGTCCAGCATTTTCTGCTCGCGAGGGTCAAGGGCTCGGTCGTAGGCGTTTCGCATCGAGGAAAACACGATCCACTGACCATCCGGGGAATAGCTGCCTTCCGCGTCGTAGCCGCGCGCAGTCGTCAAACGCTTCAGCCCGCGCGTCTTCTCGCTATAGACGTAGATATCCATCTCCGGATCGTAGTCCCAGGAATACCGGCGCTCCTTTCCAGAAGCGCGAAAGGCCAGCTCTTCCTCCTGCAGTTGCCTGGTCTTGGGATCCGCGTGGGTCGAGCCGAACTCGATTTCGTCGCTTCCGGGCCGGAAGAATGCGCACGTCGTCTTGCCCATGCCGGGAGAGATGCGTGTGGTCTCGCCCGTGCGCAGGTCGACCGTATAGATCTGGTAGAAGGGATTTCCCGGTTCGCGTTCGCTTTGAAAGACGATGCGCTGGCCATCAGGGGACCAATAGCCTTCGCCGGCCCGCTTTCCCTCGACCGTCAGGCGACGAATCCGTGTGAGGAATTCACGTTCCTGTGATTGGACGGCCTGCTGAGCCAGAAGCGGGACTGTTATGGCAGCGAACGCCAGAGCGACACCAGGAAGGCGCATACAGGTCTTTTCTGCGGCTTCTATTCTTGCTTCACGAGGCGGTCTGCCGCTACGCGAAACCCGATGCTCGTGTCGCGCGTCGCCGGATCGTGGGCGGACCGCGACGCACATCGGACGTTGCTCGCATCCAACTGCCAGCTACCGCCTCGAACCACGCGGGTTGTTCCCGACGCCGCGCCTTGGGGGTCGCTCACTTCGTCCACGGGGTACGCGCCGTACAGATCGGCCGTCCACTCCCACACATTGCCGTGCATGTCGGCAAATCCCCACGGGTTGGACTGAAACCCGCCAGCACGCGTCGTCCTTTCTCGAAACAGTCCCGGTGGCGCCGCGCCATAGGGCTGTTTTCCATTGAAGTTGGCTTGCGATGTGGTCAGCGTGTCTCCGGTCGCGAAGGGAGTAAGCGTCCCGGCGCGGCATGCGTATTCCCACTCCGACTCGGTTGGAAGTCGAAACACGACTTGGTTGCCCGGCTGGGCGTTCAGAGCTGCGAGAAATTGCTGAATCTCGGCCAACGTCACGTTCTCGACCGGACATCGTGGGCCGCAATTGGCAAACCGGCTTGGATTCGTATTCATCACCGCCCGCCACTCCTGTTGTGTGACTTCGTGCTGGCCGAGGAAAAAGGGGTGATTGATGGTGACGTCGTGCTGCGACTCGTCCAAGCGCCGGCCGGTCTCGGATGCCGGACTTCCCATGGTGAAACGGCCGGGCGGGATTTCGATCAGGGTCATTCCGGTCCGTCGGTCGGTGATGGTGAGCGCGGTCGGATTGTGAAACGACTCGTCGGAATTGACGTCGAACCGCCGGAAGTGACTGTAGGTGGCGGTTGCCGAGACGGTCCCGCGATCGTGGCTGTAGTGCTCTTGCATCTCGAACGGGACGTCGATCTGAAACCGGTCGTCCCGGCGAAACGTCGTCGTCAGCCGCGCACGGACGCCGGCGGTCTCCAAATCGATTTGTGCTTTGACAATCCGCCCGGTCTCCGTGTCGATCCAGTAGCGCCCGGACGCGGGCAAGTCCGAGTCTCGCGGGCCGCGGACCAGTGTCGGCTTCGATGTTTCCTTGTATTCGACGATCCGAATGTTGGGACCGCTGGTCGCATCGCGCTTGCCGAGCGAGAACCGAAATCTCGGCTGCACTTCGCTGTAGAGGAAGATGAGAGGGAGAATCGGCGTATTGATCGTGCGCTGAACGGCTCCAAGATTATAGCGGGCGCTCTCGGTTGCGATTTGGGTTGCCTGGTCGAGCGTCGTGGCATTTGGTTGCAGGAAGAGCTTCGCCAGTCGCCCTTCACGATCCCGGATCGGCACACCGTCGACCTCGTACACATCGCGAAACGGCAGCCAGTCGAGCGGTCCCACCCGGACCAGAAGAAAGTCTGACTTGAGCTCTCGGTGTCTCGATGCGGGTCGAGGTGACGCGAGGGCACCGCGTCCCACCGTGACCATGGGGAGGTTCCCGAGCGTGTCCTGAACGTACCGCTCTTCGGCCACGACGTTCGAAAACTGGTCGACGAATCGTTCAACGTACCGGCCGGCCTGGGCGAGGATAGACTCCAGCGTGGGTGGCTGAGCGGAGAGGGAGGCCACCGAGCACACGGCAATGGCGACCGTTGCGAGGCGCAGAGACATCATGCGAAATATAGCAGTAGATCCGCGAATTTACCCAATGAAGTACCGGCTGATCGTCTTCGATTTCGACGGCACGCTCGTCGACTCGGAGCGCTGCATCACTAGGTCGATGACGGCGGCGCTCGCTGAGTTTGGTGTGGCTGGTCAACTGGATCGTCTCCGACTCCACGTAGGTCTTCCGCTGGATCAGACCATTCGCAGTCTCGTAGACGTCGAGCTCGACGATTCATCGGTGACTGAGATCGCGGGCCTTTATCGCCGCCATCATGCGGTGTTTCAGGACGGGCTCGTGGAGCTCTATCCCGGCGCGGCGGATGCGCTCGCCGAGCTGTCGCGGCTCGGGCTCGACCTGGCGATTGCGTCGAGCAAGATCACAAACGCCGTCGAGGCAATTCTGCGCAAATTTGCTATCGACCGGTTCTTTGCGTGCGTCATGGGTGGCGAACAGGTTGTGAAGGGCAAGCCGGCGCCGGAGATGGTCGAACGCGTACTGGAGCTGACGTCACGAACACGTGCTGAGGCGTTGATGGTCGGCGATACCACTTACGATGTCGAGATGGCGCAGCGCGCGGGAATCGACAGTTGCGCGGTGACCTATGGCAACCAGAGCAGAGAGCAGCTGCTTGCCGTGCGGCCCACCCACGTGGCTGCTTCGATGGCGGAGGTGGTCGGCTTGGTGAAAGGAGCGATCTGAAAACGGCCGCCCACGCTACACCGCCTGCGCAAGCTTGAGAACCCGCTGAGACTTGGGCGTCGGCCCGCCCTCTGGCAGGTCTCCGTTGTCCTCTCGCAGGTATTGCCACTGATGCGGCCTGATGGTCTGCAGAAGCTCCTTGCGAGTCTTGACCTTCATCGGTCTCCCGATGTGAATCCTTCCGAGCTTGCCCATGAGGCCTTCCGGTAGCGCACTTGCAAACATCATCATCGGCCACGTGAAGTGCGGTCCGTTCATCTTGCGAAGCTTCCACGCCCACATGACGAGCGCACCAAGTCGCCAGGCCATCGGCCCCCACCAACTCATCTGCCCGGGTCGCAAATTCATCTTCCAGCACTTCATCATCAACTGCCATTGCAGCGGCGTGAGCTGCGCGGTCTCGGTGACGCCTTCCTTCTTCTCCATGCGCGTGTCGTGAAGTGGCGTGAAGATCGACGGAATGAAGAACGCGAAGAGGCCGCGTCGCTCGACTTCGTAGACCAGATCGATCGTGGCCCTGACATCATCGTCCGTTTCGCCAGGATTGCCGATGATGAGCGTCATCGCCGGGAACCAGTTGTTCTGATTCAGCACCTCGAGGCCGCGAATGACCACGCTCGGCCAATCCTCGATCGGGAACGGAACGCCTTTGCTCGGCATGATTTGTTTGGCCACGCGGACCGAGGCTGTCTCCAGTCCAACCAGCGGGACGAGCGCCCGTTTTTCCGGATGCGTGCTCAAGAGCGGGATTTTGATGGGACTCTTGTCGATGCAGACCTCGGTCAGCTTCTTGATCAAATTCGGGTCCACGACGGCCGGCGCAATCGTCGCGTGGCTCAAGACATGATGGTCGACGCCGGGCGTATTGACGATATCGGAATACAGATCCAGCAACGCTTCGCGGTTGGGGAAGTAGAACGGGGTGTCCGTGTGCACCTGGCCCCAGATGAACATGTCTTCGGTGGCCAGTGAAATCTGATTGTTGCCATCGCGAATGTTGGCACGGACGCCGTACATGATTTGCGCTTTCGGCACGTCCAGCTGCGGATTCAGATCGGGGAGGCAGAACTGACAGCGGCGCCCGCACCCGGTCGTCATCTCGACGACGCCGAAGGTCGTCCGCTTGTCCGGCACGAGAATTCCCTCGCGGCTGCGCGGGTGACCCGCTTCGACCTGACGAGGCAACGTTTCACCCCGGATCGCGCGTCCGAAGAGGTCGATCGTCTCGGCTGCCTCCGCGCGCCCCTCGACGATGCAGTCGACGCTCAGTTCCTCCCAGGTGTTGGTCTGCGCAATCTGCCAACCGCCGGATCCTCCGACGATGACCTTGAAGTGCTCTCGGAAGGGACTCGCCTTCACGGTGGCGAACATCTGGCGTGCGTAGTGTGAATTGATCGGGAGCCGATTCGACCCGAAGATTGAGGCGTAGACGCCGGCCGCGAACGTCACGCCAAGCGGATTGTGAGTCGAGATCGCAACGATTCGAGTATTGGGCCCGATGAACTTGTCGAGATCGTCCGGATAGCAGACGGCGATGTCGTCCGGGTTGTACTCCCGCAGTAGAGCGGCTTCGAGTACTCGTAACCCTGCCGGCATATAGCGCGCAGTGCCATCCTCGTTGCGTTCGACATCACGCCACTTCGGATACTTTTTGTTCAGAATGCCTTCGAGCCAAATAGGGAGAGACGCCATGCTCATCTGGATGAAGTACCCCGCATGGTCGATTGATTCCGTCAGTGGTGCCGTCAACACCATGAGCTTGCCGCCATTCATAGGGCACTACCTCCGTCCCGCCGCCGGCCGCCGTCTCGAACTCGATGTAGTCGAGCGCGCGGAACACAGCACCGTTGCAAAGCGGCTGTGATCCGCCTCAGTAAGCTATCACGAACGTTTCGGGATCTCCCTGATGCACAAGCAGGCACGCCGCGATACACCTGAAGAAAGGTTGAGCTGACCGAATCGTAACCGATGTTGCGTTTTGAGTACCACTGCAAAGTAAGCGCAAGAACCGAAATCACTCATAAATGGCGTGCGACCAAGGTCTTATCGCCATGCTTCACGCGGTACTGTCCTTGCCACGGTTGGTGGCGGCGACAGTGATGTCCTTCTCCGACAGCCGCGGCTACTCCCTCGTCGAAATGTTGTTCGTGGCTGCCGTCAGCGCCACCCTCGCGGCGATTGCCATTCCGATGAGCGGGAGTGCCATTGGCTACTTCCGCTTGAGCGGCGACGCGCGGTCTCTGTTCAACGCCATCGCGTTGACGAAGATGCGGGCCGCTTCGGACTTCAGCCAGGCACGTCTCTACGTCGACTTGAGCACGAGGAGTCACCACATCGAGACATACAAAAAAGGCGTGGGATGGCAGTGGGCGAGTGGGGCGACGGGCCTTTCGCAAAACTCATTGCTCAGTTACGGTGCACTGGCCACGCCCCCGCCCGATACGCAGGCGGCTATCGGTCAGGCTCCGCAATGTCTGACAAACGCCAGCGAACCAGTCGGCAACACCGCGTGCGTGGTGTTCAACTCTCGAGGCGTCCCAATCAGCTGTTCGGCGATGTCGTCGGTAGGGTGTTCACCCGCCGCGCCGACTGCAGACGACGCGATCTACGTGACAGACGGCACAGCCGTGTACTCGGCCACGGTGGCCGCGAGTGGAATGGTGCAATTGTGGCGGAGCGCTCCCTCGACGGCTTCGTGGGTAAAGCAATGAGGCGGCACAGTGCAGTAGCGGGCTCGAGAGGCCGCCGGGCGATCCAACTCCGAATCGGGCTTCGTCGTCACGTCGCCCGCTGCTCCGAACGTGGCATGACGCTCATCGAGACGACGATTGCAACTGCCATTCTGCTCGTTGTGATGCTCGGGTTGCTCTCGATGGCGGCCCTCGCGACCATGTACACCGAGAACCACGGCCATCTCGAAGCGCGCACGACCGAGTACGCGCAGGACAAGATGGAGCAGCTGCTGGCGCTGGCGTATACAGACCCGCTGTCGAACACTGTTGTCTTTCCAGCGGCGACGAGCGGTGGCACGGGGCTGGCCGTCGGCGGCAGTGTGAACACCTCGGCGCCGGTGGACGGCTATGTGGACTGGCTCGAGGAAGATGGAGATTTGCTGGGCGGCGGGGCGGCCCCGCCGTCGACCTGGTTCTACCAGCGGGTCTGGCAGATCACGACCCCTTCCAGCGGGCTCAAACAGATTACCGTCGTGACCACGGTTCGTTCGTCGATCGGCCGCGCGATGATTCCGCGGTCGACGGTGGTCGCCCTGAAGGCCTCTCAGTTTTAGGAAACGCATGTCTCGGTTCGGTTCTGAATCCGGATTCTCGATGGTTGAGCTGCTGGTGGCGACGGGCATTTTTTTGATCGTGTCGGCCGTCGTGACAAGTGCGCTGATGCAGATGACCAACTCCCAAACGACGATCTGGAACCGGACCGAAATGCACAGCGGCGTCCGCGGTGCGACCGAGTTGTTGCAGCAGGAGGTCGGTCAGGCCGGACGAATTGCGTTGCCGGCACCCGTGACGCTCCCGAATGGCGTGTCAGCGTCGGCAAGCTGCGACTGGGCGAATCCGTCAGCCAACGCCGTCAATGCCACAGTCAGCTCAGCCGTCGGGGTATTTCAAAACATGCTGCTGACGACGTTCGATGGCGACCTGTCGGAAACAGTAAAGGTTGCCTCGGTCAATCCGTCGACGTCATCCATCAGCGCCTGCTTCACCAAGACGCATGCAAACGGCACGTCGATCATGCCACTCGGAGGCTTTGCGACCGGCATCATTCCGGACTCCGGAATGACCAATGGCTCGACCGGAACCGTGCTCAAGCTGTACGGCGACATCAATGGCGATGGAAGCATGGTGTACGTCGAGTACACGTGCGATCTGACAGCCCACAAGCTGTACCGGAACGTAATGTCGTTCAATTCGGGTAGCAAGCCAGTAGTGACGGACTCGCAGATTCTGCTGGCGAACATCGTGCCCAACCCCGGCGGGACGAACTGCTTCACGTACCAGACGACGCCGACTATTACGGTCGATGGCACGCCATACAGGTTCGTGCTGGACGTCGCGATCACGCTGACCGTGCAGACGCAGCAGATCGATCCGATCACCCGAGCCTATCAGACGGAAACCAAGGCGCTCCTGAACGTCTCGCCCCGTAACGTGTTCAATACGTGGGCCCTGGCTGGCATCGGGTACACGAACCGCATTCAACCGACACCGGCGAGCGTCCTCGCTCTGCTACCGCCAATTTCTTGAGTGCTGGTCATGCAAACACACCACGAACGCGGAATGGCACTGGTCTTGACGTTATTCTTGATGACGGCGCTGTCTGCGCTGGCGGGTTCCCTGATGTTCCTCTCCCAGACGGAAACCTACGCCAGCATGAACTACCGCATGATGTCGCAGTCGCGCTACGCGGCGGAGTCCGGCGTCCAGAAGGCCTCCAACTTTCTCCTGGATTCGGCTCAATATGCGATACCTGGCAGCGTCAGCGACCCGTTGAGCAACTACAACCGGACCGCTTCGCCCGTGACCTACAACGGCCAGCCGGTCGTTCTCTCCGCGATGCCGTCGCAAGCGTCCAACTACCCGGTCGCGTCGGTGCAGACGGCGTTCAACAACGCTGCGCACGGGTCATTGACGGCCGGCAACGCCACGCTCAACTACGGCGCGTACGCGACGCTTCTCTCCATGCAGGTGTTCGAGTCCTACGGCGGCGGCCAGGCGGTCGTCCAGACCTGGCGGATCACCGGCACCGGCGGCCTCGCTGGGTCTCCCAACGCGACCGTGGAGGTTTCGGCGATTACCGAAACGCCGAAGGTGCCAGCCAGCTCGTACGCCGCCTTCGCCACGGACACGACGTGCGGCGCGCTCAGCTTTTCAGGCAACACTGTAACCAACAGCTACGATTCCACGAGCTTGACGGGCTCAATCGCCCCGACCATGTCGTCGACGGGCGGCAACGTTGGAACCAACGGCAACCTCTCGATCGGTGGCAGCGTGGAGATCAACGGCAATCTCTATACGCCTCGCACCGGGGTAGGCGACTGCTCCTCGGGCGCCGTTACAGCCTTGACCGAGTCTGGACATGCGGAAGTGACCGGCAGCGTCGTGCAATTGCCAACGGCCGTGTCCTATCCAACCCCCCCGATACCTGCCCCCTCGCCTCTGCCTGCCGCGGGGCCGATAACCAATGCCTCAGGCGCCTGCGTCTTGTTAGGCCTGACGCTCGGTACAAACTGCTTCGAGAGCGGCAGCAACATCACGATCAACGGTCTCGGATCGACCCTCTCGCTTCCGAGCGTCACGCTTGGCTCCCACACAAACATCATTCTGGTCGCCAGCAGTCCTTCGGCACAGTACAACTTCAACAGCATCAGCCTGGCTGGCGGCTCGTCGATTGGCATCACCGCAACCGGCCCGACTCAGAACGTCCTCGTCAACGTCGTGGGAAAGAACCCGGACAACTCGAACATTTCGACACCAATCGACTTTGTCGGAGGCACGTTCGCTTCAGTGAGCGGATGCGCCGCTTGCTCGAATTACGATGCCTCGATGCTGCAGTTCATCTATGGTGGAACCGGAACGATCAACCTGACCGGAAACAGCGGGGCAGCCGCGACGTTTTACGCGCCGAACGCGACAGTCGAGTTGAGCGGCAATATAGACCTCTATGGCTCCGTGCTGGCAAAACGCATGAACAACACCGGTAACGCTCCGATCCACTACGATCGGCGCCTCGGCCGAGACTTCTACGTTGCTGGACATCCAATGGCCAGTGACTTTACCTGGAAGCGGTACCAGAGCCGCCCCCCAAGGCCCCGCAGAAGTTACGATGTCGCGTCACCGCGTCGACAAGACCTGATCGAGGTTTCGAGAAAGCGGTGGCCAGCGACGATTGAGCAAGCCCTGCGCCCTCGAACCCACGCTATAAGGCTGCGACACACGTGGTGGGATCCGCCGTTCTGGATGTCACCTTCCAGAGGTGAATGACAGGGACTGAAATTCTGTGTGCTGGATCGCAACGCGCACGCCCGCGTCTGCCTCATAACTCGTCAATCGACCACTAACAAGTCGAGCATTCAGAGTGACTTCGGCCCAGCGGCTGAAGCGGTCCGACGTTTGTAGTGAGCCAGGAGTGAAGGAGTCATCCTCATGGTCCGCTCGATAGTCGCGAGTTGTGCTGTTGTCGCGTTGATCCTTACGGCGACCTTGTCACTCGATGCGCAAGGAAATCCTCATCAGCCCGAGATCGAGTCTGCCATCGTTTCGGCCGACCAAACGATCCTGTTCGTGCAGGGTCTGAACTTTGGGAAAGGCCCTTCAGTCGTGCTCAACGGGGTCACACTCACGGGCGTTCAGGTCGATTCCACTGGCCGCCAGTTGTTCGCCTCGATGCCGTCGCTCCAACCCGGCACGTACAAGCTGCAGGTGACGAACCGCAATTGGCAGGCCGAAATCGACGTGACGATCGGCGGCGCAGGACCAGCGGGCCGTGAAGGACTTCGGGGACCAGAAGGTCCAGCGGGCCCACAAGGGCCCCCTGGACCTCCAGGAGCCACCGGGGCCCAAGGGCTCGTCGGATCGCCGGGCCCAGCCGGAACGCAAGGGCCAGTCGGGCCGCCAGGAGGAATCGGACCACAGGGTGTGCCAGGTCCGATCGGACCGATCGGCCCCGCCGGTCCTGCGGGTACGGGTCCGCTCTCTTTCGCGGGCTGGGTGAAAGCCGACGCTAGCATCAGGCATGGTGGCGGGTTCTCTGTAGTCCGTGTCACCACCGGTACGTATCGAATCACGATTCCGCCGACGGCACTCGGGCGGTTCCTCGTCACAGTCGCGACGCCAGTCGCCGCCAACGCAATTGCCAGGATAGCTTCATATGACAAGAGCGGCTTGGACTTGTCGCACGCCATCGTGATCGAGATTCACGATCTGACCGGGGCGCTCCTGAACAGCGACTTCAATTTCGTCGTGATGGAACGCTCCTAACCCGAGTCAATCCTCCGAACTCGCTTGCTCGCCTAATCGCCCGCTCTGGCAGACTGGCCCCATCGGTCTGCTTGTGCGGGCCAGGCGAGCCCGCACTCACCGGACGATCCAAAAGCTCGTGACATCGGTTCTTGGACCAGTGCAGCCGCCCGGAGCGGCGGTATCGCAGTGAGAGTGTGATATCACTTAGCTCCCCATGAGAGTTCTCAAATTCGGCGGCTCGTCGCTGGCAACCCCCGCTCGGGTCCGAGAGGTTGCTCGGATCGTGCTCGGCGAGCGCCGGCGCGAGCCGATCATCGTGGTGGTGTCGGCGTTTCAGGGGGTCACGAATCAGCTGGTCGAGTGCGCCAGGCTGGCCGAACGGGGTGATGGGCTGTACGACCGGATACTCCACGACATCGCGCGACGACACCGAGCAGCAGTCGCCCGGTTGATTGGTCGACGGCGTGCCCATGTTCGGGCCGAGGTGGAACGCCTCCTGACCGAGCTGCGGGACACGTTGCACGGCATCTATCTGCTGCGCCACTGTCCGTTGCAGGCGCTCGACATGACGGCAAGCTTTGGCGAACGCTTGTCGGCCCTCATCGTTGCCGCCTATCTCGACGAACGCCATCCAGCCGTCTTCGTCGACGCGCGTCATTTCGTCGTCACCGACGATCAGTTCACGCAGGCAGCAGTGTCATTTGCGAAGACGAACCGGGCCACCCGCGCCTTTTTTGCCAGGCTTTCTCGGGGTCGATCGGGCCGCGCCATCCCGATCGTGACCGGCTTCATCGCCGCAACGCAGGATGGCCGCACGACGACTATCGGGCGGAACGGATCGGATTACAGCGCCGCGATCGTCGGGGCAGCGGTCGGGGCCTCTGCGATCGAAATCTGGACCGACGTCGACGGCGTCCTGAGCGCGGATCCCAAGGCCGTTCCCTCCGCTTTCCCGCTGCCTCATGTCAGCTACGAGGAGGCGATGGAACTGTCCTACTTCGGGGCGAAGGTCCTGCACTCGGCCACAATTGCCCCGGCCATCGCCAAAGGAATCCCGATCCTGATCAAGAACACGTTGAATCCTGGCGCACGTGGAACGCTCATCTCCAGCCAGAGAAGCAGCGACGGGACCGCCGTCGCGAAGGGCATCAGCTCGGTCGACGACATCTCGCTGCTGACGCTGCGCAGCGCGAGCATGGTCGGTGTGCCTGGCACTGCCGAACGGCTGTTCCGGACGCTCGCTTCTCGCGGCGTCAACGTGATTCTGATTTCCCAGGCTTCGTCCGAGCACACGATCTGTTTTGCCGTTCGCCGGATCGACGCCGCCAAAGCCATCGAGACCATCGAGGCCGAGTTTCGATTCGAGCTGCAGCAGCAGGCCACACGCCTCGATCATGCGCCCGATCAGGCTATCGTCGCCGTCGTCGGCGACGGCATGAAGGGACGGCCGGGTGTCGCCGGCAAGGTCTTTGGAGCGCTCGGGCGCCACAACATCAACATCAGCGCCATCGCGCAGGGAGCGTCCGAACGGAACATCTCGTGCGTCATCAACGCCGCGCAGGAAGTCCGCGCGCTGAACGTCATCCATCAGGCGTTTTTCGAGAAGCGGCGTCGCCTTGCCCTCGCGCTGATCGGCGTCGGCAACATCGGCAGCGCTCTGTTGCGACAGCTGCACCAGCAGCGGAGCCATCTGCTTTCCGAAGGATTCGATGTGGCGGTCGTCGGCCTGGCGAACAGCAGACGGTTCGTCATGTCGCCCGACGGCATCAACCTCGCCCACTGGAAGGAGGCGCTTCAGGCCTCGCGACGACGGATGACGCCTCAGGCCTTCGCCGATGCGGCAGCGCAGCTGGAACTGACCAACGCCGCCCTGGTCGACTGCACCGCCGACGATACGATCGTGGAGGCATACCCCGCCTTCATCAACGCCAACCTGCACATCGTCACGCCCAACAAGCGTGCGAACGTCCTGCCGTGGGGCCGCTATCGGTCGCTGCAGGAACTGTTGCAGCGCAGGCAGAAACACTTCCTCTACGAAGCGAACGTCGGGGCGGGTCTACCGGTGATGTCGACCCTTCGAGACCTGATCGCCAGCGGTGACGAAATCATCAAGATCGAAGGCATCCTCTCGGGGACGCTCAGCTATTTGTTCAATACCTACGACGGCAGCGTACCGTTCAGCGAGCTCGTCGCGCAGGCGCGGCAGATGGGGTTGACCGAGCCCGATCCCCGGGAGGATCTCTCAGGTCGGGATGTCGCGCGCAAGCTGTTGATCCTGGCGCGTGAAATCGGCCTCAAGATGGACATTCAGCAGGTTCGTGTGAACAGCCTCGTACCGGCCGCCCTTCGGCCTGGGGCGTTCTCGCCGCGATTCTTTCCGGCTCTAGCGCGGTACGACCACCAGATGCTGAAGCGGCTCGACAGCGCGCGATCACGAGGAAGCGCTGATGCGGTACGTTGGCTTGCTCGAGCATGGACGGGCGCAAGCCACGCTGCTCGAGTGTCCTCCCACTCATCCCTTGGCGTCGGTGAAGGGAAGCGACAACATCATCGCCTTTACGACCAAGCGCTATTCCCGCACGCCACTGGTCGTGCAGGGGCCGGGTGCCGGCGCGGACGTCACCGCGATGGGCGTGTTCTCGGACATCTTGAAGCTGCTGCATTACTTGCCTGAGTAGAGTAGCGTCCTCGAAAAAACGAAAGCGAAAGCGACGCTTATGCTCGTCGCCACCCGCCCACGCTTTCGCTTTCACGGAACGCGTCACGAGCCCGTTGCACCACGGTTGGACGCTTATTTGGCAAATACGTCGGCGATCGGCGTGATCGTGATGTTCTGCGCCGCAATCTTCAGCGCGAGCTTCCCAATCACTTGATCCTCGTCCAGGAGTGCCTGGGGCTTGTCGCCGTCGTATCGAATCGGCGAAAACGCATCCGAGACAATGGCCTGCTTGAGAGCCGCAGCGTCCTTGGTGACGATCACGATCGACATGTTCTCCGTCGTGAGGTGGCGCTTGATGGCTGCGTTCACTTGATCGGCGGTCAGCCTTCGGAGCGCCGTCCGCATGTACCCGGTGAACTCCCCGATGCCATACCAGCGTGAGTCGAGCGCGTACCCGAGCTGCTGATCCTGGCGCGCCGTCATGACATAGACGTTCTTCATGAGGTAATCCCGCGTTGCCTCGAACTCTTCCTTCGTCAGGCCGTTTCGCACGAGCTGAGCCAGCTCGTGAATGGCAATCCTCAGCGTCATGTGCGCGTTGACCGGCACGACCGGGCGAATCCAGATCTCGAAGATCTGGCGGCTTCGCGCAACGTTCGGGTCGGGGAAGAACTGAAACATGCCACGCGGGAACGCCTCGATGTACGCGTAATCCCCGTAGTTGATGCCGCGTACCTCGCGAATCTGCTGGTACAGGCGTCCGGAGGACATCCGGTGTTCCCCGAGCCAGGCGCGAGCAACAGACAGCGCCGCGAAGTCAGCGTGAGCGCGTGTCACGTCGATTGGGAAGCCGAAGGATAGAGCAGTCGCCCGTGTGTCCTTTTCGAGAATCTCGACTTCGACGCCGGGCCGGCGTGTCGCATCGACCGCGACGCGGGCGGCCGCCGGACCGTCGGGCAGAGCGCGAAGCCGAGCCTGGAGGTCGCGGACCATCTCGTCCGGCGCGTCGCCGCTCAGTCCAACCGTCAGGTTCGCTCTCGTGTACATCTGTCGCGCGAAGCCCTTGACGTCTTCCAGCGTGATGGCACGGAGGCCAGCAACCGTCCCGAGCGTGACGTGCCCATACGGCGTACCGCGGAAGATGTTCGACTGGAGCCGCTCTTTGCCCAGCTCCTCTTCGTTGTTCGAACGGAGGTCCTGCACCAGCGCATTGAGCTGGCGCATCTTCACGCGATCGAAATCGCCCTGTCGCCAGCCTTGACTCAGAAGTTGAGGGAAAGCGATGTCGTTCAGCGTTCGCCATCTATCGCGATGAATGCTCCCGGTAAACGACGTCATCTCTTTGTCGGCCCGGCCGACAAACGAGCCCGCCGTGGGGTAGAGGGCCGCGTCGATTTCGTCGATGGTCATTGTCGCCGAGCCGGCCCGGGACATCATGGCGGCAGTCAGCGCCGCCAAACCTTCCTTGCCTGCCGGGTCGTGAGCGGAGCCGACGGCGAAGAGCAGCTTGACGTTGAGCTGCGGCAGTTGGGACTTCTGAACGACGAGCGGCAGGTCAGCGCCCGCACCGGGAGCTGCAGCCGCGGCGTGCTCGTGGTTCGTTTCCGTCGAGGAATTCTGGCGTGCTGCAGCGGACTCTGCTGGTGAGGGAGCTGGTGCACGCGCTTCGAGCGAGCCGAGCGTGGGTGCGCGCTCGATGCCAGCCGGCAGCGGATCGCTCGACAACGTCGTGACGATCAAGGCCCGGTCGACGAAGTACTTCGCCGCCGTCTGCTGGAGATTTGCCGGCGTCAGCGAATCGAGCGTGTTGTAGTAGTCGTTGGCCGTACGATATGAGCGCGTGTGTGCTGCAAACTCAGCGACGGCGGCCGTCACGCGCTCGGAGCTGTCGATGCTTCGCGCGAAAGAATAGCGATTGAACGACTTGGCCGCCGCCAAACGATCGACCGGCACCTGGGATGCGCGCGACTGCGCAAACGTGGCGAGGATCTCGTTCCGGACGTACTCGACGTCTGCGGCATTCTTCAGTCGTGCGAGCACCGTGACGAGCGACGGATCGATCCCCGAAGGAGCGTCGATTCGCAACACGTCCACCTTCTGCTCGGTGACGACCAGTTTCTTGTAGAGGTCGGAGGTCGGACCGAAATAGTGCGCGCTCAGCAGGGCGATTCCGGCAAAGTCGTGGCTGTGCGCGTCGAAGGCGGGTGCAAGAAAGCCGACGGCGACCCACGGCAGCGTCTCGGTCGGCCAAGGCACGTGGGCGTACATCGGTCCCGCCGGCGGAGGCTCTTTCGGGATTGGCGGCGCAGCTGCAGTACCGCGTTTCCACCCACCCCAGTGTTTCTCCATCAGCGACCGGACTTGTTCCGGCGCAACGTCACCTGCCACGATGACGGTCGTGTACTGCGGGCGATACCATCGGTCGAAAAACAGCTTCGAGTAGGCGTACTCGTTCGGCATGTTTTCGATGTCCTTGATGAAGCCCATGGTCGTGTGCTTGTAGCTGTGCGCTTGGTAGAAGCGGTCGCGCTGGACCTCGAACAGCTTCAAGAGGGGCTCCGCGCTGTTCTTGTTGTATTCGCCGAGAATCGCTCGAGCTTCAGTTTTGAAGTCGGCTTCGCCGTACTCGAGGTTCTGGAACATGTCGGCGTAGAGCCCGAGAACCGTGTCGAGATCTTCTTTGGCGAAGGTCGAGAAATAGCGGGTGAAGTCGTCGCCTGTGCCCGCGTTGTCACGGGCGCCGGCCTTCCGCATGATCTCCTGATATTTCGCGGGTGGATTCTGTGGCGTCCCGCGAAACATCAAATGCTCGAAAAAGTGCGCAAAACCCGACTTGCCCGGCTCGACTTCATTGCGCGAGCCGGCCTGAACCACGATCTGGACGCTCACCAGGTTTGGGAAACCCGTCGGAACCACGATGAGCTTCAAGCCATTGGCAAGAGTCGTTTCGACCGCACGGAACGGCAGGATGTCCGTACCGGTGGGAGGACGGCCCGATCCCGGCGTTTGCGCCAGGATCGCCGATGCGAACATCGAGGTGATGAGTGTGGCGGCCAGGGAGTGCGGTTGCATCGAGGGCTCCAAGAACGAGTTCAAAGGTTCAAGGGTTCAAGGGTTCAAGGGTTCAAGGTTCCCATTGTCTCCCAGCCTCTGGCCGGGATGACAGACCACTCTCGCGCCGCAGTGCCCTTTCCCATCGTTGGCTGCAGCGACCATTCAACGACTGAGCAAGTTACTGGCATCGGAGCCGGACCTGTTGCTGAACCGGATGGTGCCGGTCATGCGGCCCGTCGCGTACAACCCGGTGGGCGCCAGCGTGCCGTCGACCTGGGCCGGTCGCGCGCCGTCGGATCCTGCAAGCCAAACGCGTACGTTTCCCGCCAGATAAGGGAAGGGGTGGTCCGCTTGAGGAGCAGTACCTCGAATCGTCCCCGCTAGTGTCATGCCGAACACCGACCGACCAACCTCGCGGAAGCGAAGCACGATATTGCCCAGCACGTCGGACGGCGACCGCGCCACCCAGTCCTGCCCGTCGCGCGACAGCGCCACGCGGATGATCACATACGTGCCGTCGTGCGGTGCGAAAGGCGGCGTGCACGCGGGCAGGTCGGGCAAATCCGAGTAGCCGTATCCACCGATCTCGATCCAGTGGGGACCTGCCTTGAGCTGAGAGTTTTCCACTGGCGATATGACCGTCGGACGTGCCGGAGTATCACGCCCACAGGCAAACGCGAACAACAACACGACAACGAGCGCGCGCCTCATTGTTCGTCAACTCCGGCGTACCGCGCCGGCATCCGACGCCATCCGCCGCGGTGCAATTGCCGGTCGAACGCTCAACAAATACGCCCCTCGCGAACGGGTCCTTACTGCTTGGACAATTCAGCGGTTCCGCGCCGCAGGCCGGCGCAATTGATGGTGCTGTAAGTACCGTTCATCCGGTCGCCAGACAGCGCCATCATGAAAATGATCCCGGAAGCCGGAGGGCCGTTATCGGGACACCTTCCTAGGAATGCAAGCGGGGACAAGACCACAGTCGAGCTCACACTGCCCCCGGTGTCGTTGGCCGGGTTTGTAAACGTCGCTGCCCAGGTCCCCGTTACGGCGCCAGCCGGTAACGCTTGGAGCACCAATTTCAGCGTTCCGTTCCCCGCCGCCTCATCGTTGATCGGACCTGACCAGACGCCAGCAAACTGATCGGACGGATTGGGTGGTGGCGCAGTCGGACTCGACGAGTCGCAACCATTCGCCACGATCGCGGCGAGGAACGCTACGGTGATCAACGATCGGCTCATCCGCCTAGTCCACTCTTATGGCGGTCACGAGGCACGTGGTCTGCGAAACGCAAAGAAGCCGTTGGTGGACGATGCGACGTACACGCGATCACCCACGACCGCCGGCGGCCAGCTGAACCCACTTCGGCCGTCGATCTGCCAGCGAAGCGTCCCGGTCGAACCCGAGAGCGCCAGGAACGGGCCTCCAACGAAGGGCACATAGACCGTCTCTTCGTCGCTCGCGATGAAGGCGATCGCTCCCTCGTCGGCAGCCAGGCGACGCCACTGCAGGTCTCGAGTGTCGAGATTGTAGGCTTGCAGACAGCCTGTGAGCGACCCGATGAATACGGTTCTGCGCGAGTGCGCCAGAGGACGAAAATCCTGGTCCGGAGGGTCCAGCGTCCCCATGCACGCCGCGCCTACAGGGGGAATCGACCAGCGAATCGACCCATCATCGCGGTCGAAGGCAAACACCTCTCCGCTGCTGCTGGCAGCAATCACCAGGCCATCGACGAGCAGCGGGCCACCCGCCCACGCCAGGCCGAGCGAGGCGCCATCAAGGCGTGGGAACCGCGTGCGCCAACGCTCGCGTCCCGTGGAGGCCTCGACAGCCACGACGCCACCGGTATTTGGCGCCGTAAACGTGGTGTAGCCAGCGACGACGAGATCCCGATCGGCGACCGGTTGGAACACCGTGCTCTTGCCGTCGCCTTCGACGAGCGCCGACCAACGCATCTCGCCAGAAGCCTGGTCGATGGCGTACGCGCGCCCTGCCGGCGAGCCTGTGAAAACCAGTCCCCCTGCGGCGCCTCCCAGATAGATCCCGGGACCGTAGCCATCGGTCGGCGAGAAGCGCCACCGGAGCCCGCCGCTCGTGCGATCGAAAGCGAACACGTCGTAATCCCCTGCAATCACTGTTGATCCCGCGAGCACGAGCCGGGATCCCCAAGTGACCTCGCCCACTTCGTCAGTACGCTGCTTCCATCGCAGCATTCCACTGGCAGCGTCGACCGCGACGACCTCGTGCCTCCTTGAAAGGAAATAGGCCGTCGAGGAGTCGGCCGCCGGAAGTCCGCGTCCGACCCCTTCGACGTGCCACACTTGAGTGGGCTCGGCGACTTGATCAAGGTTCACCTTGACGACATGTTGGGTTCCGGCCTGAGAGGATCCCAACACGGCGCACAATCCGATCGCTCCAATCAGCCCCGCTCTCCGTGAGCCCAAACCAGCACACACGACTGACTTCTCCTAGTGCATGACCAACCGAAACGTTTCGTAAGGACCAATCCATGTCCGGTTGACGTTCACGACGCTCCCGCCCCCGTACTCTGCTACCACGTAGTAGCCGTTGCTGCTTTGCAACGCGATGGCGTCCCACGACTGCACCGCGCCTCCTGGACGGTCCAAATCGAAGAGAATGAACGTCTCCCAGGGTCCCACGTAACCGCCAGCGGCCATCATCGTAGAGCCCCCACCGTCGACGGCTTGCAGGTAGTGGCCGCTGTTCGCCTGGACAGCGACGAAGTCGCCGTCCACCAACGCGCCTCCGTTGAGATCGACGAGGTTGAACGTTTCCCAGGAGCCAATGCCACCCCGATCGGCGTTCACGATCCAGCCCCCGCCCCCTTCGGCCGCGACGTACTGGCCGTTGTCGGCGCGGAGACTCACGACCCGACTGGTCGGTCCACCACCGGACGGACCACCGCCCCCAGGCGGATTGCTGCTGCGCGGCGGCACAGACATGTAGGTGGTGAGCACCGTGTACAGCACGTCGTCGCTTTGACTGGTTTCTTGGATATGCGCTGGACCTCCGTCCGGAATGCGGTACCACGTCGCTCCCGGGTACACCTGGCTCCATTCCGGCACGACGGTGTCGTTCGTGGTACAGCCGTAACCGCCCCAGGTCGACACGTAGTTGCACCAGGTTGGGTCGATCCATTCGATCCATGCCGCGGCGCTCCACAGCCAAGTGACGAGATCCATCGCGCGCGTATCGCCGGGGTCGGCTGTCACCGCCAGGTAGCTTCCGTAGTAGCTCAAGACGTCCCTCGCGTGGTACATCCACCACGCGATGGCGTCGCCGTACTCAGGCCAGACGGCACGAAAGGGACCAGCCCAATAGAAGTTGTGAGCGACGACAGAGATGCCGACGCGGGCTGGGATCTGCGCGGCTTCGCGCGCCAGGTTTTCGGGGGAATTCAGATGGGCGGGCGAGCTTGACGCCATTTCCCCCAGCACTGGCGCACCAACCTCGATCCCGAGCGTCGCCGCCATGGCGGCGGGCTGGATACTGAGCCAGGTTCTCAGCAGGTCAGTTGCGTTCACGACGTCCACGAAGATCCAGGACCACTCACAGCAGTTGTAGCCGAACGCGTTCAACAGATCGGTGATAACGGTGCCGGTGGTGAAATCGAACCCAATCCAGGACAGCATGTTGTACGCGAGCGGCGCGCCTTGGTTGGGGGTGCCGAGCGTCACGATGCCGTTGAGCGGGCGAAACCGGCTCCATTGACGACTCACCAAGCCGCCATTGCTGTGGCCGACGGCGATGGCCGGGTCGGAGAGCCACCAGGACTCGCCGTGCAGTTCGTGCGCCTGGGACTCGAACGTGCTTCGCCACGAGAGGTCAGCGAGATGCGAGGTGATTGAGAGTCGGGCACTCAATCGGTCGGCGGCGCCCTGCCATGTTGCAGGACCTGATCCCAGGCCGTGGACGAAAACGGTCTGCGCGTCCTGCCCGTAACCCGATGGGACTGCCGACAACAAGAAAAGAATCGAGACGACGGGCGCCGTGCGATGAAGAGGTCTGGTCCACATCGCTCACCTCTTCTCTTCCAGGTTTTCCAGGTTTTCCAGGCGAACGTTGTCGACCTCGACGTCCGTCACCGTCCGTTCCCCGCTCGCGTCTGGAAGAGGTCTTTCCATGTGCAACGCCCGCCGGATCAGCGAGCCGCCAACGCCTCGGACGTAGCCCATGGTGGTGTGCGACACCAGCGTCCGGTCGCGCACCACATTGATTTCGACCGGCAGCGCAAGCTGAGGATCCGCAAGAACCTCCACGGTTTCGTCGCCGCGGATTGAAAGGAAGCGATCAAGTGCGCGGACGCGGCCCTCCGGTTTCCCAAACCGCCGCTCCAGCGCCGCGCGCCTGGTGGCCGCCCTCGCTGGAGACGCGACGAGTGCATCGCTCCAATCGCGCCCAAAGGACACGGGGCGCGCGGCGTTTGCCAAAGACAGGGTGTTGTCGGAGAAAGGGCTTGCGGTTCGATTGAACCGCGGCAGCTCCTCAGCGGACGGCAGGCGCACTTGATCGCCTTTCCGGTCGAAGAACCTCAGCGGCGTCCCATCTTCATCGTCTTCGATTCGGACAATCGCGAACGGGTTCTCGATTCGTTTCGGTCCGTTGAGCCCCTGAACCGTAACGGGCGGCTCGCTCCCAAGCGTCATGGTCGACTTCCAGCCCGAGGCCGTGAGCCGTCTCTGCCAGCGGTGCTTCACGGCCGGACCGGCTACGCCGGTCGGAGCCCCATCGGCCTTGACACGGCTGTGTCGAATCGTGATCTCGGCGCTGAACGAATTCCATCTTTCAGTAGGCGGCGTCGCCTTCGACTGCGCCGGTGCGGCGTCGAGGCGGGCGGTAGCTGTGGTGCCAGGCAGCGAGAGTGCCGCCAGGCACCCAAGGCACAGAACGATCGTCCCTCGCATAACTCGTCTCCTCCCTTTCTGCCTCCCTGGGCCTGCTGCGGGTTCGCCATCGGGGAACCCACTGCACGTCCCGCCGCCCGTGCCGAATCAGGAGAAAGAAGAGAGCAGACGAATGGCGCCATCTCGAAGTGTCCAGTGACTCGCTGCACCTGTGCCAGAGATCCGATACCTTCTGCGATGCGACGGGAGTGATTACACGCTATTGATGAGCAAGACAAATGCCCGCTCAGGTTGCGGCACGATTTCGAGGAAATGGCGCGAGGGATACTTAGGTGATAGCAGATGCTGCTCACCTCGAAGCTCGGGAGCATTGCAAGAATTGCAATGTGGGGAGGCGCGCCGGCTACGGATCCATGTGACTATAGAGGGACGAGGAGGTCACGATGCGGCACCTTACGCTCACCAAAGCGACGCTGGCCACGACCGCTGTTCTCATCCTCCTGGCGATCGGGACGCTTCCGGCTCATCATGGGTGGACCGGATACGACGACAAGAACCCTCTGACGTTGACCGGCACGGTGAAGGATTCCGGCTATGAGAATCCTCACGGATTCGTCGACCTCGAGACCCCAGAGAAAGTGTGGCGGGTCGTTCTCGCGCCGCCGTCGAGAATGGAAAGCCGCGGTCTCTCGCGAGAGATGATCAAGGCTGGCGCGAAGGTCACTGTTATGGGCTACCAGAACAAGGTCGAGAAAAGCGAGCTGCGCGCCGAGCGGATTACGGTCAACGACAAGACGATCGAGCTTCGCTGACTTAAAGCTTCCAGCTCCCAGCTCTCAGCTGTCAGTCGTCAGCTATTCAGCTCGGCCAGCCGGATTCGGCCTGCGAACAAAGGAGCTGATAGCTGAAAGCTGACAGCTGATAGCCGATTCCAGTAGACAGACTCCTAGAGTACTGGTAGTCTCTCTACCAGTATGAGCGAATCCGACCGCATCCAACTCCTGCAAGGCACGCTCGACCTCCTCGTGCTGCAAACCCTCGTCTTCGGGCCGCGCCACGGGCACGGCATCGCGACAGAGATCCAACGCACCTCCGAAGACGTCCTCCTGATCGACCACGGGTCGCTCTATCCCGCGCTCCAACGCCTGGAACGCGCGCGACTGATTTCCTCGGAGTGGGGAAGCTCCGACAACAACCGCCGGGCCCGTTTCTACAAGCTGACGCGGGCCGGCCGGGCGAGGCTCGTCGCCGAGACGAACAAGTGGGAAAAGATGGTGAGCGCGGTAGCGCGGGTCCTGAACCCGCGCAACCAGGAAGCCCAATGAAAGCCCCGCGCTGGGTTCGGTGGCGTCAGGATCGGGAGCTCGACGAGGAAATCGACGCCCACCTCGATCTGGAGGTCCGCGCGAACCTGGATCGTGGACTCTCGCCCGAACAGGCGCGCTCCGCGGCGCTTCGCCGGTTTGGCAGTCCGACCAAGGTCAAGGAAAACGCGCGCGAAAGCGATCTCTTCTTCGGCCTCGAGACGTTCGGACGGGACACCCTCTCCGGGTTGCGCAGTCTTCGCCGGAGCTGGGGGTTTTCCCTGGCCGCGATTGTCTCGCTGGCGCTCGGCATCGGCGCGAACACGCTGATTTTCAGCGTGCTCGACTCGACGCTGTTGAAGCCCCTGGCGCTTCCAGACGCGGATCGGCTCGTCGTGCTGTGGAACGTGCCGGACCAGTCCAGGCCCGATCAGCTGGGGACGTCCAGCATCCCGCGTTATTACGCGCTTCGCGATCGGAGCCGGTCTTTTGAATCGGTCAGCGCGTTCAACGGGCTCGCCTGTGGGATCCGAAATCTCGGATTCGACGAGGACGGCGTGCCGGCCGAACGGATAGTTGGCCAGACGTTTTCATCGAGCACCTTCCGGACGCTCGGCGTCTCGCCCCTGATCGGCCGGCCCTTCACCGACGAGGAAAATCAGGCCGATAACATCGCGCCTGTGGTGCTCATCAGCCACCGGACCTGGCATCGTCGTTTTAGCGGCGACGCAGCTGTCGTTGGGAAGGCGCTGACCCTGAATCGAGTGCCAATGACGGTCATCGGCGTGATGCCGGCGAATTTCGATTTCTTCGGAGCCGATCTCGAGTTCTTCGCTCCCTTGTGTCTGACGCGCGCGCAAGAACTGAGCAGGGTAGGCGGGAACACGATCGTGGCCCGGCTCAAGCCGGGTATCTCGGTTGCACAGGCACAAGCCGAGGTCGATGGTATCTCGGCCCAATTGGCGGCGAGCGATCCGGCGCGCCATCAGGGAATCGGCACGCGTGTCGAGTCGCTCCAACGTGCGCAAACCCGATTCTTCAATACCAACGGGCAACCGTCTGGCGACTACCGTTCGTCGCTCCTGATTTTGCAGGGCGCGGTCGCCTTCGTCCTGCTCATCGCGTGCGCAAACGTCGCCGGCCTGCTGTTGGCCCGCACCGCCAGCCGCCGCAGCGAAGTCGCGCTGCGCCTCGCCCTCGGTGCCGGCCGATGGCGCGTCATCCGCCAACTGATCGCCGAGAGCTTCCCGCTCGCCGTCATTGGCGGAACGCTGGGCGTCGTTCTCGCCTCGGCCGGACTCCGGTTCTTCATGACGATGGCGCCGCCGGGTTTTCCGCGGCTCGATCAGGTGGCGCTGGACTTCCGCGTGCTCGGATTCACCGCGCTGGTTGTCGTGATGACGAGTGTGTTGTTTGCGGTCGTCCCGGCTATCCAGGCCTCGAACCTGACGCTTGTCGATCCGATGAGGGATTCGGGCAGAAGCACGACGGCGGGTGTCCAGCGGCAGCGTGCGCGGAGTCTGCTCGTGACCGGCCAAGTCGCGCTGGCCCTCGTCCTGTTGATTGGCGCTGGCCTGATGATCAACAGCTTTGTTCGCGTGATCGAGCACGACTTGGGCGCCGACCCCCAAAACCTGCTGACCTTCGATTTTCGTCTGCCCTGGGGTGGTGGCGCCCGGGCCAGCGAAGGTGTGAAACCGCTGGCCGAACGGTACCGGGACATGAGCTTGTGGGAAGTCAGCGCCGGGCCCGCCCAGACCTTCGATCGCGTCCTCACCCGATTGCGTACCGTGCCGGGGGTGGTGTCGGCGGCCGCTGTGAGCGTCGTGCCTTTCGGCTCGCAAGGCTTCGCCCTGCCGTTCGTGATCGAGGGGCGTCCGGTTTCGACGAGTCCAAGCCTTCGTGGGGAAGGAAGAGTCGAGACCGAGCAAACGGCGAATTACTCTGCGGTGACGCCTGGCTACTTCAGCACCATGCGGATTCCGCTCCTGCGGGGGCGTGACTTCGACGAACACGATACTGCCGATGGGTCGTTCGTCGCGATCGTCAACCAATCGTTCGTCCGTCGCTATGTTGCGGACGAGGATCCGCTCGGCAAGCGCATCGCGCTCGACTTCGTCCCGAACGAGCCGCAGCGGGAAATCGTGGCGATCGTCGGCGACACCGCCGCAGGTCCGCTGCAGCATCAACAGGAGCCGGCGATTTACGTGCATCATGTGCAGCAGACGTCGCGATTCGCGGGCCCGGCGGTCTACCTGCGGGTTGGGATGGTGTTCGTGCTGCGCACACAGGGCGAGCCGATGCGCATGGTCGAATCGGTCAAGCGCGCAGTGGCAGAAGTCGATCGCAATACGCCCGTGGCGGCCGTCCAGACCATGGAAGAGACGATCGATTCCCAGATTCGGCATCTCCGACTCTATATGTTCCTGCTCGGTATCTTTGGCGCGGTCGCAGCGCTTCTCGCGGCCACCGGCATCTACGGCGTGATGGCGTATTCGGTCGCCCAGCGTACGCGTGAGATAGGGATCCGGATGGCGCTCGGCGCACGCGCTGGGGATGTTCTCGCGATGGTGCTTCGGCAAGCGACGTGGATGATCGGCATCGGACTGTTGGTCGGCCTGGCAGCTGCGTTGGCAGTCACCCGCCTGATTCAAGCGGTACTGGTCGAGGTGACCCCAACCGATCCCGCAACGTTCGGCATCGTGACGGCGCTCTTGCTCCTGATCGCCGCGGTCGCATGTCTGGTCCCCACCCATCGAGCCACCGCCGTCGACCCGACGGTGGCGCTCAAATTCGAACAGTGATCAAGCGAATCCCGCGCTGGTTACGCTGGCGCACCGACCGGGAGCTCGACGAAGAGATCGGCGCCCACCTCGAGCTGGAAATCCAGGCGAATCTCGATCGGGGGCTCTCAGCTGAAGACGCTCGCGCGGCGGCGCTCCGGCGGTTCGGCAGTCGAGCCCGAGTCGGCGAGCGTGCACGCGAATCTGATCCGCTGTTCGTCGTGTCGCACATCTGGTCGGACCTCAAACACGAGATTCGCTCACTCGTCAAGCGTCCGGGAATCGGTGCGGCTGTCGTCGTCTCGCTCGCGCTCGGGATCGGCGCCAACACGATGATCTTCAGCGTCGTGAACGCCGTGCTGCTGCGTTCACTGCCATTTCCTGATGCCGACCGGCTGGTTGCGGTCTGGTTCACGCCTTCGACGCAGCCCGACCGGAAGACAGGAACGAATCCGCTCGGATATTTCACGATCCGAGACGACAACCACGTGTTCGAGAGCGTCGGGGCCGCCCGCCTCACCGCGGCGTTCAATGTCGGCGAGGATTCCGAGAACGGCGGCGCCCGAATCAGAGTGCCGGCTCAGTGGTTTTCGTTCGATCTCGCGAGAGTTGTGGGCGTGGACCCGGCCATGGGGCGATGGCCCTCGCCGGATGAACCCCTCGCGATCGTGATCAGCGACGGGTTGTGGCGGCGCCTGTTCGGTGGTGCTCCGGACGTCCTGGGAAAGAAGCTCCGCATCGATGCATTCGTTGTCACCGTGGTGGGGGTTATGCCCGCTGGCTTCGAGCTGGTCAATCCGGCGGACTTCTGGCTCTTTCAATCCGACGAAGCGCTCCGTACGGCACTACGCAGCAATAGCCGGATCTATACGGTGGTGGCGCGTCTGAAGCCTGGAGTCACCGTCGACCAGGCACAGGCGGAAATGACCAGGATAGCCGGCGTTCTTGCCGAACAGATGCCCGAGACGCATTCGGGTTGGACGTTACGCGTGGAGTCGCTTCGCGACGTCTACGTCGCGGCATTCCGAACCCCGCTCCTGGTGTTTCAAGGCGCTGTCTTCTTCGTTCTGCTCATTGCTTGTGCGAATGTCGCCGGGTTGTTGCTGTCGCAGGCCTCGACGCGTCACCAGGAACTGGTGTTGCGCGCCGCTCTCGGCGCCAGCCGCCCTCGCATCCTCGGTCAATTGTTGACTGAAAGCCTGGTGCTGGCGGGGCTCGGGGGCGGGCTGGGAATGGGGCTTTCGTGGGCGGGTCTCCGCGTGTTCACAAACCTGAGCTCGCACAGACTGCCGGCTTCGAGCGATGTCACCATCGACTCCACTGTGTTGGGATTCACGTTGTTGATGAGCGTTGGCAGCGGCGTCCTTTTCGGCGTCGTTCCAGCGCTGCACCTCTCCCGACCGAACGCGTTGGCCGTGCTCAGATCATCTGGCAGGGGTGTGACCGCCGCCCGCCAGCTGCTCCGCAACGCGTTCGTGGTGGTGCAGGTGGCCCTGGCGCTGGTGCTCTTCGTCGGGGCCGGGTTGTTGATCAACAGCTTCTTTCGTCTCGGCACGGTTCAACCCGGCTTCGACACTCGACAGTTGACGACGTTTCAAGTGCCCTTTCCCAGATCGTTTTATACCTGGGACGGCAATACGTCATACGAGGTCGAGCTCACCCCGCGAATCGACCTCCTCAGCGAGAACATCCGCGAACGACTGTCGACGATTCCAGGTGTCGAGTCCGCGGCGGTCACAGTGACGCCGCCGCTTGGAGGCGAACCGCCTCGCATGGAGTTTGCCCCCGCGGATCGGTTGGCGGCGTCGTTCGAGCGCCAGGTATTCTCAGCCGAGTGGTATCCAATCGGGCTGGCGTATTTCCGGACTCTCGAGATTCCGTTGCTGAACGGGCGCGATTTCGACCCGAGTGATACGAGTCGCGGACGGCCGGTTGCGATCGTCAACTCGACGATGGCCAGAACGTTCTGGCCGGGAGAGGAACCGATCGGCAAGCGGATTCAGTTGAACCTGCCTTACGATCCGCCTCGCGAGATCATCGGAGTCGTCGGGGATGTGCGGCAGAGCCGTTACCAGCGGAATCCCGAGCCGCAGCTGTACGTCCTACGAGCGCAACTGCCGCGTAGGATGGCGATGACGTTGAGTCAGCAGATCATGCTGCTCAACACGTTTGTGGTGCGTGTCCGCGGCGAGGCCGCGCAGATGACGACGGCGCTGCAATCGGCAGTCACCCAAGAGGACCCCACGCAGGTCGTCATCAACGTTCGAACCGTCGACCAGTACGCAGCGGGACAACTGAAAGACCTGCGCGAGTACACCATCGTCCTCACGCTGTTCAGCCTCATCTCTGTCGTCCTTGCAGGTGTGGGCATCTATGGCGTCGTGTCACATAGCGTGATGCAACGCACCAAAGAAATCGGCATACGAATGGCACTGGGAGCACGTTCGTCCACCGTGCTTCGGCTGGTGCTTGGTCAGGGCATGCTGCTCATCGCGGTCGGCATCACGGTGGGCGTTTGCGCGTCTCTCGTTCTGACTCAGGTGATTGGCACACTGTTGTGGGGTGTCACGCCAACCGACCCATTGACATTCGTTCTTGTGCTGTTGGCGCTCTCGTTCATTGGTCTCGCTGCCTGCTACGTTCCGGCCCGGCGGGCGTCGCGGATCGATCCGCTGGCCGTCCTCAACGATTGGTAAGCCCGTCGGCACGCAGCGAAGGCTCCGCCGAGTGCCGGCTACCTCTTTCGAATGGCCTTCTCCTCGCCCTCGACTGCATGTCTCAGAAAATGCGTGATGGCGCCCTGACTGTCGGCGACGAACTGGATGACTTCTCCGCTTCGGGAAAAGCTGGTCTCGGAGAGTGCCACCAGAAGTTCTGAGCCTGTGCCGTCCACTTCCAAAAACAGGGTCCCAGCGGAAAGAGAAACGACGGCCGATCTGACCTTGTCCTTGTCGTGGATCTCATACGCGCCCGCATATTTCTCCAGGATTTCAGGAGCGACTTTGATAGCGGCTATCGGCTGCCCAGGGAGCCGACCCGGCATGTGCGAGACATCCTTCTCATTTTCGTTGCAGACCGCCTCGAGAATCTCGGTGTCCGGAAACAGCTCCAGGGGAGCGGAAACGGTCCATGGCTTGGCATACGCATCCGGATCCTCGAGCGTGATCTCGAGATCGAGGTGCCCGAAATCGCGGCGGCGGAACCGTTCGATCATCCGCAAGGCCTCGGTGTGAGGATGGCCGTCGTAATCGAGCCACACGCGATCCGTGAACCCGGTGCTCTCCACAACCAGCGTGTCCCCCACCCAACGTCCCACGGAGTATCCCATCCAACTCGGATTGGGATCGTTGGGGAGCTGGCGGCCGTCCATATGGATCTGGCGATAGGTGAGGTCGCTCAGCAAGATTGCGATCACCGCAGGCGTCTGGATGATCTTGATGTCACGATATGGGGTGGTACTCGCGGCGGGACCATTCGGCAGGCAGCGCACCTCCATGCTGTCCTTGCCGAAATCGGCCCTGCGTTGTTGGTAGAGAGCCTCCGCCCACGGCAGCACATCCCCAGGCTTCAGATCCGCAGCAATGTTGTTGTAGTACCGGTCTGCAGTGCGGTTCCAGATCCCCGAGAGATCGGGCCTGCCATCCGGCGTTCGAGGAGTCGGCGCGGTGAGATCAGGCTTACTGTCAGCGGTGCGCGGAATTCCCGGCGTGGGATGGTTCAGCCACTGCCCGATCGCCGGAGAGCTGATCAGGAAAGCCGCGATCGTCAGGGAAACGGTTCTCAGCCTCGCCATGTCGTCGCCTCTTCCCAGTCGCAAGTCTCGTCGAGTTTTCCTTCACCGCTTCATGCGCCCGAACGATCCGGGCGGTCGAACCATCAGCACCTCGCCGTTCGCTCGAGCGACTTCCAGGAGGATGCCGGCTTTGGACCCTTCAGGCGCTTTGAGCAGGCAGATCGTGACCGAGACCTTTTCGCCTGGCGCCAGCGTTGTCTCCGACCAGCCCTGACGTGCCAGGTAACCAGGCGGCGCGCTCTCGAGATTCCACTCTTCGACCCGGCCATTCGCGGTCGTCACCGTGAGACCGAGCCAGGTATGCGGACTGAGCCAGCGCCACTCCTTGATGGTTCCAGCAAGGATGACCTCTTTGTCCATGGCATAGAGCGACGTGCCATGATGGGCCGAAACCACCGCGCCCGCGACCGCGCAGGCGCTCAGGATCAAGACCCTCAGACCTGACGCTTCCAGCCTGTGGATGCACTTCATCGGAACTCCCTCCGACCTTCGGTTTGTATCGGATGATACTGCGGCCATCCAAGCAGGTCCCGCGCCGGCCGTCGGCCGAAGAACGCGCAAAGACCCATGCTACAGTACGCGGACAGGAGGTCACGATGCCTCGGCTTCTTGCGTCGATGGGGGTTTTTGCGCTCACGATTGTGGCCATGTCAGTGGCCGACGCGCCAGCATCCGGTCAGACCCCGAACAGTTCGAAGTCGACCGTGAAGACATCCGATGCCCAGACGTGGAGGGCGCCGCGCACACCTTGGGGCGATCCAGACCTGCAAGGCAATTACACGAATGTTTATGAAAACGGCACCCCGCTCGAACGTGCCGACGAGTTCGCGGGCCGTCAACTCGCCGACGTCACAGGGGATGAGCTTCTCAGGATCAAGGAAGCCGTTCAAAAGCGCACCATTGCTGCCTTCGACGGCCCGATTCACGCGCCCGACAACTGGTGGCAGCCCTCGCTGAATCTGGTGAAGGGAAGCCAGGCGTGGCTCGTCACGGATCCGCCCGACGGCAAGATTCCGCCCGTAACGGCTGACGCGCAGAAGCGAATTGCTGCTCGCGCCGAGGCCCGACGCAATAGCGGGCGCGGTCCGGCGGATTCCCATGAAGACCGGAGCCTGTACGACCGCTGCATCACGCGCGGCCTGCCGGGGTCGATGATGCCGGCTATCTATGGAAACTCGTACAAGATCGGTACAGGGGCCCGGTTACGTGGCTATCCAGTACCAGATGATCCACGAGACGCGCGTGATTCCGCTGGAACGCCGCCCTCACGTTGGCAAAGACCTCCACCTCGACATGGGCGACGCCCGCGGCCACTTCGAAGGGGACACGCTCGTTGTCGAGACGACAAACTTCAGGGATCGGAGTGTCTACAGGAATGCGAACCCCGAGGCATTGAAGCTCGTCGAGCGCTTCACCCGAACGGCGCCAGACAAAGTCACGTGGTCTGTTACGGTCGAGGATCCATCGACGTGGACCCGTCCCTGGACGTTTTCGATGCCGCTGACGATGAACGACGGCGAGCCGCTCATGCAGTACGAATGTCACGAAGGGAACTACGGACTGGCGAACATCCTCAGCGCGGCTCGAGCCGAAGAGCGCGCGATGGTAAAGGAACCGTAGCGAAACGTGCTCGTTGGCGGAATCGGAGGTGCGCGGTGGACCGTCGGTATTTTCTCGGCGCTCTCGGGGCGACAGCGTTGACGGCGGCCGATTTGTTCACGACCCCCGGGCTCTTTGCCGAGCAGCTGGTGCCGACCGCGACGATGGGCGACGGCCCCTTCTACCCGGACAGGATGCCGCTCGATACCGACAACGATCTTCTGATGATCAACGATGCGATCACGCCGGCTGTGGGCGAGATCACCCACCTGACCGGACGGGTCTCGAGCCTCACCGGCCAGCCGATTCGCAACGCCTTCGTCGAAATCTGGCAAGTCGACAGCAAGGCGTCATACATCCACAGCGGAGGCGCCAACGCCGGCGGGCGGGACCGGAATTTCCAGGGGTACGGTCGATTCCTGACCGATTCGAAGGGCCAGTATTACTTCCGAACCATCAAGCCGATTTCCTACACGTTGCAAGGTCAGTTCAGAGCCGCGCACATTCACGTGGCGGCAAGCAAGAACGGGAAGCGCGTCTTCACCTCTCAGATAGCCGTCAACGGCCACCCGGACAACACGCGTGATTTCGTCTACACCCCGCTCGATCGCAAAGCCCTGGCGACGATCCTCACCGACTTCAAGCCGATGCCTGGCTCCAGGCTCGGCGAGCTGACGGCCAACTTCGACATCGTGCTCGGTCGGACTGCCGAAGAGCTCGAGGACGGCACGCTGAAGGGCGTGGCGAAGCGGCGCTCCTAAAACCCAATGCGCCATGTCACGGAAGCTGACCGCCCGCTCCCTTTGTAAAGTGTCTTTCTGTTGGTGTCGAGCGCGTCGATGGCCAAGCCGATCGCGGAGTAGGCGAGCGTCGACCGAAGGATGAACTCGCCGCCGCCTTCGCAGCCGTGGCAGAACACCGCGTAGAGGATCAGCGGGATCGCGGCGCCTTTGGCTGCCCCGTCCCAAACCGGATCGGGCGGTGTGACGATTCGGCTCACGCTGTTCAGAGGCGTTCGCGTAACCTGGCCGTCGCCAGTGAGCAGGACATCCTGTTCAGTCAGGCACAGCAGCGTGCCTCGTATCGTGCGGCCCTCGTGCGTGTTGACGATGACTCGTTCGGTGGGCGAGACGGGGTGGCAGGGCGGCGTGGAGTCCTGGGCGAGCGCCAATGTCGAGAACGCGGTCATGAAAAGGGCGATAAGTAGGGAACGCATGCGCACCTCCAATGGTTCATGGTGCGCGGACGGCGCGGCCGGGGTCCTGACGACGTCGCTGAAGAGTTCTGATCAGATCGGGCCCATCCAACCCACCTGACCCATCCGACCGACCTGACCCACCCGACGCACCCGACCCACCTGACCTACCCGACCCACCTGACCCACCCCGACCGACCTGACCCACCCGACCGACCTGACCCACCCGACCCACCTGACCCACCCTGACCCACCCGACCTACCCGACCTCATATAATTCCTGCCGATGTCCGAGACACAGATTCTTGCCTCGTACGTCCTCGACAGCCGGCTCGAGGACATTCCCTCAGACGTTCGACACGAAGCGCGGCGCGCCATTGTCAACTTCATGGGCTGTGCGGTGGGGGGAAGTCCGCATCCGGCCGTCGACCTCGCCATTCGCGCGCTGCGGCCGTACGCGGGACCGCCGACCGCCAGCATCCTCGGGCGCGTCGAGCGCCTGGACCCGCTCCACGCATCGTTGATGAACGGCATCAGCTCGCATGTCTATGATTTCGACGATACGACGCCAAAAAACTACAGCCACCCCACGTCGCCGGTGGCGTCAGCGCTGTTCGCCTATGCCAGCGCGAATACGGTCCGCGGACGAGATTTCATCGAGGCATTCATCCTCGGGTTCGAGGCCGAGTCGCGGGTCGCCAACGCGGTTTATCCGGCTCACTACGATGTGGGGTGGCACATTACCGGCACCTCAGGCGTGTTTGGTGCGGCAACTGCGATTGGGAAGCTGTTGGGCCTGTCCGTCCAGCAAATGGTCTGGGCCATCGGTCTGGCGGCCACTCAGGCGGCTGGCTTGCGCGAGATGTTCGGTTCGATGGCCAAGTCGTTTCATCCTGGGCGCTCCGCACAGAACGGCTACACGGCGGCGCTGCTCGCACAGGCTGGCTTTACGGCGGGTGAACACGGAATCGAAGGCCCTCGCGGTTTTGCGGCCGTGCAGGCCGCGACCTACGATTTGACGAAGATCACCACGGGGCTCGGCACTGAATTCGATCTTCGCGCCAACACCTACAAGCCGTTTCCGTGCGGCATTGTGAACCATCCCACGATCGACGGGTGTATTCAGATTCACGACGAGCATCATCCCGCTCCGGCAACGATTCGCGCAGTTCGGCTTCGCGTTGCGCCGCTCGTCCTCGACCTCTGCAACCAGCAGAACATCACCCGTGGATTGCAGGGGAAATTCTCGGTCTACCACGGCGCCGCCGTCGGCCTCGTTCGCGGAAAAGCGGGGATTTCCGAGTACACCGACGAGGCAGTCAACGACGCGCATGTCAAGCGCGTGAGAGAGAGCACGACAGCCGTAGGCGACGGCTCGATCACCGAAGATCAAGCTCACGTCGAGGTCGAGCTGATGGACGGCCGGAAGCTGACATGCTTCGTCGCGGAATCGCTGGGGAATCTCAAGCGGCCGCTGAGCGATCGACAGCTGGATGCCAAGTTCCGAGACCAGGCCGTGCTCGCATTGCCGCCGAGTCAGGTCAGCGAGCTCAATGGGTTGTGCTGGCAGATCGACGAGCTCGACGACGTCAATCAACTGATCCGGATTACCGTACCGACCACCCAGACAGCCAGCTCGGCCCGATAAGCCACCTCGTAGCTACAGATAGCTCGGCGTCGCATTGTGTCGTAGGATTGACCCGCGGCTGAGTCCAGGGGCAGCCATGGCGAGGCAACGCGAAGCAGAAATCGACCATCTCCTGCGTCGCGCCGCGTTTGGCGCGACCGAGGAGGAGGCGAACACCTTCACACGGCTCGGATTCCTGGGATTTCCCGCCGCCGCCGCCCATCTCATCAACTACGCCGCCCTCCCCGACGACATCGATTCGGTGATTGGCCATACGGCCTACGTTCGTGTCACTCCGGCGTTCAGTCCAGCGACGAACATCGCCGACGCACGCCAACGGTGGCTGTTTCGTATGGTGCACAGTCGGCGTCCGCTGCAGGAAAAGATGGCGCTGTTCTGGCACAACCACTTCGCGACGGCGTACTCCAAAATCCAGGGCGAGGTCGGCGCCGTTGAAGCCACCCGGATGATGGCCGCCCGGCCAAGTGAAGCTGGCGCCGGCACTCGGGGTCAGCTGGAGCTCCTCCGCGACTCGGCGCTCGGAAATTTCCGAGATCTGCTCGTGGCGATTGCACAGGATCCGGCGATGCTGGTGTGGCTCGATGGCCGGTCCAACGTCCGCGCGCGTCCGCAGGAAAACTTCGCCCGCGAGTTGATGGAACTCTTCACGATGGGCGTGGGGACTTTCGCGGAAACCGACGTGTACGCCGGCGCGCGCGTCTTCACCGGGTGGAATCTGGCGCCGGTCCCCGGCGGCCGTTTCGTGTTCCGATACGACGCCTCGCAGCACGACACGGCCGCGAAGGAGTTCACATTTCCGATCTATGCGAACGGCGGCCGCACGATTCCCGCGCGTGCTGCCTCCGCCGGCATCGACGACGGACTTGATCTCATCAATGCCGTTGCGAGGCATCCGGCAACGGGACCACGGCTCGCGCGCAGGCTGTACGCGTTACTTCATCAACGATGTGGACGCTCCCGATGCAGCGCTCATCGAGGAAGTGGCCGCCGTCTATTACTCCAGGAACTACGAGATCGAGCCGATGGTGAGACGGTTGCTGCTGTCCGCCCAGTTCCGCGATCCGACGAACTACTACAAGCGCTATTCCTGGCCCGTCGAGTACGTCGTGCGAGCGCTGAAGGAAGTCGGTTGGGTGAACTTTCCCGCGGCCACCGCGCTGTCCTCGCTCGTCAACATGGGCCAGCAGTTATTCGAGCCGCCGGATGTGAACGGCTGGGAGCTTGCAACAGGATGGTTCTCGAGCGGGGCGATGCTCGCGCGCATGAACTTTGCTGCGCAACTCGCGTCAGACCAGAGAGCCAGATTGCAGCAAGCGCTCAGTGGGAGTCCAAGCACTCCCGACGCTCTCCTGTCGGAAGTGCTCGACCGCCTGACGCCGCCGGAGTACAGTGCCGCTGGCTACGCGGCGTTGGCGGACTACGCGCGCTCTGGCCCGGCCTGGACCGGTTCGGACGTCCAGGTGCAAACCAAGGCGGCGGGTCTCGTGCATCTGATTCTCGGGTCCGGCGAATATCAGTTCCTTTAGATCGGAAATCACTTGACTTGACGTGGTAACTGAGGGTCTCCATCTCGAGGAAGAGCTCACCTACCACGTCAAGTCAAGTGATTTCCGGGATTAGGACGAGATCGAATGTCACTCACCAGACGCGAGTTCGTGCGCGGGGGCGTCGCGGCATTCACCGTCGGGTTTTCCGCCCCGGCATTTCTGTCGGACCTCGCCCGGGCGCAAGGGCAGGTTCACCGAAACGTCGTCGTCCTCTACCTGAGCGGCGGCAACGACGCGCTGAGCGCGCTGGTGCCGTATACCGATTCGCAGTACTACGCGCGGCGCCCCACGCTTGCCGTGCCCCCGGGCACCGTGCTGCAGGTCGGGACCGACAGCGCCGGCAGGCCGCTCGGCTTCCATCCGCGTCTGTCCGGCCTGCGCTCGATTTTCGATTCGGGCCGGCTTGCGATTATCCAACGGACCGGCTATCCGAACTCGAGCCGCTCGCACTTTCAAGGCACCGACATCTGGTCCACCGCGGATCCCGCGTCACCGCAGGGGACCGGATGGCTTGGCCGGTACCTCGACACGCTTCCATCTCCGGTCGACGCGCTCACGGCCTGGTCGACCGTGCGCGAAACACCGCGAACGCTGCTCGCCAGGAAGGTGGGAGTGGCCTCCATTCCAAACGTGCAGCAGTACACATTTGCCAGCCCCAATGGCGGGACGGACGCACAGGCTGCCGCGGCGAGCGCAGTCCGCATCTCGTCTCATTTGCCAGTGGACCAGCCGCACCTGGCGTTTGTCAACGGGACGGCGCAGGCGGCCTTCGCCACGATGGATCGCGCTGCCTCGGTCGCGACGTACCGGTCAACTGTGACTTACCCAAACAACGGCCTGGCGCTGGCGCTGCGCGCGGTGGCGGGGGCGATGGTCCACGGAGTGGGCACGAAAGTGTTCTGGGTACAGACCGGTGGATTCGACACGCACGCAGGGCAGAATACGAACGCGGCGAACGGCACGTACTCGAACCTGATGGTGACGCTTGACGTGTCGCTGTCGGCGTTCTACAACGATCTTCGAAACCAGGGGTTGCTCGAAGATACGCTACTGCTGCAGTTCTCGGAGTTCGGCCGTCGGATCAACGAGAACGGCAGTCGTGGAACGGACCATGGTGCCGCCGGGTTCATGCTGGTTATGGGCGGAGGCGTTCGCGGAGGGCTGTACGGCACGGCTGCCGACCTTCGCGCCGTGCCCGACAATCCCACACTCGAAAACAACGGCAACGACGTGCGGCACGAGACTGACTTTCGAAGCGTGTACGCGAGCGTGATCGATGGATGGCTGGGTACCGATTCGGCCGCCATACTCGGGGGCAATTTCCGGGGCGGCCCGGCGTTCCTATGATGCCTCCCCGGCTTGTCCGACACCTGGTGTCGCCAGCCATCCCGATGCTGATTCGAGCGATCGCGCTTGGCGTCGCTATTCTCTGCGCCGGCTCGGCCGTTGCGCAGGGCATCACGACCGGTGTCCGGGGCGGCATCAACCTCGCCAGCGCCACGTTTGATGGACAGGACGGCGCGACCACGCTCGACACGGGCTTGGCGCCTGTATTTGGCGTGTTCGTAACCATCCCGCTCGCCTCATGGTTCGAGCTGCAGCCCGAGGCCCTGTACTCGGTCAAGGGCCCACGGCTGAAAATCGGTGCCGTCGAGTCGCGACTGCTGCTCGACTACTTTGAAGTGCCACTGCTTGGACGATTCTCGCGACGAGGTGGCCGGGCCCTCGACTACTACTTCACCGGTGGGGCATCTGTCGGCGTCCGTCTCCGGGCGAGGTCCAGGACGGACTTTGGCGGCGCCGTCGAGGACATCGATATCAGCGATGAAGTCGAGCCCTTCGACCTTGGCGTGGTGGCCGGGGGTGGACTCGAGATCAGCGCGGTCGTCATCGACGGACGCTATACGCACGGGTTGCGCGACATCGACAAGGACAAGACCGACGATGTGAAGGTCACCAACCGGGCGTGGTCCTTGACGGCGGGCTTCAGGTTCTGACCGTGCGCGGTTCAAGAGGGCTGACCCTGGTGCTCGTGCTCGTCGCTTCCGCATGCGGCGACAAAACGAGTCCATCCGTGTCCACACCATCGAATCCAAACCCGAACCGAATCACGATTACGAGCACTGGCGTCAGCGCTTCTGAACTGGTCGTCGCGCTTGGCGCGACAGTGTTGTTCGTCAACAACGACTCGCGGCCGCATAACATGGCCTCCGATCCGCACCCCGATCACGGCGACTGTCCCGCCATCAACCTGGTCGGCCCGCTTGTCCCGGGGCAGAGCCGAGAAACGGGCAACCTCGTAGTACCCTGGGACGTGCGGCTTCCACGATCACGACAACCCGACCATCGATGCATTAAGGGGTCGCATCGTAATTAGATAACGAATCCGGGTCAGGTCACGAGCTCAACGATGTCAATCACCCGACTCGAATCGCAGTGCCCGCTGCTGTGACAGCCAACTCACGTCGATAGTTGAAAGGCCGACAGAGGATTCTCCGTTGCTCTTTCGTCAGAGGTTTCTCGACGGGATTCGCAAAGGGACGGTGACGTTGGCCTTTCGACGCTGGCGCCGACCCTCAGTGCGTCCAGGAAGCACCCTGTTGACGCCAGTAGGCCAACTCCACATCGGTTCCGTCACGGTTGTCGAGCTCGATCGAATCTCTCCGGCAGACGTCCAGCGTGCAGGGTACGACTCGCGGCAAGCGCTGCTGACGGAACTCACCCTTCGAACGGAGGGTGAAGTCTACCGGATCGAGCTGGGACCCTTGCGGCCCGATCCGCGAATCGCGCTGCGTGCATCCCCGGTTACGGACACAGGCGAGCTCCGAGAACTGCTAAAACGGCTCCAACGCTTGAATGGACGTGGCCGTGGAGAGCCCTGGGTGCTCCGAACACTCGAAGTTCTGAGCTCCCATCCGCAGGTGCGCGCAGGAGACTTGTGCGAGCTGGTTGGCCAGGAAAAGAGACAATTCAAGCTCAATGTCAGAAAGCTGAAAAGCCTCGGCCTGACTGAGAGTCTTGCTATTGGTTATCGTCTGTCGCCTCGAGGCGCGGCACTGCTCGACTATCTTCGATCGGAGACTGCGAACGATCCCCCGCCATGACGCAACTACGTTTTGGCCGGAGCCTTCTGATCGATCCAGCCGCGGATGGCATCGAACACCTGGCGGCGATTGTTTTCGAGCATCATGAAGTGCCCGTTGCCAAGAATTCCCTTGTCCTTCAGGTTCATCGCTTCCGCATCGCATCCCGCCTGCTTCAAGAAGGCGACGGTCGGTTCCGCTGTTCGTCCCGACTTCTCGGCAACCACGTAGACAATCGGGATGCCGAGTAGATTCTTGAGCTTGCGAGCCGGATCGGCCTGCAGCTTGTAGGTCTGGCCATTCGCTCCTGTCACATCGCGCGATGCGAGCTGAGACGGATCCGTGACCGGTGGGTCGTAAGCGAGGGGAACCGTCGTGAGTCCCCATGGCGTCGCATTGCTGAAGGGCGCGCCGCCGCCGCCCTCGACGTTCACGATGGCTTTCACGAGGTTCGGCCGCTCGTTCGCCACGATCCATCCGAAAGGCCCGCCCGCGGAATGCACCTGGATGATCGCCGGTCCGATCTTGTCGAGCAATTCAGCGCCGCGACTGGCCCACAACTTGTGCGCGAACACGTTGTCGCCGATGGCTGCGTTCTGTCCAGCCAGATCCTGATCCAACAGCGGATCGCCGATATCGCCGGTTCCCGGCCACTGGCGGTTTGGTCCGACGGCCGCCCGTCGCGTATCGGCGGCAATCGCCGCGTACGAAACGTTGGGCCCGATCGGTCCGAGCGCGTCAGGATGGTACGGCGCACGGCCGTGGCCGGGCCGGTCGACGAGATACACGCGATAGCCCTCTTGAACGTAATGGTGCGCCCAGCCTGATTGCTCGCCGATACCCATGTAGTGGAGCATCGAGCCACCGCCACCATGAACGAGCACGACCGGATAGGGATGGCGCACCTGCGCCGGCGTGAAGTACTGCACGTACATCTGGCCGCTCAGGATCGTGCCGTACGGCATCTTCTTGTGTTCCAGGCCGACCCAGAAATGGCCCATGTCGGCGAGCTTCATCGCCGTCGAATCCTTCTTCGTTCCGTTCTTTGGCGCGCTCGGTTTGGCGCCGCCATTCACGTTCTTCTCGACCCACGAAAGAATCGGCTTCAGCACTTCGCGGTTGTTTTTCTCGAGCATCATCATGTGGCCGTTGCCATGGACGCCGAGATTTGCCAGCCGCAGTTCTTCCGCCTTGCATCCCGCCTGCTTGAAGAAGGCCACCGCCCCGGGATTGCCCGGCGACGCAAACGATGCTTCGGCCGTCACGATGACGATGGGGATGTTTTGGAGGTTTTTGAGTTTCCGCGCGGGCTCTTCTTGCAGCAGATAAGGGTTGACGCCAGGTTCGGGCGCGGCCACTGGCTTCGTCTTGATCTCGGATGGATCGGATACGGGCGGGTCGTACGTCACGGGGATCGTCGACATCCCCCAGACGTTGGCGCCCGCGAACGGCTGCCCGCCACCTTCGACAGCGATGATCCCCTTCACGAGGTTGGGGCGAACTTCCGCGACCAGCCAGCCGAACGGGCCGCCTGCCGAGTGGGTCATGATGATCGCAGGGCCGATCTTGTCGAGCAGCAGTCGCGCCGCGTTGACGCCACACGAGGTGTTGCGGATCGGGCCCTCCGGCCGGTGCACCCGACGCACCGAGCACGGCGGGAGCTGCCGGCGCCGGGACCGCTCCACCGCGTCCGCGCTCCAGCACCTGGGCACCTGTGCACCCGGTGCACCCCGTGCTCCGCGCCCTCGACCGCCTCCGCCCGGTGCGGCGCCCGGCGGCGCGTTGTTGACGTAGCTTCCGCCCTGGCCCGCGACCATCTGTGCGAGATCCACCGAACCCACTTCACCGGTCCCCGGCCACTGATTGTGGAGGCGGCGATATGGTCCGTTGTCGGGCACGGCGCTATTGGGAGGCGTGAATCGGCCAGAAAGAGATTCAAGCGTCAAGCTCTGAGCCCCGAAAGGCCCGTTGACGTCCGGGTGATACGGCGAACGACCGTGGCCCGGACGATCCACGACGTAGACCTTGTAACCCTCTTCGAGAAGAATCGGCGCCCAGCCTCGGCGTCCATCGGGCGTACCCATCCAGTCGAGTCCTTGTCCGCCGCCGCCATGCACCAGGACCATCGGATACGGATGTCGCACCTGTGCCGGCACGAACACCTCGACATACATCTGCTTGCCGTTGACGTACGTGGCGCGGGCGAGCTCGGCTCGCTCGACGCCGACGAAGAAGTAGGTCCACTCGGCCAGGTCGAGCATCGGTCCGCTTGCAGCGGCGGCCGTCGCCTGCGCGGCGGCCGACGGCTCGGCCAGCATCCAGGCCGGAATCGACAGGCCCGCAGCTGCCAATGCAGACACTTGGCGGATGAATCCACGCCGGCCCAGACGCCCGCCCGCGTAGTCCTCATACAGACTGATCAGGCGCCGGTCCGCGGTCGATGAATGAGGTGTCGTCATGCTTGTGCTCCTCGACTTCCGTGGGGCTCGGCCCTCACAGCCCTCAGGGCCCGAGCCCTGTCGTGGGGCCCCTGCGCCCTCTGCTGGAAAGCATACGCCGCCGCTCGCCCTTCGTTTACAGGGAGAACCGCGCCACGCCTCCTTGCTGGGAAATGAGACTCCTGCGATATTATTCGGCGCGGCGTCACAACGACTCAAGGAAGGCCACGTCAGGGAGGAGCCATGCATAGCTATGCCCGCCACGCGGGACTGGTCGCTCTTGTGACAGGACTGATCGGTTTCGTCGAGCACACCGGTGTCGCGCAGACGAAGGACGATCCGGTCATCGGCAAATGGGTCCTGGACCGAGGCAAATCCGAATTCAGCGGCGCGCCCCCCGAACGGCGCACGACGACCTTCGAGCTGACAGCAGACGGTCGCATCCGGCATATCACCGAAACATTGACAGCGAACGGCAGCACGGATCGGGTCGAATACACGACCAAGTACGACAGCAAGGACAACCCGATTTCGAACTCGTTCTTGTGGACGGTGGCGGTCAAGCAGATCGACCCGCGCACCACCGAGCGGAGCGGAAAGGTGAACGGGGAAGTCATCGAGACCTCAACCCGGACGGTTTCTGCAGACGGGCAGATGCTGACCATCAAGACAAACGGCACGAACAACGGCAACGAGTACAGCAGCGTTCAGATCTTCACGCGGGAAAAATCCTGATTCCTTCGAGACACCGACGGCTCATCCTCAGGGTCGGCGGGTTGCTCTTCGTCGTCGCGGCGCTCGGCGGCCTCTACGTCGCAGCCGATCCCGAGAAGCGCGCGATCGACGAATCGGTTCGCCAGTCGGCGCCGGGGCAATTCGTTCCTCTGAGCGACGGGTACACACATTTCGAGCTTGGCGGACCGCCCGAAGGTCGAGTGGTCGTCCTCGCGGCCGGTCTCAGCGTTCCCTACTACATCTGGGATCCCAGCTTCAAAGCGCTCGTCGACGCCGGGTTCCGGGTGCTCCGCTACGACTACTACGGTCGCGGCTATTCCGACCGTCCGGACATCGAGTACACGCACGATGCCATCGTCGGGCAGCTCACCGAGCTGCTCGACGCGTTGCACCTCACCCGGCCGATAGATCTGGTCGGACTCTCGTTTGGCGGCTCGGTCGTCACCACGTTCGCCGATCGGAATCCCGATCGTGTTCGGTCGCTCGTGTATGTCGATCCGGCCTTCCGGAGTCCTTACGAGGTCCCGTTTCTCGACAGGGTGCCGTGGCTCTGGGACTTTCTTGTCGCGATTTTCGAGGAGCGCTGGTGGGCGGATCGGCAATTGGGTGATTTTCACCAACCCGAGCGCTTCCCCGACTGGCCCGACCGGTACCAGGTTCAGATTCAATATCGAGGCTTTCGTCGCGCACAGCTCTCGACGACTCTGAACAACGCGACGTTCGATCAAGGTTCGGAGTTGAAGCGGGTCGGCCAGCATCCACGGCCGGTTCTTGCGATCTGGGGGAAGGAAGACAACTCGGTGCCCTTCGAGTTCAGCGCAGCGCTCTTGCAGGCGATGCCTCGCGCACGACTCGTCGCGGTCGAATCGGCCGGGCACTTACCGCACTGGGAGCAGCCGGACGTCGTTCACCCGGCTTTGATTGCGTTTCTTCGGGAGTGATATGTCGCCCTGGCCACTGAGCCGCACTGAGAAAGCGTGCCACAGAGTTACCGAGCCGACGCTGCGCGGCGCTGCGTCGAGCGTTCCCCCGGTTTCCGATGATCTCGGTGACTCAACGGCCCTATACCCCTGCGAGCTCTGCGATCTCTGCGGCCCGGTCGGATCTAACGTCCCTGCTGTAGAATTCGACGGGTGTTGATCCTACGTCGTCTCGTGATCGGCGCGCTGGCGCTTGCGGTGCTGACTTGGAGCGCGTCCCCTGCAGTGCGGGGCGCCCATCCGGTTGCCGACACGGTCACGCCGCAGCTCACGGATCAGGAATTCTGGAAGCTCAGCGTCGAGCTGTCGGAGCCGAACGGCATCTTTCGGTCGGACAACCTGCTTTCGAACGAGGAGCGGTATCAGCAGATCCTCCCGGAGCTCGTGCGGACTACCAGGGCAGGTCGTGCGTACTTGGGCGTCGGTCCGGAACAGAACTTCACCTACATCGCGGCCCTCAAGCCCACGATTGCGTTCATCGTCGACATCCGACGCGGCAATCTGGATCTGCACCTCCTTTACAAGGCGTTGTTCGAGATCTCCAGCGACCGCGCCGACTTCGTCTCGCGGTTGTTCTCGAAGCCTCGCCCGTCCGGCCTCACTGCGTCGTCCACAGCCGCTGATATCTTTCAGGCCTACGACAACGTCGAAACGAGCGAGCGGCTCTACGTGCAGACGTCGTCTGCCGTCCGCAATCAGCTCTACACCCGGCACGGGTTCGATCTGTCCGACGAAGATCTGCGGGGCATCGAATATGTGCATCGCGCATTCTTCATGTTCGGTCCAGGCATTCGATACTCCCCGATCGGATTGGGAAGCGCGACCGTTCAACCGACCTACGCTCAGCTGATGGCAGCCACTGATGCCGCCGGTCAGGCGCGCAGCTTCCTGGCCAGCGAGGACGCGTTTGCCTTCGTCAAAAGCCTTGAAGCCCGCAATCTGGTCGTTCCGCTCGTGGGCGATTTCGCCGGGCCACGAACCGTCCGTGCCGTCGGCGCGTACTTGAAGCAGAAAGGCGTGATGGTCTCGACGTTCTACGTATCCAACGTCGAGGAGTACCTGAGGCGAGACGGCATCTGGCAGGCCTTCTGTGAGAACGTCTCGACGCTGCCCCTCGACGAGGCGAGCACGTTCATTCGCTCGGTTCGAGCGGCGTCGGGGAACCCGACCGACGGCATGTCGTCAGAATTGGGCCCGTTGGTGCAGATCAGCCGCTGTCGGTAGCTGGTACGTGTCGGTCACACGATCAGTCCGAGGCGCGCGAAGTTTGGCACGAGATGCTCGATTGCCGACTTGGCGGCCAACCGGCTGTACTCGACTTCGTCCTCGCCCGGCTGCAGATCCTGGCCGTCGATCGAAATGTGCGAACCGAGCCGCTTGATTCCCGCCAGGAGACGCGGCGCCAGAGCCTCGACGCGATCGGCGCCCGCCAGCCACTCCGTGATCGCCAGGGCCTCGAATGGCTGCGTCGGCACGCCGTTGCCGAGACTCTCACAGGGAACCACGCGCCGCTCTCGTTGATCGATTGCCGCTGTGAGCGCGCGCTCGACGACGCCGTTGACGAGCCGCCGAGTAAGGACGGCCGGTTGCTTCGTGGCATGGGCTCTCGCAAACGGCACGAGCGTTCCTGCGGCGACGAGAAACGTCAAGTTGCGAACGATTTCCGGCGAGTCCCTTCCGGGGCCGTCCAGTCGGTCGACGACGTCGCCGATTGTCATCGAACCGCGTTGCATCAGCGCGCTCAGCTCGTCGATGAACTCGCTTTGAAAGCGAATCTCGCCACGCGGCACCGTCACCGTGGCCTTGATTCGTTCGGGATGAGTGAGGCTCCCGATCGCCGCGGCGTGGAAGCCACGGATGGCTTCTGACGGCTCCAGTTTGGTCCCGTTGCGAACGAAGACATCTCGTCGAAAGCGCTGATTGGCGGCGAAGTCGATGGCGAGTTGACGTTGGCGGAGGGTGGGAAGCCTGGCCACGGTTTCCGCTGCCTGAGCGCCAAGGAACAGCGTGGGATGATTGTCGACCAGTGTGGCGCTGCCGACGTAGCTCGCGTCGGCTTCGGCCACTTCGTCGGCAACGTCGATCGAGTAGAACGGTTCCCACGTCTCGTTCAAGAATTCGTGGGCCAGGTAGCTGCTCGGTCGCCTGGCATAGGCGTCGACCGCCGTGACCGCCGACGGGTTGGCCGTGAAATAGCGCAACTGACCGCGACTCAACTGCTGCAGTACGCGCAACGCCTCCTCCGTGCGCTGGCTCGATTCGCCTTCCGCTACCGTCGCCAGTTCGAGCAGCATCTTGCGAAGCGGTGCTTCAACCGACCAGCCCGGCAGACAGTTGTAGCTGAGATAAACGAAGCCGCCCGGCTTCAAGGTCTTGTGGATGGCGCGGCGAATCGACTGTCGCGCTTCGGCGTCAACCCAACTGTAAACGCCGTGCAGCGCGATGAAGTCGAACGGCGGCAGGTCGAGGGAGAGTAGACGATCGAACGACGCCTCGTGAAACAGGAGATTGCTGATGCCGATGGCGTCGGCGTGGCGTTTGCCTCCCTCGATATGAGCGGGATTGAAATCGCAGGCATGGAATTCGCCCTGCGGGAAGGCTCCAGCGTTCGCGATCGTCGAGCTGCCGAAGCCGCAGCCAAGTTCCAGGTAGGAAAAAGGCCGATCGAGCGCGCGCGGAGCAATGCCGTTCAACGCCGCAACGTAGTTCAGCCAGGCGGGCGACAGCTCTCGAAAGAAGCTGTCCGTGTAGTGCGTGTCCGTCACGTAGCCTTGCGACCACGCTGTCTGGCTCATCCTCGGCAACGCTGAATTTGAGGATTTGAGAATCTGAGAATTTGAGAATCTGACAATTTGAGAATTTGAGGATTCGTATCGCGAGATTTTTCGAACGTGAGTATTTCCAATCCTCAAATCCTCACATTCGCCAATCCTCAAATTGGTCGTTTCTCGTCAGTGTGTCATGGCGTAGAGCAGCGCGTTGATGCCGAACGCATAGCCGACTCCCGCAAAGCGGTCGAAGTACGCTTTATTGTCGCCCTCCCGCTCGAAGGCGTCGCCGAAGTCGGTGTTGTGGGTGATCAACACCATGATGTCGCCTCGTCGGTCGAAGATCGCTCTCGCGTGCGCAACGGCGCTGTCGGCGCCGCGCTCCGATGTTCGGCCGCCCATGCCGAACCACGAGTTGATGGATGGAATCTGCGGGATCTCATTCACTTGATACAGCGTGTGAAAGAGCGGATGCGCAAGCGGGAGGTCGACGATGGGGAACTCCCCGGCGGGCAGTGCCTTTCGAATCTCGTTCTCGAACACGCGCCACGCGTATTCGCCCCAAAAGTCGTCGGCCCACAGAAAGCCACCCTTGAGGAGATAGTCCTTCAGCCGGGCGGCCTCTTCGTCGTCGAGATAGAGCGCTCCGACCTCTGTCATCATGATGAACGGGCACCGGTAGAGCTCCGAATCTGTCAGCCGCAAGACGAGATGATTGAAGTCGCCCTTGGTGTCGCGACTGACCGGGGTCAGGGTCAGCTCGGAGAGGCGGTACGGCAGGTTCACGTCAGCCCGCGGATAGTCGACGGACCAACCGCCTCCATCACCGTACGAGGCCTGGCGGTACATGATTCGACAAAACTGAAACGCGCCATCGTAGGATGGATTGGGCGGGAGGCGATACGCGAATCGACCCCGCTGCGCAGCGACTGAGGCGGCGAGGCCAAGGCTCAGAATCAGCCCGATCACGATCTTCCGATACCGTCGTCGCATCGGGTTTCCAGGCAGTGTCAGCGCCAGTCTACTCCACTGGGGCGGCTTCCGGCTTCCAGCTCTCAGAGCCTGTGAAGAAATCGCACTGATGTAGCGCAGCCCCTTTAGGGCTGCCCGACAAAGCAGGCTTAAAGGCCTGCGCTACAGCGATTTCTTCATACACTCTCAGCTGTCAGCTCTCAGTTCTAGCCCAACCCCCAGCCTCTAGCCCCAAGCCTCCAGCCCCCAGCCCCCAGCCTCTAGTGAGTCATGGCATAGAGCGCTGCGTTGATGCCAAACGCGTACCCCACTCCTGCGAAGCGGTCGAAATAGGCGCGACTCTCGCCCTCTCGTTCGAACGAGTCGCCGAAGTCCGTGTTGTGGGTGGCAAGCACCAACAGATGTCCGCTCCGGTCGAAGATGCCCCGGACGTGCGGAACCTGGCTGTCCGCGCGTTCGGAGGTTCGACCGCCGCTGCCGAACCAATAGTTGATGGATGGAATCTGCGGGATCTCGTTCACCTGGTACAACACGTGAAAGAGCGGGTGGGCCAGAGGGATGTCCATCATCGGGTACTCGCCGGCTGGAAGGACCTTGCGAATCTCCGTCTCCCATATTCTCCAGGCGTACTCACCCCAGAAGTCATCCACCCACAAAAAGCCACCCTTCAGCAAATAGTCTCGCAGGTGACCTGCGTCCTCCTCGTCGAAGTACAGAGCGCCCACCTCGTACATCATGATTAAGGGGCATCGATACAGCTCCGGATCGCCGAGGCCCACGATGGCATGATGTGGACTACGTCGACTGTCTCTGCTGACTGGCGTCATGGTCAGCTCGGCCAGGCGATACGGGAAATTCACGTCGGCCTGCGGATAGTCCGTCGTCCAACTGCCACCATCCGGAAACGGATTGCGTTGGTAGATCGCCCGACAGAATTGGAACGCGCCATCGTAGGGGGGATTGGGCGGGATTCTGAACCCGAATCGCCCTCGCTGTCCAGCGACTGACGCCGCGAGGCCAAGGCTCAGAATCAGCCCGAACAGAATCTTCCGGTGTTGGCGTCGAATCGCGTCTCGAGGCAATGTCAGCGCCAGTCTACTTCACCAACGCAGCTTCCAGCTTCCAGCTCTCAGCTTCCAGCTTTCAGCTCTCAGCTAGTGCTTAGCCCAGCGCCAGCGTCCAGCACCGCCCCTAGCCCCCAGCCCCTAGCCTCCAGCCTCTAACGTGTCTTCGCGCCAAAGTCCCGCTCCGAGATCGTGGCGCCCTCTCGGAATCGAATCAAGTGCTCGATATTGCGGGTGGGATTGATGAAGATGCCCGCGATCTGCGTCTTCATCGAAGCGTCGAACTCGGTCGTCGGCGGCACTTTGGGAACGGGAACATTGTCGGGCCACACCATCACGCTGACCTGCCCAGACCCGCCAGTCTGAATCTGCTCGCTGGACAGCTGCCTGGCAATGCGCATCAAGTACTCGTCTTCGGACGCCTGACTGCGAGGCACCGAGATCGTGAAGACAGGGCCATTCTGCCCGACGCGCGTGAATTCGAGCTTGCTGTCTTCCGGAGATGAGCTTGATGGTCGCAAGGCGAGGACGAGCACCACGCCGACGGCCGCTGCGGCGGCTGTCATCAACAGAATGCGTCGGGACGCCCCAGGTCCACGTGGCCGTTGCTCGGTGGTTCCGACGGCCTCAGCAGGAGCATCGCGATCTCGTCGGCTGCGTTTTCCCACGAGTCACGTCCAATTTACAATTTACAATTCGGAATTTACAAAGCGACGGGAAGCAGTCCTTGCTCTTTGTAAATTGTCAATTGCGAATTGTAAATTCCCTATTGTGCGGTGACGATCTCGCCGAGCGCGGTGGCGCCGGGCGAGCCCGCCAGTGCCCGGAACCACAGATACGCGACGATCCACGCAAGCGCAACAGCAACCAAGGCCCCAGGTAGCGCGCCGGGGTAGGCCTGTGCAAGTCCCTCTGGCAGGGTCGCTACGGTCGTCATGACGGCGGCGGCGAGCGGAATGACGCTGACGTCGTGCCGCAACACGAACACGTAAGCGACCAGCAGCAGTACGCCGATGACCACTGCCGAAGCGATCCACATTCCGAGGTTCAGCGGCGGTGCTGCATTTCCCAACACGCCGCCGATGCAAACGACGAGCGCGCCGACGATCAGGCGGCGCCGCGTCCAGTGCGCCGACAGTCGGTTGGCGAAGCCGACAATCAACAGCAGGAACGTAATCCTGGTGAGCAATGCGATGACTGGCGCTGTCGTTGCGGCAACGACGGGAACGAACGATGAGGCACCGGCGTATGACGGCCACATTGGCGCGCGCGCAGACAGCATGCTGACGGCAACTGCGGCGGCGGCAACGGTCCCGAGCGAGAAGCCGAGCGTCGCCGCTACTCGCGGGGAGACGCGGCCAGCGAAGCACCAGTACGGCGCCGCGCCGGCAACAAGCGCCATCGCGACGGACTGGAGTATCACACCGACAGCAGTCGAGCCAAGCAGTACCGCGAGCTGGAGTTGCAACGGCTGCGCCGTGGAGAGTTGAGCCATCAACGTCGGGAAGCTGTTCGCCAGCCGCGCTGCGCTGAAGACCAGGAAGCTGGCGAAGACGACGAGAAACACCCGCACTGAGAACTGCCGTCGGCTCCACGAAATGATCGCCGTGATCAGGCCCGCGACCATCGCCACACCCGCGAGGAGCAGGCCGCCTCCCGTCACAATCGAGGCGATGGTCTGTGCGTTGCGCTCGCTGCGCTCCCAGTCCTCGGGGATGAACACGAACCGACCTGCTTGAGCGACTTCATCGCCAGCGAGACGCACCTGGAGCCGCAGCTCGCCTCTTGGCAGTGGGTGTGACGTGTCGGAGAACGTCACGGTCCAATCGATCCGCTTGGGTAGCTGTGACGGCGTGGCTGCCACGTCTTTCAGCACCGAAGGATCGATGCCAAATCGTTTGACCACCTCACGCTTGGCAAGCTCCCGGGCGGTCGCTTCGTCCAGAGATGCGCCCCCCCGTGATTCTGGCAGCTCGTGACTGATGCTCTGCACCGCCCCGTCCGCGTCGAGTCGCACGGTCCAATTTTCGGCGCGCTCCGCCACGTCACCTGCGAACGTTCGAACGAAGACGAACCATCCAGGCGCGTTCAAGTACGTACCGAGCAGTGATGCGTAGGTCGCTTGTCCAGCGGTGGTCCAGACAAACCGGTGCGGCAGACCGCCAAACTCACCGGCGACGGGCAGAAACCGCCATTCGGGGCCGAGGCGAGCGGCACTGAGGGCCGTTCGGGCGACCTGCGTGGCTTCGGCACGGGACGCTTGGAGAGTGTGGCGCTGAACCGGCATGCGACCGATGGCCACCATCCACAGGGCCGCGGCCAGCAGCGCGGCGACGGTCGACCACTTGACGAGGGACGGCCGCAAGCCAGCATCGGACGCCACAGCCCGTGGTGTCGGCTCAGTGACCACGGTCGGTGCCGGTTGCCACGCGGCGTTGAGCGGGACCTCGCCGCCCTGTCCTACCGTCCGGCGGCGAGCGAGCACGACCCACAACGGAGCCAACGCCGCCGCGACAACGATGATTTGCTGCAAGCGGATGCCGGCGGCCGTCGTGGCGAAGAGCGGCATCGCGAACCACATCACGTCGAATGCGAAGTGGAGGATGACAGCGGGAAGGAGACCGAATACAAGGTAGAGCAGTCCGAATCCAATCGACGGCAGCACCAGCTCGACGACTCGCGCGTACGCAGGCTGGGTCGGGTACGGTGCATGCCCGGCTCCGAAGATCACAGCCTGCACGATGAAGGCGAGGACGATCCAGAGACGGCGGTTTCCGAAACGATCGCCGATCAGGGCCGCGCCGGCAATCGGGACCGCTCGGAACAACGCCTCTTCCCAGAAACCTGCCTGAAACGATCGCGCGATGGCGGAAAACCACGGGGCGTACGCCGCGAGCACATCGGGGTTGAACTGCGCTTCTGACGGAGTCCACCAGCCGAGCCACCTTGTCGCGACCAGGTACAGCGCCACCTCGTAAGCGACGAAGATGGGCACCAGCAGGAATCCCGCCACTGTTCGGCCGAGTACGGCCCGCGACCCACCGGCCTCCCGGCCCCAGATGCGCCAGAACTGCGGATGGCTGGGGAAGGCGCGCCGTGTCAGACTCTCGGCCGCCATGAAGGACAGGCTGAACAGCGCGACGAATGCCGCGAGCTCGGCGACGGCCAGCGCGGCCTGCTGGGCGACAAACGATCGCGTCGACAGCGCCGTGTCGTACTGCATCCAGGCGAGCGGCCACTCGTTGAGGCGAGCCGCCGTCTGGGCAAGCGCGACCACGACGCCCCAGAACACGGGCTGCCGCCACAGAACCCATCGATGTCGCGCCAGGAAGAAGAGCCCGATCGCCATCCCGGCGCCGTACAGCACCACGAATGCCAGCGAGCCGCCGACGCCGATCGCGTTGTTGCTCGATCGCATCTGCTCGTAGCGCCGGGAGAACGCATCCGGAGTCTTGAGGAAGTAGGCGAGCTCGGTCAGTTTGTCTCCGCTGACGCCCAGCCGAAGCCGGAATCGGCCCTCTCCGAAATGCCGATTGGGATGTTCGTACACAAACGCGTAGTCGATCCGTCCGCCAGTGCGCCGTTCCTGAGATTGCTCGACGGCCTCGAATGCCGTCAGATCCGCGGCCCACTGTTGAACCGCTGTGGACTCCGCGATCCGCCGGGCTTCTTCTGCGGACAGCGCCGCACCGGGAGCGTCCTCGCGAAGCCGTTCCGTGAAACCGTTCGGCGTGCCGTCGGGCGCGAAGGTGAACATCGCTTCGTGCTTCTCGCCCTCCTTGAAGTGGCGGACACGCCAGCGGTACGGCGTATACAGGCGATCCATCACCAATTCGTTGAACGCCGGTTTGCCGCCGCCTTCGAGCTCGACGAAGGTCTGCACGGTCCCGTCAATCGAGAACGAGGCGGCGTCTCGAAAGTCGGTCGGCCCGAGGCGCCGTTCGGCCGCAAGAGCGCGAGCGCTGTCGAGCGCTGCCTGGCGATCCATGCCGATGTCGAGCGACAACAGCGGGAAGGCGCTCGTGAAATACCGCCATGAGAAGGTGGCCGATGCGACGGAGACGAGTGCCAGGAGCACCCAGAAGGCCGGCTTTTTCGTCATTGGGCGCGATTGTAACTCTCTGGAGGCTGGGGGCTGGAGGGCTGGGGACTGGAGGCTGGAGGCTAGGGGCTAGGGCTAGGGGGGCTCGCAAGAACCAGACTCACTTCTGTGTGAAGACGTCTTGCAAATTGCAATCTCGGTTGAGACCTGCCGTGTTTCATTCGCGATTTGAGTTGGAATGAATCCTGCCAGATTTACGCGCTTTCTGCCCAGCTCCGCCGGGCGGCAATTTCCATCCCCTCGAACATAGCCGAGGGCCATTGTCGTCGGACCACCAAGTCGTATATCAATCACGTGAACATTGCCCTTGGCTCCCACGGCGAATTGGAGACATGCATTGAGATCGCCGGTCGTCTTCGTTTTGTATCGGCAGCAGAAAAACAAAGGCTCCTGGACATGACGGGTTCAGTTGGGCGCTTACTGAACGGTCTTCACCGTGCTCTCGAGAGAAAGCTGAAATAGCTAGCCCCCAGCCCCCAGCCGTATACTGTCGCCTATGAAAAAGTACATCCCGATTGTGTTCGCTTCAATTGTCGCGGCCGCCTGCGCACAGGTGCCGCCGGAGACGAAGTTCCTCCAGGACGTCGCGGGAGCGCTCGGCGGGCAAGATCGGATCAAGGCCATCAAGACTTTGGCGATCGAAGGCGAGGCAGTCGCCCCGAACGTCGGCCAAAACCGCATGCCGGACAGCGAGCTGCCGGTGTGGAAGGTGACCGAGTTCAGGCGCACCATCGATCTTGCCAACGGGCGCATGCGCTCGCAACAGCTCCGAACCGCTCAATTCCTGTTTGCCGGAGCGCTGGTTCAGCGGCAGCAGCAGGGCCTCGACGGCGACGTCGCGTACAACATCGGAGCGGACGGGAACGTGAACAGGGTCGGCGATCAGGCAATGCGCGATCGCCGGACCGAGATGCTTCATCACCCGGTCACGATCGTTCGAGCGGCGCTCGAGCCCTCGGCGAAAGTCGCCAACCTGCGACAACAGGGCGGCGAGCAGGTGATCGATATTACGACCGCTCAGGGCGAAGCGTACGTGCTGGTGGTCGACGGCGCGACGAAGCTGCCGTCGCGTGTCGAATCGACGGGCTATCAGCCGAACATGGGCGATGTGGCGCTGGTGACGTCCTTCGCTGGTTACGAAGAGGTCGCCGGTGTGAAGCTACCGAAGCGGCTGACGACCAACATGGACAAGTATCTCCAGTTCGATCTACAGGTCTCGAAGAACAGCGTCGATGCTGACACCGGCGACCTGGCGGCGCCGGAAGCGGTGAAGGCTGCAGCGGCTCCCGGGCCGCCGCCCGTGAACGTCACCGTCGAACAGGTCGCGCCGGGGATTTGGTGGCTGGCCGGCTCTGGCAACCATCGAAGCATCGTCTTCGAGTTCGACGACCATCTCACCTTGTTCGAGACGCCGGTCAACGAAGCCCGATCGAAGGCCGTCATCGACAAAGCCAGGACGCTCAGCCCGAAACCGCTCACCCATGCGGTCGTGTCGCATCATCATTTCGATCACTCCGGCGGCTTGCGCGTGGCCGTCGCCGAACAACTGACCATCATCACGCACCGCGCCAACGAGGAGTTCTTCAAGGACCTCGTCGCCCGGAAGCACACCCTCGTGCCGGACGCGCTGGCGAAGAATCCGCAGCCGCTCAAGCTCGAGCTCGTGGACGACGAGTTGACGCTCAAGGACAAGTCGATGGAGGTGAGGCTGTATCACTTGCTCGACAATCCCCGAGAGGGCACGAACCTGTTCGCGTACGTGCCTCGGGATCGCCTGCTCGTCCAAGCCGACTTGTATGATGCCGCGTGGCTCCGGCACTCATGGGGCGAGAACGTGCTCTCGAACATCGCGCGTCGGAAGTTGAAGGTGGACAAGGATGTTCCGGTGCACGGACCCATCGAGCCGTTTTCGCAGATGGTGAAGACGATCAAGGCGAAGCCGGGGCCGCCGGCAACGTCAGGCGGGTAGGGCAGGAAGGGCGGGAGGGCAGGAAGGGCAGGGGGGCGCCAACCTTCGCCTCCGCCACACTGCCATGCGCTCCGCCGTTTATGTAGAAGCCGGGCGATGCGCCCGCAGGAACGAACGTATCTGGCGCACCGCCAGGGGAATGCGCTCCTTGGGCTCCTTCCACGGGTAGATACTCACTTCGGCCTTCGGCGCGAGCATCGCGCACTCCATCGCAACGGCGAGCGGATGGGATGGCACGTCGTCGGGCAGGATCAGGACGGGCGTCTGGCACTTGCGCACGAAGTCGCGCGTCACGGTGAAGACGAAGTCGGCGTCGGTGCGGAACATCCTGGTCACGAATTTCTCCACCATCTCCATCGTGATCTCGGGCCGGCGCTTGACCAGGTCCGCACCCCAGCCATTCTTGCTGGCGTCGTACATGACGTTGGGCATCTCCGGCCGGAACCCGACGGGCTGCGCCGGCACGGCCGCCACGACCCGATTCGGTGCCCGCTTCAAGAGGTTCCAGATGAAGGGGCCGCCGATGCAGAAGCCCAGTACCATGAACTTGTCGATGCGCAGATGATCCATCAGACCGAGATGGTCATCGGTATACGAATCCCACGGCCGATCGATCTCGAGCGGGCCGGACGACTGGCCGTCATTGGCATTGCGGAGGTCCGCATAGATGCAGCGGTACTCGTCCTTGAACTCGTCGATCGGGTTGAAGGGGCTGCTCGGTAGGCGGGACATCACCGAGTTCAATCCCCCACCGGCAATCAGTAACAGCGGGAAACCCGCCCCGGCTTCTTCGTAGCGAATGCGAACCGGCCCCTTCTCGTAGAAACGCGCGCCTCCCGCCTGCCCGCTCTGCTGGGCGAGGATTTGCGGCGTCGCAGCCAGCGCGGCCGCCCCGGCGCCCGTTTTCAGTATCTTGCGTCTGACAGCGTCCATGATCGGCCTCCTCCTTAGGCGGGAAGGGCAGGAGGGGCAGGAAGGGCGGGAGGGGCGAGCCCCCAGCCTCTAGCCCTCAGCCTCTAGCCTCTAGCCCCCAGCCCCTACACCTAAGCCCCTAGTGATCCAGATGTTCCCGGAGCGTGTGCTGATACTCTTCGTTCTGCTCCGCGCGGTGCTTGGGCAGCCGCTTCGCTCGCTCGGCCTTGACGAGCTCCTTCGTGTGCTCGAGTGAGCTCATGGCGAAGGTCGACAAGAGCTTTTCGAGGTCCTCACTCTTGCACGCTGGACATGTTGGAACATTCCCGGCGCGCACCAGCGCCTCGAATTCGTGCCCGCACGCTCGGCATGTGTAATCGTAGAGAGGCATAATTCAGCTACCAGCCTTCAGCTCTCAGCCCTCAGCTCTCAGCTCTTAGGGAAACTTCACCACACACGGGTTCGGGTCCCAGCCCGACGCGTCGGCCTGCTTCTTGAAATGCGTGCTCCGCACGAACGATCGCATCAAGTACCTGTGGATCCGAAACAATCGTCTCAACGATAAGCCACTGGTCGCCGTTGGGCTCTTTGACCACATCGAAATATTCGGTCATGGCTGCATTCCCACTATACGGCACGCCATTGGTCTGCAAGTAGCCCGGTAGTAAACGGGTCGTCGTCACTTTCAACGAACCGCGCCCTTCCCATTCTGCTGTCGAGTACCCCTGTCGCGTCGAAGCACCTGTTGGTGGCTGCGAAGTATTGAACCGGAGCAAGCGACTCTGTGTCCCCGCATCGAAGTCAATTTTCAATGTCGTGTCGTTTGTCCACGATACGTGCAGGCGTCCTGGTTGGCGCATGATGTTGGGAGCCCCATACGCTTTGCAGCGATCCTTCGACGCTTCGTCTTTGGCCGGGTCCCACGTGTCGGCGACTTTCTTGCCCTCGGGGTTGAGCGGTACGTTCGGGTAGTCGCCCTTCGGCGCGGTGATCATCCGAAAGCGCCAGTCTTCGCTGACGATTGAAACCCAGTAACCGGTGAGGTCCACGCGAGCGGACTCTTTGGGCGTCTTCGGCGGACCCGGCGGGCCGGGAGGGAATTGCGCATGAACCACAATCGACAAGGCGGCGGAAATCGCCAGGGCGACGATCATGGAACCACAAAGCCCACAAAGAACACGAAGACCTCTTGGCCGAGACCCCCACCGGTCTCCTTTTGAAATCCGAGCGGATTGAGCGATTCCGACCTTTGTGTCCTTATTCATTCACCTTGAGTCCTACTTTTTCGGCGGCAGCGTCTTGTAGACGGCCTCGACAAACAGATCCGTGGTCCAAAAGCCCGTCGTCGATCCGTAGACGGGATCGTAGTCTCGAGTTGGCCGCGCGGCCTTCACCTGCTCGAGCGTCATCCCTTTGTTGACCATTTCCTGAATGCGGTCACGCACGATCGTCGCCATTTCGCGGTAGTTGATGACATCGCCCAAATTGCACAGGCGCCCGTGCCCCGAGATCACCAGCGTGCCGCCTTCCTGTCCGTACACGGGAATGATCAAGTCGACAATTCTGTTCAGCCCGTCGATGACCCCATTGATGGTGCCACCAGCCGCCAAGTCGATGACAGGGTAGTTGGTCGTCGTGAACACGTCGCCGGTACTGATGACGTCCGAGCGGCGGAAGAACACGATGCTGTCGCCGTCGGTGTGGGCCGCCGGGAGATGGATGATGTGGATGCCTTCATCGTTGAAGAACAGCTTCTTGTCCTCGCCGATGAACGTGCTCGTCGGCCACGCCGACGCCGGCAGCGCTGGCTGAGCATCCTTCGCACTCATCCGTTTCAACACGTTGTCGTGTGCGATGACTTGCGCGCCCTGAGCGGCATCCTGGATGTCGAAGGACACGTTGCCGCCTGCGATTGTCGACCCGGCTTTCCGGATGTTCTCGTTGCCACCGACGTGATCCGGATGAACATGCGTGTTGATGATGTAGCGGATCGGACCCTGTGAAAGCGTGCGGATCGCCGCGAGAATCTTGGCGGACAAGGGCGCGAACTGCGTATCGACGATGAGCACTCCGTCCTTGCCGACTTGTACCGTGACATTGCCCCCCGCCCCGACGAGCATGTACACGTTGCCCTGCGCCGGCTGGATCTTGACCTCGACGTTGTCGAGACTCTGAGTCCCGCCCCCGCGGCCGGCCTGCTGCGCCGTGAGGGCGGCCCCTCCCAGCAGCGCGACGATGAGGAAGAGAAGGTTCAAGCGCGTACGGCTCACTTCTTCATCCCCGCGATCTTCTTTCGATACTCGGGATACATCGTCTCCGCCCCACCTCGAGCTGCTTCTGGTGGCACGCCGTGCGCGGCCGGAAACTCGCCAAGAAACGGGTTGGTGCCTGGCAAATGGTGAGGAATGGCGCCTTTGGGTCGGATGATTTCCTCAACCGGCTCGCAGGGATACGGACCAATGTCGCCGCCAACCTCATATTCGTAGTCGCGGCTTCGAATGACGGGCTCGGTGTAGTACGCCGGGTCGTTGACGATGGTGACGAGCGTCATGTGGTTGTCGTGGCGGATGAAGTGCTCGGTGACCGTGGCCTTGTCGCTGCGCGTCAAGCCGTTGCGCCTCGTCCATCCTTCTTTGAGATGCGTCGTCGTCACCGTGAGGGTGTCGCCGTCCCACTTGCCTGTCGAGAATCCCATTGCCGTGTGAAGCGCGTACTCGGGTGGGTGAGGGCGTCCGTCCATCCAGAAGGTGCGCTCGGTGCCCCAGGCAAAATGGTGCGTGTGAATCGCGATCAGCTGTTGGGACGCGGAGTCGCGTTCTTCCCAGATGCGCATCCCGGCGAAAGCTCGGCACGTAGTCGGATGGATGCACGCGGCACTGGTATTCCGGCAGCGTGATGAGGGAGGCGTCCCACGAGTCGGCTCGAAGGCGGACCGCGTCGTTGACGGGCAGCCCGGCATAGTCGCCCACCTCCGGGCCCGGCAGTCGATCGGGAAAATCCTCGTGAAGAATCCCGAGGTTGTTCCACACGCCGGACAGATTCACTTGCGCGGACGCAGGCACACTGGAAAGGCAGAGCGCAAGGGTCAGTGCCCAACTGCCCGGAAGGCGCAAGCGTCGCGTCTCTCGAGACATACGATCCTCAGCTCTCCAAGTCTTGGCTGGCCAAATTGTGAGGCGATTGGCTATTTTCCTAGAAAACACCGTTCAGGACAAACGAAGCCCGCCGCTCGCTGACTGGCCATACGTTCCGAGTGCGCCTTGCAGTTGATTCACCGATTGGAACGTCCGCATTCATCTGAGCGACTGGCGACGACACAAAAAAACACCGCCCAGTGTACCTCATCAATAGGACGGATGTGCTCTGCGCCACAAGTGTATCGAAGGCATGGAAAATGAATGTCCCGAGACCATAATGTGATTGGGGTGAAGACTATGCGGTTCATCCGAAACATCCTGCTGCTGGCAGTGCTGGTCGTCGTCCTGGCCGTGGGCTACAGCTACTGGTCCGGCAATGCATGGCCATGGCGCCGTCCGCCGAGCTCCACGACGTCGGATATCGAGGCCGCCGCGCGTCGTGGGTCGGAGCTGACGAAGGAAGCGGCGCAGAAGACGGGCGAAGCGCTGACCAAGGTTGAAGGCGTGCTCGGCGAAGGCGCCATTTCGGCAAAAATCAAGTCGAAGATGGTGCTGGACGACCATGTCAAAGCGAGGGCGATTGACGTACAGACGTCGGGCTCAGTCGTGACGTTGACAGGGGTCGTCCAATCGCCTGCCGAGCAGGAGCGCGCCGTCCGTCTCGCGCAGGAAACAGACGGGGTCGAGCGCGTCATCGACAAGCTCGAAGTGAGGGCCCGATGATCCGCCTGGCAGGCGCCTTCGTTCTGTCCCTGATGGACTTCACCACCTCCGCAACCACGATCACCGACGTAGACAGCGAAATACGAATGACGGCTCTGGTGACCGGTGGTACGGGTTACGTCGGTGAGGCGATTGCGCGCGCGCTTCGCGCCCGCGGTGACTCCGTGCGCGTGCTGGCGCGGCCGACCAGCCGGACAGATCATCTAATCTGGCGATACCCAGCAACTGGACCCAGGATGTGCCGGCACGTTACGGCAAGCGCCACGCGAGTCTGACGCATTGTGGCTGTACCCGGTCTTGGATACGAGCCCGTAACGCGCGCCCAAACCGGCCCGCTAGACGATCGACCCGCCGCCGCGCAACCCAACTGCCGCGCTCCAACCGATATGCACAGCGGTATCAACGCGGCGCCGCCGGCACCGCCGCCCGTGTTCGCCCCTGGAGGGGCCGTCGTTACATCATTTGGTAGACTGCCGGAGCCGCGTCTCGAAAACTGATGCGCGCGGCGATATCCGGCAGCTAATCATGACCGTAGGGATGTGTGCGGACCGGCGTCCCCCTGGATGACAGCGGCAGCATCCCTGGCAGGAGGTTTGACATGCGCCTGATCACGCTCTTTGTGATCATCCTGGTCGTACCCGTTTCAGTTGAAGCGCAGAAGACCCCTTGGGGTGATCCAGATCTCCAGGGCACCTGGAGCAACCAGACTCCGGTTCCCTTGGAAAGACCTCTCGCTCTTGGAGACAAGGCATCCTTCACCAAGGAAGAAGCCGCCGACTTCGAACGAACGGCTCTCCAGCGCTTGCTCGGTCAGGTGGCCGAGGGAATCCCCACGAGCGGTGAGCTGAATGAGGTCTGGTTAGAAACGCAAAATGGGAGGGTTGCTCCAAGCCTGAGCACTTCGCTCGTCCTGGACCCACCGGATGGGCGAATCCCTTATACCCCCGGAGGAAAGAAGAGGTGGGACGCCACCCCGACTCTGGAGAGGGTACTTTCTGGTGGAATACTTTACGCAGACGGACCTGAAGACCGTCCCCTCGACGAGCGGTGCATCACGACGGGGGGCTTGTTCGTTCCGAATCCCTTCTACAACAACTACCATCAGATCGTCCAAGCACAGGGGTATGTCGCCATCCTCACCGAGATGATGCACGAGATGCGCATCGTTCCACTCGACGGACGTCCGCCGGTCAATCCGGCCATTGGCCAATGGCTGGGAGATTCAAGAGGTCGATGGGAAGGGCAAACGCTCGTCGTCGAAACGGCGAACTTCAACGACAAAAGACTCTTCCGGGGAGCCACTCAACACCTGCGCCTGGTCGAACGCTTCACACGTCTCGATGCCGACACGATCCGGTATCAACTCACTGTGTCCGATCCCGCGACGTTTGCAGCGCCGTGGACGTTGGAAAATGCTCTGCGAAAGGCGGACGGACAGATGTACGAGGTCGCCTGCCACGAAGGCAATTACGGTCTGGCAGGAATACTCTCCGGGGCGCGCGCCGAAGAGAAGAGGTAGAAGGCCGCGTCGGTGGACATCGAGGGGCTGCGCGGTTGGATTGGTCGGACCGAGTCGCGCGACGATGTCGTGACGGCCGGACCGATCACGGCCCTTTCAGCGACCCTCGATCGGCACGATCCGACCCCACAAATCGGCGATCCGCTCCCGTTGCTCTGGCACTGGCTGTACTTCCTTCCGGTCCATCGACACTCAGAGCTTGGCGCAGACGGTCACGCCAGCCTGGGCGGGTTTCTCCCGCCCGTCCCCTTGCCGCGTCGGATGTATGCCGGTGGCAGCGTCGAGGTCCGCCGACAGCTGCGCGTCGGTGACCAGATCTCGAGAGTGTCGCGCATCGACGATGTCACATACAAAGAAGGACGTACGGGACGATTGGTGTTCGTCAAGGTGCGCCACGAGATCAGCACTCGCGAGGGCTTGGCGCTGACAGAGGATCACGATCTTGTGTACCGGGAGCATCCCAAGCCTGGCGAAGCGGCACCTCCGTTACAAGCCGCGCCGCAGGACGCCAGTTGGACGCGCGAGTGTCGCGCCGACGAGGTCGTGCTCTTTCGCTATTCAGCTTTGACCTTCAACGGCCATCGGATCCACTACGATCGACGGTTCGCCGAGGCGGAAGGCTATTCCGGCTTGGTAGTGCACGGGCCGCTCCTCGCCACACTGCTCGCCGATCTCGTCCGACAGAACCTCCCACGGGCTCTCGTGTCGGCATTTTCGTTCCGCGCACGCGCGCCGCTGTTCGACACTAGTTCCCTCCTTATCTGCGGACGCCCAGGCGAGGATGCCCGAACCGTGAAGCTCTGGGCCACTGGTCCGGACGGTGCGCTCGCCATGGACGCCATGGCCACGCTGGCGCGTTGAAATCTGCAATTGATCGGCAATCGGCAATCTACAATCGCAGGTCGCATGAGCACGCCTGTCCGATGGGCTATCGTCCTGCTGGTTCCGACCGGAATTCTGCTCGCGCCTGTTCCCGCCGGCGTCAGCACGGAAGGGTGGCGCCTGTTTGCGATCTTCGTCGGGACGATTCTCGGCCTCATGGTTCAGCCGCTGCCGATCGGGGCGATGGCGCTGCTCGGAGTGGCCGCCACGGCGTTGACCGGGGCACTACCAGCCGAGCAGGCACTAGCCGGTTACGCCGAGCCGCTTGTCTGGATGGTGGTCGCGGCCTTTTGCATCGCCCGCGGGATGATCAAGACGGGTCTGGGCCGGCGCATCGCGCTGCTGTTCATTCGCACGATTGGTCACACCTCGCTCGGCCTCGGCTATTCGGTCGTCGCCAGCGATATCGTGCTCGGAATCGTCGTGCCCTCGAACGGCGCGCGCGCCGGCGGAGTTGTCTTCCCGATCGTCAAGAGCCTCGCCGAGGCGTACGACTCGAGGCCCGGACCAACCGCCGCCCGGCTCGGCGCCTTCCTGATGCTCATGGTCTACCACTGCGACATGACTGTCGCAGCGATGTTCTTCACGGGGAATGCATCCAACCCTCTGATCGTGTCGCTGGCGAAACAGGTGACGGGCATCGAGATCGGCTACGGCCAATGGGCACTCGGTGCCATCGTGCCGGCGCTGGCGTCGATGCTCGCAATTCCACTGCTGCTGTACCGGGTGCGAGCCCCTTCCATCAAGAAGACGCCGGCGGCAGCAGCGCTGGCATCCTCCCAGCTCGCGCAGCTCGGTCCAATGGCCGCGCCAGAGAAGGTCATGCTCGGCGTCTTCGGTCTGACGACGCTGTTGTTCGTTACGCGAGGATGGCACGGGATCGACTATCCAGTGACCGCCCTGCTTGGCCTCGCGGCCCTGCTCCTGGGCGGCGTGTTGACGTGGGACGATGTCCTCGCGGAACGGAGCGCGTGGGACATCTTCATCTGGTATGGAGCCATCTACCAGATGGCGAGAGCGCTTGGGGACGCGGGCCTCAGCAAGGCGTTTGCGGAGGCAGTTGGAGGCCTGGCGTCTGGCGCGATCTGGTGGGTCGCCCTCCTGATCCTGCTGTTCGTTTACCTGTACGCGCATTATGCTTTTGCGACCATTACGGCGCATGTCTCCGCGCTGTACGCTCCCTTCGCCATCGTCATGCTCGCCGCCGGTGTGCCTCCGTATCTGGCTGTGCTTTCGTTGGGCTACATCTCCAGCCTGGGTGCGTCGTTGACGCACTACGGCACCACGACCTCGCCGATCTACTACGGCGCGGGTTATCTCAGTCAGGCCGCGTGGTGGCGCGTCGGCTTACTGGTGGCGACCACAAATGCTCTTGTCTGGATCCTGGTCGGCTTTGCCTGGTGGAAGGTGCTTGGCTGGTGGTAGTGATCAGGATTGGGGCTAAGGGCGCCGGCCAAATAACAAGGGCGAGTCAGGGCAGTAAGTCGGCGTACTGGCAGCCTGAAGGCTGCGCTACTACTGCGGGCCGCGGGTTTGAGGGCTGCGTACGATCGATGTAGCGCAGGCCTTTAGGCCTGCTGGCGATCCTGCTCAGGCCTAGCCCTTGCACCGATTCTTCGCGTGCTCCGGCGCCGACCTCGTCTTGCAACCGCACACTACGTAGGTCTACGGCGATACTTTCTCACGTTCTGCACCTGGCGCCGCGTTCGGCTGTTTGTCGAGACCGATCTCGTCGATCTGGTCCTGCTTCAGATTCTTCGATCAGCTGCCAGCTCTGGGATGGCAATCGTCGCGTACTGTTTCATGCCCGATCATCTGCACTTGCTCGTAGAAGCAGTGCACGAAGGCGCTGATGCAACGTCGTTTGTTCACGATACAAAACAACGGTCCGCCTACCTCGTCAGAAAGAAGTACGGGAAACGACTCTGGCAACCAAGCTACTACGACCGAATCTTGCGCGACGACGAAGCGACGCTCTCTGTTGCTCGATATGTGCTCGAGAATCCGGTGCGCGCCGGCTTGGCGAAATCGCCGCTTGATTACCCGTTCTGCGGATCGATCAAATTTTCGACGAAGCAGATTATGGAAGCGGCGGCCTGGCAGCCCTAAAGGGCTGCGCTACATCCTGAGCCAGAACCGGACTACGGGCTGGCAGCGACGTAGCGCAGGCCTTTAGGCCTGCCTGGCGGACCACTCAACCCTCGCATTGATTGGCGTGCGTGTTTGACGCCTCACCGCCGAACCGCGTATCGTGAACGCTTCGAGGAGGCAAGCGATCTATGCGGCACCTGCTGGTGAGTTGCGCGCTCTTGACGGCGGTTGGCTGTGCTGCCACGACCACTACTTCTTCGTCTCTACCGTCGGGCGGTCAACTCCTCACGATCGATCACTACGTTCGCGTGCAATCGACGGCACCATCGATGAACGGGCAAACGGCGCAGCTGTACGTCAGAGAGCGCGTTGAAGGTCGGACCATCCAACGCGGCTCCTCCGGCGTCGTCCTGTTTGTTCATGGGGCCGGCACACCCGCGGAGGTGGCGTTCGACGTCCCGACCGGCGACTACAGTTGGATGGCGTATCTCGCGCGCGCCGGCTTCGACGTCTTCTCGATGGACATGACGGGGTACGGCCGATCCACACGGCCCACCGTCATGAACGATCCCTGCAATCTATCGCGCGAGCAGCAAGCGACGCTTCGTTCCAACTCTTCTCGCCGCGCCATGCCCGCCCAGTTATCCGCAAGCGTCGACCACCATCGCGTCCGACTGGAACGACCTCGACGCGGTCGTCGAGTACATCAGGGCCTTGCGCCGAGCGGATCGGGTGAACCTGGTGGCGTGGTCGCTGGGAGGGCCCAGAGCCGGCGGCTACGCGGCGCAACATCCGGACAAAGTGCAGCGGTTGGTGTTCCTGGCTCCAGGCTACAACCGCACGGCTCCAGACAACGCGCCGGCGCAGCGTGCCGAAGGCGCGGCGATGAATACACAATCGCGCCAGGAGCTCACTGCGCTGTGGAACCGGCAAGTGGGTTGCCCCAACCAGTACCGATCCAGGCGTGTTCGACAGCGTGTGGTCGACGATGCTCGAGTCGGATCCGGTCGGGGCGACATGGGGCCCTGGCGTGCGACGCGCCCCACAAACGACGACGTGGGGCTGGAACGCCGCGATGGTGGGGAAGATGCAGGCTCCGACGTTGATGGTCGCCGGCGTGCACGATAAGCAAGTCGTGCCAGAGCGCGTGAGCGAGTTGTACGCCGATCTTGGATCCCGGGAGAAAGTGCTCGTCGATCTGGCGTGTTCCTCACACAACGCCATGTGGGAGCGAAATCATCTGCTTCTGTTTCGCTCGTCGCTCGAGTGGTTGAGTCAGGGCTCCGTCAACGGCGCAAAACAGGGGACGCTGCGCCTCGGCTATGACGGCGACGGGCGTCCAATCGACTAGGGCTGTCCAGCCAACCGTTACATCGTGCCGCAGCACACGGGCCCGTTGCGCCTGATCGCAACCGAAGAAGCCTGCGCCTTTCCCGAGCAGGTCGACGCCATCCGCCGGCTGGCGGCCACCCCTGGCGACGATCCCGATCTGGTCATGTGGAACCGGTTCCTGTCGCCGGCCTACACGACCGTGCTTCGACGACTCCTCGATCTCGGTGAAGAGCGGCTGGGGATCATGGACCAGGCTGGCGTCGACGTGCAGGTGCTGTCCATGACCTCGCCGGGTGTGCAGCTCTTCGACACCGAGACGGCGGTTGCCATGGCGACCTCTACAAACGATCAGCTCGCCGAAGCGATCGCGCGGCAGCCCGCCAGATACGCCGCGCTGGCAAGCTTCGCTCCCCAGGATCCGAAACGGGCGGCCAAGGAGATCGATCGAGCGATCAACAAGCTGAAACTGAATGGGCTGATCGTCAACTCGCACACGAACGGCGAGTATCTCGACGACCACAAGTTCTGGCCGATCTTCGAAGCGGCGGTGGCGTCGAAGGCCCCCATCTACATCCATCCGCGCAACCCTCCGTTCCCGGCCTCGAAGGTCCTTGACGGCGGCTACAACCTGTACGGCGCTATCTGGGGATTTCACGTGGAGACCGGCATCCATGCGATGCGGCTGATCGTCAATGGCGTGTTCGACGTGTTTCCCGACCTCCAGATCGTTCTTGGCCATCTGGGCGAAGCCCTCCCGTTCTGGCTCTATCGAATCGACTACATGTGGCGGGGGAAGCTCAAAAGGACGCCCAGCGAGTACATGAAGAACAATTTCGTCTTCACGACGAGCGGCATGAATCACCACCCGGCGCTCCAGGTACTGTCACCGCGTGTTGGGCCCCGACAATCTCATGTTTGCCGTCGACTATCCGTATCAAGAGACGATGGAAGCGGTCCAGTTCATGCGAACGGCACCGCTGTCCCAAGCCGACGTCGAAAAAATCGCGCACCGCAATGCGGAGCGACTATTCCGAATCGTGCCGGATCCGCCTACGGAATGATTCGCAATCCGGTCGGTGTCGGCGGGGCCGCCGCCGGTCCAATGATCTTCAAGACGCGGCCGAGCGAATGGCTGACGATGTAAAGCTCGCCGTCGCTGTCGACGCTGAACGAGCTCACGTTGCCGAGTTGCGCGGTGCCGCCGAGCTCGCTCGTGTGCTCCGTCAAGTCGGACGCTCGTGCTTCGCCAGTCGATCCGTCGACGTTCAACGCGATCGACCAGACGCGCCCTTGGACGAAGTCGGCGAAAAAGTAGCGCCCTTGGAAGGCCGCGCCGAGCGCCCGGCCGCGATAGACGAATCCACCCGTGATCGACTGACCGGAGTTTCGATCGGTACTCATGGATCGGTTCGATGAGCGGTAGATACGCAGGCGGGAGTGACGTCACGTTGTCGTGGGCGCCTTCGCGGTTGCGCCATCCGTAGTTCCTGCCCCCTCCGCGCGGCGGTTCATAGTCGACCTCCTCGAACCGATTCTGACCAACGTCGCCGATCACGAGCGCGCCTGTGCCGCCGCGGGTTGGATCGTCGAATGAATAGCGCCACGGATTGCGCAGCCCAAAGGCCCAGATCTCCGGTCTTGTGCCCGAAGGGCCGGTAGAGACAAATGGATTGTCCGGTGGCACCTGATTACCCGATGGATGGGAGTCCGAAACGTTGACGTCGATTCGCAGCATCTTGCCGAGCAGCTCCTGCGGATTCTGCGCGCGGTGCGACGGATCGTTGCCCGAGCCACCGTCTCCGAGGCCAACGTAGAGGTACCCATCGGGGCCGAACGCAAGGTGCCCGCCGTTGTGATTCGAGAACGGTTGAAAGATGAAGGGAGGACCGCTGGCGCCGCCCCAGCGGAGATCGAAGCGCGACGCCGGATCCGCGCTTACCGGATCCGCTGAGCGTCGAAACCTCGCGACGACCGTGTTGCCCGAGCGATCGGTGAAGTTGACGAAAAATCGTCCGCTCGTGGAGACGCCTGGAGCGAATGCGAAGCCCAGCAGGCCTCGCTCGCCTCCAGGGCTCGTCGCGGCCGACAGGTCGAGGAAGTCACCGGGCAGGACGACGCCGTTGCGAATTGCGCGGATATGACCATCCTGTTGGACGACGACGAAGATCTCGGGGTTGGAAGGGTCCTGGACGAACGCGACCGGCTGCGTGAAGCCAGTGGCTTGCACGCGTGTGCGCAGCTGTGCGTGAGCGTCGGCGACAATCGCCCAGGCGACTAGCGTGAAGACCCACAGCCAGTGGCTTCGCACACGATATGGTAGAACAGGTCGCGAAAGCCCTGCTCGTCCGGCCAATTGAATCGGCTGGGTCGGAAAGTGATCGCGCGCGTGAGCCCCTCGGTACTGCTCACCCGCCCTGTGCTAGTCTACGAGACATCGTGTTATATCGAAGATTGGCGTGCGCACTGTGCGCCGTTTCAGTATTTGCCTGCAGCGATTCTCCGTCCGACGGCGATGGCACGGTCCAAACGATCACGGGAAGCGAACGTCTGGGATGGAATCAATCGGCCGACAACGCGGTGGAAGTTTCCACGTTTCGGTTCGCGATCTATGTCGACGGAGTCCGATCGGATCTCCCCGACGCGTCTTGCAACTCGGGAAGCAGCAGTCGCGAGTTCAACTGTTCCGCTGCGCTTCCGCCGATGTCCTCAGGGGCGCATACGCTCGAGCTGGCGACGCTGTCCGGCGACGCCGGGGCGGAAAGCACCCGGTCGTCGCCTCTTCGGGTCAATGTCGTTGCGGCCGGAACTCGGTCTGCGTCCAGAGCCGGGTCGGAATCGAGTGCTCCGGAATCGACATCAGCGCCGGCGTGGCAAACCCGCACACCGATTGTGACCGCGGATGGCTTGCAGTTCCGGTTGGAACAGATCGCCGCCAATCTGGTGGATCCGACCGATTTCGCGTTTGCGCCTGACGGTCGCCTCTTCGTGGCTCACCGCGACGGCCGCATTCACGTCGTGCGCAACGGTCGCCTGCTCGCGCAGGCGGCGCTGCTGCCGGGCGATGCCGGCAGCGGAGAGCAGCTCCTCGCTATCGCGGTGGACCCGCAGTTCGAGCGGACTCGTTTCGTCTACACGCTCTACGCCAGCCCCTCGCGCGGGGGCACACCGATGTTCGGCATCGCACGCTTTCGCGAGGTGTCGGACACGCTGGCCGACCGCGTCATTATCCGTGACGAGATCGCGGCGACGTCCAGCACGCCCGCCGCATCGCTGCGCATCGGGGCGGACGGGAAGCTGTTCGCAGCTTTCGACGACGGGGGAGTGTCTCGCCTGGCGGGGGATCTGGCATCTGCGAACGGCAAGCTGCTTCGAATGAATTCCGACGGCACGACGCCCGACGACCAGGAGGGCGGTAGCCCGCTGTTTTCGGTACCGAGTACCGTTCACCGCGTGGCTTCGATTGGCATCCCTCGACGCAAACGATATGGATTGCCGACCGTGACGAGCCTGACTCGAGTCGCCTGAGTGTCGTCGCGGACAGCAGTCGTGTCCGCAAGCGCGGCGTGGTTCGCGCGGCCTTCCGGCTGCCTCAAGGCACACTCGCTTCCTCTGTGGCGTTCTATCGGGGAGGCGCGACGGCGATGCGCGACAACCTGCTCGTCGCTTCGGAGGAAGGGCGTCACCTCCTGCGGATTCGGCTCGACCCCAAGGAACCCACGCGCGTCGTGGCCACCGAGCGGCTCCTACAGGATGCGATCGGCGGCGTGCGGAGCGTGGCCGTGAGTCCCGATGGCGCAATCTATCTGGGCACGGCGGACGCTGTTGGCCGTTTAGTGATTCGGTAACGATCAAGGCAGGCCTGAAGGCCTGCGCTACATCGTATGTGCCGCTAAAGCTTGTCCCGCACGCAGTATGTAACTGCCAGTCCCCGCGTCCTGCGTAGTACGTAGCGCAGGGCTTCAGCCCTGCCAGGCCCCAGCCCTGCCAGTCCCCAGCCCCAAGCCTCCAGCCTCCAGCTCAGTGCGTCATCCCATAAATGACGTAGTTGACGCCGAGCTTGTAGGCCTCGTTGGTTTGATCGATCGGACGAAACCCGACACTGGACCACTCCCAGAACTGGGAAATATCGGTGTTGTAGTTCACCATCATCTGCAGTCGCTTGCCGCGGTCGTTGTCTTCGAACAGGCCGCGGAAGATCGGCCGGCCCGCGTTGTAGGCCTGCGGGACGATATCCAGGGAGTCGAGCTCGAAGAACGAATGGAAGATGGGATGCGAGACATCCAGGTCGAAAAAGCGGCCCTCCGGAAACACTCGTTTCATGTTCTCTTCGAAGTGGTCCCATCCACCACCGCCGATGCCGCCGGGAAGCTTGAAGTCGTCGACGATGACGAACCCACCCTTTTGGATGTACTCGCGAAGCGCGACCGCCTCGCGGTCGGTCATCGCCCACCAACCAACCTCGATGAGGTACGCGACGGGATACTTGCTGAGCTCGGGATCGTCGAGTGACAGCGTGTTGATCTCGTCGATGTGCGGCCCGAGAAAGCTGATCTCGTTCATGATGTTCATCAGATTCTGTTCGGCCAGCGGGTAACCGTGCGCCCACGCCGGCCATCCGCTGTACCAATAGCCACCCGGTGCCGTGGTGTAGTTCACCCTCACGAAGGTGAATCGCCCGTCGTAGGGCGTGTTGGGCCGAACAGCGAAGCGACCGCGCCCGCCGAACCCGAACTGGGCCACTGCCGGAACCGCCGCCAGGGTACTGGCCGCGATCAACGCATAGAAGAGAATCCGCGACCTGAGACGCATCGCTGAATTCGCTTCTATCACAGCTGCGCCAGACCTGGCGTGGAAATCTCTACGGAATCGATTCGCGCGACGAATGAAAGGAAGGATGGGGGCCGGCGTCGCTCGCACGAGCGCTGCGAGTTTCGCCGGGCTGGACATCACGGCTCTCGACAAAACGGCGCAAGAGCGCGTCAGTTTTTCGGACGCGTCAGTTCTTGCAAGTTCCCCACATCGAACGGACCTCGCTCACTTTGAAGTCCGCGGTCGTGCCGGCGCCGGTGACTGCTGCGCGCATTCCGTTCCAGGGCGTCATGTTGACACCGGTCAACTTGAAGTCCTGTGGAGGTGGTGGAGGCGGAGGAGGAGCCGCAGGAGGAGCCGCACCGCGGCCACCACGTCCAGCCCCCTCAGCGGGAGGCGCGCCGGCCGGAGCGCCGCCGGCTGGAGCACCGGCGGCCGGAGGCGGTCCACCGGCGGCCGGAGGCGGTCCACCAGCGGCCGGAGGCGGTCCACCAGCGGCCGGAGGCGGTCCACCGGCGGCCGGAGCTCCGCCGCCGCCGCCTCTACCGCCGCGTCCGGCGCCCGGGGGTGGCGGAGGCGGAGGTGGTGGAGGAATGACAACCCCTACCAGCATCCATGGACTCGCATCCGTGCCGTCGCCTTTCACGCACCCCATGATTGTTTGTTCAGTGGTCGAGCCGCCTTGTGCCGCCACGCCTGCCGTCACGGCAGCGGCGAGGGCAACACTGGCTAGAACCGTCAGCTTCATGACTCCTCCCCTGTCACGTTGTCTTGCGGTTGCGAACCGTGGTGCTGCGCGGGAACCGCAAGTTGGGCCAGGCTTCGCTACGAAACCCGTCCAAAGTCTGCACATTATACGCGTGTTGTCAGAAACGGCAGGAGTTCCTGCACCCGCTCGAGCGCCTCCAAGCCGTTCACGCGCCGGATGACAGCCTCCGTTCGCTCCGCACCAACGACCGGCACCATCAAGCCACGCGCCTTCGCGTTCACCCCTTCCGTATCCAGCGGATTTTCTTTCGTGCCAGGCGCATGACGCGTGAAATGGCTCACGGTCCGGCCATCTCGAAGCGTCACCTCAACACGTCCACTGCGCGGCGCGGCAGGGTCCATCAAACTTCTATCCGCAACCAGCTCGACGCGCTCTCTGACCGCGCGTACTTGGGGATCGGACATGCGTTCGTACGAGTGACTCTCCGAAAACGAGACGGTGCCATCGACCAAAGCCACGGCAATCATCTGCTGGCAGTTCACATCGGGCATCGACCGGTTGTCGACGATGCGGGCGCCATCGGCGGGCAGACGTACGACGATGCGGTCGACATTGTTGACGCTGAGGCCGTGATTCTTACGGAGGGTGAGGAACGCGTCGAGCGGCGCCTGAATCGGATAGCCGACGGAGAAGACCTTGATCGCCGTCTCAGTGACAAAGAATCGTCGGCCCAGGTCTGCGACCATCTCTTCAGGCCGCGGCTCGGCCGAGAAGGCCTGAAACACGTTGTGCTCGCCGTCCATCACATCCGCGACGCCGGTCAGACCTGCCTGGACCATCATGGCCGCGGTGACGCCATTGCGCGCACCCATACCTGCGAAATCGAAGGCTTTTTCGACGTGCTCGACGTCTCGCTCCCAGCTCCAGACGCCGGAGACCTGCTGAGCGGCGTAGGAGAGGGCATGGCGCATCGCCTTCTCGTCCAGGTGCGCTATCGAAGCTGCGGCGGCGACGCTTCCCATTGTGGAGCTGATCCCTTCGGCGCTGCGGTGCGTCGCACGTACCAGGTCCGGCCCAAGGGCCAGAAGAAAACGGCAACAGATGTCGTAGCCGAGTGCGACGGCTCGAATCAACTCCGTACCCGAACTGTTCGCGCGCTCGGCCATCGCGAGGGCGGCAGGAAGAACGGCACAGCCGGGATGTGCCTTGGTGACCGGTTCGAAATCGTCCGTTTCGTCGGCGTGGCCAAACATCCCGTTGGCCAGGGCGGCGTTGACCGCGGTCGTCCTGATGTCCGTCGTCAGGACGGACGCCTCCGGATTCCCCCCCTGTGCGCGCACGTACTGGATTGCCAGTTGGCCGGGTTTGAGGTGGGCGCCCGAAACCATCGCGGCGATCGTGTCGAGAATGCGGTGCTTGGTTTCTTGAACGATCCGTTGAGGCAGACTCGCGGTGCGGGCGTTCACCATGTAGCGAGCCAGCCGCCCCGTGACGTCTGCGCCTGGGGCCGAAGGCGCTGGCGAAGCACTCTGACCGAAAGAACCTGCCGAGGCGACCTCCGAAATGGGGAGAGCGGCCGCGGCGAGCGCTGCCCCCGCACCACGCAGCACGCGGCGCCGCGGGAGCACCGCGCTCTTGACCGTAGAAGGTGTGTCGCTCCGATGGTCCTTCACGAGGCCTCCTGAGGCTGAAGAGTGTCCGGCCTCCTCATGATGTCACCGCCGGTCGCCGGTTGCCAATCGGCCGTCGCTCACGAGCCGCGACGTCGGCGAGCGCCAAATTGCTTATGATCGCGCCAACGAGATGCCCGTCCTCAACGGTTCCCTTGCACTGATCATCTTCGTGGCCGGTACCGTTGCGGGCAGCATGGGAAGCCTGCTTGGCCTCGGGGGCGGCGTGTTTCTGGTGCCGTTCCTGCACCTGGTGCTTGGGTTTCCTCTGAAAGCCGCCGCCGCGATCAGCCTCGCTACGGTCATCGCTACGTCGAGTGCCGTGACGGGCTGGCGTGCCGGCGAGCGGTTGATCAATCTACGCTTCGGTATGCTGCTCGAAGTGGCAACCGTGGCTGGCAGCCTCCTCGGTGGCGTCACGGCACAGGCCTTCGCCGAGTCGACGTTGCAGCGGTTGTTCGGCCTTATGGCGATCGTGACTGCTGTCGCGATGTTGGGGCGACTCAATCGGCGGAACATTCTCGATTCGTCGGTCGATCCGGGCCGGCTGGGAGGGACGTTCTACGATGAAGAGAGCGGCCGCATGGTGAGCTATCGAATCAAGCGGCTGCCTGCGGCGATCGGCGCGTCCTTCATCGCGGGCAATGTCTCGTCGTTGCTCGGCCTCGGCGGAGGCATCATTAAGGTCCCCGTTCTCAACGCGTGGTGCGGAATGCCGCTTCGTGCGGCGGCGGCAACGAGCGCCTTCATGATCGGCGTCACGGCGGTAGGCGGGGCGATCATCTACTACGGCCGTGGGGATCTCTCACCGCTTGCGGCCGCCCCAGCCGTGCTCGGTGTCCAGCTTGGATCGGTCCTGGGGCTGCGTTGGGGACAGCGGGCGTCCTCCAACTGGCTGAAGGCGCTGATGGCAGCGATCCTGGGCGTCGTGGCGGTCATGATGTTTGTGAGGAGCGCGTGACGCCGGGTGCAGACTCCGGCCGCCCACCAACGCTCGAGCTCGCCGTGGGCCGCCTGTTGCGGTTTGTCATCCGCGCCACGACGCTGTGCCTGGCCGCTGGCCTGGCACTGATGGCTCGCGGGCGTTGCTCGCGGTTTGGCGTCCGGCGCTGCTGAGCGTCGGACTGATTGTCCTGCTCGCTACGCCGGTCGCGCGCGTGGTGATCTCGATGACTCGACTACGCGCGCCAACGCGATTGGCTGTTTTTCGTTCTTACCGTCGTCGTGCTGTTGGAGCTGGCCGCGAGCCTCGTCGTCGCGATGTACAGTGCCCAGCCGTAGAGCAGGCGCATCACGCACGTGCGGATTCCCCGCCGAGCGCGCAACCGTCCCGACTATTCGTTGAAGATCTGGGCGAGGGACAGCTCGAATTTCGGGAGCAGCGGTGTGGCCAACAGGTCCCCGTCTTCGAGCGAGAGCTCGACGGGCCGCGCGAATCGGTCGCCATCCCGGCGGTACACCCGCACCACGTCCACGTCTGGATCGACGACCCAGTACTCAGCAACTCCTGAGCGCTCGTAAAGACGCCGCTTGATCGTCTCGTCGCGGCGACGGGTTGACGACGATGCGACCTCGATGACCAGATCCGGGGTTCCCTTCACGTGCTTCGGGGTGAGGATCTGGGCTGCGCGCGCCTTGGAGACGTACAAGAGGTCCGGTTCCACGACGTCGAACCTCGAGAAGACGACGTCGAACGGCGCAAGAAAGACTTCGCCAACGGCGTGAGCCCGAAGATAGTTCCAGATCGCGCCGTGGAGGCTGCCGACGATGCGCTGGTGCTTCGTGTTCGGCGACGGCGTCACATAGTGCTCTCCATCGATCAACTCGTGCCGCTTCCCATCGTCGGGGAACAGCAGGAAGTCGTCGTAGGTGAGCTTCACGCCGGCGTTCATTGTCCTCACGGTCTCGTCCCCGGACATGGGCTCATTCTAGCGCGGGTCCAGCGAGAAACATGCCCGAGCTGAGCGCCACGTTTTACTTGTGCTCGAGCGCCACGGTTTCAGATGTACGCAGAAATGCCCTTCGCGACGCGTGCTTCCCATGGCACAATCTGCCCCGACTCCATGCCGCTCGTGAACGGAACTCGCCTCGGCCCGTATGAAATCGTGGCTCCGCTTGGGAGCGGCGGCATGAGCGCCCGCGGCCATGCCGAGCCGAGGACCAGGGAATCCGAGGTGAGGCATCCGCGTCAGTTCGCGCTGGGGGTGGGGCCCCAGCGCCAGTGGAAGAAATGTTGACCCGGAGCCCATGCCGCTCGTGAACGGAACTCGCCTCGGCCCGTATGAAATCGTAGCTCCGCTTGGGAGCGGCGGCATGGGCGACGTCTACAAAGCTCGTGACACTCGCCTCGACCGCATCGTCGCGATCAAGGTGTCGAAGGAAGCCTTCTCGGAGCGGTTCGAGCGCGAGGCTCGGGCCGTCGCGACGTTGAATCATCCCTACATCTGCACGCTCCACGACGTTGGACCCAACTACCTCGTCATGGAGTACGTGGACGGCTCGCCGCTGAAGGGACCTCTGCCGCTCGACCGGGCCCTCAAATACGCGGTACAGATCTGCGACGCGCTGGACGTTGCGCACCGCACGGGCGTGATTCATCGCGATCTGAAACCCGCCAACATTCTCGTCACCAAAGCCGGCGTGAAGCTGCTCGATTTCGGACTGGCGAAGATCGAACCGCCGGTTGCGATCGACGAAGCGACCATGACCGTGGCCCTCACTCAGAAGGGGCAGATCCTCGGGACGCTGCATTACATGTCGCCCGAGCAGTTGCAGGGGAACGAGGCCGGCACGGCTTCCGACATCTTCTCGTTCGGGCTCGTGCTGTACGAAATGCTCACGGGCAAGCGGGCATTCGACGGGTCGTCGCCGGCGAGCGTGATCGGCGCAATTCTAGAGAGACGGGCGCCTTCCGTCGCGGATGTGGCTCCGCCCGCATTGGATCGAACCCTGCGGCGATGTCTCGAGAAGGACCCGGAGAATCGGTGGCAGAGCGCTCGGGATCTGAAAGTGGAGCTGGAGTGGATTGCGACTGGTGCGAGCGCCTCGCCAGCGGCAGCGCTTTCCCGGTCGCGATTCCCTGCGGTGGCGTGGACAACAGCGGCGATACTCGCGGCGGCACTTGGCGTCGCGCTGTGGGCCCCGTGGCGGACACCTCCCGCCGCGCCGGCCTTGACATTCACGATATCTCCCATCGAGGGCAGTCGGGTCGAAGGGGGGCCAATGATTTCGCCCGACGGGACCCGCCTCGCCTACATCGCGGTCGACGCGGACGGCAAGCACGCGATTACGGTGCATCGGCTCGATTCCGGCGCCTCACAAAAGCTGACGGGCACCGACAGCAGAGTCGTATCCTGGTCCACCGATAGCCGCCACCTGGCATTCGTGGAAGGGCTCAAACTGAAGCGGGTCGACGTGACCGGCGGCCCGCCGACGATCGTGAGCGATCTGAGTGGGAGCAATAACCCCTTTACTGCCTGGAATGCTGATGGTCTGATCTTGTTCAGTGGACGTGATGGGCTCTATACGGTTTCGGGATCTGGCGGGACACCACGGAAGGTGACATCGGGTTCCAACGTCTGTTTCCAGTTCCTCCCTGACGGCCGCCACTTCCTGTACCGGATCGCGGTCTCAGTCGACGCAGAACGGGACCGTGTATGCCGGCTCGATCGACTCGGACCCGGAACAGAACAAGATTGTCGTGATAAGCGGAACTTCGGCTGCGGTCTTCGCGCGGGATGCCCGCGGCCGCGAGTATCTCTTGTTCGCGCGCGAGGACGCGCTGATGGCGCAGCCGTTCGATTCACGTGCGCTCAAGCCAACGGGCGACGCTTTCCTTGTGGCCCCGCAGGTCGGGATGATGGGTCCGGTGCCGGGTGTCTCGGTTGCCAACAACGGCGTGCTGGTCTACACGACCGACACGGGTGGTGGTGGAGCCGCCGTCCAGCTCGCCTGGTTCGACCGCACCGGTAAGCGGCTCGGCAATGTGGGTCCATTTGGTGCCTACCGTGAGTTCTCTCTTTCGCCGGATGAGTCGAGGGTCGCGGTCGCCCGAACCGACCGCGATCTCACCGATATCTTCGTGATGGACTCGAACGCGGGCGGAAATCCCGGCCGATTCACCTTCGATCCCGCGCCAGACAGATCGCCGGTATGGTCGCCAGATGGCAAGCACATCGTCTACGTCAGGCAAGCCTTGGGATTGTTCGAAAAACCAGTGGCCGAAGCTGTTCCCGAACGCCGTCTGACTGAGCGCGCGGCGTTCCCCACGGATTGGTCGCGCGATGGCCGAACCATCGTCTACTCGCTCGGCGGCGATTTGATGCTTCTTACTGACGGCAAGCCGTCGCGATTTCGTGAGACTGAGTTCGCCGAAGAGCAGGCACATCTATCGCCGGATGGAAAGTGGATCGCGTACACCTCCAACAACTCGAGGCGGGTCTTCGACGTCTACGTCGAGAGCGTTCCCGCGACCGGCGCGATCTGGCAGGTCTCCGATGGGGGCTTTCAGCCTCGCTGGAGCAGCGACGGGCGGGAGCTGTTCTACATTCGTTACCGATGATGCCAAGTTGATGGCCGTGCCGGTCACGTCTTCTGCGACGCTGCGCTTCGGCGCTCCAATAGAGTTGTTTTCGGTTCCGACCGTGGGCACCGGACGCGGGTACAGTGTCGCCAGAAACGGCCAACGGTTCCTGATCCCTACTCCGGGGACAGAGGGCCCGCCCGCTCCGATCACGGTCACCACCAACTGGGTTCCGGCAGCCCTAGTCCCTAAGCCCTAAGCCCCTAGGCCCAAGCCTTCTGCATTCGGGGGCTGAGTTCTTCGGCCCCGCGCTCACGGCTTGGCGCAGTACACGCTATCGACAGGGATTTTTTCGGTGAGGTAGTCGTGGCTCTTGAAGGGAAACACTGGACGCGGCTTGGAGGTGATGAAGGCGGCCAACTGCTGTGCCTCTTCGTCGGTCAGGCTGCCTGGGTCGAGGTAGGGCATCGCATACCGGATGATGCCGGCCAGCGTGTAAACACGCGAAGCGCCGGCGCCATCGTTCCACGAATCAGGTCCCCACAGTGGTCCGGGTTTCTTATCGCCGACTGCAACGCCTTGTCCATCGGTCCCGTGGCAAGACGTGCACCGTTCCATGAATAGCGCCTCACCTTTCTGCGGATCCAGCTTGTCGACCGGAATCAGATTCGCTGGGGCAATGAAGTTCTGGCCCCGCCACGCCGGATTCTTGCCTACCTCGAATCCACGCGCGAGCCAGGTGATGTACGCCGCCAGCGCCAACACTTCCTTCGAAGTCGTCGTGGGCAGAATCTCGTGCTCGCCATTCTTTTCAGAGTTGACGGGGCTGACGTCGAGCACGGATCCCGCGGACGGATCGTCGCCGTTGGACGCCAGTCGTCCTGTTGCGTTCTGGCTTCGCAGGAAGCAGTCGACAATCCGATCCGGGAGCGTGTACAGGCGACCGGACCGCCTGTTGTACTCGGGAAACATTCCGGCCACGCCGACCAAGGGAAGCGACTTCTCCCGTTGTCCGGCATTCAGATGGCAGTTGTTGCAGGAAATCTTGCTCGGAGTAAACTGCGGCGCCTCGGCGGGGGTGTTGGTAAATATCTGAAAGCCCCAGCGGATGTCCTTGGAGAGCCGCGAGTCGTCCAACGAGGCATCGAGCAGGGGATTCATCGGAACGTCCCACGCCGTGACCATCGTGGTGGTCGAAGAGATCAACGGTCCGCTGCTTCTCAGGCGATTGAATGAAGGGAAGGTCCCCTGAGAGCAGGCCCCGACGCCGAGCACGAGTAACAGAGCAGCGGAGAAGAAGAGCCCACGGCTTTCCATATCGATCGCTATCAATCGTGCCAGACTTCGCGCGGAGCGGCAGTGAGAAAAGCCTTAGGAACCCTGTTAGTTTAGCGTGAGCCGAGGGTGAGCGTCATGGGTAGGCGGTCGGCGTCCCCGGCAATGGTCGTTGACCCCAGCAGGCTGGCAGCAATACGATGCTGGGCGGTATCTCGGCAGGGTTCCACGTCACCGCAGCGTACGCAGAGATCGCCGGATCCTCTCGCGACGCGGCGGCCCCGCTGATGTTTGACGGGTTGCCCTGAGCGATGACAAGAAAGCGAGGAAGACTATGGTTTGGTTGCCGTTGGCCCGTCGATCATTTCTGTCGCAGCTCGGCACTGGCGCAACTACGGTCCTAGGCGCCGCTCTGGTCGGTGGCGCTGCAACGCTGAAGGCGCAGTCCACCGGGGCGGCTCGGCCGCAACCGACGCGCCATGCCCAGGATGCCTGGTTCGACGACATTCCGGGACAGCACCGGCTCCTTCTCGACACCACGACGCCCGAGGGACTTGGCAACGGGCTTCTGTACGCGAACAACTTCCTGACGTCAAGCCAGACCGGCTACGGCCTGAAGGATTCCGATTCAGCTGTCATCATAGTTGCGCGCCACTTCGCGACGGTGTTCGCGTACAACGATTCCATCTGGGCCAAGTACGGTCCTGCAATGTCGCAGCGGATCAATTTCAACGATCCACAGACGAAACAGCCGGCCAAAATCAACGCCTACAACTCGGCTGCGGCCGCGGCGGCGCTGCCCAGCATGGGCAACACCCTCGACGCGGTGAGCAAGAGAGGTGTGCATTTCGCAGTGTGCCAGATGGCGACCCGCTTCTTTGCCGGCGGCATCGCGCAGGCAACCGGCGGCAACGCGGATGCCGTTTACAAGGAGCTCGAGAGCAACCTGGTGCCAAATTCGCACATGGTTCCCTCAGGAATCGTTGCGCTCAGTCGCGCGCAAGAGCACGGATATACGTTCGCGGCGGTGGGTTAGAAAAGGGCTTCAGGTACTTCTACCCGAGCACCGGCATCGCGCATCTCGGCGATCGCCCGCGCCGAATCTCCCGGTTTCACGTCGACGCCCGCGATCGCATCCTCGAGGACTGTCACGTCGAGGGCAGCCCTCCGAGCGTCGAGTACCGAGTTCTTCACGCAGTAGTCCGTCGTGAGCCCACCCACATAGAGATGATCGATCCGCTGCTGTTGCAGGTCGGTCAGCAGCGACTTCGCATCGGGGGTGTGCCCGTCGAAGGCTGAGTAGCCCTGCTCGTCCGCCCCTTCTCCTTTGGTGACGACAATCGCGCGCGCGGGCAGCTCGAGCTTCTCGTGAAACCTGGCTCCATCGGTGTTCTGCACGCAGTGGACGGGCCACTGGCCGCCGTACTTCGCGAAGTGAACAGTGACCGCGGGGTGCCAGTCGCGAGACGCGTAGATCGACGTGCCATCGGCGACAGCACCGCGAATGTAGCGGTTCAACGCGTCGACAACCTTGTCACCGTCCGGTGCTGGCAATGCTCCACCTGGACAGAAGTCCTTCTGCACGTCGATCAACAGAAGCGCGCTTCGACGTGTCATGACAATATCAACCCCTTTTCGCATCCACGGGCAGTGAGGCCGGATCCTTTGAGACCGTCGCTGATCGCTACACGATAAGGCGGATCGGCCGGTTGAATCGCGCGCAGTCTCGCCGGGAGGCGCTCCAATTCCGCCTTGGCACGGAGCCGGGCTTCATCGAGCGTGGCCCGTCCTCGTGGAAGCCGGACGCCTCCAGCCATGACGGGCTCGAGCAGCGCGCGTCCGTAAGACAGATCATCGCGTCGCCCGATGACATCGTATTGCGCGGCACCGTTCTGTTCGACTCGAAAGACCTGCTTCGGACCGGGCAACACGGTTTTCGCGAACGACAGCTTCGTCCGGCCATGCCCCGCGTACTCCACCAACTTATAGACGATGTCCACGCTGGGTGCGTCGCGCGAGACGCTCATCTCGGTCCCCACTCCAAAACCATCGATCGGAGCCCCGGCGGCAAGCAGGGTCGCGATTTCATCTTCGTTCAAACTGCCGCTGGCGAAGATCCCGACGTTGGGAAGGCCTCCATCGTCGAGGATGCGCCGCGCGGCAATGCTGAGCTCGAGCAGATCCCCGGAATCGAGCCGGATCGCGCTGACCCTGAAGTCGTGGCCCAACTCGCGTGCCAGCTTCACCACCTTCAGCACGCCGGCGCGCGTGTCGCAGGTATCGACAAGCAGGATGGTGTCGGGATAAAGCCGGGCGAACGATCGAAACGCGTCGTATTCGTCGTCGTGCGCCTGGATGTAGCTGTGCGCCAGCGTTCCGGAGGTGGTCAAGCCGTAGGCTTGGCCGGCGGCTACATTCGATGTCGCGTGGATGCCAGCAATGTGGAAGGCGCGAGCCGCTTTCAGACCGGCGTCGATCCCGTGGCTGCGTCGAAACCCGAAGTCCACGACCTGCCGTCCCCGTGCGGCGTCGACCACTCGCCCGGCTTTCGAGGCCAGCACGGTCTGGAGATGGACTTGATTCATCACAAAGGATTCCACAACCTGCGCCTCGGCAATTGGCGCCGCAATTTCGAGGATTGGCTCGTTCGCGAACACCGGTGTGCCCTCGGGCACGGCGTGGACGTCTCCCGTAAAGCGGAGTGCCGCCAGGTAGTCCAGGAAGCGGGAGGAGAAGCGGCCGAGCGAGGCGAGATACGCGATGGCGGGCTCGTCGAACCGAAGCGTCTCGAGAAACGACAACACGTCGTCCAGACCGCACGCCAGCAGATAGTTGCGGCGATCCGGCAACCGCCGGACGAACAGACTGAATACGGCGCGCTCGTCCATCTGCTCCTCGAAATAGGCCTGGAGCATGGTGAGTTCGTACAGGTCTGTCAGCAGGGCCGAGCTAAACGCCGGGGAGATCATCGACCGCGTGCCATCCGACTTGTGGCGATCATACGGCATCGTGTTTGGATATGATTCCGGTGCGCGACTAAAGGCCGAGGTGCGCCTCGACATGAAGCCCGAGCATCTTCCCGTACTCGCCGCCACCATGCTCGCCACACGGGTGGGTCCGGTGCCCTCCACGGTGATCGATCGATGGATGCTCGAGCGTATCCAGCAGGCCGTAGCGGGGGCCCGCATTCACTTCGTCTTGTGGGATGGCTTCGAGCTATCCTCGAAGGCCGGTCCTCCCGTCGCCACCGTCGTCATCAAGAGCCGGCGGGTCCTCTTCAGCTGGCTTTGGAACCCGGATCTTCATTTCGGCGAAGCCTACATGTTCGGGGCTATCGAGGTGCGCGGCGATCTCGTTGCGTTGCTCGAGGAGGTCTATCGTGCGCGCCCAGTCCTCGAAACGGGGCGCTCCTCGTCATCGCGCCCCAACGACATTGGCACGTCCCGAGACAACGTTCACAGTCACTACGATCTGGGCAACGAGTTCTACCGCCTGTGGCTCGACCGGAACCTCGTCTATACGTGCGCATATTTCCCGCAGCCAGACTGCAGGTTGGACGACGCACAGATGGCGAAGATGGATTTGGTGTGTCGGAAGCTGCGGCTGACGCCCGGCGAGCGCGTGATCGAGGCCGGCTGCGGTTGGGGCGCGCTGGCACTCTTCATGGCGGAGCGCTATGGCGTGACTGTCCGCGCCTTCAACCTCTCGACCGAGCAGATCGCGTATGCACGGGGGCGCGCAAAGCAGACAGGGCTGGCCGATCGCGTTGAATTCATCGAAGACGACTACCGCAACATGCAGGGCGACTGCGACGTGTTCGTATCGGTCGGAATGCTGGAGCACGTGGGCCTGGCGGACTTCACGACCTTGGGGCAGGTGATCGATCGCTCTCTCACGCCTCGCGGTCGCGGCCTTCTCCATTTCATTGGTCGCAACCGACCTGGCCCGCTCAACCCGTGGATCCGCAAGCGAATTTTTCCCGGCGCCTACCCACCCACGCTTCCTGAAGTCTTCGAGCGCGTGCTTCAGCCAAACGAGTTTTCGGTGCTGGACGTGGAGAACTTGCGCCTTCACTACGCGAAGACGCTCGAACACTGGCGGCGACAGTTCGAGGTCGCCGCCGATACCGTCGCCGAGATGTTCGACGAGGTGTTCGTCCGGGCGTGGCGGCTGTATCTTGCGGGCTCTCAGGCGGCGTTCACCACGGGCGCCATGCAGCTTTTCCAGGTGGTGTTTGCGCGCGGCCGCAGCAATGCGATTCCGTGGACGCGCGGGGATGACTAGCTCGCTGGGGGCTCTGAGGCTAGGGGCTAGGGGCTGGGGATTGAATTCCCTAGCCTCCAGCCCCCAGCCTCTGATCAGGTATCCAGATGGAAACGTGTGACGTCCTGATTGTGGGTGGCGGTCCTGCCGGGTCGACGTGTGCGTGGCAGCTCCGTCGGGCCGGCCTCGACGTGATGGTGATGGACACGGCGGCGTTTCCGCGCGACAAAGTGTGCGCGGGCTGGATCACATTACAGGTCGTCGACGACCTCCGGCTCGATGTGGAGGCATACAGAAATGGCAGGACGTTTCAACCGATCACCGGATTCCGCACGGGAGTGATCGGCGGCGCCCAAGAAGTCGAGACCAACTACGGCCACCCGGTCAGCTTCGGGATCCGCCGCTGCGAGTTCGACGACTACTTGCTTCAGCGTTCGCGCGCGCGCCTGGAACTGGGCGCGCCCGTGACGAAGCTTCGCCGAGACCGGGGACAGTGGGTGGTCAACGAACACGTGAGAACGCCGATGCTGGTCGGTGCCGGCGGCCACTTCTGTCCAATCGCGCGCCACCTCAATGGCTCGAGTTCGCCACCGCACGAAGCCGCACTGGTGGTTGCCAGGGAGGTGGAGTTTGCCGTCGAAGCCGGCGACGATTCGTCGTTCGCGATCGACCCTGAAAGACCCGAGCTTTACTTTTCTCGAGATCTCAGAGGTTACGGCTGGTGCTTTCGGAAACAGAACTATCTGAACGTCGGCTTCGGCCATCTCAATCGGCGGTCCCTCCCGAAAGCGACGGCAGAGTTCGTCGCGTTTCTGTCGGCACGTCGGAAGATTGCATCGCCCTCGAACTGGCAGTGGCGTGGACACGCCTACCTCGTGCGCGAGTCGGATCGTCGGCGCGTCGTGGACGATGGCGTGCTCCTCGTGGGCGACGCCGCGGGTCTCGCCTATCCTCAAAGTGGCGAAGGGATTCGACCGGCGATCGAGTCGGGCCTCCTCGCGGCCTCCTCGATTTTGCAGGCTGGCGGGCGTTACTCGACCGGGGCGCTTGCGCAATACCAACGGCATCTGGTCACGCGGTTCGGAAGCCGCCCGGCTCCATCGGCTGTGACCCGTTTACTCCCGGCTGGTTTGATGGCCCGCGGAGCCCGCAGCCTGCTGCGGGTACCGCCGTTCGTCCGGCACGTCGTGCTGGACCGATGGTTCCTGCACGCGCACGAACCCGCACTTTCTGTTTCCTGAGGTGACGGTGACGGCTGCGTCCTTCTGCGGTCGGTGCCCCGAGGTGGCTTCTTCCGAGACCTGCGAATTACAATGCGCTGTGGCTCGGCCAGACTGGCCGGTCAACCGGGGTGTGGGGCGGGGCCCCACGTAAGGAGGATTCGTGCGAGGAAATCCGGATGTTCTTGCGAAACTGAACGAGGCACTCCAGGAAGAGCTCACGGCGATCAACCAGTACTTCGTGCACGCCGAGATGTGCCACAACTGGGGGTACCATCGCCTTGGCAATTACATCAAGAAGCAGTCGATCGGTGAGATGAAGCACGCCGAGGAGATCCTCGAGCGCATTCTTTTCCTGGACGGCTCACCGAACATGCAACCGCTGCCTCTCAGCATCGGTCAGGACGTGCGCGCCCAGCTTCAGAAAGATCTCGCGTTGGAGGTAAAGGCCGTCGGCATGTACAACGAATCAGTGAAGGTCTCGCGCGAGGCTGGCGACAATGCGTCGCGGGAATTGTTCGAGCGTCTCTTGAAGGACGAAGAACAGCACGTCGACTTTCTCGAAGCCCAGGTCCATCAGATCAAAGAGCTTGGATACGAGCGTTACCTCTCCCAGCAGATCGAAGACAGCGAATCCAAGTAGGTCGTTCAGGCGGGCCAGAGCTCCTCGGCGGAGGGCAGGGCCAGGTCGTCATGCACGTCACGTCGATTGGGGCGTCTGGCGTGCCTGGTCGCTTGTTCCTCGTCGGGCATGCGAAGCCGGTGAATTTCGAGCCGCACGTCGCCCTGAAACCGGGCCGCGGTGACGGTGAATCTCGCGCGCGATGGCTCTTCTCGCATGAGACAGTTCGCGTGCGCCATGCCAGATGCCTGAAGCGTATGCCGCGCCGAGTCGGGGAGAACCTGCCCAATCAGGGTTTCGACGGCTGCCGGAGTCAGACTGGCTTCCGCCACTTCGATGGGGCCGGAGGGGGCGACCAGGACCGGTCTCTCGCCCGCGTGCAAAACCGCGGCATCGCCGTCCACTTCGACCAGAGCCAGAAAGAGAAGACGGACGCACCAGGCTGCGACACTTTCTTGCGGCCCTCGATCGCAATCCGGTCCGTCCTGGCTTCCGATCAAGTGGAGCGGCATGCCCAACTGGTTCTGAGGCAACGGCCGTACCAGGCCAGGGTCGCATTTTTCGCAGGAATCCAGCCCTGGTCGTCGCGGCTCGTCGACAGTTTTCGCGCGCCGGGATCATTTCGGCGCAGTCCGTTCCGGAGTCGGGGGAAGTGCCCACAGCTGCGCAGCGTGACAGCGAACGGAATTCTGCTGAGCTTTACCGAAGCCGGCTCGTCAGCGATACTCGGGACCATCACTTCAGTCGTCTCTCGGCGCGACCCGGGTTCGCGGGAGGGGTGGACGTCCACCTTATTGAAAGGGAGAACGCATGTTTGACCTGACTCTCGTCGACCATCTCCGCCTGACGTTTGGCCACGTCGTCTATCGCCACAGAGCCCATTCGCAGATCGCCCACGAGCGTGCGCGGCGGAGCCGCCAGCTCAAGGCCATCGAAGCGCTGCTCATGGGGGCCGTCGCGGCGGGGGCGGTCGCCGCGGCCTTCGGCCAGGGACAGGCGTATGCGATGGCGAGTGCGGTGCTCGCTGCCGTTGCTCTGACCACGTTGTTGCTGGACCTGACGTGTGACTTCGGTCGATCGGCTCAGGTCCACGCGTGGTGCGCGACGAGGTTGTGGCGGATCCGCGAGCAGTATCGTGCGCTGCTGTCCGATCTGGCTGACGGCGCCCTCGATATCGACACGGTCCGTCTGCGCCGCGATGCGCTGATGAACGAGCTGCACACCGTCTACGAAAGCGCGCCGCCCGGTGACGCGGTCGCGTATCAGGCCGCCGCCCGCGCGATTGGACAAGTGGACGAGGCCGTCCTCGCCGACGAGGAAATCGACGTGTTTCTCCGAAAGTCTCAAAAGGTGGGAAGCTCTGAGGCTGCCTGACGTTCGCACGCTCGTCTGGAGATGCGGATAGATGCAGGCGGAACTCATTCGACGGCAGGACGACGAAATAGCACCACCGTCTAACCACGCGTGATCACGCGCGAGACCACGGGCGCACCGCTGTTCCGATAGAACGCCACCGCGATAAGCGTGGCAACCCACGCCACCAGAAACAGCGGTCGCCTCAGCCCCCTCCCCTGATTCCTCCACACCGCAGCGACAACGCGACGATCAGCCCGTGCGCCACGGTGCAGGGCACCGCCAGGCGCGTGTGAAACAGGCAGATAAATTTCTCCGTGTCCCAAATCTTGCACTGGGGATTGTGCAGGCAACGATGTCAGCGCTGAGTGATGGAAATACACGGCAATCACACGAGATTACAGACTTGGCGGCCGCGCTGACAGTGCCAAAAGTCTTCCGAGTCTCGAGTTCATGCGATTTGAGGATGCTGCCTATGAAACTTCGAAGTCTGATTCTCGCGCTGACTTTCCTCGTGCCGTCGGTGGCTTCCGCCGGGCCTGTGACAGCCGGGCAATGGTCGCCGGTTTCGCCCGCGGACGCCAATCTCGATCCGTTCTGGGACGGGCAGTCCTGGGACTGTCCGACATGTGGCGCCGGATATCTGCTCTATGGCGAATATCCCTCGCTCGAATATCTGAACAACGGCGCAGGCGGCTTCACGGCGTTTCGGTTCGACGAGCAGATTCTCGACTGGACCTTGGAGTTCAGCAACACGTCATGGACTCACGGCGTGTTCGGTCAACGCTTCGATGGCGCGTTCACATACGACAGCGGTACCGGGCGGATTTCGAACTCCGTGGACAACCCCGGGCAGTACGCGCTCTTTCGGCACGCGACTCCGGAGTGGACCGAGTACTATCTCGCGATAGAGGACATCCTGTTGGATGAACCGATGAACGACCGGGACTACAACGACTATGTCGTCTCGTTCACGGTGCCGACGCAATCGGTTCCCGAGCCTTCGACACTGCTGCTTCTTGCGCTGCCGGCCCTCGGTTTGGTGGGGCGAAGCGTGAGGGGCCGGCGGTTGACAGCGGCGAGAGGCTGAAGCAAAAACCGCAGAAGGCCGAACGCAAGGGAGTCACTCCCGAGGTTCGGCCTTTCAGTCTCGACGCACGGCAGACCTAACCCCACACGGCAGTCGCGCTCGACGAACCCTCGCGAAGGCGACTACACCCCGCCCACGAACATCATCACCAATGGTTGCGAGATATCTTCCGGGCTAGAGCACGAGCAACGCGCTGAGGATCGTCGCGTACGCCGCCACGAAGTACGCGAAGACGATGAGCAGGCGCCAGGAGCGGGAGACCACCCTCCAGGCCGTCAGAGGGTGCGCGCAGAAGGCCAGCGAGCGGCCGATGAAGAGCTCGAGCTGGGTGGTAGAAAGGTCGCTCATGACGAGCCGATCGACCGCAAGAACGTGACCACGCGTGCGCACTGATTTTCAGTGATTTAGCCCGGAACTGCTGGAGGAAATCCGCTGTGATCGGGTACCGTTGTCAACCTCTTGTTCGACCAAGAAGCTTTACGCCGATCGCCAACGGTTGGCCGCCTAATCCCGAGTGCGCTTGCGTTGACGTAGCGCAGGCCTTCAGGCCTCGGACAGCAGCCCTGAAGATGCTTGGGGCCCTCGGGTGACATCGCGAGAGACCGCCGCGAACGAACTCACTGCGCGCGGGTTGACGGGGCGACTTCACGGCCCTTGCGCCAGCCGACGACCCTCCGTGTCAGCGGCCGCCTGCGACTGCTCGGGCGTGGCGGGTGCTCGGGCGGGCGCGCCGTTTGGAGTCGCCCGCCATCGGGGCGGGAAAAACGGCGTGAAGCCGAGGCCTGCGCGGCCGTCTGCCGCGAGGTCGCCCGGACCGAGGCGTTGCCAGAGGCGGTACTCGTTGATCGGAGCGATTTCGCGAATCAGCAGGACGGCCGCGCCAGCGAAAGGGCGGCGAGCGCAACGCCGTTTTTCGGGCTGACGGAACCGGCGCGACGGCCCGAGACACTTCCCGCCGCGGGTCGCGTCGCGCAACTGACCGCTGTGCGGTCAGCCACGAATTTCCGAACGGCATTAGCCTTCATGCCTGCCTGCGCCTGCCGGACAAGCAGCCCTGAAAGGGCTGCGCTACGTAAGCGAGCTGCGTCAAACGCAAGTGCCTCCCGGCTAGCAACAGCGCGAGACGCGGAGCGTGGCGCGATAGTCGCTGGGTTGAATTGTCCTGGCACTGAAGGGATACGGTTCGAGCTGGACGAGCGCGATGGTGAGGTTTCCGTGCTGCACTGGTCCCATGTCGCCGGTGTGAAGCTCGTAGGGCTGCAGTCCGGCTCCAAACGACAGGACCTCGATCTGGACGATCGCGTCGCCGCCCAACACGCACACGGCGTCGGCCGGACAGCGCGAGTCGCCAGATACACCGACGAAGCGGATGCGAATCCCGGCGTCGAGAATCGTGGCGGTCTCGTCCGGGGCGAGCACGAACTGTTCATTCAGCGGCACCGTCGGACCGGTCGGATCCGACGAGTCGCAGCCGGTGGCAGCCAGGAGGCAGAAGATGAGACCTGATCGCGGGACGCACGCCAACATGAGTACGATTCTGGCGCGAGATGGAACGGAACAGGAACCCCTCCTGGAAGATGAGGTCAGTCGATGAATGGCGAAACCCTCCGCTCACTGCAGGCTCCGCTCAAGGACCGCTATCGCGAACATCCGACGGCCGCCCTGATCACACTCAAAGCCGAGGGTCGCATCGGCGAAGGCGTGACATGCCGGGTCGAGACTGGCAAAGCGCTTGTCGAGGCAGGTTTGCATCCTGCCACCGGCGGAAGCGGGCTGTCGGCCTGTTCGGGCGACATGCTGCTCGAAGCCCTGGTTGCGTGCGCCGGCGTGACTCTGAACGCCGTCGCCACCTCACTCGGTCTCGACATTCGGAATGGCACAGTTCACGCCGAAGGCGACCTGGATTTTCGCGGAACGTTGGGTGTGTCCAAAGAGACGCCGGTCGGATTTCAGCGTATCAGACTGCGTTTCGTGCTGGAGACCGATGCGGGAGACGAGCAGTTGGCGACGCTCCAGCGATTGACCGAGCGCTACTGCGTCGTCTACCAGACACTGAAGAATTCACCGACGATCGAGGTGTCTCGAAGCGTCGCACCCGTCGATCCGTCGTGATCTTCGAACCCGTCAGTGGACAATGCCTGGCCACAAGATAGTGATCCAACCCCAGACGGCCGCGCCGGCATAGACGGTGGTGAGCACCGCCAGAGCGAGGTGCATCCCCTGGAGGTGCAGCAGCGTGCCGCACACGAGCGCGAAGGCTTTTGCGCTGACAATCGCCGAGCCGAGGCCTGCCGATGCAATGAACCACGCCAGCAGAGGGTTGGCCTCGATGCTCGGCCCGAACGATCGGACTCCGACGTACGTCAGCGCCCCATCACTGGCCTGCGCCAGGACGAACGCGATCCATGTCACATTACCCACCCACGAGCGCACGGTCGAATTCACGACCGAGCGCCGCACTCTCGCCAGCGTCGCGTTCTCGGAAGCAAGGATGGCGATGCGCATGCCGCGTATGACGGCAAAACGAGTACCGCAGCAACCCGCTCCAACACTCTGAAAATGCGTTCGCTGTCTCGCGTAGTCTTCTCTGCGGCAGACAAGTACCGTCGTCGTCGCGACTTGTGCCGCATCGGTCGTCTGTTGGCGGCCACCGCGCGGCGATGCTAAGCTGTGCCCGCCTGGGCCCCATCGAAGCTCGACCTTTCGGCAAGGCGAGGGTCGCCAGGCCAACACGACCTTCCGCGGCGTGAATCCGACCGCCGGGACCAGCCAACCGCACGTCAGTCGCACAGCTTTCCAAGGCTGTTTGAGAGAAGCGGACCCAACCGAGTCATCGAAGGGAGGCAGGTTATGCGGAGCTCGACACTGGCCGTCCTCGTGCTCACGTCCCTCTTGTTGATTCCAGCCGCGGCGAACGCGCAAGCGTCGATTGCGGGAGTCGTCAGGGATTCGTCGGGTGCTGTTCTGCCTGGCGTGACCGTCGAAGCCGCAAGCGACGTGCTGATTGAGAAAGTCCGCGTAGCACTTACCGATGGGACGGGCCAGTACCGTGTGGTCGATCTGCGCCCCGGACTCTACTCCCTGACGTTCAAGCTCACCGGCTTCAGCGTCGTCAGGCGCGAAGGCATCGAGCTGACGGGAGTAGCGACCGCCACGGTAAACGCCGATCTGCAGGTCGGAACCCTTGCGGAAACGATCACGGTGACAGGGGAAACGCCGATCGTCGACGTGCAGAGCATCCGCCGACAGACGACGGTTGCCAATGAAGTTCTGAACGTTCTGCCGACGGCGAGGGCCTATGGCGCCGTGATGCAGCTCATTCCTTCGCTCATCACTCAATCCGGTTTCACTCCAGGCGCGCGCGATGTTCAGGTGAGACCTGGCATGTCGGTGTTTGGTGGCGCAGGCGGACGGGACAATGAAGGCCGCCTTCAGGTGGATGGCATCAACACCGGCGCGTCGGTCAACGGCGCCGGCGTCTCCGGCTACGTCGCCGACGTCACAAACGCGCAGGAGGTGGCGTTCACGACGTCCGGGGGATTGGGCGAAGTCGAAGTCGGCGGACCGACGATGAGTGTCGTGCCGAAGACTGGTGGAAACACGGTGAAGGGAAGCTTCTACCTGGCAGGTGTCGCCGATTGGATGGTCGACAGCAACTACACACCGGAGCTGCAGGCCGCGGGCTTGAGCGTGCCCGGCAAGCTGCTCAAGTTGTGGGACATTGGCGGCGGCGTCGGCGGCCCGATCGTGAGAGATCGGCTGTGGTACTTTCTGAACCTGCGGACCGAAGGCGCGCATCGATCGGTTCCGGGCATGTTTGCCAACCTGAATGCCGGCGATCCAACCAAGCGCACGTACGTTGCCGATCTGACGCGTCAATCGCGATCGGCGGGTTCCTACACGATCCAGAACTTGCGTCTGACGTTCCAGGCCACGCCGCGCAACAAGTTCGGCGTGTTCTGGGACGAGCAGATTCCGTGCAATGGATCGACCTGGGCGCCGGATGAAGATGGCTGCCGCACGCAGCCGACATCGGGATTCATTTACGGCGGCTCCGCGACCATCGCTCCGGAAGCCGGCGGCACGATTGCCGCAGGGACGAGCGGCGGCTATGGACACAAGTTCCAACGCGTGCAACAGGTGACATGGTCATCACCGTTGACGAGCCGATTGCTGCTCGAAGCTGGCTTCGGGACCTACTTGAGCCGGTACGGCTCCAACGAGACGCCTGGGAATCCGACACGGGACATGGTCCGAGTGACCGAGCAATGCTCCGCCGGCTGCGCGCTCAACGGCGGAATCCCCGGGCTGATTTATCGGTCGCAGGATTGGGAGTACAACTGGATCGGCGCGCACACCTGGCGGGCGTCCGCGTCGTACGTCACCGGGGCGCACAACATGAAGTTCGGCTATCAGGGCGCATTTCACGTGTATGACCCGATGGTGTTCACCAACAACTTGTTCCTCGCCTACCAGGTGAACAACGGCACGCCGAATCAGCTTACAGAGACGCTGAATCCCTTCGATCGGAAAGACCGTGTCCGGTATCACTCGGTGTACGGGCAGGAACAGTGGACGTATGGCCGCATGACACTGCAGGGTGCCCTCCGCTACGACCATGCCTGGAGTTACTTTCCCGAGCAGCGGGTCGGAGGCACGCGTTTCCTGCCGACGCCCATCGTCTTTCCGGAGACGCCTGGTGTGACCGGCTTCAACGACCTCACGCCGCGGCTGGGCGTCGCCTACGACGTCTTTGGCAATGGCAGGACATCGCTGAAGGTCAATGTCGGCAAGTATCTCGAAGCCGCGGCTGCGCTGGGGATTTACTCGGCGGCCAATCCGGTGACACGCATCTCGACGTCCGGGACGCGAGCATGGACCGACGCCGATAACGACTTCGAGGCTGATTGCGATCTTCTGAACCGTGGAGCGCAGGATTTTCGGTCCACAGGGGGAGACGTCTGCGGGCAAGTGACACCACAGACGTTCAGCACCCCGACGTTTGCCAACACGATCGATTCCAATGTCCTCGGGGGGTGGGGTGTTCGCTCCGCCGACTGGCAGCTTGGCGTTTCGGTTCAGCAGGAAGTGCTTCCGCGGGTATCTGTCGAGGCTGGATACTATCGGCGGTGGTTACAGAACTTCCTCGCCACCGACAACCTTCTGGTCAGTCCCGACGACTTCACGCGGTTCAGCATCAATGCGCCTCAAGATCCGCGGCTGCCAGGTGGCGGCGGGTACGCCGTCTCCGACTTGTATAACGTCGTACAGGGCAAGTTCGGGCAGACGAGCAACTACATCACGTCGGCGGGCAGCTTCGGGAGCCAGTATCAGCGATATAACGGATTCATGGTCAACATCAACGCCAGGCCGCGCAACGGCCTGACGCTGCAGGGTGGCGTGAATGCCGGAAAGACGGTGACTGACAACTGCGAGATTCGGAACCAGCTGCCGGAGCTGTTGGTGTTGAACATCATCGGACCCACGAACCCGTACTGTCACAGCGATCCCGGCTTGGTGACGCGACTCAGTGGCCTGGCCGCCTACACGGTTCCAAAAGTGGACGTACTGATCAGCGGGACGTTCCGCAGCGACCCGGGACTTCCATTGGCTGCCAACTGGGCGGCGTCGAATACGTTCGTCCAGCCTGCGCTCGGCCGTCCGATTGCCGGTGGGTTGCCGAACCTGACCATCAACCTGGTCGCTCCTGGCGACGTCTGGGGCGATCGGGTCAACGAGCTCGATGTGCGGATCGCAAAAATCATCCGAATTGGCAGGGTGCGGACCAATGTCGGCTTCGATGTGTACAACGTCCTGAACTCCAGCGCGGTGCTCAGCTATAACCAGAATTTCGTCCCGAACGTCTCGTGGCTGAGGCCGACCCTGATCCTGACGCCGCGATTCGCCAAGATCAGCGCGACGATCGATTTCTAGCGAGGCTGCGCCTCAGACCGCCAAGAGGCTCCGCCTCGCTAGGGTCACCTTTATTACTGCCCCGCTGCGCGTGGACGGTCTTGACCCGAAAACTTGACTCACTCGCGCAGATTCTGAAGGGTCAAGACCTCTAGCGGGCCATGAGATCTTTTCGCGGCGATGCATGCTTTGGCACCTCGCGCCCGACATGCGCTCGCCGAATCCGCAGTCCGAGCCGATATGAGAGTCAGCCCAGCAGCGCCCCCTGCGGGATATTTCCATGTCAGACGACGTCGAATCGCCGGACTTCTACGAGACGCTGCAGATCAGCACCAACGCGGAACCCGATACGGTTCATCGGGTGTACCGCCTTCTCGCCCAGCGCTTTCACCCGGATAACCAAGACACTGGTAACGCGGCCCGGTTCCGCCAGATCTGCGAGGCGTATCAGGCGCTCAGCGATCCCGAGCGGCGCGCGCAATACGACGCCGTCCACCAGCAGAAGCAGCAGCAACGATGGCGCCTCGTGAACGCCGGTACCCAGTCGGAAAACGACTTCGAGATCGAACAACAGGTCAGACTCACGGTCCTGGAAGTGCTCTACACGCGTCGGCGGCTCGAAGCCGATACGCCCGGAATCTTCATTGCGGAACTGGAGGGCTTGACTGGCAAGCCGCGTGAGCACCTGGAGTTCACGTTGTGGTACCTGATCCAGAAGGGCCTTTTGCAACGAACCGACAATTCCCGATTGGTGATCACGGCTGAGGGAGTGGATCACCTCGAGCAGAACTATCAGGCGAACATCAAGCGACGCTTGTTGGCCGAACGCAATCAGGAACCTGTGATGACGAAGAGTTTCTGATCTGGCCGAGGCGAGAATCCCCAAGAGCCTCGGCGGGCCCGGTCCTCGGCGATTCACTCTAACGAAGGTTGGAGCCGCCGGTCCACGCTGCGCGCAGCGCCTGACGATCGATTTCCTTCCCCCGCTGATAGACCCGTGCAATCGTCCTCGTGTTGGCGATGTTGTCGAGCGGGTTGGCATCGAGGACGACAAAGTCGGCGCTTTTCCCCGGAGCGACCGTGCCGAGGCGCTCCAGGCGAAGCAACTCGGCCGGTGTGCGGGTCGCCGCCACGATGACCTGCATCGGTGTCATGCCGGCAGCCACCATCAATTCGAGCTCGTGATGCTCGGCGTAGCCGAGAAACGTGTTCTCGATTCCGCTGTCGTCACCGAGCGCGATCGGCACGCCCGCCGCATTCAGCTTGGCGAGGCTCCGTTGTTGGCGCGCGTACCAGGTCGCGCCCGGCCGTGCGGTCGGGGCGCTGCTCGATCCACGTGCAGCCCCTCTCGAGGCATACAGGTCTGCGGCTTTCTTGATGGCTTCTGGGGCGGCGGTTTCGGCCAGCCGCGGATCGTCCAGCCACGCCGGCTTGCCGGCGAACGTTGCGGCTTCGCCTGTGCCCAGATTCGGCGTCACGAACACCCGTTTTTCTTTCATCATCTGAACCAGAGCGTCGTCCATCTCTTCGTCCCGGACGAGATGCAGGAATCCATCGACGCCGGCCTGAACGAGATCGCGGGCGTCGGTCTGGTAAAAGACGTGGGCCATGACTCTGACGCCGTGGCGGTGTGCCTCGTCGATGATGGCGCGATAAAGGGCCGGACTGAGCTTCTGAACGGCGCCATTGCGGTCGTCGACCCAAATCTTCACGAAGTCGACCTTCCGCGCCGCCAGTTCCCGGACGTCACGCCGAGCCTCTTCCTCGGTTGAAACACCGTACGCGGCTTCACGCATGGCGAGATTGCCGGTCGACGCATTGGGCGCCGCAAGGCCGCGGCCGGCGGTTCGAAACAGCGCTCCTGGGTGAGGTTCGTCCCGAAGCTGAAACGGCGGATCGCCCGGATCGGTACCGGTGCTCATCATCGCGACGACACCGTAGTAGAGGTACCGGTTCAGGTGATCGATGATGTTCTCTTTGGTGTAGTTGGCGGCCGAGAACGTGACACCTTTCAAGTACCCGACGTGCCCGTGCAGCGCAACGAGTCCAGGCAGGACCGTCTTGCCGGTCAGGTCGACTCGCGTTGCGCCGCGGGACGCCTGAACCTGACCCTTTCGGCCGACCTGCACAATCGTGTCGTTCTCGACGAGGATGGCTGAATTTTCGAGGGGAGCGGCGCCGTCGCCGGCGATCAGTCGTGCCCCTTCGAACAGAGTTTGGACGGATGCGCGGCTTTGAATGGCTTCGACACCGGATCGGCCCACGGGAAGGCGATCCGACAAGAGGAGACACCCGAACGCCGCAACGATCAGGGCCGTCGGCATGTGTGGTGGAATGCTCACCTTCATCGGACGCTCCTCCGGCCAGCGATGCTACCAAATCCGCGAAGGGAGGTCTCTCTCATCCAGATCTCAACGAATGCTCACCTGGCCCTCACGACTTCGGACGTGCGGCCGGCCATACTCGCCGCATGACTACACTTCGATTGTTCGCCATTGGCCTGATCTTCGTCATTGCAGCGATCGCGTGGTTCATCCTCGGCACCTCGGTTTCGGCTCGAAGCGGCCAGTTCGATGGACGGCTGGCCCAGGAGGTCTCGCAGCTCTGGGGCGGTCCGCACCGGCAACCTGCCCCGACGATCCTGGTCGAGCGTGAAAAACAGGTGAAGGAGCAGGTGCAGCGGAAAACCGACTCGGGGCGGACGCTCACCTCCGAAGTCACCCGCACCGTCATCGACAGGCAGGCCGTCCAACTCGCTTCGAGCCGGATCGACGTGGACCTCCGGCTGCAGCATCGCCAGAAGGGTCTGCTGTGGTACGACACGTACAGCGTGCGCTTCAACGGCCAGTACACGGCGCGGAATCCCGACAGCGTCGCGCGCCCGCTGGTCGCGCGACTGACGTTCCCGTCCAAGGACGCCCTGTACGACGAGTTCGTCGTCCGGTTCAACGGCGCGAACGCGCCGCCGCTGAGCGATCTCAGCAACGGCGTTGAAGTCAGATCGATGGTTCCACCCGGAGCGACCGTTGCCCTGGAGATCGGATATTCGTCGCGTGGTCTCGACCAGTGGGTCTATGCCCTTGCGGAGTCGGGCGTCAGTCAGGTACAGGACTTGACGCTTCGAGTGACGACCGATTTTGCGGCTGTGGACTTCCCGGCGGGCACGATGTCGCCGACCGCCCGCGCTCAAGCCGGGCCGGGCTGGCAGCTCGAGTGGAGGTTCGCAAGCCTCGTGAGCGGCCAGATGATTGGTATCGATCTCCCGAACAAGACCAATCCCGGCCCGCTCGCGGCGCGAATCACGTTTTTCGCGCCGGTCTCGCTGCTGTTTTTCATGACCGTGTTGGTCATTCTCGGCATTCTACGCGGAGAAAACCTGCACCCGATGAACTATGCCTTTGTCGCGGCTGCGTTCTTCGCGTTTCATCTGCTCCTCGCCTACCTGGTTGACCACGTTCAGATTCACGTCGCCTTTGTCGCAGCGGCGCTGACGAGCATCCTGCTCGTCGTGACGTATCTCCGGATCGTCGCAGGAACACGGTTCGCGCTCGTACGGGCCGGACTGTCGCAGCTGGTGTTTCTCGTGTTCTTCAGCTGCGCGTTCTTCTTCGAGGGCTTCACCGGGCTGGCTGTGACGCTCGGGTCGATCGCCACGTTGTTCATTCTGATGCAGACCACGGCCAGGCTCGACTGGTCGCAGGTGTTTCGACACGGGAAAACCTCGAATCCTTAAGGGTGCATTTCAGACAATCAAACGCGGAGACGCCGAGGACGCCGAGGAAGGCCATTGACTCTGCGGTCTCTGCGACCTCGGCGGTTTGACGGTCAATTGCAACGTGGTCTAAGGCCTCAAATGTGGTCTAACGCCTCAAACCTCAAATTCCCCAATTGGAGTTACTCTATTGAGGCGAGGTGGCAGATGAACGACCGGATTCTGTCTGCAATGGGCACGATTGCTGGCGCAGTCGTCGTCGTATCGCTTGCCGTGGCCCCAGCCCAAGGCCAGTCACAGACACCGGGGGCGAAATCCACCGGAGGCAAGTCGTGGGCTCCGGCCCGCACCCCAGATGGCCAGCCCGACATCCAGGGAATCTGGGTCAACTTCGACGGCACGCCGTTCGAGACTCCAGACTCGGCACCTCCGCGACCTGCGGCGAACCCTGGCGTCAGCCCGCCGTCGCACTGGGCCGACCACGACAGCCCGACCAGTGAACGCCGTCGATCGATGGTGGTCGATCCCGAGAATGGACGGGTGCCCGTCCGTCCATGGGCGGAGGCGAAGCGGGACTACGACCTCGCTCACCTGAGCGACTCGTACGTCCACGAGACGCCCTGGGTCCGCTGTATCACGCGCGGCATGCCGGCAGGGATGTTTCCCGCCGGGTACAACAACGCGTATCAGATTGTTCAGATTCCGGGATACGTCGTGATCTTCTACGAGATGATTCACGAAACGCGCATCATCCCGCTCGACGGCCGCCCGCACGTCGGCAAGAACATCCGGCAGTGGAACGGAGACCCGCGCGGTCGCTGGGAGGGGAACACCCTTGTGGTCGAAACCACGAACTACAACGACAGGGGTTCGATCGCGACGAGTGCGGCGACCGGTCGCATGCGCGGCATACCTCAGAGCGAGGCGCTCCACGTGGTGGAGCGCTTTACGCGTGTCGACGCGAACCGGATCAACTACGACGTGACCATCACCGATCCGAACGTGTACACGAGCCCGTGGACCGTCGCGCTGCCGTTGAACCGCGACGAGAGCTATCAGATGTTCGAGTACGCGTGCCACGAGGGGAACATCTCGATCGCCGCGGAGCTGAGCGGAGGACGGGCTCAGGACAAAGCAGCCGAATTGGCCAAGTAGTACCAGCGCGTCATACCCGAGATTCCTCCGTTCCGGCGATCGAAGCAATCGTCGAGAGGATCGCGTCGCCGTACGCAGCGAGCTTCGCTGGGCCGATGCCAGGGACAGCGCCCAACTCGGACGTCGATCGTGGCAGCGACGCAGCAATAGCCACGAGCGTTCGGTCGTGCAGGATGACGAACGGGGCGATGGCTCGCCGCCGCGCCTCCTCCAGCCGCCATCGTCGCAGCGCGTCCACGACGGCGTCGTCGGCTTCCTTCGAGTAGGCTGGCTTTTCCGAACGCCCGGGTATCGTCACCCGCGAGCGGGACGATTTCCGGCGACGCTTGGAAGGACCACCGGGTCGTGTCGCCGGGACGGCCATCAGCACTTCTTCTACGCGGCCCGCCATCACGTCACGACCGAGTGGCGTCAGGCTGAGGATCTTGTACCTGATCGTTGGACGCGTGAACCAGACCGGCCGCACACGCGGCGTCGATCCAGTGCTCCACACTCCGCGACTGTTCGCCTCGTAGGAGGCCGGTCGTGGACAGCTGGGTCAGGGGCGCTGGCAGATCCTCGAGATTGCCCACGAGCATTGCCGCGATCTTGCGTCGACCGTATCGCTCGCCAGCTCGTGCGATGCCCGACAGGATCTTCCGCACGAGTAGCCGTCCGCCGGCATCGAGCGGCGCGCGCCGTTCGCAATTACCGCAGGCCCCACACGGCTCGCGCGCGGCTGGATCGCCGAAGTACCCGCAGGATCGTCGCCCTCAGGCACCCTGCCGCGTCTGCATATGCAATCATGCGTCGCAGCTTCTTGTGCTCGATCTCCCGTCGTCGGGCGACTTCGAGGGGGTCCACGGGCACAGTCCGGCGGCCGGGCTCATCCCGCTCGCGATCGATGAGGAACTCCCGCGTCTTGACGTCGGCGTAGTTCCAGAGCAGCGTGGCGATAGCCGGCCGCCCGTCGCGACCGGCACGGCCAATCTCCTGGTAATAGGCCTCGAGCGAGCCTGGGATGTCCATGTGAATCACCAACTCGACATCCGGCCTGTCTATCCCCATCCCGAACGCGTTGGTCGCACAGACGACGCGCACCACGCCAGTAGCAAATCCATCCTGGACGCGAGTGCGTTCGCCGTCACTCAGGCCGGCGTGATATGCGTCGGCCTCGATGCCCGCCGTCTTCAAGATCTCCGCGGCGACCTCTGCGCTGCGACGCGTCGCGCCGTAGACGAGAGCGCGCCGTCCCCCGACGAGTTGCGGAAGGAGTTGCTGCTTCTCCCAGTCGCCGGCGACAGGTCGCACGCGCAGCTCGATGTTGGGGCGATCGAATCCGGCCACCACGACACGGGGTGCTGTCAAGCCGAGCAGATCGACGATGTCGTCGCGGACTTCAGGGGTTGCGGTCGCGGTGAAGGCGGCAATCGGCGGCCGGCCAGTCCGGCCGTCACTGCGAGCGCACTCGGCAGCCGCGGTCTTGAGGCGTCGGTAGTCGGGCCTGAAATCGTGTCCCCAGTCGGACACGCAGTGCGCTTCGTCGACCACGAATCTCGCGACGGGCAGATCGTGCAGAATTCGGGTGAAGTGATCGGACGCGAAACGCTCGGGCGCGACGTAGAGGAGCCTGACGCTCCTTTCACGAGCCGCCTTCAGAGTGTCTCGACGCGCATCGCTCGAGAGCATCGAGTGCAATGCCATCGCGGCGATCCCGCGACGATTCAACTCGTCCACCTGGTCCTTCATCAACGAGATGAGCGGCGAGACGACGAGCGTCGTCCCCGGCAGGAGAAACGCTGGGAGTTGGAAGCCGAGGGACTTGCCCGACCCGGTCGGCATCACCGCCAGCACGTCGTGTCCGTCCAACACGGCGCGCACCAGATCCTCTTGACCTGGTCGAAATGATTCGTGACCGAAGTGCGTGGCGAGCGTCGAAGTGAGATCAACCATCTGTGCTTGAACGGGCGGCGAGCTCCGGAATGTCCGCTGCGACTTGGAGTCTACCAAGTCGTTCGCCGAGCTCGTCGACGACGATGCCAGTGACTGATCCGCATGTCAAGTGGTGGTCGCAGCTGTGTCGCCTGGTGGTCGCAGCTGTCACAGCCGCGATCAAGTAATGTTGTCTAGCTGTCCAGGCCGTGCGCTTGCCGACGTCATATTGGCGTGCATCACGAAGTGAATTTCGTCGGCGTCGTACGCATATTCTGCACACTGCATGAGCCTGCGCACTTCCACGCTGTGGATTGCGGCACGTGTACTCAAAAGTCCCACCTCACCTGGAACTTGACGAACCGCGGCTGGATCACGGACGTCGCGTTCTGATAGGTCGCGGTGTAGGCGTCTTGCTGCGACAGAATCGCGTCTGAATTGAACGCGTTGTACAGGTCGACGTCCAGATCGAGGTTGCCCCGGCTGCCGAACCTCAAGATCTTGGTGAAACGCAAATCGACCTGGTTCAGCCGATCGCCGTAGAGCGTTGAAGAGACGTTACGTCCCTGTGGATCGAGCCAGCCTTCGATCAGATTGACCGTCGCGGACCCTGACGAAAACGGGCGCCCCAACCCTGGCGCGGTGACAACGTACGTGTTATTGGCAGCCACGGCCGGCCCCGTCACGCTCTGCAGCGTCCCGCTCACACGGATGCCCCACCAGGGCAGCAGATACGACGCGGACCCCTTCACCTGAGTGAGAAGCGGCTCCGCCACGTTGCAGAATGGATAGGTAATCGCGCTCGGCGAGCCGAAGGGGGTGATGATCGAAATTTCCGGGAGCTGGGCACGAACCTCACAGTTGTCGGTCAGCCTTCGTCCGCTGCTGACACCGCCCTGGATGACGAGTGCGCTGAACCTGCCGGTGGCCGTGATGTCGAACCCATCCCAGTGCTCAATCTGCTGACCGAAGTTGGATGCCGCCGTCACGACGTTGTGCACCTGTCCGAACTTGGTTGGATTGAGGTCGTACAGCCCCGAGGAAATGGTCTGGCCAGAGTTGGGCAGTCGAGGATCCACGGGCACGATCACTGAATAAGGGTCATAGTCCGCGGCGGTCACGAGCGTGTTGTCAGTGACCTGGAAATTGCCCAGGATCCGGCGGAAGTAGCCCGCACTGAGCGAGAGGCGGGGGATCAGCTCGTGCTGCACGCCGGCGGAGAATTCCCAGTTGTACGGCCGGACACCCCATCCGTTGAGGATGGCCGGGTCGTAGACGGTGGCGGGGGCGTTATTGCCGAAATTCTGGTTGGCCCAGGCGTCGCAGAAATCGCCGCCGCTGAGATGCGGGTTCGGATTCGTCAGGTCACAATCTGCCACGAGGTTCTGATTGGCGTCGAGCCAGAAACGGCTGACCGAGGTCACCGTGGTGAAGCCGGGGTTGTTGTTCTGCGCCGTTCCAATCGAGTCCTGCTGCACGCTGCGGCTTGCGCTTGCCTTGAGCGCAGTCTTGCCGTTGGCGAACAGGTCGTACGAGACGCTGACGCGGGGATTGACGTCCTTCCAGTTCGGCACGTTCTTGTTTTCGGGATAGGAGAAGTTCCGATTCGGGAGCCACGGGCCGGGCGTGGCGGTGAACGCGTCGGTCGACTCGTTCTGGAAATCGAAGCGGATCCCGGCGTTCACGGTCACTCGCCTCGTCGTCCACGAGTCCTGGGCATAGATCCCGAGGTTGTAGTTCAGCCGGCTCGTCCAGCCTGCCAGGGGGGACGTGATGGTGACAAACAGCGGTTGGTCATTGAAGGTCAGGTAATAGAAGTCGCCCTGTGCGTGGTTGCTGTCGTTCCGCGTGAAATACCCGTGCTGCAGCGACATGCCGACCTTGAGGTTGTGGCTGCCGGTGACGTAGCTCATCGAGCCCTTGTAGGTCTGGGAGGGAAGATGGTCGTCGAAATCGTTGAACCACGCCGATCGGGCGGCGAAGATCGGCTCGGCATTCGGGCCGCCCAGTCCGAAAATGGAGATACCCGCAATGAGCTCCGGTGGCTGGATGATGGTGTCGGGACTCTCGCCGAGCGCGATCCCAGCCTCGAACAGCATGCGGTTCGTCGCCGCGTAGTTCCAGGTAATCGTGCTCAGCTGCGTGGGCCACCTGACGTACTGCGTCGCCTCCGGAGACGTGAACAGAATCTGCTGCAGCCAGTGCGGATCGTCCTTGCGCTGGTACGCGTACCAGCCAGAAACCTTCTGACTGGAAGTGGGGCTCCACGTAATGCGGATGTTGTTGTCTGCCGTCCACGTTCCCGCGTATGCCTGCCGGCTCGTGTCCTCTACGCGCGCGAACGCCGAAGGGTCGACCGGATAGAACTGACCGGCCATGTAGTATTCGTTCGTGAAATAGCGCGACGTGTAATAGAACCAGACCCGATCGCGCTTGATCGGCCCTCCGATGGCCCCGTTGATGTCGTACAACTTCTTGATCGTGTTGGAGACCCCCTGTACCCCCCTGGACTCGAGCCGATCGGTCACGTTATTGCCCTGAAGGGCCGGCCAGGATCCGTTGGCCAGGAGCGAGCCTTGGAACGTGTTGCCGCCCGACTTTGGAATCGCGTTCATCAAGACGCCGTTGGTCCCCGACTCGCCGCTCTGGCCGGAAAACGAGATGTTCACTTCGTCGTAGAGCAACGGCGAGAGGCTCATGTTCGTCAGGTTCGAGGCGAGGTACATGTTGCCGATTCTCATCCCGTCGATCATCGACACCCCGTCACCGGGCAACCCCCCGTGCACCGAGACCTGGGTACCGGTCTGATCGCCAAGGAGCCCGCCGACGTCCCGAGCCCCGAAGAACGCAGAATTCACCGCCGGGATGATCTGGGCCATGTTCACCCACGATCCGCCCGTCGGCAGTTCTTTGAACGCCCGGGCATTGGCCACCGTGGTGTGCGCCGTGGACTGAAGGTCGACCACAGGCGTCTCGCCGCTCACGATCACCGTCTCGGCAACTCCACCGACCCGCATGGTGATGTTGAGCGTCGCCGTGAAGGCGATCGACACCTCGATGCCCTGTCGATTCACGGGTGCGAAGCCGGTGAGGTTGAAGGAGACGTTGTAGGTGCCGGGCGGCAGATTCACGATGCTGAACTGTCCCCGACCGTCGGTCGCTACGGACCGCGTCTTTTCAATCAGCGCCGGACTCGACGCTTCGACTGTGACACCTGGAAGGACCGCGTCTGAGGCGTCCTTCACCACACCGGCGATCGTCCCGAGCGTCTGGGCGTGCAGGCTTGACAGAGCTCCGAGGAGACCGACCAGCAGCACACCCAATCCAACGGCTCGTTTCATGACCTGCTCCCTTACCGTGAGATGTCACTGCGCCCGCAGCCCGGGCCGAGACACGATCGGTCCAGACTGTCAGACTGAACGTCAGTAAAGTGTGGCAGCACGATACAAACTTGTACGTATAGTGTCAATACACATCGGCGGATGGTTTTTGCTGGAAGGAGGTCGTCGCGACGAGCGGGACGAACGAGTCTCGTCTACTGAGACTACACGGCTCGTCGCAACGAGCGAGACATCCGCTCCCGCACCGTGGCTGCATCGGTCAGGAAACTGCCCCTCAAGTCGAGCCACAGATTTCGCGGAACACGACCGTGTCGATGACGAGGCTGTCGCCGACCCCTGTGGACGATACCGGCGGAGAAGGAAAGAAGAGCCCATCCGCCGATGAAAAGGGGCGCGTGTAAAATCAGCCTATGCCTGACCCCGTCATCCAGATCTCGCCACTCGGTTCTCGCTGGCAGACCAAAGATCCGTTTCTGTTCTGCGTGCATCACATCGACAACTATCCCAAGGGAAACGAACAACTCGGTCCTGCGGTGTCGCTCGCCGGTCACGATATCGGGCAAGACTTCGAAGGCAAGGACGGCTGGCGGATGTACCACGGCGCCGTCGTGCCCGGGTTTCCGCAGCACCCGCATCGCGGCTTCGAGACCGTCACCATCGTTCGCGACGGGTACATCGATCACTCGGACTCGCTCGGTGCGACGGCCCGCTTTGGCATGGGCGACGTGCAGTGGTTGACCGCGGGCGCCGGCGTCGTTCATTCGGAGATGTTCCCGCTGCTCAACCCGGACAAGCCGAACAGGCTGGAGCTCTTTCAGATCTGGCTGAACCTGCCAGCGAAGAACAAGCTGGCCGATCCATACTTCACGATGTTCTGGGACAAGGACATTCCACGCCGTCGGGATACTGACGCGAACGGCCGCACGGTGGAGGTCGCGGTCGTTGCGGGCACCATCGGCGGCGTCCAGCCCCTCCCACCGCCGCCACATTCGTGGGCCGCGAGCCCTGAGGCCGACGTCGCTATCTGGTCGATCGCGATGGAAGCGGGCGCCACGTGGACGGTGCCGCCGGTTCAGCGTGGCGGCTCCGCGCACGACGTCGCCCGGGCGCTTCACGTGTTTGCCGGCCGGGCGCTGAAGGTTGGCGAGCGGGTCGTGCCGGCTCCTGCAGCCATCGAAGTGCGTCCGGACCAACCCGTGCCGATTGAAACTGCGGATGGGCCGGTCGAGATCCTGTTACTCCAGGGCCGGCCGATCGGCGAGCCCGTCGCCCAGGATGGTCCTTTCGTGATGAACACCCGATCGGAGCTGGAGCAGGCGTTTGCCGACTATCGACGCACGCAGTTCGGCGGGTGGCCCTTTTCGTCGAATGCCCCCGTCCATCCGCGCGAGCAGGGTCGGTTCGCCAAACATGCTGATGGCCGGATCGAACACGCGGCGGCATGACGTGGCGCCCTGAGTCTTGAAGTCCCGACCAATTTTCGCCTGCCTCCAGAAGCAGGCCTGAAGGCCTGCGCTACGTCGATACTCGGTGGCTGAGGCGCAGCCTCGCTAGAGATTGGCGCGGCGCAGTCGCAGGGCGTTGCCGATCACCGACACCGAGCTCAGGCTCATGGCGGCCGCCGCGATCATCGGGCTGAGGAGGACGCCGAAGAACGGATACAGCACGCCGGCTGCGATTGGAACGCCCAGCGCGTTGTAGACGAATGCGAAGAACAGGTTCTGCTTGATGTTTCGCATCGTGGCTCGACTCAAACGACGAGCCCGCACGATTCCGCGCAGGTCGCCTTTGACCAATGTGACCCCTGCGCTCTCGATGGCCACGTCACTGCCGGTGCCCATGGCGATGCCAACCTGAGCCTGCGCCAGCGCCGGCGCATCGTTGATCCCGTCGCCCGCCATCGCGACCTGGCGATTCTCTTGCTGCAGCCGCTTGACGATCGCGGCTTTTTCATCGGGCAGTACATCCGAAATCACCTCGTCGATCTTCAGCGCCCTCGCAACCGCATCGGCCGTGGTGCGATGATCCCCCGTCAGCATCACGATCCGTAAGCCCTCCTCGTGGAGTCGACGGATTGCGTCTGCGGCGGTGTCTTTGACAGGGTCCGCCACGCCGATGAGGCCGGCTGCACGGTCGTCGATGGCGACGAACATCACTGTCTGGCCGTCGCGACCGAGAGCTTCCGCGTCGGCGGCCAGGGCCGCGGCATCGATACCGAGATCGTCGACCCAACGACGGTTGCCGAGCGCCACGCGATGCGATTCGACTCGGCCGCGCACGCCTTTTCCCGTGGTCGACTCGAAGCTATCGACCCTGGCCAGAGGTAACCCTCGTGCTTCCGCTCCGCCCACGATGGCTGCCGCCAGCGGATGTTCGCTGCCGCGCTCCAGGCTCGCGGCCAGGCGGAGCAGTTCGTTGCCGTCGGATCCGTCCGCGGGCTTCACGGTCGTCAGCATCGGTTTGCCGACGGTCAGCGTACCCGTTTTATCCACGACGAGCGTGTCGACATCGCGCATCACTTCGATGGCTTCCGCATTCTTGAACAGGACGCCGGCCGTTGCGCCTTTGCCCATCGCCACCATGATCGACATGGGCGTCGCCAGCCCCAGCGCGCAGGGGCACGCGATGATCAGCACAGCCAGTGCGTTGACGATGGCGTACGCCATTCGGGGTTCCGGGCCGATCCACGCCCACGTCACGAACGCGAGGATCGCAATTGCCACGACGGCCGGGACGAAATAGCCGGAGACCACGTCAGCCAGTTTCTGAATCGGAGCCCGGCTCCGCTGCGCCTCTGCGACCAGCTGCACGATGCGGGCGAGAATTGTGTCGGCCCCCACCCGTTCGGCGCGCATCACGAACGAGCCGGTGCCGTTCACCGTGGCGCCGATCACGCGATCGTGCGGTGCTTTTTCCACCGGGATCGGCTCCCCCGTGACCATCGATTCGTCAATCGCACTCGTTCCTTCGACGACGACGCCATCGACCGGCACCCGTTCGCCCGGTCTCACGCGCAGCGTATCGCCCGGCACGATCTGATCGACTGCGACGTCCTCGTCGCGCCCATCGGGAGTGACTCGCCGCGCCGTCTTCGGCGCGAGGCCGAGCAATGCGCGGATCGCCGCGCCCGTTCGGCTGCGTGCTCTCAGTTCGAGTACTTGGCCAAGCAGCACAAGCGTGACGATGACCGCAGCGGCTTCGAAATAGACGCCGACGCGGCCCGACTCGCTTCGAAACGACGAGGGGAACAAGCCGGGCATCAGTGTGGCCACCAGGCTGTACGCGTAGCCCACGCCGACGCCCAGGGCAATGAGCGTAAACATGTTCAAGCTGCGGTTGACCAGCGATTGCCAGCCACGAACGAAGAATGGCCACCCGCCCCAGAGCACGACCGGAGTCGCCAGCAAGAGCTCCAACCATCCCATGAATCCGGGCCCGGCGAGCATTTCGAGGCGCATGGCGAGCGGCTCGGCCATCGCCAGCACGAGCAGGGGAATCGCCAGTACGGCGCTGACCCAGAACCGACGGGTCATGTCGATGAGCTCCGCATTCGGCTCGTCGTCCGCCGTGACCGTCATCGGCTCGAGTGCCATGCCGCAGATCGGGCAGCTGCCGGGCCGATCACGGACGACTTCCGGATGCATCGGACACGTCCATTTCGTCCGGCCGGTCGTCGAACTCTGCACAGCTCCTGGCGGGGGCACTTGCGCCGCGACGGGTCTTTCGTGCTGATGCGTGTGCGAACGGTAGCGTTCGGGAGCCTCGCGAAACTTCTTGAGACAGCCGGCGCTGCAGAAGACGTAGCGACGGCCGCCAAGGTCCAGGCTGTGCGGACTGTCCGGCTTGACGGTCATCCCGCATACTGGATCCTTCAAGGTTTCGGTCATGCGGTCGTCTCAGCTTTCCGAGAGGCGCGGGCTAAATCGTCAGGATGGTGTCGGTTTTGGACCCGCGCGAACCAGCTGATCGAATTGTGTCACGCGTGCGAGGTTCAATGCGTTCTGGCACATGAATTGCGACATTTTCGGGGACTTCGGGGCATTACATGCTGCACGCCATTCCCGTCTTCGCTACGTTGCTGATCGTCGCGGCGATGACTGAGCCGTTCGCGTTTCTCCAGCCCACCGCCACCATCACCAGCGCGGATCTGAAGAAGCTCGACGGTGGCGAACCGATCGCGCGCCTCGTCTCTGCGGCTGGCGGTGAACTCACGATGGCGGCCGCTGTCAAGGTGTCCATTGACGCCGATCGGCTCGTTGCGTGGTATCGCGAAATCGAAGCGCTGAAAAGGAGCGCGTTCGTGGCGCAGATCGGTCGCTTTTCGAACCCCCCCCGCATCGAGGACCTCGAACGGCTGACGCTCGACGAAGGCGACCTGGAGGACATTCGACGCTGCACGCCGGGTGACTGCGATCTGAAGCTTTCCGATGCTGAGATCTCCGATCTCAACGCGGCCATCTCGGCGTCTCAGGACGCCGCAGTCGTACAACGGGCGTTTCGGCAGACTCTGCTTCGACGAGTCCAGACACACCTGCACGAGGGCACTCGCGAAGCGACCGCGCCGCCAAAGTTTCTGACGGCGAACTGGCCGGACTTGACCGTCCACCTCGTCCGCCGGTCGTCCGGTCCGGGACCATTCGTCGAACCGTTGATCTACTGGTCGAAGGAACGTCTCGGCCGCGGCAAGCCAGTCATCAGCGTCACCAGCCTCGCCATCGTCCGCGGCCATGGGACGCCGCTGCCCGACCCCATCGTGATCGGCCGGCAACTCATGGCGACTCACTATGTAGACGGGTCGTGGAGCGTGACGACGATGACGCGAGGCGAGGACGGTTCCAGCTACCTCGTCTATGTGAACCAGTCAGAAGTCGATCTTCTGAGCGGTTTCTTCGGTGGAATGGTTCGCGCGGGCATCCAGCGTCAGCTGAAGGGCCAGGCGGGCGGTACGCTTCGTGCCCTGAAACAGCGACTCGAAAGTGGGTATCCGCCGGCACGGGCGGCGCAATCGGCAAGGTAGCGACCGGCTGACTGAGCCAATGGCTTCCTACTGCCGTTGTCCGTGCAATCGAATCGTTCGCGGCGTCGGAGTGCCTTCCCAACGATATTCGTAGTGCGCCGCTACACGGACGTTGAGCACGAGACGCGGGCGAAAGCACGCCAGGCATTCACCGCCATCGTGCCGGACCGATCGGTAGACGAGGCCGTTCGAGCCCGCATCGAAGAGCTCACGGCTGAAAGCCTGCGACTGCGCATAGTCGTCGGGCTCGTGCAGAGGCAGGAACGCCCGATTCCGGCCGCGGACGTCATGAAATGGCGCTGAGAAGTCCGCGTGATAGAGACGCATCTGCATGCGCGTGTCGAAGTGGCCCACCTCGCGTAGCTCGCTCGTTCGGTGATAAACGGACTCGGCCAGGGCAGTCGCCGTGGTTCGGCCGCAGTACCAGGCGCCGCGCCGCGCGTCGGTGAACCGGGCGCCGGTCGGGCGCGGGTGACAGAACGCCGCCATGACGACGGTGGCATGTGGACGCCCCAACACCCATTCAGCCTCCGGGACGGCATGGAGCAGCCCGAGCTCGTTGCTGATGCGATCGTTGGTCCACGCCTCGAGCTCGATCATCGCGTCGACATCAGCCACGGTCGCGACACGGTCGAACGGGCCTATCGATGGGTAGCGGCTGGGAATGAGTCGGCACGTGCGCGACCAGCGAATCCGCGACAGCGGCGGTTCACGCATCAGCCCCTGCGCGCGTCGAGCAGACGCCGAACCTGGTACAACCCGTCGAGGCCTGCTTTGGCGACGAAGGCCATGGGTGTCTGCCCCTCGAACATCGGATTGGCATTCGGCATTTGCACCCATCGGTCCGCGAACGCATTGTCCGAGTAGAGAACTTCGAGCGCCTTATAGATGCCCAGCACCAGCGAGATTCGTGTCAGCGTGTCGAAGGAGAGGACGCCGGCATTTCCGCTCTTGTATTTGTGAAACGTCGAGCTCGGCGGCCAACCGAGCAGGGCTCGTTCCTCGGTCGCCGACAATTCCCAGGCGCGTGAAATCGCGAAGAACGTCCTCAGTGCAGGTTCTGAGAGGCGCCGCCGAACGGCAGGGTCTCGGCGTCGTTCGGCGGCGGCGAGCTGAGAGCCAGCGCTGTCGGCTCTGACGCGCGCGGCCCGGGCTGTCCCCATATGGAGACATTAGTCCATATATGGAATCGTGTCAACACCCGGCTCGTGCGGAACGGCTCGTCAGACCAGGCCAGGCAAGGCCACCCTCTCTAGACGCAGGAATCGTCTAGCGCCCGAACGGGGACAAGAGCCGACGGGACCAGCGTGTCCCGACGTGTGGGCGACCAGCCGCGTCCCGCTTGCGCGCAAAGCTCGCAGCCGCGAGCTGCAAGCCGTCGCGATCGATACTCGCCACACTTTGCGCCCGGTCCGGTGACAATCCCCATAGGCCGGTCAGGAGGAAGGGCTCCGCCAGGAATCGCGCTCGCATGGCGTCGTCCGTGTACAGGCAGGCGAGGAAGTGTTCCAGCCGTGCCTGGTTCTCGCCCTCCTCACGAGGCTTGTTTGTCGTGGTCCCAACGCATGGAGCCTCACAAGGTGGCTCGGCGGTCGTCCGGCCAGCCGCCCGCGATCGGCCCCGGGCCAGGGCCGTACGCGCGCGGTCGATCTGTGCGAGCAGCCGGTCGAAACAGGGGAATACGCCGTCGCGTTCGAGAACCACGTCAACCGGAGTCGGCACGTATTCGCCAACGAGCTCGAGCAGCTCGTAAACGGGATCTGGAACGTCGTGCAGGTGATCGTCGACACGACGGAACACTCCGTCGCCCACCGGTACGTCTTCGCCTCCTGCAATGTGAATGGCTCGAATGCGATTGGCAGGAATCGCCATCACCACCGCTTTCGGGTCGAAGCCGAAGTTTTTCCCATTCGTGTACAGGTTGTGAAGATCGAGCAGCAGGTTGGCCGGCGATGCGCGCAACACGTCCTGCAGCCATGTCTCTTCCGATCGGTCGCTGCCGGGCGGATCGACTGGAGTGGCGACGTTCTCGACGCTCGGATAGCTGCCGACGCATCGCCGGGCCAGCTCGAGCTGCTCGGCAGTGGCTTCGGCAGTAAGGGCCGTCCGCGACGGCGCGGCAAGATGACCGAGCTCCACACCGCCTGCGCGGACAAACGCCAGGTGCTCGGACCACGACTCCGGCTCCACCTCCCCGACGAGCCGGGCGAACGCGTCGAGGCGTCGGGGGGCCACCTTCGTTACCGACGCCAGGCCGAGCGACACGCCGTGAATCGAGACGGGGAACACGCGGGCAAGACGGCGGAGAGCACGTCGTGCCCGCTTCGATTCGAGGAAGCGGCCTTCCGGAATCACCTCCACCAGATCGAGGCGATCGCGATGAGCGAGCACACCTGCAGCAATTGACGGATGCCACGTGATGCCGAAGCGATCCATGCGTCTAACTCCCACACCCACCACATCCTCCGCCGCAACCACCACCCCCGCACGACGAGCCGCAGGAGGCTGCCGCATCCCGACGATGACGATGATGAATCGGAGCTCGCCTTGGGGAACAAGCGCTTCATGCCAGGAAACTGCGACGGGATTGCAGCCATCCCGAAGACCGCCGTCAGGAGCGCGAAGTCCTGTGTCTCGCTACCTGGTACCAGCGAGCGCGCCCGGTCCTTCAGGCCCGCAAATAGCGTCCGCAGGTCGGACAGAAGCGCGTCTCCCGCGGGCGTTCGCAACGGATGCGTCACCTTGAAGACGAGCCAGGCGAAAACGGCCGCTTCGATGATGAGAAAGGCGATGTTCGTGCGTCCCCGGGCGAGTGCTACCGCAATCTTCGTCATCGCAACCGCGGCGAGCACGAACACGCCGATGCCGAATAACGTCAGCCGTCTTGCTTTGCGCGCCGGGTCCGGCAGCAAGCCCAGGCGGATGAGCGTCGGCTCGCTCTCTGTTGCCGCCACGCCTGCGAGCGCAGGCATCCGAGAAGATGGCGGTGGCTTTCTCCGATTCTTGGAACTTCGCCAGGATCCGGCGTTCGATCGGTTTTGACAGACTCTGGGCGGACGACTTGTCAACGGCCTGCAGGCGGTCGTCGCCGTGCACTTCGAGCAAGCCTCGATTGATCAGGTTCAGGGTTGCGACCCGCATGGCCTCATGAGGCCCGCCGCGCAGATAAGCGATGTCCACGTAATCATCGAGCATGGCGCGCGACGTCACGTCAGCTTCGCTGCCACGGCGCAGGAACCGAAGCACGCCCAGCGTCGTGAGGCCGAAGACGAGATAGAAGAGCAGGAATTCTGGACCGCGGAGGTCGAAGGGATTCATGAGCTTGACGACAGCGCGGCGGCGCGGCGGTGAAGGTCGCTCACCAGATCGATCACCTCGAGGAAGACCGTGGCGGCCGTCTCCGGCTCGATCCGGCGTGTTTCGCGGGCCTGGCTTATCGAGGCGATGAGCGCCGGGGCGCTGGTCGAGGACCACTGGACGGCGAGAAGCTCGAGCGCCTCTCTCCCGTTCGATGCCGGCGTGCCTTGCAGCTCGAGGATTTCGGCGGCTGCCGCTCGCAGCGGCCCGGCCGCATCGGCGATCAAGTACGCGAGCCGCTCCTCGCGATCGCGTTCGAGCGCATAGCTGGCCCGCAGGCGCAGCAGGAGGTTGAGGAGGACCTGCCGCACTCGAGCAATCGCCGCGTGCCTGGAAACGGTGAGACGCTCGAATGGATCGCTGCCGTAGAGCACCCGGTGCCGCCGCACGATATCCGCGAACTTGACCGCGAACGAGTCCGCGGCAACCTGAAGCTCGTCCCGGGTGAGCCACATAACTGCCAGCCGAATCGCGGCGTGTCCCTGCTGAAGTGTCGCCCTCAGTGCATCGACGCCTGCCGGATCGAAGTGCGCCACCACGATCAGCAGGTTGACGTCGGACGTCCTGCGCAGCCGATTCTCGGCGGCGCTCCCGAACAGGACTATGGATTGGAGCCCTTCGCCGAGAGCCCGGGTCGCAGCCTCGACCGTCTGGTCGAGGACACGCGCAACGACGTCCGGCAGGTCGCGTGTCCGCTCGTTGACCGGCGCAGGCATGGCGGTTGGGGTCGTATGGTAACCGAGCGGCCGGGCTGGGCGATACGCCTCGGTAAACGTGCCAAGGGAATCCTCCGTCTAAGGAGGTCGGGAGAAGGTACGTATGTCACGAAACCTGTGGCTGGTGGTTGTGTGTATGGCGGCCTTCGCGCCGACGGGTCTTGCTCAATCTCAGGATCGAGGCGCCGGGCGGTCCGATTGGTGCAAGGAACGCTGGAACAGCCGGGCGGCCTACTGCGAAGACCGCGACGAGACCATTGCCGCAACCAGCCCGCTCGAGATCGACGCCGGGCGCAACGGCGGGATCCGCGTGCGGGGGTCGGATCGTGGCGACATCTTCGTGCGCGCCAGAGTCGCCGCCTACGCGGATACGGACGCCGAAGCCCGGCGCATCGCGTCCCAGGTTCGTATCGAGACGGCCGGCGGACGGATTCGGCGCCGACGGTCCCGAGAGGACCGACGATGGCGGCTGGTCGGTCAGCTTCGAGGTCGAAGTGCCGCGCACGCTGCAGCTCACGCTCGGCACGCGCAACGGCGGGATTTCGCTCGACGACTTCCAGGGCGTCGCGGTCTTCAACGCGCGGAACGGTGGCGTGAACTTGCGGAACGTGAGCGGCGACATTCGTGGCGCGACCAGGAACGGCGGCGTGAACATCACACTCGAAGGCGACCGCTGGAATGGACCGGGCCTCGACGTCGTAACCCGCAACGGCGGCATCAGGATTGTGGTCGCGGAACGCTACTCAGCCGAGCTCGAGACACAGACGGTCAACGGGCGGGTTCGCATCGGCTTTCCGATCACGGTTCAGGGCGACTTGGGTCGACACATCGTGACCACGCTCGGCAGTGGAGGCGCCAGATTGCGCGCGACAACGACGAACGGCAGCGTGATGATTGATCGTCGCTAGCCGTGCTTGCTCGCTGGCATGTCTACGAAACGATCACATTCTTCGTAATGCCGGCCAGCCCCTGCGAGTAACGCGGCCGTGATGGATGTGGCCCATCGAAGAGGCTCGCCACTCGCCGGTTTCGAGCGCCGCGTAGCAACAGCCGACTTTCAATTTTCGCCCACCACATCTCCCGCCAATACCTTCATCGCGTTGCGATGTTGATAGTGGACCCACACTCCTGTCACGGCACGATCTCGTATCCCCGCTAAACCCACACAGATCGACAGATGCCACTTGGCAACGAAGTGGCAGTGTGAGATCGATTCGAGCGACGAGATTAGTCAGAAAAATCCGGATTCGTGATTGGCCGACCTCCAGGCTTTGAGCGAGGTGAAGTAACTCACATGTTTCCTGCGGGAGAGGGCCTCACTGTAACGCTCCTCGGCGATTTGACGCGCTCTCGTGGCGACCGCCTGGTAGAGCGCGGCATCGTCCCACAGCGCGCACACAGCCTCGTACCAGGGCCCGATTTCCTGCTCGCTGGGAGCTTCGTCGTCTCGTGCGTCATCCACTCAGGGATGGGAAGTACGCGTCCGCCGCCACCAGCGCTGAAATCGCCGCCGACGACTTGCGGCAACGATCCGCGATTGCTACGAGCGGGGGGATGGCGTTGATCATCGCTTCGGCGGCCACTCGGCCGAAGGGCTCTTCCCAGACCGACGGTGCGACGAGGAGGCGAGTCAGCGCGAAGTAGTCGGCCGGAGCAGGAACGGGCGGCGCCGCCATGATCTGAGGGTATTGGCTGAAGTCGACGCCTGGGATGGCATTCAGCGAGCCGCCGCTATGGCCGGACTGGACGACCAGGATTGGGATGTCTGGTCGTCGCGATCCGAGCATGTCGGCCAGGCGGGCGAAGAGCCACAGGCCTTTGTGAGGCGACGGGTTGACGAAGGTCACGAACGCGCGCGATTCCGACGGCGCGACGACGGCCGACCATTCGAGCGGCGGCTCGATCGGCGTGCTGACGAGCCCGACCCTGTCGCGGTAGTGGTCGGTCAGAAACTCGCTGCACGTGAAGGCGTGATCGACGTTCTCGAAGTATCGCCGCTCGTAGTATCCGAAACCGCGGACGGCGAATACAGTGGTGACGCCACGCCGTCGGGCGTTGGCCATGGCCTCGAAGATCATCGGATGGCCGTTGCACGCGATCAGCTGGTCGGGCGCAAGGTCGTCCAGAAGTCGATCGACGAGCGCGAGGTATTGAGCGGCCTCTGCCCGGTCCGGTCGCGATTCGTCGTTGTGGCGCGTCAGCAGAAGCGCGACAGGCACGTCCTTGACCGTGTAGTGCACGACGGGGCAGTTTGCCACGCGCCGCTTCTTGCCAGAGCGCTTGGATCGCCGCGCTGCGGTGCAAGGACCGAAAGGTCAACGCCCTGCTGCCGCAGATGTTCTTCGATCGTGAACACTACCGAACTCTCGAAGCGAGCGGTGGTGAGAACGTGACATGCATGACCGGCGTCCGCGAGCCACTCGATGATCGTACGCAGACTGTGCGTGACACCAGCGGTCGGGTCGCTGATGCAATGGTTGTTAACGAGGAGAAAGCGCACGACTGAACTATCGGACGAAAAACGGCGCGTCGACACGGATCCCTAAGTTTCCCCCGGAGGAGTTTGAACATGTCTCAGGAAGTTCGTCAGACCGAGCTCAAGGAAAAGACGCAGCAGCTGCTGCAGGGACCACTCAAGCACATTCGAGGCGCGGCGCTTGCGGCCGCACTTCTGCCTCTGGCCTCGGTGGCCGCAGCACCTGCCTCGGCGCAAAGCGCGTGCCCGGCATCGGCGGGCGTTTGCGGCACAATCTTCAACGACGTGAACGGCAACGGTCTTCAGGATGGAGGCGAGACAGGTATTGAAGGCGTAAAGGTGTTTGTATGCCAGATTTGCGACTACGCAGGCGCAGACACCATACAAGTCGAGAGCGGTCCTGGTGGGTTTTTCGAAGTCCTTGTTCCCCCAGGCGCCACAACGATATCCGTCCTAATTCCAACAGAAACGCAGGCGTCCCCCCCCAATGTCGAAAACAACGTGTACGACGCGAACGATAGCGATGGTACCTCGACCGGAACAGGTTTCAGTGCTACAACGGTCGAAGCGAACGGCTTGTCTACCGACTTCGGGTTTGTTCCGCCTCAGGTTCAGCAACCGGGTACTGGCACGCCGGGTTATTGGAAGAACCACCCCGAGGCATGGCCGGTGTCCAATATCACTGTCGGCGGCTACCCCTATACTCGAGACGAGGCCATCTCCTGGCTCAAGAAAGTCGGCAAGGACAAGACCACGACGATGTTCAGCTCGCTCGTTTCTGCAATGCTGAACGTCCTGATCGTAGTTAACAACGTCCACAATGACGCCAGCTGCGTGTCCAGCACAATCGTAGCTGCCAACGCTTGGATGATGACGTATGGACCGGTAGGCAGCAACGTGCCCGGGTCGAGCGACGCCTGGGCGACCGGCGAACCGCTACACCAACAGATGGACAACTATAATAACGGTCGGTTGTGCGCTCCGCATCGTAACTAAGCGGGCGTTTCACGATTAACCGCGGAGGACGCCGAGGACGCCGAGAAGGGCGATTTACTCTGCGTTCTCCGCGGCTTTCTCTGCGGTTGGCGTTGTCAGTTCAGCACCGGTGTTCACCCCGAGTTCGCAGACCTTCCAGCGGCTGTGCGCCGCGTCAACCGACGCGGTAGCGTCCCAGCGCCACGGTCACGTTGTCCTTGCCACCACCTTCGAGGGCCTGATTGACCAGGGCCTCACATGCGCCGGCCGCCGAATCGGATTGGCGCAACGTCTCGGCGATGGCCGCGTCGGACACCATGTCGGTGAGGCCATCCGAGCACAGCAAGATCTGGTCACCGTCCGCCAGCCGCACTCGCTCGAGCTCGACCTCCGCCTTGCCTCCTTGCGTGCCGATCGCCGCTGTCAACACGTGTCGCATGGGATGTCTGGCGATTTCCTCGGGACGGATTGCGCCGGTGTCGGCCAGAAACTGCGCCATCGTGTGATCGCGAGTCAACCGCTGAAGACGGCCCTGTCGGTACAGATACGCCCGCGAGTCACCAACATGGGCGACCAGCAACTCCAAACCCAGGCTGCATGCGACGGTCAACGTCGTTCCCATGCCGAACAGCTTGGGGTCCTCCTCCACATGCTCCAGCAGGACATCTCTGATCTGCTGGAACCGGTCGTCGAAGCGCCGGAGCGCTTCCTTGGTGAAGCGCTGATCGAGACGCATGATCAAGTCCGGCGTCCGCAGCACGAGATCGACCAGGGCGCTGAGGGCGCTTCTGCTCGCAACTTCGCCCGCAGCGTGGCCACCCATTCCATCGGCCACGGCCATGCCGTACGCGGTCTCGGTGTGCTTCTCGGGAACGCACTCTGGAGGCAGGTTGGTCATCAACACATGCATGGTGCGATCGAGACGTGCGACGAGAAAGTGATCCTCGTTGTCAGGGCGGACCCTGCCTCGGTGCGAAAGGGCACCCATATCCACTTGCACGACCGGTCCCACCAACGTCACATTGGGGGCGACGGAGGAAGCGGTATCGTCATTGGCGTGCTTCAGAGTCATCCCTCGGCCTCCTGCTGCGTCGTGTGTCACTCCGTTTTTGGAGAACTGGCGAGGCGGCGATCGGCGGAGAGTAGACATAACGACCTGCTTTTGCCTAGGACCAAATTTTCGAGCGCCGTATTTCTTCAGGCGTGTTTCTTATGGAGGGGTCGCGTCGTGCTTCGGGTGGCCGGGGCCGGCGAGCGTTCGGCTTTGGCCAGGCGCGCCCAGGTTTTGGCGTCCCGCCCTTCGGTCAACCGTCGGTACCGGCCGTCAGGCCCGCGAGCCAGGAACTCGAGGCCGACGAGATTCTCGAGCAGCTCTTCGCACGTGCGTTCGTCCATCCCCCACAGTCGTTGCGCTTGCGACCGCGTAAGTCCCAGGCCGGGCATCTCCATGAATTCCGCCCACATTCGTCGCAGCAACGTGTAGTTGGTCAGCCGCACGAACTCGTCGGTGTCGGAAGCCCACCAGACGTCGACATTACGAGCCGCGCCGAAGCGTCCGGCGCGTTCGAGCGCTTCCTCAAAGGTGCGGCAGTCGACCCGCGGCATTTCAGAACCGACAGCGACCGTGTACGTGCCGGACGAGTGGCGGATGACGATGTCCCGCGACCGAGGAGCCTGATGAGAATGACGAGAAGCCATGACCTTAGCTGGCGATGGAGGGCCTGTACCTTATGGCGCCGCTTGGAGCAGAAAGCAAGAGGTTTTTCATCGAGGACATGCCACAGGTGTTGATGACGACACGCGTCGGCCATTCGTTCGCCTGAGGCATACAATTGACTGACGAAAGGCGATGAGTATGTCGCGTGCTCGATTTCCCCGCTTGCCGTCCTGCCTGGTCGCAGTCGTTGCTGTGTCGATGATGTCTTCATCCGTTTCGACGCAGTGGACCCCGTCGAAGTCCCCGACCATCCCTCGTTCGGCCGACGGCAAACCAGATCTGCAGGCACCTGCGCCGCGAACGTCTGACGGAAAGCCCGATCTCTCTGGGGTCTGGGAAGTTCCGGTTGTAGACGGAATGCCCAAATACGCGATCAACCTTGCTGCCGACCTCCCGAGCGGGTCGGTTCCCCTGCAGCCCTGGGCGGCAGCGCTCCTGAAAGAGCGAATGGATGACCTGGGTAAGGACTATCCGGCGTCGCGCTGCCTCCCCCCCGGAATACCGAACCTGACGCTCGCACCCCTTCCGTTCAAGATCATTCAAACGCCTGGGCTCGTCGTGATCCTGTACGAGGCGCTGACGACCTTCCGTCAGGTCTTCGTTGATGGTCGGGCGCTGCCTCAAGACCCGAACCCCACCTGGATGGGCTACTCGGTCGGCGCCTGGGACGGCGATCGGTTCGTCGTTCGGACCTCCGGATTCAACGACAAGACGTGGCTCGACATCGCCGGCCATCCGGCGACCGAGGCGCTTCAAGTCACCGAACGCTTCCGGCGCCTGGACTTCGGTCACCTGGACATTGAACTGACCATCGACGATCCCAAGGCGTACACTCGTCCCTGGACGGTGACGGTGGGTGCGACGCTGCTGCCGGATGTCGATCTGATCGAGTTCGTGTGTAACGAAAACGAAAAGGATCTGCCGCATCTCGTAGGCAGGTAGGGAGCGCCTGCGGCCATGCTGAGCCGAGGACAGGGAATCCGAGGCGAAGCATCAGCGTCAGTTCGCGCCGGGGGTGGGACCCCGGCGCCAGTGGAAAGAAGTAGGGCAGGCAGGGCAGGTAGGGCAGGTGGGGCGGGTGGGCAGGTGGGTAGGTGGGTAGGTGGGTAGGTGGGGAGAGCAGCAGGAGAAATGTCATGACGCGTTCCACAGCACTTATCGTGGTCGCCGGCGCGTTGCTCGGGGCAGTCGACGCCTCGGCCCAGACTCCATCGGCGGCACAAGCGAAGCCGGCGAAGGCCGTGTGGACCCAGCCTCGAACGGCGGACGGCCAGCCGGACATCCAAGGCATCTGGTCGAACGCCACCACGACGCCGCTGGAGCGACCGGAAGCCCTGGCCGGGAAAGACGTCTTGACCGACGCCGAAACCGAGGAACTGGCGAAACAGACGGCGCAGGCCCGCAACACGGATCGGCGCGACGGCAAGGGAACGATCACCGACCTTGCCCGGGCGTACAACGAATTCTGGTGGGAGCGGGGAAGTGTGTTGAATCGCACGTCGCTGATTGTCGACCCGGCTGACGGGAGGCTTCCATCCTTGACCGCCGACGGTCTGGCGCGGCGCGACACGATCGCCGAAGAGCGGCGCGCACGCGGTCCAGCCGATTCCTACGAAGACAGGCCGCTGCAGGAGCGCTGCCTCATGTACCACGGCGTGCCACCTCTGCCGACCGGCTACAACAACAACTATCAGATCGTGCAGACCGCGGGTTACGTGGCGATCGTTTACGAGATGCTCAACGAGGTCCGGCTGATTCCGTTGGATGGCCGACCCCACGTCGGTTCGCACCTGCGACAGTGGATGGGCGATTCCCGCGGTCGTTGGGAGGGGTCCACGCTGGTTGTCGAGACCACCAACTTCAATAGTCAATGGAATCTGTTCAGATTTCCGGCGTCGGGCGCAAAGACGCGCGTCGTAGAGCGCTTCACTCGCGTCGATGCCGACCATATCGACTATCGATTCACCGTTGACGATCCGGCCACCTACACGAGGCCGTGGACTGCGGTGCTTCCGTTTACCAGAATTGATGGCCCGATCTACGAGTACGCGTGCCACGAGGGGAATATCGGCATGGAGGGGATCCTCAGCGGGCACCGCGCCGACGAGAAGGCTGCCTCGGAAGCGATCGCAAACGGGTCGAGATGACAGGAGTTGCCATGGCCAGTCGTTTCGTGCCTCTTTCGATTCGTACCGGTGCGGCCGCGATCGGCATGTTGCTCCTCTTCGCCGACATGCCTTCGGCCCAGTGGATACGCCTCACTCTCCCTGGGATCCCGCGGACGCCTGACGGGAAGCCGAATCTGGCGGCCCCCACACCGAAAACTGCGGACGGCAAGCCGGATCTCACCGGTATCTGGATTGTCGCGACGGGCAAGTACATCGCCAATCTGGCCGCGGATTCGGTTGAAGTGCCATTCCGCCCTGAAGCCGCTGCAATTTACAAGCACCGCCGGGAGACCAACAGCCTCGGCAGGCCGACCGAGCAGTGTCTGCCGCACGCTGTTCCCGATGCCGCGCTCGTGCCGTACCCGTTCAAGATCATTCAGACCCCGGTTCAGCTCGTGGTGCTGTTCGAGCCCTTCATCGACTACCGCCAGATCTTCACGGACGGCCGAAAGCTTCCGGTCGATCCACAGCCGACCTGGATGGGCTATTCGGTTGGGAAGTGGGAAGGCGATACGCTGGTCGTGGATACGACCGGGTTCAACGATCGCACCTGGCTCGACGACGGGGGACACCCTCACAGTGATGCGCTCCATGTCACCGAGCGTTTCCGGCGCATCGATTTCGGCCACATGGAGCTGGGAATCACCATCGACGATCCGAAGATGTACACCAGACCGTGGTCGACGACCGTGCCGTACAACCTGCTGCCCGACACCGAGCTGATCGAATATGTGTGCGAGAACGAAAAGGATCTCCCGCACATGGTCGGAAAATGAACCTGAAACGCCGAACCAGGAACCTCCGAACCAGGAACCTTGGAACCCGGAACCTTGGAACCCGGAACCTTGGAACCTTAGGACCTCAGATGAAACTCCTCGCGTGCATGGCAAGTGTGATCGTCGTTGCAAGCTTCGCGGCTGCGCAGAGTGCAAGGTGCGATCGCGCGTGTCTGGAAGGCCTCGTCGACCAATACATGGACGCCCTCGTGGCGCACGATCCTTCGACGCTGCCGGTCGCACGCGGACTGAGAAACACTGAAAACGGCCAGCGCCTCCAGTTGGGCGACGGGTTCTGGAATACTGCCACCGGAAAGGGTTCGTATCGTCTCTTCGTCACTGACGTGGTGGTAGGACAAGTGGCGTTCATGGGCACGATGAAGGAGGCTGACGCGACGGTGGCCGTTGCGATTCGATTGAAAGTCGTCAACCGGCAGATCGCGGAGATTGAGACCTTCGTCGTGCGCGGTGGGCTGAACAACACATTGGCCGGAGCCGAGTTGGAAAAGCTGGGGAAGCCCGACGAGCTGTTCACGTCAGAGATTCCTGCAGCCGATCGCACGACGCGAGAGGATCTCGTAAGAGTGGCCAACATGTACTTCTCCGGTCTGGAAAAGAACGACGGCCACGGCCTGTATCCGTTCGCCGACGACTGCGATCGTCTCGAGAACGGGGTCCGCACGACCAACAATCCGCATTTCCGCACCGGCTCCGGATTCGCCAGCACCCAGGCCTCGCCGATCAACCCCGCGACGATGAGTTGCAAGGCGGCGTTCGAGAGCGGCTACTTCAACTTCGTGACTCGGATTCGCGACCGGCGTTTCATGGCCGTCGATGTCGAGCGCGGCCTGGTGTTCAGCTTCGTCTTCTTCGACCACGCCGCGGGGAAGTACCGCACGTTCAAGCTGTCGGACGGAAGCGACATCACGACTGGCCCGAGCCGCCCGTGGACCTGGGAAATCGCCGAGCTGTTCCGCATCGAGAAGGGCAAGATTCGGCGCGTGGAAGCGTTGCTGGAGCAGGTGCCCTACGGCATGCTGTCGGGCTGGAGCAACTGGGACGAAGGTATGTCGAGCCGCCCGAGGTGAAGATGAAAACGGCACTGGCTGTCGGCATCGTTCTCCTGCTTTTCTGGAGCCCCTCGGCGTCTCGACCGACTGTGGCCCTCGCGGCCGAGCAGCACGACGTCCGGCCAGGAGAGTTCCTGATCGAGCCCCCAACGCTCATCAATCTCGGCTTCGAGTGGTTCATCGACGGCGACGACAATCGCAATGCTGCAGTGGAGGTGTCGTACCGCAAGAAGGGCGAACGCGAGTGGAAGCGCGCGCTGCCCATGCTTCGCTTGCAGGGCGAACGCATCAACAATGGTGCTCTTCTCGACGTCGTAGTCCCCAACATGTTCGCTGGCAGCATTCTGGATGTGGAGCCCGATACGACCTACGAAGCGCAGTTCGTGTTATCGGACCCCGACGGCGTCAACGGCGGAGAAAGCCGCAAGGTCGTGACTGTCAAGACGCGCTCGGAACCGAAGCCGTTCGCCGGCGGCCGTGTGTTCCATGTCTATCCGCCGGGCTTCACCGGGCAAAAACTCGAGCCTGCATTCGAAGGGCTGATGTGCGCCTACAACCTGACGTGCTCGGGCACCGATTGGGCGACAGCGGGGCGGCCGCGCGTGCAACCCGGCGACACGATTCTGGTGCACGCCGGTCTCTACAAGTACAACCGCCTCGAATACACGAACGATCCAGCCGTGAACCGCACCGTGCCGCTCGATGGTACCTACTACCTGACGGCGGATGGCACGGCGGAGAAGCCGATTGCCATCAAGGCGGCTGGCGACGGCGACGTCGTGTTCGACGGCAACGGCAATTTTGTGCTGTTCGATGTCAAGGCCGCCGACTACACCTATTTCGAAGGCATCACGTTCCGCAATGCCGACATCGCCGTCTGGGCGGGAACCCAGTTCATCGCGGGGTCGAAAGGCCTGACGGTGAAGAAGAGCCGGTTCGAGGATGTGGGCGCCGGCGTGTTCACGAACTACTCGGGGTCGAGCAACTTCTACATCGCCGACAACTGGTTCATCGGCCGGGACGATCCGAACCACGTCATCGGATGGGCGAACCCGCAGTTCTGGAGCCGGTTCAACGGCGTCGAAGGACAGAAATTTCCACCTGTGATGGCGTCTTACGTGGCCGTCAAGGTGTACGGCGCCGGGCACGTCATCGCCTATAACTACGTCGCGCACTTTCACGACGGGATTGACGTCGAAACCTACGGCAACCCCGATGGCTCCGCTGCCGACGGCGGCCCGAAATATCCGACCAGGGAGTACTGGGAGAAGCGGCCCGTCGCGATCGACTTCTACAACAACTACATGACCAACTTTCACGACAATCCGTTCGAGACGGACGGAAGCCTGCACAACGTCCGGGTGTTGCGAAACATGATGATCAACTCCGCCTCTCATGCGTTCTGCAACCAGCCGGTGCTCGGGGGGCCTGCGTACTGGATCCGGAACATCGGGTATCACCTGCCGGGCGGGTCGACGCGTCTGACCAACGGGTCGGCGGGCGTCCTCTTCTACAACAACACGATCCTGTCGGAGACGACGGCCGCCGGGACCTCGAACACGCACTGGAGAAACAACCTCATTCTCGGGGAGAACAGTGCACCGGCGATCTTCAACATTACGACCTTCACGAACTACTCCTCCTCCGACTACAACGGATTTCGTCCGAACGAAGGCGCCGAGTTCTCGTTTCAATGGAGCTCACCCCCGTCTCGCGTACGGGCCGACTACACCGATCCAACGCGTCGGGCTGAGCTCGAGACCCGCCGATTTGCGACGCTGGCCGACTACAGCCGGGCGACGGGGCAGGATGGACACTCGGTGCTCGTGGACTTCGATGTGTTTGTGAACGTCCCACGGCTCGACGCCCAGGACGCCAAGACGGTTCAGAAGGTGTACAAGGCCGAAGAGTTCGACTTCAGACTGAAGCCCGCGGCGAGCGCCGTCGATCGTGGAGTCGTGCTGCCGAACGTGAACGAGGATTTCGCCGGACGCGCACCGGATCTCGGCGCCTTGGAGACTGGGCGACCGCTCCCCCACTACGGCCCACGGCCTTGAACATGGCGACGACCAACGAGCGCTGGCCGGCTTTGACGTTCGACCTCTGGAAGGACACCTACGCCACACTTCACATGTGGACGCAGGTCGTGGGGAAGGTCGCGCTGGCGCAAGCGCCGCCAATCAATCATTCGTGGGGCATTACCTTTCATATCACGCCGCGCGGCCTGTCCACGCTGACGCTCCCACACGGCGCCCGCACGTTCACGATCGACTTCGATTTCATCGATCATCAGCTCGTCGTTCGAACCTCGGACGGCGATGCGCGAACCCTGAAGCTCGAGCCGAAATCCGTGGCCGATTTCTACCGCGATGTCATGACGTTGCTGAACGCGATGGGATTGCCGGTGAAGATTTGGCCGATGCCCGTCGAGATTCCGTCGCCGATCCGCTTCGACCAGGACACCGAGCACCACTCATACGATCCGATTCTGGCGAATCGATTCTGGCGCGTCCTCACACAGATCGCACACGTGTTCACCGAATCGCGCTGCCAGTTCGTCGGCAAATGCAGTCCCGTCCACTTCTTCTGGGGCGCCTTCGATCTGGCGGTTACACGTTTTTCGGGGAGACTGGCGCCACCGCGTGAAGGCCCCGCGTTCATGCGCGAGGCGTATTCTCACGAAGTGATCAGCCACGGCTTCTGGCCGGGCAATGCGACGCAGGAAGCGATGTTTTACGCGTACGCCGTTCCCGAGCCGGCGGGATTCAAAGAGGCGCCTGTGCTGCCGTCCGCGGCGCACTATCATCACGAATTGGGCGAGTTCATCCTTCCATACGAGGCGGTTCGCCGCGCTGCGTCTCCCGAAGAGTCGATCCGTTCGTTTGTGGACAGCACCTACGAACAAGCGGCCACACTCGCTCAGTGGGATCGCGTCGCGCTCGAACGTCCCCGTGCGACTACGTAAACAATCGATGTAGCGCAGCCCTTTAGATTAGGGTATTGCCGTTCGGAAATTCAATGAGCCGAACGCTTGTGTTGCTGAGCGTTGGCCACAGTTGGCGCCGAGAGCCGACACGGCGGAGGGTCGTCAGCTGGCGCGTCGGGCCGTCACGTCGACCCGGAAAACCCGCGCTGCGTTCGAACGCTGGCGCTGCGCGGCGGTCTTACTAACTTGCGGCATCGCTCAGATCAACGAGCCCCGTCCGAGATGCTTGGGGCCTCGGGTGACCTCGCGAGAGACCGCCGCGAACTCACTCACTGCGCGCGGGTTTTCCTGACGCGTGACGGGTCGACTGCACGGCCCTTGCGCCAGCCGACGACCCTCCGTGTCAGCGGCCGCCGGCGCCGGCTCGGAGCCGTGGCGGGAAGCGTCTCGGGCCGCGCGCCGTTTGGAGTCAGCCCGCCACGAGTGCAGGAAAAACGGCGTGAAGCCGAGGCCTGCGCGGCCGTCTGCCGCGAGGTCACCCGGACCGAGGCGTTGCCCGAGGCGGGACTCGTTGATCGGAGCGATGTCGCGAATCGGCAGGACGGCCGCGCCAGCGACAGGGCGGCGAGCGCAACGCCGTTTTTCGGGCTGACGGAACCGGCGCGACGGCGCGAGACGCTTCCCGCCGCGGGTCGCGTCGCGCAACTGACCGCTGTGCGGTCAGTCACGAATTTCCGAACGGCATTAGCCTTTAGGCCTGCTTCCCTTGCAGCCCTGAAGGGCTGCGCTACGTCTACTTTCCCGCTACTTGCAGCCCTCAAGGGATGCGCTACGTCCAGTTTCCCGCCAGCTAAACCGACCCGGCACTGATACCGATACCTGAAGTAGATTGCCCCGGCATCGACCATCGATCAGGAGCCTCACCATGGGCGTTCTTCGCCGCCATCTGCTTACATTGGTCGTCGTCCTCGTAGGAGGCGCCGGGTTCGCAGCGGCCGAGAGCCCGCAACAGGCGTTCGTGAAGAGCTGGGAAGGCAAGGCCGTCACCGTCAAGCAGCCGCTCTACGCCCTGGTCTACAACGAGAGAGGACGCCTCGGTAACACATACAACGCGAGACGCGACGGCCTCACGGTCGTCACGCCCAACCAGGGCGTCTATTTTCAGTTCGATGGCCGGCAGGGAAAGGATTCGGTCAAGGACCACGATCCGCAGCGGGTCCTGGATGCGGTCAACGCGACATATCAGGCTGACGGGCTCGATGTTCGCTCGTATAGGCGGCTCGAGGCGTTGCTGGTAGCTCGATACGACGCGGGCGCCGCCTTGTTCGTGAGTCGAGTGCAGATCGATCGCGACAGCGTGCGGTTTGGATTTACCGCGACCGATGGACCCGACGACGCCGACGATCTCGTGGCGACTCTCACCGTCAAGTGGCCCGTGCCGCTGTCCAAGTCCTTGTCGGAGCGGCAACTCATCGAGAATCTGGTTCGACGGTTCGTCGCGGTGACGCCCAGCGCCGTTCACTAGAACATTTTCATTTTCGCGGAGCGTTCGGCCTTGCGTGTCGCATCGTCGTGGTGGCCGCGTCGCGTGCGGCCGGCATCGGCCGTCGCCACCCGGGCGGACGCGCCGGAACCGCGGTCCTTCGGTCCGTACGCGCTCGCTGCCGCGGCGATCAAGGGGTTCTCCCCGCGACATCCGTCTCGCGTCATCACCACCTGGGGCTTTGCCTACGACACGGATCGCGCGGCCGGAGATCGCCGCGATGTGGACTGCGACCCGCGGTTGTTGCGATCATGCCCGGCCGCGCCGCTACGGTGGCCACGGCCGATGCCCGCCGCACGCCCGCGCGATCTCAGCAGGTGCGAGAAGACGTCGCCACGCGTACCCGCTACGCCTTTGTGAAAACCGCTGTAGCGTGTGAAGGACCGACCGCCGGACGTGTGAATTACAGACTCGCATTCGGGGTTTCGATTTTCGCCTCAGAGCCCTAGCCGGTTGCGACAATCCTCCGGGTTTGCACGTCGACTCCAGCAGCATACCCCTTGCAGCGCGGTCAGTCGTGCGCGTCACACGTGTCTCGATCTTGAGCCTTCTGCTGCCGGTTCTGGCATCGTGCAGTGGCAAGGATGCGCCGACGACGCCTTCCGGCCCTTCGCAATCGACTGGCGCCAGCGTCGTTCGAGGGCGTACCGTCAACGCGCTCGATGGCGCCGCAACGTCCGGAGTGGCGGTGAAGATTGGCGGCCTGCAGCCGATCACCACCGACGGCGCCGGATCGTTTCAGGCAGACCTCAGCGGTCCTGGCAGATACGCAGCCGTCGTACACGGTGACTCGGTTGTCGAGCGCGAGACGACCGTCGACGCGCCGGACAGCAACGCCCGGCTCGCCCTGATCCCAAAGGCGTTCGACTTGAATGCCTTCGACGAGCTCGCACGATCGACCAATCAGCGATTACAGCGTTGGACGATGCAACCTGCCCTCGTTGTGGTCGTGCCGGTGATGCATTTCTCCGATACTGTCGAGGACGGTTTCGTGGCGACCAGCGACAAGATGACCGACCTCGAGGCCTCGAGCCTGGCGGCACATATGACCGAAGCGCTGGCGCTCCTCACCGGCGGAACGTACACAGCATTTGCTTCGACGGTCTTCGAGCGTCAAGGGGCCGGCGACAACGTGACGGTCAAGCGACCCGGAAAGATCGTCGTCGGCCGCTTCTACAGCATGCCGACGATGGACGGCACCATTGGAATGGCGACGTGGCTGGAACAGTCGGATGGATCGGTCAACGGCGGTGTCGTGTTCCTCGATCAGCCCTTCGACCAGCACGACGGCCGCCGGCGCTTGCTTCGGATTCACGAGCTCGGCCACGCGCTTGGTTATCACCACGTCACCTCTCGAACGTCGGTCATGAATCCGGTCATCGGCCCCGAGCCCACCGACTTCGACCGCGAGGCCGCCATGATTGCGTATCAGAGACCTCCCGGCAATCGCTCGCCCGACCGCGATCCCGAGGCCGGCTCGCGAACGACCTCGCTCCCGCCCGGTGGATCTCGCTGGGCAAAACCGATCCGCTGAATCGAACGATCGCTGCTCGTACCTGGTGCCTGGTAACTCGTGCCTGGCGGGTGGCTTGGTGCCTGGTGCGGCCTTCCTGATAGGTGTGTGGCTCGTGGCTCAAGGCCACTGCATTGCCTCAGGAGGAACCAAGCACCCTAAGCACCGCAAGCCCCTCGAGGTTCGCGTATTGCTCCATTCCCCGGTCAGGTGTATAAGGAGCGGCATTCGGTCTGCAGAAGGGAGCTGATTTATGCGGCGATTCCTGTGTGCTGTGATCCTTGCTCTCGTCCCATTGGTTGCAGCAGGGGTTTTGTTGCGGGCTGCCGCCGAAGAACCTCCGGCTTGGGCCTACAACATTCCGCCCGCGCCTCCGCCAGGCACGCCGCCTGCGCAACCCGCTCCCGACAGCGGGGAGCTCAAGAGCCTCCCGGGAAGTAGCGGTAGCTTTACTGTGACGCAGATTCGGGATGCCTTCGGCCCTGCCGACTGGTTTCCGGGCGACCATCCGGCCATGCCTGAAATCGTCGCGCGCGGCAAACGGCCCGATGTGCGCGCCTGCAGCCTTTGCCACTATCCGAACGGCAAGGGTCGTCCCGAGAACGCCGGCGTTTCGGGTCTACCCGTGTCCTACTTCCTGCAGACGATGGAAGATTTCAGGAGCGGCGCGCGGAAGAGCGCGGAACCGAGAAAGGCCAACACCAACTTGATGATTACGATTGCGAAGGGGATGACCGACGAGGAGCTGAAGGCGGCCGCGGAGTACTTCGGCGCCATGAAGTGGACGCCCTGGATCAAGGTCGTCGAGGCGAACATGGTTCCCAAGACCCGAGTGCAGGGCGGCATGTTCCTCAAGCTCGAGGGGAGCGAAACGGAACCGATCGGTCAGCGCATCATCGAAACTCCCGAAAATACCGAACACACCGAGCTGCTTCGGGATCCCCGGTCGGGGTTCATTGCTTACGTCCCTGTCGGCAGCATCAAGAAGGGCGAGGCGCTCGCGAAGACCGGCGCCAACGGGAAAACGATTCAGTGCGCGGCATGTCACGGTGCGGACCTCAAGGGTCTGGGACCCGTCCCGGGGCTCGCCGGTCGTTCACCAAGCTACACGGTCCGCCAGCTCTACGACATGCAGCAGAGTGCGAGAAAGGGAATCTGGACGGAGTTGATGATGCCGGTGGTCGCCAAGTTGACCAACGAAGACATGCTGGCCATTGGCGCCTATACCGCGTCGCTCGCGCCGTAGATTCGATTCTCGTTCGGCGGGTCTGAAGACACGCAGCCTTTCCTACGTGTTCGTCGCTGGGATCGCGCCGGCCTCCTTCAGGACCTCGTTGGCTGCCTTGAATGCATCCAAGCCGGCCGGAATACCACAATAGATGGTGGCGTGAAGAAGGACCTCCTTGATTTCCTCGACGCTCACGCCGTTGTTCAGCGCGCCGCGCACGTGAAGCTTGATTTCCGGCGCCCGGTTGAGCGCAGTCAGCATGGCCAGATTCAGAAGGCTGCGCGTCTTGCGGTCCAGACCGGGACGCGTCCACGCATAGCCCCAGCACCATTCCGTCGTCAGGCGCTGAAAGGCCAGCATGAAATCGTTGGCTGATTTCATCGACGTGTCGACGTACGCGGCGCCGAGGACCTCGCGCCGCGCCGCCAGGCCGCGTTCGAAAAGCTCATTCATCGTTTCGTTTCGCTGATCGCTCATCAGAAGCTCCTTTTATTGGAGGATTAGAGCACATCGCAGATCGCGCCTCCCCACCATGCATGACACCGCGGACACAAGGGCAGTGCGGGATCTGCACGGCTGCATGTCGCGGAACTCGGCATCGGAAGGGCGCCAGATTGTACGGCAGCCGGAGGCCGCGGATGGATATAATCCCGCGCGGATCTCCGGTCGCAATGCGAGCGTCCAAGAGCGCAATGACCAAGATTCTCCTGACGTCCATCGCCCTTCTTGCGGCCGCGACAGACATGGTGTCGGCCCAGATGAGCCCGCCTGCGTCGGCGACCGTCACCGTTGGCGGAAAAACGATCAGCATCAGGTACTCTGCCCCTTCGGTACGAGGGCGCAAGATCTTTGGACCCGGCGGTCTGCTCTCGAGGGATCCGACGTATCCCGTCTGGCGTGCCGGCGCGAATGCCGCCACGGCGTTCCGTTCCGACGGAGATCTCGATGTCGGCGGACTTGCCGTGCCAAGAGGCAGCTACACGCTGTTCGTCTTGGTGAGGGATCCGGATGCGTGGGAGTTGATCGTCAACAAACAGACCGGTCAGTGGGGATTGACGTACTTCGCGGCCCAGGATCTCGGCCGCGTCAAGATGATGATGTCCAAGCCGCCGGCGCCTGTCGAGACGATGAAGTTCACCTTGGCCGACAAGGGCAGCGGCAAAGCCGAACTGCAACTGGCGTGGGAAAACCATGTCGCAACGGTACCGATCACGGTGAGGTAGGGCAGGTGGGGCAGGCAGGTCGGGTAGGTAGGGCGGGAGTAGGTGGGCAGGTAGGGCAGGTAGGGAGCGCCTGCGGCTATGCTGAGCCGAGGACCTGGGAATCCGAGGCGAAGCATCAGCGTCAGTTCGCGCTGGGGGTGGAGCCCCAGCGCCAGTGAAAAGAAGTTGGCTGGAAGGGCTGGAAGGGACGCTATGACGGATGCACGACGCGAGGACCCGAGATGACAAAGACGAGCAGCATCGCCACCGGACCGGAGCTGGCTGAACGCGCGAAGATGGTCGCAACCCTCGCCGACGAGCACGCCGAATTTGGCGACGTGCACGGAGAACTTGCGGCGCCTGTCGTCGAGGCCCTTCACCGCGAGGGGCTCTACGGAATGTGGATGCCGCGAGCCGTTCGAGATGGCGCCGAGCTCGATCCGGTCTCGTCCATCCAGGTGATTGAGAATCTCTCGTACGGAGATCCGTCAGCAGGGTGGGTTCTGATGGCGTCGGCCCTGGCCATCGGCACCGGCGCGGCGTTCCTGGGAGACGCGGCGGTGGAGGAGCTTTTCAGCGGCGAGCGGTTGCCCGTCATTGCGGGGCAGGGCACGCGCCCTGGGACGGCCGTCCCGAAAGATGGCGGATTTCTGCTGAGCGGATCCTGGAGCTTTGCTTCCGGCATCAAGCACGGCACGCACATCCATACGCTGGGTGTCATCCAGGGCACCGGCGAGCCGAGGATTTTCGTGCTGCCGGTGGCGAAGGCGACTCTCGTTGAGAACTGGGACGTTCTCGGGCTCCGCGGGACAGGAAGCATCGACTATACGATCGACTCGGTGTTCGTGCCCGAGGCGTATACGCATTTTGCCGTGACCGAAACGCCGAAGCGCGGCGGAAGCCTCTACACGATTGGCGTCATCGGTTTTGCAGAAATGTGTCACTCGGCGTGGGCCTGCGGCATCGGCCGCCGGCTGCTCGACGAGCTCGTGACGAACGTCCGCGGGAAAGCGGGACGGGCCGGAGCGTTAGCCAACAGCGACAGCTTTCAAGAGCAATTTGCGAAAGCGGAAGCGACGTATCGATCGGCGCGCGCGTTCGTGTACGACGCATGGGGTGACGTCAAGCAGACCCTCGCCAGAGGGGAACGGCTATCGGTGCGCCAGCACACGATCATCCGCCTGGCGGTAGCCCACGTGACGTGGTCCACGCACGAGGTTGCGGCTTTCGTCTACAAAGCGGCAGGCACGAGCGCACTGCGGGCCGGCACGATCCAACGTTTGTTTCGCGACATGCACGCGGGGACTCAGCACGTGACCTCGTCACCTCCGGTCTTTCAGGCGATCGGCCGCGATCTGGTCGGCCTTGCGGATGGTTTCAAGTGGCGGTTCCTCGACCTCGTCGACGGAGCGTGACGAGTTCCCGCGGCTGGCGCGCGGGACTATAATCGGGCGCGCCGGTCCAGGTGGACGCCGGGCGCGGACCGCGGCAGACTGAATGCAAAATGTAAAATGCAAAATGCCCAATGCGGGATGAAGAACAAGAGACGCTGCGCTCGATTTTCCGCATCGTGCATTGATCATTCTGCATTGCAGCGACATTCTTCACGATCCTACTGACTGTCAGGGGAGGTTCGACCATGGCTGATGCGACGGCTCGCGGTCGGTTTGTTTGGCACGAGCTCATGACCACCGACACGAAGTCGGCTGGCAGCTTCTTTACGAAGGTCATCGGGTGGAAATCCCAACCATGGGAGCAGGATGCCTCGTACACCATGTTCATCGGGAATGGCCGCCCGATGGCCGGGCTGATGATGCTTCCAGCGGACGCCCGGGCGATGGGCGCGCCGCCCAGCTGGCTCACGTACATCGGCACGCCCGATGTCGACGAAACGGCTCAGCAAGCCAAGACACTCGGTGGCAAGGTGCTCAAGACCCCCGCCGACATTCCCACGATTGGCCGATGGGCGCTGATTCAGGACCCGCAAGGCGCCGTTTTCGCCGCCTTCACGCCGACGCAAGGCAGTGCCCCGCCCGATGCGGCACCCACCATCGGAGACTTCTCGTGGCACGAGTTGGCGACGACCGACCAGCAGGCGGCTTTCGCGTTCTATCGGCAGCTGTTCGGCTGGAAAGAAACGAGCTCGATGGACATGGGCCCCGGAATGGGCACCTACCTGATGTTCGGGTGGAAGGACACACCCGCAGGCGGCATGTTCACCAAGCCGTCTCAGATGCCAGGCCCTCCAGCCTGGCTGCCGTACATCAGCGTCGGCGATGCCAAGAAAATTGCGGAGACAATCAAGCAGCGCGGCGGACGTGTCATCAACGGTCCGATGGAAGTGCCAGGTGGTGATTGGATCGCGCAAGGGACGGACCTGCAAGGTGGGATGTTTGCCGTCCATTCGCAGAAGCCGGCGGCGACCACCCCTGCGGCGGCAAGTCAACCGGCCAAGAAGGCAAGTCAACCGGCCAAGAAGGCAAGACCTGCCAAACGGGCGGCAGCGAAATCCAAGACTGCCGCGAAATCCCGAGCCGCACGGGCATCAAAGCCGCGGAAAGCCAAGGCGAAACGCGCCGGACGGGCGAAGGCTGCCGGTCGGCGCTCGGCAAAGAAGAGGAGCGCTGCAAAGAAGCGGCGTCGTTAGCGAGGCTCCGACCCTGGTCGTGATCCGAAAGGGTGCGCGTGATGACACGATCGACGCGGAAGCTCTTGTCGCTTGCGCTGTGGGTGGTTTCGCTCGGAGTCGCCAGGTACAGCGCTCGCGCAGCAGCCAGCGCGGGAGGACGCGGCACGACAGCAGGCGCCCGCCGACCGAGCATCCTCCATTGTTCTTTCGCGAAGCGTGGAAACAAACCGGTCCCGAGCACGGCGTCACAGCCGAGGCCGTGACGAATCCGAACCTCGAGCTCAAGCTGTACGACCCTGGCGCGAAAAACATTCCTGTCTATCTGCAGAATCCTCCTCCCGGCTCACGGACGTCGGACTGGGGCGGGCCGTCGTGCATTCAATCGGCCGGCTACAATCAGAATCCTCCGCCGGCGCAGGTCGCGCAGGGGCAGCCGTCAGATCCACCCAATCTCTGGACGGGCGTCTGCATGACACCGGTCGCGGCGACGCTCCGAGACAAGAACAACTACGTGGATCTCACCGGTCTCGCGAAGATTCGGTGGGTGACCAGAGTGTCTGGTTTCCACGCGGTCCGTCCCGTGATCAAGCTGGCGGATGGCAGGTGGCTGATCGGCGACCACACGGACGGAGAGGCGTCGACGAACTCGACGCTCTTTCTCGAGAGCGAGTTCTCGATCGCGGCCGTCCGCTGGCTCGCGCTTGATATCTCGAGAGTCGTGACGCGCGGCTTCTGGGTGGAGAAGCCGGACTTGAGCAGGGTGGACGAAGTTGGTTTCGCTGACGTGCTGCCGGGCAGCGGCCACGGGTGGGGCGGCTTCGTCAACGTCGGCCGGATCGAAGTCTACGGCAGGGCCGTGAAGCGCTGACGTGCCCTGACGAATTAGGAATTTCGCATTGGTAATTCGGAAGGAATTTGAGAATCTAAGAATCTAAGAATCTAAGGATTTGAGAATTTGGAATCGAAGAGTATCAGAATCAGTCAGTCTCGAATATTTGATTCCCAGTCCCAGACTCTCAAATCCTCAAATTCTCAAATCCGCCTTAGTCGAGTCCGCCACCTCCTCAGAAGGTGATCTCCGCCGCGAATTTGATCAGTCGAGCCGTCAGAACCGTTTGCGGCTGCAGCCAGGTGCCGCCAGGAACGAACGCGTTGTTGTACGTCAACACCGCGCTCGAGTTCAACGCGTTGTAGAGATCGGCGCTGACCAACGTACGCGTGCGCCCGAACCTGAAAATCTTGCCAACGCGGAAATCGAGTTGGTTGAGCCGGTCGCCGTACATCTCGCCCGGTGCAAGGAGGTTGATCGTCACGTTGGCGGGATTTCCTGCAGGCGCCCGCCCGAGAGCCGAGGCGACGAGGGAGCTCGGAGCGGCCCAGTTGGCGGCAAGGATCGGCCCGGGCTTGCTCTGGAATACACCGCTGAACTGGACGTCGATCTTCGGAATGACGTACGAGGAGAGAGCTCGGAATTGGGTCAGCCAGCCGTAGTCGACCTTGCAGTACGGGTTGAGCGTGTTGACGGGAGACGTCGTGATGCCTGGGAGTCCCTGAATGAGGTTCGCACTCAGTTCCGGGAGATTCGCGCGCACCGCGCAGTTGTCGCCCGAGCCCTGCCCGGTGCTCGTGCCGCCCTGGAACGTCCAACCTGCCCTCGTTCGCACGTTGAAGGTGACGTCGATGCCATTGAAGTTGTTCTTCCAATCGCCATATCCGTCGGAAAGGATCGCGAGGTTACTGACTTGTCCGAACAGGGCTGGTGCGACGTCGTAAAGACCTGACACCGCGTATCCGCCCCCGCCGGGCAACCGTGGATCGGAGGGCGCCGTGATGCTGTACTCCTTGTAGTCGGAGGGGGCGGCACGCTGATTGTCCAGGACGGTGAAGCCCCTGAACCAGCGTCGTGTGTAGGCGACTTCTATCGAGGCTCGCGGCAGAATCTGCTGCTGAACAGAAGCGCCCACCGTCCAGTCCGAGGAGCGGACGCCCCAACCGGTCAGGAGAGCCGGATCGAAGTTGTTCGTCAGCGCCGCGGTACCGAACGCCGCGTTCGAGATCGCCCCGCAAAAATCAACGGTGGCCGTCTGGGCCGCTGGGTTGTTCAAGTCGCAGTCGGGGACGAAATCGTTGTTGCGGTCGGTCCAGGTGCGTGTCACCCCCGCCGGTCCAAACACCGTCGTCGTTTGCGGCATCCGCAGCGTCGGGTTCGCATTGGCCCAGTTGTTGGAAATGCCCATGCCTTCGAGGGTACTTACCCAGGTTGGCTTTGACTGCCGTCTTCCCGTTGCCGAATACGTCGTACGCCACACCCATGCGCGGGGTGATGTCCTTGTACGCGTCCACGCCCTTCGTCTCAGGAATCACGAGCGCCACCGGCAGGAATCGAGACGGGCCCTGCGTCTGCTCGGGGTACGAACTGGCGGAATGGTCGAACCGTAGGGCTCCCTGCAGGGTGAGTCGTCCGGCCGTCCATTGATCTTGAACGAACACCGCGTGCCAGATCCCTTCCGCGTTGTTCACCCACGGCGAGATGTACTGCGTGAGTTGGTTCGGCACCCCGTTATTGAACCGAAAGGCGAGATTCTGGCTGTTGTCGGCCCAGGTGCGAATGTCGCTCAAGTACGTGCCCTGGTAGCCAAATTTCACGCTCTGCCGCCCGGTGACGTAGGCGGCGGACGCACGCCAACTGTACGAGCCGGCCTTGTTGTTTCCCCAATCCTGGGACCGATACACCAGGCCTGGAATTCCACCGTTCGCGTCGCAGCCGGTTCGGTTTGTCGCGGTGATGGGAGCGGCGCATTGTTCGGTGACGGCAATCAGATCGTGTGTCGGATTCGGATCGCGCTCGAAGTTGCCCCACCCATAGTAGATGCCGCCGAAGCCGGCATCGAGGAGCAGCTTGTTCGTCACGGGCGACGACCACGTGACCTGCGGCACGCGGAGGGGTTTGGTCTGGCCGGAGCCGCGCGCTTCGGGTGAGACGCGCGGGGGATCGGTGATGCCGGTTGTGAGTCCTGTACAGGTTCGGCAGTTGGCTTGCTCGTCCCAGAACCCGCTGATCTTGTTGCGGGGCGTCGCCTGCCAGGTGACACGCAGGCTCACGTTCTCCGACTTCCGGTCGTTGTAGGCCTGCTCGTTCAAGTCTGGCGAATACAGCCACTTCGTCGGGTCGCCGGCGTTCAGGTTGTAATAGACGTTGCCGATCAACTTCGTGCTTCCCTGCGTTCTGGCATTCACGAAGTACCAGATGCGATCCTTCTTGATCGGGCCTCCGACCGCGCCGTTGAGGTCGTAAACCTTGGTCAGCGGAATTGGCGTCGTCAGACCTTGGGCGCGTAATTCGTCGTTGTAGTTGTTCGACTGGAGCGCCTCGCCGCTACCGGAGAAGGCGACAGAGCCTAACAGTGAGTTGCCTCCTGTTTTCGGCACGACGTTCATCACCAGCCCTGCCGTCTCCGATTCACCCAGCCCGCCAGCGGTGGTGAACGTCACTTCCTGGGCGTTGCCGACATCGGCGACGTACCAGGCCGGCTGATTGCCGCCGGGCGGATTCCCGATGTTCAGCCCGTCGATCATCAGACGGCCCTCATTGTTGCGCCCACCGTGAATGGGAAACTGCGTGGTGGCTGTTCCCGTGACGACATCGTTCAAGTTGGTGTTGACGCCGGGCACCACCGTGACCATGGCGCCGTAACTGCGGGCGGTCGGGATGGCCTTGAGGACATCATTGTTCAAGGTCATCTCGCGCCGAGCGCTCTGGATGTCCACGACCGGCGTTTCACCCGTGACGGTGATCGTTTCGGCTAATGCGCCGACTTTCAGCTCCACATTGATGGTTGCCGTGAACTGACCGCTCAGCTCGATGCCCTCCCGCTTGAACGCATTGAATCCCTGGAGGGTGAATGTGACCGAGTAGACGCCTGGTCGGAGGTCTTCAATGCGGTACTGCCCTGTTCCGTCGGTCACGTGGGTGCGAACCTTCTCGATCAGCGCGGGACTCGCTGCTTCGACGGTCACGCCCGGCAGCACGGCTCCGGACGAATCCTTCACGGTACCCGCAATCACCGCCTGTGCCGAGACAACGGTTGGAATGAGAACGATCGACGCCACAAGTGTCAGAAGCTTCACGATCGGGCGCATCTGTTCACCTCACAGTCCGAGGTTTCCCCCCTGGGGCACGATTCAACGGCGGATGTAGATTGGGCCTTTGCGGTGTTGCCCTCCTGAGATGGGTTTTGAGAGCCTGAGGATAAACCAGAAAGCGCCAGAGCAACAGGAAAGTCAGGGCCTATAGACGTTGGCTTGCACAGTCTCCAAAATCCCGAACGGGACGCAGGCACGCCCTCGGGTGCTTTGCCGCGCAAGGTCTCCAAAGCGACTCAGCCGCTTCTTGAAGGTAATGCCGTTCGGAAATTCGTGGCTAACCGCACAGCCGTCAGTTGCGCGACGCGATCCGTGGTGGGAAGCATCTCGTGCCGTCGCGCCGGTTCCGTCAGCCCGAAAAACGGCGTTGCGCTCGTCGTCCTGCCGCTGGCCCGGCCGTCCTACCAATTCGCGACATCGCTCCGATCAACGAGTCCCGCCTCGGGCAACGCCTTGCTCTGGGTGACCTCGCGACAGACGGCCGCGCAGGCCTCGGCTTCACGCCGTTTTTCCAGCAGCGGTGGCGGGCTGACTCCAAACGGCGCGCGGCCCGAGACGCTTCCCGCCACGCCCCGAGCCGTCGCCTGACGACCCTCCGCCGTGTCGGCTCTTGGCGCCAGATGTGGCCAATGCTCAGCAGCACAAGCTTCCGGCTGATTGAATTTCCGAAAGGCACTCTTCTTAAAGGCGGGCGGCTTTGAAAAGTGTTAGGCGGCGGCTCCGCCCGGGACCCCGGGCAGGTCGGTCCCGCTGACCCAATCGGCGATCTGTTCTCGCGTCCACCGGTGGTCGTCATTCAGGTGCACGATGAGTGCGGCAAGCGAGAGCCTCTTCTTGCATTTCTCGGCCGGACAGCGCTTCACGGCGTCGAGACAGGTAAAGAACCACTCGAGGTCGCGGCTGGGGTTGGCCGGACCGGTGTCGCTCGGCAACCGGTACATCCCTTCGTAAGCCGCGCCAAGTGCGCATGAGGCGCGCGTGCCTTCGAAGTAGTGGCCGATCGCCTGAGTCGGCCGTCGGACGACCCCGGCACGAATGAACGCCGCCAGTTCTTTTTCGCATTCCATGGGGGCCTCGAAGACCTAAGATATCCAAATCTGAGAATCTATAGAATCTAAGGATTTGAGAATTTGGAATCGAAGAGGTATCAGAACAGTCAGTCTCGACATTTCTTGACTCTCAAATTCCCAAATTCTCAAATCTTAGATTCTCAAATCCTCAAATTCTCAAATCCTCAAATTCTGCAGTGTCCGTCGAACTCGCCTCTTCATCAGAACGTGATCTCCGCTGCGAACTTGATTATTCGACCTGTGATAACCGTCTGCGGCTGCAGCCAGGTTCCGTTCGGCACGAACGTGTTGTTGTAGGTCAGCACCGCGCTCGAGTTCAGAGAGTTGTAGAGGTCGGCGCTGATCAGCGTACGCGTCCGACCGAACCGCAACACCTTGCCCACCCGGAAATCGAGCTGGTTGATGCGGTCGCCGTACATCTCTCCAGGCTTCAGGAGGTTGATCGTCACGTTGGGAACGTTGCCCGCCGGCGCGCGGCCCAGAGCGGCTGCGCGACCGTCGAGGCCGGGGCCGCCCAGTTGGCGGCGAGCAGCGCGCCCGGCTTGCTCTGGAACACGCCGCTGAACTGGACGTCGATCTTCGGAATCACGTAGTTCGAGATGGCCCGCATTTGTGTCAGCCAGCCGTAGTCCACGTCGCAATACGGATTGGTGGTGTTCACAGGCGACGTGTTGATGCCGGGAAGTCCCTGAACGAGGTTGGCGGTGAGCTCTGGCAAATTGGCGCGCACCGCGCAGTTGTTCCCGGAGCCCTGCCCGGTGCTCGTGCCGCCCTGGAACGTCCAGCCGTTTCTGAGGCGCACGTTCAGCGTGACATCCACACCGTTGAAGTTGTTCTTCCAATCCCCCAAATCGTGATGCTCTGACAGCTCGACAAAGTTGTTGACCTGTCCAAACTTGGCCGGATTGACGTCATACAGTCCAGAGACGACGTGCCCGCCTCCGCCAGGGAGCCGTGGATCCTGCGGCGCAGTGATGCTGTATTCCTGATAGTCGGAGTTCGCGGCCGCCAGGTTGTCGATGACTGTGAACCCGCGATACCAGCGGCGTGTGTACGCAACCTCAATCGACGAGCGTGAGCTGATCTGTTGCTGGACGGATGCGCCGAAGGTCCAGTCCGATGACCGAACGCCCCAGCCGGTCAGGAGCCTCGGGTCGAAGTTGTTGGTCAACGTCGGCGTGCCGAAGGCCTGGTTCTGGAGCGCGGCGCAGAAGTCGCCACCTGCGCCTCGATTGTCCTGCACACTGGGGTTCTGAAGATTACAGTCCGGTGTGAAATTGTTATTGGCATCCGTCCAGGCGCGGGTCACCCCCGCCGGGCCGAATATGGTCACGCCTGGCGAGAGAGGAACTCGGTTGGTGGGGTTGGCGTTCGCCCAGTTGTTCGAAAGGCCCATGCCCTCGAGGTACTTGCCGACGTTGGCCTTGACTGCCGTTCGGCCGTTTCCAAACATGTCGTACGCCATACCCACCCTCGGCGTGATGTCTTTGTAACCGGTGACGCCTTTCGTCTCCGGGAATACAACGGCTTGCGGGAGGAATCGAGACGGCCCTTCCACCTGTTCGGGGTACCAACTGGAGGAATGGTCGAAGCGGAGCGCTCCCTGCAGGGTCAGTCTTCCCGCCGTATATTGATCTTGCACGAACACCGCGTGCCACGCCCCCTTGGCGTTGTTCACCCATGGCGAGATGTATTGCGTGATCTGGTTCGGGACGCCGTTGTTCAACCGGAATTGGAGATTCTGGCTGTTCACGTACCAGGTCCGGATGTCACTCATGTAGTTGCCCTGGTAGCCAATCTTGATGCTCTGCCGCCCTGTGACGTACGACGCAGAGGCACGCCATGGGTACGAGGCGGCTCGGTTATTCGCATAGTCCTGCGATCGGTAGACGAGACCAGGGATGCCACCGTTCGCCGCACATCCCGCCGCACATTGCTCGACGATGCTGATCAGGTCGTGGGTCGGGTTCGGGTCGCGCTCGAATTCGCCCCACCCGTAGTAGATGCCGCCGAAGCCGGCATCCAGCAGCAGCTTGTTCGTAAACGGCGACGACCAGCTGATCTGCGGCACGCGCAGCGGTTTCGTCATGCCGACGCTGCGGGCCTCGGGCGAGACGCGCGGAGGATCCGTGATGCCGGTCGTCAGCCCCGTGCAGGTCCGGCAGTTGGCCTGCTCGTCCCAGAACCCGCTGATCTTGTTGCGGGGACTCGCCTGCCAGGTGAGACGCAAGCTGATGTTCTCGGACGTCCGGTCGTTGTAGGCCTGATTGTTCAGGTCCGGCGAATACAGCCACTTCGTCGCGTCGCCGGCGTTCAGGTTGTAGTAGATGTTCGCGATCTTCCTGGTTTGCCCCTGGGTGCGTCCGCTGGCAAAGTACCAGAGGCGGTCCTTCATGATCGGCCCTCCGACCGCGCCATTGAGGTCATAGGACTTGGTCAACGGAATCGGCGTCGTCAGGCCCTGAGCTTTCAATTCATCGGTGTAATTGTTCGACTGGAGCGCCTCGCCTGTGCCGGCGTAAGCGACAGAGCCGGTCGTCGAGTTGCCACCGGTTTTCGGCACGACGTTCATCACCAGTCCTGCCGTCTCCGATTCACCCAGCCCGCCGGCCGTGGTGAACGTGACTTCCTGGGCATTGCCGACGTCGGCGATGTACGAGGTCGGCTGATTGCCGCCGGGCGGGTTCCCGACGTTCAGCCCGTCGATCAACATGCGACCCTCGTTGTTGCGCCCGCCGTGAATCGGAAACTGCGTGGTTGCCGTGGTCGTGACGACGTCGTTCAGGTTGGTGTTGACACCCGGTACGATCGAGACCATCGCCGCGTAGTTACGGGCGGTGGGGATGGCCTTGAGGACGTCGTTGTTGATGGTCACTTCGCGCCGGGCGCTCTGGATGTCCACGACCGGCGTTTCACCGGTGACGGTGATCGTTTCGGCTAACGTCCCGACCCTCAGCTCCGCATTGATCGTTGCCGTGAACTGACCGGTCAGCTCGATGCCCTCCCGCTTGAACGCAGTGAATCCCTGGAGGGTGAATGTAACCGAGTAGACGCCCGGTCGGAGGTCTTCGATGCGGTACTGCCCTGTTCCGTCGGTCACGTGGGTACGAACTTTCTCGATCAGCGCGGGGCTGGTGGCTTCGACTGTAACGCCCGGCAGCACGGCCCCGGACGTATCCTTCACCGTGCCCGCAATGACCGCCTGTGCGGCGGCGACAGTTGGAATGAGAACGCTCAACGCCAGCAGTGACAGGATCTTCGCGATCGCGCGCATCTATTCACCTCACAGTCCGTTGGTTTCCCCTGGGCTCGGTTCGGCGCAAGTGGGGTCGACGCAAGTCCACCTCAGGTTTGTTTTTGAGAGCCCGAGGATATACCAGAAAAAGCTCGCGCAACACGTATGTCGGCCTGATGAGCGCCAAGAAGTGCCGATTCTCCAAAAACCCGAATTGAGGGCGTACCCATGCGAGAATATCTGGCCTTTAGGCAATGGACTCGGCAGGTCGAGAACCTGATCGAGCTGCGGCCCGAAGCTACCGCCCGGACCGCATGCCTTTCTACGTGGGTTTCTGGAGGTCAGCCGCTATGACGATCCGGCGAACGACAAGACTTTGGCCGGGTTGGCTCGTGCCAATCGCGCTGCTGTTTGCGACCGTCGAAGCAGCCCAACAGAGAGTGCCGTTTCGAAACAACATTCCGGTCGCGCCTCAAGGCATCAAGATTCCACCGCTTCCCGATAAACCGGTGCAGTTTCAGACGGCGGAAGGGCAGGACATCCGCGTCATCGTGGTCGTCAAGGGTCTGGCACACCCATGGGGCCTGGCATTTCTTCCAGACGGCAGCATCCTCGTCACCGAACGCGTCGGCCGACTTCGGATCATCCGAAATGGCGCGCTCGATCCACAGCCGATTGCCGGCGTGCCGGCCGTTCGCGCGATGGGTCTCTCGGGCCTGATGGATGTCGCCATCCATCCGAAGTTTGCCGAGAACCGGTTCGTCTACTTGACGTACACGAAGCCACTCGCGGCTGACCAGTCGTCCGTGGCATTGGCGCGCGGCGTCTGGGACGGCGCCGCCCTGACGGAGGTCCGCGACATCTTCGTGGGGGGCGCTGGCACGGGCGGGGCGTCGCGCGTCGCCTTCGGTGTCGACGGGACGCTGTACATGACGACGGGCGGCGGTGGTGGCACAGGATCGCAGGATCCCAACAGCCTTGGTGGCAAAGTACTGCGGCTTCGCGACGACGGTGGCGTGCCGAGCGACAATCCGTTTGTGGGTCGCCCCGGCCACAAGCCGGAGGTGTACTCGCTCGGTCACCGCAACTCGCTCGGCCTGGCCGTGCACCCGGGAACCGGAGACGTCTGGCAGAACGAGAACGGCCCGAATGGCGGCGACGAAGTGAACATCATTCGCCCGGGCCGCAACTACGGATGGCCGATCATCAGTTACGGACGGACTTATCCGGGACCGTGGCAGTCGGAGCAGTTCTGGCAAAAAGGCTTCGAGCAGCCCGTCGTGTTCTGGGTTCCGTCGATTGCGATCTCGGGCATGGCGTTCTACACCGGTGACCGGCTGCCCAAGTGGAAGGGTGACGTGTTCGTTGGCGGACTGCGCACCGGAGAGATTCCGGGGACGGGGCACCTCGAGCGGATCCTTTTCAACGAAAACATGGAGGAACTGCGCCGGGAATCGCTGCTCGTCGAGTTGCGCCAACGCATACGCGATGTCCGTCAGGGTCCAGACCAGCTCCTGTACCTGCTGACGGATGCGGACGAAGGCGCCGTTCTGCGGATCGAACCGGCACAATAAGTTCCCAGCGTGGCGCGTGGGGCGTTTGGGCAGGCCTAAAGGCCTGCGCTACACGTCAACTCGAGAGGCCCGGGGATTACATGTAGCGCAGCCCTTTAGGGCTGCTGCGCCACACGTTCACTCGAGAGGCCCGCGGATTACATGTAGCGCAGCCCTTTAGGGCTGCTGCGCCACACGTCAACTCGAGAGGCCCGCGGATTACATGTAGCGCAGCCCTTTAGGGCTGCTGCGCCACACGTCAACTCGAGAGGCCCGGGATTACATGTAGCGCAGCCCTTTAGGGCTGCTTTTCGGCGAGCGTTGAGAAATACGAGGCACTCGCGTTGATGACGCGTGCGCGTGCGCGCCAGGGGCAGAATCTCCCGCGAGGCGATCGCGGACGCCCGAGCGGCTGTTGACACCGCACGTCACGCACTCGATCCGGCGCTGCAACTCGCCACTTTGTCGACGCCGCTCGATCTCGAGGGATCCAACGAATTGGCCGCCGAAGCGCGAACGCTGCCCAACCGCATTCACGCAGCCTTACCCGGCGACACGATGAAGCGGCGCTTCGAGAGCAGCGAGATCGTCCGGCGGCTGGCGAGCTGACCGGAACGAGCGCTCACTTGTGGACACGGCGAACTGAGCTCGCTCGAAGAACACAGATTTGTAATGGGACTCGGCGTGCCTCGACACAAAGGTCTTCTTCTATGCTGAGAACTGGTGACAGCGGCTGCGGGTCGTGCAGGGCCTTGCTTGCGCAGATCCCCCCAAAACTTCTGAATTTGGCCGGGCGGAGCGAGTTGGCTCGTGCGAAGCGCTGCTGCCGCTTGGTTGGCCCGATTCCTGAAGGTCGTTGGTCTCGATGTTGAAGGTCGAACTCCACAGCCATACCGTCGATGATCCCCTCGACCGCATTCCGCATACCACCCAGGAGCTGATTGACCGCGCGGCGGCGCTGGGGTATGGCGCACTGGCGATCACGCTGCACGAGCGACAGTTGGACGTCCGTCCGTACGAATCGTATGCGCGCGAGCGCGGCCTGGTCTTGATTCCGGGAGTGGAACGGACCATCGAAGGTCGCCACGTCCTGCTACTCAACTTTCGAACCGGTGCCGAAGCCGTCCGGACGTTCGCGGATATCGAGCGCTTGAAACGAAACGAGCCGGGCCTGATCGTGGCGCCGCATCCCTTCTTCCCAACGGGAAGCTGCCTCAGGGACAAGATGGCACGTTGGGGCCACCTCTTCGATGCCGTCGAAGTCAACGCGATGTTCACGACGGCGGTGAATTTCAACCGCCGCGCCGAACAGTGGGCGGCGAGACACGGCAAGCCCCTCGTCGGCAACGGCGACGTTCATCGTCTGGACCAGCTCGGTCCGACCTATTCCCTCGTTGACGCCGCCCCGAATCCGGATGCGATTTGCTCGGCCATTGCCGGCGGCCGCGTGCGGGTGATCAGCGAGCCGTTGACTTTGTTCACTGCCGCACAACTGACAACTCGGATCGTGGTCGGCAATGTCCGGCTCCCTTGGCGGAGCCCTGTCTCGCCAGATTCGCTTCCCCGCACAGAAGAACCGATTTAGCTCGTTGGCCAGACGACCGAAGCTTCTTGGTTGCGAGGTCAGCGTGTACAATCCGGGCCTCTCGGCCTGGACAACCGTGGCGACTCTCTATTCGGACTGGCAGGAGGTTCACCGGTGAGCATCATGAGATCGGCAGACGCCGCGCTGTCGTTCGCCATCGTCGTGTGTGCGGCAGTGCTTCTCAACGGTCAGGCCACGCCCGTTCGTACCGGCACCATCGAGCACATCAAGGTCCACGGAACGTCGCTCGAAGGAAACCTGGAAGGCGATTCCGCCGATACGCCTTTTCGCTTCACAAAGGCAGCATGTATTCGAACTCCGTGACGACGGGCAACTGGGAGGCGTATATCGCGGCCGACCTTGTCGCGTACGTGGACGGTCGTTATCGGACGATCCCCGATCGTACAGACCGTGGTCTTCCAAGGAGCCGCTAGCAAATGGTGCTCGTCGTCGTCGCGACCGAGGCGGAGCGGCCCAACGGCGAGTTCGAGATCGTGGTGAGCGGCGTTGGCAAGACGGCGGCCGCAGTGGTGACGGCCGAGCGCCTGGCGACCGGACCGCCTGTTCCTGCGGTGGTGTCTTTCGGTGTCGCCGGCGCATACCCGGGCACCGCGCTCGCGGTCGGCGACGTGGTCGTGGCGACCGAAATTGCGATTGTCGACGAGGGGCTCGACGCCGGGTCCCGGTTCGTGCCGTTCTCGAGGCCGGGGATGGAAGTTCCTGGCGCTGCCTGGGTACCAACCGATGCGGCGCTCGTCGGTCGGCTCGTCGTCAATCGTGCGCGGCGATTCGCCGTCAGGTCGGGGCGCATGGCGACCGTCAGCGTCTGCGCCGGCACGGATCGACTGGCGGCCGAGCGTGCGCGACAGGGCGCTCTCGCGGAGTCGATGGAAGGAGCGGCGGTCGCGTTCGCCGCCGCGCGACGCGGCATCCCGTTTGTCGAAGTGCGGGGAATCTCGAATCTGTGCGGGCTACGCGATGGCGCGCCGTTCAATCTGGCGGCTGCGATCCGCAACGCAGCGAATGTGCTTGAAGCGCTCGCAGTGGCTGCGCCAACCGCTGACTATCGCGAACCAGGCGGGTCTGAGGACCCGCCGCTGAAAGCTGAAAACTGATAGCTGGAAGCTGGAAGCTGGAAGCTGCAGTTGATCAGTCCCTCTTCAGCTTGAAGTCGGCTTTCGTGGTGCCGTGATTCCAGGTGCCGGTGAGTGTTCGGCTGTACGAGCCGATGTTCTCCAGCTTGCCGTCCGCGACGATGCGAACCGGATTTCCGGAGCGATCCTTGGCATCCGCTTCGAGGTGAACGGTCCACTTCGTGGAATCGAGCGTGGCGACGGTGAGCGGAACCGAGTCCGGGCCTGGGTCGATGATGCCGCTGATCTTCTTGCCATCCCAGGACATGACGACCGTGATCTGCGTTCGCTGGGTCGGCGAGGTTCCCCAGTCCCCGTACCACGTGCCAACCAGTGGATGACCTTCCTGCGCCGTGGCGACTGCGGCCAACGCGACCGCAGCCAGGAAGCCCAATACACACGCGACCCTTGCGCGCATCTTCGTTCTCCCTTGGCTATGGAACGATGCGACTCGTGCGATCGACCGATTTTTCTGAACCCAGCATGAGCTCGGCCGCGTAGTTGTTGTCCTGGCAGACGTACTCGAACAGCTCCTGGCCCGGACTCCAGCGGAGCATGAAGCCGGTATTCCACGTCGCCGTGTACGCGCCTGGATCGTCGATCGTGATCTCATACTTCAAAGTGTTCATGTCCAACCGCGTCAAGCGCTCGATGAAGTGAAGCTGCTCGGTATGCGGCGAGCCCTCGCGGTCCATCCAGAACCGTTCGTTGAAGCCGACGTTGTCGACGACCAGTGTGTCGCCTTCCCAGTGGCCGATCGAGTGTCCGTAGTAGCTCGGCGCCAGATCCTTTGGATGCGGGCGACCATCCATGTAGATGATGCGGTAGCTGTGGGGTCCGCCGATGTCCATGATGAGCATGCGTTTCTGCTCCGGCAGGTCCACGAACTCGACGCCGTAGGGCGTGAGGAACTGCCGCGCGCCGCCGGACGCCTTGCACCGCGTGTGCGGCTCGAACTCCGTGCCCCGGCGATACTCGAAGAGCGCGCGCGCCCACGGTTGGAACGGCACCTCGCCGAGCTTCGGCTTCTTAGGCGACCCGGGAGGTGGTGGACCCGAGGCGCCGCCAGGGAACGTGCGGTTCTCGTTGGGCGTGTCAGGATCGGCGAACGTGGCCAGACCCGGCAGCCAGACGCCTGTCTCGCCAGGCGCCGGACCTAAATTCGGCCGACCGTCGGGCCAGCGCGGCGTCGGTCTGGCGGGACCTTGCGGGCCCCGACCCCTACCGCGGCCTTGTCCCGGCTGCACCTGCGGCGGCTGTCCCTGCCCTTGCTGCGAGAACGACTCCCCGGCAGGGAGCGTCAGGCACGCAAGTACGAGCCCCGCACACGCGATGATGAAACGTCTTCGCATTGCATGCACCCTAGGGCTGCGGTGGCGTATTTTCGCCTTCGCTGGAGGCTGCCCCCAGTCGCTGGCCGGTGGAAACCATGGTGACCGTCCGCGCATTTCCGCGATTGCTGCCGTTTCTCGCCTGACTGCCGACGACCAGAATCTCGTCGCCGAGCTTCATGGTCGTGCGACTCCATCCACGCGACTGAAGGCCATGGGGCGGTCCCATCTCAAAGCCCCAATTCGTCATCGTGCCGTCCGGATTCTTGACGTTGATGTAGAACCAGACGTGCGGATTCGTCCACTCCACCTTGGTGACGAACCCCTGCTTGGTAATGGGCTTGTTCGCGTCGAATTCTGCTGCAAACGAATGATGGGCCGCGGCCGGCGGGGCTGACAGGATCGCACCCAGCGCGAGGGTCAGGAAACCAAGCATGCGTCTCATCGAACTGCCTCCTGCTGTGGGAAAGCTCGACACCATTCTAGCCAAATTGCGCGTCAAATTGACGAGTGGCCCGTTTTCTCTGACCTGCACGACTACGGCCTATTGTCCTGGCAATAGTAGATCGGGAGCTCTTCTCCCGGCACCCACTGAAGCGTCCAGTTGGTCGACCACGTTCTCGTGTAAGCGCCAGGGTCGTCGACGGTGACCTCGTACTTCAGAGTGTTGAGGTCGGTGCGCGTAAATCGCTCGACCAGGTGCAGTTGTTCGCTGTGCGGAAGGCCCCCATTCGAAAACCAGAACTTTTCATTGAAGCCCTTGACATCGACAACGAGCGTGTCTTTCTCCCACTGTCCGACCGCGCGACCGAAATACAGCGGGTTGTCCGCGTCACCCCGGACTTGTCCTTGCTGAGCGCGTCCGTCGGTGTAGATGATGCGATAGGTGCGATTACCGCCGCCCATGAACAGGAAAAACCGCTTGCGATCGCGGTCCTCGACGAACTGGACGCCATACGGGCTCTGGAACTGACGGGGGCCGCCTGGGGGGATGCAGAACACGTACATCGGATCGTCTTTCAGGAAGTTGCGCTGGCGCAGCTCGTAGAGGTCCCGCGCCCATCGCTGAAAGGGCGCCACTTTGTCGACGTCGCTGACATTTCGCAGCAACCCCTGTTCGTCCATCGGGATTCTCGCGGCGTTCTCGACCAGCGACCCAGGATTCGCATTGGTCCAATAGCCGGTCTCGCCCGGCGCCGGACCCAGCCTCGGCTGGCCATCGGGCCATCGGGGGGTTGGCTGCGCGGGAGACTTGGAAGCCGACGCGGCAGTCGGGACTTCCAGAACTTTCTTGCCCGTGGCGGTCAGGACGACCGATCTCGCCCAAGCGACCCGGCTTCCGTTCCGTGCGGCAATGCCTTGGACCGTGATCGCATCGCCGGGCTTCAACGAATCCCTCGTCCAGCCTCCTCGTTGAAGGTCGACGGGACTCTCCAGTTCGACCGCCCAATTCGTCGTGGAGCTCCCATCTTTCACGTTGATGAAGACGTGGGCATGAGGACTCAGCCAGTCCACCCTCGTCACCCATCCCCTGAGTGTGACCGGCTTCTTGTCGTCGAACTTCGCCAGAATCTCGTGGTGCGCGGCTGCGGGCGCTACCGCCAGGAACACCCCAAACCCCACGGCTAACAGACCGACGAGCCCGTGCTTCATCGCCACTCTCCGTCAGGAACTCTGACAAAAGGCGTCCGGAAGTGTCAATTCAAAAGGTCGGGTCGCCCGATTCGCCGCACGAAGTCCTTATAATGGGCGCGCGCCTCCACACAAAAACCTGTCATATGACACTCGCTAACGGATCGCGCCTGGGATCGTACGAGATCCTTGCGCCGCTCGGCGCAGGCGGTATGGGTGAGGTCTATCGCGCCCGGGACACGAAGCTTGGCCGTGCGGTCGCCGTCAAGGTTCTGCCGGAAGCGTTCGCCTTCGATCCCGAGCGCGTCACGCGGTTCGAACGCGAAGCAAGACTACTCGCGTCGCTGAATCATCCGCATATCGCCGCGCTCTACGGGATGGAAGAGTCTGGCGGCCAGCACTTTCTCGTCATGGAGTTGGTGGAGGGCGAGACGCTTGCCGACCGGCTGCGCCGCGGCCCGATTCCGGTGGAGGAGAGCCTCAGGCTGGCCCATCAGATCGCTGAGGCACTCGAGGCGGCGCACGAAAAAGGGATCATCCACCGCGACCTCAAACCGGCGAACGTCAAGACCACGCAGGACGGGAAAGCCAAGGTGCTCGACTTCGGCCTCGGGAAACTGCAGCCCGGTGGGTCAGGTGAGGCAGGTGGGCCGAGTGGGTTTGGAGCGGCAGCTGGCCGGGCGGGTGATGCGCAGGGCTTCGGCCCTGTCAGTCCGACGCAATCACCGACGCTGAGCCTCCTCGCGACGCAGGCGGGCGTCATTCTCGGGACCGCCGGCTACATGTCGCCCGAGCAGGCCAAAGGACTCCCAGCCGACCATCGTAGCGACGTCTTCTCGTTCGGCACTGTGCTGTACGAGATGTTGAGCGGGCGCCAGCCATTTCACGGCGACACCGCGCCTGACATTCTCGCCTCGGTGCTCGCGCGTGAACCGGACTTGACAGTACTTCCACCAAATCTCAATCCGCGACTCGTCGAACTGCTCCGTCGGTGTCTGGAGAAGGATCCGAAGCGGCGCTGGCAGGCGGTCGGTGATTTGCGGGTGGAGATCGAGACCGTGGCGGCGGCGCCATTCGGACCGGCGGCAACTGCAACGCTCGCCGCGCCGCCACGCCATCTGTTGAGACGAGCGATGCCGGTGCTGGCGGCGGCCATCCTGGCCGGCTCGGCCGTGGGTCTCGTCACGTGGATCTCGAGACCGTCGTCACTGCCCGTGCCCGTCACAAGGTTTCAGTTCACGCTCCCTGAGGGCCAGGAATTCCAAAGTACCGCCCTCCCTCTGGTCGCGATCTCGCCCGATGGCACGCAGATGGTCTACTCGGCTAACCAGCGCCCGTACCTCCGGTCGATGTCCGATCTGGCAACCAGGCCCATCGCGGGGACCGAGGCCCCGGAACGTGGGTTCATGGGCGGTCCCGTCTTTTCCCCAGACGGCCAGTCAGTGGCGTTTTGGACTGCGAGTTCGACGGACGGGCTCACCCTCAAGAGAATCGCACTCGGCGGAGGAGTCGCCGTCACCCTTTGTCAAGTCTCGTCGATCGCCGGTGCGAGTTGGGGTCGTGACGGCATCGTGTTCGGCGACGAGAAAGGCGTCATGAGAGTCTCCGCGAATGGCGGTCAGCCCGAGCTGCTCGTCGGCGTCAAGGACGGCGAGATCGTGCAGGGCCCCCAGGTGCTCCCCGGTGGAGAGGCCGTGCTGTTCACGCTCGTGAAGGGCGCCGCGCATACTGCATCTCAAGGCACCGAAATCTGGGACAAGGCGACGCTTGTCGTTCAGTCGTTGACGTCAGGTGAACGAAAGACGCTGTTTGAAGGGGGAAGCGATGCCCGCTATCTGCCGACAGGGCATCTTGTGTATGCAAAGGGTGAAACCCTCTTGGCGGTTCCGTTTGACCTGAAGCAGAAGAAGGTGACGGGCGGTCCGGTTCCAGTCGTCGACGGCGTGAGGCGAGGTGTCTTCGGCACGGTGACCTCCGGCCTCGCTCACTTCAGCGTGTCCAACACCGGCGCCCTCGTATACGTTCCCGTCACGGCCCCGGCCTCGTCGGGTCGGCGCGATCTCGCGCTCGTCGATCGACAAGGAAATGTCGCGCCGCTCAATCTTCCGCCGCGGGCGTACGCGTTTCCGCGTGTCTCTCCCGATGGTGGCAGGCAGGTTGTTTTTGCCACTGACGCTGTCAACGACGCGAACGTGTGGGTCTATGATCTGTCCGGCACGCAGTCCGCGCGTCAGCTCACCTTTGGGGGAAGGAATCGCTTTCCTATCTGGTCCGCCGACGGCCAGCGCGTGGCGTTCCAGTCGGATCGTGAAGGCGACCTTGGGATCTTCTGGCAACGGGCGGATGGCTCGACCCCGGCCGAACGCCTGACCAAACCCGGGCAAGGAACCGCGCATATTCCAGAATCATGGTCGCCGGACGGGAACACCTTGTTGCTGGCCGTAACCAGGGGCGCAACCAACGCGCTGTCGATCCTCGCCCTTCCCGACAAGAAGGAGACGGCCTTAGCCGAAGAGCTGTCCTCAGTGAATGCCTTCGCTGCCATGTTTTCACCCGACGGTCGATCCATCACTTACAGCCGCGGCCAGGTCTTTGTGCAGCCGTTCCCGATCACAGGAGCCAAGTACTTGATCTCGTCCGGCTTCCATCCAGCCTGGTCGCACGACGGCAAAGAGCTCTTCTTCGTTCAGTACCGAGGGACTCAGCGCCGTGAGTATGACGACGCAGCCGACATTCACATTTGGCAACCCCGTCGCCGTATTCCCAAAGCCGACATTCAAGTTTCCCTTACCCGTGGCAGGGGTCTCAAGAGAGGGAGCGTCGATCGAAAACAGCGCGCTCACAGAACGGTCATACGACATCATGCCGGACGGCAAGCGGTTCATCGGCGTCGTCGAGATCGGGCCAGCCGGATCGGGTGCGTCCGCCGCGCCGCAAATCCAGGTCGTCCTCAACTGGCAAGAAGAGCTGAAGCAGCGCGTGCCGTCGCGCTGAGGGTACGACAGCAACCTTGGCGATTCTCGTCGACACGGGTCCATTCTTTGCGCTCGCCAACGAGGCTGACCACGATCACCACCGCGTGCTGGCGTTTCTGCGCTCGCTCGCAGCCAAGGAGTTGCTCAGAACGGCCTGCGCTGCGACCTGTTTTTCCCTGCTGCTCTTTGGCGATGCGGCTACCGCAGCCGCCCAGATTCCCGGTGACGGCCGGTCATTCGCCGTCGACCCGAGTCATCAGGCCAGCGTGCCTGCCAGTGGACAGACCGCGGGCAATGAGGCGACAGCTCAGAGTTCGAGCACGAACACGAGCGAACCACCTTCGGTCTACGATCGGATCTGGAAACTGACCGAGTGGTATTCCAACAGCTCCAACCCGGTGATTCAGAGGCTGCGTTTCAGCGGCAGATTCCAGCTGGACTACGCGACAGTCGACGCCGATCAAGGGGACCTGAGCGAGTGGAACATCCGGCGAATGCGGCTTGGGATGCGGGCCAACTTGTTTCGAACGCTGACGCTTCACAGCGAAGTCGACCTCAACCCGCAGGAAGCCGACCCGCTCTACGTCCGCCTCACCGACTTGTATGTGGAATGGAGCGCACGCGACCGCCTGGCCCTGACGATTGGCAAGCAGGGGATCTCCTTCACAGCAGACGGGGCGACCTCGTCCAAGGAGCTGCTGGCGATAGACCGCAGCAACTTGGCCCACAACATCTGGTTTACCGAGGAATACCTCCCTGGCATCAGCCTGTCTGGCAGCGCTGCGCCATGGGTCTACAACGTGGGTCTGTTCTCAGCGGGCAAGGAAAATCGGGAACTCGGCGATTTCACCGGTGGCGTGGCAACCCTTGCCAGCTTCGGATACGACTTCGCGCGGCCGGCGACTACGAAGGAAGCGCTGCTGAGACTCGACTACGTCTATCAGAATCCGGATCCCGAGAATACGTTTACGAAGCCGTTCCAGCATATCGGCTCGGTGAATCTGAGGTTCGAAACCGACCGGTGGGGCGTTCGATCGGATCTGTCGGCCGCGTTGGGCTACTACGATCAAAGCGACATCTGGGGCGTGATGGCCATGCCCTTTGTCAACATCACCAGGAAGCTGCAGGTGGTCGGCCGTTACACCTTCCTCGACAGCAGGGACGCGAACGGCATCGAGCTGGCGACATACGAAGACGACATCGTTGCGGATCGAGGCGACCGGTACAACGAGTTCTACGTCGGTGTGAACTACTACTTCTACGGTCACCAGCTCAAACTGCAGAGCGGCGTCCAATCCGCTCACATGAGGGATCTCGCCGCCGACGGCGGCGCCTACTCAGGTATCTCCTGGACCACCGGCTTGCGCATCGGCTGGTAAGTCGGGGCCTAGTGGCAATGCCTGTCGGAAATTCAATGAGCCGAACGCTTGTGCTGCTGAGCGTTGGCCACATTTGGCGCCGAGAGCCGGCACGGCGGAGGGTCGTCAGCTGACGCGTCGGGCCGTCATCGTCGACCCGGAAAACCCGCGCTCCGTTCGAACGCAGGCGTTGCGCGGCGGTCTTACCAACTTGCGGCATCGCTCAGATCAACGAGCCCCGTCCGGGATGCTTGGGGCCCTCGGGTGACCTCGCGAGAGACCGCCGCGAACTCACTGCGCGCGGGTTTTCCTGACGCGTGACGGGTCGACTTCACGGCCCTTGCGCCAGCTGACGACCCTCCGTGTCAGCGGCCGGCGACGGCTCGGGGCGTGGCGGGAAGCGTCTCGGGCCGCGCGCCGTTTGGAGTCAGCCCGCCATCGGGGCTGAAAAACGGCGTGAAGCCGAGGCCTGCGCGGCCGTCTGCTGCGAGGTCACCCGGACCGAGGCGTTGCCCGAGGCGGGACTCGTTGATTGGAGCGATGTCGCGAACCGGCAGGACGGCCGCGCCAGCGGAAGGACGACGAGCGCAACGCCGTTTTTCGGGCTGACGGAACCGGCGCGACGGCCCGAGATGCTTCCCACCACGGGTCGCGTCGCGCAACTGACGGCTGGCGGTCAGCCACGAATTTCCGAACGGCATCGACATCCTCGAAAAATACCGCGACGCGCGGTTCGGGATGGTCGACGCCGCCAGCATGGCGATTGCGGAACGTCTGAAGATTGAAGTCGTTCTTACGTTGGATCGCCGCGACTTCGGTATGTTCCGGCCGCGTCACTGCCTACTTCCGGCCGTTCCCGAGGTCCGCTAGAAGAGGGATCAGCGGCTTGCGCGCGCGCCCGGCTCGCAGGCAGTCGGCATCCACTTCGACGCGTCGGGCTCGCGCTTGAAGTGGGTGCTCGTGACGAACGGTTGGCTCAGGTACCGCGGATCGTCGACGATCGTCAGCACCGTGAGCCACTCGGCCCCCTCGGACGTCAGGCGATCGAAGTATTCAGTGACGACCGTCTCTTCGCTGTACGGCACGCCGTTCTTGCGAAGATATCCTGCTCGGAGGCCAGTCGTGACGACCTTGAGCGATCCCATCCGTGGCGGCGCCTGCTGCAGGCTGACGCCCAGGCCGCCGGGCTGGACGATCGTCTCCCACTCGGCTGCCGATTGTCCCTGCCACGTGCGGCTCTGAAGCGCGGAGGTTGTCCCAAAGCGGAGGAGCCGGGTCTGTTGCCCGGCATCGGTGTCGATTCTCAAGGTGCTGTCGTTGTCCCACGAAATTCGCAGCCTTCCGGGCACGCGCATGATCGCAGCGGCGCCGTACGCCTTGCACCCGTCGCTGGCCAATTTCGCCGGGTCCCATGTGTCGGCGACTTTCTTGCCTTCGGCGCTGAGGGGCACACTGGCGTAGTCGCCTTTGCGTGGGATCAGCATCCGCCACCGCCAGTCTTCGGTGACCACGGATACCCAGTTCCCCGTGGCATCGATGGTCGCCGCCTCACGCGGCGTTTTTGGGGGCTGCGGCGGCGCGCCGCGCTGCGCTGCGACGGTGTCGCCTAGGACGGTGAGCAATAAGCTCGCGACTCCGATCCGCAGCGACGCATGTGGAACCGCGAAGGCACGAAGCACGCGAAGGTTCAGGAAGCCCTCCAATTCGTCAGCGCTTCTTGCTCAAGTCCCGATACGCAGCCTCAACGAACATGTCCGTCGTCCAAGCACCAGCAGTCGCGCCGTAGCGGCCGTCGTATTCGAATGTCGGCCTGGCCGCCTGGACTTGCTCGAGCGTCATCTCTTTTTTGATCAAATCCTGAATCCGGTCGTGAACGATCGTGACCATGTCCCGGTACTCGACCAGGTCGGCTTCGTCGGCGATTCGACCCTGCCCGGGAATCACCATCGTGCCACCTTCTTCCCAATCCTTGGGAATGGTGACATCGATAATCCGGTTCAACGCGTCGATCACGCCCGTGAATGTTCCGCCTCGTGCCGCATCGATGACTGGATAGCTCGTGGTCGAGAAAATGTCCCCCGTGACGACGACGTCGGAGCGGCGGAAGAAGACGATGCTGTCGCCGTTGGTGTGTGCGGCTGGTTGATGAAGGAGCTGGATCGCTTCGCCGTTCGCGAAGACTTCTTTCGAATCGCCGGGATACGCGTCGGTCGGCCATGCGCCTGGCGGCATGGCGCCAGGCTGGTCGACTGCGGCGCTGAGTACGGCAAGCACCTCCTCGTGCGCGATTACGGCAGCTGTCGAGCCGGTGCTCCCGCCGACCAGCGTGCCGCCGCCGAGGCGCGTTCCCGCCTTGGCGAGCGTCTCGTTGCCGCCGACGTTGTCGGGATGTGCGTGAGTATTCAGGATGAATCGAATCGGCTTGTCGGAAAGCTGCCGAACGGCGGCCAGCACCTTGTCGGTCGCTTTTCCCGAGCCCGAATCTACGACCAGTACGCCGTCGTCGCCCACCTGCACGGCGATGTTGTCGCCGGCCCCAGCCAGCAGGTAGACATTTCCCTGTACAGGGAGCACCTGGATATCGCCCTCCGGCTGATTCGGTACTGCGCGGCGCGGTGGCTCGCTCGGCGGCGGTCCATCGGCGGCCGAGTTCGACGAAACGGAATCGGTTCGCGCGAGCTGCTGCACTTTTGCGGCGTACTCGGGATACGTGGTCTCCGCGCCGCCCCGTGCGGCCTCCGTCGGAACTCCGCTCTGGGCGACGAACTCCCGGATATGGTCCGTCTGGTCGGGCAGGTAGTGCGGGACGGATCCCTTGCCGCGCCCCGGCAATTCGTCGATGACTTGTGACGGTCCGCATGGGCCCCAGGTATTGGCGTTTGCCGTCAGACTGAGCGCGAAGTTCGTCGTCCGAATGAACGGTTCGGCGAGGTAAATCGGATCGTTCACGATGCTGACGACCATCAGGTATTGGCCATGCCGGATGAAGTGCTCCGTCATGGTGGCGAGATCGCTCGTCGGCGCTCCGTTGCGCTGGAGCCAACCCGCCTTGATGTGGGTGGTCGTGACGACCAGCATGTTTCGATCCCACTTGCCCGTCGAGAACCCTGCCCAGGTGTGTGGCGCCAGGTCTGGAGGGATGCGGACGGCCGTCCATCCAGATCACCCGAGGCCGGCCATAGCTGCCGTTGAGGCCGTAGGCGATCAGCCGTTCGCCGTCGGCCCCGAGGATCTTCGTAAATCGGATGGTGGCCGGACCGCGCAGTGCGTAGGTCACGACATGCGGGATGCACTGGCGCTCGCGGGTGGAGCGAGCGGCCTCGTCCCAGCTGTGGCCCTTGCGCCAGCCAGCCTCGTTGAACGGCAAACCCGTGTAGTCAGCAAGGCGCATCGCTCCACGGTGGGGCAGGTCTTCGTAGAACGTACCGGCCCACTCGCCCGACAAGTCAACCTGCGCGAACGCCGGGCTTGCCAGCATCGCGAGACCGGCCACAAGCAGCACGAGCCTTCGCGCGCAGCGCAGAGGCCCTCTCGAGGCGATGTCCAAAGCTCGTTTCAACTGGTCGGCGATCGTAGTGCGATCTTTCGCGGAAGTCTACGGCGGGGAACGCGTATGGTCTCGCTGACGGAAGAGGAGTGCTTGAAGCGTTCGCCGTCGACCTGGGCGGACCCGAGACCTGGGGGTTCTACGCTCCGAGCGCTACCAACCGCCCCATTGATCGATCCTCGTAGAACGCTCGTGGGGCACCACGACGGCAATGGCGCGCATATCGTAGTCGATGCTTTCGGGAGCAAGCATTTGAGCGGTCGGCAGAAATAGGTCCACGGATTCGTCGAACCGGAGCGCGACGTCATAGCGAGGCACGCCGTCTTCCGCCGACCCAGCCTGGCAGCGAATAATCCGTCCGACTACGTGAATCTCTTCCCCGGAAGCCAGATGTAAGGTGAGGCCCGGCCGGGGTCCGAAATCAGGGCTTTCGTTCTTCAGCGACAGAAGCTGCGGCCGATCGTAGCTTCGAAGCAATGCCCCGGTCGAGGAGATGTCGACCAGATCGGCCCGTTCGCCGGCCGCAAGCTTCACCGCCGAGACCCAGGGCACCTCGACCGGTCGCCATCGGGGAGCCCGGCGGCGCTCCGAGGCGAGCTTGTGCTCCCGCGATTTCTTCTGCTCGAGCTCCATTTTTCGCCCGTGGGCGCGCGATAGATATTCGAGGACGTCTGCGGCGAACATCCGGGGATCGCATTCCAGGGCAAGCTGCGGTCGTGATTTGGCCAGACTGATCCATCGGGCCTTCGGTTGAGCAGCATCCGACGCCGGTGCGAGCTGGAGACGAGGAATTCTGATCGTCTGCACATGACCGGCATCAGGCAGTGCCCGAAGACATGCGGCCAGGTGTTCGTCGTCGCCAGGCGCCATCAAGGCATCGAGAAGAATCAGGTCGGGCACCCGTGTATCAATGGCGGCGAGCGCGGCGTCCTTCGAATCGACCACCGCGGTCTGTACGTTCATCAGTTGGCGAAGCGCTCGCTTGAGCGCCGACGCCTGCTGAGGATCGGGTTGGATAGCCAGAATGAAAGCCATGCGATCGAAATCCTGCCGTGCTCGTCCGGGGTGAGCAAATAGTCCCTTCGAGCTCTTTCTGGTCTTATCACATGTCGTGCCCATGCCAACCCGGAGATCAGCGCGATGGCAACGTCTTCACACTTAGTGAGTTACGAGCGCGGGCCTGTTGCGAATTGGTTGAACCGCGCTTTTGGGGCGACAGAAGTGTGTTCCACCATGGGCCACAGTCTGTCCGTTGGTGTAACAAAGCCAGGATTTCACCTCCGGCCCTGACTTGCGCTCAACCCAGACGAGCAGTCACGTCGCCGCTTTCCGGGCTTTCAATGCATGCCGATCTTTTCGCGCAGGGCCTGCCACACCGATTGTGGCTCGTTGCGGATTGCCGACATCGGCGACAGAAGCGTCGCACGCCAGGCAGGGAAGAACGAAGCCGCCATCGCCACGCCGACGACAACGATCGCGGAAACGGCGAATGGGAGAACGCCAATCTCGGGAACAGTAGACGATCGGACCAGCAGCCACGCGGCCGCGGCGGACACCCCACCGCCGATCAGCACGCCGAGAACGGCCATCTTCAGTCCGCCACCCATGACGAGGGCCAGGAGATCGCGGCCGACGGCCCCCAGCGCAAGGCGGGTGCCCATCTCGACTTGTCTCTGGCGCACCGAGTACGCGACGACACCATAGATGCCGAGCGTCGCCATCAGCAATGCGGCGAGGGCGAAGAACGCCGTCAGGAGGGAGCTCCCGCGCTCGAACACTACCGACTGCGAGACAATCTGCGCCATCGTAGTCGCGCCGTGTATCGCCAAGGTTGGATCGACACGCTGTATCGCGCGCCGGATGTCCGGCACGAGGGTGCCCGGAGGAAGTGACGAGCGGACGAGAAAGTCCATCGGATTGGCGGCCGCGACATTAGAGAGCACATAGATCTCGGGCACGGCCCGCTTGCCCAGACCATCGTTCCTCACGTCGCCGACGATTCCCACGATCTGGAAGCGCGAACCGTCCGGACTGCTGATCCGACCATAGGCACCAACGGCATCCCTGCCGGGCCAGTATTGAGTGGCGGCCGCTTGGTTGACGACCACGAAGGCTTGATCGGGGGACGTATCGCTTTCGGTGAGCAGGCGGCCCCTTCGAAGGGGAATACGCATGGTCCGAAAGTATCCCGGATTGATCACGAGGAAGCTCGTTCGTTCGACGGCCTGCGGGCTGATGCTGGCCCCTTCGGGATAGATCGTCGTACTCAGACAGCAACCGTCGAGTGGCAATTGACTGGCGAAGGCGGCGGAGCTCACCCCTGGAATCCCTTCGACCGATTCAGTCAGTCGTTTCTCCAACGCAAGTCTTCGCGCTTCATCGGAGGCAACCGCATTCGGAATCGCCAGCTGAAAGGTGATCACTCCATTCGGATCGAATCCAGGGGACGTGCGATTGAGGGTTCGCAGATGCGAAATCAAGACCCCACCGAGCGCGAGCAATGCGAAGGCGACGGCAATCTCCGCTATGACAAGGGACTGCAACGACCCTCGGGCGCTGGCGCTTGCCGACGTTCGGACGCCTGCGCCGAGCACTTCGTTCGGTTCCGTCCGGGCAGCCTGCCACAGTGGTGCGAGACTGGAAAATGCGCTCGCCAGGAAGGCCGCGCCAACCGCAAAAAGCACGACCTTCCAGTCGACGGCGATCTCGTCCGCACGTGGAATGCGATCTGCCGCCAGCGGCAGGACGATACCGACGAGCGCCTGACTCAGGATCATGCCTCCCGCCGCCCCGGCCAGCGATACGAGCAGGCCTTCGACGAAGTAGTGAAACCCGAGTTGCCGCGACGAAGCGCCAAGCGCGACACGGATCGCCGTCTCGCGCGCTCGCTCTACGGACCTCGCCAACATGAGCCCCGCAACATTCGCGCACGTGATTGCCAGAAGCAGTCCGGACGCGACGACGAGCAGCAGCAGGGTGGGCCGGACCTCGCTGACGCTGATTTCGAGCAGGTCGTCCAGGCGAGCCGTGTACCGAGGGATGTGAGGCCGGGTCGAGTGCGGCGATTTCGGCGGCGACCCGTTTGATGTCCGCTTCGGCCTGCGGAAGCGTGACGCCCGGTTTTCGTCGTCCATACGCGAAGTAGAACCCGGCCTCCTCCTGTCCGGCCAGAGGGTCGAGATGGATCCACAGGTCGGTCGCGGCTGGCGTCGCGAATCCCGGGATGGGCAGACGGAACTCGGGAGCCATCACTCCAGTGATGGTCACCTGCCGATCGTTCAGCGTCACCCCCCGCCCGACGATGTCGGCGCCGGAACCAAGCCGTCTCCACAGCGCGGTCGAAATCACGACGCCGCTGTCGTCAGTAAACCAGCGGCCGACGAGGGGGTTCACGCCCACGCCACGAATCAGAGCGGGTGTGGCAGCCACTCCGCTGACGTGTTCGACGTTGCCCTGGAACGTCAGGTTGAAGCTCTCGGGTTTGAACCAACCGAAGACGTCGAAGCTGGTCGTCCTCCGCTCGTACTCCAACAGGTCGCGGACGGCGTGGGATCCACGTTGAGTGGGCTCGCTGAACCGAGCCGAGAAGAGCGCCACGAACCGCTCGCCCTGCGGATAGGGCAGGGGCTTCAACATCACGGTGTTGACGACGGTGTAGATTGCGGTGGTCGATCCGATGCCGACCGCGAGCGCGACGATGGCGAGGATGGCAATCGCTTTGGCGCGTTTCCACGACTGCCACGCGTGTCCGAGCATGTGAAGCATCGCCTCCACTCAGATCTCTGGCATTTTGAAACCTGACTTCGCGACGACGTAGTCGCGCGATTCATAGGCCAGCCTTCGCACGCGGGCGAGGTCGACGTGCAGCAACTGCCCGTCGCGCTTCATCGCCTTTCCCCCGATGAAGACCGAATCGACATTGGACGAATCCATGCCTCGCACGACCACCCCGATCGGATCGTTGATGGGCAGCACGTTGATGCGATCGGTCCGGAGCATGATGACGTCGGCCTCCTTGCCGGGCGTCAGCGTGCCCACCTTGCGATCCATCCCAGTCGCCCGCGCCCCTTCAATGGTCGCAAACTCGATGACATCTCGGCTCGTCAGCACGTCCGGCAGATCGTCCTCACCCTGCAAACGGCGCTCGTTCACGAGCGATCGCTGAAGCGTCAGCACCGACCGCATCTGCGCGAACAGGTCGCCCGACATCGTCGTTTCCACATCCACGCTGAGGCTCGGCCGAAGGCCGCGATCGAGGCAGCGTTGGATAGGCGGCAGCCCGTGGCCCATCTGCATCTCGACCGGACAGGCCAGCGACACCGTGCCGCCCGTGTCCGCAATCATCTGCAGCTCTTCGTCGCTGAGCGTGCAGCAATGGATGTAGGTCGTGTCGGGACCGAGCAGACCGGCCCGTCCCATCGCTCCCAGCCTGCCGTGCTTGCCGGCCATGCCGACACCGACATGGACGCTGATACGCAGGCCGAGCTCGCGAGCCAGATCCCAATCGTGCTTCGCGACTTCGAAGGTCGTGAATTCCGGACCGCGCGGCGCCAGCGCCAGCGTGACGAGCTGGTCGGTCGAAGAGAGGTACTGCTTCGCGAGGCGCTTGCAATCGTCCGGGTGTTTGAGGCTGCTGTTATGCCACCAGGCCGGCATGTCGAGGTTTGGTGTGCCGTACGCAAACACGCAGCGCAGGCCCGATTCGACGACGGCGCTGATGGCGGCGTCGGAGTGCTCGGGCGTGTTTTGAATGTGCGACCAGTCCAAAAGCGTGGTGACGCCCGCGTCGATTGCGCCAAGCGCGCTGACCAGATTGCCTGCATACGCGTCCTGAGGCCGGTAGGCGGGCGCCAGCACGCCGAGAATGTTGATGAAGTACTCGTCCAGGAGCGCATCGGGGGCGATGTTCTTGAGGATGCCTTCCCAGATATGGCGGTGCGTGTCGATGAACCCGGGCATGACGATCGTGTCCGAGGCGTCAATGGCTTGCGCGTCGGCCGCCTTCAAGTCCGGGCCGACGGCGGCAATCTTGGTCCCTTCAATCAGGACATCGGCGCGGCGATAGTTTCCGAGACTCGGATCGAGTGTCAGCACACATCCGTTCTTCAGAAGCATTTTTTCGCCAGGCATGTTTCACGCTCCAACTGGCTTCGCCCCGACACCGCTCTTGGAGCTTCGTCGCGGTCCCGCCGTCCGCTTTCGTGGCCGAAATGTCCGGCGAACTTCTGCGAGACGAAGATTGGCGACTGCGGCCGCAGACTCGTTACTCGGCCGGCGACGGGAATTCGTCGCTCCCGGTCTGTCGGCGGCCATTCTCCCAGAAATGACATCGGCGGATTTCCAAAAGTGCACAATCTGGCGCACCACTGCTCAAACGGCCAATCACCACTCGGAACCAGGTCGCCTGGCATTTCGTTGGCACCAGCCAGCTGAGCAGTCTCGACCGCGGCTCTTTCTCAGGGGGTCTGAAGGCCATGGTGTCAACACTCGTCAGGCTCGTCTTCGTTGCGGCCGCTCAAACACTCGCCGCGCAGGCCACGAATGTGCCGCAGACCACACAGCTTTCGAGCGTCGAAATTCACGTGATCGATGCATCGGGCTCACCGCTCGAGTCCGCACGCATCAACATCGAAGGGATCACCAAGTACGAGCGCGAGACAGGCACGCTGGGCCGCGTGACATTCCTCAAGGTCAAGGCCGGCACCTACACGGCGACCGTAGAGCGTGACGGATTCGTACCGTTGGACAGAGAATTCACGGTAGTCCAGGGGAAACCGATCGTCGTCAAGGCGATGCTGGCGCCTGCACGTTCCGTGGCCCTCAAGAGCAGCGAGCCGCGCCGGGCCGTCGAGCTTCGCTGAACGTTCTCGAGACCGCCTTCTTCCGCCTGGTGCGGCGATCCCGTAGCACACCCTGTTGGTTCTTCGATCTCGACGTCGCGGATATGCCGCGAGCACGGGTGTCGCTGCGGCTTGAGAATGCCCTTCGTTTACTGCTAGCATCCTCAGACATTTTGGGCGGAGGATTTGGATGCTGAAACGACTCGTTCTGGTGACAGCCCTTGCAGTGATGCCGTCGTTCGCGGTTGCTGGACAATCGCCGGCGAGCGCCCCTGCCAAGCCCACCGCGTCCAAACCATATGTCCCGCCAAAGACCCCGTGGGGCGATCCGGATCTGCAGGGCAACTTCACGAACAAATACGAACAGGGCACGCCATTCGAACGGCCTGCGGAATTCGAGGGGAAGCGCATCGAAGACATCCAAGGGAAGGAGCTCGCGGACCTGATCCAACGGCGACAGCAGCAGGCGATCGAGCGCGCTCCGTTTCTGTCGGGCGATCCCACCGGCACCATCGCAGGCCCGATGGAGTTCCGGGACATCTACGAAGTCAGCAAGGCGTCCCGTCCATGGTTCGTGGTCGACCCGCCGGACGGCAAGATTCCCCCGATCACACCAGAAGGGCAGAAGCGCATCGCGGCGCGGCCGAGGACCGGCAGCAGCTTCAGCAACGGCATTTACGCCTCCTACGAAGAACTGAGCCTTTACGATCGCTGCATCACGCGCGGATACCCGAACTCGATGCTGCCGGCGATCTATGGCGATTCGTACCAATTCATCCAAGGCAAGGGCTGGGTGGCCATCCGCATCGAGATGATTCACGAGACGCGGATCATTCCCCTCGACGACCGTCCGCACGTCAGCAAGTCGCACGGGTTGGACATGGGCGACCCGCGTGGACACTGGGAAGGCAACACGCTCGTCATTGAGACGACCAACTTCAGAACGCGCAGCGCCTACCGCAACGCCAACCCCGAATCTTTGCGGCTCGTCGAGCGCTTCACGGCCCTCGGGCCGGACAAGATGGAGTGGTCGGTCACCGTGGAGGATGCAACGACGTGGGCGCGTCCGTGGACGTTCTCGATGCCGCTGACGAGGAACGATCAGGAACCGGTCCACGAGTACGCGTGCCACGAAGGCAACTACGCGATGACCAACATCCTGAGCGGATCGCGGGCCGCGGAAGTCGCCGCAGCGAAGTAAGCAGCCCCGCGCTACTTCCCGTCGACCGAAAATGCCAGCAGCACATTGCCGGGCATGCCGTTCTGTGCGTAGCCCGAATTGACGATCAGCGTCCCGCCGCTGATCGCCGGCCCCGCCACGTTCAGCGATCCACCTCGCGCCGGCACGCCGTTGACCGTGTCGTAGGTCCGAACCGTGTCGAAGTCCCACACAACAGTTCCGTTCGCAGCGGAATAGGCCCGCAGGTGCCCGTCAACCGATCCCGAGAACGCAACACCGGGAATAGCGGAGACCGCGGCTGATTGGGCGGGGCTGCAGCGCTTTCTGTCGCCGCACGGCGCCGCCGGAGTGTGCCAGACGCGCTGACCGTTGTCGAGTCGAAGGGCGAACATGCCGCCGCCGACAGCCGGATCCGGATCGGTTGCCAGGCTGTTGGGTACCGAGATCCGTCCGATGTCCGAGAGCGCCACGTAGATCTGGGACTGATCGGCGGCGGATCCCCATTGGACGCCGCCGTTGATCCCTCCGGTACCGACGCGCTCCTGCCAGAGGATTTGACCCTCGCGATCGGGATCGATCGCATGGACGATTCCCGACTTCTGTCCCGCCACGAGCGCGCGCCGACCGTTGGCGAGCGTCACGAGAATCGGCGGCGACGCAAAGTCGAAGTCCGGGCCGTTCGCTTCGGCGCAGTTGACGGGGTCCGGTGCGCGGCACGAAACGTTCCAGGCGTCCAACGACGTCAGCTGGCGGGACCACAGCATCTTGCCCGATCTGAGATCGAACGCGACGAAGGCATCGCTCGTGTTGGTGGCCGGATCGCTGTAGTTGTTTCCGGTCGTGACGTACACGGCGTTGCGCCGGGTATCGATCGCCGGGCTCGTCCAGATAGGCGAGCCCGACGGCCCCCATACTTGTGTTCCGGCCCGGTTCTTCTTCCTCGGTTGCGCTTCCTCGGCGATCGTGTAGGTCTTCCAGATCTGTTTGCCGTCCGACGCGTTCAACGCCACGAGACTGCCCCGGAATCGGCAGCACTGATAATCAGGCGCGGTAGCGGCTCCCTCTTCACCAGAGGCGACGCCGACATAGAGCCTGCCGTTGTGAAACGTCGGCGAGCCCGTGACCCGGGCGGACGCAAAGTCGTCAACCTTTGTCTTCCAGAGCAGCTCTCCAGTGCCGGCATCGACTGCGTAGACATTGGCTGAGCGGTCGCCAATGAACGCCGCGTAGTGTCGCCTGCCGCTCACGTCGACGCTGCCGACGGTGATAGCGGCACGAACCGCAGCGGCGGCCTGAAAGAACCAATGCACGCATCCCGTGGCGGCGTTCAGCGAGTACACCGCTCCGCTCTGGGTTCCGACAAACACCCGCCCGCCTGCCATCGTGGGGTGCGCGTCGGCACTGATCTCGCCCGGGAAGCCGAACGCCCACTTGAGCTTCAGGCGTGGCACATCGGCCGCGGTCATCCCGGCCATCGAGCCGTCTTGGTACCGGGTGTTCGCCGTGTTCACGCCCCAGGCGTTCCAGCGAGGTCCCTCCAGCGGATTCCCCAGGCCGCCCGTCTCCGGACGACACATGGCTTGCGGTGACGGAGTGGTGCTCAACGGCTGCGTCAGAGGCTCGCCTGCGGCGAATTCTGCGACGACCCGGCGCTCGATGCCCGTACGGCCGGCCACTATCGAGAGCATGCTCCCGCTTTCCAGCGCCGCGAGAACTTGCTCGGCGGTGAGCGCTCTCAGCGCGTCGCGACTCGGTCCACGTTCGCTGCCGGTGTCGTGGCAGGAAGCGCAAAGCTGCCTGTAGAGAACGGCACCGTCCTGGGCGAAAAGCGGCCCGGCGGACAGGAATAGCAGCACCAGGCATCCCACGTGGTTGATCGAACGGAAGAGACATGCCATCGTTCGGCCCTCCTGCGTTGGGGTCAGACCCCCGCTGTCCGCCTCGGCGGATTGGCGTAAGCATAACCCCGAGCGGTCCACCCCATCACAGGCTCTGAAGTCGTTCCTGCGCCGCCTCGACCACCTCACGAATGGTCTCCACGACCAACCCAGGCGCATCGAACTGAACCCAGTGGCCGCTGTTCGCCGCGACGACATGTCGGCCGAGCGTTGATGTCCGTGCGAGCGCCTCGTGAGCCTCGAGCACGTGTGGCGGTTGGTCGCCGCTCGAGACCACAACCATCGGCAGATCGCCGAGCGACTGAACGAGCGAGAGGCCGGGTGCACCACGGAGTGCGCCGAGGTGCTCGGCCATCGCCTTGAAACACTTCGGCTGGCACCAAAGAGCCTGGACGACCGGATGAACGGCCGACGGCAGCTTTTGGACCTCGCCCACCAACCGTTCCAAGGTTCGAGCCGTCGTCGGACCAAATACCTTGATGAAGTTGCGTGGGACACCCGGTGCGCCACCGGTCAGCAGCGCCAGGCAAAGGCGGACGAACCCGACACGGGCGAGCAGCGCGCCGAGCCGGGACAGATAGATGCCTCCCGTCAACATTTGCCCCTGCCGTTTCGTCAATGCCATCCATTCGCTCGGCGGATCGAGGAGGACGAGGCCGCTCGTCTCGTCGGGATAGTCGGTCGCATAGGTGAGGCAGACGAAGGCCCCGAAGGAGTGTCCGACCAGGACATAGGGTGGGGAAAGATCCGCGTTCCTGACAAGGCCGTGCAACTCCTCGACGATGCGAGCGATCGTGCGCGGTGCGGGCGACGGATCGCTCCACGCCAGGCCTGCGCGATCGTACGCACAGACGCTCGTGAACCGCGCGATTTCCGGTTGCACAAGCGCCCAGCTCAACGACGAGGCGGCAATGCCTGATTCGAGCACGACGGTCGGATGCCCCTTGCCGAGGCAGACGGCGTGAAGCCGGCAGTTACCGACGTCGATGAGCCGACCGGGAGGAGGAAATCGGTGAGCGCTTCGCCTGGAACCGACCGCCTGATAGACCAGGCCGACGACCACCAGCACGAGCAGCCCGACAGCCGCAACGGCCACGTCTTCATTGTGGCCCGAGGCGTCGGCTTTCTACGTTTCAGCGGTCCCAATACATCACATGCTTCTTGCGGATGTCGCGGACGATGCCGGGGTAGACGCCGGCACGGCGAGCGTTTTCCTCGGCCTGCAGCATGGCGCGGCGAATTTTCGCGGCGAAGTTGACGAGATCGCTCCGAAACGCGCCGCAATCCGAGCCAGAATCGCCGACCGAGGTGGCTTCCGCCCAAATTCCAAACCAGTCGCGGCCGTTTGCGGCACCGCTCGCGCTTTGGGCCCCGCACGCGGCCCGATACCGCCGCCACTGTGTGTCGACAGCGTCAGCTCGCTCGGCCAGCGTCCGCACCAGGCTCTCGAACTCTTCGACTCCGCGTTCGCGAGCGAGGTCCGCATCGGACCTCAGCGCCGGGTTCATGGCGCCCTCGAGTTTGAGGTTCTTGTCCGAAGCGCGCGCGGTTGTCACGGCCACTAACGTCTGTCCTTGAATCAACTTCTTCGCATGGTCGATGGCGATTGCAAACCCGAGTGACTCGGCTGGCGCAACCTTGGACGTCGTGATGCCGATGACGCGACCGTACTTGTCCACCAACGGCCCGCCGCTATTGCCCGGATTGATGGCGGCATCGGTCTGGATGAACATCAAGCCGCCCGCCGAACGAACCGCGCTCACGATCCCACGCGTGACCGTGCTTTGAAACAGACCCAATGCCGAACCGATTGCGAGCACCTCCGATCCCGCTTGCAGACCATTGACGCTGCCCAGGACGAGCAGAGGCTGTGGCATCGGAGGACTGGAGATCCGGATCAGGGCAAGGTCGGCATCGCCGGCAGTCGTCGTGACCGATGCCAGGCTGGTGTGGCCGTTGTGGAACCGGACGCGAACGGAGGACGACCCTCCCACGACGTGCTTGTTGGTCAGCACCACCCCCGGGGCGACGAAGAAACCGGTCCCGACGCTCCCTGCCGCTTCGATCGTCACGACGGCCGGCGTCACGGTGTGGACGATATCTTCACGGCTTCGTTCCGTCGTGGCGGCGGGCACGGCCGAATCATCGAGGCCCTTGGGCGCGTTGGGCTCGGTGTTCCCGTCAGTCCGCTTCAAATCGTCGTTGGTGTAGACCTTGGGACGCGGCGTGGTCGCATCGCGCTGTGGTTCCGCCTTTGCCGGAACGTCGCCAAGCGACTTGGGCTGGGCTCGCTGAGCAAGTAGTCGGCCGCCAGGCAGCACGACAAGCATGCCTGCGAGAGCGCACGGAATGAGCATGGCTGGCCGGACTCTCAATGTGAATCACAGATGCATCCAACCTGCCGCGTTGGGCTGCGCAAAGCCAGGCACTTTTGCGAGTCGGCGGTCTGAGGCGATTACAAGAGTGTCGAACAACGACACATAGCTGCCCGCTCCCGACCGCCTTGGCCTACTCACGTAGATAGGCCTGTGAAGAAACCCCGTTGATGTAGCGCAGCCCTTTAGGTAATGCCGTTCGGAAATTCGTGGCTGACCGCACAGCCGTCAGTTGCGCGACGCGATCCGTGGTGGGAAGCATCTCGGGCCGTCGCGCCGATTCCGTCAGCCCGAAAAACGGCGTTGCGCTCGTCGTCCTTCCGCTGGCGCGGCCGTCCTGCCGGTTCGCGACATCGCTCCGATCAACGAGTCCCGCCTCGGGCAACGCCCCGCTCCGGGTGACCTCGCGCCAGACGGCCGCGCAGGCCTCGGCTTCACGCCGTTTTTCCTGCACTCGTGGCGGGCTGACTCCAAACGGCGCGCGGCCCGAGACGCTTCCCGCCACGGCTCCGAGCCGGCGCCGGCGGCAATCGCTGACCACGGAGGGTGCGTCAGATTGCGCCACGTGAAGTCGACTCCGTGCACGAGCGTCAGGCCGCGCGCGAGATGGCGCGCGGACGGCTTCGGGACTTGCTGCCATCGGTGAATTGCAGCCACGGTCGGCGTGGCCGGCTGCGACCCGATGTTGCGCGGCGGGACCTGCCACGGGCGGCCTGACGCGAAGCACCGTGACGGTCGACGCAGATCCCGAGCGCGTACGGCAGCTTCATACCGTTGCAGCGGTCCGACGCAGCGTGGCGTTGTCGCCGAATTCGGTATCGCCAAGCACGGCTGTTACGCTGAAATCCCGGCCGCACGGATCTGTCTCAGCAGCGTCAGCGCCAAGCGCCACTTTTCTTGAAATCGAACCGTCAGCGGGAATCCCGCGCGAGCTGACGTGCCTCCGAGCGTCAACCACGTCTCGGGCAGATACCACGCCGCGCCCGAGCATCCACGCGCGCACGCCCGTCCACAGCGAGGCGGTCACCTCGACGGGCAGTTGGATCTGAGCGATGCCGCAAGTTGGTAGGACCGCCGCGCAGCGCCAGAGGTCGAACGGAGCGCGGGTTTTCCGGGTCGACGATGACGGCCCGACGCGCCAGCTGACGGCCCTCCGCCGAGTCGGCTCGCGGCGCCACATGTGGCCAACGCAGCAGCACAAGCGTTCGGCTCATTGAATTTCCGAAAGTCATTGGCCTAAAGGCCTGCGCTACAGCGATTGTTTCACACGCCTCACGCGTGGAACGGTGCGTTCGAGTGCCTTCATTGGATCGTAGGGACCTGGGTATTCCGGACCACACCGCCGCGCGGAATGGGTTGCGGACCTGGGGTGCTCTCCTGAGCATCTTGTCGCGCCTGTTTCAGCGCGTCCCGCAGCGCTCGTTGGCGCCCGTACCAGAACTCCGAGAACACGGCGCTCATTCGTTCATCCGTGTACAGCGACATGAAATAGGCGAGGGCGAAACCGCCTAGAAGGGCGGCCAGCAGTTGTGGGGTGGCGAAAAGCGTTTGCAGGATCTCGAATGCCGTCAGGAAGGGGCTCGTCAACACTCGGCCGATCAACGTACCGATGCGCTCGAGCATCGTCACTGGGTCGAGCAACACCGCCGCCGTTGTTCCTCCGACGGCGGCGATGACGACCGCAGTACACGAGATCAGATAGACGTAGTACGACAGACGACCGACGATGAACGCGTCTCGAACACGACCGGGGAGCGCCTCGTGAGCAGCCTTCGATGCACCGAGCTCGCGCTCGAGGTTCGTGGCCCGTCGTTCCAGCAATTCACGGTGGCTTGGATTTGTTGGCTCCGTAAACACGACCTTGGCACCGGGCGGGAGGTTGCCCGGCGCGTAGTCCTCCGTGCCGTGGGCGATGCGTTCCAGCACGCTCATGTGCACCTTCGGCTTGACGCCGTTGACTCGGCTCAACTTGTCGATGTCCCGCGGCTTCCAGCGATAGAAGACACCCAACCCCGCACGAGGGTCGTACAGCTTGTCGTCAACGTTCGCGTGCTCGCTATATCCCCGCCGCTCGTCCGGATTGAACCGAAGCCCCTTCGCGTTGCATCGCAGCCCGCCGCGCTCGGCCTGTGACAGCATCCAGTCCAGCGCCACGAGTGACATGCCCTGCTTCGGATAGCCGCCACCGACATTGGAATGGGCGCCGGCAAACCAGACCTGTTCGATGCGCCCGTTTTCCTCACGCGTCTCGTCCCACATCAACGGACGAAACGAGTGACGGTCGTCGTCGATGGCCAAGGCGTGACAGGCCCGGTCGACGATGCGGCTCAGGCGATAGTCGGGAAACTTGAATCGATAGAAGGTCTTGTTGAGGATGTCGCCGAGGTGAAACGGGAGGCCCACGGCATCGACCGTGTCCCAGATTCCGATGAAGCGGATGCGAACCTCGTGTTTCGCGGGAGTAAGTCCGTTTGAACGCTTCGCTTCGCTCATCGTTCGGCTTTCCACGGAACAGCTCCGCGAGCTTCGTGCGGAAACACGACCGGTACGCACGATAAGCCTTCTTGACCACGGAATCGAGCTGCTTGGCCGTCTGCGGACGCAACTTCGCCGGGTCGACAAGTCCGCACCGGCCAATGAGCCCGACGAGCGTGCGTACAGGTAAAAGCGCCGCGGCTGAACCCGAACACGTAGATTTCATTGTCCGGGTCGTAGATTCGTACCAGCTCTTTGTAAAGCTGCCTGACGTTCCGGCTGAGACCGAAGCCCGTCGCGCCCGCGAAGATCTTGAGCGGCTTGAAGCTCTCGGTGCCAACCCCGTCGTCGTACAACGCCACCTGCGGAGTGACGGACGGGTCGAATCGGTGGCTGGTCAAATCGACCGCTTCGAACAGTTTGAAGACGTTCGTGCCGCGGCCTTTAATCGATGTATTCCCGGTGCCATCCGAGCAAATCACGATGCGCTTCGCCATACCAGGGACCTCTCTGGCTTCGTGGTCGGAGGGGAACTTCTTTATACAACGTCGGACCAAGGGGACTGGAACATCATTTCCACCTGCCAGGGCCCGAATCTGCGGGTGCCAGTCACCTTATCGGATGCTGATGAAGCGCTCTCCGTTTTCCGGTCTTCGGTCGAGATGGGTGTCGTATGATCACCGCGCATTCCCGGTGTAAAGCGACTGACCAAGTGAGGAGCCTCCCATGAGACTGGCAACGATGACCTTCGTGACGCTCGTAGTGGCCGGTCTGGCCGCCCAGCAGCCCGGCTTCACGCGCACTGTGCTGCAACAGGGCAACCTTTCCGTTCCTGGCCGCGAAATCGTCCAGGCCCTCGCCGAGTTTCAAGCTGGCGCAACGGTCGGACGTCACACCCATCCAGGCGAAGAAGCCGGATATGTCTTGGCGGGGACCATCGTGCTCGAGCAGGAAGGCAGGCCTTCCGTGACGCTCGGCGCGGGACAGACGTTTCTGATCCCTGCCGGCTTGGTTCACAACGCGACGAACAACGGCTCCGCACAGGCTCGCGTCCTGGCGACTTACATTGTCGAAAAAGGAAAGCCGCTGGTCACGCCGGTCGCAGCCAAGTAGCAAGGCCGCCACGCACGCCGACAATCCGCTGGTCAATTCCCAACGCTGATGGTGATATCGGCCAGGACGTCGCGTATGATCGCGGCGGCTGTGGCTGATCGTGCGATCAAGTCCGGACGCTCACCCAGCCACCTAGCGGAGGGTCTTACGATGCGATGCATCACTGCGTTGGCAGCGTCAGGAATCGTGGTGGCAGCAATCGCCCTGTCCGCCCAGGCGCCGCCGCCATCGCCTTGGCGTGGGGCAGGTCCGCAACCGTGTATCGGACCTGATGGCGGCGTCTATCAATGTCCGCCGGCGCCTCGTGCGATCGCGGTTCGCGCCGGCCGATTGTTCGACAGCAGCGCCGGCCAGATGCTGACGAAACAGGTCGTCGTCCTCCAGGGCGAGCGAATCGCCGCTGTTGGACCCGAAACCCAGGTGAAGATCCCTGCGGGCGCCCAGATCATCGATCTCAGCCAGGCGACCGTGTTGCCCGGTCTGATCGACGCGCACAGCCACATGTTCAACAACCGTGGGCCGAAGATCACGTCGGAAATGGCGACCCTCATCGCTATTCAGAATCTTCAGGCGGATCTCCGAGCGGGGTTTACTGCGGCGCGTGACATGAGCTCTCACGGCAACGGGTATGCCGACGTCGAGATCCGCAATGCCATCAACCAGGGCCGGCTCGATGGTCCACGGTTTCAGGTCTCGACGCGGGGGATCGCGTGGGGTGCAACGCCGGCGACCGAGCCGGAGAATCCGTTGGAACGAAAGGTTGTCCGCTCGGCCGATGAGGCGCGCGCCGCCGTCCGCGAGCAGATCGAACGTGGCGCCGATTGGATCAAGCTGTTCCCGGGCGGTGCCTACTCATTCAGTCCCACCGGCGAGGCGCAGTATGTCACGACTTATCCGATGCCGGTGTTGCAGGCATTGATAGACGAGACACACCGGCTCGGACGCAAGGCCGCTTGCCACGCCTTGGGAGGCGATGGGCAGAAGAACGCCATCGTCGCCGGATGCGACACCATCGAACATGCGTTTGGGTTGAATCAGGAACAAGCAGACATGATTGTGGCCAAGAAGCTGTACTACGATCCGACGTTTGTGCGGTACCTCGAGCCGTACATGGACGACAACGACAACAAGAACACCGGCGGCAAGTACCGGATGATTCCCATTTTCGAGAAGGCCGTTTCGATGGCCGCCGCGACCAAGGGCCTCAAGATCATGCTGGGCAGCGGCGTCGATGGCTCGACCTACCCCCATGGGACCCAGGCTCTTGATTTCGAAGCGTTGGTCAAGCGCGCCGGCATGAGCCCCGCAAGAGCCATTCAGTCCGCGACGACGATCAACGCGGAGGCGATGGGTTGGCAGGATCAGATTGGATCGATCGCCGCCGGGAAGTACGCGGACCTCATCGCCGTATCGGGCGATCCGCTCGGCGACATCACGGAGCTGCAACGGGTCAAGTTCGTGATGAAAGGCGGAAAGGTCATCAAGAACGAGCTGACCGCGGGACGATAACGGAGTTGGCCGTTGGGCTTTGCCGAACCAACCGGCTGCACTCCGCGGAGGATCGATGAGACGGAAGGACCGCGATACCTACGTGCTCTCGACGGGTCGAGAGATCAAGGCCAAACACGGGATCATCGGCGTCGCGCGCGGCTATGGCGAATCCCCGGACGACACATTCGACACCTTTGAAGTCTGCGAGGGCTTTACCAGCCATCTCCAGGAGATCGGCGAACGTCCTGGCGGGGGTCGGAAAGGGTTGACGCCGTTCACCGCCGCCGAGCGTCTCGAGCTGGCGGACTTCATGATCAACCAATGGCAGGACCTGAGACGGCATGCCGCGGCGGCCATCGGTCCGCCGCGTCGTGTCACCTCGAGCGCTCTGGATCTCGAGAGCGGAATCATTCACTTGGGATTGGACTGCGGACACGAGACGGAGTTGCAGCTCGAGGATCCTGTCCTGGCGGTGACCGAAGCATATGCCCTTCCTAAAGTCGGTGACGAGCGCCCATGCCAGCAGTGTCGGGGCGTTCCCCACATACGCTGAGCGATCACTTCTCGCAGTAAAGGAAAGCAGCGTCCGCGGGTGTCAACGGGCCGCCGGCCTTGTGCGCCACCATCATGGCGGGTCGGCCGGCAGCCCTTCCCCTTTCCGGCAACGCGGATAATGTCGCTCGAGCTCGGGTGAGGCATAATGTGGTCCGAACCTTTGCCAGGGAGGTCCATGATGACGGGTCCACTCATCGGTCGGGCGCTGTCGATCGGCATCGCCTTCCTTGTTCTTGCGGCATCGCTGGCGGCGCAGGGAGTGCCCCGGCTCGATTCCTATGCAGGGGTTGCCGTTCGCATCCTGCAGAGCAACAACGCCGGTAACGTCCACCACATCATCGATCCAGCCAGCAACCAGGTGGTCGGACTCATCAAGGGCTGCCCGCACGCCCACAATCTGACGGTCCATCCCGACGGCCTTTACTACTACTGCTCCAATGAGCAGGACAAGACGGTCGACGTCTTCGACACGAAGACCCTTCAGCTCGTGCAACAGATTCCGCTCTCTGAAAGGCCGAACAAGATCGTCGTCAACAAGAAGCACCGGAAGATCTACGCGGCCATCAGGAACCGGTCGGGCAAGGTGGCGGGACCAGGATTCCAGGCCAGTGCGAACGGGGCCCTCCCGTCGGTCGTCGACGTGATCGACATCGCGACCAACAAGGTGGTTCGAAGCATCGCAGTTCACCATCCGGTGCACAACACCTACGTGACACCGGACGACAACTTCGTGATCGCCGGCCTCAGCGGCGAGGTGGAGCCGGGTGAGCCGACGATTCAGGTGATCGACCCCAAGACGGATACCGTGGTCTGGGGGATGGAGCTGACTGGCCACCTTCAGTACCGGCAGAACGCATCACGAGGTGCGACCGATGGCTTTCGAGGCGAATCCTGACGGCTCGACGAAGCGGATGTTCGCGCAGGCCACCGGCATTAACGCCGTGTGGGTGATCGACTGGACCAAACGTCAGATGGTCGATCTGCTGTGGCCGCCGCCGCTGCCCGCGTGGAAAAAGAACGCGGACGGGATTCAGACCGGCGATATGCACGGCCTCGAGGTGCTTCCGGATCGGTCGGCGGTCTGGGCGTCAAGCCGGCTCGACAGCCGGATCTACGGATGGAGCCTGCCCGATCTGAAGTACATCGGCGCGGTGGAAGTTGGTCCGACGGCCAACTGGATGACGCCGACGCCCGACAGTCGCTACATGTACGTGGCCCTCTCCGGCACCGACCGCACGGTGGCCGTGGACCTCAATAAGCTGGCCATCGTGGCCACGATCAAGACCGGTGCGCGGCCGGCGCGCATCAGCACGGCGATCCTGCCGCTCGCGCGCGTGAATCCACCCGCAACGAGCAGCAAGGCCGGAGGGTAGGAGCCATGGCCGCAGAACAGCCCCTACACTCGTCTCGAGGTCGATGGACGACGTGGGCTGCGAAAGCCGCATGGCTGTCGATGGCCTTCTGTGTGGCCGCGTCGACGCCGGCGGATGCACGTCGCCCGGAAGCGGCTGCTGCAGGACAGGCGCCTGCGTTTCCCACTCCTGCCGACGTCGAGGCCTACCGGAACACAGTCGAGAAGGTTTTCGTGGCGGATCGCGGTGGCACGATGCCCGGCTACGCATCGTGTGTCATGTGCCACACCTGGCAGACGAGCGGCCGGTTCAGTCTGGAAACCCCTGCGACCGACGCCGGATGGACCGTGGAGCAGTCGCGACGCAACTTCGACGTGGTCACGAGGCTCGTGAACACGAGGAACCCGGAAAGCAGCCGCCTGTTGATGAAGCCGCTCGCAACCGACGCCGGGGGGCTCGTCCATACAGGCGGGACCTATTGGCGATCGAGGAACGATCCCGAGTACGCGTCGCTCCTGCAGTGGATTCGCGCGCTGCCGGCGGACCAGTACGTCCCGGCACCGGAGCCGGCGCTCGACCTCGAGTTCTTCCGCTCATGCGTGCAGCAGGTCTTCGCGACCCCTCGCGAAGGTCACATCCGGTGCAGTAACTGCCACGCGGGCGGCATCATCGGCTTCGCTCCAGTTCCCCGACAAGGCAGTGTGTGGAGCGACGAGGAGGCGCGACGCGCATTTCAGTCGATCTCGCGCTTGATCATTCCCGGAAATCCCGAGCAGAGCCGCTTCCTGCTGAAGCCGCTTCATCCCGACGGCGGCGGGTCGTACGCCCACAACGGGGTGCGTCGATGGCAGTCGCGCGACGATCCCGAATATCGAATGCTCGCCGACTGGGTCCGAGGGACACGCACCGGCTCGAGCTGTTCGTGAGGTAGTCCCGAACGGAATCGAGGGCCGCTGTGCGTAGGAAGGCAAACCCTACGTACTCTCTCACTAGTCCTACTTACCTCATCCGCCTTATTCCGCCCATGAATGGGCTAACCTATCGTCGTTTCCACTAGAAGCTATCTCAAAACCTGAGGCTTTGCGCGTCGCGAGCGAGCACCGCGAGCGAGCCAGACGAACGGAGCGAGCCAGCGAAGCCGAGCGAGTGAGGCTGTAGGGGAGTCCGAGGGGCGTAGCCCCTCGGATAAGACAAGAAGGGGTGAGCAACATGCGTGTCATTGGAATGACCATCACACTGTGCGCATTCCTCGTTGCGCAACCCGTTATCGCGCAGGAGTGGACCGAGTACGTCAACAAAGAAGACCGCTTCTCCATTCCGGCGCCCGGTCAACCGACCGTCGAGACGATCACGTGGGATTCCGAGTACGGCGCAAAGTATCCGGGCCGCGTTTACAAGTGGGCCCAGGGGCCGAACCGGTATTCGGTCACCGTCGTGGATTACTCCGATGCCGAAAAAATACACGCAGCGATCGACCACGTGGCGTACGTGGGCGGCGTGGGCTACTGGGTGATCGACATTGCCGCGTCCGTCGCGCAGGCCGCGAGGATGTTTCGCGAAAAGCCGGACGTGAAGGTGACCTACGATGCGTTTCACTATATCAACCTGATTACGGGGCACACGCTCCAGTTGACCAACCCTGACGCGTCGCGATCGTATGTCGCAATCTACCTGCACGAGAACCGGCTTTATGTATTGGACGCGACGGTCGCGAAGGGGCAGCCGCCGCCTCTCATTTTCCAGCAGTCGATGGCGATCCTTGGCCCCGACGGCAATCCGGTCCGCTATCGAAGCCTCTACTACAATCGTTTTCCGGAGCGCCAGCTCGGTGGGCGGGCGGGGGGTGGCGGAGGCGGCGCGCAGCCTCAGGGCGGTCAGCCGCAGCCGCCCCGATGAAGGCGATTCATTATGTTGATGTGAGGAGACGAAATCATGCGTCGCATGCTGGGTCTGACGATCGTCTGTGGGCTTTGGTTCGTGCTGCCGATCGGGGCGCACCACTCTCACGGCAACTACACCGACAAGACCATCGATCTCGAAGGCGTGGTCAAAGAGGTGCATCTCGTCGCGCCGCATTCTTTCGTGTATATCGAGGTCAAGAAAGGTGGCACCGTGGAAAGCTGGGTGCTCGAAGCGACGAGCCGCAGTGGCCTGGAAAAGATCGGCATCACGCGCGACTATCTCAAGCCGGGCGACGCGATCAAGGCGCGCTGTCACCCACTGGTCGATGGCTCTTCCGGTTGCCTGCTCGGGTACCTGAAGGGTCCGGACGGCGTGGTGAAGGACTGGGATGGCGGCACCGGACCGGTGCCGAGCCTGTGACGATGGTAGCGCACTTAGAAACCTCAAAGGGACGATCTGTCCCTTCGCGAGTTCGGACGCTTCGCGCAACGCGCGTCGGCCATCTTCGAGCGTGGGCCGCATGAGGCGGTTTTAGCGCGCCTGGGGAGAGGTCCATGGCAGAATCGGCGCTGATGCTGGTCCGCCAGCGCGGAGTAGAAACGCGAAGCAGGGCCATGTCTCGCGGGCTTGCGATCGTCTCCGTCGTGTGGCTCTGGACACCCGCGGTGTCGGCTGCGGATCGGACGACCGCAAAAGAATTCATTGTCGAGCCGGCGACGCTCGTCTCGCTCGGATTCGAATGGCGGATTGACGGCGACGACAACCGCAACGCGACCGTCGCGGTTTCCTACCGCAGGAAGGGGGAGCAGTCCTGGAAAGAGGCCTCACCCCTGTTGCGCATCGGGAACGAGCGCATCAACGAGAACGCTCTCCGCTATATGACGCCGAACGGATTTGCCGGGAGCATCTTCGACCTGGACCCAGCAACCGACTACGAATGCCGGTTCGTGATGTCGGACCCCGATGGGCTCGACGGCCGGGCGCAGCAGATCGTCGTGGTTCGGACGCGCGCCGAACCGAAGCCGGCGGCCGGCGGCAAGACGTATCATGTGTATCCGCCGGGATACAACGGTCAGAAGCAGGAGCCGGCCTTCACCGGGCTGCTTGGCGCGTACTACACCGGCTCGTCTCATTCCGACAATTTCAATACCTACCCCGCGCGCGTCCAACCGGGCGACACAATCCTGGTCCACGCCGGCCTGTACAAGGACGATCGCTACCGATACGGTGGTGGCCTGGGCACGGTCTCGAGCGGCACGTACTTTCTGACGCAAAGCGGGACTGCCGACAGGCCCATCGTGATCAAAAGTGCGGGCGACGGCGAAGCCATCTTCGACGGCGACGGCGCCTATAACCTGTTCAACGTGATGGCCGCCAACCACAACTACTTCGAGGGTCTGACCATCCGCAACACGGACCTGGCGTTTCAAGGCGGGCTGAAGAACATTACAGGCTCGAGCGGCCTGACGATCAGGAAATGCCGCTTCGAGAACGTCGGGCGCGCGGTCTATACGGACTGGTCCGGCTCGAAGGACTACTACATCGCCGACAACGTGATGATCGGGCGATTCAGCCCCAACGTGTTGATGGGGTTCACCGGGCGAACGTGGCAGACCCTGCCCGAGTACAGCCCGAAACTCGTCTCAGAATACGCGGTGAAGGTTTACGGCTCCGGACACGCGGTCGCGTACAACGCCATCTCCAATTTCCACGACGGCGTCGATGTCGCAACCTACGGCAACCCCGACGGCACCCCGAATCCAATCCGCGATCGCATGCCGGTGTCGATCGATTTCTATGGCAACGACATCTCCAACGTCGAAGACAACTGCATCGAAGCGGACGGGGGCGCGCACAACATCCGCATTTTTCGGAACCGGTGCTTCAATCATGGCCACCGCGCGCTGAGCGTGCAGCCGATGTTCGGCGGCCCCGTCTACTTCATCCGCAACATCGTCTATCACGCGCCGGAAGGGGGTGCGGTCAAGTTCACCGCTTCGTCGGCGGGGATTGTCGTCTACCACAACACGCTCATCGCGCCGGTCAAGCCGATGCTTCTCGCCGCTTCGAACGTGCACTATCGCAACAACCTGATCTTGGGCAAGAGCGAGACGCTGGAAACGTTCTCGGTGGAGACCAATACGAACTACTCCAGCTCGGACTACAACGGGTTCCGTCCCAACGCCGGCGCCGAGTTCGCTTTCGCGTGGAGCACGCCTCCGTTTTCCGTTCGCGCCAATTTTCCCGGCGACGCCGGCGCCGTTCCTTTCCAGCAGCAGGTGCAGCTCGAAGCACAGGCGAGAGAGACGCGACGGTTCAAGACCCTGAAAGAGTTCAGCGAGGCCACGGGTCAGGATCGGCACAGCGTGCTCGTCGATTACGACGTATTCGTGAACGTCTCGCCGCCGGGGCCGGATCCGCGCACGCTCTACAAGCCGTCGGATTTCGACTTTCAGCTTCGACCGGGGTCGGTGGCGGTGGACGCCGGTGCGCGATTGCCAGGCGTGAATGACGAGTTCAGCGGCCGCGCGCCGGACCTCGGTGCCTACGAAGTCGGACGGCCGTTGCCGCACTATGGTCCAAGGGAGTAGGCAGCACATCGCAGGAGAAGACATGAAATTCAGCATCCTCCTCGTGGCATGTTTGATGTCAACGCCGGCGATGGCTCAATCACCCGCGTCAGCGATTGCCCCCACCGGGACCCTGCGCGCGGTGTTTCTGAGCTCGAACCCCGTGCACTCGCGCGTCAATCCGCAAACCGGAGTTCCTGAGGGACCGGTCCCGGATTTGGTGAAGGAATTCGCTCGAACGTTGGGCGTGCCTTCGACAATCATTCCCGCGCCAGACGCGAAAAGCGTGATCGATCACCTGAACAATCGCACGGCCGACATCGGCTTCCTGGCCTACGACGAAACGCGTGCGCGCGAGGTCGAGTTCGGGGCGCCATTCCTGGTCATGTTCAATAGCTACCTGGTTCGTGCCGACTCGGCCATCCAGAAGAGCGGTGACGTGGACCGATCGGGTGTCAAAGTCGGGGCGGTGAAGGGGCAGACGCAGGAGCTGTTCGTCAGCAGCCACCTGCGGAATGCGCAGGTCAAGGTCTTTCCGACAATGCCTCCGGCTCCCGAGTTGGAAAAGCTCTTCGCTGCTGGAGAGGTTGATGTGTTCGCGATCAACCGCCAGCGAGCGCTCGATGCTCAATCGGCGACTGCCTCGAAGTTGCGCGCTTTGCCCGACAGCTTCCTGGAAGTCGAGCAGTGCTTCGTCGTCGGCAAGAGCGACCGGTCGAAGCTCGACGCCATCGAGCGTTTTGTTGCCGAGGCCCGCTCGTCGGGCTTCATTCAGCAGTCGATCGAGCGGGCAAAGCTCACCGGTGTCGGCGTGCCGCAAGGGAAAAGTCGATAGGGAGGATGAGCTTGCGCCGGCTCATCGCGTCGCTCTCATGTTCACTTGTGCTGTGCAGCTATTCGGTCCGCACGCAGGAGGCGGACCAGCGCCGTCTTGTTGAACGTGTCGACGTGCCGCGTTTGATTGTCGACGCTCGTGTTGTCGACGATCGCGGAAACGCCTTGCTCGGTCTGACGGCCGACGATTTTCGAGTCAAGATTGCGGGCAAGGCTGTCCGGGTCGAGTCCGCGCTTTGGGTTGGAGGCGACCCGGCGGGTCAGGAGCAAGTGCCTCTCGCCGCCGCGCAGCTCGAGGGCGCACCCTCACCAACGCCGGTCGGTCGGCTCATCATCTTCGTGTTCCAAAAGGATCTGGAGCCATCGCGCATCATCGGCCTGATGCGCATGCTCATCAAAGCGCAAGGGTATCTCCACAGCTTGACGCCCGCCGACCGCGTCGCGATTCTCTCCTTCGATTCGCATCTCAAGATCTGGGTCGACTTCACGAACGATCATGAACGCTTGCGACGCATTCTGGATCGCGGGATCCTGTTCGACCGGCGCCCTCAGGCGACCGAGGAGACTCCCGCGGTGTCGCTCGTTGCTCGTCTGGATTCGGCGATGGGCAAGCGGACCTACAGCATCGAAAAGGGTCTGCAGTTGATCGGTGCGGCATTGCAACCGTTGCCGGGCTCGAAGTCCGTCGTGCTCGTCGGTCATGGCTTCGGGCGTTTTGGAGCGGGTGGCGTGACCATGGAGCCGGGCTACGCGCTGGCGCGGGACGCTCTCCTCGCGGCGCGCGTCGCCGTGTTCTCGTTGGACGTAACCAATGCGGACTACCACTCGTTGGAGGCCGGGCTCCAGCTTGTTTCCGCCCAGACCGGAGGCTTCTATACCAGAACGCACGTCTTTTCGAGTCAGGCGATGACTCGGTTGGCCGGCGCTCTCTCGGGCTACTACGCCCTTTTCGTCGAGAAGCCAACCGTCGATCGGGGGAGACACGAGATCGAGGTGGAGCTGACGGACCGCAAGGCGACGGTGCTCGCAAGGACCTCGCTCACGCTGGAGTGACGGCCGGATCCTGACGCCTGAGCTCGGCGATGGATCCGCTCATTGCAATTTCTGCAACGTGGGGTCAGACCCCGCTCAACGTTGGGTCAGACCCCGCTACGGTTCATCACCGGGGTCTGACCCCCGTCAGCCCCGTCAGACCCCCGCGCGAGGTATATGATGTCGCGCGTGCAGCCGAATTGTCGGAACGGCGTCGGAGGAGACAATCATGCTCAGCAGTCGGCATGCGTGCGCCGTCGGTTCGGCTGGTGGCCTCGCGTTTCTTCTGGGGCTCGCACCCTTGTCGGGCCAACGCGATCAGCCGCCGCCACCTCAAGCCCCGATGCCTGCGGTCTTGCGGGACTACAAGCCCATCACCGCCGATCGACTCAAGAACCCCGAAGACGGCAATTGGTTGATGGTTCGACGCACCTACGATGGTTGGGGGTATAGCCCGCTCGATCAGATCACGCCGGAGAACGTCGGCCGCCTCCGCTCCGCCTGGGTATTCTCAACAGGAGAAGCCAGAGTCCACGAAGCCGCGCCGATCGTGAACAACGGGGCGATGTTCGTCACGTCGCCGAACGGTCAGGTCATTGCCATTGATGCCAGGAGCGGCAATCTGCTGTGGCGATATCGGCGTCCACGACCTTCGGGCGCGCTCGTCCCTCACGAAACCAATCGAGGCGTCGCGCTGCACGGAGACAAGGTTTTCTATGCAGCTGGTGAAGCCGTGCTCGTCGCGCTCGATGCGAAGACCGGCCGGGAAGCGTGGGCGACGACAGTCGCCGACAACAAGTCGGCGCACTACATCACGCTCGCGCCGCTGATCGCGGACGGCAAGGTGATGGTAGGCGCCTCGGGAGGAGAGTTCGGTATCCGTGGATTCGTCGCAGCCTTCGATCCCGACACCGGTAAAGAATTGTGGCGCACACATACGATTCCGGCGCCAGGCGAGGCTGGCAGCGATACATGGCCTCCCGACGATCGATGGAAGACCGGAGGCGCGCCGGTCTGGGTGACCGGGAACTACGACCCGGAGACCAATCTGTCGTACTGGGGCACCGGCAATGGCAGCCCGACGATCGGCGACCAGCGTCCGGGCGACAACTTATACACGACGTCGACGATTGCGTTGGACGTCGCCACCGGCGCGATCAAGGGGCACTTCCAATATCACCCGAACGATTCGTGGGACTGGGATGAGGTGTCTCCCCCGATTCTCGTGGACTACCGCCGCAACGGACGCACGGTCAAGGGGCTGATCGACGTCGCCCGCAACGGCTATCTGTGGTTTCTGGAGCGGAGCGCAGGACCGATCCGGTTCGTCGAAGGCAAGCCTTACGTCTACCAGAACGTGTTTCGCGGACTGGATCCGGTGACTGGAAGGCCCGACATCGATCCCGAGCGAAAGCCCGGGACGGGGAAGCAGGCGAGCTATTGTCCAAACGGACACGGGGGGAAGAACTGGCCGCCGATCGCCTTCAGCCCGAAGACGCGGATGATCTACGTTCCTGCCAACAATAACTTGTGCGGATCCAGCATGGGTGTTGACGTGACGTACACACCTGGCCGCGGCTTCGTTGGCGTGCGCGGCGGCGGACCTTCAGTCGCTCCTGGCGCCGATCATTTCGGGGAAGTGCAGGCCTGGCACGTCGACACGGGCGAGCGTGCGTGGACCCATCGCTACACGAAGTCCCCGAACTGGGGTTCGATGCTGGCCACCGGCGGTGGGCTGGTGTTTACCGGAGGCACGAGCGACCGTAAGTTCCATGCGTTCGATGCGTCGACAGGAAAACTGTTGTGGGAGATCCCCACCAACTCGGGCATCGTGGCGCCGCCCACGTCGTTCCTCGTCGACGGAAAGCAGTACATCGCCGTCGAGTCCGGCTGGGGCGGAGATTCGCGCGGCATGCAGGCGACCCTGAATCGGCTGTTTCCCGGCGAGTATCCGGAGGTTCCGGAAGGCGGAGCCGTCTGGGTGTTCGCGCTCGAGTAAATTAAGGGTGGTTTGGCAGCCCTAACCAGCCTCCGCCAAGGCTTCGGCGGTCCGCCATTCGAGGAGGTTCGACATGAAATCCATTCGACCGCGTCTCACAGCGGTTCTCCTGAGCGCGGTGCTCATGGTGGTGGGCGCCCCCACCTTGTATTTGCTCGGACAGGCTCCAGCAGGCGGAACTGTCGCTCTGACGGGCGCGCGCGTGATTGACGGCACCGGACGGCCGCCGCTCGACCAGGCGACGCTCGTCATCAGAAACGGCCGCGTCGAAGCCGTTGGCGCCCCGGCCGCCGTGACAGTCCCGGCTGGCGCCGTTCGAATCGACGTCACGGGCAAGACGATTGTGCCTGGGCTGATCAACGCACACGGCCACTTGAACGCCGATCAATCCACACGGCCCGTTCGCGAAAAGTTGTCGGGGCAGCTCCGGGTATACGCTGACTATGGCGTCACGACGGTGGTCGTTCTTGGCACGGGTGCGAACGATCTTCCAGATGCCGTCGCGCTGCGCGACGAGCAAGAGCAGGGAGCTCTCAACCGCGCGCGCGTGTACGTGGCGGGCCCGAGCCTTCGCGATCTGAAGACCGCCGACGAGGCCCGCACCCGCGTGGATCGCTATGCGGATGCGAAGGCGGACATCATCAAGATGCATATCACCGGCGGCCCCAACGATACACCGCCCGAGGTGTACGCGGCTCTCATCGACCAGGCACATAAACGAGGGCTGAGGGTTGCGGCCCACTTGTACTACTTGAAGGATGCACGGGGGCTCGTCAACGCGGGGGTCGACGTTCTCGCCCACAGCGTGCGCGATCAGGACGTCGATGCGGACCTGATTGCGAGCATCAAGCGTCGAAACGTTGGATACATTCCCACGTTCACGCGCGACCTGGCGGTTTTTACCTACGAGACGACACCGGCGTTCTTCAGCGATCCGTTCTTCCTGAGGCACGCCGACGTGTACAAACGAGAGATGACGCTACTCAACGATCCGGCCCAACAGGAAAAAACTCGGAACAACAAGGACGCTCAGGCCATCAAGCCAGCGCTGCAGCAGGGGAGTCGCAATCTGAAGCTGCTGGCTGATGCCGGCGTGGAGATCGCGCTCGGGACCGACAGCGGCACGAACCTGGGCCAATGGCAGGGATATTTCGAGCACACCGAGCTCGAGATGATGGTGAAAGCCGGCCTGACGCCGATGCAGGCGCTGGTGGCGGCCACGGGCGGCGCCGCACGCGTGATGAAGCTCGATCAACATCTGGGTACTCTGCAACCGGGGAAATGGGCCGACCTCGTCGTGCTGAAGTCCAATCCGCTCGACGATGTCCGTCACACGCGACAGATCGACTCGATCTGGATCGCCGGTCGGCGGTTGCCGGATGTGCCCTGACGGAGGGGCAGGAGGGGCAGGAAGGGCGGGAAGGGCAGGAAGGGCAGTAGCACTGCGCGCGGGTTTTCCTGACGTGTCACGCGGTCAACTGCAGGCCCTTGCGCCATGCCGATTCGGACCTCCGTGTCTACTGTTCCGCCCAGCCGCCAGCGACGGCGCGGAGCCGCGGCGGGAAGCATCGCGGGCCGCGCGCCGTTTGCGTCAGCCCGACAACGCGCTGGAAAAACGGCTGCCGCCGTGGCGCTGCGCGGCCGTCTACCGTCCGCGAGGTCACCCGGACCGAGGCGTTGCCCGGGTAGGCCTCGTTGATCCGGGCGATCTCGCGAATCAGCAGGACGGCCGCGCCAGGACAGGGCGGCGAGCGTTTTCAACGCCGTTTTTCGGGCTGACGGAAACGGCGCGACGGCCCGCGATGCTTCCCGCCGCGGGTCGCGTCGCAACTGACCGCTGTGCGGTCAGTCACGAATTTCCGAACGGCATTAGCCTAAAGGCCTGCGCTACAAGGCGAATTGCAGGCCTGAAGGCCTGCGCTACTACATGAGGCCGCGGCCAATTCCGCAACATGCTCTGAGAACACTCACAAGGCGGTCGAGTTCGGGGCTGACGCCGTGAAGCCGGTTCAAGCATGCGTCGTGTTGGTGGTCGCGGCCGCAAGCAGGCCAGGACGGGAGGGTTGGGACGTCGCGCGGCGAAGGTTCGGCACTTCGCGCCGCAAACGGTGAGCGGATTGACGCGTTCTCGATTCAAATCATGGACGTCCGCGAACAGCTTCGCGGATTCCTGAAGGCGAGCTTGCGGGAGATCATTTCTGAAACGAGCTCGCGGATGCCGGCGTTTCCCCCCGATCGACTCACCGATCGGGATCTCGAGGATCTGCTAAGGTTCCTGACGAACTCTCGCGCCGTCCGTTCGACAGATCCGCAAGCTTCAGGGCGTTAACGGCGGCGTCCTTCCAGTACGTGCCAGCTTGTCGACGGGCGCATTCCGACAGCTTTTCGTGGAGGGCTCGATCGCCCCAGACCGCTCGAATCGCATCCACCCAGGCGGCGGTCGGGGCCCCGGCATCGAGAACGAGGCCCGCCTGTCCCACGTTTTCCACCAGGCCCCCGACGTTTGACGCGACGGCCGGAATGCCGCTGAACTGAGCCTCGACGACGACGCGGCCCCACGCCTCTTGCCATTGACTTGGGACGAACAGGACGCGGGTCTGTCGATAGATGCCGCGCATGTTGCGAACCCGCCGGCGCCACGTGACGTTCGGCAGGCCGGCAAGCTTAGCTCGGAGCCTTTTTCGCTCGTGGTCCGACACAGGCCAACCCTCCAGGAAGAGGAATGGAATGTCCGGGCACGCACGCGCCACGTTCACGGCGATGCCGAGTCCCTTCACCTCCACCGGATTCACAAACGTCACGTACTTGCCTGTCGATGCGGTCACATAGTTATTGCGCTCGACGTACGGCTCGATGACAGGAACCCGCCGGCCGATTTGGGACGCCAGCCTGTCGGCGCAGAACCGCGAGGTCGCGACGACGGTCACATGGGACGGAAACGACGTCCGATCCATGTCGTTCAGGTCCTCGACGTCCCTGATGTAGACGAGGTAACGATGGGCTTGCGGAGACGAGAGGTCGAGCATCTCGTGCGGCCTGTGAATATTGACGATCGCCCGCTCGTAGGAGCCCCTCTTCAGCAGTTCGTCCATGTGGCCGACGACGTCGTGCGTTCTGATGACTGGATAGTCGGACCTCCATGTGAAACGCCCGCCGTAGAACTTGAGCCGCCGGGCGATCGCGCCGGGCGTCACATGCAGGACGCGATCGACCAGTCCACCGTTGGTGCGGAGCACTCCTGGCGCGGCCCCGAATGGGTGTTGCTTGGCCAGAACGGCAACTCGATACCCGGTCCCCTGGAACAGGCAGGCGAGCTCGTGGATGCTGCTCTCGCGGCCTCCGCAGCGGTCCGGGAAGAATTCGTGATCGGAAACAATGAGAATCGATCGTTCCGCCGCCGCCGATCGGTGCCGAAGCGAGGGCCGAACAGTGCGCGGGGCCGACTCCCGCTCACGCGCGATCGGCGGATGGTCGCGTATGTCTCCGCCACGATCGACCAACAGCTTTGGCGCGTGGAACTCGAAAACCAGATACCGCGCGGGCTCCGCTGCCGAATTCTTCATGCCGTGTTGTTCGCCGGCGGCGAAATACACGACGCTGCGGGCCTTCAGGCGCCGACCCTGTGTTTCGATCTGGCCCGACAGCACGACGATTGCCACATCGTGGGCATCGGCATGCGGGGCGTACCCCGCACCTGGCTGGAGCTCGCTGACATGTGCATGCAGATTGCCGAGGAACGCAGTCGGCCCTTCGAACAGCATCTCGACGTTGAACGCCTGACGTGGGGGTTGGCTTCCAGCGCGAGGCAGGTGCACGACGCGCGCCGACAGCGGCTGTCGGATTTCGTCAGGCGCCGCTTTCCACTTGAACATCAGGTAAGTGATGGGCGCGTGTAGAGGATTGCGGAGCGTGTGGTACTGATACGCCGGATAGTAGACAAACGACCCGGGGAACAGGCGCTCGATTCGAGGCGCCTGATCGTCCGGGCCGGAAGGGATGACGAGCTCGGCTTCACCCTCCAACAGCAGGAGCACCTCTTCTTCGAGATGAACATGAGGGGGATGCGGGGAGCATCCGCCGCTCAAGACCGAGACGTGGCAGCCCATCTCACTCACGATCGGGGTGCTGCCGTTGAACTGCGGATATGGCCGCCATCCGCGCTTGAGATCTTCTTTGAACGCCTGCGGAAGCTGATGCAGTTCCGTCAGTAGCGCGGCACCGGATTTCGTGGCCGGTGGCGGGGGTGCCAGACGATTAGCCTCGCTCACCCTCGCGCCAGCCACCACTACGCAAGGCGGACGTGGCCGATCGAGAAACCGGAACGGCCACTCCAGCTGCGCGAAATCCGGAATGTAGATGGCCGCATCCGCCGCCGCGTATTGAAGGAGCAGTGCGGTCCGAATACTGGTGTCATCGCTGTTATGGGAGCCGTGCCAGATGCGGCCGTCGAAAAGCAGCCCTTGTCCGTCGGCCACGTCCGCCTGAACGACTGACGTCGACGCGTTGTACGCTTGCGCAAGCTTGAGCGCCGTCTCCTCTGAGAGATCGTCGCGTCGCAATCCGCGCTCGTGCGCCACCTGTTGAATCGGTCTTCCGAAACGGTGGGATCCGGGTACGACCTGCAACGCCGACCGGCGGCTGACGTGCTCCAGGCCGATCCAGACCGAAATGGCGCGTGCATCAGGCGCGGAGGTTTCGATGTCCGTGTGCCAGAGGTGCGTTTGGCCTGGCTTGCGCTCGACAACGGTGGCGCCCCATAGCACGATGTCGGGGCCGAGCAGCTGGCCAAGCCAGACGACCAGGGGAGGATATGTCGCGAGATCGAAGATGAGAGGCTCTGACGCCCCTCGGGCTTTGTGCCAGTCGGGTGGCGATGTGTGTTGATCGAGCCGCAAATAGCGCATGACGAGCGCGCACTGGGCGGGCGTCAAGATCGCTTTCGGGCCGAGAAAGCCCTCGGCAGTGAACGCCGCAACCTCCTGCTGTGTCAGGCTGTCGGCCGGAGTCGGCAAGCTCGTTGTTTCGATCATGCTGTCAATCGCGGGTGGCGGCTGGCTTCTAGTGTAGAACCAGATTTGGCCGGCAGTTGCCGTCCCGCCGAAAATCCTCGATGATGACGCAGGAGACCTTCGATGAAATTCCTGCTGTTGCTCGGTTTGGCCGCAATCGCAGTTCCGCAGGGCGGTGGCGCACCTCGTCAGACCAGCTGCGACCCACTCGGGAACGTCCAGTTCATCTGCGGCCAAATCAGTCCTGAGGATCTGGTGACCGTGCCAGGTGGTGAGTGGGTGATCGCCTCCGGGGACGCGGCGGGCGGCGCAATCAGGCTGATCGGTATCAAGGACCGGACGACGACCGTACTCTTCCCAGGCCCGGCGGCCCGTGAGAAGCTCGACGCCAAGACCTACAGTTCATGTCCCGGTCCCATCGATCCCGCTGAGGGCGACAAGTTCAGGGCGCACGGTGTCGCGCTCCGCTCCGGAAGGAACTCAGTCCATACGCTGTACGTCGTTCACCACGGCAACCGGGAATCCATCGAGGTCTTTGAATTCGATGCGCGCTCCAAGCAGCCGACGTTGACGTGGGTGGGGTGCGCGATTGCGCCAGACCCTATCGGTCTCAACTCGGTCGTCGCGTTGCCGGACGGCGGTTTCGCATCGACGAACTTCTTGCCGAGGGGCGCCGAGAACGGATTTGCCCGACTGATGACCGGCGAAGTCAATGGCGAATTGTGGGAGTGGCACAGCGGAGCAGGCTGGAAGAAGGTGCCCGGTAGCGAGGCGTCGGGGGCGAACGGGATCGAGATTTCGAAGGATGGCAAATGGTTCTACATGGCGGCGTGGGGAAGTCAGTCGTTCGTCAGGCTGTCGCGCGGACCAACGCCGGTGAAGAGGGACGAGGTACCCGTCGGCTTTCGTCTCGACAACCTGCGCTGGGCGCCAGATGGATCATTAATCGGGGCCGGGCAGGAAGCCGCGACGGGCGCCGCATTCGCGATGGCGGTCTCGCGCGTCATCAGGATTGATCCGACCACCATGAAAGTGGACGAGCTCGTTCGCTATCCGTACAACGAGACGTTCAACTTTGCGACCGGCGCCATCCAGGTCGGCAAGGAGATCTGGGTCGGCTCGGTGCGCGGCGACCGGATCGCTCGCTTTCCGGTGGGATCGTCGCAGTGATGAACACGCGCACGCTCGAGCGAAAGAGACGGGGCTTCCACGTCACCGCCGCGGCGCGGGGGCTGATCGCATTGATGCTGTTGGGCGCCTCGGGCTCCATGCTCATCCTTGCTCAGGAGAACGGGACCCAAGAGGGAAGGCCCCCAGGCATCACCTTTCAGGATCTGCTCCAGGGCTACAAGAACTCGTCGCGCTGGCCAGTCTATTCGGGCGACTACAGTGGGCAACGTCACAGCCCGCTGAAACAGATCACGCCGGAGAACGTCCATCGTCTCGCCGCGCAGTGGGCTTTTCAGACGGGCATCATCCCGCGTCGAGGATTCGAAGGGACGCCGCTTGCTGTAGACGGCGTCGTGTATCTGCCGGGTCCGTTCAATACCGCGTGGGCCCTCGATGCACAGACCGGTCGTCCGTTCTGGCGCTATCGCCGCGAGTTGCCCAACGACCTGACGTATGGCGCCATCTCGCCCGTCAACCGCGGCCTGGGCCTGCTGGGCGATCGTCTGTTCATGCCCACGGCCGACGCCCACCTGCTGGCGTTGAATGCGAAAACCGGGACGGTCGTCTGGGACGTGGTGCTCGCTGACTACAAGGTCGGCTACTCGGCGACAGCCGCTCCCCTCGTCGTCAAGGACAAGGTCATCGTCGGCATCTCGGGCGGCGACTTTCCAACACGTGGATTCATTGACGCATACGACCCGACCAGTGGCGCCCGCATCTGGCGCTTTTACACGGTTCCCGGACCCGGTGAGCCCGGCAGCGAGACATGGCCGGCCGCGGAGGCGATGGCCCGTGGAGGCGGCGCGACGTGGGTGACGGGCAGCTACGACCCCGAGCTGAATCTCATCTATTGGGGCACCGGGAATCCGAATCCGTTGTACTACGGCGAGGATCGCAAGGGCACGAATCTCTATACGGCGTCAATCGTCGCACTCGACGCCGATACCGGAACCTTGAAGTGGTACTTTCAATTCACCCCGCACGACATCCACGACTGGGATTCGAATCACGTCCCTGTGCTGGCCGATCTCCCGATCGGCGGCCAGCTTCGAAAGGTCGTGATGGTGGCCAACCGCAACGGATTTTTCTACGTTCTCGACCGCGCCACCGGGAAGCTCCTCGTCGGCAAACCGTTCAGCGATACGACCTGGGCACGGGAGCTCGGGCCCGACGGGCATCCGATCGTGGTCAACGACGGCAGCAGGGGGTGTCTTCCCGATCAGTGGGGGAGCACCAACCATATGCCGGCCTCCTTCGATCCCGTTCTGCGGCTGTTCTTCGTGACCGTGCGGGAGACCTGCGCCACGTATTTCCCCGTGAAGGAGGAGATCGTTCCCGGTCGGATTTCGAACAGCGGCACGGTCCGGCGCGATGCCGAACGCAGCTACGGCGTGCTGCGGGCGATCGATCCGACGACGGTGGAACGGAAGTGGGAGTTCAAGTATCCGACGCCGACGATGGCTGGCGTGATGTCCACAGCCTCGGGAGTGGTGTTTGCTGGCGACAACGAAGGCAACTTCACGGCTTTCGACGCGCGGACGGGGAAGAACCTCTGGTTCTATCCGACCGGCTCGCCGATTTGGGGAGCCGCGGCGATGACGTACATGGTCGATGGCCGGCAGCAGGTGATTATCGGATCGGGGACGACGGTCACGGCGTTCGCGCTTCCCAAGAGCGGTTCATAGGGGCAGGAAGGGCAGAAGGGGCAGGAGGGGCGGGAAGGGCAGGAAGGACAGTCCCCTAACGGACGACGAAGCCTTCTTCGTGGAGGAGGACGCCCTCCTTGGTCCGGAGCTCGACTTTCCAATCCGCTGCGCGTCGGCTGTCGACCGTCTGCCGACTGTAGGTCCGATAGCCCACCCCCTGATTGGCTCGAATCCTCAGCGTGACCTCCTGCTGCAGGCGGTCTCCCCGATACCAACGGTGCAGGACCGTCATGTCGTTCTGCGACTTCAGGCGCGTGTAGAAAATCAACGGACCGGCCTCCACGGAACGGGTTGCCGGGTCGCAACGCCAATCGACGGCCGAGCCGCGCGATTCACCAATCGACAGCGCTCGGCAGAGAGCCGCGTTAGCCACCAGAGGTGGCGACAGTGGCGAGCTTGCCGGGGCCGGACTCGTCGACCGGCTAGCGGCCGGCACAGAGCCGGGCTTTTCTCCGGCCGTCGGAATCGCTTGAGCGGGCGAAGGCGCGAGCGTTTCGGGCGCTGGCTGAATCGACTCGTCGGAAGCCGGCCCGACTGAGCGGGACATCACGCGGAATACAAGGAACACAGCCAACACAATTGCGCCTGCGACCACGGCGGCGATAACCAGCCCACGCGACGATCCCGGGGCGACGGGAGCTTCGACCGTGCCAGCCATCGGGATGGCTGGAGGCTGTTCAAGCGGTCTCGCCACGGGAGTTTCGACCGTGCTCTCCACCGGGATGGCTGGAGGCTTTTCAGGAGGTTTGACAGATATTGCCGGGTGGAAAGGCAAACCTCGGGCTGTGCAGAAGTCCTCGAGGTTCTTTCGACTCGTGGTGACGAACGGGTGGTCCGAACCGAACGCCGCGGTCGCGATGCCGTACGCGGTTCGATAGCAGCGCTCGGCTTCGTCGACCTTGTCGGAAAGGTCGCAAACGACGCCGAGATTGTTCAACGTGTTGGCGAGATCGGGATGGAGAGGGCCGAGGTGTGCTTCCTGCTGAAGGACAGCCTCGCGCAAAAGCCGTTCGGCTGCCGCGTAATCACCAGCGGCAGCCGCCTCTTCCGCAGCGTCGACAAAGGATCGAGGTTCGCGCGATTCCAGAATCGGGTCTCCACCTTGGAGCGCGCCAGGAAGCGCCGACGCGTGCACTCGTCTGCATCATTGTAGAACGAGTCCACGTCTCACTTCTTCACTTCTGGCGGAAACTTCTTGAACATCTTTTCGGCAGCTTCCTCGATCTTCTTCGCATTCTTCTGCGGATTGTCCGACAAAGTGTCGGTGGCGACGCCTCGCCAGCCCAGTTTCTTGTTCGCGGCGTCGTACAAGTCGATCACCAACGTGCCCTCGACCCAGGTGCTCGTAGTGGTAGTTGCCGATCCCATCCCGCCCCTCCCCAACCGCCGTACCCCAGCCCCCGCCAAAGCTGTCGTAGAACGTGTTGAGCGACTTCTGCTGTTGAGTGGTGACGACGGGGACCACGGCGATCTGCGCCTGGCCTTCGGCCGCCTTCTTCCAGCCTTTCAGTTCGAATTGCTGATCATAGGCAGTGACCAGTCGGCGATTCATCAAGTCGTTCTGCACGGGATCGCTCTTCGCCCAATAGTAGGTGTTGTACCGCGAGAAATTGGCGGCCGGATCGAAGTCCGTATTGACCTTCAGGGCCCAAGCTGAGCCGGCCATTGGACTCGTTCGGCGAGAGCAGAAAATGTGTTGACCCACCGAAGAAACTCGCCACAATTCTCCCAACCCGCCATCCCGCGTCCCACGAAAGGGGGGACCATGCACTTCCGAAGATCCGTCTGTCTTGCGGCTCTTCTCCTCATCGCCCTTCCGTCAATCGCTGGTGCCCAGGCGTCGATCGCAGGCGTGGTGAAGGACACCTCGGGCGCCGTGTTGCCCGGCGTGACGGTCGAGACGTCGAGTCCGTCGCTGATCGAGCGCACTCGTTCGGTCGTGACCGACGATACCGGCCAGTACAAGATCGTCGATTTGCGGCCGGGAACCTACGCCGTGACGTTCACGCTCTCGGGCTTCAGCACGGTCCGGCGGGAGGGCATCGAGCTCAGTGGATCGTTTGCCGCCACGGTGAACGCCGATCTGAGAGTCGGCGCGATCGAAGAGACGATTACCGTGACCAGCGAGTCGCCGATCGTGGACGTGCAAAGCGCTTCGAAGCAGCGGGTGCTCGGGCAGGAGGTGCTGACCGACATCCCCACCGGCAGAACGCCCCTGACGACGGCAATCCTGATTCCGGGGATGAACATCAACAACCAGGACGTCGGTGGCACGAACATCATCAATACGACGGGGGGTTCGATCACCATTCACGGCAGCAGCGGAAACGATCAGCGGATCATGATCGACGGGTTGTCCACCGCAAACGCGGAGCTTGCCGGACAGGCGAGCAACTTTCTGCCCAACATGGGCAGTGCGCAGGAAGTCGCTGTGGACTATTCCTCGGGCACGGCCGACCAGGCGACCGGCGGCGTCCGCATCAATTTGATTCCGAAGGAAGGCGGCAATCTGCTGCGAGGATCGTTCTTCGGAACCGCCGTGAACGATTCATTTCAGGGCGACAACTACACGCAGGAGCTCAGGGATCGCGGCTTGCGCACGCCGAATTCGATCAAGCTCAACTACGACTTCAATCCGGGGTTGGGTGGCCCGATCGTCGAGGACCGGCTGTGGTTCTACGCGTCGGCGCGCTGGGTGAAGACCCAGAACTACGTCGGCGGGATGTTCTACAACCTGAATGCCGGGATCAAAGACGTGTGGACCTACGAACCGGATTTCGACCGCCCGGCGTTTCTGAACGCGACGCAGCGAAGCGTGAATCTCCGGATGACGTGGCAGGCCGATCCGCGGAACAAGTTCAGCTTCTTCTGGGACGAGCAGGGCCGGTGCCAGTGCGCCAACGTCAACGCCACGACGTCCCCGGAGGCCGCCATCGAAATCAAGTACCCGATCGAGCGCATGGGCACTGTGGCTTGGACGTCACCGCTGACGAGCCGTCTCTTGCTCGAGGCGCGCGGTGGATTCCGGGGCGAGAACTACAAGTACAACGCGACCCCGGCTGGAGACCCTTACCTGCAGCTCATCCCCGTCATCGAGCAGGCGTCGGTTGCCGGGGCGCCCGCCAACCTGATGTACCACGGGGGAGGCATCGGCGGACAGACGCTGACGCAGCCGTTTCAGAACACCTACGGTCGCAACTTCGATGTGATGGCGGCGATGTCCTACATCACCGGTTCGCACGCCTTCAAGGCCGGCTTCGCGGACACCATCGTGCTGCGCGATGAGTCGCTGAGCGACAACGACTATCACATCAGCTATCGATTCAACAACGGCGTCCCGAATCAGATCACCGAACGAACGACGCCGTACCAGAAGTCCCAGCGCCAGCCGGCCGGCATTGGGATATATGCGCAGGACAAGTGGACGCTCAACCGGCTCACGCTCAACCTGGGGATCCGCTTCGACTACCTCAGCATCTACATTCCCGCGCAGCACCTGGGCCCCGCACCGCTCGTACCCAATCGCAATCTCGATCTTCCGAAGACCGACCTCGTGAACTGGAAGGACGTGACTCCGCGTCTGGCCGGGGTCTACGACCTCTTTGGCAACGGCCGGACTGCCGTCCGGGCGAGCTACAACAAGTATCTGGTCGCCCAGGGAGTGCAAGGGCCCTATGGCGACGCGATCTCGCCCGTGAACCGCCTGGCGAACTTCGTGGCGCGCAACTGGACCGACGGGAATCGCAATTTCGTCGCTGATTGCGATCTCACGAATCCGGCCGACCAGAACTTCCTGGCGGGTGGCGGCGATCGCTGCTTTGCGATGGTCGATCAGAATTTCGGAAAGCCCACGCCGAGCACGACGATCGACCCCGCCATTCTGGACGGGTACGGCGTTCGTCCCTACAACTGGGAATTCTCGGCCGGCGTCCAGCAACAGGTGGCGCCACGAGTGTCGGTCGATGTCGGATACTTCCGCCGGTGGTTCGGCAATTTCGCGGTGACGGATAATCGAGCGCTGGCCGCCAGCGACTTTACGCCCTTCCAAGTGACCGCGCCAGTCGACGAACGGCTGCCGGACGGCGGTAACTATGTCGTCTCGGGGTTGTACGACGCCAACAAGATCGTCGCGTCGGACAACTACTTCACGTTCGCCAGCAATTACGGCGACCAGATTCAGCAGTGGCACGGTGTCGATTTGACCGTGAACGCGCGCATGAGAGGCGGGTTGCTGCTGCAGGGCGGAGTGAGCACCGGAAGCAGCACCACGGACAGCTGCGAGATTCGTGCGCAATTGCCCGAGATGACCCTGGCCACTCCGTTCGCTCTCGGTCTCGCCAACCCGTATTGTCGAGTCGAGACCCCGTTCCTCACGCAGTTCAAGTTCCTCGGCTCCTACACGGTGCCCAAGGTGGATGTCATCGTCAGCGGATCGTTCCAAAGCCTTCCCGGGCCGTTGCTCATCGCCAATCGCGTCGTCCCGAATGCCGAAGTGAGATCGTCTCTGGGCCGGGATTTGATTGGCGGTGCCGCGAACGTCACGGTGAACCTCGTCCCGGCAGGATCGCTGTTTGGCGAGCGGCTGAATCAGCTCGATATGCGGTTCGGAAAGGTCCTGAGATCTGGTCGGTTGCGGACCTCGTTGAACCTCGATCTCTACAACGTGTTCAACGTGAGTACCGTGCTGACGGAGAACCCGACATATTCGAATGCCACACTCACCGGCTGGCGGGTGCCGACCTCGATTCTGACAGCGCGCTTCGCCAAGATCAGCGTGCAGGTGGACTTTTGATGAAGTGTGGGGGAGCACTTTTCCGCGCTCGGCTTGCGCACCCACCCGCCCCCGCGTCGACTAAAGGCTGGCTTCCGCGACGGTCGCGTGCGTGGCATGCACCGGCACAGCTGATCCCCACGGCACTGATCACGCGGTCCGAAGTCGACGCGGCACCCGCGCCTCGCGCGCCTTCCGGCATTCGTGACGTCGGCGTGCTCCGACGGCGGCGGGCGGCCGGCACCACCGCGGCCGGCCGCACGCGGAGCGGTCACCACGACGCGCCGTAGGACGAGCTTTCAGGCCGGTCCATCCTTCTCGACGAACCTACTCAGCACGCAGCGCCGGCCGCGAGTCCGATTGCACGACGCGAGAAACAAAGCAACCCCTGCGAAGACAAACATCACAGTTGACTGGAGCGCGTGACGCACGGCCGGCCGTGCCGGACGAGTCCAACGGCGAATTGCGCGGGTATAAGATGGATGGAGCGGGGAACAGGATTTGCACTGAACACAGTACAAGATGTGGGCTGGATAGCGCTCGCGCCAAGTCGTTCCGCCACCGCACCTTGTGGGGGACTCGGCCATGAAGGAGAAGGAATCCGAGACGATTATCGAGTACGGCGTGCCGATCGATGCCAAAACCATGATCGAGCCGCCCGACCCCAACCGGCTCGAACTGGAGCCAGGGCATCCCGGCATTGGAGATGCCGCCTACGTTCGGCGACGGACGGAGCTGTTTGCGCTATGCCGACGGCATCGGCTCGAGCGTCTCGGCCCGCCGATCATCGACTACTCGCCGGACGAGACGCGTATCTGGTGTGAGGTCAGCCACAAGCTCGACGAGCTGCACCGCCAGCATGCCTGCTCGATCTACCTGACAGCCAAGGACGTCCTCGGCATCAGTTCCAAGGAAATTCCCCAGCTTCGTCTGCTCAGCGATCGGGTCGAACGCGAGACGCGAATGCATCTCGTGCCAGCCGAGGGCCCGCTGGCGTACCGCACGTTCTACGGCTACATCGACGGGCGCGGCTTTCCCGTGACGCAGTTCATCCGGCACGGCTCGCATCCGGAATTCACACCCGAACCGGACATGATTCACGATTGCCTGGGTCACGTGCCGCCGCTCATGAATCAGGACTATGCGGAAGTGCTGACGCTCATCGGCAAAGCCGCGTGCACGACGCCCGACCCGCTGCAGGTGCTGGCGCTGAAGCGCTTCAGCTGGTATTCGATTGAGTTCGGTTTAATCGAGGAAGCGGGGGAGCTGAAGGTGTTCGGTGCGGGCATCATGTCCTCGACGTCCGAGATTCCCTTCTCGTTGTTTTCGAAGGACGTGAAGCGCCGGCCGTTCGTCACCGACGAAGTCATCCAGACCGATTACGACCCCTCGCGCATGCAGGACCACTTGTTCGTCATTCCATCGTTCGGCTGGCTTCGCAGCGAAATCGAGGGGTTGGTGCGGCGGTTTGACATCGCTGTTTCGTAAACGCCCCTCGCCGGGCGAAAGCCTTCACCTTCTGCTGCGGGTTTCCCAGGTCATCCATTGATCTTGCGAGAGACATCGCGCACCGGTTACATTCACTGTGGCCGAAACGGGCGGCCAACCGTCCGCGTGAAGGGGTTTCCCCACCCGCTGCGCTGAATCGACACCTTCTTTCCGCCCGTGAAACGCGGACGCCGGGCACACGAGAAGGAAGGTGTGTCATGCCTCAAGCGCCAGCCGCGCGCCCGAATCTCGACTGGTACCGCAAGTCCGCCAAGAAAAGATTGGCGAAGATGCGCGCCGACAATCGGACCGCGCAACTCGCCGACGCCCAGCTTGTCGTCGCCCGCGAGCACGGTTTTGCCAGCTGGCGAAAACTGAAGGAGTAAGTCGACTCGGCTCGGGCAGCCCAGTTCTTCGATGCCATCCGTCAGTGTGATGCGACGGTCGTTCGCCGACTGTTGGCGAGTGAGCCCGGACTGACGTCAGCCAGAACGCCAGCCGGAGAGACGCCGCTGCACGTCGCGGCCGAGTTCAACCGCCCGCAGATCATCAAGCTGTTGATGGCCGGAGGCGCCGATCCCAAGGCGAGATATGGCTCGTCAGCTCACAATGCGCTCTCGTGGGCCCTGACGAGCGGATCATTCGACGCCGCGGAGGAGCTGATGCGCGGCGGAGCCAGGCCCGACTTGTTCTGTGCCGCCGGGCTCGGCGCGCTCGATGCCGTGCAGTCGTTCTTCGAAAAGAACGGTCACGTGCGGCCGGGCGCATCGCAGGCCGGCAGCAGCCGATTTTCGGCAACGGGCCGGCGCCTCCCTGCGCCGCCCACCGAGCCGCGCGAGGTCGTTTCCGACGCTCTGTACATCGCCAGCCGAAATGGCCGGTTCAGCGTCGTGCGATTTCTCTTGAAGCACGACCCGGACGTCAACTTCCGCGCCTTCCTCGGGGGCACGCCGCTGCACTGGGCATATTTCGGCGGTTCTCATCCCGTGATCGCGGCGCTGCTCGACGCCGGCGCGGATCCGACGCTGAGGGACGCCGAATTTCAATGCACCCCGGCCGCGTTCGGTGTTTGTGTCGCCGCAAGTTGGGGAATCGCGCCCGTGGTGAGACGGGTCTTGCGGTTGGACCCGTCACTCGTCAACGTTCGCGACGGTCGCGGTACCCCGCTCCACGAGGCCTCGCGCACAGGGGCCGTCCACGTCGTCAGGATCCTTCTGAAAGCTGGCGCAGCGCCGACCGTCCGCGACGCAAACGGTCAGACGCCGCTCGATCTTGCCAGGAGCCAGCAGCACGACGAGGTCATCAACCTTCTGGCGTCGATCCGCTGAATTCCGCTTGACCTTCAAACCATTGCTCAGGTGACCAATATGAAACCCGAGAACCACAAGGCGATCATCAAAGCCGCAAAGAAGGGTGAGGTGGCTGCGCTTCGGCAACTGATCAAGTTGGACGCCACACTCTTGTCCGCTCGCGACACGGACGGCTCCACTCCGCTGCATTGTGCGGCGTGGAAAGGGCACGTCGATGCAGTGCGGCTGCTGCTCGATGCCGGCGCCGACATTGACGCGAAGAGTCAGAACGACCATTACGGCGACACGGCCCTGCACGCGGCCGCGCACGGAAACCAGAAAGACGTGGTGCAGCTGCTGATCGAGCGGGGCGCGAAGATCAATGCGAAGAATCGCGTCGGGCGGACGCCACTGGGCGAAACGACCTGGCACAACGCCACGGCGGCGGCAAAGTTGCTGATCGCCGCTGGCGCACGATGAACCGGCTGGTCTGCCGATAGGCAAGAACGTCTGTTCCGGCCGATGGGTCAGCGATAGACGACGCACCCCCGCGACTCGAGGTCGGCGATCCACGTCGGCGGCGCGAGCGTTGAGACCCATCGCAGGTCGAGCTTCTCCAGCCGCGGGAGTGTCGCGAACGTCTCAGGCAAATGGGTCAGCGGATTACCGCGAAGATCCAGATGTCGAAGTTCCTGCATCCGGCCAATCGAATCCGGGAGCGACGCGAGCTTGTTGTTTCGGAGATGAAGCTCCCGAAGCCGGGAAAGCCGGCCAATCGACGAAGGCAGAGACGTCAGCTCATTGTCACTGGCACGGAGCTCGATCAGACTCGCCAGGTCGCAAATGACCTCCGGAAATTCTGAAAATGCGTTCTCGCTGATGTTCAGGTAGCGAAGCTCTGTGAGGGCGTTGAGAGACGATGGCAGCGACGTCAGCCGGTTGTCGTGGAGGTACAGGAAGTCGGACAGACCACGCAAGTTGCCCATGGCATCAGGCACTCGCGTCAGTTTGTTATGTCCGAGATCGAGCGTGCGAAGCTTCTTCAGACCGCCGACGAGCTCCGATATTTCCTCCAATCCGTTGTCGGCGAGAACGAGCGTCTGGAGCTCCGTCTGTTCCCAGACCGAGTCGGGGACGCGACCGAGAAGCTGCTTCCACAGGTTCAGCTGCAACACAAAATCTGTGCGACATCTGGCCGCGTCACGGACAGAGCGAAGCGGCGCGGCGGTGCGCCCGCGCCCCCGCCGATCCGCTAGCAGGCTGCTGAAAAACGCAGCCTGAAGTGAGAACTCAGAAGTCTGAAGTACGAAGGCCGACGAAATCTGGCCAGATTCTTCACTTCTGCCTTCAGACTTCCTACTTCAACCTTCAGGTTGCTGGCTTTTTCAGCAACCTGTTAGGTGCCGCGGCCCCAAAGGAGGCAATATCGCCGCGTCACGAATTGCAAGTTGGCGGCGTAGTTCGGCCATTTTTCGTATTTCGGCAGCTTCACTTCGTTCTCCGCCGGTTCCCAGCACTTCCCCTCGCGCGCGGCGGCCTTCACCGCTTCTGAGGCATCCTGCAGGAATGTCAGCTGATCCTGGACGTCCTGCTTGGTGCCCAGCCGGTCGTTCGGCCCCGGATGGCCCGGGATCAGGCGTTCCCAATCCATCGCCAGGATCTGCTTGATCGAAGCTTCCGCCTCGATTGGAAAAAAGTCGATCATGCCGCGGCCAGGGACCTGCCCGACCGGCAGGACGTCGACCACGAAGATGATCTTTTCGGTCGGCAGCCGCATGACCAGCGTGCTGTCGGAATGATTGAGACCCACGTAGGTCAGCTCGAGTGTGGTGCCACCCAAGGTGAGGGTCCGCTTCTGGTCGAATGTCTCGTCGGCCAGCGGGGTCGCTGGATCTTTGAGGACGGCGAGGCGTTCGTTCGCTCGCCTATGAGCGATGATTCTGGCGCCGGCATCCTTGAACGCCTGGCCGCCGGCCGCATGGTCGAAGTGGTGATGGCTGTACACCAGAAACCGGATCGGCTTATCCGTCACCTTCTTGATCTCGGCGACGTAGGCGGCGCCTCCCTGAGGACGCCCGTAGGCGACCGGATCGGTCGCGATCACGCCGTCGTTGGTGACGATGAAGATCGACTGGTGATTGCCGTTGCGGAAGATATACACGTTGTTCGTGCCGTCGACTTTCGTGGTCGCGATTTGCGGGCGTTGCGTACCGGCGGCGGGCTGACCCTGCGACCACGCCGGGGTGGCCAGCAGCGCCCAGGCAAGGGCGACAAGCAATATACGGCGCATGGTTCCTCCAGGTGATGTTGTGCAGCAGGATTATCGATCATCGGAGGCGGGATAAAAAGAGGATTGAACCACGAGTCGAAGGCCGAGAGCTGAAGGCCGAGAGGTGAAAGCCGAGAGCTGAAAGCCGAGAGCTGAAAGCTGAAAGCTGAAAGCTGTTCTGAAGCTAGTTGCGTTCCGCGAGCGCCGCGAAGTCCTCGTAACGCATCGCAAAGCGCTGGTAAAACGCGTTCTGGAACTGCACGCCGTTTGCCAGGTCCCGCAACAGCGAGACGAGCGCTGGCATGCCGCGAAGCTCGATGAGACGGCGCACGGCCTGGGCGCTGAACGCGTAGGCCACCTCGGCATCGCTGGTGGGAAGATTGACAAAGCTGCGATGCAGGTGTGGCAGGGCTGGCCGGATACTCGTGCCCGCCAGGGCAGCTTCTGCAGCCTCGCTGCCTGCCGGCTCGAGCACAGTAGCGAGGCCCTCGTTCAGCCACGCTGGCACGGTGCGACCACCCAGTGCGGCGACGACGGCATGGACGACTTCGTGCACGAGCACGCTATCGAGCTCCTCTGCCCGATCGATGGCGTCGTCCAGCGGCAGGCGGATTCGTCCATCGTACCCAGCGGCCGTCCATTCGGCGAGCCTGGTGATTTCGCGGAACTGTTCGGGACTGTAAAGCACGACGGTAATCGGCTGCGGCACGTACGTGTTGAGGGCCGCGCCGACCCGCTCGTACGCAGCCTCGAGCCGCTCGACAATGCGGCGTGCAACCGGCTCGTCACTATCTCTTTCGAACCGCACCGAGAAGTTCGGCGCGCGCAATTCGAAGAAGCGATTCTCGAGGTCGCTTTCCTTGCGCCAATCAGCAAGCCGCAGTTCGAGCTCCTGCTCCCCGGGCGAATGTTTCAATGCCGTTTCATAGGTCGAGATGGCTTCTCTCATACGCCCCGCCCGGTAGTGCAGTTCTCCGAGCCAGATGGCCGGCGGCAGATATGCCGGATTCCTGGCCAGCGCGCGTTCGAACCAGGCTCGCGCATCGTCGTTTTGTCCGAGCATGAACGCGGCGACACCGGCACCGAAGCACATGCTCGGATCGCTGGGCAGGATGGCTGCGGCCTCGGTGAATGCCACCAACGCGTCGCCGAAACGGCGGTCCTGTATCGCTGCGACGCCGGCAGTTGCCAGCGCGCCGGGATCCCGAGGCATGCTCTGGGCAGTTGCGGTCAATGGGACCGCGAGGATCACGATCGCTGTTACGACTGAAATGAGGTTCGACAGGGCAACCCGCGCGGCTGCAAGAAGAGAACCGCAGATTGATTAGACAATCGCGGCCATTCTGGCCGGATCTTGCCGACTTGTTCGCGCCCGCGACCACAAAAGTCCGCCAGGGCCGAGAGAGTATTCAGCGCAGTCAAAAAGTGTCGAGAACTGCCGAGACGATGATTTCCCAGACTGGGATTCGCGTGTTCAGTTGTCTCGTCCCCATCGTTGAGCAGATCACAGAAGCCGTCGCGCCCCGCGATCATCTCGCGACAAGGCGGCTGACGAATGGATCCTTCGCCGTGACTCCTCACGACGCGGATCCAACGGTGAGATCTGTTCGGAGATGACATATTCGAACGGGAGGTGACGTATGGCGAAAAAGCGAACTCGCAAGCGCGTTGGCGCTGAGAAGGGCGCCGAGAAAAGGGGGCCTGCCCGTAAGGCCCACGCCGATCACGGCGAGGAGTACACGCCGCCACCTCCACCCCTGCGCCTGGATGAGCTCGTCACGACGCTGAAGTCGCGTCCGCCGAAGAAGCGGCTGATCGACACCGAGATTCAGCATTCGTTGTTATTGGCTTCGGACGACAAGCTGAAGATCAGCCAGAGCCTGAGGTCGATCGGGGAGGACGGTTCAGGCGCCGGCTACGAGGTGAGCCTGCGCGTGCAAGGAGCGGCGATCGGTCGACATGTGCTGCCGTCGAAGCCCATGCTGCGGGAGTTCAAGTCGGAACATGACGTCCGCCAGCGTCAGCGGGCCTACCCTTACTTCAACGGATATCTCCCCGACCATCTGGGCCTCAGCATTCTGCCGCGAGAGGTTCCGCGCGATCTGGCCGTTCCGCGAAGGATGAGGACGGCCGCCCTTCCAGACCGACCGGGTGACGTGCATGAGGCGACGACAATCTTCGGGCCCGACAATCGGTACATCTTCTTCGACACCGCGTTTCCCTGGTGTACCACGGGCCGCGTCGACACGCCGGGAGGTCAGGCCAGCGGCACCATGGTCGGTCCTCGACATCTGCTCACGTGCAGCCACGCCATTCAGTGGAACAACGACGGCTCGGCTGGATGGGTGAAGTTCACGCCGTCCTACTTCGACGGCAGTGCGCCGTTCGGCGTAGCCTGGGGGACTTGGATCTACTGGGAAGGGGTCAAGGTGTCCGGGCCCTCAATCGACCGGAATGAAGGCCAGCACGACTACGTGTGCGTCGTGCTCAACTGGAGGATCGGAGACCTGACGGGCTGGATGGGCTCACGAAGCTGGTCGGACGATTGGGACGGCGGCAACTACTGGTCGCACATCGGCTACCCCGGCGATCTCGCCGGAGGTCAGCGTCCGTCGTACCAGAGTAGCATCGCGCTCGATGGCTCGTTCTGGGATCGTGAAGTCCACACGAGGATCTTCCATCAAGGCGACGTGTGGCCTGGCCAGTCGGGCGGGCCCTTCTTCGCTTGGTGGGCCGGGGAATCCTGGCCGAGAGTGGTAGCTGATCAGAGCGGCCAGAACTCCGACGAGAACTCGGCCAGTGGCGGCGCCCACATGGTGGACTGCATTATCCGCGCACGAAACGACTTCCCGTAGAGCGACTGAGCAAGAGAGGCAAGTGGGCTCGCTTCGAAGGCGGCTGTGACTTGTATGCAGTCAATCACGGGTGGCTGGCGGATTCGGTTGCCAGAGCTCCGAATCAGCCGAAACCCACTCCCTTGCCGGGAAGCTCCATGAGGGTCGGATGGCGAGTATGGTGGATTCCGCTCCAGCCAACGCTCTTGCGTCGTCGGCTTCCTGGCGGGTGTGCGCCGGCGTCACGATAAAACGTGTGCCATCGGGCCCTTCGAACACCGTTCCAGGGATTCGGCGGTCGCTCTTGGTCACCGTTACCACGAGAAAACGACCGCGGCCCAGGCGCCACGGAGTGCCGACGCTCCAATCGGGCCGATGGCTCGCGAATACTTCGAGCGGCTCGAACGTCAAGCGTGCCTTTGGCTCTTCGCTTTCCTGGAACGCCGCCAGGAGTTTCGGATTCCTTGCGTACGCGTCGTAAACCCGTTCTTTCTCTACGTTGGATTCGTAGCCGTTGAACCACCACGCTTCTTTGGGCCCTGTCAGGGTTTCAGCGCCCAAATACGGGTGCGGGCAGCCGAGAGCCGACGATATGCGGGCTCTTTCCTCCTCGATCGCGTGAAACGCGGCTTCACTTCCAGGCTTCAGCGGTTCACGAACGATCTGAAGGAGCGAGGGTGGCTGTACGGATGCGGTGATCTGCATAATCAATCCGATCGGGCCAGTGCGCCCGGGCCGTTCTTGTTGACTCCGCTCACAAGTGGACTAGGATATCGTCCTTCTATTCCTCGCCCCAGCTGCGGACAACGGGCGGCACGAAAGGGCCCGTCCCTTTCGAAGGAAGGCGTCTCATGACCCACATCGAGTCGCTGACAGTGGAGGGCCGACTCGCGAACGCCGCGAAAGATGGCGACGTCAGCACGTTGACTGAGCATGCCGAAACCAAGGCGCATCATGATGCCGAATCCCCGCGGCACGTTGGCGCTGCGCAGTCGTGAGTCCCCAGCGGTGACCGTGGTCGCCCGCACTTTGACGAGCACATCCTTCGTCTTGAGGTCGGGTCTGGGCACATCCGCGATCTGGACCACGTCGGGCGGGCCGTAACGGCGATAGATGGCGGCTTTCATGCGCGAGCGATCAACGTTCATGAATCGATGGAAAAGGCGCTCCGCGACGGACGGCAGTCTACCCATGGCCATCCTCGATACGCATGAACTTCCATTGTCTTGCGGTTGGATTCCAGTGTCGAACACTTGTGATAGCCATGCGGCTTCGAACTGTGCTCGAGGCCGCTCCTCCCGTCGTCCTTGGGCTAGAATGCCGGCAGGTAGCGCCACGTCCGCATGAACGCGATCGCGGGTATCGCGGTGATTGCCGCAGCCGCCACGCTTGGCGATTTGATCTGGTACGCTGTCGGCGTCCGGCACACCATGACGGCGGGGATCCTGCACGGTGCGTTGCTGCTCGCGACAGTGGGCGCCGCGCTCGGTGCGGCAAGTGGCCGGCTGGTCAAAGGCCTGCCGATTGGCGCGCTGGCGGGCGTTGGCGGAGCCCTCAGCTACTACGGGCTCATTCTCGTGATGGACTCGCGCACGTACGGAACGGCCATTCCTGGTGCGTGGGTGATCATGTGGCTGTTGCTCGCGACGCTCGAAGGGCGTTGGCTTCGGGCACCCGCTCGCCGACGTTGGGCGGAGATTGTCGTCCGAGGCGTGGTCGCAGCAGTGACTGGCGGCCTGGCGTTCGCCCTCGTCAGGAACATCCTGTGGGGGCGCCCACCTGGGGAGGAACGGAACTACCTCGTGCAGTTTGCCGCCTGGGCGTTCGCGTGGGCGCCCGGTCTTCTGGCGCTCACCTGGGGAACAAACGACGATGGGCGCGGGCGCACGTAGCGACGAGACGATTCTGTCGCCGTACCAAAGCGGCTCGCGAGATCAGGCGCCTGAACCGGCGTCGAAGGTGAGGGCCTTCTGGACGACGCGCCCGGCCGTGTCGGTGAGCCGGAACTGCCGTCCCTGATACCTATAAGTCAGTCGCGCGTGATCGATCCCCAGACACCGGAGGATCGTGGCATTCAAGTCGTGAATGTGCACCGGGTCCTGTGTGATGTTGTAGCCGTAGTCATCCGTTTCGCCGAGCGTGATTCCCGGCTTGATGCCGCCCCCCGCCATCCAGATCGTAAACGCCCGGGGATGATGATCGCGACCGTAGTCGTCAGCCGTCAGTTTGCCCTGTGAGTACACGGTCCGTCCGAATTCGCCGGCCCAGATGACCAGCGTTTCGTCCAGCAGGCCCCGTTCCTTCAAATCCTGAATCAGACCGGCGCTCGGCTGATCGGTCTGCAGGCATGCGGTCCGGATGCCCTTCGGCAGACCGGAGTGATGATCCCACGCGCGATGATAGAGCTGAATGAACCGGACACCACGTTCGGCCAGACGCCGCGCGAGCAGGCAGTTCGCAGCATAGGTACCGGGCTTCCTCGAGTCGGGGCCGTACAGCTCGAAGGTGTGTTCCGGCTCTTTCGACAGATCGGTCAACTCGGGCACCGAGGTCTGCATGCGGAACGCCATTTCGTACTGGGCGATCCGCGTGGCGATCTCGGGATTGTTCGTGACCTCGAATTCGAGCTGGTTCAGTTTCTCGAGATCGTTGATGAACTGTGCGCGCTGCGATTTGTCGAAGCCCGCCGGGTCCGAAACATACAGCACCGGATCGCCCACCGAGCGCAATTTGATTCCCTGATACCGGCTCGGGATGAACCCCGTGCCCCACTGTCGCTCTGCCAACGACTGGCCGTTCCCGGTAATCATCACGACAAAGGCGGGCAGGTCCTGGTTCATCGTTCCCAGCCCATAGGAGACCCACGCGCCCAGGCTCGGCCGCCCCGACAGCTGAAAGCCGGTCTGGGCAAACGTCACCGCCGGATCGTGATTGATTTGTTCGGTATGCATCGACTTGATCAAGCACAAGTCGTCGGTCACCCGGGCGGTGTACGGCAGCAACTCACTGAGCCATGCACCCGATTGCCCGTGTTGCGCAAACTTGAAGATCGATTGCGCGACCGGAAAGCTCGTCTGCCCGGCCGTCATCGCCGTCAACCGCTGGCCGTTCCGGATTGAATCGGGCAGGTCGGTGCCATGTGTCTTCGCCAGCTGCGGCTTGTAATCGAACAAATCGAGCTGCGAGGGCGCGCCGCTCTGGAACAGGTAAATGACCCGCTTGGCCTTCGGCGCAAAATGCGGCAGCCCCGCGAGGCCGCCGGTCGCCGCCGCGATCGGGTCCGCGCCCTGCGCCAGCAGGTCGAACTGCAGCAGCTCCGCGAGCGCAGCCGCACCGATGCCGAGGCCAGCCTGCCCGAGAAAACGGCGCCGGGTCAGATTCAGCGGAACGTCGATGCGCTGATCCATGACTACTCCTTCATCACCGTTTCGTTCAGATTGAGGATCAGGCTGGTCACACTGGTAAACGCGGCCAGTTCGATGACGTCGAAGCCGGCGTCCCGCGGGTATTCACCAGCGCTCACATACTTCAGGGCGGCATCCGGCTTCGACGTGAATCGATCCTCGTTCTGCCGGAACGCGTTCAGGAGAATCGCGGCCTCCTGGGGCCTCGGCCGGCGCGCGGTCGCCACCCGAAATGCGTAGGCAATTCGCTCGGATGGCGTGTTGCCGCCCTCCGTGATGACACGCTGCGCGAACACGCGCGCCGCTTCCACATATGCCACGTCATTCATCAAATCGAGCGCCTGCAGCGGCGTGTTGGTCAGCACTGGTCTGACGATGTGGTTTTCGCGCGCCGACGCGTCGAAGTTCGCCATCGACGGCGGCGGAATGCTCCGGCGCCAGAAGGTATACAAACTGCGGCGATACAGATTGTCCCCGTGCTCCTGCACGTAGGCTCCGCCGCCCCCGATTTCATTCCACAGACCCTCCGGCTGATACGGCTTCACCGAGCGGCCGCCAACCTTGTTGACCAGCAGGCCGGCAATGGCCAGCGCCTGGTCCCGCACGATCTCGGCGGACAGCCGCAGGTTCGGCCCGCGTGCCAGCAGCCGGTTATCGGGATCCTTCGCCAGCAGGTCCGGACGCAGGCGGGAGGCCTGCCTGTAGGTCGCGCTCATCACAATCGTCTTCTGCAGCGCTTTCACGTCCCAGCCGGTTCGCACGAACTCCGTCGCCAGCCAATCCAGCAGGTCCGGGTGTGACGGCGGCTCCCCTTGGGATCCGAAATCCTCGGTCGTCCTCACGATCCCGGCGCCGAAGTACATCTGCCAGAACCGGTTCACCGTCACGCGCGCCATCAGGGGATTCGCCGGATCCACCAGCCACCGCGCAAGACCCAACCGATTCGGCGGGTACGCATTCGGGGACGAGACCAACGCCGCCGGCAGCATTGGCGTGACCAGTTCGCCGGGTTTGTCGTACATCCCGCGGATCAACACGTGCGTCTCTCGCGGCGCCGCCATTTCCTCCATGACCATGACGGTGGGAAGGCTTTGATAGAACGCATCGCGTTTGGCCTCGGCCTCCATCTGTCGCGTACGGGCTTCGGCGATGTCGGGTGGAAGCGCGTGGTGGAGGAAGTAATCGCGGATCTTGTCGGCCTGCGCCGCCGTGCGCTGGTCTTCGGCCATCGCCGCGATTGCGGTCACTGGTGTGAGATCGGCGAGTATTCCGACCTCCGCCGGCGACAATGCGCGCTTGTAGATCCGCACGTCGTCGATGCGGCCGCTGAAGCGGTTGTCCGGTCCACCGCCGGCGCCAATCCGGAGCGGTTCCCGCTTCACGGAGCCCTGAGCGTTGAAATCGTCGAGGAAGATCTCCACCGGCCGATCCTCGCCGTCGACGTAAATCTTGACGCCGTTGGCCCAGCGCGAGCCGTCGTAGACCAGGGCCACGTGATGCCACTGGTTCAACGTGACCGTCTTCTGCGTCCGCAGTCGGATGCCTTCATCCACCCACTTGGTCACGTAGTCGTACTCGATCTTCCCGTCTCGTAGATTCAACCCGTGTCCATTGGGCTCGACGATGTCTTCGTCCCGGGTCACGATCGCGCCGTTCGGCGCCGTGGGATGGATCCAGGCGGCCATCGTATACGCATCGTCGTAGGTGACCGTCGGATCGTTCTCGCCGAGCGCACCTCTTCCGGAGCCGTAGCTGTCGAAGCCGGCGATATCGCCGTCGAATTGAACGAAGCTTTTGCCGTCGAAGCTCGCCGCCTCGCCGATCTGGCCGGGCGCAAAAATTGGAGCAGCCGGCGGGGCTTGTTTTTCGTCCTTGCGCGTCGCGGCCTGCGCGTTCAAGGGACTGTCGCGCGGCGCATAGACCGGAGAGCGCGAACCTTTCGCGTCCTGCAGCACGGCAACCTGAGGCGTGAGGTCCCGATCGAATGAATGGTACGCAACCAACCCACGGGCCGGCGCCCATACCACCGGCTTGGACGGATCCAGCGACCGCTCCCATTCCCGCTGTGCTCGTGCCAGATCCGGCTGCAGCTTCGCATAGGCGGTATTCGCGGCCGCCAGCTGATCGTCGAGCTGCTTCAACTGCGCCTGTTGCTCCGGGAGCGGCGCCGTAATATAAGGCGCCGAGTTTCCGACGCGCCGGAATTTCCCGTGCTCCGGCACATTGTTGAAGTAGGCAAACAGCTGATAGAACTCTTTCTGCGTCACCGGATCGAACCGGTGATTGTGGCAGCGGGCACAGCCGAGCGTCAGGCCCAGAAACACCGTGGAGGTCGTGTCCACGCGATCGACGACATACTCGGCGGCGTACTCTTCGGGAATGATGCCGCCTTCCGAATTGCCGCGGTGGTTGCGATTGAATCCGGTCGCGATCTTCTGGTCCAGGGTGGCGTTCGGCAGCAGGTCGCCCGCCAGCTGCTCGATCGTGAACTGGTCGTACGGCATGTTGCGATTGAAGGCATCAATCACCCAGTCGCGCCACCGCCACATGAACCGCTCACCGTCGGTCTGGTAGCCGTTGCTGTCGGCGTAGCGTGCCGCGTCCAGCCACGGGAACGCCATGCGCTCTCCGTACCGTGGCGACCGCAGCAGGCGATCCACGACGCTCTCGTACGCGTTCGCGGATTTGTCCGCCAGGAAGGCATCCAACTCGGCGGGGGCCGGCGGCAGCCCGGTCAAATCGAGCGAGACTCGGCGCAGCAACGTCGCCCGGTCCGCTTCCGGCGAGGGCTTCAGCCCTTCGCGCTCCAGCCGCTGCAGGACGAACGCATCGATCGGATTCCGCACCCACTTCGCATTTTTCAACCCCTTCGGCAGCTCCGGCCGCGTCGGTGGTATGAACGACCAGTGTTTCTGCCACGCGGCGCCCTGCTCGATCCACCGCGTCAGCAGCGCGATCTGCCGCGTGGTGAGCGGCTCGCCCGCGCTCGTGCCGCCCTGGGACCGCGGCATCCGGACCGCCGGATTCGTCGCGGTGATGCGCTTGATCATCTGGCTGTTGGCCGGATCGCCCGGCAGGATCGCGAACCGGCCGCCGGTGAGCGCGTGCTTGGCGCTGTCTTCGAGATCGAACCGCAGCGTGGCCATCTGCGATGCCGGTCCGTGACATTGAAAGCACTGGTCGGAGAGGATCGGGCGGATGTCCCGATTGAATTCGATGGTCGCCGGGAGCGGCTCCGGCGCGGCCGCGGGAGCTGTGGGCGTCCCCTGCGGCGCCGCCTGCACGACATGCACGAGGATTGCGCACAGCACCAGTCCGAGCGCACCCTTCCACCCTGAAACCCGTGGAGTCGTCCCGCCAGAGATTCTACTCATGAGTCGGTACCTTCTCTGAGTTCGGCGTCGGCCAGGGCGAGCGGTTCACCGCCGTTACGGCATCGGACGGATTATAGGAGAACGCAGGAGATCGGGCCAGACGATAAGAACGATGAAAGGGCCACGTCGCCCGTGAGCTATCGAGCACTGTTGTCGTTGAGCCGCTACCTTGTCAGTCTCCCCGCGATGGCTGAATCATGCCGACCGGCGTTTGTCATCTCTACGGGATGATCCGAAAGGGGACCAGCGTGCGTGTCTGTTCCTTGTCGGATCCGGCGGACAATTCGACGACATAGTCGCCCGGTGCCAACGGCGCGAGGGCGAGCTCGCCGGTCTGCCACGTCGATCCATCGCCATCGTCACGCGCGGCGACGGCGATCGGGACGGCGAGCGGTTTGCCCGTCCGATCCAGGAGACGCCCTGTCAGCTGACCTGACGGCGGGACAAGAATTTCGAACCCGAGACGTTCGGTGCGACGGAAGCGAGAGTCGGCCGTGGCGACGCTCTTGTTCGCAGTCGATGGCCCTCGTCGAAAAAGCAACGCACCGGTCGGCTCGGGAGACGCTGCCAACGCGAACGCCACGACGTCATCGAAGGCGCCGCCAGACGCACCCTCGCTTCGGGCTCGCACCCGTATTTGATATTCACCGGGCCCGATCGGATTGGCAGCGGTCAGCGCAACCCGAAACGAGCGTGCTCCGGCAGGAATGCTCGCCCGGGTCGTCGAGACCGGCGCCCCGTTCCGGACGAGAGTGACCGTCGCGTCCCCGCCCGTTTTCCACGCGTCGCCGCCCGCCACCTCGCCGACGACCCACACGGCCGCGGTGTTGCCTGCATTCCACCCGGCTGCAGCGTGTACTCGAAGCGGTGCGTCGCGCGCAAACTTCGCGAGCGATCCCACGACGGTGTCTATCGCCACGGCCGCCGCTGCCCCCGAGCTGTCTGCTGGCGCGGGTGCCGCGGGGGCACGCGTCACCAAGTCGGCGGCCTTCGCCGCCAGATAGCCGCGGCGGGCGCGCACTTGCACGCCAGCTCGTCGCACTCGTACGGAAATCGACCGAAACTTTCCGTCCAGCTTTGCGTTCGACGAGTAATAACCCAGCAGGTAGTACGACGAGAGATCCGCGACGATGCGGGTGAGCGCGGGACCAATGTTGTTCGTGCCGACCACCGCCGCCCCATCGGTGGCGCTCGCCAATGTTCGAAGCACGTTCGATCGTTGGGTGAGCCGCGCACGGTCAACCTGGAGTGGCGGGGGTCGATCCGGTCCAATCGGAGCATCGAACGGCACCGCGCCACGGGGATCGACGGGGTAAAACGACGCGTTGGCCCGATTCGCTTCGTCGAGCAACTGATTGAAGCGAAACTCGTCGTCCAGTTGGGCGAGGCGCTGGCGATCGCGCTCACATTCCGTCCGCGCACCGGCGCCTGCGGTTGTCGTGTCTTTCGTCGTCAGCCGTCCGTTGCGGGGATCTACGGCGATCGGTGGCAGCTCGGGAGGCCGCCCGTCGGTGGCGACCTGCGCGAGCCCCTGATCGGGTCGGAACAACACCCAGCCGTCGGTGATCGCGAGGATGGCTTTGCGCCCTTCGCGCACGTCTCGCAGGAACCGCACGAGGCCGGCGAGCGCTTCCAACGTCAACTCTTCCCGGCGCCGGTCGATCATCTGTCGGGCGATGCCGTTGGTACCCGCCCGGACACCTGCCTCCGGGTAACAGAATCGGTACTGGTCTTCGACTGGATCCGAAGGGATGAGCGCATCGCGTTCGCCCCACCACAAGCGATCGAGCATCCCCTCGAGAATCGTGGTCTTCCTCGCGAACGTCACGTCCGACGGGGACATTTGCGGCGTCATCACGCCGATGAGATCGTCGGGACCAATCAGGCGCTCGATCATATCGACGAGCGGCTGACGGATGGTCCGGGATGCGGCTTGCTCGACATGGAACGTGTCCAGGAACAAAACGAAGACCCGGCCGCGTGACTCCTGCACCATCGTCCGAGACTCCGCGACCGTGGATGGCTCACGGCGTGCCTCCTGCGGCAGGCTGCCACGAATCACCACGTGCTCGAACTGCTCGATCGTCTGCGGGACGCCGTCTTCGAGAACCTGGAATTCGTCCTGACGCAGGTCGGCAACGGGCGTCCCGTTGGCAGTCGGGAACACGTCGACGCGAACGTAGTTGGCTTCAGTGCGGAAGGTCGGCTGCGCGGACTGATCGGGCGGCGGATTCTGGCCGGAGGCGTTGATCACGGCGAGCACCACGGCCGCGGCCAGCATCCAGGCGAGCGCGCCAGCCCGAGTTCGCATATGCCCCCGAGTATAGTCGGCCCGATTCGGAATGTGTGAGGCTCACTTGTTCCTGTCTGTCTCTTCGGGTGCCTGCTCTTCGGCGCGAGCGATAGTGAGGATATTCTCCATGGCGAGATTGCCTTCGTGGCAGGCGTACTCGAAAATCGGACCCTCGACTTTCTTCATCGGAATTTCCCCTGACCAGGGCCTCGTAAACGATTGCGGGTCGTCGACCGTGAATTGGTACATGAGCGTGTCCCGATCGATCCGTGTAAAGCGTTCGGTCACATGCAAGGCTTCTCCGGATCCCCTGAAGTTGGTCTTGTCCGTGAAATTCCCTGTCTCGACGACCAGCGTGTTGCCTTCCCAACGGCCACGCGAATCGCCGGTCCACTGCCGGATCCTCTTGCCCAAATGCGGCCGGCCATCCAGGGGAATGATGCGAACGTCGTGAATCATCTCGATGAGAATCGCCACGTGCTCAGGACTCTGCACGATGTGATAGTTGTTGTTGTAACCGGCCGGCAGCATCGGAGGGCCGGCGGTTCCTCGCACGATGCAACGGTCGGCCAATGACCGATCCTCCGGGCCGTCGGCGGGATGTTGGCTTCTCGCTTCTTCACGCGCGGCCGCCTTCTTTTGAGCTTCGGGCGTCAACGGCGGAATTCTCCCGTCCTTCGGATCGACGATGAGTGACGTCCGCCTGGTGGATGCGACTTTCGTTCCTCGTTCCCACCAGACGTCGTTGTAGCCAACCGCCAAATCGGCCGCCGAGTTGCTGTCGCGGCGATCCGCGTTGTTGCGTCGGCGCGCCTGTTGCTCGTAGGCAACCGCCTCCTCTTCCGTAAAGAACTCCTTCCCGGCGAGCTCCCTGGGGCGCTCCAGCGGCGTCAGAGTCGCGTTGGTCCAGATACCCTGCAGGTCGCGGCGGCTGTCGAATGCAGCTGGAGGAGGCGAGGCCTTGGCCGCTTTGGGCTGGGCCTGGCCCGCCAAAAGAACCGGCACCAGTGGCGCGACTGTGAACCAGATGGCTATGGCGCCGCCGAAGACCGCGAATCTGTGGCTCATCGACACCTGGAAGTCGCACGATTCTAGCCGGTTCTCGGCCAGCCCGTACTGTTCGTACCTCTTTTCTCGGGCATCACTCGCCGTGGTTAGAATGGAACGGCCAATCGGAAGAAGGATGAGATGCTGAAAGCCGGCGAAGTGTACGAGAACCCGGTGACCGGTGAGCGGGGTGTCGTACGGATAGGCACCGACGTAACAGGCGGCGAACTGTTGGTCGTCGACCTCTACATCCAACCCGGCGGCGCGGTGATGGGGGAGCATCTCCACCCGGCGATGGAGGAGCGATTCACGATGCTGCGCGGTCGAGTGGGGTTTCGGCTTTCTGGCCGGGAAGCGATCGCTGAGCCGGGGGTCCAGCTCATCGCCGCGCCAGGCACGCCTCACGACTGGTGGAACGCCGGACCGGAGGAAGCGCTCGTTCGAATCGAGATGCGGCCGGCTGCCCGGTTCGAGGCCATGATCCGCAACGCATTCGGGCTTGCCCAAGACGGAAAAGTGAACAAGCGGGGGATGCCAAACCCCCTGCAACTTGCCGTCTTCGCGGGCGAGTTCGCCGACGTGATGCAGTTTACGCGGCCACCACGGATGGTTCAGAAGGTACTCTTTGGCCTGCTGACCCTACCCGCCCGGCTGTTCGGCTATCGAGGAAGCTATCCTGAGTATCTGGCCCGTGAGCCATCGAGCACTGTTGTCGTTGAGCCACTCACGCTGAATCAAAATAGCGCACCGTCGTCGACAACGTCACAGGCGGGACGGTAACTGATTTTCGGCGGCGCTCCCCCTTCATCTGCAGACGAAGTTCTTCGCGTCATCCGTACTGCCCCGACCCTGGTACGTCGCCACCTGAGGATAGGGACACAGCGGCCGTGTGCGCACCACTTTCCCGTGCTCGATGCGCGATGCGATGACCTCGTGCGGCGCCTGGCCGCGCTCGACCCAGTTGCGCATGACACCGAGCATGTCGAAGGTATCCGTCCCCGGTCCACCGTTGCATTCAATCATCCCGGGCACCATATAGAGGCGAACCGCGCGCCGCGTGTTCTCGGCGCCGATGGTGGCCTCAACCTTCTGGTAGTAATCGAGGACAGCTCCGGCTGGCACCAGGGCGTTGTTCCAGCCGCCCGAAAGAATCAGCTTGCCGCCCCGCCGCACGTAGGCCGAGATGTCCGGGTTCGAGGCGTTGACGCGCGCAATGTCCGACCGATCGGCCAGCGCCACGTGCCGGTCGAAATCGACGGGTGTAGTCCGATAGTCCCAGGTCGGATCCTTGAGAATCGCGTCACGCAACGTGCTGGTCGCAATGCCGATGGGAGCTGGCGCGTCGATGAAGAAACTCCAGTCCAATTCACTGCCGCGATAGAGCGGCGACCGAATCTTCTCCTTCGTCCGAGGATTGGTCGGTCCCGCATAGATTTTCCGAACCGCGTCGACCTGTACCGTCGTGAGACAGTTCGGTCCGTCGCCCCTCGACCTGCACTCGATTTCCTTCGGGTCGAAGTTGCAGCGCGTGGGTTCTTCGAGCAGCCCGTCCTTGACGCCGTCGATCAAATCACACTTGGCGAGGACGGCCTGGTGAACGACGGCCAGCTTCGCGGTCGGCAGAATGTCGACGCCGTTCGGATGCGTCGCCTGCCAGAGCCACAACTGCCCGAAGATCTGACGCGTCAGATGCGCGGCGTGGCCGCCCACCACGACACCGTCATGATCGGCCGGGTACTTCTGGACCTCGTGCAGGGCCGCGGCCGAGCCGCCTCCGCATTCGATCATGTACGAGTATCTGGGAGCGGCGCCGTAGTAGGCCGAGGTCAGCGCTTTCCCCACGACCGTCGTCTCGTGTATGGCGCGGCCTGCGAAGTCGGTCACTTTGTCTGGAATCGCCATCCAGGCGGTGCCACCTCCCTGATGCCCCATGTCGGCGCTCGCCACGGCGAAGCCGTCGGTCAATCCGACGCCCATCGCGTTGTAGTTGACGACCCCGCCCAGACCGTTGGGGCTCGTGGCACGGAAGTGGCCGTTCCAGCCGGTGAGCGGCAGCCAGGCTTCCATGTGGATCTCGGACGCCGCGGTCGGCTTCAACGTCGCCGCGACTCGGCAGAACGCCGGGAGCGCGCTGAAGAGCGGGACGCCGCGCCCGCCGTTGTACCCCAGGCCCAAGCCCGCCGTGTTCCCCGTCACTCTCCCGGGCACGTCGGGAACAGAACCGATTGTTCCCGCCAGGGCAGACGAGCCGCCTCCCCCGCGTCCCGCAGGATTCGCCGGCGCTGTGAACTCGCCGGCGTTCACCACCTGCGCCAACGTGATTGCGGTGTTGGGCATCGACAGCGAGGCCAGCCTCTCGCACGCGGCCGGCGTTTGCGGTGCACTCTGCGCACACACAACACCTGGCACGAGCACGGCCGTGAGGACGAACACGGGACGTATGAGAACTGTTATTGTCGCCACAACTCCGCCTCGCGAGAGGGGATGCTAGCAGCCTGCGTTCTTCAGCACTACGCTAGTCCGTCGCGCCGAGCTTGCGGAGCAGGTCGACGGTGCTCTGCCGCGCGCTGCGGTTCGTACGGTCCGGCGCGCGTAGCGTCTCGCCCTTGCCTCCCGTCAGCACGGCGAGCGGTGTCTGTCCGCGCTTGTTGGCGATGCTCAGTTGCGCGCCCGCGTCCGCCAGGATCTCGACGACACGGTTGTAGCCGAGGACGACGGCGCCGTGCAGGGCCGTGTCGCCGGCCTCGTTGACGGCGTTGACGTCACCGCCAAGCTCGATCGCCGCGCTCACAGCCTCGACGACGAGGCTTTCGGGTTCAAGCTTGCCACCGTCGAGGACGCTGAGTCCGCGGCGGTCGGCCTGGACGCTGGCCCCCATGCCCGCGGCGGCCATCAACGGCGTCACACCGGTCTTCATCGCCAGTCTCAAATCGGCGCCGCCGGTGGCGAGCGCCCGCATGAGGTCGGTCTCGAGAAACTTTGCGGCGAGCATGTACGGCGTCGCGCCGATGAGCGTGGCCGGCAGCTCGAAGTCCTGGCTGTTTCGCCTGACTGGTGTGCCCTTCGTGATGCGAGCATTCGGGTTCGCGCCGTGGGCGAGGAGCGCTTTCACCAGATCCAGACTGCCCCGAAGCACTGCCGCGTGCAGCGCGCTGTATCCGACAACCGCGGCGTCGGGATCGGCGCCCTTTTCGAGCAGCAGGATGCCGACGTCTTGCTGGCCGCTATGAGCGGCTTCGACGAGCGCCGAGGTCCCGTCGGGAAGCGAGTCGTTCACGTCCGCGCCCGCCGCGAGCAGGAGCCGGGCCGACTCGACGTCGCCCACGCGGGCCGCAAACAGCAGCGGCGTACTCCCGCCTCGCGGCACGGTGTAGTTCAGCTCCTCCCGTCCGGCTCGCTGCGTCACCTCGCTCGTGACGGTCTGGGTGTAGACGCGCGACCGCGCTCGAACGTCCGCCCCGCGCGTGATGAGCGCCGCGACGGCCTCCGGATGCTTCTGCGCGCGCTGCCCACATCAACGCGGTCTGTTCGTGAGAGGGTTCCTTCGCATTCGGGTCGGCGCCGCGGGACAGGAGGGCCTTGACTGCCGTTCCATCGCCAGTTCGTGCGCACGTCATCAACACCGTTTCGCCGCTCACCAGCGCCGCGTTGGGATTGGCGCCAGCCTTCAGCAGCCGCTCGACCATTGGTGCGCTGCGGTTGAGGCACGCGAGGTAGAGCGGCGTCGCCCCCGTGTCGTTCGCCGCATTGACGCGTGCGCCCGCACCGATCAACAGCGCTGCCATCGGTGCATTGTCGTAGAGCGCAGCCCAATGGAGTGCCGTTGCGCCGTCCCCCTGCCGGGCGTTGACGTCCACCTGCTTCAACAGCGTCCGCGCCGATTCGACGTTTCCGGCCTTGACTGCGTCGAGCAGGCGCGGATCGCCTGCAGCATGAGCGAGCGTGGCTGCAGCGACGCACGAGCACACGGCGCTGACGAAGACCTTCATTTCACGTGGGGCTCCGCCCCACACCCCGGCTCGGTCGCTTGCGGGGCCCCGCTGTGCCCCGCGCCGCTTCCTCGCGGGCGCGCTGTGCGCGCCGCCGTCATGCGGCCATGGGAACAGAATTCTCGTAAGGCGCCGCATGACGGTCTAGATACCAGCCAGCAGGCGATCATCGAGTCGACCGGTGCTATCGCCGATGCGATCCATCTGCACGCCGAGCTTGTCGAGCAGCGTCAAATGAAGGTTCGCGAGCGGCGTTTCCTTCGGGTATCGGATGTGACGCCCGCCCTTCAGATGTCCTGAGCCGCCGCCCGCCAGGAGCAGTGGGATGCTGCGCGGATCGTGCGCGTTGCAGTCGCCCATTCCGGTCCCGTACATCAGGATCACGTGGTCGAGCAGCGAGCCGTCGCCATCGGGCGTCGAACGCAGCTTGTCGAGCAGGTACGCGAACTGCGTGACGTGATACGCGTTGATCTTGGCGACCTTGGCGATTTTCTCCGGCTCCTGCTGGTGGTGCGTGATCGGGTGGTGCGCGTCCGGCACGCCGATCTGCGGATACGTGACGCCGCTGAACTCCCGGCCGAGCATCAGGGTGACGACGCGTGTGAGGTCGGACTGGTAGGCGAGCACTTGAAGGTCGCACATCAGCTTCACGTGCTCGTCGAAGCTCGCCGGAATACCGGCGGGGTGATCCACGACCGGGAGCTCCAGGCCGCTCTGTGCCTCGGCTTTCTGGATGCGGCGCTCGACGTCGCGGATGGCGTCGAGGTATTCAACGAGCTTGACGCGGTCGCCCTCGCCGAGGCTGCCCTGCAGGCGAGCGACCTCCTCGGTGACCGAGTCGATCACGCTCTTGTCCTGCGCCAGACGCGCGCGCCGCGCCTTGGGGTCGGTACTGCCGCTGTCGCCGAACATCCGCTCGAAGACGATGCGAGGATTGTTCTGCGTCGGGAGCGGCGTGTTCGCGCTGCGCCACGAGATGGTGTTGGTGTAGGCGCAGGCGAATCCGACGTCGCACGCGCCGGCGGTCTCGGCCGACTCGATCGAGAGCTCGAGCGACGACAGCTGCGTGTGCTGGCCAAGGTCGCGCGCGAGAATCTGATCCACCGAGATGCCCGCGTCGAGGAAGGTCTCGCTCGTCGGTGGCGAAACGTCCGTCAGGAATCGCGTGCTGGCCTTGGCGTGAGCTCCGCCCGGCCGGCCCGGCGTGGGCACGCAGGCCAGGTTGCTCAACACGAGGAAGTGATCGCGATACGGCGCCAGAGCGGCAATGGTCGGCGTCAGCTCGTAGCCGGCGCCTTCGGCGGCGGGCGTCCATTGCTCCATGACCATCCCGTTCACGATGTACATGACGCCGAAGCGGTTGACCGGACGGGCAGGCGTCTTCTGCAACGCCGTGAGCGCCGGCACCATGCCGTCGAGCAACGGAAGCGCCAAGGTTGCCCCGAGCCCGCGCAGCACCGTACGGCGGGGGATGGCTTTCCTGGTGATCATCATGGTCGTGATCTCCTCATCGGGCGGCCGTGGACTGGGCCGACGGCGCCGAAGCGCTTGCGCTCATGGTAAACGGCCGACTCCTGACGATTCCGAGAATCAGCGACGACCAGCGATGGTCGTCGGCGGCCGCGTCCCGCACAACGGCGCGAACCGTCGGCAGGTCGTAGGTACTCGACGCCGCGCCCCAGGGTGTACGCGAGCAGCTTTTCGGTAAACGTGCGGACGAAGTCTTGGCGATGGCTGAGCAGCAGCGTGCGGAGCCCCGCGATGCCCTCGAACGCGGTGCCGTCGGGAAGCGAGGCTGACGCGTCGATAGGGGCGCCGTCGCTCACGGTCCGCCACTTGCCGAGCGCGTCGAAATTCTCGAGCGAGAACCCCAACGGATCCATCCGGACGTGACACACCGCGCAGCCGGGGTTCTTCCGGTGCGCCTCCATCCGTTCGCGGACCGAGTGCGGCTGGTTGTCGTCGACGTTCGTCAACGCCGGGACGTCGGGCGGCGGCGGAGGCGGAGGCGAGCCGAGCAGGTTCTCGAGCAGCCACTTCCCCCTCACGACCGGCGACGTGCGGTTGGGGTACGACGTGACCGTCATGATGCTGCCCTGGCCGAGCAGGCCGCCGCGAATCCCGTCGGGGAAGCTGACTCGACGGAAATGACTCCCGTAGACGTTGGGAATCCGATAGTGCCGCGCGAGCCGCTCGTTGACGTACGTGTAGTTCGCGGACAGAAGGTCGACGACGCTTCGATCGTCGCGAAGCTGGTTGCCGACGAAGAGCCGCGTCTCCTGGAGGAGGGCGTCCCGAAGGTTTTCGTCGAATTCCGGATACTCGTCGGCGTCGGGGACGACGCCGGCGAGCCGGCCCAGCTGAAGCCACTGAGCCGCGAAGTTGTCGACAAGCGACCGCGATCGCGGATCGCGGAGCATCCGCCGAACCTGCCGCTCGAGCTCGGCCGGATCGCTCAACGTTCCGGCGACAGCGGCGTCGAGCAGCTCGTCGTCCGGGATGCTGCTCCAGAGAAAGAACGAGAGGCGTGATGCGAGATCGACATCGCTCACGCGATACGCGGCCCCCGGAGCGAGGGCCGCCGGTTGGCGCTCGATCCGGAACAGGAAGCTCGGCGACGACAGGATGCGGCGCACGCCCCACTGGATGCCCGCGTCAAAGCCTTCCTCGGCGTTGCCCTTTTCGAAGAACTGAAGAAGCGACTTGAGCTCCGCTTCGGTCACGGGCCGTCGATATGCGCGACGTGCGACGGTCGACAGAATCGTACGGGCACACGCATCCGCCCCACCACCTGTCGCCCCGGCCGCGCGCGCTGCGGCGCGCGGCGGCGTGGATGGACGGCACGTGAACAACCTGCGCCGGCTCGGTGTATCGAGCGTTCGAATGGGTCGATAGGGCCCGCCGACGAAGATTGTCGCAACAGACGGGTTGCCGAAGTACAGCTCGTTCGTGGTCCGCGCGAAGCCGCGTTGCGGCGGCTGCAGGATGCCCTCGGGTTCCCAGTGCTTGCTCACGAAGGACACGCCGACTTCGCGCGTGCCTGCCTTGACCGGCACGCGGACTTCGAGACCGGCGTCGGCGGTATGCATGTAGACTTCCCACTCGGGATCGCCCTGGGTGTTCCCGGCAAAGCTCTCGGGCGCCGTCATGCCTCTGCCTTTGCCGCCAATCGTGAACCGCCTGATCAGCGTCCCATCCAGTCGCACATCGATCTGTTGCGGCTCGCCCATCCCTATCAAGTAGAGGTACAGCTGCCGCTTGAGGACGACCTTGACCGTGTATTCGCCGTCGAGCGGGAACTGATACCGGACGACTGCGCCGCCTCGCGAGCCGAACGGCAGGCTCTCGCTCGCGCGATCGTCTTGAACGAGCGCCGTTGGCACCGCGAAGGAATCGACGACCGGGTTGATCGTGGAATCGCCGACCGCCAGGCGGCTGACCGTGGAGGCGGCCGAGAGATAGTTCTCGAGGAGCGCCGGCGACACCGAAAGTACACTTGCCACGTTATCGAACCCGTGCTGATCGGGCTCGTCCGCCGACAGCAGCGCGCGGGCGTCCACCTCGAGCGCCAGGAGGTCGCGGATGGCGTTCGCGTACTCGGTCCGGTTGAGCCGATGCACCGGGATCCTGCCCGGACGTGGAGCGGCGGCGCTTGCCCGATCGAGAGCCGTCTCGAGCCAGCTGGTCGTCGATGTGTAAGTGGCGGGATCGGGCCGCGTGATTCCCGGGGGCGGCATCTCGTGCGTGCGCAGCTTCCGCGCGACTTTCTCCCAGGCCTCCGCCGCGTCGCCGACGCGCTCGAGGTCCATTCGGTCGAGCAGCAGCCCCGCAGTTTTCAGCCTCGCGTTGTGGCAGGTGACGCAGTACTTGTCGAGCACTGCGCGAGCCGGAATATCGTGTGACGCGGCCGCCGTCGTCTGGGAAAGCGATGATGACGAGGCGCGCCTGTTCCCGACAACGGGATGCTGCGCGTGCACATCGAGCACCGCAGACCATACCAAGACCAGTCCGACCGAGGTCAAGAGAAAAGCGCGATTCAAACTGTTCTTCAGTCTGCCGAAAAACTGAAGGAAGTCAACGACTTTGCGTGGATTCCGCCGTGTCGCGCCTTACCGGCCGCGGCGTCACTCGTGGCGCAGTGCCACGAGCGGATCCATGAGGGCGGCCCGGCGCGCGGGCACGAAGGCGGCGGCAACGCCGACGATTGCGGTCACGGCGGCGATGGCCAGTGGCGCCACCGGGTCGATGCTCGGGCGGTACACCGAGAGGCTTCCGATGCCGATGTCCGCCGATCCCGGCGCCGCGCGCATCACGAGCATGACCAGCACCAGGAGAACAAGACCGACGCCCGTGCCAATGCCGATTAGCCCCGCCACCCCTCGCACGATGCTCCACACCACCTGCTGACTGCGGGCGCCAAGCGCCATGCGGACGCCAATCTCACGCGAGCGCCTCGCGACCGCGAAGGCGACGACCGCATAGAGACCGATGCTGGCCAGTACCAGACCGAGGCCGCCGAGGGCGCCGAATAGTGTGGCGATCGCCTTCGGCGCCGCCTGCCCGCGCTCCAGCTTCTGTGCCATCGTCTGCGCCGTCACCACCGGAAGCGTGACGTCCACGGCGCGCAGCTCGCGCTGCATCGCCGCAACAAGCGGTGCCGCATCACCCGACGTCCGCGCGATGACCGTCGTCGGCAGCGCGCCGGACTGGAGGTACGAGCTGTAGAACGGCGGCCCGATCGGATCGAGGACGTCGTCGTCGAAGTCTCCCGTGCCCGTATCGCGCACGACGCCGATCACCTCGGTCCAGGAGCTCGGATCGTTCGGCGACCGGAATCGCCGGCCGACCGCGTCCACCGCGCCAAAGTATTGCCGCGCCATTCGATCGGTGATCACCGCAACGCGAGGGGTGTCCGCGCGGTCGCGTACGTCGAACACGCGGCCGTACAGCAGCGGGATGCGCAGCGTGTCGAAGAAGTCCGGCCCAGCGGCGATTACGACCGCTTCCACCGTCGATCCCTGTTGACCCGCGCCGCCGTCAACGACGATCGGCACGCTGTTGACACCCATCGGCAGGCCGCGCAACAGCGCGGCGGATTCAACGCCCGGGATGGCCTCGATCCGGCGCAGAAGCTCGTCGAACACCCTCCTCGTGTCGTTCTCCGAGTAGCCGGCAAACCGTAGATCGGTCTCGAGCATCGCCACGCCGTCCACGGCATAGCCGACGCGCAGGGCTCTCGCCGCGGCCGCCATCTGAAGGAAGATGCTCGTGCCGCCGAGCAGCAGCACCGAGACCGCCACCTGAAAGACGATCAGCCCGTTCTTCAAGGTGAGTCGCCGATGATCGATCGGCTGCAGACCCTCGTCGCGCAGTGTCGACAGGAGATCAACCCTCGTGGCTTTGAGCGCCGGCGCCAGTCCGAACACCACCCCCGTGACCAGCGACAGCGCAATCGCAAAGGCGAGCACGCGGTAGTCCAGGGTCAGATCCACTCTGAATGGGAGGTCGATCCCTTGCAGCGCGCGAATGCCCCACCACGCCAGGATGCAGCCGGCGATGCCGCCCGCCAGTGAGAGCAGCAGGCTCTCGGTCAGCAGGTGCCGGACAAGCTGACGCCGCGTCGCGCCTATGGCCAGCCGCACCGAAACTTCTTTCGCACGCGCGGCGCCGCGTACCAGCAGCAGCGTGGCCAGGTTGCTGCACGCGATGGCGAGGACGAGGCCGACGATGACGAGCACCAGCGAGGCGATCGTCATGAACGGCGCGTCTGCCTGAGGGTGGATCCGCACGTCCGTCGAGGCAACGACTGTGATGCCGGTGCCCAGCGCGAACTCGCCCTCGGCGCGAAACAGGTCCGGATACTCGGCCATGAGCCGGCCTGCGAGGACGTCCATGACCGCCTTGGCCTGCGCCAGGGTCACGCCGTCGCGCAGACGAGCTTTCACGAACATGGGTGCAAGTATCGTGGGCGCTCCGCGCCTCGCAGGGATTGGGGTCATCGCCGGGAGTGCGGTCATCGGCAGCCAGAAATCCGTGACGAGACCGATGTCGAGCGTACCGCGGTGATCAACAGGACCGATGCCAACGATCGTCACCGGCACGCCTTCGATCCGGATGACGCGTCCGAGGACAGTTGGGTCCGCGCGGAACCGTCTGGTCCACGCCTGGTGCCCGAGGACGGCGACGAGCGGAGCCCCGGGCCGCTCCTCCGTCTCGTCGAACCAGCGGCCGAGCGACGGCCGGAGTCCCAGGGTGTCGAGATAGCTCGCCGTCGCGTACTCGACGACCGCGTCGCGGATGGCGCCATCGTGGAGATAGCGGACGGGGATCGGAATACTGGCGGCCATCGTCGCCGCAAAGATGTCGGTGTACTCCGCGATCTCCATATAGGTGGAGTACGCGGTGACGACGAGCGGCCTGCCGTCGCGGCCGTTCTGATAGATGTTGACGAGGCGATCGGGGTCGGCCAACGTCTGTTCGCGGAACAGCACCGCGTTCAAAAGGCTGAAGATCGCGGTGTTGGCGCCGATGGCGAGGCCGAGGATCAGCACCGCCGCCGTCGTGAACCGCCAATCACGCACGAGCCGGCGGAGCCCCTGCCGCGTATCGCGCACGAGCGCGTCCCAGGTGCCGGTCCCGCGCGCATCGCGGCCGTCTTCCTTGATCGGCTCGACGGCGCCGAACAGGCGTCTTGCCTGAAGGCGCGCCTCGTCGCGCGACAGGCCGCTGGCCTGCAGGCGCTCGGTCTCGCGTTCGAGATGGAGTTGCAGCTCTTCGTTCAGATCCGATTCGCGGCCGCTGCACCCCCAAACGTCGATGCGCCCGCCTCGCCGTAGTTTGCCCGATACGCGGCAGCGCTGGCGCTCCTCAGGCGTCAGCCGACGATAGGCCTCGGCCACGAGCGCGGTCATCTCTTCCCAGCCGAACATGTCCGCTACTGCTGCGGGAGCTGTGCCATCTGCTGGCGTTCCTCGGTGCGCGGCGACATGCCGAGGCGGCTTGATAACGTACGCACCTCTCGACTGGCAGAAGTGGAAGGGCCAGGGGCAATCCCGCAGCCAACGACGATGGCCGCTGCTGCCAGCGAGGCCGCAACCACCTCCATCCCGCTGACGTGGAGACGCGCTCCAGAGTAACGGCCCCCAGTGCGGCAGCGGAGGATAGGCCGGAGCCAGGTACGACGAGCGACTGCGACCGGCCAAGACAAGTAATGCGAAGACCGTGAAGTAAATCCATACGACAACTCGACCGCGCTCACGTGGTGCGCCGAACAGTCGAAGGCGATGCCTGCTATCTAACGAGCGCGCCCCCGGGTTGATGCTGAAGACTTGGTCGAGGAGAAAACGCAGCGGTGAGACATCTACCATCTTCACCGTCGTCGCGTTCCGCATGAACTCCAACGTTGGCCATCCGTGGGATAGTTGCCACAAGAGATAGGGTAGCGAGAGATGCCGCACGAACGCTCCCACCCATGGCCAGGGTTCGCGCAGCACGCGCCGATAGGGCGTGAAAAGCTAGTCCGATGAGCATGCCTACGGCGAGCCACAGAATGCTTTATCTGTTGAGGAACCCCAATCCCAATATCACGCTGAGGCCACCCAATGGCGATTGGCCGACTTTCTTGCCAAGGCGCACAGAAGGACCGAGACGGCCACCGCCCAGAACATCTGGTCGAAAACGTTCATGGAGTAGTAATGGCCGTGCCAAGGAAGACTGGAGACATCTTAAGGCGCACAGGGCGGCCAGTCCCTGCGCGAACCTACCGCCACCGAGTTAGCGAGCAAAACGCGGAAAACGAGCGTGCGGAGCCGGCTGCGGACGATGTCCCAGACGAGCATGGCTATGTCCGTTGCAACACGATGTTGACGCCGGCCGACAGGCGCTCCCACTTTGCGACCTCGGCCTCGAGCTGCTTGCGGCCGGCCCTGGTTCGGTGATCCTAACATTCCCGATTTGGAGCGTGATGACCGAGTTGCTCGAACGCCTTCAAGCGCTCCGACAGCCGCCTTAGTCGTGCCCCTATCAGATCACGTCACACGCAATGCCACTACGGGGTCGACTGTCATTGCACGTCGTGCTGGGAAATAGCAGGCGGCGGTGGCAACTGCCGTCAGCAACAGCGAGACAGCCGTTAACGTCAACGGATCGCTCGCCGTCACGCCAAACAGCAGGCTCGAGACCGTCCGCCCGAGCCACCAGGCTCCCACGAGCCCGAGCGCGAGACCCGTCAGGCTTAGCGTCAGCCCCTCACCGATAAACATGCGGAAGATATCGCCAGCCTCTGCGCCGATGGCCATGCGCAAGCCGATTTCCTGTGTGCGCGTCGCGATGGAGTACCTGGATGAGCCCGTAGACCCCGACAGCGGCCATCAGTAGCGCCACGAAAGAGAAGCCGGTCAGGAGCGAGGACTGGAAGCGACGCTGCGTGAGGTAGGTTCCGAGCTGCTCTTCCAGAGGGGCCACCCCATAGATCGGCGCATTTTTCTCCACGCGACGCACTGCCGCTCGGAGTGCCCCGGCCATCGCCAGCGGGTCGTCCGACGAGGTTCGTATGAAGAGGTCCACACTTCGAGGAGGATTCTGCGCGAGTGACTCGAATATCTGCGGGATGGGTTCGCGCTCCAGCCCCTGCCGCCGCATGTCGCCCACCACGCCTACGACGGTGTGCCACGGGCGATCGGAGTCGCGCGGGCCCAACTTAAACCTTCTGCCCACTGGATCGTGCCCCGGCCACCAACGTCGAGCCATCGCATCGTTGATAATCGCCACCGGCGGAGCATCCGGCCCATCCCCGATCGAAAACAAGCGGCCTCGAAGCAGCGGCGTCCCGATGGCTTTGAAAAAATCCACGCTGATCTCGTCTCTTCGAAATGACAGGCGCTCGGAAACCGTTCCGTCATCCCGTTCGGCCGTGAGGACTTGTTCTCTGTTGTTAGCAATGAACAGATCGCCAATGATGCCGGCGCTCTCTACGCCCGGAACGGCCTGAATCTGTTCGAGCACGCGGTGGTACAGGTCGGTCCGTTGCGCGGCGACGGTGAAGCTCGTCGGGGTGGAGAGTTCCATCGCAAGGACACGTTCAGGTCTGAATCCCGGATCGATGCTGTTCACGTACCGCCAGCTCCGGACGAGCAGACCGGCGCCGACGAGCAGGACGATTGCGAGCGCGAACTCCGCCACGACGAGCGCGCGACGGACTCTACGAGTGGCCGCTCCACCCGAGACACTTCTGCCACCCTCCTCACCGGAGGGACGCAAGTCGCGGCGCAACGTCGCAATCGCGGGCGCCAGTCCCACCAGAACTCCCGCGAGTACAGAGATGGCTAAGGCCCAGCCGAGGACGCCCGGATCGAGGCGTATTTCATTCAGACGCGGCAGGTTGCCAGGGCCAAAGGCACGGATGAGGCGAATGCCTGCCCAGGCGAGCAGTGTGCCAATCAGTCCCGAGACGGCGGCGAGCAGGACGCTTTCGGTGAGCAGTTGTCGCACGATCCGTCCCGCACTCGCACCAAGCGCAGCGCGAACCGCCATCTCGCGCGCGCGCGCGGTGCTGCGCGCCAGCGAGAGGCTCGTGACGTTGGCAGCGGCGATCAGGAACACGCAGAACACTGCGCCGCCGAGCATCCACAATGCCAACCGCGATTGGGGTCCGACCACGTACAGACTCAATGGGACGACGCTGATGCCCCGGTTCCTTTCGGCCGCGGGCAACTGATCGTTGAGGCGGCGGGCAACTGCGCTCATCTCCGCCTGGGCCTGCTCGAACGTCACTGTCGGTCGAAGTCTTCCAACAACGAACCATGTGTCTCCGCCACGCACGCGCGGACGGGTACTGGTGTGCGGCTCCCACACGTCTGCATCGAGCCGCGCGGCCTGGAAACCAGCAGGGAGGATGCCGATGATTTGGCACGGCAGCCCGTTGAGCACGATGGTCGCGCCGACCGCATCGTTCGAGCCACCGAAGCGCGCTTGCCAAAAGCGATGACTGATGAGGACCAGCCGTTGGTGCTGCTCGGCTTCTTCGGTCGAAAAGCTGCGTCCCCGCATGGGCTGCACGCCGAGGACTGAAAGCAAGTTGGGGGAGATGGTGGCGCCGACGATCTGTTCCGCCCCTTCTGATGTCGTCAGCGTCGTGGAGATGGCATCGAAGGTGGCCATGTCCGCGAAGCTCCGACTTTGCGTCCGCCACTGTTCGACATCCCAAAGTCCGGATCTGGCCTGGCGAAGGTTCTGCGTCGGATCCTCGGTCCACAACATCGCCAACTGCTCGGGGGACCGATACGGAAGGGGCCGGAGCAGAACGGCATTCAGGACGCTGAACATTGCGGTGTTGACGCCAATCGCCATTGCCAGTGTGGCTGCCGCGGCCGTCGTGAAGGCCGGATTCTTGCGGAGGATACGGGCCGCATAGCGGAGATCCTGGCGCGCCTCGTCGAGCCATGCCCGAACCCAGACGTGACGCGTATCCTCCGTGACGAGCGCGACGTTCCCGAACCTGAGCATCGCCTGACGCCGAGCCTCGTCTGCCGCCATGCCTCTATCGATGTGGTCCTGCGTTTCGCGTTCGATGTGATCGCGGATGTCCTGGTCCAGGCCCTCCAGCGCTCGCCGGCGTTGACGGGAGCCGAACAGTTGTCGGCGCATCATTCGATTACTCCTGAATCGCGGGACGGAGGATACGGCCGATGGCTTGAGCCAGCTTGTCCCACTTGCTCGTCTCGATCCGGAGTTGCTTGCGGCCCCTGGCGGTCAGGCAGTAGAACTTCGCGCGTCGATTGTTCTCGGACGTCCCATCATCGAACGCGATCCACCCACGCTTGATCAGGCGGTGCAGCGCCGGATACAGAGAACCCTGCTCCACCTGCAGCACGTTATCCGAGCCGTACTCGATGGCTTTGATAATCGCGTGACCGTGAGCCGGCCCAAGTCGGAGTGTCCGAAGAATCAGCAGGTCCAGCGTGCCCTGCAGTAACTCAACGCGGTCGCGGTCTCTTTTAGTAGACATTCTAGGTGAACGACACGATATACCCGTCCACCTAGAATGTCAAGGTGAGGCGCTGTGGGAGCGAACCTCGGCCGGCTTGGCGAAATCTTCAACAGTTTCGGAACATTTATGGCTATTGACATACATAGCACCGCAATGTAAAACACTTCTACGTATGGACATGAGCAAGGACCTGGTGGCTGCTTCCGCCACGCCGCTCGTGCTCGCCATCCTTGCCGAAGGCGACAGTTACGGCTACGCCATCATCAAGCGAGTGGCTGAGTTGTCAGGCGGGCACTTACAGTGGACCGACGGCATGTTGTATCCCGTGCTGCACCGGCTCGAGCGCCAAGGCCATATCACGGCGAAGTGGGCCGCGTCCGAGAGCGGCCGCAAGCGCAAGTACTACCGGATCACGAAAGACGGCCGGGCGCAGCTCGCCGCCCATCGGGAACAGTGGAAGGCCGTCGACGGCACCCTCCGGGGCATCTGGATGCGGGCATGCACAGTATGACGACCTTCGCCGATCAGCCAATCGAGGATCAAATCGTGCAGTGGCGGGCCTACCTACGCCGCCGGCAGGCTGTTCACGGTCCCGACGTGGAGGAACTCGAGGGACACCTGCGCGACCAGTTGGCCGCGCTCACCGAGGCCGGCCTCGCCGGAGATGAAGCTTTCTTGGTCGCGGTCAAGCGCATGGGCAACCTCGATGCGCTGTCACGCGAGTTCGCACGCGCGCATTCCGAGCGGCTGTGGAAGCAATTGGTCGTGGCGCCCGATACTGACGCGCCGGCAAACACCTCACGCACCGAGCTCCTTGTCGTCTTGAGCCTTGCCGTCGCCGCGGGATTAGCCGTCAAGATGCCAGCGCTGTTCGGTCTTCCGCTCAGCCCTGATGAGGAAGTGCCTTCGTTCTACTTCCGCAACGCCAGCCTGTTCGTCTTCCCGCTGCTCACGATCTACTTCATGTGGAAACGCGGGTTGAATGCTGTGAGCGGCCTCTGGCTCGCGCTGTCCTTCGCGGCCGCGGTCGTGTTCGCCAACCTCTTCCCCTTCCACAATCCAGAACGGCTCGACAACTTCGCGGAGGGCAGCGACACTCAGGTGCTGACCGTTTTGCATCTGCCCATCGCGTTGTGGCTGATGGCCATCGGTGTCGCGTACGTCGGAGGCCGCTGGTTCTCCTCCGGCCGGCGTATGGACTTCGTGCGCTTCTCGGGCGAGCTGGCCGTCTACTACGTGCTCATCGCGCTCGGCGGGGGGGTCGTCACCGGCTTTACGGCCATGTTGTTCTCCGCCATCGATCTGAATCCTGGGTGGTTCATCGCGGGCTGGCTGATCCCGTGTGGGGCGGCAGGGGCCGTCATCATCGGCTCCTGGCTGGTGGAAGCGAAGCAAAGCGTCATCGAGAACATGGCCCCGGTGCTGACCAGGCTGTTCACGCCGCTGTTCACGATTCTGCTCCTTGGGTTTCTGGCGACGATGGCGTGGACAGGCAACCCGATCAACGTGAAGCGGGAGATCCTGATCGGCTTCGATCTGCTGCTGGCCGTCGTCGTGGGGCTGGTGCTCTACGCCGCCTCCGCGCGCGAACCGCAGGCACCACCCGACTTCTTCGACGGCCTGCAACTCCTGCTCGTGGTCAGCGCGCTCGTGGTAGACGTGGTGGCGCTGACGGCGATCGCACAGCGCATTTCCGAGTTTGGCTTCACTCCAAACCGAGTGGCCGCTCTTGGCGAGAATCTCATTCTGCTCGTCAACCTGGCGTGGGCGGCGTGGCTCTATGCGTCCTTCTTGCGTCGCCGCGGCTCGTTTGCTGCGCTGGAGCAATGGCAGATCGCCTACCTCCCTGTGTATGCGATATGGGCGGCGCTGGTGGTTGTCGTGTTCCCGCCCTTGTTCGGCTACCGTTGATGCCCCCCACGGGCACTGCACCGGGGATATCCTGACTTGGATAGGGGCATTCCCCTCAGCTGACGGGGCCTGCCATTGGAGGTCTTGCTCACCGAACAAACAGAGATTGACATTATTTTAGTTTTATCTAAACTTGAAGGGCGTGGATACGATTCTTCTCACCGCCGTCGCCTCACCCCGCCGCCGCGAGATCCTGCGACTGCTGTGGGATCGGGAGCTCACGGCAGGTGCCATCCACCAAGCAATGTCGGACGTGACGTTTGGCGCCGTGTCACTTCAGCTCAAGGTGCTCCTCGAGGCGGGCCTCGTAGAATGCCGCGCGGACCGTCAATACCGCATGTACCGCGTTCGCCGCGAGGCCCTCGGCCCGGTGGCTTCGATGCTGGAAGAGATGTGGAGTGACGCTCTCTCGCGGCTCAAGCTCAAAGCGGAGCTCGAAGAAACCCGGCGGGGGCCGCGGCCTCGACGAGGCCGACGCACACGTCCGCACCAGCCTCGAGCCAAAGCGGAGGATCGATGATCGCACTCACTCATCGTTTAGATCGCAGCCTCGTGATCCGCGCGCGGCGTGACACGGTGTTTCAGTTCTTGATCGACACGCCGCGATGGGCTGCGTGGTGGGGCGTTGGCTCGACGATTGACGCGCGTCCTGGCGGACGGGTGGTGATCCGCCACCCAAACGGCGTCGAGGCCTCCGGGGAAGTGCTCGACGTCCGCGATCCAGAACGCATCGTTTTCACTTACGGGTACGTGGGTGGCAAACCTACTCCCCCCGGGAGCTCCCGTGTCACCATCCGGCTCGACAGCCATCCGCAAGGCACACTTCTTCAGCTCACTCACGAGTTTGCGGACCTCGACGCACGAGACGAGCACGTGCAAGGCTGGCGGTTTCAGTTGTCGCTCTTTGCCAATCTGATTGCCAATACGCTGAATGTGGAAGCGACCTCGCTCGTGGATCGGTGGTTTGCCGCCTGGGGTGAGACTGATTCTGGCGCGCGAGAGCGCACGCTCGTCGAGATCGCCGCGCCAGGCATCCGGTTCGGAGACAAGTTCAGTTGCGTCGAGGGCATCGAGGAACTCAACGCTCACCTCGTTGCGGCGCGACGTTTCATGCCAGAGATTCACCTCGAACGTCGTGGCGCGGTCAGGCATTGCCAGTGGCATCTGTTGGCGGACTGGTTGGCGGTTGGCCAAGACGGCGAGACGCGCGGTCAGGGGACCAATCTGTTCGTGCTCGATGCTGATGGACGCATCGCCGCGATCACGGGATTCTGGGCGTAGGTGTCGATCACGAAAGGAAACTGCGATGGCCGAGATGATCGAAGACGGTCCGTGGCAGGTCAGCGCGCAACGACTCAAGTAGGGAGCGATCGATGCCAGAGATCAGAGCCATATTTCGCATGCTGCGGCGCAGCTACGCGTCGTCACTCGCCGCGCTCGGCATGCTCGCCGCGGCGGCAGCTGTGGCGACCGCGACGTTTTCGTTTGCGGACGCACTGCTGTGGCGCGCGCTGCCGTACCGCGATGCGGGGCAATTGGCGCTGCTGGTCACCACGCACGCCAACGGCGAACAGGCCGTGTCGCTCCCGGACTTCACCCTGCTGCGCGATCATGCGCGCGGCGCCCAGATCGCTGCCGCGGGCACGTTTGTCCCCGAGTGGGCACTGGGCGGGTTCGGCGAGCCGCGGCAGTTGCGCGCGCGACTGCTGTCAGCCCGCTACTTCGAAACCCTGGGCGTCCCGCTCGTTGCCGGCAGGGAGTTCCGTCGCGACGAGGAGTCAGCGGCCGGCACGGAGGCGATCATGACCGATCACCTCTGGGCTGACCTGTTCGGGCGCCGCCCCGACGTCCTCGGAGCGCCGCTCTCGATGAACGGCCGTACCTACGTGATCGTCGGCATCCTGCCGCCGTATCGGGATCCGTTCGGTGAGGTCGACGTCTACGTTCCGCACCGATTCTCCCCGACGTTGCAGCGGGGACTCCGGCTGATGACCCCGCTCGCCCGGCTTGCTACCGGCGTCTCTCCGCAGGACTTCCAGCGGGAGGTGGACCAGTTGACCGGCAAGACGGACGATCCGCTTGCCGTCGGATACCGTGTCGAGCTCATTCCGTTCCACGCGCGTTTGGCGGCTCGCCACCACTCGGCGGCGGCGTTGTTGTTCGGCGGAGCCGTCGCGGTGCTCGCGATCGCGCTGCTGAACTTTGCCGTGCTGGCCGCGACGCGAGCGAGGCAACGCGTGCCCGAGTTCTCGATACGTCTGGCGCTCGGCGCCACTCGTGGCCGCATTGTCGGCCTTGCCGCCTGTGAGCTGGTACCGCTGGCAGTGGCGGCGATGGCGCTCGCGGTTCCAGCGGGCAGCCTGTTCGTCAGAATGCTTCGCAGTCAGTACGCCGATGGCATGGTGACCGAGATCGCGATTGGCGCGCGAACGGTCGCGTTCGTGGCAACGATCCTCGCGGTCGCGGTTGTGGCGACGTTCGGCGCGGCCAGTCGCTCGTTTCGTGCTCACGTGTCGACGCAGCGGTCGATCGCCTCCTCCCGATTGCGCGGCGGCCGATCGTTCGTGGTGGCACAGATGGCCATGTCGCTCGCGCTGGTGATCGGGTCCGGTCTCCTGGCCAAGAGCTTCGTGGCCCTGAGCCACGTCAGCCCGGGGTTCGAAACGCGCGATATCCACACGACGCGAATCGCCATACCGGCCGGCAGGTATGCCACCGCGGAGAGCCGGGTGGCGTTTTGGCAGCAGCTCCTCGAACGGCTCAATCACGCGGGTCTTCCGACGGCAGTGACGACGGAACTTCCTCTGTCCGGGCACGACAACCCGACGTCGTTTTCGGTGCGGATGACGAGCGGCGACGCCGTGCCGGTCAGAGTGCGTGCTGTGTCGCCCGGCTTCTTCGACGTATTGGGCATCCCTGCACGGACCGGCCGGCCGATTACCGACAGCGACCGGGCGAGCGCACCACGCGTCGTGGTCGTCAACCAGCGGCTGGCCGCGCGGCTGGCGTCTGTGGGGCCGCCCCTCGGCCAGACGCTCGCGTTCGACTTCGTCGAGCCGCCGTTCACCGCAGCGGTCGTCGGCGTCGTCGAGGATATTCATCACAACCGGCTGGATACGGCGCCATCGCCGGAGGCGTACTTCTCGTTTGCGCAGACACCACAACCGGTGCACTCGCTCGTGCTGTCGAGCGCGCACAGTGCGCCTGAAGTGGGACGAGCCTTGCGCACGGTGCTCGACACGATCGACCGTGGGCAGGCGTTCAGACCCGTCACGCCGATGGGAGACTACGTGCAGCAGAATCTCGCGGCTTCGCGAGTCCAGCTCGAGCTGATGTCCTCGTTTGCCGCGGTCGCGCTCGTCGTCGCCGCCGCGGGCCTCTACAGCCTGCTCGCGTATCTGGCGGCCGGATCGCGCCGGGAATGGGCGATTCGCCTGGCCATGGGTGCGACGCCTCGACGGCTTCAGCACAGCGTATTCAGACTGTCGCTCACATACGGGGTCGTCGCCGCGATTCTGGGTATCGCGATCGTGGCGGCAGTGGGGCAGGGACTCGCGGGGACCCTGTATGGCGTCGAGGTCTGGGATCCAATGATCGTCGCCTCGTCGACCGGGCTCATGATCGTGACCTGGGTGATCGCAGCCGTCGGGCCAGCGTTGCGCGTCCGCGAGACCGGGGCCGTCGAAGCGCTTCGGACGTGAGGTTGCGATGCGTAGCGGAACTGATGCGGCCACCGAAGGAGTCGGAACGCGAGTGAATGTCCGATTCGAACGACCAGTGTTCTCCCGCGCGCGGCGATTGTGCCTCGCGCTGCCAGAGACCACTGAAACGTCCTCCTTCGTTCGCCCAGTCACAGTGGAAAGTCGCGTCGTGTTTGTCTATCTGCGCGAGGATTCACCGCGGGTGGCGACCGGCCACGGCGACAACTCTGGCAGTGCGTGGGACCAATGCTTCAATCCCCGCTCGCCCTCCGGCGACAAGGCGTAGTGGCCGACCTTCACCCGATCGAACCATCCGTAGTGATTGTCGCGGAGGATCGGTCCCGCTCGGGAGACCCCAGACCTGTCGCTGAGGGCGCTGACCTTGAGGACACCCGCAGCCGCCAACTCACGTGCGCACCGAAGCGCGTCCTGACGATAGGCTGTGAGACGTCGGGCGGAGGCGGAGCCTCCGAGTTCGGGATCGCCAACGCGTTGGGCGAACTCCTTCAGAAGCCTCGCGCGGCGTCGATGGCTCGATCGTGGGCGATACGGCGCAGGGTCGAGGACCGGTACCACTCGGCCCCCTGACGAGACGGTCAGGAGTCCGAGTCCAAGTCGTCTCAGCAGGCTCACGACGTGCTTCCACTGTGAGCGCCGGCTGGCGCTGTGGTTCTTGCCAGTGCGAAATGCAACGTAGACTGCATCGGACACAGTCAGCCGGCTCACTGCCTGCAGGACCAACGACAAACTCAGCCTCTCCTTCAGCTCGACGACCACAGGACCCTCGTCGCCTCGCACCGCGACGACATCACACGGCCCGATCTCTCCCTTTACAGCGTAGCCCTGGGCCTCCAGGAACTGCTTGACGGGGCGGTAGAGGTCGGTCTCAGCCATGTCCGTGCAGCTACGGGGCTCCTGAGTGCGTCGTCAAGGTCGCGCTGGTCGCTCGGATCTCCGCCACGATTCTACCGAGCCGGTGAGCTGTGCCGCTCTTGAGTTCACGGAGAATCTCACCCGGGTGCGGCGGGTTGTGGATCTTCATCTGGGTGCCCTCAGTGGTAGTCTTCGTAATCCACGCGCTCGGCATCTTTGCCGCTAAACGCGAACGTGAGGCGCCAGTTGCCGCCAACCTTGTGTGTCAGCCGGATTGTGAGGAGCCGACGGCACATTGCCCTCTCGCGCCGCGGCTCGGTGCTGGCCGCTAGGCGTCGCAAACACCGGCGAAGCACCTCAGGATGTCGCGAATAGTAATCACAGGCGGCCCCGGCGCAGGGAAGACCACGCTCTTGCTGGCGCTGGAGGCTCGCGGCTACACCATCGTCGGCGATAGCGCGCGCACCATCATCCAAGACCGCCGTAGACGCGGGCTGAGTCCGCGACCGAATGCGGATGAGTTCGTCCACGAAACCCTGCGAATAGACATCGAGAACTTTGTTCATCACGCTGCGACCCCGGGCCATGTCTTCTTTGAACGAAGCGTCCTTGATGCTCTTTGCGGGCTCGATCGCGTCTCACCCCTGAGCGAGAGCGAGTTGAGCATCTGGCTCTCGAAGTACCAATACAGTTCCAAGGTCTTCGTCTTGCCACCTTGGAAGGCGATCTACGCGAACGATGCCGAACGCGACCACACGTTCGAGCACGCTGAGTGGGTCTACAGCACCGTACTGGAGTGGTACCGTCGGTGCCGATATGAGCTCATCGATGTACCCAAGGTTTCGGTTGAAGAGCGGTGTACGTATGTGCTGCAAGTGCTGGCCAACAGCGTCGATCGGACACTTGGCGGTGATCCCGGCTGAGGCGTTGGCGCCGCCCAACCTGTTTGCTGCAGTCCGCGCCAGTCGAAAGCGATCCGTTGGATGCGAGAGGCTGAGTCGCGACGCTAAGCGTGAGCGGCGGGTCGAGGCGGCGCGGCCTTGACGTGCTTGGCGAGCGTCCACTCGTGACCGCAGGCCGCGCACCGAAGAAACCAGTGCCAGAACTTTTGTTGTTCAGAGAACGGCATCACCCGAATGCTAGTCGAATCGCACTTAGGGCACGGAACCGGATCGATCAGGACATCAAGAACCATGGCAGCCAGCCTTTCAAGTCGCGTTGTGAGGCTGCTCGTCGTGTGCGCCGAGTCGGGGGCGGTCAGCGGTCAGAAGGCGATTGACCAGAGTACTACAGGCGCTCTGAGGATCCCATTAGAAACGACGCTATCGATGAGCTACATCGAAACAAAAAATTGCAAAACAGCAAACACTATTGCCGCCATCAAGAAGTAAGAGTGGTTGATTCGTCGAACGTCCAGCACGCGCTCGGGCGGGAAAGAGAGCGCGTTCGAGTGCACATCAATTATACGCCGACCGATCATCAAAGTAAGGTTTGAGAGAGCGAGGTGAGCATGTTGAACTCCGCGGCCGCATGGGAAATTCACTGTTCGGTCGATGTCGACGTGCCCGTCTCGTTCGCCTGGCAGTACATGACCGACGTCCGCAACTGGAGCGATCCGCCGGCGGAGTTCGGCCTCGAGGGGCCCTTTGCCTCGGGCTCACTGGGGTGGACGCGAATGCCAGGGCAACCCGCGCGTTCTTGGATGCTTCGCGACGTCGAGCCTGAACGGGCCTATACGATTGGTGGAGGTTCGTTCCTGGAGGGGGCGGTGCTGCTTGTTCGTTGGCGATTCGACCCGCTGTCCGAACGCCAGCACGAGACTCACCCAGCGGATGGAATTGTCCGGCGAGAACGCCGCTCGTTATGTCAACGATCTCAAGGCGGCATTCGAACCAAACCTCGAGCCGGGGATGCGGAGGATCGCGAAGATGATGGAGCGAGCTGCGGAAGAGGCTGGACCCTCCGAGACTGCGAGTACGTAAGGGATCTCACTCAATAGATAGCCGTTGGTGTCAGCTCCGGGCCGCTGTCGGCGGCGCACTCACGCCGAGTATGAAAGCCAACTGCTTGCGAGCTTCCTGTTCGTCAGGTACTGACCCCCGTGCCGCCGATGCCGAGAAAGCCGCCATCCTTCGAGGCATGCGAGACCTTGGCTGCCAGCGAGGCGAGCCATGCTTTGTAGTGCTCGACCTCATCGGGCGATTTCGCCTGGAGGGCAGCAACGGCGGCGTTGATAATGCCGAACAACGCATCCTTCGTCTTTGCGCGGTCGCCGGTCGGCACGTGGGGGAGTTCTGGACGGCCACCTCCAGCCTTCACGCTTTCAGCGAGGGCTTTCACGACCTCGGGCGCATCGCCCAAACCTGACTCGGAAATCGCCCTTCCAACCGCCATCGCTTCCTTGACGATCCTGACCGGACCACTCACATCGGACAGCGTGATCAACAGGCCAGCAGCCACGGGCGCCGCGAATATCGCGTTCCACTCCGCCTGGCTGTAGTCGTTCTTGTTCGACATAGACAACCCCTTTTCCCTTGATCCACGCGCCGCTGACGTTGTGCAACGTGGACTCTCGAGCACCACTCCAGTCGCCCTGATGCGTCAGGCCCTCCCAGGCCTCTGCCTCTTAATCGCACTGGTGGCTCCTGCGGGGATCGTCACGTTGCCGAATCCGATCGTTCTCACGTGCGGCATGGACTTTACGACTGTGCTCCGCTCCGCGCTATTGGACTTGGGTAGTACTCACAAAGAGACAGGGGCTGGTCAGCGCCTATACCGAACCACGAGGTCCCGCAGCTTCGTGCGTTTGTCCTGACGCGTCCAGACACTGACGATCGGTTGAGGCCTCTGAAGAGATTTGGTGACTCAGCGGCTGTAGTGAGGGTCCTGAGATCGTGTGTGACCCTGACGTGTGTAAAGGCGCGGTTTTCGCAGGAAGTACTCGCGTCGGCCGTCCCGACGCGATCTGGCTACCAAAAGTGTGTACAGGATGTCGGAACGGGAACGTCGCTTTGGGTAGTGTGCAGATTTGTGCCACGTCGGGAGATCTGACAGCAGGGCTGATTTTGCGTGGCGTACCCACGCGTGTTCTGGGAGGTACGAATGAATATCTGGACCGAGTTCAAGAACACGATTCTGCCGTGGCTTCTGGCGAGCGCCGTGGTCGCGTTCCTCATTGCCGAACATCGTCGGACGACGGGGGCTCTGCTCGAAGCGAATAACCGTCTGGCGAATGCGGTTGAACAGCAGGGTAAGGCACTCGACGGTGTGCGCGCGTTGCTGGCGTCGCAGGGGTACACCCTCCCCCCTTTAGCCAAGCCGTAGAGGTTCGCGGGCTTCGGGTACCGGTCAACCTGACGTCGCGCGAATCGCTACGGATATTCGATCTGGCTGACATCTGGGCGGCTCGAACCGGCCAAGAGGTCCGTCTCGTCTCGGCCAACGACCATGTCCACAGCCGGGGGTCTGCGCACTATGCCGGCCTGGCGCTCGATTTCCAATCGTCGGATCCGGACGGGCTTTCGACGACGTTCCGGCTCGCTGGCTATCGCGTGCTGTGGAAGGTACCCGGCCACTACGGACACGTGCACGTCGAGCACGATGGATCGAGCGTCACCTCGGCAGACCAACGCCCCTCGAGTCGGACGCCCCGTTCCGCATCGTCGAAGAAGCCACGAGCCGGCGTGCGTGTAGGCGGGTAAGAGTGTCGTCCCAGACGGAGTCGCGCCCGTGCCTGACGATGGCATGGGGATGGAGGCTCGGAGTAGCCGGGCGAATCTCAGACTTACTTCGTTCCGTCGCGACCGAACACGTCCCGGAACGCCGAATCCAAGTCCTGCAAGGCTCGCACGCCGTCGCCCCTGAAGCTTGAACCGTGCATGATGGCGAGAGTCTGAGGCTTCAGCGCGGCCAGCTTCCTGAGGTTCTGTGAGGTGAGCGGCGTGTACGGCACGTACTCCGCCAGGATTCCCGTCTGATACTCCCGCATCGCCTGGTGCGAACGTCCGACCACGTCTGACTCGGTGAGTGGCTCAACGTCTCCGGTCTGGTGGAACAGGTCCGAACAGAGCAGCACTCTTTGCGTCTCCTCGAACAGCACGCCGGCGTCCCAGCCGTGTGGCAGGTGCGGCGTGCGGCAGAAGCGGAACCGGTACTTGCCGGTGGAAAAAGTTCCGCCATCCTCCAACCCACGCGCCGAACGGCCGATGAAATCGTTCACGCTCACCATCGCCCCCAGGTCGCTGCAGACGACCTCCGCGTGGGGCGCCACAGCAAGCCATTCATTCAGTGCCCCACACTCATCCGACTCAAAATGACTGAAACTGATCGAGCGCAGCTGGGAAGGCTCGATGAGTGTGGACACGGCCTCGCGCACTTCCGGAAACATTCCCCGAAGCCCCGTATGGAAAAGCAGGGGCTCGTCATCTCTTACGAGAAAATGATTGAACTGGAGATTCGCCCATGTGGCGTAAACCGAAATCCGGTACACATCGGGAGCAATCTCGGTGACCGCAGCCATATTGTCCTCCACTTCCAAATCGACATGGTCCCACCGGCATCGGAAGGTCCGATGGTGTTCTCTCTGTGTTGCCACATAGCAGGGGAGGACACGTGGGATCGCCGCGCGAGTGTACTCGGATTCTGGGCTTGCATGGGTATTCCACGTCAACGTCGCGTGGGAGCGGAGCGTGCTGCGATGGTCCGCTCGGCCAGGTCGTCTGCAGGCCGACGACAATCGGGCGGATCAGAAGATCCGGACGCATTCGGCATCGAGAGCGATCCTCAGTCGCAGACGCTGAAGCCGCTATGGTCAGCCGAACATCGCAACGCTTTTGCGGCTGCGATCGGCAGCCTGAGAAGCCAGTCAGGACTCCGTGTTCTGCGGACCGAGCCGACCACGAACGGCGAGGCTGGCTAAACTACCGCACAACCTTGCGGCCGTGAACTGAAGGCGAATGGATGACTGACAGCGATTCAGGATCGCCGTTTGCGAAACAAGAGCGCAGACGCGGCGGCTCCGAACAAGAGCCACGTCGCGGGCTCGGGCACGGTCTGGACGGTCAGATCGGACATCCGGAAGGCAGACTCACTGATCGTTTGTCCCGGTAGGGGTTCGGCCAAGAAACGAGGAACTAGGGGAACAACGGAATTAGCAGGAAGGGTCTCGTCGAGAAGGATACCCAAGAACCCGGGAGCGGTGAACGTGTACGTCTCGCCGAAGAAGTCGACTCGGGCGACGGGATCGGGACAGGGCAGTGGAAACGACGGGCAGAAACCACCCGGAGGAACGGGCGTGACGTCAAATCCGAACGCCAGGACTGGTTCCAGAAAGCTCATGCTGACGAACGGGAACATCCCGAAGGTGGGCGGGTGAATCTGGATGTCGCCGCTCATCTGGACGAGGTTGTCGTACGTAAACCTGACGATAAATCGGCTTGGATCCCCCGAGATGACGGGATTGATGAGGTCGATGGTCTGCACCGGACCGGCCGGTTCGGTCAGGGCCGCGTCGAAGGCAACGCGGCTCGTGAACACGATGGGGTCGGCGCCTGCAGGCGATGGCGACGCAAGCAGACTGGCGAAGAGGGCGAAGACTGCCGTGAGGCGAACGAGCGCAAGGTGACCCTCCAATGAGGATTGCGAGCACACGAATCTTAACCCCCGCTGTCTCACTGCCGCAAATCAATTTTTGTTGAGATTCCTAAGGCTCAGGCTGGGTCCACCAAAGTCTGTGATTCCGTCTCTCAAGGATTCGGGCGTCATCGCGTGCGTCCCACGTCGCCATTCTCGAGCACCTCGGCGAGACGCCGACCCACCCACGCGTTCATTTCGGGTCCGTCATGGCCCTCGTCACGAAAGGCGCGACGGAACTCGCTCTCCGCCATGCTCAGCAATTCCACGATCAGGCCGGCACCGAAGCGCAGATTATGAAGGACGGCGGGTTGATGGTCGGCCGATAGGCATCCTGCCCACGGAACCCTCAAAAACAAGATTGCCCTGACGGCGCCACCGCTGATGCGGATCCATCACGTTCGAGGCGGAATGCATCAAGCGTTTCTTCAAGGCTCGGTTCAGTCGCCAATTCGTCATGACCCACCCGATCGCCAGGATCATGAGAACGACAGCCTGTAACAGATCGACGAGAAATTGACCGCTCACGAAGGGAACGAGCAAGAACCATTTCATGTTTCGAGATACTCCGGCGGCGAACTCTAGCAATTGCAGCGCCGGTGTAGCTGGATGCCAGTTCTGGGTCGTCGAGCAGTCGCTTCTCGGGATCTAGGTCGTTCCGAAATCGTCCGGAAACTGTGGAGGTACCTTGAGATAAGCGTTCAGGCCTTTCCAAGAAGCAGGTCCTGCAAGATGAGTAATTGGAGATGGACCAGCCTTAACGCTGATGCCAGCCTTAAGGCTAATGCCACCCTGAAGGCTAGAGTGCCATATTGCTGAGCTTTGGCGAGGTTGCGTCAACTTCTAGGGGGCCGTCATCCGTCCGCGACGTGCTCCCCGCGACGCGTACCGGGGCGTGCTCACGTGGAATCGGGCGAAGAAACGCGATGCGGATCAGCGACGGTATCGACTGACGTCTGCCGATCGCCTTGGTCCTTCGGAGTCGGGCCTGCGGTAACTGAACCTCGACAATGCCGGCGGCTCCCGACCAACGAGAAAGACTGAAAGCGCCCAACCCGAATCAGTAGTTTAGGGGGGTATCTTCACGGCCGCCGCCACGCTGCCGTGATCAGCCGCCAGTGTCCGCTGGAAGCTCTGTCTGACGTTTCATGTGGAAGAACGAGGTTTCAGCGGCATCGCAGGAGGTCACCATGCGACGGATCGCTGAAGGCCGTTATGGATTTGGAACATTCCGGTCCCGTACGATTGGGTGGCGTGCCAGGCTAGCGCCCGACGCCCATCTCTTGACAGGCGTTTCGTAAGAAGCGAATCTTCTTTCTCACAGCGGAGCGCAACATCATGAACACCACTGTTCGCTGTGGCGTACTTGTCGGGCTCCTGGTGATTTCCGCCGCATGTGGAAGTTCGGAGCCTACCTCGCCAACTGGAACAAGCCAGCCCTCCAGCTCTTCCCTCGCCGACTCCGCCGCCATCGAAAAGCTTTCCTCCGTTGTCTGGGCCATCGCGCACCTTCATCTTCGATCACGAACTGTCGTATCGCGTCAGCGACGCCACGAAGAAGTCGCGTTTCGTCCTCTACGATAACGGCGCGTTCGTGCTGCAGTACGGCGGCCCTGGCGAAGTTCGAGGAGGGTACGAGGACGCGAACGGCGTCATTGCCTTCGACTTCGGGGGCCGCTCTGGGGGTGCGACTGGCAGTATCGAACGTGATTTGCTGACGGTTCGGTACAGCCTGACCATGCAGATGTCGGATTACGAGGACGCCGTCTACGCCCTAATACCATGACAGTCGGACCTTGATACGGTCGTGTAGCCTTGATTCCTGCCGAAAGGTCGCCAAGGTTTTCCCAGCGACTCGTCGAGGAAGGCAGGTAGGCGTTGATCGCTTTCCTTTCCAGCGGGCAAGGGTAGCTCCCTTGCCGGCCTCCGCCCTGCTGGGCGCTGATCCGTTTCCTCGCCGGATGCCGTCGCGGCGTCGGCCAGAGGTCGCGTCTGCAGTATGCTGTGCGCTTTGGTAGACGTGTGAATTCTGCCGACAATCAATGGGACGAAATTCTGATCCGGAGAGCATGACGTGAGGCAATTACTAGGCATCATTGTGCTCGCCTTCGCCATCTCAGCGCCTGGCTTTGCCGGCGCTCAGAGAGAGCGCGCCCAGACAACGACGCCCGTTGTCAGGTACGGCGCCAATCCGGCCGCCGGGCACACCTTTACTCACGAGGGCGTGAGGCTCTATTACGAGGTTTATGGTGCCGGGGAGCCGCTTCTGCTCGTCCACGGAAACGGCGGCAACATCGGCGGCTGGGCCGCTCAAATCCCGCACTTCCGCAAACGCTATAAGGTGATCGCGATGGACAGCCGGGATCACGGGAGGTCCGCCGACAGTGCCGACAAGCTCACCTACGAGAAGATGACTGACGATCTCGCAGCGCTTGTCGACCACCTGAAGACCGGGCCTGTGAACGTGTTGGGATGGAGTGATGGCGCCATTGAGGCCCTGCTGCTCGGGATCCGGCACCCGATAAAGGTGAAAAAGATCGCTGCGTTTGCCGCCAACCTGAATCCGAGCGAAGACGCCCTTCCCTCAGAAGTTCTTGCCATGATCAAGTCAATGATCAGCGGGATGCCCCCTCCCGAAAGAGACACGCCAAAGGGTCGGCGCGAACTGAAGGTGACCGAAATGATGCTGGTCGAGCCGCACATCGACGTGAGGGCGCTGGAAGCCATCACCGCGCCCACGCTGGTACTGGCGAGCGATCACGACCTCATCCGGGACGAGCACACCCTGGAGATCTACCACCACATTCCCAACAGCCAGTTGGCAATCTTTCCGAACGCGACGCACATGGTGCCGTTCGACGACCCCGCATTGTTTAACGTCACCGTGGAGCGATTTTTCCGCACTCCTTTTGTGAAGAAGGATCGAGTCAATGACTTCCTCAAGTCATTGGAGCAAAGCCGGACTGAGCCCGCCGCCCACCCAAAATGACCCGACGGGACCGTTGCCTTTCGCTGGAGCCCGCGCAGCGAACCTGCAAGCTACGGACAGCGGCGGATCGCTGACGTCGAACGGCGTTGGCCCATGCGCTCGAACATCAAAGCCGCGAATCGCGTTCCGCGTGAGTGACGCGCCGTCGACGCGTGCAGGGTGAAGACGCGTAGGTAAACCCGACGAGCCCTTCCTGTCATCCCCTTTGCCCGGGAGTTCCGCGCGGCCTGACAGCCGGGGCGTTTCAAACGAAGGCCGCGCACGCGCATGCTGCTAGACTGTCGGCCACCAAGGCGAGGGTGCGCACGAAGGATGCGCTCGCGCGGAAGGTTGAGCAGGCCACGTCACCGGAGGTCGCGTCTTCGGCTACGACAACGTCGAGATTCCTGGTCCCGGTGGAAAGCGGTCGCACGTCGTGCGGCAGGTGAACGAGGGCCGAAGCCGATGTCGTGCGACGCATCTGCTCGATGGTACGCAGCCGGAGTGGGACTGCCGACGATTGCACAGACGCTGAACCGGGAGCGGTGTCCAGCGCCACGGCCGCAGCGAGGTCGGCCGCCAGGGTGGGCGCCGTCGAGTGTGCGCATTTCTGACACGCGACATCTACCGGGGCAGTGTGGTCTGGAACAAGAGTCAGAAGCGAGATCGATGCGGTCTGGCGCGGCCCTCGAAGCGCAGGCCCCAAGAGTGGCGGCAGCGGCCGATGCCGGAGCTGTGCATCGTGTCACTGGCAGATGCAGCAGCCGTGGACCAGCGGTTCGCTTCCCAACGAAACCGCGCGATCCGTCTGCACGATGGCCGTCTGATGGGCCGACCGCCGGGTGAGGGTTCTCCGTACCTGCTCGTCGGGCTGCTCCGCTGCGGCCAGTGCGGCGGCTCCATGGAAGTTCTGTCCAGCAAAAGCGGCAAGGTGCGCACGTACAGCTACCGGTGCGCAACGTCGCGGCGAAAGGGCACGTCGGCGTCCAACCAGTTGCCCGCACCCATGCACGACACGGATCGCGCAGTGCTGGACGCCATCGGCGACACCTTGCGTTGCAAGACCACGAACGACGGCGGAGAGAACTGGATGCACGACTCTCAGCGCTGGCTGAAGCTGCTGGACCGGTGCTGGACATGGCCACGGTGCGACGACAGCTTCTCGGCTATCTGGCCGACTGGCAGAGTCTGCTTCGTGGTCACATGCACCAAGCGCAGCAAGTGGTGCGGCGGCTGGTGAAGAGCCGACTGACGATGACTCCGGAACAAGTCGGCGTGAAGCGGCCGTTCTACTCGTTTGCTGGAGTCGGAACCGTGAAGCCGCTACTGGCCAGTGCTGTACGTATGTTGGCGTCCCCAAGCGGAGGCAGCCGCTTCCCGTGACCTCGATGTCGTGCTGATTGATGCCTGGGTCGCCGCCTAGTTTCGGCCTATTCCTTTCGCTTGTCGAAGTCGAAGAACTCCTCTGAAACCTCGTAGAGGAATAGGGGCTGCTTTACTACGCCGATGCCCCGGTCCAACATTAGCTCGACGACCGAGTCACCGTCCAAAAGCAGAATGCTGATTGCGCCCTTCTTATAGGAGGCTTTCTCAGCACCTTCGGTGAATCGGCTGGTCGTAATGAATACGCCGTGGTCGTAATCCCCTTGAATAGCACCTCTCAGTTTGTCGATCTCTGGTGCGATCGATCGGCGTATTCTTCCAATTCTTCGCCTGGAACGCAGACTTGATGCTGACGGCACCTTGTTGAAAAGTTCCGTAACCATCGATGCCCCCATCCCCAGACCGACGAGTCACGAATACATCTCGGTATCCGAGTTGCTGGAGAAGTTCCATACAAAAGTGCTCAAATTCTGTCGGTGTCAGGACCTTTAGCTCCGTAAGGAGCCTCGATTTAGCCTCTTCTCTCGTTTTGTTTGCCAAATCTCGAAGAGTGATCTGCCGAACGACTTCGGAGGATGGTGGGCTTGGCGGGCTCGGCGCAGGGCCGCCCCGAAGACGAGCAGCACCCTGCGGGGTCAGCACCCACACTCCCCGAGTCGACCGTCAATTTCACCCGCTTCGACAAGGTGCTGACGAACCCACTGGACGAGATTCCACCACTTGCGCGTCGAGGGGAACTCTCTAGACGCTGCTCTTGTTCAGCAGGGGTCAGTTCTGGGAAGTGTGCGGCAACCTTACCGTAGACATCGCGTGGTTTCGCGCTCCCGCCACATTGTTCCAGAACGGTAAGCAGGGGGATCTCAATGTCGCTTTGTCGTGGGAACGCCATGCTGGGCGTCAGTCTAGCCCAACTGGCTCCCGATGACTCCCCGTCACCGCCGACCGATGCGCGAGTAGCGGGCCCTGACCGTCACTGCGTTGCGGGCGTGATCCCGTCTATATTACGATGCACCTCGGTTTGAAACAGGAGGGAGACACATGACGTAAGGATTGATTTGATGCGACTGACCGCAACGGTCAGCGTCGAGTAGCTGGACCCTCCCCGCACACTCCAGCGAAGTCGCCGGGCACTCCTGCGGTCGCCTTACACGCGGCCAAAGACCAGGGCGCAGCGTAAACCCCATTTCCGCGACCTGGAGTGCGCATCATGGCGACGACTGTGCCCGACCCCGTAGGGAATCCCGTCTCCGGTCTCGATGTTCCTGAGTGGCTGTCCCCGGCCCAGAGTCACGAGGCGATTAGTCGGCGACATTTCGACGTGCGAGCGTCGCCGACATCGTGTAGACTAGCCCTCGCAAGACTCCTTCTCGTCGGTCGTGGGGCGTCGTCAAGACGCTGGTCACAGCACCGACACGCAGCCTTCGGTGCGCCCTCACACAGTGTCCGCCGTTTCGTCTGTCGTCCTCTGTTTCGTCTGACGCTTTCCGTTTCATTTCAGATCCGCTCACGCTGCCGGTCAAACCCGGAGGCGAACTATATGCAGCTCTCCCAAACTATTTCGCCGGCCCCTCATCCACTTCGAGAAGCCCGAGAGATCTCGGGGCTGTCGTTGCGGCGCGTCGACGCCATCACCGGGATCGATTTTCGTCGCCTCCATTTGCTGGAGCAGGGACTCCGCCCGAGCAGCAGGGAGATTGAGCTGCTGGCGGCGGTGTATCGGATTGTGCCGGCGCAGCTCCGCGCAGTGTTGGGGATCGGATGAGAGGTTTGCCGGACTGGTGGAGGCCAGCCCGGCTCTGTGTGAACCGTCGCCTGAAGGGAGGCGAAGGCGCGTGATCGATTCTAACTCCGAGGATGAACGACGACAAGTGCGCACGAGGCTTGAGGACTTGGGCGTGATGACACCCGAACGACTCATGGAGGCAGCCAGCCGCGCCGCCATCCACGGCAGCAACGAAATCGTCGAGGGCTGGCTCCGCCCCTCAAGCCGGAATCTGTTTGTGGGCGATTCCGGGATCGGCAAAAGTCCTCTGCTCCTGCAACTCGCCTTATGTGTGGCGAGCGGGAAGGAGTTTCTGGGTCGGGCTGTGTGTCGGGGGCGTGTGCTCCACCTGATGTTCGAGGCCGAAGCGGAGGCGGAGTTCCGCCGCAGTGTCGAGCGGATGCTCAAGCATCTCGGGCTGGAATGGCCCGACGAATATTTTCCGTGGTCGCCGTCGTGGGATACGCAGTACGTGGCACCCCCACAGAAGCCGTTCACCTTGATCAAGGAGGCAGTCGCGGATGTCGTGGTGATCGATCCGCTGCGCCCACATCGATCCCGACGCCGAGCAGAAGCCGGACAGGGCGACGAACTTTTTCAAGAAGCTGGAGCACCAGTCGCCCAAGAGCTGTTTTGTCATCAGCCATCACGTTCGTAAGGGCTCACGGGAAAGGAATCCCAGGAACGTGGCACCCGACCTTCGCACCGAACCCATGCGCTGGCTGGAGCAGGCGGCAGGGACCAAAGCACTGGTCACGGGCGCGACCCTGCGCCTCGGCATCGAGGATCGGCGGGAGGATCAACCTGGGGATCTGCTGGTCGCTGGTTTCTTGCGCGGCGCTGGGCCGACCGAAGCAACGATCCTCAAACGCATTTGCGACGAGGACGGCGAGCCGGTGGCCTACGAGGCTGTGAGTGGTATCGACCTGCTTTCCGCACGCGACCGCGATGTCTTCAACGGTCTGTCAGAGCATTTCGGATTCAAGGATGCGAAGGCCGCATTTGGTGGGAAGTCCGATTCCTCCGCCGCGAACTTCCTCAAGCGGTGCGTCGCGCTCGGTCTGCTCATCAAGGCAGGCGGAGTCTATCTGAAGGATGTGACGGAACAGTGAGGCGCAGGTGCCTGGAGTGCGTGGAGTGAGAGGAAGAATGAAGAAATCTCTAAGTAATTCTCATTGTTTCCTCTCCATCGCCAATCTGGAGCGAGCACGGAGCGGATGGAGCACTCCATCAAGCTCCGACATACTCCATGTGCGCTCCATCGGGCTAAGGGGCCGTTTCACCAATAGGTTAGGCCCGCACTCCGGGCACTCCATGCCCTTGCGTAAGCTCCCGATGCTGGGTGCTCCGGCTCTCGGCCGAGCCTCCGCACGCGACAACCGACCCGTCCGCTTCGCGGAAGCGTCGTTAGTCGCCGGGAGACCCTATGTGGTCGTCCCTTGGTATCGGTGGTATGTCGAGCCCAGTGACTCCCGGGAGAGGCTCTGAAGGGTCTCAGGAAGGGTCAGCCATACCCCTGCCAACCAGCGGAGTGCCAACCCTCGGTACGGCCTCGTGGAGCCCTCCATCCGAAGGCGAAAGAGCGATCTTATTGGATGCGATGGCCGAGCTGTTGGCCGATGCCATCTGGACCGATTTGGCCGACGATTTTGAACGGTTACGGTCAGTTCCCCGAGGGGAACCAACCGTGAGGCGAAAGCGATGACGGATCAGGCACCTGAGCCAGCCCTCCCCACTGCGCCGAGGCGGAAGGCCAACCGCACGTCGTTCAAGAAGGGCCACACCCTGGGCGCGATGACCCACGGGCTCTACAGCGACCGCCACCCCGAGGCCGGAGCGATTGTCGAGGCCGCGCTGAAGTTCGAGGCGGACCAGCTGATCGATGAGGGCGAGGCCGAGGCGGACATCCATTCCCGTCGACGGCGGCTGATTACCTACCGGTCTCGCATTCTCGACAAGAACATCTTGAAGCTGGCTGTCGCTCTGGAGGAGCGGGGGATCGTGGACAAGCGAGGCAAGTTGCGCGTGGCCTGGATCTCGAAACTGGAAAGCCTGATCAGTGTGGCCACGCAGGATCGACAACCTGTTAGGTCTGGAACGCCGAGCGAGAGACATCAGCGACTTGTCGCTTGAGCAATACCTCAATGCGACGGCCCGCCAGGTATCTGAGGAGGACAAGCACAACCACGAATCGGAGTGAATGATTTCGCTTACCCCCGTTCGCTGTTCTCTGTGCTCGCAGCTCCACCTGTGTCCGCCGCGTGTGCTCGACTTCCAACAGGAGGCCCTCATGCGACGGACGATCAGCCAAAACGATCAGACGGTCGATGATGAGCAGGATTTTCATTCCGCCAACCTCGGCGCTTACCTACGGAGGAAGTTAATCATGTCTGAACTGCCCCTCGAAATGATGAAACAGATCTGCGAACTCACACTCGCTGAAGACATCGAATCCCGCATGCTGTCGAACTTCGAGGCCAATGGAAACATTTTTGCGGCTCGCACTCAACGCCGGGCCTTGGCTGAAACCCGTGCGCGACTCAAGGTGGCCATCGACAACGCGCAGGAACAGATCGGTCGCTAGCTCGGACTCAACTGAATCGGATTCGTCAACCTGACTTTCGAGATGGAGCCCTCAATGTCGATCTTGATGTTTACGCTACTGGACCGGCACTGACTCTTCCGGCGCTGCTGATAGTCGGGATCCCTAGCGCCCCGTCGCTGGATACGCTCCGGCAGCAGGCCAAGCAGCTTCACGCCCTCCGCGAACAGTGCGCCCTCTCCCGAAAACGGTATCAGGCCGTTCCTGGGGCCGTCGCGCTCGACATGCGGGAGCTGATGACCGATCGGGTGTTCTCTCGGCTCGGCCCCGACCATCACCGAAAGGTCGAGCGCCAGCTCGCCGCCGAGAAGCAGACACAACGCGAGGGTCACCTCAACGTCTGCCGCCATCTCACCGAGCGGGCGCTGCTGACCCTTGTGCCGCTGGTCTCTTCGTTCAAAACCGAGGCGATGCGGGCTCCGTCTGTCGAAGCGGCCTTCCGCCGAATGATCAACACCGTGGGCGTGAGTGCCAGATTGATCCTCTCGCTCGCACAAATTGAGCTTACTCGGACGGCTGGCCTTGTTGCCCGAGCTGAAGTCGCTGACGGCCCCCGCGAGACTGGAGCGGTATCAGCGGGCGCTGGGAAATCCACTTTTGCCTATTCACGCGATGACCATCGGCATCATCGAGGAGCTGGTCACGGGCCATCAGGTGAAGGCCGCTGATGAGACCGAATTGCCTGATGCTCGGGCGCTTGCCCAGCTCGTGGACCAGACACGCCGCGGTCGATCCCCGAGGCCGTTACCACCATCGAGACCATCATCGCGGAGACCGAGCGCGAGATTGGCCGAGTCGAGACCTTGGGCGTCCGAGGGTTGAACCCAGATCAGCATCCGGACTACCGCAAGGCGTTTGAATCGGAGGAGCAGCGGATCGCCGAGGAGCAGGAGCGCGTCGGAGTGGGAGCCTGACCGTGGGCGCTCCGTTCACATTCCGTCAGTTCTGGCTAACCTTCTTGGGGGTGCCGCATCCGACAACGGGGGCGCTCATCATCCCCACGCCCCATCAGGCTCAAGATGACGCTATCCGCGATCTCGATGCCATCGACCCGGCCACTGGCTTGCGGCTCTATCCGATTCACTTTTGGGATTGGGCCAAGAAGTGTGCGAAAGACTTCACCTTCATGGCGTACGTGCTCTATCACCTAGCCTTCAATCCGTTCGAAAGGAGCCCCGGTTCGCAGCCGTGACGGCCTGGGATGCTCGAGCAGACCCAAATCAGCCGGAGGACCGGCGAGCAGCTCATCTCTCGACATCCGTGGTTGACGAAGCACTACAGGGTCAACCGCGAGTCGATTGTCTTCGTGGAACGAGTCCGCGAGCCTCGCACAGGTGGGACATACAAGGTCGAGCATCTCGCCCAATTCTTGTCACGCGACACAAAAGGTGGGCATGGGCTGCCAATTTCGTTGAAGGTGCGAAACGAATACTGGGTCGAAACAAGCTACGACTTCGAGGAAGCCATCGTCGTCAGCCCATCTCGGCGCTCGCCCGTCTCGATCTATGCCAGCTACCACGGCCTGCTCCAGGATGAGCGCGTAGGCGTTCCCTTGCATGACCTCCGGACGCGAGCCCAGGAGGGAGACCGGCGTATCGCCTACAACTACATCGGTGGTGAAGGCGACCGCGCCCCTGAGAAGCTGGTGCCCTGGCGAACGGAACAATGGAAGGCCGATCAACAAGTCCTCTTCGCGCACGCCCCCAATCGATTCAGACGAATGATCATCAACGTACGGGCCGGGGCCGATGCGGGTCTCCTCACCCTCAGCGAACAGGACGATGCTCGTGTGACGATGGAGGAACCTACCGGCCCAGAACGCGGCGCGAGATACTTCCTGACGGGCGACTTGGGCGTTCTCTACGACTGGAGCGTCCTAACCGGCGGGCACGTCGATGCCCGGAACCGCCTAGTGCTCGATCTCTTTCGGGTCTCGGCGAGGGTCACATGATGCCCCGGTCAGCCTTTCCGAAGTCGGCGACACCATCCTCGACCTTCATCGTCGGTTTCATTTCGAGCAGGTGGTGCTTGACGCCTGGCAAGCCCATTTGCTCGTCGAATGGCTACAGCAACGGAACGTCCCTGCATCCATCATCACCTTGGATGGCGGCAAGCTCGATAAACTTGTCAGCCAGCTGAAGGCGACCTTTACACGCCGGGCGATCCTGATCCCCGAGCGTGCCGTGGATCTTCGTGAGCAGCTCGAATCCTTGCAAGCCGTCGAAGCCGGTCGTCGCCGTGACCTGCTGCGATTCCAACCGGGCACCACCACCCGGCAACACTGCGCGGTCGCACGACGATTTAGCCGTCGCGCTAGCGATGCTGATCGATCTGGTTTGGCCCGGCCTGGGTCGCCAAAGGCTGCCCTCGAACTTCAATTTCTGTGATCGCACTCTCAACGTCGCCGGGTTCCGGGCGCTCGATTGCTTTCTGGTTTCGCGGGGAGCTACGGGCTACATGCCGCCTGGTGACTCCGATCCGGTCTGTCGTGGAGTGCGTGGGCTGGCGGTTCCTGCGCCAAGCGTATCGGGAACATGTCGACGCCGGAGGGGAACGCATGAGCCTCCGGACGTTTCGGCTACGGCTGATGGACAACGAATTTGTCGGACGGGCGCGACAGGTCTTGTGGGAACACTCGTATTTGTAGAATACGTGTAATACAATCTTACATGGGCGATAACCGAGTCGTCACCTTCCGCCCCGATCCCGAGCTGGACGCCGCGATGCAGGCGCTGAAGGAGCGAGACGGCATGCCGTTGTCCGAGCAGATACGACGGGCCTTACGCCCCTGGCTTGAGTTGAAGGGCGTGATCAGAGACAGCGAACCGTAAGCGAGCAGGAACGCGCAAGCGCCCTAACCCCTAACCTGAGGACGATAGTTCTCGTGACGAGACTGGGGTCTGTTACGGTTTCGGACAGTTAGAGCGGAGAGGGGAAACGCGGCGAACAATTTGCCTATTCTCGCAAATGCACGATTTGTCACTTCGCATGCCAGGTCAAAGTATTTTGGACCTTGGATTCACGCGACCAAAAACCATACGCGAACGAATCGAAAAGTGGGGTTTTGCACAGGTTAACTGTTGAGAAATGACCAAACAGGACAACCCATTGGCTTTTCCGGACAACCTGCCACCAGGTGCGTGTTTCAAATGCTTACAGTTTTGGAAACGGCGACGGTGAGCAGCGAAATGGGAGCAAGCCGCCAGCTTCGATCCAGAGGACAAAAGTCTACCGGGCTAAAAGGGGAAGGACGCGGCGGGGTCTGGACCAAAGAAAGGTGACTGACGATGATCGCCGCCATTTACGCTCGCAAGATCACCGAGCAGAACGGGATCGCCGACGAGCAGAAGTCCGTCGCGCGCCAGATCGACCACGCCAGCGCCATACGCCACGCGCAAGGGCTGGACGGTCGACGACGCGCTGCATCTTCGTCGACGACGGGATCTGCGGCGCCGAGTTTGCCAACCGGCCCGGCTTCCTGCGGCTGATGAATGCGCTGAAGCCGCGGCCGACGTTTCAGGTGCTCATCATGTCCGAGGAATCCCGGCTCGGACGCGAGCGATCGAAACCGCCTACGCGCTGAAGCAGCTCGTCACCGGCCGGCGTGCGCGTGTTCTTCTACCTCGAAGATCGCGAGCGGACGCTCGACATCTCCGACCGACAAGATCATGCTGTCGCTGACGGCGTTCGCCGACGAACTCGAGCGCGAGAAGGCGCGGCAGCGCACCTACGATGCGATGCTCCGGAAGGCGCGAGCCGGGCCATGTCACCGGCGGCCGCGTGTTCGGCTACGACAACGTCGACATCCCCGGCGCGGACGGCAAGCGCTCCCACGTCGAGCGCAGCATCAACGACGACGAAGCGGCGGTCGTGCGGCGCATCTTCGAGCTGTGCGCGAAGGGCTGGGCTGCATACCGATCACCAAGACAGCTGAATGCTGAGGGCGCACCGGCTCCACGAGCGCAACAAGGCCGACCGCAGGGCCTGGGCACCGTCGTCCATTCGCGAGGTCCTCTATCGGGATCTCTATCGGGGCGAGCTCGTGTGGAACAAGACGCGCAAGCGCGACACCTGGGGCCAAGCGAAGCAGAGTGCCCGGCCGGAATCCGACTGGATGCACGTGCCCGCGCCGAAGCTGCGAATCGTTTCCGATGCGCTCTGGCAGCCGCGCACGAGCGACTCGGCACAGGCGCGCGAGTGCTACTTGAGAGGCAACGGGGGCAAGCTGTGGGGCCGTCCCCCGAACGGTGTGGCCTCGAAGTATCTCCTGACCGGCCTGGGCCGCTGTGGCCGCTGTGGGGGCAGCTTCGAGGTGCAGAGCCGGTCGCCACGGCGAGAGCCGGGCCTATCTTCTACGTGTGCGCTCAGCTACTACCGCCGTGGAGCCTCGGTCTGCTCGAACGCGTTGGCTGCGTCACTCGACAGATGGAAGCGGCTGTGCTCGATGCGCTGGAGCCGTTGCTGACGCCGACCTTCATCGAGACGGTCGTGCACAAGGTCCTCACCCGAGCGATTCCGACTGGCTCTGATCGGATGAGGCCCGGTCCACGATCACGAGCCAAGCCGACACGACTCGGCGCGAGCAGGCAACTTGATCGACGGTCTGGCCAAGATGGCAACTCGTCGGGGGTCACGACGGCCATCAAAGATCGTGAAGCCCGGCTCTCGAATCTGGAACAGGACCTCGCCGCACTCGAAGGCCGACGATCAGATCTCACAGATGGAAGTCGCCCGGCTCGAACGACTGGCCCGAGAAAAAGTCTCCGGGCTGGCGTAAGGTCCTCCGGGCGCACACGCCCCAGGCGCGTCAGATCGTCTCGAAGATGTTGCGTGATCGATCGTGCTTCATCCCCTGAGAACGCGACGGCGACAGGGTACCGCTTCCGAGGCGAAGGAACGATCTGGCCGCTGCTGTCGGGAGTGATTCCTGATCTGGATGTCAGCGGGAAGCGGTGGCGTCCCCAACGGGATTCGAACCCGTGTTTTGGCCTTGAAAGGGCCACGTCCTGGGCCTCTGGACGATGGGGACTCTTGCGAAAACCGCTGCCGAAGGAACCTCGAATGATAGCACGGCGCCGCTCCGCCCCCGAGCCCGCACACGCATCGACTGTGGCACAATGAGCGCTTGCTGAACTGACACCCCGAACCTGATCGAGCGGGTCGACTGAGCTGATTGAGGAGGCGCGTATGGGTCTGATGGATTTCATCAAAAGCCAACTGATCGAGATCATCGAGTGGACCGACGACTCCCGCGACACGCTCTCGTTCAGGTTTCCAGACGAAGACAAAGAGATCAAACGGGGAGCGCAGCTGGTGGTCCGCGAATCGCAAGCCGTGCAGTTCGTCTACCTCGGACAGTACGGCGATCTCTTCGGTCCGGGCACGCACACCCTCACGACCGACAACATCCCGGTCTTGACGCGGCTCAAAGGCTGGAAGTACGGCTTCGAGTCGCCGTTCAAGGCCGACATCTACTACGTCACCACGCGGCTCTTCACCGGCAACAAGTGGGGCACCTCCAATCCGGTCATGGTCCGCGACCAGGATTTCGGGATTGTCCGCCTGCGCGCGTTCGGCACCTACGACTTCCGGGTTGTCGACATCCCGAAGTTTCTGAAAGAAGTCGCCGGCACCGACAATCACTTCCGACTGGACGAGTTCAGCGACGCGATGCGCTCCCGCATCGTCAGCGTGTTCAGCGACGCCCTGGCGTCGAGCAAAGTCCCGGCTCTTGACATCGCCACGCGCTACGGCGAGCTCGGCGAAGCGCTGCTGCCGCTCATCAACCCGGTGCTCAAGGACAAGTACGGCCTCGAAATGCCCAGCTTCATCCTCGAGAACGTGTCGGTGCCGCCGGAGGTCGAAGCGGCCATCGACAAGCGCGCCGGCATGGCGGCCGTCGGAAATCTCAACGACTACGTCAAGTATCAGATGGCCCAGGGCTTCGAAAAGGGAGGCACGGGCGCAGGCGGGATCGGGGCCGAAATGGCGGTCGGCATGGCGATGGCGCAGCAGATGATGAATCAGCCCGGCGGCATCACCGCGCAGGCGACCGTTCCGGCAGGGGCGGCTGCCTCACCGGGCGCCTTGCCCGAAACACTCAGTCCCGCCGACGCCGCCAAGGCGCTCGGCGTGTCGGAGGCCGACGTCATCGCCAGTCTCGAAGCCGGCGATTTGAAAGGCAAGCGGATCGGCACGCAGTGGCGTCTGACTCGAGCGCAGCTCGCGCAGTTCCTGCAGTGATTGGCGGTCGCGACCTCGTCGCGACGACCGGCATCGAGTAGCGTTCCTGTGGCGGATCTGAACGAGTCGCCGAACACGTCACCGGCAACCGAGACGGTTGCAACGGCGCGCGAGGAGTACCATTGTCCCGCCTGCGGCGCCGAAGCCCACTGGAACCCCGCCAAGCACGCGCTGATTTGTCCGTTCTGCGGATCCGAGTCGCCGGCGTCGCTCCAAACCCGCGGCGCCGACACCGTGATCGTCGAACACGATCTGGTTGCGGCGCTTCGAAACATTCCCGACGAAGCACGCGGATGGCAGTCGGAGAAGACCGCCGTACGGTGTCAAAGCTGTCAGGCCATCTCGGTGTTCGACCCCGACAAGGTCGCGCAGCGGTGCGAATTCTGTGGGTCCGCGCAGATCGTGCCGTATACGCAGGTGAAGGATTCATTCCGACCCGAGTCGCTGTTGGCGTTACGGGTGTCCGAGTCGCAGGCGCGCGACGCGATTCGTGCCTGGTACCGGCGCCAGTGGCTCGCGCCGAACAAGCTGAACGCGAAGTCGTTGACTGACACCGCGAAAGGCCTCTACCTTCCGTACTGGACGTTCGACGCGACCGTGCACGCGCGCTGGACGGCGGATGCGGGGGAGTACTACTACACACGCGAAGGCGGCAAACAGGTCCGGCGCGTTCGATGGACTCCTGTGTCGGGCGAGCTGTCGCACGTGTTCGACGACGAACTGGTGCCGGCCTCGAAGGGCGTGGACGCCAGCCGACTGAGAAGCATCGAACCATTCCCGACAACGGGGTTAATCCCCTATGACGCCGGATATCTCGCGGGTTGGACCGTCGAGCGCTACCAGATCGACCTGGTCACGGCTGCGGCTCGATCCAGGCAGATGATGGAGGCGGAACTCCGCCAAATGTGCGCCGCCCAGGTGCGGGGAGACACGCATCGCAACCTCGACGTGCGCGCCACGTTCACAGAGCAGCGATTCAAGCACATCCTCGTGCCGGTCTGGCTCCTCAGTTACACATATGGCGCATCGTCCTACCAGGTCCTGGTCAATGGAGTGACCGGGAGGATCGCCGGTGCGCACCCGTGGAGCTGGGTGAAGATCGCGCTGATCATCCTCGCCGTGCTGATCGTCTTGTTCATCGTCAATTCCCAGTCCTGAAAGTCACGTCAGATTCCCGACTTCTTCAGCAGGCGCGCGACGACGCTCAGGCCGGCTTCTACGAGTCCCAGCGTCGGCACCTCACTCAGCCAGCCGGAACCGGCCGGCGCTACTTTTGACCGGGCGTCTGTAGCAGCTCTCGAATGCCGCCCAGCGAGGCCATGATGCCGCTCGCTTCGTAAGGGAGGAAGACGAGCTTTTGCGCGTTGGTGGCAACCTGGCCCAACGCCTCGAGATAGCTCTTCGCAATCAAGGTACTGCGCCGGACTCCCCGCGCCGCCCAGCGCCTGCGCCACCACCTGAATCGCCTGCGCTTCCGCCTGCGCGATGCGCAACCTGGCTTCGGCCTGACCCTCAGCGGCGAGAATGGCGGCCTGCTTCGCTCCTTCGGCGTTGACGATCTGCGACTGTTTCTGACCTTCCGCGCGCAGGATGGCCGAAGATTTCTCGCCTTCCGCCGTCGTCACCACTGCCCGCCGCGTCCGCTCCGCCGTCATCTGCTTTTCCATGGTCAAGCGGATTTCTTCGGGCGGTGTGATGTTCTTCAGCTCGATGCGCATCACCTTGATGCCCCATTGCTGGGTTGCGCTGTCGAGCGCCGAGCGCAGCTGCGCGTTGATGGTGTCCCGGGACGTCAGCGTGTGGTCGAGATCGAGCGCGCCGATGACGTTGCGCAGCGCCGACAGCGTGAGCTGCTCGATGCCCCATTTGAGGTTCTGCACTTCGTAGGTCGCACGAACGGGATCGACGATGACGTAGTAGATGACGGCATCCACTTCCATCGTCACGTTGTCGCGGGTGATGACCGGCTGCGGCTCAATCTTGGTGATCTGTTCGCGGAGGTCGATGGTGTCGCGCACCGAGTCGAGAAACGGGAAGATGGTGTTCAAGCCGGCATCGGCGGTGCGATGGTACCTTCCCAGCCGCTCGATCAGCTTGACCTGCTTCTGCGGCACGATCTTCACCGCCTGAAAGAGCACGACCAGGACGAACAGGGCCAGTCCAAACAGCACATAGGTCGTCATGAGGACGTGACCTCCAAAACAATGCCGTCGGCGGCGACGACGCGCACGCGCGTGCCGGCGGCCAGCGGTGTAGGGCTGCGGGCCGCCCAGTCCTGACCGCCGACGTTGACGCGGCCGACGCCAACCGTGGAATCGATGTCCTGGGTGACGACGCCGCCACGTCCGATCAAAGCGTCGGTTCGCGACGGGACTCCCGGTCCTGCGCTCAATCTCGACATCAAACGCGGCCGCAGGAGCACGAGGGACGCGATGACGACCACTGCAAATGTTCCAATCTGAAGCGACAGGCTTCCGCCGAGAAACGCGGCCGCCGCAGCGGCCACGGCGCCGAGGCTGACGAAAATCACACCGAAATGCGGAATGGAGACTTCGACGATGGCCGTCACGATCGCCAGAGTGACCCAGGCGAGCGTCATTCCTTCGAGTGAGGGCACGGGAACGGGATTATAAGCGGAACAGCGGCCGTCCACTCGCCATGCCGGGCCACGGGATCGCGACGATCATCGCGACGGTCGCCAGACCAAAGCAGATGAACATGCGGACGCGTTTGGCGCTTGGAGTCTTCGCCTTTCGCGCGAGGGCCCGCCCGAGGTGCGCCAGGACCACGGCTGCGAGCATCAGGGTCAAATGTTCGACCGCCCAGAAGCGGGCGGCAGGGTCCTTCATGGCCGCGCCGAAATCTCCACGAATGGCCTGCATGTTCGGGCTGACGACGAGATAGAGCAGCAGGCCGATCAGCATTTGGATGTCGAGCGCCATCATCAGGACCAGTCCCCACATATCAGCACGGCTCCGAGGCTCGGCATCTGATTTGTCGGTCAGCGCCGTGAACGTAGACGCGACGCCGGCGACGAGCGCGACCCAGCGGAGCCAGGAGTGAAGAATGAGGAGGGCTGTAAACATGGACATGACGTTATCACGGCGGGCGGGAAGGGCAGGAAGGGCAGGAAGGGCAGGAAAGGCAGGAAGGGCAGGAGGGGCAGGAGGGGCAGGAGGGGCAGGAGGGGCAGGGCAGGAAGGGCAGGAAGGGCGGGAAGGGCGGGAAGCGTAGGAAAGGATCAGGTCAAGGCTTCGACTGCGCGCTCGCCAGAGCGCTCTCCGCTTGCTGCAGCTGGTCTCTGGACTCCTGCCATGCACGTCTCGCCTGCGTTTCCCGTTCACGGGCGCGTTCGAGATCGGCCTCGGCCTTCTTGATCGCCGCCTCCCGGCGCCGCGCGGCGGCAGCCTGCTCCCATGCCTGTGCGCGGGCCGCCGCGGCGGCGCGCTTTTCTCGAGCGATCTGTTTCTTGGTCGCAGCTCCCGTCGATCGCCCTTCAGTGGCAGATGGTCGTGACGTGGAGGAATCCGTGCCACGAGACTGCGGTGTCGGCGCGGCCGGCTTCAACGGAACTCCCGCCAGCATCTCGAAACCGCCGGGCTGGAGCGGCTGCGTGAGGCGGCCAAGCGGCTCGGCCGGTTCGGCCGCCAGCGACAAGGCTTCGAACGTGCGCATCATTGCGTTCAGGGCCTCGCGACTCGGATGTGCCGCGGCGGCGTCAGCGTACCGCGCAGCCTGCGCAACGGCTGCGGTCAGTGCCTCGTGGTGGGCGTTGGTTGCCGAGCGCAGATCGACCGCCCGTCCCTTCAGTGCAGCGAACTGGGCGCGCCGCAGTTCCGCACCGGCGCGCTGGACGCGGTCGAATGTCGAGCGTGCGTGCCAATATACCTGGTTCACAGCCCACGGAACGACCGTGGGTTTCTTCAGCTGTTTGACCCGCTGAGCGTCAACGCCTTTCAGCTGTCGCGCCAGCTCCGAGCGCGCTGCGACAAACTCATCGAGTGGCTTGCGGTACAGGTCGTCGATCTGCTCGTCGAGTGTGGCCACGCGTTCATTATTACTTGAGGCTGGGGGCTGGAGGCTGGAGGCTGGAAGCTGGGAGCTGAACCGAGCTGAGAGCTGAAAGTGTGTGAAGAAATCGCTGTAGCGCAGGCCTTTTAGGCCTGCTTTGTCCGGCAGCCCTAAAGGGGCTGCGCTACATCAGTGCGATTTCTTCTGAGAGCTGAGAGCTGAGAGCTGAGGGCTGAAACGCTACGGATGGCTGACTTCGAGCGTGTAGTTCTGGGCGACCGGCCATGGATTTGCCGACGCGACATTGACCGGATCGAACACCGCGACACAGTAAGGACCCTCGACAACGATGGCGCCCGACAACACCGTGCGACCGATGCTGCTGTTGTTGACAAAGTTATTCTGGAATTGCTGGCATGAGCCGCCGACAGTCTGCCCGTATAAGACTCCGACGAGCACACCGGTACCAGGTGAGAGGGCGATCAGCTTTATGTTGATTTCTCCCAAGTTCGAAATCGTAAAGGTCTTGACGTCGCTGCTTGACGGTTGCACGGTCCCGCTGAACGACTCGACTGTGTTGTCGGATGGATCCGTCGGTCCTCCGCACGCCGCGGCAACGATGACGACGAGCAGGGCAACAAGGCACTTGCGCATTGCGGCGATTCTTCCTCAGTCGGGCCGCTTCGCGCAAGTCGCCCGGAGGGATGCGCGTCAGTCCCTGACCGGCTGGATGTGGATCCCGCACTCGAGCTTCTGGCCTTGCCATCGGCCGGACCGTGGATTTTCCGGGTCGAGCGGTACTGAGGTGCACGGCTCGCAGCCGATGCTCGTGTACCCAAGCTCGTAGAGCGGCAGCAGCGGAATCTCGTGAGCCTGCGCGTACGTCCACACGTCCTTCGTCGTCCAGGCGGCGAGCGCGCTGACCTTCGTGAGGGTCTTCCCCGACGGCAGGCGGAACGGTTCGACTTCGGCGAGATTCGCCCGGGACGCAGATTGCTGCCGGCGCAGCCCCGTGAACCAGACGTCGTAGGCCTCGAGTGCCGAGAACAGAGGCCCGACCTTGTGGCGGGCGCAACAATCGTCCGTGCTCTGCTGCCACAGTCCTGGCGATGGCGCGCTCGCGCGAAGGTTGATCAAGTTGAGGTTCCAGCTCCTGGCGAGCTCGTCGCGATACTCGTAGGTCTGCGCGAAGTGATGGACCGTGTCGAGAAAGAGGACCGGGATGTTGGGCTCGACTTCGCGCAACAAGTGCAGCAGTACAACGTCCTCAGCCTGGAAGCTGCAGGTCAGGCATGTTTGTCCCGGTTGCGTCAGGCTCTCCGCGATCAGCTTTGCCGCGGCGTCCTGGAGATCGGGCAGTTGATTGATCACGTCAGGATCTCCTCGAGCGCACGCCGGACTGCTTCGGTTGCCTCCGCATCGGATGCCGCGGCCCGCGCCAATCGAGCCAGCCGCGCCGCCGCGCTCGGCTTCACCCCGACGGCATCCAGCTCGCCGGCCGGATTCACGATCATGCCGGCGCCAGCGGTGAAATTGGTCGACGGATCGATCAGGATGAAGCTGCCGGTCGCGCGGTTGTCCACGTAGCGATCGAAAATGATCGGCCGCGCCGTCGTCACCGTCGCAGTGGCGATCTGATTCAGCACGAGACCGTGGTCCACCTCGGCGCCAACGACTCGGGTGGTCTGCTTTGCGAGATAGACGCGCGCCGGGTCGAGCGGCCGGTCGTCCATCCAGACAATCTCGGCCTCGAACCGCTTGCCGACGTGCACGTCGCCAACCGCCAGCATGTCGCCACGGCTGATGTCCAGCTCGTGCTCGAGCACGAGCGTCACCGACATCGGCGCGCGGGCGATGTCGAGATCGCCGTCCCAGGTGGAAATGCGCGCGACTCGCGAGGTCAGCCCCGAGGGCCACACGGTGACTCGGTCGCCCCGGCGCACTGTGCCCGAAGCTATCTGCCCGGCGTACCCGCGGAAATCGTGTGTCGGGCGAAGCACGAGCTGGACCGGGAACCGGAACGGCTTGACCGTGAGGTCACGCTCGACCTGGACCGTCTCCAGATATTCGAGGAGGCTGGGACCCTCGAACCATGGCGTCCGATCGCTTCGCGTGATGACGTTGTCTCCGTGCAGCGCGCTGAGCGGAATGGGATGGAGCGTCGCCCCCCTCAGCAGCTCCTCGAAGTCGTCGCATATCGTGTCGAAGACATCGCGGTCGAAGCCGACCAGGTCCATCTTGTTGATCGCCAGCACGAAATTCGTGATGCCGAGGAGTCGGGCAATACGCGCGTGCCTCCTCGATTGGACGCGAACGCCGTTTCTGGCGTCGACCAGCAGGATGGCCAGGTCGGCGGTCGATGCGCCGGTCGCCATGTTGCGCGTGTACTGCTCGTGCCCCGGGGTGTCGGCCAGGATGAACTTGCGGCGCGCCGTCGCGAAGTATCGATAGGCCACGTCGATGGTGATGCCCTGTTCGCGCTCCGCTTTCAAGCCGTCGGTGAACAACGAGAAATCGATGCGGCCTGCGCCGCGATTCCGCGACGCGGCCTCGACCGAACTGATCTGATCCTCGTACACCGATCGTGAATCGTGGAGCAGTCGTCCGATCAGCGTGCTTTTCCCATCGTCCACGCTGCCGGCGGTGCAAACGCGTAGAAGCCCAGACATCAGGAAATCCTGTCCTTCCCGCCCATCCTGCCCCTCCCACCCGCCCGACGACCCATCAGAAGTACCCCTCCCGCTTCTTCAATTCCATCGAGCCGTCCTGATCGTGGTCGATGACGCGAAGTTGCCGTTCCGAGTGCCGCACGGCGATCAACTCTTCGATGATCTTGGGCACCGTATCGGCGTCCGATCGCACGGCGCCGGTGCATGGCGAGCAGCCGAGCGATCGCATCCGACACCGGACGAGCTCGGGCTTTTCACCGGGTAAGAGCGGAACAAACGGCTGTTCGAGGACGATCAGCGAATTCCCGCGCACCACCACTTCGCGCTCCTGGGCGAAGTACAGCGGGACGACAGGGATCTGCTCGACGTGGATGTACTGCCAGACGTCGATCTCGGTCCAGTTCGAGAGCGGGAATACCCGGATACTCTCGCCCGGTCTCACCCGGCCGTTCAACAGATTCCAGAGCTCGGGGCGCTGGTTCTTTGGATCCCACTGGCCCTTCGAATCCCGCAGCGAGAAGATGCGCTCCTTCGCCCGCGAACGCTCTTCGTCCCGGCGGGCGCCGCCGAAGGCCGCGTCGAAATTGCCGGCCTCGAGGGCATCGAGCAGCGATTTGGTCTTGAGCAGGCCGCAGCAGCGCTGCGTGCCGACGAGGAACGGCTGGGTCCCGTCAGCAATCGCCTCATCGTTGGTGTGGACGATCAGCCTGGCGCCGACCTTGGCCGTATACCAGTTGCGAAACTCGATCATCTCGCGGAACTTGTAGGTCGTGTCGACGTGCAGAAGCGGGAATGGGATCGGCCCGGGATGGAAGGCCTTCTGAGCCAGCCGCAGCATGACCGAAGAGTCCTTCCCGATCGAGTAGAGCATGACCGGGCGTTCGAACTCCGCTACGACTTCCCGGATGATGTGAATGCTTTCGGCTTCGAGCGCCCGTAAATGGTCGAGGTGGGGCATCGTCGCTCGATCGATCGCGTTCGGTCGGGCGGTACTGCTCGGCATTGTCAGCATAAAAGAAAAAGCCCGGGGTTTTGCCCCGGGCTCTCGATCCTTCCGCGTGTTCAGCGTGTTAGCGGATGTTCGTCAATGGTCGAACGGGAAGGCCGATGGCGCGGGGACCCTGAAGGTCCTCGTACAACAGCACACGCACGGCCGACCGATCTTGGACATCACCCTCTAGATACCAACGTTTCAGTATCTTACATCTTGACCGGCTGAAGTCAAACCAGGCGGCACCGAGGCCGGCCCCCCGTCGACCGCCCGCTGACGGGAGAAGAAACGGTAAAGCAGCACCGCGTCGATCAACCCGACCGTCACCAGCACAAGGTAGGCAGCGCCGCTTTCGACGAAGCGCAGCTCCCGGAGCAGCGTCGATATGCCGAATCCAACCACCCAGGCGTCGAAGCTCATACATACGCGTCGAAAGGTCTCCGCGCGCACGTGACGGATCAGCCGTACGCCGATCGGGACCCCGATCGCAACGCTCGGCAGGATCCACGGAATAAGCAGCATGCTGTTGAGGGTGTACAGCCCGGCATACCAGTACGCAACGGCCGTGAAAGACGACTCGGCCAGCCGGATGAATCCCAGGGCGCCGCGAAATTCGTGCTTGGCGAGTCCCTGGTTGTTCAACAGGACGGCGAGCGGCGGCCCCGAGATGGTGGTCACGGAATAGAGAACGCCGAGGCCGGTGCCGAAGCCAAAGCCCACCGACCGCTCCGCCTGGATCGGCCGGCGATAGCCAGCCGCCTGCACGAGGATGAGTGGCAGCAGGACGACAAACGTATAGAACCGAAGCCGCGAAGGACTGACCTGCGCCACGATGAGTGTGCCGACCACGATGCCGGGGATGAGGCCGATGACGATCGGCATCATGCGCCGCCACACGTTGGGGAGCGCTCCCCGGTTCACCCACAAGACATAAGCGTTGAGCGCAACCTCGATCACCACCATGGCCGGATTCAGCACGCGGTTGGTGAGAAACAACAGCGCCAACGGCACGGTAATCGAAGAAAACCCGTAGCCGAGCGCGCCGTTGACGACCGCGGCCAATAGCGTGATGAGCGAGAGCACCGCCATGTGGGGGGCCATGCGCACCTATCATATGATCCCCGTCATGCCAACGCGCGAACGGCTGTCCGAGGTCGTTGAGGCCGAAGGACACTTGATCGACTCGCAGCTCCTCAATGTCGTGTTCGACACGGTGATCAAGGGCAATGCATCGTTCGAGGTCCTGCGATTCACGATCGGGCGGACGAACGAAGAGCCGTCCTTCATCTCGATGCGGATTACCGGACCGGATGAGCCGGGATTGCACCGTGTGCTCGAAGAGCTCGTGGCGCTCGGCTGCAGGATTGCGAGCAGCCACGACGCGCAGCTGCTGCATGCCGACAAGAACGGATGCGTGCCGAACGATTTCTACTCGACGACCAATCAGCGGACGTTCGTCCGTCATGGAGGCGAGTGGCTCGAAGTCGAGCGGCAGCGAATGGACTCGGCCGTCGTCATCGAAAACGGTCGCGCGCAGTGCCGAAAGCTTCGTGACGTTCGCGCCGGCGACGCCGTCATCTGCGGCGTCGAGGGCATCAGGGTGATGCCGGAATTCCGCGAACGCGATCGCCTCGGCTTCGCGTTCATGACGAATGAAATCTCATCCGAGCGCCGTGTGGAGGCCGGAGTGGCCCGGATCGCCGACATGATCCGGGACCTCAAACACAGCGGCGGACGCATCGCGGTCGTTGCAGGTCCGGTTCTGGTTCATACAGGCGGGGTGCCGTACTTCTGCGATTTGATCAGTGCCGGGTACGTCGATGTCCTGCTGGCCGGCAATGCGCTGGCGGTCCACGATGTCGAGTACGCGCTGTATGGGACCTCTCTCGGTGTCGACGATGGTGGGCGAGCCATTGAAGGCGGCCATCGCCATCACATGCGTGCCATCAATACCATCTGTCGTGTCGGCGGTCTTCGAGCGGCTGTCGACCAGGGCGTTCTCAAAAAGGGCGTGATGTACGAGTGCATCCGGCACGGCGTCGACTTCGTTCTCGCCGGCAGCATTCGCGACGATGGACCGTTGCCCGAAACGGTGATGGACCTGATCGAGGCGCAGGACCGTTACGCGGCCGCGCTCGAAGGGGTCAAGCTCGTGCTCGTCTTATCGACGATGCTGCACGGGATTGGCGTGGGCAACATGCTGCCCTCGTGGGTGCGAATGGTGTGCGTCGATATCAACCCCGCCGTCGTGACCAAGTTGTCCGATCGAGGATCCAGTCAGACGATTGGCATCGTCACCGACGTCGGATTGTTCCTCCATCAATTGCATAGACGCCTCGTCAGGGCTGACTGACGGCTGGCGGGCCTGAGCGCCCGCTGTGCCGACTGCGGCTTTGGTTGCCCGGACCTTGGACTTTACGCAAGATGTAGCGCAGGCCTTTTAGGCCTGCTTCGGCGATGTGGGAGCCAAGTGGGGCAGGCGATCAAATAGCGAATATGCTATCCTGCGCGGCCGTGTCGTCCAAGACCTGTCTGGTCACCGTCATCGACATCCGAGGGGTGCGACACACCGCCGAAGTGACGAGCGAAACGCTGTTCGAAGCCGCCGTGATCGGTTTGAACGCCCTCAAGCGTGACGGGTGGATGGGCCATGTCGGGCCCGCTACCAGACTCGAAGTCGAGGTGAAGGAGCCCACCGTCACGCACGTCCTTTCGGTCCAGCAGATCCAGCGATGGCTCGAGAGTTCGGGCAATCCCAGCGAGCAGGCGAAGAAGGCGAAGCTGCGGGACCTTATGAGGCTCGCGTGAATCGCTGCACGAGGCCGATGTCGACCAACGACACGCGCAGTCCACTGGATCTGAAATTGGCGGCGCTGGTCGAACGGCACCATCGGGAGTGGTTTCTCGCGGAACGCGTCGTGCCGGGTGCCGAGGTCCATGACGACCGCGATTGCACGTGGGTGGTCCATTCCGGCCAGGCCTGGCGCAACGCGGGCATCATGGCGCGGTTCTCGACAGCCTCGGCCGGCCGGCGACTCGACGTTTTGCTCGCCCGGTACCAGAAGCACGGCCGCGGCATGGCGCTATGGGTTTCTCCTCTGGCGACACCCGGCAACCTGCCGGAGCTCCTGACCGCTCGACGGCTGCGTTGCCAGAAGTACTTTCCCGCGATGCTTCGCAGACTCACCGACGCGGTGCCTCGTCGCTCGGTTCCACCCGGCCTCGCCATTCGCCGCGTAGTCGATATCGCGGAATACGAGCGGACGCCACATCCTGCGATCGGCCCGCCCACAACACCGCTACGTCGTCAGGCATTCATGCGGTTGCGGGCGCTGGTGTCGGAACCGGCCGGACGCACGCGCGACTTTGTCGCATGGCTCGAGGGCCGACCGGTTGGGGCGGTCGAAGTGTTTGTGGGTTCAGAGGGCGCGGGTATTCACGGCCTTTCGGTCTTGGAAGGCTTCGAGCGTCGGGGAATCGGTTCCGCACTGATCGATCATGCGTGCCACGATGCGCGCAGAAGCCGAGCGACCACGATGGTGCTGCTTGCCACGACCGAAGGCCAACGTCTATACGAACGCCGCGGGTTCACCGAAGTCGCCCGCTTTGGTTACTGGTATCGGAGCTTTCAACGATCGCGTGGTTGAACGGCGATATCAGCCGTTCGTGCGCGCTCTTGGATGGTGACCGGGGCGGGGATTGAACCCGCGACCCTCGCATTAAAAGTGCGATGCTCTACCACTGAGCTACCCGGCCTTTAATCCTTGGCACCTGGCTTGGTCGTTGGGCTTGGCCTGGTCCTTGGTCCCTGGCTTGGTCGCAACAGTCGCTCGTCAATCGCTGTCGTTGACGGACGAACGAACAACAACGACGAACGTCCGAACGATCCGAACGTTTTATTGTACCGTGAACCCCACCGATACCTCGGTGGTCTCCCACGTCATCCTGATGGTTCCCCCAGGCCCTGTCGCGTTCTTGTCGATCGAGAACGTGAGTTGCTCGACCGGCGTGTCGATCGGGCGTTTGAGAAGCGCGATGCGTCCCAGGTCGGCCGACGGATGGTAGTTGGTGTGGAAGCCGCTGGGCTCCTGACTCACGATCAGCGTCCATTCGTCCGCCGTGGGCAGGATCCAAATCGTGTGTGGTCCGGGCGGAACCGTCAGGTCGCCGATCTTGAGCGGGCGAGTGCTCTCGAGCGTCGTCGCCTCGTCTGCTCCGGGGCACCACACGCGGTTGAACGGCACCAACTGTCCGAAGATCACGCGGCCGCGCATGGACGGCCGTCCGTACGTGATCGTGATATCGCTGCCGTCAACTGAAGCGCTTACCGACTCGTGAGGGCTTACTCGTCGCTGCTGACGCGCATCGACGACCCCGAGAGAGCGCGCGAGAACACCGACCACGACCATCCCAAACACAACCAGCTTTGCGGTTCGCATGGCCTGTCACCTTTCCAAGAGACTGCAATGTTCCTCCGGCGATCGGCATTCAGAGAATCTTCATGCCCAGTGCCGACAGCACGAGCTCGGTTCCGAGCTCGGCGGTCGCGTTCTTCAGATCCAGCGCAGGGTTGACCTCCGCCATGTCGAGGGACATGAGAAGGCCCGAATCGGCCACCATCTCCATCGCCATGTGGGCCTCTCGATAGCTGAGTCCGCCGCGGACCGGCGTCCCAACGCCCGGCGCCACCATCGGATCGCACGCGTCGAGGTCGAACGAGACATGGATACCGGCGGTGCCGTTTCCCGCCAGGCCGACGGCTTGTTCCACCACCGATGCGATGCCCTGGCGATCGATGTCCTTCATGGTGAAGACGTGCGCGCGCGAGTTGTGAACTGCGGTCCTCTCGCGGTCATCGAGATTGCGGACGCCGAGGAGAACGGTGTGTGCTGGCAGCACCTTCGGCGACCACCCGCCAATTCGAGCCAGTTCCGAGGGTTCCGGACCCAGCAGCGCCGCCAACGGCATCCCGTGAACGTTGCCGCTTGGCGAGGTGGCCGGAGTGTTCATATCGCCATGCGCGTCGATCCAGAGCAAGCCAACCGGCAGGTCCTTCGTCCGCCTGGCCCACTGCGCAGCGGCCGCGACCGAGCCGGCCGCAAGACTGTGGTCGCCGCCCAGAACGAGTGGCGTCGCTCCGCCCTCGAGCGATGCGAGCACCGCCTCATAAAGTGTCTGACAGACGGCCGCGATGGCGTCGATGTACTTCTTCCGCTCGTCGCGCTGCTCTTGGGTTTCCGGAATGGGCGTCTGCAAATCACCGCGATCGGTCACGCGGTGGCCGAGCTTGGTCAGACGCTCGCTGAGCCCGGCGATGCGGAACGCCGACGGCCCCATGTCGACGCCCCGCCGTCCGGCGCCCAGATCCAGCGGCACGCCGATGACGTGGACAGGTCTCATACGAATTTACAGGGAACAATTCACCATTGACCGTGCCTGACCATGTCGTGCCGCTCCGGGTGTCGCATCGTCATTTGTGAGTCGTGGATTGTAACTTGTATGAGACCGAGATTCCTTCGTCTCCGGGCGTGACGATTGCCGTGAACAGTGCGGGATGGCTCTGGATCGCCGCAAGAAAGTCGCGCATTTCAGCCTGCTTGTTGACCACGTTGTGGGCCAACAGCAAGCCGCCAGGTCGAAGCCGGGGGAAAACCAGGTCGAAAAACCGTTTGTAGTCGGGCTTCCACGCATCGAGGAAGATGAAGTCGAAATCGCCAGCGATCTTCGGGATTTCGGTAAAGGCATCCCCCGGCACCACCGTCACGATGTCCGACAGGCCCGCGCGACGAACGTTCATCGCAGCCGTTCTGGCACGTGTCGCATCGACTTCGATGGTCGTGAGGCGGCCACCCGTCTGGCGAAGACCCAGTCCAATCCAGATGGCGCTATATCCGCTCGCGCCTCCGATTTCCAACGCGCGCCTGGTGCGACTCGACGCCGCCATCACACGAAGAAACCGTCCGTCCTCTTCCGAGACCGTCAGCTTTTCGGCGTCGGCCGCCTTGATGTCGCGGAAAAGCTGGAGAAGATCGGGCGAGAGGGCGGAGGATGGAGTTTGGGCTCGCGGCGCAGCCGCCAGGAGCAGCCATACCAACGCCAAGGCGAATCGTGCCGCTGCGATCATCTGTTGCTTTGCGTTGCGGGCTGCTCCCGCGCGCCTCATCGTTCGATCAAGTACGGCCTACCGACGATCCTGCTCTTCTTGCTGAGTCCTTGTCGAGATACTCCGCCACCCGCGTTCCAGTCGCGCGCGCGTCTCCGACGCAATCGGGGATACCGACGCCGCGAAACCCGCTGCCAGTGATGAAGACGCCAGGATGCTCGGTGAGCAGTCGATCAATCTTGTCCAGCCGAGCGCCATGACCGACTTCGTGCTGCGCGCTCGCCCGCTCCCACCGGTAGACGCGTGCGAGGAGTGGGTCGCCACTCACGCCGAGAAGCGGCTTGAGCGCCGAGAGCGATCGCGCCACGAGTTCCCCATCCGTTTGGTCGAGGGCTCGGGGATCTCGGGCGCCGCCCACGAATGTTCTCAGCAGCACGCGATCGGCGGGCGCCCGGTGCGGCCATTTGGACGACAACCATGACGCGGCAAGAATCCCGCTCCTCTCGACAGCAGGCACGACGAATCCCGATCCGTTCAGCAGGTGTGCGACGTCGGAACGCCGAAAAGCCAGGCAGACCGTCCCCGTCGAGACATACGGAACTTCGCCGCACAACCGGGCGAGTTCGAGATCGAGCGGGCGCATCAGTGTTCCTGTCGCATAGGCCGGTGTCGCGAAAACCAGGGCGCGAGATTCCAGTCGTCCGCCGTCCTCGGTTTCTACGATGAATCCCGTGGACCTCGGTGCAATCCCAACCCCAACGAACCGAACCGGTGCGTTCAGTCGAACGGTCTGCGGCGGGAGCGCGTTGACCAGTGCTCGAACCATTTGGCTCAGCCCGCCCGGCAGCGAGCGAAACGCTCCCTCGTCCGACCCGACGCGTCGGGGAATGTCGCGCAACGCCCGGAGCACGCTGCCGTGCGTGCGCTCAGCCTCGACGAGCCGGGGAAACAGCGATCGTACCGACAACCGGTTGACGTCGCCGGCGTGAATGCCAGCCAGCAGCGGTTCGGCCAGGTAGGTCGTCGCCTCGGACCCAAACCGTCTCGTCACGAACGCGCCGATCGACTCATCGCTTTCGTCGCGGCGCGGCGGTACGAACAGCTCACGGGCCATCCGCAGTTTACCCGGCCAGCTGAAGAGTCTGGTCGCGACAAACCCTCGCGCGCGTGTAGGAATGCCTAGCACCGAGGCGGCCGGCAAGGCATGCAGCCGGCCCCCGCGCTGGATGTACGCGAGACGCGGCGGCTTGGTCGGTACAAGGTCCCCTCCCAAGCCGAGCTCTTCACACAGTGCAATTCCGTCCCGTTTTTGCGCGAGGAGCGCATCGGGCCCGGCGTCGATCGTGTATCCGTCGATCTCCTCGCTCAACACGACGCCGCCTGGGCGCGAGGCACGTTCGAGGACGAGCGTCGCGATTTGCCGCCGCTGCAGTTCATAGGCAACCGACAAGCCCGCGATCCCTCCACCGATGACGATGGCGCCGGTGCTCAAACTGCTCCTACGCTGTTCCTCACCAGCGCTTCGAGCGTAGCGATGAACGTCGGCGACGTATTCAGTGACTCGGTTCGCCGCAGCGTCACGCCGCAGTCGCGCGCCGCAGTTGCCGCCTGAATATCGATGTCGAACAGTATCTCGGTATGGTCGCACACGAACCCGATTGGGACCGCCAGAAAGCGCCGCCGGCCCTCGTTGGCGCGCGCTCGAACGAGCTCGCTCAAGTCTGGGCCAAGCCATGGGTCCGGTGTTCGGCCGGCGCTCTGGTAAGCGACAAGGTACGATCCGATTCCGCATCGATCGGCGACACCGCGCGCGGTGGCGGCGACTTCGTCCGCATACGCGTCGCCGGCTTCAATGACGCGAACCGGCAGGCTGTGAGCCGTGAAAATGACCTCCTCGTCCGCTGCCGGCCTGGCCTCGCGGACCCGCTCTGCGAATGCCTGCAGCAGCAACGGGTGGGTGGCGAAGGAGCGGACCGCTTCGAATCTCGTCCCGGAGGGAAGCGCCGACAACGCCGCATCCAGGTATTTCTGCACACTGAGGGTCGAGAACTGCGGGGCCATCGGTATGCCGATGACGCGTTCGGCTCCCTTGTCGGCCAGTTCCGTCAGCGCGTCGCTTATGAAAGGGCGCCAGTTGCGCATGCCGACGGCGACGCCAAAATCGGCACCGAGCCTTCTGCGTAGGGCTTCGGCCTGCTCCAGGGTGATGTCGGTGAGCGGCGACCGACCGCCGATTGCCGCATAGTTGTGGCGCATCTCCTCAACGAGCTCAGGAGAAGGCGGGCGACCGCCGCGGACGAGCCTCAAGTACTCCGGCATCTCGTCCAGCGATGTCGGGGTTCCATGAGCCATCAAGAGCACGCCGGTCATGCGCATGCCTCACATCGTGCCACGTGCAACGGTGCACGCTGCACGACCACGATCACTTCCTCGTCTGCTGATGCACGTACCTCGCAAGGGCCTGGACGTGCTCGAGGGGTGTCATCGGCAGGATGCCGTGACCCAGATTGAAGATGTGGCCCGGCCGCCCTCCCGCTCGTGCCAGCACATCGTCGGCCGCTGCCAGCACGCGCTGGAGCGGACCGAGAAGCACCGTCGGGTCCACGTTTCCCTGAATCGCCCGGTCGGCTCCGATCTGTGTCCAGGCCTCATCGAGTGGAATACGCCAGTCGGCGCCGATCACGTCCCCGCCCGCCGCGCGCAATTCGCCGAGAATCGCGCTCGTGCCGACGCCGAAGTGGATCGTTGGCACCTCGTGCGCCGCCAGGCGGTCGAAGATTTTTCGAGTATGCGGAAAGATGAACTCACGATAGTCGCGTGCGTTGAGCGCACCGACCCACGAGTCGAACACTTGAACGGCGTCGACGCCTGCCTCGATTTGCGCCACGAGGTAGTCCGCAGCAACCTCCGCCAGCAGGTCGCAGAAGCGGTGCCATGCCGCCGGCGAGCCGTACATCAGCGCCTTGGTATGCGCAAAGCTGTTCGAATGCCCCCCTTCGATCGCATAGGACGCCAGTGTGAAGGGCGCACCTGCAAAGCCGATGAGCGGCAGACCCGCCGGGAGCTCGTGTCTGATCTGCCGAATCGCTTCGAGCACTGAAGACAGCGCCTCGCGTGCGTCGAACCGGCGCACGCGTTCCAGATCGGCCTCCGATCGCAACGGGTTCAGGATTGCCGGACCTTCACCCCGGATGAAGTCGAAGGGAACGCCCATCGGCTCCAGCGGCAGCAGGAGGTCTGAAAAGAGGATGGCGGCGTCGACCTCGATTCGCCGAATCGGCTGCAGCGTGACCTCGGTCGCCAGATCGGGTGTTCTGCAGAGATCGAGAAGGGAATAGCGCTCCCGAAGAGCCCGGTATTCACTCATGTACCGCCCGGCCTGCCGCATGAACCAGACAGGCGTCGCGTCGACCGGTTGGCGACGACAAGCTCTGAGAAATCTGGATTCCCGCTCGGTCAGTGGGTCACCTTGAGCAGGTTCCGCGTGAGCTTGAGGAGGTCCTCGATCCACAACGGCTTGAACTGCAGTTCGGCGCCGAGCGCTTGCACTTCTTCGGAGATGTCTTCGTCGACGAAATAGTCGGCGGTCACGATTGCCACGGGCGTCTTGCGGGAGCCTTCGTCCCTCCGAAGGCGGCGGAGAAAGCCCAGGCCATCGATGTGGGGCATGCGCAGGTCGAGAATGATGGCGTCCAGGCGATTCGTCTGGGCCTGATACAAACCATGTTCGGCGGTCATCGCCGTTCGGACGTCGAATCCTTCGCGCGCCAGATACTGGGCGTAGGAGGCGGTCACGCCCTCATCGTCGTCCACAATGAGAATCGTCGCCGAGCCGGAATCGGCCATTACGGAAGCCAGTCGTATTGTAACCGACGCGTACGCACGAGCTGACGTGTCGCTGCGAACCATTGAGCGACTGAAATTTAGGGCATGCGGTGCCGCACGCTCAAACGGATGAGCTCGGCTAAAAGCGTGCTAGACTTACCAGTTTCGTTCACCTTGCTCGTCAACCATTCGGTGGAGGCCTTGCGGTGAGTCCGATCCTGGTACGCCCGGTCCGCGAACAGCTCGAGCACGATCGGATTATCCGGCTGCTTCAGACAAAGGCGCGACGCCGGTATGACGCGGGTGCAAATCCGGGAGCGGAGCAAACTGCCGGGGTGCGCTCGGGCGGAACGATGTTGTTCCCCGATCTTCTGCTCTTTTCACAGGGCCGTGGGCGCAAACTCGAGGCGGTCATCGAGGTCGAGACGGGCGAGTCGGTCAATCATCTCGAGGCGCTCGCCCAGTGGGCCCATTTCGCTAAACTGCGCGCAGCGTTCTTCTTGTACCTCCCGGCGGGAATGGTCGACGTCGCGCGCCGCTTGTGCGAGGACAACCAGATTCACGTCAACGAGATCTGGAGCTACCACACGGTCGGCGATCAGGTGCGTTTCACGATCGTCCATCGCAACCGCGAGGTCGCGGCGCCGCCGGCGCGGCCCGCCCGACGACCCGCAGGCACCATCCGTCGGAAACCGGCGGCGTCTCGCTCCTCGAAGTCATCCGGCCGCGCCGCAAAATCCAGCACGAAAGCGCGGCCACAGAAGCGTCGATAACCCTACCGACTTCCCCAAGTCACTGCTCAAGCTCCTGGCTGGAGTCTGGTGCGACGCCCGGAAGCGAAAAATACATGGTGCCTTTCGTCAAAGTCTCTCGCGATAGACGCGGCTACGAGCACTTTCTCTTGGTTCGGCCTTTCCCCCACGCCACCGGCAAGTCCGGGTCGCGCGTTCTCTACTGGTTCCGCACACCGCCGAACGTCAGGGTTGGCCGCGAACCCTTCGACGAAGCGGTGAGACACGCGCTCGAACTGCAGAATCCCGACATCGTCTTCGATTGGGAAAAGCTGCGAGAGACGCCGGTTCCTGTCGCTCAGCCGGAGTACTGGCGCGAACGACGACGTGCCGAGCGCGCCACCCGTCGACTGCAGAAGGAAGAGAGGGAACCAGTTTCCGAGTCGCCCGGTGCGGGCGATGATCCGCCTGCGTCACGCTCGGGCCGGGAAACGGCTCGGGAAAGCTCCGAAGCCCTTCCGCAACCGCGGGTTGAGGAGAGGGCGGCGCTGCGACGCCGCAGGCGTCGCCGTCGTGGCAGGCACGGAAGCGAACCTGGTTTCGCCGGCGGAGTCCAACCGCCCGCGCCAGTCATGCCGCTGCAGCCCACAGCTTCAGGCGGCGAGGTCGTTCGGCCACCCCTCGCAGGACCGGAAAAGCACGCAATCAGTTCTGACGAAGTCGGGTGACGTTCGCTCCCATCGCCGGCTATAATCGGCCTATGAACCGGCAAAGGAACGGCTTCTGGCCCGCTGCGCTGCTGGTGGTGCTCGCCGCCACAATGTCCGCGCAGACACCGCCGCCTGCGCAGACCGAGACGCCTGCGCAAACTCAGGCGCCTGCCCAGACCCAGGCGCCTCAACAACCGACATTCAGCGTGCAGGTCGATCTCGTGACGACAGACGTCCTCGTCCGAGACGGTAAGGGCAACTTCGTTCCCGATTTGAAGAAGGACGACTTCGAGGTCTACGAGGACGGCATCCTGCAAGACATTTCATCGATGACTGTGGTGACCGGTGGACGCGTCACCAACGCCCTCATGCCGCCTGCCGCCGCGCCACCCGAGGGCATCGTCCTGCCGCAAACGAGGCCCAGGAACGACATCTCGGGACGCATCTTCGTCTTCTTCGTCGACGACCAGCACCTGCAGTTCCACAACACCGGCCGGGTCCGCCAGCTGTTCGAGAAATTCGCGAAAGAGCTGCTCCACGAGGGCGACATGTTCGGGATGGTTTCGAGCGGCCCGTCTTCAATCTCGATGCAGATGACGTACGACAAGACGCGGTTCTTGGATGCCGTCAAGAAAATCACCGGCAACGAGCTGAAGCCCGAGGACATCATCAACGGATCTTCCGGGCCGGGCGGGCCGAGCGAAGTCAGGTATCGCGCTCGGGTGGCCTTCTCGACCGTCGAGGACACGCTGAAGAACCTCGAGCAGGTACACAACCGCCGCAAAGCGCTCATCTACGTGAGCGACGGCTACGACTTCACGCCATTCCAGGACGCGCGATTGGGGTTGATGAGGCCCGACTCGCCGTTCGCGCAGAACGAGCTGTCGAGAGCACAGAACTCGGCCATCGCACAGGGCGGCGACGGTAGCACCGACCCGACGCGGGATCTGGAAGGAAAGAGACAGTCAGAGGAATTCGCGGACGCCGATCTCGCGCGCGAGCTCTGGGAATTGACGAGGACGGCGAATCGGGCGAACGCCACGATCTACACGCTCGATCCCCGCGGCCTTGTCGGTCCACTTTCCGATCTCGACGAGAACGTCGATCCGCAGCAGTGGGGCGAATTCGTCCGGAAGTCTCAAGACAGTCTGCGCGTGCTCGCCGAGGAAACCGGCGGGGTCGCCGTCGTCAACCAGAACGACTTCGGCAAGGCGATCCGACGCATCGATGCCGAGATGAGCGACTACTACGTGCTCGGTTACTACTCGAAGAACCCGGATCCGCTCAAGAGAATCCGGCGACTCGAAGTGAAGGTTCGGCGGCCGGATACGAATGCCTGGTTCCGGAAAGAGTATTCGATGAAGCCGCCTCCCGCTCCTGTCTCATCGACCAAGCAGTAGTCAGGAAGTTTTCAAGTCTGAAGTCGGCCTCAAGTCGCAAGTCTTGAGTGGCAAGTCTCAAGTTGCAGAACCGGCAAGTCGAGATTTGGAACTCTCGACTTGAGACTTGGGGCCTGAGACTCCAGACTTCTTCATGGCACGCTTGCCGGCCATCGCCTCATCCAACACCGCCGTGCGGGTGCGCGTGACTGCCTCCGCCAGATAGATCTCGTCGATCTCCGATCCGATGAAATTGATTCCCAGCCGCGCGCAGGCCACTGCGCTGCTGCCCAGGCCTGTGAACGGATCCATGGCGACGCCGACGCGCGACACACCATGCAGCCGCAGGCACTGTTCGGGAAGCTTGGATGGAAATGTCGCCGGGTGCGGCCGGTCGCGATCTCGCCGCTGAATCGTCTCGTACGGAATGAACCAGGTATTCCCGCGGCAGCGAATGCCCTCGGTCGCAGCACGCCAGCGGGTGACGTTCGACTGGTCCTGATACGCCACCCCCAGCGCCAGCCGCTCGAGCGTGGTCGCACCCTTTGGAGTGAAGTGAAACACGAATTCGTGACAATCGTTGAGAAAGCGATCGCTATTGATCGGCTTGTAGTGACCGACGGCCAAGTCTCGCGTCAGTCCGGCCGCCGCGCCTGCAGATTGCTGATCGATCGCGATGGACTTCACCCAGTGAATGATGTTTTGCAGCTTCAGATGAGCTCTGACCGCTTGTGCGACATCGAGCGCCGTCCACGGGTCGCTGGGCTTGGAGCCGACATTGAGAAAGAACGAGCCCTCTGGCGACAGGACGCGCGCGGCAGCCGCCACCCACGCGTCAGTCCATTCGAGGTAGTCGGATCGCGGCATCGTGTCCTGGTATCTCCCGTACTCGATGCCAAGGTTGTAGGGGGGCGAGGTGACAATCACGTCGACGCTGTGCGCGGCTTGCTGGCGAAACACCTCGAGGCAGTCAGCCAGGTAGAAGCGGCTGGAAGTCCCCGAACGGCCCGGAACTCTGGCAAACGGCTTCAGCAGGACAGGCATGTCGGTCTGTCTTTTCGGTCGACAGACGTACGGACGTTAGCAGGACTGTGCACATCGCGTGTATCGCCACGGCACAGCGGCGCGGAAAACAGCACACCCGAGCTGGGGAACTGTTCTGCTAGGAGGCCTTGGAGGTCAGGGGGACGGGGGCAGCCGGAGCGAATCGCCCACTCGCAATCGTGTGATTGCGGCGGTGCGCGTGGCTTCCGCAAACCTTGCCTTTTTCCTCGACGTACACGACTTCCCGATTCGTAGCGACCTCGCGGTACTTGCCAACCACGCAGCCGCAAGTGAGGGTCGTGAAACCGAGCAACCGAACAAGACTCATCACGTGTCGTCCTTCTGGCTACAACGTCAGCAACATTTGTACCTAACGCTGACTTTTTTTGTCGCGACAAATGCGTGAGAGATATCGGACGATCGCACGGTGCGCTGGCTTCCTCGCAAAAATCGTCCACTGAACTGAGGATCTTTTTTCCGCTCGGAGCCTGATTTCATGGTTAGGCCTGAGATACGATTCCGAGCGATGAGGAGCCAGGCATCCACGATCTGCCACATCGTGTGTGCAGTGCTAACGGTGACACTCCAATCGCAGGAGGCGCCCCAGTCGCCCGCCGGCCTCCTGACCGATCCGTCGATCAAGGCGGCCCTCGAAGCCGCCAAGACCAGCGAGCCACAGACGATTGACGATCAGATACGAATCTGTGAGGTGCCGTCGCCGACCTTCAAGGAGAGCGCGAGAGGCGAATTGCTGCGCCGCGCCTTCCAGCAAGTGGGTCTTCGGAACGTTCACGTCGATGAGGTGGGCAACGTACTGGGAGATTTGACAGGCGCAGCGTCCCGCCCGCGCCTGGTGGTGTCGGCCCACCTGGACACCGTCTTTCCCGAAGGGACGGACGTCAGGGTCAAGCGCGAAGGCACGTTACTTCGTGGCCCGGGAATCGGCGACGACTGCCGCGGTCTTGCCGTTCTTCTGGCCGTTGCCAGGGCTCTTCGTCAAACCAACGTTCAGACGCCAGGCTCGATTACGTTCGTAGCGACTGTCGGTGAAGAGGGTCTCGGGGATCTCAGAGGCGTCCGCAAGCTCTTCGGAGCTGGCGGGTCGGACGAAGGGCGGTCGTTTGCCTCGGGTCAAGCGGCAGCGGGGAGTCGAGACGGCCGGGCCTCCGAAATCGACCGGTTCGTGTCCATCGACGGGACCGGATTCGGAATCGTGAACGTCGCGGTTGGAAGCAGTCGCTATCGAGTCACGTTCAAGGGCCCCGGCGGGCACAGTTTCGCGGCGTTCGGCCTTGCCAACCCGATTGGGGCCATGGGCCGGGCGATCGCCAAGATTTCCGATTTCCCCGCTTCGACCAACCCCAAGACGACGTTCAGCGTGGGGCGCGTCGGCGGTGGAACCTCGGTGAACTCGATCCCGGCGGAAGCCTGGATGGAAGTCGACATGCGCTCGTCCGATCCAGGATCGTTGGCTTCATTGGAGGCGAGGTTTCAGCGGGCTGTCGACGCGGCAGCTGCAGAAGAAAACGATCGCTGGCGGAGACCCGGGATGGTCAGCGTCGTGAAGGATCGCGTCGGTCATCGTCCGGCGGGGGCGACGCCGGCCGACTCACCTATCGTGCGAACCGTGGAGGCCGTTCATCGAGTGCTCGGCCTGCCAATCACGCTCAACGAAAGCTCGACCGACTCCAACATTCCGATGAGCTTGGGAATTCCGGCGGTCACAATCGGGGGCGGCGGACGAGGCGCCGATGCGCACGCTCTCACGGAATCCTTCGACACGAGCGATTCGTGGCTCGGTACTCGAGCGCGCCCTTCTGCTCACGATTGCACTCGCGCAACGGTAGTGCCTCGAATTCTTTTCAGCGAGCGCTCGTCCCGTTCGCTGCTTTGATGCGCTGAAACCGCTCTTGGTCCGTCGCCCGCTGACGGGAAGCCGTGTGTCGAGCGATCAGGATCCGCATCAAGAAGAGCAGGTGGATTGTGCCGACGACCCCCACTTCGAGCCGAACCGGATCCGCGAGGAGCACCGGCACGAAATTCAACAGCGTGGCGAGCATGAAATAGACCGCGAAGAGGGGGTCAGAGCCTCCGGGATGGGCCCGGCCGTAGGCCATGACAGCTCGCTCCCAGCTGCGCTCCGCACCAGGCTCGCCGCGGTCATCGTCATAGAAGACCTGGAGATAGCGGCCTATCCGTTCCACCCCAGTGTGTGTCTGGAAAATTGACTCAAATCCGGCGGCGAGCAGCAAAAGCGGAAGGAGAGTTGCCACGGGAAGCGCCGCCAGGGCCGCCGTGGCGGTAGTCGCGGCTGCCCACGTTGTCACCGTGGCGAGGAACAGCCAGATTCGGAGCGAGCCGCGCTCCCGAATCGTGGCGCGCAATGCCTTGAATTCCTCCAGGTCACGAGGGGTCACATCCTGCTCCTCGGGCGGCCTGTCGGACCCTGCGCGGGATCCCTGACCGAAAACAGGCTGTGGAATTGTGGCACAGGCCTACCGAGCGGGGTGGGGGGTACACACGGTTGCCTAGAACTGACAGCCGTCCTGCCGATAATCCCCTTGCGCTCTATGAATTGTCTGCTACAATTTTCTTTCAGTTCTGCCCCCCACACCTAGGCTCGGGTTGGTTCACGTGACAAAGAAAACGGTTGCTTGGATCGGTCTCGCTACTCTTGTCGGGTTCGTCAGCATCGGGGCAGGCTCGACCGATGCGGCCACGAAGTCGAAGTCCCGCAAGTCGGTTTCGAGCCGAGTGTCGACAGGCTCGAAGCCGTCCGCTTCCAAACGGACGCTTTATTCGCCAAAACGTTCGTTGTCACGTCGCGCCAGGTTGGCCCGCGCGCGCGCCGTGGCGATGGCGAACGAGATGGCCGAGACCGCGCTGCCACGATACAGGGTGGATGCCAGCGGCGACCTGGTGCCGGACGTTCGGGCGGCAGCCGCGATCATCTACAACCCCGACACCAACGAAATCCTGTGGGAAGCCAATGGGCAGGATCAGCGCTCGATCGCCAGCATCACCAAGGTGATGACGGCGGCCGTTTTTCTCGAGAACAATCCAGACCTGACACAGCCGGTCACCATCGCGCGGAGCGACGTGCTCCGGGCATCGACGACCATGCTGCGTCGCAACGACAAGGTGACAGTCGACGATCTGCTTCACTTGCTGCTGATTGCTTCCGACAATGCCGCCGCGCGAGCGCTCGCACGCATTTCTCCGTACGGCTCCGATGGCTTCATCCAGCGGATGAACGACAAGGCGGCAGAGCTGGGGCTGCTGAACACGCACTACGCGGATCCATCGGGGCTCTACTCCGAAAACGTTTCGTCCGCGTACGACATGGCCCGGCTCATCACGCACGTTTCGGGCGACGAGCGTATCGCGTCGATCATGCGAACCTCGGAGTACACGGTGCACACCGGGAGCCGGCGGGTACTGACGTTCCGTAGCACCAATCACCTGCTCGGTCGACCTGACGTCGACGTCCGCGCCGGGAAGACGGGCTTCATATCGAAGTCGGGGTACTGCCTTGCCACTCTGCTGAGGTTGCCGGACAGCGATCGTCAGGTGGCGGTGGTCGTCCTTGGCGCCCGTTCGAACGCCGGGCGGTTCATCGAAACGCGTAACCTCTTCAACTGGCTCGCGCTGAAGGCAACGCCTCTCTTCGCGACAGAGACTCCGCTTCAGACACCACAATAGCAAGAACGCTGTTCCAGCTGCCTCGGAGCGACATTCACGCGTTCGCTCTGTTCTCGACTACAGCTACGTAACATTCACGCTACAGCGGCGTAGCGTCAGCCCGATATATCCTTCAGCCTCATCGGGCCAAGCCGTTCATGTCGAAGCTTCTTGGGACCGCGACACTGCTGTGTACGTGCCTTGTGCTGGCGTCGCCAGTCAACAGCGGCGATTTCCTGGCCATGAGGGTCTCGACATCAGCACCTGGTGCTCTCATCGTGCATTTCATCGTCAAGCGCGACGCCGACAATCGTGCTCTCGCGGTGACGGCTGAAGCGCCCGACTTCTATCGAAGCAGCCAGATTCCGCTCGAGGGCGACCGGGCCCCGAGCGCCACCGTATTCCACTTGCGTGGCCTACCAGCCAGTGTCTTCGAGGTGACCGGGATTCTCGTGGGCTCGAAAGGGCGACGGGCGACCACGATGCGGCTGGCCATGGTACGGCCCGAAATTTCGACGCGAACAGCCCGCCGGTAATGGTCTGATCCCCGGAAAATCATTCGGCTTTGGCAGGCGAGCCCTGAAAGCCTACGCTCCTTGAACGGGTGTAGGCAGGCCTAAAGGCTAACGCCGTTCGGAAATTCCAAACCCCGGCGGACCAACTCGGGCGTGGCGGGAAGCGTCTCGGGCCGCGCGCCGTTTGGAGTCAGCCCGCCATCGGGGCCGGAAAAACGGCGTGAAGCCGAGGCCTGCGCGGCCGTCTGCTGCGAGGTCACCCGGACCGAGGCGTTGCCCGAGGCGGGACTCGTTGATCGGAGCGATGTCGCGAATCGGCAGGACGGCCGCGCCAGCGGAAGGACGACGAGCGTCACGCCGTTTTTCGGGCTGACGGAACCGGCGCGACGGCCCGAGATGCTTCCCACCACGGATCGCGTCGCGCAACTGACGGCTATGAGGTTCGGCCACGAATTTCCGAACGGCATTAGCCTAAACGCCTGCGCCACATTGGAAGGTGTGGGCAGGCCGAAGTCCTTCTGACGACGCTAGCCGAGGTAGCCCCGCTGAATCGCCGCCGCGTCGAGCGGGAGCGTCGCAATGCTATCCACGGCGACCATGACCGGTCGTTCCGCGGTCCGGCCGTCGTATGCCTTCAAGTATCGCTTGCACACGTCGCATCCGTAGACCCGGTAACGGCCGTCCCGCGTCGCGAACGATGTGATGAGTGTGCGGTCGTCGTTGGCGCAGAACGGACAGGTGAGCGGATCGAAGGTCCATTGTGCGACGCAGCGACCGCAGATCAGGCGACGATCGGCCGCCGGCGTAATCACGGAAAAGTCGGGCTCCCACCCACAGTACCGGACACTGCCTGGCAGTAGAGAGCGTCAGCTCTGCCTGCTGCATCAGGACTTCGACGCAACGTGCGAGGAACGGCCGAATCGCCAGCACGAGCACGTGATCGAGGCCCTCGGGAGAGCGCTGTGAGTCACGCGCCGGTAGGTCGCTCCCGTTGGCGCCAGACGTAGCCTCGTACCAAGAGATGACCATCGGCTCGAGCAGATTCCCGTCGCGGCCGATTGCGAGAATCTGGTCGTAGTCGGACTGTTCGAGGGTGTCGAAGCGGCGCAAGATGTCCGCTGTCTGCCGAAGCGTCAAGCGGAAGTCGGTCCAATCGAGCGGAATGTCCGCGAAGCGTACGACCGGACGGCCGGTGGAGTACCTGCGAGCGCAACCATTCCGGATCCGCCTGAATCCAGGGAAGCGGGACGCGCGACTGCACGCGCCGTTGTATTTCGATGAGCGCCACTTGCATATCGACCGCAGACGCGAGTTCGGGCTGAGCGGCCTTCAGGTTCTTGAGTTCGACGATTTCCCTGGGTTCCGGGCGAGGGGCGCGCGGCGGGCGGTCAGGCACCGGGAGATTGTACAGTCGTTCAATGCCGAGTCGAAGAATCGTTGATGCACATCTCGACTCATGGTGTGGCGTCTTCGCTCATCGAATAGCTGTCGAACATTCGACAGTAGAATCGGATGAGATCCCATGCCTCCTCGTGCAATACCCTCGAAAAGCGCTCGTCAACAGCCGTCCTCACCGCCACACGTCCTGATGATCGGCTCGGAGGCGCTGCCGTTCGCGAAGACCGGCGGACTGGCTGATGTGCTCGGGGCGCTCCCGCTCGCCCTCGCGCGCCTCGGCTGGTCGGTGACACTCGTCCTTCCGCGGTATCGCGGCGTGGACGAGGGGGCATTGGTGGATCAATTTCCGATCAGCGTCGGCGGCTACACCCGTGACATCGGGTTCCGGAGGGTCGCGCTTGGCGCGACCGTGAACGCCGTGCTGATCGACTGTCCGGATCTGTTCGATCGTGAGGCCCTCTATGGCCTCGGCAACAACGACTATTCGGACAACGCCCGCCGATTTGCCTTGATGGTGCGCGCCGCATTCGAGTTCGTCGCACGCCACGAGAAGCCGTCGATCGTTCACGCGCACGACTGGCAGGCTGGTCTCGCGCCGGTCTACCTCAAGACACTCTACGCGACTCATCCCGTGCTTGGCGGAACGCCCTGCATCTTCACGATCCACAACCTCGCGTATCAGGGACTGTTCCAGCCGGATTGGTTGCCACGGCTCGACTTGCCCTGGGACCTGCTCGCGATCGATCGCCTCGAATACTGGGGCCGGATCAGCTTTCTCAAAGGTGGCATCAACGACGCCGATGTGATCACCACGGTGAGCCGGCAGTACGCCCGGGAGGTGCAGACACCGGAGTTGGGATTTGGCTTCGATGGCATCCTTCGCCGTCGGTCGTCAGACCTGATCGGCATTCTCAATGGGATCGATGCCGAACAATGGGATCCCTCGGCCGATCGCTTCCTACCGGCCCCGTTTCACGCCGACGATTTGAGCGGGAAGACGTTGGCCAAGCGCGAAGTGCTGACGCGCTACGGCTTCCCGGTCGACGAAAAGACGATGGCGCGGCCGCTGATTGGGATGATTTCTCGAATGGTCGATCAAAAGGGATTCGACCTTCTGGCATCCCTGGCCGACGAGCTGCCGAAGCTGGACGCGACGTGGATCCTGCTCGGAACCGGGGAGGCGAGGTATCAGAATCTGTGGACCGGTCTCGCCGCGCGCCACGCGGACCGGATCGGTGTCCGCGTCGCATTCAGCGAGGAGCTCGCCCATCTGATTGAAGGTGGCGCCGACATGTTTCTGATGCCGTCGCGCTTCGAGCCATGCGGGTTGAACCAGATGTACAGCTTGCGTTACGGCACGGTGCCTATCGTCCACCGCGTCGGCGGGCTCGCCGATACTGTTCAGGATTACGCGCGAGACGCTCTGCGCTCGACCGGGTTCGTGTTTCGCGGGTACACTGATTTGGCGCTGCTTGCGGTTGTTCGGCGCGCTTTGGGCGTTTTTCAGGACCGAGACCGCTGGCGCGCGCTTCAGGTCGCCGGCATGCGCCAGGACAACTCTTGGGACCATTCGGCACGGGAGTACGTCAAAATATACAGGCGGGTCCTCAAACAGTCGGGCCGCGCCTAGCCCGAGGGCCAAGGAGAGGGCAAAGACAAAGGGGAGATGATGGCGAGCGACAACGTGCAGACGTTTACGGACGGCAATTTCGACGAGACGGTGATCAAGGCGGGTACCCCGGTGCTGGTGGACTTTTGGGCTCCCCTGGTGTGGGCCCTGCAAGCGGTTGGCGCCGACCGTTGAGGCATTGGCGGCCGATTACGCCGGCCGGGTAGCGGTGGGCAAACTGAACGTCGACGACAATCAGGACACGGCCTCCAAATTTCAAATCCGCGGGATTCCGGCACTGCTGCTCTTCAAGAACGGTCAGGTTGTCGAAACCGTCGTCGGCCTTGCTCCGAAAGAGCATCTCAAGACGGTCATCGACAGGCACCTCGACCCTGTCGAAGGCAGCGCCGTCGCCTAGTTCTCCTCATTCATGGCTGTTCGCGAGGTCATCATCATCGGCTCCGGTCCGGCCGGGTTGACTGCGGCGCTGTACACGGCGCGCGCCAACCTGGCGCCGCTTCTCATCGAAGGCATCGAAGCGGGCGGCCAGCTCATGTTGACCACCCTCGTCGAAAATTATCCCGGGTATCGCGACGGCATAATGGGGCCGGAGCTGATGGCTGAGATGAAGACTCAGGCCGAGAAATTCGGCACCGAGATCATCCAGGGCGATGTCACGGCCGTCGATGTCCGCGCCCGACCGATGGTGGTCCGAACCGCGGATGCCGAGTACCTGACGCGCAGCCTGATCATCGCGACCGGCGCGTCAGCCAAGCTGCTGGGTCTGCCGTCCGAGCGCGCGCTCATGGGCCATGGCGTGTCCACGTGCGCCACCTGCGACGGTTACTTCTTCCGTGGACACGAGATTGCCGTCGTCGGCGGCGGCGACTCGGCGATGGAAGAAGCGATCTTTCTGACCAAGTTCGCGAACAAGGTGACCGTCGTGCACCGCAGGGACACCTTGCGGGCATCGAAGATCATGCAGGACAAGGCGCGAGCCAACCCCAAGATCGCCTGGATGCTCAACAGCGAGGTCGACGAGATCCGAGATACCGGAAAAGGTGAAGTGACGGCGATGGTCGTCCGCTCACATCAGACCGGAGCGCGAGCTGTCGTGCCGGTCAGCGGCGTGTTCGTCGCGATTGGTCACACGCCGAACACGGCGCTGCTCCGCGGGCAGGTCGACATGGATCCCAACGGTTACATCGTCACGCATGACGGTGCGAAGACGAGCGTCGAAGGCGTCTTTGCCTGCGGCGACGTGCAGGACCATGTGTACCGGCAGGCCATTACCGCGGCTGGCTCGGGTTGCATGGCGGCTCTGGACGCCGAGAAGTATCTCGACGGGGTGCCCGAGCATATCGAGGCGCAGGATCTGGAGTTGAAGACCTAGGATCCCTACCCTGTAGCGCAGTCCTTCACACCTTGTCGCGCAGCCCTTCAGGGCTGCTTCAGTGATCCAGCCGCCGCCCAACACGACGTCCCCCTGATAGAACACGACGGCTTGCCCCGGTGTGATGGCGATTTGTGCCTCGTCGAAGGCAACTTCGACTCGGCTGTCGCCGAGCGGTCGTACGACAGCGGGCGCCGCCCTGTGCCGATGTCGAATTTGCGCGGTCGCTGAGACGGCCGTGCGGGGCTTCTCGACGATCCAGTTCACGTCGGACGCCGTCAGGCTTGCCCGCTCGAGCGCAGTCTTTGGTCCCACCACTACTTCACGCTCGGCAGGCCGCAGCTCCAGGACATACATCGGCGCGCCGTTTGGCGAAACGGCCAGTCCAAGTCCGCGGCGCTGGCCGACGGTAAACCGGTGGATGCCTTGATGGCGCGCCAGAACCCGGCCGTGCTGATCGACCATCACGCCCTCACGTGCGGTCTCGGGCGCGCGCCTCGTGACAAACGCCGCATAGTCGTTGTCGGGAACGAAGCAGATCTCGTGGCTGTCTGGCTTGTCTGCGACCGGCAACTGGTGGAGCCGCGCGAACTCGCGCACGGCAGCCTTCTCGTGGTCGCCGACTGGAAACACCGCGCGCGCGAGCTGCGCCTGTGTGAGCGAAAACAGGAAGTACGACTGGTCCTTGGCCGGGTCTGCGCCTCGCAGGAGGAGATAACGGCCGCTCGTCTCTTCTCGGGTCAGGCGCGCGTAGTGGCCCGTGGCGACCGCGTCGGCGCCAAACCCGCTGGCCCGGTCGAGCAGCGTCGCGAACTTGAGGTCGCTGTTGCAATGGGCGCAGGGTAGCGGCGTGCGTCCTGCCGTGTACTCGCGGACGAAATTCGAGACGACCTGCTCGTCGAACTGGCGCTCGAGGTTCAGGATGTAGTGGGGGATGTTGATCGCGGCAGCCACGCGACGCGCATCATGCAGGTCGTCCAGCGTGCAGCAAGTTCCGAACGAGCGCTCTCCGTTCGTGTTCCCCGACGCGTCATACAACTGCATCGACAGACCAACGACGTCGTGGCCCTCCTGGGCCAGCATCGCGGCGGCTACTGACGAATCGACACCGCCAGACATGGCGACGGCTATGCGCATTTCAATTCCGAGCCATTGCGGGCTTTCGTGTCAGGCTTCGAAGCTTCTCGACGATCCCTGGCAATACAGCCACTACGCGATCGACCTCCTCGTCGGTTGAGAAGAGGCCGAGGCTGAACCGCAACGAGTTCTGCGTGCGGTGGGAAGAAAACCCCATGGCGCGCAGAACGTGGGATGGCTCCAGGGTTCCGGACGAACAGGCAGACCCGGTCGAGACCGCGATGCCTTCGAGATCCAGAGCAATCAACAGGCTCTCGGCTTCAACCCGATCGAAGCTGATGTTGGTTGTATTGGGCACGCGGGTATCGCGCGCCCCGTTCACGGTGGTGCCTGCGACAGCGCGGAGAATCTCGGCTTCGAGCCGATCGCGCAGGCTCGCGACGCGAACGGCCTCGGAGTCCAGCTTGGTCTGCGCAAGCCGCGCCGCCACGCCCATGCCGACCAACGCCGGCGAATTTTCTGTTCCGGCGCGGCGGCTCCGCTCGTGTTTGCCGCCCGTGAGGATCGGCTGCATCCGGGTGCCCCGCTTGATCCAGAGCGCGCCGGCGCCTTTCGGCCCGTTGAACTTGTGCGCCGAGAGCGAGAGCAGGTCGACGCCCAGAGTCCGCACGTCGACGGGGATCTTGCCCACCGATTGAACCGCATCGGTGTGCATGAGGGCGCCGTGTTCATGGGCGATGGCAGCCAGCTCGGCAATCGGCTGAATCGTTCCGATCTCGTTGTTGGCGTGCATCACCGACACGAGAGCTGTTTCGCCGGTGATGAGCGGCCGTATTCGCTCCGGATCGACGACCCCGCTCTGATCGACGGGAATGAGCGTGGTGCGCCAACCCCGGCGGGCAAGGGCCTTGAGCGTGTTGAGCACCGCCTCGTGCTCGATCGCGCCGGCAATGAGATGCCGCCGGCCGGTGGCTTCGAGGCCTTCGGCCACGCCCCGAATGGCAAAGTTGTCCGCCTCGGTGCCTCCGCTTGTATAAACGACCTCCGAAGGCTCGGCGTTGATCAGCGCCGCCACAGAGGATCGGGCCTCGTCCAAAGCCGCCTTGGCCCGCTGTCCAAAGTGGTGAACGCTCGACGGATTACCGAACTGGTCGCGGGTCGTGGCTACGACGGCCTCGAGGACTTCGGGGCTGCAAGGCGTCGTGGCGTTGTAGTCAAAATAGACACGCATGGATGAACTTTACATTGTAGCATTGCCGCTAACCATAGGTAACAAAAGGACTAGACAACATTTGGGGGGTCCCATATACTTGCAGAACTTTTCGACCGAAATATTGCACATCTAAGGACCCTGGCGCCCTGGTAGGAGCGGAGGAACACATGTGGAAACGTGATGAAGTGGTTCGACCGGCGAGCGGACCATCGGCGGCGACGCCAACACCACCACCGCCGGCGCCGCCAGCGGCGGGAACCACACCTCGCCTAGAGGCGGGCCAACAGATGGAGAAGGACATCGTGAACATCGGCAAATCGGTCGTCATCAAGGGTGAGCTGAACGGCAGTGAAGACCTGACCATCGAGGGTCACGTCGAAGGAACGATCCAGCTTCGTGATCATGTTCTGACGATCGGTCCCAACGGCCGCATCAAGGCCCAGGTATTCGCGAAATCTGTGATCGTGCTCGGCGAAGTGACCGGGAACGTAACCGCGAGCGAGAAAGTCGACATTCGCGACAACGGCTCGGTGGATGGCGATATCGTTTCTCCGCGCGTCGCGATTGCCGAAGGCGCACATTTCCGTGGCAGCGTCGACATGCAGCGCAAGGGTGCTGCACCCGAGAAGGGCAAGCCGGCGTCGCAGCAAGCGACTCCTGCGCCAGTCGCGGCCGCCACTCCCGTGGGTGCCGCGTCGGGTCAGCGCGTCGGAGCCTGACGACAGTTTCGATTCAGGGGGTTGCGTCTAGAACCCCTGAACCGTTTGCACCTATTCCCTCAGTGGGCCTGATAGACCGCATCACATCCCGTAAGGGCGGGTTCGACGCGCCTCCGGTCGCGGCGCCGCCCGACGAGCATGTGTTCGCGACCAAAGCGCTGCGCAAGTTCCTCGCGTGCCTCACGGCGCGCGAGTCGCCGATGTTGCTCGATCTCGGTCCTGTAATCGGTCCGAACGTCAGCTTCTTCGGCGAAGAGCTCGGGTGCAAGATTCGCGTCGAAGACATGTTTGCCGACCTGGATCGGCATCTGCGTGGCGGAGAAGCCGAGAAGTTTCCAGACTTCCTGAAGTCCAGGTTCGCCGGCCAGGCGGATCCGGTCGATGGCATTCTTTGTTGGGACATCTTCGACTACCTGGATCGGCGATCTGCTCAGCTACTTGCCGAGCAGCTCACGCGCCTCTTGCGACCCGAAGGTGCGCTCCTCGGTTTCTTCGGCACCGTTCAGCCGCGTGATACGCGGTACACCAAGTACATCATCGTCGATCAAACGAACCTGAAGCACCGCTCGTATCCGGCGGCTCGCGGTCGGCAATCGATTCTCCTCAATCGCGACATCATCCGGCTGTTCCCCTCATTGCGCGTTTCGGACTCGTTCCTCCTGCAGAACCATCTCCGAGAGATCCTCTTCAGAAAGCCAGCCTGGGCCTAGGGCCGCTTGACCAGTTTGAGAATGTGAGGATGTGAGACTTTCCCAAATCCTCAAATCCTTAGATTCTCAAATCCTCAAATTCGATAAGCTATCCCCCTATGGCTCGGCCGGTCATCGCCCTGCTGACCGACTTTGGGTCCCGAGATCACTACGCCGGGACGATGAAAGGCGTTGCGCTCGGGATCTGTCCCGACGCCATGCTGGTTGATATCACGCACGAGCTGCCGCCGCACGATGTGCTGGCCGGAGCGCTCGAGCTGGCGGCGTGCTACCGGTACTTCCCGACCAACACCATTTTCCTCGTCGTGGTCGACCCCGGTGTGGGGTCGGCGCGCCGCGGCATCGCTGCCGAAGCCGGTGATTACAAATTCGTGGCTCCCGATAACGGCGTGCTGACGATCGTGTTCGAAGAAGCAGCGCCCAAGCGTATCGTCGAACTCACCGAACGCCGATACGCCCGACCGACGGTCAGCCGGACATTCGAAGGTCGGGACCGATTTGCCCCTGCGGCGGCGTGGCTCGCAAAAGGCGTCGAGCTATCGGCGTTGGGACGTCCGGCAACGGCGGTGCACCGGCTTGATTTGCCGCGCCCTCAAGTCGAGCGCGATCGTGTCGCCGGCGAGGTCCTCCGCGTCGACCGGTTCGGCAATCTGGTGACGAACATCGACCGAAAGACCTTTGACAGGTTCGCCTCAGCCGACGATCGCGGGGTGCTGGAGATCCAGATTGGGTCTCACCAGGTAGGAAAGGTCGTCTCGACCTATGCAGACGCAGCGGCCGGGGAGCTGTGTGCGCTCTTCGGCAGCAGCGAACATCTCGAGATTGCGGCGAACGGATCGAGCGCCGCGACCGTGCTCGCGCTTGGACGCGGCGCGCCAGTGTACATCGCCAGACGCGCGTGATAGCATCCTCACGCTTTCGAGTCTGGTAGGTCGGGTAAGTCTGGTAAGGCTGGTAGGTCCGGACCCTACCCGACCCACCTGACCTACCCGACCCACCTGACCTACCCGACTCATTATTAGCGTATCTGCATGATCGACTTCGACCTCACCGAAGATCAGCGCTTGCTCGAGCAGTCGGTCCGCGAATGGGCCGCCCGCGAGGTTGCGCCCCGCATTCACGACCTCGATCGGGAGCATCGATTCGACCGTGCCGTTTTGTCGGGCATGGCGTCGCTCGGCCTCCTGGGGATCGCCGTGCCCGAGGAGTACGGCGGCGCCGGGATGGACTACATCTCGCTCGGGCTGGCGAGCGAGGAGCTCGAGTACGTCGACACGTCGCTCCGCGTCGTCATGTCCGTCCATGCGGGACTCAACTGTTTGTCACTTCTCACCTGGGGGACCGAGGACCAGAAGCGCCGTTATCTCGTGCCGCAGGCCAAGGGCGAGAAGCTCGCGGGCTACGGGCTCACCGAGCCCTCTGCGGGCAGCGACGTCCGGGCGATTCAGACAACCGCCACCAAAAAGGGCGATCGCTACTACTTGACGGGCGAGAAGACATGGATCTCGCTTGCCGATCTGGCGGATAGCTTTCTCGTATTCGCCTGGACCGATGTTCAGAAGAAGAAGGACCGGGACCCGGCCGGCATCAGCGCCTTCATTGTCGAACGCACGTACAAGGGATTTTCGAGCGGCCCGATGAAGGAGAAGTGGGGGATTCTCGCGGGGAACACCGGATACTTTTCGATGTCGGACGTCGAGGTGCCGGAAGAAAACCTGCTCGGCCAACCGGGCGAAGGGTTCAAGATCGCCATGTTCGCGCTCGATCAGGGCCGCTTCACCGTGGCTGCCGGCGCCACCGGGCTGATTCGCGCCTGCCGTGACGCCAGCGCCCGTTACGCCAAGGAACGGCGAACCTTCGGGGTCGAGATTGGCCAGCATCAGCTCGTGAAGGAAATGCTTGCCCAGATGGAATCCGACTACCAGGCGTCGCGATTGCTTTGGCTCCGGGCCGGTTGGCTCAAGAATCACGGGCGCCGGAACACTCGTGAAACCGGCCTCGCCAAGTGGTTCGCCACGGTCGCCTCCGAGCGGGCGGCGGGTGATGCCGTGCAGATCCATGGCGCCAACGGCTATTCCGACGAATACCCGGTCGGCCGTTTCTACCGTAACTGCAAGGGCGCCGTGATCTACGAAGGTACGCGCGAGGTCCACAAGCTGATGCAGGCAGACTATGTGCTCGGCTATCGTGTCGACCGGCCGACGCGCTGCGAGCTGCCACCGTTCGGTCAGAAGGTGCCGTGAGGCCTATGGATTCAGACCTTTCCCTCGAGTTTCTCCGTGTCGTCGAGCAGGCGGCCATCGCGTGCGCCCACACGATGGGACAAGGCGATCGTCACCATTCGGATCAGGTGGCGGTCGAAGCGATGCGCAAGGTGATGGACAGCGTCCCGATCGATGGGACCATCGTCATCGGCGAGGGCGAGCGCGACGAGGCGCCGATGCTGTACATCGGTGAAAAGGTCGGCATGGCCCATGCGGCACGAGGGACGGCGAGCTCGGCGGAGTCCTACGACAAAGTCGACATCGCCGTGGATCCGCTGGAAGGCACCAACCTGTGCGCGACTGGCACGGCCAACGCCATCGCCGTGCTGGCCGCTTCGGAGAAGGGCGGCCTGCTGCATGCGCCCGATCTGTACATGGAGAAGCTGGTCGTTGGACCGAGCTCGAAGGACGCCGTCGATATCGACGCCCCTGTCCTCGACAACCTGCGCGCGATCGCGCGCTGTCTGGATCGCAACGTCCAAGATCTCGTGGTCGTGGTGCTCGACCGGCCGCGTCACGAAGGGCTGATTCGCGACATTCGGGCCACTGGCGCGCGCATACGATTGATCGGCGACGGCGACCTTTCAGCGGGGATCACGGCTGCTTTGGTCGGATCCGGCGTCCACGCAGTAATGGGAACCGGTGGGGCGCCCGAAGGCGTGCTGTGCGCGGCCGCGATGCGGTGCTTGAACGGCGAAATCCTGGCGCGTCTCGTCGTCACCAAGCCCGAACATGAAGAGCGCTGCCGGGCGATGGGCATCAGCGACGTCAGGAAGATCTATCGTGCGAAGGATCTGGCGCCAGGCAGGCAGATCATTTTTGCGGCGACTGGCGTCACCGAAGGCAGCCTGATGCAGGGCGTGCGGTTCTTTGGCGACGGCACCAGAACCAGCTCGGTCATCATGCAGAACGCGCCGCATCAGATTCGATTCATCGACAGCATTCATGTCACTTCGCGAGATGCGAAGATTCGATTCTGACTCCAGCACCTTTTCCTCTTGAGGGTTCCATTGAACAGACCAATGCGCTGGCATCGATTTGGTTCTGTGTGGCCCGCCACCCGTCTCCTGACGATCCGAAAAGACGGCATCAGAATCTGATCGAGGTTCTGTCGGCCGGGAATCCCGAGGCCGCGGAAGCGGCGATGCGGCAACACATCGCTTCCGGCCTGCAGCACACGATGGATGTCCTCGAGCCGTACTTCCGTCTTCGCAAAGCGAGTGGCAAGACCTTCATTCGAAGCAAGCAGAAGCAACGGCGGCTGATTCGCGCAGCGCGGCCACCGGTATGATTTCGATTCTCGGATTTCAGATTCTCAAATCCTCAAATCCTCAAGTCCTCAAATTCCCAAGAGATTTGGCCTCCCACGCTCTCAAAGAGGCTCGCCTGGGCGCTGCGAGCCTGCCAGCCACGCTTTGCCCTCGGCGTACAACTTCTCCACGGATGGGCCCGTGAGGCCGGGCAGGTCGCCCTTCACCACGAACCCGTTCCGGGACTGCAGATACGCAAGGTGGCGGTAGCCTTCGGGAAAGCGCGCGAGCAGAGCCGCATCGAGTGTGAGGACCGAGGCGGGGTCGACCGGGTCGAGCCGGTCCTTCTCGTAAATAGGTTGCCGTCGAACGATGCCCCACCGGCCGTCGCGTTTCTCGAAGAAATCGTAAAAGCGCCCGGTGCACACCACGTCGGCCAGGACCCCTTCGACCGGAGCACGTTGGTTGATCGTCATCTTCACCTGCGAGATGGCGCGCGCGCCAACGATGTCGCAGGTGAACCCGCCAAGGAAGTGCAGGATGTTGACGCCGCGGCTGAAGCCCTCGCGGCTTACCTCGATGAAGCGTGCCGCTGGACCCTGGAACCACGTGGCGGTCATCCACCCATCCGAATGCCAGACGGTCGCGAAGCGATCCCAATCGGCCGCGTCCCGCCACAGCACCCAATTCTCAACCGTCTCACGAATCGCCAAGCGGTCTGCAGCAGCTTGATCCATCTGGTTGACTTTCAGGATTTGAGAATTTGAGGATCGAGAATTTGAGGATCTTTCGCAAATCCTCAGATCCTTAGACTCTCAAATCCTCAAATCCTTAGATTCTCAAATCCTCAAATCTTTTAGGTTTTCAATCTTCGTGATTCGATTCCTCATCGTCCCGATTCCCTCGATCTCCGTTTCGACGACGTCGCCGTCGTGCAAGTACTCCGGCGGCGTTCGGCCAAGCCCGACCCCTTCGGGCGTGCCCGTGGCGATGATGTCGCCCGCCTCGAGCGTCATGCCGCGCGACAGAAACTCGAGCGTGACGTCGACCGGAAAGATCATGTCGGCGGTCGTGCCATCTTGTTTACTCACGCCGTTGACGCGAAGTGAGATTCGTTTGGCCTGAGGATCCCCAAATTCATCAGGCGTGACGACGACGGGACCCATGGGACAAAAGCCGTCGAGGCTCTTCCCCTTGAACCACTGCATGTGCTTGAGTTGGAGATCTCTCGCCGAGACGTCGTTGATGATCGTGTAGCCGAACACGTGCTCGAGCGCTCTGGCGCGGGAGAGGTTTTTGCCGCCCACGCCGATGATCACCCCGAGCTCGGCCTCGTAGTCCACCTGATCGGTCGCCGCCGGGTCCCATGGCACATCGTCGAACGGGCCATTCACCGTCGTCGGCGCCTTGGTGAAGAAGACCGGCACCTCGGGAATCTTGAACGGGCGCTCGCGGGCGCGCGACGATTCCTGTGCGTGGCTCGCGTAGTTCAGCCCGAGACACAGAATGTTCTTGCGCGGCCTCGGAATTGGAGCGTGACACCGGACATCCTGCAAACGATGGCCGTCCGCCACCTGCGTCTGTGAACGACTGAGCACGTCGGCCATGCGCTGCCACGCCTCGGGCCCCGACTGGATCAGCTCCAGCAATGTATGCGGCGACGCACCGGATCCGTGTTTCGTGACGATCTCTTCCACATCAACTACGTGATCGTCGTGGACTGCCCCGAGGCGCTGGGTTCGGTCGTTCGGAAGAGAAAAAGTGACGTATCGCATGGCGCTAGTGTATTCGTAACCATGTTTCGCAGTTCAGGTCGACCCCGATCGCGAGTTCGGTCGCCACATCGCGCCGATCTAAAACGTTGGATCGGGTCAAAAAAACGGCCGTGATTTGCAATATCAGCGTGTTGACTTGGCTCTTTCACCTGCTATACTCGCGCCCGTTTAGCCCTTTTTTGTGCGAAATCTCGGACTCGCCCGCCTGAGGACTCGCCTGAGGAGAGGAGGCGTGATGAAGCGCGTTCTGAGTGGTCTGTCGAGTGGCGTCCTGGCTGTTCTCCTGACTGTGACGGCCGTCTGGGCCCAAGGTGGCGCCACGGCCCAGATCAGCGGTCTCGTGAGGGATCAAAGCGGCGGCGTGCTGCCTGGCGCCGACGTCACCATCACCCAAACCGACACGGGCTTCAAACGAAACGTCGTCACTGATGCCGACGGCGCCTTTACCTTTCCGAGCATTCCGATTGGACCTTATCGGCTGGAAGTGATGCTGCAGGGTTTTCGATCGTACGTGCAGACGGGAATCGTCCTGCAAGTCAACAGCAGTCCCGTCGGTCAATGTGACGCTCGCGCTCGGTCAAGTGGCCGAGACGGTCACGGTCCAGGGCGAGTCCCCTCTGATCGACACCGGCAAAATGGGCGTCGGCCAGGTGATGGACAACAAGCGGATCGTGGATTTGCCGCTCAACGGGCGTAATCCGGCCGACCTGCTGCAATTTCTTCCCGGCGCCGTGGCGCAGCCGGCGCTCAATGCGACCAGCCGCAGCATGCAGGGCAGCAACGGCGGCCAGGCCTACTCCCTCGCAGGCGGTCTCTCCTTCGGCGTTTCGTACATGCTCGACGGCGCGTCGCATAACAACCCGTACGACAACTTGAACCTGCCGCTGCCGTTTCCCGATGCGCTGCAGGAGTTCCGAGCCGAAACGAGCTCGACTGACCGCGCAGAACGGCATGCATTCGGCCGGCGCCGTCAATGCGGTCACCAAGTCGGGCACGAACAAGTTTCGCGGCGACGCGTTCGAATTCTTCCGGCATCACAATCTCAACGCCACCGACCCATTTGCGGCGAAGAACCCGGACGGCATCCCGGAAGGACGATGGGCTGAAGCGCAATCAGTACGGGGCGACGCTCGGCGGACCCATCAAGACGGACAAGCTGTTCTTCTTCGCCGGCTATCAGGGCACGAATACGAACGTCATCCCGACCGACAACCGTGCCTTTGTCCCGACGGCGGCGATGCTGGCGGGCGACTTTACCGCGTACGCCTCGCCAGCCTGCAATGCCGGCCGGCAGGTCACTCTTCCGGCCCGTTCGGATTCAACGGTAACAGGATCGATCCGTCGCGGTTCAGCAAGGCGGCTCTGAAAATCACCCGCAGGCTTCCCACCGCCGATGATCCTTGCGGCCTGATTCAGTACGGTCTGCCGAGCGAGACCGACGAAGGACAGTTTGTCGAGCAAGCTCGACTATCAGCTCAACAACAAGCATTCGATTTTCGGTCGGTACATTGCGACCAGCCAGTTCACGCCGCCGCCATTCAGCCTCGACTGCGGCAGAACAGAACATCCTGGCTACCCGCATCGGCGGCCGGGACAACCTGGCGCAGACCTTCACGCTCGGCGAGAACTTCGTGATCAGTCCGACGACGCTGAATTCCGTGCGCTTCGCGTTCAATCGCACGTCCATTCATCGCACCAGCACCGACTTTTCTCGGCGCCGGAGGTCGGCATCAACATCTACAGCTACATGCCGCACTACATGTTGCTGACCGTGGGGACCGGCGCCGGGGCGAATCTCAACGGCTTTCAGCTCGGAGGCGGAACCGAAAGCCAATCGACGTTCAACACGAATGCCTGGCAGATCAGCGACGACTTGACCCTCGTTCGCGGCACGCACCAGTTCGCGTTTGGCGCGAACCTGGCGCGCTGGACGTCCCTGTCGTCGGCCAACGTGCGGTCGCCCGGTCAGCTGGCGATCGACGGTACCACGATCGACCGGCCTGCGCGTTGTCCGACTTCCTGCTTGGACGGCTGGCGGGCGCAAACGGACTGATTCAGGCGGCGCCGAACACGCTCGACATGGCAGCAGACCTACTTCGGGAGTGTACGCGTCAGGACACCTGGAGGCTCGGTCACGTGTGACGCTGAACTACGGTCTGCGCTGGGAGCCATTCTTCCCGCAGCAGTTGGTCAATGGCGCCGTCTATCAATTCGACATGGACGCGGTTCACCAGAACGTCAAGAGCACGGTCTTCCCGAACGGGCCGGCCGGTCTCTATTTTCCCGGGTGACCCCGATTTTCCGTCGCAGGCGGGCATGCAGACGGATTGGAACAACTTCGGGCCGCGCGTGGGGTTCGCGTGGGATCCTGTCGGGCGACGGCAAGCACCGTCGTTCGCGGCCTCGTACGGCAAGTCGTATGAGTTCGTGAACGCGCAATTCCACTCAACACGTCGGTGGCGCCGCCGTGGGGCTCGGAAGTCCGGCTGAACAATCCGCCGGGCGGCTTGGACGATCCGTTTCTCGGCAGTCCCGGCGGACAGACGAACATCTTCCCGGTCACGTTCGATCAGAACGCGCCGTTCTCGCTCAACGGACCGTTCCTCAGCTTGAGCAACGACATGGCGTCGACCAACGTGCACCTGTGGAACGTCACGGTGGAGCGGCAGCTGGGTCCGAGCTGGGTCGCGTCGGCCGGCTACGTCGGCAGCCGCACGTACAACATCTGGGAATCGAGCCGCTCAACAACGGCGCTCTTCGTTCCGGTCAACGGCGCTGCACCGAGCACTGCCAACCTGAACGCTCGCCGTCCACTCTTTCTGGCGGATCCAGAGAACGGCACGTTCTACGGGCCGCTGGACCTGTACGTGACCGACGGCAAGCAGCGCTACGATGGCATGCTGCTGTCGGTTCGCGGCAATGGAAGGTACGGGTCGACGATCGACGCGAACTACGCCTTGTCCAACTGCTATGGCTCGCCGGAAGGCAGCGGCGGCGGCACGACCAACGTGTCGGTCGGCTACAACATGCCCAGAGATCCACGCTTTCGACGACGGCAACTGCGCGGCGGACCGGCTGCACAACTTCTCGGTGACCGCCGGGATCCAATCGCCACGATTCGAGAACGCCGTGCTGGGGCGCCGTTGCGTCCGGCTGGCGGCTGGCGGGAGCTTCAGGGCGCTCACCGGCCCCTGGCTCAACATCACCACCGGCCCGACATTGCGCTGAACGGTCAGCCCGGCACGCAGCGGGTGAATCAGGTCCTCGACGATCCGTATGGCGACCAGTCGACCAACCCGCAGAACGGCGGCATCGGATTTCCTGAACCCGCGGCCTTCGTGCAGCCTGCGTCGGCACGCTTGGAACGATGGCGCGCAACGGCATCCGCGGGCCAGGCAGCAAGAACGTCGACATGGCGCTGTGCGAGGCTGTTCCGGCTCACGGATACTGCAGAGCATCGAGGTTCGAGTCGAGATGTTCAACGCCTTCAACTGGTTCCAATGGGGACAACCGAACACGGTTCAGCAGTTCCCCGACCTTCGGGCAGATCACCGAATACGGCCCTGGGTGCCGAAGGCGCTCCGCGCATCATTCAGTTCGGCTGTGAAGTACGACGTTCTAGCGTCGAGCGCTTCAGCCAAATCGACTTCGCGGCTGCGGTATACTGCGGCCATTCCGGTAGGGGACGGTCTGAGGACCGTCCCCTTTTCATCAGGAGGAGATGAAATGGATCAGGTCGGGCGAGCCGCGATCGCGAGTGTTCTCGCGCTGCTGGCAGTGGTCCTGACGGCTGGTCCAGCGGCTGCCCAGATGGAGTTTTCGGGAGAATGGGCACCGGTCCAGGACGAGGACAACACCGGCAACCCGTATGTCGGCGAGTTCCTCGGCATTCCGATGAGCCGCGCCGGCAGCCTGCGCGCCCAGGCCTGGGACGCTTCACTCTACACGCTGCCCGAGTGGCAATGCCGACCGCACGGCGCGATGTACATCTCGCGCGGGCCGTCGCAAGTACGCATCTGGAAAGAAGTCGATCCAGTCTCGCGACAAATCACCGCTTATCACGCCCAGTGGCTGCGGTCTGTCGACAATCCGTATTATTTGGACGGCCGGCCGCATCCTGCGTCGGATCTCGTGCCCCATACTTGGGGAGGGTTTTCGACCGCAGTATTCGAAGGCGAGTTGCTCAAGATCACGACGACTCACCTCAAAGAAGATTACTATCGGCGTAACGGCGTGCCATCGAGCGACAAGGCGACGCTGACGCAGTATTGGATTCGGCGCGGCGACTACCTCACCTGGGTCACGATCGCCTACGACCCGCTCTACCTGACCGAACCGATGATCCGAAGCAGCGAATACCGGCTCGCGTTGAACCAGCAGATCCCTCCGTACCCGTGCACGGCCGTCGAAGAAGTGGATCGGCCGCAGGGCGTCGTGCCGCATCACCTGCCCGGAACCAATCAGTTCCTCAAGGAGTTCGGGGACAAACACAACCTCCCGCTCGAGGTCACACTGGGGGGCGCGGCGACGATGTACCCGGAGCTGGCGAGGAAGATTCAGCGGGAACGGAACCAATCAAAGTGAAAAGTGGAAAGTGGAAAGTGGAAAGTGGAGTGCGCTGGGCCGTGGCCGCCGCGTGGCGGTGGTGGGGCTGACGTCGAAGGCTTCGACCCAACAGAGTTCTACGGCTCCGACACGGGCTCAGGCCGCCGCCAAGGTTGAAATCGTCCCGGTTCGCGATCACATCTACGTTCTGGGCGGCGCCGGCGCGAACATCGTCGTCTCGGCGGGCCGCGACGGCGTGTTCATGGTCGACACGGGGTTGGAGGCGAACAGCGATCAGGTGGTTGCCGCGGTCAGGGAGTTGCAGCGGTGGCTCGACTTCAGGACTCCACCTGCCGAGCGATTTGGCGCCGAGGGCAACGCGTCGACGCTGCTCGAGCCGTTCTACCGAAGCTCGCCGCCGAAGCCGATTCGCTATATTGCCAACACGACGATTGCCCCCGACCATATCGGCGGCAACGCGAAAGTCGCGGTTGCGGGCCGAACGTTCACCGGCGGCAATGTGACCGGGCAGATTAGCGGCGCTCGAAGAAGGCGCGGCGATTCTCGGCCCACGAGAACCTGCTCAATCGAATGGGTCAAGCGAAGCTGCCCAGCCGGGCGCTTCCAACCGACACGCTACTTCGGCAGCCAGCTGAAGCTGAGCCACTTCTTCAACGGCGAGGGCATCATGATGTTCCATGCCCCCGCCGCGACGACCGATGGCGACAGCTTCGTGCATTTCCGATACTCCGACGTCATCGCGACCGGCGATGTCTTCAGAATGTCGGCGTATCCGATGATCGATCTCGAGAAGGGCGGGAGCATTCAAGGCGTCCTGGCAGCGTTGAATCGGATCATCGACATGTCGGTCGCTGAATTCCGGACCGAAGGCGGCACGATGTTCATCGGTGGGCACGGACGGGTCGGCGATCTCGCGGATCTCACCTACTACCGGGACATGTGCACGATCGTTCGCGATCGCGTCCAGGACATGATCACGAAAGGGATGACGCTCGCGCAGATCAAGGCCGCGAAACCGAGCGAGGATTGGGATCAGCGCTTCGGCACCGACCCGTCATGGACGCCGGACATGTTCGCAGAGGCCATCTACAAGAGCCTCACGAGTCAGAAGACGAAGAAGTAAAGGGGCTGGAGGGCAGGAAGGGCAGGAAGGGCAGGAGGGGCAGGAGGGGCAGGAGGGGCAGGAAGGGAGCGCCTGCGGCCATGCCGAGCCGAGGACATGGGAATCCGAGGCGAGGCATCAGCGTCAGTTCGCGCTGGGGGTGGGGCCCCGGCGCCAGTGGAAAAATGACGGGCAGGAAGGGCTGGTAGGGCTAGGTAGGGCAGGTAGGCCTGGAAGGATGACTCAGGTTCATCACGCGGTGCGAGCTGTCGTTGCGGCGGCCGCGCTGCTCGCCGCGCCTCTCGGCCTTGCCGGCCAGGGGGGCCAGGGCGGGCGCGGAGGCGGCCCAGCCGCTCCGCCACCGACGCCTCAAGCGGCTGCCCCCATCGATGTCACCGGCTATTGGGTCTCACAAGTTGTCGATGAATGGCGGTTCCGCGTCAGCCCGCAGAAGGGCGACATCCTCTACTTGCCGCTGAATAACGAAGCCCGTCAGATTGCCAACGCGTGGGACCCCGCGAAGGACGAAGCCGAAGGCAAGCAGTGCAAGGCGTACGGCGCCGTGGGTCTGACGCAGCGGCCGGGACGGCTGCATGTCACGTGGGAGAATCCGACCACACTGCGCATCGACGCCGATGCCGGCACTCAGAGCCGTCTGTTGCATTTCGGACCTGCACCGGCTGACAAGGGCCAGCCTTCGTGGCAGGGCTATTCGGTCGCCGAATGGCAGCTGCCGGGAGGACGCGGACGACGAGGGACGCTTCTGGACACGGGTGGGCTTGGACTGGTGCCAGGAGGTGGCGTTCAGGGAACGCAGGCAAGATCTGGAACGCTGAAGGTGACCACGACCAACCTGTTGCCGGGCTACATTCGCAAGAACGGCGTGCCGCACAGCGGAAATGCCACACTCACCGAATACATCAATCGACTCACAGGGCAGCAAAGCGACGCGTACTTGTCGGTGACGGCGATGGTCGACGACGCGGCGTATCTGACGCAGCCTTTCGTCCGGACCTACACGTTCAAGAAGCTGCCCGATGCGGCCGGGTGGGATCCGACGCCGTGCTGGAATCGGTAGCCTTCTGGGCAGACGGCTTTTCTGCCCATCTTTCATGCACTGGCGCCGGGGCCCCTGTACCTTTTCAGAAGTCCCGTTTCGCCGATTACGATAAGGCCTGTGGTAGCTGTGGAAACCGTTCTGTGGTTTCCAAGGAGCTTGTGGGCGCGTTCTCTGCGTCCACAGCTCCGGCAGCTTCCACAGGCCCGCGACGCGCGGCACATGGCCGTTGCGTCACAACACTGAACGATTCGAGCTCGGTCGGCCGGTCGGGAGCGCCTGCGGGGCCCTGCGCTTTGAGCGCCTGGGGTGGATTCTGCGCCCCGACCGGTACGGCCGTGGTGCACCTCCAGTGGGGAATCGCGCCTTGAGCGCCAGTACAGGGACGAGGACACACCACGGACGGCCGACAGCCACGGGAGACTCTGCCGATGACGGAACACTACGCCTGGTTGGTTGGGATTGATTGGGGGTACGCGACGCATCAGATCTGTTTGCTCGATGCGACCGGCCACCTCCACGACACGCGTCGCCTCGATCATGACATCGCGGCCCTCGACGCGTACATCACGTGGGTCTTGGCGCACACCGGCGTCCCGCCGGCGACTCTCGCGGTGGCCATCGAATCGCCGCGCGGCGCCCTCGTCGCGACGCTGCTCGAGCGGGGCTTCGCCGTGTACGCCATCAACCCCAAGCAGCTCGATCGCTTTCGTGATCGGCACACGGCGGCTGGCGCAAAAGACGACCGGCGCGACGCGTGGGTGCTGGCCGATTCCCTGCGCACGGATCAGGCGGCGTTTCGCCGCGTGCCCGTTGCGGACCCCGTGGCCCTGCAGTTGCGGGAACTCGCCCACGCCGAGGCGGAGTGCGCGCGGGATCTGAGCCGCCTCACGAATCAGCTGCGCGACCAGGTCTACCGCATCGCGCCACCGTTGCTGCGCCTGTGCCCCGCCGCCGACGAGCCGTGGTTCTGGACCTTGTTGGAGCAGGCACCGACCCCTGCTGAGCAACAGCGGCTGGCGCGAACGCAGGTCCTGACGGTGTTGCGCACGCACCGCATTCGTCGTGTCACGGCGGCTGAGGTGCTCGCCGCCCTGCGGGCGCCGACCTTCGCCCTCGCGCCCGGCGTCGTCGAGGCGACGCGGGACACCCTGCAGATGCTGATCGCGCATCTGCGCTTCGTGGCCGCGCAGCGGAAACGCTGCGAACGGCGACAGGACGCCCTGTTGGCCGAATTGGGCGAGCGGCCAGCGTCTGAGGCGGAGCCAGGAGAGCACCGTGACGTGGAGATTCTCGCGTCCTTGCCGGGAGTCGGGAGAATGACGACCGTCGCGGTGCTCACGGAGGCCACTCAGCCGCTGGCCACTCGGGATTATGACGCATTGCGGACCCACATCGGCACCGCGCCGATCACCAAGGCCAGCGGCAAGCGGCGGCTGGTCCAGATGCGACGCGCCTGCAATACGCGGTTGCGCGCGGCCGCCTACCATTGGGGGCGAGTCAGCATCCAGCAGGACGCGCCGACGGCCGCGTACTACAAACAACTGCGTGCCCGCGGCCAGACACATGGCCGCGCCCTCCGCAGTGTGATCGACCGCTGGCTTCGGATTCTGGTCGCTATGCTTCGTCATCGCACGCTCTACGATCCGACTCGTTTTCTAATCTCCGTCCCGGTTCCGGCCTAATCCGGAGGAATTGACAAATGGTGGGGAATCCACCCCCGGCGCGAACTGACGCTGATGCGTCGCCGTCGGCTTCGCATGGCCGCCGGCGCCGCATGGCCGCAGGCGCTCCCTAGCCGCCTTCTTGTTCCCGCCAGAATCCCAGGGCTTTCTGAACCGGGCGGTCCGAGAAGCTGAACAGGATCGTCTCGTCCTGCGCTTCGTGCGAGACCTGCATCCAGGATGGCACGACGAAGATATCGTGCTCCTGCCACGCCAACAGGGTGTCGCCGACCCGACTCTGCCCGCGCCCTTCGATCACGTAGTAGACCGTGGCGTCCGTGGACCGGGACGAGCTGCCGCGGAACCCGGCAGGCAGCAGTTGCAGAAACGCCCCAATCGTCGGCATCGGGTAGCCGCCGGTCGCGGGATTGACGAACTGCATCTTGATGCCGTGGCAGGGATGCAGTGGACCGTTCCGGTGCATGCGATCGAGCGTCTCTCGGCTTCGAGCGTACGGATAACGGAACAGCGGCGAGGACTTCCGATCGGTTGAAAACTCGAGCGGCAGCAGGTTCTCCCCGAAGCGCGTCAAGCCATCGCCCTCTTGCCGGGTCACGGGTTGGGTCTCGCTGGGATGATGCTCGGCAAAGCTCGCGTCGAAGGTATTGACGATCGGAATATCGAGGCCGTCCATCCACACCACCGGTGTTTGACCGGGGTTGCCGTGATCGTGATACGTCCAGGACGGCGTCAGGATCAGATCGCCGGGACGCATGGTCGCCCGCTCGCCGTCGACAGCCGTATACGCTCCCTCGCCTTCGATGACGAGCCTGAGAGCCGAGGCTGTATGACGGTGGCTTGGCGCAACTTCTCCAGGCAGGATCAACTGCAGTCCGGCGTAGAGGCTCTGCGTGATTCGAGAGGCTCCCAGCAGGCCCGGGTTTTCGAGCATCAGCACGCGGCGTTCGGCCTCGCGAGCCGTGATCAGCCTGCCGGCTTCCATCAAGAGCGGCCGCAGTTCCGAGTACTTCCACAGCGCAGGCAGAGCGGCCGGCTGAGGCTGGGGTGGAACAATCGCGCTCAGGACGTTCCAAAGGGGCGCGGCGTTCTTCAGGCCGAGCCGCGAGTTGAATTCCTCGCGCTCGGGAGTGGTCTGTGGCTTGACATAGAAGGCTGCCATATTCATCCTCAGTTCGACCTATTGCGCCGCGCTGACGTTGACTTCCATTGTACCGATGCGCTCGATTGAGGCGACGATGATATCGCCCGGCTGGATGGGGCCGACGCCATCCGGCGTCCCGGTCAGGATGACGTCGCCGGGATGAAGCGTGTAAAAGGAAGATGCGTACTCGATGAGCTCCGGGACGCCGAGGATCAGGTCCTTCGTATTGGACCGCTGCCGAAGCTGGCCGTTCACCGAGACTTGGAGATCGAGCACGCCTGGATCTGGAATCTCGTCGGCCGTGACCAGCCACGGTCCGAGCACGGTGTAGCTGTCCAGCGACTTTCGAAGACTCCGTTCCTCAGGGCCTCGGATCGTGATATCGAGGCCGATGCTGTAGCCGGCCACGTAGTCGAGCGCGTCGCGACGCGAGACGTTGCTCGCCGCCCGGCCAATCACGAGTGCCAGCTCCACTTCGTGATCGTTTCGCCGATCGAGCTTGCGCAAGGCGATCCCTTCGCCCGGACCGACCAGGGAACTCGTCGCCTTGAGGAAGACGCCGGCCTTCTGAATGACGGGGATCTCGTTGCCGTGATGGAGTTGAGGATTCAGTCGCACTTCTTCGAGATGCTTCTTGTAGTTGACCGGCGCGCCAATCAGCTTGCCGGGATTCGCCACTGGGCTGAGCAACGTGAGACCGGGCAGCGGCACAGAAGGCGATCGCTCGGCAACCTCTCGAATGCGCGCGCTCAACTCTTCGAGATTGGCGATCAGCACGTCGGCCGACGGCAGCGGATAGCGGAATGCGGGCAATCCATCGAGCACAGCGCTGACATCGCGAACAGTCGTGCCGTTCACGACGCCGAGACGGTCGGGAAAAAATCGGCATAGCCGCATAAAAGACTGGTATCCGCGGGTGCGTCCATTTTAGGATCTTTTGCCCGCTCTCGAAGGTTTTGTCACCAAAGGAGTCGCTCAGAGCCATGAGTTACCGAAGCTTGGAGGAAGCGTTACAGAATGCCGCGAGCCCGGTCGAAATGTTGCGGAACTCGACGATCGGACCGTATGCCTTTCCGGTGGTGCGTTCCGAATTCACGAACTGGAGAGACGAACAGCGCGCCTGGCGGGAGAGCTGCGTGCTCCTGAACCTGTCTCACCACATGACGGATCTATATGTCGAGGGTCCCGACGCACTCAAGTTGTTCTCCGATCTCGGCATCAACACCTTCAAGAACTTCAAGCTCAATCAAGCCAAACAGTTTGTCGCGTGCAACCCGGACGGATACGTGATCGGCGACGCGATCCTCTTTCCCCTCGGCGAGAACAAGTTCAATCTCGTCGGTCGACCTCCTGCGCACAACTGGGTGCAATACAACCTGGAGACTGGTGGGTACAAGGCAACGGCCGAGAGGGACGAGAGGTCTTTTGTCAATCAGGGTCACCGCAAGGTGTTTCGTTACCAGGTGCAGGGTCCCAACGCCGTCAAGGTGATGCAGAAGGTGACCGGCAAGCCCGTTCCGGACATCCGCTTCTTCTACATGGACGCCTTCAGAATCGCGGGCAAAGACATCCGCGCGCTGCGGCATGGAATGGTCGGGCAGGCCGGTTGGGAGATCTTCGGTCCCTGGGAGTACGGCGACGAAATCCAGGATGCGATTCTTGAAGCCGGCCGAGATCACGGGATTCGTCCGGTCGGCTCGAGGGCGTATCCGACGACCTGTCTCGAATCCGGGTGGATTCCGTCCCCGCTTCCCGCTGTTTATGTTGGTGAGGCGATGAAGGGATATAGACAGTGGTTGAGCGGCAAGAGCTATGAAGCGACGGCCTCACTCGGCGGAAGCTATTACTCAGCCAATATTACCGACTACTACTTGACGCCTTACGATCTTGGCTACGGGCCGTTCGTCAAGTTCGACCACGACTTCGTTGGGCGAAAAGGCGTCGAGCAGATGGCCAAGAATCCAAGAAGAAAGAAAGTCACGCTTGCCTGGAACGGCGATGACACGGGCCGCGCGCTCGGCTCCTTGTTCCATGCCGGTGGAAACATCGCGAAGTACATCGATTTGCCGCTGGCCAACTACTCGACGTTGCCGTATGACCAGGTATTGAAAGACGGCAAGCCGGTCGGAATCTCGACATACACCGGCTATACCTATAACGAACGCACGATGGTCTCGTTGGCGATCATCGATGACGAACACAGCGAGGTGGGCTCGGAGGTCACCGTCGTGTGGGGCGAAGAGAAGGGCGGTACGTCGAAACCGACGGTCGAGCGTCACATGCAGGCCGAGATTCGGGCGACGATTGTGCCGACGCCTATTTCGGAAGTGGCGCGTGTTGCCTATCGGCCTCAGTGATCGGTAGGTCGAGTAGGTCGGGTAGGCCAGGTAGGTCAGGTAGGTCGGGTAGGTCGAGTAGCTCGAAGCCCCCAGCCTCAAGCCTCTAGCCTCTAGCCTCCGAAAGGATCTTATGGACCTTGGACTGAAAGGCAGAGTTGCGCTGATTACCGGTGGCAGCAGGGGGATCGGTAAGGCGATCGCCCAGGCACTGGCCACCGAAGGCGTCGATCTTGTACTGCTGGCGCGCGGGAAGGAACAACTGGAGAAGACGGCCCAGGAGATCTGCACGACGTCTGGCGTTCGTGCGCTCGGCATTCCCGCCGACATCAGCAGTACGGAGTCCGTTCGGGCCGCGGTCGAGGCGGTGAAGAAGCAGTTTCCGACCGTGCACGTGCTGGTCAACAATGCCGGCGGACCGATTCGCCGTATGGATCGACAGATTAATTGGCCCGACAGCGATTGGAGCGACGATCTGAACTTGAAGTTGATGGGGATGCTCCGCGTGACTCAAGCGTTTCTGCCTCAACTGCCTCGAGACGGAAGCGGCCGCATTATCAGCATCAGCGGTGTTGCCGGCACGAGCGTCTGGGTGCCGGCGCTCACTCATGGCCTCAACAACTCGGCCATGAATCATGCGACGAAATACCTCGCGCACGACCTGGCGGCCGAGAGGATCACCGTCAACGCCGTGGAGCCGGGGCTTGTGGGGACCGAAGCCCGCGAACTCTGGGCCGAGAACATGGCCAAGCAGCAAGGGAAAACCAAAGACGAATTCCTGACCGAGTTCTGCCGGAAGATGGGAATTCTGTCGGGACGATGGGCAGAGATGGACGAGGTCGCGAGCGCCGTGGTCTTCCTCGCCTCGGACCGCGCGCGCTACATCACGGGCTCACATCTTGTGATCGATGGGGGATTCAGCGTCAACGCGAGGCCCGCATAATATGCGAGTACGAATTTGAGGATCTCAGAATTTGAGAATTTGAGGATCTAAGTTTGAGGATCTGCGAAATCCTCAAATTCTCAAATTCTCAAATCCTCAAATTCAAGTTTCGATCTACTTGCCCGGCGGAATCGGATCCGGCACCTTGTTCTTGATCGGTGGAAGCGTCTTCAAATAAGCGAAGATCGCCTTCAGGTCGTCGTCACTCAACTGCGCATACATCTGCCACGGCATCGGCGGCAGGATCGGCCGCGAACTGCCCAAGTGGGCACCCGACTTCATCGCACTCAGGAACATCCGTTCGGGCAACGTCCAGCCGGTGTCAGGATCCGGCGTGAGGTTCGCTGCAAACGAGACGCCCCAGGCGCCGCTCCAAGCGGTCAGATGGTCGATGGTGTGGATGGTGTACTGGCTGCCCTTCGGCGTCTTGAAGCCCGCCGTCACCTTTGTGTCTTCCGGGTGGCCTGACAGCGCTCTACTCATGTCGGGTTCGGGTCCGCCAGGTCCAACTTTCTTGGGAGTGTGACAATCATGGCAGCCGCCGACCGTCACGAGCACCTTCCCACGCTCGGCGGGGCTCTGTGCCGGGGCCGCGGCCGGCGCCGGGGTTGCCGGCTGGCTGGGCGGCGGTTGACTGCAACCCGAAATCGCGACCGCGATCGGCAAACAGGCCGACAGAATAGCGACGCGATGCTGACAGAAGCGCATGGGTTTGACCTCCTGAGTGCTGATGCTCGACCGCTCTGATCGAAACGACTGGAACTATACAGCTTTCAGCAATCAGCTTCCAGCTGCTAGCTTCCAGCTACGCAACCAGCTATCAGTTGTCAGCTATCAGTTATCGGCTTCAACTATCGGCTTTCAGCTATCGGCGTTCACAATTAGCTACCAGCTACCAGCTTCCAGCGATCAGCTCTCACATGTCAGCTGCGTTTGAGGAAAGTGTCTGATTGGAAAGTGCGGGAGGAACGACCAGTCCGGAAGCTCGCTGGAATTCCCGACGCGGCAGCTGATAACTGATCGCTGGTAGGTGGCATCTCCGATTCTCATGGGTGAGCGGCGGAAGCCCGGATGCGGCGGCGGCGGTGAACCGAAAGCTGAGAACCGAAAGCTGAGAGTGTATGAAGAAATCGCTGTAGCGCAGGCCTTCAGGCCTGCTTTGTCGGCAGCCCTAAAGGGGCTGCGCTACATCAGTGCGATTTCTTCACAGGCTCTGAGAGCTGGTAGCTGGCAGCTGGCAGCTGGAAGCTGGAAGCTGCAGTTGGAGGCTGGAAGCTGAGAGTTGAGACCCGCTATACTCGACTCGTTTCGGCGAGATCTCGCGAGGCCCACATTCAGAGAGCATTCCCAAGGAGTTCGGGATGAAGACCCGGGTTGCGTGGTTGGCTGCGCTCGTTGCCGTGACGCTGATCGGCGTTGGTTCCGCTCAACAGGCCCCTCCAGCGGGGCCGGCCGGAGGGGGACGAGGCCGCGGCTTTCCACCCCCGATCGGCGTGCCGCCGGCGCCGCTCGGCGACGGTCCGTTCGTCCTCGACACCGCCGAACAGCACAAGGTGCGCGTCGTCGTCGTCGCCAAAGGCCTGTCGCATCCCTGGAGCCTCGCGTTCCTGCCTGACGGCAGCATGCTGGTCACCGAACGGGCATCGCGGCTGCGCATCATCCGCAACGGCGCGCTCGATCAGACCCCGGTTGCCGGTCTGCCGCAGATTCATGCACGAGGGCTGGCCGGACTCATGGACGTCGTGCTCCATCCGCGATTTGCCGAGAACAAGTTGCTCTATCTCGCGTACTCGAAGCCAGGCGAGAAGGGTGCGACGACCGCGGTGGCGCGCGCGCGTTGGGACGGCAGCGCCCTTGTCGATCTGAAAGACGTGTTCGTCGGCGATGCATGGGTGACGGGCACCGGACCGTCGGATGGAAGCTTCGGGTCGCGGATTGCGTTTGGCCGCGACGGCATGATGTACGTGACGCTTGGCGATCGCAACGTCCCGCATGGCGGCCAGAATCCTGGCGATCACCTCGGCAAGATCGTCCGTCTGCGCGACGACGGGACCGTGCCGCCCGACAACCCGTTTGTCGGGAAGGCTGGATACCAGCCGGAGATCTACACGCTCGGGCACCGCAATCAGCAGGGCCTCGCGGTCCATCCAGAGACCGGCGCGCTCTGGGAAACGGAGCAGGGGCCGAACGGGGGCGACGAGATCAATATCATCGAAGCAGGCAAGAACTACGGGTGGCCGCTCGTCAGCTTCGGCAGGACCTACCAGGGGCCGCGGCAGTCGGAGATTCCGTGGAAGGAGGGCATGGAGCAGCCGCTGATATTCTGGGTGCCCTCGATTGCGACCTCCGGCATGGCGTTCTATACCGGCGACCGCTTCCCGAGGTGGAAGGGGAACGTCTTTGTGGGCGCGCTGCGCGAAGGCGAGATTCCAGGCACCGGACATCTGGAGCGCATCGTCTTCAACCAGCAGGGCGACGAGCTGCGCCGCGAGTCGCTGCTGAGCGAGCTCAAACAGCGAATTCGCGACGTCCGGCAGGGGCCGGACGGATTGCTTTACGTACTGACCGAAGAGGAAGAGGCAGCGTTGCTCCGAATCGAGCCGTTCTTGCAGCCCTAAAGGGCTGCGCTACGCCAGTTCGCAATGTAGTAGCGCAGCCCCTCAGGTCTGCCTGGGTTCGCAATGTAGCGCAGCCCTTCAGGGCTGCCTGGGTTCGCAATGTAGCGCAGCCCTTCAGGGCTGCCTGGGTTCGTAATGTAGCGCAGCCCTTCAGGGCTGCCCGGAGGTCTCCGAAGGGATGGTCATGAATAGGCGGTTGGCATTCGTCCTGTCGCTCGCAGTGTTGTCATTGGGCCTGGTTGCCTTCGGCCGAGCGCAGCAGGTCCCACCTGCCGCACCGGGTGGGGGCCGTGGACCGCAGCCGCCCGGCGGAAGGGGGCCGACCGCACCGCCGCCGATCATCTGGCCGTCGCCGCCATTGCCGGCAGAGCCGAAGATCTACGACTCAGCAATCCAGCACCAGATCCGTGTGGTTCCGACCAAAGGACTCAACCAGCCTTGGAGCATGGCTTTTCTTCCGGATGGCAGCATCCTGGTCACCGAGCGGCCCGGGCGTTTGCGAATCGTCCGTAGCGGCGTTCTCGATCCGTCGCCGGTGGCGGGTTTGCCTTCGGTCCAGGCGCAGGGCCTCGCCGGCTTGATGGACCTCGCGCTGCATCCGCGCTTCGCCGAAAACCAGTTGATTTACTTCACGTATCACAAACCGACCGGCGGTCTGCCCCCGGCGGGAAATGCTCCCCGAGCAGCGGCTCCAGGCGTCATCACGCTCGCTCGCGCAAAGTGGGACGGGAGTGCACTCGTCGACGCGAAGGATATCTTCTCGGCGATTCCTTCCGGCAATGCCTCGCGGATCGTCTTCGGCAAGGACGGGATGCTGTACATGACGGTCGGGTTCGGCGATCCGCCGCCGCCATACACGACTGTGGCTGGGCTGCCGCCGCAAGATCCGAACCACCTCGCCGGCAAGGTCCTGCGGTTGAAGGACGATGGTACGGTTCCGCCGGATAACCCGTTCGTGGGTCGCGCCGGATATCGTCCCGAGATCTACACGATGGGCCATCGCAACATGATTGGGCTCGCCGTGCAGCCCGAGACAGGCGCGATCTGGGAAAGCGAGAACGGACCGAATGGCGGCGATGAAATCAACGTGCTGCAGCCGGGAAAGAATTACGGCTGGCCGCTCGTCAGCGCCGGTCGCTTCTACCTCGGCCCACGCGTCAACGAAAAGTTCTATCAAGAAGGCATGGAACAACCGCTGGTGTTCTGGGTGCCGGCGATTGCGACTTCTGGTTTGACGTTCTACACAGGCGACCGCTTTCCGAACTGGAAAGGCCACGTCTTCGTCGGCGGCCTGCGACAGGGCGAGGTCCCGAGATCCGGGCATCTCGAGCGGATTGACTTCAACGACAAATGGGAGGAGCTCCACCGCGAGTCGCTCCTCCGCGAGTTGCAGCAGCGCGTTCGTGACGTGCGCCAAGGGCTCGATGGTCTCCTGTACGTGCTGACCGCCGAAAACGACGGCGCCCTTCTGCGGCTCGAGCCCGCTCCATAGCGAAACAGTCGCTGCATCACCCAAAGTCCTTTCTTTCCCGGCAAGTACGCAGAAGCCTGTCGCGTCCGGAAAAACTGCCACAGCGTCCACGCTGAATCCCGCTCAGACTTCAGGCTTGAGACTTCCGAGTTCCAGTTTCATACTGCACGACGAGAGACTGGCAGGGCGAGGTCATGCCGCTCGTACCCGGAACGCGACTCGGTCCCTATGAAATCGTCGGGCCGCTCGGCGCAGGCGGCATGGGCGAGGTCTATCGCGCGCACGACGCCACGCTCGGCCGCGACGTCGCGATCAAGATTCTGCCCGAGGCATGGCTGACCGATCCCGACCGTCGTGCGCGACTCGATCGAGAGGCGCGGGTCCTGGCGTCGCTCAATCATCCCCACATCGGCGCGATCTACGGTGTCGAGGACGTTGGCGGCGCGCGTGCCTTGGTGCTGGAGCTGGTAGAGGGGCCGACGCTTCAGGAGAGGCTCGGGGCTCGGGATTCGGGGCTGGGAAAACTCCAGACCCCACTCCCCACCCTCCAGCCTCAAGCCCCGGGCCTCCGACGTGGCCGCCCGCTTCCGCTCGATGAGGCCCTTCAAATCGCCGAGCAGATCGCCGACGCGCTCGAGACAGCGCATGACAAGGGGATCATTCATCGAGACCTGAAGCCGGCCAACATCAAGATCACGCCCCAAGGCGTGGTGAAGGTCCTGGACTTCGGCCTCGCAACCTACCAGCCAACTCGACCAGAACTCGACGGTTGGCCGCCGGATGCGGCGCGTCTCGCGACGCACGCGCCGACGATGCTGGTCCAGGCGACGCAGCCGGGTGTGATTCTGGGCACGGCCGGGTACATGAGCCCGGAGCAGGCACGCGGCCAGTCGATCGACAAACGCAGCGACATCTGGGCGTTCGGGTGCGTGCTGTACGAGATGCTGACCGGGCGCGCGCCGTTCGAGAGAGATACGATGTCGGACTCGCTCGCCGCCATCTTGGAGCGCGATCCGGACTGGGCCCTGCTGCCGGCCGCGACGCCGGCGTTGGTGCGGCGCTTGCTCGAACGGTGTCTGGCGAAAGATCCGAAGCAGAGGCTCCGTGACGCTGGTGACGCGCGCCTTGAGATCGACGAAGCGCTCAGGTCGCCTGCACCTGCAGCGAACACAGAGGTCGACCGGGCGCGCCGGTGGACGGCTGGGCGTTTGGGACTTGCCCTGTTTGCGACCGCAGCGGTCGCCGGCGTCGTTGGTTGGACCCTCAAGCCAGCCCCGCCATCGAACTCCGGTGACCGGTCCATCATCCGTCTGGTCATCGTGCCTCCGGCCGATGAGCCGCTGATCCTTGATAGGCCTGCCATCGCCATCTCGCACGATGGCCGCACAGTCGCCTATGTAGCGGGCCGCGGTAGCCGCCAACGCATCCACTTGCGTGAGGTCGACCAGTTCAAGGACACGCCGATTCCGGGTACGGAAGGAGGCTTCGCCCCATTCTTCTCGCCGGACGGTCAATGGGTGGGGTTTTTCGCCGACCGCAGGCTGAAGAAAGTGCTTCGCAGCGGTGGGCTGCCCGTTTCGATCGCGGACGTTGCCGACATCGGTGTGTCCTCGAGCGGCACGGCCAGCTGGGAAGCGCAGGACAGCATCTTCTTCACGCCGGATGTCTCGTCGAGTATCTGGCGCGTCTCTTCAGCGGGCGGCGCACCGACGGCCGTCACCACGCTGGCTGACAACGAGCTCGTCCACTACTGGCCGCAGCTCTTGCCTGGCGGAAAGGCGTTGCTGTTCAGCGCCCTGGGCGGCGGTACAGACGCGCAAGCGTTCGTCCAGCGGGTCGAAACGGGCGAAAGGCAGCCACTCGGTCTTCGAGGTATTGGCACACGGTACGTCCCCACAGGGCACCTCGTCTACGGGCAAGGGGGTACTCTCGTAGCCGTCCCGTTCGATCATGATCGCCTCGAAGTCACCGGGTCACCCGTGGCCACCCTTTCCGGCATTATGGAGGCGTATCGGCTCCGCACCACCACGTCCAATTTCGTTCCCCCCATCAGCGTTTCCGACGCAGGGACCGTAGCGTACGTCCCAGCCAATTCCCAGCCCCGCCAGCATGCCCTCGTCTGGGTTGACCGATCGGGACTCGAGCAGCCCGTGGGCGCATCGGGTGGAGTGTACTTCCAGCCACGCGTGTCCCCTGACGGTCGGCGTATCGCGGTCGCGGTCAGAGGCGGAGACCACGACGACGTATGGCTGTACGACCTCAACCGCCAGACGTGGAGCCGATTTACGTCCGAAGGCAACAATGGGTTTCCAGTGTGGCCGCATGACGGGCTGAGACTTACCTACAACTCCGACAACGCCGGTCTCCTGAGTGTGTACTCGAAGCCACTGGACGGCAGTGGGGCAGGCGAGCGGCTGATTGCGAGTGATCGGGCCACATACACGTACCCATTCTCCTGGTCACGGGAGGGTGTCCTGGCGTTCGTTTCGACCGTGGCGCGCGGTGTACAGGACATTTGGGTGCTGCGAGGCGACGGGGACGGCAGGCCGACACCAGTCCTTCAGACACCGTTCGCGGAAGGTGCCCCCACGTTCTCCCCAGACGGTCGCTGGCTCGCCTATGCGTCCAACGAGACAGGTCGTAATGAGATTTACGTTCGACCGTTTCCCGGTCCTGGCGAGAGGCTCACCATCTCGACGGAGGGGGGCAACGAACCAGTACTGGCCACCGCGCTCGCGCGAGCTCTTCTACCGCAATGGCGACGCCATGATGGCCGTCGAAATCGCGACGAGTCCGACGTTGACGGTAGGCAAGCCCCAGCGCCTCTTCGATAAGCCGTACGAGCGGAGTCAGGCTTTTTGGCCGAACTACGGTGTGACCGCTGACGGCCAGCGCTTCGTGATGGTCAAGCGAATCGATCAAGGGGAGGCCCCGGCCCAGATCAACGTCGTCGTCAACTGGTTCGAAGAGCTACGACGCGCCACCGGTTCGACCGATGTCAGATGAATGCGGCTTCGCGCCGGCCGAACGCGGAACAGAGGGCAGCGGGATGTAGTAGCTAAACGAACGATATAATCCTGCCGTGACCCGGCCCCCTCCGTTCCGCGCGGAGCACATCGGCAGTCTGCTCCGTCCGGAACAGCTGCTCAAAGCACGCGCCGAAGCCGAAGGCGATCAGTACCGCCAGGCGTCTGGTCCCCTTCAGTACACCCAGTTGAAGGACATCGAGGACGCAGCCGTCCGAGAAGTTGTCCGGCTGCAGGAGAGCGTCGGTCTCGACGTCGTGACCGACGGCGAGTTCCGCCGCCGCTCGTGGTTTCAGGACTTCGTGCTCTCGCTGACAGGCACGGAAATCACCTTTTTCGACTCGGCCGTTTCGGCCGCGCTGCCGTTTCAAGACGACAGCACCGTCGACAAGTTGCCGGGCCATATCGTTCGTGTCCGCCAACGGCTTACGCGAGAGCGTGGCATCTTTACCGAGCACTTCAAGTTCCTCGAGAACCTGACGACGAGAACGCCGAAAATCAGCCTGCCGTCACCCAGCATGCTGCATTTCTGGGGAGGCAGGGCGGCCATCGACGCGGCGGTCTATCCTGATCTCGACGAGTTTTGGAACGACGCGGTGAAGATCTGGGTCGCCGAAATCACACAGCTGCATCAGCTCGGCTGCCGCTATGTTCAGATAGACGACGTGACGTTTCCGCTGATCTGCGATCCACATGGCCAGGAAGCGCTTCGGAACCGTGGCGACGATCCGAAAGCGATCCTCGAAACCTACGCCGGTGTTCTCAGTCGCATCGCGGCTGGCGCGCCGAGCGACATGACGATCGGCATGCACATGTGCCGCGGCAACAACCGAGGCAAGTGGATGGGCAGTGGAGGCTACGAGTACGTCAGCGAGGTCGTCTTCCGCAACGTCGGCATCGACAACTTCTTCATGGAGTACGACACCGATCGGGCGGGCGACTTTCAGCCGCTGCGCCATGTGCCGAAAGGCAAGAAAGTCGTCCTTGGCCTCGTCTCGACCAAGACGCCGAAGCTCGAATCGCGGGACGACATCAAACGACGCATCGACGCGGCCTCGAAGTTTCTGGCCCTTGATCAGTTGTGCCTGAGTCCCCAGTGCGGCTTCGCCAGCAATTTCATGGGCAATCCGTTGACCATCGACGACGAACGCCGAAAACTCGAGCTCGTCGTCGAAACGGCCAGAGAAGTGTGGGGGTAGTGACCCACAGTGGAGCTAGGATAGGTGCCGGCGGGCCTAGTGGTCTGGTGGGTCAGGTGGGTCAGGTGGGTCTGGTAGGTCAGGTGAGTCTGGTAGGCCAGGTGGGTCAGGTGAGGTCTGGTAGGTCAAGTGAGTCGGTACACAGGATCTTGACCCGACTCATGACCTACCGGCCTCACCCGACCTACCAGACCTACCAGAAGACCTACCCGCCCTACCTGACTGGTGAGAACCATGGAGCTCCAATCACTCGGTTACGTCGGAATCAGGGCCCGCAACGTCGAAGACTGGGCAGCGTTTGGCACCAGGTTCCTCGGCATGCAGCTCGTCGACCGAAGCCGATCGACGCTGACGTTCAGGATGGACGACCGTCGTCAGCGCGTCGTGGTCCACGCAGACGAGGGAAACGGAGCCGCGTTTTTCGGATGGGAGGTCGCCGACGCCCGTGCCCTCGATGGTCTCGCCGCGCGTTTGGAACGCGCGGGCGTGCGGGTGCAGCGCATGTCGAGTGCTGTTGCCGACGAAAGGCGGGTCAAGGAGCTGGTACGGTTCAACGATCCTGTCGGCAATGTGCTCGAGGCGTTCCACGGGGCGGAGATCGCGACCGATCCGTTCCGCCCCGGGCGAGCGATCTCGGGCTTCCGGACCGGTCCTCTCGGCATGGGCCACGTCGTCATGAACGTGGACCGGGTCGATCGAGTCCTGCCGTTCTATCAAGACCTCCTGGGCTTCCGGCTCAGCGACTATACGCTTCGGCCTTTCAAAGCCTACTTCCTGCACGTGAACCCGCGGCATCACAGCTTTGCCGTCATCGAAACGGGAACCAACAGCGTGCACCACATGATGGTCGAGCTTTTCATGCTCGACGATGTGGGGCAGGCCTATGATCTTGCGCTCGGTGAAGAGGGTCGCATCGCCACGACTTTCGGTCGACACTCGAACGACTTCATGACGTCGTTTTACTCGCACACTCCCTCGGGCTTTTTCGTCGAGTATGGCTGGGGCGGCCGCTCGATAAATCCCGCGACCCATGCACCGGTCGAAATGACCTGCGGGCCGAGCTTGTGGGGCCACGATCGAAGCTGGCTGACGCCGGAACGGCGGGCGGAGGCTCGGGAGCTTCGTCTTCGCGCCGCCGACGAAGGACTGCGCGAGCCGGTGCAAGTCTTGGACGGGAACTACACGCTCGCGCCCGGCACATGCCCGTGGTTCGATGCGATCCGGAAGGTCGGGTAAGGCTAGGGGCTGGGGGCTGGAGGCTGGGGGCTGGAGGCTCGGAGCTGGAAGCTGGAAGCTTAAAAAAGATGGCAAGCGGGCCGCGGGCGCAGATTAAGGTCGCCGAGGTCATCGACAACGCGAAAGTCGGAGGGCTGCAAATCGGCCTCTTCGTCCTGTGCGCGCTGTGTCTCATTCTCGATGGCTTCGACGTTCAGGTAGTCGGCTATGCCGCGCCCACGATCTTCCGGGAGTGGCAGGTCCCGGGAGCGGCGCTCGGCAACGTCCTCGCTGCGGGCAACTTCGGCGTCATGGTCGGCTCGCTCGTGTTCACGATGGTCGCCGACAAGGTTGGGCGACGCCCTGTGTTGCTCGGCGCCACCGTGTTCTTCTCCGTGCTGACGCTGCTGACGGCCCGAGTCAACTCGGTCGGCGAACTGACGTGGATTCGGTTCATTGCGGGGATTGGCCTTGGCTGCATCATCCCGAATGCGACGGCGCTCATCGGCGAATACAGTCCCGCTCGTCATCGCGTGGCATTCATGGCGTGTATTTCGGTCGGCTTTACGGCCGGGGCCGCCGTCGCCGGCTTCGTGTCGGCGTGGTTGATTCCCGCATTCGGCTGGCGATCGGTGTTCTATTTCGGAGGAGTCACACCCCTCTTCATCGCGGTCTTGATGTACTTCTGGCTGCCCGAGTCGTTGCAGTTCCTCGTGCTCAGACGCCGCAATCTCGATCAGGTGGGTCGGTGGTTGAAACGGATCGATCCCGCCGCGCCGATTGGTCCGGCCACAGACTTCGTCGTCAACGAGGAGAGCAAGACAGGCGTTCCCGCGAAGCACCTGTTCCTCGAAGGCCGGGGCGTCACGACGATCCTCCTGTGGGTGGTCAATTTCATGAACATCTACAGCCTGTATCTGTTGGCCGGCTGGCTGCCGACCGTGAGTAATCAGCTCGGCTACTCAGCCCAGACCGGCGTCTGGGTCGGCACGACGCTCCAGGTCGGCGGCACGCTCGGCACCTTCTGGCTGACGTGGGTGATCGGCAGGCTTGGGTTCATTCCGGTCCTCACGACCTGCTTTCTCGCGGCGTGTGTCTGCATCGCCCTCATAGGGCAGCCGGGGCTGGCGCTGTGGCTGCTGTTCACGGTGGTCTTCCTGGCAGGAGTCTGTGTCGTTGGCGGTCAGCCGATGATCAACTCGATGGCCGCGCTCTACTATCCGACCTCGGTTCGCTCAACAGGAATCGGCTGGGGTCTCGGTATCGGCCGCGCCGGCGGCATCATCGGGCCGTGGCTCGTCGGTTACTTCATGCGCTCGAACTGGTCGCTGCAGGACATCTTCCTGGCCGCGGCGGTTCCTGCGCTGATTGCCGCCCTGGCGATGTTCTCATTACGCTGGATGATGAAGCCCGCAGGCGCGAAGGCCGTGGCCGTGGCCGCACACTGAAGTGACTTGGACCAGCCCAAAGCCTAATGCGGTTCGTAAATTGGTGACCGCACAGCCTTCAGTTGCGCGACGCGATCCGTGGTGGGAAGCATCTCGGGCCGTCGCGCCGGTTCCGTCAGCCCGAAAAACGGCGTTGCGCTCGTCGTCCTTCCGCTGGCGCGGCCGTCCTGCCGATTCGCGACATCGCTCCGATCAACGAGTCCCGCCTCGGGCAACGCCCCGCTCCGGGTGACCTCGCGGCAGACGGCCGCGCAGGCCTCGGCTTCACGCCGTTTTTCCGGCACCGATGGCGGGCTGACTCCAAACGGCGCGCGGCCCGAGACGCTTCCCGCCACGGCCCGAGCCGTCGCCGGCGGCCGCTGCCACGGAGGGTCGTCAGCTGGCGCAAGGGCCGTGAAGTCGACCCGTCACGCGTCAGGAAAACCCGCGCGCAGTGAGTTCGTTCGCGGCGGTCTCTCGCGATGTCACCCGAGGGCCCCAAGCATCCCGGACGGGGCTAGTTGATCTGAGCGATGCCGCAAGTTGGTAGGACCGCCGCGCAGCGCCAGAGTGCGAACGGAGCGCGGGTTTTCCGGGTCGACGTGACGGCCCGACGCGCCAGCTGACGACCCTCCGCCGCGTCGGCTCTCGGCGCCACATGTGGCCAACGCTCAGCAGCACAAGCTTTCGGCTCATTGAATTTCCGACAGGCATTGCCCCCGAAAGCCGGTCTCTACCGTTTCGCTGCATTCCGATCTCGGCAAAGAGGCGAATTCACTTCCGGGTCCTGCCGAGCGGTCGAAACCCGGCCGCCTGCGCTCAACGGTTTCGGCGGGCCTCGCTGAAGCTCGAAGAGCGGAAGCGGGCGTGTGGGCGGAGCCCCACGTACATTGACGCCTTGATTCGGCTTGCGGTAGCATCCCTCGGTTTCGGCAGCAACGCCGCCCAGCCAGTGCCCGCACGCGTCTCGGAACGACGCCCGGTCGCCAACTGCTGGCACCGACATACCTAACACGATAGAGGACTACATGGCCACGAAGATCGTCGACACTCTGCTTCCTACCACGATGGTTGGGTCGTATCCGCGGCCGCACTGGTACAAGCATCAATTGCTTGGACGGGACATCCGAGTCGCATTCAAAGAAGTCCAGCACGAAGAGGCCTACAACGACGCCGTGGCCACGGTCATCCGCGACCAGGAAGAAGCTGGGCTCGACGTCGTGACCGACGGCAACATGTGGTACGACGACTACGTCGGCGTGATCGGATCGTTCTGCTGGTACATGTACGAGCGCATCCCCGGATTCGAGCACGCCCGGGAAGAGCATCCGATGATGAAGGGAGCCGCTCCAAGTCAGGGCAAGGAAATCCTCGACGACTGGGGTGGCGTCGTCAACAGCGGCCCGGTGAGCCGGGGACCGATTCGCCTCGCTGATCTCTATCGGATTGCTCAAAAGCACACGAAGAAGCCGGTCAAGGTCTCGGTCGGCGCCGGACCGGCGAACCTCGCCTGGCACGTCTACTTCGAGCACTACAAGAACCAAAAGGAATTGAGCCTGGCGCTTGCGCCCATCTTCAATGCCGAGATGAAGGATCTGGTCGCGGCCGGTGCGAAGTATCTGCAGTTTGAAGACCTTGGTGCCTGGCTGCCGCTTTTCACGGGCAACAAGGACGACTACAAGTGGATTCGTGAATCGGTCGAGATGTGCTGCGACGGCGTCAAGGCGAAGATCGGCTGGCATTTCTGCTTCGGCAACGCCTGGGGCAACGACATCCTGAGCGCCGGCTATCCCGAGGGATATCAGACTGTTCTGCCGTATTTCTTCGGGACGGCCGGTATCGACGAGTTCGTGCTCGACTACGCCAACCGCGACATGGCGGGGATCGACTTTCTGAAAAACCTGCCGAAGGACACGGGACTGCAGGTCGGCGTCCTGGACATCCGCACGGCGGCGATCGAGACGCCGCAGAAGATCGCGGACCGGATCCGGAGAGTCATCAAACATGTCCCGGCCGAGAAGGTGACCTTGAGCTCCGACTGCGGCATGAAGCCGCTGGCCCGGATGGTTGCAAAGATGAAGCTCAACGCGCTCACCGAAGCAGCGCAGATAGTCCGCAAGGAAGTTGGCGGCAAGTAGAACAGAACAGGGGACGGGCGGACCAACGGTTCGCCCTGACGCGGTGAACAGACAGGGGACGAACATGGCTGACAAGAAGATCATTGCAGTGGTGGGAGCGACCGGATCGCAAGGCGGCGGCCTTGTGCAGGCGATCCTCGACGATCCGAACGGCGGATTTGCCGTGCGGGCGATTACGAGAGACGTCAATACCGACAAAGCCAAGGCGCTCGCCAAACAGGGCGCTGAGGTGGTTCAGGCCGATCTCGACAACGAAGCCAGCCTGGCCAAAGCATTTGCCGGCGCGCTACGGCGTTTACGGCGTGACCAATTATTGGCAGCTCTTCTCGGTGGACAAGGAGCAGCAGCAGGCGACCAACATCGCTCGTGCAGCCAAGACGGCGAACGTCAAGCACGTCATCTGGTCGACGCTGGAAGACACGCTGAAGTGGATTCCCCTCAGCGAGGGCACGAAGAGAATGCCCATCCTGCAGGAGAAGTACCGCTGCCCGCACTTCGACAGCAAGGGCGGGATCGACCACGTCTTCACGGACTTGGGCCTGCCGGTCACCTTTCTGCTGACGTCGTTCTACTGGGACAACTTCTACCTGTTCGGCATGGGCCCCAAGAAGGGAGCGGATGGCTCGTACACGCTGACGTTCCCGATTGGCAAAGCCCAGATGGCGGGCATCGCGGCCGAGGATATCGGCAAGGCCGCCTACGGCATCTTCAAAAAAGGAAATGAATACGTCGGCAAGAGAGTCGGCATTGTCGGCGAGTACTTGACCGGAGAGCAGATGGCCGAGAAATCGGGCAAGGGGCTCGGTGCGAAGGTCACCTACAATGCCGTGACCGCCGACACCTACCGGGGATTCGGATTCCCAGGTGCCGACGACCTCGGGAACATGTTCCAGTTCTACGATGAGTTCGAAAAGCAGTTCTCAGCGGTGCGAAGCGTCGAGAGCACGCGTGCGCTTGCGCCCTCGCTGATGACGTTCGATCAGTGGCTGGCGAAGAACAAGAGCAAGGTGGTCGCGGCCGGAGAGCCAGCGCCGGCCGCTTCTTAACTAGACGGGGCTCCGCCCCGAACCCCGGCTCGGTCGCTCGCGCCCTTCGACTCCTGCTCAGGGCGCCCCGAGAGCAGTCGAGGGGCGGGGGCCCCCTCGCCCCGCTCCGCTCCCTCGCGGGCGCGCTGTGCGCGCCGCCGTTATGCGGCAACGAGTATGAATCTCTCGTGGCGAACCGCATAACGGTTTAGAAGGTGGGAAGAAAGCTTGAGGGTGGAAGCCCGTCCTGCCCTGTTTCAGTCCTGAAGTAAACTAAAAGGTCGGCGGACGCCGTCCCGCCGTGACGGCTACACCACGAGATAATGGCAAATCTTGGATACGTTGGCCTGGGCGTGATGGGCGGCCAGATGGCCGATCGGCTGCTCACGAAGGGCCATTCGGTTATCGGGTACAACCGCACGAAATCGAAGGCCCAATGGCTTCTCGACAAGGGCATGAAGTGGGGCGAATTCCCCACGCGCCGTGGCCGAAGGCTCGGACGCGACCTTCGTGATGGTCACCAATTCCGCAGCCCTCGAGTCCGTGGCCAACGGTCCGGATGGGTTGCTGGCGGGCCTTGGCGCTGGCAAAGTGCTGATCGACATGAGCACGGTCAGCCCTGCCGTGAGCCGTGCGCTGGCTGCGAAGGTCCGAGACAAAGGCGCCGACATGGTGGACGCGCCGGTGTCGGGTAGCGTCATCACGCTGCAACAGGGCAAGTTGTCGGTGATGGTAGGAGGCGCTCAGTCCACGTTCGATCGCGTCAAACCGCTGCTCGACGATGTGGGACCGAAGGTCACCCATGTCGGGGGCAACGGCCTCGCGCTCGCGATGAAGATCGCGACCAACCTCAGCCTGATGGCCCAGATGCTCGCGTTTTCGGAAGGTGTGCTGCTGGCCGAAAAGAGCGGAATCCCTCGCGCAGTCGCGGTTGACGTGCTGACCCACAGTGTCATCGGGTCGCCCATGGTCCAGTACCGCGGTCCGTTCGTCCTCAACATGCCTGACGAAGCGTGGTTCGACGTGAATATGATGCAGAAGGACATGCTGCTCGCCCTCGAGATGGGTCGGCAGCTCGATGTGCCGTTGCCGACGACCGCCGTCGGCAACGAGATGCTCACGGCGGCTCGAGGCATGGGCTTCGCGCACCGCGACTTTGCCACCGTCTTTGACGTGCTCGCCCGCATGGCAGGAGTCCAGAAATGAGTGTGGCCCCGAACAAGCAAGCCGCCGCAGGGATCAGTCGCGTTCCGCTGGACAAGCTGCTTCACATGTACCGCCAGATGGTCGCGATCCGGCTCTTCGAGGAACGGGTCAACGACCTCTACACCCGCGCGCTGATGCCCGGCCTCGCCCACCTCTACATCGGCGAAGAAGCGATTGCCGTCGGCATCTGCGAATCTCTGCACCGCGACGACTACATCACCAGCACGCATCGCGGCCACGGGCACTGCCTGGCGAAGGGCGCGTCGCCCGACCGCATGTTCGCCGAGCTTCTCGGAAAGGCGGCCGGTTACTGCAAAGGCAAGGGCGGCTCGATGCACATCGCCGATCCCGAAACCGGCAACCTCGGCGCCAACGCCATCGTCTGTGGCAGTGCCGGACTGGCAACGGGAGCCGCCTACGCGTCCAAGTATCTCGGCAACAAGCGGGTGACGGTGTGCTTCTTCGGCGAGGGCGCGCTCGAACCAAGGCGTGCTGTACGAAGAGATGAACCTCGCGCAGCTGTGGAAGCTGCCGATCATCTTCGCCTGTGAAAACAACATGTACAACGAGTACACGCACTATTCCGAAACGACGGCCGGCGAAATTCTCGCACGGCCGGTAGCGTTCGGCATCACGGCCGTGGAGGTCGATGGGCAGGACGTGCGTGCGGTGTATTCGTCGGCTGAGCCGCTGATTGCGCGGGCGCGCGACGGCGGCGGTCCGGCGTTCATGCTCTTGAACACGTATCGGTATCATGGCCATCACGTCGGCGACATTGCGCGCGCGTATTACCGCCCGAAGGCCGAGGAACAGCAGTGGGTGAGCGACCGCGACCCGATCAAGATTCTGACGGACTGGCTGGTGAAGGAAGGGCTCGCGACGGCGGCCACGCTCGAGAAGATCGGGACCGAATTGACCGCCGAGATGGATGCTGCCGTCGAGTTTGCGACCTCGGCGCCGTATCCCAATCCCGACGAAGTGAGTCAGGATGTTTATGCTTGAAACACAGTCCGCGCCGGCCGTCCGTGGCGACATCGGCTTCGGCGACGCCGTCCGCGAAGCGATCGCCGAAGAAATGCGCCGCGATCCCACCATCGTTCTCATGGGCGAAGACGTCGCCGAGGCCGGCACGACCTTCAAGGTGTTGAAGGGGTTGGTCGAGGAGTTCGGGAAGGACCGCATCATCGACACGCCGATCTCCGAAGCCGGCTTCACCGGCATCGGCGTAGGCGCCGCGATGACCGGCATGCGCCCGATCATCGACATCATGTTCGGCGACTTCCTCACGCTCATCATGGATCAGCTGGTGAATCAGGCCGCCAAGATCCACTACATGTCCGGCGGAAAATGGAAGGTGCCCCTGGTGATTCGAGCGACGATGGGCGCGACGCGCCGGTCGGCGGCGCAGCACTCGCAGTCGTTACACGCCTGGCCGAGCCACATTCCGGGCTTGAAGGTGGTCGTGCCCTCGACGCCCTACGATGCCAAGGGGCTGATGAAGTCTGCGATCCGCGACGACAACCCGGTGGTGTTCTTCGAGGACAAGATCAGCTACACCAAAGTGAAGGGGCCGGTACCGACCGAAGACTACGTCATCCCGCTAGGCGTCGCTGACGTGAAGCGAGAGGGCCGCGACATCACGATCATCGCCACGAGCAGCATGGTACAGACGGCGCTCGGTGCGGCGACGATGCTCGAAGAAGTCGGCGTCAGCGTCGAGGTCGTCGATCCGCGAACCACGTGGCCGCTCGACGAGCAGACGCTCATCGAGTCGGTCAAGAAGACCTCGCGATGCATTGTGATGGACGAGGGCTACGGCCGGTACGGCGTGTCGGCGGAGCTGGCTGCGGTTGTCGCCCAGGGCGCGTTCTACAACCTCGATGCGCCCGTCACGCGGCTGACGGCGATGCACGTGCCGATTCCGTTCTCGCCGACGCTCGAGGACGTGACAGTCCCGACGGAGCGGCAGGTGGTGGATTTGGCGAAGAAGTTGTGTGGAAAAGCCTGAGCGCGAAAGGTGAATTTGAGGATCTGAGGGTTTGAGAATTTGAGAATCTGTTTGGTTCAAATCCTCGAACCCAAATCCTCAAATCCTCAAATTCTCAAATCCTCAAATTCGAGAGTGAGGAGGCAGTCGTGGCCCTGAGAACCTACGGAACGATGGCGGTCGACTGGGAGCAGCGGATCGATTTCGACCGCTTGCGGCGCGAGCGTCTCGCGCGCGTGAAGGAGCTGCTCGCGAAGTCGGAGATGGGGTCGATCCTCTGCTTCGACATGAACAACGTGCGGTACATCACCGCGACGCACATCGGAACCTGGGCGCAGGACAAGATCAGCCGCTTCACGCTGTTGGCCCAGAAGGACGAACCGATCCTCTGGGACTTCGGATCGGCCGCCAGGCACCACCAGTTGAACTGTCCGTGGCTCGGCGAGCGGTCTCGCGCCGGAATCCCGTTGATGCGTGGCGCGATGTCCCCGGAGATGGGACGTGCCGAGGACGTGGCGAGGAAAATCAAGATTGAGCTCGAAAAGCGAGGGCTCCACAAGGAACCGGTGGGCGTCGACGTCGTCGAGCCGCCGGTGTTGTTCGCGCTGCAAAAAGAAGGTCTGACGATCGTCGATGGCCAGCAGCTGATGTCCGACGCGCGCGAGATCAAGACACAGGACGAAATTTCCCTTCTGACGCATTCGGCGGGTATGGTCGATGCGGCGTATCACGAGCTCTACAAGGCGATGAAGCCGGGGATGCGGGAAAACGAGGCTGTTGGTCTCGTCGCGAAGGTGCTCTACGATCTCGGCTCCGAATACGTCGAAGGCGTCAACGCGATCTCGGGTGAACGCTGCAGTCCCCACCCTCACGTCTTTTCCGATCGCATGCTTCGCCCCGGCGACCCTGTCTATTACGACATTCTCCATTCGTACATGGGATACCGGACCTGCTACTACCGTTGTTTCGCGATCGGCTCGGCGTCGCGCGCGCTGAACGATGCCTACAAGCGCTGCCGTGACTATCTCGATGCGGCCATCGAGCTCGTGCGTCCAGGCCGCTCGACCGCCGAAATCGCAGCCGTGTGGCCCAAAGCACAGGACTTCGGGTTCCCGAACGAGGAAGCGGCATTTGCGCTCCAGATGGGGCACGGCATCGGCCTGGCCATCTGGGAGAAGCCGATGATCAGCCGGCTCGTCTCGCTCGAGCATCCGCACGAAATCAAGCCGGGCATGGTGTTCGCGCTCGAGACGTTCTGGCCTTCGACCGACGGCTGGAGCGCGGCGCGCATCGAGGAGGAAGTCGTCGTGACGCCGACCGGGCACGAGGTGATCACCCGCTTCCCGGCCGAGGAGCTTCTCGTCGCAGGCGCGCCCTATGTGACCGTCAGCGGGCCGCTGCCGACGACACGCGAGCTCGAGCCGGCGCCGAACGAGCAGGTCGTCGAGATGATCGCTGCTAGCGCGAGGGCGGAGGGCGTCCTAGCAAAGTGAAAAGTGGAAAGTGGAAAGTGGAAAGTAAGTTGAAAGTCTCTTTTCACTGCCACGCGCTCGGCACTCGATATTCGAACTTTTCACAGCTCTCATCGTTAACTTTGGGACTCTTGGCTTACTTTCAACTTTCACCTTGAGCTTTTAACTTTTGCCTTACTTTCAACTTTCCACTTTCAACTTTTAACTTTCACATGGCCGTAAGTGTCGTAATGCCCGCGCTCGAAATGGCCCAGGAAACCGGCAAGCTGGTGTCCTGGAAGAAGAAAGAAGGCGAGAAGGTCGCCAAGGGAGAAATGCTCCTCGAGGTCGAGACGGACAAGGCCGTCGTCGAGGTCGAGGCTCAGGCGGACGGGGTGCTCGGCGGCGTGACGGCCAAGACCGGCGACGTCGTACCGGTCGGGCAGACCATTGCGTGGCTCCTTCAGCCGGGCGAGAAGCCGCCAGTTGCCAGCGCCGCTCCCGCTCAGACGGGACGCAAGATGGATGCAGTACCGGCTGCGAGTGCCCCTGCGGCAGCGGCCGCCTCGGCGCCAGATGCGGCGGGCCCGGCGCAGATCTCACCAAAGGCACGGCGTCTGGCAAAAGAGCACGGCGTGGACGCCACGACGCTTCGTGGATCCGGGCCGGGCGGCGAAATTGTCGCCGAAGACGTTCTGGCGGCGGCCAAGTCCGGCAGTACCGTGCCTGCCGCGGCAACCCCGCCGCCGCCATCACCTGCTTCAGCGCCCCGAGCGGTTTCTGCAGTGGTCAGCGAGACATTGAGCTCCATTGGCCGCCTGATGGCCGAGCGGACCACGCAAAGCTGGACGACCGTGCCGCACTTCTTCGTCACCCGAGAGGTGGACGGCAGCGCACTCGTCGCCGTGCGCGAAAAGCTTGGGCCCACCGTCGAGCGCGACAAGGGAGTCAAGCTGACCTACACCGACATCCTCACGACCCTGGTTGCTCGCGTGTTGAAGCAGCATCCACGCATGAATGCGAGCTGGATCGACAACAACATCAGGGCCAATCCGGAAGTGAGGGTCGGTCTCGCGATGGCCGTGAACGACGGCGTGGTCGTGGGCGTTGTCACCAGGGCCGAGGCGGGCGATCTTGGCGCCATCGCGATTCAGCGACGCGGTCTCACCGAACGGGCCCGCGCTGGCAAGTTGATGCCGACCGACATCACGGGCGCGACGTTCACGATCAGCAACCTCGGGATGTACCACGTCGATCAATTCACCGCAATCATCGTCCCACCGCAGGCGGGCATTCTGGCGGTTGGGGCGATGACCGATCGTGTGGTGCCGATGCCAGGCGCCCTGATCCCCGTCGGCATCAAGCCGATGCTCTCGCTCACGCTGTCCTGCGACCACCGTGTCGTCGACGGCGCGCGCGGCGCCGCGTTCCTCCACGATGTCGTCGAGGCTATCCGGGACGCCGAGAAGCACCTCGGATGAACGGCGCCACCACCTGGTGTCGCGACCAGGCTGAATCGGGACCACAGTGGATCACGAAGGCACGAAGCACACGAAGATTCACCAAGCCTTTGCCCTTAGGGTTCGTCTTTCTTCGTGATCATCGTTCATCGTGATTTGCGGCCAGCCGGCCACTGAGCACAGCGAGCTCTCGCGATGTCAGCGACGCAACGGGTGCTCGACCGTCCGACGATTCGATCCGTCTACGACACTATCCGACCGTACGTGCGGGTGACTCCGATCCTGGAGACAACCGGCAGCGACGTTGGTCTGCCCGCGTTCCCGCTGACGCTGAAACTTGAACAGTTGCAGCATGCCGGATCGTTCAAGACCCGAGGTGCCTTTACGAACCTGCTGCGGCGCGCTGTACCGCCGGCCGGCGTCATCGCAGCGTCGGGCGGGAACCATGGCACCGCCGTCGCGTACGCGGCGAGTCGGCTCGGCGTTCGGGCGCGCATTTTCGTGCCGAGCGTCGCGTCGGCCTCGAAGCTTGAACGGATTCGTGGCTACGGGGCGGACCTGACCATTGTCGGCGACCTCTACGATGACGCCCTGGTGGCCAGCGAGCGCGCGCTGAAGGAGTCTCGAGCGCTCGCCATCCACGCGTTCGACCAGGTCGAGACACTGCTCGGCCAGGCGACGCTTGGCCTCGAGCTCGCCGAGCAGGCTCCCGAGCTGGAGACGCTGCTCGTGTCGGTCGGCGGCGGCGGGTTGATCGGCGGGATCGCAGCCTGGTATGCGGGAGAGATCCGGCTTGTCGGCGTTGAACCCCAAGCCGCGCCGACCCTGAGCCGGGCGCTCCAGGCGGGACGACCCGTCGATGCCCCGGCGGGCGGGCTGGCTGCCGAGTCGCTCGCCCCCCGTGCCGTCGGTGAGCTCATGTTCCCGCTCGCTCAGAGATACGTCGACCGCGTGCTCCTGGTGGATGATGCGTCGATCCGAGCGGCGCAGGAGCGCCTCTGGGACGTGTTTCGGATTGTCGCGGAGCCAGGTGGCGCGACCGCTTTCGCCGCACTGCTCGACGGGTCGTACCGGCCCGAGCCTGGCGAACGCGTTGGCGTCGTCGTGAGCGGTGGCAACACGACGGTTCGGTTCTGAGGCTTGTAGGATGGCCAGTGTAACCTAGCAACCACGGTGGACACGGCTCTTTCTCCGCGTCCCCTGTGTCCTTCGTGGTGGAGAGCCTCATCATGTTCGAACGCTACAACGACCAAGCGAGGCGGGTTCTTTTCTTCGCTCGTTATGAGGCTACTCAGCTCGGGGGTCCCTCGATTGAATCCGAGCACCTGCTGCTCGGATTGATTCGCGAGGCCAAAGGGCCCATCAGCCAGCTCTTCGCTCGCTCACACGTTTCCCTGGAAGACATCCGAAAAGAAGTTGAGAGTCGCTGTACTGTTTCGGGAGAAAGTTCCGACCTCTGTCGAAATTCCGTTCACGGCCGAGACGAAACGCATGCTCAATTTTGCGGCCGAGGAGGCCGATCGGCTCCTTCACAATTACATCGGCGCCGAGCATCTCTTCTTGGGCATCCTTCGTGACGGCAGGTCGGTGGCCGCGTCCATTCTTGCGAGCCACGGTATGACGCTCGAGACGGTTCGTGACGATCTCGTCCAACTCCTTAGCGAAGATGCCGTCGAGGCTGTCGAACTGGACGAGCTGAAGCTGAAGCTCACCGGCTACACCAGTCCCGACGTCCAGCTGTTTCGCAACGTCTTGTTCGATCAGCTGTGCTCGTCGCTTCCAAAAGACCCGCAGGTCAAAGTTCAGATCTACAACGCCGAGATCGCGCCCGGTGGCTATACCAACTGGCACTGCCACAACGGCGCGACGTTCTTCGTGGCGTTGCAGGGCATCTTCGAAGCGGAGTTTCAGGAAGGAATTCTGGTCAAGGCCAAGGCCGGCGACGTGTATTCGGAGCCGATCGCCAAGTTTCACCGCGGCCACAATCCCCACGCGAGTGTGCCGTACTTGTGTATCGGGTTCTGCGTCACGTCCCCCGATCGTGAGCACGTGACCAACGTTCCTCAGAGGCCTTGGTAGCGGTTTGACGCCACATCGGCGTCACTGAGGGGTAATCCCCGCCCCACAGCCGCCCGCCCGTATAATCGCGCTACGTTTGGCCCTCACTCCCGGTACCCACCTCGGCGGCTACGAGATCACTGCCCAGATTGGTGAAGGCGGCATGGGGCAGGTGTATCGGGCGACCGACACCAGGCTGAAACGCCAGGTCGCCATCAAGATCCTGCCGCCAACTCTGGCCGTTGACGCTGACCGGCGCGCTCGCTTTCAACGAGAAGCGGAAGTCCTCGCCTCGTTGAACCATCCGAACATTGCGGTCATCCATGGACTGGAAGAAGGCGGGGGCATGACCGCCCTCGTGATGGAACTCGTCGAGGGTGAGGATCTCTCGCAACGTATTACGCGTGGCGCGATTCCGCCCGATGAAGCGTTACCCATCGCGACGCAGATCGCCGAGGCGCTCGAGACGGCGCACGAGCACGGGATCATCCATCGCGACCTGAAACCCGCGAACGTCAAGGTCCGGCCCGACGGTACCGTGAAGGTCCTGGACTTCGGTCTCGCCAAAGCCATGGAGCCGGCCGGCAGCGCCCCGAATGTCTCGCAGTCGCCGACGATTACGACGCCGGCGATGATGACGCGCGCCGGTGTCATTCTCGGCACGGCGGCCTACATGGCGCCCGAGCAGGCCAAGGGCAAGCCGGTCGACAAACGCGCGGACGTGTGGGCCTTTGGTGCCGTACTGTTCGAGATGCTGACGGGCACACGTGCATTCGGCGGCGCGGATGTGGCCGACACGCTCGCCGCGGTACTCCGGGCCGACCCGGATTGGAACGCGTTGCCTGCGGAGGTGGGCTTTCCGGTTCGAACGTTGCTGCGCGGATGCCTCGAGAAGGATCCACGGCAGCGGATTGCGGATATCTCGGCGGCGCTGTTCGTGCTGCGCCATCAGGCGATCGCTACGGCGGCGGATGGGCCGGCGCAAGCCGGACGCTCCCTGCGTGGGGACGTGCGACGCCTTGCGTTCTTCACCACGGCCGCGCTGCTTCTCGGCATCGCTGTCGCCGGCGCGGGTGTGTGGTGGCTGACCCGACCCGTTCCGCCGTCGGTCGTCCGCTCGACGCTCATCACGTCCGGGGCGACTGCGTTAGTGTTGTCGCTCAGCGGTCCCGACGTCGCCATTACGCCCGACGGGGCACGTGTCGTGTATCTCGGCGACAACCAGCTGCTGGTGCGGGCGCTGAACCAGCTCGAGCCCACGGTGCTCAGCGGTCTTGGCTCTCCAGGAGGCGTCTTCACCTCACCTGACGGACAGTGGGTCGGGTTCTTCGACTCGTTCAGCCTGCTCAAGAAAGTCGCCATCACCGGGGGGCCGCCGCAGACCGTGTGCGCGATCCAGGGCATACCCGCCGGGGCGACGTGGCGGGCCGACGGGACCATCATCTTCGCGACCAACGCCCCGGCGACAGGTCTTCAGCGCGTGTCCGCTGCAGGAGGCGAGCCCATCGTGCTCACGACGCCCGATCGCGAGCGCGGCGAAGCCGACCATCTGTTGCCCGAGTTCCTGCCCGGAGGCGAGGCGGTCCTCTTTACGATTACTTCGGTCACCGGCGGCATCGCGACCGCGCAGGTCGCGGTGCTGGATCTCCGCACCCTCACGTCGAAGGTGCTGTTTCGTGGCGGCACCCATGCGCGCTACCTACCATCGGGGCATCTCGTCTACGCCGTGACCGGGGCGCTGCGCGCCGTGCCCTTCGACCTCGGACGGCTGGAGGTGGTCGGGACGCCTGCGCCGGTGCTGGAGGGGGTCGTGACGACCCTGCTGTCGGCGGCCGAAGTCGCGGTGTCGGCCAACGGCTCGCTCGTCTACGTACCGGGAGTGCCGGCTGGCGGGGGCCAGCGGACCGTCGTGGCGGTGGATCGACAGGGAAGGACCACACCGCTGCCCGGTCTCCCGCTCGACGCGTACCAGACCGTGAAAGTGTCGCCCGATGGGAAGCGGCTCGCGCTCGCCACCGAGGACGATGTGTGGATCTACGATTTTGCTCGCGCCAATCGAAGCAAGCTGACGAACCACCCGGCGCAGGACCGCGGACCGCTGTGGACACCTGACGGGCAGCGCATCATCTTTACGTCGATGCGGGCAGGCTACCCGGAGCTGTTCTGGCGGCCGGCGGATGGCACCGGCAGCGACGAGCGGCTCCTCACGCGCGGGAAGGAACTCCTCGATCTGTTCGCCACCGGCTGGTCGGCAGACGGCAAACAGCTCCTGTTCAGCGAGGTGTCACCGGGCATGTCACCGGGCATTCAGTGTGCGATCGGGCAGACTCCGATCGCGCGTCCGGCCGACGCGACCGTGCTCCTGAAAAACGGCTTCTGCAACGTCGCCGCGACTGTCTCTCCCAACGGAAAGTGGATCGCCTACGCCTCCGCCGTCGCCGGTCGACCGGAGGTCTATGTCGAGCGCTATCCGGAGCTCGGGAATCGGCAACCGATTTCAACGATCGGTCTCGCCCCACTCTGGTCGCCTGACGGCAGCGAACTGTTCTTCAGCAGCCTCGACAATCGGCAGATGCTTGCCGTCGCGATGCAATCCGGAACGACGCTCGTCGCCGGGCGTCCGCAGGTATTGTTCGACGTCGCACTGCCCGCGGGTAGGGGTGTGAGTGGATACGACGTCGGCCCCGATGGACGGTTCCTGATCATCAGGAGTCAAGAAGCCGCCGCCGGAACGGCGACGAACCTGATCTTCGTGCAGAACTGGCTGGAGGAGCTGAAGCGGCTGGTGCCGGTGAACTAGCGCTCGAGCCCGAGCACCAGGAACCAATGAGTCGCGTGAAGGATTTACGGAACGTTCGGCGGCGTGTAAGTGAGCGTGTAGTTCAGAATCCACACGAGGAACAACACGACAGGAACGTGCACGACGAACTGGAGCGTCGAATATCCGACGATGTCGCGGGCCTTCAGGCCCAGAATGCCGAGCAGTGGCAGCATCCAGAAAGGATGGACGAGATTCGCGAGCGCTTCGGTGGCGTTGTAGGTCTGCACGACCCAGCCGAGGTGGACCTGCAGCGACTTCGCCGCCTCCAGCAGGTAGGGCGCTTCGACCAGCCATTTGCCGCCGGCGGACGGAATGAACAAGCCGAGGACGGCGGAATAAACGCCGACGAGCAACGGGTACGTGTGGCGATTCGAGATGGCGACGAAGAACTCGGCCAGCTCCTTGGCAAGCCCCGACTCGGTCATCATCTTCACGATGCCGGCGTAGAGTGGGTACTGGACCAGGACGCCGGCCACCGAGGGGACGCCGGCGGCCATCGCACGCATGAACGACCGCGGCCTCCAGTGCAGCAGCATTCCCGCGATGAGAAAAAGAAATACGTAGTGATTGAGATCCAGGATGATGGCGGGACCCTTTTCCGCCACTTCGCGAATCAGGTAGACGATCCCGCATGCGGAAAAAAAGACAGTGAGCAGCGGGCTGTACTCCAGCCACTCGCCCGGGTTCTCGGGCTTTCCGATGTCGGGCCTTACGACGTCGGCCTCGACGCCCATCTCCTTCATGCCGCGCGCCTGCGCCGCCGCCGGAGCCGAGTAATAGCAGATGGCGTACGACACGATGCCGAGGATGGCGGCCATCAGCAGGCTCTGCCACAGACCCAGAGTCTGTCCGAGCGGAATGATGCCGCTGATCCGCTCGATCGATTCGGGGAGCGACGCGGGTGCCGCCATGATCAGCGCCGCAGACGAAGAGAGTCCAAGCGCCCAGATGCTTCCAATGCCGAGATATGCGGCAGCGCCGAGGGCCCGATAGTCCGCGCCGCGGACCCGCTGGGTCACTTCCCGCGCCAGCAGCGCACTGAAGATCAGGCTGAAGCTCCAGGAGATCAGCGACGAGAGCATCGAAAAGAGGCCAACGAAGGCGGCCGCGCTCTTGCCGTCTTTCGGGACTTCGGCCAGACGACGGATCACCCGGTACACCGGCGTCGAGGTCGCGACGGCGTAGCCGGTGAGGATGATCATCGCCATCTGCATCGTGAAGGCGACCAGATCCCAGAAACCGGCGCCGAACCATTGCGCGGTTTCAATCGGCGAGCTGCCTATCGCCAGACAGCCGATGAACACGATGCCCACGGCCACGAGTGCCAGCGCGAACGCGTCTGGAAACCAGCGTTCGAACCACTCCGAGAGCCGGAGACCCGTCGCGGCCAGCCACGAGTCGGTCGATCGCTCCTGCTGCAACATGGACCGGAATGATATCAAGCTGGGGACTGGGGGCTGGGGGCTGGGGGCTGGGGCTGGGGCTGGGGCTGGAAGGTCGGGCAGTGCACGTAACTGCCCGAGAGTAGAATGCCCGGTCGAATCCGGTGACTCCGGTCACCGTCTCGGGTCCAAAGCATTGCTTCGTAGCTAACCGGTGATGGCGGGAACGCAGCCGCAAGGGCGGCTCTGGGACAACATCAGCGGGGCAGTCCGCTTGGGGTGGATGGCCTCTCCGCGCGCCTTCGTGGAGGTCGCGGTTCTCACGGTCGGCACGGCGCTCCTGCCGCCGGTCGTGGTGTTCCTGGGAAAGCGATTCGTGGACCTTGTCGTCGCGGGCGACCGCGGATCCGGCCTGGTCGTCCTCGCTCTCGCGTTTGGCGTCACCGAGCTGGCGGAACAATTCTTCTCGGCGCTTTCGGGCTACCGTCAAGAAATGTTCAGCGATCGAGTCGTTCTCGAGGCACGGTCGCGGTTTCTTGCGAAGGCCGCGGCTATCGACGTCGCGCAGTACCGACGACCCAGCGCGCCACGATCAGATGGCTCGCGCGGCGAGCGAGCTGGGCTGGCGGCCGCACCAGCTCACCTGGAACGTCATTGGCGTCGCCGGCTCCCTCGTCACGCTCTCCGGGATGCTGGCGTTGCTCGCGACGCTTCACCCGGCGCTCGTGGTGCTGTCGTTGCTCGCGGTGATCCCTTCGGTTGTCGTGCGACGAAGAACGAACCGCAGGCTCTACGAGTTCTGGTATACGCGCACGCCAGAAAGCCGGGAACGTGCGTACCTCGAGGAGATCCTGAGCAAGCATCGCTGGGCCCGCGAAGTGCGGGCATTCGGCCTCGGCGAACATCTCCGCAGCCGCCACGACAAGATTTCGTCAGAGCGACTCGCCCTCCAGCGTGTCTTGTACCAGCGGGCACAAGGTTGGGCGACGGTCGGCGGGTTACTCGCGGGATGCGCGCTGACGGCCGCCTATCTCTTCGTCGGGCGCAACGCGGGCGCGCAGGGCCTGACGCCCGGCGACCTGACAGCGGTGATCGGCGCGTTCGCGTCGATCTCGGGCCGCTTCAACTACCTGTCGTCGATGCTGCTCAACATCGACCAGCATGCGGCATTCCTCGACGACTACTTCGCGTTTCTTGCTTCGAAACCCGGAATGCGGGTGCGCGCTGACGCGGTTGCGCTGCCGAGCCGCCTGATGGAAGGCCTCGTGTTCGACGGCGTGACCTTCACTTACCCGCACGCCTACGCGCCGGCTCTCCAAGAGCTCTCCCTGCGGATCGAGCCGGGTCAGCTGTTGGCGCTCGTCGGAGACAACGGTGCGGGGAAAACGACCGTTGTGAAATTGCTGCTGCGCTTCTACGACCCGGACGCGGGGAGCGTTCGAATGGGGGGTGTCGACCTCCGCGACGCCGACCCCGAGCAGGTTCGTGCGCGGATCGGCGTGTTGTTCCAGGACTTCGGTCAGTTCGAACTGAGCGTCCGCGAAAACGTCGGCTTCGGCCGCGTCGAAAGCCACCATCCCGACGAGCTTCTACTCTCCGCGCTGCAGGCCGCCCGTGCCGACCAGGTGATCATGCGCTTGCCGCGGGGCCTGGATGCGAAGGTCGGCCGCCAGTTCGAAGGCGGACACGACCTGTCCGGAGGGGAGTGGCAGCGCCTGGCGCTCGCCCGCCTCGTCTACCGCGACGCCGACATCTGGGTGTTGGACGAACCGACGGCAACCCTTGACGCCGAGGCCGAGGCCGCGATCTTCGGCGAGCTCCGGCAGCACCTTCGTGGACGGATAGGGATCATCATCAGCCATCGGTTCTCCACTGTGCGTATTGCCGACCGGATTGCCGTGCTTCGGGACGGCCGCGTGACCGAGCTCGGCACGCACGAGGAGCTCCTCGCGCGAAGGGGCCGCTACGCCGAGCTATTTGAGCTGCAGGCGGCCGGTTATCGGTGAACGGGCCTAACTGCCTGTAAGAGCTGAGAGCTGACTATGCTACGCTCCGCGACAATGAGACTGCTGATTCGGCGCGCCGCCTTGTGCGTACTCGTGTTATCGGTTTCGAGCCTCGCTGTCGCTCAGGACCCCGCTCCGGACGGAGCCACCCTCTATCAACGGCATTGCGCCTCCTGCCACGACAACGGGGCCGCGCGCGCACCGGATCGCGAAGCGCTCAAGGCGATGCTGCCAGCACGGGTTCTGGCGGCGATGGAAAGCGGCCCGATGATTTCGATGGCGACGGGACGATCGGTCGCAGAGCGTCGCGCGATTGCGGAGTTCGTGACCGGTCAGTCATTCGCCACGGCTTTGGACACGAATCCTTCGCCGCAGGCGATGTGCGCCAACGCCCCCGGCGAGTTCGCGAATCCCACTTCTGGCCCGCTTTGGGCCGGTTGGGGTGTCACCACCTCCAACACTCGTTTTCAGGATGCGGCCATGGCCGGCTTCACAGCCGCCGAGGTGTCTCGGCTCAAGCTGAAATGGGCATTCGCGTTTCCCGGCGACTTACAGTCGAACGCCCAGGCGACGATTGCCGGTGGGCGAGTATTCGTGGGGAGCGCCGGTGGCAAGGTCTACGCGCTCAGCGCTGCGACGGGGTGCGTCCATTGGTTTTTCGAGACTGGCGCCCCTATGCGGGCGGCGATCAGCATCGGGCGCATCGACACACGCACCGGACCGCGATATGCCGCGTTCTTCGGTGACGGTTCGGCCACCGCCTACGCCCTGGACGCCGCGACCGGTAAGCTGATTTGGAAGGTCAAAGTCGAAGGGTTTCCCGTTGCGCGCATTACAGGCTCGCCGACGCTTCATCGCGGGCGGCTGTACCGTACCGGTGGCGTCGGCCGAGGAAGGGTCGGGCGCCTCGCCCACCTATGAATGCTGCCGCTTCCGCGGCAGCGTCGTCGCCCTGAACGCCGAAACGGGCAAACAGATCTGGAAGACGTACACGATTCCCGAAGAAGCCATCCCAACGCAGAAGAACACGGCTGGCGCCCAATTGTGGGGACCCTCGGGCGCGCCGGTCTGGAGCAGTCCTGCGATTGACGAGAGGCGGAACGCCCTTTACGTCACCACCGGCAACAACTACAGCGATCCTCCCAGCAAGATGAGCGACGCGTTCCTCGCGCTGGATCTCAAGAGCGGCAAGGTTCTCTGGTCGCGACAGATGACGGCGGCCGATGCCTACACGTCGGCCTGCCGGCTTCCAGACAAGACCAATTGCGCGGCATCGAACGGTCCCGATTTCGATTTCAGTGCGTCGCCGATCCTCGTCACGCTCTCGAACGGCCGGCGTGCTCTCGTTGCCGGTCAGAAGTCGGGGATTGTTCACGCGGTCGACCCCGATCGTCAGGGAGAAGTCATCTGGCAGACGCGGGTGGGCGAGGGCGGAACAATGGGAGGCGTCCAATGGGGGTCGGCAGCCGACCAGTCCAACGTCTACGTCGCGGTATCGGACATCGGCCGGATCATGCTCACTTACAACACGTTTACGGACGCCGATCCCAAACGAGGCGGAGGAATGTTCGCGCTCCGGCTCGACGATGGGGAGAAGGTCTGGTATACGCCGCCGGTCGGGTGTGGTGAAAAGAAGCGGTGCAGTCCCGCGCAGTCTGCCGCGGTCAGCGCGCTTCCGGGTATCGCCTTTTCGGGCTCGGTCGACGGTCATATGCGCGCGTATTCGACCGCCGACGGCGCAGTCCTGTGGGACTTCGACACGATTCGACCGTACGAAACCGTCAACGGCGTCCCCGGGCGGGGTGGCTCGCTGGATGGTCCGGGTCCGGCCATTGGCGGCGGTATGATCTTCTTCAACTCGGGGTACCATACCGCTGGCGGTATGCCGGGCAATGTCTTGCTGGCATTTTCGGTGGACGGAAAGTAGCTGGAGGCGAAGATGAAGGGTTCCCGTCGTGAATTCCTGAAGGCTGGATTCGGCGGAGTGGCACTCGCGACCGCGGGACTGTCCGAGCGCCTGCTCGCGGCCGACCGCGTGGTGGGTCTGATTTTTCCCCCGGCCAACTACCCCGTTCCTCCAGAAGCGTCTCAGCTGTATCCGACGGGCATTCGATTCCTGGCCGAAGGCGTCGGGCTCGAACGCATGACGCCAGCTGAGTACGACCGTGTGATCGATCGCGTGATTCCGGCGGCCGTCAAGCTTGCCAAGGCTGGCGCCCAAGCCATCTCGGTGAACGGCTCATCGCTGACGTTCTACAAGGGCGCAGCCTTCAATCAAGAGCTGATCGAAAGCGTCACGAAGGCAACCGGCGTTCCCGCCACCAGCCAGAGTATGGCGCTCGTCAACGGTCTGCGCGTGTTCGGCGCGCGGCGGGTAGGTGTTGCAACGGCCTACACCGACGAGGTCGATCGACGGCTCAAGATATTTCTCGAGGAGTCCGGCTTCGAGGTCCTGGCGATCAAAGGCCTGGACATCGAGCGATTTGAGGACCGCCCGCCGGTCACCCAGGACGATGTGCTGAAGCTCGCCGTCACCGTGCGCGAAAGCGTCCCCAACGCGGACGCGATGGTGATTTCGTGTGGCGCCTTGCGAACGATTGACATCCTCGTGCCCTTCGAAACTCGCTGCAAGCTTCCGGTCGTCTCCAGCAATCCGCACGGCTTGTGGGATGCGGTTCGCCTTGTCGGACACAGCGGCAAGGCCGCAGGCTACGGGACGCTGTTCGCCAAGGGTTAGATTTCGGCCTACCAGCGCACCGGCACTTGGGCTGATAAACAGCCCGAGGCCGGAGGCGGCTTGAGGATCCCTGCGATATCTTCGCGCGTCGCCGCCGAGCCTTCGCCGTTGGCCGGGAATCGAAGGTCGAAGATCATCACTCGACCCTGGTCGGCGAAGGCACGCTGAGCGGTCATCGTTCCGAGCTGGCTCAACGCACCAAGCAACCAATCGTCAAAGGCTTTCGGCCAGTCGTCGACTCGAAATCCGAGGTAGAGCAGTACCCGGTGTTGATCCTTCAACATGTTGCGAAGGTCGTTCGTACGGCATTCGCGTCCAGGCCAGTTGTGCTCGACCTCCAGGACCGGACTGCCGTCCATGTGGCGAGTTCCCGCGCCAGGATCCGAGATCGGCACGCCTCCATACCACCACAATGCCGGCAGCCCCAGCCGCGTGGTCAGAAGCGCATCGCCCGACTGACGTCGCGCCATCAACCATCGGACGGCGGCGCGATCGTCCAACGCGTGATTGCTTTCGACGGGGCGGTTGATCAGGTAGTCGTCCTTGCCCCGTCGAGCAATATCGAAACAGACGAGCAAGACCGCGAGACCGAGACCCACTGCTGCGCTCGATGCGAGCCAGCTCCGATGCGAAATGGCGTGTCGAGCCAGACGCTCAACCCCGTCGGCGAAGAGCGCCACACCCAGATAGAGCGCCGGGATGACCCATAACGAGAGCCGCTCGTTCAGCGGCACCAGCCGCAGGGTGACCAACGCGAACGCGGACAGCGGGACGGAAGCCGTCAGCAGGCCGAGCGGCGGACGGGTGCGAATGGCGAACAGCATCCCGAGGGCCGACGTCGCCCAGAAGAGTGCCCCAAAACCGCTGCCGCCGGGTTTCAGCGCGAACGGTACGAGCTGGCTCGCGAGCCACTGCAACCTTGCTGCGAGGCCACCGGTCGCAGGCGGGAGCGCGAATGCCCAGTACCATTGCAGAGTACGGATTGGTCAGGTTGCCGGCGAGCGCCAGGCTGTAGTGCAAGGCGAAGGTCGCGAGCCATCCCAGTCCGATTGCCGAAAATTGGGACGCCGCGCGCCAACCCGCGCGTCGAAGCAATGTCGCCGCGATGATGACGGCGCAGCCTGGTGTGACCAGCAGCGCGCCAAGCGCCAGCCAGTGCCCGATGGCTGCGGCAATCCACCACACAACCAGGCGGCGCATTCGAATCGTTCCGCCGTCGGCATCGTCTTCGAGCGCCCATACCGCCAAGGCCGCTAGAAAGAACGCCCAGAAGGTATCGGCAGAGTAATGTTTGAGCTCGAAGACGTAAAACGAGATCCACTGTCCGACGGCGCACAGCAGGACGAATACGGCAGCTCCGACAGGGCCCAGCCACCGGCGTCCCACCCACACAGCGGTGCCGATTGTCGCGATCCCGAAGAGCACGGGGACGAGGCGCAGCGCCAACTCGCTCCCGCCGAGGATGAGGAGCATCGCGCGCTGCACCATCAGCCAACCGAGCGGTGCGCTTTGTCCCAGCCACAAGGTGCCCGCCAGCTCGGCAAATGTCCGGTCGCGCAGGTTGAGCGCGATCATCTGTTCGTCGAGCCAGAGCGGGCGCGCTCCAGCCCACTGGTACAGCTGCAGTCCGCCGCCGACCAGGCCAATAATCGTGGCCACGTCGAACCACGGCGGGAATCGTGATGACAGCGCAACGTGAGAACGCATCAGAAACAGCGAATATCTGGACTCGGGCGCCTGCAATCACGAAGAACGAAGATCACGAAGAAACACGCGCGATTCCAAGTGGTCCCGATTCAGCTTGGACGCTCCGCTACGTGGCAATGCCCAGCAATTTGGCCGCGTTGCCCCCAAGAATAGCCACACGATCCGCATCGCTCAAGCCGGCTGTCCCGAGAACGTGGTCGACTGCGGTCGTGGTCCACGGAAATGGATAGTCGGTCCCGAGAACGATCTGGCTCACTCCGCACTGCGCGATGAGATGCCGCAAGGCTTCACCGGTGAAGATCAGCGAATCGAAATAGAGCTGTTTGAGGTATTCCGTCGGTCGTTTCTTGAGCGTGTTCGTGCACTGCTCGGGGAACGTCAGACAGCCGTGATCGGAACGATCGGCGTATGAAGGCAGATACCCGCCACCGTGGGCCGAACAAATCTTGAGCCGCGGAAAGCGATCCAGCGTCCCTTCGAAGATCAAGTGCGAGAGGGCGATCGTCGTGTCGAGCGGATTGCCAATCACGTTTGTGAGAATCCCGTTTCCTTGCAGACGCGTTCGAAGTTCGGGAACGCCTTGCGGATGGATGAAGACTGGAACATCCAGCGCCTCAATCTTCGCCCAGAACGGGTGGAACTTGGGCGACGCCAGCTCCTCGCCCGCGACGCTCGCGCCGACCGAGACGCCACGCAGTCCGAGCCGCTTGATGCCGTCTTCCGCTTGTTCGGCGGCCAGGTCCGGATGCTGCAGCGCGACTGTCGCAAAGCCGACGAATCGATCCGAATGGGCGGTGCAGAATTCCGCGAGCTTCTCGTTCTGAAACTTGATCAGCCTGCGCGCCACCTCGAGCTCGGCCGCGTACCACGTGGGATTGATGCTGAGGGCCTCGATGTCGATGCCTTGAGCGTCCATCTGCCGCAGACGATCCGTGCCCATGATCAGCGCCGGATTGTTCGCCGTCGTCTGGCCCATCAGTTCCATGGCGCCTGGGACGACGCAATGACTGTGAACGTCTATCGTCTTGACCCGTCGGCCGCCGACCGTCACCTCCCGGCGCCTTGCCGGCGCGGTCGCTTGTGACTGCGCGGCCGCAGGCAGCTTGGGATCGACAAACAGGTCCTCCCGCCACCGCACCCGCCGCGTTCTTGACGAAGGTTCTGCGACTTGGCATGTATCCCTCCTGAGTCAAGCCCTGAGGAGTGGTTTACCGACGTCGGTCGTCAGCAGGCCTAAAGGCCTGCGCTACATTGCTCCCGCCGCTCGCTTTAGGGCTGCCCGCGGCCGATTGCAGGCCAAAAGGCCTGCGCTACATTCCGCCCCCGCTCGCGTAGCGCAGCCCTTCAGGGCTGCCCGTTGGCCGATTGCAGGCCTAAAGGCCTGCGCTACATTCCGCCCCCGTTCGCGTAGCGCAGCCCTTTAGGGCTGCCCGCGGCCGATTGCAGGCCTAACCGTCTCCGCCAAGGCTACGGCGGTCCGCCGAAGCTTCATGCGAAGGCGGAACGCCTGCGCTACATTGCTTCCGCCGCTCGCGGACCGCAGCCGAGAATCAGTTCCTGGCTACCGCGAGCCGGGCCCCCGCACCGATCAGGCAAACGCCGCCGACACGCTCCAACAAAGCCGCATAGCGCAGATTGCTCGCCATCCGCCGTGTCTTGTGACTGGCGATGATGTAGATGCCGAGCACGACCAGCTCGATCAGTATCGAGCTCACGCCGAGAATCGCGAGCTGCAACCCGACGGCTCGCTCCGGATTGATGAATTGCGGAAGAATAGCGGCGAAGAACACCAGCGCTTTCGGATTGGCGCCCTGCGTCAGAAAGCCGTACGGGAAGGATCCAATCCGAGACGTGGTGCGTTGGTGGGCCAGCGCGTCGGGGTCTCCAGCAGGGTGGCCATTTCGAGACACAATCATGCGGATGCCCCGCCAGATCAGGTACGCCGCCCCGCACCACTTGATGACGGTAAAAAGCTCCCACGATGCCAGCAGCAGCGCGCCGACGCTCGTTGCGGAAATGGCGAAGTACATCGCGTTGGCGGCCAGAATGCCCAGGCTCGCTCGAAACCCGGCCGACGTCCCACGCGTCAATGAGAGGGACACGACGAGCAGCACCGCCGGACCCGGGGTGAAGCACAGCGCGGTCTCGGTGACGCAGAACAGCAACCACGATTCGACCGACATGTGGAAGGCGATTCTACCCCGAGACAAGTATGGATGTGCCTGAGGTGAGCGAGATCGCGCCTCCGCCGCTGCTCGAGATGCGCGGCATCTCGAAGGCTTTTCCGGGCGTCCGCGCACTCACCGACGTGTCGCTGGAGATCCAAGCGGGCGAGGTGCACGTCCTGCTGGGTCAGAACGGCGCGGGCAAGTCGACCCTCATCAAAACGCTGTACGGCGCGCATCACCCGGACCGGGGAGAATTCCTCTTCGGCGGCAAACCGGTACGCATCGCGTCGCCGGCGGACGCCCGCCGGCAGGGCGTCGCCGTCATCTTCCAGGAGCTCTCGCTCGTCCCGTACCTCGACGTCGCACAAAACGTGTTCCTCGGCCGCGAGTTTCGCGGCCGCCTGCCAGGCATCCTCGATCGCGGCCGCATGCACGCGGAGGCACGTCGCGTGCTGTCCACCCTCGGCGTGGACCTCGACACGCGGACGCCCGTCTGGCGTCTGGGTGTCGCGCAGCAGCAGATCGTCGAGATCGCCAAAGCACTGTCGCAACACGCCCGCATACTCGTGATGGACGAACCGACGGCGGCGCTTTCGGAGCCGGAGATCGAGCGCCTCTTCGCTCTCATCCGCACCCTGAAGCAGGACGGCGCCGCCATCGTGTACATCTCGCATCGCCTCCACGAGATTTTCGAGATCGCCGACCGCATTACCGTCCTCCGCGACGGCAGAAAGGTGGCGGAGTGCACGCCGGCGGGCACGCATGTGGGCGAGCTCGTCCGGTTGATGGTCGGCCGCGAGGTCGGCACGACATACCGACACCGCTTCTGCGAGCAGCCTGGCGAGACGGTGCTCGAAATCGAGAATCTGCGTGCAGCCAACGGCGTCAGCGCAGGCAGCCTGACGGTCCGCGCCGGCGAGATCGTAGGCTTGGCAGGCCTCGTCGGTGCCGGACGCAGCGAGCTCGCGCGCGCGATTTTCGGCGCAGACCGGGTGATCAGCGGGGAAGTCCGTCTGCTCGGGAAGCCTTTCCACGGCGGACCGCCGACGGCTGTTGGCAAGGGAGTCGGACTTGTACCTGAGGACCGCAAAGAGCAGGGCCTCGCGTTGGTCCGATCGGTTCAGGACAATCTGCTCGTCGCCGGCTTGCGTGAATTGTTTCCCAACGGCTGGTACCGTCCAGGTCGGGCATCCCGTGTCGCCAGCGATCTGATCGCTCGCCTCGGCGTCGCCACGCCGTCGCCGCGGCGGCTGACCAAGTTCTTGAGCGGCGGCAATCAACAGAAGGTCGTCATCGGAAAATGGCTGAACGCGGGATCGCGATTCTTCATCTTCGACGAGCCCACGCGAGGCATCGACGTCGCCGCCAAAGCGGAAATCTACCGGTTCATGGAGAAGGTCGTCGGCGATGGCGCCGCGGTGCTCATGATCAGTTCCGAGCTCCCCGAAATCGTGTCGGTGTGCGACCGCGCGTACGTCATGCGCGACAAGACGATCGTTGCCGAGCTCGGACGACGGGAGCTGACCGAGGAGAACATCCTGCGCCTCGCGATGCATCACTCGTGATACACGGGGGCGGGTAGGTCGGGTGGGTCGGGTAGGTCAGGTGGGGCGGGTAGGTCAGGTGGCGGCCGGGTAGGGCGGGTAGGGCAGCCCCACCCGACCCGATGTGCCCGTGATAGCATGACGCCCTTTGGAGCCCAACACATGCCTCCATCGACGACCGACGTGAGAGTGTCGACCGGCGATTCCGTGGTTGCCGGCGCCGTGGTTTGGCATCGATGGGTCCCTTGCATCGGGATGGCGTTGTGCTCGTGGCTGTCGTTCGTCGATCGCCAGGTGCTCGCGATCCTCTCGCCGACGATTCTGGCAGACACGGGCCTCACGGCTCAGAACTTCACCGATGCGGCGTCCTTCTTCTTTCTGGCCTACACGCTGAGCAACCCCCTCTGGGGATCCATTCTCGATTTCGTCGGCCTCCGGTTGGGGATGCTGCTGGCGGTCGGAATCTGGACGGTCGCGAGCATGTCGCACGCCTGGATGGGCACGTTCCTCGGCTTCGCGCTCGCCCGGGCCGTCCTCGGCTTCGGCGAGGGCGCCACGTTCCCGGGCGGCCTGAGAACCGCTGTCGAGTCGCTGCCCGCAAGCATGCGTGCGCGTGGGATCGCGCTGTCGTTCAGCGGCGGCACGATCGGGGCGGTCGATGATGCCGCTCTTGCTTGGGCCGCTGGCTATCCGCTATGGCTGGCGGACCGCGTTCCTGGCCACCGGTGGCCTTGGCCTGCTGTGGCTCCTGATCTGGGCAGCGATTGCACGGCCGCCGTTTCTGCCAAGAGCCATTCAGCGGCCTGCGAAACTGACGTGGCCGAACCTCTTCGAGCGTCGAGTCTGGGCGCTCGTCTTCAGCTACGCGCTGCCGGCGATTTCCCCTGGACCGATTCTGACCATCGTCGCGCTCTACCTGAATCAGAGGCTCGGCCTCACACAGGCGGACGTCAACCAGCTGGTCTGGATCCCGCCACTGACGTGGGGAATTGGCTATTTCTTCTGGGGCTGGGCGGCCGATCGGTATGCGGCGAACAATCCGCGACCCGTCGGGATGTTCCTCCTGCTGACCGCCGTCTCGCTGACGCTCGGCGCGACGACGTGGACGACGTCGGTGCCGATTGCGATTGGACTCATCTCGTTGTCGACCTTCATCGGCGGCGGGTTCCAGATGCTGGCGCTGAAGGTCGGGTCGTACGCGTTCCCGCGCGAGCAGGCCGCGATGATGTCCGGCATCGCCTCCGGGTCGTGGTCGCTCGTCAACTTCCTACTGCTCCGGGCGATCGGGCCCTGGTCGAACTGGATGAACGACCGGCGCTGGGAGGAGATTTTCTGGCTGATCGCGCTGCTCCCGGCCATCGGCATTGCCGTGTGGCTGGTTCTGAGCCGCCGCCAGACCGTCGAGGCCCGAGCACTCTAAGATACGCCAGCCACTGAGTCACCGAGTCACAGAGACGCTCGACGCGGTCGGGCCTGCTGCGCAGGCCCGAGTTGCCAGGCGCAACAATCGACAGATGAACGACGGATACAAAAGCGGCGTGTCGTTCGTCTGTCGATTGTTGCGCCTGCACCGCCGCATCGCGGCGCCGCGTCGAGCGTGTTGCTCTCGTGGCCGACCCTCCGTGACTCTGTGGCTCTGTGGCAGATCCCTCTGTGTCGCTCCGAGGCTCTTCGATACAGCGCTCGCGCGCGCGGCCGCGCTCCCTGGGTCGGCTATCTGCTCGCCGCTCAGCTCCTCGCATTCTCGATCTTCGATCCCGCCTTTGCGTCGATCCCGAACCTGCTGAACATCGGCGTACAGTCCTCGATCCTCCTTTTGCTGGCGCTCCCGATGACCCTGATCATCATGAGCGAGGGGCTGGACCTCTCGATGGGCGCCGTGCTCGGCCTCGCGGGCATCGTCCTCGCGCTCGTCCTGGTCAACGGAGGCAGCCTGGCGCTCGCGCTCGTCGCCGCGCTGGCCACGGGCCACGTTTTCGGCATCATCAACGGCCTGCTCGTCGTCGCCTTGGGGATCCCGCCGTTTGTCGCCACGCTTGGAACGATGGGCATCGCGCGGGGCCTCGCCCTCGCGGTCACTGGTGGACAGAGCGTGGTCGGGATTGGCGAAGCCCTGCCGGCCCTCTACGCGAGTAGGTGGGCCGGCCTGCCGCTGTCGATCATCGTGGCCGCCAGTGCGTATGCGCTGTTTCACGTCCTTCTGTACCGCACGCGATTCGGCACATACGTATTCGCCATCGGCGGCAATCGTGAGTCGTTGACATTGGCGGCGGTGAATACAAACGCGTACCACGTCGCGATCTATGCAGTCGGTGGCCTGATGGCTGGATTTGCGGCGCTGCTGCTCACCGGGCGCATGAACGCGGGGCATCCCATTGCCTCAATCGGGATGGAGTTCGACGCCGTCGCGGCCGTGGTGGTCGGCGGCACTTCGTTCGAACGCGGCAATGGCTGGCTGCCCGGCACGCTCCTGGGGGTTCTGACCGTCGGTGTGTTGAGGAACGGCCTGAACGTGCTGGCCGTCCCCTCGTCGTTGCAGGTGGCGAGCATCGGACTGCTGGTCATTGTCGCGCTCTTGATCGATTCCGTTCGGAGGCGCGCGTGATCGCGCCGGCGACAACTTTCACCCGTCCGACGCTTTCCCCGGATCTGACGGCGCTCGGGTACCGAGTGGCCGGCGTGCTGCTGCTCGTGGTGGCTCTGGCCGTTTCGAGCGACGCTTTTCTCACGGCGTCGAACTTGCTGAACGTGCTGCGTCAAGCCAGCCTGACGTTCCTGATTGCCTCCGGCGTGACGCTGGTGATCGTCGCTGGCGGCATCGATCTGTCGATCGGCGCGAACGTCGGCCTGAGTGCCTGCATTGCCGCGACGGTCGTCAAGTCCACCGAGACGATTGCCCTTGGCGTCGCAGCAGGGCTGGCGTGCGGAACGGCAATCGGCGTCGTGAACGGGCTGATGGTGACACGGCTGAGGCTCCCGCCCTTCATCGCGACATACGGCATGCTGTGGATGGTCCACGGAATTACCTACTGGTACATGGCGGGCGAGACCATTTACGGGTTCCCTCCCGGCTTTCGGACGTTGGGCAGCGGATACTTGCTGGGAATTCCGGTGCCGGTTTATCTGATGGCGCTGTCGCTGGCAGCCCTTGGGGTGTTCGCGCGGCACACGACCTACGGGTACGAGCTCTATGCGATCGGCGCCAACAGCGAGGCGGCACGACTGTCGGGGATCCCGGTGATCAAGCGGCGGAATCTCGTCTACACCCTCAGCGGCGCGATGGCTGGACTGGCGGCGATTGTGTACCTCGCCCGGCTCAACTCGGCCGAGGCCGACATCGGCGAGCCGTTGTTGCTGCCGGCCATTGCCGCCGTTCTCGTCGGCGGTACATCGCTGTTCGGCGGCGTCGGCACACTCTCCGGTACTCTCGTTGGCGCGGTCACGCTGACGCTGGTGCTGAACGGCATGAATCTATTGAACATCAACGCCAACTGGCAGCCACTCGTGACCGGCGTCGTCATCCTTCTGGCTGCGTGGATCGACATCGTCACCCGGCGCCGCATCGAGGCCAAGGCCTGACGGCCCTTCTGAGGGCGTGGCACGCTGATCTACACGCATGTGCTCAATCAGGGTGGGCGTGGCGTTCGGAGCCCGCTCGATCAGCTTGGGGCCAGGTGATCGAGCCAGGCCTATTCCCTTCGTCGATGCCTGCGATTCGCACAAGCGACTGTCAATGAATGGCTTCAAACAACTTGAGGCAACTCAGCCGTGGCGCTACACTGCGGCGGTGGCAGGCGTACCGGATTATCGAGTTCTCGCGACTAGTTGTTAGGCCCGAGAAAATGACGATGTGCCACTGAAGGTTTCGATGGACCCTGATCCATCACGAAGTCGCCATGTACAAGACTAAGCCTTGCTTCCGATGCGTCATGCCGTCTGACGCTCCCTTGAATGTGCTCGCCCTCAATGCGTCTCTTAAGCACGAGCCGTTGCTTTCCAATACGGGGGAACTCGTCTCTCTCGTGCTGGAGGAGATCCGCGCGCTCGCCCCGATCAACGCTGATGTGGTTCGGCTCTCCGACGCGGCGCTGCCGGTCGGGCTGGGCTTTCGAGAAGCCTCGGAGGATGACTGGCCGGGACTGGTGACGAGGATCAAGGCTGCAGACGTCGTGCTTTTCTGTACGCCGATCTGGTGGGGCGGTCGCTCAAGCCTGATGCAGCGCGTCATCGAACGACTTGATGCACTCGACGAAGAGTACAGCGCCACGGGTCGGAGCGCTATCAAGGGTAAGGTCGCCGGCATTGTGATTACCGGCAGCGAAGATGGCGCCCTCAGCGTCATGGGCAGCATCATGATGGTCCTGAGTTGGATGGGCTTCACTCTGCCACCCGAATGCACGGCGTATTGGGTGGGCGAAGTCGGACAGCCACCGTCGGAGGATCGTGACAAGCGACTCAGGAACATGGCCACCATGCATATGGCAAAAGGGCTTGCGCAGAATCTCGTCTACTATGCAAGGCTGCTGAAAGCCCATCCGCAGACGTTTGTCGCAGAAAAGGCGACGTGCTGTGCCACGCACGGCAACCTCGATGCGCCCGCCTGAAATCTCGGGGTGATGTGTGGGCCTAACACGGCTTGCAGCCGACGGCGCTCGAGGGTCTTGCTAAGCGCCGCGGCTGAAGCCGATCGTTAGTCACACTACGGAGGGTCCCATGAGAGGTGCAGCCGTTTACGGGTTCATCGTGGGCCTGGTCGTCTTGTTTTTGAATCGCATTGCGCCGCAGCCCGCTGGTTCAGTGATCTGGTGGAGCGTATTGGCTGTGCAGCTCACTTGGGGTTCCACCAGGTGTTGGCGTCGCACTGGCTTGCCGTTTGCCTCCGCGGCGATGGCCATTGGTGCGGCTGCGTCGGCACTCTTGGCGGTCCTGGCTACTCAGGGACGAGTGTTTCCGAATCTGCCACTTCAATGGTGGGTGCCGATTGGAGTGTTATTCATCTCCGGAACGCTAAGCATGTTTGTCGAGTCTGTGGTTCATCGCGAACAATGGGAGCGTTGGCGAGTCTACATGGAGCACAAGACGGCATGGGACATCATCACCGGTCGACACTTTCCCGCATTTCGCGACAACGCGGGTAAAGGTGCCTAACAACGGTTTGCAGCCGTCGGCGCGCGCGGTCTTGCCAATAGCCATCTTGCGCCGCGGCTGAAACCTGGCGTTAGGCCGACCTGGCGGAATGGGAGAGACGATGCCCCTGGATATGGAGATCATCGCAGATCAGATCAGCCGAGCCTTTCGGGGCGAGTCCTGGCATGGGCCTTCGGTGCGCGAAGTGCTGGCGGGTGTTTCGGCGGAAGACGCGGCAGCTCATCCAATAGCCGGCGCTCACAGCATTTGGGAGATCGTCCTTCACCTGGCCGGTGGATACATCTTGGTTCTTCGGCGGGTTCGTGGAGAGCGTGCGCAGCTCTCGCCGGAGGAAGAGTGGCCTCCAGTGGCGGAGTTTAGTTCGGAGGCCTGGCGCGAGAGCCAGCACACCTTGGAGCAACTGAATCAGCAGCTCCAGAGCGCCGTGCGCGCCTTCCCCGCGGAGCGCCTTTCGCAGGAGCTGGGTTCCCAGTACTCGGCGTACGTTCAGTTCTGCGGCACGCCTCAGCACGACCTGTACCATGCGGGCCAGATCGTTCTTCTCAAGAAGGCACTCTCGGCGTCGCGAGTGAACGGCCGCGGCTGAAACCTGGCGTTAGACCGCTGAACGCAGAACGAGACGAATCACGCGAGTTTCCAAAGACGAGAACGAGTGGAATCTCTGGACATTGCGAGGCATTGTTCACACGTGAGACGATCAAGGCATGGCATTCAGCCCACTGTCCCAACTCCTTAGGCTTCCCGCCGGGGATCGAGCGGAGCTCGCAATAGCCCTTTGGGAAAGCCTTTCGGAATCCGAGCGTCAAGACGTGTTCGAACTGACCGATGAACAACGGGCTGAACTCGATCGGCGCTGGGACGAACACATCGAGAATCCTGACTCCGCCATTCCCTGGTCTGAGGTTCGCCGCAAGCTGCTGGGCTGAGCGTGCCGCGACAAGTGGTCTTCAGGCCTGAGGCCGAGGCGGAGGTGCTTGAAGCGCGCCAGTGGTACGAGACACGGCGTGCGGGTCTGGGCAAGGAGTTTGATGCGTTGACGTTGGGCCGACAAAGCCCACACCAGCCTTCGCTACTAGATGATCAATCCCGGTCAGTTCGTTCTCGAACTCATCCTCGTCATTGTGGCACTTGCACTGTCACGATCTCTGGACGGGAGACGACACCGACTGTTCGTGATCGGTTTCACGGCGCTCGCAGCGGCGGCAAACTGTGCGTTCTACTATTTCGCCGTCGGTCCCCTCTATCTGGCGAGAGGGTTCGATCGCTCTGTGCTGGTTGGCACCGTGACGTTCGAGACCCTTCGGTGGGGTGTTCTTGCCTTCGTCCTGTCCAGGCTCGCAACTCGCCTTCAGGATATTGGTGTCACGAGCGGACTCGCCCTCCTTCAGAATCCTGAGCGAGTCGGGCGCGTATTGGGGGTGGGAATCGTGGCGGGCGTTGTCGTGACGGTCACCCTGTACTCGCTCAGTTTTGTCGAGCACCAGGCCGGGTACATCGATGCACTGCCTTGGCCTGTGGCGAACGGCGAGCCCCTCGATGTCAGGTTGGCGGTCGGGGCGGGACTTCGTAATTTGGTCGGCGAGGAGGTCTTCGCCAGGCTCGGTGCACAATCCATTGCGCTCTACCTTTTTCAGCGACTGCGGGGAGGCAAGGGCCTGGCCATTGTCGCCTCCTCGCTATACTTCGAGATCTGGCACAACCCGTTTGAGATGCCCCAGTTCCTCAACTTTGCCGCATCGTGTGTGTTGGGATGGGTGTACCACAAGCATGGCTACGAAGTCGCTGCCGTCGGGCATTGTGTCGCGGATTGGCTGACCCTGGGAGTCCTGCCATCGCTCCTCTTTGGATAGGCGGCCCAACAGACGTTTGCAGCCGTCGGTGGCCGATGCGATCATGAGCCGCCGCGGCTGAAACGCGGACGTTAGCCAGTCTGACTACATCGAGGAGGCGCATGACTGATCACCAAGAAGGTGCATCACGGGTTTTGCCACCACACGCTCAATTGATACAAATGTGCATAGCCTCGTGGGTCTCCGCAGTGGTGTATGCGACGGCCAAACTGGGCTTGGCCGATCAGTTGGCCACCGAGCCCAAGAACGCCGCTGAATTGGCCGGACCGATGGGGATGCACGCGCCGTCGCTCCATCGGCTGATGCGCACCCTGGCCAGCCTCGGCATTCTCACCGAGCGAGACGCGCAACGCTTCGCCCTGACGCCTGTGGGCGAAGCGCTCAGGACCGGCGCGCCCGGCTCGGCGCGGTCGACGCTGATCGCGTTCGGCGGAACGTTCTGGCACGGCTGGGAGGAGATCCTGTATTCGCTCGAAACGGGCAACACCGGTTTTGACAAGGCCCACGGCATGCCCCTCTTTGAGTACCTGCGCCAACATCCCGCCGAAGCCTCTCACTTTAGTGAGGCGATGGTCGGGTTCCACGGTGACGAACCACCGGCCGTCGCCCGAGCGTACGACTTTTCTCGATTCAAGAACGTGGTGGACGTCGGCGGAGCCACGGGCAACTTGCTGGCAGCCATCATGTCGAGTCATGCCGGACCGCGCGGTGTGCTGTTCGACAGGCCGCATGTGGTGCTCGACGCGCCCGCGCTGCTGAAGGCTCACGGCGTCGAGGATCGCGTCACGATCGAAGCAGGCGACTTCTTCGAGACGGTTCCCACTGGGGGCGACGCCTACTTGTTGTCACACGTCATCCACGACTGGAACGAGGACCGGTGTCTGACCATCCTTGGCCACTGCCGGAAGGCCATCAAACCAGATGGCCGCCTCCTGATTGTCGAGATGGTCTTGCCGGCCGGTGACACCCCACATCCCGGCAAAGTCCTGGACATGGTCATGCTCGTGTTTCCTGGGGGCCAGGAACGCACCGAGGTCGAATACGCATCGCTGCTCGGCAAAGCCGGCTTCCGTCTAAGCCGCGTCGTGCCCACAGCGTCGGCCGTGAGCGTAGTGGAAGCAGTTCCGTCTTAGCGAACGACCGACGTCGCTGGTCCCGAGTTGCCAAACTGGTTGCAAGCCTGCTGATTGAGCAATCTTTGCCAACTCCCGCTCGCGTGATTACAATGTAATCACATGGTTGCCAAGACTCGGATTGTTCGGATCGGAAACTCCCGAGGGATTCGTGTACCGAAAGGGCTGCTAGAGCAGGCGCAATTGCCCGAGGAAGTTGAGCTTCAGGCGGAGCGCGGCCGATTGGTCGTGCGGGCAGCTCGTGGGCCAAGAGCAGGATGGGCCGCGGCGGCGAAGGCGATGCATGCGCAAGGCGACGATCAACTCCTCGACGCTCCAACGCCGACACGCTTTGACATCAAGGACTGGCAGTGGCGGTAGGCCGAGCGGCGGTCTCGCGGGGTGAGGTCCATCTGGTCCGTCTCGATCCGACGTTAGGCAGCGAAATCAAGAAAACGCGTCCATGTCTTGTGGTTTCACCTGACGAGCTCAATCAGCACTTGCGGACCGTAGTCGTTGCCCCCATGACGACCAGCGGCCAGGCGTATCCATGGCGGGTGGTGTGCCGCTTTCAGAACCGTTCGGGGTTCGTGGCATTAGACCAGCTGCGGACGGTCGACAGCGAACGCCTGATCAAGCGACTGGGTCGCCTGTCCGGGGCAACGACGAAGGAAGTCCTCGATACGCTGCAGGAAATGTTCGCGGACTAACCAACGCAGGCTAACAAACGAATGGAGCCGACGCGCCTATTGGCCCATGCCATCATGTCACGAAGGCGCGCGGCTCATTCGTGATCGTTAGCCGCGCAATTGGAAGGAGGGTGAGACATGCACACGCAAGGCGTGCTCGACCAGGCGAAGGTTGATCAGTTCGTCGGTAAAGTGCTCGGCGACACCAGCGCCACGCTTGTCACCCTGTTGGCTGCTGTCGGCGACCGTCTGGGGCTCTTCAAAGAGCTCGCTGCAAGCGGTCCCGTGACCAGCGCAGATTTCGCCTCACGGACTGGCACCAACGAGCGATATGTCCGTGAGTGGCTCGGCGGAATGGCGACGGCTGGGTACATTGCATACGACTCCGCTACGCGGCGTTTCAACTTGCCGCCCGAGCACATGCCTGCTCTCGCGCACGAGGCCGGTCCCTTCTTCTTCGGCGGCGTACACGAACTGCTTCCTGCACTGGTAGGGGTCTTCGACCAAGTCATAGAATGCTTCCGTCGCGGTGGCGGCGTCCCGCAGTCGGCCTATGATGTGCACTTCTGGGATGGCGCGGAACGGTTCGGGATGAGCTCGGTCGAAAACCTGCTGACGCAACAGTGGATTCCTGCCATGCCCGATGTGCAAGCGAAGCTGGAACGGGGCGCACTGGTGGCGGACGTGGGCTGCGGGCGTGGGCGCGCCCTCATCAAGATGGCGCAGGTGTTTCCCAAGTCGCGTTACGCCGGGTACGACGTGTTTCAACCCTCGGTTGACAGGGCGACCGCCAATGCCAAAGCAGCCGGAGTTGCTAACCAGGTGAGTTTCCACCAGCTCGACGCCTCGGCTGGGCTGCCCGAGCAGTATGACGTCATCACCACGTTTGATGTCGTCCACGACGCGGCTGATCCACGCGGCTTGTTGCGCTCCATTCGAGCAGCGCTACATCCCGATGGCATCTACGTGTGCCTGGACATCAATTGCTCGAACAGGCTCGAGGAAAACACCGGACCGCTTGGCGCCATGTTCCATGGCTTCAGCGTGCTCTACTGCATGACCACGTCACTTGCCAATGGAGGTGTCGGGCTGGGAACCCTTGGCCTCCATGAGCCTAAGGTGCGCGAGTTGTGCGCGGAGGCTGGCTTCAGCAGCGTCCGGCATGTGCCGCTGGAAAATCCGTTCAATACACTGTACGAAGTGAGGCCATGACAGTCGCCCACTGTGCGTCTAACACGGTTTGCAGCCGACGGCGCAGGCACCTGAGGCCGCCGCGGCTGAAACCTTGCCGTTAGCCCGACAGGAGCGGCGCAAGAGCAAATCAAATGGAGCTCAGACTTCATGAGAGCGACCTTGTGGGAACCTTTCGCACACCCGAAGGGCGTGGCCCGTTCCCGGGGGTACTGGCGCTCGGTGGCTCTGACGGCGGAACACCAGAGTACTTCCTGAATCTTTGCGTGTCGGAGGGTTTCGCCTGTCTGGCCGTCGCGTACTGGGGAACGCCCGACACGCAAGCGACGATGGTGGAGATTCCGCTGGAGCGCATCGAGCGTGGCCTTCGTTGGCTTCTCGGCCGGACCGACGTCATCGCCAGGAACGGTCGTGCGGCTGTCGTCGGTGCGTCGCAGGGTGGCGAGCTCGCGTTGCTGCTCGCAGCGACCTTTCCGCATCTGGTCGGACCCGTGGTCGCGTACACGCCGAGCAGCGTCGTTTGGGTTGGCCTTGACTTCACGCAGCCCCCCGGAGTGACGCGCTCGAGTTGGAGTTATCGGGGGCAGCCGTTTCCGTACCTCCCGTTTCCGGCGAACGTGGCTCCAGCTCATTCTGAACGAGGCCTCTCCATGCTGCCACTCTCCGAGGCAGCCCTCGATGATCAAGACGCCGTTGAACGAGCCGCGATCGCCACTGAGCGCGCGCACGGCCCCTTGCTGCTCGTGTCCGGGGGCGATGATCGAGTGTGGGCGGCGGGGCGCATGTGCAGGATGATCGTCGACCGAATGTCGAGACACCGACGAGCCAACGACGTGACGCACCTGCACTATCCCCAAGCCGGGCACATGTTGTTTCCGGACCCACGGCCGTCAGATGCGATGTTCCCGGCGTATCCCATGGATCTTGGCGGTACCACCACCGACGACTTGGCAGCGCACGGGGCTGCCTGGCCGCAAGTGATCGAACACCTCTGCGGGAGCCTGCGGGGATCGGCGGGCCCGCTTGCAGCCCGTCGGCGGCCGGCGCGATGATGAGCCGCCGCGGCTGAAGCGGAACGTTCGACGGTCCGTTGCGGTGGAGAGGAGACGCGAATGATGGTGTCAGCCAACGGTGCCGAGTTCTTCTATCTCGTCGCGGGGCACAGGCCGCGTGTGCCTCGTGCCGAGCGCCATGCGCACAAGGCTCTATGAGCAGCAGATGCCTCCACAGTTGAGCGACGCTCTTCAGCTCGTGTTTGTCGATATCTACGGGTGGCGGCCAGTCCACCGGCGATCCGAGCGATCTACATTCTACCAGGTTGCTCACGATCTGGAGGCGATTCGTGTCGATCTCGGAGTGTACCAAGTGGTGTAATCGGACACTCGATTATGGGGGCGTTGGCGATCGAATACGCGTCGTGCCCAACGCGTTCGCATGTCATTACAGTCGGGACTCCATCTCGCCGAGATATGGCATGGCTATTCCCAGTTGCCGCGCAATTCTTTGAGCAGGATGCGTCAGAAGAGCGCAAAGCCGCGTGACGGACAATCAGGCGAGTTACCACCGCACTCCGCTCGCACAGTCCTTTCCCGCCTAGGCGCCCTTGCTTTCTTCGATTTCCAAACCGAGATAGCTCCTCTGTATCAAGACGCGTGGTCAGGCCCGAGCTGCTCAGCCACTTGATGGGCCGCTGACGAGGAGTGGACATCTCCTCGAGCCTCTACTCCTGTGCCGGTTCTTCTTGCACATGGCCGCTATGACTACACGTTCCGTATACCTGGTGGAGAACAGTGAGGCGATTCTGCCTCCGCCACACGTCACGTGTTTTCGCGAAGTGGACACCAGCCCTTCTACGAGGAGCCTGACGAGTTCGCACAGTGGTCGCGAAGTGGATACAGAAGCAGACACGCGCGCAAAGCCGTCTAACATGCCGCTGCAGCCGACAGCGCAGCGAGAGCACGCTCAATCGGGGGCCTCGTCGACGCCGCTCGCGCTGAGCGACATCCGTTAGCCTGTCTGATTCAGCAATTCTTTGCTAACTCCCGCGCGCGTATTACATGTATCATATGGTTGCCAAACTCATTGTTCATCAAACTCCCAGGGATTCGCGTACACAAAGGCTGCTGAGCAGGCGCAATTGCCCGAGGAAGTTGAGCTTCAGGCGGAGCGCGGCCATTGGTCGTGCGGGCCGCTCATCAGCCGAGCAGGATGGGCCGCGGCGGCGAAGGCGATGCATGCGCAAGGCGACGATCAACTCCTCGATGCTCCAACGCCGACACGCTTTGACATCAAGGACTGGCAGTGGCGGTAGGCCGAGCGGCGGTCTCGCGGGGTGAGGTCCATCTGGTCCGTCTCGATCCGACGTTAGGCAGCGAAATCAAGAAAACACGTCCATGTCTTGTGGTTTCACCTGACGAGCTCAATCAGCACTTGTGTACCGTAATCGTTGCGCCCATGACAACCAGCGGCCAGGCGTATCCATGGCGGGTGGTGTGCCGCTTTCAGAACCGATCGGCGTTCGTGGCATTGGACCAGCTGCGGACGGTCGACAGCGAACGCCTGATCAAGCGACTGGGTCGCCTGTCCGGGGCAACGACGAAGGAAATCCTCGATACGCTGCAGGAAATGGTCGCGGACTAAGCAACGCAGGCTAACAAACGAATGGAGCCGACGCGCCTATTGGCCCATGCCATCATGTCACGAAGGCGCGCGGCTCATTCGTGATCGTTAGCCGGATCGGGAAGCCAGGATTTGGCAGCCCCTTCATATAACTGTCAGAATCCGACGCGTGAGTCCAACCGTTCTCCACAGCGGCCCGTTCCGGTTTTTCTTCTTCTCCAGCGACCGAAACGAACCACTCCACGTTCACGTGAGGCGGGAGCGCAAGCTCGCGAAGTTCTGGCTTGCTCCGGTGCGAATGGCGTACAAGTATGGATTCAGCGAGCCGGAGTTGACTCGCATCGCCAAGATCGTTCGGGAACACGAGGATTCACTTTCCAAGGCGTGGCATGACTACTTCAAGCGTGGCAGTGGACCCGGCGGCGGCGAAGAACGTCCGGGTCACTAATCGCGCGCTCGTGGTCGAGCTGCGCGACGGCCGTGTAGTCTCAGTACCCCTGGCGTGGTATCCCCGGCTGGCGGAAGGCTCTCCCCGGGAACGACGCCGGTGGGAGCTGTTGGGCCCAGGGATCGGTATTCACTGGCCAGATCTCGATGAGGACATTTCCATCGAAGGGCTCTTGCAAGGTCTCCCATCGGGGGAAAGTGTTGCGTCGCTGGACGAGTGGCGGGCCACTCGCAAGAGACCGGCTAACAGGGCGCTGCAGCCGACGAGCCGTGCGCGCAAGGCAAAAAAGCGATCCCACGCGGCTCGCGGCTGAGCGCCGGTCGTTAGCCAGACAGGCCAATTGACACATGCAAGAAGTCCCGAAGCGGATCAAACGTCTGGTTCGAGAATGGGCGGGGATTGCGCATGATCGCGAACTGCGCAAGGCTCTGAGTGAACTTCGCGTCCAATTCGATCGTTGGGGACGTGGCGAAATCGATTCGTTTGAGCTCAATGATCTTGTGCATCGATTCCATCAGGATACGTTCGCGGGAGATCTGGAAGAGATACGCGACAACGCACCTCGAGCCGACCGTCGCATCGGCGGTGGCTGCCGGAGTGCTTCGCAAAGAGGAACTGCCCGCTGAGCTCGTGCAGCACATCGACAGGTTTGATCGAATTCTACGAACACGATCTCTCTGCATCGTGAACGGCTGCGCAGGATGGCTGAAATCGCGCTCGAGCCCCCTGGAACCGGGTCCGGAGCGCGGCCTCTAGCGCGAAATTCGGCAGAATGCGTACACCGGGTCCAAACGCCAATCGGCTCCGCATGGGATTGTTGCCTGCGCGATATTCGTTCGTCCTCAACCCGCACGTGCGGGAGCGTTTCACGAGGTGTCCGGGCTGCAACTCGCCTACCCGGATTCGCAAACTCCCGCTGGTCGTTCATGTCGACAATCTCGATGGGCCGAGATTGGTGCTTCTGAACAAGACCTGCCGGCTGTGTGTGCTCTGCGAGACGCTCATCGTACATCAAGCCGACTTGGAGCGAGTCATGATCGCCTCTGGATTCTCCGACGCAGTCCACCGCCAAGACTACGTAGTGTTGGGCACCATTGACCGGCGCACCTGGCGCCGCGGTTTTGCTGGTAACACGCAACTTGCGGACATTCGAGAGCACATGGCCGATTTCAAGAAATATCTGAGAGTCGATGTCGTGCCGGCGCATTGGGAACGATCAAACCACGCCGCTGGCTAACCTTCGAATGGAGCCGACGCGCGGTGGTAATCTGTCGCGCGCGGCTCAGTCGAAACGTTAGCCAGACGATCTGAAATGCCGCAGTAACCTTGGTGCGACTCGGTAAGGTTCTGTGAGGCTGCTCCGCGTCGTGGCACCTTGAGGCCGCGAGTTTCCCATTTTTGGAGGTCGGCCGATGACATTCTTGGCAAAGCCCTTGGTGGCGCTCGGGTTCGGTGCCTTCTTCCTTTGTGCTGCAACATGCGCGCATTTCAACGAAATCAGCACGGCACCATTATCACTGGGACCGGATTGGGCGGCTGGCGTATTCCTCGTAGGTGGCGCGGTCCTCAGCCAGCGGAAGTGGACAGCGGTCGGCATCATCGATCGCCACGTGGGCGTTCATGGTCAGCCTGCTCTTTGGATCGGTCCTGGGAAATATCGAGGAATGGATGTCTAATGCGCCGGACGCCGGTGCTTCGGGTCTTGTATCAATGTCCCAAGGGCCGTACCTGGCAATCGTCAGCGTCCTCTTCCTTATCTCGCTTGGTGGCTTGATCGCATCCCTCAGGAATCGGGACATTTCGCATTGACGATGTTGAACCCCATGGCTGACTAACAGGCCGCTGCAGCCGACGAGCGGCCGGCCGATTCGGATTATGTGAAGATCTGCGTGCCGCTCGCGGCTGAGCAGCATGTCGTTAGCCGCCTGAGTCGTGCGAAATATGGAAGTTGCAAAGGACATCACGACGCTTTATCCCGATCTTGCCGAGCAGGGGGGACTTGCAAATGCCCTCCGAACGGCATTGCGTGAAATCGCTTCTCCGCTGTCAGTCTCAGAACTAGACAAGTCAGTGCGTTTTGTTGTTTATGCGCGCGTCGAATCGGGGCCACGCTTCTCGCAGGTGTATATCGGTGCCGAGAAGCGCATGTTCAGCTTTGATTTTTGGAATCGAGGCGTTTACCTCGCGCAGGGAGCGACCCCAGAAATCCTGGACACGGCCCGATCCATCGACAAATGGATCGCCTCTGGTTGCACAACAGCCGAACTGGCGAGCGCCTTTCGCTTCGTTCAGGTCGAACCAGCGGCAGCCGCTTATGAACGTGGCGAAGAAGTAGAAATGCGATGGCGAGGATATTTGGCGTCTCTTGGCGAGACCTTTCCCGAACTCACGGCCTTTGTCACGGCCGCTGCCGCAGAGCCAAAACTGAGGCAACTTTTTCCGTTCACGAGCCTGAACCGTTTTTACTTCAGTCGATGCACGGGCTATCCGTTCACGCGGGACACGCCTCATGTGGTTCCATTGGGCCGCGATCAGTATGAAGTAATCAGCTCGTCCGGAGAATCGCTCGGACGTGGTAATGCAGCCGACGCTGTCGCGCTGACAGTCGCTGCCTTGCCACCCAATTGTGGTCCTGCAGTGCCAGGTACCGCCGAGCAACTATCCGGCAGCTAACAAAGCGTTGCACTTGACCGGGCCGGCATTACGGTTTTTCGAGACATTACGTTCCTTGCAGCCGGCCCGGCAAGTGAACGCAGTCGTTAGGCGGACCCACGCGTGAGGCTTCGCCAACAGGGCTTCCGGCCGCCTGGTTGCCGAGACGGCCGACGGGTCTCGCGTCCGGTCGCCAGTGGGTCGGTCAGATAAGGGTTCGAACGGAAAGTCCGGCGTGAAGAGAGGGTCGTGTGCGTATCTTCCGTCGTCGTCTCCTCGCGGCCTCGTTGCTGACCTGGCTGGGCGGCTGCAGCAATTCCGTCCCGACGTCGCCCGTACCTCTTTCGCAGCCCCTTCCCGAGTCCTTTGTGGTTTCCGGTACTCTTTTCGAGACAGTCGATGGGGTCTCACGTCCGCTTGCGGGGCGCCAAGTGCGGCTCTTGGGCATCAGCGTTGGGCCATGCGGTCAGTCCCCTAGCGGCTGTATTGTTGAGAGCGAGAGAGAAGACGCTTTTGTTACCGATGACAATGGCCGTTACACGGCCCGCGTGCCGCCGAAGAGTCGGGTGTTCGCGTACGCCAGGGACGTCTCTGGACCATTGCAGCCGTGCCTTGCGAGTGCAGTCGTAGACAAGGACACGACCATTGATGTGCAGGTCGCCCCAGCGGGCAGCTCCTTAACGCCGCCGGCGGCAGCAAGCCCGATGATTACGGGCTTGGTCTACGGGACGACTGCCCAAGGCCGACAGCCGTTGCGAGGCGTCGTCGTGTGGCTTGAGGCAGGAGTAAGCAGCTACCTGGTCGCGGTCACGCAAACCGACGAAGCGGGCCGCTTCTTTCTCTGTCGCGTCAATGCACCGGTATGGATGGGCGTTTCATCGCGTCAAGAATGGTTTCAGTCGATCTCTGGCACTGCCGACTCGTTTTTCGAGATTGAACTCAGACGTTAACGCCTATCGCGTGCCGAGTGCCGATTCTGACCAGCGAAGTGATATACGAGCCGCCTAACCCGGCGCTGCAGCCGACAGCGCCTGCCAGAATCAAGCGCCGCGGCTGAGCGCCAAGCGTTGGGCAGACGCATAGGCGGCCGATGTTTCGACTAAGAAACTCCGTCCAAGCCGTCGCGCTCGGGGTAATCCTTGCGGTGTGCGTGCAGGAAGCAGCCGCTGCGAAAGGGTCGCCAAAGACCGGCATGGACAAGGTCACCTGTGGAGGTCGGATGGCCGGCGGCCGTGTCATAGTCGAACTCGAAGACATGGGACGCAACCCTCTGACGTGAGGGTCCAACTCGCTTGGCGAGGAAGCGGCTTCCGGCGCGGGAGGTCGGCGTTGCGGAGGCCAAGGCACCTTTCCCGAACGGAGGGGCGCCGAGCAGTACCTCAGCGACCGTGGGGTTGGGGGCCCGCGACGTTCATTAGGAACGCATCGAGGCCCCCGTATGTGAGGGAAAGCCCCCAGTGCCTTGGCCGCAGCGTCACCACGCGGAACGGCGCGGGCGCTTCGCAAAGGGTCGCTACAGCCAGACGGCGGTTCCCACATTAAGAACCGCTTCGGAATCGCGCGACTGTCTCTAATATTGGCCGAGGCCCGCTGGAGCGGGCGAACGGGAGGAAAGGAACATGACCTACGTCGACGGATTCGTGATACCGGTCCCCAAGAAGAACCTAGCCGCGTACAAGAAGATGGCGGCGGGCGGCGCAAAAGTATGGAAGAAGCACGGGGCGCTCGAATATTTCGAGTGCGTCGGTGACGATCTCTTCCCAAAGATGCCGGGAATGAAGATCACCCAGTTCACGACGCTCGCCAAAGCCAAGGCAGGTGAGACGGTCGTTTTCTCGTTCATCGTCTACAAGTCCAAAGCGCATCGCAACGCAGTGAACAAAAAAGTCATGAAAGAGATGAACGCGAACGAGCAGCCGCCAATGATGCCCTTCGACATGAAGAGGATGGCATTCGGAGGCTTCAAGACGATCGTTCAAGCGTGAGCTGACGGAAACGGCGGCTCAGTCCTTCCGTGCCTGCTCCGAAGCCTGAACCGGTGAAGCGCTGGTGGGCTTCGAAGTCGCGCGGGCTCGACATGGTGCAGTGCGAGGCCGACGTGGATGGGGAGCGCAGTTGAACTCGTTCCGAAGGTCGGTACATCGACAGAAGCGGTGGCAAGGGCGGTCTCCGACTCAAAGGGCCACGCTGTACTTGAGGCCAGGGAACCAGGGAAGTACAGCATTGTGGCTGCTCTTCAGGGCTTCCGTCCGGAGAGTCGAACGGTCGAGCTTCCGCCTGGGTGCCAGGGCCGACTGAGAATTGTCATGACCGTCGAGATGCGACCCAAATGAAAGCGCTGCCCAACAATCGGATGAACCTGACAAGGTCCGCGCAGCAGACGGACCGCCGCGGCCCTTGCAGGTTATCCGCGTGTTAGGTGGCGCGCGGATGAGACGCGCTTGGGGGAGGGTACCATGCCGGAACTGGAAAGGACCTTTCGCGCCGCTAGATTCTGAGCGATGGCCTGGCAGTCGTCGACGTGTCGGAGGACGACCCATGGGAGGCACGAATGCGTCTCGGGCCCACACGCGCGCCTCACGCGTTCGCCATCATCCGACCGAATGGAATCAAACCCGGATTGTTGACGTTCCAGTTGGACGCGTCAGGGAAGGTTGTAGGGCTAGCGATCCCCGGGGAGGAGCTCCGCCGAACACGCTAGCCATGGCTCGAATTCGATGAGCCGCGTTGCGCCCCGTGCTGAATCCCTTGATCTCATCGCCGCCAAGAGGCTCCGGGCGCTAGGGTCCGGCCCTCTAGGGTGTCTGGCGGGTCCCCGTCCAGATGCCACCTAACCAGCAAATGGAGCTGCCGAAGGCGCGCTATTTGCGCCTTCGCAGCTCATTTGCAGGTCGTTAGTACTCTTTGTTAATCGCACATTTCCCGAGTGATCCCCTGGTGATCTAATTTGGTGACATTGTACGGTGCAGGCGATTTCGGTACGCTGATGTGCAGTGCTGCTGCCGCGCAACGCGCCGGCCTGGCTGGACCGATTGGTCCAATGGCTCGAGCCGTTCGAGCGCGAGTTCGGCCACGTGGCGCAGCGCGGGGCGTTTCGCCGGTATGTGCTCGGGCTGTTGAACGACAGTCGCCGCAAGTCGATGAGCGGCATGCTCGAGCGGGTCAGCGACCCGGGTACGTATCAAGCGTTTCAGCACTTCATCACCGACGCGCCCTGGCGGGACGAGCGTGTCTGGCGGCGCCTGCGCCGTGTGATGCCAGAGCGCGCCGGCGTGCTCATTCTCGATGCCACCAGTTTCCCCAAACAGGGCACACATTCGGTGGGCGTTGCGCGCCAGTACTGCGGCACGCTCGGCAAGGTTGCCAACTGCCAAGTCGCGGTGACGGCCGCCCTGTGGACCGGAGTGCGCGCGTGGATGCTCGGCGCGGCGTTGTATCTCCCCGAGACGTGGTTGAGTTCGGAATCTCCGTCAGCGCGCGCGCATTCCCCCGACCGTTCGCTTTCAAGAAAAGTGGCGCTTGGCGCTCACGCTTCTGAGGCAGATCCGTGCGGCCGGGTTTCACGTAACAGCGGTCCTCGGCGATGCCGACTTCGGCGACAACGCGACGTTGCGCCGGACCCTGCACCGGTTGCAGCTGCCGTACACCCTCGGGATCTCGTCGACCCTCACGGTCTTTCGCGGCACACCGCCCGTGGCGTACCCGCCCGCAAACCGGGTCGCGCTGGCACGCCGACGCGCTTGCAACTTACCGACGGCCGCAAGCCCGAAGCCGTGGCCGCCATCGGCGCGGGCCTGCCGGCCCAGGCATGGCGCCGCATCTCGTGGCGCAATGGCACCAATCGTCTGTGGGCGGCGCACTTCGCCGCGTTGCGCGTCACGCCCGCCCACGATTGGCGGCCACGGCGACTCGCCCCCGAGATCTCGCTGCTCTTCGAACGCGATCTCGGAGCAACGCCGCGCATCAAAGCGTATCTGGTCGCGTTGCCCCCCACGGCCTCGCGCCGTGCCTTGGTGCGGTTGGCGCATCAGCGCTGGGCGATCGAACAGCAGTATCAAGAACTCAAGGACGAACTCGGCCTCGATCATTTCGAAGGTCGCTCGTGGCCGGGCTGGCAACGCCACGTGGTGCTGACCGCCCTCGCGTACGCGTGGCTGCAACACGAACGCTGTCGACGGGGCGCCCGCCTGCCGACGCTGCCGGTCGCCCGTGCGGTGATCACCGAGATTCTGACCGCACATTTCTTCGTGACGCACCCGCACTATTTGAAAACTATGCTGAAACTCGCGGAAATCAACCTGCGGATCTAACAAAGTAGTATTAGACCGCTGTTCACGCAACAAGCTTCCGATGTTTCGTCAATATTTCCCGCGTTCGGATCGGCTGGCGCTTGCACGGTAGTAGTCATTGAGGGTGACGAGCGAAGAAATCGATCGAGATAGGAGATCAAATCATGACGCGACCTTCGGTCTTGCGCGCAGGGATGCTGGCGCTAATCGTGACCGTGGTTGTAGCACTCCCGGCAAGGAGCACCCAAGATCCCATTGCGAGCGACCCCAAACACATCTCGCTTGAGCTCGAAAACAATAGAGTTCGTATCTTTCGGACTCGCGTCGGTCCGCACGAGAGCGTGCCGATGCACGATCATGTTCAGGATGCCGTCTCCGTATATCTGACCGATCTCCGAGTGAAGGTGACGACCGCAACCGGTGAAGTGGAGGACCGACCGGGGCGGGCCGGCCAGGTCTCGTATTTTCCCGGAGGACGAAAGCACAGAATCGAGAATCTGCTCGACACTCCTTACGAGCTGATTGAAATTGAGATCAAAGCGCGTTGATCGGTTGCTGACTGCAGGGAAAATCGCGCGGCAGTCAGACAGGTCGACACGCGCTCTAACAGGGGCTGGACCCGGCGGCCCTCAGACGTTCGTGTTGAACCGAAACGGCGGGGAACCGGCCGCCGTGGGTCAGCCCCATGCGTTAGACCACTGAACGACACGAACGATGAAAGCACTCGTCGCCTTCTCGGTTCTACTGGTGCTCGGGGTGCCCGCGTGCAGCCGAGTTGGGACCGGAAGAACATGTGAGTGGCGGCCCACTGACAGCTCCTCTCGACTCGACTCTCAGGATCGGAGTCAGGTGTTGCATCTGACGGACGAGGTACTTCTGGCGGAGGATGCGGCGGTTCGGTACGCGGACGTTCACCGCGGGCCTCGATCGGGCGCCTACGTGGGTCGCGAGGCGTACCAAGAGATCCGCGACTCGTGCATGACGGAGTTGTTCGAGGCATTGGCAACCCATCACGGCGTTACCGTCGCGCAGGTCCGAGACTCTGTGTACTATCGGCGCACAAGCGTCGACGTGCTGATCTTGATGTCGTTTATTGCGATCTACCTGGTGGTGGCCAATGCGATGGTCCGGTGGCTGTCTCAGAGTGCCTTTTTCGAGGTCGCAGGTCTTCGCTGGGCGGCAACGTCGGTCGCTGCGTGTGGTGCGGCTGTCGTGGGCCTCGTTCTGTTCGGCCTTTACTTTGCGGCGTTCGAGATGATCCGCATTGGCAACACACACATGAGCTATCGCGCCTGGCGGCACCCGTGGGTGCAGCATACCGGCGAATTCCTGATTGGCGGCGTCATCCTGTTCGTGTTGCTCGCTGTGTACCGGTACGCGCGAACCACAAATCGTGTTATCGACACGATCGAACACGTGGTCTAACACGGGTTGCAGCCGACGTCGGCCGGTGTGACCACGAGCCGTCGCGGCTGAACCCTGGCCGTTAGCCCGACACAGGCGACACAAAAGAGAGCAATCAATGGAGATCAGGCTTCATGAGAGCGACCTTGTGGGAACCTTTCGCACTCCGGAAGGGAGTGGCCCATTCCCAATGGTCCTCGCGCTCGGTGGCTCTGACGGAGGAACTCCAGAGTACCTTCCTCGACCTTTGCGTGCCGGAAGGCTTCGCCTGTCTGGCCCTGGCGTACTGGGGTACGAGCGACACGCAGACGACGATGGTGGAGATTCCGTTAGAGCGCATCGAGCGAGGCGTTCGTTGGCTTCTCGGTCGAACTGACGTCATCGCCGGGAACAGTCGTGCGGCTGTCGTCGGTGCCTCGCGGGGTGGCGAGCTCGCGTTGCTGCTCGCCGCGACATTTCCGCGTCTGGTCGGGCCGGTGGTCGCGTACACACCCGGCAGCGTCGTGTGGGTCGGCCTTGACTTCACACAGCCAACCGGGGTGGCGCGCTCGACTTGGAGTTATCGGGGGCAGCCGTTTCCGTACCTCCCGTTTCCGACGAACGTGGCTCCGGCTCGCTCTGAACGAGGCCTCTCGATGCTGCCGCTCTCCGAGGCAGCCCTCGATGATCAGGACGCCGTTGAACGAGCCGCCATCGCCACTGAGCGCGCGCATGGCCCCTTGCTGCTCGTATCCGGCGGAGATGATCGAGTATGGGCGGCAGGGCGAATGTGCAGGATGATTGTCGACCGGATGTCGAAACACGGACGAGCCAACGATGTGAAGCACCTGCACTATCCGCAAGCCGGGCACATGTTGTTTCCGTACGCACGGCCGACAGATGCCATGTTTCCGGCGTACCCCCTGGATCTCGGCGGTACTACCACCGACGACTTGGCAGCGCACGGGGCTGCCTGGCCGCAAGTGATCGAACACCTCTGCGGGAGCCTGCGGGGATCGGCGGGCCCGCTTGCAGCCCGTCGGCGGCCGGCGCGATGATGAGCCGCCGCGGCTGAAGCGGAACGTTCGACCGCCAAGAGCATGACGGTGCGCAGGCGCGTCTTGAGGATAGCCTGAGGATACAACTTCAGCGAATCACGGGAGGAGCGGATGGAAAAATCCGTTGAAGTTTTTGCCATCATTCTGTTCGGAGTCTTTGGTCTCTCGCACATCCTGCAACCCAAGGCCTGGGCGGAGTTCTTCATCCTCCTGCGAGGCAAGGGGGAAGCCGGCGCCTTCGTGGACGGGTTTGTGAATCTGCCACTGGCAGGCGTCATCATCGGGTTTCATAACATATGGTCGGGAATACCTGTTGTGCTGACGCTGGTGGGATGGGGCCTCCTCATCAAGAGCCTGATTCGCTTCTGCGCACCGAAACTGGCGTTGAGATTGATGGCGCGTGTCTCTGTGGAACGGTCCTGGGAGATCCAGGTGGCTGGCGCCGGCCTCGTGGTCCTTGCCGGCCTCCTTGGCTATGGGATCTACGCTGGCTAGCATCGCAGGGGAAACCAGGACAGACTGCCTGAAGGGTGTATCGCGACGCGGTCGAACAACGAATGGAGCCGACGCGCCAGTTGCTTTGCGTAATCATGTCGCCAGGGCGCGCGGCTCATTCGCAACGTTAGACGCACGATCCGCCACGATGAGGAGGTTCACCGTGAAGCGAGGGCTCGCGGTTGTTCTTGTGTTGCCTCTTGCCGTGTTGGCGGCGGCATGCCAAACAAAATTCGAAGCGCGCGAAGCGACCATTTCGGATATTCATGAAGCCCTTCAGGCCCGACGCATCACGTGTGTGGAACTCGTTCAACAGTATCTGGATCGCATCGAGGCATACGATAAGAAGGGACCAGCCATCAACGCGATCGTCACGGTCAATCCAAGAGCACTGGGCGAGGCGCGGGTGATAGAGGCTGAGATTGCAGGCGGGGGGATTACTAAACCGCTGCAGTGCATTCCGATGGTCATAAAGGACAACTTCGAAACCATCGGTCTGCCGACGACGGCCGGTTCGCTATCACTGGCGGGATGGATATCCAACCGCGACGCATTTCAGGTGAGGAAGATCCGCGAGGCCGGCGCCATTATCGTCGCAAAGACAAACATGGCCGAATTCGCATGGAGCCCCGTCGAGACCGTCGGTTCCGAACTGCCGGGTTACACGCGCAATCCCTACGCACTGGACCGCGTGACGGCAGGATCGAGCGGTGGCACGGCCGCGGCGGTCGCCGCCAGCTTTGCGACAGTTGGTCTTGGCACTGACACAGGGAATTCGATCCGAGGTCCATCGGCGCACAACGACCTCGTTGGGATCCGATCGACGATGGGTTTGACCAGTCGGTCCGGAATCGTGCCGCTCAACCTGATGAATGATGTGGCCGGCCCGATGGCGCGCACGGTTACCGATGCAGTGAGGGTCTTCGACATCGTCACCGGGTACGATCCTGACGATCCAGTGACCGAGGGTGCCCGTGTCCACAAAGAAGCCAGCTACTCCGCTGCGCTCGAGGCGGGAGGTCTGAAAGGCGTGCGTATCGGGGTCGCGCGCTTTATCATGCGGCCGACAGTTGACCCCGATGTCGTCAAGATATTCGACGAGGCTTTGCGTGTGATGCAGCGGAACGGCACGACTCTTGTCGACCATTTGACAATCCCAGGTTTCGATGACATTCAAAACCCGTCAGGGTGCGGCTTTCCGGAACAATTTAAGTTCGGGCTGAATGACTACCTCGCGTCGCGCGATCCGGCACCGCCGGTGAAGGATCTCGCGCAAATTCTGGCATCTGGCAGGTTTCATCCTTCTATTGAAGTTCGGATGCGCAACGCCGAGATGTCACAGCTTCGCCCCACGGATGATGCCGCGTGCAGCGAGGCTCAACAAAGACGTGGCGAGACCATAACGAAAGCCATGGACGATGCGGATGTATCGGCGATTGTCTATCCAACCTGGGACAATCCACCCCGGCTTATTGGCGATCTCAATACGCCCGCTGGCGACAATAGCCAGACGCTCTCTCCGAGAACAGGCTTCCCCGCAATGACAGTTCCTATGGGATTCGTTCGAGGCGAGTTCCCATCTGGGATAACGTTCCTTGGGCGCGCGTGGTCAGAATCCACTCTCATTAGGTTGGCGTATTCTTTTGAACAAGCGGCGAATCATCGACGGCCGCCGTCCAGCGCTCCTCCGCTGCACTAATTCAGGAGTTCATGGTGATGGTCGCTATAAGAGGGCCGTTCACGGCTTTTTACTCAAGCTCAATGGCGGACAATCGGAAGTCGGACCTTCTCAAGGTTGAGCGGGCAAGCGAAATCTTATCTATTAGCGAAGGCGTCTAACATCGGTTTGCAGCCCGGTGAAGATCAAGTGCCAAGGCACATACGGCAGCGCACCGCCGCAGAACCGGAACGTTAGCCGGATAGAGTGTGAGAGGAGAGATTGATGACTCCCAAGCCCGTTCTCACAGGAGTTGTTGTCGCTGGGATGATTCGCGAGTTTCGCTCCTGGGATCGTGCGCGCCCAAGCACGCATTGAGATTCGCCCAGTTGAGACGGTAACGGTTACCACGCAGCAGTTCTTATTGGGAGACAAGAACGGACGACCGATGACGCTCGCCGGCGAACTGCGTATTCCGATCGGTGCCACAAGAAAAGTGCCAGCCGTGATCTTGGCGCACGGGTCGGGAGGACTGGCGGCGTATCACGCTCGGTGGGCGGACGAATTGAACAGCATCGGCAGTGCAGCCTTCCTGCTCGACAGCTTCTCTGGCCGAGGCATCACGAGCACCGTCACCGATCAAAGCCAACTGGACACCTTGGCCATGATGGTTGATGCCTATCGTGCGTTGGCGATGCTTGCGCAGCACCCGCAAATTGATGCGAGCCGGATCGCTGTAATGGGTTTCTCAAAGGGTGCCGTGGCGGCCGTGTACTCGAGCAACGAGCGCTTCCGCAAGATGTGGGCTCCAGGAGATGTTCAATTTGCTGCGCATATCGGACTCTATACGCCTTGTTACATAAGGTATCGCGAGGACGATAAAGTCACTGGCCAGCCGATCCGCTTGTTCCACGGAGTCGCGGACGATTACGTCCCGATTGGACCATGTCGCGGTTATGTTGGCCGGCTTCGAGCGGCCGGAGTCGATGCCACATTAACCGAGTATCCTGGGGCGCACCATAATTACGACAATATCGCCCGCAAGCATGAGGCGAGGCCCTTCAACCTGGCGGAAGCGCAGACGGCTCGCAATTGCCAGCTTGCCGAGGGCGAACGGGGGCTAGTTGTCAACAGCAAGACCAACTCGCCGTTCACGATGAACGATCAGTGTGTCGAACGGGGGGCGCATGTGGGCTATGACGAGGCAGCCACAGTAGACACCGTGAAGGCGGTCAAGGAGTTTCTCGCAAAAGTGTTCAACTTGAACGTGTCCCGCTGATCTCGTGTGGCATTGAACGAGTCTGAGCAACCGGCTAACCTCCAAATGGAGCCGACGTGCCCGCGGTCTCGTGCGTTCATGTCGCCGCGGCGCGCGGCTCATTTGGATCGTTAGGTTGCCAGGAGTAGTCCGGGTTGAGGGAACTCGCACTGGAAGAGTGACGGTTGCCCCACTTCACCAATCGATACCGGTTGGTAGTCCTCGTGGGACTGGTGAGTGTGCTTGCGCTGGTACTCGTCGGCAGGTGCGCGGCGTCAACTACTTTTGCCGGTCAGCGACAACTAGTTCTGCCGGCGAAGGGTCGGCAAAGGAGTGTCCTCGCGACCAAGGGCACTCGGTTAACGGTCGTTGGCCGGTCGCTGACCGTTGGTGAAGTTTCTCTTCTCTTCTCCGATCGTTTTCGGAAGACACCCAAGAACGGCTTGTGGGCGCTTGTGGGAATCGCGCAGCGATTTCCAAGGACCTGTGGGCGCGTCTGCGCGTCCATGGGTCCGTCAGCGTCCACAGCCTCTTCATGACGCCGCCTCTGACGGCGGCGCGTCGCCTTTGCCGCGGCGTTTCGCGCGTTCCGTGCGATAGCTCGGCACGTCGAACTCGAGAATCACGGAGTGGTGAACCAGCCGATCAATCGCCGCCGCCGTCGCCATCTGATCGCGAAAAATGCGCTCCCAGTATCCGAACACGAGATTGCTCGTCAGGATCACCGATCGGCGCTCGTAGCGTTCGGCGAGGAGCGTGAAGAGGACCTCGGCCTCGTCGGGACTCTGTTGGATGTAGCCCAGATCATCCAGCAGTAACACGGCGAAATGATCGAGCTTGCGCAAGGCACGTGGCAGTGCCAGGTCGCGCTTCGCGACGAGCAGCTCTTGCACGAGGGTGTAGGTCGGGACGAAGAGCACCGACTGCCCGCGCTCGACGAGCGCGTGACCCACCGCACACATAGCGTGGCTCTTGCCCACACCCGGCAGCCCGAACGCGAGCACATTGGTCGCGTCGTCGAGGAAATCGCCCTCGGCGAGCTCATGGAGTTTGCGGACGAGCGCGGCCGGCAGCCGCCCCTCGTCGAGCGTGTCGAACGTCTTGCCCGGCGGCAGCTTGGAGGCACGACGGAGGCGGCTGATGCGCCGCTCCTGTCGCTCGTGCGCTTCGAGCTCGAACATTTCGAGCAGCAGCGGGAGCGCGGTCTGCTGCTCCGCTTCGACGAATCGAGAGACGAGCTCGCCGGCGGCGGTGGTGAGTCCGAATCGCGTGAGGAGCGTCGTGATCTGATCGCCGATCGTGGTGAGTTTACTTGCGCGGGTCATGCGACCGCTCCCGTGAGGAGCGTGTCATACACCCGCAGATCCGGCAGCGGAATGTGAAGGGTCGGAATGGCGACCACCGGCGGTGCGACGCTGACCTGCACCGCGACATACTCGAAGCGGCCGGGTGCGTGGAGCAACGTCGTCACGACGTCGAGCACGCGCTGCTCGCCGGCCGTCGCCGCCAACTGCAGGATCCGCAGATATTCCACGTCGGCACGCTCGCCGTGGGTCGCCTGCAGGCGATCGTAGGCGCGTCGGAAGGTCACGCACGGAAACAGATCTTCACGATAGCGATACCGCGCAAATGCGCCCGGCTTGCGGACCAGCCAGCCGATCACGTGCCGATAGTCGATGCGATGGTCATCCTCCTTGCGCAACCGGGGCATCGTCTGGACGACCTGGCCGCGATCCCGGACCTCGAGGCGATCGGCGTACACGCGCACGTCGACGGTATGCCCCATCAAACGCGCCGGCACCGAATAGGTGCGATGCGCGACGCGAATCGTGCTCCAGCGCCGGACCTTCGGATGGTAGGTCGTGTAGCTGGGGATCGGCGACGACGGCAGCGGGTGCAGGTGCGCCCGCTCGTCCGCGAGGCGCTCGGCGACGGCGCGGTTGCGCCACCCGTCGACGACCTCCTGCACAAACTGCTCGTACGCCGCCAACTCCGCGAAGTCCGCGTGCCCGCGGATCAGCAGCGCTTGCGCGAGCAACGACTTCAGTCGTCGGTGCGCCTGCTCGGCCACCCCGTTTTCGTGCGCCTGTCCCGGCGTGATCCGACTGGAGTGCAGGCCGTAGTGATCGAGCACGGCGCGGAACCGGACCGTCAGATCGCGGCCCCCGCTGCGTTTGAGCTCGTGCGTCGCCGCGGACAGATTGTCGCTCCGCAACACGGCCGGCACGCCGCCCAGCGCCCACAGGGCGCCTTGCACCCCGGCGACCAGCGCCTCGAACGTTTCGCCGAAGGCCACCGCGACCCACGTCCAGCCGCTGTAGCGGAGGACGAACTCGAACAGCAGATGCGGCAGCGGCTCGCCCGCAATCGTCACCGCCAGCTCGGTCGCGTGTGTGAAGTCAATCGCCGCCTCGCGGCCCGGCACCGCCACTTGCTCGAAAAAGATCTCCGGCTCCGGGCCATGCATGGCCCGCCAGTCCCGAAACCGCCGCTGCAGGGTGCGGGCCTGTCCCGTATGAAACTGCTCCGGATAGCGCGTGCAGAGCTCGGCCAACACAAGTTTGGCTTCGAGCACGCCCTTCCGATCGCGGTGGAGCAGCGGCTCGATCTCGGTCGGCCAGACCGCCGCAAACGGATCGGGGCGTGTCCGCCAATCGCGCGGCTGCTTGGTGACCGACGGGACCGGCCCCGTGTCCCACTCTCGCGCCGTCCGGAGACTCATGCCTGCTGTGGCGGCCGCGGCCGCCTGGGTCTTGCCATCCATACGCTTCTGCCTTAAAAGCCGAACCTGCGCATCGCTGACCATGAGCCTCCTGGCTCACCGCGTTACACAGGCCAGCTGGCCGACCCGAAGCGGCAGATCTAATTGTCGTCAACCGGCAGAAGTAATT
>CAWACZ010000015.1:0-1287705 GCA_963780685.1 uncultured Acidobacteriota bacterium | reverse complement strand
ATCTCGAATCCGGATTTGACGGGCACTTTGTCATATTATATATTATGACAAAGTGGCCATCGACCTCGTCATCCACACCACCGCCCCCGAGCCTGTATACGAGCAGATCGTCCGCCAAATCCACGATGCCGTGAAGTCCGATCGCCTGAAGCCCGGCACGGCGCTGCCAACCGTCCGCCAGCTCGCCGGCGAGCTCTCGCTCAATCGGAACACCGTCGCCCGCGCCTACCGGATCCTCGAGGACCAGGGTGTCGTCCTCACAGCCGGCCGCAAGGGCACGTTCATCCGGCGGGGCGCGCCGGGAGAAGTCGTCAAGGCCCGCGCCAGCCGCGCCGAGCGCCTGATGCGCCGCCTGGTCCGCGCGCTCCTCGTCGAGGGCCTGAGCCGCAAGGAAATCGCCGCCGTCTTCGACACCGCCCTCACCACCGAAAGCCGCAAAGGATAACTCCGATGACCGAATGGATCGACGTCCTCGTGTACGCCGCGCTGATGGTGGTCCTCTGGTTCGGCCTGCCGGCGTTGAACGCGCGCTTCATGCTCCCCGTCGTGGAGGACCGTCACCCCCGGGTGGCTTGCCACCCATCCCGAGGCGGCCAGAACCCTCTTGGAAGGCCGGTGGTTCTGGTGGTGCGCCTACGCTTTTGGAGCTGCGGGAATTGCCGTGCTCGTCGCCGTCCAGACGGGCTTCTGGCCGCAGACGCTCTCGGCCCCGGCGTTCGAGCCCGAGCGCTGGATGGTGCTGTCAGACATCAACACAGGGCTCGTGTTCCTTTGGCTGGCCTACTTCGCCGGGAGCAGCGTGCTCTTCAACCACTGGCTGAAGAACAACGTTCCGCTCGCAGAGCGCCGGCAAGCTACGCTGGAGCGCCGGTCGATCGAGGCCTTCGTGCCGCCCGCCCTCCGCGCAGCGGTGTACGCAATCGTCGCGCTCCACCTCGGCGTCTGGGTGCTCGTCGGCATCGCCGGGCTGTACTCGACGCCGGCGTTCTGGGGATACGTGACGTTCCAGTTCGCCATCGCGGCCGTCTTCTTCCTCATTGCCCGCCTGGTCGTCCTGCGCCGCCCGAGCCCGATGGACCGGATCTTCGGCCTTGCGTTCCGCCGCACCGAGGTGCGGTTCGCGTTCGTGTCACAGCTCTTGCCGCTGCTCAACGGGGTCGCGCGTCTCTACGAGGAAGTCACCGGGACCGCCGGACCTGGCGTGGATCGCGCCGCGCGTCTGGCGCTGATCGTGTTCATGATCGCAGGCGTCACGGTTGGCCTCTTCAGGTTCACATGGCGTTCGCACGGGTCCGATCGAGATCCGGCACGCGCGCCCTCGTCCACGAACGCTACTGCTTTGATGCTCGCCCTTATAGCGATTGCCGGAGCGCTCGCACTGCTCGCTGCGCCGGCTCCTGAGGGTCCAGGCATGACCCTCAGTCGCCCGTGATGACGCAACGGGCCGACGTCTGCAAAAGCTCCGATCACACGAAGTCGAAGCGCAACGGCTTACTTCGACGTCTCGGTTCTGTTCAGCAGCGCGGGCCAGGGTCGACCGTGATGGGTTTGGCCCGGTCGGCTCCGAGGCACCGAGGAGACCGAGTCGATCCGAGTCAGATCGCAGCACACGGCGTCGCCGACGAGATCAGGACGACACCCAGGCTCCGAGGCTCCAAGGAGGCTTCGAGTCGATCGGCCCCTGAGCGAACGTCAGGCTCACCACGATTTCCAGGCGGATCTAACGATTCGGTGTTCGACGGACGGCGATCCGACGAGTGGGCGCAGACCTTGGGCGTGATTGCCGGTTCCTTGTGACGCCGCCCACTCGTCGACCACGACGCGAGCGCGCACGGCGTATCAGTACGGGGATTGAGGGCGATGCGATTTGAGTTGGTCGTTGTAGATGAGATGACCGCATTCAATACGGCCACAGCACGCGAGGTGTCACTCCGATGTTGTGTCCCGGAATTGCATTGAACACCTGGCAGTAGCCGCTCGGCATTGCCGACGTGTGATTCTGGGCCGGAGCGCGCAAACAGGCTCTCCACCCTTTTGGATGGCACCGAGCGAAACGCAGATGAATCGTGGACACGACTTTCGTCCACCGATCACGAATTCGTGAGTGTCCGGCGGGCCTGGGGCTCACCATGGAATCCCACACCGCCTTGGTGCTCGGGCTAAAGTCCGCCCAGAAATGCGTTTGTGGGGGACAACGATCGCGGTCACCCGCTCGACGGCGACTTGGTACCCACTCTGCAACTTCGTCATCGACGATTCCTCTCCAAGTGCGCCGTCTCGGATCAAGCAGTCAAGGAGGTCGCCCCATGCAGGTCGCGCGAAACATCCTCGTTGTTGTTCTCTCCACTGGGTTGGGGCTGCCAGTCACAGCGCGTGCTCAGCAACGCTCGATGGTGGATCAGGCGACGCTCGATCGCGCGATTGCAGCCCACGTGCAGCGCTCCGATGCCGACCGTCGAACTATCCGGGGTCTGCTCGAACGCCAGCAGGTGCGCGATATAGCGGCTCGTGTGGGCATCGACATCAGGCGCCCGGAGGCTGCAGTTGCCACGATGGACGGCCCCGAGCTGCGCCAGCTTGCCGAACATGCCCGAGCCGTCGAGGATTCGCTGGCGGGCGGCTCAAGCGTGACGCTCTCGACGACCACCATCATCATCGGCCTGCTCATCCTCATCCTGATCATCGTCGCGGTCAACTGACGTCTGTCGATGCGCTGGGGCAGGGTCGGTGCAGCACTGTGCGTCGCTCTGTTCCTGTCTCCCACGAGAGGCAGCGGCAACCGGCCCTTCCCAGAGTCGGCCGGTCACCATCCTCGACGTGCCGTTTCTGCTTCAGAGCGAAGAGCTCTGCGGCGGCGCGGCCGCGGCGATGGTGCTTCGATATTGGGGCGATCGAGACGTCTCCTCGGAGGACTTTGCCTTCCTGCCCGGCGCACGCGCCAGCGGCATCCGGGGGGATGTTCTTGCAGCCGAAGTAAGGCGGCGCGGTTGGACGGCGCAGGGCTTCCGCGGCGATGAGCCTGCTGCAAAGCAGCATCTCGAGCGGGGACGCCCGCTCATCGCCCTCATCGAAGGCCGGCCAGGTCGCTTTCACTATGTCGTTCTACTTGCCTGGGCGGAGGGGCAGCTGGTCCTGCACGATCCAGCGCGCGGACCATTCCGAGTGGTTGCAGAGGCGACCTTCCTGACGACGTGGGCAGCGACCGATTTCTGGACGTTGCTCGTCCTCCCCGATCCCGCTTCGGTATTGCCTTCGATGCAGCGACAGGTCGCCGGAACGTCTGAAGCTGTCATGGTCGTCCAGTCGGGCGATGGCTGTGGCGCCCTCGTCTCGCAGGGCATCGGTCTGGCGGAGGCCGGCGATCAAGGCGGGGCAGACGCGGCACTCTCAACCGCTGTCGCGCGCTGTCCAGCGTCGGCGTTGGCGGCCCGTGAGCTCGCGGGCCTTCGCTTCGTGCAATCGCGCTGGCACGAGGCTGCTCAGCACGCGGGTCGAGCTGTCGCTCATGCTCCCGGCGATGCTCAGGCGTGGCGTCTTTTGGCAGCGAGCCGCTTCATCCTCGCCGATCTCGACGGCGCGCTTCACGCGTGGAATCGGATCGGTGAGCCGCAGATCGATCTGGTCCGCGTGGATGGCTTGGATCGCATCTACCAGACGGTGGTGAACGAACTCCTTGGTTTGGCGCCGCGGGAAGAGCTGTCCGTGGCAGGGCTACAGCGCGCGAGTCGTCGCCTGGCGCTGCTGCCGGCGGCCTCCGCGACCCGCGTGGGTTATCGTCCAGTCCCGGGCGGACTTGTCGAAGTCGAAGCGGCTGTCGTCGAGCGGCGGCGGTTCCCGGGCCGCATGGGCCTCGTCGCCGTCGGCGCACATGCGCTGATCGAGCGCGAACTCTTGATCGGTACCGCAGCGCCGGGCAGCGGAGGAGCACGGTTGGACCTCGGATGGCGCTGGTGGAAAGAGCGGCCGCGCCTTGCCTTGTCTCTCCGCGCTCCGGCAGCGTTCGGGCGTTCGGGCCTGTGGCAGCTGGACGGACTCTGGGAACGGCAGTCGTACAATGTTGGCCCATCCGAGGGTGAACCGGTCGTGCAGGAGGAGCGAAGACGCATCGCCTTGAGTTACTCGGACTGGATGGGAGCGAACACTCGCGTCGGGGTTGCCGCAGCGTTCGATCGCTGGGAACGTTCGGGCAACTACCTTGCGATGTCCGGATTGGCCGAACGCCGGCTTGCGGACGACCGACTGGCCGTCAGAGCTCAGGCTGGAATCTGGCCCGGGCTTGCGCGTGCAGAATCATTCGGAGTCGGCGGACTTGATGTCTTCTGGCGTTCCGCATCGACCTCAGAGTCGGGACGTCCGCCGCGCCTCACGGCGCGCGCAGGGCTCGAGTCGGCGAGCACCGGCGCACCGCTCGATCTCTGGCGTGGCGCCGATGTCGGTCATGCGCGAGATGTCCTCGCCCGGGCGCACCCGCTTCTTCGCGGAGGCGTTGTATCTGGCGGCATCTTCGGACGGACGCTCGCACATGGAGGGGTTGAGCTGCAGGCGGGAACGTTCGCCCACGGGCCGGCCCGGCTAGGTGTCGCGCTGTTTACGGATGTCGCGCGCGCATGGCACCCGCTCGAGCCGACCGACGGCAGCCGAACCCAGATCGATGTCGGCTTCGGACTCCGCCTGCGCGTGGCTGGCGAAGCGCGGACGCTCCGGATAGACGTGGCACACGGACTTCGCGACGGACGAAACGCGATCTCGGCTGGCTGGCAGCTTCCATGGCCGCACGAGCGCTAAATCGTCGCGCGTCCCCGCTCGTATAATCGTCCGCAAACACACATCGTGAAGGAAATATGTGGAAGCAGCCACGGCGTGGAGTTCGAGAACCGTCTCGTACCGTGGCTGGCCGGGCAAGGACACGTTACCAACGACGATCCCGTCTCGCCTCTCGGCGATCCTTCTCGTACTCGCGTTGTGCTTCGCGAGCGTCCTTCCAATACTCACGTTCCGCTTCGCGACGATCCTTCCAGTACTCGCGTGCAGCTTCGCGGCGGTCCTTTTCGTACTCCCGTCGGGCCTCGCGGATGTCTTTGTGGTATTCGCGGTCACGCTTCTGGCGCCACCCGCGATCGCGTCTCCAATAGCCATCGTATGGTCGGTGCAACGGCTCGTAGTACCCGTCCACCACATACACGGGCGGCGCCCCCACCACAACTCGCGCGCCGACTGGCGGCGCCAAGACTCCGACATCCACATGCACTTGCGCGCTCGCGGGTGTCGCCAGAAGCACGAAAGCGAAACCCGTTCCGAGGATCCAGGCAGCACTGCGTCTCATGATGACCTCCGCAAGCCGGGGGGCCGCTCTTTCCGAACGCCCCACCGGATGCAGTGCGAATGCCAACCCCTAAGTGCTGATTTCAGCATAGTTAACTCACGATTCCGCGTTGGTCGCTCGCGGATGCGTTCACTGGCGAGGACGCCGATGACATCGGATGGCAGCATTGGTTGAGGCGGTTGGACGCCGCAACCGCAGTGAGGTTCACGGTCCAATCCGCGCTTGAGCAGGTGGCACATGAGTTGCGACGCCAAGCGCGATGCCTCCTGTCGTGGAGGGCCTGAAGACCCTCTGGTTCAGCGGAAGACGTCGGTTTCAGGCGCTCCCGGCGCGCGTCCGTGCGGCGGTTGTCCTCGTCGCCGTTATCGCGAGCGCTTATACGCTCTGGTTTGCCGTCGACGTTCTCGCCAGCGTGCCGAATCGTGACGAGATCCGGGCTTTCCGCGTGATGGCGCAGGCCAGCGTCCTGTATCGATGCGGACGATCGCCCGGTGTTCACCCTCGCCAAGGAACACAGAATTGAGGTCCCTCTCGCTGAGGTGTCTCCGCATCTGATCCGAGCTGTCGTCGCCATTGAGGATCGGAGGTTCTTCGACCACGAAGGGTTCGATCCCGTTCGCATCGTCGGATCGTCGCTCGCGGTCTTACGTGCGGGCAGAGCGGTACAGGGTGGGAGCACGATCACGCAGCAGCTGGCGCGACAGAGCCTCGGGCGCGAAAAGACGCTCCGCCGCAAGTTGAAAGAGCTGCTCACCGCCATAGAACTCGAACGCCATTACACCAAGCGAGAGATCCTCGAGCTGTATTTCAACAAGGTCTATTTCGGCGACGGCCTGTACGGCGTCGAAGCGGCCTCGCGCGGCTACTTTGGCAAGCGCGCGGCGGAACTCACGCTCGCCGAATCCGCCCTCCTGGCCGGCCTCTTACAAGCACCCTCGGCCTACGCCCCGACTGTGAACCCCGAGAAGGCGCAGGTGCGGCGTCGGGTTGTGCTGCAAGCACTGGTTGACACGAAGGCGATTTCGGAAGCTGAATACGAACGCGCAGCACGTAACCCGATTCGCTTGAAGGACAGCCTGCAGCGTCACGAGCCGCACGGGGCGTATTTCAAAGAGGAGGTGCGTCGACAACTGGTGCAGCAGTTCGGCTGGGAGCGCGTGTCAGAAGCCGGCTTGCGGATCTACACCACCATTGATCTGGCGAAGCAGCGAGCGGCGGAAGCCGCGGTCGCACAAAGCCTCCATGCGATCGATCGCACGCTGACGCGCACCAAAGCGCTTCGTGCAGCCTCCTCAGGCCCGGGTACCCAATCGAACGAGGCACTACAGGCGGCCCTAGTGGCGATTGATCCGGAAACGGGAGCTGTCCGCGCGCTGGTAGGTGGCCGCGACTTTGCGCAGAGTCCGTACAACCGGGCGACGCAGGCTCACCGGCAGCCGGGGTCCGCGTTCAAGCCGTTTGTCTACGCAGCCGCTCTCGAAGCGGGGTACCGTCCGGACGACGTGATCGATCGATTGGACGAGCCCCTGCAACTCGCGCAGGCCAGCTGGAGCCCCGATGATGAGCATGTGTCGGAGTCTTCGTTGACACTGCGCGACGCTCTACGAGTCTCGAGCAACCGGGCGGCGGTGCGCCTCCTCGACGACGTCGGATTGCAGCGCACGTTGAACATGGCCCGAGCGTTTGGATTCGAGAATCTGCCGAATGTGCCGTCAGTGGCGCTGGGATCGGGCGAGGTGACGCTGGATGCCATGACGGCAGCCTTTGCCGCATTCGCCAATGGCGGGCTGGTGGGGCGTCCGTTCGTCATCCGGCGGGTGCTCGACCGCGATGGAACGGTGCTTTTCGACTGGGATGAACCCGCCCGCCGCGCCATCGCGCCGGAGAACGCGTATCGGATGGCCGACATGTTGGCGGACGTCGTCGATAACGGTACCGGTTCCGCAGCGAGGCGGCTGGGATTTGACCTGCCGGCGGCCGGGAAGACCGGCACGACGAATGACTATCGGGACGCGTGGTTCATCGGCTTCACGCCAACGCTCGTCGCGGGTGTCTGGGTCGGGTACGACCAGCCGCGAACGATCCGCTCAAACGGGTACGCGTCGGACTTGGCCGTTCCGCTCTGGACACAATTCATGAAAAGCGCGACGCGCGGCGACCCGCCACGTTGGCTGGTAAAGCCACGCGGACTCGACGACGACGAACGTCTCTGGGGCGGTGTTCTTGCGGATGACGAGGAGCGCACTCCGAAGAAGCGCGGGTTCTGGGCCCGTCTGTTCGGTCTTGGTGATGATCGGCGGCGTCGCGACGACCGACGAGACGGCATCGTGATCGTCGATGACGACGAACGCGAGCGCGGCGCTCGAGAAAGGGACGAGAGGGAACGGAAACGTCGCGATACGGAACGGAAGCAAAACGAGAGAGACGAACGGTAGGCGCTCTCGTGCACCGGCGGCACCCAAATCGACGATGCTCCTCGTCTATTGCGTTAAAGCGCTTTTCTTTTCGGTGTAGTACGCAATCGACTTTGTATCAGTCCTTGGTCCGGGGTTCTTGGTCCTTTAGTCCGTCCCCAATCTTGGAGCCGTACTTGGTCCTAAGTCCTTAGTGGTGCGCGAATTGCGGTCGCCCGTCGATGCGAGTTGCGCCCGCAACCAAGGATTCGAGGACAACCAAGAACTGTGAACGGACCAAGAAACCAAGGACGAAGGACTAAGGACTGGTCCGCTACACCCAACTGGGATCTGCTCTAGAGGACGGTTCAGGCGGCAAGATCACGGGCGCACAGATGGGGAGCCAGACGGGACCGGCACCACCATTTGGTCAGGAGTGTAATCGGGGCGGACGCAATCTGTAACAGGTTAGTGTTCTTGAGGCTCTGTTGCGTCTTCGCCGGGAGCACCGGACGCCCTCGTGGCGGAAGCCCCAGCCTGCGCAAGGCTGAAACCAGCGGCGGAGGACATTTATGGCATAACTCTTGTGGAGGCCCTGATGACATGCGCGTTGCTGGACCGGTTGTCATCGCCGCCTTGCTCACGACCGCGTGTAGCGACTCTCCAACAGGGCCCTCGTCTGAGACGCATGTGGAAGCAGTCGTCCAGGACTCGCCAGGCACCAATCCCACGGTAACTGGAACGCTGGCCGGAAATGTGTTCGCCTCGATGTGGGATGGCGATCGTTGGAACGACCTCGGGTCTCCCAACGGGATCACTATTCCGCTGCAGATCACGGGCAGGTCGACCACCGTTCATGGGGAAGCGTCGGTCGCGTCATTCTCGTACGACCGCGTGAGGCTCGTGATGCAGGGAGTGACGGCGCGGATCGCGCGCGGGTCGATCATCGACGGGACAACGCTGACCGCCGACGTCTCCATTATCTTGGGCGGCAGTGACCAGCGCGCGGAGCTGAGCCTGCCTGTCGCCACCTTCTCCGTCCAGCCGGATTCGAGCGTCCGGCGCGTCATCGTCTTCGAACTGCGTTCACAGCGATGGCTGACCGCTCGGGCGTTGCAGTCCGGCCGCGTTGAAGACGCTGAGCTGCAGGCGGCAGTGACTGCCTCCACTCGAGCGGAGAGTCGCTAACACCGCCGCCTCGCCTTTTTGCCACGAACTCGCACCCGCAACCCTCGCAGAGATGGGCTGTCAAATGCGAACGTTCGCATTCCGAGCGGTGATCCAGCGCCGGTCGGGTGATGGGTGCGACTCCGCGTTCGTGTCTCTGAGGCGGTTATCGATCGACTGTCCACAACCGTTCGAATCCCGTTGGGGACGCCACCGCTTCCCGCAGACATCCAGATCAGGAATCACCCCCGTGAGCAGCGGCCAGATCGTTCCTTCGCCTCGGAAGCGATAGCCCTGTCGCCCATCGCGTACGACACCGAGGCTCCGAGGAGGCTTCGAGTCGAATCGGCCCCCCACCGCGCGGCCGCCTCCGCTGCGACAGGCACGGTGGGGAAGGTCCCCGTGATGGGCACCCCCATCGGCCCCACCGGGATGTAGACGACCGTGTTGTTCGGCGAGTTGACCATCGCCTTCTGCGCCTCGATCGCCTCGTGCTGGATGTACATCGCGCTCAGCTGGCCGCGAATGATCTGCATGGCGTTGGCGATGCCCTGCGCCTGGACTTCGCGCTTCGTGCGCTCCTTCCGCTCGATCTCGATCTCGGTGTCCTTGCGTATTTGAGGGTGACGACGAACAGGAGCGACCAGACGATGAGCGAGACGCAGCCCAGGACGTTGGCGGGCGTGGGCGCCACGCCGTGCGGCCCGGTCAGGCACTCCTGCAGGGTGTAGAGCGGGCTCGTGGCGATGTCGCCGAACACGATCCCCATCGCGCCGACGACGGCGCCGAGACGCGTCCCGCTGCGCGTGGCCATGTCAAGGCGATCGCGAACGTCACTGGAGGGCTCTCACGACCGGGGATGTACGACGAGCGACGATGCGCCCTCGGCGTCGGGACGGATGGAATAGGCAGGCAGGCCGCCTCTCGCGGCCACTAGTGCCGAATCTGCGAGGCAGCCTCGCCTTTTTCGACCTCCGAGCAATTGGCTCGCTCTGGCAGGAGTCCCGCGTCGGGATTCGGATTGAGTCGCAGCGTTCGCGGCGTCATGACCCATGGCTCGACGAGCACCTCCGGGTCCTGGACGGTGACTTCGTACAGCATGTCGTTCCCAGTACGGGTGAATCGCTCCACGACTCGCATCTGGTCGGAATGAAAAAAGCCGCCACGGGCCAGCCAGGTCGCATCAGTGAAGCCGATGGAATCGAGTACCAGCGTGTCACCTTCCCAGTGTCCGATCGTGTACCCGTTGTACATGTTTACTCGAGCGCCCGCTTGGGATCGTGCTTGCGGCCGTCGGTCGGTATCACGCGTTGCTCCGCATACCCGCCACCGCCGTCGATCCCTCCCCGGTAGAGAAGCGTGATGTCGCGGGTCGTGTGGTAGACGCGTGTGGGTGGTCCCTGCCGCGGGATCCCGAGCGGCTGGCAGGTCATCACCGGGTCGTCCCTGTTCGTCCACATGTCAAGCTCCTGAATCTTGTCCCAGTGCTCAGGCTTGTACAGCGGACGATTCGGCCCCAGCCGCGACGGCGCCTCGAATTCGAAGTCCGCGGTCTGATTGGTCCAGGCGACGCAATCGACCTGATACGGACTGCACCGCCGAAACCCGTAAGGAAGGCCCCTGGGAGCCGCCACCTGCCAGACGCCCGTGAGGTCCGGCTTCCCGTCGGGCAATCTCGGCGTGGGCGTGCTCTGATCGGGCGCGGGGCTCTGCGATGTCACGGACGCCCCGATGAGACCCCCGATGAGAACGATGACACCGAGGATCATCGCCACGGACGCCGCGAGCCGCGCACCGGTGATTCGCCGCCTGCTCCTCGCCGCACCATCCATGGCTTTCTCCTTGGCTCTTTTCTTTTCACTTCCTTTTTCACTTCCCAGCCTTACCAGTAGCCGCCTGCCGTACGCTGGCCGGGACGGGCATGACCACGTAAACGCTGCCCGTTTCCGTCTGGACCGTCTTCAGGTCGCGAACCACCACGCCGTTGCGCCGCTCCACAATCGTGCCGGCGTACAGAGCTTCTATCTTGTTCAACGGGTTGTTCCAATCCTGATAGTCGCCGTACACGAACTCCGTTCTGTTCGTCCCATGCGTCACCACGACGCGATTCGGCAGGAAGCCATCATCGAGTGTGGCCGTGGCCGTGGCGCCGGGCACGCCCGGAATCGGAAACGTGACGGCAGGCCACGACAACAAGGTCGTCTTCGCTGCGCCCGGCGCCGCGCGGTCGAGCAGAACGGCCGGGTTCTGCCCGACGGCCGTTGCGGCCGTGCCCGCAGCGGCTGCCAGTGCGGCCTTGGGCGCGCCCTGCGGACTGGCCCACAGACGAATCAGCCGCGCTTCGAGAGTGGCCGGCATGGGCGTCGCCTTCCCCCGGTCGGGAACGATCTCCGCGCCTGGGACATCTTCGTTCCAGGCATACTCCCCGCTCACCACTTCAATGATCGAATACTCCTGCCCGTTGGCGCGCGTGCACTCGATCTGCGTCCGCTGTCCTGGCGTCTGGTAGTTCGTGCTGACGCGATACTTCGTCAGCGTGCAGGGCTGTCCATCGACCTGGATCGTGCCCTTCCCCTGGTATTCGAGCGTGGTGACGATCTCGGGTTCCGTCACGCCCCGCAGCATCCCCATATGCCACGTCCAGTTGAACAGCACGGCCTTCAGGTCCCTGGCACTGGGCTCGGGCGTGTAGGGCGGGGCTCCTCGGCCAAATTGCGCACCCACCGGCACGCGGCTCATCGCAACGACAACAACGAGCACGAGCGTCGCGACAGACGTTCGAAAGGCCATGGCGAGCTCCCGGCGCCCCAACTAATTCGGTTCGTTCTCGAAAAAGAGTTTGACGTCTTTGCCGCCCAGCTCGAGCGACTTGATGAATCCGAGCGGATTGCCGTTCCTGGCTGGAAGAGCGGTGACCTTGAGGATGTCGCCAGGCTTGATGGAGGACTTGGTGACCCCCTGGCGAGTCAGGACGGTGTTGGAGGCCGTGACCAGGTTCCAATCCGTCGTCGAACCGTCCTGGTTCTTGACAGTCAGTTCAATGCTCGAGTGGGGATTCGTGAAATTCAGCTTCTTGAGCGCTCCTACCAAGATCACTTCCTTGTGCAGGTCGTATACGCCCGCCACGGAGTGATGGGCCTGCAGCCCGACGCCGGCCATGAGGAATCCGGACAGTACGAGGAGTCGAGCGCTTCGTCGCGTCATGGTTTCAGCTCCATTGTGATGGCGAGTCGATACTAGCAAGATGCGGTCCGAGGCCGCAAGACCGCGCCCGTCATCAGCCACTGCGATCGATTCGGTCCATCCATCAGAACATGTACTGAACGCCGATCTGCACCGTTCGGTTGCCCGTCAGCGAGGTAATGCGTCCGAAATCATTCGGCACATTCGGGTTGTTGACGTTGTTCCCGATGATCGCGTCGTTGAACCGTCTGTGGTTCAGCACGTTGAACATTTCCAGCCGAAACTCGAAGCGGTGACCATTGATTGTGCTGATGCCCTTGCGCACCAACATGTGGAAATCCCAGTATGCCGGGTACCGCAGCGTGTTCTGCGCCTGGCTGCCGAACGTGCCAGCGGCCGGCGCCTGAAATGCGGTGCGATCGAACCAGATGGCGTAGCCAAGCGTCGGATCGAAGTCCGTTCGAAGGCGCGTTGGATCGCCGACCAGGTTATAGAACTGCTGGCCGCTTCCAGGTCCGACGCCTGCGATGTCCGTCACCGTCCGTACATCGAACGGCGCGCCTGACTGCGCCTGAAAGACGCCGGAGATATCCCAGTTTCCGAGCACCCAGCGGACGGGCGCTGACGACGACTGGAAAGTCGGGAACGGATACCTGACTTGCGATATGAACACGTGCGGCCGGTCGAGATCCGAGATGCCGTAATAGCCGCTGTCGTCGTAGGCGTTCGGCAGAAGATCGTTGCGCCCGCTCCCGTTGTCCTTGGTCCGCGAGAATGTGTACGCGGCGTTGAAGGCGATGCCGCGCGCGGACTCCGGCGCCCGACCTGAGTCTGGAGACTGTTGTAGTCGGATCGGCCGGTCGTCTCGTACAGCGTGATCGTGCTGAAGCCCAGGTACGGACGCAGCGCGTTCGCGTTGATGCCGGGATTTGCTTGGATCGTCCCCGGTTGAAGTTGGTTGATGTTGCGGGCCCGCTCGAGGTGCGTGGCGGACCGGCCGACATATGACAACGGTTCCGTGCAGCTGCCACGGCAGATCGCGGTCGAGCGTCGCGTTCCAGGCCCACGATCGTGGGTTCGTGAAATCAGGCGACTGCATGGCCATGACGAGGGGGAAATTCCGCGTCGAGGCGCCGCCGGGAGCGTCCACCGAACCGTTGATCACCGTCTGCATATCCGAGAGCGGCGGATTGAAGCCGTAGGCAGCGGTCGTATTGATTTGCACCCGGTTCAGGAACCTGCCCGCGCCGGCTCGGAACGTCGTGCGATCGTTGATTGCGTAAGCAAGGCCAAGGCGCGGCTGTAGCCCATCCTTCGCGGTCTCCGCGAAGCCGTTGGGTACGCCGTGGTAGAGACGCTGCAGGCTGGCGAGCTGCGGAAACTCCGCGATGGCTTCGTCCGTCGGCGCGTCCCCGGGGAGCACAATGCCGTTGAACCGGTCGCCACCCGCGACGAACCCGAGACCAGCATTGATAACGGCGGCGGTTGCGGGGTCGTAGAACTCGGGGTTGAACGAGGCCATCGCCATGTTCGTGGTTCCCCAGGGCTGCCACAACGAGTACCTCAGGCCGAGCTCGAGGGTGAGATCGCGAGTGGGCTTCCAGCTGTCTTGGGCGTACCAGTCGTAGGCCATCGCCAGCCATTTGGTATTGGGCTTGTTGCCGAACTCGGTGTAGTCGTCGAACATCCCCAGCAGCGCGTTGGCGACTGAATAGCCCGTGCTGTCGGGCCGCGTGGCGTTGAAGAAACGAAACGACCCGTTCTGATTCGTCGTCGGCGGAGGCTGCGCGAAGCTGAGTTGAATGCGATCGTTCATCCCAGACCGCTCGATGCTCATTCCGGCCTTGAAAACGTGGTTGCCCGTCACCTTGGTGATGTTGTCCGTCCACAGGAACACGAAGTCGTTCCACGATCCCGGATACGCGGCGTTGTTGATGGCAGTGAAGCCGTCCAGCGAGACGTTTGGAATCTTGTCCGGGTCGAGCTTCGTTCCCGGGAACAGGTAGGGATAGCTGATGCCGACGGCGCTGGTCGTCGGATAGAGCAACGCGTCGGTGCCGCCCGGGCAGTAATCGCAATTACGCTGCCCGAAATACTTCGATGGACTGGTGGACCCCCACGAAAACGAGAACTCGTTGATGAGCGTGGACGACAGCGAGCTGGTGAACATCGCAGCCAGCGTGCGTCCCGGGTAATCCCAGATGGTGGAGTACACGGTCATCGGCTCGGGATCGTTCCACACGTTCGGAGCCCAGGTGTGGCGTACAGCGAGGCGGTGATTCTGCGACACCACCCAGTCGAGCTTGAGGCTGTCCTTGCGCTGATTGTTGAAAACGGCCGGATTCCCGATCCAGTTGTTCGCGCCCTGCTGGAATCCGGGCGTCGGCAGGGGGTACGCGTTGAGCAGCGCGCGCCCCTGCGGACTGAAGCGGTCAGGCGGGATGATGTTGCCCGGAAACGGCTGGCCGGTCCGTGGATCGCGAATCACGCGGCCAGGCAGGAGCGCGCTGAAATCGCCGTTCCGCATCGCCTCGGTCGGGACGATGGCTGTCTGTTCCTCGACCGCCCGATCGCGCTGCCACTCCTCGCCCCAGAAGAAGAACAGTTTCTGCTTGTTGTCGTTGAATACGCCCGGAACGTAGATCGGTCCGCCGAGCGTGAAACCATAGGCATTGTAGTTGCGCGGCGACTTCTCGAGCCCGGCGTTCTCGCGCGTCCACGTATTGGTGTCGAGCGCATCGTCCTGGTGCGTCCAGAACACGTTCCCGCGGAAGCTCTGGGTACCGCTCTTGGTGACCAGCCGCAGCTGCCCTGCCGAGGCCCGGCCGAACTCTGCCTGGTAGTTCGTCGTCAGCACTTGGACTTCGTCGACCGTATCGTAGTTCTGCGCTCCCATCATGAAGCCACCGGCTTGGCGGATGCGTATCGACGGGGCGCCGTCGACGGTGGTCAGGAACTCGTCGGAGCGACCACCGTTGATCGACGTCACACCGGTCGCAAAAGTGTTCACTCCCGTCGGCAGTGAGACGCCCGGGGCTCCGCCGACGACCCCGGGCATCATCTGGGCGACCTGCGATGCCCGTCGTCCGCTGAGCGGTGTCTCCGCAATCTGCTCCGCCCGGACCGTCCGCCCGATGACTGCGGTGTCGACCAGAGTGGTCGCGGCCTGCACCAGGATGGTTTCGCTCACTGCGCCGACTTCCAGCGACATGTCGACTCTGATGTTGACGCCCGCGCTCACGCGTACGTTTTCCCTCGACGTGGTCTTGAAGCCCTGAAGCGACGCAGTCACGCGGAAATCGCCCACCGGTACGTTGGGGAACGTGAACAGTCCCCCTTCATTGGTGACCGTCCTCTGCTCGAGACCAGAACCGGTGTTCGTCAGCACGATGTCGACGCCCGGAAGGACGCCGCCGCTCGAATCCTGGACGACGCCCGACACCTGCGCCGAATCGAACTGCGCGCGTGCCGGGGCCGCACCAAGCAGCACGGCAGACGTCACGACGATTGAGAACAACAGCTGAGAAGGGAATCGTTGAGGCAAAGCGCGAGTCATGGGTTTCTCTCCATCTGGCGCAGGAACGCGCCGATCGCGTGTGCCGTTCAGGCGAGGTCCGAAACGGAATGCTTTGTATAGCAACGGGATCGTCCAGTCAAGCGAGTCACGCCACTCCTGCAGAGTTTCGAATGCAAGGAAGTGATAAAGGCAAAGACTCTGTTAAATCAGCCAGCTTTTACGACTCGGAAACCGGCGCGTCACATCAGCGTTACGTCCCCCTCATAGATTTTCCGATGAGCGGCGAACGTCCTTCTTTCCGTGCTTTTTGTCGCGCGGAGGCCGAGTTTGCTTTTCAACCGTTTCTTCATTTGAGGGGAGCGATGATGACGAGTAAGACCACGCCACGGGCGCAGGTACGGATGAGGCGGGAAGGGCCCCTGCGGGCCCTCGAGGTGCCAGGGACAATTGCGCTTTTGGCACTTGTGGTAGCCCTTTTGGGCCTTCCTTCACGAGTGTTTTCTCAAGCCAGTGCCACCGGCATTCTGGCCGGCGTAGTGGTCGATCCCAGCGGTGCCGTACTGCCTGGCGTGACCGTCGTCGCCAAGGGAAGCGCCACTGGCTTGACGCGGGAGACCGTCAGTGGTGGCGGTGGCGAATGGCGAATTCCGAGCCTGCCGGCCGGCCTCTACCAGATCACGTTCGAGTTGGATGGGTTCAGAAAGCTCGTCCGCAGCACGGTCAATGTCGAGGCTGCCGTTACCCGTGAGATCAACGTCACCCTCGAGGTGGGATCCATTTCCGAGTCAGTCACCGTGTCTGCCGATGCGCCGTTGCTGACCCCCACGGCGCCCACGACCGCCCGAAGCCTGACCGCCGCGGAGCTCGAGGCGGTTCCAACCTCGACGGGCAGCTTCACCCATCTCTTGTCGTCAGAGGCGGGCGTGAGCTCGGATCTGCCGCCCGTGCTGACCAACGGGACTGGCAACATTTCGCCATCGGTCAACGGGACGCGGACGACGAGCACCAGTCTGTTCTTCAACGGGATCGACGCGACGAACTTGACGACAAACGAAGGCTCGATGAGCGACAACGTCTCGCCGATGGCCGACACGCTCCAGGAAGTGAAGCTTCAAACGAGCATGTACGATGCATCAACGGGGCGGTCTGGTGGAGGGAATTTCCAGCTGGTGACACGCAGCGGTTCGAATGCGTTTCGCGGGTCGGCTCTCTATAACCTTCAGCACGAGTCGTTGAACGCGAACGACTTCTTTTATGAGAAAGACGGGATCGACAAGCCGAAAGCGCGTCGGAACGAGGGTGGGTTCACCATCGGCGGACCGGTCCGTCAAAACCGGGTTTTCTTCTTCGGCGGGTATCAGCGCACGCAAGCCGAGACCGGGTTCGTGCCAACCGCGAGCAGCATCACGGTGCTCCCCCAGGCCCTGCAGTTGATCCAGGGAGATCGCACGAAAGAGAACCTGCTGGCGGCCTTTGCGCAACTGAACCCGAACATTCGTACGTCGATTCCCAATGCGCAGTGCACCAGCCCGTCAGACAGGGCCTGCATCTCAGATGTCGCGCTCAACCTGTTCAATCTGAGGAACCCCGTGACGGGCGACTTCATGATTCCGGCGCCGCGGGCCGACGCGACACTGATTGGGACCGACGCCAGCCCCGCGGTGGCGGGCTCAGTCGGGGGGAATCCGCTTTTGCGCCAGCGGAATGTCGTTCCCGCCGAGTTCACCCAGGACCAGTACACCCTGAAGCTGGACGGTCAGATTGCGGAAAGCAATCGCTTGAGCGGGACGGTGTTTTTTGCAAACTTTCCAGGCCTCGACCCGTTCCCGGACCCATACAGCCTGGCCTCGCCCGTGACGTTGCGTCGTGCGGATCGCAACGTGACGGTGGCCATCTCGGATACCCAGATCTGGGGCGCCACCAAGGTCAACGAAATGCGTGGTGGGGTGTTCGAACTGAGAAACTCCCGCCGACTGGATGATGACTTTCTTGGCATCACGAACGAGAGCGTCGGCATCGCGAACCCCGCGACCTTCTTTGACAACAGCGACGCGACAAACAGGCTGGGGCATTATGTGGGCCGGCCCGGTGGCGCGTTGGACCGCTTCTCCTTCGGCGGTCCCAACGATACCTTCAACCAGCGGCAGCAACGCACGTTGACGTTTGGCGATACGCTGAGCTGGACCACCGACCGACATGCCATGCGGATGGGCGGCGAATTCCGCCACAACGAGTTCAACACGAACCTGCCGGAGGAACAGGCGACCGAGTTCGAGAAGTTCGACAATTTCACACAGCTCCTGCGCGGCGTGGCGACTGAGGCTGACACACAGTTCGGCATCACGGACAAGCAATTCCGCTTCAACGACTTCAACCTGTTCGTGGCGGACGAGTGGAAGCTCTCGCGGAGCTTGACGCTCAACCTGGGCCTTCGGTACGAGTTCTTCGGCTTGCCCACCGAGGTGAACGGACACATCGGGAACGTCGATTTCGAGGCGATCACCAACACCGAGAACCCGGTGAACGGGTTCATCGTGCCTAATAACGTGCAGCTGACCGGCTTCAACGCCCTCGACACCGCCATCAACGCCTCGGAACGGGCGGACAACAATCACACATTGCGGGGCCAGGACTGGAACAACGTGGCCCCTCGAGTCGGCTTCGCGTGGGCGCCGGGCGAGCGGTGGGTCGTCCGCGGGGGCTACGGGATCTTCTACGACCGGCCGTCAGCCGCGTTCATCAACACGGTGTTCAGCAACTATCCCTTCCTTCGCGAGCAAGAAGTGACTTTCCCTGGGGGTGGTGTGCCTTTGAACGGCGCGTGGTCGCAGCAGGATCCCAATTACCCCTTCAACCAGTACCTCCCCAACAAAATCGTCCGGAACACCAACGGCACCTACCAGATTCGGGATGGCACGCTGGTGACGCGAGGCGCTGACGGGACCATCAATCCCACCGACCCGGCGACCGGACAGCCCTTTACGGGGAATGTCGCGGAGACTTTCGAGTTCCGCGCCATCGACCGGGACCTTCACGCGCCGTACGTGCAGCAGTTCAACTTCGGCGTGCAGCGCGAACTCGGGGCGAACCTGATGCTCGAAGTCCGTTATGTCGGCAGCCGAGGGGACGAGCTCCTCGAAGCGCGTGCCTTCAATCAGGGGTACGATCTCAACGACCCTGCCACGCCCGACTACATCTTCAAGCGGTTCAACGACGCCTATCTGGCGGCCGGCAGCCCCAACGGAGCCCTCAACCCTGGTGCGACTGCTAAGGCACAGGGCCTTGGCAAGGCGTTCGGGTTCGCCAATCCGAGCGTCAACAACATGATCGACTACAACCTCTCGACTGGAGGCGCGACGGGGGCGGTGATTCCGTTCGAGGCGCGCGCCCCGATCCTCGGGTTCAACATCCCGGAAGCCGTGCTGCTGGCCAATACCGGACGCTCGGTGTACAACTCCGTCCAGCTCAACCTGCTCAAGCGCATGTCGAGCGGGTTGCAGTACAACCTGGCGTACACGTATTCGCGAGCTGAGGATACGAGCTCTGTGGACCCGGGGAGTACCGCCGGCAGCGGGAAGCCCGATACCCCGAACGCGGGCTTCGTCGTGCAGGGTGACAATCGAGATATCGATGCCAATTATGCTCTGTCGGATTTCGATCGCCCCCACCGGTTCAGCGGCAGCTTTATCTGGGATTTGCCGGGCCAGGGGGCGCTTCTTGGCGGATTCCGAGTGTCCGGGTACGTGCAGCTCCAGTCGGGCATTCCGTATTCCATTTACTCCGCAGAGCCCGAGCTTGGGAATGCAAGTCAGTACGGCGACCTCGTTCGCGGTTCCGGCGGCATCTATCGGCTGGGCTTCGGGCGTCCAAGCCTGTGTGGCTCACTTGATCAGCTCCGTCAGGCCGGACCGGATCCAACCGAAGCGGCCTTTGACAAGAGCGTGCTGTGCTCGCCCTCGAGTATCGCCGGTGGGTATCCCGGCAATCTGGGATTCGGAAATCTGGGTCGCAACGAGCTGCGTGGGTTCTGGCAGCGACGCGTGGACCTGAGCTTCGCCAAGAGCTTCGGGCTCCGATCTGCGCGGAACGTGGAAGTCCGTTGGGACATCTTCAACCTGTTCAATACGGTGAACTACGCGCTGCCGAACAACGTGATCGGTGGTTCTACAACGGACTTCGGGAAGATCACCGACTCGGTCGGCGGCCCGCGCGTGATGCAGTTCGGGCTCAGGTTCCACTTCTGAACATCCTCCCTTGAGACGCGGGGCCTTAGGCCCCGTCAGCGGAGGGCGAGGATGCTCACCGTGCGGAGCCTACCGAGGGCTCAACCCTGGCAAGACGCTCGGCGGTTGCGCGCTGGCCATTTGCACCGATCAAGACGCTTGAAATCTGATACAAGCCAGTCGGTAAGTCCCTGAATTTGAAGACGTTGAGTCGCGCTGCGGTCTTCCCGTCGAGGCTGACCTGGCTGCTGCCATAGTAGTCCAAAGACTCGGCCACCACCTGAAGCGAGCGGTTCTCATCATCGGCATGCACCGTTACGGTGACAGTCAGGGCCGCTGGAGCAAACGCCACGCGCGGTGAAACCTGCATGGCCAACTGTTCTCTGCTATCCAGGGGCGTCGCCAATAGAAGGCAGATTCCGGCGAGCAATGGTGTTTGGGCACTAGCTCTCATTCCAGTCAAGTCCCCCAATCCCTCTTTTCGGCCTAACTTGGCCAATTGTTTACACAACATTAACATCGCCGTCTCACAAACGACACGAAAGTCTGCTTCGAGCGATGTAAACTTTTTGTTCGAAAGGCGAGCGCGGCACAAACGCCGGTTGCGGGACTTGAACGGTGGGAGTTGAAGGGAGAGCGAACCGGCAAATCCAGCTCGGATTCCGGTTCAACTTCTGATCCGAGGCTGGCACCACCAGATACCGACCCAGTTCACCATAATGGCCCGCTTCCTCACAAGGGAGCGGGCCATGCTGTTTGTGGCGACGATCAGACCACGCAGACATCGCTGCCTCGAACGACGAGTCTCGTGGAACCGATTGGCGCCCGAAAACGACTGGCCATGCCAGTACGAAACGTTGTCAGTTGGCGAAATGTCGACCGCCTCCTGGGACGCGTGAACTTCAACGCAGCATCGACGCATCGGCCCGAGGTTCCGATCGCTCATTGCGTGGTCGTTTCACTGTTGCCTGTCAATTTACGCTGCGCTGCACGCTGCACGTTACGCGATCGGTCATTGCGCACAACGCGCCGATATCGCGCGATGTGATTTATTGTTCAGTCAGGTTTTAAGACACGTTTTTCCCGCGTCAACCCAAACGCGTATTGGGTCCGTACATCCCATCAATACTGCAGCCGAGATGGCGAAGCTATTGCTGGGCAGCGCCGGTCTAACCCCCCATTCGCTTGATCAGAACTAGATAGCTTTCCCAATTTCTGTCGAGGAGACGGCCCGATGTTGGTGTCGGCAAAGAAATGGTGTGTCGTTACGAGTGCAGCATTGCTGTTGTGGAGCGCTGGAGAAGCACAAGGACAGGGCGGCATAGTTGGCTTGGGATCATTCCGATCCGAGCATGCTCACCCTTGGGTATTCGGTATCAGTCGACGGACATTCGACGGACTTCGGAATCTCGCCTGTCGGCGGACTCATCGCCGGCGCTTGTGGATGTGCCATCTCGCTCCCTTTCTCGGGCGGCCGTCACACGATTGTCGTCACTGCATACGGCGCTGTTCGGCCAAATCACCTCAGCCCCGATACAGGTGGGTCCTGTCGCCAACTCCGGGCGGGCCCTATGCGGATTTGGTGGGTCAGGCCATTTCCTTCAATGGCGGAAATTCGGCTTCGCCGAACGGGTGGATCACTCAGTACTCGATGGCAATGGGGAGATGGCACCAGTGCCACGATCCTCCTCGTCACTGACGCCTCACATGTCTTCAACAGCGCTGGGACGTTCACTGTCACGCTGACGACGACTGACAATTCCGGTGCGACGGCCTCTGCCACTGTGGCGGCGGTAATAACGGGCAGCGTCCTTTCTACGAGCCTGCCTCCGCCATCGGGACCGGTGCTCAGTGCGACGCCAAGCTCGGTTCAACCGGGCGGGACGATCCAGCTCACGTGGTCGGGGATTCCGTCATCGTCTGCCACCGACTGGATCGGGATATACAGCCCCACTGCGCCAGATACCTGTACCACGATTGGATGTACGTCTCGTGCTCGCAGAATCCCACGGTGCCGCGCGCCTCCGGCTCGTGTAGCGTGCAGATGGACGTCGCGGCGGGGACGTATCAGCTGCGGCTCTTTGCGAGTGACACCTACGGAAGAATCATCGCGGACCCCACCAAGCTACCGACGATCGAGGTTGGAAGCGCGCCGCCTCCTCCACCCCCGAGCCCGCCCCCGCCAGCGGGGCCGGTGCTCAGTGCGACGCCAAGCTCGGTTCAACCGGGCGGGACGATCCAGCTCACGTGGTCGGGGATTCCGTCATCGTCTGCCACCGACTGGATCGGGATATACAGCCCCACTGCGCCAGATACCTCGTACCACGATTGGATGTACGTCTCGTGCTCGCAAAATCCCACGGTGCCGCGCGCCTCCGGCTCGTGTAGCGTGCAGATGGACGTCGCGGCGGGGACGTATCAGCTGCGGCTCTTTGCGAGTGACACCTACGGAAGAATCATCACGGACCCCACCAAGCTACCGACGATCGTGGTTGGAAGCGCGCCGCCTCCTCCACCGCCGACGATCACGCTCGCGGCGACCCCAGCCTCCATCAGATCGGGAGGAACGATTCAAGTCGCGTGGTCGGGAATCACATCGCCGTCTGCCGTCGATTGGATCGGCATTTTCAATCCCTCGGCGCAAAACGACGACTTCCATGATTGGATGTACGTCTCGTGCGGACGGAATCCCACGGTGCCACGCGCCTCCGGCTCGTGCAACTGGCAGATCAACCTCGCGCCTGGAACGTATCAGCTACGGTTGATGGCGAACGACGGGGACACGAGTTTGATCACGAATTCAGCTCAGTTGCCAAGCATCACCGTGACCCCGTAATTCCCAACGGCGGGAGTTGCTGCCTCAGGCACTGCGTGACCGACCAGCCATCAGGCCGTCGACGCTCAACATCCCCGCGCCGCGAGCCGCGATGTACATGAAGATGAAGCAGAAAAGCACGGCCAGTTGCCCGTTGTTCTGAATGGGCCACCCTCCTTGCGGCGCGTGCACGATGAAATAGGCACAAGCCATTTCACCACTCGAGATGAAAGCGGCGATTCCCGCGAATAACCCGATCATCACGAGCAGCCCACCCCCGAACTCGATGATCCCCGCCGCGCCCTGCATGGAGACCAACTGGCCCACCTGCCGGCCGCCGAACGCGCCAAACAGCTTTTGCGCGCCATTCATCATGAACAGCAATCCCACGACGATTCGCATGGCCGCATACACTGGATCATGGAGACGAGAGAGGGGGGCAATCATTACGGCTCCTTTCGGGTTCGAAGGACCTGCGCCACCATCGGCTTGGCCCAAAACCGATCATGCAATGGGGAAGGGCAGCACGGCCCTATTGTGTCCCGATGCTGTAGAGGTATCGATACCCGCGCATGTAGATATCGCCATCTACGAGCGCCGGCGATGCGTCGAAGCCGTCGTTGAGCGAGTTCTTTGCCACGACTTCGAACGTCGGACCGTGGCGGATCACCAGCGTGGTGCCGTCGCGGCCCGTCAGGTAGATGCGTCCGTTCGCGCCGACCGGCGAGGAGAATACCTCCGGCAATCCTTCGAGCCGCTGTAACTGGTAGTGTGGCTTGCCTGTCTTGGCGTCGAATGCCGACAGGATCCCCGAGTTGCTCTTCAGGAGATAGAGCATCTCGTCGTAGAGCAGCGGCGACGGCACGTAGGGCGTGTCCCGGTCCAGCGTCCAGACGATCGCCTTCGATCCGGTAATGTCGCCGGTTGCGTCGGCCAGACGGATCGCCTTGAGATTGTTTCCGCGGAATCCACTGGTCACGAACACGAGGCCGCCGGTTGCCACCGGCGACGGGATCGCGTTCATCGTCGTACCCTGGCTCTCCCAGACGATCTTGCCGGTCTCGAGGTCGTAACTCCTCAGACGATTCATGCCGTTCGTCACCACCTGCGCCCGGCCGTTGTGCTCGACGACGAGGGGAGTGGCCCAGCTATCAATCTCTTCACGCGCGACCCGCCAGATCTCGTCACCGGTCCCCGCGTCGAGCGCGACGATGAACGACTGACCCTGGTGGTCCCAGACGATGACGAGGCGGTTGCGGTGGAGCACGGGCGTACTGCCCTCGCCAAACTGATTTCGCATCTGCTTGTCGCCGAGATCTTTCTGCCAGAGCGGCTTGCCTTCCATGTCGAACACATGGAGGCCCTTCGACTCGAACCACGCGTAGACACGTTGCCCGTCGGTGATGGCCGAGCTCGACGCCCAGGTGCCGTTGTCCTGGTGCGTGCCTTCATGTGGCCGCTCTTCGCCCGCCAATCGTTCCCAAACGACCTTGCCGGTGCGACGGTCGACGGCCAGCACCATGAACCGATGCGTGTCGCGCGGTTGAACGAAGCCTCGCGGCGCATGGTCGGCAGGGGAGCTCACGCCAACTGGGACTGCCGTCAACACGAATAGGCGATCGCCCCAAACGACGGGCGACGCAAATCCGCGGCCCGGGATCTCCAGCTTCCAGCGAACGTTCTTCGTTTCGCTCCACTCGGTGGGCGGCTTCGCAGACTTCGAAACGCCGGTCGCGTCTGGCCCGCGCCACTGCGGCCAGAATCGGTCGCCCGCCGGTCCCTGGCCGGCCGGCGCCTCAACGAGCAGCAGGAGCACGACGGCTAGCCCCACTCCAAGCCCAACATTTCTTATCCGAACGTCCCTCATGAGTTTCTCCGCGGCAGCGTCGAGCTGGAGCGCCCTCGCCGCCTCCCAAGCGACGCCGGCGATCAGTGTAGTCCACGGTCCGGGACTCCCTTTATACTTTGTTTATGCGACGATCTGTGGGCCGAGAAGCGCTGAAAGCGCAGGTGGCTCGTTCCAGGAGGAGATCAATGATTCGCGCGACGGTCGGAATCGCCCTGGTGATAGCGCTCAGTGGATCTGTTTCCGCCACCGACTGGCCTCAGTGGCGCGGGCCCAAAGGCAATGGGGTTTCCGACGAGCGTGATCTGCCGGTTCGCTGGAGTGCGACAGAAAATGTGACCTGGAAGGCCGATCTTGGCGGTGTCGGCGTCTCCTCGCCGATCGTGTCCGGCGACCGCGTGTTCGTGACCTCGCAGCTTGGCGCCGGCCTCTCGCGGCAAGGGCCGCGCCTCGCGCAAGGAGCGAGTGCCTCCACGGCGGGCGAGCGGTCGCTCGACAGCTCACGTGCAGCAAGCGACCGCACCATCTTCATCGTCGAAGCGTTCAATCGCGCAGACGGTCGGCGTTTGTGGCAGTACCGCCTCGAGGCGGCCGGGCCGCTGCCGACGGTGCATGACAAGTCCAACATGGCGAGTCCCAGTCCGGTGACCGACGGGCAAACGGTCTACGCCTGGTTCGGGACCGGCCAGCTCGTCGCGTTGGACATGAACGGCAAGCTCGTATGGGAACGCAACCTCGCCAAGGAAATTGCGCCCTTCGACATCAATTGGGGCCACAGCAGCTCTCCGACGCTCTACGAGGACACCCTCGTTCTGCTGTGCGACCACGCGCCCGCGTCCTACTTGCTCGCCGTCGACAAACGAACCGGCAAGGATCGGTGGAAGGCCGACCGCGGCAAGGGCCGCCAGTCGTACAGCACGCCGTTTGTCGTCGAAGCTTCGGGAGGCGCCGAGTTGATCGTCAATTCGAGTGAGCGCGTGGACGCCTACGACCCCAAGACCGGCACGCACTTATGGCACGTCGGCGGCTCCAATCAATTCCCGATTCCGGTTCCGGCATTTCACAACGGTATCTTGTATATGAGCCGGGGATATCGCAGCGGTCCATACATGGCCGTTCGGCCAGGAGGGCGAGGAGACGTCTCGGCCACGCATGTCATCTGGCAGGTGCCGACCGGCGCGCCGTACATCTCATCGCTCGTGTACGACGCAGGCATTCTCTACATGGCCAGTGACGTCGGCGCAGTCAGCGCGATCGATGCGGAAACGGGAAAGCGGATTTGGCAGGAGCGTGTCGACGGACTCTTCACCGCCTCACCGATTGCGGGAGACGGCAAGATCTACTTCGTCAGTGAGACCGGCGAAGTCATCGTGCTGCGCGCCGGACGCGAGCCTGCCGTGATCGCGCGCAACGATATCGGCGAACGGCTGATGGCCTCGCCGGCCATCTCGAACGGCCAGCTCTTCCTCCGCAGCGACGGGCGTCTGTTCGCGATTGGGAAAGGGCGATCGCAGCCGTAGCTGATAGCTGAAGCTGCCTTTTGGGCAGCCCTGAAGGGCTGCGCTACAACGAGAGCTGAAAGCTGAAGGGTGCGCTACAACGAGAGCTGAAAGCTGAAACCTGATGACTGAAAGCTGACAGCTGAAGCTGCTCTTGTCAGTCCGGCAGTTCTTCCTGCTTCGGTTCCGGCAACCAGAAGCTGGCGATGAGGCCGACGAGGTACACCGAGAACGCCACCGCAGCGGCCACGAGTGCCACCTTCGTTGGTGCGTACGCACGGTCTGTCGTCACCGCCAGTGTGGCGGTGACCCAGGCAAACGAGGTTCCGACGAGGCGGCCACCGATATTGGCAGCGAAGCTCTCGCCTGTCCCTCGAAGGTGGGTGGGATAGACGCGCGGCAGGTAGTTTCCCCAGAAATTGAACTGGCCGACGGTCAACAGCCCGCAGAGGAACATCGTCGGGTAGAGCCACGTCAGGCTGGACGTGGCGACCAACGCGAAGACCAACGGCATGACGATCAGCCCGGGAATTTGAAACAGTCTGATGAGACGCTGTCGGCTGACAATCAGCACCGCGAGGAACGCCAGGATGACCCGACCGGCCAAACCACCAATTTCTTGCGCCTTGGTTAAGTTGGATGCCACTTCCTGAGTGATGAGCGCGGCGCGGGGGGCCGGAACACCTTGAATCATCTCCTTCACTTCGGGAAGGCCGGGCACGATCTGCGGAATCTGCTGAATGGCGCCGAATGCGGCGCCGTACGCCATGGCCATCATCACGGTCGTCACGATTGTCGTTCGACGAAGCGCAGGGGCGAAGAGCTCTGCAATGCTCGGCCGCTTCAGCGTACCTGCCGCCTTCTTCTGCAACCACGACGGCGATTCCGGGAGGAACGGTCGAACCAGAATCAACGGAATCGCCGGGATGACACCCGACATCAGCGTGTATCGCCACGGGGCGTGCGGATCGGCCAGCGCTGCCCCGAAAGCAGGAATGGCGGGAAGGCTCGCCGCGTAGGCGATACAGAGTCCGTTGGCGGTCGCGACAAGCAGTCCGCCCAGAGAGGAGCAGGCCTGGGTGTAGCCGAGTACTTTCTCCCGCAGTTTGGGTTCAGGGAACAACTCTGCCAGCCACGCCACGGCGGCAACGAATTCCACGCAGACGCCGACGAACACAAAGCATCGAAGCACCAGCAACATCTCGACCGATGTCGCAAAGCCCGACGCAAACGCCGCGACGGCGTATATCAGAATGCTGAACGTGAGCACGCGGCGTCGACCGAAGAGGTCGGTCAAATAGCCGCCAAGCAGACCGAAAATCCCGCCTGTGAACGCGGGGATGTAGAAAAGACGGCCCACCCAGGCCTGAAACTCGGGCGAGCCAGGCGCCGCGCCCGTCAACTCCAGGAGCGCGGGGCGGACGATGAGTGGGAGCATCAGGATTTCGTAGGTATCGAAGGCGAACCCGATGACCGCGATGATGGCGATCAGCCATTGAACGGGAGTAAGCCGGGATGAAGCGGCGCTGGGCTGCACTGTGGCCATTGGCGACTCCGCGGGCCCTCCAGTGAGCTGACCGCCCGCGCAACAATCCTCAGAGCAGGTTGTGAAATTGGTTGCGGCCTCATGTAGCGCAGGCCTTCCGCCTTCGCTGAAGCTTCGGCGGACCGCCGTAGCCTTGGCGGAGGCTGGTTAGGCCTGCAATCGGCCGCCTGGCAGCCCTGAAGGGCTGCGCTACAAGTCACTTCGCAACGTGCTCTTTATGAGGCTACAGCATAGCAGCCGCCGGGTTGTCGCGCCTCCGTCTGCTGCGAAAACTTCGGAGGGTGGATGGATCGGGACATCATCCGACGCAGCGTGGCACGCGAAGCTGGCCCATTTGCGATTTCGCTATACTTACGAAATCTGGCCGAGGAGTCCGGTTGACGCCTCGCGCATCGCGCGTCCGGCCCAGTTCGCCGACCCGATGCGAAAGGGGAAGTCGGACAATAGGTACACATGCAGGTTTCTCCAATACCGACGAACGCTTCAGATTTGACTGCCCGAGCGGGCGCCTCGCGTGACGCACTCGACGTCTGGATGCGCGAGGTAGTCGACTGGCATTTCAACCCCGCCACCGGCAGTCCGTTCTGGCTCGAGTACGCGAAGAAGGTCGGGTGGGATCCGCGCCGCGACATCCACACGTTCGCCGACCTGAAGCGATTCGAGTCGTTCGAGGACGAGTGGCTGCGCGGCGGACCGGTTCAGCGTTGGATTCCGAAGGGTCTCGCGGGCAAGCCGGTGTTCGTCTTCGAAACCGGTGGCACCACTGGTGTGCCCAAGACTCGGGTGGGAATGGAAGACTTCCGGATCGATTACGAAATCTTCAGCGAAACGCTGCCCGACGAGTATTTCCCGAAGAATTCGAACTGGCTGATGCTCGGGCCATCCGGTCCTCGCCGGTTACGGCTGTCGGTCGAGCATCTGGCACAGCACCGCGGCGGCATCTGCTTCTGCGTGGACCTCGATCCGCGGTGGGTCATCAAGTTGATCAAGAAGGGCTGGACCGAACACCTGCAAGCCTACAAAGACCACGTCATCGATCAAGCCGTGACCGTCCTCGAGGCCGGCCACGACGTCCGATGCATGTTTGCGACGCCCAAGTTGCTCGAAGCCCTGGCGCTGCGGCTCGAGTCGATGGGCACCACGATTCGCAAGGCCGGCATTACGGGGATCTTCTCCGGCGGAACCGAGTTCACGCCGCAGTGGAATCGCTTCGCGCACGAGGAGCTGCTCGATGGCGCCTATATGACGCCGACCTACGGCAACACGTTGATGGGACTAGCCGCGAGCTCGCCGAGCGGCCCTCACAACAACTACAAAATCACCTACTACGCGCCGCAACCCCGTGCGGTGATCGAGATCGTCGGCTTCGACAATGCCGCCCAGTTGGTCGAGTACGGAGAAACCGGTCGCGTCAGGCTGACGACGCTTACCAAGGAGTTCTTCATGCCGGGCTTCCTGGAGCGGGATGAAGGCGAGCGCGAACCGCCGTGCGAGCAATATCCATGGGACGGCGTCAGTGGCGTGCGGCCATACCGTGGATTCGCCGCGACGACGACGGTGGGGGTCTACTAGGGCAGGTAGGGCAGGTGGGGCAGGTGGGGCAGGTGGGGCAGGTGAGTCAGGTGGGTCAAGGTTGGTCAGGTGGGGCAGGTGAGTCAGGTAGGGCAGGTGGGTCAGGTGGGTCAGGTGGGTCAGGTAGGGCAGGTAGGGTCAGGTGAGTCAGGTGGGTCAGGGTGGGCTCAGCTCAGGCCGACCCGACCTTAGGTTTCGATCATGCTTCATATTCCCGTTCTTCGCTGGGGTCAGTCCTACACGAGTCTCGAGACCGACACAGTCGTTCATTTCGTCGACGGCGAGCCGATTGCCAAGGTCAGCCGCGCGAACGGTGGGCTCATCCAGCGCGACATGCGCAAGGCCGATCGCGCTCGAGAAGTGCTGCGTGAAATCCCAATCGACGAGTTGATCCGGCGCGTCGACGCCGCCGGCCAGCTCTACATGAGTGCCACGCTTCCCATGGGCGACGGCTCCCAGACGCCCGACGAGTTCGTGCGCGCGCAATCGGCCAGCACCGGTCTGCCCGAGCGCATGTGCCGCGCGAACATGAAGAAGAACGCCTTCGTGCTGGCCGAGATGCCGCGGATTCTCGAGTCGCTGACTCGGGGGCTGTCGCTCGACGTGCTCACCCGCGGTTTCGGCGAGGAACGCGGCGTGCCAATCAGCTATCAGGTCCAGAGCCCCGTCGTCGGCCTCGTGCTGCCTTCGAACTCGCCTGGTGTGCATACGCTGTGGTTGCCGGTCATTCCACTCCAGATTGGCTTGGTGCTGAAACCTGGGCCGCAGGAGCCGTGGACGCCGTACAGGATGGCCGAAGCGTTCTTCCAGGCCGGGATTCCACGGGAAGCAATCTCGGTTTACCCGGGTGAAGGAGACGTCGGCGCCGCGGTGCTCGAGGGCTGCGGGCGAAACCTCATTTTTGGCGGCACACCGACGGTCGATCGGTACCGCGGCAACCCAAGGGTCCAGGCCCACGGGCCGGGGTTCTCGAAAATCCTGTTCGGGGATGATCAGGTCGACCAGTGGGAACGGCACCTCGATGTGCTCGTCGATAGCGTCTTCGTGAACAGCGGCCGCAGCTGCATCAACTGCTCTGGAATCTGGGCGAGCCGCCATACCCGCGAGATTGCAGAAGCCCTCGCCCGCCGCCTTGCCGAGGTGCGGCCCTTGCCCCCGGATCATCCCGAGGCCGGGCTGGCCGCCTTCACGGTTCCAGGCGTGGCGGACGCGATTTCCAAGGGGATCGACGCCGACCTGCAAGCAGCAGGTACGACTGACATGACTGCTCGATACCGCGATCGCCCACGGATCGTCAAAGAGGGCCGCGCCGACTATCTTCTACCGACGGTGGTCCATTGTGAGTCGCCGGACGCTGCGATTGCCAAGAAAGAGTACATGTTTCCGTTTACGACGGTCGTGGAGTGTCCGGAGTCGAAGATGCTCGACGCGATCGGTCCCACGCTGGTGTGCTCCGCGATCACCTGTAAGCCCGAGCTCCGTCGCCGTCTCATCGATGCCGTTCATATCGATCGACTCAACCTCGGGCCGATTCCGACGACCCAGTTGAACTGGATGCAGCCACACGAGGGGAACCTCATCGACTTCCTGTTCCGGGCACGGGCGTACCAGTCGGCGGAGCTGTGATCATGCAGGTTCCGGGTTCCAGGTTCCTCGTTCCCGGTTCAGTTCGAGCTTCGTGGTTCATGAAGGCGTCATGAGAATCCTGTCCATTACAGCCGGCGCGGCAGGCATGTATTGCGGCAGTTGCTCGCGCGACAACGCGCTGGCGGTCGAGCTGTTGTCGCGAGGCCACGATGTCACGCTGCTCCCGCTCTACACGCCGACAACGACCGACGAGACCAACGTCAGCCAGAACCGCGTGCTGTTCGGTGGGATCAGCATTTACCTCCAGCAGCATCTCTCGCTGTTCCGCAAGACGCCCCGGTTCCTCGACCGTCTGTGGGACTCGCCAGCCGTCATTCGCGCCTTTGCCAGCCGATCGATTTCGACGGATCCGAAGCTACTCGGCGATCTCACGATCTCGATGCTGGAGGGGGACCGGGGTGTCCTGCGCAAGGAATTCGACAAGCTGCTCGACTGGCTGAGCGACGAGCCCGTCCCCGACGTGATCAACCTTCCCAACTCGCTCCTGATCGGTCTGGCGAGACCGTTACGCGAGGCACTGAAGTGCCCGATCTGCTGCACGCTGCAAGGCGAGGATTTGTTTCTCGAGGGCCTCATCGAGCCGTACCGGCAGCAGGCCATCGACCTCATCCGGCGGCAGGTGCCCGACGTGGATCAGTTCGTTCCCGTCAGCGATTACTACGTGCCCGTCATGTCGCGCCTGCTGCGCATTCCGGTCGAACGCATGACCGTCGTGCCTCTCGGCATCAACCTGGACGGCTACGAGCGGAGGCGCCCTGGAAATAACGACGAGAAAGACGTGTTCCGTGTTGGCTACTTTGCGCGGATTGCGCCGGAGAAGGGCTTTCATGTGCTGGCCGATGCCTACGCGGAGTTCCGGCGCCGGACCGCTGGAGCACGCGTGCGCCTCGAAGCAGCCGGGTATTTATCGCGAGCGCACGAGCCATATCTTCAGGACGTTCGGCATCGGCTCGAACAGGCTGGTCTGACCGGCGAATTCACGTATCGCGGCGCAGTGGACCGCAAGGGTAAGTTGGCGTTTCTGCGATCGCTCGACGTGCTATCCGTTCCAGCGACTTACGACGAGCCGAAGGGCGTGTTTCTACTCGAGGCCATGGCGAGCGGTGTCCCGGTCGTCCAACCCCGCCGTGGGGCTTTCACCGAAATGGTCGAAAAAACGGGCGGCGGTTTGCTCGTTCCACCAGACGACGTCGCCGCGCTGGCGGATGGGCTGCAGACGCTGTGGCAGGACCGCTCGCGCGCGGCGGCTCTCGGCGAACGGGGTTTCGTCGGTGTGCGCGAGCACTACAGCATCGCGCGGTCCGCGGATCGAATTCTCGAGGTGTACCGCCTGGCGGACAGTCGACGTGCGTCAGTCGCGCAACCGTTGCGCGCGGCCCGATAACCTAAGAGCCTGACAGATCAGGGGCTCCCGGCGAAGCGCGACGAGATGACAGACTCGGACGGCATGTAGCGCAGCCCTTCGGGGCTGCCTCGGCATCGTACGGCATGTAGCGCAGCCCTTCAGGGCTGCCTCGGCGCGTACACGATTTCAGATCGTACGGCATGTAGCGCAGCCCTTCAGGGCTGCCTCGGCGCGACACGATTTCTGTCAAGTTCTCGAGGCCGTCCCCCGATGCTCAAGGTCGAGAATCTTTCCAAGGAATACTCCAGTCCCCGCGGGCCGCTTCAAGTGCTCTCGGACGTGTCGTTCGCCCTGGCGCCCGGCGATGCGGCTGCCATCATGGGACCCTCCGGGAGCGGCAAGAGCTCGCTGCTGTATCTCCTTGGCGCTCTCGAGCCCCCCACATCTGGCACGGTCACGCTCGACGGCCGCAACCCGTTCCAGCTATCGGCAGCCGCGCTGGCAGGTTTTCGCAACCAGCAGATCGGTTTCGTCTTCCAGGATCACTGTCTGCTGCCGCAGTGCACTGTGGTTGAAAACGTCCTGATCCCGACGCTTGTCGCCTCGTCCACGGCGCGGAACGGACCGCGTGGAACGACCCCAACAGTCCGCGCCCGCGAACTGGTCGAGCAGGTTGGCCTCGCCGATCGCGCGGAGCATCGTCCGGGCGAGCTTTCTGGCGGCGAGCGGCAGCGCGTCGCCATCGCGCGCGCGCTCATCTGTTCCCCACGCTTGCTGCTTTGCGATGAGCCGACGGGGAACCTCGACCGCGGGTCCGCGGAGACCGTCGCGTCTCTCCTGCTCGACCTGCATCGCCGACAGAGCACCATTCTGGTGGTCGTGACGCACAGCGCACAGCTCGCTGCGAAGTTTCCGATACGGTACGAACTAGTAGACAGAAAACTGCAGAAAATCGAGTTGTGATCATCGACGCTCAGAACCGACCACTTTGAACCGTTGAACCCTGAGCCCTGAATGACCCCCACGTCCCTAGTCCGTGAAAGCCTGGCGTACTACTGGCGCACCAACCTTGCCGTTGTGTTGGGGGTGGCGACCGCCGTCGCCGTCTTGGGGGGCGCACTTCTGGTCGGCGACTCGGTCAGGGGCAGTCTGCGCGATCTCGTTCTCCGGCAGCTCGGTCGAACGGACCAAATCATCGTCTCATCGGGATTGTTCCGTGAAGCACTCGGCGACGACCTCCGGGCGGATCAGGGATTCGCAAGATCCTTTGCTGACGTCTGTCCGCTGATTGTGATGCAGGGGGGCCTGACCGACCAGAGCGGCGGCCGGCGTGTGTTGCACGTGCCGGTCTACGGCGTCGACGAACGGTTCTGGCGATTCCATGGAGTCGGTGGACCGTCTGGTTCGCGTTCCGATGGGCGGGACGCGATGCTCAGCGAAGCCCTGGCGGCGGAGATTGGAGCGACGACTGGCAGCTCGGTGCTGATACGTGTTGAACGCCCGACCTCGGTGCCGATTGAGTCCTTGCACGGCCGCAAGGACGATCTGGGTCGGTCGTTTCGGCTCACGGTTCGCGCGATTTTGGGCCCGGACGACCTTGGTGAATTCTCGCTACGACCGCAGCAAGGCCGGGTAAGGGCGGCCTTCGTACCGCTGAAACGACTTCAGCAGGAGCTCGACGTCGAGGGACGAGTGAACACACTGCTCGTCGCCGAACAATCGAGCGCGTCAGATGCTGGGCGTCTCGAAGAGCTGGTCAGGCGCAACGCGACGCTCGATGATATCGGGTTGACCGTTCGGGTCGTTGGTGCAGAAGCCTCGTCCACCGCAACCGGTGCGGCGGCTCTTGCGGTCGAAAACGTCGGCGGTCTGCTCGATTCCACCGTCTCCACTGCGGTGGAGCGAGCTGCGGCACCGATGAAGGCGCAACCAGTTTTCACCTACCTTGCGAACAGCTTGCGCAGTGGAGGTCGGGAGATTCCGTACTCACTCGTCACAGCCATGGACCTGAGTCGGCTTCCGGCTGCGACGGCCCTGGCGTCTTCACTCGCGGGCTCGCCTCCGATCGTCCTGAACGACTGGGCAGCACGGGATCTCGGCGCGAAGCCTGGTGATTCGTTGACGATGGAGTACTACGTTTGGGAGGAGCCCGGAAGATTGCTGACACGAACGGCATCTTTCGAGGTCGCCGGCATCGTTCCTATCGTAGGTACTGCGGCGGACCGCGATCTCGCGCCGGCGTATCCTGGCATCACGGAATCCGAATCGCTCGCCGATTGGGATCCGCCGTTCCCAATCGATCTCCGGCGCGTGCGCCAAGTCGACGAAGACTACTGGAAACGCTACCGGACGACGCCCAAAGGTTTCGTGCCGTTCGAAGTGGGACAGGAGTTGTGGCGTTCGCGCTACGGTGACCGCACGTCCATTCGCATCCTGTCGGAATCGGGTCAGTCGCGGACCCAGGACCGCGACCAATATGCCGCTCGACTGCGCGCTTCGCTCGATCCCCTTGCCGCGGGTCTGTCGGTGCAGGATGTGCGTGGCGAGGGATTGGCTGCGTCGCGTGGCGCAACAGACTTCGGCGAATACTTCACGTACTTCAGTTTCTTCCTGGTTCTCTCCGCTCTTTTGCTCGCGGCGTTGTTTTTCAGACTCGGCATCGAGCAGCGCGCCCGCGAGGTCGGTCTGCTTCGCTCGGTGGGCTACACGAGCGGCCGCATCCAGTGGATCTTCACCTTCGAAGCTCTGGTCTTGGCCGCGATCGGCGGCATTGTCGGCATGGCCGGCGCCGTCGGCTATGCGGCGCTGATGATGACCGGGCTGGGCTCGTGGTGGTCCGGAGCCGTTGGCACCGATGCGCTCCGCCTGCACGTCTCGCCGTCATCGCTGGCGGCGGGAGCTCTCGGTGCGGTTGCGGCCGCCATGGCGTGCGTTTGGTGGACGTTGCGGGGTCTGGCCAAGCTGTCCGAGCGCAGCCTGTTGGCGGGAACCCTGACCGTGCATCAGCCAGCAGGACTTCGGGGCCGCGGGAGGCTTCTCCGTCCACTCGTCGGCGCGGTGGTATTCGGGTCGGTTGGCGCCGCGCTGATGGTCGCGACTTCGGCAGGTGTGCTGGGCAGGACCGGCGCCTTCTTCGGCGCCGGCGGAGCTTTCCTCATAGCTTGCCTGTGCTTGATCGCCTTCAATCTTCGGCGTCCCATCCGTCGTCCGCTCGAGGGTGGCGGCTGGTGGTCCGTCTCGCGGCTCGGCCTGCGCAATGCGGCCGATCGCCCGGGCCGAAGCGTGCTCGCCATCGCCGTCATTGCAGCGGCGACGTTCATTCTGATCTCCGTCGATTCGTTCCGACGCGCCGGTGTCGTGCCGACCGATCGGCAATCCGGGGTTGGCGGCTACTCGTTGCTCGTCGAGCTCCTGGTTCCGCTCGCCCACGATCCAAACGGTCGAGACGGCCGCGAGCTGATCGGCCTGGACGCCGCCGCTGGCGACGATGTGACGATCGCTCCATTCCGGTTGCTTCCGGGCGACGACGCCAGCTGCCTGAACTTGTACGAGCCGAGAAATCCGCGCATTCTCGGTGCGAGCCGAACGTTTATCGACTCCGGCCGCTTCGCCTTTCAGTCGTCTCTTGCTTCGAGTGACACCGAAAAGGCCAATCCGTGGCTGCTTCTGAATCGGGCCTTTGCTGGCGACGGCGATCCTGTGATCCCGGTGATAGCCGACGCCAACTCGATGACGTACGTCCTCCATAAGAAGCTCGGCGACGACATCACGATCGACCGCGGCGGCCAGACTCTGAGACTGCGCCTGGTTGCCGCGCTTGCCGACAGCATCTTTCAGAGCGAGCTGGTGATGTCGGATGCCAATTTCGTGAAGTTCTTCAGCGGGCAGGAAGGGTACCGACTTCTCCTCGTCGAGACGCCGCCCGACGGCGCGGCTCGCGTGGCGTCGGCGATTGAAGAAGGCGGCCGCGATCTCGGCGCTGATGCGGTGTCGACGACCGAGCGGCTGGCGGAATTCCACCGCGTCGAGAACACGTACATCTCGACGTTTCAGACGCTCGGCGGGCTCGGCCTGCTGGTCGGCACCGTCGGGCTGGCGGCGGTGCTCCTGCGGAACGTCCTGGAGCGCCGTCGTGAGCTGGCGCTGCTTGGCGCCGTCGGATATCGCGCGGCCCACGTGTTCGCGATCGTTCTGGCGGAAAACGTTCTCCTGCTCGGCTGGGGTCTTGTTATTGGAACGGCCTGCGCACTAGTCGCCGTGGCTCCCGCCCTCCACGATCGAGGCGGCTGGCCGCCAGTCGCGACGGAAGGCTGGATATTGCTGGTTGCGGTGTTTACGTGCGGGCTGCTATCGTCGATCGTGGCGACGCGTGCTGCGTTACGCGCCCCGCTGCTCGGGGCGTTGAGGTCGGAATAACGGCCCGACGTAGCGCAGCCCTTCAGGAATAGAGGGCCAACGTAGCGCAGCCCTTCAGGGCTGCCGTCGTAGTAGCGCAGCCCTTCAGTAGGAATAGAGGACCGACGTAGCGCAGCCCTTCAGGGCTGCCGTCGTAGCAGGCATGATGGCCTGCGCGATTGAAATTCAAGACATCGGAATCAAAAAGAGGCTCATGTTGAAGCGAACGATTCTGACACTCTCCCTGCTCGGCGCAACCGCCGCCGCGCCGTCAGCCGAGAACTGGCCGCAATGGCGCGGGCCGGCGTTGAACGGCGTCAGCGGCGAGAAGAACCTGCCGGTTCGCTGGTCGAAGACCGAAAACGTCGCCTGGACGCTGGCGCTGCCCGACTGGTCCGGCTCGACGCCGATCGTGTGGGGCGATCGCATCTTCCTGAACGTGGCCGAGGGCAACGACCTGTACCTGTGGTGCGTAGACCGCACAAGGGGCGCGCAAATCTGGAAGCAGCGCCTGGGCGGTGGCAACACGCGGATGATGAAGCAGAACATGTCGACGCCCTCGCCCGTCACCGATGGCACGACTGTTTGGGTGATGACGGGGACCGGCATCCTGAAGGCGTTCGACTTTGCCGGCAAGGAGCTCTGGATCCGCGACATCCAGAAGGATTACGGGCGATTCGGGTTGATGCACGGATACGGTTCGTCCCCGCTGCTCTACGAGAACGCGTTGTACGTTCAGGTCTTGCACGGCATGCGGACCGACGATCCGTCGTACGTGTTGCGCATCGACAAAGCGACGGGACGAACTGTCTGGCGGGTGGAGCGGCCGACCCAGGCGCGGTTCGAGTCGCCCGATTCGTACACGACACCAGCAGTGCTGCGGTATGCCAACAGCACCGAAATTGTCGTGACCGGCGGCGACGTCGTGACGGGACACGATCCGGCGACGGGCAGCGAGCTGTGGCGCGCCAACGGGCTCAATCCGTCGAATGATGGCAGCTATCGCATCGTTGCGTCTCCGGTGGTCCACGACAGCCTGATCATCGCGCCAACGCGCGAGCGGCCGATGCTGGCGTTGAAAGCCGGCGGACGCGGGGACGTCACCAGGTCGCACGTCTTGTGGTCGTTCAACAACGGGCCCGACGTACCGACGCCTGTGACGGACGGAACTTACCTGTACGTGGTGAACGATCGCGGAATCATGTGGTGTCTGGATGCCAAGACCGGCAAGGAGATTTACGGCCGGCAGCGGTTGCGTCCGGGCACCTACAGCGGCTCGCCGGTGCTCGCCGACGGCAAGATCTACATCACCAATGAAGATGGATTGACGGTTGTCGTGAAGACGGGACCGACGTTCCAGGTGATCGGCGAGAACGACTTCGACGACTACACGCTCAGCTCGCCCGCGATCTCCGAGGGACAGATTTTCATTCGCACCACCAAGTTCCTGTACGCCGTCGGAACGCGAACGCCACAGGCGAAGAGCTGACGATTGATGTAGCGCAGCCCTTCAGGGCTGCCGGACAACCGCAGCTCGCCTCGCTCGCAGACGTAGCGCAGCCCTTCAGGGTAATGCCGTTCGGAAATTCGTGGCTGACCGTTGCTCACAGCGGTCAGTTGCGCGACGCGACCGACGCGGCGGAAGCGTCTCGCGCCGTCGCGCCGTTCCGTCGAGCCCGAAAAACGGCGTTGCGCTCGCCGCCCTGTCGCTGCGCGGCGGTCCTACCGATTCGCGGCATCGCGCAGATCAACGAGTCCCGCCTCGGGCAACGCCTCGGGTCTCGGGTGACCTCGCGACAGACGGCCGCGCAGGCCTCGGCTTCACGCCGGTTTTCCCGCAGCGGTGGCGGGCCGACTCCAAACGGCGCGCGGCCCGCGACGCGTCCCGCCACGGCTCCGCAGCCGTCGCGGGCGGCGCGGGAACCGTGGCGGGAAGGTCGTCGCTGGCGCACGGGCCGTGGAGTCGAGCCCGTCATCGCGTCAGGAAAACCCGCGCGAAGTCGAGTGCGTTCGCGGCGGTCTCTCGCGATGTCACCCGGCCCGAGCTCCCGAGGCGGGCTAGTTGATCGGAGCGATGTCGCGAAGTTAGTAAGACGGCCGCGCCAGCGACAGGGCGTCGAACGGAGCGCCGTTTTTCCGGGCCGACGTAACGGCGCGACGGCGCCAGCGACGACCCTCCGCCGTGTCGGCTCTCGGCGCCAACTGACCAACGCTCAGCAGCCAAGCGTTCGGCTCACTGAATTTCCGAACGGCATCACCCTTCAGGGCTGCCCGACTAGCGGCGAGTAAGCCCCCGCTTTCTCATTTCGTCCGCAGTCGCCTCAACGATGTCGTTGACGACCCCACGGACGTCCTTGGGATTGGTCATCTCGCTCGTGGCGGCCCAGATCAGCCGATCGCCCGGGAGATCGTAAATGAGCGTTTCGACTTTGATCTTCGTGTCGTTTCGACCTGGAATAATCGCGAAAGTATTGCCCCACCCGTACGGGTAGTAGTTCCAGAATGAAGGATACGGTCCACTCGTCCAGATGACCTCGGGTGCGCTCACTTCCTTGTCGACATCGACCAGCCGTAGCGCGACGACGCCGGCGGCTGCGGCGCGGTCGAACCAGCCTTTGGCGCGCTGAGGATCTCGAAGTTCCTCCTTGGGAACGAGCCGGTACGCGGCTTCGCCCTGAAGGCCTCGCTTGCTCAGCTCGCCCGCCAGCGCTTCTTCGGCGCTCATGCGCAGCGAGTCGTCGTCGCTGATCAAGAGCGCGACGACTTTGCGCCCGACGAAGTTGAGATTCTGAGCTCCGGGAGCATTCCAGATGTTGACGAGCTTGGCTTTTGCCGACGCCAAACCTCTCGCAAACAGCACGGCCAAGGCAGTTACGACGAACTGGCGACGCTTCATACGATCCTCATTTCGGGCTCCGGGCTCCGGCTCAGCTCCGGGCTCCGGCTCCGGACTTCTGACTTCAGACTTCAGAGTTGAGACTTCTCAAGTCACTCCTCCGGTTCCGCGAGGGCCACCGAACTGCTTCGATCCTTCGGACGTGGCCTGAGAGGCGCGGGCTTCCAGGCATGGGGATCACGCGGCGAACCTGGCGGGAGACGTCCGCGCCATGAGCTCAGCCATTGCAGCAGCTTCTTTAGAGCAGAAACCATCTTCAGCTGGCCTTTGGCTCTGTGGGGGATGTGCGCTCGATGCTTCTCGCGAAGATGAGGCAATAGCCGTCCGGGTCGCGGATGGCGAAGTTCCGGTGTCCCCACGGTCGATCTTCGATGTCGTTGCAGATGCGCACACCCTTCGCGTGAAGGTCGGTGTAGAACGTGTCGATGTCATGATCGTCCGGCAGAAGAATTGTCAGCGTGACACCGGAACGACTGCCCCGGTCTACCACGAGCGGTTCCCTCGGATCCGGGCTCGCGAACATGATCACGGTGTCGCCAACCTCCACGCTTCCCAAGAAAACCGAGCCCTCATCGTCACGAAGGTGCAGGTCGACCTCAAAGCCCAGTTGGTCGCGGTAAAACGCGAGACTCGCGTCGACGTTCCGGACGGTGAGGGTGGGCCACATCATCGTGAGCGCGTCCTGACCCGCCGAATCCTAGCATGGGCCGAGCCACTCTTCCTTTGAACCTTGAAGCTGAACGCCCCCGACACCGAGCACCCAGCACCCAGCCTGGCACCAGCACCTAACATCCAGCATCAAGCACGAGGTCAGCCGATATACTTGCTTTCATGCTCAAGAAAGTCGCCGTTGCCGCGGCCACCATCGTAGTCGTCATCGTAGGTTTGTACCAGGTTGTCGGATTGCGCTTCGCCGTCGACGGCAGCGGGATGGTCCCTCGATTCTGGTCGCGGGTGCCCAACTACGACGCGCTCGAGGCCGACCGCGCACGGCAGCGACAACAGCCGTCGCCCGGAGCTGAGGAGCCGAACGGTCTGCCACGGCCGGTAGCCTCCGCGCCAGTCCCCGATGCAGCGCCGGCGCCGAACGAGGCGGTTGCCGCTTCGTCTCCCCGCGCTGCTGCCAGCGTGGCTCCGCGCAGCTATTGGAGCGACTTCCGGGGCCCCAATCGAGACGGCCGCTACGACGAGGCGCCGATTCGAACGGATTGGCCTGAAGCAGGCTTGCCGCAACTGTGGAAGCAACCCGTCGGTGCGGGCTACGCGTCGTTCGTCGTGGCCGCGAACCGGGCGTTGACAATCGAGCAGCGGCGTCATCAGGAAGTGGTCGCTGCCTACGACGTCGAAACGGGGCGCGAGTTGTGGACGCACGGCTGGGACGCGAGCTTTGTCGAGGCAATGGGAGGCGACGGACCGCGCGCGACGCCCACTTATCACGACGGCCGCGTCTATGCGCTGGGCGCCGACGGAGAGCTCCGTTGTCTGGACGCGCGCAGCGGCGCGCTGGTCTGGCGCCGCAACATTCTGACTGAGAACGATGCACCCAATCTCCAATGGGGCATGTCCGCGTCACCGCTCGTCGTCGACGACAAAGTGATCGTCTTGCCGGGCGGCTCCCGCGGAAAGTCCGTCGTCGCGTATCACAGAACGACAGGCGAGCCTCTCTGGTCGGCGCTGGACGATCCGCAAGCCTATACCTCGCCCATGCTCGTGACGATCGGCGGCGTTCGCCAGATCCTCGTCGTCAGCGCCCAACGCGCGATGGGTCTGACCGTCGATGCGGGCCGTCTTCTCTGGGAGTATCCCTGGGCGAACTACAACGGAATCAGCGTCGCGCAGCCGCTGCTCCTCGGCCACGATCGCGTCTTCCTCTCGGCATCGTACGGCAAAGGCGCTGCCGTCTTCGAGGTGACGCGCGCAGGAGACGGTTTTACCGCACGCACGGTCTGGGAAAACATGCGGATGAAGAACAAGTTCGCGAGCTCGGTGCTGCGCGATGGCTTCATCTACGGCCTGGATGAATCGATTCTGGCATGCCTCGATGCCGCGACCGGAGAGCTGAAGTGGAAAGGCGGTCGTTACGGATACGGCCAGATCATGCTCGCAGGCGATTCGCTGATTGTGCTGACCGAAAGTGGGGAAGTCGTGCTGGTCAAGGCGACGCCAGAGCGCCACGAGGAGCTCGCCAGGTTTGCCGCGATCGACGGGAAGACCTGGAACCATCCGATCATCGCCGACGGGCGACTCATCGTTCGGAACTTGAAAGAGATGGCCGCATTCGATCTGCGGCCGCGATGACAAGGCGGCCTGGGCAAACTATTTCGACCCGGTTCCGACCACGGCATTCCAGATCTCTTCGGCGCGCAGAAGAACCGCAGCGACATCTTCGCTGAGCAGAAACCGTTGGGCGACCAGCGCGTCAGCGGCCCGCTTGACGTGGTCCAGATAGTCGCGTCGCCCCTTGTATCGCTCGCCAATCGACACGCGCGTGTCACCGTTCTTGGCGCGTTCCTCTTGTGTGAGCGGAAACGGCTCGAAGCCGCCGATGAGTCCGCTCAGGTATCGAAGGTCGCTCAGTTGCGGTCTGGTCATGTTCCAGCCGGTGTAGGTGCCCAACGGCACCGCAATCTCAGGCAGGCGAATGCCCGACAGGTCGTTGCCATCCGCGTCCACCTGAGGCACCAGCACTCGATACGGAGCGCCGATCTGCGGCGGTTCCTCAGTAATCACTCTTTCCGAGGCGTAGCGCGGTCCGAAGTCCAGCCGCCACACCTGCGGCATGTACGTGGCAAATGGGAACACCGGCGTGCGCGGGAACCGGACCGCCTCGCGCGCGACGAGCTCGCCGTTCGACATGCGCGGATAGCGTGATGCCGGCGGCTCCAGACCTTCGCGCGCCCAGGCGTCGAGATCGAGGAGCAGTGCGCGGGTCACCCAGCGCTGCTGAGCGAAATTGGTGAAGTGCTGGAGCTCGGCGCCGGGCGTTCCTTTGACCAACGGCAGTCCGCCGGACGAATGCGGCGTTCCCGCCAGGAAGTAGAGGCGTGAAGTATCCGCGAGCGGCACGTCCTTCTCTCCACTGTCATCCGTGTGCGTGAGCGAGCCGGCTCGGGCCCAGTACTCGGTAGACGTGAAGGTGTAAAAGATCTTCGGCACTGTCCGGGCAGCCCCGGCCTTGGCGAGCAATCCGTCGTCCGTGAAAGGTGGGAGGTCGACCGGACGGAGAACGGACAGAACCGAATTGCCGGCGACGCCAGGCATCGCAAAGCGGTGGTTGAAGCTGCCGCCGCCGGCGCCAGCCGAAGAGATCATCAGCGCGTCGAATGCTGCGCGACCGCGCTCGTCTGCATTGAAGCCGTCGCGGACGAACTCGCGAAGAAAGCGTCCGCTCTGCGAGTAGCCGTAACCGATAACCCGCTGGAGGGCGGCCGGGGTCTCTCGGAGGGTCGCGTTCGCCCCGCCGTATTTGAGATACGACGCGAAGTCGCGAATCGCCGCCAGGCCGAGACCGGCCACCGGCGATCCTTTCGCACGATAGACCACCTCGTAGATGCCGATGCCGGCGTCGGTGGTCAGCCTGACCGAGCACCCGTCCGGCGCGACTTGCCATATCGCCCGGGCCAGCGGTCGGGGCGCATCGTCCATCCGTGCTCGGAAGGTCACCGTGGCGTCCTGTTGGTCTTGCGCGGACCTGCAGTACTCGAGAGGGAACTCGACGGTCCGGCCGCCGGTCGTTTCGATGTAGCTTTCACGGACCAGCCCGTCGGCTGGTGCGACGGGCGCCTGGAATGTGAGGCCCTGGGACGCGGGAACGTCGAACTGCCAGCCGAGAAACGCCAGAGCGAAGCCCTGCTGCAGCAGAAAACCGTCGCCAAGGTTCCACGACTCCGGCGACAGATTACGTTGCCGTGCACCGCTCAGAATGCCGAGGGACTGGTCGCGACCGCGGTTCACCACTTCGAGGAACGTCGTTCCCCGCGCTCGTCCAGCGTCCTTGGGTCGGAAAAACAGCACATCAGCCGAGAACTCGACCTTGCCATCGGTATTTGTGGGCGCCAGATCGATATCGGCGATCGCGCGGTTGGCTGCGAGCTTCGCGTCGATTGCGAAATGCACCCGGCCGATCACCCGTTCGTGCGTTCCGGCATCGTCCCGACGGCGGACGTCGATCCGGACGACTTCAGCAGAGGCAAGCTGAGACCCAACGAGAATGAGCAGAGCACACGAGACAACACGGCGAAAAGTCACTGCGCCCTCCTAGTTCGGCTTGTCAGGTTTCCGGCCGAAACTCGATAATCGGCTTCAGTTGCGGCCGCTCATAATTGCACCGCCAATCGTCGGCTGCAAGCGCTGGTTGGGCCGCCGTAGCACTAATGTGCTACCATACGACATGACCAAGCAGGTGACCCTGCGCCAGGCAGGCGGTTCCGTCAGTGCGACGCTTCCCAAGGACATGGCCGACCGGCTGCGACTGGAGGCAGGCGACCGTATCCTCGCGGTAGAAACCGACCGGGGTATTTTGCTGACCCCCTACGACCCCGAAGCTGAACGAGCACTGAAGATTGCCGCCAAGGCGGCAAAGAAGTATCGCAACGCGCTTCGCGAGCTTGCCAAGTAGCGCGTGGCCAGGCGCCAACCCGAGCCCGTGTGGCTCAGCCGTGTTGTTGTCGATGCGATTCACAACGACCAGCTGCGCGAGCACGGAGGGCTGCCTGGAATCCGCGACGAAAACCTCCTCGAATCTGCCCTGGCGCGACCGCAACAGAAATGGCACTACTCAGATCGCGTGGATGTGCCGACGTTAGCTGCCGCTTATGCGTTCGGCCTGGTGAAGAACCATCCGTACCGCGACGGCAACAAGCGCATCGGCTTCCTCGCCATGGCGACCTTCTTGGGAATCAATGGCTACGATCTCGAGGCGACCGATGCCGAGGTTGTCGCAGAGATTCTCGCACTGGCCGACAGTCGCGTGTCGGAGGACGCACTCGCCGATTGGATCCGGCAACACGGTGCGAAACACCGTTGATCGTCCGGAGCGATGTAAGCCAGGTTAAAGTTGACGGCCGTGCGATTCGCCATTCCGCAGGTCCACTTCGAAAGGCGCCTGGACGGCGCGACGATCCTGCGGTCGCCGCACGTGCTCGGTAAGTGCGACCGAGCCGTGGGAGACTGGCTGGTGCGCTGGGCGACTCGAGCACCAGAGCGCCCCTTTCTCGCCGAGCGCGCAGGCGAAGGCTGGCGCTCGATCGCCTATGGCGAGGCGCTCGATGCGACGCGTCGGATCGGCGAATCGCTGCTCTCGCGAGGGCTCACCCCTGCCACGCCCGTCGCGATCCTCTCGGACAATTCGGTGCATCACGCCTTGCTGACGCTCGGGGCGATGCATGCCGGGATTCCCGTTGCTCCTATCTCCCCCGCCTACTCACTCGTCTCGAGTGATTACGCCAAGATCAAAGGCATCTTCAACCTCGTGCGACCGGGACTCGTGTTCACGGAGGATCCGGCCCGTTTCGCTCCCGCGCTCAGTGCCGTCGGCGCCACCTCCACTTCGCTCGAAGCCCTTCTGGATACTGAACCAGGCGCGCGCATCGACGAAGCCTTTGCGGCGGTGGGACCGGACTCGATCGCGAAGATTCTGTTTACGTCCGGGTCAACAGGCGTGCCCAAAGGCGTGATCAATACCCATCGCATGCTGTGCAGCAACCAGCAAAGCTGGGCGCAGGTCTGGCCGTTTCTCGAAGACCGGCCGCCGGTGTTGTGCGACTGGCTCCCGTGGAATCACACATTCGGGGGAAACGCCACGTTCAACATGGCGCTGCGAAATGGCGGCACGATCTACATAGACGGCGGCAAGCCAGCCCCAGGCCTCATCGAAACGACGGCACGCAACCTCGGCGAAATCGCGCCGACCTTGTATTTCAACGTGCCGCGCGGCTTCGATCTGCTCCTGCCGTTTCTCGAGACCGACGCCAATCTCAGGCGATCGTTCTTTTCACGGCTCGACGTCGTATTCTACGCGGCTGCGGCGCTGCCACAGAACCTCTGGGATCGACTCACTGCCCTGGCAAAGTCGGAGGGCGGAGGGCGCTTGTCGATGCTGTCGGGTTGGGGCGCGACCGAAACGGCGCCGATGGCGACCTGCGTCCACTACCCAATCGACCGTCCTGGCGTCGTCGGTAACCCAGCCCCCGGCATCGAGCTCAAATTGGTTCCGACCGGCGACAAACACGAGATCCGAGTCCGCGGGCCAAACGTGACCCCGGGTTACTACCGTGAACCAGACCTGACGCGCGAAGCGTTCGATGAAGAGGGCTTCTACAGAATCGGCGACGCGATGAAGTTCGCCGATCCGAACGATCCGGCAAAGGGCCTCGTCTTCGACGGCCGCGTGGTCGAAAACTTCAAGCTGTCGTCCGGTACGTGGGTTCATGCCGGCGCCATTCGGTTGGCGATCATCGCCGCGTGTAACCCGCTGGTGCAGGACGCCGTGATCACCGGGCACGACCGCGACGAGATCGGCGCGCTGCTCTTCCTCAACACGGCCGCGGTTGGAGCCCACGGGCTCAATGACGCAGCGCTGCGTGCACGACTTCAGCGGGCGCTCGTCGAGCTGCGATCGGAGTCGACGGGCGGCTCGACCGCGCCGACGCGATTGCTGATCCTCGAGGAGCCACCGTCGATCGACGGCAACGAAATCACCGATAAGGGCTACATCAACCAGCGCGCGGCTCTGACCCGGCGTGCGGCGCAGGTCGAAGAGCTCTATGCCGGCGGACCCGGCGCGATCGTGGTCCCTTGTGTTCCTCGCGAGCGTCGCTCGACGTGAGACTCCGGTTGGCCGCTGAGCGGCGGCACATCAGTCGGCTGAATCGCGTGGTCCGTGGCGCGAGCCACGACCTGATCGAGTCGGGGTCGCGATGACGGTCCGCAGCCGACTTCTGCCGTCATGCGTCGTCGATGGGACTCAGCTTGTGGCGAGCAGACGCGGCCGAAGCGAGGTGGCTGATGATCACCGCGGAAAAAAACAACGAGAGCAGCACTTGTGCGATGACGAGGCCGCCGCAACCGCTCAGCGTCTCCGGCGCTCTCAAGGTGGTGGCTACTGTGAAACTTGCGCTGTAAACCTCCGGCGGCGGTTGCCGAAGGCAACCGCCGCGTTCGTAGAGCACGCCGAAGAGCAAGATGGACTCGAAGAAGTTGAACGAAGTATGAAACAGCAGCTGCCGTTCCCCGAGCTCACGACGTTGATCCCAACTCCTGCCGGGCTCGAGGCCCTCGAACCACAGCACCCGAGCGTGATAGGCCACCATGTCGACGAGGAAGAACGATGCCAAGAACGCGACTCCCGCCGACGGCGTTCGCAGAAACGTGATGGCGGCCAGCCCAACGGTCACGAGGAGAATGAGTAGAACCGCAACATCTTGCCACCACGGCTTAGGCCATCCGTCGCGGGCCGTGAATCTCCGAAGCCATCGGTTCCGTCCGAGCTGCCGCCAGAGCCCCATTGGCGTCGTCCATTCGGACACCTTCGCCAGCCAGTAACCACAGAAGACGAAGATGCCGTGCGCCCTCAGAATGTCGAGCTGTGTCTGGTACGGATGCGGCTTCATGTCGTCCAGCGCCGGAGTGTGGAGGTCCGGCTTACCGTAATGGCCTCGAGTGTGACCCGCCAGATCGTGTTGATTTCGGTCAGCCGTGTGGTTGGTCCTGCGTGTTTTGCAAGTCGTCGATGAGCCATTCAGTGTACTCCTTGACGACGACACACCTGATTGTGCCGCGACGACAGTTTCCACGGCTGTCTCGAGCTTCCCACCGAAATGCCGTCACGGCCTCTGCTGAATTGACTATGGTCACGCGGAAGTCTTCGATTGCGACTACAAAATCTCGTTCCCGGCTTGGAACCAGCTCCTCGATCTCACTCCGCCCACGCACGAGCCGTCCCTCGCCAGTCAGGTACTTTGCCTGCACCGTGAAAAATGAGGCAAAGGCGACCCGATCGCCCTTGTTCCACGCAGCCACGAGCCCCTCGATGCGCCCTTCTATAACTGCCGGCGTGGCCGACGTCTCGTCGTGCACTCCTGGCCTCTGCGGTTCAGGAATCGAGGGTCATGGGCCACGGAGGCACCGAGACGGGAAGAATCATTTGGACTTCTTCGTGTCTCTGAGTCTCTGTGGCTAACTTGCTCTGTGTTTCTCAGGCCGTCGACTTGCTCCACGGCCTGCTACGCGTGCGGCCGGAAATACAGCACCATCGCCGCGCCAATCGACGCCAGAAGAAAACCAACGTACAGCATCGGACTGATCTCGGTCTTTGGCGGGTGTATGACCATCGACAGGAGCACATTGACGATTGGGGCGCCGCCGAAGACGAGCGGCATGACGTAGAAGGGAAGCCCGCCCGTTCGGAACGCCCATATGATGCACGCGGCGCCCGCGGCCCCCAGGGCGCCTGCAATCGTTGCCATGAACAGCCCGTACGTGTTGAAGCCGGACAACGCGCCCTGAGAGCTCAGGCCAGCCACCGGCACGATGACGCCAATCAGGAAGTACGCGACGCCCACACACAACAGGGCCTTCAGCGGGTTTCCAAGCTGCGTCTGCCCTTCGAACAGGAGCGCTCCATAGGCGCCCCACGACAACACGGCCCCAGCCGCGAAGATTGCCCAGGTCATACGTTTCCTCGTTTGTGTTCCAGTATGTGTGGTCACGATGGTTGATGGTTCGGTTTCCTCTGCGTCCTCGGCGATAAAACGAATCGTTGAGTGGGACCGGACCCTACACCGACTAAGGCGTTAGATTGTAGCGTATCGATGTTCCCTCATCCGGCTGTCGCGCGGATCGGGTCCCGGGCCGTCCGGTCGAAGGAGCCCAGACCGAGAAGCTGAAGAAGCGGCGTGGTTGCGAGCGTCGTGACCAGCGCCATCAGCACCATCATCGTGAACAGCTTCGGCGAGATCACCCCGAGATCCAGATGGAACCCGAGGAAGTCGAAGCCGTCGCGCCCCAGCCTGACGCCCCCAAACTGAGCCGCGGCGCGCGCGGTGTCCTATTTCCGTCGCGCCGTCGGCTCCAGTCGTTGTCAGACTGCGTTCACGAGAGGAAGATCCTACGGCTTCGGCAATTCGAAATGCGGATTTTCGATCAGGCCGATCATATTGCCAAACGGATCCGTCACCGTGGCGACCTTGATATCGCCACCCACGTCTCAGTACCGGCGCAGCGACGATGGCCCCTGCCGTCACGAAGTGTTCAACCGCCGCGTCGACGTCGGCAACGCGCCAATACGCAACGCCGCCCCCGCCAGATCCAGGCCGGCTCACCGTCTGATTCGGATTCGGGTCAAGTCCCAGTTCGTAGCCTGCGATGTTGAAGCCAACGTAGAACGGTTCGTCGAAATACGGCTTCTGCTGAAACGCCGTCGAATACCACGTCTTCGCGCCATTTAGATCGGTGACCGGGTAGATGACCGTGCCGAGTCCCTTCACCATATTGAACCTCCAGTCGGCGGCATGCGAATCCCCTGCGGCGACGGACCTGTGCTCGAACAGTGATGCAGCGTCCTGGAGCGGCGATCATCGCTCGCAGACTGAACCACGTCGTGCTTTCTTTTCGAGATCGGCCGACAGAACGAACGGCGTTCGTGAGGCATCGCACACCTTCACCGTGTGCTCGCTGATGCCTACATCCACGAACTCGGCGAGGACGAGACGCAGGTAGGGGCCCTGTGTAAAACGGGGGACCCCGCTAGGTACGGCGCTGAGAATACCACGTCGAGAGCTAGCAATCGACACGATGGTGTGGTGGTTGAACGGGGCGGTCTAACGATTGCGGATGAGCCGCGCGGCCTCACGCCTCATTCCGCGTCGGCCCAATTCGCGGGTTAGGCGGCCCGTCGCCAAAGGCGGCAGCCAACGCACCCAGGATCTCTTCCTGATGATTCAACGGAACCGATAGGTGCGCATCCTTCGCATAAAAAGTCGCGCGGCAATTCGGAAAGGCGCTGGCCAGATAGCGGCCCGCCGTCACCGGCACGTTGCGATCGAGCTCGCCGTGCCACAGCATCACCGGGACCTTCACGGCATCGAGATCGAAGCCCCAGGGACGGGCGATAAGGCTGATGTCTTCCGCCGGACCGGCAGTCCCTTGCCGACAGGCTTCTTCGAAACAAGCCATGAACCCACCGCTGACCTCAGCGCGCTGAAGGAGGATGCGATCGGGTTCCGGAGCCCACGCCGCCATCCGATCGCCCGCCCGCGGGCCACCACGGCGGACGGCACGGAGATTGAGCCGGAAGAGTAGACGAAGCACGGCCGGGGCAGAGCGCCCGAGACGGAACATCATCCGCAGCGGACCACTCATCGAACTCAGAAAGCCAGGCGCATCGGCCGGAGCCACCCCGCCAAGCACACCGACGGCACGCACACGGCTTGGGATGAGCGCCCCGCAGGCGGCCGCGTACGGCGCACCGCCCGACGAGCCGAGTACTGCGAACGTGTCCAGGCCGAGAGCCGCAGCCAGGTCGACCACGTCGTTCGGCCAATCAACGATGCGGCGGCCCGTCTGAGATTGGGAGTAACCCATACCCGGCCGATCCGGAACAATCACTCGCAGGCCGAGCGCAGATGCCGTCGCGCCATTGATGATCAAATCGCCCTCGACGCGGGAACTCGGCGCGCCATGGCAATAGATGATCGGTCTGCCTGACGGGCGTCCATATTCGGTGAACGCCAGTCTCCGACCGTCACGCAGTGTTACCTCTTGGTGCTCGGAATCGGGCATCTTAGTTCCGCTTTGAATTGTCTGGCTGACGTGCCAAATGAGCCGCGCGCCGCTGCGACATGATCACACGGACCGCCTGTCGCGTCGGCTCCATTGAATGGTTTGCCGCTTGTGGAAGGCGCCCGTGCGACTTGTCGTGATCGTAGAAGATACTCCTGCCCTTTAGGGTAATGCCGTTCGGAAATTCGTGGCTGACCGCACTGCGGTCAGTTGCGCGACGCGATCCGTGGTGGGAAGCATCTCGGGCCGTCGCGCCGGTTCCGTCAGCCCGAAAAACGGCGTTGCGCTCGTCGTCCTTCCGCTGGCGCGGCCGTCCTACCGATTCGCGAACATCGCTCCGATCAACGAGTCCCGCCTCGGGCAACGCCTCGGTCCGGGTGACCTCGCGGCAGACGGCCGCGCAGGCCTCGGCTTCACGCCGTTTTTCCAGCAGCGGTGGCGGGCTGACTCCAAACGGCGCGCGGCCCGAGACGCTTCCCGCCACGCCCCGAGCCGTCGCCGGCGGCCGCCGACACGGAGGGTCGTCAGCTGGCGCAAGGGCCGTGAAGTCGACCCGTCACGCGTCAGGAAAACCCGCGCGCAGTGAGTGAGTTCGCGGCGGTCTCTCGCGATGTCACCCGAGGGGCCCCAAGCATCCCGGACGGGACTAGTTGGATCTGCAGCGATGCCGCAAGGTGGTAAGACCGCCGCGCAGCGCCAGAGTTCGAACGGAGCGCGGGTTTTCCGGGTCGACGATGACGGCCCGACGCGCCAGCTGACGACCCTCCGCCGTGTCGGCTCTCGGCGCCACATGTGGCCAACGCTCAGCAGCACAAGCTTTCGGCTCATTGAATTTCCGAACGGCATTACCCTCACTGTATTCCTTTCATGCGCTGCCTGTGTGGGGTCACGATGTCTGGCTATCCGGCAGTCGCGCGGATCGGGTCCCGGGCCGTCCGGTTGACGGACCCCAGACCGAGAAGCTGAAGAAGCGGCGTGGTTGCGAGCGTCGTCACCAGCGCCATCAGCACCATCATCGTGAACAGCTTCGGCGAGATCACCCCGAGATCCAGGCCGACGTTCAACACGATCAATTCCATCAGCCCTCGGGTGTTCATCAACACCCCCAGACTGGCCGCGTCCGACCAGCTCGAGCCGGTCAACCGTGCAGCCACGAACGTCCCGCCGAACTTGCCCGCTGTGGCCACGACGATGATCAGCCCGCACATCAGCCACTCCGAGACGCCGGAGACGAGGCCGATCTCGGTCCGCATGCCCGTCAGCGCGAAGAAAGCGGGCAGGAGGAGGATGGTGACGAAGTCTTCCAGCTTGTGCGTCAGGGCCCGGGCCAGTCGGCTGTCGTGCGGGATGACGGCGCCGAACAGGAAGGCACCGAAGATTGCGTGGACGCCGATGCGCTCGGTCGTGAGTGCAGACACCAGGAGGCCGACAAGAGCGAGCGCAAGCACATCCTGAGTGGGTTGACGATCGTCCGACCGGCCAATCAGTCGGACCACGAGCGGACGCACGACAAGAAACATCGACACGATGAACACGAGCGTCAGCAGGGTTACCCACACCGCGCCTTCGACCGACGCCTGGGTCACTCCCACCGCGAACGCCAGCAGGCACCACGCCGTGACGTCGCCTGCTGCTGCGCAAGTAAGAGCCACCGTGCCGAGCTCCGTGCGAGTGATTCCACGGTCGGACAGGATGCGAGCGAGCACCGGAAAGGCGGTGACCGACATCGCCACGCCCATGAACAGCGCGAAGCTCGTGAAGGAGACGTTGTTCGTGGCAAGTCGAGGATAGAGCAGAAGGGCGAGCGCAGAGCCGAGGACAAACGGCGTCACGATGCTCGCGTGCGATGTGGCCACCGTCGCATGCGCGCGCCCGCGAACGAGGTCGCCGTTCAGCTCGAGGCCGACGAGAAACATGTAGGCAACGACGCCCAACTGCGCGACGACGTTGAGAAAAGGCGCGATCGAGGGCGGCAGGATATACGCCGCCGCCGCCGGCGAGAGATGCCCGAGGAGCGACGGGCCGAGAAGGATCCCGGCGACGACTTCGCCGATGACTGGGGGTTGGCCCACAGCTCGGAGTGCAACGCCAAGTAAACGGCCGGCCACGACGACCGCCGCAAGAGCGAGCAGGACATGGAGGATGACGTTGGGTTCGGGGGATTGAGCAGCCGCGGTGCGCGCCGCTTCGGCCACGATCCCCGTGGGCGCGCTCAGCGTCTCACCGTGCCTGCGAATGAGGAGAAAGAGTGCGATACCGCCCAGCACCATTGCGGCGTAGGCGGCGATCGCTCGGAACCGAAGAGGTCTACGCGAGGTCAGTTCAGCGTCCACAAAGCCAAGTTGGACACATCCTTGACGAAAATCCGGTTGCCGGAAATTGTGGGTTGCGTCCACGTCTCGGACTCTGCGACCTTGTAACGACGGATGGGTTCGAACGAGGCAGTACCGCCGCGGAAGATCACCAAGTTGCCATCGTCCTGAAGACTGAACGCCAGATCGCCCGTTTGAAGAATGGCGGCTTGCGCGGCCGCACGCGGCTCCGACGTCCACACCGTTTTCCCGGTCTTCGCATCGACGCTGAAGTACTGGCCTTGATTGCGGTTCGTCAAGCCGAACAGCGCATCCTGCATCAACACGCTGTTGCTCAAGCGATAGGGGATGTCAGCATTTTCCCAGACGGTTTCGGTCGCCCACTGGTTGTTCTGTTTCTTCACGGTGAACGCCGTCGTGGGACCGCCGTTGCCGGACACGATCACCGTCTGGCCGTACAGCACGGGTGTGACCGCGTTCGTGAAGTTGGCGCTGACGAACGGACGCTCCCAAAGCAACGTGCCGTTGGCCGGGTCCACCCCAATCACTTTGGCCTGCGTGATCGTGACGACCTGTCGCGTGCCGCCCAACTCGGCGAGGATCGGCGATCCGTAGCCGGGGCCGTCGCCATTCCAGCTCCATTTCACATCACCTGTGTTCATGTCGTACGCCGTGAGGGCGCCCTGGTTGTGCCCGCCCACGTGGAAGATGACCAGCCCGCGATCGACCAGTGGGGAGAAGGCGTGCGTGGTGAACATCGGCACGACGTCCGAGCCGGGCTTCTGCCAGAGTTGTTTGCCGGTGGCCGCATCGAACGCCGTCACCACACCCGTCATGCCAATCGAGTACAGCTTGCCGCCAGAAAAGACAGGCGTTGATTTGGGCCCCATGCCGTGTTTGACCGTTGCGGACTGCATGGTGAACGTCACTGGATAGCCCGTCCGCCAGATGACTCTTCCGTTCTCGGGATCGATAGCACTCATGACCTCGTCCCCGCCCTGCCGCGAGAACAAGTAGAGCCGGTTGCCGACGACGATGGGCGAGGCATAGCCGAGTCCGATGTCGATCTTCCACTTCTGGCTAAGGTTCTCCGGCCAGGACGAAGGCGCGGTAAACCCGGTGACCGCTCCGTCCCGGTTCGCGCCGCGCCATTGGGTCCAGTCCGGTCCGCGATTTTGGCCGTCAAGAACTGTCGACAATCCCGCGATGACAATGACGATGGTCGCTGTGCGCTTCAAGGGCATTGGCGTTACCTCATCTGGTCCGGCCCAGGGCCGGAGATCATTTTACGGCTTCTGTTTGACGGCGAACACATTCCGAAGTCCGCGAAAAATCAGCGTGCCGTCCGAGATCGCCGGCGTGGCCATCAAAACTTCGCCGATGGAGTTGCTGGCCAGCAGCTCGTACTGCGGCCCGGCTTTAACGACATGGACGTCGCCGTCCTCAGTCGATACGTACAGTTTTCCGTCCGCTGCAACCGGCGACGCGCTGAAAGAACCGCCCATCCCGACACGCTGCTGGTAGATTCGCTGCCCCGTGCGCACGTCATAAGCGGTCAGGACGCCGGCAACTGACAGGACGTACAGATGATCGCCGTAGATGATCGGCGTCGGAATGTAGGGCCCTCCCCGTACCGTACTCCAGGCAATCGACTCGTTCTGCGTCTGGTCCTTCTTCAACGTGATGTCGCCGCTTGCGCCGGGCTTGATTGCGAAAATCGGTTGTATGGGCGTATACCCGTTGGTCACGATAATCAGGTTCGGTCCGATGATCGGCGTGGGGATCGCGATCTCCGAGTTTCCGGAGAGACGCCACAACTCTTTGCCGGTGGCGGGATCGTAGCCGCGCGTGAACCCTGTGGCTTGCGTCACGAGCTCGGCGCGGCCCTCCCGCTCGTACACGGTCGGCGTCGACCAGGACGGAATCTCCTCGCGCGGCGTCTGCCAGAGCGGCCGGCCAGTGGCGACGTCGAATGCGGCGATGAAAGAATTCTTCTGAATGTCGCACTGCACGATCACGGAGTTCTTCCAGATGATCGGCGAGCTGGCGATCCCCCACTCGTAGTCGGGATCGTAGAACCAGCCGGCATTCAGTACGCCGAGATCCCGCTTCCAGAGCAGCTTGCCGTCGAAGTCGTACCCGTACAACCCTTCGGACCCGTAGGAGACGACGACGTGGCGGCCGTCGGTGACCGGGGTGGCTGATGCCTGGCTGGATTTCGGGTGGCGCTTCGTCTTTGGGACGCCCTCGTGGGCGACGCGTTCCCACAGCACCTTGCCGCTCCGCTTGTCCAGTGCGAGCAGCCGCCACGAGTGCATCGAGACGTCGTTCGATGGCTTGACGTCGCCGTACAAGCCCGTTCGGATGCCCGCGTTCGGGTCGCCGCTGACGGCTGTCGAGACGAATACCCGATCGCCCCAGACGATCGGGCTCGACACCGCCATGCCGGGCACGGGCGTCTTCCAGAGCAGATTCTCGCCGCTGGCGGTGTTCCATTTCACAGGCGTCGGCTGTCCATCGGCGACGCCCGCGGCGCTCGGCCCTCGAAACGACGGCCAATTCTGTGCGGAGACCGACACGCACGCGAAGACCCAGAGGACGATTGGTAGGTACTCGTCGCATGATTTATTTGCCCTCCACGCGCGTCCAGGTTGTTGCAGGGTTTGGAAAGCTGATCGACGTCACTTTGTCGCCCTCGAGATTCACGGTCAACGTTGTCCCGGGCGCTTCGACCACACCAAAGGTTCTGACGTCCCGTGCGACAAACGTGAGTCGCTGACCGGGAGCACCACCGGCGAGGCGACCGCCCGAGACCGTCAAGACCAGCTCCGCACCGCCCGGCCCGCTGTAAGTGCCCGCGTACCGCGCGAGCTGCGCCTCGTCGATCTTGAATTCGACGCGCGGCTTCGCGCCGGCCTGCTGAAGGAGCGCGACGATGTCGCTCTTGTTCCCGCGCGTCGCCGATTCGAGCGCGTCGGACAGCGAACCTTCCGCGATGTTGCCGGAATCGAGAATGAGCTTCGCCATGGCTGCGTTGCCCTGGCCCACGGCAGCCATCAGCGCGTTCTCCTTGCCTTTTGGATTCCGCTTGAGGAGCAGCGCCACGATCTCGGCGTGTTGCGGCGTGCGGCCCATCGCCGGGTTCACCGCCCAGGTCAGCGGCGTGGCGTGATAGAACGTGTCCTCGGCGTTCACGTCGGCGCCCCGCTCGAGCAGGAGCGTCACGACCTCGAGATGGCCGCGATCGCACGCGTAGGACAGCGCCGTCCTGTCGTAGCGAAACTTCGTGTTGACGTCCACGCCCTCGTCGAGCAGCTTTCGGACTGCCGCGACGTCGCCTTTACGCGTTGCTTCCGAGAATGCCTCGATCTTGTCTGGAGCAGCCGGCGGCCGCCCGTCTTGCGCCAGCGCGGTCGCGGCGCCAAGCAGCGCGACGGCCATAGTTGCCAAAAGCGTCCCGAAGCGGTGTCGCTGAGCCTTCATAGAACCCTTTGCCCTGCAGCCCTAAAGGGCTGCGCTACATCGAGTCTGATAGCGCTAGCCTTCGTGGTCGCGCACGTAGCGCAGGCCTTCAGCCCTGCTCACCCTGGCAGCCCCAAAGGGCGGCTACGTCTTTTCACGAACAATAGCCGACATACCCTAGCCGGCAACGTTGCCAATCGCCACCTGGGCGGCGCCCTGACGCCGGGCCATGAATCCCTCGATTCCAAGAACCAGGAGCGCGGTCCACACCAGCGCAAAGCCGACGAATTGGGTCCGTGTGAACGGCTCTCGATAGAGCAGCACCCCGAGAAGAAACTGCATGGTGGGGGCGATGTACCTGAAAAATGCCCATGAGCGACAGCGGAATGCGTTGAACCGCGAACGCAAAGAACAGCAGCGGAATTGTCGTCACGGCGCCCGTGCCGATGAGGAGGGCATCGAATCGCGCACCCTGGTGGAACAGCGCGCCCTCGCCCGCGCCGTTGCTGTACACCAAGTACCCGATTGCCAGAGGCACCATGATGGCCGTTTCCAGTGCGAGCCCGAAAACCGAACCCAGGGGCGCCTTTTTCTTCACCAGACCATAGCTTCCGAACGAAAAGGCGAGCACCAGGGCGATCCAGGGCAGGGAGCCGTAGAGGACGGTCAAGTACAGAACCCCGACTGTCGCGAGCCCGATCGCGACCCACTGCATGACGCGCAAGCGCTCGTGGAGAATGAGGACGCCGAACAGCACGCTCACGAGCGGATTGATGAAGTAGCCGAGGCTGGTTTCCACGACGAACCCGGAGTTGACGCCCCACACGTAGGTGAACCAATTGATCGTGATCAGCACGGCGGCAAGACCATAGATGAGCAGCGCCGATCGACTCTGGACCGACCGCCGAAATGCCGGCCATTGTCTGGTCGCGACGATTGTCGCAATCAGGATGACGAAAGACCAGAGGATGCGGTGGGCGATCAATTGGATCGCAGGTACCCGACTGAGCTGCTTCCAATAAATGGGAAACAGTCCCCAGAACGCGTACGCTCCGACGGCAGCCCAGATTCCTTTACGCAGGCGGATCCTCCGTGACCTCCGCGTCCTCTGTGGTGAAGAATTCTGTAACCCAGTCTACGCTCCAAACACCATCCGTAGACCCAGCGCGATGCCGTCCCTGACACTTCCGATGTTCGGACTGACGTGAATGCTGTTTCCTGGAGATGCGCTGATGAACACCTGCAGCCGTCCCTCGGCCTGGTTGCTGGCGTAGATTTCGAACGACAAGGAAAATTCATTGAACGGATGCTGCCCGATTTCATGCTGCGTTTTCGCCACGAGCGACGTCCGACTGGCCTGCCAGAGCGTAAATCGAGTACCCAGATAGAGCGGTCGAATGTCACCCAGCGGACCGCCGTCCAATCGAAAGTTCACCGGCTCGATCACAACCACAAGCTCCGGTGCGAACGGATAGGCGAGCCACTTTCGATACATCTTGAAGAAGATGACGTTGTATTCCGACGGGTCGTCGACACTTGGAATCGTCGTCCCTTTGTTCATTTCCTCTTCCAGCTTGTCGTCGAGATCTCGAGTCAGGTGCGAGCTCAGGTGGATAAATCCCGTCGACAGCTCGAACGCATCGGAACGGGTGTGGACGTAGCCGAATCCGAGCAGATATCCGGTGCCGCCGACGCTCACCTTCGAGCCCAGATTCTCGGTGCCGACCGTTTGGAAAAGACTCGACACATACACGGCGCTCGAGTCCATCCGAAAAACGGTGACGTTCAGGGCCATCTGGGCGTCCCAGGAGTAGACCGGCGAGAATACGTTTTCCGGTGGCGTGTACTTGCGGAACATCGCATCGAACGATGCGTTGGGAAATGCGCCCTGCCGTGGCACTTCACCTACCGAGGAGGTCCCTCGAGTTTGCGCATCGACAGCAATCGGGGCAGCGAGGCACAGCACGGCCAACAGCAAAGCGGCCGAGCAGCGCGCGGATAGCGTTAAAGAAGCTTCTCGAATGGGCCACACAGGCTCAGAGACGCGGAGAATCCCTGGGTGTCTCCGCGTCTCTGAGGTTCTGTGGCCCACGTCCTCTGTGTCTCGCAGGCCGTGTCGCCTTTCACCACGGCCCGCTATGGTCGCGTGCTCGCAGACGAGGTCGACTTCGGGGCCGGCTCGATGCGGAGGATGGCGCCCGGGTTTGCGTCCGTCGCAACGTAAAGCAAACCATCGGGGCCTTGCCGGACGTCGCGGATCCGTTGCTTGAGCTCGGCGAGCAGCATCTCCCGGCCGATTGGGCCGCGCGGTGTAAAGGCCAGGCGCTGCAGGACCTGGCCGGCGAGCCCGCCAACGAAGATGTTGTTTTTCCACGCCGGGAAACGCTCACCCGTATAGAACGCCATGCCTGAGAGACCGATCGACGGCACCCAGATGGTCACGGGCTGTTCCATTCCCTCTCGCCATGGCTGATTGGTGATCACCTCGCCCGTGTACTCGCGGCCAAACGTCACGATTGGCCAGCCGTAATTCTTGCCCGGTTGGATGATGTTCAGCTCGTCGCCACCTTGCGGGCCGTGTTCGGTCTCCCACAACTCGCCCGTCTCCGGATGGAAGGCGAGCCCCTGCAGATTGCGGTGGCCGTACGAATAAATCTCGGGCCGGAATCCGGCGCGGCCCACGAACGGATTGTCCGGCGGCACCGTTCCATCGTCGCGCAACCGGAGCACCTTGCCGGCGTGATGACTAGTGTCCTGTGCGCGGTTCCGGTCGTTTCGCTCGCCGACTGTCATGTAAAGCGTGCCGTCGCGCCCCCAGGCGATCTTCGAGCCAAAGTGGATCGGGAAGTTGTTCCAGGCATCGGCGACGAAGACGTCGCGGACGTCGGTGAGCGCGTTGCCTTCAAGCTTGCCGCGCGCCAGCGCCGTGGTGTTGCCCTTTTCGCCTGGCTTCGAATAGGTGAGGTAGACGAACTTGTTTTCTGCAAACCGCGGATGCGGTGTCACTTCGAGGAGGCCACCCTGGCCCATCGCCACGACCTGTGGGACACCGCTGATCGGCTGTGGGTCGAGCGCGCCGTTGCGGACGACCCTCAGCTGGCCGACCTTTTCGGTGACCAGCATGTCGCCGTTGGGCAGAAACGCGATGCTCCACGGATTTGCGAGTCCGCTCACCACCGGCACGACGCGAATGGCCGTCGAGGGGTCGAGCGTATCGAAGACGCGAGGCTCGGTAGGCGCCGGGAGCGGCGCTACGCGTGGAAACGGCGGGCCACCGCCCTGACGGCCGCCTGGTGCCGGACCACCCTGGCGCCCGGGCTGCGGGGCCGGCTGTTGTGCAGAGCCCGCGGCCGCGGCGGCAGCCAGCGCGAGCCCCACGAGCCAGAGTTTGGAGGAGCGTTTCAGCAATCGACTCATTATTACGATCTCCTTATGCATCCAATGTTACCCTCGCTCACTCTTTCAAGTTGCCAGATTCTCAAATCCTCAAATCCTCAAATCCTCAAATTCGCCTTGTCTCCCTAGGGTTTCCATCCCTCGGGCAACTTGAGCTCGTTCGCCTTGCTCGGTGCCGCATCCGGCGGGGTGCCCTCATTCCAGGTCGGAATCCGAGCTTTTTCTGGCGGATAGAGCGATTCCATCGGCGCCCAGACCTTGTCCACACGATCGGTGAAGAGATCGCCGATCAGCAGATCGGTGACCGTGCCCTGAAGATCCGGAAAGTTGCGGACGAAATTCCCGAAGCTGAACCCGTCGTAGTACTCGCAAACGAGCCGCCGCATGCGGTCGACACCTTTGTTGAACTGCTCTCCCCATTTGCCGAGCTGTGCAGCCGAAGTATTGCCCTGCGCCAGTCCTTCGACAATCGCGTCGGCTGCCATCTCGCCCGACTTGAGCGCAAGGAGGACTCCCGATGAATAGAGCGGATCGAGAAATCCCCACGCGTCTCCGATCATCACCCAGCCGTCGCCGGCGACCCTGGTCGCCCGATAGGAGTAGTCCTTGGTCGCGAAGTAGCCGGCTGCCCGTCGTCCCTGACTTACACGCTGCTTGACCGCGGGACATCGCTCGACTTCCTCGCAGTAGGTTTGCTCGTAGTTCGCGGGGTTGTCGCGATGCTTGAACAAGTAGTCGAACGGTGCGACGACGCCGACGCTGACCATGTTGTTGTGCTGGGGGATGTACCAGAACCACCCGTTCTTGCTCGCAGTCTGCAGCACCATCGTCGCGCCTTCGTCGCGCCCGGTGTCGCGATAGGCGCCTTCCCAGTACGTCCAGATGGCGCCTTTGTTGAGGACAGGATCCCAGATGCGCAGCCGGAGCCGATTCTGAATCAGGCCGGCCTGCCCGCTGGCGTCCACGACGACCTTGGCGGGCACGTGGCGGACGACTCCATTTTCATCGCGCACCGTCACGCCAACAGCGCGATCGCCGTCCCAGAGCACGTCGAGCACGCGCACACCTTCGTGTACAACAACGCCGTGCTCGCGTGCGTTGTCGAGCATCATCAGGTCGAACTCACTGCGGACCACCTGCCAGGTCTGCGAGCACGCGTGCGGCTTGTTGTCCCAGAAGTAGAATGGCGCCGACAGCTTGCCGCTGGCGTTGACAAACTGCACGCTGTACTTCTTGACGAAGTGGCTTTGCTGCATCTTTGGCAGCATATTGAGGCGATCGAGCACCCAGTAGGTTTCGGGAATCAGCGACTCGCCGATGTGGAAGCGAGGGAACCGATCCCGCTCGAAGAGCTCGACCCGACATCCTTCCTGAGCAAGCAACGTCGAGACGGTCGAGCCCGCCGGCCCGCCTCCTATGACGACGACTTCAGGGTTCGGATCAGCCATCACGTGTCTCGAAATTTCCAAGGTTCCAGAGTTCCCCGAACCTCAGATCTGTATCACAAACCGTCGTGCCTTCATCTCGAACCGCGGCAACGAGCCTGCAGCCACAATCTCGACCGGCACGTTGAGGCCGAGCGCCTCGCGAAGGCGCCGCGCCAGCTCCGCCGTCGTCGCGCCCGGATCCGGGGCGTTGGCGGTGAGCTCGATCTCCAGCGACAGCCGGCGCAGCGCTCCCGTCTGCGACACCGTCGATCTGAACTCCAGCACTTGTGGAAACCGCCGCACCACCGACTCGATCGCGGTCGGATAGACGTTGACGCCGCGGATGTTCACCATGTCATCGGTTCGGGCCAGGATTCCGCCGTTCAACCGAGCGAAGGTTCGCCCGCAGACGCACGGTTCGGAGCGCCGAACGACCATGTCGCCGGTCCGGTACCGAAGGACCGGACTCGCGCCTCGCCCGAGGTTCGTCACGACGAGCTCACCGGGCTGTCCGTCGGGCACTGCCAGAAGAGTGGCGGGGTCGAGGACCTCGCAGATGAACTCCGCCTCATTGAGGTGCAGAGATGCGGGACTCGTCCAGCATTCGAAGCTGACCGGTCCGACCTCGGTCAGGCCGTACTGATCGATGACGCGTGCGCCCCAGCTTCGCTCGATTCGCTCGCGGGTGGCGGGGATTGAGCCTCCTGGTTCGCCGGCCACGATCACGGCGCGCACCCGGCATTCGCTCAATGGCCGCGCGGCGTCTCGTTCGGCCGCGACTTCGGCGAGCCGGAGCGCGTAGGTCGGCGTGCAGCACACGACGTCAGGCTCGATGGCGTCGATCAGCGCCAGCCGTTGCTGGCTCGACATGCCACCAGCCGGCACGGCGTGGGCACCGAGCTGGCACGCGGCGTCGAACGCCGTCCAGAAGCCCAGGAAAGGCCCGAACGAAAACGCAAACAGGATCCGATCCGTCTTGTTCACGTGCGCCGCGCGATAGACCGCGTTCCAGCAGCCGAGCATCCATTGCCAGCTCTCATTGGTGTCGAGCCATCGCAAGGGGCGTCCCGTCGTCGACGATGTCTGGTTGTAGCGTGTGTAGTGCTCGATCGGTTCTGTCAGGACCGAACCCCACGGTGGCCGCGACTCCTGGTCGGCTACGAGCTCGGCTTTGGTCGTGAGCGGCAGCGCGGCCAAATCGTCCGGATATCGAAGCTCGGTGATTCGGCCGCCGATCCCCGCTTCGTCGAGCTTGCGGGTATAGAAGGCACTCCGCCCGTAGGTCGTCGCAAGCAGTTGCGCGAGGCGCCGGCCCTGCCGCGAGACAATCGCGCCGCGATCGTCGCGCTCTGACAGCGGGATTGTGGCGTCGGGAATCACGCCACTCATGCCTCGACATCGGGCGCCACCTGAAAGCGCGCGGCGATCTCCCCGGGAATTTCAATAGCGGTCATCGTCTCGTCCGCCTGACGGCGCACACAGGCGATGGTCAGCGAACCGGTCGCAATCTTCCGGATATCTCCGGAGCTCGGAGTCAGGACGCATGCGTACCGAATCGTCTTTTTCGTGATGGCGGCAACCCGCAACCACACCTCGAACTCGTCCTCGAATCGGAGCGGACGATGGTAGTCGAACGACGCCGCTACCCGCGGAAACCCGATGTTGGTCTGCCCGTGGTGGATGCTGAGGCCCGCTTCCCGCCATAACGCGTGCTCGGCTTCCTCCATGTAGCGAAAGAACCAACTGAAGTGGACGATGCCAGCCGCGTCGGTTTCGTAGAAGTTGACGCGGCGTTTGAGTCGGAACTCGCTTGGCATGGGGCGTGGTCGTGTTCGTGCCTGGTTCTTCGTGCTTGGTGCCTGGTTAGTGCCTCGTGCTCGGTTCCTCGTGCGATGAACTCGGTCCTCGTGCGATGAAGCTGTTGTCAGCTTCGCACCCCGCACCGAGAACCAGGCACCCACCAGGCACCAGGCACCAGGCCCGATCACGAAGTTTACGTGTAACGAATCCCTGTGTGTTCGGGCAGGTAGAAGCGCGGGAGCAACGAATCGATCCGCAGCAGGCCCTGCCTCGTCAGCGAGACGGCGTCTTCGCCTGCCTCCGCAAGGTAGCCCTCGGCGCGCAGTGACGCGAGCGGCTCCGCGAAACGATCGGTGATGTTCACGCCGTACTTGTCGACGAAATAGCGAGGCTGCACGGTCCCGCGCTTGAGCTGGAGAATGAGCTCTCGGATGAGGCGCTCTTCCTGAGTGGGCCGATACGCGCGGTGGAGCGGGAGCTCGCCCCGTTCGATCGACGCACTGTAACTTTCCCACGTGTCGGCGTTCTGCACATGGACGCCGTTGACGTGCCCAAAGGACGCGACGCCGAGCCCTGCCATGTCCGCGCCTTGCCAGAGCCGCTCGGTGTAGATGAACCTCGTCCGCGCCGGGTCCTTGACCAGCGTATAGGCGCTCTTCGCGTGGTAGCCGTGCGCCTCGAACGCCGTAAAGGCCTCGTCGACCCACCGCCGCTTGGTGGCCCAGTTGGCAACACCGTCGGCAAAGCGACCGGATCCCTTCAGCAGGTCTCGACTGATGGTCGTGTTGAAGGGCAGCTCCATCTGATAGATCGTGATGCTGTCGGGCTCGAGTGCCAGCGTCTTCTCGATGCAGGTGCCCCAGTTTGCGTCTGTTTCTCCGAGCATGCCGGCGATCAGGTCGATGTTGATCTGCGGAAATTGCAGGTCCCGCGCCCATCGATACGCCTGGCCGATTTCCGGCGACCGATGCGCACGCCCGTTGATGTCGAGGATGCGGTCGTCGAAATTCTCGATGCCGAGGCTCAGGCGAGTGACGCCGAGGCGACGAATCGCCGCGAGCTTGCTTTCGGTCAACGTGCCCGGCTCGCATTCGAATGCGATCTCTTCGGCCTCCGACCAGGGAGCCACCGCCACGAGGCGCGTCACGAGGCGCTCGAGTTGCGGCGTCGAGAGAAACGACGGCGTGCCCCCGCCGAAGTACACGAAGTTGAGCGGTCGGCCGGCGATGGCCGGAAGTTGTCCGTACAACTCCCACTCGCGCGCGAGCACGTCGAGATACTGCCCGACTTCCTGCGCGTTCTTGTCGGTATACACGCGGAAATAGCAGAAGTGGCACCGCTTCCGGCAGAACGGAATGTGGAGATACAGGCCGAGCGGAACGTCTTGCGCCGGCGCGGAATTGAGCGCTGGCAGGCCGTCATGGCTCACTGCCGCCTCGGACCACACCGAGAATGGCGGATACGTCGCAACGAAATAGCTGCCGACCTCGGTCGGCTCGGCAAAGGCGGTTCGCGCGGTGTCGGTCATCAGTTCAACAATTGTAGCGCAGCCCTTCAGGGTGCCAGGTGCGACGGTCCTGAGGAGCGATCGGGACTGGCTCAAACCGCTGAGACCGCCGAGTTCGCGGAGCAAGTCTTTGGAATTCTCGGCGGGCTCTGCGTGCTCGGCGGTGGACGTGGGGCTGCCGCTATCCGAAGCAGTAAATCCGCCCGTCGCCGGCGCCGATGACGACGCGGCCGTTGGCGATGGCGGGCGAACCGGTGACGGCCGCGCCCGCGTCGAACTCCCACAGCTTCTGTCCCGTTGCGGCGTCGAGCACGTACAGGCGCCCGTCGCTCGATCCTACGTAGACTCTGCCCGCTGCAATGGCGGGCGAGGAATCGACCCGCGCCTGGGTCATGAACTTCCACAACCCTTTGCCGCTGGCGGCGTCGATCGCGTGCACGGCCTTGTCGCGACCACCGAGGATGACTCGGTTGTCGACGATGACCGCCGACGAATAGAAAGGAAACTCGCGGTCGGGATTGCGGTAGCGCCAGGCGATCTTCCGGGTCTTCAGATCGACCCCGACGACGTCGTAGTTGAACGTGCCGAAATAGGCGCGGCGGTCATCCATCACCGGTGACGCGCCGGTGTAGGCGCCGGTCGGTATCGAGAACAGCACGCCGCCGTCCGAGAGGCGCACCGCCCGGAATGTTTCGTCGCAGCCGGTAATGTAGACGATGCGTTCGCGGACGGCCGGCGTGGCGTGAACAGGGCCGTTGGTCTGCAGCTTCCAGCGCACTTTGCCGGTGCGGGCCTCGAGGGCGTAGAGATGCGTGTCGTACAATCCGACGAGCACCAGATCCTCCGCGATCGTCGGAGACGACTTGATTTCGCTGCCGGTCTTGAACGTCCAGAGGCGACTTCCGTCGCGTACGTTGACGGCGTGAACCGTCCCCTCGAGGTCGCCGAAGAAGACGGTGTCGCCGCCCACAGCCGGCGACGATTCGCCAATTGAACCGCCGGTGGCGTATTTCCACCGCAGCTTTCCCGAAGCGAGGTCGATGGCCGACAGCTCGCCGTTCGCCGACCCGACATAGACGGCGCCGTCGGCGATGGCCGGAGAGGAGTCGATGGCATCGCCGGCGTCGTACGTCCATTTGAGCGACAGCGTTGCCGGCGGCGCCGATTCGGCAACGCCGGTGAGTCGCGCGTTGCCGCGGAATTGGCTCCAGTTGCCTGGTTGGCGCTTGCGCTGAGAGGGGCAGGGTCGAGAGCGCGAGGATGGCGATGCCCGCAAACCTGCAGGACGTCGCAGCATCAAGCGCTCCACCACGGAGGACACAGAGGACGCCGAAGGGCTCCAGCCTTCAACAGATGTTGATGCCGACCGTGTCCTCAGATGTCCCCCGTGGCTAGCCCGCAGATCGATGGGCTACCTCGCCCCTGCATTTACCGCCAACGCATACAGCTGATTGCGATTGTTGAGGAAGATCGCACCGTTCGCCGGCACGACCGTCGCGTACACGGCGTTGCCCATGTTCATTTCGGCCAGCACCTTCTTCTCTTTGCCGGCCTGCAGCACCACGATGTCGCCGTCTTCGTCGCCCAGGTAGACCTTGCCGTCGGCCACCATCGTCGAGCCCCAGACGGCGGCAAAGACGTCGTGCGACCAAATCTCCTGGCCGGTCTTCGCATCGAGGCAGTGGAGGAAGCCGCTGAAATCGGGAATGTAGAGGAGGCCGTCGACAATCGACGGCGTGGAAATCGACCGCCGGATCTTGTCGAAGTGCCACACGCGACCGCTCTGGGTGAGGTCGCCTCGCTTCGTCGCATCGATCGCGTACAAGTGCCCGACGCCCTCGCCGTGTTCGGGATCCTGGCCGTTGGCGATGTAGACGCGGTCCTCGTAGATGACTGGCGTCGAGATCACCTCGTTGCGGGTCCTGGGCCACACGGAATCCTTCGGGTTGGTGTCGAACTCCCACAATTTCTTGCCGGTCAGCGCCTCGTACCCGCGAACCCAGCCGTCGCCCTGGCCGCTGACGACTTGAACAACGCCTCCGATCATCCCGACTGATGGCGTGGACCACTGCCCGTGAAGAATACGATCCTCGACCGAATTGTCTTCCCAGACCAGCTTGCCGGTCTGTTTGTTGATTGCGATGATTGCCGGCGCCCTCGGCGACGGGATGTGCACGTGGCTCTCATCCTGCCCGTTCGACGTGCTGACGAACACCAAATCGCCCCAGACGACCGGCGACGAATTCGACAGGTTGTGCGGATAGGTTCCGACTTCCTCCATCATGTCGAAGGACCAGATGACGTCCGCGTCGTTCTGGCCGGTCAGCTTCTCGTCGGTGACCGGACCTTCGTTCTTCCCATCGCGGAAACCGTTGATCTCGAGGCACCACACGACGCCCCGGTTGGACGTGTAATACAGGCGATTGCCTTCGACGAGGGGTGAGGAAGCCACGCCCTGATACGGCCAGTCGTTGGCGCGTCCCGACGCCAGCTTCTCGTGCGTCTGCTGCCATAGGAACTCGCCGTTCGATTCGCGGAATGCCATCAGTACGCCGCGATCGCCGGCTTGCTTCGGGTCGCGCGGAGCTTCGTTGTTCGTGCCGACGAATACCATGCCGCCCGCGACCACGGCATTGCCATAACTCTGTGAGCCGAGGTCTGCGACCCATTTGACGTTCTTCTTGGTCTTGATGTCCCACTCGATCGGCAAGCCCTTCATGTTCGAGACCATGTTGCGGTCGGGCGTGCCACCCCACATGGGCCAGTCGCCGCTGCCGGGGTCGGACGCAACGATGTGCGTCGGCCGAACGGCCGCCGAGAACACGACGATGAACGCCAGGAGAACACGAGTATCTCATTCGGAAATTCATTTTCATACGCCTCAGACTTCAGCCCTTGACCCCAGCCTCCAGCGCTCAGCCCAGCCTCAGCCTCTAGCCCCCAGCCTCTAGTTTGCCGTTAACTTCAAATTGTCCCAATACGCCCCGAATTCGGCGTCTCCAATAAATCCAGGGGCCCCCTGCGGGTTGCCGATCGGGTCGACTTTGTCGATCATCCACTGCGCCGGTTCCTGTTCACCAGTCGGCCAGGCTTTCGCCCGCGCCTGCACTTTCCCATCGGGCGTGTTTTCCACCCGCAACTTCAGGTGATACCACGTATCGGGTTTCCACGAATACTTCAAAGTCACCGACCGCTCGACCTCAGGCGTCCAAGGCTCGAGCTTCAGCTCTTGCGAGTTGCCGTAGAGGACCAGCGAATATCGTTGGGCTGTGATGCCGATATCAGCCATCTGTCTTCGCCTGGTGTTCGACCGGACGTCGGCCTCGAACGTGTAGTTCGACAAGTCGGTCGGGCCGATGAACGCACGAACTCGCTTGAAGATCGTGCCGTCGGGCGCCTTCTGCAGCACCTTCTGACCGTCGAGCGTTGCCACGGCAAACTTCCCGGCAACCGCGTTCACCCAACCGGGCGGTACGGCGGCATCGGCATACGAATCGAAGGTCTCCGTCCAGGGCAGCGAATGCACGACCCGTGCGCGAGCCTCGCCCGTCAATCCGCCCGCGGCCGCCTTGATGAGTCCGGCCTGCTCGACCGAATTGGCGGCCACACTGAACGAGCCGTCTGCGAGTGTTCCGTCGAGTCCCTGCAGCGACCACATCGCCGCAGGCTCCTCGCGCAGGAATCGCCCTTTCGCATCGAAGAGCTTCGCATGGAGCTTGACCGTCTGCCCGGGTTTCAACACCAGTTCGGTTGGCGATACTTGCAAGAACGTCGGCGCACCTTCGCCTTTTTCTGCCGCTGCATCGACCGCGTAACCGTTGACGGCCATCGCCGCGCGTGGTCCGATGGCGTAGACCGCGTCACTCGAGACGAAGAAGACCCGGCCTCGCGAGACCGCGGCCCCGGCCAGCACCGGCTCGGGCGTGCCTTCCGCCTGTTGCACGCTGTTCGTGCTCAGCGGCAGCTCGACCTCGCTGAGCACTTCGGCGCGGTCCGCGAGTGGTCGCACGATGAAAAACTTTCCGCCTTCCGTGCCGATGTACAGCTTGCCGTCCGCCATGACGAGCGGAGCCTTCTGGCCTGTGCCGAGCACGTGACGCCAGAGCTCCTGGCCGGTCTCGACATCGAAGGCTTTCAGTCGCGCACTGTTATCGATCTGATAGACGCGTCCGCCGTCGATCACGGGAGACGAAAAGCCGAACTGATCGCCCTTGACGGCCCACTTCGTCGCTTTGATGTCGCCGGTCTGCGAGCCGTCGATGGCGCCGATCATTCCGAGCTCGCTGGTGTCGAGATTCTCGTCGCCGTGCGAGACGATCACCGACGTCCCCTTGACGACGACGCCGGTGTTGATCGCGCGCTTCGCAGCGACGAAACTCCAGACCTTTTCGCCGGTCTGCGGTTTGATCGCGTGAACTCCTCCGTCGCCGAGGCCGCTGATCAGCAGTCGAAGTCCGTTGATGGTGGCGATCGTCGGCGCCGCGTACGCTGTGTCGTAGGGCCGCGCTCCAGGACTGGCCACGTACACGATGTCGCCGGTCCGTTTGTCCAACGCGACGAAGCGATGGGCGCGGTTTGACGCGGTTCCCCAATTCGAGATGGCCGCGCTGACGATGACGAGGTCGCCATCGACGAGCGGCGACATCGTGCGTCCACCGTGAGTCGTGAACGCGGCGAATTCCTCGCCGATTGAGCGCGCCCACAGCTTCTTGCCGTCCTTACTGAGCGCGATGACTTCGGCCCCGACCGAGAGCGCATAGATGTTGCCGGTCTCAGGATCGGCGGCAGGCGACGCCCACCCGACACGATGCGGCGGGACGTCACTCTGAAAAACATTGAACCTGTATTCCCAGACGACCTTGCCGGTGTCTGCGTCCAGGGCCATGACCCGTTCTTGAAGAGCAGGGCCCCGTTCGGCGGGGTTCTGCACGTAGACGCGGTTGCCCATCACGATTGGAGCGGAACGTCCGCCGTACGGCACACGCCAGAGGAAGTTCTGGCTGTTGAGGGCCCACTTCTCAACGAGTCCCTTCTCGGCCGAGGTTCCATCGCGATTCGGGCCCCGTGCCTCCGGCCAGTCGCCCAAGGCAACACGCCGTGGACCCTGGGCCGAAGTCAGCAGCCCCGCTCCAACCAGAAGCGCGGCAACCAGGCTGGATGTCTTCATATTCATAGACTTACGCCTTTCACCGGACCCGCGTTTCACAAGGAAGGTTCCAGGTTCCCGGTTCCAACGTTCCAGGTTCAGGTTCTCAAGTCACAGAACGCTGAGCTCGCAGAACCTTGAACCTTTGAATCCTGGAACCTCGAACCGGGAACCTCGAACCGGGAACCTCGAACCGGGAACCTCGAACCGGGAACCTTGGAACCCGGAACTCTGGAACCTCTTAGAATGTCACCCCCGCTCGCACCCCAAACATTCGCGGGGCCCCACTCTCGCCGATGAATCCGGACGGCGCCAGGCGCGGATCATAAGGAAACGCCGTGGGCACGTAGAACGTATCGAACGCGTTCTGCATCCACCCTTCGGCAAATAAACGTGAACCACGCACGCCACCGCGAAAATTCGTGATCGAATACGCGTCCTGTGCCGCGGTGTTGGCTTCGTCGAACTGCCGGTTGCCGTAGAAGACGAGTTCGGCGCGCCCATATGCGGTGACGCCCGAACGAACCGCCTTCGAATATTGCCCGCCGATGTTGCCTGTGAATTCCGGTGTTCCAGCCAGCCGGTTGCCACTGACGTCGATGCCCCCCGATGTACTGCCGTCGCCGAATCGGGCGTTGGTGTAACCGAATCCACCGAAGAGGTCGAGACCCGGCCGTGGCAATGCGCTCAACTCGAGCTCGAAGCCCTTGCTCGTCGCCGTGCCCGCATTGACGATGTAGAACTGCGCGGCCACGAAAGGATTGGGGACGTTGACCTGGAGATCGGTCCAGTCGATGAAGAACACCGCCGCGTTGAATACGAGACGATCGGCGAGCCAGGACGTCTTGGCGCCGCCTTCGTAGTTCCAACTGTGCTCCTGGCCGTACGCTTCGCTCCCGGGCGGCGAAGCCGGGTTGAATCCGCCGGCTTTGAAGCCCCGAACAACAGTCCCATAAAAAGTGGTCTCGGGCTGACTGCGGTAGGCAACCGTGAACTGGGGCGACACGTCGTTGAAGTTCTCTTCGGCGTCGACGATATTCGGAGGTCCGAACGCCGGAACCGTGAAGCTGTTCAAGACGGCGGACTTGGATTCGAAATCACCGCGCAGCCCGATGATGGCGTCGAGCTTGGAATTGAACGTCAGCGTGCCACGCCCGTAGACACCGACTCCGTGATCGTCCAGCTCGGACTCGGGCGAATGTTCCTCGACGGGAAACGGAGCGACGACGAATGGCGAATAGGTATTCACGGCATTCTGTTCGTAGTTCTGCGTGAAGAAGAAAACACCGGCCTGCCACTTCAGCGCGATGTTATCGGCAAGGCGATAGGACGCGTTCCTCGCGGACGCGAAGCGAAACTCTTGTGTGAACTGAAGGTCTTGTTCCGCATTGCTTCGTGTGGCGACCGGAACGGGAGTGTAATCGAGATCGGTCAGGTCGGTCGTCTTCCACCACACCCAGCCAGTTGTCGCCGCAAAGTCCACGGTATTCCCGGTACGACTCACGAGCAGGGTGGGCGACACGAGATCGCGGTCGGTGTGGCCCTCGTAGTCGTGCGAGACGTGGTACGGGTTGGCGCGCAGCGCCGCGAGGTCGAACAAGGCATAGTCTCCATCGCGGGCGCGTTCGCCGCTCAGGATGCCGCGGACGTCCCACCCCGGGGCGGGCGTCCACAGGGCTTGGACTTTGCCGAAGACCGCTGATCGGAAGTCCACGTCGTTCCCAGTCACGTCGTTGGTCGTGAAGCCATCTCGCCTCGAGTAGCCGATGCCGACGCCGAGTGCCAGCTTGTCGGCCACCACCGGTCCCGACGCCGTTCCCTGCAGGCCGCCCGACGAGAGGTTGCCGAACGGGCCTTCGACGCGGCCAGTCCAGTTCTTGAGCGACGGACGTCGGCTGGTGATGTTGACGAGACCGCCCAGCGTGTTGCGCCCGTAGAGCGCCCCTTGCGGTCCACGAATGAATTCAATCTGATCCACATCGAGCAACTCGAAGCTCGACGAATTCGCGTTGAGCTGTGGCACGCCATCGACGTAGGTCGTCACGCCGGGATTGGCCGGGCTGGCACCGATCCCTCGGAACCGTGGGTTGCTCAGCTTGCGCGCGGTGAATTCGTTGAAGAAGGTGTTGGGAGCGTACTGGGCGGCCTCGCTGATGCTCTTGATGCCGGCGTCCTCGATCGTTTCGTTCGTGACAGCGGTCACGCTGATTGGAACGTCCTGCACGTCGTCCGATTCTTTCTGCGCCGTGACGGTGACCGTCGGGAGCCTGAAGCGAAGGGTTTCGCCCGAACCTTGTGTCTGGCTCGACGCGTCCTGGGCTACGACTTCAGTCGGAACGGCGAGCGACATGGCAACGGTCGTCGCGCTGAGCGCCATGGCCAGGTTTAGGAAGTGAACGTCGCGCGACACCGTCTTTGGGGAACGAGGCGTTGATCATAGAAAAAAATTGTGCCATCCATCATCGATGGAACTCAAGCAGCTATTATTGGTCTAATTGAAGCTTCCAGCTTCCAGCTCTCAGCTGTCAGTTGTCGCTACCGGCCGAGCTGAAGGCTGGCCGTGCCTGGCCGGGAGCATAACTGGGATCCGTTAGCAGCAGGCTGACGTCTCAACAGCAGCAGAAGACGCTGCGAACTAGATAGCTGAAGGCTGAGAGCTGAAAGCTGGAAGCTGAAAGCTGGAAGCTGCTCTTACTGTGTAGCGCAGCCCTTCCGCCTTCGCTGAAGCTACGGCGGACCGCCGAAGCCTTGGCGGAGGCTGGTCAGGGCTGCCGGACGAAGCAGGCCTAAAGGCCTGCGCTACAGGACGAAGCAGGCCTAAAGGCCTGCGCTACAGTGATGTCTTCACAGGCGGTCGCCCGCCCGATTGGTGTCGTACTCCAGCTGAGAACTGATAGCTGGGAGCTGGAAGCTGGGAGCTGGAAGCTGGAAGCTGCTCTTTACTGAGGAGCGATCGTCATGAAGCATGTCTCGATCGTGGCTCTAATCGTGGCGCTGGTCGCCACGATCTCTGCGCAGTCCAATCCCGTGGCTGATTGGCCGCAATGGCAAGGACCCGATCGCACGGGGTTGTCGAAGGAGGTCGGGCTTCTCAAGCAGTGGCCCGCATCAGGTCCGGCGATGGCCTGGTCTGCGTCCGGCATCGGCGCCGGTTACGGCTCCCTGGCGATCAAGGGCGATCGCATTTTCGTCCAAGGCTCGAACGGCGGACGGAGCATTGTCCACAGCCTGAATCGCGCAGATGGCAAGAACGTGTGGTCGAAGGCGCTCGGATCGGCCGGTACCAACGACCGTGGATCCGGGCCCAGAAGTACGCCGACGCTTGACGGGGATCGCATTTACGTGCTGACGGAAAACGGCGATCTTGCCTGCCTGAAATCGCAAGATGGCACCGCAGTCTGGCAGCGCAACATCCTTCGCGAGTTTGGCGGTCGGAATATCAGTTGGCTGATCAGCGAATCGCCGCTCGTCGATGGTGACCACGTCATCGTCACACCCGGCGGCCGCGGCGCGGGCATTGTCGCGCTCGACAAGATGACCGGGAAAACCGTCTGGGCCAGCAAAGATCTCAGCGATGAAGCCGGCTACTCCTCGCCGATTGTTGCGGACGTCCAGGGTGTCCGCACCGTGATGACGTTGACGGGCGACGCCGGCGTCGGCGTGCGCGCGTCGGACGGTAAACTGATGTGGCGCTACGAACGGGTCGCCAACCGTACGGCCAACATCACCACGCCGGTCTTTCACGACAACAAGGTTTTCTACACGTCGGCATATGGAACCGGTGCCGCGCTGCTCGGGTTGACCGCGCAAGCCGGCGAGGTGAAGGCCCAGGAGATCTACTTCACCCGCGAGATGCAGAACCACCACGGCGGCGTCGTGCTGGTGAACGGCTATCTCTACGGCTTCAACAACTCAATCCTGACGTGTGTCGAGTTTGCCACCGGCAATTCCATGTGGCGCAACCGCAGTGTCGGCAAAGGGTCGCTCACCTATGCCGATGGCCATTTGTACTTGTTGGGCGAAGACAACACGGTCGGTCTGGCTGAAGCCGTGCCGGGCGGCTATACCGAAAAGGGCCGGTTCCGCATTCCTGACCAGGGGTTGCCCAGTTGGGCGCACCCTGTCGTTGCCGGCGGCAAGCTGTACATCCGCAACCAGGCGACGCTCGCGGCCTATGACGTTAGGGCGCGTTGAGCGGGCAGGAAGGGCGGGAAGGGCAGGAAGGCAGAAGGCAGGACGTAGCGCAGCCCTTTCAGGGCTGCTTGTCCGGCGGGCGCGCTACTGAGAGCTGAGAGCTGAGAGCTGAAACTGAAAGCTACAGGCTGGCCTAGGACGATCGGCCTGCCACGAGGTCGGGCGCGTACGACGCCCACCACTCGCGAGCCCTGTCGTCGGTCCAGGTCCGGGCGGCTGCCACGCGCGCCAGCCGAGACTCGAAGTCGAGAGCCGAGGATGGTCGATTTGCGGGATCCTTTTCGAGGCACGTCATCAGGATGGCTTCGAGATCTTTTGGGATGGGCAGCTCGGAGACCTCGGACGGCCGCACTGGCGGCGTCTGCAGGTGGTGGAGGAGCATCTGCGCCGGCGTGTTGGCCTCGAACACGAGCCGTCCAGTGAGGGCCCAGTACGCCGTACAGCCGAGCGAGTAGAGATCGGCCCTGCCGTCGATGGGGCGCTCGCCCGATATCAGCTCGGGCGCCATGAACGCAGGAGTCCCCTGCAGGATCCCCTGACTCGAGACCATCGTTGCCGCCTGGGCCTCCCGCCCTGGCCGATCCTTGACGATCCCGAAATCCAACACTTTCAGATAGTCGTACTCGGATCCCAGCCGGGTGACGAAAAGGTTCGCGGGTTTGATATCGCGGTGCACGAGCTCGTGCTCGTGCGCTTCAGCCAGCGACAGGCACGCCTGGCGCAGGAGCATCGTCACCCGCTCGGCGGCCTGCGGCCCGAAGCGCGTGACGATCTGGTGCAGGTCGAGACCCTCGAGAAGCTCCATCACGTAATAGAAGCTGCCACTGTCGTTGACCCCGAAATCGTAGAGCTGCACCGTGTGCGGTGAGCGCAGGGCGGCGGTCACTTGCGCCTCGCGCTGAAAGCGCCGGACCAGCTGTTCCTCCTCTTGACCAGGCTGCGGGTTGTGGCGAATGAGCTTGACGGCCGCCGGACGAGCCAGGAGCCGATGTCTCCCAAGCCATACCTGGCCCATCCCTCCCGATCCCAAGGGCGAAACGAGCCGGTAACTGCCAACCGCGCGCCCTTCGTCAAGGAGGTCTTCGTCGACCTCGAGTACCGTGCTCCTGGAGACGAGAATTGCACGTTCGAGAACCGAGCTCAGCTCGCGAACGTTTCCCGGCCAGATGTACGCCTCGAGTCGTCGCATGGACTCGGGCGATACGCCATCGATCACCTTGCCAAGCTGCCGCGCGTGGCGGCGCACGAAGACGTCGACCAGAACCGGAATGTCCTCCCGTCGGTCCACCAGCGCCGGCACCGCAATCTGGTTCCTGGAGAGTAGCTGGAAGAGGGGACCGCGGCGCCCACTCTGCCCTTCGTGGGCGAGGTTCCGGGTGGTGGAGGCAATCACCCGCACGTCCGGCGCCGCCGTCTCGCCGCGGGCGTGCGCCCTCTGATGTTGCTCCAGCTTCTCTTGAAGCTCGAGCTGGATACGAGGCGGAAGCTCGAAGACGGCGTCGAGAAACAACGTGCCGCCCGAAGCGAGCTCCAGTTTGCTCGACAGCAGGGAATCCTCGGGTCGAGCGAGCAACCTCGGGTCGATGGTGTGCCGACTCTCCGTGTGCAGCTCGGGACAGCTGACGGAGATGAACGCGCCGGCGCGATTCGAGGCGCTGTGTATCGCGTGAGCCGACGCCTCTTTTCCCGCTCCTGGAGGACCGACCAAGAGCAGCGGCTCGGGACGCACCGCCACGCGGGCGATGGCATCGCGGAGCGTGCGGATGGCGACGCTGTCGCCGAGCAACGGCCCCTCGATGCGGCTGCGCGCGTTGCTGAGGAGCTCCTCGGCGACGCGCAGCTCGCGTTCGAGCGCCGCCGTTCGCTCCGCGACGCGCGCTTCGAGTGACGCGTTCGCCACCTGCAGAGCCTCGGCCGCGCGCTGCCTGTCCTCGTAGAGGCGCGCGTTGTGGATGGCGCTCGCGATTTGGTTGACGACGATCGAGACGAGCCCGCGATCGTGCTCGCTGAAGGTGTACCGCACCGGGCTCTCGATTGAGAACACCCCGATCAGATCGTCCCGAATCAGCAGCGGGATGGCGATCTGGCTTTCCACGTTGGGCAGCCCGGGGACGGGCACTGCGTCGCCAATTTCCTCGCCCCGGCCGGCCTTCATCATCTGGCGTCGCTGCGCTGCGGCGTAGGCACGCTGTTGGCCCAGATTGTTGACGTGCAGCATCTTGCGCTTCTTGGCCACGACGCCGATGACGCCCGTGCCGACCCTCGCGCGTCCACCGATCGCCTGGTTCTCGTAGCCCCGGCTCGCCACCACTCTCAGCGTCTCACCGCCCCGCTCGACGAGCAGGATGATCGCGTGATGAAACTCGAAGAGCTCGTCCATCGTCCGGAGTGCGATGTCGTAGATTTCTTCCAAATCGAGGGTCGAGTTGACCTCGGCGGAAACGCGCTGCAGGACCTGGAACTCGCGCATCTGGCGGGCGAGCTTGGCGGTGTTGCGTTCGAGCTCTGCGGGATCGTGCTCGATCGCTATCTCGGAACGGCCGGGCTCCGGGGCACCGCGGCCAGGCTGTTTCGCGGAGTCGTGATCGTCCCCTGGAGGCGCCGGCATGACGTCAGGAAGGGGCCCACTCCGGGAACGGCACCCTTTCCACCGAGACCACGCGGTAAATGTCGGCCGCTCGCAGCTTGAAAATGCCGGACATGCCCGTCGTCGAGGCAATGGCCTCGATTTGCATGTCCATCGCGTCGAACACCGGCCCTTCTGTCTCGGAGTGTTGAAACTCGAGCTGCAGAACCCAGGTCGCGTGCCCCATCAGGTCGTTGACGCTGACGTAGGCCCTCGGATTCTCGCGGACGTTGCGAATCGTCTTGCTGAAGAACTGGAACGAAAGCGCGGCGTGCGCGTCGTCCACATAGTAGACCTGCGAGATGATCGTGACGTTCGGTTTCCCGTCGGCCGAGCACGTCACCATGGCTGCCGGAATACCGTTGTCGAGCACCGGACGGATCTCGGCGGGAAGGCGGGTCATCTGCACGTCAGGCCTCCGCCGCCGGCGTCAGCCGGGCACCGGCGCCGGGGCCGGGTGTCTGCACATAAATCTCAAACACCTCGAACTCGACGGCCAGTGCTGGCGGCGAGATAAGCCTTCCCACTGCGCCTTCGGGCGCATCGGGGTACACCGTTCTCATGCTCTTCAAGAAGCGCTCACGAATGCGGTCGACGATGTCGATGTCCTCGCGCTGCACCGGACGGTGGCGCACGTACCGGCCCTTGAATTGATAGGTCTCGTGGGCTGGGAACTCCTCGACCGTAAGCGCGAGCTCGCCGTTTTCCTCGAGTGATTCGACCAGGCCGGCTGAGATCGGCTCGGGGAGGAACGCGGTCACGGTGCGTCCGTCGGCGCCGATGCACCATCCGGAGGCACGGTGGCCGAATGGCACCAGGTCCCGGCTGCGAGTGCCGGCGAAAGCGACGTTGGCGCGCTGTTCGAGGAACCGGACGATTTTTCCGGGAATCACGACCGGTTCCGCCGGAGAGTGAGTCTTCTCCCCCTGTGCAGCTTTATCCATGGATTCCTTGCGATGCGCTGTCAAGGCTATGCAATCCACTACGAGGGGTCAAGCGTAGGAAAGGTCAAGTCAGTTCGACGGATGAGAAAAGAAACGTCCTATTCAATCACCCGACTACCACATAATCCATTGCCCCATTCAGAGATGATCTGATGACGCAGCCTCTCGAGCGCGAAATCGTCTCCGACCTCGACGATAAAACCGACGATGTCGTGCCGGCCGGGCGACGGCCTTTGCACGTTCGGATTCTGATCGGGCTCACCTTGGGCGCGGTTGCCGGTGGCGGTGCTCGGATCGCCCTCGGAACCGATGCGCCGGCACTCACCTGGTTGGTCACTCAGGTGGCCGAGCCCGTCGGCCAGCTGTTCCTGAGGCTTCTGCTGATGACCGTCGTGCCGCTGGTGTTCACCTCGCTCGTGGCCGGCGTGGCAGGGATCGGTGACGTGCGTCGGCTCGGGCGGGTTGGAGTCAAGTGCCTCGTCTACACGCTGGTCGTTTCCGTGATCTCTGTTGCCATCGGCCTCGGTCTGGCGAACAGTATTCGTCCAGGGGCGCGAATCGATCCGGCGACGCGCGAGTCGCTGATGGCCCGGTTCAGCTCGGAAGCCTCGCGCCAGGCGCAGGCGACCGCTTCCTCGACGACGGCGCCTTTGATGACGCTGGTTCAAACCGTCGTCCCGGCAAACCCGCTTGAATCGGCCGCCCGCTCGACTCCCGACATGATCGCCATCATGTTCTTCGCGCTCATGTTCGGCATCGCTCTGACGTTGGTCCGACAGGAAACCGCCAAGCCGGTGATTGCCCTGGCCGAAGGCATCTTCGAAGTCGTCGCCAAAATCGTGGCCCTCGTGCTCAAGCTCGCGCCGATCGGGGTCGCCGCCCTGATTTTCACGATGACCGCCCGCTTCGGGTTCGGCTTTCTCGTCGGCCTCGGGTGGTTCGTCGGAACCGTGCTGCTCGGTCTCGCGCTTCACATGTTCGTCGTCTACAGCGCCGCGCTCAAATTCGTCGCCCGCGTATCGCCGCTGGAGTTCTTCCGGCGCATCAAGACCGTGGCGCTGACCGCGTTCTCCACGAGTTCATCCAACGCCACGCTGCCGACGGCACTCCGGGTCTCCGAGATGAATCTCGGCGTGCCCAAAGACATCGGGTCCTTCGTGTTGACCATCGGGGCGACCGCCAATCAGAACGGGACGGCGCTCTACGAGGGCGTCACGGTTCTCTTTCTGGCTCAACTCGTTGGATACGATCTTTCGATCGGGCAGCAGCTGACGGTGCTCTATCTCGCCATCCTGGGGGGCATCGGCACGGCCGGCGTTCCGGCCGGCTCCATCCCCTTCGTGATCGCCGTGCTGCACACGATAGGACTCGATGCGTCGCTCATTGCCATCATCCTCGGCGTCGATCGCATCCTCGACATGTGCCGGACGACGTTGAACGTGGTTGGGGATCTGACGGCCGCGGTGTACGTCGCGCGTTCGGAAGGTTCGCCGTTGTGGATGGCGTCCGACCCGCCTCCGGCTTGAAGGGATTGGCGGATCAGGCTCGGATCTTCGGCGCTTCGAGTTGCTTGGCGCCAACTGCGGCGAGCGCGCGCAATTCCGGGTTCAAAGATCAATGGCTTCGGACTTCGCGGCGAGCTGCTTGAGGGCTAGCACCGGATTCTGATTGGATGCCACATGGGCGCGTCGCAGCGCCTGCAATGGGGACCGTAAGCGCCGCTCGCCATGACGACTGACGTGGCGTTCTGGGACACTAGCTGAAGGGAGCCCGTTCTTAGAGCGTGCAGAGTGTGCGGAGAGCTCTGACACTCTGTTCGCCTGCCCTCACTTGAGCGTTGATGCCGGTAAGAGGAACGCAGCTGCCGAGGGACATAGAGGGCCCGGGCAACTTGGACGCGATGGGGGTTTCCATGTTTACGTTGAGACAACGCTCCCCGACCAGCCCAGCCGCCGCTCGCGACGGTTCCACGACTTGGCGCGTTCTGATACCACTCGTCATGCTTGGGCTGCTGACCGGCGGAGCAAGCTCGGTCGTGGCGGTTCTGGGTCCGGCCGGAGACCAGGTGTGGGGGCAACACTCACCCCCTGTTCACGGCGAGCCAGAGCCTGACGACAAGTTCGGCGCGGCGCTCGCGACGGGCGACTTCAATGGGGACGGCCGTGACGACATCGCCGTCGGGTCGCCGGGGGATAGCGTAGGCACACTGTCGGAGGCGGGCGCGGTGAACGTCATCTACGGGACAAACGGCGGACTGGACGGGGGAGGCAATCAGAATCTGGACCCAGGATTCGCCATTGGTCCAGGGAGAACCGGAAGCGGGCGACAGATTCGGGTCTGCACTGGCGGTCGGCGACTTCGACAACGACGGCTTCGACGATCTCGCCATCGGCGTTCCCGGCGAAGGGGTTTCCGAGGGCGGCGACCACGGTGCAGTCAACGTCCTCTACGGCAGTATCGCCGGGCTCGTTGTCCTCTTCAATCAAATCTGGAGCCAGGATTCGCCCGGCGTGATTGGCGTGCCCGAGACCCACGACAGCTTCGGCCGTGCCCTCGCGGTTGGCGATTTCAACGGGGATGGATTCGACGATATCGCCATCGGGGCGCCTGGAGAGAACATCGAATTCGTCGAGCACAGTTGTGGCCCCGGTGCCGTGAACGTGCTCTATGGCAGCGCGAACCGGCTGAGCGCGGATGACAACCAGATCTGGGCGCAGGACTCCACGAACGTGGAAGGCGTGGCCGAAAACTATGAATGCTTTGGGCGCGCACTAGCCGCCGGAGATTTCGACGGCGACGGCTTCAGCGACCTCGCCATTGGTGTCCCTGTCCCGACCGTGCTCACCTCGACCAGCGTCCTGATCGTTGGCACATCCGGCGCTGTCAACATCCTCTACGGCACCGGCGGCGGACTCAGTGCCGCGGGAGACCAGATATGGAGCCAGGCGAACGTGCTGGGCGATGCGCAAGATGATGAGCAGTTTGGTTGGGCTCTTGCCGCGGGGGATCTAAACGGCGACGGATACGACGACCTGGCCGTCGGTGTGCCTCGCGACCGCATCGCCGGTGAGGTGGCTGGCGCCGTCAACGTGCTCTACGGCTCTCCCGGCGGACTCGCAGAAGCAGGAAACCAGAGGTGGCATCAGAACTCGCGGTTCGTCTTGGGTGCCGTAGCACAGACTGACATCGCCAATACGGCTCTGGGCATGGGCGACAACGGCTCGTTGTCGATCATGAGCGTAGGCGCTTTCGGGGCCGCTCTGAGCATCGGCGATTTCGATGGGGACGGATTTGACGACCTGGCGATCGGGCACCCCGGCAAGGACGTCAACCAAATCGTCGACGCGGGTGCCGTCACTGTGCTCTACGGCAGCCCGAGTGGATTGACCGCTGCGGGCAACCAGCTTTGGCATCAGGCATCGCCCGGCGTCACCCCCGTAGGGGAAGCGCTCGACGGCTTCGGACAAGCTCTGATCGCTGGCGACTTCAACGGCGACGGCCACCACGATCTGGCCATCGGCGTACCGAACGAGGATATCGAAAGCATTCCCGCCGGAAATGCAGGCGCCGTCTACGTTCTTTACGGGTCATGATCCGTGCAAAAGCCCTCCAGGGCAGCGAAACTCAGCGCGCAGATATCTTCAGGACCGGGTAAGAGGTTTCGAGGAGGACACGGTCAGGTCGGTCAGCCACGTCGCATTGCGCGGGCTTCGGGGCCCAGGCTGAACCAGTTCCGTACTCGTTGACTACGTCAGCGCCCACGGCCAGCGGTTCGAGCACCGCAGAGAGGCACGTGAACAGGATGACGCCCGCGGCTGCGCGGTGACGCGGGGAGCGGCTCGCGGCCGTTATCGCGCGGCCCTTCCGCGCACCGTTCGCACCGCCTTCCGGCCGACACGGTCGACGAACGCCTGGAACCGCTGCAAAGGCCCCGAACCGCTGGCCCCAATCTGCAGTAAGCGGAAATCGCCGTCCGCCGGAAACAAGGTGCTCTCGGAGCCAGGCCGGTAGAAGGTAACCGTCATGCTGCGGCGCGACCGCTGGACGCCTGGCTTCACTCTTGGCACCGCGTGCCACGATCGATCTGACTGCACGATGATGGCGGACCAGCCGACAATCGGCGGAACTTCGCGCACGTAATCGTTGGCGTCCGACGATCGCAGAATCCGGAGGCAGCCGCCGTCGGCCGGATTCCATGCGTCGTTGAAATAGAGCACGTGCGTGACGATCTTGTCGGCCAGGTCGCGGTGCGGCTCGAGTAGGCAGCGCGGGCCGTAATGAAACACGTTCACCTCGAGCGTCGCGTCTGTGAGATCGAGGTGTGCGAACGCGGCAAGCGCCTGGCGGTACGCGGGGCTGGCCAGGTCGCTGGCGAGTGCGCGCCATTCGGCCGACAACTGCTCAGGAAAGCAGACGTCGGTCCCGCCAAACGGCAAGAATGGACGCGCGTCGTACCGGTAGGCTTTCTCCTCGCCGCCGGTGACGATGCGGTAATGGTCGGTCGGATACGTCGCCGCCAGCCGCGCTCCATCGGCTGTTTCGAACAGCCCGTCGACGACGGCAGATGTGAACGGTACCGGTGTCGAGCGATGCACGGGAAAACGCATCGAACTGCAGCACGATTTATCCTCGCAGCGGATTGTACCTGGGACCGGGCGACCCGCGCCCGCGCTGCTCGGAGGGCGACCTGCATGCGCTCCAACGGCGTACGCCGCTCGAGCGCGCGCGGCAACCGTTGCCAGACACTCATCAGCTGCTGTTCCCACCCGGCCGGCCGTCGGCAGCGCGTGCGCCCGGCGCGTGCAAGTGCGGCGATGCGGTCCCAGTGTTCCGAGAGGTGCGTTCTGAGCGCCGAGATCGAGCCGGGTCCGGTGCCGGCCATGCCGCAGCAACGGTTGACGGCTCGGCCTTCGGATCGATCTCCTCCACTCCGTTCAGCCCCTCGAGCAGCCCGTATTTTCGGAGCTTCGCCGATACCGGCCGGAGCGCCGGGCGTCCCAGCGCGAGCGCGGCAATCGTCAGGTGCAGGCTCGTGCCGACAACGCCGCTCGAACTCGATATGAGCGCAAGCAGATCGTGCGGCCCGAGGAAGTGACTGAACACGGTGTCGGGCGGGAGGTCCCGCGGTGCATCGGTGCGGTCGCCGGTGACGGGCCCGACGGGCGTAAGCACGAACGTGCCGACCGGACGACGGAACCGCTTCCGGATGGAAGGCAGCACCGCGAACGCCTCGCGGCAGCTCTGAACGACGAGGTACCGGCCGTCCACGTGATCGGCACCGCTGACCCGACAAGGGGCGCAAGCGTCGTCCTTCACGACGACAACGTCGAAGCACGAGTCCGGCACGACGGCGATGTCGGCATCGGGCGCGACTGTGGCGAGCAGCTCGCGCGACGCTCGGTCGCGGACATTGACGTAGTCGCTCGCCATCACGCTGGCGCGCACCAGCGCGCGCGCCCAGGCCGGCACCGGACCCGGCACGCCCGGCGCGTTCCACGCGACTGGCACGCCGGCGACGTGCGCGACCAGGATCGGGGCGAGCCAAAAGCCTGTAGGATGATGTATCGCTGACGAGCTGGGTTGGTAGCCGAGCGCGACGAGCGCGTCGAACCGGACGATGTCGCCGCCGCCCACGAGCAGAAGGTCCAGAGTTTCCACCTCCTCCGGCAGCCGCTCGAGCGGCGCGACATGAAACGGCCAGGAAGCAGCCGATCGCGCGTGGTACCAGTACGGATGGATCTCGACGTCGCCGAGCCTTCGGCGAAGCTCCGCTCGGGCGACGAGCGGAAACAGCAGGTCGCCGAAGTTTGCAACGTCGAAGGTTCCGACCATTCCGACGCGAATCATGGGTGGTTGGCGCGAGCGCGGCCGGCGACATGATACCAGCAGCGCGTTCGTCCGGCGTCGAGGTGCTGCTCTCCACGCTCAACGGCGAACCGCACATCGTGAACCAGATCGCCAGCGTGCTCACGCAGACCCACGAGCGGCTCTCAATCCGCGTGCGAGACGATGGATCGTCGGACCGCACGGTGGCAATCGTCCGCGAGCTGGCGGCCGCCGACCGGCGTCTTCATGTCACGGAAGGCTCTTGCGTCGGCTCGTCGAGGAGCTTTCTGATGCTGCTCGCGGCCAGCTCGCCTGATGCGCGGTTCGTTGCCTTCTGCGATCAGGACGATGTGTGGCTGCCGGACAAGCTGGCGCGTGCCGTCGCCGAGCTCGAGCCCTTCGACGATCGGCCCGCGCTCTACGCGTCCGCGATGCTGCACGTCTGCGATCGGCTGCGTCCACTTGCGGCGACGCCTCGGCCGCGCGCGATCGATTTCCGGAACGCGCTCGTGCAGAACGTACTTCCCGGCTGCACGATGGTGTTGAACCGCGCGGCGAAGTCGCTCTGTTTGGAGCGGATGCCAACCGCCGCGCCGATGCACGACTGGTGGCTCTATCTGGTGGTCGCCGCTTTCGGCACCGTCGTCTACGACGCCGAGGTGACGGTGCTCCATCGCGTCCACGGCCGCAACGCGACGATGACCAACCTGTGGCGCCACTTGCCGAGGCGTGTGCTCGCACACCTGCGGCTGCCGCCCGGGCGTCACGCGTCGGCGATGGCGCACGAGTTCCATCGCCTTTTCGGCGATCGGCTCGATGCCGACAAACGTGCGATCGTCGAACGGCTGCTCGAAGCGCACGGCGCGACGTGGCGGGCACGCGCCAGCTATGCCCGCCGCCCAGCAGTGTTCCGCCAGACGGCCGTCGACGACGCGATCCTCCGCGTGCTGCTGGCGCTCGGGCGCTTCTGACGGCACGGATTGAGAGCGACGGCGGAGCCGCGACACGCCTGCGCTGCTCACGGCGTCCACGCCGGCGCAGTTCCCTTCAGGTGCCGCAGCGGGCGGCGAATGTAAAAGCGTCGATCCCAAGACGCAAGACCTCGGTCTAGGAGCTGACGCTGTTGCGCCAGCCTTTCGTAAGAGGACTCTTTCGGGCGTACACTGTCGTCGTGGCGCATCTCGTCCATCTCCTTCCTGGCGTCGCGACTGTCCTCGTGATCCTCGCCGCGTGCGGTGCGGGCGGCGCCGAGAACGCTGACGTCGCGGCTGGACCGACGAGCCAGGGTGCCGCACCTGCCGCCTGGCCGCCGAAACACCAACCCGACGGCCGCGAGCGCGAACGTCATCGGATGGTCGAGTCGCAGATCATGCAGCGCGGCGTCGAGGACGAGCCGGTGCTCAACGCCATGCGTGTCGTGCCACGCCACCTCTTCGTGCCAAAGGAGCGCCAGGGGGAGGCGTACGCGGACCGCCCGCTCCCCATCGGAGACGACCAGACGATTTCCCAACCCTACATCGTCGCGTCGATGACGGAGCAGCTTCGGCTCACGAAGGAGGCGAAGGTCCTCGAGATCGGCACCGGCTCAGGGTATCAAGCGGCGATCCTGGCGCAGATCACACCGCAGGTTTACACAATCGAGATCAAGAAGACACTGGCCGACGCCGCCGCGCAACGGTTGCGCGCGCTCGGCTACACGACCGTCCAGGCACGCCAAGGCGACGGATACTTCGGCTGGGCGGAGGCGGCGCCCTTCGACGCGATCATGGTGACCGCCGCCGCGCCGCGCGTTCCGCCGCCGCTCGTCCGCCAGCTCAAGCCCGGCGGCCGCCTCATCCTCCCCGTCGGACGTCCGTTTGCGACGCAGGACCTCATGCTCGTCACCAAGGACGAGAAGGGCGAGGTTCGCACCAGGAGTCTCTATCCTGTTTCTTTCGTCCCGCTGACTGGCACGCTTAAATAGGAAAATGACCGTTGCGGTCTTCCTCGTGAGCGCAGCGCTCCTCGCGCACGAGATCTGCCTGCTCCGCCTCCTCTCCGTCGCACAGTGGCATCACAGCGCCGGCCTTGTCGTCTCCGTCGCGCTGCTCGCGTTCGGCGTGTCGGGCACACTGATGGCCCGCTTCCCGCGCCTGCGCACGCGCGCCGCCGTCCATCCAGCAGCGCTCCTCTACTCACTCCTCCTCGCCGCCAGCGTGCGAGCGGCGGCGGACGTGGACTTCAACGTCCTCGAAGTGGGCTGGCGCGCGTCGCAATGGCTGCGCCTTGGCGCGTTGCAGCTCATCTTCTTCGCGCCGTTTCTCGCTGCCGCGACCGCCGTAGGGGCCGCGCTCGCGTCCGGACCGCCGGCGCGCATCTACGGCGCGAACCTGCTGGGATCGGGGACGGGTGCGCTCCTCGCGCCTCTCCTCCTCGACGGGCGGAGTCCTGAGGAGGCGCTGCGCTGGATTGCCGCCGCGGCGGCGCTCGCCGCGGCCCCCGCTTCCCTCCGCTGGCTGCGGTGGGCGGCGCTCCCGACCGCCGCGGTGCTCGCGATCGTGGGCGTCGGAGCGCTCCCGATGTCGCCCTTCAAGGATTTGCCGGCGCTTCCTGAGAAGGAAGTGCTGGAGACTCGCCACACGGCGCTCGGTCGGCTCGACCGCGTGCGCTCGACATCGCTGCACGTGGCGCCGGGGCTGTCCCTCCTTTCGGAAGCGCTTCCCGGGCCGCAAGAGGGCCTCTTCTTCGACGGCAGCCTGGCTGGAGTCGTGGACCTGGAGCAGACGCAATACTTCCGTCACACGCTGTTCGAGCTGCCGTACCACGTGACCGGACGCGCGGGACCGGACGTGCAGCTCGGCGCCGGGCCGGAGATGCGGCGGGCCGCGCGGGTGGTGGAGCCGCTTCTCGGAGGACCGCACCTGCGACCGTTTCTGGAGTCACTGCAACAGCCGGTCGGTTTCGTGGTGCACCACCTGGACGAGGCGCACGCGGCAGCAGAGACGCCGCTCCTGACGGTCGAGGCGTTGCGCCTGATGTTGTCGCGGACTGAGGCGGGGGTCGTGCTCGGGGCGCCGCTCTCGACGCCGCCGAGGGCCGAGCTGCGGCTGCTCTTGACGGCGGAGCGCGCGGCCCCGCACGTGGTCGCGGCGCAGGCGCACGACCGGCTCCTCGTCTGGCTGCGGCACGCGCCGCTCTCCGCAGAGGAGACGGCGCGGATGCAGGAATTCTGCGACGCGGAGGGGTTCGACGTGGTGCGGCCGCGGTCGCTGGCGCGCGCGGTGCCGCGGCACGAGCGCGCGGTGCCGCTGGAGCCGCCAGGCGAGGACTACCCGTACGACGTCGAGCCCGTCACGGACGCGCGGCCCTACTTCCACAAGTTCTTCCGGTGGTCGCGGCTCGATGCGCTCTTCGACCGTGAGCAGACGTCGTTCGTACAGTGGACGTTTGTGGCGATGATTGTCGGGTTCGCGCAGGTGGTCGCGCTCGCGCTGCTGCTCATGGCGGGGCCGCTGGTCCGTTCCGGCGCCGCGCGCGCCCCGGCTGCGATCTTCCTCGGCCTCGGTGCGGCCTACATGCTCCTCGAGATGGCGTTCCTGCAGAAGGCGATTGTGCGCGTCGGCGGGCCCGTGGACGCGGCGGCGGCGGTTGTCGGCGGGTTTCTCCTGGGCTCGGGGGCTGGAAGCCTTCTTTCGTCGCGACTCCGCCGGCCGTTCCGCGCCGCCTGCGCAATCGCGGCCCTGCTCGCATCGGTCGCATTCGTCTTCGTCCTCCCGCGCGCGCCGCTTGCGCTCGCGGCGGTCTGCGCCGCCGTCGCTTTTCCGATGGGAATGCCGTTTCCCTCGGCGCTCTCCCGAATCGCGCCCGCGAGCCTCCCATGGGCGCTGGCCTGGAACGGGTTCGCGTCGGTCGCTGCCGCCGCCGGCGCGCCGCTCCTCGCGTGCACCTTCGGGATTCCCGCGGTCGCAACGGCCGGAGTCGGCGTGTATGTGTTGCTGGCGGCACTGTCTGCGCAATCTGGCCGATGAGCCGTGGCCTGAGCGCTTTTCTTTTCGGTGTAGTACGCGATCGACTTTGTGTCAGTCCTTGGTCCGGGGGTTCTTGGTCCTTGGGTCCGTCCGCGATCGTGGGCCGTGCTTGGTCCTAGGTCCTTGGTCGTGCTGAATTGCGGTCGCCCGTCGATGCGAGTTGCGCCCGCAACCAAGGACCGAGGACGACCAAGAACTACGAACGGACCAGGAACCAAGGACGAAGGACCAAGGACTAAGGACCAAGGACTAAGGTGAGCTCCGAATTGGCAAGATCATCGCAGACGCGTGCGCGGGATCGTGGAACACCTTCTGATCTGCAGCACGGAGCCTGGCGGCTGTCGCCCGGGACTCACCGGTGCCCGGATTCCGGTTGTAGCGCGGGAACGCGCCGCTGGACACCTGAACGCGGATGCGGTGGCCGCGCTTGAAGCGGTACGCCGTCGGCCACAGGCGCACGTTCGCACACGAGACCCGATCGGCGTTCGTCAGGCTGATCAAGCCGTCGCAGACGTTGTACGAACGACCACGGGGATCCACGTCGCACAGCCGAACGAACACGTCGGCGTAACGCAGGCTGGAGCGGAACCAGATCTCGGCGCTGACGTCGCCGATCACCTCGACATCCCGGTCGAGTGTCGCGGTGGTGTACGTCAGCACGTCGGGCCGCGCTTCCAATGCGGTGTTGTCGACGCGGCCGGATTTCACGCCGATCGCCATCCGAACTCCACCGACGGCCGGCGTCGGATCGGCCGGGTCGTACCGGTAGCCGTCAGGCTCTGAGTCACCGGGCGGATCGCTCGAAAGCGCGCCATGGGCTTGGAGGTGGAACCGCCTGGCGGCGTACCCCGGTGGCGGCCACGAAGAAAAGTCGCGCCACGCTTCTTCGCCCATCACGAACAGGCGTACCGGTGCACGTTCGGACGGCTGCTGACCGCGGGCGTAGGCCAGCCCGAAATCGAGCATCTCGCGGACCGTCGTCGACCCCACGGCGAACGAGGCATGCGGCCACGGACCGATCGTCAGCCGCGAGGCTCGTCCAGCGGCCTGCAGTGCCTGGAAGTCCCGAAGCTGGCCGGGCAGGAAGATGTCGTACCAGCCGCCAATCGAACTGACCGGTACCACGATGTCGGAAACCTGCCGGCTGTTGTCGATGACAGCCCATCGCGGCGTCTCGGCGTCGTACGCGAGCACATCCTGAAAGTAATCGGAGCGGCAACCGATCGCCACCATGTCGGCCTGGTTCAACGGCAACGTGTACAGGGCGCGCCGCTGCTTTCTGATCCCGAGCAGCACGCGAAGCACGGCCCATCGAAGTTCCTGGGTGGCAATGAGCATGCCCCAGCTGAACGGCGCCTCCAGGGAGAAGCCGTCCTTGCGAAGAAACTCCAGTGTGAAAGCCGATTCGGAGATCGCCGGGATCATGGCCTTGACTTCGGGCGGCAGGCGGTCGGCGATCGCCCACTGGACAAAACCGAGGTAGCTGCCGCCGTACAGCACCATCGATCCGCTGAACCATGGCTGCTTGACCAGCCACTCGACGGTCGCGAGCCCGTCCTCGCGCTCGCACCGCAACGGATCGATGGTCCCGCCGGAGCCGAACCCGCCACGCGTGCTTTGGATCACGACTTGAAAACCACGCTCCACGACCGGCCGCACCAGCTGCGCGGCGACCACGCCCTGCCTCCCGTATGGGGAGCGAATCAGAGCCGTTGGTAACGAATCACCACCGGTTCGCGGAACCCAGCGGTCCGCCAGCAGGTCTATTCCGTCGCGCATCGGCACCCGTAGATCGCGCTCGACGTTCAGATCCCTCGTCAGCGGCGGTGGAAGGCGCAGCATCCGCTGCAAGACATGGCTCGTGAGGGTCATCGCCGGCGACCTCCTGCTGTTCTAACGCATGGCGAATGCCGCCGGGATTCCGGAATCGACTCGAGCTGCAACGAGCAGATTCTATACAGGTGTCGAGAACGTTTCGGGCACAGGTGGGCCAAATTTCAAGTCAATTCGTTTCGGCAAGGGGACACGCCTGCGCTGCTCACGGCGTCCACGCGGGCGCCCAGTCTGCGTACTTCAACCCGGTGTCGACGTTCGGAATGATCTGGCGCTCAGCGGCACCGCCTTCGCTGGCGACGAAAATCCTCAGCTCGTACTTCCCGTGAAGCGCTGGGCCCGGTCCGGTCTTCTTGCTGAAGACGAAAGCTCCGTTCGAGTACCAATCAGGGTCGAAGAGGAGATTCTGGCCCGGCAATCGCTATTCGCGAACTCGAATTGTCCGCATTGACGACGGCCACGGCCCCGCCGGGGAAAAGTTGAAAGGCGAGCTGCAATCCGCTCGACGACCACGAGGGCTCATTCGCTGACCCCAACACTGCTGACAGGCGACGAGGGTTGGAACCATCGACGTCCATCACCCAGAGATTCGACCCCCCTTGGTGGAACCCGCGAACGAAGGCGATGCTGCGCCCATCACGTGACCAGGCAGGTTCTTGCAAAATGAACGAATCGAACAATGTCGTGAACTCATTTCCGAGGAGTTTCGTTATGCCGGTACCATCGGCATCCATCACGAAAATCCCACCGTCGGGGCCGTCGCCACTTGTGAACACGATCTTCCGGCCATCGGGAGACCAGTCTGGAAAGAAGCCCGCTCCAAGGAAACGCTCGCCCGAGCCATTGGCGTTGATGACGGAGATTCCTCCGCCAAACGGGCGGTGAAACACGATGCGCCCGTCGGGCGACCAGGCCGGTCGGTTGCCTGGTGTGAGCCGGCGGACCTGCGACCCTTCGGCCACGTAGATGTATTCCGACCCATCACGGTCGCTCGAGAAGGCCAGGCGTCCCTCAAGGAGTCCATTCGCCAAAGATGGCGGATATCCCGGCAAGCCGGCTGAGGGTCCCGTCGGCGACCCGTTTCCGCAGGCCGCGAGCGCCAGGCTGGCGAAGACGCCGAAGAGCCGACAATATGACGGCACGCCCTCTTAAACACCGGGCCCAGAAGATCCGGACAACGGGTGACGCCTTCTACTGGAATCGAGCCGGGACTGCGGTCGCCCCGTGTGGGGTCGCGAGAACTCTAACGAATCGGCGGCAATCGGAGCCGCTGGCGAAGCGCGGCGACGCGAGGGTCCCCGCGAAGCAGCGCCAGCTCCGGTCTCTGCATCGCGAACGCGGCCGATCCACCAGTTGATGGCCGCCAGGCCCTCGAGCCGCGCGAAGGCGCGGTCCTTGTCGCCGAGCCCGGCATACACGAGCATCTGACGCCCGGGGGCCTCAGGGTGCCTGGCCGCGATTGCTTCGGCCTCCGCGCGGCGTCCCATCACAGCGTACACGTAGCCGAGAAAGGGCCACTCGTTCGGATTGCTCTCGAGAATCGCCAGTGCCTCTTCGAATCTTCCGCTGTGGATAAGCGCCTGACCCAGAAATCGTTCGACGAATGGAAACCGGGATCCTCAGCCAACACCCACTTGCAGTTCTGAATTGCGTCGTCATAGCGGCCGCTAGACAGCTCGATTAAGCCGGTAGACCCGCCGCACGTCCAGCGACAACGGGTCGGCCGTCCGGGCTTGGGCGAGATGCTCCAGAGCTTCTGTCAATTTCCCCTGGGGCACGAGCGACGAAAGCACGAAGTCTGTATGCGTGATCGTCCGGCTTGGATTCAACGCCAAAGCCCGCTCGAACGCTTTCTCGGCCTGGGGCCAATGGCGATCGTAGGCAAACACCGCCCCGATGGCGGCGTGAGCGTCGGCTAACATCGGGTCGAGGTCGAGCGCCCGGTTCGCGGCGGAGCGCACTTTGTCGACGTCCTGAGCCGAGGGCAGTCCGGTCTCCGGGTTGGCGACCCTGATGTATTCGGCAAGTGCGCTCGCCAGCCCCGACCAGCCTGGCGCGTAGTCGGAACGGCGCGCGACGACCTCCTCGAATAATGTGGCGGCCTCCTGGCTCCCGTCATGGCCCCGCCTCTGGTGCAGGAGCTTCGCCCTGAGATCCTGGTAGAAGAGGGCCGGGCTCAGCTCGTAGCGTCGTTGGCCGCGCCCCAGTTTGAGGCGCAGCTCGTTGACGATGGCACGCGAGATCTCGTCTTGAATCGCAAGAAATTCATTCGACGACGTGAGCTGGCGATCGAAGCGACCGGACCAGGCCGGAGTCTCGTTCGCCGCGCGGACCAGTTGCGGCGCTCACACGGAGCACGCCGCCGGACAGCTGAAGACTCCCGACGACGACGAAGTTTGCGCCGAGCTCGCGGCCGGCGTCGCCAGCGTTTTGCGACCTGTTCTCCAGCGCGAATGACGACGCCTGCGATCTCACGGACAGACCGTCAATCCGTGCGAGCTCATCGATTAACCCGACGGTCAGGCCGTCGGCCAGATCCTTGCTGCCCGCCTCGACACCGAGGTTCTTGAACGGCAGGACGGCGATCACGGGAGGTTCAGCGGGGTTCGGCGCGCTGCCAATCAGGCCAGCCAAACGCGTCGCCATGCTGCGTTGGTCGCCTGTCCAGCGCGCACGGACTTCCGACGTCAGCAGAGCGGCGAGAAGAATAGCGGCGGCCGCGGCCAACCCGTACCGCAGAGCGACGACGGCAGGGCGGCGCTGGAGGGCCACCAGGTCTCGGGCGAGCGCATCGACATTCTCATGGCGACGTTCGGGCTGAGCGTCGCATGCGCGCTCAATCACGCGTGCGAGGGCCGGCCGCAGATCCGGCCGAACGCTGCGAACCGCGATTCGGTCGCCTCGCTCGTGCGCTTGGCGAACCTCTCGAATCGTTCGGCCCGCTACCGGATACGACCCCGTGACGAGGTGATAGAGCAGCACACCCAGGCTGTAGATATCGCTCTGTATCGTTGCCGGTTTCCCGACCAGGATTTCCGGCGCCACGTACAGCGGCGTGCCTGTCAGATCGGACGACGAGACGTCATCGAGCTCCCTGCCGGTGCCGAAGTCCATCAGCACGACCCGCCCGTCGTCGGCGCGCATGACGTTGTGCGCCTTGATGTCCCGGTGCAACAGGCCGGCCGCGTGCACGGCCGACACCGCGCGGCACAGGTCCGACACCGATGCGGTGACCTCGTCCGCGTGGAACACATTGCGCTGTCGAAGATTTGCTCGAGTGTCTGGCCGCGGACGAACTCCATCCAGAGCCCGATTGATCGCCGATCTGCTCGGCGCCGTAGATCGTGACCACGTTCGGATGCCGGACCTTGGCGAGGAGCCGGCCTTCCGGATGATCGAGCTTTCGGCGTCGCGGGTCGGACGACGGCGCGGCGGGCAGGAGCTTCAGCGCGACCTCACGGTCGAGACGCGGGTCCCACGCGCGGAATACTTCGCCGAACGCGCCTCCACCCACCCGCTCGAGCAGGCGGAGATGACCCCAGCGATCAGGTGTTGCCGTCCCGTTGTGGGGAGAAGGTGGCGGAGGAACGTCCTCGGGCGGCAGCAGGTTGCGGTGCAGCTCCGCGACGGCTGCCAGTATCCTCAGCTGTCTTAACAAGTGGCTGCGCGGGCCCTTCAGAGCTCGATTCGGCGGCCGCCCAGTCGATTGGTGTTCCGTCGAGGATCGCGTCGGCCAGATCGTCGACCAGCTGCTCACTCGACGGCACGTTCCATCTCCTCCGCCAGCCGGACGAGAGCCCGGTGCACCGCCTTGCGCGCTGCATCTGGTGTCGGTTTGCCCAGCGCTTCAGCCAGCTCCTCGAAGCTGTAGCCCATCTCCACCCTGGCGATGATCGCTTCCCGCTCCTCCGCCTTCAGCCGCTGAAGCGCTTCCTGTACCGCTCAACTGCCTCACGACCGATCGCCTGCTCGAGGGGCGATTCGACGCTCTCGACTTGGATGCCATCGAGATCGGTGACATGCGGCTGCCGTCCTTTCCGCCGCAACTCGTTTCGGATCCGATTGATCACTGCCTGCCGCAGGTACGCCTGCAGCGCACCGACACGGCGTGGCTCGAAGTCTTCGATCCTCTTGAACGTCTGAACCAGGGTGTCCTGAACAAGATCATCCGTGTCGGCGAGATCGCGCGCCCACTTCGGCAACCGGCCGCGGGCCCATCGTTGGAGCGGTTTGAGATGTCGCGCGAAAAGGCGCTCCAGCGCCTCCTGGTCACCCGCGCGGGCCCGCTCGATTAGGTGAAAGGTTGATTCGGAGTCAGCTGAACGAGAGGCTTCCGACTGGAGACGAGCGCCGGCATCTTGATCCGAAGACATAGGTTGGCTCGTCCCGGATGCGGAAACCGCTACATCCTACCCCGTAATCCAGATCGAACAGCCGCCAACTCGCTCCCGCCGGTTGTCCGGATCGCCAGCGCTCGGTGTTTATGAGGGCATGAGTCAGAGTCGCAACCTCCGCCTAGCGCTTCCCTCCGCCCCCTTCTCGCCGTCGGGGAGAGAGGATGGCATCCCGCGACAGGAGACTAATCGTGATCCGATTTGAGCATTACGAAGTCGTTGAAGGCAGTCAACTTCCGGCCTGGACATGGAGGTACGCCATGCGTCGAATGATCGTCGTGTCCGTTGTGGCGGTGATGCTTCTCGCTCCAGTTCCCGCGCGTGCCGATGCTGTTCAAGACTGGACGGCGATCATGCTGAGCACGATCGGCGGTCAGAGCCCGTTTGCCCAGGCACGATTCGCCGCCATCACCCAGCTGGCGGTATTCGAAGCCGTCAACGCCTGCACGAGAAGTACGAGCCGTACCTGGGCACGATAAACGCCCCCATTGGCGCGTCGCCCCATGCCGCGGCCATCGCGGCTGCTCATGGCGTACTGAAGAACTACTTTCCCGCGAGCGCGGCGATCCTCGACGCCGCACGGATGCAGTCACTGGCCGCCATCCCGGCCGGTCAGCCCAAGGATGCCGGCGTCATCGTCGGGGAGGCAGCCGCTGTCGCAATGATCGCGGCGCGCGCCAACGACGGCTCGGCACCACCGCTGACGTTCCTGCCAAACACGACCGATCCCGGCGTCTGGCAGCCGACGCCGCCGGCGTTCGGTCCGGGGATCCTGCTGCAGTGGCCGAACGTCGCGCCGTTTGGCATTCAAAGTAGCGATCAGTTTCGTTCCGCGCCGCCGCCGCCGCTCGCCAGCGGGAAGTACCGGCGGGACTACGACGAAGTCAAGGCCGTCGGCGACGTCAACAGCATTCGGCCCCAGGATCGCAGCGACGTCGCGCGCTTCTTCGCGGCCGTACCCCCAACGCAGGTCTTCAATCTGGCGGCACTGCAGGTGAGCGCTGCTCAAGGGTGGAGTCTGTCGGAAAACGCCCGCGGCTTCGCGCTCATCAACATGGCTGTCTTACGGTCCTGTCGGTCACGCCATTACGCTCTCGCATCCTGCGGTTCCGGACGTGACGCTGAAATACACGAGTTTTCGTGACATCACAGACGACATCGATGACGCGCGCGTCTACGGCGGCATTCACTTTCGCTTCGACCAGGATGCGGGAGGCCTACAAGGACGCCGCGTAGGGCGTTACGTGTATCAGCACAACCTCCGCCGCATGCACTGAAGCCATGAGTGATGATGCTCGGTTCGGCGTGACAGCATCGAACCCACGGCCTCGGCTAGAATCGTGGCAGCGAGCCGTAACGCGGTTGTGATCGAGCGGCAGCTCCGCTTTACCGAGCTCAGACGATCGACTTGCCGCGGTCGGAAGGTTCGCCGTTGTGGATGCCGCCCGACGAGCCTCGAGCATGCTGAGCCGGATTCTTCCCGACCGCACTGCCAAGCATGTCGCGGACGAGCGTGAATGCCTCGCCAGGTTGCAGCGAGCGCTCGATCGCTTCGACACACCGGACGCCGACAAAGCCGCGCTCGAACGCTCGATCGCTCAGCTCGATCGTCTCTTTCTCCTCGTCGTCATCGGCGAATTCAACTCGGGCAAGAGCGCTTTCGTCAACGCGCTCGTCGGCGCCCGCGTGCTCGAAGAGGGCGTCACGCCGACGACGACCAAGCTGCAGGTGCTGCAGTATGGCGAGACGTCCGGGCGAATGATCGACGCCGCCGGCGCCGACCTCGTCACCGCGCCGGTTCCGTTCCTGCAGAGCCTCAACATCGTCGACACCCCGGGCACCAACGCCATCTTCCGTGAGCACGAGCGGCTGACCAGCGAGTTCGTGCCGCAGGCGGACCTCGTGCTGTTTGTCACCTCAGCCGATCGGCCCTTCACTGAAAGCGAGAGATCGTTTCTTGAAAACATCAGGAACTGGGGCAAGAAGATCGTGGTCGTGATCAACAAGATCGACTTGCTGGAGCGGACTGAAGAACGCGAGCAGGTGCGGCGGTTCGTCGCCGAGCACGGGCGCGCGCTGCTGGGCAGCGAGCCGGAGATCTTCCCGGTATCCGCGCGGCGTGCACTGCGTCGTAAGCTGGGCGAGGAGGCGGGCGAACCAGTACCAGGGGATCGCTTCGCGGATCTCGAGCGCTACATCGATTCGACGCTGGATGAGAAGGAGCGTCTGCGGCTGAAGCTCCTCAACCCGCTCGGCATCGGTGCACGACTCGCCCAGACGACGCGCGAGACCATTGCGGCCCGGCTCGATGTCTTGAAGCTGGATCTCGAGACCATCGAAGACATCGAGCGCCAGCTCGATCTGTACCGGACGGATCTTTCGCGCGAATTCGAGTTCCGTTTATCGGAGATCGACGGTGTTCTGCACCAGTTCGAAAACCGCGGCATCGCCTTCTTCGACGACACGCTGCGCGTCGGCCGGATTCCAGATCTTCTGAACAAAGCCCGGATTCAGCGCGCGTTCGAGCGCCAGGTCGTGGCCGAGGCGCCGCAACAGATCGAGAAGCAGGTGCACGACGTCATCGACTGGATGGTGGCGAGCGAGCTGCGGCAGTGGCAGGCCGTCACCGAGCACGTCAACCGCCGAAGTCGCGCGCACGAAGGGCGGGTTGTGGGCGCAGAAGCCAGTGGCTTTCAGTACGACCGGCAAAAGCTGATCAATACCGTCGGACGTGCCGCCAGCCTGGCCGTTGACAGTTACGACAGAGAACGGGAGGCGGCGCAGATGGCCGACGGCGTCCGCAATGCGGTAGCCGGCGCGGCACTGGCGCAGGCCGGCGCGATCGGGTTGGGCGCGGCCGTCACGGCGCTGGCCACGACCACCGCCGCTGACGTGACGGGCATTTTCGCCGCCGGCGCCATTGCAGTGCTGGGCCTGTTCATCATCCCGTCGAAGCGGGCTCGTGCCAAGGCGCGGCTCCGCGAGCGTATCGAGCGAATGCGGACGGAGCTGATGACGAACCTGCGCGCCCAATTCCAGCGCGAGGTCGAACGCAGCGTGCGCAGAGTGCTGGACGCAATCGCGCCCTATACCCGCTTCGTGCGCGCCGAGAACGACAAGCTCACGAACCTCGATCGAGAGCTCGATTCCATCAGTCGCGAGCTCGCACGGATTCGCACGGAGATCGATAGGGCCGCGTGATTGAATCCCTTGAACCAGGCCTCCTTCTCTGACGATCGCACTGGTCCCCGACAATGAAGGGCGGGCAAGGGTCGACGTGGGGTGGGTGGGCGCGCCGCGCTTCTCCGGTGTAGCTGACGCGTCAGTCGCGCACCAGCTCGAAATCGACGGTCGACATCGCCCAAACGAGCTGAGATGCAGTCCGGTACCCATCTTTGCGTACACGCACTTCACCTGGCCCCCCGGCCTCGGCGTTGCCCACCCAGCAGATCTGGTATCTGCCGTCGGCGTTCGTGACCGTGTCGGCCGACGGGTCGTTGTCGTCAACGGTGTGGCCCCGACTGTCCTCGAAGAGTCCGACCGCAGCGCCAGGGACCGGCCGAACGCCGTCCGATGCCCTCTCGGTGACGAGTCCGGATACTGCCCAATCCGAGCGCGCCATCGAAGCTGGGACGCCAGCCGTCGAGAGAAGAGCTGTGGATACGACATGGACATCCAGGCGCCCGTTAAACCACGAATACGGGGGGCACGGAGCACGATGGGAGAACCCTGGCCTGACTTGGATCCACACAAACTCCGGGTTCACAGTACCGGCAACCGCGTATGAGCCGTCGGCGTTGCTCGTGACATCGACGATCACGGGATCCAGCCCATAACCTCTGATGACCCGAAGCGGCACGCCAGCCAACGGCCGGAATCCCGTCATCGTGTGCTCGAGCACGACCCCATACACGACGATGTTCGGCGGCGTCGGTAGCGTTGGCGTACGCGGCTCGCTACAGGCCGCGAGAAACGCGATGGATAGAAGGCCGGCCGAAGCACGAACCAAGACTGCTCTACGTCGCATACCCCTCCGTGACGGAGCGTGTGACGGCTGGCGACGAGCTCGGACAGAGCCTTGGCTCACTCCCGCACGAGCTCGACGTCGAAGCCGAGGTAATGCCAGTACAGAGTGGGCCGGGCGGTCGCCGGTCGGTAGCCGACCCGCCGAACATGAAGCGACCCGTCAGTGTCGCCGCCCGTCCCCGGAATCTCCGGGCACACAAAGTAATATCCTTGGGCATTCGTCAGAGTTGTCGACCCGATTCTGGCGTCCTGGCCATCACCGTTCAGCGTGACCGAAGCGCCAGCGATCGGCTGCAGCCCCTGAGGCGTGTTCTCGAATACCACGCCAGACACCGCAACACCTTCCAGTCGGGGCAGTTCCGCGGGAGCGCCAACGGACGAGAGAACCGCCTCGGAGACGACATGGACGTCAAACGTGCTGTCGAACCTGACGGCGCCCGAGGAGCCGTTAGGACAAGGTGCGTAGTATCCCGCTCCGACCGCCGGCGCAATGGAAATTCCGGCGGCAGCAGCGATGCCGGACGCGATGTATCGGCCATCGCCACCACTCGTGACCTCCAGAAAGTGGTCGGCCCCCTGTGGCCATCTGCGAATGAGGAGAGGCACGCCCGGACGCGGCAGCCGTCCGGCGGCTGTGTACTCGAACACCACGCCGGTGAGCGTGACCGATGACTGAGCAACGCACAGTGACGACGGCTCCAAGCCTGTTGTTAGTGCGAACGTGATCGGTTCAGGTCGGTAATGGGGGCCGGCCCATACGACTCTCAGGAGATAGCGCCGACCGCCAACCACGGGCAGCCGTCCGGCGATGTGTGGCCAGGTGTCTCTCGACGGCCCGGGTCCGAACCGCACGTCGGCGAGTTCCAGTTCGAGGTAACGGGAGTGACGGATGAGATCAGTTTTCAGACACGCGATCAGCGTGCCATCCGATGGAGCCGTCAGCTCGAAGAGACTGTCGTCACCCAAAGACGTCAGCGCATCTGTGGCTTCTTCGCCAACTCCGATTACCCGCGGAGCCTGTGGTAAGCGCGGAGCTCCGGGCGACGGGACCGTGGAAGGTCGTGCCGGCGTGGGAGGTCCTTCGTCGCCTGGCCCGCAAGCTGAGGCGAGAACCAAGAAGCAGAGCAGAGCCGCGAACTTTCGTCGCAGCGGCGTCCTGTTTCTGCTACGAGACTCACTTCGTTTCAAGAACCTCCGCCTCTGACCCGGTAAACGGTCCCCGGCGGAAGATCGGACAATCGGCTTTCTGGCGGACCTGAGGCTCGTGGTTCGTTGTCCGGGATCCAGGCCCGCGCGATTCGTGCGAAACAGAAGCCGGCGTGTTCCCGCCGAAGTCGGGACACCGAGAGTGCGTCAGTTGGGCAGGCCGAGTCGCTTCTTGACTGCCGCCAGACGCGGATCCCCGCGAAGGATTGCCATTTCTGGACGGTAGAGCCAGGTTGCCGCACGCCACCAATTGATGTCGACAGTGCGCACGAGCGCGTCGAATGCGCGATCCTTGTCGCCAAGTCCGCCGTAAATCAGCATCGCTCGCCCCGGGGAGTCGGGATGTTGTGCTGCCAGGGCTTCAGCCTCGTCGCGTCGTCCGCTCACGGCGAGGAGGTAACCTAGATAACCCCAGAACTGCGGCCCTGCGCGCTCTAGTGCCTCTCGCGCCTCGTCAAATCTTCCGGAAAAGTAAAGGGCTCGGCCGAGCCACACGTCGACGTACGGAAACGCGGGATCGTGCTGTCTAATCCAATGGCAGTTTTCGATCGCTTCCTCGTACCGGCCGGCCTCGACGAACACGAGCGCCTGGAGCCTTCTCACATCCAACGACAACGGATCGGCGATGCGCGCAGCGTCGAGCTGCTTTACCGCCTCGTCGAGGTCGGCGAGGGGAAGCAGCACTCCAAGCACGAAATCGGTATGGATCGTTGTCAGGCTCGGGTTCAGCGTCAGCGCCTTCAGAAACGACCTCCGTGCATTGACCCAATCGCGGTAGCTCGCGTACATATTCCCGATTGCCATATGGCCGTCGGCCAGGAGTGGATCGAGCTGGATTGCTCTGAGCGCGGCCGGCCCCGCTCTCGGATCCAGCGGGATAATCTCGTCACCGGGCGACGGGCGGGACAGCTCTGCCAGCGCGCTCGCCAGGCCCGCCCAGGCTGGTGCGGACGTCGGATGTTCGGCAGCGACCTGCTGGTACAGCTCCGCCGCTCTGGCCGTGTTCTCAGGACCTCGCCTCGCTTGGAACGCGCTGGCCCTCAGAAATTGATAATAGGCGTCAGGAGAAAGATCGTAGCGAAGTTGACCGCGTCCCAGCGCCACACCCATCTCGTTGCCGATCGCCACCGAAATCTCATCGACAATTGCGGAGGGATCCTTCGGTGTCGCGATCGAACGTGTGTGCCCACACCGTGACGTCGCCCGAAATCCGAGCAAACCTGGCGGTGACCTGCAATGAGCGGCTCGATCGCGACACCGATCCTTCCAACACGAAATCGACACCAAGCTGCTTGCCGATCTCAGCCAGATTGCGATCCTTGTTCTTGAACGCAAAGGAAGATGCAGACGACCGAACGTTGAGTCCTTCGATGACCGCGAGGTTCCGTTGGATTTCGTTCGTCAGCCCATCGGCAATGTCTTCCCCATCCGGATCGGCGCTTCTGTTTTCGAACGGCAGCACGGCGATCGTCGGCGTCGTCGGGGTCGTCGATCGCGTGCGGCTCTCCCACGCAAGACCCGCGGCGAGCAGAACAGTGGCCGCGGCCGCACAATAGATCAGCCGGCGCCGGCTGGTCCCGCTGGTTGTGTTTCGAAGTGCTGCACCAAGCGCCTCGACGCTCGTGTAACGCTCCTCGGGCCCCGGATCGATAGCGCGCTCGATCACGTGCGCCATTCGATGGGGCACGTCGGGCCGAAGCGTGCGCAGCGTGGCCCGGACGCTGGCCTTGTGAGCGGCGCGAATATCGCTCACCGTCCGCCCCTGGACGGGATACGAACCGGTCAGGACATGAAAGAGCAAGACGCCGAGGCTGTACACATCGCTCTGAGCCGTTGCCGGTTCTCCATCGAGCACCTCGGGCGCCGCGTAGAGAGGGGTTCCGGCCACATCGGAGGTCGAGCGGTCGTCGAGCTCTCGGCCGGTTCCGAAATCCATCAACACGACGCGGCCATCATTGGCGAGCATGACGTTGTGCGCCTTGATATCGCGGTGCAGCAGACCGGCGGCGTGCACGGCGGAGACTGCGCTGCAGAGGTCCAGCCCGATGCGAACCGCTTCGGCCGGAGTGAAGGATGTCCCCTGGCCGAGCATCTGTTCGAGCGTGCGGCCGCGCACCAGCTCCATCCAGAGGCCGATCCGATCGCCGATCTGTTCGGCGCCATGGATCGTGACGATGTTGTTGTGGCGGACGCGGGCGAGCAGTCGGCCTTCGTGAATGAAGGAGGAGTCCGGGCGATGATCGGAGGAACGGTCCGCGGGCAACAGCTTGAGCGCGACTTCACGATCGAGGCGCGAATCCCACGCACGATAGACCTCGCCGAAGGTTCCCTTGCCGATCCGCTCGAGGATGAGCAGATGCCCCCACGAGTCCGGCATCCGGTGCACACCGGCGACTGCAGCGACGACCTTCAGGTGCTGGACCAGTGGACGTTCAGAGCCGCCCAGGTCCGACTCGGCGGCATCCCAGTCCACGACGGTTCCGTCGAGGACCGCATCGGCGAGCTGTTCCAAGCCGTTCGTCATTTGTTGCCGCGCTCCATCTCCTCTAAGAGCCGGACCAGCGCTCGCTGCGCCGCTTTTCGGGCGGCGTCGGCTGTGGGTTTGCCGAGCGCCTGCGCCAGCTCTTCATACGTGTAACCCAGCTCGACCCGGCCGACGATGACGTCTTGCTCGTTGGCCGTGAGCCGCGCCAAGGCCCCCTCGTACCGGTCGAGCGCCTCGCTGCCGATGGCTTGCTCCAGCGGCGAGAGGTGGCTTCCTTCTTCGAGCCCGCTGAGGCTCGTGCCGTCCGGCCGCCGGCTCTTCCGCCTCAGCTCTTCCCGAATGCGGTTGAGGACCGCCTGCCGCAGGTACGCGTGAAGCGCACCGACGCCGCGGGACTCGAACTGTCCGATCCTCTTAAATGTCTGAAGCAGGGTTTCCTGGACAAGGTCGTCGGTGTCGGCGACGTCGCGTGCCCATTTCGGGAGTCTGCCGGAGGCCCAGCGCTGGAGGGGGCGGACATGGCGGGCGAAGAGACGGTTCGCCGCTTCCTCATCGCCCGCGCGTGCCCGCTCGAGCAAGTGGAACGTCGATTCGGCCGCAGGCCGGTCGTCGCGCATGCGTCCTCTGATTCCTGGGGGTCGCGGCATGTTACCGCGAAAAAGCGCCCAAATGTCCGGATCGGGGGCAGTTCAGCGTTTCAGTGGTTGTATGGCGTTAGGGCCGGCCGAGACGCCCGTTATTTCTTCTGCGGTCTGTCAAGGAGTTAGAGAAAGTGTGGGGTGAGCGATGAGTGCCGCGATTACTCGTCTAGTGAACACGATGAGCGTTCTGATGCTCGTCATGGGCATCGGGTGCGAGTCGCCGACCCGGGAGTCGAATCTTCCACCCCCCCAGCCCGCGCCTCCACTGTCCTCCCCGGCTGGATACTCGCTGAGCGGCACTGTTCGGGATACCGCCAACCGTTTCATCTCTGATGCTCGCGTTCACGTGGTCGAAGGCTCGCAGGTCGGAGTGTCGACGATGACCGATACCTCGGGACGGTTCGAACTGCCAGGCACCTTCACAGGCGTGGTCGTCGTTCGGGCGGAGAAAGCTGGATATGTTTCTATGATCGCGGCGTACGGGGCCCGGGCCCTACGTTGGAGGACGGCAGGGTCTCTTTTTCGATATGGAGCTCGATGCCCCGAGTGTGAACCTGACAGGCGATTGGAACGTGACGCTCCAGGCGGACGCCTCCTGTGCGGCAGTTCCCGATGGGCTACGGACGCGCACCTACACTGCGTCGCTCGTCCCTTCGTCGTTCAGACCACAGAACTATGTGGCACTGCTGAGTGGTGCCGACATCAGGCTTCCGCGAACCGAGATGTACATCGGCGTCGCCGGTACTTACGGCTCGTTCTGACATTGAAGATCCGCTGGGGGTACACCGGCGGTTCCTACCTGCTGGAGAAACTGGCACCGTCGGGGTATCTGGCCATCTGGGGATTCGGGTGAGGGATCCGCGAGCGAGTCGATGGTTTCGGGTTCGTTTCGTGGGGCATTCGAGTACTGCGCCCGCTCCGATTCGAACCTCAATTGTAAGGTGAGACCTGTCCAGTGTGCGCCCTCCGCGCTGACACTCATCAGGCGGTGAACGCCGCGGACTGAAAGTGCCAGGCGTCGCGCATGCGTGCTCTCGAAAAAACGCCGGTCTGTCCGGATCCAGGGTGTTTCAGCGTTTAACTGGTTGTATGGCGCATTGGAATCATGGCTCGACACGTTCGCGCCGTTATGGCGGCGTCGGTCCAGTACTGCAGCATTTACGAGGGATCCACCGACGTATAGACAGAACCCGATTTTACGGGCGATACGCTTTTTGCAACCTTCCCCGTCGGAGCTTTCAATGCCCTGGGCTTCAACCCGTCTCGCATCCTGCGCCGCGCTCCTGACGCTGCTCTCGGCGTGTGCGCCGACGACGCAGCCCCAACCCTCTTTTGCCGCAGCCGATCTGCTCGTGTACGGAGTGTCCGCGACCGGCGGGAAAGGCGAGGTCGAGATTGACTTCGGCAATGTGAGGATAGGCGATCGCTCGCTCAAGGAGATTCGCGTCTGCAACGAGGGCGACGCATGGTTCCTTCCATCGGATATCGTGTTTCACGAGCCTGCTGGCTATGCGACCACCTGGGCAGGAATCCGGGACGACGACTTTATCGTTTCCGGCGAATGCCTCGAGTGGGCGCACATCATGTTTGCGCCGACCACCGCCGCGTCCTACAACGGGATTCTCGAGGTGACGGCCAATTACCCCGGCGCGACCACCGCGAAGCTTCGAGTGTCTGGCACCGGCATCGTTCCTGCGACAGCAACATCGACCCCCTTCTCGGCGCGTTAGTGACTAGCGGCGAATCGCAGTGAGAAGGCGATCCTTGGCGTGATCGCTTGCTGCGGCGACGTCGGTTACAATCGCGGCAAGAGCTGCACGAACACCTTAGTATTCCCGGAGATCACCATGATTCGATCGGCTGTGCTTGTCGCCTTGTTCCTCGCATCGGCGGTTGCGGCATCTGCGCATCACGGTTTTGGCACCTTCGACATGACGAAGAGCGTCACTCTCACGGGCAAGCTCACGCGCCTCGAGCTCATCAATCCGCACTCCTGGCTCTATTTCGAAGTGACCGACCCTGGCGGCAAGGTCAGCAAGTATCGGTGCGAAATGCGGTCCGCGCACGTCCTCCGGCGCTCGGGCTGGACGAAGGACCTCTTCCCGATCGGGCAGCAGGTGACCATCGAGGCATCCCCCGACAAGGTCGATTCCAATTCCTGCTACCTGAACACGATCAAGTTCGCAGACGGCAGCCACATGGACCGGTACGGGCAGTACGTGAAGGCGCCGGAGGGCGGGATCCGCGAAGTGAGAGGCCCCATCGAAGTGTCGAGCAAGGCGCGCGAGCCGCGGCGTCCGACCGGCGAGCCGAACATCTCCGGCGACTGGGCGTCCGAGCAGGTCGTCATGGTCGATCCCCGTGGCCGGGGCGGCGCGCTGGTGCCGCTCAGCCAGGTTGCGACCGCCACGCCCGGCGAGCGGGGTGCCGGCGCGCCTCGAGCGGGCGGCCCCGGGGCACCCGGGGCACCCGGTACAGCGCCTCGACGCTACGGCGGCACGGAGTTGACGCCAGCTGGAGAACAGGCGGCGGCGAGCTTCAAACGCGAGGACAATCCGCGCTTCCGCTGCGAGACGACCAGCATCCTGTTCGACTGGACCTTCGACGGTCCGGTGAACCGCATCACGCAGAATCGCGACACCATCGTGATCCAGTACGGGCAGATGGATCTCAAGCGCACGGTCTACATGAACATGAAGGCACATCCCGCCAACGTGAAGCCCAGTCGCGCCGGACACTCGATCGGACGATGGGAAAGCGACGTGCTCGTCGTGGATACCGTCGGTTTTCTGCCAGGTGTGCTGAATGCGCCGGTGCGCCACAGCGATCAGCTCCACGTCGTGGAGCGCTTCACGTTCGACTCCAAGACGATGAAGCTGACGCGGAGCTACGTGGCCGAGGATCCGGTCAATTTGAAAGGGCAATACACGGGACAGGATGTCATTCAGCCGGCGGACCAGCCGTACACGACGGACAACTGCAAGGAGCAAGCCTTCATCGACTATTCCAAGCAGCCACAACGTCGCTAAAGATGGGCAGACGGACAAAGACGTCAAAGAGCGGAAGACGAACCAAGCGGACGCGGGGTAAGTCGACCAATGACTCGAGCGGTCCCGCTGTCCGGATCCTCTGGGCCGGGCGTTTAAGGGGGTGTGAGGGGTCTTCATCGAATATTCGCCGTCTGCGCCATCCTGGCGCTCGCAGCTTGCGACAAAGGGTCCCCGGCCGGCCCCTCTTCCGACAGCCGGGATCCATTGCCACCTGGAGCGAATGGGCGCCTCGAGGGACGGCTCGCCTTCGAGCAGCCGCGATGGGTCGGACTCCATCTACGTGGCTGAAGGGTCGCAGGTACGCCGACTCACGCCCGGCATGCAACCGTCCTGGTCGCCCGACGGGCGCATCGCGTTTCACCGGCCTGGCGCTGGCATCTACGTCATCAACGCCGATGGGTCGGGCGAGCGTTTCCTCGGATGGGGCTTCTCGCCCGACTGGTCACCCGATGGCCGGAAGATCGTATTCACGGGTGGTGGCTTCCCTGACGGCGGGATCTTTGTGATGGATGCCGACGGCAGCGGCGCGACGAAGCTCCTTGGGCATGAGTTCGTGACGGACGGGTTCGGCACCGGGGGTGTGCAAGACCCTGTCTGGTCACCAGATGGACGCAGCATCGCGTTCGTTCGCGGCTTCGACGGAGGACCCTTTGACATCTACATCATGAACGCCGACGGATCGAATCCTGGTCGGCTTGTGCCTAATGGGCAGGAACCGTCCTGGTCGCCGAACGGATTGCAGCTCGCCTTTCAAGGCGCTGGCTCGAGGCCCCTCTTTGGCTCGGGCTTTTTTCCCGTCGCGGTGGGTGTGATCAATGCGGATGGTTCGGGTGAGCGAATCGTGGTTACTGGGCAAACTCCGGTGCTCGACCCAGACTGGTCATCGAACGGAGCATTGGTGTTCAGCAAGGTCACCGGACCGGGACCAACGGTCGGCAGAGGCGGAGGCTTTGAGTTGAGAATTTTCGCTGCGACCGAAGGCGGCGGGGAGCGTCAAATCATTCCGGACGTCGACACCGGGTTGAAGTACGCGGACGGTGAGCCCGCGTGGGCGCGGTGAACCTCGAATCCGGGAGATGTTCTGCGATGTACGGTTGATCGCCGTCCCACCACGTTAAATCGAACACCAGGCGTCCGGGCTCGACCCTGCCCCAAAAGTGTCCGCTGTGGGACTCGCGCCTCTGCGGGCACGTGTCCCTCGCCAAGGCCTGCACCACAGTGGTCCACCGCAGTGACCGTCAGCGTGTACGTCCCTGTCACGTCGGCGCGCGGCGCCAGAAGCCGCAACTCCAAGTCATACCCATGATGATCCGCGACGAAGGCGTTCCCGACGGCTGGCTGATAGCTCCCTTATCATCCGGAAGGTTTGCGAAAACCGAGGTCCGGTCCGCCAAATGATCTCGATCTCGCCCTATACTTCATAAACACCAGAGACGACTCGCAGCGGACAAGGGCCGGCACCGACGACCAGGGTTCGGTCGGGCGAACCTGGCGGGCTGGAATGCGACGGTCTTTAGGCCGATGTTGGCGCGCGGAGGGTTAGGTGTTCCGCAACCGGGAACTGCTTGGCTTCTTGACGACGTGCGTGCTGCTGCTGCTCGCGTCGGTCAGTGCCGGTCAGACCGTCGGCGATACCAGTGGCGCGATTGACGGCACGGTCACGGATCGCACGGGCGGCGTGCTGTCCGGCGTCACGATTCGCGCCACCGGCTCCGCGCTGATGGGCACGCGCACGAGCATTTCCGGCGCGGACGGCGTATATCGCCTCCCTGCGCTGCCACCCGGCGAATACTCGCTCACCTTCAGCTTGCCGGCCTTTCAACCGTCAACCCGGGACGGTGTCCGGGTCGCGTTCGGTGCCACGACCAGCGTCTCAGTCACGCTCGACGTGGAACCGCTCGAGGAGCAGGTCACCGTGGAGAGCCGCGTACGAGTGCTCGACCAGCACGCCACGACCATCGCCGCAAAGATGGACGCCGAGATGCTTGCAGACCTTCCGGGCTCGCGCAGCCTGGGCGCACTTCTTGCCGCAACACCGGCCCTGCAGCTGACACGCTTCGACGTCGGCGGCAGCACCGCGTTCGGTATGGGCATCTTCAGCGCGTATGGAAATTTCGGTTTCAATCGGCCCACACTCGAAGGGATCATCGTCAGCAATCTCAATCCGCTCGGGTTCAGCCTCGACTACGGATCATTCGATGAGGTGTCGGTCGGCCTCGGCGCGTACACGCCTGACTTTCCCTGGCCAGGCGTGCACGTGCAGGTCATTGCCAAGTCGGGCGGCAATCAGTACCGTGGCGCCCTCTACGGAGGCTACGAGAACGCCCGCTGGCAGGGGTACAACGTTGACGAGGATCAAATCGCCCGTGGCGCGGCGAGCGCTGCCGGCTTTTCACCAAGACAGTCGAACCGGCTCGACGCCTATCACGACTTCAATGGGGACATCGGCGGCTTCGTGCGCAAGGATCGGTTGTGGTGGTACGTCTCGGGACGCGACCAGCGCGTCGCCGCCAGACGCGTGACCTTCCCTGCCGTGCCGATTGAGACACGTGCCCAGAGCGCCACTGGCAAGGTGACGTTCCGCGCGAACGACCGCAGCAACATCGTGCTGTTCGGGCAACGAGGAAGCACTCATCAGCCGATACGGCTCGACGCGTTCCTTTGGCCCGACACGGCGATCAACGAGTCGAAAGAGTCGACAACTGATCAGCTGTCGAGGGGTGTCGTGTGGAAGGCCGAATGGAACGCCGCTGTCACACGGAACCTGTTCATCGATGCCAGGGTCGGCCAGTTTGTCGCGAGTCGTGCTGAGCGCCCCAACGGCGATGCTCTCCGCTTCGAGGACGTTGTTGAACCCGCGGTGAGTGGCGGCAACCGCGACTGGCAGCAGGACTGGCAAAGCGACCAGGTCAATGGATCGCTGAGTTATTTCAGCGACAGCCGATATGGCCGGCACCACCTCAAGGCGGGCGGCGAGGTCGTGCGTCTGCTCGAGACTGAGAGTTGGAACCGAAGCTATCCCGATGAGGTGCTGCACGTCCTCAGCAGCGGAGCTCCCGCCGAGATCTATCTGTTCCAGACGCCATCTCGATCCAGAAGCGGCATTTGGTGGTACGCGGCCTTCTTGAACGACTCGTGGCAGGTGAACGGCCGTTTGACACTCAATCTGGGTGTTCGGTTCGACCGCTTTCGCGCCTTCCTGCCCGAGCAGCACCACCCCAGCCGCTCTTCAGTCGTTTGCGGCCATCAGCAACCTGATCGACTGGAACGCCGCCGCGCCACGGATTGGCGCGAGCTACGACCTCACCGGTGACGGGCGCACGCTTGTCAAATCCAGCGTCGGGCTTTACTGGTTGCCGCCTGGAACCGACCTTGGGTTCAACGTGAATCCAAACGCGCGCAGCTGGTGGGAGCGATACAACTGGTCGGATGCCAACCAGAACCGGGTATGGGAACCCGGCGAGCAGTCCATTGTGCCCTTGGAGCGGCGCGGCGGCACGTCGTTCGTAGCCCTGGACCCTGAACTGGAGCTGGCGTACGTCCAGGAGCTCACCACGCATCTCGAGCGCGAGGTCAGTGGCAGCCTCAAGGTCAGCACTGGCGTTATATGGCGTGGCGTCCGGCAGCAGGGTGTCCGGCAGCAGGCGAGCTGGAACTTCGACGCGTTCACGGTCGCGACGACACGTCGCGACCCAGGTCCGGCCGGGCGAACGCTCGGACCTCCTGGCGAGGGACCCGGGATCCTGGTCTATGAGCTACCAGACGCGCTCATTGGGTCGTCGGAGCTGGTTGTGCGCAATGTGTCCAACTCAGCCAGCGATTACCTGACTGCGGAGGTGGTGGTCGATCGCCGCTTCAGCGGACGCTGGTCGCTCGCGGGGAGCTTCGCGCACACATGGAATCACGATCACGCAAGCATGTACTTCGGCCAGACGGTCCGCGCGAACGCCCTCCCACTCACGCCGAACGATCTCATTAACACCGATGCCGGTGGACGCCATGTATTCGGCGTCTGGTCCGCGAAAGTCCAGGCCACGGTCGAAGCGCCGTGGTAGCTGCGGATTACGCCTTTCCTCCGGCACCAATCCGGCCAACCCTACGGCCGGACGCTGGCAGCGCGGCTCAATTACGGGACCATCCGGATGCTTGCTGAACCGGTCGGCACTCGGAGGCAGGATCACATCACGCTTCTCGATGTGGGCGTCCAGAAGCGCGTCCCTGTTCCGGGTGGTCGTCACGTCACCGGGTTTCTCGAGGTCTTCAACGTGCTCAACAGCAACCCTGAGCAGAACATCAACTGGGCGTCTGGTCCTTCCTTTCTGCGTCCGCTGACCATCGTGCCGCCGCGAATCGTGCGAATCGGGTTGCGGGTGGATTGGTGAAGTGCTCGTCCTTGGTCCTTGGGTCTTCGTCCGTGGTCCGTCCAGTCCATGGTCCAATAAGGGCAAAAGGACGAGGGACGGACCAGGACCAAGACCAACGGACGAAGGACCAAGCCCAACGACGAAGGACCAAGCCAGCGGACGAAGGACAGGCTGCTACGCGAAACGGAACAACCCTGCCGTGCCCGGAAGCACTCAAGCACCGAAGCACGCTAAGGGAAGCCCAGCTTCCGGCGGAACGCCTCGGCCCGCGGGTCGCCGCGCAGCCCAACCGCTGGCCGCGCGAGTTCCCAACCCGCTCGTATCGGGTTCATGACCGCGAGCCGTTCGAGGGCTTCGAGGGCGCGGTCTTTGTCGCCCAGCAGTCCATAGATCTCCGCCTGCCGCTGCGGGAGGTGAGAGAACCGCGCTGCGATGTCTTCGGCCTCCTTGCGCCGGCCGTTGATCGCATGGATCCACCCCTTCACGCCCTCGCGGCGGCCACCATCAGAAAACTCCTCGAACCAGTCGAGCGCCGCGGCCCGGTCGCCGTTGAAGAACAGCGCCCACGCACGAAAGTCGTTGACCGAGTAGGGAAGGTTTGAATCCACATCGAGCACGCGTCGGTAATTGTCCAGCGCGTCCGCGTACAGACCGGCGTTGAGTCTGCACGCTTGCCATGATGATCCGCACATCGAGCGACAAGGGATCAACCTGGAGCGCCGTCTCCAGCGTACGCAGCGCGTCGTCCAGCCTTCCCCACGGGATCAACGTGGACTGGACGAAATCCCCGTACGCGGTCGTGAGGCTCGGGTCGAGCTCGATCGCGCGCAGAAACGACTTTTCGGCGTCAACCCAGCGAAGGGCGAATGCGTGGATCAACCCCATCGCTGCGTGGGCCTCGGCCAACGTCGGGTCGATCTCGAGCGCTTGTTGGGTCAGCGGTCCCATCAGCGCCGCGGCATCACGCGGAGGGATGTAAATCTTGTCTACGTCCGGGTAATAGAACCCCAAGTAGCCGTATGTGGCCGCGAGCGCGGCCTTTGCCGGTGCAAATGACGGGTCTTTCCGTATCACTTCCTCGAATAGGGAAATCGCGGCACGAGCTTTTTCGCCGCGTCTGTCGCGCAGCGCGCGGGCCCTCAAGTAGGTCTGGAACGTCGCAATGTCGGTGTCGTAGCGGCGCTGCGGTCCGGCCCAGCTTCAGGCGCAGCCGGTTGACAATCGTCCTGGTCAGATCCTCGACCACGCCGCCGACGTCGCCCTCCGATCCAATCCGACGCTCGATCGTGTCGGACCACAACGGTACGCCGTCCTTGACCGACACGAGCGCGGCATGAACCAGCAGCGTGCCTCCCGACAGCGCCGCGTCTCCCTCGACGACAAGATTCACGCCCAGTCGCTTGCTGATGTCGGCCAGATCGCGCGGCCTGTTTCTGAGCATGAACGACGATGTCTGCGATCGCACCTCCAGGCCATCGATAATCGCAAGCTGCCGGATGAGGCCGGCCGTGACGCCGTCGACCAGAAGGTCGCTGCCGGGTTCGCTCGCGACGTTCTTGAACGGCAGCACCGCAATCGCGGGATGTTCGATCGGACTCGGCGCTCCGGCGATCCAGCTCACCAGTCGGCTGCCAAGGTTTCGATCGTCTCCGGTCAGGCGAGCGCGGACTTCCAGCGCAAGGAGGGCGACGAGAAGAACGGCGCCGGCCACCCCGGCTGCGTGCGCCAGCCGGACGATTCTCGGGCGCGGCTTCAGCGCTGCCAGTTCCGCGCCTAGCACATCGGCACTCCCGCAGCGTCGCTCGGGACGGGGGTCGATCGCACGCTCGATGACGCGCGCGAGCTTCGATGGCACATCGCTCCGCGCGGTCTGAACAGCAGTCCGTTCGCCCCGCTCGTGGGCACGGCGAATTTCGCGCACGGTCCTTGCCTGCACTGGATACGCGCCGGTGACGAGGTGATAAAGGAGGACGCCGAGACTGTAGATGTCGCTTCGAACCGTGGCTTGTTGCCCCTGCAGCACCTCGGGTGCGAGATAGAGTGGCGTGCCGGCCAGATCCGACGCTGCGTCGTCGTGAAGCTCTCTGCCGGTGCCGAAGTCCATCAGCAGGATGCGCCCGTCCTCAGCTCGCATCACGTTGTGCGCCTTGATATCCCGATGCAGCAGGCCGGCGGCGTGCACCGCCGACACCGCGCGACACAGCTCAAGACCTATGTCGACGGCTTCGGGCGCGCTGACCACCTTCCGTTGGTCGAGGATTTGCTCCAGGGTGTGGCCGCGGACGAACTCCATCCAGAGCCCGATGCGATCGCCGATCTGCTCGGCGCCGTAGAGCGTGACCACGTTCGGATGCCGGATCTTGGCGAGGAGCCGGCCTTCCCGGATGATCGAGCTTTCGGCCTCCGAGTCGGATGACGACGCAGCGGGCAGGAGCTTCAGCGCGACCTCACGGTCGAGGCGCGTGTCCCACGCGCGAAACACTTCGCCGAACGCGCCTCCACCTATCCGCTCGAGCAGGCGGAGATGACCCCAGCGATCGAGTGTTGCCGTCCTGTTGTGTTGAGAAGGAAGCGAAGGAACGTCCTCGGCCGGCAGCAGGTTGCGGTGCAGCTCGGCGACTGACGACACGAGCCTGAGGTGTCCAACGATCCGCCGCGCGTCGGCGTCGGCGCTGGATTCCGCCGCGGCCCAGTCCACTGCCGAGCCGTCGAGGACGGCGCCGGCGATGTCATCAAGAAGCTGCTCACTATCCGGCATGCGTCAGTTCCTGGCTGTGCGGAACCCCGTTCAGGGTGAAACGTTTCGTGAACGAAAACCGGACGCGCCGCCCGTTCGCACAGGGTCGGGCTATTCGCCCGGGAGGTCCATCTGCCGGGCCAGGCGGACCAGCGCGCGCTGCGCGGCTTTGCGTGCCGCGTCGGCGCTGGGCTTGCCGAGCACCTGGGCGAGCTCCTCGTACCAGTACCCCATCTCCACGCGGCCGATGATCGCCTCCCGCTCGTCCGGCCTGAGCGTCGCCAGGGCCTGCTCGTAGCACTCGATGGCTTCGCGCCCGATCGCCTCTTCGAGCGGAGACTTACGGCGGTCCACCTCGAGCCCGTCGAGATGGGTCGCCGCCGGCCGCCGGCCCTTCTTCCGCAGCTCGTCTCGGACGCGATTGAGAATGGCCTGGCGCAGGTAGGCCTGCAGCGCACCGGGCCCGCGAGCCTCGAAGTTTCCCAGTCTCCTGAACGTCTGGAGCAGCGCGTCCTGGACCAGGTCGTCGGTGTCGGCTGCATCGCGCGCCCACGCGGGCAGTCTGCCCCGTGCCCAGCGCCTGAGGGGCGTGAGGTGGCGGGCCATGAGGCGATCGAGCGCCTCCTGGTCTCCCGCGTGAGCGCGCTCGATCAGACTGAAGGTGGACTCGAGATCGACAGTTCGCGTCGACCGTGACACGGAAGGATCGCCGCCCAATCGGTCGCTCGACATCTGCAGTGGGTCGATTTTAACGCGTTGCGTGGCTTCCATTTCGGCCCGATGTCCGATTCTTGAGCGGAGTGCGTTTACAGCTGCTAGGTGGGGCCTTGTGCAGTCTCAGTGGGTGGCCGCGCGCCGGGTACCCCTTCGAGTGCCGGGGCTGATGGGAGACGTGGACCGTGCGTTCGAGGCGCTGGAACGACTGGCCCGCATCAACCCGGTTCGGGCTGCGGATGCGCTTAGCCAGCCCGAAGTCGGGCTCCGCGACGACCCCAGAGTCCCGGCGTTCCGGCGAAAGCTCGGCGTCCCGGACCAGCCCTGACGACCACCAAGGCCGATGCCATCACCCCTTCCTCTCCACAGCCGGCGGCTCTCTGAGTCTGACCTCAGTGCCTCACCTGGCAGTTGGTCGCGCGACGATGTCCGGTCGAAGCGTCAGTCGGCGTTTAGAGTCGAGAAGGAAACGCCATGACAACGCGCCGATGCTGCCGGGGCCGATACGGATGTCTCATCGCAGTCGCCATTCTCATGGTCGCCTGCGGCAAGAAGGACGACGACGAGGATGGCATCGGGCCAGGTCCCGGTGGTCTGCCTCGGGCTCTAAGTATCCGCATCGACGGCCCTTCGCGAGTCACCCAGCTCGATCAGGTCTCCTTCAAGGTGCTTCAGACCTGGTCGGACGGATCCAGCCGCGATGTGACGGCGGCCGCGACGTTGAGCAGCTCGAATTCTTCGGTGCTTTCAATCAGTGCCGGTCTGGGAATGGCCGTGGCAGCGGGAGAGGTAGGGCTGACAGCACAGTTCGAGGGATTCACCAGCCAGCGCAAGACGGTATTCGTCATCCCGACCACGCCGGAATGGAATGGCGCGTACAGGCTGACAGTCGGCGGCGGCGCCTGCGGCAGTTCGATGCCGCCGGAGCTGAGGCAGCGGACGTTCGGCGCGAACGTCGGGCAGCACGAGTTGACGCTGACCGTACACGTCTCGACCTTCGGGGTAGTGGCTGGCCGGATCTTCAATCCCGAGGCTGTTTTCTACCTGGCCAATACCTCTCGAGCCATGAACCGTGGCAGGATGCGCCCCGTCGCGGCGCGTCAGGATGAGGGGCGGGTCGGACCTTCCTTGAGCCAGTCCGGGTATAGGCGCACTGTGTACTGGACGTCTCCAGACACCTCGATCGTCGAGCTCCTTCCGGATGGGAATCGCCTCGTCATCGTTGGTGAGGCAAAGACAACGATGTCGCCGTCCGGCTTCACGGGAACGCTCGACGGGGCGCTCACCCTGTACGAACGTAATACCCGGAACCAGCTGGCGGTGTGCTCCTCACCGTTGCACGCCTTGGTACTGGCGCGGAGCTGAGGCGATGGCTTCGCAGCAGAGAACGCCCCCGTGGCCCGACGGCGTGAGGCGTGCCCTCGCGTTCGCCCTCGTCGCTCTGTCCGGCTGCTCCTCTCTGATCGAGGCGCCGCAGGTGCGCGTCCACCACACCAGACGGGCCGGTCCCCTCGTGCAGGCGCTCCACGTCGAACTCGAACACCCCGCCCCGGTGCGCGTCGAATACTGGACCGACGCGGCGCAGCGTCTGCTGGTAGATTCCGCAAGCGCGGCGACACACCGCATTCCGTTGACCCGCCTGCGCGCCGATCGCCCCTACTTCTATCGCGTCGTCGGCACCAGCGCCGAAGGCGCGTTCAGCACCGAGGCGCTGCCTCCGGACCTCGCACGTGTCCGGCTGAGCGCCTCGGGTTCGCCGACAACACCGCTCGTCCTGGCGCACCTTTTCGATCCGCATGGCTTTCGCGGCTATGCCGCGGTGGACGCCAGCGGGAACATCGTCTGGTACTGGCGCACGGTCGACATGGCGCTGGGCGCCACGCGCCGCGCCAACGGCCACGTGGTATTCCTCGACAGGGGACGCGGCCTGATGGAAGTGCGGTCCGATGGATCGGTTGTGCACGAACTGCCGCAGGACCCCGTCAATCGCGAGCTGCATCACGACGTGATTGTGACGCCGCGGGACACCCTGCTCTTCCTCGCCTTCGATACGCGTCAGTACCCGGGGCGCCATGCTGAAGGGCGAAGCCATCTGGGAGTGGCAACCGGACACGGGCCAGGCGGTGAAGCGGTGGAGCTCCTGGGATCATCTCTCGCCGGACGACGACCGTGGACCGCGTTCGGGAGAAGAGTGGCTGCATGCCAACTCCCTGGCGCTCGGTCCGCGCGGCAACGTGCTGATGAGCATCCACTTCCTGGACCAGGTGATCTCCATCAGCCCCGACTTTCAACGTGTCGAGTGGCGGCTCGGGGGGGTGAACGCCACGCGTGCCCTCGCAGCATCGGATCAGTACTCCGGGCAGCACACGGCGCGCGAGCTCGCATCCAATCGTCTCCTGGTGTTCGACAACGGGTTGCAGACGCGTGATTCATCGCGCGCGCTCGAGCTCGACCTGCACAGCGCCCAGGCAAAAGCGGTCTGGCAATGGCAGCCCGCACGGCGCAACAAGTCGGCCTTCGTGAGCTCGGCCCGGAGGCTCGCCAGTGGTCATACGCTCGTGGCATTCGGCATGAGCGCGGTAGACGGCTCCACCGGTCCCGTCGAAGTATTCGAAGTCAACCGCGAGGGCGAGGCCGTGTGGCACCTGGGCCTGGGGGACACAAAACAGATGTTTCGCGCGGAGCCGTGGTCCTCCGTCGGGTCAGAATACGGGACGGAGGAGCATCGAATCCCGTGAGCGTCCGCGGCTTCCCCCTGATCGAAACACGCGTGGGACTAATCTCGTGAACATCCGGCCGGTTGCTGCAACTGGTCTCTGACGGCCGCCGCGCGCGCATCGCCACGAAGGACCGGAGCGATCTCGCGGCGTGTCATCCACGTCATCGCACGCCAGGGGTTTACGCCAGCGGTACGGAGAAGCGCAGCGACGGTGCCATCGACATCCTTCAACCCCGCGTAGATGAGCATCTGTCGCGCGGGCTCGTCGCGGTGCGCCTCCGCCAGCATTCTCGCCTCGATGTCATGGCCTTGCGCCGCCATGGCGTAGCCGCGATAGGCCCACTGGCTCTCCCATGTCTGCGGAGTACTTCGGCAGCCTCGCTCAGCCGTCCAGAAAGGTACAGAGCCCGGCCGAGCGTCTGATGTGCGGCTTCGAGGCCTGGGACCTTCCTGGATGACCGAGCGAGAGACCTCGATGGCCCGGCTGGTACTCCCCGTTCTCAACCAGAGCATGGGCCAGCGTTCTGCGCAGCCGCAGAGACGAGGCGTCGGTCTTCAGCGCTGTGGTCAGCACGTCGACCGCCTCACGCGTGTCTCCCGAAGGCAACAGGATCTGAGATCGCATAGTCGACGTAGGTGGCCATCGCGCTCGGATCCCGCTCGAGCGCTTCCCTGAAATAGGCACGGCCCTCGCGCCACCGGCAAAGCCTGGCGCTCAGGAGACCCATCGCCGCGTTCGATTCCGCGAGGTGAGGATCGTCGGCGTGAGCCCTGCGCGCCACCGCTGCCAGGTCAGGGTCGAGCGCCGGCAGGTCTGGACTTTCCGACGACACTCCGCCCAACGTCGTGGCCAGCGCCGCAGCGGCCGGCACGAAATCGGGGGCTGCGCGCATGACGAGTCGGAACATCTCGGCCGCGTGCCGCCTGCGCGCATCGGCGCCGGAGGCCTGGAGCACCCTTGCTTTCAGGAAGACCTCCTGCAGCGCCGGAGTCGTCCAATGCCGGCGCCCGCCCGGTGCGACCTTGGCCTCCAGCGCCTCCACGACAGCGGCGGCGATTCGCTCCTGCACCGCGAAGATGTCACCGTCCGCGAGCGAGAACGTCCCGGACCAGACGATCTGCAGCGGGCGAACCCTGATGAGTGACGCCTCGACGTGACGCCATGCACCGGCATCGCCGTACACCGAACCGCTCACCACGAAGCTCGGGAGGCGTTGCGAGCCGGATGCTCCGGCGTCGCGCAACGGATCTCCGCCGGGCGACGCAGAAAGCGCCGCATGCACATGGAGCCCCTCGGCCTGCGCCAGCAGGCGCGCCACCTCGATCGTCATCCCGTCCACGACGGCACGGGCGTCGTTGGAGGTGCCTCGATAGTCGAAGCTGACGTCGACCGGCTGTTCGTGCGGAACATGCGCCACCACCCAGATGAGCGCGGCGATGGCGAACACCGCTGCCAGCGACGCGATCTGCAGGATCCGGCGACGGATGTCATCCTTCGGAGCGAGGAGTTGCTCCGCCGCCGCGTGCAGATCAGCGCACAGTGCCTGGAGGGTTACGTAACGTGCCTCCGGCCGCGGGTCGATCGCTCTTTCGACGATCTTTGCCAGTGGCATCGGCACACGCGAACCGGACGCGCGAAGGTCGACTCTGGCGGTCCACGCCTCGAGGTGCCGTCCCTGGTGAACCATCGGGGCGGACACCGGGAACGCGCCGGCCAGGAGGCGGTACAGAACGACCCCCACGGCGTAGACGTCGCTTTGCTGGCTGGTCCGCTGACCGACGAGCGCTTCGGGCGCAGCGTAGAGGGCAGCGTCCGGGCCGTCGGCGCCGGGCGCCGGGAGCGGGGACGGCCCTGACGCGTGTGCCTGGGCCAGTGTCCGGCCAAGTTTCACCCCGACACACGCGACTTCCCTCGGCTCGAGGACGGTGCCACCTCGAAGCAGTGCCTCACAGGTGCGGCTCGACAGCGCCTCGGCGGATGAACGGGAAACGGCCGCATCGGTGGGAAGCGACATGTGCGTGACCCTCCAGACGAGGAAAACGCCGAAGGTGTACATTCCGGACACCATCGGCCCTCGCGAGGTGTCCGATTCGAGGGCCTCCAGACGTTTCTTCGGCGGTGGCCTGCGATGCTGACGGGGGTGGAGTGCGATGACGGTCGTCGAAAAGCTCGTGGCGGTCCTTGCGGCCTTCACAACCCGGGCGTGTGTGGCGATGCTGGCGATCGCCGTGGCGTCGTGCCTGGTTCCGAGCATTGCCGTCGCTCAGATCGAGGTCAGCGGCACCGTCTCCGACGCCTCCAGCAATGCAGCGTTGGCCCTACTTGACCCTGACGTATTTCCGCAGGTTGTGCGCGCCCACATCTGCCGCGAAGATGGATCCCTCTTTGTCCGCCGCAATCCCGGACGCCGATGTGCCCGCAACGACCTTGTCCAAATCGGCGGGGTCGGGAATGAACGCCTTGAGAGAACCGTCGATTGCATTCCCGATCGTGATGCCTCGCAGCTCACTCTTCTTCGCGGATGGATCCGGAAAAGACGCACCCACGTAGATCGTGTCATCTCTCCCGACAAACACCGAACTCGGCTGGCCGAATTGCTTCCATGCGGCGATGAACGCGCCGTCCTGATCGAACACCTGAATCCGGTTATTTCTTCGATTAGCCACGTACACCCAGCCGCGGGAACCACCAACGTAGATGTCGTGGGGCTCATCGAACTCGCCGGGCGCGGATCCTTTGCGTCCCCACTCTCTGATGAAACGGCCGTCCTTCGAGAACTTCACCACACGGCCTGCACCGGTCTTGTTTGGGCATGGCCGTCTGACACGAAGACGTCGCCATTTGGCGCGACGGCCACGCTGGTCGGTCGATTCGAACGCATCCGGCCCGGTTCCAGCCACGCCGGGTTTGCCAAGCGTCATCAAGACCCGGCCGTCGGGACTCAATTTTAGAACCTGCTGACCAATCAAAATGCCGGCCGCGTTCCGGGCAGGGACGCCCAGTCTCTCCTCCTGATCGTTCACGTCGGTCGCCCAGAGGTTTCCCGCGCCATCGATCGTGAAGCCGTGGTTGTAGCTAAAAGCCCCGCACCGAAGCTCTTCAACAGCTTGCCCGAAGCAGCAAATTCCAGAATCGGCGGATTCGCAGGACCCCGGCCGACACGCGACGCTGACGGCAGGCACGTTGGCGTTCGCGGCAGGGTCGAGCCCGGACGCGTGTGTTCTCGTTCCCAGGAGGGGACGGCAACGAGCTTCCGTACGTCTTGGAACAGCTCCCGACATCGAGGTCTTTCTTCGTGCAAGGAGGCGTGGTGGCTACTGGCTCAGCCAACCGCTTCGCCGGCACGCTCGGTGGTGCCTTCGTCGTATACGACGGGATACTCGGCCCGAACGATATTACTGGCCGGCAGGCGATCGCCTCGTGCTCCTCGACGAGCCATCAGTTCGTGCTGTCGCGGTGAGAGCGCGGGAGCGCGTCCGGTTTTCCAACGGCTGGCGTTTCATGGGGGAAGGAGCGCCCGTGAGCCTGATTCTTCGCGCCGCACGACTGACCCTGCTTGTCGCGCTTTCTCTAGCCGCGATCGTCACGAGTTGCAGCCAACCGCCTACCGTCCCGACGCCGCCTCCGTCATCGCCGTCTCCTCCGGCTCCAACGGGTCCATTGACCGGCGTCGTTTTCGAAGCCACCGAGCAAGGGAGGCGCCCGTTTCCAGGTGCCAAAGTCACCGTTGTCGACCTGGTCGAGGGGCCATACGGGCTTTTGGGTTTTATTGAGTTGACGACTGATGCGAACGGTCGATTCGCACTTGCACCACGACAGTTTTCCGGACGAACTGTCAAGCTCACCGCATCCTCAAAACCGTCCGCCATCGTGGAATCAATTTGACCTATTCCAAACGCGTGCTGTGCACGCCACCGTCCCCACCGTCGACGCGGACACAACGGTGGAAGTGGAGATCGAGCTTGTCCCGCGCGGAATCCGGCCCCGAACACTGGACTCGCCGGTCCTATCGGGCGTTGTCTTTGAGAGTACTGCGGAGGGACCACGGCCCGCTGCGGATATGGGCGTGCTCTACAGCTCCAACAACCACGACGCAGCCGATGTCTACGCGCGAACCGACGCTGAAGGCCGTTATATGTTTTGGAATATTCCTGTCGGTGCGGGATACCTGCTACCCGCATGCATGAGGGCAACGACGTCGCATCAGTTTCGGGTCGATGTCCGTGGCGACACCGTCCTGAACGCGAACTGCCCGTAGGCACAAACGTCCCTTCCTCACCACACGCGATGGACTCCGTACTTCTGGAACACGGGGTCAGCCGAGACAATCGAGAGGTCCTCGTCGATCGCCTGCGCCACGAGTAGCCGGTCGAACGGATCGCGATGAGTCGCAATGACATGGCTAGTGCGATGCCGCAATCGCGGGCCATTCGGTTAGCTTCCCGAGACTTACCTTGATCGCTATCCCACAACAACTGGCGACGCTGACGGAGCGGGCCTGATCCGGCCTGCCGATGGCCGCGCGTGCACGCTTCGTCAATCGCGGCGCATCCTCCACCCACCACAGAAAAGCGTGTGTGTCGAGGAGGAGCGCCACGCTTACTGGTAGTCGTCGAAATCGGGCAGGGGCGCGTCGAAATCCGCGGCCATTTGGATCATCCCCTTGGCAGTCCCAGGCTTCCGACTGCCAGTTTTTCCAAGCGGGACGAGCTTCAGCAGCGGCTTGTTGTCGCGTGCCACAATCACTTCGTCGCCGGCGAGCGCCCTGTCGACGAGTTCAGAAAAACGAGCTTTCGCGTCTGCGATGTTGAACTGAGCCATGGCCCTATTTGATTTTGGTCATATTTATATGACTATCAAGCCGATATCAACTTGCTTGGCCAGACAGACGTGATTCGTCCCGAGCGCGCGCAACTGATGCGCCACCAACGCCAACGGCTCGAATTGGTCCGGCGGCAGCGAGCGTGAGGAGAGCCGACGTTCCGCGTCGGCCGAAGCGTCTCCGTCGCCGTGCTAGACTCAGCGCGACAGGAGGGAGCACGCGATGAATACTCGTGCATTGGCGCTCGTCATCGCCCTGGTCGCCGCCGCCTCGGCGGGTCTCAACTCGCAACAGCAGCCGTCGGCTCCTTCCACGTCGCTTCCATCCCCACCGGCCCGCGAGCCGGCGTGGGCGTTTCCGGTGCAAGCGGGATCGCTGCCGCCCGAACCACCAGGGCAGAAATCACTCCAAGGCAGCACTCGGAGCGTACACCCCACAGGAAATCGACAATCTGCTCAATCCGCCGGACTGGTTTCCCGAGGAGCATCGGCCCGCGCCGCCAATTGTGCAAAAGGGGCACGGTGCGGCACTCGCGTGCGGCTCCTGTCATCTGATGTCCGGCCTCGGGCATCCGGAATCGGCCGATCTGACGGGCTTTACCGCTGACTACTTCGTCCAGCAAATGGCGGATTTTCGAACCGGCGTGCGGCGCGACTACGCCCGCATGAACGGCATCTCGAAGGAGGTGTCGGAGGAAGAAGCGCGTCAAGCGGCCGAGTGGTTTGCGGCGCTGCCGCGCCGGCGGTTCAGCCGCGTGGTCGAGGCCGCGATGGTTCCCAAGACCTTCGTCGGACAGGGCCGGATGCGCTTCGTCGATCCTCAGGGCGGAACGGAGCCGATCGGAAATCGCATCATCACCTTGCCGGAGGATCAGGAGAAAGCGCGGCTGCGGGATCCGAGATCCGGCTTCGTCTCCTATGTTCCCCCCGGCAGCCTCGCCAAGGGGCAAACGCTTGTGGACACCGGCGGCGCGGGCAAGACGATCGCATGTGCGATTTGTCACGGGGAGGGGATGAAGGGGCTCGCGAACGTGCCGCGGATCGCGGGTCTGCACCCGATCTACACCGCTCGCCAGCTGTATCTATTCAAGGACGGCAGCCGAAGCGGCCCCGATGCGCCGCTGATGAAGAAGCCCGTAGCGCAGTTGACCGACGAGGACATCCTGAACATCTCGGCGTACTTGGGTTCGCTATCGCCCGAGTAGGTTTCAGGCAGGAAGGCGAGCGGCTAGCTGCCGCACTTCATTCACGAGCCCCTGCTGGAGAGTGGCCAGCTTTTGCTGGCCTTCTTCCATCGACTCTTGGCGTTGTTCGAGTCGTTCCTGGCGCCCTTCGAGCCGTTCCTGGCGATCCTCCAGCCTTCCCTGTCGATGCTCGAGCGCCACCTGCCGGATTTCGAGGCGCTCCTGTCGTGTTTCCAGTCGCGCTTGTCCGGCTTTCAGATCGACCACGTCTTGTCGCACTGCCCCGTGCCCTTCCGCGATGACCTTGATTTCCGTCCTGAGCCCTTCCGCAACGACATCGAAATGACGGCGGATTACGACGCCTTCAGCTGTCACCGCAGCCTTCACCGCAGCCTTCACTTCGGTCTTGAGAGCGGCTTCGAAGGACGTTTGAAGGTCGTCAAAACGCTGGGTGAGTTCCTCGTCTGTCACGCGAAACCTCTTCACAGGATGTGTGCATGCCTTGTGCCCGGCGTCGACTGCGGACGTGCACTTCGCTTGGCCTGCGGCGTGTCAGTTTATTCACTCGTCACCGAATGTTAGTGTTGAAGATTTAGCCGAAGGCCGCGAGTGCACGTCGCTGAAGGCCATAGCATCGTCGTCTCTGGGAAGTCAAGGCGACGCTATCAGCGGCTTTGACATAATGCCGTCGGACAATTCAGCGGCTGTGCGCTGAGCGTTGGCCAATGGCGCCGAGAGCCGACACGGCGGAGGGTCGTCAGCTGACGCTGGGCCGTCACGTCGACCCGGAAAGGTCACTTGCGGCATTGCTCAGATCAACTAGCCCCGTCCGGGAGGCTTGGGCCCTCGGGTGACCTCGCGAGAGACCGCCGCGAACTCACTCACTGCGCGCGGGTTTTCCTGACGCGTGACGGGTCGACTTCACGGCCCTTGCGCCAGCCGACGACCCTCCGCGTCTACGGTTCCCCCAGCCGCCAGCGACGGCTCGGAGCCGTGGCGGGAAGCATCGCGGGCCGCGCGCCGTTTGGAGTCAGCCCGCCACCGCTGCGGGAAAAACGGCGTGAAGCCGAGGCCTGCGCGGCCGTCTGCCGCGAGGTCACCCGGACCGAGGCGTTGCCCGAGGCGGGACTCGTTGATCGGAGCGATGTCGCGAATCGGTAGGACGGCCGCGCCAGCGACAGGGCGGCGAGCGCAACGCCGTTTTTCGGGCTGACGGAACCGGCGCGACGGCCCGCGATGCTTCCCGCCGCGGGTCGCGTCGCGCCACTGACCGCTGTGCGGTCAGTCACGAATTTCCGAACGGCATTAGGCTTTGACACAGGCGTAGCGGGCCGGGGCCCGCAGTGCCGGCTTGGCGACGTCTTCTCGCACCTGCTGTGATCGGCCGCCGTGGGCGTGCTCCGACGGCGGCGGGCGGCCGGCACCACCGCGGCCATCGCGCGGGCGGTGCGGCGGGCGTCGGCCGTGGCCACCCGTAGCGGCGGCGCGGCCGGGCATGATCGCAACAACCGCGGGTCGACGGGAAGGTGGTGCCTTGACCCTCATCTCGCCACCGCTGCCTTCTTGACGTCGCCGGTCGCCTTCCCTGAGATGACCGCCGCGCGGGCTTGCACAGCAGGATCCTTGACGCCGACCGCGAGCGCTCGATTCATGCTTGCACTGGCCTCCGCTTGCCTGCCGTTCACGTGCAGCGCCCAGGCGTAGGCATCAAGGGTGTACACATCTTTGCGGCGCGCCACTTCCATCTCTGCGATCCGAAGCGCTTCCGCCGGCTTGCGGGCGTGATCCGCGTAGTAGAACACCAGCTCACGATTCGCGTTGTCCCATCCAGTCGACTCCTTCAGCGCTCGCGCTTCGAAGTCCGAGAACGCCTGGGTCGCTTCGGCTCGCGCGACCTGCGCGCTCCAGTTCCTCGGCCAGCGAAAAGAGATTCTCGGGATGGGGCGCCGCTGCGTAGCGACGCTTCAGAAGATCGGCTGCTTCGGCATATCTCTTCTGCGTCGAACGGACCTTGGCGAGGTTCGCCAAGGCGTAGTGATAGTTCGGAAAAATCGCGAGTGCTTCCTCCTGCAATCGCTCTGCGTTCTCGGTTCGACCTCGCATCAACTCGAGATGACCGAGCTGCGTAAGGATCCAAGCGCGGTCTTCAGTCTCGGCAGACGGAGTACGCTGATACGCAGCCGTCATCAACTCGACGGCGCCTTCGATGTCGCCGAACAACTCTCGGAGGTATGCGGCGCGCGTGAAGGCCGGAATGTTCCCCGGTCGCAGGTCCAGCATCCACTGGCACGCCTCTTCCGCTTCCTTGTAGTTGCCGAGCTCCGCGTTCGCATCGGTGAGGAATCCATACACGAGCAAGTCATCGGGGGCTCGTTTGTTGAGCGTCTGCGCCAGTTCCAGCGCTTGCTGGAACTCGTGTTTGCCCAGCAGCACCCAGGTCCGCATTTTCATCGCTTCGAAGTTGCCGGGCGCCAACTCCAGGGACTTGGCAATCGCCTGCTCCGCCTTGTCGTAATACGCGGTGTCGGACGTCTCGCGCGCGCGTCGCGCGAACGCCAGCGCCAGGTCGTTGTAGCCCTCGGCCCTGTCAGGCTTTGCCGCCACCGCCCGCTGTGCCGCCACGAGTCGCAGCTCTGCAGGGGAGGTCGTTTGGCCTTGCGCGAGGGTCACCGCGCCGATGATCAACGCTGCGCAGGCACATGAACGTAGAGTGCACATCGCCATCTCCCTCACGCCTGATTCGCGCCCTCTCACTTTCCACTTTCCACTTTGAACTTTTTACTTTACCTACGGCAGACATGCCGCGCCGCCACCAAACAGCGGCGTGCACGCCGGCTCGCCGGGATCCACGTGGCGACGATTCCGGCCACTCGGCGAGTTCGCCAGGTACGGAAAGTCGGTCCGATACGGCGCGTCGTTCACGTTGACGCCATCCCCCAGCCTCGAGTTGATCGGCGATGTCGAGAAGGGAGGACCGGCTAGTACGCCGCCAACGACGAGGCGAAGCGCCAGGTCGGTGACATCGTCGAAGACGCGGCGTCCGTTCGGGAAGCCCGCCGCGTCACCGCCGAGAAGACCGAGACGATTCGCGTTGGCCATTGGGGTCGCCGGCACGCCGGTATTCAACCGAAGCAGATCGGCGACCGGACCGGCCGGGGTGCCCGGCGCCGCGATTGGCGGCGCGTAGGTCACCACCGGCAGGAGGTCCGTTCGAGGCGGTGTCGGAATGGCAACCACGCCTCCGGTGAGCGCGTTGACGACCCGCGCCAATGTCGGATCGAGAAAGAAATTGGCGAATTGGCTGTCGTTCTGCGGCTGGTCCATGCTGAAGCGATCCTTGAATCCGGTGCCCACGAGCAGCTCGTTGATGAGCGGGTTGCCCATTCGCTGCACCTGCGAGAACACCCCCTGGCTCAGGGCCGGCAGCGGCGCCCGGCGCACGGTCGTGCGCGGCCGCGAAGTCGTACCCCACATGCCAATCGTCGCGGCAACAGAAGAGGCGGGCTCGATGTTGCCCGTTCGCGTCAGCATCGAGATCGGGACCTCGATCGCGATGGAGTTCACCGCATAGCCCGACACCGTATCCGACGCGAGATTGATGTTGGCGGCGTCCTGTGCTGCGCTGAGCACGGGAGGCGCCACCGAGGTGTTCAGCGTGTCGAACGCGCCGCCCAGGTCGATCCAGAACGCATCGTCGGTCGTCCCGGCGAATGCCTTGATGCCGCTGCCCAGATCGTAGATTCCGGCATTGAACAGCGCGTTGTAGTCCATCGTTCGCGGTCCGACATTGACCGGGACCGCGTAGAACGGCGATCCGACCGTGAGCGGAGTGCTGACTCCTCCTTTGATCATGGTCACGGTATAGCTTTGACGTTGGCCGAGACCGGGCGAGCTGAAGCTGTTGATCTGGGGAGGAACGATCAAGGTACCGGGCGCAACGGGCGCGGGCGAGTTGGACGGAGCAGTGGCGCCACCCGGCACGCCCGCATACACCTGAAACAGATTCGGGAGGTTCTGTTCCGTCGTGAAGCGGAACTGAAAGGCGATGTCCTGAAGGGCGTCGTTGTCGTTGTCGATCTTGATTTCGTAGAGAATATCGGGATCGAACGGGAACCAGTTGGGTCCGTTTCCTGGGTCGAGCAGCGGATCGACGCACAGGATGAGAGTGACGTGCGTTCCCGCGCCCGCACCGCCATAGCTCTTGAACGCATAGACGTCGGTGATGTCAGCCTTGTGATCGAGTGCTGTAATGGGCGCTTCGCGATGGTTGGCTGCGAATCCGATTGGCGACAATACGATCGCCGTCGCTGCGAGGACAGCTAGAAGAGCTGCGAGTTTGCGCACGATGACCTCCTCTTACGGTGTGCTAAGAAAGCTCCATCACGGCTTGGTGGGCAGGGATTGGCGTCGGGTACGCATGCGCCACACGCCTACAGCACCAAGTCCGATGGCAATGAGAAAACCGGTCGCGGGCTCCGGAACGGCCGCGGGAGCCGCAATCGTCGTGAATTGATTCGTGACCGGGCCGCCGAGGGTCGCACTCCCCGTCAACCCGCCTCCGACGCCGATGTCGTTCACGATCCCAAGGAGTGTCCCGGGGACGAGCAGACCCACCGTTTCATCCAGGTCATCCAAGCCAAGCCCCGGATCGAAGACTGAGGTAATGATGCCCGGGCACGCCAGGCTGAAGGAGCTGCCAAGGCAGAGGTTCTCGAGGGCCGTCACGCTGGCGTCCCCGGTCGCGCTGGCACCAGCCAGGTGAAGCGACGCGAACTGCACAGGCGCAGGAGTGGTGACGTTGTATCCAAACACGACGTCCAGAAGAGCACCAGGGTCCGCAGTGAGGCTCGGGGCAAACCCGAAGCCGAGAAGGATGTCGAGGGTCGAGGGACCGCTCGCGTCTACAAAGGGCGAGACGGTGATCTGGCTGGCTGGAATTTGAGTCGCACCGGTCGGAATCGGCAGAAGCGTGAAATCGCTCAGGATCGAACCCGCGATCGAGCACCCTCCGCTCGCGCTCAGCGCGATGTAATCCGACAATGTCGCCGACGGACAGCCCATCGGGTCGGCGTGAGCCCGATTGGGCGATGTCAGAACCAACGCGCCAGCGAAAAGCAGAGCTTGAATCGGCAATCGTCCGCGGAGGTGGTGCGTCATGGTTGCTCTCTTTCATGCAGCTACGGACGCGGCTCGCTATCGGATTGCAGGTTTAGAGCCCGATGCGAAATTAGTCGTGGCGCAGCCCTTCATCCCTCGGCAGGCTTGGGATGTGCGCTGTTAGAACATTTTGCACGGGGTGCATTAACACGAGGTCAATTCGCGGTGGCGCAAGCGAAACGAGTACCAACGAGGTCGCTTCGCTCTGCACGCGTTCTGGGGTTGGAAAGTTGTCGAAGGAAGCTGAACGATCGGCGAACGAAGTCGTTAAGGCATACACGCTGGTGACACGAGGTTACTTTCGAACGCCGATACGGTAGAGATGAGTGTGCGTGCGGATGAAGAACGATCCGTTTGATACCGCCATCGAGGCCAGCGTTGCCCCGTCGAGCTGGTTGGTCGCCAGCTTGCGGAACTCTTTCCCTGGCGCGATGACGGTCGCCACGCCCTCTTCGCTCAAAAAGTAGATTCGGCCATCCACGAAGGTCGGCGATGCGGAAAAGTTGCCGCCGAGCCGGGCCTGCCAGTGGCTGGCGCCGGTCTTCGCGTCGAGGCACGAGGCAATTCCGCCATCGTTGACGATGTAGAGCTCGTCGCCGACCAATAGGGGGGACGGGGTCAGCGGCGCGCCACGCTTCAGTGTCCAGGCCACATGCGTCTTGGTCACATCGCCCGCGCCGTCTGTTCTGACGGCCAAGAGCGAAGGCTGCTGAAAGCCTGTCGCAATGTACACGAGGCCATCACCGTACACGGGACGTGGGACGTTGGAGAACCCGTCGCTGTACGAGACCCTCCAGATTTCCTTGCCCGATTCCGCCGCGTACGCACCGGCGCGGTACGCGCCGACGCTGATCACTTGATCCTGTTCGCCGACGCGAATCACGAGCGGAGTGGAATACGCCTGGTCCCAGGGTTGCCGCCGCCGCGTTCTCCACCGGACCTTTCCCGTCTGTTTGTCGAGCGCCACGACGAAGGCATCGTCGCTCCCGTCGCCGCTCACGATCAGCAGATCTTTGTAGAGCACTGGCGATCCACCGTTGCCGTGCTGCGATTCGTACGTCAGGCGCGTCTTCCAGAGAATCTCGCCGGCGGTCGTCAGCGCGGCCGTCCCCTCGGCGCCGAAGTGCACGTAGACGCGGTCGCCTTCGACGATCGGCGTCGGAGACGCCAGGCTGTTCTTGGGGTTTGTGAGCTCGGAGCTTCGTGGACGAACGGCTTCGACGTTGACGATCTCGCGTCCCGTGTCGACATCGAACGCCAGCAGCCGGAGCGATCCGCCACGTTCTTTGGTCGCGGTCGTCAGCCAGATCCGACCGCCCGAGACGACGGGAGAGGACCATCCCAATCCCGGGACCGGCGTCTTCCATATGACGTTTCGCGATTCGCTCCACTCGAGCGGCACGTCGCGTTCGGCCGAATGTCCCTGGCCCGTCGGACCGCGGAACTCCGGCCAGTCTTCGGCTGACGGCGCCGCCGCAGCCGTCAGTAGCAGGAGCAGAAGGAGAGCGATTCGGTTGATCGCAAGGAGAGCACTGTTGCCACCGAGATCACGGAGATTACTTGGCCACAGAGTCACCGGGCCACGGAGGCGCTCGACGCGGCGCCGCGCAGCGGCGGGCCAGGCGCAACAATCGGCAGATGAACGACATGATCGTCTGCTGGCCTGTCGTTCATCTGCTGATTGTTGTGCCTGACACTCGGCCTGCATAGCAGGCCGTCCGCGTCGAGCGGACAGGCACCGTTCGGACTTGAAAGCTCCGTGCCTCTGTGACTCAGTGGCCCCCATCGACTCTGTGTCCTCCGTGTCCTCCGTGGTGAGTATGTCGTTGGCAGGCTACTTCGATGCGTTCGAGGATCCCGAGATGAACCTGCGCCACGGTGTGCATATATCCACCCGCCGCCGCAAAGCGATCCGCGGCGGCAGTGGTGATGTGTTCGCGGGCGCGTCCCTTGTTTCCAGTGGCTTCGAAATACAGGCCGAGATAGAGATGGGCGTAGAACTGTCCCGTGGCCTGAGCGCCCGCGGCGGCCAACACGTTCTCGGGCGTCAAAGCTCCTCGGAACATTTGATAGATCTCGGACATCGGCTTACGCGAGTCTGGGCCGACGGGGAGCAAGGCCGCCCTTGCTCTCTCGGGCGACTCCTGTCTGGCGACGCACAGGAAGTGCCAAGCGGCATTTTCGACGTCGTTGGGATTCACGGTTCGATGGGATTCGAACTGTTCGCGGCAATCCTTGTAGCGGCCCGCGTAATACAGCGCGATGCCGCGTTGCCACAACTGCGGCGCCTCGTTGGGTAAAAGCCGGGCCACGGTGTCGAAGCCGGCGACCGATTCGGTGATGCGGCCGCTCCGAAAATCAGCTATCGCCCGCTCGAAAATCACCTGAGGTCGCTCTGCTGAGGTCTGCGCGCTGACCGGAATGCCCAGCCCGACGGTCGCCAGCAGCCAAAGCGAGGGACGAATCATTTGGTTCGAGTGTAGCCGATTTCCGATCATCATCCGCCGAACCTTGGAACCTTGGAACCTTGGAACCCTGGAACCTGCGTTAGTGATATCGTTGCCACCCATGCGGATCGCAAGGAGCGTGATCCTCGCGGCCGTTCTTCTGGCCGCCGCATCCATCGCGGCCGCCGACTGGCCGCAGTTTCTCGGGCCCGCGCGAAACGGCGTCTACAACGGGCCCCCGCTGGCGACGTCGTGGCCGGCTGCCGGCCCGCGCAAGATCTGGCAGAAGCGCGTCGGCCAAGGCTTCGCTGGACCGGTGATAGCGGGCGATCGGCTCATCCTTTTTCACCGCGTCGCAAACGAAGAGGTCGTCGATGCGCTGGACCCAGGGACGGGAGAGCTCCGCTGGCATTTTGCGTACCCCACGACGTATCGCGACGATTTCGGATTCGACGAAGGACCGCGAGCCGTGCCCGTCGTCGTCGGGAATCGCGTCTACACGTTTGGAGCCGAGGGCCAACTGAACGCCCTGGATTTGGCGAGCGGACGCCGCATGTGGAACGTCGACACGAAGAGCCGGTTCGGGGTTCGCAAGGGCTTCTTCGGGACCTCGGGCTCACCACTCGTCGAGGACAGTCGGGTCCTGGCCAACATCGGCGGCGTTGACGGCTCGAAGGGCGCAGGCATCGTCGCTTTCAACGCCGACACCGGAGCCGTGTTGTGGACGGCCACGAACCACGAAGCGAGCTACTCCTCGCCGGTGGGCGCCACCTTCGCCGGAAAACGCACCGCCGTGTTCTTCACACGCCAGGGGCTGATCGGGCTCGACCCGACGAGCGGCGGCATGTTGTTTCAACGCCCCTGGCGATCGCGCACCTCGGCATCGGTCAACGCCGCTACGCCGCTCGTGATCGGCGACCTCATCTTCGTCTCCGCGACGTACGAGACTGGCGCTGCGGTCGTTCGCGTGCAGGGGAGCGAACTGAAAGAGCTGTGGGCGTCCGACGATGTGTTGTCGAATCACTACGCGACGAGCGTGCATTACGACGGCCACCTGTACGGCTTCCACGGGCGCCAAGAGTACAATCCGAGCTTCCGCGCGGTCGTGCTGACGACCGGTGTCGTGCGCTGGAGTGAGGATCGGTTCCGCGCTGGCACGGTGACGCTCGCCGGCGACAAGTTGCTCATCATGCGGGAAACAGGCGAGCTCGTCCTCGCGGCGGCGACGCCGGAGGCGTTCAAGCCGCTCGCGCGCGCGCAGATCCTCCCGGCGACCGTGCGTGCCAACCCGGCGTTGTCGGACGGCAGGCTGTACGTTCGCAACGGCGACACGCGCGAGAACGACGTCCTGGTTTGTCTCGACTTGAGGCCCTGAACGGCTATCAGCTCTCAGCTTCAGCTGTCAGCATTCGGCTTTCAGCGATCCGCTTTCAGCTGTCAGCTGCAAAGCGTTCCAGTTCTTGCTAAGGAGGCTTTGCGGCTGGCCATGGACCGAATCTGATGGCTGATAGCTGAGAGCTGAAAGCTGCAATTGGGGAGCTGAAAGCTGGTAGCTGGAAGCTGGAAGCTGATAGCTGGTACCTGGTAGTTAGAGATGCGAAAAATCGACGTTTTCACACACATCTATCCAAAGAATTTTTTCGACAGGCTCATGAAAGCTGCCGGCGACTTCAAGGACGTCGGCAAGCGCAGCCGCGGGGTCCCGATGCTCGTCGATCTGGACGAGCGGTTCCGGGTGATGGACCGCTACGAGGGATATCAACAGGTGCTGTCGTTGCCCACGCCTCCCATCGAAGCGATGGTCGACGGCGCCGAGGCGGTTGATCTCGCGCGCGCGGCAAACGACGGAATGGCGGAGCTGGTTGCGCGGCATCCGGATAGGTTCCCGACGTTCGCCGCGGCACTGCCTCTGAACGATCCCGAGGCCTCGGTGCGCGAGATTCGGCGGGCCGTCGACGAACTGGGCGCCCGGGGCTTTCAGATTTTTTCGAACGTGCGCGGCAAGCCGATCACGGCGCCCGAGTTCATGCCGCTCTTCGAGACCATGGCGTCGTACGACCTGCCAATCTGGCTGCATCCGTACCGAGGCGCCGACCCGGCCGACTACAAGACCGAGCAGAAGTCGCAGTTTGAAATCTGGTGGACGTTCGGATGGCCGTACGAAACGAGCGTGGCGATGGCGCGCGTCGTGTTCGCAGGCCTCTTCGACCGCTGGCCGAACCTCAAGATCATCGCGCACCACATGGGCGCCATGGCACCCTTTTTCGCGGGGCGCCTCGGTCCCGGCTGGGATCAACTGGGCGCGCGCACCTCCGACGAAGATCTCTCGCTCGTCTTGAAGAAGCTGCGAAAGCGCCCGATCGACTACTTCCGGATGTTCTATGGCGACACGGCGCTGTTCGGCGCGTACGACGCCACCATCTGTGGCTTGCAGTTCTTTGGCGTCGATCACATCCTCTTCGCATCCGATGCCCCATTCGACCCCGAGAAGGGGCCGATGTACATCCGCGAGACGATATCGATCGTCGATCGATTGCCGATTTCCAACGACGAACGGGAGCGAATCTACTGGCGCAACGCCGCGGCGCTGCTCAAGGTTACGTAGGGCAGGAAGGGCAGGAGGGGCAGGAAGGGCAGGAAGGGCAGGGCAGAGGGCAGGAAGCTGGAACTGGAGCTGGAAGCTGAAGCAGGAAGCTGGAAGCTGGAAGCTGGAAGCTGTTCTTAGAGCATCGTCAATGCTTTGAGCGCCAGGAGCCACGCGACGAGTGTCAGAGCGCTGCGTGCGTAGTTCGCCCGAGTCCATCGAGAAAACTTCGCGCGAACGTCGGATGCCGACATTCCGCTCGCACGCTGTAGCCTGAGCATCGTCGGGATGAAGTAGGAAAAGGTGGCGAGCCTGTCGACGAGGGTGACGAGTGCGGCACTCAGCCAGTATTGATGCAGCGGTTGGCGGTCGCCCCACGCTATGAAAAGGCTCCCCAGCGTCAACAACGTCAACGGGATCGTCGTGGTGAACGCCCAGAACCTCCGGCCGCTGTCGGGCGACTTCAAAGACTCAGGCGGGGCAGAAGCCCACAACGGGACCACCACCCGCGCTTCGTAAAGGCCCGCACCGAACACGATGCCGAGGTTGATGACGAACAGCCACAAGACGATGTCCGAAGGATCCATGGTGCTTCCCTTGTCATTTGCCTCGCAGCTTCGGTAGACTACAGCCGAGCTGTCGAGTGCAGGGCACCGATCGTCTGAATCTTCTTCTCGAAACGTTGGCACAGGTTGCCATCTCGGTTGAGCTTCAACCGACGCTCCAGATCCTGCTCGACAGCCTCCACTCATTGCTGCCGTTCGACGCAGGTGCGATCTTCGTGCCGGAAGACGACCGCCTGTTCGTCCAGGCGCGTGCGTCGATCGGATATCCCACGCCCTTGGAGATGCCGATCGCCGATGGAATCGTCGGCGAAGTCCTGCGCACCGGAGAGTCACGTCTGGTCCATGACGTCAAGCAGCACCCGAGGTACGTCGCGATACGGCCGTCGACTGCAGCACAGCTGGCCGTCCCGCTTGCGTCCGCCAGAGGCATCCTCGGCGTGATATCGCTCGAATCGGATCGCGCGCACGCGTTCAACACACAGGATCTCGCCCTGGCCACGTTGTTCGCCCAACAAGCAACCGTCGCCATCGAGCGGGCGCTCCTGCACGAGCAGGTCGTCCGGCAATCTCGACTCGACCAGGAAATCCGGATTGCCCGTGACATTCTCCAGGGACTTACGCCAGTCGCTCCGACGTTTCGTGGCCTTCAGGTGTACGGGCGCTCGATGACGGCGGAATTCGTCGGCGGCGATTCGTTCGATTTCATGCCGTATGCGGATTCGCAGCTCGGTGTCTCGATTGCCGACGCGAAGGGGAAGGGCCTGTCCGGAGCGCTGCTGGCCGTCTCGCACCGCGCCATGCTGCGCGCCCTCGTCGGTATGGAACTGCGGCTGCGCGCCACATTCAACCGAATCAGCGACCTCCTCGCGCAGCTCCTCCCGCCCGGCAACTTCGTGACGGCCTTCTATGGAATCGTGGATGTCACAGAACGCCGGATGGTGTATGCGAATGCCGGTCATTCGCCACCTCTCCTCGTTCGGGCGAACGGCGAGAGCGAAACGCTGGCGGTCACCGGTTCGGTCCTTGGCTTTCCGCACGTGACGCCGATGCGAGAGGCTTATGCCGTCTTTGGCGCCGGGGACGGCCTGGTCCTGTTTACCGACGGCGTCACCGACGTTGGGCCGTCACCCGACGAGTTCTTCGACGTGGGTGGGTTGCAGGCGGCTGTACGCGGTTTATGGGCGAAGAGCGCCGCCGACATCTGCAACGGCCTGCTCGACGAAGTGTCGAGGCGGGCGAACGGCAGCCTGCCAGACGACGCCACCGTCGTGGTCCTCAAATTCGAATAAACCGACAGCGCGTGGCTAGTACATTTTCCGTTTCCGTGTAGCTAGCCTGTCCTTCGTCCGTTGGGCTTGGTCCTTCGTCCGTCCCTCGTCCTTTGTCCTGATTGGACCATGGACCACAGGACGGACCACGGACGAAGACCCAAGGACCGAGGACGAGCGCTACACGGATCTGAAACGCGCTCTAGTCATGCTCGGCTCTTCGCGGACTTCTTACCGGTTTTGCTCGCGTATGCCGCGACTCGGGAGAGGTCGATCCCCTTCGACGATCTGAGCGCCTTCCAGAGATCGCCGACGCTTTTCAGCCGCGACGGCATGGTCTGGATGGTGAAGTCCTCGCGACGGACGCCCTGGTCGACTTCGTCCCACGTCAGCGGAGTCGACACGCCAGCGTACTCGCTGGCGCGTGCGCTATACGCCGTGGCGAGTGTCTTGCCGGCGATGTTTTGCAGATAGTCCACATAGACGCGCGCGCCGCGTGCACGCACGCTTCGCTCGATCGTCGCGACTTTGGGGTGCTTCTGCGCGACGACAGTCGCAATGATCTGACAGAAGATCAGACCAGCCTCGTAGGGCGTCCCTGGCGGGAGAGGGATATAGACGTGCAATCCATCTGCGCCTGACGTCTTGGGGACGCCTATAGCGTCGTTGGCTTCGAGCTCGTCCCGGATCCACCGCGCCACTTCGAGCACCCGCTCGAACTTCAATCCCGGGGCCGGATCCAGATCGAGGGCGACGTGATCCGCCTCGTACGGCGAGGCGATCCGCGAAAACCAGGGATCCTGCGAAATGGCCGCGAGCTGCGTCATGTACAGCAGCGTCTTGAGATTCCCGCCGATCAGGCGGGCGTCCACGGTCTTTTCCCCGGGCACGTGCTGCACGCGGACGTTCGATGGGACCTCGTCCGGTGCCCGATGCTGATAGAAGGTTTTTGCGGAGATGCCGTTCGGAAGCCTTTTCATCGTCAGCGGCCGATCCTGGATGGCCGGCAGAATGAAGGGCGCGACCTGCGCGTAGTAGCGAAACAGATCGCCTTTGGTCAGCTTCTGCTTCGGCCAGAAGACCTTGTGCAGGTTCGTCACGTTCAGACGATCGCCGTCGGGCAGGTCGACGATGCCGTCGCGCCGGCTGGCTTCGATCGCGCGCAACTGATCGACCAGTTCCTCCATGCCGCGGGACTTCGGCTTCACAGATGCCTCGGGCTTAAGCCGGATTTCGGACGTTGAGTTCAATCGAGACACGTGTTCACGGTGCACGTCTTCCGGCTTCTTGTCGTCTCGCAGGCCCAGGTACACCGGGTGGCGCAGCCGTCCGTCGGCGGTCCATTCAGTGAACTTGACCTGGGCGACGAGCATTGGCTTCACCCAGTGCGGCCGTTCGTTCGACTTCGGTGGAGATCCGAACGGACATTCTGTCGTTTCGAGCGGCTTGAGCAGCTTCATGAGCCGTGCGAGCTCTTTCTCGTTGAATCCCGTGCCGGTGTGCCCGACGTATACGAGTGCCCGCGAGTTCTTGCCTGGCCGTCCTGAGGACGGCCCGTCTTCATACACGCCCAACAACAGCGCGCCGAAGTACGCGCGTGCGTTTCGCGGCTCGGTCCACCCGCCGACGACGAACTCCTGTTCGCGGACGATCTTCAGCTTGCGCCAGTCGGGTGAACGTTTGCCCGATCGATAGCGCGAGTCGGCTTGTTTGGCGATGAGGCCCTCCCACCCGTTGGCGAGGGCGCGCTCGTACAACGCCCGGCCATCCCCGCGAACGCTCTCACTGATCCGGAGGACTGGCGATAGCGCGCTGCCGAACGTGCGCTCCAACGCCGCACGGCGTTCGGTGAGTGGCCGATCTCTGAGGTCGCTTCGTCCCTCGCGCAGAGCGTCGAACGCGATGAACGCCGTCGGTCCCGAGGCCAGGCCGGAATGACCTTCCGTCAAGTGGATGCGGCCTTGAAGCTGCTGGAACCCGGTCGGGTTGCCCTGCTTGTCGAGCGCGACGATTTCGCCGTCGAGTACCAGGGGTGACTTCAGCCGGCGAGCCCAGGCCGACAGCGCGCTGACGATTTCCGGAAATTGAGCGGTCTTTTCGTTGCCGAGCCGGGACCACAGCCGTACCTGCCCCTTCGGTTCGATTTCCGCAATCGCTCGAATGCCGTCGTACTTGGGCTCGTAGATCGAGCTGTGGATCGGTGAGGGGTGCGTCGGCCAGTGACGCCAGCATCGGCTCTAACATTCATCTGCCTCAGCTTCAAGCTGCGCAGCCAGCGCGCCTTCGAGCCAGCGGCGTCGAGCCATCTAGCCCCCGAGCGACCGAGTCCGGCGTGTGTGGCGGAGCCCCACGTTAACTGGTCGCGTAGCGATCGTTGAACCACGGTTCGGCGCTGTTCGAGTAGCCTCGCACTTCCCAGAAGCCTTTCTGATCCTCGGCGAGGAACTCAATCTTGCGGATCCATTTCGCGCCCTTCCAGGCGTACAGCTTCGGCGTGATCATGCGGCAGGGGCCGCCGTGCTCGCGCGGGAGCGGTTTGCCTTCCCAGGTGTGGACGAGCAGCACATCGTCCTCGATGGCTCGGTCCAGCGGCAGGTTCGTTGTGTATGGGATGAACGTCCCGGGCATGAAGTCGTAGCCCGTGCAGAGCACGAAATGCGCCTTCTCTTTCGGAACGGCCAGCTCCGCCAGAGTCTTGAATCTCACGCCCCGCCAATGATTGTCGTAGCGGCTCCAGGCGGTCACGCAGTGAAAATCACTGACATCGTCGGCTTGAGGAAGCGCGAGAAACTGATCCCAGGTCAACGTCAGGTGATTTTCGACGAGACCCGCCACTTCGAGCTTCCACTTGTCGAGCGCAACGTCGGGCTGCTCGCCGAGGTCCAGAACCGGCCAGTTCTTGACTACATGCTGGCCGACCGGAAGCTTGGGCATGCCGTGGCGATTGGGAGGGCCGCTCCCCTCAGGCCGGGCACCCTGGAAACGGACGTTGACGGTCCCACGGTCCAGTGCGATCTGGCGTTGAATGTATCGTTCTCGGCGCTGAACGAGATCGGGTTTTTCGGACATCAGCAAATCAGCCGTCTACAATTCAGGTGGTGTGGTTGTTCATGCCTTTTCGTCCGACTCCGCTCTTCCAACGACCACCGACGCCGGGCGGAGCATCTCGTCACCAATGGCGTACCCCTCCTTCATCACGGCGACGATCAACCCATCTTGTGCGGAGTCGACTGGTGTCGTCGTCACCGCTTCATGGCGTTCGGCGTCGAATGGTTGGCCCATCGCCTGAATCCGAGTCACTCCCAGGGCTCCGAGCTTGGCCAGAAACTGCTCTCGGACCATCTCGACACCCTTGGTGAGATTCTCGAGCGCCTCATTCTGATCTGCTGCCAAACCGGAGCCGGCGCGTGCGGCGGAAATCGCGCGATCGAGGTTGTCCACGACTTCGAGGAGCTCGACGAGCACGGCCCGTCTGCCTCGTTCGACCTCGCGTGCCACGTCACGTCGAAGGCGCGACTTGGCCTGCTCGAACTCGTCGAGCGATCGCCGGTGTTCCGTGATGTAGGTCTGAAGCTGGGCACCTTGATCGGCAATCTGCCGCTCCAAATCTTCTACGTAGGACGGCTTGCGCGCGCCGCGGTCGTCCGGCTCCTCGCCGTCTTCCTTTCGTGCCCACCAGCGGCGGTCGACGACCCGTACTGTCGGCTCGGATTCCTTGGGTGGTTGATCGGTCACGTTGTCATTCTATCCTCGGCTCAAGCCCGACCTTTCCAAGCCGAGCGGCCGCGGCCTTTTGTAGCGCAGGCCTTTATGCTAATGCTGTTCGGAAATTCGATGGCTGAACTGATACAGCTACGTTGGCCACATTTGCGCGACGCGATCCGTGATGGGGAGCATCTCGGGCCGTCGCGCCGGTTCCGTCGAGCCCGAAAAACGGCGTTGCGCTCGCCGCCCTTTCGCTGGCGCGGCCGTCCTACCGACTCGCGACATCGCTCCGATCAACGAGTCCCGCCTCGGGCAACGCCTCGGGCCCTGGGTGACCTCGCGGGAGACGGCCGCGAAGGCCTCGGCTTCGCGCCGTTTTCCCGACGCGATGGCGGGTGACTCCAACGGCGCGCGCCAGCCGAGACCCTTCCCGCCTCGCCCCGCGCCGTCGCCGGCGCGGCCGCTGACAGGAAGCGTCGCGGCTGGCGCAGGGCCGTGAAGTCAACCCGCCACGCGTGCAGGAAAAACCGCGCGCAGCCGAGGGACCTGCGCGGCCGTCTGCTCGCGATGTCACCCGAGGCCCGAGGCATTGCCCGGACGGGGCTCGTTGATCGGAGCGATGCCGCGAAGTTGGTAAGACCGCCGCGCAGCGCCAGAGCTCGAACGGAGCGCGGGTTTTCGGGTCTGACGATGACGGCCCGACGCGCCAGCTGACGACCCTCCGCCGTGTCGGCTCTCGGCGCCAACGTGGCCAACGCTCAGCAGCACAAGCTTGCGGCTCATGAATTTCCGAACCGTCATTAGCCTTTAGAGGCCTGCAAAGCGTTTCGTCGCTTGCTGGGCCCATCCCGATGTATAAGAGCATGTTGCGAACAGGCCGCGGCTGATTTCGCAACGTTCTCCAAGGGATCGACAGCGCACGAATCGTGACCGGAGGGAAGTTGGAGGACACAGTCAAACCGGACGTGCGCGACGTCATCGTGCAGCACGTTTCGAGCGTCGATGAGGCGAGTGGTTCGACGCGAGACCGCTGGCTCGTCTTCCTCGGGCAGTCCAAGCGGGCCGAGATGGAGGACTCTCAGCGAGCCTTGGTGTTTGCCCGTCTCCTGGCCGATCTCAGTCAGGGCCGGGTTTGGATTCATCACGATGCGGATGGCCTGAAGCCGGTCGATAGCGGCTCCATTCGTGGGTGTTCGTGCTGCTAGCGGAGCGTCCACGATGATTAGGGACGGACTTTGAACCACGAAGTCACGAAGCACACGAAGGTCCATGAATCATCCTCACACGTCTTTCAGAAGCCGACGATCAGCAGGACGCGCGCGGTGCGGGGCAGGGCCGGGTGGAAATGGATGTCGTCGATGCCCCCGAGAGGCTCGCCAGGCAGGCGCGACGCGTAGAAATAATCGATGTCGCTGTCCTTGGCATTCAACAGGTTGAACACATCGACGCCCAGACGGACGTTCCGACCGAGTTTGTACCCCACATCCAGGTTCACGAGCGTCGTCGCATTCGATCGGACCGAGTCGTCCTCGATCAACGGTCGCGGACCGAAGTAACGAAGCCGTACGCTCCCGAACACTCCCCGAAAGCTGTCTATCGTTGCGCCACCCGAGACGACGGTCTCGATCGACCCCGGGATGCGATGGCCGACGGGATCGAAATCGGTGAAGTGGCTGCGCGACCAGGCCAGATCGGCATCGAATGTCACCCAGGGGCGCGGGCTGTAGTAGTTCGTCAATTCGATGCCATAGCGATGGCTGGGTCGGCCTGCCTCCGTTGTTCCGGCGTCGCCGACAAATAGCAGCTCGGATTCCAGATTCAACGTCCAGGCGGTCAGCGTGGTTTGAAGCCTGGGGATGGCGACCGTCCGGAAGCCGCCCTCGAGACCCTTCGCACGAACAAGCGGCGTGACGCGAAACGCCGGGTTATCGGTCCCGGGTTCGACAGTCATCGTCGCCCCGCGGGCGTCGTTGCTGTGAAAACCGAAGCCGGCATTCACATAGAGTTCGGTGCCTCTCCACGGTCCGAACACCGCTCCCCCTTCGGACTGACGATGCCAGCCCAGGCGGTGCCCGAGTTTCGAGGATCGCTCGCGTCCACATTGAATCGGTAGCCGTCGCCGCGAAGTCCGGCCACCGTTCGCAGCCACGGTGACCACTTGATCTCGTTCTGCGCGAACACGGCGCCGCTCGTCTGCAGAACGCGGTCCTCGCGGACGGCTTCGAAGATCTGTCTCGCCTCGGTGTGGAACAGGCCCACCGTGATGTTGTCGTTACGTGCTTGAACACCGAACGTGTTCTGCATGTCTCGACCTGCCCATCGACCGACCCGGGTGTGGGTGATCTTTCCGCCGCTCACGAATCGGTGATCCGCCTGCTGGAACTGATCGCCGCGTTCGGGGTTGGCGAGAAAGAACGTGAAGTTCGAAAACAGGTTGAGGTCGTACCCGAGCCCATACCCCATGACCTTCGTCACGCCGGTTCCACGGGTCCGTTGCCACTCGACCGATCCGCTGTAGCGGTACGTGTCGCCGCCGTCGGTCGAATCCAGCGCGCCGAAACGCCCAATGAGTCCTTGGTCGATCGCACGCTGCGGAACCTGGTCCGTCGAGTTCCACTTGCCTCGATAGCCCATGCCGGTGAGTGCGAAGCCGTTCACCGTGTTGCCTCTGCTGTAGCGCACCAGGCCGTTGACCTTGCGATAACCGTCCGGGGTCGTCCACGGACCGTCGTTGTCGTTGGCTTCGAACGCCGCAAGCACGGATCCGGCGCCAGCCCGTATGGACGCCGCTGCCAGGGCGCGCTCGTAGCCCTCGTCGCCGACGCCTACACGGACGATGGGTCGCTCGAGCGCGTTCACGTAGTTGATCGTGGCTGCGCCCGCGGTTGCGAAGTCGCCCTGCTCGGCGAAGTACGGGCCCTTCGAATACTGCACACCGCTGACCAGCTCAGGGATCAGGAAATTCAAATCTGAATACCCGTGACCGTGGCCGTGCGTCGGCATGTTCACGGGCAGACCGGCGACCGCGGTCGCGAAATCGGTACCGTGATCGAGATTGAAGCCGCGGACGTCGTACTGGTTGGCCTTGCCTTCGCCGCTGTGCTGGCTGATGACCAGACCTGGGACAGTCTCGAGGACCTCAGCCGACCGCATGAGCGGGCGTACGTCCAGTTGACGAGCCGTGATGGCGCCTTGCGACGCCGATTGTGCGATGCCGACCAGATCTTCCGCGGGACGCTCCGCGTCGGCCAGGTTCGCGAACGTCCGCCGCCCGGTGACGGTGACGTCCGCGCTCAGCGTGAGATGGAGCACGGCATCCACGCGCACGATACCGGCCGGATCGATCCTGATGTCGCGGCGAGTAACCGGCGCGAAGTTCACTAACGCAAAGCTCAGCCGATAAGTGGCTGGCGCGAGGTAGTTGAAGGTGTACTCGCCCGATTCATTGGTGATGGCCAGCGAAGGGGCGGCCTGGTTGCCTTCCAACTCGACCGACACGCCGGGCAAGACACCACCAGTCTGGTCCCTGACGACGCCGTGAATCATTTGGGCGTGCGCGACGGTGGCCAGCGTCAGGAGACAGGCAAAACAACAAACGGCCAGCCGGGCGCAGCGAATCATTCGACGTATTCTACGTGTCGCGGGAAGTTCCGGATTCAGGCTAATCGTTCGGAACGTTCGGAACGTTCGGACGTTCGGATCGTTCGGACGTTCGGACGTTCGGACGTTCGGAATCGTTCGGGCGTTCGGGCGTTCGGAACGTTCGGCGTTCGGAAGGTTCGGGCGTTCGGCCTGAACCCCCTGAGGCGTAGCAGCGGCCTCTTGTAGCGCAGGCCTTCCGCCTTCGCATGAAGCTTCGGCGGACCACCGTAGCCTTGGCGGAGGTGGTTAGGCCTGCAATCGGCTGCGGGCAGCCCTGAAGGGCTGCGCTACAGCGAGCTCACAATCAGAGCGCCGTTGAAATGGCCTGATCCCTGAACCCTGAGCCTGTGGCACTGACCGAGGCGGTTCGGATTATAGTAAGCGACTGAAGGAGAAGGCCACGTGAGAAACCGCTTGAACTCCATCGGCATCGTGGCAGCTGTCTTTGCGGCTGTGTCCTTGGCGCCCTTGCTGGGCGCTCTCCAGCGCGGGCAGGAAGGCGACCCGGCCCCGGGTGGCCAACGTGGTGCCGCTGCCGCGCAGGGCGGACAACGAGGGCAGCGAGGCGCGCAACCGCAGACCCCTGCCGGGCCAACTCCACGCCTCGCAAACGGGAAGCCGGACCTCAGTGGGCACTGGGCGAACCCCTACACGCCCAATATGGCTGCCAGAGGCGCTGCGCTCGATCCGGCGACGCGCATGCCGCTGACCTTCCCACGTCAAGGAGAAGCCATCCCGGACGCAGCGGCAGCGGCAACGGCCAACGCGCCCAAGACCTACGATCTTCCCTACACCGAGTGGGGATTGAAGAAGTGGAAGGAGTACGACCCCGTCAGTAACGGAGACTACGCCGGGAGCTGTCTGCCCTTCGGCATGTCGCGGAACATCAATTCACCACACGGCCTGCAGATCATCCACAACAACGACGCTCTGGCATTCCTGTTCGAACAGAACACCTGGTTCCACTGGGTGCCGACCAACGGCATGAAGTGGCCCGCGGACCTGCCGCCAAACTGGAACGGCCTCTCAACCGGCCGTTGGGACGGAGACACGCTGGTCATCGAGACGACCGGCTTCAACGGCTACACCAGATTGGACACGGGCGGCCATCCGCACAGTCGGGAGCTGAAGCTGACCAACACCTTCACGCGGACCGACTCGCAAACCATGCAGCACACGGTCACCGTTCACGATCCGAAGGCGTACACGCGCGACTGGATGAACGTCCGCACCTGGAGGCTCAGGTCGTATCCGGACGTGATCATGGAATACTCGTGCGAAGAGAACAACCTGCAAAGTCTCTTCGACGGCTCGATCAAAGTATGGAAGGTTCCCGAGGACGACGAGAATTAGACCGTCATGCGCATTCGAATCTTGTGCTCATGGGCCGCATGACGGCGGCGCGCACAGCGCGCCCGCGAGGGAGCGGCGCGGGGCGTGGGGCCCCCGCAAGCGACCGAGCCGGGGTTTGGGGCGGAGCCCCATGTTAGCGAGGAGGCATCAATGGGACGGAAGGCGTCGCTCGTTGTCTTGATCAGCGCCGTGTGGCTCGCTGGGACGGCGCCGCTGATCGCGCACCACGCGATCTCGGCGGAGTTCGATCTGAACAAACCGGTCACCTTCACCGGCACGATCAAAAGAGTCGAGTGGATGAACCCGCACATCTACACGCAGGTCGAGGTGAAGGAGCCCGACGGCAAGACCCTCGTGTACAGAGTCGAGGGTGGTCCCCCGAACGCGCTGTTCCGCCAGGGCTGGAGAAAAGAGGATCTCAAGATCGGCGAGGTCGTGAGCGTCACCGGCCTCCGCGCCAAGAGCGAAGCGTCGATGAACATCGGCCAGGCGACGATCACCACCTCGGATGGGCGGAAGATCTACGGGACCGGCGTCCGGGGTCCGAACGCGCCGGCGCAATAGGCGTCGCCGTTTCGACGATCTATCTAAGCGCGCTCGAGAGATCGTACGCCGCCACGCTGTTGCCGAACAGATACGGAACGACGGCGATCTGTCGCGCTGCGATGTAACCAAAGTCGGCGCCGGCCGCCGTGAACTGGAGAATCGGGCGTACCGTTCCCGACGCCGCCACATGCAGCAGCCGTGAGCCAAAAACGTCGGTGACGAGGTATCCTCCACGGCCGTCAGACTCGATGCCGTCGATTCCACCGATCGGTTCCTGCGTGATCACGGTCCGCGCTTTCGTCGTGAGATCGAAGGCGAACAACCGGCCACCGGCCGGAGCCCCACCGCGCCCCCGTCCAGCCTGAGCACCCTCAGCACCTTGAGCACCTCCAGCACCCTGACTCGGCGGTGGACCGAACGCTCCCCGGCCCATCGAGCCGACGATGAGCCGATTGCCGTCGACGAGCAGCCCATTCGGCGTCTCGACCGCATCTTCCCCCTCGACGAAGATTGCCGCCTTGCCATCCTTCACCGAATAGACGCGGAATGCCTGCGAATCTGAGACGTATACCGTACCGTCAGACGCCGTCGCCAGGTCGTTCAGAAACTGGGCGCCCTCGATCTTCACTCGCGAGGTGATGCGGCCACTCGAGATTTCGATCGCGACGACTTCGTCGATGTCTGCCACCCAGAGCGTGCCGCCGGCGCCGCGCAGCCCCTTCGGCGCATTCAATCCCGTGGCCCATTTCGCGCTGACGACCCTGCCGTCGGGTGCGAGTCGCGAGATGTAGCCGTTGCCATCTTTCGCGCCGATGTCGCCGTTGATGGACGAGACGAAGATCGAATTCGACGTTGCGTCGTAAAACGCGCTTTCAGGTGCGGCCATGTCTGCGCTGACGGTCCAGACGGCGGCTGGCGCGGGCGCAGCGTTCTGTTGGGCAGGCGCCTGAGCAGCGGCAGTGATGCCGGTCGCGAGCATGCAGGCAATGACGGAGGTTGATCGATTCATGGATTCACCTTACGCGAGCGGACACCGGGCCGCAAGTGCTACTCTAGAGTTCGCCTTGCATTCGACAATCCGTTCCTTCGATCTCGCGCACCTGGCGCATCTCGAACTGCTCACGCCCAAACCGGAAGAGAGCCGTCGCTTCTTCGTCGACGTGCTCGGGATGACCGAGACTGGGCGGCGCGGCGACTCGGTCTATCTTCGCGGGTGGGACGACTACGAACACCATACGCTCAAACTCACCGCGTCGAAGGTTGCTGGAATGGGGCATATGGCGTTCCGCGCGACGAGCCCGGAAGCCCTGAAGCGTCGAGTAGAGGCGATCGAGGCTTCCGGCCTGGGAAAGGGGTGGACCGAAGGGGACCTCGGGCATGGACCGGCTTACCGGTTCCTCACGACCGACGATCACGAGCTGGAGATCTACTACGACACCGAGTGGTACGCGCCCCCGCCGGAGCTGAAGCCTGCGCTCAAGAACCAGGCGCAGCGCTTTCCGGCGCGTGGCATCAACGTCCGTCGCCTCGACCACCTCAATCTGTTGACGTCAGACGTCGCCCAGTTGCGTCGTTTCATGGAGGACGTCGTCGGGATGAGGACGACGGAGATGATCGTTCTCGATAGTGGGCAAGAGGCGGGCGTCTGGATGACCACCACGAACAAGAGCTACGACATCGCGTTCACGGCGGACCACTATGGCGCGCGTGGGCGGTTCCACCACCTCACCTACGCGCTCGACTGCCGCGAGGACGTCCTGCGCGCGGCGGACATCTTCCTCGAGAACGGCGTTCACATCGAGACCGGGCCGCACAAGCACGCGATCCAGCAGACGTTCTTTCTCTATGTCTACGAGCCTGGCGGAAACCGCGTGGAAGTGGCGAATGCCGGCGCGCGTTTAGTGCTGGCCCCCGATTGGCAGCCGGTGGTGTGGAGCGAAGCCGATCGGAAGAAAGGCCAGGCCTGGGGCCTCAAGACGATTGAAAGCTTTCACACGCACGGCACGCCGCCCATCGAGCAATACACCGGCCCACGCCGCAAGTGAGGCGAGCGGATCAGGCGCTCGCACGCTGGTCGCGCCACGTTCGCGCGACTCGAAGGGTCCGTGCGTGTACCGGCTCGATGAAGCCGCGCGCGAGCGCCGTGATCTCCGGTCCCGCCGCCTCCGGTGAGCCCGCATCGAATGGCGGCTTCGGGTCGTACTCCATCGTCAGTTGGGTCAGGCGCGCAGCGTTCTCCCCGCGAAGCTCGGCCACGAGCGCCAGTCCGAAGTCAATCCCGGCGGTCACTCCCCCAGCGGTGATTCGATTGCGATCGACGACCACTCGTCGAGGATCCACCTCGACGCCGAACGCCGCGAGCACATCCAGCGACGACCAATGGGTCGTTGCACGATAACCTTGGAGCAGACCCGCCGCCGCGAGAATCAGAGACCCCGAGCAGACGGAGGTGACATAGCCTGCCGTCCTTGCGCGCGCTTCGAGAAACCGAAGCGTGTCCACGTCTTCCATCACGTCGGCGGTGCCCATGCCCCCCGGCACGAACAGCACGTCCAATTCGCCAGGGCACTCTTCGTACGTCGTCGTGGGCACGATGGCGATTCCTGAGTCTGACACGATCGGCTCGAGGCTCTTCGAAATCAGATGTGTCTGTCCGTGAAGTCCGAGGGTGGTCTGCGGACCGATCAGGTCCAGGAGCGTCAATCCGGGATACAGCAGCATGCCGATCTGGAGAGGTCCAGGCCCCGCCAACGGCTCGACGTTCGTGCTCATCGTTCACCTTCCCGCGCGGCGTTGTGCCGACGCGCATCGATGGTAGGTGGCGAATGCCGTGCTGCGCCAGTGGCTTGAATGCCAATATGCGTCTATTTCAAGCCATCACTCACATCGAATCAAGCCAGCTTCAGCCCACACACTCCGAATGATTGGGCTTCGTTGGGCGGCGTGGCCTGAAAACAGGGTGAGATATCATTCAAGTCATGCATGTGGTGGCAGTTCTCGCGATGCACGGCGTCATCCCGTTCGATTTGGCGATTCCCTGCGAAGTCTTCAGCTACGTCACCGCACCCGGGCTCGCGGAACCGTACAGTGTGCGGGTCTGCGGTGAGGCGCGCGAGGTCAAGACGGGCGCGTACGACCTGCGGGTGTCCTGGGACCTCACCCAGCTGGATCGCGCGCATACGATTGTCGTACCCGGCATCAGGCAGCCAACGATGCCGATCAGCGACGAAGTGGTCGCGGCGCTGCGACGGGCAGCGGCTGGCGGGGCGCGAATCGCCTCGATCTGCACTGGCGCGTTCGTGCTCGCCGCGGCTGGCCTTCTCGACGGCGTGCGCGCGACCACTCATTGGCGTGCCGCGCGCGAGCTGGCGGCGCTGTATCCGCGCGTCGTCGTCGATCCGAACGTTCTCTATGTGGATCATGGAAGGATTCTCACGTCGGCGGGGGCGACTGCCGGAATCGACCTCTGTTTGCACATGGTGCGCCAGGACTACGGCGCTGCCGCCGCAGCCAACGCGGCGCGGCTCGCGCTCGTCCCCCTTGTACGCGACGGCGGGCAGGCGCAGTACATCGCGGAGGAACCGTCACGCATGGGCACGGCGCTGGCGCCAGTGCTGGAGTGGATGGAGGAGAATCTCGAACACGAATTGAGCCTCGCGACGATCGCGAATCGCGCGCGCACCAGCACTCGGACGCTCAGTCGACGGTTCAAGGCGCAGACCGGGATGACGCCGCTCGGATGGGTGCTGAGGGCCCGAGTCCGGCGCGCCCAGGCGCTGCTCGAATCGACGACAGCGACGATCGAAGAAGTCGCGGTTCAAGTGGGATTCGAATCCGCTGCGACCCTGCGAGGGCACTTCCACCAGCTGGTCGGCGTCAATCCGACGACGTATCGACGCACGATGGGAGGGGCTAGAATCGCCGCCAATGCGGTGACATGAGAGAGCTCGAAGTCCTCATTGGCCTGCTCCTCGCCGCCACTCTGCTGGCCGCAGTCGCGCGCCGCGTTGGCGCACCCTATCCAGTGTTTCTCGCGCTCGGTGGTGCGCTCCTCGCGTTTGTTCCAGGCGCGCCGTCGTTTACCGTCCCGCCCGAGCTCGCCTTGGCGCTTTTCGTGGCACCCATCCTGCTCGACGCGGCGTACGACGCATCGCCGCGAGACCTCAGGGACAACTGGGCACCGGTGACAGGCCTCGTCGTCGTTGCCGTGGGCCTCACAACCATCGCTGTAGCGGTGGTGGCGCGCACGCTGATGCCCGCCATGCCCTGGGCGCCGGCGATGGCGCTCGGCGCCGTCGTCGCACCACCCGACGCCGCGGCGGCAACCGCCGTGCTGCGTCAGCTGAGACCACCGCAGCGCATTCTGACCATCCTTGAAGGCGAGAGCCTGCTCAATGACGCCAGCGCCCTGCTGATCTATCGCCTCGCGGTAGGAGCCGTCGCGGCCAACGGCTTTTCCATCGGTGCGGTCGCGCCAACCTTCCTGTTCGCTGTGGTCGGCAGTGTGGTGGTCGGTCCGGCGCTCGGGTGGCTGACCCTCCGCGTGAACGACCGTGTGCGGGACGTGCCGACGTCGATCATTCTTCAGTTCGTCAGCACGTTCGGAGTCTGGATATTGGCCGAGCGGATTGGTCTCTCCGGCGTGCTCACCATGGTGTGCTACGCCATGACCGTGGCCCGGACGGCGCCCGAGCGGATCCCGGCACGGATCCGCATCCCGTCGTACGCCGTGTGGGAAACGGTGGTCTTCGTGCTGAACGTGCTGGCCTTCGTCTTCATCGGCTTGCAGATCCGCCCGATCCTGGAAAGCCTCGAGCCGGCGGCACGCGGGCGCTACTTTGCCGTCGCCGGCGCAGTGCTCGTGACCGTCATCGTCGTCCGGATCGCCTGGCACATGTCCTTCAACGCCGTCGTCAGGTGGCGAGAACGCCGGTTCGGTTTCCGTCCTCCGCGCCCGATGCTGCGGCCTACGGTTGGCAGCGGTCTGGTCATCTCGTGGTCCGGGATGCGCGGCATCGTTTCGCTGGCGGCAGCCTTGGCGCTGCCCGCGGCGTTTCCGTTTCGCGACCTGATCGTGCTGACCGCGTTCGCTGTCGTGCTCGGCACGCTCGCGCTTCAGGGACTCACACTTGGGCCTCTCTTACGCGCGCTCGACCTGCGTGACGATGACCCGGTCGGACACGAAGTCACCGCTGCGCGGGAGCGCGCCTTGCGTGCCGGGCTGGCGCGGCTCGAGCATGACCGATCGCCGGTCGCAGAGGCGGTCAGGCAGGAATTCGCCGCGCACTTGGGATCCGTCGATGCCAGTCCTGAAGAAGGGGAAGCCAGACGATTCGCACACCGCGACATTCACCACCGGGCCCTTCAGGCGGCGCGCCAGGCGGTTCTCGCCATGCGTGCGAGTGACGAGATCGGCGACGATGCGTTTCATCAGATGGAAGAGGAATTGGACTGGATCGATATGTCTGGCGGCGGGAAGGAAGATGGCGAGCCTTGAAGGATAGGGTCGGGCGTGTAGTAGGCAACGCGTTTGATATTCAGCAGATCCCTGTACGTGACGCTATTGGTCGTGGACGTACCGCCCCATGTGCCGCACCCCAGGGTGAAGGACGGAACCAGACCGGTCGTGAGCCCCATCAGACCTTGCGTTGCGGGGGAATTCACCAAAATGCGGCTGGCTGGCATCGCGGTCGCGAAGCGACGCGCAAGGCCGACGTTGCGCGTATGAATGATCGCGGTGTGGCCGGTTCCATCGATCTCGAGCAACCGACGGCATACAGTCAGTCCCTCATCCATGTCGACGACGGTGAACAGGCTCACGACCGGCGCGAGCTTCTCGACGGCGAGGTAGTTTTCGGCGGCCACCGACGCGGTCGGAATGACCAGGAGCTGGATGCGATACGGGCGCTCGATGCATGCCAGTTCGGCAAGCGTTGCCGCATCCTGGCCGATGATTGGCGACATGAGCCGCTGCGTGTCGGGGTTGACTGCAGCGTCTCGAAAGCGCTCGCTCTCTGCTTCCGTCAGAACCGCGGCGCCTTGCTGCACCAACTCGGCGACGAGCGGCTCGCGAGCGCTGGCCTCGACCACCAGGTGATTTTCGGCCCCGCAAATCAGGGCGTTGTCGAACGATTTGCTCAGCACAATGCTGCGCGCCGCGTGTCGGAGGTCGGCGTCAGCGCTGATCAGCGCCGGTGCGTTTCCCGGACCGACGCCGATTGCCGGCTTGCCGGACCGATAGGCGGCCTGGACCATCGCGTGTCCGCCAGTTGCCAGGACCAGCCCGACGTGCCGGTGACTCATCAGAGCGGCCGTGGTCTGCCGGCTGCTCCCGATTCCCGTCCACTGCACCAAGTCGGCCGGAGCGAAAGCCTCGCGCAGCACCTTTCGGATCAGCTCCCCCACCTGTTGCGACACCTGCTGTGCCCGCCGGCTGGGGCTGAGAATGATCGCGTTGCGACCCTTGAGGGCAATCAGGACCTTGAAGATAAACGTCGCCACCGGGTGAGTCGCCGGTACCAGGCCGACGACGAGGCCGACGGGGCTGGCGATCTCGGTCACCTGGTGCTCGCGGTCGAACCCAATTTCGCCGTGTCCGATTTGTCCGGCCAGCTGGCTGTAGATGCCCACGCTGGCGATGGAGTTCTTGATCGTCTTGTCGCGGACATTCCCCATTCCGGTTTCGTCGACGGTGGCGACCGCCAACATGCGGGCGTGTTCGTCGACGGCCCTGCTCAGCGCGCGGAGGAGGACATCGATCCGCAACTCGCTCCAGTCCTCAATCTGGCGCTGCGCAACGAGTGCCCTGTGGACCAGCGCCTCTACGACGGGGTCGGCGGGCGGGGTCGATGGCTCGACGAAGCGATGGATTCGAGGTGGTTGTTCGATCTCGCGATGGAGTTCGTTCATGGCAGCACGTCATTTCTTACAATCAGCTCGTTGTTGACGGCGAGCACGCCGCCGACTTCTCGCGCCCTCACCTCGGCAATGTGCTTATCGCCTGCGTTGTCGACGATTCCTGCGAGCGTCGTGCGGCCGCCCTTCACGACGATGTGAATGGGATAGCCCGAGGGCTGCGAGTACGGAAAGCCGGCGAATTGAAACGCGTCGAAGCGGGCGCCGATCGCCCCTCCAGGCGCGTAGCGCACGAGAAAATCATCGGTGTAGATCTCATAGAAGGTGATCCACCGAATGCGGTCGTCTTCGTGGGAAACCGGGAGCGTCTCGATCTTGTTCGCGACTTCGTCCACCCCAGGGACGCGTTCGACTGCCACTGCGGCCTCTCGTCCAAGGTCCGGGTCGTAGGCATAGCCTTCGACGGTCACGACGCCACGGTCGAGCCGAAACGCAACGAAGTCGAAGACTCCGTAATGGGGCATTCGTTCCAGCGCGCGGCCCACGGCCCGGGTTGCCTCCAGATCCGGTAAGGACTGCGCGCCTGGCATCGGCGCCGTCGCGACGAGGGCGAGAATCAAAAGAGTTCCTGTCAGACCGGGGCGAATCAACCTTCGAGAAACCTGGAAACGCATGACGTCCTCCCTTCGCTTTGAGCGAAACCGTCGTTTGTCGGTGTGTTGCAATCCGTTCATGGCGAGTCGAGAATAGCGGGCACCCTCGATTGCGGTCATGACGTAGTCGTGCCGTTGCGGTGATCTTTCGGTAATGCAGCGAACCCAGCAGCTCACGTTTGGCCCATTCCGCCTGGATCCGGCGAATGAGCGCCTCTGGCACGGGGCGGAGGCGATCCCTCTGCGACCCAAAGCCTTTGCGGTGTTGAAGCTTCTCGCCGCACATCCGGGTCAGCTGGTCACGAAGCAGCAATTGCTCGAAACCGTGTGGCCTGCGACGTTCGTCAGCGATGCGGTGCTCAAGGGAAACATCAGACAGCTCCGTGACGCGCTGGGCGATGTGGCGGCTACGCCGCAATACATCGAAACCGCCCACCGTCGCGGCTACAGGTTCATCGCGCAAATCACGAACGGCGCAGTGGGCGAGGCTTCATCGCAGGACACGCTCGGCGATGGCCCTGCCTTCCCTCCACCGCGTCGCGCAGTTGTCTCATCGACCGCGGTGGCGCCAGCAGGTGTGCTGGGCCGCGAAGAGGACCTCGCGAGGTTGCGCGACAGGATGGAGCGTGCACTCGCGGGAAACCGTCAAGTCGTCTTCGTGACGGGCGAGCCGGGCATCGGCAAGACGACGCTTGTCAACGCGCTGCTGCACGAGGTTGCGGCCGTTCAGAACATGTGGATCGCGAGAGGACAGTGCCTGGAGCAATACGGCGCCGGTGAAGCGTACCTGCCGATCCTCGAAGGTTTGGCGCGACTGGGTCGCGCGCCCGACGGCGGACGGATTGTCGAGCTGCTGCGCCGGCACGCCCCGGCGTGGCTCCTCGAACTGCCATCGCTTCTGCCGCCCGTTGAACGCGAGGCGCTGCGGCAACAGACGGCCGGGGCGAGTCGAGAGGCAATGCTACGCGAGATGGCCGATGCCATCGAGGCGATGACTGCTGAATGTCCGTTGGTGCTGGTGCTCGAGGATCTGCATTGGAGTGACTACTCGACGGTGGATCTCCTGGCGTACCTGGCGCGGCGCCCCGACCCTGCGAGGTTGATGGTCATCGGGACCTACCGACCGGTTGACGTGATCCTCCGGGATCATCCTCTGAAAGCGATCAAGCGGGAACTGCAAGCGCATGGACTCTGTCACGAGCTTCCCCTCGAATACCTGACCGAAGATGCGGTCGCGCAGTACCTCGCTGTCAGATTTTCGACACGCCAGCTTTCGAAGCGGTTGACACGTTTGGTTCATCAGCGCAGCGAAGGAAACCCGCTCTTCATGGTCAACCTCGTCGAGTACTTGATCCACGAACGAGTGATCGTGCTCGACGACGGCGTGTGGCAACTGCGCGGCCTCGCCGAAATCGAATCGGGAGTTCCCGACGGTATCCGGCAGCTCATCGAGAAGCAGATCGAGCGTCTGAGTCCGGACGAAAGACGGGTACTCGAAGGCGCGAGCGTGGTCGGGATGCAGTGCTCGTCGGTGGCCATTGCCGCGGGACTCGACGAATCGACGGAATGGGTCGAGGAGCGATGCGAAGCGCTGGTGAGGCGGTATCAGTTTCTCACGCCGGGACGGCTCGTCGAACTGCCTGACGGCACCATCACTCCGCGTTACAAGTTCAGCCACGTCCTGTACCTCGACGTGCCCTACAGCCTGCTCCCACCCATGCTGTGCGCGCAGATTCATCGCCGGATCGGCCATAGCGGGGAGGCGATCTATCGCGACCGGGTCGGCGAGATCGCTGCGGAACTGGCGATGCATTTCGAGGTCGGGTTGGACAACCCGCGCGCGGTCAAATATCTGCTCCAGGCCGCGGACAACGCAACCCATCGTTCGGCAAATCACGAAGCAGAAGGGTTGGCGCGCCGTGGACTGCGGGCACTTCAAACGCTCCCCCCGTCGGCCGAACGCGATCAACAGGAGCTGAGTCTCCGCTTGATTCTCGGCGTCGCCGTCATGGCGATCAAGGGCTTCGCTGCGGCCGAAGTCAAGGCTCAGTACCGAGTCGGCGCTCGAACTGTGCCGTAGCCAGCCCGCCTCATCTCAAGTCTTCAGGCTTCAGTGGCTCTTGGGCCTCTTTCACTATTTCCGTGCGGAAATGCAATCCGCCGACAAAATCGTGCACCAGCTGTTGGAGCTGGCCAACAGCTTGGACGATTCGTCGCTCTTGCTCGAAGCACATCGCGCGACCGGCGCCGCGTTCGTCGATCTCGGCAGGTTTCGGGAGGCTCTCGAACACTGCGATCGGGTGTCGGCGCTCTACGACTCCACTCGTCACCGCTCGTACGTGTCATTCGCCGGTCAGGATCCCAAGGTGGTGAGTGAATGTTTTGCCGCACGCGCGTTGTGGGCGATTGGGGATTCGGATGCCGCTCTCGAGCGGGTCGAGCGCGCTGTGTCACTGGCTCGAGACACCTCACACGCCGAGAGCCTGCTCATTGCGACTCACTTCAACGCCCACCTTCACCAGCTCCGGGGCGAACCGTCAGCGACACAGGCACGGGCGGAGACGGTTATTGCGCTGGCAGATGAATATGGGCTGGCGCTGTGGCTGTCGTTTGGCCACATGAACCGAGGCTGGGCCAGGCTCGAACAAGGAGAGGTGGAAGACGGGATCGCAGAGCTCCGTCAGGGGCTGGCGACTTACGCAGCGAGCGGTGCCAGACTCTGGCGACCGTATTACCTTGGCCTCCTTGCGCAAGCGCTGGCAAAAGCTGGGCGCGTGGAAGAGGCACTCGATGAAATCGGGACTGCGACCGCTCTGATTCAGGAAACCGGCGAGCGCTGGTGCGCTGCGGAGCTGCATCGCGTGACCGGGGAGTTGCTGCTCGCGCGGGCGGTCGGAAAAGGCGCAGGCTCCGCCTCGAAGCGGCCCTCGCGGCTGCCGCCGGACGCAGCAACACAGGCGGAGAACTGCTTCAAACACGCCCTCGCAATCGCGCGCGAACAGCACGCGGGATCATGGGAAGCGAGAGCCAGCGCCAGTCTGAATCGCCCCCATCACACAGAAGAGAAGACATTCCCAGAATCTTGATGCAGTATTGCAAGTCCTGGCGGGCACTCCGCTTGCCAGTTGTGGACGACCTCCATGAACGCCAGCCTCACGACTGCATTTGTGCTCTCGGTCTTGATCGGCGTCGTGTCAGGACTGCGCACCATGACGGCGCCGGCAGCAGTGAGCTGGGCGGCTCGGCTCGGTTGGCTCCACCTGGCCCCGACGCCCCTCGCGTTCCTGGGCTATGTGTTCACGCCGTGGATCCTGACGGTATTGGCGCTCACTGAACTGGTGGTCGATCAACTTCCGACCACGCCCAGCCGCACCTTGCCTTCGGGGTTCGGCGCACGCATTGTCTCAGGCGGCGTCTCGGGCGCAGCCATCGGAGCCGCAAGCGGCGCGCTCGTCGTCGGGATGGTCGCGGGCATTCTCGGCGCCGTGATCGGCACGCTGGGCGGCCACGCCTTTCGCGCCTGGCTGGCGGCGGCGTTCGGGAAGGATCGCCCCGCGGCCCTCATCGAGGACGCAGTGGCAATCGGGGCGCGTTCTAGCCGTGCTTGCGTGGCTCTAATTTGTATGAATGTGACAAGTTCGGCGGTGCAAGCACGGCTTAGGCGCGCACGGCGCGCCTGCGAGGGAGCGGCGCGGGGCGAAGGGGTCCCCGCGAGCGACCGAGCCGGGGTGTGGGGCGAGCCCCACTCATGGCGGCGCTGCGGTGACGAACTTCGACGCCATCATCATCGGGGCGGGCCAGGCCGGGCCTCCGCTGGCAGGCCGCCTGACGAAGGCCGGCATGAAGGTCGCGCTCGTCGAGCGCAAGTTGTTTGGCGGCACCTGCGTCAACACGGGCTGCATACCGACCAAGACGCTCGTGGCGAGTGCGTATGCGGCGCATCTCGCGCGGCGGGCCGCAGACTACGGCATCGTGCTGAAGGGCGAACTCCAGATCGACATGGCGAGAGTCAAGGCGCGGGCCGACGCCGTGTCGGGCAAGGCGCGCGCGGGCGTCGAGAAGTGGCTGCGCGGCATGGCCGGCTGCACGGTGTTCCAGGGACACGCTCAGTTCGAGGCGGCGAACATTGTCCGCGTCGGTGATGAACACCTGAGCGCGCCGCGCATCTTCATCAATGTCGGAGGACGCGCCCTGGTGCCCGACATGCCGGGTATCAAGGAAGTCCCGTACCTGACCAATACCTCCATCCTGGCGTTGGACCGCGTGCCACGACATCTGGTCGTGGTCGGTGGCAGTTATGTCGGCCTCGAGTTCGCACAGATGTATCGGAGGTTTGGTGCGGAGGTGACCGTCGTGGAGATGGCGCCGCGCCTGATAGCCCGTGAAGACGAGGATGTCTCTTCCGCAGTCAGGACCATTTTCGAAGGGGAAGGCATATCGGTTCGCACGAGTGCCACCTGCATCAGCCTTGCGCGCCACGAGCAAGGTGTGGCGGTCTCCGTCGACTGCGACGATGGTTCGCCGGAGACGATCGGATCGCATGTGCTGCTCGCGGTCGGTCGGCGTCCGAACACTGAGGATTTAGGGCTGGACAGAGCAGGTGTCACCACCGACGCTCGCGGATATATCACTGTGGACGAGGGCTTGGCCACCAACGTCCCAGGAATCTGGGCGCTTGGCGACTGCAACGGCCGCGGCGCCTTCACGCACACGGCTTACAACGATTTCGAGATCGTCGCGGCAAATCTGCTCGACGGTGCGCACCGGGAACTGCGCGCGCGTATCCCCGCGTACGCCTTGTACATCGATCCACCGCTCGGCCGCGTCGGAATGACGGAAGCGCAAGCGCGCGCCAGCGGTCGTTCGCTTCTGACGGCCACACGACCGATGAGCCGCGTCGGGCGGGCCATCGAGAAGGGCGAGACGCTGGGCTTCATGAAAGTCGTCGTCGACGCCGAGACGAAGAAGATCGTCGGTTGCGGGATCCTCGGTACCGGCGGCGACGAAGCGATCCACGGCGTGCTCGACATCATGAATGCCGGTGTGACCTACGATGTGTTGCGGTGGGCGGTGCCAATCCACCCGACCGTCTCGGAGCTCATCCCGACCCTTCTCGGCGACTTGCAGCCGAGCCGATAGCGCAGAGATGCAGCTCAGTGTTCGGTAGCGACCGCGTAGCAGCCCGTCTTGGCGGCGTACTGGACTCCGAGGTGGCGAGAACGAGATGCCACTCGGTCGTCACCAGAAGAAACGCCTCAAGAACTGCAGGCCGATCAGCAGCACCATCGGCGATAGGTCCAGACCACCCATCGGCGGGAGCACCCCGCGAATCGGTGCGAGCACGGGCTCGGTGAGGCCCCGAACCGTCGTCCACAGCGGACTTCGCCGGTTCACGGGAAGCCAGGACATGATGACGGCCACCAGGACGACCAACGTGTACAAATCGATGAGAGTACCAATCAGACGCATGATCAAGCTGGAGTCCTCTCAAGCATACGTCGTTCGGGCATACGCTGTGCGTCAAGACGTGACGCCGGTCCTTGCAGCATTCACATGGGCGATATCAGGCCCAACGGCGCCGGCCACTTTGTGAAGAGGGTCCACAACGGGATCGAGTACGGCCTCATGGCTGCAAACGCTGAAAGACTCAGCATCTTACGCGACGCAAATGTCCGCAAGGAAGAGCATGCGATCGGACATGCAGACTATCAAGACAGGCTGCTCTCCGCGATGCGCTACGGCTTCGGCGGACATCTGGAGAAGGCAGCCGCCAAATAGCGCTGGAGGGACGGAGATTTGCGATGAGCGATTCGGATGCAGACACCCTCGTGTTCTTCGGCGCAACGGGCGATCTGGCCTACAAGAAGATCTTTCCGGCGCTGCACGCCATGGTCAAACGCGGCCACCTGAATGTGCCGGTCATTGGCGTGGCCAAGGCTGGTTGGAATCTCGAAGAGCTTCGCGCGCGCGCATACGAGAGCATCGCGAACCAGGGTGGCGTTGACCATGTGGCCTTCGCCAAGTTCAGCGGCTTACTCCGCTACGTCGATGGCGACTACAACGATGCGGCAACGTTCGAGGCGATCCACAAGAAGCTCGAGGGGGCGCAACGCCCCGCGTATTATCTGGCCATCCCACCCCTGCTTTTCGGAACAGTCGTGGAACAGCTCATGAAGTCGGGCTGCGCGCGCGGCGCTCGCGTGATTGTCGAGAAGCCCTTCGGCCACGACCTTGCCTCGGCGCAGGAGCTCAATCGCATTCTGTATGCGGCCTTCCCGGAGGCCGGGATCTTTCGCATCGATCACTATCTTGGCAAGCGGCCGGTGAACAATGTGGCGGTGTTCCGGTTTGCCAACGCGTTCATGGAGCCGTTCTGGAACCGCAACTATATCGAAAGCATCCAGATCACCATGGCCGAAGACTTCGGCGTACAAGGCCGAGGCGCTTTCTACGATCAAACCGGCACTGTTCGCGACGTGATCCAAAACCATCTCTTCCAGATCCTGTGCAACCTTGCGATGGAGCCTCCGGTCCGCAGCGACAGCGAAACCGTTCGTGACGAGAAGGTCAAGGTACTGAAAGCGATTCCACCACCGGAGGTGACCAAAGTCGTCCGCGGTCAGTTCCGCGGTTACCTCGAGGAAACCGGAGTCGCTCCCGATTCGAAGACGGAAACGTTTGCCGCGCTGCAATTGGAAGTCGATTCCTGGCGTTGGAAGGGCGTACCGTTTTACATCCGCGCAGGAAAGAAGCTGCCCGTCACCTGCACGGAGGTCATCGGCCGATTCCGAAAGCCTCCGACCGTCGTCCCGGTGAGTGCCTTGTCTCAGAACCATCTCCGGTTCCGGATGAGTCCCGAGATGACGATAGCGTTAGGCGCGACTGTCATGGCTCCGGGCGGGGCGTTCAAAGGAAAGAACGTGGAAATGGTGGCCAGTCGTCATCCCGGTCCGGACGAAGTGGACGCGTACGACCGAGTGCTGAGCGACGCCATGGCAGGGGACGCCATGCTGTTTGCCCGACAGGACTATATCGAAGAGGCGTGGCGAATCGTCGATCCGGTACTGAAAGCTGCCACTCCGATTCACGAATACGAGAAAGCCACGTGGGGGCCGACTGAGGTTGACCAGCGAGTGTCGCCCCCGGGAGGCTGGCATAACCCCGCCGTTCCAGACCAGGAAGCCTCCCCGTTGCAGCCCAAGCCAGTTAGGAACGCAAGTGTGGCGAAGATGTCGAAACGGGAAACGTCATGAGTACCCGCATCGAGAGCAGCGGACGAAGCGCTCCTCCTGGCGCAACCGTCCGCCCGGACGGCGTCAATTTCCGCTAGGCCTTGACCCCAGTAGGCAAGGCGCCCAGTTGTTGCAGAAGGGAGAACAGATTCGCCACGCCCCAATGCTCGATGATCTGGCCGTTCCGCACGCGCATGGCGTCGACGGTTTCAAAGTGGAGGGAAGCCGGAGGGCGCATCCTTGCATGCACCGCCACAGCGTCGCGTAAGACTGTAACTTGGAGAACGGATGAGATGTCGACAGGCACGCAGATAGTCGCTGCTGGGCATCTCCCTGGCCAGCCTTTCCCTGCTGATTGCTGGCGGCTGCTCCGCGCCTCGGCCACAAGCTCAACCGCCCCCGCCCGACGTGGAGGTCGTACAGGTCGAGCAGAAAGATGTTCCGGTCTACGGCGAATGGATCGGAACCCTGGACGGGATGGTCAACGCCGAAATCAAGGCGCAGGTGACCGGCTATCTGCTCACGCAGCACTACACCGAAGGCTCGTTCGTCAGGAAAGGACAGTTGCTCTTTGAGCTCGATCAGCGGCCGTTCCGAGGCGGTGCTCGATCAGGCGAAAGGGCAGCTCGCCCAGGCCACCGCGCAGGAGTTGCAGGCGGAGGCGAATCAGGGCAAGACACAGCTCGACGTCAATCGCTACACGCCGTTGGCCGAAGCAAAGGCCATCACCGCTCAAGAGCTCGATAACGCCGTCCAGGCCAATCTCGCAGCCAAGGCGCAAGTCGAGGCGGCGAACGCCGCCATCGTGGCGGCCAAGGCTGCGGTCGCGACGGCGGAGCTCAATCTGGGCTTCACGACGATACGTTCGCCGATTGACGGTATCGCGGGATTGGCCCAGGCGCAGATCGGCAACCTTGTCAGCGCCGGCACCAGCAGCCTGACGACGGTTTCAACCGTCGATCCCATCAAGGCCTACTTCACCGCCACCGAGCAGGAGTACCTGCGCTACATGCGCGCGAACCCTATCGAGAGCGAGCGGGAGGCGCGCCTTCGGGAGCTCGAGCTGGAGCTCCTGCTGGCCGACGGCACCGTCTACCCGCGCAAAGGCCAGTTTTACGTCGCCGACCGCCAGGTCAACGCGCAGACCGGCGCGATTCGGCTCGCCGGGTTGTTCCCGAATCCCGGCAACATCCTGCGCCCGGGTCAGTACGGCCGCGTCCGCGCGGTGACCGACATCAGAAGAAACGTAGTCCTCGTGCCGCAACGCGCCGTGACCGAGTTGCAGGGTCGCTACCAGGTTGCGGTCGTCGACGATGGCAACAAGGTCAGCATCCGGCCGGTCACGGTCGGCGAACGCAGCGGCTCACAGTGGATCATCGAAGACGGCTTGAAGCCGGGTGAACGAATCGTCGTCGAAGGCATCCAGCAAGTCAGACCCGAATCTGGTCGTCAACCCGAAGCCGTTTGTCGGCCTTCGCCCGGACCAGCGCCCGGGCCGAGGGATTGAGTTGTGATCGCCGACTTTTTCATCCGGCGCCCGATCGTGGCGATGGTGATCGCGATCGTCACCGTCATCGGCGGCCTGATCGCCATGCTGGGACTGCCGCTGGCGCAGTTTCCCGAGATTGTCCCGCCTCAGATCGTCGTGTCGACGGTGTACACGGGAGCCGACGCCGTCACGATTGAGCAATCGGTGTCGACGCCGCTGGAACAGCAGATGAACGGCGTCGACAACATGCTCTACATGCAGTCCACCAACGCCAACGACGGCACCGAGCAGTTGGCGGTCACCTTCGATGTGGAGACCGACGTCAACATCGACCAGGTCAACGTGCAGAACCGCGTGGCGCAGGCGCAGCCCAATCTTCCGACCGACGTCAGCCAGTTCGGGCTCACGACGCGGAAGTCCACGGGGCTGCCCATGATGGTCATCTCGCTCTACTCGCCCAACAGGACCTACGATTCGCTGTTCCTCGCCAACTACGCCAACATCAACATCAACGACGTCCTCTATCGCGTGTCGGGCGTGGGCGAAGTCAGGGTCTTCGGTTCCAGTGACTACGCGATGCGCATCTGGGTCAAGCCGGACGCGCTGGCACTCTCGGTCTCGGGGTTCCCGACCTCGCCACCGCGGTGCGGCAGCAAAGCAACGTCAACCCTTCTGGCAAGGTCGGCGGGGAACCTGCGCCCCCGGACATGGAGAAGACCTACACCGTCCGCGCGCAGGGGCGGCTCCAGACGCCCGAGGAATTCGGCGAGATCGTCGTCCGCTCCAACACGGACGGCTCGGTCGTGCGGTTGAAGGATGTGGCCCGAATCGAGCTCGGCGCGCTCAACTATCAGCAGAGCTCGCGCACGAACGGCCAGCCGAGCGCCATTATCGCGGTGTTCCAGGCTCCCGGCTCGAACGCACTGGCGGTTGCCGGGGGCATCAAGACGACGATGGAGGAGCTGAAGGGACGGTTTCCAAGCGACCTCGACTACGAGATCTCGCTGGACACCACGCTGCCGGTCACCGAGGGCATCCGCGAGATCGTCCAGACGCTCGCCGAGGCCCTGATCCTCGTCATCATCGTCGTCTTCCTCTTCCTGCAGAACTGGCGGGCGACGCTCATCCCGATGATTGCCGTGCCGGTATCGCTCATCGGCACCTTCGCCGTGTTCCCTTTGCTGGGTTTCTCGATCAATACGTTGTCGCTGTTCGCCTTCGTGCTCGCCATCGGCCTCGTCGTGGACGACGCGATTGTGGTCGTGGAAGCGGTCGAGCGACACATCGAGGAAGGGATGTCGCCTGTCGATGCCACGTCGCAGGCGATGAAGGAGGTCTCCGGGCCGGTGATCGGCATTGCGCTGATCCTCTCGTCGGTCTTCCTGCCGGTGGCGTTCATGGGTGGCATTCAGGGGCGGCTGAACGAACAGTTCGCCGTAACGATTGCGATCGCCGTGCTCATCTCGGCCTTCAACGCGTTGACACTCTCACCGGCGCTTTCCGCGCTCCTGCTCAGGCCGCGGAAGGAATCGAAAGGCGTCTTCGCCAGGTTCTTCGGCGGCTTCAACCGGAGGTTCGCGCAGGCGACACGCGGGTACGTCGACCTGGAGCCACGCGCTGATCCGCAAGGCGGGCGTGGCCATGCTGATCCTCGCCGGCGTCGCAGCGGTGGATGGTCTCATCGGCAGCACACTCCCGGCGAGCTTTCTTCCCGAAGAGGATTACGGCTACGCCTTTCTGAACGTCCAGCTTCCGGCGGCAGCTTCGCTGGCGAGGACGGACCAGGTGTTGAAAAAGGTCGAGGGGATTCTCGGCAAGACCGAGGGGATCCAGTCCTACGTCACGGTTGGCGGCTTCAGTCTGCTGACGCGCATTTCAGCCAGCTACCAGGGCTTCTTCTTCGTTGCTCTCACGCCTTGGGACGAGCGCGCGTCAGCAGCAGCTTGCGAGCGCGAGCCATTGTCGATCGCCTGAACGGGGCGCTTGCGGCGCAGGTGCCGGAGGCGGTGGCCTTTGCGTTCATGCCGCCGTCGATTCCAGGACTCGGCAGCGCTGGTGGCTTTTCGTTCTGGCTCCAGGATCGCAGCGGGGCGTCGGTCGAGTTTCTCGACCAGAATCTTCAGAAGTTCCTTGCTGCGTGCCGCCAACGTCCGGAGCTGGCCGGAGTTGCTTCACAGTTCTCCGCTGCCGTCCCGCAGATCTACGCCGATGTGGATCGCGACAAGGCGCTGAGACAGGGAGTGGCCATCGCCGATGTCTACCAGACGCTGCAAGCCTACCTCGGTGGACTGTTTCTGAACCAGTTCAACCGCTTCGGCCGCCAATGGCGCGTGTTCCTGCAAGCGGAAGGGGCGGAGCGCAGGAGCGCGCAGGACTTCCGAAACTATCACGTGCGGAATGACAAGGGCACGATGGTTCCGCTCTCGGGGCTTATCACCACGCGCAGCATCAGCGGCCCCGAGTACACCAACCGTTTCAATCTCTACCGCGCCGCCCAGGTTATCGGCGTCGCCGCACCCGGATACAGTTCCGGCCAGGCGATGGCAGCACTCGAGGCCGTGGCCAGAGACGTCCTCCCGCCCGAGATGGGCTACGACTGGGCCGACCTCTCGTACCAGGAGAGGCAAGTGTCAGGTGCCGCGATCAGGTCATTCGGCTTGTCGCTCGTATTCGTGTTCCTGATCCTGGCGGCGCTCTATGAGAGCTGGTCGCTGCCCTTCTCGGTGCTGTTGACGGTGCCGATTGCTGTCTTGGGCGCCTTCGCCGGCCTTCTCCTGCGGGGCTACGACCTGGACGTGTATGCCCAGATCGGCCTGATCGTCCTCATCGGTTTGTCGGCGAAGAACGCCATCCTCGTCGTCGAGTTCGCCAAGACTGAATCCGAGAAAGGGCCGGGATCTCGTGGACGCGGCGCTGGAAGGAGCGCGCCGGCGTCTGCGCCCGATCCTGATGACGTCGTTCGCGTTCATTCTGGGCTGCGTCCCGCTGTGGATCGCCTCGGGGTCCGGCGCGGCGGGGCGGCGAATCCTCGGCACCGTCGTGATCGTCGGCATGCTGGCCGCGACGACCATCGCCATCTTTCTCATCCCGGTGACCTTCTACGTCGTGGAACGGCTGACTCGAAGAGGCAAAGTGAAGGAGGCTGGCCCGTCTGGTCGGACCCGCCACCGGCAATGGCCTGGCCCCTTGAAGATCAGAAGAGCGCTGGAGACGCAACACGACATGAAGAAGCGATTGTGCATGGCGACGGTGGCGGCCAGCCTCTTCACGGGCTGCACGGTGGGCCCGAACTACCGGAGACCTCCCGTCACATCCCCGGACGTCTTTCGCGGCAGCGCAGACGCCACGCCGCCAGCCGACCTCACGTCGCTGGCTGACTTGAAATGGTTCGACGTCTTCAAAGACGAGCGGCTGCAGGACATGGTCCGCACGGCGCTGGTGCAGAACTACGATCTCCGCGAGGCGGTGGCCCGAGTGGATGCGGCGCGCGCCAATCTCGGGATCACCCGGGCCGACCAGTTCCCCACCATTGATGCCAGCGCCGGCGTGACCACCGCTGCGCATTTCCTCAGCCAGCGGCTCGTCCCCCTTCCTCAGGGCTTCTCGCAGAGACAGACATTCGGCAGGGTGGCGCTCAACCTCCTCTCGTTCGAAGTCGATGTCTGGGGCCGGCTGCGCCGCGCGACCGAAGCTGCGCAGGCTGACCTGCTCGCCAGCGACGAGAATCGCAAGGCGGTGATCACCACACTCATCGGCGACGTCGCCAGCGCCTACTTCAACCTGCTCGAGCTGGACATGGAGCTGGAGATCGCCAAGCGGACGCTGGCCGCCCGCGAGGAATCGCTCCAGCTGATCAGATTGCGGGAACAGGGTGGCGTCGCGACGCTGCTCGAGCTTAGGGAAGGGCGAGCAACTGGTGTACACAGCGGCGCAAGTGATCCCCAGCACCGAGCAGCTGATCGAGCAGACCGAGAACGCGATCAGCCTGCTGCTTGGCGAGCGCCCGGGTGCAATTGCGCGTGGCCGCCCGTTGACCGGGCAGGAACAGCCACCGTCTGTCCCTCCTGGATTGCCTTCCTCGCTGCTCGAACGGCGCCCGGACATCCAGACCGCGGAACAAAATCTCGTCGCGGCAAACGCCATCATCGGCGTGGCCAAGGCCGCCTACTTTCCTCAGATCAGCCTGACAGGCTTCTTCGGGTTTCAGAGCAGCGAGTTGGCTGGTCTCTTCACTGGGTCGACGAGAGCGTGGCAGTTCATACCGCAAGTGACGCAACCGATCTTCAACGGCGGTCGAATCGGGTCGAATGTGAGGCTGGCCGAAGCACAACAGCAGATCGCGGTGGTCCAATACGAACGCGTGATCCAGACCGCCTTCCGGGAGGTGTCGGATGCACTCGTTCAGTATCGACAGGCGAGGGAGATTCGTGCGACACAAGAGCTGCTGGAGATGACACTTCAGGACCGATCGCGTCTGGCCTACATGAGATACCGTGGCGGAGTCGACACGCTGCTGAACGCTCTCGATGCCGACCGCGACCTGTTCGACGCCGAACTGGGACTCGCGCAGACCAGACGTAACGAGCTCCTGGCGCTGGTGCAGCTCTATCGCGCGCTGGGCGGTGGCTGGCAGTGACACAGCCCGTCAAGTTGCGACTCTCTGCATCACAATGATCGTCTGGTCATCCACAGGCTCGACGCCTCCGCGAAAGCCGTGCAGGGCCGATGTGAGCTGAGTGCCAAATGCTTCGGCGGAACTGGGGTCAAGCTCGCGCGCGAGCTTCATCAGCCCGTCACGACCGAGCTCCTCTCCGGCCGGATTGGTGGCTTCGGAGACGCCGTCCGTGTACAACACCACCAGATCGCCTGTCCGCGGCCTGACGACTCTCCGGTCGTAGTTGATGTCGGCGAGCAGCCCTAGCGGAACACCGCCGGGCCGCCCTCGCTCGCTCGGGCGGCGCGGTTCAAGCCAGCTCCATTCCCGACTTGCCGCCCGATGCCAGAGGGGCGTTGGGTGCCCCGCGTTCGTCAGCACGAGCAGACCTCTGCGGCCGTGCCACCCGACGGCGACCATCGTGGCGTAGTGCACCTCGTCGAACTCTTTCTGAACTGCCTGATTGAGATCCTGCATGAGTTCGCCCTGTTCGATCGCGAGAAGGTAGCGCTGCATGAGCTCTCGAAGCTTCTCGCTCAGTGACACCACGGCCTGTCCGTGCCCGCTCACATCAGCAAGCGCGATACGGGAGACGATGCAACTGGGGCACACCGATACATAGTGGACGTCGCCGCCAGCGTCACCCGTCCCGGCCGGAACCGAATGCACCCATGCCGCCAAACCTGGCAGCTCGACCAGACTCGCGGTCCTGTCGTTGCCGGCCCACGTTTCCGCGCAGTCAAGACGTCTCGGCATGGGAATACAGTCGCACGCGGCGCTCGCTGCTGGCTACCAGAAACCTGTGGGTGTCGATCGCGGCGTGCTCGAGGTGCGTCATAGGTGATCCCGACGAAAGTCACGAGGGTAAGCCAGACGACCGGAGTACCGAATCGGACTTGGATCGAGTGTCAACCCGAGGAGTCAGTGTGATGCCTGACGTGTCGTCCGGTGAGGACAACATCCGTCGCCCGTCATCGGTGTCGTGCCTTTAGTCACAAAACTCCGGTGGCAGCAGGAGTGCACTCGTGCGCGCCAGCATCGGAAGGTGCCAAGAACAGGGGGATCAGAGGTAACCAACAGGAGAACCAGTCACACCCTACTTGGCACCAACGTCGGCGACGTCGAAGCAGGCAAGGTGGGTGTCGGTAGATCAGTCGGCTATTTCGGCGGCCTGCTGGGGTTCGAGGTTGATTTTGGGCGTTACCCTCATTTCTTCAAGGATGAGGATGTGATCAACCCCAATCCCAATCCTACGATCGACCTCGATACTGATGCCATGAGCGTCATGGGCAACCTGGTGGCGGCCATTCACATTCAGGGCGCGACGAACTGGCGTCCGTACGGCACCGCAGGGCTGGGCGTGATTCGCGCATGGTTCGATAGTGCGAACGAGCTGTTCGACGCCGACCAGAACAACCTCGGATTCAACGTCGGCGGAGGCGTGATCTACTCGCTGAAGGATCGCGTGGGGCTCCGAAGCGACCTGCGGTATGTCCGCGCCCTCGTCGACGAGGACAAGCAAGAGGGCGGCTTTTTCGAGGACTATGGCTTCTGGCGCGCGACATTCGGGGTCACATTCGGGTTCCCGCGGTAATTGAATCGGCTCCTGCCGGCGGTTCAGATCAAGAGCCGGTCACCGCTCTCCGCCAAGCGTTGACCTGATTCAGCAGTTACTAGAACCGTCGTCCGCCAGGTTCCGCAGGCAACCACCGAGCACGGTATCCAGGGCTTCAAGCCGGACCGGTAGCCTGAGTGCGCGCACGTGCCGCGGTTGTCGAGCACGGTCAGTTGCAGACCCTCGTAGGTATTTTGGCGATCGCTCAGGCGCTGTGGATCCTTGGCGTCATCGAAGCGATTGCGCGTGTGCGTGCCGTCGCAGAACGGTTTCATCGCCGAACGGCCGCAGCGGCAGAGGGCAATCTGCGGAAGGGCGACGAGACCATCGGCTTTTCCGTTTTTCATCGAACGCTCCATTGCGGCAACTGACGCCGCGCTCGTCGTATCGGCCAGAATCCTACCGGGCTACAATGCCGGCGTGACGGCAGGTATCAACATGCGCGAGTTATATGCGACCGAGATCAACGCCACGCTGACGAACATCGCCGAGAGTCTGAGCAGGGCGAATAAGGCCCTCGAAGATTACACAGAAGACTGGGCGCTTCAGAGTGCGAATTTTCATTTGCAGCTCGCGTACCTGAAGCTGCTGATTTTGACGGAAGCGATGAACTTGCCTTTGTTGCGGGCCAAGATCCTTCACGACTTTGAGCAAGCCAAAGAGGAAGATATGGTTGCCATCGACACGGATTTTCAGAACCGACCCTTCTGGAAGTGGGCCCTCCCTGTCAGGCGATACGTGTCATCGTTGCGCGCCCTGTTTGTCGCTGAAGCGCCGCGCGTTGTGACACGCGATCTTCGGAGCATCCTGAAGGCAACAAACTATGCTATTCACGATAGTAAGGTGTATAAGGGTCAGCTCGACGAGGAAAAGGTGTTGCACTGGCGGGTCGAGAACGTGCTGCGCTGCGTGTACCCTGATCTCATTCACAAACCGACGCTCTCCAAACCGGTCAAGAGCTTCGAGCCGGATACGGGAATCCCGTCGCTGCAAACGCTGATCGAATACAAGTTTCTGGATAGCGAAGAGAAGGTTAAGCAGGTTGCCGATGAGCTGCTGGCCGATACGCGAGGCTACATGTCCGAGGAGTGGACATCGGTGATTTTCGCCGTCTACGAAACCAAGCGGTACCGGTCTGAGGAACAATGGAATCAGTTATTTGAGAAGGCTGGCGTCGATCCTGCCAGGATGCAGGTCATCGTCATCAGCGGGGAGACTCCCGACCCGAAGAAAAATTCACCGGAAGCTGCGTGACCGGCGGATCGTCTCTGTGGAAGCAGGCATCACAGTAGTCAGCTCGAACTCTTCTCGAACCATTTTGATCCGTCAACCCTCCACGGGTAGGCAACCTGCTCTCGCAAGCGCTCTTTTCTTCCGCCCGCGATCTTGTCCATCGTGATGTGTTTGAACTTCCTGAAACTCCCTTTGGCTTGCCAGTCATACTCGATCACCACGAGCAACAGCGGTGGCTCCGACGTCCAGCGCTGCGTGTAACTCTCCAGAGTTCTTGTTGCGTCTTCTGCTTTTGCTTTGTGGCTTGACGGGCCAACGCACGGTAGACGATGAGACATGCGAATCGAAGATCCTGTTGGTTACGGCAGGATTTGTTCAGCTTTTCAAATTCCGTGACGCCTAAATCTCCCTTGTCGAGACCTTGGTATTCCCATTCAACCAACGCGAGACGACGGTTCTGATTGTCCGTGAGCACGGCATCGGTCCGCCCCCCGGTCTCAAAACGCGTAAACAAACCCATTAGGTCTGCGGTAGCTCGAACCGTGACGCCAATGTGAATCGTCCAGTCCGCCCTTTTTGCTTTGAATTGCAAAGACCGATGCGGAAAATCTCGATACCACATGTGTGCGAAGATCGTAGCGAAATCGGTCAACGACGGGCGAGCTTCGAGTGCTGATTCGGTCAAGACGACCCTCTTGTCACGCGTTAATGAATCGAGACGTATCCCACAGCATCTCTCGCACTACTTCGTTAACCACGTCACAAGGTACGTCACCAGACCGCCCAAAACGACCCCGACAACTAGATGTCCAAGGCTTCGACGGTTCTCCGAACGCTTCAGCACCAGGTCGCGGTGTTCGCCCGGTGACCAGCCAGGTCGACAACGATAAAATCCCTCACAACCGCGACGGGACTGCTCAAGTTCTTCATTGATCACATAGGCGTCAGCGCGAACGTAACCAAGTTCCCACGTCCACATCGAGCGAGAGCAACCGAGACTTTCAGGGTTTGAGTAGTGGCCGACACCCCCCGGCTGCCACAACTGGATTCGCGTCGCCGTGCCGACCTCGTGCTCATCAGCCCACGCGAGAAACCCGCAATCGAGACACGTCACCCGCCGCGGATGACGTACAACGCTCACGAGCGTATAGACCATCCGCTGAAGCCACCAGACAAATCGCTTCCTGCGAGTTCGTTTGCTCACATCGTCACCGGCATCGGTTCATTGGAAAAACCGTTCCTTGATCCTGCCGTAAGTCTGGCATCGCGCCGACAACTTTTGCCGTTCCTCACCCGACAGACCCATCGACTTCAGGAAGCACTGTTCGAGCAAGACACGGAGAACGAAGTTACATCGCAACAGTTCTTCGGCGTTGATTGAGACCTGGTTCTCGTCAGTGACGGCATGATGGGTCAACGCGTGTCGGTGCTCGATGATTCGGTCGATCCAGTGACCAGGATTCGGAACCACACAGGCGAGAGCGGATTCGTGTTCCTTGCACATGATAGACATCCGCTTGTGGAACGAGTACTCGTTACCGTACTTGAGTCGATTGCTCAACGACGCTCGAAGCGACTGGACTAGGTCCTTCGGGATGCTCGCTTGCATCGGTTCGGCCACCTTGCTCGTGTAGTCGGCGGGGGTCATGTAGCGGTCGATATAGCATCGTCGGTGATATGCCTCCGCGGCTTGTGCCAGTGTCAGCAGCTTGATCTCCACGAAGGGGACCTTTCCGTACGCTGCGCTAAGGTAAAGACTCCGAACAACCGAGAGCTGCTCAGCACACTCAAGCCAGGTGCTGAACACTTCTTTTGCTTGCTCACGAATGTCCTGAAACCGGAGTAGAAAATCAGGCCATGCGGCCGACTGGTCAGACGGATCTTTGAAGATTGGGATCGCGTAATAGCTTCCGATCTCCCCGTCTGGACCGGGCCGACGCAGCCGTAACGCCTCAACTTCACACAGTCTCAGGCACGCGACTGAGAGCAGATCCCTGCAAGCGTAAATTTGCCTCTGGACAACGCTCAGGTGCTGAGGTTCAGTCGCCTTGAACTCGATCCGAATCTCTTCGGCCAACGAGGCTTTCATCAACGACAATGAGAACGCAAGCCCGGAGCCGATGTGCACGCGCATGTCCGGGGTGTCGCGGAGGGTTACATCATCAGGCTTCTCGTAATGCGCGTTGACGTTGGGCCATATCGCGCTTCCCTCGAAGTGAATCGCACCAGGCCCCCACCAATCACCGATGTGTTGAACTACGACGGCCGCTGTCGAGATGAGCGGATCGTCTGACTCAGCGTGGAAACCGACAATCGCGGCGTTCGCGAAAATCTCATCGCGTTTTTGATGAAAACATCGAAGCAGTGTGATGCGCTCGCTTGTTCTAGTTTCACCGACGAGAATCTTGTTATCGGGTAGGTCGGAGTAAAAAAGCGCAATCCCTTTCGGCGGTGGAAGAATCAGTGTCAGGACACAGCCGCTGATCGGACTGTATCGGAGAGTCCCTGGCCACTTCCTGTCAGGTGCTAGGGGGTCCCACCAGAAACCCGAATATTCAAAAGGATCCATGTGCGGCGGCTTTTCAAAGGTTCAGAGTGTCAAGCGGATGGATTAAATCTGCTTCGATCCCGGGATAACGTCGTCTAGAGCTGCCCGTTATTCGCAAGTCGGATGAACGCTTCGAGCGTGACGACCCGCACGAGCGCGACGTGAATCAGATGATCGGCCAGGGCACCAGACGTGTAGTAGTTGCGGAGGGTCCATCCGTCGCCCCCAAGTACAGATACGCGCGGTCGGCGTGCCCGGCCGGACGGCGTCGGCAAGACACATGACCTCGAACGGCACCTTCTGTTCCGCCGTGCCGCCGGTCTGTTGCCACTTCAGCGAGACGAGCACCTTCGCGCCGTCCTTCTCGGCTATAGCGTCCACCTTGTGGATGCCGCCCCCGCAACGCGTGCCCGCTTTGACTTGCGCTTGATAGGTGTAGCCGCCCCGCTTGAGTGCGGGCAGGATCATCGCTTCGAGCACGCCACCCGTATTCGTGTTGCGCGGCGTCACACGTTACGCGTGCCCATGATCTCGCGGGCTGGCGTGCGGTCGCCTGTGCAGCTTATGCGACGTGGCGCTTCGAGAAAACACACGTCGATAGCCGAGCCGTCCGGTACAGCTTTTCGATCCGAGCCGTTGCCTGATTCACCAGCACGACCGGCCCGCGATGCTTCGCCAGCGATACGGCCGTGCGCTCTTGGTCTTCCCACGCGAAACCGCCCTTCGCGTACTGCGTGAACTCGACATCGTAAGGCGGATCAGCGTAAACGAAGTCGTCGCGGTCGAGCGGAACCCCTTCGAGGTCGGTGCAGGTGAACGTCCAATCGGCGAACACGTCGCGGTAAGGTGTGAAGTCGCGCGTGTAGCCGATGCGCGCGTATCGGCCGAACGGCACGTTGAATTCGCCGGATCGATTGAAGCGGCAGAGCCCGTTGAAGCCGGTGCGGTTCAGGTAATAAAAGATTGCCGCTGCGTCTCGGCTCGCGCCTTTTCCGGCCGACAGCAAGGCGTTGAATCGGTTTCGGTGCTGGTAGAAGAGCGCTTCGTCGTTCTCCATCGGGAGATCGACCCGAAGCCCCTTCTGAAGCCAGCGGTAGAAGTTGATCAGGTGCGGGTTCGCGTCGTTCAGAAGCGCGCGAGACGGCATCAGCCCGAGCGTCGACAGCGAGTCCCCCGCAAAACGGCTCGACGAGCCGTCGCTTCGAGTGCGCTTCCCAAACGGGCTGAAGGTGCGGCACCTGCCAGCGCTTGCCGCCGGCCCACTTCAGGGCCGGGCGGAGCGTTGCCGTCCGCTCAACTGTCGGCATGTGTGGTGACAGTTTACCTGAGTTTGTGACAGGGTAGGTCACTGTGGACGTACACCCGCGCCAGGTTCACCGATTCTGCGTCTCTTTCTGTAGCGGTTGGCTTAGTTTTCCGAAGTCGGCTCTTTAGTCATGCGAGCCTCCCAAGCAGGATGTGAAAGATCACGAACACGAAGATCAAGATCTACACCTTGATCATGATGTAGAAGAAGAAGACGACGTCGACGACGAGGACCAGCACAGCCACCACTTGCCGCGCCAGGACCAACCGCACCACCACCGGCCCCCGCCCGCCCGCCGCGCCACCGCCGCCCGCCGTCCGGCCCGCGACCTGCTTAACACACATGGTGAACCTCCTGGGCGGGGACTCGGACAAGTGCAATGAGCAGCGTCAAGTTCGCAGCGAATCTTCTGTGGACTTCACCAAATATTCGCCACAAAAGAGGCTCAGCAGTGGTGGGCCATGTTAGTGCATAATGAACTAGATCCAGTCAGGTATTTGGCTTTTTGTTAATGAATATTGCACATTTTCTACTTGAAGCAAATAGTGTTGTAGTGCATAATGAACTCGTCTTACGTGAAGGGAGGGAGTCATGGGGGTAAGCCTAGCGCCGGTACCATCACGAATTGACGTGCTGCGCTCGTTTCAGGCTCGGCTCAGTTCTCTTGACTTGACGAATGACGAGCAGTTTTCTACTGCACTCCGAGAGGCGCAAGAGCTTTTTGAAATGTCAGATCAGGCAATAGCGGATGCGCTACTCGTCAGTCGTCCCTCTGTCAATCGGTGGATGAGAGGAAGAAATCTTCCACGCCGGTCAATGAGACAGGCAGCCGCGCGGTGGATGCAGGGTGACCTTCGTGAACGGCTGAAGACACTCGACGATGTGCAAGCTCGCAGAGTCTCGGTGAGCGGCGGACGATCAATGTCGTTCAGTCATCCGCTAGCAGCGAAGTCGCGATAGCGCCGATGCTCATGTATTATTCCCGTTCAAGGGAATTCGACGCTGTCGTTCATATTCTCAGTCGTTCGCTCGACCGAGGCAGACGAAGCCTACGCGTTTCACAAGGGTATCGCCGACAGTGACGAGCACCTTTATCCGCGCACGGCTGCGGAACTCCTAAAGTTCGCACAGAGCAGTTCGCTCTTTGGCGCCCGACGGACTGACACGGGGCAGTTCGTCGGGCTTTGTTATGTCAAACGAGATAGCGATACAGAACCCTACGAGCTAGGTGGGCTTACCGTTCCAGAAGACCTGCAACGTTCTGGAATCGGCACGATGCTCGTTCGATTCGCCCTCATGTATGTCATGCTCACCGACGACCCGTGGTCCGCGGGTCAAGACATCATCGCACACGTTCACGAGTCAAACCCTAAGCCGCGTCGGCTTTTGGATCACCTTCTGTTCGAATATAAGGAGACGCGGGCGTATCCGGGCGAGGGGTTGCCACGAAAAATGAAACGCAACTCTGAAGGAATGGTCGTTGGCGACATTTTCCATTTCACACGACAAGGACTTCGTGCCCTCGCTGATTGGTTCACGAACGAGTTTCAGGGCACCCTAAAAAACGGCGCGACCGTCGAATTTCGACTCGGCAACGCAAATCTCGACGAAATGATTGAAGACTTGCGGACCATGGCAAGCCAGTATTCCTAGTCAGTCTCCCTAGACACCACAAAAGAAAAACGGCGTGGCTGAGAGCCACGCCGTAAGTGCTTTGCGTTGATGGGAGAGCTTATGCCTTAGAAAGAAGCTCGGCAGAGTTTGACGCCCCGGCGGACGGTGTGTTGTCGTGGCGAACGGTTAGAACACCAGCAAACGCACCAGCAACGGCCAGGACCGCGCCTAATCCTCCGTACTGCATCGTAAGCCCGATGCGGCCCACCCTGGCACCAGCCAGCGACAACGCCACGAACCCACCGACTACCAGGAGCCACAGCCCGCAGAGCACAACGGCGGTTTCGATCTTGAATTTCGGCGCGACGCGGGAACCTGCCCAGACGAACGCGGTAGAAATTGCTAGCGGAGTGAGAATGCGCTCGGGCGTTTGCGGGTAAGGTTCGATGAATCCTGACCCTGTGAGCGATGAATAGAGAACCCAATGAAGGGGGAAGGGTGCCAGCGGAATAGCCAGCAGCGCCGCCGGAAGCACCGCCGCCCACCGCAACCAGATTGTTGCCATATCCCGACGTTTCGGCCGGATAACACCACGCCGTTAGAGCCGTTCACATGTTTGCGGTGACGACGAGCCGATACAGTGACTATGCGCTGGTTTAATCCCAACAAGGAGAATGCGTTCTTCCCGTTGCCTTTGCTCGGTCTCTGCGTTGTGCTTACGTTGCTCTTGCTGTACAAGTTTGGCAGTTTTGGACGCCTCGCTCGATTCGTAGTGTTCTATGGTGTGTGGTCCAGCGCAGTAGGAATCATTATGTATGCGGGCAGCACGATTCTGCATCAAGCCAAACGAAGAATTGACCCCGAGCGGAACGAGCGTCGCTTGAACGTGTACGGTGCCTTGCGTATGGGGCTGTTTGCCACAGGTGCATTCTTGGCGTATGAGGCCGCGGTAATGCTCCAAGGCTTGTGGTAATCATCAAGATACGAATCAGACACAAAATGAAAACGACGTGGCTGAGAGCCACGCCGTAAGTGCCTTCTAATGAGTGGGGTGGGTGACGGGGTTCGAACCCGCGACTTCCGGAGCCACAGTCCGGCGCTCTGCCGCTGAGCTACACCCACCATCGAGATCTGGCCGCGTCGTGGATGTCCACACACGACGCGCATCAGTCGGCGACCAGACGCCGAATTGATCGGGACGACCAACTGGTGAGTGTAACACGCTCAGAGCGTAGCGCGTGTGTCCGTCGAGCGCCGCGTTGTGGGAATCTCCTGCAGATCGCCGTCTTCCACGCGAAGCTGCGTCAACGCGATGTGGCCGAAGCGGCCTTCCTTGGCCTCGTACATCAGCTTGTCGGCCCAATGAATCAGCTCGGCGGAGAGCCGCCGCGCGATGAAGCGCCGGTCGGCCACACGTCCCAGCCACAGACAGACGACCCCCACGTCCACTCGAACCGGCTGCCGCGCGAGCCCGTGATCCTCGAGCGTCCAATCGTATCGCTCGACGGCCTCGCGAAACCGTTCGGCGACGGAATACGCCTGCTGGAATTCGTCGAGATCCGGAATGAGAAAACAGAATTCATCGCCGCCAAATCGCGCGTGCAAATCTTTGTTGTCCCCGTGCGAACGCTCTCTGGCGATGAGGTCGTCGGTTCGGATGTGCTCCCGGAGCAGGTGTGCGACGCGCTCGATGACGCGATCGCCGACCGCGTGCCCGAGTGTGTCGTTGTACCACTTGAAACCGGTGATATCGACGAGGCCCACCGCGCACCACGTGCCACGCTGCTCGAGCGCCAGGAACGAGTCGAGCTGTTCGGTGAAGCGCGCGAAGTTCATCAGCTTCGTCTTGGGATCGCGCTGAGACTTATCGGTGAGGTCGGCGACCAGGGTCTCGAAATATCGTGAAATACTGCTGACGGTCGCGTCCTTGGCTGACAGTTCCTGTTGTACCCACGCCATCTTCTCCGCGAATGCCGCCGACAGTGCTCGAATCGCGTCCTGCTTCGATTCCTGCCACAGCCGTTCGTGCTCGACGAACACGGCGTGAATCGCGGTTTTCAGGGCGGATTCGGCACCCGCATCAAGGTGGAGGTGCTCGCGAATCCAGGTGTGCAGCTCGCTCAGGAAGTGTGGCTGCGTCGAAACTGGAACTTTTTCTGGCCGCATGACTCTCAGTCGCGCCTCCTCAGGCACAGAAGCGCGTCACCTGGACTACGGAAGAGCGCGCTGGTTCCGACGACCTTCAAACAACATGCCGCGGCGGTGGGTGCGGGGGACGGAATCCCACACCTCAAAGTAGTCTGGCTGACGCCGGACACTACGTTTGACGCTCGATGCCGTACGGAAGCCGGACACGGCTCGACCCTCTGTGCGAACTGACAGCTCATTGCCGCTTCTTTGTGTAGTAACGCCGACGACCCTGCCACCCGAACACTCCGCGCTCAGCAGGTCGGTCGACTCCATCAACCGCGTAAGACGCCCAGCCCAGCGTTTCGTTTCGTATTGCCGAACTCATCATGGTCGGAAGAGCTCATGCACTTAGGACGTAACTAAGGACTACGTGTCCGGAGGTCCTACGGATTTCGATGTCGAAAACGTAACTGCCGGCGACTGTCGAACGCGGAAGTGTGCGGCGAGACGCGCTAGGGCGGCCGGGAAAGAATCCTGATTCAGTCGCGAGACGCGGGTCGCTGAATCTTACTCCCGGTGCGGGCTTCGATTCGAAGCGAGAACCGCCCCGACGTTCTTGTCCTCGAGCCGGAGGATGACAAATTCGCTTCTGGACTGAAGCGTCAACCAGTGGCGGGAGGACTTCAGAAAGAACCCCGAGCCGCTGAAGCTCTTTGGAATTGGCGCGACGCTCGAATCCTCCTGCCAGCGCGGCTGCCTGGCGCGTGCGTAGGTGGCCACGGCGATCGACTGATAGGAAGCGGTCTGCAGGACAGCGCCATTGTCACGATTTCGGACGACCAGTCTGTCGGGTTCGAGAATCAGCAGCGCGTCGAGCTCTCTCGCTTTCGCGCCGTCGGCGACCAACGTCTTGATATCGCCAAAAGACTCCGGGATCGCGTTCGGGGCACTGGGGCTTCCGCTACCCGCATCTCCAGTCGCAGGCACGGCACCGCGTCCCGCCGCATCAGCGGACGGGGAAGTCGAGGCTGGCGCGGCCGGGGCCGGAGCAGCCGAGGGAGCGGACGTAGGAGGAGAGGGGCGCCCTGCAGCGGTCGTTCCAGCTGCCGGTGGCGCTGGAACTGCCGCCGTCGACGATGGCTTGGCTGCTGCGGTGCCGGGAGGTTGAGGCGTTCCCGGGGCCGCTGTCGACGGCTTGGCCGCGGGCGCACCTGTCGAGAGCGGCGCGCCCGGTGTGGACGGGCGCGGTGCCGCCGAGCCCGGGGCCGCAGCAACTGGCTGCCCGGTTGGAACGGGAGAGGTCGGAGTCGGCGAAGGCGACGCCGCTGGAGGCTCCGTCGCGGTCCCCGGCGATGAAGCGCTCGGAACAGTCTGATCAGCTTGCGCGTTCGACCCTGGTCCGTCTTCCAGCCCGGTCGCCGAGGCAGAAGCCGGTTCCACCGGCGTCGCAGCCGGTTCGGACGCGGTACTCGGCACCAAAACCGGTCGGCGGAGCGCAGCGTAGGCCAGGAGCCCGACACCGACAACGAGCAATCCCAACAACACTCCGGCGACGGCGAGATGCGGAGTGCGCAACGTGATGGAGGTGTCGGTGCGGACGATGCCGCTCGGAGCAGGCGGCACCTGCGGTGCGGTGCCGATGTTCGGAACCGCGCGGAGCGCGGTTGGCGTCGGCATGGGCGGGACTGTCTCCGAGTTGTCGTCGCCGAACGGCTGCCCCGGCACTTGGTTGAGTGCTCCCGCGAGGCCGCGCTCGAGCGCCAGCCGGAAGTCCGCCGCCGATTGGAAGCGGTCGCCTGCCGCTTTGGCGAGGCCGCGCGTCAGGATCGAATCCATCCAGTCGGGCAAGTCCGGACGAAACTGCCGCGGAGGCGTTGGCGGATCGCTCAGTTGTGAATGGATCATCGTGATCGGCGAATCGGCCTCGAACGGCAGGCGGGAGGTTACGAGCCGATAGAGCATCACGGCCGTGGCATACAAGTCCATTCGCCGATCGACTTCTTCGCCGCGAACCTGCTCGGGCGCCATGTAGGCCGGCGTGCCCATCATGAAGCCTTCCATCGTCAGGTGTTCGGTGCCGGCGACGCGGGCGATGCCGAAGTCCATCACCTTGACATCACCCGACGCGGTCACCATCACGTTGCCCGGCTTGAGATCCCGGTGCACGATTCCGGCCGCGTGCGCGTGTTCCAGGGCATCGAGGATCTGATCGCAGAGCACCACCGCGCGCGCAATGGGAAGTGGTCCGGTCCGTGCCAGGAGCTTCTCGCACGTCTCGCCGTTCACGAACTCCATGACCATCAGAAGATCGTGATCCTGGCGGGTCAACTCGTGAATTGCCGCGATGCGGGGGTGATTCAGCTTGGCCAGCGTGACGGCTTCGCCACGGAATCGCTGCAGCGTATCTGGCGAGAGCAGATCGGCACTGAGCGTCTTGATGGCGACAGGGCGGTCGAGGGTCTCATCGATCGCCTTGTACACCGTTCCCATTCCGCCCCGGCCGAGCAACTCGGTGACCCGGTACTTTCCAATCGTCGAACCAACCATGATGTGAGGACAGCGGAACGCGCTTCCTGCGACCCTTTTTGCTCAGTTGTCTTCGGATAATACATGCATCTCATCGGTTTGCGCGAGTAGGAAAGTGCAGGACTGCGCACATCGCGGCCGCCGGAGAAGCCTTTTGTCTGACTCTCGAGTAACCTTCAAAAAATCCGTGCACCAGGCTGTTCGAATACCGCCTCCCCGCCGTTTATGTAATCAGGATGCAGAGCTTCACCGACCACCCCCCTGCTTACCGAGAGGGAGATACGACCGTGGATATCGCGCGCCGATTCAGGGGAGGCTTTACGGTCCTCGACCTGACTGGCCGCCTTGTCGTCAGTCCAGGCGAGGGCGAAATCCAGCCATTGCGCTCGGCGATTCGAGCCCTGATTGCAGAGGCTCGGGTCGATATTGCGTTCAATTTGGCGGGTCTGACGAACATTGACGCCCGGGGTCTGGGCGAGCTCGTCTTTACGCGTTCGGTTCTGCGCGGTCACGGCGGAGACCTGGCGCTCGTTGCGCCCTCGGAGACCGTGCGGAAGCTGCTGCACGTGACGAGGCTCGACAGAATCTTCCGCGTCTACAGTTGCGAAGTGGATGCGGTTCGCGGCTCGCCCGTTCACGAGCGTGAATCCAGCGCCTACGAATTCGGCTTGCCTTGAAATCGTCGCTCCCCCGACATCTCTGACCACGAGCCATCAGCGGCGACCGCGCGGATACTCTAAAGCATTTTCCGGTTGTACTATGTCCGCCTTCGGCGGACCGCCGCGAAGTCGCTAAGCCGGACACTACGTCTCACGGCAATGGAAACCGCTCTAACGTCCGCCGAGTCAGCGCAATCTCGCGCCGAACCGAGGCGAGCTTGTGTGTATTCGTAGTCGACCCGACGCGGGCGACGCGTTATGCGGTTGGCGTGCGGAGGTGTTGTGTGAGGCGCTTGAGTGCCCGGCTGATCGCCATTCTTGCCGCGTCGATCGAGCGCATGCCGAAGCGATCGGCGATCTCGCCTGCGCTCCACTGAACTTCGACTCGCGCGACGACCAGTTCGCGATCCTTGGGACTGAGCCCGCCGAGCGCCTTTCGGTAACGCTCGTACGCTTCCGCCTGAATCGCCGCTTCCAAGGGAGACGTCCGGTCGGACGGATGATCGTCAGGCAGTTCGGAGGGTGTCGGTCGTCGGCCGACTCGCCGGACCTCGTCGCGGATCCGATTGATGATCGACTGGCGCAGGTAGGCCTGCATGGCGCCAACGTGCCGCGGCTCGAAGTGGTCGAGGCGTCCGAGCACGTGCAGTGCACATTCCTGCACGATATCGCCGGTGTCGAGGTGTCCTCGCGCCGCTGCCGGCAGACGTCCGTGGGCCCAGCGCTTCAGTTTAGGCAAGCACCGCTCGAGCAGCGCTTCGACTGCAACCCGGTCGCCGGCCTGTGCCCGGACGACCAACTCGATCGTGGGCTCGTCGCTCAACAGCCCGTGGTCGGGCTGCCCGTGCGCGGGTTGATTGACAGGCCGGACGACGGGTTGGGGTGGTCGTTCTCGGGGCGGCATTACACCTTGGCCAATCATATCGGTTCTCCTCTGGTCGTGTACAACGCTCGAGCGGCCGAGGCTTAACACCCCTGGGTTATTCTGTAGGGCCTGTGCGGCACCTCGTGCCTGAGCTGGCATCGTGATAGGCAAAACCGTTTCGCACTACCGCGTGGTCGGAAAGCTCGGAGTCGGCGGCATGGGCGTCGTCTACGACGCCGAGGACGAGCGGCTGTCACGTCGTGTCGCGCTCAAGTTCCTTCCCGATGAGATGGCGGGTGATCCCGACGCGACGCGCCGGCTCGAGCGCGAGGCGAAGACGATTGCGTTGTTGAACCATCCCAACATCTGCACGATCTACGAGATCGATCGGCACGAAGGGCGCGCGTTCATCGTCATGGAGCGCCTGGAGGGGCTGAACCTCAAGTCGCACATGGCGAAGAAAGTGCTCGAAACATCCGAGGTCGTCGAGATCGCGCTCCAACTCACAGAAGCGCTCGACGCTGCGCATGGAAAAGGCATCGTCCACCGGGATATCAAACCCGGCAACATCTTCGTCGGGAGCAACGGGCAGGTGAAAATCCTGGACTTCGGCCTGGCCAGACGGCTTCCCACGTCGACCGATTCGACGGCGCCGTTGCCGAACGGGTCGACCATTCCAGGCCGGCCTCTGGGGACGGCCAGCTACATGGCCCCGGAGCGGATTCTTCAGATGTCGCTCGATGGCCGGTGCGATCTGTTTTCGCTGGGCGTCGTGATCTACGAAATGGCCACGGGAAGGCTCCCATTTACGGGTGCCTCCCCGGGCCAGACCGTGGTCAATATCCTGGAAAAGAACCCGCCGCCGCTGACGAAACTTTCTCCAAAACGGCCCAAAGCGCTGGAGCGGATCGTGCTCACTCTCTTGATCAAGGACGTCGATCGCCGCTACCAATCAGCCGAGGCGCTGCACCGCGATCTTGCGCGCTTGCGGAACCGCGCTGGATCGAATGCCTTGGGACGCCTGTTCGGGCGCCTGCGGCGCGATTGAACGCGTCGGTCTTCGACACCGATAGGCACGGCTGACGCCGATTCGCGCGTCAGAACTTGATGTCAATCGGCTGTGACTTGTATTGTCTGGCCGCTCTCCGTCTCGGCCCTTTGGGTGCCTGCTGTCTCGACCCTTTGGGCGGCTGCCAGTCCACGGTGATCTGGTACTGGGCAATCCTGGGGTTCTTGGGTGGCTTGTAACTTGCTTTCCACGTCCTCAATTGGGATGTTGAGAATGGTACGTCGCGATTTCTTGTCGGCCGCTGCTGCGGCTAGTTGCTTGAGGAAGTTCTCCCGTTCGTCGTCGTCGGTTGGATGCCTGATCGCAATGACGAAACGATATCCTCCTCCGTTGGTATTTTCGATCCCTCTATGATCGATTCCATAGTTCCCGATTGACCGGATCCTCGTTCCCCCGGTCCGAGAGTCGCCTGTCGTGACAAACCAATCGACGCTGGTGTTGCCGGTGAATCCCCCTCCAGGCATAGTTTGACCTCGATTCAAGCTGCGCGTGTGTGAGCTAAAGTGGCGGCCAGTTCACTGTGATTTGATAGTTGTCGTCGGGCAGGACGCCGACAGCACACTTATGGTCCTCAACGGGGATCGTGAGAATAGCCACGGGCCCCGAACTGATTGACGCCTCGTTGAGGGCTTTGCGGAAGGCCTTTTCGGCGATCGGATCGCGTGGAAAATGTATCGTGATCACGAAATGAGAGTCTTGTGGCGTCTCGTCGACCCCCTCGTGACGATACGCCAGCGATTTTCCATCAAAACCTGGTCTCGAATGCGTCACAGTAATCACCCGATTGTCGTCACCCTCGACGTACCACTTCACGCTGGTGTCGCCGGTGAATCCTCCTCCAGGCATAGCAGTCCTCCTCCTTGTTTGAGCAAACGAACCTAGCGGTGTTCCTGAACACCGCTCTCTTCGAGAACGAGTCGAATGTCCCGCCTGGAGCCAAAACGGTCGCGGTACGTCGCAGGCAGAGAATCCTGGAGCTCGGTCGTCAGCTTCAGCGCGCGGGTGGCCTCTGACTCCGCGGCTGTCAGATCGCCTTTCGCGCGCAGCGCTCGGCTTCGCCAGTAGTGGATTCGCGCCTGTTGCTCGCGTCCGACTGTCCGGTCTCCTTCGAACGGAATCGCGTCCACAGCTGCGAGGGCCTCCGCGAACTTTCGTTCGCCGAACTGAATGCGAGCCAGCTGGAGACGGCACTGGGCCTCTGTAGACATCCGTCCCATTTTGCTGGCGTGTTCGATACTCCGCGCCACCGTCGGCAGGGCGGTCGATAGCTTCCGGTCGAGCGCGTCGATCAGGCCTTGATTGCATCGGGCTTCAACGCTGGCTGCGTCGGGCAAATCGTCGGTCCACAGCGATCCCGCTTTCACGAAGTGCGTTAGGGAGTCGCGAACCTTGCCCGACTCGTACTCGAGCTCACCCAGCGCCAGGTGCGCGGACGGCAGCAAGGACAGTTGCCCGCTTGCCTCGATCGCGGTCAACGCGCTTTCCAACCGCAGACGGGCCATGTCGAAATCGCCCAGACGCACGTAGACTCTGCCCAGCCAGACGGCCACTTCAGGGTCGTTGCGACCACCCTCGCTGGCCGCGGCCTCTTCGAGCCGCCTGCGAGTTTCCTCGGTACTCGCTCGTCGCAAAATAGGACTCAGCGAACCGCAATGCGAGCGAGACGTTCCGATTGCTATATCCTCGGTCCTTGGCGATGTTCGACGCGGCCACCAGCTGCCTTCTAGCTTCCTCGTGACGTCCTGCGTGCATAGCGCTGGTCGCTTCGAACTCCCTCGTGATGACGTCAAATTGAACGTTCCCCAGCTTCTGAACTGCGGCACGAGCGTTGGCTAGGCGACGCAGAGCCTCTGTCTGATTGGTGCCGTAGTCGATCAGCAGACCCGCCGCGTTGACTTCCTGTTCAGCGGCGTCTGCTTCATTGCCGCTGTCCTGATACACGTCACGACTCTGCTGGTAGTACTCGAGCGCCTTGGTCCTCTGGCCCAATCTCTCGTGCGTGACGCCGAGGTTGTTCAAGACCGTGCCTTCGGTCCGGTGGTTGCCGACACTCCGGCTTCGTGACAACGACTCTTCGAAGAACCGTACCGCAGCCCGATACTCGCCTGAGTAACCGGCCACGATCCCAAGGTATTGGTACACGCGCGACAGACCATATCCCAGATTTAGCGACTCAAAGATTTCGCGCGCTTCATCGGCAGTTTGCTTGGCCTCGACGAGGTTGCCTCGTCGCCGGTGCAGCTCACTTGCCGCGAGCAGAGCTTGTGCTTCGCCTTCCCGATTCTTCATCGCTCGATACTTATCCAGTGCACTCTTTGCTTCCTGCTCCGCCAATGGATATTCGTCAACACGTGTGTAGAGTTGAGACAGATCGACGTGCGGCCGGACGTAACTGGCGTCCTGACGCAAGGCTTCGCGGTACGCGCCGATGGCTTCCTGATCGCGATTTCGCCGCTTCAGGAAATCTGCGAATTCTACCTGCGCCGACGGATCGTCGGGTCGACGCGCAACGCCTTCACGATACCGAGCCTCTGCTGAAGCGAAATCAGCCTGGCTTTCGGCGGCGACAGCTTCGACGAACGCGGCATGTCCCGCTGGTGTGTCCGTCGTGACGAGTTGCTTCCCTCGGCTGGCGGATTCGACTGCGTCCTCGTTCCGGAACATCATCAGCAGCACGCGAGCCAACCAGGCGTGAGCCATCGGGCTCTGACTATCCTGCGAGAGCGCACGACGGAACGCCGCGAGTGCAGCGGAGGACTCCAACCTCTCGACCTCCGCCAAACCCTCCGCGAAAGCACGCGCCGCGTCAAGATTTCTGAAACGGCTGGATGGTGCACGTGTCTTGTACCATCGACCGGGTCCGTTCGCCTTGAAGTCCGCCTGAACGTGGTCCGCCAACGACGGCAGCAACCGATACACCGCGTCCTTTGGCAGTGACGACGTAACGCTTTCGGTCTGGTAGGTTTTGGTCACCGTTCCGGTTTCGATGTCGCGCATTTCCGCGCGCGCCAACCAAGCCCCGTTCTCGTACTCGAGAGCCGGCATGATGACGAACCGCGCGCCAGCTTGTGCAGCGACCGACTGAATCGCCTCACGGCTCGAGACATCTCCGTTCACGACGAATTGACGAAGGATCTCGACGAGTCGACGGAAGGGAACAACTCGGATGTTCGGCGACTCCTCGAGCTCTTCCAGCAACGTCGCAGTGAGCGCCAATCGGTAGTTGTCGAGCTCCGGGTCACCTGTGTGGTTGGCCATCGGAGCGATTGCCACCGGTATCCGTACGACTGGCCTCGTGAACCAGAGGTACGATCCGAGCGCTACGGCGACGACGACGGCAGCGGCGGCAATCGCTCGGCCCAGCGTCATGGAACGGCGCGCGCGTTGCCACCGCGAAAGAGGTTTCGGCGGTGCGAGCAACGGCAATGGAGGCAGCGGGCCGGTCATGAAATCGACCGGCACGGTTCGCCCGAGGAGCAGCCGGAGATCACGCACGAGTTCGCGCGCGGCCTGGTATCGCTTGTCGGGATCCTTCTCCAGCGCCCGCATGACGATCGTCTCGACCGTTTCCGGAATGTCCCGGCCTGGCGCGCGCAGCGGAGGCACTGGCTCCGTCTTGATCGCGTAGAAGATCGCTTCCGGGTAGGCGCCCTTGAACGGGACCTCTCCGGTCAACATCTCGTACATCACCACACCAAGCGCCCAGACGTCACTGCGCGCGTCTGCCTCCTCCCCGCGCGCCTGCTCGGGTGACATGTAGCCGGACGTACCGATCGTCGAGCCGGGAATCGTCAACTGGAGCGCGTCGGCGAACTTCGCCAACCCGAAGTCCAGGATCTTCACACCATCGTCGGAGACGATCAGATTGCCGGGCTTGATGTCGCGATGCACGACTCCTTGTGCATGGGCCTTGGCGAGACCCTCCGCGACTTCGGTCGCAATCTCGAGCGCGTCGCCGATCGGCGGTGCGCCGTGCTCGAGCTTTTGCTTCAGCGTCTGACCTTCGTAATAGGCCATGACGATGAAGAGCCGCCCGTCGTCTGTGCGATCGATGTCGTGGATGACGCAGATGTTGCGATGATTGGTTGCGGAGGCGGCCTGCGCCTCACGCATGAATCGCTGCTTCGCGCCCTCGTCGTGGCTCCACTGAGGGGGAAGAAACTTCAGCGCGACCGTGCGGCCGAGCTTGCCATCGATCGCCTTGTAGACGACGCCCATGCCGCCGCCGCCCAACTTGGCTACGACGGTGTAATGCGCGATTGTGCTGCCTACAAGAGGATCGGTCGGCGTGGTTGTCAAACTGAAGAACCCGGGCCTTTATGCAGCTATCAGCTTTCAGCTATCAGAATTGTCAGCTTCGGTTCTGGATAGCACAAACGGCAGAGATGACGGCTGATAGCTGATAACTGAGAACTCCGTGAGATTACCCGCCGGCTGTCGAACGCTCGGACGCTTCTCGCAGCGCCTTCAGTGCCAGGCGCTCCTCGCGATCGGGATCGTTGACCACCTTGGAATCGTTGCCGAACACCATAGTGGGGCGATCCGTGGTGTTGAAGGCCGGCCATTTGGGCAGGTCGGGATGATTCGGATCGCCGGTGCGCGCAAACGCCGCCCACGCCGCGCTCATCTGATGGGCGAGCGTGTAGCGGTCCTGTCCCGAACCGGTCATCGAGGCCGCGACGTCGATGTTGTAGAGGACGAACGGAATGTCGAGCGTGTGGTACGACTTCATCTGGCCGTTGTGGACCGGCGACCGCCACGTGAAGTAGTAGAGATACGCTGGCGCCTGGCCTTGCGCGGCCTTCAGCTCGGCCAGCGTCTGCGCGTTGGCGCGGCGCGTGTTGTCGGAGTTCATGATCAGCCAGACGTCTGTATTGGTGATGCCAGGGTGCGTCTGTCGATAAAGGGCAATCAGCTCCTTGGCCTTGGCCTCGTCGTTGCGAGCGATGCGCTTGACGCGCGCCAGCATGTCGTCCTCGGACATCTCGAGCGGCGGCGGCGGATCGCTCCAGCCATCTTCAGTCTCGACAGACCCTTGCATGAAAGCGACGTTTGCCGACACAGCCGGCGCGGCCGGCGACCATTGGTCGGTCGGTAGCGATCGACCGTCGACCACCGGGCCGTTGCCGAGCCCCTGAATTGCCGGCTTGCTAAAGAACGCGTCCTGCAATTGCTGCCAGGGCATCTGCTGCAGTTGATCGAGCTGGGTGCCATTCAGGCCGAGCTTGGCGAGATATTGTTCCGCGGCTTTCGTCGCGTTCTCGCGGGTCGCTCCCCGCAGCGCGGATCCGCTCATCGCGATCGCACGCTGGAAGAGTCCTTTGGCAGAAGGCATTGCCATGGCCGTGCAGACCTTACCGCCGCCCCCGGATTGGCCGAAGATGGTGACGCTCGCCGGATCTCCGCCGAACGCGGCAATGTTGCCTTTGATCCACTCGAGCGCCGCCACCACGTCCTGCATGCCGACGTTGCTCGAGTGCGCCCACTTCTCGCCTCCGAGGTCCGCGAGGTGGAGAAACCCGAACAGATTGAGGCGGTGATTCACCGAGACGACGACGACGTCTTCCTTGCGGGCGAGATTGGTTCCGTCGTACAGCAGCCAGTTGCCGGAGCCGCCCGAGAACCCTCCGCCGTGCAGCCAGACCATCACCGGCCTGGTGCCACGACCGAGGCCGGGAGTGAAAACGTTGATGCTGAGACAGTCCTCGCCCATCGGCTCGCGGCGATCGAGCGACCAGACTTCCGAGATGGGACCGCCGGGATCTTGCGGCGCTCTCTGGGCGACCTCGAAGGCGTCACGTACGCCTGTCCATGCCGCAGGCTTCATCGGCGGCATGAAACGGTTGGGGCCGGCCGTCGACGCGCCGTATGGAACTCCCCAGAACTGATTCACGCCGTGCCGGACGAAGCCGCGAATTCGTCCGCTTGTCGTCTGCACGGCGGCGGTGATCGGTAGTCCTCTGGAGTCTTGCGCGAGCGCCCAATCGAGCAGCCCGCCAGCAAAGACGCCTGCCGCTCCCAAGGCGCTTCGACCGAGAAACGAGCGCCGATCCAGGCTCAAGCCGCAGCCGTGTGGTGACCCAGAATCCATAGCGTGAACTCCTGGGGCATTTTCGTTTCGGGGCGTGAAGTTTGTCCAGCGGTTTTAGTGATTTGAGGGGGTGCACTGGGTGCACGGGGGTGCAGGAGGTGCACAAGGTGCACAGGGTGCTCTGGCGAGGGAGACGAGCTGTACTTACGGTCAATCTGAGCGACGGCTCAGGTGAATATCGCGGGAAGCGCCAAAGCGCACCAGAGCGGAGCCGACTCGGGGCACACTGCGCGCCTCGAGCACCCAGCCGTACCTTGTGCACCCAGCGCACCTTGTGCACCCAGCGCACCTCGTGCACCCAGCGCACCTCGTGCACCTGTATTCAGCTTTTCATCATGAGGACGAGAAAGACGAGGCCGACGAGTGCGAACAGAATGAGCGGTTCGTAGCCGAGGCTCTGGTATCCGACCGTATCCCAGACACTGTCGATGAAGCGCTGCGAGCGCGCCGTCGCCGAGGCCACGGTTCGACCGGGGTCGGCCGCGAGAAGGTTCGTGATCAGATCGCGCACGCGGTTGTCGAGGGCCACCACGCCTGCCACGAGGACCGAGGCGCTGAGGGCCGCGACCATTCCATCGGCGAACCGGTTCCGTTTGACCTCGACCGTCACTTCACTCACAGTTCTGTCAATCATCGCGTCGCATACCGTTCTGCAAACAGTACTCCACTCCAGCGATCGGGCCACCCTCTGAGAGAATGCGCGCACTGGCCGGCGATTCACGGCGTGGCGAGGATGGGCGGAATGGCGAATCTCCGATAAATGGACGCGGTGCGTGTACCAAATTTGATCCGGCAGACGCAAGACGGGGCACCGCTGCACTCGAGACGTCGCAATGGACAATTACCAATTCGGTTTACTTCTTGCCTGCCTCGACGTAGGGATGGTGCAGCCTTACTGGAGTTGTCGAGACCCCCCTGATCCGGAGGTTCACCATCTCGACGAAAATCGAGAAGCCCATCGCAAAGTAGATGTAGCCCTTCGGAATGTGCATGCCCAGGCCGTCGCCCACCAGGGAGATGCCAATCAGGAGCAGGAAGGACAGCGCCAGCACCTTTACCGTCGGGTGCCGGTTCACGAATGTGCTGATCGGATCGGCTGACACCATCATCACGATGACGGCCAGCACGACTGCGGCGACCATGATCGACACATCCTCGGCCATCCCGACGGCCGTGATGACCGAATCCAGCGAAAAGACGACATCCAGCGCCATGATTTGAGCGATGACGGCGCCGAATGACGGCAGGACGCGGGCCGAACCGTGGCCCTCTTCCCCCTCCAGCTTGTCGTGGATTTCAAGCGTGGCTTTGCCGAGCAGAAAGAGTCCGCCACCGATCAGGATCAGGTCCCGTCCCGAGATCGCGTATCCGAGAACGGTGAAGAGCGGGGCGGTGAGCCGGATGATCCAGGCGATCGACAGCAGCAACAGAATCCGCATGGCCATTGCTGCAAGTAGTCCCGTTCGGCGGGCGCGGCGCTGCTGAGGCGGCGGCAGCTTGCTCGAGAGGATTGAGATGAAGATCACGTTGTCGACGCCCAGCACGATCTCGAGAAAGGTCAATGTCACGAGTGCGAGAAGGCCGGTCGACGTGAAGAAAGGGGAGAACGCGTCCATAAGTCTCGTCATTCTACCTGTTGGGATTCCGAGCGAAGCCTGAAGCCTGAAGCCTGAAGCCTGAAAGTTCACTTGAGCCCATGGCGTTGCTTGAACGCCGGCCAGTCGGCTTTCAGCTGAAGAAACGACTCGAGATCGTGGCATCGTAGGAAGGGGTTGGTCTGACGCTCCAGCGCGATCGTCGAGCTGGGCCGCACGCCGTAGTCGTGACCGGGCCACACAGTGCAGCCGTCCGGGATGGTCTCGAGCAGACGACCGAGACTCTCCCACTCGCGCCGCGCATCTTCATCGGTTTCGGTCCCGCCAACTTTTCCGACAAAGAGCAGGTCTCCGGTAATCAGCAGTCCAAACGCGGGCTCATGAATGACGAGATGGTCGTCGCAGTGCCCAGGCGTATGTGTAATCCGGAGACGGAGAGCGCCGACGGCGAGCTCCTCGCCGTCCGAGAGCAGGACGGACGGCGCTGCGGGGCTTGAAGGATGCGCCGCGACCGGTGCCCCCGTCAGTTCCGCCGCTTTCGCGTTGCCGTTGGTGTGGTCCGGGTGCCCGTGCGTATTGACGATGTGGGTGATCCGGAGCTGTTGATCGGATGCCCGCTGAACCAGAACTTCGGGCGCGTACGACGGATCGACGAGAATGCCTCGACCGGCCGTCCGATCGCCCAGGAGATATCCGAAATTCCGGTCGCCGCCGGTACGGATCTGCTCGAAGATGAGCTGCATGAAGACGCGCACGCATCATATTCCACCTCGAACAGGTTGCTGAAAACCTAAAGCCGTTCGGAAATTCGTGACTGACCGCACAGCGGTCAGTGGCGCGACGCGACCCGCGGCGGGAAGCATCGCGGGCCGTCGCGCCGGTTCCGTCAGCCCGAAAAACGTCGGAACTCCGGTTTCACCGATGGACTCGTGATCGATCTGCGCATCCGTGAGCAACCGGGACCATCGATCGCTCGAATCGAGGCCGAACGAAAGTGTCGGAGAAGCCCGTCAGGCGACATGGGTGTCGGTGGACCGTTCTCGCCGCCGGTTCTGGCCGACAATAGTAGATGCAGGACCATGAAACGCATTGGCATCCTCACCGCTGGCGGCGACACGCCCGCAATGAACGCCGCGATTCACGGCGCGGTGGTCCGCGCCAACCAGTTGAGGATTGAGATCTTCGGATTGATCAAGGGCTTCAACGGCCTGTTCAACCCGCGCGTGCCGCACGTGCACCTGAATCCGCTCTTTCAGGGCATTCCCGAGCTGGACCCCACGAAGGGCGGCACCCTCATCGGATCGTCGCGTGACTACCTCGACCCGGCGAAGCGGGACGAACTCGACCTGATCAGCTCGCACCTCCGCCGGCTTGGCATCGAAGGACTGATTGCGGTTGGCGGCGACGGCACGCTCAATGGCCTGCAGCCGTTGGCCGAGCGTCTGCCGACGGTTCTGGCGCCCAAGACGATTGACAACGATCTCGGTCTGAACTATCCGAGCGAGCCCGACGAATGGATCCGCGTGAAGGATCCGGAGGCCAAACACGGCTTCCACTACGAACGGACGCCGTCGAGCGCGGTGTTCGATCTCAATCAGATCGTCAACTACACCACGCCGGGGTACGCCACCGCCGTGTTCGTGACGGCGCAGGGCGTCGAGCGGATCCGGACGACCGCCGAAAGCCATCGAAGAATCGCCATCATCGAGGTGATGGGGCGGCATTCCGGCTACATTGCGTTGGGCACCGCGTACGGTCAGCCGGACATCATTCTCGTTCCCGAACATCCGCTCGACATCGAGCTGCTGGTCGAACGGGTGCGACACCTCTACGACCTGCAGAAAAACGTGGTCATCGTCTGTGGGGAGGGCATCGTCGATGAGCACGGCGTCGAGCTCGGCGCCGAGTCGACATCAACGGATCCGGCAGGCAACATCGCCCTGAGCGGCGCCGCCGAAGCGCTGCGAACGATGATCATGCAGATGCTCGGTGACCGGTACTTTCAACGCTATCGGCGCGGTGAGTCGGCGCGGGAGGCGATTTTCACCAGAAAGGTCGGGCACACCCAGCGTGGGGGGCGTCCGATTCTCTTCGACCGTTTCTATGCGGCGTCGCTCGGCTCGAAGGCCGTCGATCTATTGGTCGAGGGGCGCAACAATGCCGTTTCGGTGCTCCAGTACCATGTCGAAAAAGGGTTTCACGTCGAGGGCTACGACGCGAACCGGTTTCGCGATCGCTGGGGCCTGATCCACGCGCGCCGGATGCACCCGGCCTTCTACGATCCGATCCTCATGAAGCCGTCGAAGATGGGCATGGACTATCTGTTGCCAATCTTTACCGACGCCATCGGCAACGACGACGCCGAGCACATGCGTCAGACGCTGTTCGACCCGGGCAATCTCTCGCAGCCCTATCACTCCGTCAACACCGACGTCCAGAAGCGCATTCGTTATCTTGAAGCCGAGGGCGACTGACGGGCTCGCCTCAGTTCGTCGCGTGCTTCACAGGACCGAGCGCGTGGTTGACGACGAACCGGGCGATCCGACGGCCAACGCGTGCGCCCTCCTCGTCCGAGGTCCGGTAATGGATGCCGGAGTAGATGCGCGCATCGATGACTTCCTCCACGCCCTCGCTGAGGGTGGCCCAGTGCCGCTCGAAGCCTGGATTGCTTGGGCTGGTGGCCACGATGGCGACGCCGGGATCGTCACCAAACAGCAGCATCAGCGTCGTCGCCATCGCGCTGCTGTTGGTCGAGTGACCCGACACGTACTCTGGATGCTGGGGCGTCACGAACAGCGGCAGCCACAAGGGATCCGCGGTGGTGCGGACATTGTCATCGAGGTCCCCGTTGCGAATCGCCGTCAACGGCCGCCAGAAGTTGAAGGTGTATTTGGCGTCCCAGCACACGATCGAAGCGTCGGCCGGGGCGAGATACAGCAGCGCCAATGCCCGTGCAGCCGCCGCCAGGCTCAGGTCGCGAGCCTGAATGATCTGCCGCGCGACGCCGTTCCAGATAGCCGTCGGTGAAGCCAGCCAGAACCGGGCGATCCCGGTCTGCTCCTCCGTGCGCGTGGTGCTGGCGAGCGACCCGAACTCCTTGACCTCGTTGTAGTCGCGCGCGTAGCGCCTGCTGACGAGCGGTGGGGGACCGCTGGGTCCGAACTGTGAGGCGCTCTTCAGAATCCACGGTGTGACGTGGTCCCAGCCCGGCGTGATGGCGGGTGCAAGACTGGGGTGGCGGCTATCATCGGCCGGCCCAACCGGCACCCAGACGCCCGGCATGCCTGCGCCGGGAGCTGTGTAGGGAAACTGGGCCTGAGCGGTGCCGTCGCTCGTACGAAGGGCCAGGATGAAATCTGCGACCGCGGCGCCGAACGCGACGCCAGGGTCGAGCTCGCTCAAGCCGTGCGCCGCCAGCGAGGCCGCACGGAGGGGGTTCAGATCGTCGGCTTGAAGCGGAAACAGGCCCACCAGAGCGCGGTGAGCGGCGGCGATGGCTGCAGCTTCCGGCGATGCCCCCAGGGGCTCCGAACGGATCTTCAAGTAGGTCTTGTAGTCTCCAGCAATCGCGTTTACCGCATCGTGTACTGACACGTGCACGATAGCCATCGTTCGTATCTGCGGCAGCGGGCCCTGGCTGGCTTTGACGGTCGCGTCGAGCGCGATCTGGTTCCACTCTAAGAGGGCATCGTTCGGGGGTGTGTCGGCGGCCGCCCAGGCCCGCTTCCCAGTGGCGCACGCCAGGGTGGTAGTCAGCATAATGATTCCGCACGTGATTCTCGACATGGACATCTGGAACCTCCTCGCATTGAACTGAGACGCCATGATGCGCGGCGGGCTCGAGAGAGTCCTGACGAACTCCTTCCTTTTTGTTGACTTCTTCCTGCGGTGCGGCTATCCGATCGTGGAGGGGCGAAGATTGTGAAGACGTCGCGATGCGTTCACAGACGCCGATCCCGAGGATGCGATCCGTCATGAAGCTCCGGTTTGGCGATTGCGTGGTCGACACCGACAGCCGGCGGGTGTTCTGCGACGATCGGGAGGTTCATCTGTCGCCGAAGGGATTCGTGCTGCTCAGCTATCTCATCGACAGCCGCCCGAAAGCGCTCTCGAAGTCCGAGCTGCACGAGCACATCTGGCCATCGACGTTCGTGTCGGACGACAGCCTGGCCAAGCTCGTCACCGAGATCAGACAGGCCATCGGCGACGATGCGCGTGACGCCAAGTGGCTCCGTACGGTTCATGGCTTCGGCTACGCGTTCACCGATGACGTCATCGCGGAGATCCGCGACCACGATCGTCGGCCGCTCGCCAGCCAGTCGACTCTTTGGCTTCAATGGCAGGGGCGCGAAATGCCGCTCTGCAAGACGCAGACGATTATCGGGCGCGATCTCGATGTCGATGTTCAGCTCGAGTCAGCGCGGATCTCCCGTCGTCACGCCCGAATCTCAATTGACGGAACGAACGCCGTGATCGAGGACCTTGACAGCAGGAACGGTACGTTCGTCCAGGGACGCCGGATCGATGCGCCCATCCCGCTCGCCGACGGCGACGAGATCCGGATTGGGCCGATCCTGCTGACGTTTCGCGCCAGCTCGCCATCGGCACCGACCGAACCCGAGGACGACGCTTCCAGCGAAACCTGATCTGAATCTTTGTGACGATCCTCTCGAGGCGCGGTGCGAATCCTATCCTGCTTTTCATTTGTACGTAGTGTCCGGCTTTAGCCGGACAGGGCGCTGTCCGCCTGAAGGCGGACGCTACGAAGAAGTGCAAAATGCTCTAGCGGCCGAACAGTTGCTGGGTGACGATTCCCTTGCCTTCTTCGACGGTGATTATCTGATTCGCCGGCACGTCGGCGATCGCCTCCATCCGACCGGAAGGCCACAGCACCTCCAGTCGATCGGCCCGTGCGGCAGCACCGAGTCCGAGGTGGACGCGTAGATCGTTCTGACTCAAGTAGCTGGAGCCCGCCTTCACGTCACGGATCTGCGTCCGCGATCCTGCGGTGAGCCGAATCCGCGCGCCGATGGCCTGGGTGTTGCGCCCGGTGCCGCGCAACTGCACGAGCAGCGCGTTCGCGCGATTTCCGCCGTCGTTGCGGAGCAGTTCAGCGTCCTGACCGTTGTTGGTGACCAGCAGGTCGAGGTCGCCGTCGTTATCGATATCGCCGACGGCGAGCCCGCGGCCGACCTTCTCAGTGGCAAATGCGGGACCCAGGGAGCGACCAACCTCGACGAAGCGGCGTAGCGTGGTATTGCGGAACAGGAGCTTGCGTTGCAGATAGGTGGACCCCGTGCGGAATTGAGGGGCGTTGTCCAGAATGTGCCCGTTGGCCACGGCGATGTCGAGCTGCGCGTCGTTGTCGAAATCCAGGAATGCGACGCCGAAGCCGACGAACGGCAGCGTGGGAAAGCCGATGCCGCTCTCCGTCGTGGCGTATTCGAACAGGCCGCGCGCCATTCCGCGATGCAGCGTGTGCATCTCGAAATCGAGGTTGGTGATCACCAGATCCAGCCGTCCGTCGCCGTCATAGTCGCCGGTATCGATCCCCATGCCCGCACGCGCTTTGCCGTCAGCGGCGACGGCGATGCCGGATACGAGCCCCGTTTCCGTGAACCGGAAGCTGCCGGCATTGTGGAACAGGAAGTTGGGCATCGTGTCGTTCGCGACGAATACATCCGGCCGTCCGTCATTGTCGTAGTCTGTGATGGCGACGCCGAGGCCGTTGGAGCGCAGCGCGCCAACGCCGGACGCGGCGCTGATGTCCGTGAAGACGCCGCCGCCGTCGTTTCGGTAGACCGTGGATGGCAGCGGGTCGTATTTCAGCGGGTGGCAGTAGAACCGTACGCCGCGGCGGGCGTCGCCGCAGAAGGGATTGTGCGTCCGATCGGCGTCGACGTAGTTGACGACCCACAGGTCGAGATCCCCGTCGCCATCCAGATCGGCAAACGCACAGCCCGCGCTCCAGCGCGGATCGCCGACGCGGGCGGTGGCGGTCACGTCCGCGAAGCTGCCGTCACCGCGATTGCGGTAGAGCGCATTCGGTCCGTAGTTGGTGATGTACAGGTCCGGACGACCGTCCCCGTCGTAGTCGCCGGCGCACGCCCCCATGCCGTACTCGCGACGCTCGATTCCGGATCGGTCGGTGACGTCCTCGAACGTACCGTTGCCGCGATTGTGATACAGCCGGTGACGCGCGCGCCGGTCGGCGGCCGCATCGGCGATTGACCCTCCATCGACCAGAAAAATGTCAATCCATCCGTCCCCGTCGTAATCGAAAAACACGCCGCCGGACCCCATCGTCTCTACGAGGTGTTTCTCCCCGCTCGCGCCGTTGATGTGGTGAAACAGCACGCCCGCCTGGCGGGCAATGTCGACAAATTGTGGAAGTGGAGTGTCCGCGCCCGACACGAGCGTGGCGGTGGCAACGGCTGTAGCCAGGGCGATCAGCCTCCGCCTTCGCATGGCTTCGGCGCGACAGGCCCGCCTTCGCGTGGGTTCGGCGAGGCAAGCCCGCGTTCGTGCGGCCTTGGCCAGGCAGGCCTGGCTCACCGGCCGCCCTGATCGGGAACGCGGCTGCGGATCGCGTCGTCCTGCCGTTCTTGCTGCTCTGCCTCGCGCGCGATGCCGCGGCGGCGCTCCTCGAGCTTCTCGCGGCGGACGCGCTCGAAGATCTCGAACTGGCGTGCTGCGTCGGCGGTGTTGCCGAGTCGCGTGAACGCGGTCGCCAGCGCGTATCGTGTCTCGTATCGATCGGGCGCCAGCTCGAGCGCGCGAGTGAACGCGGTCACCGCTTCTTCGTCGCGCCCGGTATCGATGTACAGCTGACCGATGGCGGCGTGGGCCTGGGCGTCGCGCGGGTCGATGAGCAGCGCCGCCATCAGCTCGCAGAACGCGTCATCGGTCTGGCCCTGGGCGCCGTAGGCGACCGGCGAGCTCTTTGTGGATGTTCGGATCGTTCGGATTGAGCTGCGCCGCCTGCGTAAAGGCATCGATGGCGCCCGTCACATCACCCTCAACTTGCGCGAGACGTGCGATGCCGACCAGCAGAGTGCTGCGTCCGACGAGCGTACCGGTGAGCGCCGCCTGATAGGCACGCCGCGCCTCTGCGATTCGGTTTTGTGCTTCGTCGCGTCGTCCGCGCGCAAAATGGGCGAGCGGAGAGCCCTCGGTCTCCTCCCCTTTTTCGCGATCCGGCCGTACGAGCGCGGCGACCCCGTCACTGTACTGACCCGCGATGAGCAGCGCGAAACCTTCAGCGGTGGCGTGGTCGGCGACCACTGGCGTGCGCGACAGGTTGTCGGCGATCACGTCGAGCGTCACAAACGGCGGTGCCGCTGGCCTGGCGGCGTCGGCCCCATGGCGGCGGTACGTGTCGGTCAGGAACGCGCGAGCGCGATCGCGTTCCGCGGTACTCGCCTCCGGCCGCTGAATCACGTAGTACGCCTTGACTGGATCGCGGACATCGAGATTCCAGGCGTTCAGAAACGCCTTGTCAGCTTCGCCGGTCCGACCGGCCGATTCGAGCGTGAGCGCCCGCAGCACCTGCAAGTCGGACGAGGACGGCTTGATCGCAACCGCGGCGTCGAATTCCCGCAACGCGTCGCCGCTGCGGCCGCGGGCGCGATACGTGACGCCCAGCTGTACGTGCAGCTCGTACGCGCGCTGATCCGGCGCCCCGGGGATCTCGCGGGCGACGCGAGCCTCCAGAGCGCCGATGTTGCGATCCCATCCGGCGAGGGCGGTCCCCATTCGGCTGGCGGCGGCGCGAACGGCCATCGACCGCAAAGATTCTGACTGTTGGGTCGCTTCGGCAAGCTGGCGGACCGCCTGCACGAACGCCTCGAGCTGCGCGTGAGCCGTTGACGGTCGCAGTGCGAGCATGAACGTGACGCCGAGCACGAAAAGGAGACGCGCCCTCGAGACCATGCCGGAATTCGAGCGAATTCTACTACCTGGACGAATTTCAGCCGAAAAGATGGGGTGAGGACAAAGGGCTAAGGGCTGAGGGCTAACGGCGTTATTGACGATCCAAGCGGGCGGATGTCGAGCGGAAAGATCCGCGTTCCGTGTGAAAAACTGTTGACAAAACTGTGACACGCAACGTATAGCGTTGCTGCACATTCACCGCATCTCTGGAGATATAGACGTATAGCACTACTACACACCACCACAGCCATTCTGAGGAGGGAAGAATGAGCCGACGAGGAGTCAAGGTATTCCTAGCCGTCACTGCGTTGCTCGTCCTTGTGCCGGCCGCCGCATTCGCACAGGAGGGGCAGATTGCCGGCACGGTTCGCGACGCGCAGAACGCGGTGATGCCTGGTGTCACCGTGGAGGTCACAAGCCCTGCGCTCATCGAGAGGATTCGTACCACGACCACCGATTCGAACGGTCAATACCGCATCACGAACCTGCCCGTCGGCACCTACAAAGTGACGTTCTTGCTGGAGGGATTCACGAAGCACGAGCGTGACGACATTGTGGTGACGAGCGATTTCACCGCTCCCGTCAACGCGACGATGAGTGTGGGTCAGGTGAGCGAGACGGTGACGGTCCTGGGCATGACACCCGTCGTCGACGTGCAGAACTCGCGCGAGGTCATCAACTGGCCGGGCGAGCAGATCAGGAACATGCCGACGAGTCGAAACGTCAACAGCCTGCTCCAGTTGACGGCGGGGATCGGAAGCCAGTACACGACTTCGACGTCGCAAAGCCCCTTCGGAGCCCCCGGCGTGTGCGTCGGCGGCATCGGCGTGTTCTGCAGCCCCAACGTCAACGGCTTCAACCTCGGAGACACCGGTACAGCACTCGACCAGACGAACCTGGCGCAAGGCCGAGTCCTCGTCGACGGGCAGGTGGTCAACGCCGGTGGAACGGTCCCGATCTTCGGGCAGACGGGCGGCTACGTCTCCGACATCGGCAGTGCTCAGGAGGTCAACGTCAAGGTGTCGGGAGCGCTCGGCGAGTCGGAGACGGGCGGGTCGGAAATCAACATCGTGCCGCGGACCGGCGGCAACCGGTATGCCGGCGATTTCTACCTGACCTACACGACGGAGCAGTGGTTCGACACGAACAACGGGAACTATCCCGGCGTGCCGGCGGCGTTCCAGCCGGTGAAAAAGGATCATGACGAGTCGATCGGCTTCGGCGGTCCGATCAAGCGAGACCGGCTGTGGTTCTTCGCGGTCGCGCGAAACCAGTTCATCCACAAGCTGCCCGTGGGCGTCGACTTCTGGCCGAACCTGTGGGAGGGCGTCGCGGGCTACAACTACCAGCCCGACCGCGACCAGCCGCGGGTTGAATACACCAACCACTGGCGCAACGTGAACGCGCGCGTCACTTGGCAGGCGACGCAGAAGAACAAGTTCAACATCTTCTGGGACGAACAGGAGTCCTGTCAGGATCCGTGCACCGGCGTCGTCTCCGTGTCCACGTCGCCCGAGTCGTGGTTCTCGCCGACGGTGCAGCCGAACCGCGTCCAGCAGGTGACGTGGACGAACCCGCTGACGACCAAGATCCTGCTCGAAGCCGGCCTCAACGTGACGAACGCAGCATTACAGCACTGCGTCGCACCGCGAGTTCACCAACTTCATCGACATTCCGCGTGTCAGCGAGATTGGCACCACGGCGGGCGCGGACGCCACGGCTCCGCGCGTGAATCCGTTTGCCGGCGGAGGCTTCTTCCCGTTGACGACGGGATCGATCAACAACGAGATCGGCGGTCTCGCCGAGACGCGAGAGCTGGCCAATTACCGAACGCGTGCGTCCCTATCGTATGTGTCGGGCGGCCATCACGCGAAATTCGGCTACGACGGTGGCCGCTACAGCCAGGAACAGACCAACGCGGTCAACAACCTGCAGCAGACCTGGAACTACGCCGCGCCCGCCGCGACGGCGAACTGCAACATCCCGGGCGCGTGTGGCAACGGCGGCCTGCAATTCCCGAACGATCCAAACAATCTTGCGCGGCGTCCGGTTCCCAGCACGATTGACTACAACACCGGATCGGCCACGCTGTTCGATCGCGTGAGATACACGGCGCTGTACGCGCAGGACCTGTGGACGTTGAAGCGCGTGACGGTCGGTGCTGCGCTTCGCTACGATCACGCGACGAGCGGCTACGGAGAGAGCTGCTTCGGGCCGAATCAGTTCGTGCGCAATCCATTCTGCGTGCCGTCCAGTGATGGCGTCAGCTACAACGACCTGTCGCCGCGCTGGTCCGTGGGCTGGGACGTGCGTGGCAACGGCCGGACGGCCATCAAGTGGAACATGGGCAAGTACAACAACGCCGCCGGCATCAGCGGCCTCTACTCCGCCACCAATCCGTCGCGCCGCACGGTGAACCTCCTGCGGCGCAACTGGACCGACAGCAACGGCAACCGCCGCGTCGACTGCGACCTGCTGAACTTCAGTCCCAATGGCGAGTGCTCCACGTTCGTGCCGTTCATTTTCAATCCTGGCTTGACCATCACCAACGACACCGCGAGATTCGGACGCGACCCGCTCGGCCTCGACGCGTCTGGCAACCCGGTCGGTCTCCAGACGACGCAGTGCGGCCGCACCGAGCAGGGAATTCCGGCGGCTGTCCAAGCGTACTGCGACCAGTACGGTGAATCACTCATCGACGGGTGGGGGCGACGCCGCGGGGAATGGCAGCTCGACCTCGGCGTCCAGCACGAGATTCTGCCGCGCCTCTCGGCCGAGCTCGTCTACCACCGGCGGAACTACGCGAACCTTACCGGTAACCGACCAGATCGGCGTCGGCTGCGACCGGTTCAACGGCGCGCAGGACCACGCGGCCTGTAATGACGCGCTGTTGAACTACACGAGCCAGTCCTACGACTTCTTCTCAGTCGTCGCGCCGACCGATCCGCGTCTTCCCGGCGGCGGCGGCTACCGGGTCCTCGGCCTGTACGACTCGAAGCCGACGCTCGTACCAGCGCAGGCGTCCGCCCAGACTTTCTGGGACGCGCGGAACTACCACTGGGATGGCTTCGACGTGAACTTCAACTACCGCGGCCCTCAGGGACTCTTCGCGCAAGCCGGCACCGGCACGAGCCGCGCAGAGCGCGACGACTGCGACTCCCTGCTCGACCCTCCGAACGTTCGCGGGCGTGAAGGCGCCGCGTACCAGGCCGGGTGCCTCTCGTTGCAGCCCTGGCGGACGACCGTCAGAGGATCGATCACCTACGTCGTGCCGAAGCTGGACATCCTGGTGAGCACCGTGTTCCAGTCGCTCCCCGGCGCCGAGCAGACAGCCCAGCTTACCTACAGCAAGGACCAGGTCACCTGGGGCACCGCCTCACGGGCCACCGCCCCGTGCCCGCCTCCCCCACCAGGTGCGCCTTCGCTGGGTGTTGGGTGCTTTATCGCTGCGCAGGGCGGTGGGTTTGGAGCCACCACGACGACCGTGCCGGTGCAACTCCTTCTCAGCAACGAGCTGTTCGGCGAGCGCGTGACCACCTTCGACGTGAAGCTCGCCAAGAACATCCGGTTTTCAGGCCGACGTCTCAACCTCGGTGTGGACGTCTACAACGTCTTCAATGCCGACGCGATCACGTCCTATCGTTCCGAGTATACCGACAACGTGAATACGCCGGCCGTGGAACAATGGCTGGACCCGATGGGCCTCGTGTCGCCCCGATTCCTGCGTTTGCAGATACAGTTCAACTTCTAAACACGAAGGACACGAAGAAAAGATACAAAGACACGAAGGACACGAAGACAACGCCCGCGCCGCTCCTGAGGGGCGCGCGGGCGTTTTGACCTATGATGCCGCGAAGATCTCGAAGGGGAGATGGCATGCCGACGCGATGGAACTTACTTGAGTTGCGGTGTAGCGCAGGCCTTAAGGCCTGCCAGCGCCCGCCGGACGCAGCCCTAAAGGGCTGCGCTACCGTGCGGTCCAACCGGGGCTCAGCCGCGATGGCCCCTCGACTCCGCTCGGGGCTGACGGCCGCACTTGTCGCGTCTGCGGGCATCTGGCTTGCGGCGCAGACCCAGTTTCAGTTCGTCGTCAGCGCCACCGGCGCCGACGGTACGCCGGTCACCGACATCCGCCGCGAGGACGTCGTGATGTCCGAAGACGGCGTGCGCCAGGAGGTGGTCAAAGTGGAGCCGCTGGCGATTCCGATGAAGCTGACGATTGCCGTCGACAACGGTCTCGACAGCGACGACGCGATCGCGCACTACCGCTCCGGGCTGACGGGACTGGTAGAGGCGCTGCCGCCCGACGTCGAAGTCACGCTGATCGCGACGGCGCCGCAGCCGCGCATGGTCGTCAGGCCGACCACCGACCGCACGCAGATTCTGCGCGGCATCAGCGGCTTCGCCCCGGAGCGGTCGCGCCCCCGCTTTACCGATACGCTGGTGGAGTACAGCAAGCGGTTGGAGCAGGAGGCCAAGGACAAAAAGGCGGCGCCGTACCTGCCGGTGCTGGTGATGGTATCGACGGCCGCCACCGAAACAACCACGTATCAGCCGGATCAGATCGAGAAGGCCGTCGGGTTCCTGGTGACGCGGCACGCGAAGTTCAACGCCATCATCGTGTCGACGCGGGTGGCCGACGTCAACACGGTGGCCGGTCTCGATTCGAGCCTGCAATCGAGGGTCGCACTGCCTTCGACGAAGGCCACCAACGGCCGCTACGAGGCGCTGGCCATCCCGAACCGCCTGGCCACGCTGCTGCCGGAGTGGGGGCGCGATCTGGCTGCGCTCCATGCGAAGCAGATCAAGCAGTTCCGCGTGACCGTCGAGCGCACGCGCGGCGGCGACCTGAAGAACCCGCAGATCGAGCTGGCGCGTCCCGGGTTGACCGGCTCGGTCACCCTGGACGGATATCTGCCGTAGTCGCCCGGCGGGAACTACTTCACGTCGCGTTCCTGCCGAGCCTTGTCGTCTGCGCGGGCTCCGGTCAGGATGTTTTTCAGGCCGTAGTTGCCTTCGTGGCACGCATACTCGTAGACCTTCTCGCCCTGAGTCTTCTGCTTCAGGACCATCGCGAACGTCCACGGCCGCGTCCATGTGTGAGGATCGTCGAACGTCACCCGCCACTCGACGATCCCAGCCGCGACCGGCGTGAATCGTTCGGTCATCTTGAGATGTTCGCTGGCCCCGCGAAAGGCGCTTCGCGCCGTGAAATTGGTCGTCTCGATGACCAGCGACTGCCCCTCGTACCAGCCGCGCGCGTCTCCGAGATCGAGATGCAGGTCTTCATTGAGATGCGGCCGGCGTGCGCCTCGATCGATCGGCACGACACGATGCTCGTGAATCATCTCGTAGCGAAGTGCGACGGACTCCGGTCCCTGGATGATTTCGTAGAAGCTGCCGTAGCCAGCGGGCATCATCGAGTTCGGAATGCCCCGGGTGATGCAGCGGTCGTACAGCCCGAGGTCTTCGTAGCTGTTGAAGGGCCCGACCGGGTTGAAGTTGCTGCTCACGCCGCGTCCCAGGCCCGAGGGCGGCCGGCGGGCGCGCTCGCGGGCTTCATCGGTCAGTGGTGGGATCTTCCCGTCGGGTGGGTCCACCACCAGCCACGGCGTGCTGTGCTTGCGATCGAAGGAGTCGAAGATGAGGTGAGTCGGAGGACGAAGGCCGCCGGCGAACTCGGTTCCGGCGACGCCGGCGTTGAACTGCTGATTCCGTTGAGCGTTCAGGGTGGCCAGCTCTTCGGGCGTGATGTCCTCGATCCGGCGCCCTTCGAACTGCGCCGGCCGCTCGAACGGTACGCCGGTCTCGTCGTCATTGCTGTACACGCCTTCGAGCTTCGGATCGCCCCAGGGTGTTTTCGGAGCGTGGTAGGCTCCGCTCGTCGCCGTTTTGCCGATCGGTTTCGGTCCCTGCTGGGCGGTAATCGTGGGCGCCATGACTGCCGCGACGAGCGCCGTCGCTCCGAGAATTGCTGAGAGCTTGTGGATCAGCATGTCGACTCCTCGCCACCGATTTAACCACAACCGCGAGGCTGGCGGCGAGAGTCCCACGATTGACGGCGATCGACACTGGGATGGTGCCGAAGGGCGGCAAAAACTGGGCGGTGAAGTCATGTCCGAACGGATGGCAATAGAACGACAACGAGTGAAGTTGATCGCCCTGCAGGTGGTGATTGCACTCGTCAGCGTCCCGTTGATCCTCAGGATGGTGCCGCCCAACGGCTTCTATGGCTTCAGGACGCGCGTGACGATGTCGAGCGGAGAGATCTGGTATTCCGCCAACGCGTTTATGGGGTGGGCGCTCTTGGTGGCCGCGGCGATTGCCGCAATCGTCCTGTGGATTCTTCCAGCGACCGTCAAGCGATGGATGCTGTGGGCGACCTATCTGGTCCCCCTGCTCGGCGCCTTTGCGGTTTCTTTCATGTATGTGAAACAGCTTCCGTAGACGTGCTCGTGTCGCAGTTTCTGCGTCTGCGTGTGGATTCCGCCAGGAGCGATTCATGCCGGTTGAACATTTCGATGTCTTGATTGTGGGAGCGGGTCTATCGGGCGTGGCGGCCGCCCATCACCTGTGCCAGAAGTGCCCGAGCAAGACCTTCCTCATTCTTGAAAGCCGCGCGAGGATCGGCGGCACCTGGGATTTGTTCCGCTATCCGGGCGTCCGCTCGGACTCGGATATGTTCACCATGGCGTATGCGTTTCGCCCGTGGCAGACCCCGAAGTCCATTTCAGACGGCCATCTGATCCGCGAATACATTTCGGATACGGCGCGCGAGGAGGGGATCGACGAGCACATCCGCTTTCATCACCAGGTCGTGCGCGCGGACTGGTCGTCACAGGATGCGCGTTGGACCGTTGAGGTTGCGCACAAACGGCCTGATGGAAGTGAAGAGGCCGTGACCCTGACCTGCACCTTTCTGTTCTCGTGCGCTGGCTACTACAACTACTCGTCAGGCCACGCGCCGGAGCTTCGCGGGCGTGATCGCTTCAAAGGCACCATCATCCACCCGCAAGCCTGGCCACAGGACCTCGATTACTCCGGCCGGCGCGTCGTCATCATCGGGAGTGGCGCGACGGCCGTCACGCTCGTCCCGGCCCTGGCGAAGACTGCAGCCCATGTGACGATGCTGCAGCGCTCACCCACGTACGTCGTTTCTTTGCCGGAGCTGGACCGACTGGCGATCGCCCTGAGTCGGATTCTGCCGTCGCAGCTGGCGTATAGCATCGCCCGTTGGAAGAACATCGGTTTCATGACCTACATGTACCAACTCGCCAGACGCCGGCCTGAGTTCGCGAAAAGAGCGATCTTGAAGCGCACGAGCGCCGAACTCGGCGCGGACTACGACGTTGGGACGCACTTCACACCTCGCTACTACCCCTGGGAACAGCGTCTCTGCCTTGTCCCGGATGCCGATCTGTTCGTCGCCATTCGCGAGGGCCGCGCGAGCGTGGCGACCGATCAAATCGAGACCTTCACGGAAAAGGGCATTCAACTCAGATCCGGCGGGGAACTCGAAGCGGACATCATCGTCACGGCGACGGGTCTTCGGCTGCAGATGCTCGGCGGCATCGCCGTGAGCGTGGACGGCACGTGCGTGGATTTCTCCAAGACGCTGTCGTACAAGGGCGTGATGTTCTCGGACGTGCCGAACCTGGCGTCCGTGTTCGGCTACATCAATGCCTCGTGGACACTGAAGGCGGACCTCATTTGCGCCTACGTCGCGCGGCTGATCGCCCACATGGACAGAAAAGGTTATGCGCAAGTGACGCCGCGCAACCGTGCGCCTGCGATGCCGACGGCTGGGTTTCTCGAACACTTCTCCTCAGGGTATATACAGCGGTCGCTCGCTCAATGGCCGAAGCAGGGACTGAAGTCGCCGTGGCGCGTGAAACAGAATTACTTTGCCGACATCATCAGCTTGAGGTACGCGCCGATTGCAAACAAGGCGCTGGAATTCTCGAGCCCTCACGCCGCTCTCGAAATCGCGGCCGGATCGGCGCCGGCCACCCGCCGCGCCGGGGCGTAGCTCGCGTCGCCAGGGCGTAGCGCAGCCCCTCGGCCGCTGGTCGTGTGGAGCTGAGAACAGAACCCAACGTCAGTCGCCAAGTATTTTCTGAAACCGCTCGGTGTGGCGTCGGAAGCCACTACGGCGGCACTCAGGACCCGCTTGGTGAACCTAACTTTCGCCAGTTGGAACGTCATCGGCACTTTCTCCAGCGAGTGGATGCGCTGCGGCGGGCGGCGTAGCCGGATTCGCTAAGGTTTGGGTGCCACACTGCTTCCGCCGGAGTCTGCCAGTACCACACTGGCGATCCACTCGGAGATCACCTGCGCGACCTGTGTCTCCTCGCCGGTGTACATGTGATCAGCGTTCTGAATCATGACCGTGTTCACGCTTTGAGGGCCGCGGTGATGGCGTTCGATGGAGGACTTGAGCAGCTGCAAGTCCGCCTCTGTTCCCACATCCGATTCTCGCGTGCCAAAAAAAGCAAGAATCGGACAACGCACACGCGTAACGGCGGCGTTTGCGGTTTGCACTCCGAAGAAATCACCGATATCCGGAGGAGTGCTGGAATCGTCGAGAAACGTTGCCGCACTGATGAAGGACGGAAACGCGCGATTCGGAAGCCGCAGCAGATCATCGCCACGGCCATCTTGCACCAACCGATTCGCCTCTGCGACGAGCTCCTGATCCGCTCCTCCAGAGGGTGGCCGAACCTGTCCTGAAGCGAGGACGAGCCCGACGACTCGTGGGTCCTGCTTTTCCGCCTGGTACGCGCGCACCGCTGCCCAACCTGCGCTATGCCCGACGAGCACGAGCCGTGTGAGTCCCTGTTTCTCGGCGAAGTCTATCCAGGCCTCGATATCCCGCGTTTGCTCGCTAGGTACGCCCCAGTAACCCCCGCCGCGAACCCGCTTCTCGAATCGGTATTGTTGGACGTTCGCGATGTCGTGCATGCGGGTGTTGGCACTCATCATGGTTAACCCGCGTTCACCCAGAGCCCGACCAATCATCACGTATGTGGGCGAGTAGAAATTGGCTCCCCATCCGTGGATCCAAACAACGCCGATAGGCCTGGCCGAATCCTTCGTCGGCGTGAACATCACACCGCCACTAACGACGTCGTCATCGGAACGGACGTAGACAAGTTGTTCAGGAAATTTTCCGGCGGTGACGGTGACAGGCCGCGGGCCCAACTGATACCAAATAAGTAACGATGTGGCCACTACACCGAATGATGCAGTCGCGCCGATCAGCGCAGAGCGCACCGTTGCATTCTTGATATGCATAGCTGCCCCCCCAAAGCCGCAGCCGCTTGTTTTAGCGCCCTCGACCCTCACTGCTCATCGGGCGAACCTCGCATCAAACGGACGCCGCATGTCGTCGGGCGGTCGCACCAGCTATGGCGGTTCGTGTGGATAGGAACGAGTAGTCGCCAAATGGCAAGGAATCCCGCCGTGCTGAATCGGTCAACAGCACGGCGTCTATCACGGGTAACGGATTGGCGCTCACCTGCGGCGCGAGCTCGTTTGGAGCAAGTCACCGATGTGCTCCCGTCGGGGCCGGCAGGTGCAGCGCCTGTTAGCTGCCGGTGAGGTACAGACCGGGTACATAGGTAACACAACAAACCGGGAACATGGGTGACATTCACTACGCTGGGGCCCAACGGAGGTTGGTCGATGCCCTGGCTGGAGACGGCACCTATGGAACAACGCGAGCGATTCGTGCGGGACTGGCAGTTGGGTCTGTACACGATGACAGAGCTCGGCGCGCGGTACGCCATCAGCCGCAAGACCGGCTACAAGTGGCTCGAGCGGTTTGACGAAGGCGGGCGCCAGGCGCTGGGCGACCGGAGTCGGGCGCCTCATCACTGTCCTCACCGGATCTCGGACGAGATGGCCCGGCTGATCTGCGACGCGCGCCGACAGCATCCCAGTTGGGGACCGGAAAAACTCCTGCAGTGGCTGGCGCCGCAGCATCCCGCCCTCGACTTGCCGGCGATCAGCACCGCGGGGGATCTCTTGGCTCGCAAGGGCCTGGTGAAAAAACGGCGCCGCCGACGCACGTTCACACATCCGGGCGTCGTGCCGGCGACGACGACGCACCCGAACGATCTGTGGACGGCGGATTTCAAAGGCCAGTTTCGGACCGGCGATGGGATCTCCTGCTATCCGTTGACCGTCGCCGATCAGCACACGCGGTACCTGCTCGGGTGTCAGGGCCTGTTGTCGACGAACGGCGCTGGCGTCCGCCCGATCTTCGATCGGCTGTTCCGCACGTACGGCAGCCGCGGGCGATTCGCACCGACAACGGCGTGCCCTTCGCGACCGTGGCGATTCACGGTCTGTCGGCGCTCAATGTGTGGTGGCTGCGGCTCGGCATTCAACACCAGCGGATCCTGCCCGCGCATCCGGAACAAAATGGCGCGCACGAGCGCATGCACAAGACGCTCAAGGCCGAGGCGATTCGACCCGCGCGCAGTCGGCTCGCGATGCAGCAACGGGCGTTCAACCGCTTTCGCGACGAGTACAACCACGAGCGGCCTCACCAGTCGTTGCGCGGTCGAACGCCAGGGTCGCTCTACCGGTCGTCCGCCCGCACCTATACGGGCGAACTGCCGCCGTTCGAGTACCCGGGCCATTTCCTGGTGAAACACGTGACCAACGCCGGCACCTTCCGTTTCAAGAAGCGCGTCCTCTTCATTGCCAACGGGCTCATCCATCACCGCGTGGGTCTTGAGGAGATCCACGACGGCATCTGGTCCATCTCTTTCTGTCGCGTCCTCATCGGGCGACTCGATGAACGCGACTATGTGATTCGGGAATAGAATTCGCGACGCTCTCTGAGAGCTGAAGACCCGCACAGAACGCGGCTCTTCAGCTCCCAGAGAGCGTGTCATCGGCAACCAGAGTGTTACCCATGTTGCCGGTTTACTTTGTTACCGATGTTCCCGGCCGCTCATGATGACAGCGAATCAAGAACCTCCCGTGAGCTACTGTTGTGTTCTCGGCCTCATCGTGGTGTCCGATGAGCGCATCTTGGTCTTGAAGCGCCAGCCTTTCGCCGTCTTCACGAGCGTGTCATCGTACCGCGAATACGAATTGATCTTCAGCGGCACTTCCTGCGGGTCGAAGATGAAAACGTAGAGAGTGCCGTTGGCGCCTTCGGCCGTCGGCGTAATCAGCAAGTTCGACACGACGTGGCGCGTCTTGGACGGTCCGGCGCGCCGCCGCGATTCTATCAGGGCCGCGCGCCCAATCGTGCCGTTGAAGTCGCCATCGTCGGTGAACGTATCGGCCCAGCCATCCGCGTCACCGGAGTCGATGGTGTGATAGTACTTGCTGTAGTTCTGCTCGATGTCGATGTAGTCCTGCGTCGTCAGCTTGCCCGCTGCCGACGTGGTCTTGACGCCGTACGCCGTATAGATCCAGCCCGCGGTCACCAGCATAATCAGCACCACCACAGTCTTTCGCGTCAGCATACGTACTCCAGTCAAAAGTTGCCGGTTTCCTGAAAGCTTCCTTCAACGTTTGAAACCATTTCCCTTGAGAGCCGGCTCGATCGCCGGACCCTGAAGGAACGTGACCAGCCTCTGGGCAGCGGCCGCGTTCGGGGTGTTTGTCGAAATAGTAGCGGTGACCACGGCCGGCACCTGCAGCTCCGGAATGACCGGGCCCATGTTGCTCAGGTTTGTGTTGGCAAGGATCTCGCTCAGCGGATAGATGTTGATCTGGTACTCACCCGGCCCGAGCGATACCGGGGGCGCCGCCATATCGTGTTTCGCTTTCACCGCGTCGCGAATCTTCAGCGTATCGAGGATCTTGTTGACGGTGAATAGAGCGGCGCCGGTGTCCGACCATCGCAGCGATTTGGCGTTCAGCATCGCGGCCTTGATCTTCTCCGGCGTGCTCAGGTCGGGCGTTCCGTCACCACGCAATCCGATGGCCACGTCCGTTCTGGCGACGACCACGCCGGGAGATTTGATCTTGCCGGCCTTCAACAACTGTTCGTCCACGTCCGGCAGCAGCATCGCAATCTCGAACGCCGTGCCCGACATGATCGCGTCCTTCAAATTTCCACGGGCGGATCCGTACTCGATCACGAGCGGGTGGCCGATCGCCTTCGACGCATCCGCACGAACGGCGTCGAGCGGAATGCGGATTGCCGCCGTCGCCAGGACGCGGATGTCGCCCGGTTTGGCGTCAGCGATCCGCTCCCCACGGCCGCCTTGCGCCGTCACGGGAGCTTTCGTAACGAAGAGCAACAGGAGTACAAGACCGACCGCCATGTTGGTCACCTTCATGGCCCAAGCTTTCACGTCAGCCTCCCGTCTTCGATGGTTGGGTTGACCTGCCGTTTTCGCACCACGTCAGAGGATCTGCGGGCTGAATCCGCTCGCAGTGTAACTCTCCGATCCGCCGTTTCAAAGGAAGACGAAGACGTTCGGACTTGCCTGTCAGGACGACCGCCTGTGCCTTGACGACGCTGAAAAACCGGGCCACGATGTCGCCTTCACCACCGAGAGGAGCGAGCATGCGCATCAAGCCCCGTCACATATTGCGCGCGCGGCCTCTGATTCGTGTGTGTCTCATACTGCTCGTCTGCGCGACGGTGCGGCTGGACAGCCAGGCGGTCCCCGACCGGCCCGGGGGATCCCGACCGGTCATGCTGACGAAGCCGAGGATCTCGCCGTTGCCGGAGGCGCGATGGACCGACGAGCACAAACAACGAATCGCGAAGTTCCTGCCCGCAGGGACTCGCCCGGGCAATAGCTTCCGGACGCTTCTGAACGTCCCCGAACTCGTCGACCGGACAATGACGCTCTACAACTACATCACGCAGGATTCGAGCCTGCCTCCGCGGATCCGGGAGCTTCTAATCCTCCGAACCGCATGGCTGCATGGCAGCGACGTCATCTGGCGCGAGCGCGTCCCGTTCGCGCGGAAGGCGGGACTGACCAACGAGGAAATTCGGAAGGTTGCACAGGGTCCTACCGCCGGCTGGGATCCCTTCGAGGCGAACCTGCTCCAGATGGCCGATCAGTTGTTCCGCAATTCGTTCGTGAACGACGCGGTCTTCAACACGATGGCGGCGCGCTACAACACCTGCAACGTGATGGATGCCGGAATGACCGTCGCCGATGTGGCGTCGCTCGCCCTGCTGTACAACACACTGGGAATCCAGCCCGATGATGCGCCCGCCAGCGATCGGATGCCCATCGACGTTCCGTACAGAGTCGACGTGCCCGCGCGCGAGACCATCACGCTGAAGGCGCCGCGAGCGGTGCCCCTTCCGGGCCCGGGAACGAACAACCCTCGCACGTTCAACCTCTGTCCGAAGCTCGCTGAGGCGCGTAACGGCTCCGGATATGTGAACAACATATCGATGCTCGGGAAGACAGGGCGTGCGCGCGACCGGGAGCTGCTGATCCTGCGCATCGGATGGAACTCGCAGTCCGAGTATGAATGGTCGGAACATGTCGGCCGAGTGGGAGGGGCGCGCAAGATGGGGGTGCCGATCGAGCGCCTGACCATGGGGCCTGATGCCCCTGGTTGGGATCAGTTCGAAGCCAACCTTTTGCGTTTCGTGGACGAAATGTATCGAGACTGCGTCGTATCGGACCGGACGTGGAATGCGCTGAAGCAGCGCTACGACGACCGGTTGATGATCGACGCGACCATCACGCCGGCGAATTACCGGATGGTCTCGCTGGCGCTGAATATTTTGGGAGTCCAGAGCAATCCTGGCGAAGAGAAGCTGCCGCCGGTACCGTCGCGATAACTTGGATAGAGCACCGGCCTTCTAAGCCGGGGGGGTCGCAGGTTCAATCGTGCCTTGTTGGTGCGCTCAGCAGTATTTTGCGCGGTCGTGTTTCGTGACGCGTTCAACGCGCAGCCACGAATTGGCGAGACGTGGTGCGGTCGCGATGCGATGCTCGAAAGAGCACCGGCTCAAACACCCCTAAGTCGGTGCTACACTGACACTTACCAATTGTGCGCCCGTAGCTCAGTTGGATAGAGCACCGGCCTTCTAAGCCGGGGGTCCCGCGTTCGAGTCGCGGCGGGCGCACCACCCTTCCCCGTCCTCGTTGCAGCCTTGCGCGTCCGCGCGACGGCCAGCTTCGCTCGCGTTACTTCTTCTTCAGCAGGAGCTGGCGCCGGCGGCGAGATCGCCGATGGGACAGTTTCTTAGGAGCTGGCTCGCCTTGGAGCCTGGCAGTCTTTAGGCTGCGCCGGGCATCTGTTTGCAATGGTGGCGAGTGTGTATCGCGCCATACCTCACGAAGTCTTCGACCGACACCCTACCGAAACCGGTGCTCACGACGTGTTGGCCACTGGCGACCCGTCTACGACATTCCTGGTCGAACCTAGCGAGCGCCCCCTCCAGGCGGACGCGCGCCTCAGCCGGCGTCGCCGGTCCGCTAGTAGGGTCCATCGCCTTGTGGGCCTTAAACCCCTTCGGAAATACGCCCTTCTTCAAGATCCGGTTGATGTACAGTCTGACCAGCGGGCGCAGGAAAGCGGGGAGCCCCATCGGGATCGACGGAGCCCCAGACACGATGTTGGCCCCTTCTTCCAAACCACGCGCCACATGCTCCACTACCTGGCTCGGCGACCATTTCCCCGGCGCGCGCGGCGTAGTCCAAGTCGCCGCTGATCTCTCCGCGGCCGCGACAAGGTCGAGGACGGCGGCGCGATTGGCCGCAAGCACGTCATTGACATCAGCCATGGGACCTCCAGTGCGTGAACCGGTAATCGACCTGAATCAGCCAGCGAATAGTAGGCCGACCAGGATATCGCGGCCGGCGCTGCGGCGCTCGCAGCATAACCCCAAACCGCCTGGACTCGGCTCCGCGTGGGCAGTCGCGTGGACCATGGCCGTCCCCCTCCCGTTTTGGCAACCAGATAGTGTTCTTGAGCAAGGCTGACGGGACGTTCTTCCGTCCTTGTTTTCATGAATACGAAGCAATGGCGGTGGGCGGTGTGGGAACGATGAGCGTGTGGAATTCGTCGAGCGCCGCGTCGGTCAGCGCGTGAGAGGTGAGCCGCTCGGACAGCATCGCGCTGCGGCTACGGGACGGCTGTCAGTTCGCCAGCCTTTGCGGTGATGCCCGTACGCATCTTGGTCGATCCGGCGGGTTGTTTGAGCACGATGTCGTAGGCTTCGCCGGGCCGCACCAGAAGCGGCCTCTCGAAGCGCTCGGACTGCGCGGCAATCTCGTTGGTGCCGGCGCGAAGAACGTAGACAAGCTCCACTTTCGTGCCAGCGATTTTGGGATCGTGTACGACGAACGCGGCCACCTCGTTGTTAGTCGGGATCCGGTGGGTCTCCAGGACCTTTACTTCGACGCTCTTCGCAAGCGTGAAGTCCTGATTCTCAGTCGTCCTGGCGACGACCTCGTACGTGCCGGGCGCGATCGGCACGAGCTCGCCAGGGTTCTCGCTCTTCTGAAAGATAGTTCGAAGCCCCGTCGTTCCTGCCTTGAAGACGGTGACTTCCTTGATCGCCGGAAATCCCTGGCGCGTCAAAGGCTCAACCTGGAGGTAGCCGACGAGCGCAGCGGGGTTGATCCGAACCTGCGTGCCTTCCTTCACTTCGACGTTGTCGGTGAGGATAAAAGTGCCGCCGCCCGACGACTTGAAGAGGACGTCGTACTTGCCTGGTTCTACGATGGTCGAACTGTCAGGCTTCGCGCTGTACTTGACGCGATATGTCATGCCCACTGCCGTGCCGCTGTCGACGATGTGCACTTCGTTAAGCGCCGCCGGCGCTGTCGCAAGCGGTTCGATCACAATCGTCGGCAGGGAGCTCGACTCCACTTTCAACGCCGCCGATGCCGGCGGGCCAGGCGCAGGTGGCATCTTAGTGGCGAGGAGAGCCAGATTCCTGCGCGCGTCTTCCTGCTGCGGATCGCGCTGGATTGCCTCGATGAAGGCCTTCTGCGCTTTCTCGGTTTGTCCGGCCTTGGCGTACTCCACGCCAAGGTTGTTGTAGATCGAGGGCACCGGCACTTTGCGCGAGAGTTCTTCGAACAGGCGGACGCTCTCGCCGCTCTTGCCGGCAACGGCCTGAGCGATGGCCTGCTCGATCTCGCGCTTGAGCGCCTCGTCGTTCAGCGGCCGACCCAGGTACTTCTGGAACTCGCCTTCGAAAATTGAGATGTTGGTCGTGAGATACAGATTGTTCGTGACAATGTTGTTATTACCGACAACGTTGCCAGTGCCGCTCACCGTGATGGGCGGTGGGGTGACGACGGTCGGTGGGACACTTGGACTGGAACCACCACGGCTCAGGAGCCCGGAAAATGCCGTGATCAGCGCGAGCACGATCGGCAAGGCAACCAGGACCACCCACCAGTATTTCTTCGGATAGGCTCTTGGCTCGGCCGCCATGTTCTTCACCTTGCCAGCACAACCGACCTTACTCGAACCGCGAATCTCGGCAGCATCCTACACCTCTCGCCATCCGGTTGAACAACCATTCTCTTCTTACTGGTCATACACGCCACCGAATTCACCCCACTGGCACGTCCACGGCACCTTACGAAAGACGCATTCGAACAGCCCGCGGGGAGCACCGGTTGCGAGACGCAGACAACCATCGCACAATCAGATTGGAGGAACTTTGTGACCCAGCGCAAGAGTCTTGCGATTCTTGTCGGCGGCGGCCCGGCCCCTGGCATCAACAGCGTCATTAGCGCCGCCACCATCCGCGGCCGGCTCGAGGGTGTCGATGTCGTCGGAATCCGCGACGGATTCGAGTGGATCATGCAGGGTAATATCGAGCACTTGATGCCGCTGACGATCGAAGGGGTCAGCCGCATTCACTTCCGGGGCGGCTCCCACATCGGCATCTCGCGCGCGAATCCGACGAGCGATCCAACACATCTCGAGAACACGGTGATTTCGCTGCTGCGTCTCAACGTGTCGATGCTCATCACGATTGGGGGTGACGACACCGCCTACTCCGCCCTCAGGCTCCAGGAGCACGCCAGCGGCCGGATCCACATCGCACACGTACCGAAGACGATCGACAACGACCTGGCCTTGCCGTCGCACGTGGATACATTTGGCTTTCAGACCGCCCGCCATTACGGGGTCGAGATCGTCAAGAACTTGATGGTCGATGCGAAGACTACGTCGCGCTGGTACTTCGTCATCGCGATGGGGCGAAAGGCCGGCCACCTGGCGCTCGGTATTGGGAAGGCGGCGGGCGCCACGCTGACGCTCATCCCGGAGGAGTTTGGCAGCCGCCGGCCGCGGTTGAAGACCGTGGTCGACACGCTGGTCGGGGCGATTATCAAGCGGCTGAGCTACGGGCGGCGCGACGGTGTGGCCGTCATTGCTGAGGGGCTTGTGCTCGACATCGATCCAGCCGACTTGGCGACGCTAACGGATGTGGAGCGCGATCCGCACGGGAATGTCCGAATCGCGGAAGTCAACATCGGCGAAGTCCTGAAAACCGGTGTCCAGCGACGGCTCAAGGAGTTCAACCTCAAAACTACGATCGCAGCGAAAAACATCGGCTACGAGCTGCGGTGTGCCGATCCGATTCCCTACGACATGGAGTACACGCGGGACCTTGGCTACTGCGCAGCGAAATACTTGTTGTCAGATGGGAATGCGACCATGATTTCGATGCAAGGAGGCCACTTCGTCCCGATTCCGTTTTCCGCGTTGCTCGATCCCAAGACTGGCCGTCCACACGTCCGGTTGGTCGACATTCATTCCACGCGATACGCCATCGCCCGTCGTTACATGATCCGAGTTCGCCGAGATGACTTCGAGGATCCGCATGAACTCGCGAAATTCGCTGCAACCGCTGGGCTTTCTCTGGAGGAGTTCAGAACGCAATTCGATACCTGATCGACGACGAGCCACCTCCGCTCATCGTCGATCGCGAGCATCACAGTCTCATCGAGGCCAGCTCGAGCTCCACCGAACCCCAGGCAAATTAGCAAAGCCAAGCTTAACCGGTAGCGGAGGACGTGTCGCTCTTAAGCGATGCGCTCAAGAACGTGTCAAATACGACCGGAAGCGCATGGGCAGGGTGTGTTGCTCAGCGCCGCGACTCGCTTTCGCTCGCGTGACTTCTTTTCAGCAGGAGGAGCTGCCGCCGGTAGCGGGCGGTCCGAGTTGTAGGTGTCGCGGTAGACTCCTCGGAAGGCGGAGCGCGGACGTCACGCTCATGGTTGTCGATCATAAACCTGAACGCTCGAGTACTCCGTGCCGTCCCTGTTGCCTTTGGTCGTAACCGTCAACACCTGGTCGTCGTCTGAGAGGGTTCGGGTTTCCGTCTCCACGACCTGCCCCCGAATCTTGCCGGTCCGCTCGACCGTTCGGTCGTCCACGCGTTTCAGTGACACCGTGCTCAGAATGGAATTCGAGATCGGATAGTCGTTGCCGTCGAATCGCGCGGTGTACTCGACGAGGACGCTTGGCTTGTTGCTGCTCATCGTGTAGGTGGTTTCCTTGATGGCATCGCCAACCACCTCGAACTTCGTGACACGCCGTTCCGGCACGGCGCCGCTGAAGGTCGATTTCGCGTGATTCAGCGTCCATGCCCCGAGGGCCGAATCGCTCACACTCTGGGCAACCATCACGCCCTGACCAACCGAGAGAACCGAAAGAAGTCCCAAGATGATGACGCGCTGCATCCTGCCCCCCCTCCCCTAAGTCGACGTTGACTTGATTTTGCACGCTCGCATGTCCCAGCCCAGACCAAAATCCTAGAGCGTTCGATTAAAGTCGCTCAGAGGCTTCCCCCTGCTACCGTGGCGACGATGTGGTCTTCGGGGGCCATTCGGGCCAGACGTTGCCGGATGTCGCCTCAATCGGAATCGGCCCCTGCAGCGAGAATCCCGGGACGAAGCCCGCGGTCTGCGGGCGTGGGGGCGGTGGCGGCTGGTGATCCGCGGCCGTCGTACACCGCATCTCGTTCCAGCCCACGTGCGCGGTCACGTGCTTGTCGAACGTTGGGAGCTCGCCGTCACCCCAATCCTCGTGGAGGATGTTGAAGGTCAGCGTGTCGCCCTCAATCCGGAAATCGTCCAGCGCCGCCATCGTGTACGGGTTGTCACACGTGCCGCACACCATGCCGCGAAGCTGGTCGCCGACCTTCTTGATGATGAAGTACCTGTTTCGGCGCCCCGACACCGAATCCCAGCCACACGCCGATCACATCCTTCTCTGTCAGCTTCGACTTCCACGGACCCGGCTGAATGTAGGGCAGGCCGTCTGCGCCGTCGGGGTTCCGACGAAGGCTGTTTGGCGGCACCGGCGGACCCTTGGGGAGAACGGACACGATCACCGGCAAGGGATCCGGTCCACGCGGATCCTTGATCAGCATGCGCTCGAAGGTGCCGCCGCCGGGCGCGCCGCTGGTGCCCGTCACGGTCAGACGGCCCTGGCTGAACTTCGCGATCGCCTTGTCCTTGTACGCCGAGCGGCCGTCCGCGTGCACATGGGTGACCTCGAACCTGATCCCGTCCGGTCCGAACGTCCCATCGACGAACGCCAGCGTCGTCGCATCGGCGCAATAGGTGCAGTACACGCCCCTGACCGTCGCCCCGCGAATCGAGAATTCGTAGGTGTGGGCCTCGCCGCTAGCTGTTCTCCAGCCGCCGCGATAATCGTCCGCGTCCTGCCCTGCGGCCGCGCGCGCGAAGGCCAGTACGGCAATCAACATCACCACCTGTTTCATGGGCGTCTCTGCATGTGATGTGCGGTTCGATCCGGGAGTGTATCCCAAGTGATTTGCTTCTCACCGTCTGCGCACAGCGGAGACGCGGTTCCTCTTACAGGAGCACGGACAGCGAGCGAGGTGCCACCGCGACCAGCCACGAGTCCGGGCCGATTCTATTACGGCTGAGTACCTGGCCCTGCCCAGTGGCCACTAGAATGCCAACGGGGGCGTTTGGACCAGCAGGGAGCGGAGGAACGATGCGACGACACTTCGTGGTGCTTGCAGTCGTAGCGGTCGCCACGCTCGTGGTGTCTGTGGCGGCACAGCCTGGCGCGGACGCGGAACGTTTCTGGCCCCAATGGCGCGGGCCGCACGCGACCGGCGTATCAAGGACAGCGAATCCACCCACTGAATGGAGTGAGACCCAGAACGTCCGCTGGAAGGTCGAGATCCCTGGCCGAGGATCGGGCTCACCCGTGGTGTGGGGCGATCGGCTGTTCCTGCTGTCCGCCGTCCCGAAGGGCGCTCAGGGCGTCGCGTCGCATGAGCCCAGAGGTCACATCGAGCCTCGAGACGTCCATCGGTTCATCGTCCTGGCGATCGACCGTCGCACCGGACGCGTTGTCTGGGAACGAACCGCCCGCGAAGAGCGCCCTCGCCAGGCCTCGATGAAGGACGGCACCTGGGCTTCGAGTTCTGCCATCACCGACGGTCAACGCGTCTACGCCTTCTTCGAATCGAGCGGCTTGTATGTCTACGACATGGCCGGGAACCCGCTCTGGCAGAAGCATCTCGGCGAGAAGAAGATGTTTGCCGACGTGGGCGAGTCGGGAAGCACACCTGTTCTGCATGGCAACCGCCTTGTGATCGCGTGGGACCATCAAGGCGCGTCCTTTGTGGTGGCGCTCGACGCCCGGACCGGACAGGAGGTCTGGCGTGCCGATCGCCAGGAAGTCGATTCGTGGAGCACGCCACTCGTGGTGGAGCACGCCGGCCGCTCTCAGGTCGTGACGACCGCGCAGAACCGCATCAGAAGCTACGACCTCGAGACGGGCAAGGTCGTCTGGGAGAGCGAGGGCTTGACGATGAACCCGATTCCCTCTCCCGTGGCCTCGGACGGGATGGTCTTCGCGATGAGCGGATTTCAGGGCAGTCGCTTGAGGGCCATCCGTTTGGCGGATGCCAAGGGCGACATCACTGGCGGCCACGCCATCGTGTGGACCCTGGATCGCGATACTCCGTATGTGCCTTCGCCTCTGTTGTACGAGGGCCTTCTGTATGTCCTCAAGAGCAACTCGGGAATCCTATCGGTCTTCGACGCGAAGACGGGCGGGCCGCATTATCAGTTGCAGCGCCTTGCGGGAATACCGGAGGTCTATTCGTCACCGGTCGCCGCGCAGAATCGCGTCTACGTGACAGGGCGAGACGGGACGACGCTCGTCATCCGGCATGGTACGTCGTTCGAAGTGCTGGCGACGAACACGCTTGACGATGGGTTCGATGCCTCGGCTGCGCTGGCGGATGACCACATCTATCTCCGCGGATATCGCAATCTGTACGACATCGCCGTCACGCGGTAAACGGCCGCCCGAGTGTGCGTTGGGGCTTGGGCTAGGATTGGCAGGGAGGGGTGACTTCATGGGCGTTCGATTATTCGTACTAGTGCTTGCGTCCCTGCCTGCGATCGCGCAGGCACAAACCGCGCTGCCGCCTGACATCAATCCGGTAACGCTGTCGCGGCTGCCGCCGGTTACGCCGGAAGATCTGGACGAGGAAGGGCGGCAGCTATTGGCCCAAAGGCCGGCGGTCACGCCGGGGCCGGGACCCGCGCACCTCACGAGCTATAGCCCCAGGGAGCGCAGCCTGGGTATCCCCACGGGCGTCGACAGCCCCGTCGGCCCGCGGTACTTTCAACTGGCGGTGCTCATCATTGCGAGAGAAATCGACCAGCAGTACGAGTGGTCCGCCCACGAGCCCGCGGGCTTGAGGCAAGGACTCGAGCAGTCGGTCATCGACGTCGTCAAGTACAACAAGGACGTGGCGGGCCTATCCGACAAGGACGCCACGTTCATCACCTTTGGACGCACGCTGTATCGCGAGCACCGCGTGAGCAGCGAGTTGTGGCAAAAGATGCTCGGACATTTCGGGCGGCAGCACACGGTGCAGCTCATGATGATCATGGGCGACTACTTCAGAGTGGGCTTCATGATGAACGCGGTCGATCAGCACCTTCCGCCGGATCGGCAGGCACTGCTACCGCCGTCGAGTCGCTGACCAACGAGCGCGACAGCGATCAAGAGCCCAGGGTCACCGGTCTTAGGTCACGATGCATTGCGCGAAAGGAGGGGACGATTCATTCATTTCGCCCAACCCATGCGGACGTGGATAACGTCGGAGTCCGGCTGTTCCACCGCCTGCGGGATATAGAAGCGTGAGCCGTCGCGCGACACGGCCAGGAAGTTCAGATCCCCGAACGTGGTCGCGGGAAGACGAGCCGGGAACAGCGGCGACGGGTACCTGCCTGGAACTCGTTGCCCCGAGCGGCCAGGGGAACCGACCAGATGTAGTTTCGACCCTGGTATTCATCGAGGTACACGATTTCTTTTCCATCCTTGCGCCACATCGGATAATTGCCGCGGCTGGTCACCTGCTTCCGTAATCCCGGCCCTGGGTACGGCTGCACATAGGTGCCTCCGCCGGTGTAGATCCCTCCGCGTTCACTCCCCGCCGCGGAGGCCGTGTACACAATCCAGCGCCCGTCTGGCGAAAAGCGGGCATGTGCAATCGTCTCGCCCGTCTGCAGCAGAGACTTCGGTTCTTTCTGTACGCCGTCCAGCGAAAGCGAGAACACCGTCGTATCCAGTGGCCCCCGATTGAGCAGCAGCGTCTTGCCGTCCGGAGAAATGTCTCGCAGACACCACATTCCGGACGGTTTCGCCAACTCGCGAACTGGCCCTTGCCCGGCAACAGAGCGTTCCATAATGCGGCTCTCGTTTCCGGGGAATGCGTCGATGAGCTTGGACCCATCCGGCGACCACAGTGTGCCCAGACTGCCCTGCTCCAACTGCTGCCGCCCAGGTCGGCCGGGCTCCAGCAGCCACGCGGTCGCGTTGAATCCCACGAGCAGACGTGTCTCGTCGGGCGCGAGCCTGAGCGTCTGGACGACGGTCGGGGGACCCGCCGTGCCGATCTCCTTTCCCTCCCGATCGAAAATCGTCACCTGCGACAGACCCGCCGTGCCGGGACGCCAAGCCACGACGCCCGTACGTGAAACGGAAAAGTGTGCGGCATAGAACGACGGCGACGACGCGACCCGTTGCTGGATTAACTCCGGTCCGCCCTCGAGTGTTCTGGTCGTGCGGTTCAACGTTTGCGCGTAGAGGTTGTCATTGCGAACAAACAGGATGCGTCCTCCGCCCGCGGGCGTATAGCGGACCGCGGTGGCGTTCTTCATCAGCAGAACAGGATCGGCCGCGCGGCCGTCGCGCAGCGTGGCGAGGTAGATTTCCGACTCCTCGATCTTTGCCGCGGCTGCCACGACCAGAAAATCCTCGCTCCCCGGCAGGAACTCCGGCCAATAAAGAAAAAACCCGTCCTTCGGCAGCGAGACTTCGACTCGTTTGGCGACTCCGCCGGCCGCCGGCACGACGTACAGACCCGGACCGCCGTCACCGCTCCTGCAACGAGCAGGGTGCCGTTGTCGCTCCAACTCCCGCCCACCATCGTGGCCACACCGTTTGCGACGATTTCCGGCGCGCCGTCCGGCACGCGCATCTTCTTCAGATTGGTCCCGTCGCTGAACACGAACGACCGCGAGTCCGGAGACCAGAATCCGGGGTTTCTGAAACCGCCTGTGCGTACGGGTTCTGGCGTGAGCGTGTTCAAGCGCCGTACCTGCACGCCCCCGCCACTACCAGGCGATGCGATGACTCCATAAAAGATCACTGCAGAGCCGTCGGGCGAGATCTCGGGGGTTGCATGCAGGTCGCCTACGGGCGTGATGCTTCCAGCCGTTGGCGCGATCGTCAACGCCAAATCCGCGGCCGTGACGCCGGTAGCCGCCGGCCGCGGCCGCAACCACCCGACGACCGCGATCGTGGCAAGAACCGCCGCCGCGGCCCAAGCAACCCACCGATAGACGGGCCTCGGCCGGCGCGGAACTTCAGTTCCACTCGCCGGGTCGATGAGATACTTCGCAATGGCAACCCGCGCCTCGCCGATATCACGCAGGCGTGTCTTCGCATCCCGATCGAGGCACCGGCGCAGCAGGGTCTTGATCGGCGCCGGTACGTCCAACTTGTCGAACTCGATCGAGCGCCGCAACACGTCGGCGAGCGTATGCACGACCGTATCGCCGCCGAACAGACGCTGGCCGCTGAGCATTTCCCACAGGACGACGCCGTAGGCCCAGATATCGGCGCGGCGATCCACCGGAGTCCCCGCGGCCTGCTCCGGGCTCATGTACGCGGCTGTGCCGAGGATCATCCCGGCCTGCGTCATCGCCGGCGTCGTGATCGTCGGCGATTGACTGAGCGCTCCCGGAACCTGAAGCGCGGAGCCTGAAGCCTCGGTGGCTTTCGCCAACCCGAAGTCGAGCACCTTCACGGTGCCGTCCGCGCGGACTTTGATGTTCGCGGGCTTCAAATCACGATGGACGATGCCCTGCTCGTGCGCCGCCTCCAGCGCCTCGGCGATCTGTTTCGCGATCAGCAATGCGTCGTCGAGTGGGATCGCTCCACGCGCGGTCCGCTGGGAGAGATCCTCGCCTTCGACGAGCTCCATCACGAGGGCCTTGACGCCGTCGCCGTCTTCCAGTCCGTAGATGGCCGCGATGTTTGGATGGTTCAAGGAGGCGAGGACTTCCGCTTCGCGCTGAAACCGCGCGAGCCGATCGTGGTCAGCGGCGAGTGAGGGTGGCAGAATCTTGATCGCGACCTGACGTTTCAGCTTCGTGTCGGTCGCCCGATACACCTGGCCCATTCCGCCTTCGCCGATCTGCGCGGTGATGTCGTAAACGCCGAGACGGGTGCCTGGACCGAGGGCCAATGTGGCCTGATTATACGGGCGGGGGCGGCAGCATCACCGAGATTGCTCGCGTGTAATGCCGATCAGACGAGAGATCTGCACACGTTGATCTGCCTGCACCGCCGTCGATCAGCTCGCTGAACTCGCGAGGCTACGGTAGTATTCCTGCCTTGGAGGACATCATGGCCAAGACCAAGCGGAAGTTGAAGGGGAGTTCGAGGAGTCGGAAGGCCACACGCGTCGCGAGGAAGCCCCAAAACGTCTCCTGGCTTGCAAAGGGCTACCCCGTATTGTCGTCGGTCACCGTGCTCGACGATTGTCCGCGGGCGATCGAATGGTACAGGAATGTGCTCGGCGCCAAGCAACGGCTCCGCCTCGACATGCCGGGTGGAACGGTCGCGCACTGCGAGCTCGGATTCGGCGACGCGGTTCTCATGATGGGAAGCCCGATGCCGCCCCAGTTCCCGCAGAGGAAGGCCTGCCTGGCAATCTTCGTCAAAAACTGCGATACGACTTACAAGGAGGCGTTGAGCGCGGGCGCACGCTCGCTGCAAGAGCCCACGGACCAGTTCTTCGGCGATCGCAATGCGCGATTCGAGGACCCTTTCGGCAATGAGTGGTCCGTCATGACCCACGTCAAGGACGTCAGTGAGAGGGAGATGAAGAAGACGATGGCGCAGATGGGAAACGCCGGCTGATTCCGGGCTGCTGAGTCCCGTGCTGGCCGCAGGCATTCGTCGTCAATGCACCCAGTCGCGCGGCGGCGTCCGGGCGCCCCTCGGCGGGGTCTCGTCCGCCAATGTCTCCTCCGCCAGCCAGCCGACGTCCCGTGCGTCTTCCTCGGCCCATTTCCTGCGCCGTTCGGCGCTGCGACGGTATCTGACGTAGATGGCAAACAGAGCCAGCAGCGTGACGATCATCCAGAGGACGAAGGGGCTGGTCAGAAAGGGAAGCCGCCGTGTCCACGAAGTCAGCTCCGCGTGAAAACTGCGTTCGGCGTCGACGAGCGAGCGGCCGGTCGCCTGCTCGAATGCCACTTCGAACGATACTCCGTTCGCCACGGCGGCGAGGATCCGTGCGGGCACGTCGGACCCCTCGGTTTCGATGATGTGCCGCACGAACGCGAAGGCTAGCGCGTATGCCCGGTCGGCGCCGCTCGATCCCGCCTGGAAGAGATCGTTCACCTCATCCATCCGCACCTGGTCGGCGGATACCAGCGCCCACGCGAGCTGCCAGCGGTCTTCGAAGTGCCACGCGCGTTCTGCGACCACCGCCAGTCCCTCGTTAAACCATCGCGGCACGGCCCGCCCGTCGGCCGCCCGGGCGATCAGGATGTGCGCGACTTCGTGGCGCAGCACGGCCTCGAGCGAGTCATGAGGGTATCGCAGCGATCGCGACGGAAACAGGACGACCGTGCCGGTCGCGCCGTGAGCGAAGCCCGCGATCCACGATGAAGTGGTTCGTGCGAGCTCTGAATCCTCCGGCGCGAGCATGACATGTATCGGTGGACCTGGGTCCTCGAGCCCGACAAGCTGCACGATGGTGCCCAGCCGGTCGCGATCGAGGCGGCGCAGGCGCGGCTCATCGGCCGGCCGGGAATCCAGTGTTTCAAACTGCAGCGCCGGCGGCGCTGGCTGCCGGGCCGTCCCGGCTGCCTGGGCCGCTACGAGCCACGCGGCGATCGCGCAGGCGGTGAAGAAAAGGGCGCACCTTCGCAGCCTACACCATTCCGGTCCGCTCGAGAGTCCGTTGGTCCATATGCGGACAGCCCGTCCGGCGGTGTCTATCGATTGCTCTGCCATCTAACAAGGCGTCCATGTGCGCACTGAAGATCTCTCAATCCACCGGATAATCCAGATCAAGGGTGTCGTTCGGTTTACCGATTGTGCGGCACATCGCCAGTACCTGTCCCTGGTGGTTGAAGATGTGCGTCACGACACGCATGACCACATCCGCCGGCCGCAGCAGCCGCGTTTGGCCTGGATCGCTGATCATCTCGCGCGGCGAATTCAATTCCGCCTCGCTTGCGCGGTCGAGATACGACCGGGTCGCGGATGCCGTCTGCTGGCGGAACGCCTCGATGGCGGCTACATCCCGCAATTGTGGCAGCCTTGTTTCCTCGGAATAGCCGCGGGTCACCACTGTTTGCCAGTACACCTCCGCGCCGATTGTGTGTTCGAGCTGGCCCAGGACCGTGGGGAAACCGAATCCGGTTAACGGCCGGCGCAACTCGTCATCCGTGAGGTTGCCGCAGAAGACAATCAGGCGACGCAGGCTCTCGTGCGCGCGCGTGTGTATGTCGAGCAGGGTCTCTGGGTTGTACATGGTCGGATTTTAGACGACGTGCGGTCGACCACCGCTGACGTCGCTTCCACGTTCATCCTGTACGTCGACCAAGGTGCGCTCACCGAGGAAATGTCTCGGCGTTTCGCGCCTGTTAAGGTATAAGGACAAGGCGCTGAACCTGGGCCGGTCACATTGACACCTGATGTTGCGGCGCACATCGCTCAATAAACCTGGGAGAAGAACATGCCGAGAGTCTTGATTACTGCAGAAGTCGAGAATCTGGAAAAGTGGGAGAAGGGCTTCCGAACCCACGGTGCTCTTTTTGGACAGATGGGTGTCTCACGTATGGAGTTCGGCACCGCCGAAGGCAATCGAATTGCCGTGTGCGGCGAGACCGCCGATCTGGACGCCTACATGAAGGTCTTCAACTCGCCAGCGACGGCAGAGGCGATGGCGTTTGATGGGGTCAAGCGAGCAACGGTACAGATGTTCGTCCTAAACAAGGACGTCAAGGCCTAAGTCGGCGCTCACGTCATTGTGGCCGCCGCCATCGGCGATGTTCAGCCGGCGCGCGCCGCAGACGCATCTCATTTCTCGATCGTCGTTGACTGCGAGGTGACGCATTCGTCAGGTCAACACTGCGGGGTTTCGCAGGAGTAATCACGTGCGCCGTGCTGTCCCGCCCGTATAATCCACAGCAACTTGGCCCTTGCTCCCGGCACCCGGTTTGGCGTCTACGAAGTCACCGCGGCGATCGGCGAAGGGGGCATGGGGCAGGTGTACCTAGCGACGGACACGATGCTCGGTCGCCAGGTCGCGATCAAGATCCTGCCGGATGCGTTCGCCGCGGATCCCGACCGCGTGGCGCGGTTCGAACGCGAGGCAAAGACGCTCGCGTCTCTGAATCATCCGCACATCGCCGCCATCTATGCGGTCGAGAAATCGGCCGTCAGGCACGCGCTCGTGATGGAACTGGTCGAGGGCGACGATCTCTCGCAGCGCATCGCGCGTGGCGCGATTCCCCTCGATGAAGCACTGCCGATTGCCAAGCAGATCGCCGAGGCGCTCGAAGCCGCGCACGAGCAGGGCATCATCCACCGCGATCTGAAACCCGCGAACATCAAGGTCCGGCCCGACGGCACAGTGAAGGTGCTGGACTTCGGCCTCGCGAAAGCGATGGAGCCGACCGGTGCCTTGTCGGCGAGTGTCTCGATGTCGCCGACAATCACGACGCCTGCGATGACGCAGGCGGGGATTATTCTCGGCACGGCGGCCTACATGGCGCCGGAGCAGGCGCGAGGCCGCGCGGTCGATCGCCGCGCGGACATCTGGTCGTTCGGCGTCGTGCTGTACGAAATGCTCTCCGGCCAGCGCGCGTTCAAGGGCGAGGACACCACCGACACGATCGCGGCGGTCGTGAACAAGGAGCCGGATTGGGCGGCGCTACCGGCGAACACTCCTGCGCCGATTCGCAAGTTGCTGCGCCGTTGCCTGGAGAAGGATCGCCAGCGGCGCCTGACAGACGCTGGCGTTGCGCGCCTGGAGATCGAGGAGGCGCTGGCCTCGCCGTTGGCCATCGAGAGCGCCGTGACGGCGTCAGCTCGGTCATCGACTCCGCGCCGACGACTGGCGTGGTTCGTCGCCACGGCCGCTGTGCTCGCGGCCGCCGCGCTCGCCATTCCTGCCGTGCGGTATCTGCGCCAAACACCGCTGCCGGAGACCCGCGTCGACATCGTCACGCCCGCCACTGACCAGCCCACTTCGTTTGCACTCGCACCCGACGGCCGGCAGATCGTCTTCGTGGCTGCGGGTGATGGCGCCTCTCGCCTGTGGCTGCGGTCGCTGGCGACGACGACGGCCCAGCCGCTGGCGGGTACCGAGGGAGCCACGTATCCCTTCTGGGCGCCCGACAGCCGTTCCGTCGCTTTCTTCGCCGGGGGCGAGCTGAAGCGCCTCGATCTCGGCGGCGGCACCCCGAAGACCCTGGCTCCGGCCCTCAGCGGCAGCGGCGGGACGTCGAACGCGGACGGCGTCATCCTGTTTGCGCCGAGCTCTTTTGGCCCCCTCATGCGCGTTTCGGCGGCCGGTGGCGCGACGGCGGCGGTGACGACGCTCGGCCCGCGGCAGTCGGGCCACCGCTGGCCGCACCAGCTGCCCGACGGCCGTCGGTTCCTGTTCTACGTGTTCGGCACGCCGGACACGGCCGGGGTCTATCTGGGCGCGCTTGATGGGAGCGCCCCGACGCGGCTGACGCCCGCCGACGGCGCCGGCGTGTATCTGCCCTCCGGGTGGCTGCTGTGGGTGCGGGCAGGCGCGCTCGTGGCCCAGCGGCTGGGTCTCGCGGAGGCGGCGCTGATTGGCGAGCCGGTGACTGTGGCCGATGGGGTGGCGGTCGATGGTACCTTTCGAAGCGCCGTGTCCGTATCGGCGACGGGGCTGGTGGCCTATCGGACGAGCGTGGGTAGCCAGCGGCAACTGACCTGGGTCGATCGATCGGGCGCGGCGTTGGGCACGGTGGGCGCCCCAGATGGCAGTGGTCTCTCCCATCCCCGCGTGTCACCCGACGGCCGTCGCGTGGCCGTGTACCGCACGGTGCAGGGCAACTCGGATATCTGGTTGCTGGACGGCGCCCGCGCGAGCCGCTTCACCTTCGATGCGGCTCTCGATGAAAGGCCCCTCTGGTCGCCCGATGGCACACGGCTCGTGTTCCGCTCGAACCGGACGGGTCAATTCGACCTCTACCAGAAGCTCGCGAGCGGCGCGGGCGTGGAAGAGCCGCTCGTTCCCTCCGACCAGACCAAGTCCCCCTATAGTTGGTCGGCGGACGGTCGTTTCCTGCTGTATCTGATCCTCGACCCGCAGGCGAACGCCGACCTCTGGGTCGTGCCGATGATGGGAGACCGCACGCCGTCCGTGTTTCTTGAGACCCCCTACCGCGAGACCTATGGGGTGTTCTCGCCGGACGGCCAGTGGGTGGCCTACCAGTCGGACGAATCGGGACGGCCCGACATTTACGTTCGGCCGTTTGTCCCGCCCGACGCGGCGCGCAGGGCCACAGGGGCGGCTGTGGGGCAGTGGCAAGTTTCCACGGCGGGCGGCGTCTTTCCGGCGTGGCGGCCCGACGGCAGGGAGCTGTACTACCTCAACGCGGCGGGCGCAATGATGGCGGCGCCGATCACCGTCACGGGTGCCACGCTCGAACCTGGCGCACCGGTGGCGCTGTTTCCCACGCGCATCTACGGCGGCGGCGTGGACGCGCAACAAGGTCGGCAATACGACGTCGCCCGCGACGGCCGCTTCCTCATCAACACTGAACTGGACAGCGCCGACACGCCGATCACGCTGCTTCAAAACTGGAATCCCGAGGCGAAGAAGTAACGCTCCAGTACGTGATCATCGTCAGCGGACGCGGTGAGGTCGATACCGTCGGCGGGAAAAAGGTTCAGCTCGCGCCGGGGCGGGTCCTGTTGGCAGAGGACGTGACGGGGAAAGGTCTCACGACTATTTGAGAATCAGGCCATAATTTGAGCACGGGCACGCGCGATGCTACGCTTTGGTGCCGGTTTTTTGCGGTGGCTGCGTGATGGCACCTGGGGCCGATCACAACTTCACGGAGGCGCAGGAATGATAGGGCGAACTTTGGGATGTGTCGTCGTGTGCGGGTGGCTGATGGCCGGTGGCTCGTTGCAGGCTCATCATTCCCTCGCGGGCGTCTACGACATGAAAGCGAAGGATGCGGAGGTGTCGGGAACGCTCGTCAAGATCCAGTTCGTGAATCCCCACGGGTCGCTGACGCTTGCGGTCAAGAACGCGGATGGCACGACCACCGATTGGGTGTTTACGACCGGCTCCGCCACCACCCTCGCGGAACGAGGGGTTGGCAAAGGCACGTTCAAGGCTGGGGACGCCATTACCGCGAAGTTCATCCCGGCGCGGAACGGCAGCCCGCTGGGGTTCCTGAAGTCGGTCACCACGGCGGACGGGAAGGTCTTCATGATCTCCGCCGGTAACCCCAATGATTAGGCAACAAGGGGAGACCACTATGGCCTTTCGACGAGAAACGATTCGGACCAGCGTCGCGCTCGGTATCGCGGTCGCGCTCAGTGGGCTGTTGACGGCCGGTGCGCAGGCGCAGTTCCGTGGTGGCCCTCCACCCTACACACCGGCGGCCGGCGCGAAAGATCTGCGGGCGGTGCTCTTCAACTGGACGTCCTACATGGGCATGCTGCGAGGCATCGACGAACACGAATTGATCGTCTCGCTCGAATATCAGGGAAAGGGCACCATTCAGGTGGACGGGCAGCCGTGCACGCTGACGAAGTATCGCGTCAGCACCAACTACCAGACACCGGGTCAGCGGATTCATTACACGTGCACGCGATCCAACGGGCAAACCTCCTCGGCCATCGAGGTCGTCAGCGGTCAGTACGCCTGGAACGAAGACATCGCGGGCGCCGAGATTATTGCGGGGAAAGGCAAAGCCACCCCGACGGCGGCTGCGGTGCAGGAGCGGCTGATCCGCTTGTGGGCAAGTCCCCAGGGCGCGCCCAAGGCCGCGTTGACCGGTGTATCGGAGACGGCCGAGTATGGCGCGAACCCTGCCACGACTCTTCAGGACGGCGTCACGACGGCTGGCAAAACATCCCTGACGTGGGAGGCTGGCAAGCCGGTGCTGACCTTCCCGATTCCAGGCGTTCCGGGGGCGACCGCGACTGCCACACTCGACGCGAAGTTCATGGCCGAACGCGTCGTCGTCAAGCAGGGATCGACGACCACCGAGTTCACCTACGGCGACTATCAAGACTGGAACAACCCTCTAAACAAGGTCGACGCGTTGTACGCCGGCAAGATGACCGAGCGCCGCAACGGCACGGTCGTCCGCGACCTGACGACGACCGAGACGGAGACCGGCAGCGTGTATGTGGTGATGCCCGTGCCGGCGAGCGTGCAGAAGGCGATCACGGTCACTGGGCCGGCGCCACCCGCGAGGCCGCTACCGGTTCCCCCGACCTTCGGGCAGGCCGCCTCGGATCAAACCACACCGCGAATGCCCAACGGGAAACCCGACATGACGGGCAACTGGGGTGCCGGTGGGATGAACTGGCGCTACGGATTCCGGCGCTGCGGTCCGTCGCAGCAGGAGGGCTGCACGTCGATCATCAATCAGACCGCTGATTTCGAGTTCGAAGCGCCCTCGCGGTTCGGGCCGAATCGTCCCCTGTACAAGCCCGAGTTCTGGGACAAGATCCAGGAGCTCGACATGTGGACGAACAAGGAAGATCCGGTCATGACCTGCCAGCCGCTCGGGACTCCGCGCCAGGGCGCGCCCCGGCGCATCGTCCAATCGGCGACCGACATCATCTTCTTCTACGGGCAATATGCGGATGGTGGCGGCGGGCAAGGTGAATACCGCATCGTTCCGACCGACGGTCGCAAGCACGACCCGAAGAAGGCGGTCCAGTCCTACTACTATGGGTATACCGTGGGCAACTGGGAGGGCGACACGCTGGTGCTCGACTCCATCTCGTTCGTCGACACCACGTGGCTTGCGCGCGGCGGCTTCTTCCACTCCGACCAGATGCGGGTGGTGGAGAAGTTCACGCGTCAGGGCAGTCAGATCAAATATGAAGTCACGGTCGAGGATCCCGAGGTGCTCGTGGAGCCGTGGGTGATGGCGCCGCGAACGATGCGGCTGAGCTCGAATCCCGACGCGGGACTTCTACCAGAACGAGGCAACTGCGAGGTGTACGAGCTGGGGGACATCACCTCCCAGATTCGGCACTAGTCGTACACGACAAATAGGCACTTCTGTAAACCACGAAGACACGAAGGCCACGAAGTTTTGCTTGGATCCTTCGTGTTCTTCGTTCTTCGTGGTTTACGGGCGCTGCGCTCACGAAAATCCCCTTCATTCCTTCGGTCCGCTGCGAACACCGGCCAAAGAGGAACCATGCGAATTGCAACGATCTCAATCCTGGCGATCGGAGTCGGGCTCGGGGCCTGCCGGCAGCCTTCCGCGCAGGAAGCTGGCCGTGGGTCGGCTTCGAAACAGGCGACTGCGACGGCACCGATGCGGTGCGAAGACCTCAAATCGATCGCCGTTGCCAACACCACGATCGCCGGCGCCGAGATCGTCGCGGCCGGCACCTTCAAGCCGCCGGTGCCGGGCTTCCCCGGGATCGTGGTGGACTATTCGAAGATGCCGGCGTTCTGCCGGGTCTCCGGTTCCATCAAACCGTCAGCGGATTCCGACATCCGGTTCGAGCTGTGGCTGCCGGCCGAGGGCTGGAACGGCAGGTTCATGCAGACGGGCAATGGCGGCGCGGCGGGCTCGATCGTCTACGACTCGCTCGTCGATCCGCTGGTGCGCGGCTACGCTGTCGCCAATACCGACACGGGGCACCAGGGCGCGGGCGGCGACTTCGCCTGGGCCTTCGACCATCCGGAAAAGGTCACCGACTACGCGTATCGAGCCGTTCACGAACTGACGATTGCCGGCAAGGCGATCACCACCGCACGGTACGGCAGGTCGCCGGAGAAGGCGTACTGGAACGGTTGTTCGACGGGCGGCCGCCAGGGGCTGAAAGAGGCGCAGCGCTTTCCCGAGGACTACGACGCGATCATCGCCGGCGCTCCTGCCAGCAACTGGTCGCCGCTGATGTCCTTGAGCATCCTGATCCAGCGGAACATCGGGCCCGAGGGATTGGGCGTCGACAAGCTCGTCATCCTGAAGGAAGCAGCCATTGCGGCCTGCGATGCAAGGGACGGCGTGAAGGATCGCGTCATCGCCGACCCGGGCAAGTGCACTTTCGATCCCGCCGCCACGCAGTGCAAGGATGGTCAAACCGGACGGTGTCTGAGCGAGAAGGACGTCGCGGCGGCCAGACGCATCTATGCCGGAGTCGTCAGCAAGGCCGGAGAAATCCTGATGCCGGGAACCGGACCGGGCAGCGAGCCTCTCTGGGTCGCCTACGCGTCCCCGCAGTTCGGTATTGGAACCAGCTACTTCCGCAACCTCGTTGCGCGCAATCCGACGTGGGATCCCGCTGCCTTCGACGTGGATCGCGATCTTGCTCGCGCCGAACAGGTCGACGGCGGCGCGCACGTGGCGATGAATCCGGACCTCTCGGCATTCATCGCGCACGGCGGAAAGCTGATCACGTACCACGGCACGACTGACGGCCTCATTCCGTACGGCAACTCGGTGAACTACTATCGGAGCGTGGTTGCCAAGCTGGGAGAGGATGCGATCAAGGATCGCGTGAAGCTCTATCTCATCCCCGGGATGGATCATTGCTTCGGCGGCGAAGGCGCCTTCGCGATCGACTGGCTGACCGCACTGGAAGATTGGACGGAGAAAGGCAAGACGCCAGGCGCGCTGCCCGCGATGCATCCGGCCGTCACGCCAGGGCCACCGGGCGCGCCACCCTCGACGGGCAAAGCTTTCACCCGTCTTGTCTGTGCCTATCCGCAAGTCGCCAGGTACAAAGGCAGCGGTGACGAGACGGACGCCGCGAGTTTCGCGTGCGTCGCGCCGTAAAGAAGTCGGCCTATTTGAGAATTTGACGTTATCGCGAGCGAAGATTCCAGGTGCGCGCGCCGAGTTCCTCGCGTAACGGTTTGATCGCGCCGCTGTCATACCAAGCTTCAATCAGACATCCGGAGATCGAGATCGGCGGCGGCAGGAGCGGCGTGCCGGATGCAATTTCTGCGCGCGAGAACCAGCGTACGTCTTCGAGCTCGTCGTCTTTAGTGTTGATGGTGGTCGTGCGTGCTTGCGCGATAAAACCCAGCATCAACGATTGCGGAAACGGCCATGGCTGGGAAGACTGGTAGTCCACCTGAGAGACCTCGATGCCACTTTCTTCGAGCACCTCGCGCGCGACGGCGTCTTCCAGGCTTTCGCCGGCTTCAACAAACCCGGCGATGGTGGAGTACCAGCCTGGTTGCCAAGCCGCCTGCCGGCCGAACAGGGCGCGCTCGCCGTCGGTCACCAACACGATGATCGCCGGGTCGATACGGGGGAACTCCTCGTTGCCGCATTCGCCATTGGCACACTTGATGGCGTGCCCGGCGCTGATGAGCTCGGTCGGCGAGCCGCATTGCCCGCAATAGCGATGACGATTGCGCCATGTGATGAGCGCACGCGCATAGGCCAGTACGCCGGCTTCATTGCGATCCAGCGCCCCGATGACAGGCCGCAAATCCTGGAATTCGGCGCCGCCCAACGCGGGTGCCGCGTGAGCATCGTCCAGGGCCAGAGCAAAACAGGCGCGCTCGCGAAAGATCCCTAGAAACGTCGGATTCGCAAGGTGCGGCTCCAATGCGACGAACAATTCATCCTGCCGTTCGATCAACTGAGCGCCCAATCCGCCGGCCGACCGCGACACCAAATTACGTGCGCGCCACACCGGTACGAAGAGTGAACCCGGATCGTTGGTTGCGGCGGTGAGCCAATCGCGATCCTTACGATACTGCGCGGCACGTTCGATGTACGGGCCGGCCAACACATTGACGGACGCGCGATACGTCATCTCGGCGGTCTCCGCGATCTCCGCGTTGATCGTCGTCGGCCCGGCATCAGCCGCTGCGATCGAGAAGGTAGCCAATCGCGCCGACAACCGCTAAGACGACAACGACCACCGCGCTTACTGTAAACGCCACTGTTCCTCAGCCGGTCAGAAGGCGTGGCCGATGAAAGGAAGCATCCGTCCCGCATACAGCACGACGAGCCACGCGACGATGGACGAGACCGCCATGGCCTGGTCAGCCAGGGTGGAGTCGAACCCGACATCACCGTCATCGCCATTAGCGGTCCAGGCCTTCTTGAACACCGTCAGATAGACAAAGTTCGCGCCGGCGATCATCAGGAAGACGACCTTCCAATAGAACGGCGCGCTGTCGATGTACTGCTTCGGCTGCCCGATGAAGAACAACATCCCGGTGATGAGATTGGCGCCGAAGCCCAGCATGCCCCAGGGCAGCAACCGATGCACGTCCGCAAACGCGACTCTCTTCATGACCCCGAGTATCCGCAGGTTGACGGCCAGCAGCACACCGAACGACAGGGAGAGACCCAGGAAGTGGACCGTCTCAGCGGCCGGCCAGGCCCACGGGCTGTTAACCATGTACATGCTGATCGCCGTCGTCAGGAATCGTTCCGGATCGTCCGCCTCCGCTTCGCTTCGGCGAGACTCGCCGGAGCCTTGGCGAAGGCGGTCGGCGGACGCGGCGGCGCCCGCGGACAGGTCGGCCCGGATCTCGGGATGGCGAATCTCGCCACCAAGAGTTGCCGCGCGCGCCATGAGCGCGAGCGCCACAATCGACAGCAGCGTCACGGCAGGGACGAGCCCTCGTGCCGCACGGCCGCGGCGCCTGGTCTGCCACAATGCGATCCACGCGACGAAGCCGGCGAATTCGGTCACCGCGAATCCAGCGAGCGCCGCGTCCTGGTGGACTCTCATGGCATTGTCGGAGAGCTCCGGTTGGTCCCGCAGCTTCTGATGTGCGCCGACGCCGCTCATATAGGCGGGAAGAGTCACGACCGCGATCACGAAGAGCACTTCCAACCCCGCATGTTTCAAGTGCTCGTTACGCCGGACGAAGGCCAGGAGCAGGAGGCCCAGTGCGACGACCGAACCGACGGTGGGCACGTGGTTCAGAAGCAGATGCAGATGGGTGAGGTTGACGGCTGTAATCGAAGGCATGTGTCCGCCTATGGGACCAGGTAGGCGAGAAGACGGCCCACGGTCACGGCACCGGACCACGCGAGGATCGAGGCGATCGCCAGGAGACGAGCGGTGCCGCTGACCTCGCCTCCCTCGACGCTGCTCGGGACGCGCCGAGCGACAGTCGAGGGGCGCTGCTCCGCCTCGCTGCGAAACACCTGCGAGCGGATCGGCACCAATGTGGCGACGCTGGCGATGACCAGGCACATCTTGATGAGAAACGGTACCGACGTCCCCAAGGTTGTCGCGCGCTGCGCGAAGAGCAGGACGCCGGTCGTGAGATTGACGATCAAGCCGACCGTTACGGCAGGGAAGACCCAGCGGAAGGCCGACACGGGAACGTGTCGGCTGATGCCGAGCAGACGCAGGTCGAGCACCCAGCTCGCGCCGACCAGCACCGCCATTCCCATTGTGTGAAGCGTCAGCACGGTCGGTTGGGCCCACACCGAGGGCGATTCATGCACCCATACCGCGAGCGGATTCGATTCAAGCCAGATCAGAATACCCATGGACGAGTCAGTGAGGGCGTTTCGGTATGCGTCTTGGCGACACCCGACGCGCTGCGCATCGAGAGGGCGAAGACGCGATGAGACCTGCTGGTTCCAAGCCGATGCATCTTACTGCTGTTGGCTTGTCGCGGGTGCTGCGAAATGCGGTGATCCCGAGAGCGAAGATGTGGCCGCGCCAATCGTATCGTGTACCTCCATCGAGATTCTGACGGATATCGGTGGCCGTCGGTCCGACCGGGCTCTTGGTGACGCGGATGCCGGGCACGCCAGCCCGACTGTTCTCAGCGACCAGCCAGTTGACGCACTCCACCAGCTGACTTGGCTCGATCTGCCGACGAAGATACGTCACGCTGGGACATGCCCATTCGAAAAGCGTTTCGCATGACGGTGCATCCGGGTCGCGAGGCGGAGTACGAGCGGCGCCATCGTCCGATCTGGCCGGAGCTGCAGGAGGTGCTGCGAGCTCACGGCGTCAGCAACTACTCGATATTCCTGGACTCCGAAACCCAGGACCTGTTTGCCTACGTGGAAATCGACAGCGAGGAGCGTTGGGAGGCGATCGCCGAAACGGAGGTATGCCGCCGGTGGTGGCGGTACATGAGTGAACTCATGCCGTCTGCGCCCGATCACTCGCCATTGTCGAAAGAGTTGCGGGAAGTTTTCCGCCTGTAACGACGACTGACGCGTCCGCGGGTTTCGCATCGTCAAACACCGGACGAAGGCGCGAAAAGGGAAGCGGCGGTACACAATGATGCGCCATAATCGCGCACGTCGGAGGTCGAGAGATGCGAGTCACGATAGCGTTCGCGCTGCTTCTCCTCATCGCCGGAGCGGCTGTCGCCCAGGATCAAGCATCGGGTGCAGGGCAGTTGCCCCCGGCTGCACCCGCGGGAGCCTCAACGATTGGCATTCGGCTGCAGGCCGTGCAGGCGCAGCCGGACGCGACAGGGATCGGACCGTATCCGGCGATCAAGGAACCGGCGCCGAACGATCTCGACTTCGTCGTCTACCGGCCGCGCGACCTGAACGCGCTCGGCAGCCGCAAGCTTGGCGTGCATGTCTGGGGCAACGGCGGATGCTCGTTCGATGGTGCGTTCGCTCGTTTCCATCTGTTGGACATCGCGTCGTACGGCAATGTTTCTCTCGCGCACGGGCGGATCCTCACCGGCCCGGGCGCACCCCCTCGAGCGGAAGGAGGCCGGCCGCAGGCCGGCGGGCCGCGCGCGACCGCTGAGGGAATGCTCGCGGCGCTGGATTGGATCCTTGCCGAGAACGCACGCCCGGGCAGCCCGTACTACCAGCGCATCGATCCTTCGAAGGTCGCCGCCTCCGGCAACAGCTGCGGAGGATTGCTGGCGCTCAAAGTGGCGCAGGATCCGCGCATCAAGACGGTGATCCTGCAGAACAGCGGCATCATCCCGACTGGTGCACCCAATAGCGGGCTCGGCGGCCTGACCAAGGCGGATCTCGCCAAGCTGCACACGCCAGTCCTTTACATCCTCGGTGGAGCGGACGACATTGCGCAGCCGAACGGCATGGACGACTTCAAGCGGATCGATCACCTGCCCGTCTTCGTCGCGGATCGGAAGAACGCCGGCCACTTCGGCACGTTCATCGAGCCCAATGGACGCGGCACGGAGATCGAGATCGACTGGCTGAAGTGGCAATTCGAGAACGACCCCGTCGCCAGCCGGACGTTCGTCGGTGAGGACTGCCGGCTGTGTCACGAGCCGGGTTGGACGGTTCATCGCAAGGGCATCAAGTGAACCCATCCCATGATGCCTTCGGAGACGGCGGTGCCTTGCACGCGATCTTCCACCCGACGACGATCGCGGTCATTGGTTCAGCCGCCGAACCGGACTCCCTGGGCCACATGGCGCTTGCCGGCCTCACGGCAGGTGGCTTCGAGAGCTCGCTCGTTGCGGTAGATTCCCGCCAGCAAAACAACGCGTTCGGGGTCCGTGTCTATCGCGAGCTCGAAGACGTTCCCGGTCACGTGGATCTGGCGGTTGTGGTCACGTCGAGCGCTGCAACGTTCGAGGCGATCGAGAAGTGCGCAGCGTCGGGAGTGAAAGGCGTGGTGGTCCTGTCCGGGCACGATGGGAACGCGGAGCGGCGGCTCGACTTCGAGTGCCAGGTCCGCGAGCGGCTGCGCCAGAGCCGGATGAAGCTGATTGGCCCCGGCTACTGCGCGGTGATGAATCCGCCGCTCGGCCTGAATGTCAGCCCCGGGCTGCCCATGCCGGTCGCCGGCAACGTCGCGTTCATCTCTCAGAGCGGCTCACTGGCGACCACGATCATCGACTGGAGCCACAAGGGCATCGTCGGGTTCAGCGCATTCGTGTCGCTCGGCGACATGGTGGATGTCGGCTGGGGGAATCTCATCGACTACTTCGGCGCCGATTCGGCCACGCGCGCGATTCTCATTCACATGGAGTCGATCGCCAACATGCGCTCGTTCCTGTCGGCGGCCCGCGCCGTCGCGCTGCGGAAGCCGATCATCGTCACCAAGGCCGGCCGCACGGAAGCTGCCGCCCGCGCATTTTCGTGGCACCGCAGCTGTCGCGTCAGCGACGACGAGGTGCTGGACGCGGCGCTTCGGCGCGTCGGAGTGATCCGCGTGGACAGCGTCGAGGACCTCTTTCACGTTGCCGATGCGCTGTCGAAGCAGCCGCGCCCGAACGGGCCGCGCATGACAATTGTCACCAACGCCGGTGGCCATGGCGTGATGGCTGCCGACCACATCGTCGGCGCGGGAACTCTGGTTCCCCAGAAGGACGAGCCATCCGATCATCCCCCGGATGCTGCGTCTCAACGGCCTGATGCGCCGCCACTCGACGTGCTGGGGGATGGGAGCAGCGCGAGGTTTCTCCAGGCCGTAGAGAGGGCCGCATGCGATCCGGCCAACGATGCTCTCCTCCTGTTGCTCGTGCCCCAGGCGATGGCCGATCCGGCCGGGGCGCTTCAAGGCCTGCTGACGATGGAGATGCGCAACAAGCCGGCGCTGCTGTGCCTGCCCGGTCCGCCTGCCATTCCGGAGGAGCAGGAAGCACTCTTGCGCGCGTGTTTGCCGGTCTTCGCCTCCATCAGCGCGGCCGCTCGCACGTTCAACTACATGTGGCGCTACAGTCATGACCTCAAGGCGATCTACGAGACACCCTGGTTGCACGCCGATGCGGCCGATCGCGATCTGACGCAGCAGGCCGGCGATCTGATTCTGGGCGCGCGGCGGGCCTTGCGTGACTGCCTGTCCGACGCCGAGTCCAGGGAGGTGCTGGCCCTCTACGGCATCTCGAGTCTCGCCTCCGATCGAGGCCCCGAAACGCCGGCCGACGTGCAGCCAGCACCGAGTTCGTCCAAGGTCCGCGAAGGATACGAGCTTCAGATTGGCAGTCGGGTCGATCCCGAGTTTGGTCCGGTCCTGTGGATTGGCGCGGGCGGCCGATTTGCGGATCTGGTGGGCGAGCGGGCGATGGGTCTCCCGCCTCTCAATGCCACGCTCGCGCGTCGAATGCTGGAGCGCAGCATCATCTTCGACGGGCTGAAGCGGCTCGATCGGGACGGCGCCGTCAATCTCGCTGCGATCGACGCTTCGCTGGTTCGCTTGAGCCAACTGGTCGTCGAACAGCCGGCCATCCGCGAGGTGTCCATCAATCCCCTCCTGGCCTCGGCCGAGGGCACCTTTGCGGCCGCGGCGCGCATCATCCTGTATGGGCTTCAGGATGACGAGCGCAATCCCACGCCTGTCTTTCGGCCGTTTCCGGTCCGGTATGTGTCCACGTGGACCACGCGCCGCGGCCAGGCGGTGACCATCCGCCCCATTCGCGCGGAAGATGAGCCGTTGATGGTCGACTTTCACGGGCGCCTCTCGGAGAGCGCCGTCTATCTACGGTATTTCCAGGTCGTGAAGCTGGCGCGGCGGACCACGCACGAGGCACTCACTCGTGTGTGCTTCGTCGACTACGACCGCGAGATGGTCCTCGTGGCCGAGCGACGGGGCGCCGGTCCCGCCGACCGCGAGATTCTGGCGATGGCCAGCCTGACGAAACTGTCGAGAAAGAACCACGGCGAAGTCGCCGTGCTCGTCAGGGACGATTATCAGCGGCACGGGCTCGGGACCGAGCTCGTGCGCAGACTGGTTGACGTGGCGCGCGACGAGCATCTCGATTGCGTGGTGGCGTCAACCATGACAGACAATTACGGCATGTATACCGTGTTCAGCCGGCTCGGCTTCGCGTTGTCGATCGATGGCAACGATGTGGAGGTCGAACTGGATCTTCGACGACCATGACCGCTGAATCGGCCACGGCGCTTCCTCATCGTCCGCGTGCTCCGCGGCGGCGAACAACTCACGATGTTCAGCAGAGCCGTCATGTTGTCGGTTCGACCGCCTTGGTTTCTGACTGAAGCATCCGGCTGAAGACAGCGAAGAAAAAGCCCGTGGACCACCCACACATCAGGATGCCCGTCAGGGCCTCAACCCCCCCGAGCAATTGCCACTCTCGCGGCAACACCAGGTCGCCGTAGCCCGTCGTCGTGTAGGTCACCGCGCTGAAATAGAGTGCGGATTGCAGGTCGGGCATGGCGAGCTTCCACAGATAGAACAACGCCCACAAGGTGATCTCGGTCAGGTGGAGGAAAATAATCCAACCTGCCAGCCGAATGGATAGCCAAGTCCAAGGCCAGAATCGTTGCGCTGTGGCTGGCTGAGGGCGCCGCCAGCGCATGACCGACGCCAACGCGGTTGCGTGAATCGCCACGCACAAAGCCATCAGGCACCAGGCGACGAAGAGTTTCGACAGCATCGGAAGTCCTATGGGTTCACTGTGAACAACAACCAGACACGTACTCGCTCTTGCGCTCGGGGAACGCGCCACCGCAGCGCAGCAACAGGCGTTGTCGCAGATCTTTACCGGCCGCGCAGGAGGCACCTCGCTTGTGCTACACGTGATCTGAAGAGGTAGAACCTTACTTCAGGAATGTGGCAGGTGTGCTGGCGTATGTCTGTTTGATGTGTGCTGTCTTTGTACCGCCTATCTCATCACGCTAGCCATAACATAACGATCCTTGCCGTCTAAGCAAAAGCAGGCCGGTGTGCCCGAAGGAAGGAGCGTATCTGGCGCACCGCCAGGGGAATCCGCTCCTTGGGCTCCTTCCACGGGAAGATGCTCACTTCGGCCTTCGGCGCGAGCATCGCGGCCTCCATGGCGACGGCGTAGGGATGCGCCGGGACATCATCCGGCAGGATCAGTACGGGCGTCTGGCAATTGCGCACGAAATCGCGCGTCACCGTGAAGACGAAGTCGGCGTTGGTGCGGTACATCCTGGTCAGAAATTTGTCGACCATCTCCATGGTGATGTCGGGCCGGCGCTTGACCAATTCGGGACCCCAGCCCTTCATGTTGTTCTCGTAGAAAAGGTCGCGCATCTCCGGCCGCGACCCGCTCGGCTGCGCCAGCACGGCTGCGACAATCCGATCAGGTGCCCGCTCCAAGAGGTTCCAGATGAACGGGCCGCCAATGCAGAAGCCCATCACCATGAACTTGTCGATGCGCAGGTGGTCCATCAGGCCGAGATGGTCATCGGTGTAGGCATCCCACGGCCGGTCGATCTCGAGCGGGCCGGAAGACTGACCGGCATTGGCATTGCGCAGGTCCGCCGCGATGCAGCGGTACTCTCCCTTGAACTCCTCGATCGGGTTGAAGGGGTCGCCGCGCTTCAAGCCCGAGATCGTCGAGTTCAATCCGCCGCCCGCGATGATCAACAACGGGAAGCCGGAACCGGTCTCCTCATAGTGGATGCGAACCGGGCCTTTTTGGTAGAAGGACATGGCAGCCCCCCCTTGCCCGGGCTGTTGAGCAAACACGCGCTGGGCTGCGGCCATCGCTGTCGCCGCCGCGCCTGCGGCGAGCACCTTGCGTCTGGTTGGACTCATGTTCGGCGTCCTCCTCGATCGTTGTTGTGGCCGGTCGTGCGACTCTACTGCAGCCACCCTTGGATTGGCTCGCGATCCTTCCGAGTCCTCGAAGCTTGGTCACGCACGTCTGCCATTCCACGGCGGCATCTCGTAGCTCAAGGGTGAAGAGAATGCCCCGCACCCGGATCGTTCATCGGCCGGGTGCGGAGGCATCCAGGCTCCACATTAGAAATCGAACTGCACGCTGATCTTGAAGAGCCGCGCCTGTGTGATCGACAACGGATTGAGATACCGTGCGTCCGGGCGGAGGGCCGTCGGTGAATAGGCCCCCTGAAAGACGTCCGTCGTGTTGGAGTTGGTGATGTTGAAGATGTCGAGAGCGATCAACGTGCGGGTCCGGCCGTACCTCAGATTCTTGCCGAACCGGAGATCGACATTGTTCAGGCGGTCGCCGTACAGCGAGCCGGGCTCGACGATGTTGAAGAACTGGACGGGAATATTTCCGCCAGCAAACGGCCGTCCAAGGCTGGTCTCGAGGAACAGCAGGAACGCCTGCCCACCGAGGCTCTGGGTGGCGACGGCTGGGAACTCGTTCCCCGGATAGGGGAGGCTGCGGAACGTCCCGCTGATCAGCACGTCGATCTTCGGCACGTTGTAGGTCGCCAGCCCCTTCAGATTCGTCTGCCATCCCGACTCGCGATGGCAGAAGGCCTGCGGCCACTGCCCGAGGCCACCGATGAACGGGCGGCAGGAACGGGGTCGTGCCGCCCCAGGCAGTGAAGATGTAAATCTCAGGGTGGTTTGTGGCCACGCCGCAATCGTCCTCGACGACATTCCCTGTGCTGAATCCGCCCTGGACCGTCAGATCGCGCATGCGGGCGTTGACCATAAAGTCGACGCCATTGAAGTGATTGAAGGCGCCGCCGACGTCATCGGCGAAGGTCAGGAAGTTATCGAACTGTCCGAATTTTGCGGGTTTCACGTCGTAGAACGTCAGCGCTTGTCCCGCATTGCTCCCGAGCAGCGGGTCGTTCGGCACGTTGTACACGAAGGCGTCGAAGTCGGCCGGCGTGAGCGCCCGGTTGACCGTGGCCTGGAGGTTGCCCCAGCTTCGCCGGATGTAATCGACTTCCATCGATACTCTGGGCGCGATCTGCTGCGTCACACCCGCTGTCAGATCCCAGCTGTGCTCCCGTGTGTTCCAGCCGCTGGTGGTTGCCGGATCGACCGTGAGATTGTTGACCTGCTTCCCGAAGACCGGATTCACCATCGGCCCGCACTCGCCGTTGGCCGCCGGGTTCAGGAGGTCGCAGTTGGGCACGAAGTCGCCGTTCGCGTCAGTCCAATCCCTGATCCGTCTGAGCTGATGAAATGCCCGAGTCCCGCCGGGCTGTAGTTCACCCACTCGTCGACGGTGTTGAACGTGGTCACGTACCGCCCCAGGAAGAACTTCGCCGCCGTCTTCCCGTTGCCGAACACATCGTAGGCCGCGCCGAACCGCGGCAACAGGTCCTTTTGATGCGAGCGGACCGTCCTGGGCGGGGAACACCGCGGCGGTGGGCATGAAGATGTTCGGACCGATCTGCTGCTGAGGGAAGTAGTCGCTCAGGTGCTCGAAGCGGAGACCGCCCTGCAGCGATAGGCGGCCCGATCGTCCATCGATCCTGCGCGTACAGCGCGAAAAGGGTCTGCTGCTGTTGCTGCTGCGACGCCTGGTCCGCGTACATCGTGAATCGGCTGGGAAAGCCGTTCATGAAGTTGTACTTGAGCTGGGAATCGTTGTAGAAGTTGATCGGAAACGTTCGAGTCGTTCTGAGGTAGCGAGCCGCCCAACTTCGCCGAGTGCGAGCCCGTGACGTACGATGCGGATCCCTGAACGATGTTCGTGTATCCAGTGTGCCCGGACCAGGGGGCCGCGCGGTAATTGATGCCGGGGATGATGCCGGCATCTTCCTGCACGGGAATGAACGTCTTGTCGAACGAATTCTTCTGACGGGCGCCCCACCAGAAGTAGGGTCCCAGCTGCAGCGTTGGCTTCGAGCAAGAGGCGCGAGCGTGATCGGCGAGGTCCAGCTCACTTGCGTCAACCAGCTCGGGTGGTTTTCGCCTCTGGTGTACCCTTCGGGCGACCTGATCAGCGCCCCAAAGCCAAGCCCCGAACCGTCGCCGCCCTGCTCGCAGGGCAAGCAGGAATACTGGATACCCGACCAGACGTTGATCTTGTTGCGTGGCGTCGCCTGCCACGTCAGCCGCCCTGACGTGTTCTTCCACCGCCGTCGTTGATGGCCTGCTCAGTAGATCCGGGTCGTAGGTCCATTTCGTGGGATCGCCGACGTTCTTGTTGGCCCACATGCTGGCGACATACTGATCGTTGTATTGATAGCGGATATGTGCCGAAGAACCACAGCTTGTCACGGACGATCGGGCCGCCGAACGAAGGATTGACGTCCCATACCTTCTTGAAACTATTCGTGGCCGTCAACCCCTGCGCCTCGATTTCCGCGTCAGGTTGTCGCCCTGGAGGGCGCTGCCCGTGCCGTTGATGAAGAAGCTTCCGGCGAACATGTTGCCGCCCTGTTTGCCGATGATGTTCATCTGCGGTCCGCCGGTGACCGCCTCGCCAAGCCCGCCGGCCAGACTGAAGACGACTTCCTGCGAATTGCCGACCTCGGGCACGTAGCCCGATACGCCCATGCCCTGATAGCCTGCGCTCATACCGTCGAGTTGGACCTGCCCCTCGTTCCGCCGTCCGCCGTGGATCTGGAACACGCTATAGAGCCCAGGGCTGGATCCGCCGACATCGTTGCCCTGCACGTTGATCGCTGGGACGAGTTGCGTGAAGGCGGAATATTGTCGCGACGACGGAATATCGGCGACCGTCTGGCCGCTGATCGTCTGCTGGCTGCGCGAACTCGCCACGTCAACGACAGGCGTCTCGCCGGTGACCGTGACCGTTTCCGCCAGCCCGCCCACCTTCATCTCGGCGTTGACAGTGGCGACGAACGTGCCGGTCAACTCGATGCCCTGGCGTATGACCGTACTGAATCCAGGCAGCGAGAACGTCACCGTGTAAGTGCCCGGCCGCAGGTCCTCGATCGCGTATTGACCGGTCGCGCTGGTCACCACCGACCGCGTCCTCTCGATGAGCGCCGGGCTCGACGCTTCGACAGTGGTGCCCGGCACGACTCCCCCTGATGCGTCCCTGACCGTGCCCACGATCGACGCCTGAGCGTAGGCGGCTGCTGGTATGCCTACCAGTAACACGAACACCACCAACGCTTTCACACACTTGAGCATGGTGCCTCCTCGTCAACGCAACATCGTCAATCAGTGGCCGAGGCCATCACCTGCGCTTCTATCGAAGATCATGTGCAGTGTCAATACACATGTTCACCAAATCTCTGCGTGATCCAACGCGCCGTGGGGCCGGATCCAACCCGATGAACACGGGGCCGGACATGACACTCGCGTAGCGCCTTTATTGGGTTTTGGCCAGGAGCGTTCGCGGCTGCGAATCAAGTCGCGGTCACGGTGCAGCGCCGGTTGGACGCGTCGCGGCACGTTCACTCTGCTCATCGACACTCGCCGCCTTCAGAACGTCGGTCCTCCGCCAAAGGTCTGAACATCGCCGTTGGAGAACCTGATTTGCCCCCCTCCCATGATGCGCGAGGATTTTCTGGCGTCATCGGGACGCGTCAGCAAGACCGTCTGCGCGTCGTTCAGAAACAGCGGGTTGCGAGGTGGCCAAACGCGAGCGGAGATCGAAATGCCCGGGTGCAGCCGCTCCTTCAAGCCCACCTGACGCATCGCGTTGTTCAGTGAAGCGCCTTGGAGAATCCATGTCTCCGGTTCGCCTTTTTCATTCTTCGACTGGAGAAACAAAAGGATGTGTGGATTGATCCAGTTCACGCGCAGGACCTCGCCTTCCAACGTAATTGCTTTGGCCATATCGAAGTAGAGCGGATTGGAATGATGGGCTGTTGCCGGGATACCGGACGCGATGACAACCGCCAGGACGGCCAGTCCGGGAAACGCAACTCTCATCGGATTATCCTCCTCTTATCGAGATCGTCTCCGAAACCGCGGGCCATCGTAGCACTCCGGCCGATGCCGGGATTCTGAAGAGAGTCTGAACTTTTCGTCAGCGCGCCCCGCTCCTTCACCGCGGGCTGCTGGCGGACAACTCCGAGGGCGCGCCGAAGTTCATCGGGGCGGAGTGATAGCATGGCGGATCAAATCTCGACAGACTCTATGAGTGTCACCCAGAACGAGAAGGCGGCTCTCTTCCGCGCGCTTCACGACGGTCCTGGCACGTTTGTCATTCCCAATCCCTGGGATGTCGTCTCCGCCCGGCTTCTCGCCGGGCTTGGATTCCAGGCATTGGCCACATCGAGCGCAGCGTCCGCCGCTACCTTCGGCCGAAGAGATGGCGGGCTGACGCGAGAGCACGCGCTGGGGCACGCACGACTGATTGTCGAGGCGACCGATTTGCCTGTGTCGGCGGACCTGGAGAACGGGTTTGGCGACGATCCAGAAATCGTTGCCGAGACGATTGGGCGTGCAGCCGAGGTCGGACTCGTTGGCTGCACGATCGAAGATGCGACTGGCCATCCAGATCGTCCCCTTTACGATGATCGCCTGGCTGTCGAAAGGATTGCGGCAACCGCTGAGGCCGCGCGTGCTCTCAGGTTCCCGTTTATCGTGACCGCGCGCGCGCACAATCTTCTCTACGCCAATCCGAGCCTGGACGACACGGTCCGCCGCCTTCAAGCATTTGAAAAAGCTGGAGCCGATGTGCTGTTCGCCCCGGGCCTCCCCGACATTGCCGCAGTGCGCGCAGTCTGTGCGTCGGTGTCGAAGCCGGTCAACTTCATGGTGGGAATCAAAGGAAAGTCATTCTCTGCGAGTGAGCTCGCCGCAGCCGGAGTCAGGCGCATCAGCCTCGCCACTTCGTTATATCGCGCGGCCATGACCGGTTTGCTCGACGCGGCGCGTGAGGTGAAGGACGCAGGTCAGTTTGGGTTTGTCGATCGGTGCACGACAACCGCGGAGCTGAACAAACTGATGGGGATCTGATCGCAAGCTTTCGATGACGGCGTTCGCTTAGCCGCAACAGCGGATTCGTCACTGAGAACCGCGGAAGGGAGCATGGAAATGTCCTTCTCGAGTTTCGTGAGACGCCGGTCCAGTCTCCTGATAGTCGTCTGGATTGCGCTGCAGGGAAGCAGCGTCCAAGGACAGCAGCAGGGAGGCACACCCCAGACGGACAAGGTTCAGCCCGTCAACAGCGGCAACAATCCGTATCGCGTGATTCGGGATTGGGCACAACTCAATCTGGAAGCGAGACCGTGGGGCGGCTCCAATGGCGTGGCTATTGACCGCGATGGCAAGTCCGTGTGGGCGGTCGACCGATGCTCTCCAGGGACTACCCCGGGCTGTCTGGGCTCCAAGGCGAATCCGATTCACAAGTTCGATGAATCGGGCAAAGAGATCAGGAGCTTTGGCGGCGGGATGTTCGTGTGGCCGCATGGCATCCATGTCGATCGAGACGGAAATGTGTGGGTGGCGGACGCGCGAGCGCCTTCCCCTGACGATCTCAATCGGTTCGCCGGAGAAAAAGACAAGGGGAGCGTGGTCGTCAAGTTCAGCCCCGAAGGCCAGGTTCTCATGACGCTGGGGAAACCCGGCGTGAGGGGAAATCCGCCCGAAGCGCTGACCGACCCGACCGACGTCGTGACCGACCCGAGAAATGGTGACGTGTACGTGGCTGAGAGCCATACCGATGTCGCAAGCTCCGAATCTGATCGCACGCATCTCGGTGTTCGACAAGAGCGGGAAGTTCCTCAGAACGATCGGCAAGACGGGCACCGGGCCCGGCGAGTTCCGCACGCCGCACGCGCTCGAGTTCGATTCCCAAGACCGGCTGATCGTCGCCGATCGCCACAACCATCGCATCCAGATCCTGACGAAGGACGGGACATTCATCGGCGAATACGACGAATTCGGCCGCGTCAGCGGGCTGGCCATCGACAAGAACGACACCATTTACACAGCCGACTCGGAGTCGAGCGAAAGGGTCCACCCGGGCTGGCTGAGAGGGATCAGGATTGGGAGTCTCAAAGACGGCAAGGTGACGATGTTCGTTCCGCCGCACAAGACGGAATCCGCCGATGGTGCCATGGGGGAGGGCATTGCCATCGACGCCGCCGGAAATGTGTTCACCGCCGAAGCCAATCTGAGGGGCGTGACAAAATACGTGAAGAATTAGTCCAGGACGTCACTCGAGTCGACGCTGGCCCGCTTTTGTAGCGCAGATTCGCCTTGTTCTAGAATCGCAGAGCGCGCGGGCGATCGACTAATGGGAGGTCAGCATGGATATGCATTCGTACGGGCGTCGCGACGTTCTCAAGATGATGACCGCGCTCGGCGCGTCCGGCTTCTCCCTGGTCCGCTCCCGAGCCTACGCGGCGACCGCCTACAACCCCACGGCGAAGCTCGAGATCGACGTGAGCGAGATCGAGCTCCGGCGCAACGCGGCCGGACGAATGCTGATGGCTCGCATCTACAAGCCGCATGGTGCGGGACCGTTTCCCGCCTTGCTCGATCTGCACGGCGGCGCGTGGAACAACAAAGACCGTTTCGCCGAGGAACCGATGGACCGCGCCGTAGCGTCCAGCGGTGTGCTCGTGGTCGCCATCGACATGACGCTTGCGCCCGAAGCGCCGTACCCCGCGTGCGTGCAGGACGCGAACTACGCCGTACGCTGGCTCAAGGCGAATGCCGCGAAGTGGAATGGCGACGCCTCGAAGCTCGGCATGTACGCGAGCTCGAGCGGCGGCCACGTCGCAGAGCTCCTCGCCATGCGCCCGCGCGATCCACGCTACAACGCGCTCCCTCTCCCTGAAGCGCCCAATGTCGATGCGACTGTCGCGTACGTCGCCATGCGCTCGCCGGTCAGCGATCCGTTCGCGCGCTTCAACAACGCCGAGCAGCGGAAGCGCGAGCCGATGATGAACAACCATAGAGTGTTCTTCGTTCCTTGGGAGACGATCCACGAGAGCAATCCGCAGGAGATCCTCGAGCGACACGAAAAGGTGACGCTCGTGCCGCTGCTCATCATGCAGGGTGCGCTCGACGACAACGTGCTCCCCGTTGTGCAGGAAAAATTCGCCAAGACCTACGCGGCCGCCGGCGGCGAGGTCCAGTTCCACGTGTTCGAAGACAGCGAGCACGAGTGGGTGGCGAGGCCAGGGCCGCAGACAGACCGCGCCCGGGAGATGGTCAAGGCATTCATCGCGCGTCAATTGAAGCGTTAGACGTGGTGGAGAGTTTTACCGCCTTGCCGGGGCCAGCTGGAAGCGTATTCACAGCGGAAGCCAGCCTGAAGGCTGACAGGTCCTTAGTGCTTCGTTCTTGGTCCTAGGTCCGTTCTTGGTCCTAGGTCCGTTCTTGGTCCTAGGTCCGTTCTTAGTCCTAGGAGCGTCCTTGGTCCTGTCCTGGTCCATACCCTCCGTGGCATCCAATATGCGCGCGAGCGACGTGTGGGTGTGTATCGATTCGAGGATCTGCGCGTGTGGCAAGCCGCTAAGGAGCAGTGCGATCGAGTTGGAACGTTGATCAGGCGCCCTGAATTTCGTCGTGACCGCGAGTTGTCGGGTCAGATGAATGCCGCCGCGCTCTCGGTGATGTTCAACATAGCAGAGGGATTTCTGCGACGGCGCGACAAGGAGACGTTGCAGTTTCTGCGATACGCGTTCGCGTCGAATGGGGAACTGAAAGCGGGTTACTACGCCGCTGGCGGGCGTCACTACCTCGTTGTGACTGAAACCACCGAGCTCATCGCGTTGAATGAAAGCATTGCGAAAATGCTCCGACGCTGGCAGGGTACGTTGGACACTCGCCGCCCTGGGACGAGGAGCCAAGGAAGATAGTAACGTTCGGACCCAAGGACGAACGACCAAGAACCAAGGACCAAGAACCAAGGACCAAGACCAAGAACCAAGGACCAAGAACCAAGGACCAAGGACCAAGGACCAAAATCACTCTCGGTCAGCGGCCTGCGAGCGTTAGCCGGAACGCCGCCATCTCCTCGCCGTTGCGAACCAGCAGGATGTCGCCAACCAATACAGGGTGGTTCCAGGTCTTGCCTTCGATGGCGGGGAAGCGTGCGAGCTCGGTGAACTTGTCAGGGGCCGCCGCGACCAGTGCCAGCTCGCCCTCCTCCGACAGCACCAGCAGCAGATCCTGATCCGGCAACAAGACGAGCTGGCCGTGACCGTAGCGGCCGCCCTTCCACTTGCGCTTGCCGTCTCCGAGATCGATGCACGCGAGGATGCTGCCGTCGAAGCCGAAGGCGTGGCCCTTGTGAACGACGAAGTCGTTGAAGTACGGCTTCAACCCGTTTGACGTCCAGCGCTCTTCGACGTTCCACCCGCCGGGTCCGTGCGAGACTGCGATCCGGCGCATGCCCGTCCCGCCCATGGCATCGGCGCTGTCGATCAGGATGTCGCCGTCTCCGGTCGCGGCCGGCTGCACGATGAAGCCGCCGGATTGCCCCTTGTGTTCCCAAAGCAGGGTACCGTCGGCCGGTGCGACGCCGATCGAGCCTCCTCGCTGCAGCACGATCTGAGCGAAGCCATCAATGGTCACCAGTTGTGGCGAGCTGTAGCCGCCGCCGCCGGTGGGGCCGAACCAGCGCGGCCGGCCGGTGGCGGCGTCATACGCAGCGAGCCGGCCCGATACGGCCACGACGACTTCGTCGTCGATCACCAGGGGCGAGCTGGCAAAGCCCCAGCCCGGAACGTCTACCTCCGTGTCGGTTCCCGCGTTGCGCGACCACACGACCGAGCCATTTGCGGCGTCGAGCGCGTTCAGGATTCCGGTCGCTCCGAAGGCGTAAACGCGGCCGTTGCTGAGGGTCGGCGTCGCGCGCGGGCCGGCACCGCCATTCGACTCCCAGAACCGCACCGGGTCGCGATGGCGCCACACCGGCTCGCCGGTGGTCACCCGGTAGGCGGCGACGATCTCGTCGTCGCCTCGCTGTTCCTGGGTGTAGAGGACGTCGCCTTGGACCGCAAAGGACGACCAGCCCGGCCCGATTGGCCGGCGCCACAGTTGCACCGGGGGCGACTTGGACCAGTCGGTCTCGATCTGCACGCCGCCGCGGATGATGCTGTCGCGATTTGGTCCGCGAAATCCTGGCCAGTCCGCGCGCTTCTTGACCGGTGCCGGCACCGGCGGGAAAGCCGCAAGCTCGTCCCGAGCAGCGTCGCGCGACTCCTCGTCCGCTCGAGCCGCGCTCACATCTCCAGGAGTCTTCGTCGCGGCGGGCGCTGGCGCTAACGCTGGCGCATCGGCGGGTTTGGTCACGAGCGCTTCGCCGGGAGGGGTAACCGCAGCGGACGCAGGTGGCGGCGCATCCGGCACTGCCCGAGCGGAGGACTCGTCACCGGCCTCGGCCAGGAGCCGCTCTTCGGGAGTCGGAGTCCAGCGCCAGTGCAAATCAGCATTGCCGTCGCCGCTAATCCCCCCGGTCCGCATGAGTGTCAACGCTCCGCACGCAAGCAGGATCGCGGCGGCCATCGATGCGCGCCGGGCACTGGTCGCGAGGCGGCGGCTGGCCGCCACGGAAGCGACCAATGCCACGCTCAAGACCGGAATCCCGTACATCGGCAGCATCATTCCCATCATGCCGTTCGCGATCGACTCGTGAACGACGCGCGACGTCGCGGCTAGCGCGACGATCATCAGGACGACCGCGCCCAGGCGTTCAGACCAGAGCGCCCGGCTGAAGAACAGCCACCATGCGACGATCGCCAATGCACCGACGACTGCACCAATCACTCCGAAAATGGCGTATTGGGGCATGACGATGGGTAGGGCCAGCCTGGCCAGCAAGAGCAGCCCTGCGGCGACGACGCCGGGCCACAGCCGGATCGACTTCGGACGAGGAGCGCTGTCGATTTGAGTCATATCACCCTGCCTCTGGTGCACCGACGCCAACGATGCCCCGATAGTTCCGTCTGATACGAACGCGCCACAACCAGTACACCATGGCCAGGAGCGGCAGCAGCACTGGAACCGGGAGAAGAGCGGGGATGCGGATGATCTCGGGAACTCTGCCTGGCGGGCCGAGAAAAAATGAGGCGGCGGCAATGATCAGACCAAGACACATACGCCACAGATGCCTTGCCAGTCGAGGCATACCCCGAAGGCCCCCCGAACGCATCATTCGAACATCGCCTGCGCTCGCCAACAGTCCGACCGCGCCAAACACGAAAAACACCGGAGCCGGGATCCCCTGCCTGATCCCGCCCCTGGCGAGTGCGTCGAACCCCAAGGTGATGCCGGCCAGGCCTCCTGCCACTCCCACGAACATGGCTCCAAGATCCAGCCGTGAAGCGGGCCATCGCGATTCGGCAGCGGGGCGTCGGACCGTGAGCACCGCGGTGAGCACCAGATAGAACGTCAGCACGCCGGCCATCACGTTGCCCATGTTCGGCCGAAACGTCATTGCCAATACCGCGCCACTGCTGGAGAGGACCAGCATCGCGTAGACAAAGATCATCCCGCTCTTGCGATGCAGCGTTGCGCCTTTCGTTGCATAAAGCGCGACAAAGCCTGAGAGAATGCCTAGCCCGCCCGCGAGCACGTGTGGCAGCAAGATCATCCGCACGATCCCATCCTCCCGATCGTGGCGTCTATTCGGACCGGAGTGCCTGCAGTACGTCCACGCGCGAGGCGCGCGCGGCCGGCGTCAGCGACGCCACGGCTGCGGCGACGATGAGCACGATTGCCGCCCCCAGCACTGGCAGAATGCCCGGCAACTGCACCTGCTCGACGAATCTCACCGCCGTGCGGGCGAGCGCGTAGCCACCCACCGCGCCCGCGGCGATTCCGATCGTGGCAATCCACACACCCTCCGCCAGGACTCGGGCGAGCAGTTGCCGCGGCGCCGACCCGACGGCCAACCTCACGCCGAACTCGCGCGTGCGCGCGCTCACCGAGAACGCCAGCACACCTGCCACACCGACGACGGCAATCAACAGCGCGATGCCGGCGAATCCGGAGAACACGAAAGCGTTCAGCCGCTCGGGCGAGAGCACTTCCGCGCGCACGTCCTCGAGCGTGGCAGCGCGCTCCACCGGTTGGTCGGCGGAAATCTCGCGGATGACGCGTGTCACCGCCGGGACGAGCGCGTACGGATCGCCTGCCGTACGCACGAACAGGCGGCCGCCACCGCCCATCTGCCGGACAGGCTGATACACCGTGAACGCCGGTCCCCGTCCGACGTTCTCGTCATCGGCGTCGGCGACCACGCCGACAATGCGGCGGGCCACGAGTTTCCCGAAGGTGTCGAAGACCGGGTCGGTCCAGGTCAAGTGGCGGTTCACCGCGTCGCCGTTCGGGAACATCCGCTGGGCGACACTTTGGCTGACGATCGATACGGGCTCGTTCCCGCCACGATCATCGTCTGTGAAGTCGCGGCCGGCGAGCATCGGGACACCGAGCGCCTCGAAAAAGCGGGGCGTGACCATTCGTAGCCGCCCGCGCGGGTGCTCTTCGCCATCCGCCGGCGCGTAGCCCTCGACGGTGAATTGAAAAGTCGGCAGCGTGCCGGCATCCCGCCAGGGCACGAAGCTTCCGACAGCGACTTCCTCGACGCCCGGCAGCTCGCCGACGCGTCGCGTGGCTTCCTGATAGAAGTCGATCAGCCGCGGGCCCCCGACGCCGGTCGCCGACGCGGGAATGTCGAATACCAGCACCTGCCGCATGTTGTAGCCGGTGCTGGCCGTCTGGAGAGCAACCAGCGTGGCGAGCAGCATGCCCGCGCCGGCGAGCAGCACGAACGAGAACGCGATCTGGGTCGTGGCGAAGACGCGCAGGCGGCGGTTGGTGCCCGGCGTGAGCCGGACACTGGTGGCCAGGCCGAGGCCTGCAGGGGCGTGTGACGATGGGAGACGCGGCACGTACGCGAGCAGGACGGCCGCGGCCATCGACAGGCCGGCGCCGACCCAGAGCACGCTCGGATCCACCGTGACTTCGAGCGCGCGGACCGAAAACCGCGCAGCATATCGGGCGACGACGGTGACGAAGGGCCGAGCCAGCACCACGCCCAGCACGGCGCCGGCCCCGCAGAGAAGCAGGCTCTCGGCCAGCAGCGTACGCCGGAGCGCGCCGGAGCCGGCGCCGAGCGCGGCTCGCACGGCCAATTCGCCTTCCCGGCGAACCGAACGGGCCAGGATCAGGTTGGCGACGTTCGAGCACGCAATGACGAAGACGACTGCGGCCGCGGCGAGCAGCACGAGCAGGATCGTCCGCGCCGGCGCCGCGATTTGATCGCGGAGCTTCGACACCTTCAGCTGGACTTCGGCCTTCGTCGAGTAGGCTTCGGGGTGCTCGCCAACCAACGCCGCGTGGACGGTCGTCAACTCGGACCGCGCCGCTTCGAGGGAAACCCCAGGGGCGAGACGGCCGAAGAGCTCCGTCATGCGGTGGGTGCGGCTCGTCACCATGGTTGCCCCGAGATGATGCGGGCTCGTCACTACGTTGGCGATGATCTCGGTGTCGGCCGGATAGGGTATCGATGGCTCGAGGACGCCAACCACTCGGGCGGTGCGCGGCCCGAGCCGGATGACCTTGTCGACGACGGTCGGATCGCTATTGAGCGAAGTGGTCCAATACCGGTAGGTGAGCACCGCAGCGCCGGCCGCGTTCGGCCCATCGTCTTCCGCGTTCAGAAGGCGGCCGAGCACGGGGCGGAGACCCATCACGTCGAAGAACGAGCCGCCGACGACGCCGGCTTTCACCGTTCGTGGCTCGCCGCCCAAACCAATGAGCGTGAAGTCGACCGTGGAAAAATCACCGAAGGCGCTGATCGTGGTGACGCGTGATTTGAAGTCGCTGATCTCGGGCACCGAGAACGTCATGTTCTCGGTCCCGACGCCGGGCGTGCTCTGGCGGATGTAGATCAGGCGATCTTCGTCACGATTGACGAGCGGCCGGAGCAGCACGCCGCGGACGACGCTGAAAATCGCGGCGTTGGCGCCGATGCCGAGCGCAAGCGTCATCACGACTGTAGCCGCGAGGCCCTTGGCACGCAGCAGCGCGCGCAGCGCGAACCGGAGGTCGCGTCCAAGGGCCTCTGCCGAGTCGAGCCAGCGATGACGCCAGACGCCTTGTATCGAGTCGCGCGTGAGCGTGACGTTGCCGAATTCCCTCAGCGCCGCCAGACGCGCGGAAGCCGGATCCTCGCCGCGCTCGATGCGCTCCTTGATGCTGATGGCCAGATGGCCGCGAATCTCTTCGTCGAGGTCGTCGCTGTCGGGGATGCGAGGCCGCATGCGCTACTCCTTGCTCGTCGCCGCCGGGTTCATGATGCGTCCGATCGCGTCCACGAGCTGCGACCAGCGGTCGTGCTCACGAGACAACTGCGCTTTTCCGGCTGCCGTCAGGCGGTAGTACCGTGCCCGCTGGTTGGCCTCGCTCACGCCCCACTCCGATTTCAGCCATCCGCGTTTCACGAGGCGGTGCAGCGCGGGGTAAAGCGAGCCCGTTTCGACCTTGAGCAGTTCGTCGGACTGCGCGCGGATGGCCTGGCCGATGCCGTGCCCGTGCCGCGGTCCCCACTGCAGGATCCGAAGCACGAGCATGTCGAGGGTGCCCTGAAGGAGCTCGAGCCGCGGTTCGTCGGGGTGCCTGGCCATAGTCGTAGACAGTCTACGGCCTTAGACGTAGGCCGTCTACGGCTGGTTCCGGTCCGTGGCGCATAAAGCACGGCGTTCTCGCCGTTGCCGGGCGCCTCGGATGAGGCATAATCAACGCGCTCCGGACGGCCCGATCGGAGCGTCCGAGAGGGCAAGCGCGGGTCCGTGAAAAGACCTTATGTCGAGCCTACTGGACACCCGCCCAGGACGGCCGTCAACCCCGGCAGTAGTCCATCGTTACGTGGGTACTTGCCCACTCATGAAGGCCCCCCGCCGTGACGAAGTCGAACGAGGATCACAGCGAGACCGTCGGGTCGTTGTCGCTGCGATCTGAATCGCCTGCGACAGTTGTCCCCGTAAATTTCGGCGCGGGCCGATATCTCGTGAACCGACTGCTCGGCGAAGGCGGGCAGAAGCGCGTGTATCTCGCGTCCGACACGCGGCTCGAACGCGAAGTCGTGATCGCGGTTCTCAAGATGGCGGACTTCGATCAGGAAACCCTCGCGCGGTTCGAACGGGAGGCGCGAACCCTCGCGCGCCTGGGAGACCACCCGAACATCGTCAGCGTGTTCGACATTGGAGAAGAGAACGGACACCCGTACATCGTGGCTCAGTTCGTCGACGGGGGCTCGCTCGACGCACTCCGAAAGAGCGCGCCCGGCCGCCGCCTGCCTGTCGCGGAGGCAATGCGGATCGGACAACAGATTTGCCAGGCCTTGCAGTACGCGCATCTGCAGGGCGTCGTTCACCGCGATTTGAAGCCGGGGAACATCTGGTTCACCCGGGACGGCACGATCAAGCTGGGAGACTTCGGGCTCGCCGTCGGCTTGCACCTGTCCCGCCTGAGCCTCGAAGGCATGCTGTTGGGCACGGTCTCTTACATGGCGCCGGAGCAAGCACTGGGTCAGTTTGCGGATCCGCGGAGCGATATTTACGCGCTCGGCGTCACCCTGTACGAGCTGGTGGCAGGTCGTGTGCCGTTTGTCGGAGACACGCTGCCGGCGATCATTTCCCAGCATCTGCACGCTCCGCCCGTCGCTCCGTCCTGGCATGTTCCCGGGATTCCGCCGCTGCTCGATTCGCTGATCCTTCGGATGCTGGCGAAGACACCTGAGGACCGTCCGGCGAGCGCAGACGAAGTCGGTCGAGTCTTGACGTCGATTCTGTCGTCGGCGGGTGATTTCGCCGCGGACGACCAGCGGTCGGTCTGGCCGCTGGACCGGCTGGCCGCCGGCGTGTTCGTGGGCCGCGCCGCGGAGCTGAAAAAGCTGAGGGCCGGGTTTGACGACGCGCTCGCGGGGCGTCCCCAGATCCTCCTGCTCACCGGCGAGCCTGGCAGCGGAAAAACTGCGACTGCCGACCAGTTGTTGACCTACGCACACGTTCGTGGAGCCGAAGTCCTGCGCGCCCAGTGCCACGAAGGCGAAGGGGCCCCTGCATACTGGCCCTGGGTGCAACTGCTGCGGGCCTACGCTGCGCGCCGGACACCGGATCAACTCGCATCCGTGATGGGTACTGGGGCCGCTGCCATCGCCCAGCTCGACGCGGACATTCAGCACCATCTGCCGGAGTTGCCCGACAGCCCGTCGCTCGAGCCGGAGCCGGCGCGCTTCCGGTTGTTCGACAGCGTGACCACGTTCTTCAAGAACACGAGCGGCTCCAGGCCGATCGTGGTCCTGCTGGATGATATCCATTGGGCCGACACACCCTCGCTGCTGTTGCTGCAATTCCTGGCCAAAGAACTCCGGGCAGCTCGGCTGCTCGTGATTGCCACCTACCGCAATCTCACGTTCGACCGGAAGCACCCGCTCATTCAGACGCTGGGCGCGCTGGCCGGCCAGGGAGTCGATCGGCGCATCGAGCTCAGCGGCCTCAGCGAAGAGGATGTCGCCCGGTTCATCGAGATGACCATCGGCGCGATGGCTCCGCAAAGACTGGTCAGCACCGTCTATCGGGAGACCGAGGGGAATCCCTTCTTTGTCAAGGAAGTCGTGAGGCTGCTGGTCGCCACCGGGCAGCTCGATCGCGTCGAGCAGTCGAGCTCGTGGACGATCACGCTGCCGGAAGGGGTACGCGAGGTCGTGATCCGGCGCTTGGCGCAGCTTTCCGACTCGTGCCATGACCTTCTCGAAATCGCGTCCGTGATGGGCCGTGAGTTCGAGGCAGACGCCCTGGAACAGGCCGGCGAGCTGGATCGCGCACGCGTTGCCGACTCGCTGAGCGAAGCCACCGCCGCGCGGCTCGTCAGCGCATCTGCGGAGGTGCCCGGTCACTACAGGTTCTCGCACGCGCTCATTCGAGAGACCTTATATGAGGGCCTGACTGCGGTGCGGCGCGCACAGCTGCACCTCCGAATCGGCCAAGCGCTGGAAACCATCCACGGCGAGGCATCCGACGCCCACTTCGCGGCGCTCGCGCATCATTTCTTTCAGGCGATTTCGCTCGGTCAGGTCGACAAGGCCGTCACCTACGCGGTGCGCGCCGGGAGGCGAGCCGACCGTTTGCTGGCGTACGAGGAGGCCGTGAGCCAGTATGAAGGAGCGCTGCGTGCGCTGGACCTCAACCCCAAGGCTGAAGGCGCGCGAAGATGCGAGTTGCTGCTGACCCTGGGCGACGCGCAGACGAAAGCCGGACTGACCGACTCGGCACGCGAAACCTTCGGGCAAGTGGCGGCGTGGGCGAAACAGAACGGGCCCGTGGAACAGCTGGCGCGCGCCGCGCTGGGCCTCGGTGCGGGAACCGCCGCACGAACGCGGCTCGGAAGCGCCGTCGACGAGTTCCAGATCGGCCTTCTGCGCGAAGCGCTGGCGCGTTCGAGCGAGGTGGCAGTACCGATTCGCGCGCGACTGCTGGCACAGCTGTCTTTGGCCCTCTACCATTCGCCGTCGGAACGCACGGCGCTCAGCGAGCAGGCGGTAGCTCTCGCGCGTGTCGGTCACAACAGCGCGGCCGAGCTCGCCGCGCTCTACAGCCGGTGCATCGCGCTCGAGGGTTTCAACCACGCACAGGAGCGTCTCGCGCTCGCCACCGAGATCGTCCAGGTCGCGGAGCGCGCCGGGGATACGGAGATGGCGCTGCGTGGCCATTATCGATGTCTTCGAGAGCGGCTCGAGCTTGCAGACTTGCGCGGGGTCGAACAGGAACTGGCGACCTACACCCGTCTGGCCGACGAGCTCCGCCAACCTCGTTATCTCTGGTACGTACCGCTATGCCGCGCGTCGCTCGCGTGCTTTCGTGGCCGTCTGACTGAATCGGAGGGCCTGACCGCCGAGGCACTGGCGATCGGCCAACGGGCGCAGGACTCCAATGCGACGCTGTTCTGCATCGTGCTGCGCAACGCCATCCTCTGGCTGCAGGGGCGATTCGACGAGAGCGAGGTTATCCTCAATAGCCTCGTCAGGAAATATCCGCTGATCCAAAGCTGGCGCGCCCAGCTCGCACGCATCTATTGCTTTGAGGGCCGCATCGAGAACGCGCGCCGCGAATTCACAAAGCTGGCTAGGAACGATTTCGACGATCTACCGATAGATGGAGCCTACGTGTCCATTCTGAGCCAGCTTTGTTTGGTCAGCTGGTTTCTGTCGGATCGACCGAGGGCCGAGCAACTCTACCGGCGGCTGGAGCCCTACGGGGAACGTAACATCGTCGCAGGCAATACGGCCATTTCGGGTGGTGCCGTGTCGTTCGGTCTGGGAATGGCTGCCGCCGCGAATGGCTGGTGGGACGAGGCAGAACGGCGATTTCGACACGCCATCGATCTGAACACGCGGATGGAGGCATGGCCCTGGCTCGTCCTGACCCAGTGCGGATATGCGTGGATGGTCGTCTCGCGCGGACAGCCAGGTGACCGCGAGCGGGCCGCAGAATTGTTCGACCACGTGCAGACGCTCAGTAACGAGTTGGACATGAAGTGGGTGTCACAGTGGTTCCCTCCGTTATCCTGACCCTCCAACCCGGGTCTGCCGTCGCGAACTCACGCGAGAACTCGAGCTGGAGAATGGGGAGAAAAGGCCCCGCTGGAATCGTGTGAGGGAAAGGCGCAGAATCAAGGTGAGGCTCTTCATGAGGACCGTTGCCGCTTTCATCGCCGCTCTCAGCATGTGGATCGGGCCTCTGGTGGCCCAGGAGACCAAGCCGGTGCCGAAAGACTCGGTGCGCGTGTCCATTCCCGGCTGTACGAAAGGCTATGTCTTCACCGCCGGCCCCCGTACCGCAGACGAGCCGGGAAGCGTCGACATCCCCGAAGGTATGCATCTGCGCATGAACGGGCCGAAAAAGCTGATGGCGGAGATCAAAGAGCACGAAGGTTCGATGCTCGAGATCACCGGCCTCATGAAAAGAGGGCAGTTCAATGAGGGTGTCAGTATTGGCGGTGTACAGGATTTCGCCACCCTCGGCCAGCCCCGGCGGCGGTCTGGGGCCCAGTCCAACCACCAGTCAGATCCAGATCGATGTCGAGGGGTGGCGCCCCGTCGTGGGTCGGTGCCGGTCGCGATAGCGACATAACGTCGCTACGTCGATCCTGTCGAAAAATCACTGACAAGCTCGCCACCAGCCCAGTCTGACATGATTCTGCAGCGTGTCTAAGGCGAGCTGTGGCCGGCGCACTGCATCACGCCAAGGTACCTGGCTCCAGGGACCCACGGCTTCCCGGTATTGGTGGGCCATGATCCTCGAGATTTGGTGCAGATGCGTCAAGTCATGCGCTGCCCAGGTGGCCAGGAGCTCTGACAGAGTAACGGCTCCGAGGGCAGGATGACGTCCGCGCAACTCGAGATGCTCCCGCTGCAGCTTCAATGCCCGCAGCTCGTTCAGGTTTTCTGATCGCAGTCGAGCGAATTCATCCAATAAATCGCCCAGCGACTTGCCTTCACTCTCTCGGACGTGTCCCGAGCGATCAAAGGGCTCGAACGTCCGGGTCTCGCCAAATTGCAGCATCAACCTCGCCCGTGGCATCCAATCAGTGCGTTCGCCGTGAATCAGATGGCCGACCACATCGAACGCGCTCCACGTGCTGCTTCCTTCGTTTCGGAGCGTCCACGTTTCCGGTAGATCACGCAGAAGGGCATTGAGAGTAGCGGGAGTGCGAGAGAGGAGCGATATCGTGTCCTTCAGGTCGTGCTCCATCATGCACCTCGATTGCTGGTGAACAATTTTCCGGAAATCTAGGAGCGCAGCGCCAGCGCCAGAATGATTGCGGGCACAGCCACCCCGGAGACGAGACAGGCGGCGAGAAGCGCGACCGCCGCTCGGCGGCCGAAGTTGAGTGTCCAGTGCGAGCCGTCTCGCGTCGGGACAAACAGAGACGGATTCTCACCGTGACAGTACAACTGGCCCAGACGCCAGTGTTCCGCAATGTAGGAACCCGCCTCGGGCCGGCCGAGGTGAGCTCGTGTCCGTGACGCCGACCGCCACGGTGAGTCCCAGCCCGATGACGGCCAGCAAGATGTAATTGTATCGGCCGCCGATGCTCGTCCGGTTAATCGACCTGCCAACCAGCTTCCGTTTGCCGGGGCGGGCGAGGGAGCAAAGCAAGTCTATCCTCCAGGTTCGGTCCGGTTTATAGTCAGCTTCGCATGGATGGACGAAGCGGTCGTAGGCGTGCGACCCATGATTCGGCGGAAAGCCAGATGAGAAGGGGGAAGAGATATGTGCGATCAGCATTTCGAAGACGACCTGGAAAAGTACCTGAGCCCTCAAGCGTTGTCACGGCGGCAGTTCGGCGCAATCTCGGTCGGCGTCGGCATGGCCATGTTGTTGCCGCGCGCCGCGGATGCGGTCGACGTCACGGAGTCGGAGGTGAATGTCAAGACTCCGGATGGGACGGCGGACTGCTACTTCGTACACCCTGCAAGCGGCGCTCACGCAGGCGTGCTGGTCTGGCCCGACATCCTCGGTCTGCGGCCGGCGTTCCGGCAGATGGGCAAGCGGCTCGCGGAATCCGGCTACTCGGTCCTGGTGGTGAATCCGTTCTACAGACAGAAGCGCGCGCCGGTCGTCCCTGCGGGCGCGAGCTTTGCCGACGAATCCACGCGCAGCACGGTGATGCCGCTGGCGCAAGCATTGAACGCGACCACGCATGTCACCGACGCGAAGGCGTTCGTGGCGTTCCTGGACAGTCAGGCCTCGGTGAGCAAGAGCCGCAAAGTCGGCACCACGGGATACTGCATGGGCGGTCCGATCGTGATGCGTACCGCCGCGGCGGTTCCCGAGCGAGTCGGAGCCGGCGCCTCGTTCCACGGCGGCGGATTGGTGACCAGCCAGCCCGACAGTCCTCACTTGCTGGTTCCCACCATGAAGGCACAGTTCCTGTTCGCGGTCGCCGAGAATGACGACCAACGCGATCCGGAGGCGAAGAACGTCCTCAAGCAGACGTACGAGAAGGCGGGGCTGCCGGCGGAGATTGAGGTGTATGCCGGCGCTGCGCACGGCTGGTGCCCACCGGATTCGGCCGTCTACAACCAGGCGCAAGCGGAACGCGCATGGAGCCGGCTCTTGGTTCTCTTCCAAAAAGCCCTGGCCTGATCAAAGAGCTGGAGTCGGAGACCTGCGCGGGCAGGTCTCCGACCTTGGTGACGTCTCCCGCTGGTGCAGCGCGGATGGTGGAGGACCGAGCGTCGAAACGTCGAGGTCGCCCGGCGGTGCGTCGGTAGTCAGCGCGCAGGGAATTTGACATGGACGATATGACACGGCGCATCGGCGACTACGAAATCCTCGACGAGTTGGGCAGTGGCGGAATGGGAAAGGTCTACCGGGTTCGGAACGTCATCTCCGACCGGACCGAAGCCATGAAGATCGTTCTGCCCGATCTCGCCGGACGGCGGGAACTGGCGGACAGATTCCTGCGGGAGATCAAGGTCCTGGCGAGCCTCGAGCATCCGAACATCGCCACGCTGCGGACGGCGCTCACCGCGAACAACCAGCTCGTCATGATCATGGAGTACGTGGAGGGCCAATCGCTGGGAGGCCGCTTGAAGCACGGTCCGCTCGCGCTGGCCGATGCCGTCAACTACATCGATCAGGCACTCGGCGCCTTGAGCTATGCGCACCAGAAGCGGGTGATCCACCGCGACATCAAGCCGGACAACATGATGGTCACGCCCCAGGGCGCTCTGAAGGTGATGGACTTTGGAATCGCCCGTACTGGAGAGGACCGAACGCTTACGGTCGTCGGCATGACGCCCGGCTCTGTGAGCTATATGTCGCCCGAGCAGGTCAAAGGCGAGACGCTGGATGCACGATCAGACTTGTACTCGATTGGCATCTCGTTGTACGAGATGGTCACCGGCCAGCGTCCGTTTCAGGCCGACAGCGATTTTGCCGTGATGGTGGCCCATGTGGAGACCTTACCCAAGCCGCCCATCGAATTGCAGCCTGACCTGAGTGCAGAGCTGAACCAGACCATTCTGAAGGCACTGGCAAAGGATCCGGCCGATCGGTTCCAGACCGCGGACGCGTTCCGCGAGGCTCTGAACAAGGCGCAGCCAGCTTCGGCCACGATGCGCGATCGATCGATCGGCTCGTCTTCGGACGATGCGCCGACCGTGCCTTTCGGGCAGCCGGTGCCGGCCCAGGCAGCACGGTTGGGCCCGAGTGTTCAACCTCCGCTCGTGAACCCGCCGTACGCGCACGGCGTCCAGGCGTCAGCGAAAAAGGGTCATCAAGGTTTGTACGTGTTGCTGGGAGGACTGGCCGTCATTGCCGCGCTTGTCGGAGCTGGTCTCTACATCGGCCGCGCGGAAGCGAAGCCTGAAAAGAACGCTCGACCTGTCGCGGACGTTGCACAGCCCGCGGCGGACGTCACCGCTCAACCCACGGCGGTGGCCGGCGCGCCACCTGCAGGGAACGTCCCTCCCGCTGGAGGTCTGCCGGTCGATAAGCCGCAAACTGCTGCCGACCGTCAGTCGGATCAGGGCCCTCCGTCGGCGGCCCTCGAGAAAACGGCGGCGCAGACGGCCTCGGTGGTTCCGTCCCGCCCTGCCGTGAGCGCTTCACCCGCCGCCGCGCAGGGACCAGCCCAGAAGGCGAACGACTCACCGCAGGCATCGCAACCGCCCGCCAGCGCACTGCCCGCCGAGTCTGCCGTCGACTTCGATGAGCTCGAGCACGAAATCGACCAGCTGACGGTTCGGGCCGGCGCGGTCAATCGCAGCCTCGATCGTTTGCAGCAAGAGCAGGCGGGCCAGGGTCTCGGATTGCGCGGCGACATCGCGTCGCGGCACGAAAGCCTGAACCTGAACTTGTCGAAAGCGCAGGAGGCGTACTTACAGCGCGATGCTGTCAGGGCCTCCCGGTACAAGAGATTGGCAGAAAGTGATGTCGAAGCGCTCGAGCGCTTTCTCAGACGTTGAAGCGAACGGGCACAAGCACCCAGCCCCTTGATCGTTCGAACAGGTGAAAAGCGGAGGGCGAGATGACTGCACGGTATCTTTCGAACGGCGTCATCGTGGGAATGGTCACCGGGTTTTGGCTGGCTGGTGTCCCCCTGGTTGTGGCGCAGACTTCGCCTTCGGCTCGACCCGCCATCCAACCGAAAGCGCCGTCGACACCGTGGACGGTGCCGAGGACACCATGGGGCGATCCGGACCTCGAGGGCGTCTGGACCAGCGATGCGGCATTGACCATACCGCTCGAACGGCCTGCCCGCTTCGTCGGCAGATCGGAGCTGTCGGAAGCGGAGTACAAGCAGCGGGTCGAACGAGACGCGCAGACGCGGACGGCCGCCGAAAATGCGATCGGCTCGTTCCGAGGCGACTCGGCCTGGCTGAACCAGTCATTCCGGCAGTCGTCCTTGATCGTCGAGCCGGCGGACGGGAGAATTCCTCCAGTGACACCACGTGCCGAGATGCGGCGCGCCTCCCGAGATCAAGGTACGTTCGGCGACGGCCCATTCGACAGTCCGGAAGACTTTACCCTCTACGATCGCTGCATCACACGCGGAGTGGTCGGATCGATCTTGCCGGTCGTCTACGGCAACGGCAATCGGATCTTTCAGACGCCCGGGCAGGTGGTGATCACGTACGAGATGGTTCACGATACGCGCGTGATTCCGCTGGATGGCCGTCCTCATGTTGGCCACGCGATCCGGCAATACCTGGGAGATTCGCGCGGCCACTGGGAGGGAAATACGCTCGTCGTCGAAACCACGAATTTGACTGACCAGACGAGTATCGGGGCCAACGGCAACGGTCTGCGCCATAGCGACAAGCTGAAGCTTACCGAGCGCTTCACCCGTCTGGATCGCGACGTGCTTCGCTACGAGGTGACGATCGACGATCCACAGACGTACACGCGGCCCTGGAAGATTTCGCTTCCGCTCACGTCGCCAGCCGGATTTCACCTGTTGCCATATGAATGCCACGAAGGTAACTACTCGATGTTCAATGCGCTCAGCGCCGAGCGGGCGGAGGACATGGCTCTGGCCGACGATGCGAAGAGGGGGGTCGTGAGAGAGCGACGGCGAGTCCAGAACTTGTCCGTGACAGAAACAGTCGGCGACGATAGCGCGCTCGTTCCGCTGCTGCTGGGAGAGGGCGAGCCACCACCCCCGGCGGCGCCGGGACGCTGACGCCGCCGGTCCTCGGTCGGAACGCTCGTTCGACGCAGGGATCCCAAGACGGAAAACCCAGGTGGGATCGCAGAGGAGACCAAATGGCGAGATTCGTCCTCGTGCACGGGGCGTTTTCCGGCGCCTGGATTTGGGAGCCTTTGATCGACCTTCTGAAGCCGGCTGGCCATTCAGTGGAGGCGTTCGACCTGCCCGGGTTGGGCGACGACCACACGGCTGCGAGCGGGGTCACCCTGGATGCCTGCGCTACCCGTCTCTGTGAGGTACTGGCCGCCAGCTCCAAACCGGCCGTTGTCGTCGGCAATAGCATGGGTGGCATCATCGCCACACAAGGAGCGGCACGCTGTCCCGAACGTGTCGCGGCCCTCGTTTACGTGGCAGCGTTCGTGCCAAAGGACGGCCAGAGTCTTCTCGACTTGACGAAGCTTCCGGAGGGAGCCGGCGATCAGGTCCAGGCCAATATCACCATCGAAGGCGAGCCTCCAGTCGCCACCATGTCAGCGGCGGCGTCGCGTCAGGCGTTATACGGGTCCTGCGCGGAGCCCGTTGCGGCGTGGGCGATCGCACGGCAGCGCCCGCAGCCGGTGGCGCCGTTTGCGACGCCAGTATCCATCGCGGCCGGCTCACTCGACGGCATCAACCGGTATTACGTCCTGTGCACTCGGGATCGGGCGATCCCACCGCCATTGCAGCGGCGGATGATTGCCGAGAACATATGCACTGACGTCATCGAGCTGGACACCGATCACACGCCGCACCTGTCGATGACGAATGAGCTGGCCGAGGCTCTCCAACGGTTCGCGACGCACTCGTCCGCAAGAATTCTCACATCCTCAAATTCACGGTTTCACCTGTGAAGCATCGAGTTGACGTATCAGCGTACGCTGTTGCCGCCGTCTCTTTCCATCGCGCGAGCGCCGCTCAGTGCGTTCGCGATCGCGTAGTTCCCTTCGTGGCAGGCATATTCGTAGATGACGTAGTCGGGCGTGTTCACGAGCGGGAGGCTGGCGGTCCACGGCCGCGAGTACGTTGTCGGATCCGTGATCGTGAACCGGTAGTCAATCCTGTCCGCCGCGACGCGTGTAAACCGTTCGATCGCATGCATCGTCTCGCCAGCCACTGGAAACCTGAAAGTGCTTTTCGGGCTGTAGTTGGTCGTTTCGACGACGAGCGTATCGCCATCCCAACGACCGCGCGAGTCGCCGTTCCACTGACGGATGCCTCGACCCAGATGCGGGCGCCCGTCCAGCGGAATCCCGCGAACGTCGTGGATGTTCTCGTCGACGATGGCCACGTATCCGGGTGTTTGAAAGATTTGGTACGTGTTGTTGTAGCCCGAAGGGAGCGGCGGCACGCCGTGGTAAGTGATGCAGCGCTCTTGCAAAGGCCGGTTCGCTGCGGAGTCGAAGCCATGCGCCCGGTTGTAGTCGGCCACCTCGGCCTGCCGCCGCCGCCCTTCCGGCGTCAGCGGAGGAAGTCGCCCGTCAGAGGGCTCCACAATCAGCGACGTCCGACCGTCTGACTTGCCCCGGTCGTACCAGAACGCGTTGTAGGCTCGGGCGAGGTCTGCGTCCGCCGTCCCATCGCGCCGATCGGCGGACGTCCGGGCTTCCTTGTCGAGCGCGGCGACTTCTTCATCGTCCAACAGATCCTTGCCGGCATGCCGATCGGGTCGTTCCAGGGGCGTGAGGTTGGCGTAGGACCAGATGCCCTGCAGATCGGGCTCGCCCCATGGCGTACGAGGCGTTGCATATCGCTTCGCTTGAGCCGTGGCCTTCGAAGCGGGCTGGGATTGGGCTTCGGCTTCGGCGCCTTTCACGTCGTTCGTCGCGCCGTGCGACGGATTAAGGGCAGAAGGCCGCGCGACGACCGAGCCGACGAGGACCAGGAAGGTAAAGATGACGGCAATGCTGCCCGGCAACGCGATCAGTCGAAGGCGCATGTGAACCTCCGTTTCTTGAATACATTCCTAAGAATTTCTCAGCGAGCTCGGCGTGCTTGGCGGTTGTCATGGTAGTGGATCAGCCCTGGTCTCACGTTCCAGGCTCAGCTATGCGCGCGAGGGGACGCGCTTGCCACCGAGGACCGTTCCGCTCGGGAACAGCCTGCTGCGTCCGGTTCGCGTGTTCCCGTAGTTGTCGACGAATTCGAACGAGCCCTGCCGAAGCTCCAGCACCGCGACGTCCGCCGGCGCACCCACATTCAGCGTGCCGCGGTCGCGGAACACCTCGAACACGCGCGACGCATTGACGGTCGCGCGGGCAATGACCTGATCGAGCGGCATGCCGAAATCGAGAAACTTCGACATGACGTTGGGAAAGTCGATGACCTGCGCAGTGCGTCCTTCAGGCGTCCAGTCGGTCGAGAACGTATCCGGCCAGAAGCCCGCCTGCATCGCACGCTCGACAATGTCCCATCGAAGATGACCGACGCGTCCATTGCCGACATCGAACCACACGCCCCGGCGTCTGGCGGCAAGCACCTCGGGCAGAATGCGGCCGTTGTCGTCGACGATGCTGTTCGGCGGCGGCGCGAACATGTGGGTGACGATGTCGCCTGGCTTGAGCAGATCGAACAGCCTCGACAGCGGCGAGACCGTCTGCCCCATGTGGATCATCACGGGCAGATTGAATGACGCGCACGGCCTCCTGCGCGCGCCGCAGCACCTCGTAGTCGTTGGCGCCAGCGACCTCCCGTGAGAGGCGCGCCTTGACGCCGGCAATGATGTCGCGGTTCTTCGCGATCGCGTCCCGCGCCGCGCCGACGTCGGCGCGGGTGATGTCCATCGTGTCGCCGTCCGAACGAATGCCGGCGCGCGCGATGTTGACGAGCACTCGATTCAGCTGCGGCGCCTCTTTGGCCACGGCGATCGGCTCGTTGATGCGATCCGCTCCCTGCGATCCTGCGTCGATGAAGCCCGTCACGCCGTCCGCGAGACAGAGTAGGGGCCCGTCCTTGGTGCGGGCGGCATGGGTATGGATGTCGAGCAGACCGGGGACGACGATCTTGCCACGTGCATCGACGGTTTCCGCCGCGTCGGCCGCGATGTTCGCTTCGACGGCCGCAATACGGCCACCGGCGATCGCCACGTCGCGGATCGCGTCAACCCTGAGCGAGGGATCGATCACCCGCCCACCCTTGATGATCAGATCGTACCTGGGCGTTTGCGCGAGGACGCTCGTGACTCGGGCGAAAGCCGCCGCGCCGGCGGCGGCTGCGCAGACAAACTGGCGCCGGTTCAGCATGGTTCGCGACCTCCGGACCCCTTCTTCACCGCCGCTTCGCGGCTGACTTGGCGCGTGTCTCGTCGGGCAATGTCTCCGCGATGGCCAAAGACGCCCAGCTCGTGCCGGCTGCAGAGATCCACTGATGCCGGCCGTACGGAAACCCGCTTTCGAAGTACCGCTGCACCGGAAACGAATGAGTCTTTACGAGCCACGTGCCGTCCTGATACTGGCTGCCGAGCAGGAACGCAACGCCCCTGCGGTACGCGGCGTCGGTTGGTGCGACGCCGGCCCTGTGCAGCGCGTAGAGAGAGAGTCCGGTGGCGTACGCATCGGGCGCGGTGCGTGCAAACTGCGACCAGCCACCACCCGCTTCCTGCCGATCGCGAATGTCTTTGACCGCCGCGGCGACATCGGGTCGTGGTGCCGCGGTCCAGACAAGCCCCATCAAGCGCATCGCCCGTTCTTCTGCCGACTTCGGTTCGGCCGCAAGCAGCCACGCCCGGGCCTTCCGCAGACTCTCCGAGATCTCGTTCTTGCGACCGGGGAGCGGGTACGAGTTCAAACCGCCGGTCGCAATCGCGGTATGGCTGATGGTGCTGTATTCGGACGGTGGTCGGTTGATCCCGTTGCCAAGCCAGCTGCCGTCGGGCATCTGCCGCGCGATCAGCCAATGGGTCATCGTAGCGGTGACGGTGTCGAGCGGATACCCCTCCGCGGCGAGCGCCATCTGCGCGTAACCCGAGGTGAGCGCCTCACCGCCGACCGCCGGGTCTCCCAGCATCATGCGGGGCGCGCTGCTCTTGAAAAACGTCACGATGTCGTCGAGGTTTCGCTGGGCTCGCGTCTCGTCGATTTCGATGCCCTTCCGCCTGGCCGCCGCAGCGGCCAACGCGGGCATGGCGTTGTGATGGCAGGAAATGCAGGTGGCTTTCTCGCGGAAGTTCGGCGCCACGTCGAGCAGCCGCTCCACGCTCCTGCTCAGAGACACGCGCGAGTCCCCGATGCCGCCTGGCGCGGGCGGAGCGATCTCGTCGCGCCGCGGACCGGTGCCTCTCGTTGCACCGTACTGCTCGAGCACTTGGATCTTCGCCCGGTCGCCCTTGTAGATGGCCCAATCGAGCGGTGACTCGCCTTCGGTCGTCCGAGCGTTCGGGTCGGCGCCATGATCGAGCAGCAGCTTCAAGGTGTCGGCGCCTTCCGCTTCTGATGTGACCGCGGTCAACAGCGGCGTTCTGCCGTATTGGGCGGCATTGCTCGCGTTGACATCTGCTCCGGCCTCAATCAAGCGAGCCACCACGTCCGTGGGGTGCCACGTCGCCGCGGTGATCAACAGATCCCCGCCCGCGCTCGCTCCGTTCGTCATCAGGTAGTCGGTGGTCGGTCGATCGCGGCGAGCAAATGCGATTCGGCGCGCGACGGGTGCCAGCGCATTCGGATCCAGCCCTCTCGCAACCAGAAACCGAACCACGTCGATGTCGGCCGATCGCACGGCGAGTGACAGAGCGGTCGCGCCGGTCCGGTCTTCGGCGCGCAGATCGGCTCCGCGATCGAGGAGAAACCGCAGCAGGTCGACGGTTCTTGGGTACGCGGCGGCTGCGAGCAGCGCCGTCCGTTCCGTGGCCGACCGGGCGTTCACGTTCGCGCCACGTGCGACGAGGAGCCGCACCTTCTCAAGGTTGGGTACGGCCCACATGAGTGCGGTCGTCCCTCCAGCGCCTGTCTGATTCGCGTCGGCTCCGTGTTTGAGGAGAACGTCCACCATGGCTGCGTCCGCGAAGAGTACGGCGGCCATGAGCACCGGCGTCCCGTCGGCAGCGACGCTGTTGGGGCTGACACCGTCGTCGAGCAGCCGTGTGGCGTCGGCGACGGCGCCTCGCCGGATCGCGGCCAGCAACGAGTCACGAGCCGAATCGGTTTGAGCCGATCCAGCCACGACCACGAGCGACACCATGGACAGGCGAAGCAACATCCCTGTCCAGGACCTCTGCGTCATCGGGGATCCTCCGCGGTCCTGCCAACTCCGGCGATCGGATGCCTTGCAGGAGGCGGCCTGTCCGGCCGCAGGGCTTCACTATACCGGAGGCCACTTGACTTGACGTAGCGCAGGCCTTCCGCCTTCGCTGAAGCTACGGCGGACCGCCGAAGCCTTGGCGGAGGCTGGTCAGGCCTGCCCGCGCCCGCCAAAGCAGCCCTCAAGGGCTAATGCCGTTCGGAAATTCAATGAGCCGAACGCATGTGCTGCTGAGCGTTGGCCACATTTGGCGCCGAGAGCCGACACGGCGGAGGGTCGTCAGCTGGCGCGTCGGGCCGTCACGTCGACCCGGAAAACCCGCGCTCCGTTCGAACTCTGGCGCTGCGCGGCGGTCCTACCCGCTTGCGGCATCGCTCGGATCAACTAGCCCCGTCCGGGATGCTTGGGGCCCTCGGGTGACATCGCGAGAGACCGCCGCGAACTCACTCACTGCGCGCGGGTTTTCCTGACGCGTGACGGGTCGACTTCACGGCCCTTGCGCCAGCCGACGACCCTCCGCCGTCTCCTGTTCCCCCAGCCGCCCGCGACGGCTCGGAGCCGTGGCGGGAAGCGTCGCGGGCCGCGCGCCGTTTGGAGTCGGCCCGCCACCGCTGCTGGAAAAACGGCGTGAAGCCGAGGCCTGCGCGGCCGTCTGCCGCGAGGTCACCCGGACCGAGGCGTTGCCCGAGGCGGGACTCGTTGATCGGAGCGATGTCGCGAATCGGCAGGACGGCCGCGCCAGCGACAGGGCGGCGAGCGCAACGCCGTTTTTCGGGCTGACGGAACCGGCGCGACGGCCCGCGATGCTTCCCGCCGCGGGTCGCGTCGCGCAACGGACCGCTGTGCGGTCAGTCACGAATTTCCGAACGGCATTACCCTAAAGGGCTGCGCTACCAGAGCGGGCCAAACCTCTACCAGAGCGGACCAAACCTCACGCCGCCTCGGCGCTCAAATTTGAGCCCTACGATCCCGGTGTCCAGATCCTCGGTGCGGTGCGGCCCGCCAGCGTCAGCATCACGTCGTTGAGGCGCCGGACGAACCCGGCGGGGTCGTCCAACTGACCGCCCTCAGCGAGCGTCGCCTGATCGAACAGGATGTGGCTCCAGTCTGCGAACCGGCCTTCGTCGGTTTCGTCGCCGAGGCGCTGCACGATCGGATGACGCGGATTGATCTCCAGCACCGGCCTCGACGCGGGTATGTTCTGACCCGCCGCTTTCAGCATCCGCTCCAGGTTAGTGCTCATGCCGTGCTCGTCGCTCACGAGGCACGCCGGCGAATCCGTCAGCCGATGCGTGACGCGAACCCCGCTCGCGCGCTCCTTGAGCACGCCCGAAATGCGCTCGACGAGCGGCAGATAGTCGTCTGCCGCTTTCTTCTCGCGTTCCTTTTCGGCCTCGTCGCTCAACTTGCCGAGTTCCAGCCCGCCTTTGGCCACCGATCGCAGCGGTTTCCCGTCGAACTCGGTCAGCATCGATACGACCCACTCGTCCACTCGGTCGTACATCAACAGCACTTCGACGCCGAGCTTTCGAAAAATTTCCAGGTGCGGGCTATTCAAGGCCGCTGGGAACCCGTCGGCAGTGATGAAGTAGATGGCGTCCTGCCCGTCCTTCATCCGGCCGACGTACTCGGCAAGGGAGACGGTCTGTTCCTCTTTGTCGGATCGAGTCGAAGCGAATCGAAGGAGCCTCGCGATCCGGTCGCGGTTCGTCGCGTCCTCGCCGGCGCCTTCCTTGAGCACGCGGCCGAACTCCTTCCAGAATGCCGCGAACTTGTCGGAGTGGTGCTCGGCAAGGTCCTCGAGCAGACCGAGCACGCGCTTCACCGACGCGGCACGGATTGTCTGGACGTCGCGCGACTGCTGAAGAATCTCGCGCGAGACATTGAGCGGCAGGTCGTTCGAGTCGATGATGCCGCGAACGAAGCGCAGGTAAGCCGGCATCAACTGCTCGGCGTCGTCCATGATGAAGACGCGGCGCACGTACAGCTTGATGCCATGCCGGTGGTCGCGATCCCAGAGATCGAAAGGCGCACGCTGTGGGATGAAGAACAGCTGCGTGAACTCCTGCCGGCCTTCCACCTTCGCGTGGGTGTAAGCCAGCGGCGCCTCGAAGTCGTGGGCCACGTGCTTGTAGCACTCGTGGTACTGCTCTTCGCTGATATCAGACTTCGGTCGCGCCCAGAGCGCCGATGCCTGGTTGATCTGCTCGACTTCGTCCGTCAATGCCTGTGCGCGGGCGTTCGAGTCCCATCGTTCCTTGGTCATGAGGATGGGAACGGTGATGTGATCCGAGTACTTGCGCAGGATCTCGCGGAGTCTGGTGCCGGAGAGCAGCTCGTCCTCCTCGGGCCGCAGGTGAAGGACCACGTCGGTGCCCCGCGCATCTTTGTGTAGTGTTTCGACCGTGTATTCGCCCTCTCCGGTGCTTTCCCAGCGGACACCATGTTCGGGAGTCAGTCCGCCGCGCCTGGTCGTCAGCGTCACGCGATCGGCCACGATGAACGACGAGTAGAAGCCGACACCGAACTGACCGATGAGGTGCGCGCTCTTCGCATCGTCGGACGTCAGACGCGCGAGGAACTCGCGCGTGCCCGACTTCGCAATCGTGCCGATCTGGTCGATGACCTCCTGTCGGGACATGCCGATGCCGTTGTCGGACACTGTGATCGTCCGAGCCTTCGCGTCGTAGCTGACGTGAATGTTCGGGTCCGGATCGCTTTCGAAGAGGGCGCCGTCGGTCATCGCTTCGAAGCGGAGCTTGTCAGCGGCGTCCGAGGCGTTCGATATCAGTTCGCGCAGGAAGATCTCCTTGTTGCCGTACAAGGAGTGGACCATCAAGTGGAGCAGTTGGGTGACTTCGGCCTGGAAGCCCAGGGTTTCTTTTGTCGTTGTCTCGCTCATAGTTACCAATCCAGGGTCGGGCACGTGGCGACCGCCTTGTCCATGATCTCCGCGCCCCCGATGCCGGCGCAAGCCCCCGTCCATTTTCAACGTCATGCGAGCCCAACACCCGGGTTCATTGCTACTATGAGGGGATGGCCCTCGACGAACGCTCCCTTTTCACCGAAAAGTCCGAAACCCGACCCGGCCGCTACCAATGTCCCCGGTGCCGACGGACTAACGAATACAGCATTCGGTGGGTACGCCGTTCGAAGAAAGAAAGGCTCCCGGCCGGCGCCGACGATGCCGACAGGGCCAAGTTCGAAAAGCTGCGCGATTACCTGCTCCGCCTCGATGACGAGGTCACCTGCAAGACCTGCGGCAAGAAGTTCGAGGTCCCGTCGCAACACTCCCTGATGTTCGTCGACCAGCTCGCAGGCCTGCCAAACGAAGAAGATCTCGAACGCGAGATCAACGTCGCGTCAGGTGAGCCGCCAGCGGCACCCGACAGCAAGCCGAAATTGCCTGCACGATTCACGCGCAAACCGAGTGGCTGGAAGTAGTCGACCCGACCCGGTTTCTTCAGCCGACATCACGATCGTTGGGGCAGGCGCTGCCGGACTTGCGGCCGCCATCTTCGCCCGGCGCGCCAATCCCACGCGATCCGTGCTGCTCCTCGATGGCGCCAAGCGGCCAGGAGCGAAGATTCTCATCAGCGGTGGCGGGCGATGCAACGTGACAAACCGCGTGGTGTCGGACCGCGACTTCTGGGGCGGTCGCCGCTCGATCATCAGACGCGTCCTGCGGACGTTCACCGCCAGCGACGCCGTGGAGTTCTTCCGCGAGCTGGCGGTGCCGCTGCACCAGGAAGGTGACGGCAAGCTCTTTCCCGACAGCGGCCACGCACGCGACGTCTTGAACGCGTTGCTGCGAGGCGCCGACGAGGCTGGCGTCCACCTGGCCTCCGGCTGCCGCGTTTTCCAGGTCGAACGCTCCGAGGGTGGCTTTCACGTCGTGACCGCAGGCGGCACCATCAAGAGTCCATCCGTCGTGCTCGCGACCGGCGGTCAATCGTTGCCGAAAACCGGCAGCGACGGCGCCGGTTTCGAGTTTGCGCGACGTCTCGGCCACACCATCGTGCCGGCGACCCCGGCGCTCGTGCCGTTGATGCTCGACCTAACGCACCACGCCTCCATCCACCGCGAGGTGACAGGGGTCTCTCACGACGTGGAGCTGGCGGTTTGGGTTGACGGTCGACTCTCCACGCGGCTGACGGGACCCTTGCTCTGGACGCACTTCGGGATCAGCGGGCCGGTCTCCCTGAATGCTTCCCGCCACTGGCTACGCGCCGGGATCGAAGGACGCCCGGTCCGTTTGACGGCGAGCTTCTGTCCCGGGGTCACGTTCGACGCCCAGGAGACCTGGTGGACAACCGCGACCGCGGCCCGGCCGAAGGCGTCCGTACTGACGGCGCTCTCGGGACTGGTACCGGCTGCAGTCGCGGCCGCCCTGGTCCGATGTCTGAATATCGATCCTGCCCGTCAGCTCGCCCATCTCACCCGTGCCGAACGAAGAGCTCTGACGGGCGGTTTGCTCGAATGGCCCCTGACGGTCACAACGTGCCGAGGCTACAACTACGCGGAAGCGACTGCCGGTGGGGTCGCGCTCGACGAGATCGATCCGGAGACGATGGCGTCACGGATTTGTCCCGGCCTGTATCTGATTGGCGAGATGCTGGACGTCGACGGACGGATTGGCGGATTCAATTTTCAATGGGCCTGGTCGACCGCGAACATTGTAGGGCGTGCGGTGGGTGGCCGCTTCGAGCAGCCCTAAAGGGCTGCGCTACGTTCATGCGGCCTGCTACGGAGCAGCCCTAAAAGGGCTGCGCTACGTTGGATCGCGCCGAGTACGCTGAATCGTGCCGACGTTCAGCGTCCGATGAATCCGCTGGTGACCGCCGGCACGTGGCGTCCCACGAGCGCGCTCGCGACAGCACCCGCCGACGTGGGTTCAATCTCCGCGAGCGGACGGATATAGTCCCCTTCGAGCGCCGCCAGTGGAACGCCGTCACGATAGACGATGCGCGTGCCGATAGAAGCGCGGACGCGCTCGCCGCTGATCAGGATGCCGGTGAGGTTGAGGGGATCGACCGCGCTGATCGTCAGCAGGCGGCCGTCGCGGCCAGAGCGGCGGACCTCGCGCAAGCGGTCGACGGCATCGGGCAGCGCGAACTGTTCACCGGAAACACCGGTGACAAACCGTCCGCCGCGAATCTCGCCGCGGGCCTCGAGTCGCCGGTACACCCGCGTAAGCTCGCGCCAGGTCGCCGCGTTGGTCTCGCGCGCGAGCAGCCGTCCGAACATCACGCCGTAGCGTTCGAGCAGCGCTCGCGCCTGGACTTCGACGGCAGCCTCGCGCGGCATGCTCGAAGGCGTTGGTTCCGGTGCGGACCAGCGTCCTGCGAGGTCGTGTCGCCGAGCCGATGGCCGCGTGGGTTGCTGCAACGCACGCAAGCTGGTCCGAACGCCGGCAAAGCCGTCCGACGTGACGAGCCCGCGCGCAGCCAAAGCCGCAATCGCGCTCGCCAGGTCGGCCTCGTCCAACTCGCACGGCCTCGCCAGCTCGCGGAGGAAGGATGCACCTCGAGCGCGAAGCACCTCGAGGACACGGCGCGCCGGCGTCGGAAGCGCCTGCTCCGGTCCATCGGCACCTTCCACGAAGCGCAGCGCGCGCCAGGCCTCGGCATGCTCGGAAAGGAACAGGGCCACTCGAAAGCTGCGCGCCGAGGCGGGCTCGGGAGGCGCAACCGAGAGTCTGCTCCACGCCACCTGTCCGGAGAGGCACAGCATGTCGAGCATCTGGGGTGCATACCGATCGAGTCGCACCCGCAACACCGCGCGTTCCCAGGCTTTTGCCGGCAGTTCGAAGCCGTCGAGCCGGCCGACGATCGCCTGCAATCCTTCGTCGCCCGTCAGATGGTGCGCGTGCTCGACGTGCTGCCAGACAAACAGAAAGCGCATGAAGTCGGCGATGGACACCGGCTCGATCTCGGCCCGCAGCCGATTGAGCGTGTACCGATGAATGCGCGCCAGCAGGCCGCGCTCGCAGAACTCCAGCTCGCTCCGCCCGCTGAAATAGCCGCGGAGCACGACCCCCTGCCCTTCGAGTGCTAGAAGGGCGGCCTCGGCATCCGGCTTGTCTACGCCCAGTGCTTGCGCGTGCACCGCTACCGTCGTCGGACCGGAAATCGACACGCGCCCGCGCATCAGCTCCACGAGGGCTTCGTCTCTGGTCCAGACTCGAGCCGCGCGGCCTGGCGGCGGTGCGATCGGCGGATCGAGCGTTGCACCGGGGTGCACCGCCAGGAACTCTGGCAGCCTCTCCGCGGCGATCCACGCCGACTGCGCCCACGTCGCCCGGCTTCCGCGACGGAGCGGCTCGAACAACGCGGACGGAATAGCGGCGGCCTCTTCCAGGGTCAGCAGTCCGGCCATCAGCATGGCGTCGTGCAGCTCGTCCGCGTCGCGCGGGTCCGGACTCGCCTCGTTGCACGCGCGAGCAATTGCCTCTGGACCGAGCGCCCCCAGGTCGTTCGGCGACGACAACTCGGTCGCGCGGCGCGTGTACACGGCCCGTGTCCGACGCTCCTCGAGAGGGGCATCGTCCAGAAACGCGTAGGGACGAGCCGTCAGAATCTCGTGTGAGATCGGCGACGGCTCCAGCGTATCGCACGTCACCAGGCGCAGGTCGCCGGCATGGATGCGAGTCAACACGCGCGCGAGGCCTTCGAAATCCATTGCCTCCTCGAGGCAATCGCGCACCGCCTGGGTGACGAGGGGATGGTCGGGAATCTGGCGATCGCCGGGAATGTTCTCGAGGCACGCCGCTGCGTCGGGGAAGACAGCCGCCATGATGTCGTCGGCCTGCATCCGCTGCAGCTGCGCCGCCACCTTGCGTCCACCGCGGTAACGCGGCACCGCGAGCGACACCGTCGTATTCCATCGCCAGCGTGTCTGAAAGACCGGCGCATCGAGCAACGCCTGGACGAGCACGTCTTTCGCGGTCGCCGGGTGCAGGTAGCGGAAGACGTCAGCCAGCGGAAACGAGTGCTGGGGACCGAGAGACAAGAGGAGCGCATCGTCGGTCGCCGCCGCCTGGAGCTCGAAGTTGAACTGCCGGCAGAAGCGCTTGCGAAGCGCCAATCCCCATGCCTTGTTGATTCGACTGCCAAGCGGTGCGTGAAGCACCAGCTGCATGCCGCCCGAGTCGTCGAAGAACCGCTCGAGCACCAGCGTCTCTTGCGTGGGCACGGTGCCGAGCGCGGCCCGGGTCGCGGCCAGATAGTCGACCGCTTCCTCCGCTGCAGCCGAAGCGACGTCAACTTCCTGGCGAAGCCATTGGACAGCCTCGTCGCGAGCCTGAAGGCGACTTTCGATGTCGGCTCTGAGGTCGCTGACCGCGCGCGACAGCTCGTCGCTGCGCGCCGGCGCTTCGCCGAGCCAGAATGGAATCGTCGGCGGCGCGCCTTTCGCATCGGCCACTCGAATCACGCCGGTCCCAACCTGCAGAATGCGCCACGATGCGTTGCCCAGTTGAAAGATATCGCCCGCATTGCTTTCGATGGCGAAGTCTTCGTTCAGAGTCCCGATGAACGTGTCGTCCGGCTCCAGAACCACCCGGTAGTCCGCGATCTCCGGGATGGCGCCGCCCGACGTCAGGGCGAGCAGCCGCGCGCCCCGTCGGCCACGCACGCGGTGATTGACCTCGTCTCGGTGCACGAGCGCCCCGCGGCGTCCGCGCCTGGTCGCAAACCCGTCCGAGACCATCGCCAGCACCGCATCGAAGGACTGCCGCTCGAGCGTTCGATAGGGCCAGGCGCGACGCACCAGTGCAAAGAGCTCGTCTTCGGCATATTCGCGACCGGCCGTCTCGGCCACGATCTGCTGTGACAGGACGTCGAGCGGGGCGTCGTGCGAAACGATGCAGTCGAGATCGCCGCGGCGGATCGCCCGCAGCAACGCCAGTGTCTCGATCAGCTCGTCTCGAGACGTCGGAAACACACGGCCCTTCGGGGTCCCAGAGATGCTGTGGCCCGAGCGTCCGACTCGCTGCAGCAACGTGGCGATGCGGTGCGGCGATCCGATCTGACACACGAGATCGATGTGCCCGATGTCGATGCCGAGCTCGAGCGACGCCGTGGCCACGAGGGCTTGCAGGCGACCCGCCTTCAGCCGCGTCTCCGCGTCGACCCGTCGTTCCTTGGACAGGCTTCCATGGTGCGCGGTGACCGCCTCCTCGCCCAGTCGCTCGCTCAGATGCCGGGCGACGCGTTCGGCGAGCCGCCGCGTGTTCACGAAGATCAGCGTCGTGCGGTGCGCGCGAACGAGCTCCGCGAGACGCTCGTAATACTGCGCCCACACCTCCTGCGACATCACCGCTTCGAGCGCCGCGTCTGGAAGCTCGAGTCGAAGGTCGATCGCGCGTCGGTGTCCTTCGTCGACAATCGCACAATCGCCCTGCTCGCCAACCAGGAACCGCGCGACATCCGCGATCGGTTTCTGTGTTGCGGAAAGGCCGATCCGAACGAGCCGCCTCTCGGCTACCTGTTGTAACCGCTCGAGCGACAGCGCGAGGTGCGCGCCGCGGCGCGTGCCGATCACCGCGTGAATCTCGTCGACGATGACCGTCCGGACGGTGCGCAGCATCTGGCGGCTGGCGTCGGCAGTGAGGAGAAGGTACAGCGACTCCGGAGTCGTCACCAGGATGTGCGGCGGCCTGCGCAGGATGCCGGCGCGCTCGGACGCCGTCGTATCGCCAGTTCGAACGGCGGTGGTAATGCGTGGAGACGCGAGCCCCAGCTGGTCCGCGATGCCCCGGATGCCCTCGCTCGGAATCGCGAGGTTCTTCTGAATGTCGGCACTCAACGCCTTCAAAGGCGAGACGTAGAGAATTCTGACCTCATCGGAAAGGGGTCCATCCAAACCTTCACGAAACAGGTCGTCGAGTCCCGCGAGAAACGCCGCCAGCGTCTTGCCCGACCCGGTGGGCGCAGCGATGAGCGTGTGCCGTCCCGCCTGGATTTCGCGCCAGCCGCGCGTCTGTGCGGCTGTCGCGACGCCAAGCGTTTCAGAAAACCAACGAGCAATGACGGGATGGAACGACAAGAGTCTCCCTGGGCCGACCCAAAGTCGGAAGGATGCTGCGGATGTGTCATGTTACCGCTTTTCGGAGTGACGTGATCGGCGGCGATCAACCGCGACAGCGTGAAGACTCACTTCGACCGGGAATCCAGCGCGTCCCACACTGCGTACAGGTTGAGGAGCTCTCGCTCGATGGCGTCCGCCCGTTCGAGCGCGGCGGCAATCGCGGCCGCGGGCTGCTTGTAGAACTCCGGCTCCGCGATCGTGCTGCCGATCGTGCGCTGTTCCGCCTCGAGCGCATCGATGCGCGCGGGCAGCTCTTCAAACTCGCGTTGATCCCGATACGACAGCTTTTTGGCCGGGCTGGCGACGGCGACCGCAGGCTCATGGCTCCGCGCCGGCGGCGGTTCCGGCGGCCTCGCAGCGATCGAGCGTGTCGGATCGGCCGATGCGGCGTCACGTTGCCGCACCCAGTCTTCGTATCCGCCGACGTATTCCTTCACCGTGCCGTCGCCCTCGAACACCAAGGTGCTGGTCACGATGTTGTCGAGAAAGGCGCGATCGTGGGTGACCAGGAGCAGCGTGCCTGACCACTCGAGAAGCTGCGCTTCGAGCAATTCCAGGGTTTCGAGGTCGAGATCGTTGGTCGGCTCGTCGAGGACCAGCAGGTTGGCGGGCCGCGTGAACAGCCGGGCGAGCAGCAGCCTGTTTCGTTCGCCGCCCGATAGCGTCTTCACGAGCGACTGCGCCCGTTCCCGCGGAAAGAGGAAATCGCGCAGGTACGCGTTGACATGGATCGATCGACCGTTGACGGTCACCGTGTCGTTGCCGTCACCAACGGTGTCGAAGACCGTCCGCTCGGGATCGAGCTGCTCGCGCTGCTGGTCGTAGTACGCGACCTCCACATTGCTGCCGCGCCGCACTGCGCCTTCGTCCGGCGCCAGTTCTCCGAGAAGCAGCCGTAACAGCGTGGTCTTCCCCGAGCCATTCGGACCGATGAGGCCAATCCGATTCCCGCGCATGATGCGCGCGGAAAATGTTCGAACAACTGGGGTTGGTCCGAACGCCTTGCTGACGTTCTCGACGTCCAACACGATCTGACCCGAGGATTGAGCCTGCTCGATCTGAAGTCGGACGGCGCCCGGTTGCTCGCGCCTTGCCGCGCGTTTGTCGCGCATCGCCATGAGTGCGCGGACGCGGCCCTCGTTTCGAGTCCGCCGCGCCTTGACGCCCCGGCGGAGCCACGCCTCTTCGTCGGCCAGGCGCTTGTCGAATTTGTCCTGCCTGACTGCTTCGTTGGCCAACCACTCTTCCTTCTTGCGAAGGAAGGTGTCGTAGTCGCCGGGCCACGAGGTCAGCCGCCCGCGATCGATTTCAACGATGCGCGTCGCGACACGCTGAAGGAACGTGCGGTCGTGAGTCACGAACACGACCGTGCCCGGATACTCCGTCAGGAACGACTCCAGCCAGACGATCGCGTTGAGATCGAGATGATTGGTCGGCTCGTCGAGCAGCAGCACATCCGGCTCCGGCACCAGCGCCCGTGCGAGCAACACACGCCGCCTCCATCCGCCGGACAGGCTGTCGACACGGGCATCAGATGGCAGGTTGAGCCGCGACAGAACGAGCTCCACTCGCTGTTCGATCCGCCATCCGTCGTTCAGGTCCAGCTCGTGCTGGAGACGGCCCAGCTTCGCCAGGAGGGCGGCCGTGTTTTCGTGCGCGAGCTTGACCGCCGTGTGGTGGTAGTCCGCGACCAACTCACTCAAATCGCCGAGGCCGTCAGCGACGACGTCGAAGACCGTGCGATCGGTGGAAAAGGGAACGTCCTGCTCGAGCCGGGCCATGCGCAGGCCCGGCGCGGTCCACACAGACCCGGTGTCCGGCGGCTGATCGCCACTCACGATCTTCAGCAGCGTCGACTTCCCAGCGCCATTTCTGCCGACCACGCAGACGCGCTCCGCTCGCTCGAGCTGCAGCACGGCATCGGCAAGCAGCGGCAGGTGTCCGAACGCCAACGAAACCTGGTCAAGCGCAACCAGAGGCATTGTGTCAGTGAAGCGGGACGATGAAGGAAGCGTACCATGTACGCCCCTGCGAGCCGACGGCCTGCTAACATGTCGCGTGGCTTCGGATTAGCTCGGCAATCATCCGTGAGGAGACGCACCATGGGAATGCTCGATGGATTGCTCGGTGGTATCGTCGGCGCGGGGATGGTGTCGGTCGTGACCAACATCATCGAGAAGCACGGCGGCCTGCAAGGGGTCGTCAACGAATTCGAAAAGAACGGCTTGGGTCCGACGGTCAAATCCTGGGTGGGAACCGGACCCAATCAGCCGATCTCGCCCGACGACGTGAACAAAGCCCTTGGTCCCGACCTGCTGCAGCAGCTGTCGGCGAAATCCGGTTTGTCGGTTCAAGAGCTCACACAGAAGCTGTCACAAGTGTTGCCGCAAGCCGTGGACAAGCTGACGCCTGACGGCTCGATCCCGAAGGCCTAGCTGGAGGAGTCCGGACGAGCGGACAACCTCTGAGCGTCGAGATCCGTCGAAGTGGTGATATGCCAACCACCCTCTCAGACTTGCGTCTTGCGATCCGAAGCCTTCGCCGCAGCCCCCTGTTCGCTGTCGTGGCAATCCTCTCCGTCGCGCTGGGAATCGGCGCCAACACGGCGATCTTCACGCTGATCGACCAGATCCTGCTGAGGACGCTGCCCGTCGCCGCGCCCGATCGACTGGTGATGATCTACCAGGCGGCCAACAACATGGGCAGCAACATGGGCGATCGGATGAACTCCTATCCGTTGTACCAGGATCTGCAGCAGAAAGCCGAGCCTTTGGCCGAGGTGCTGTGCCGCCGCCTGTGGCCGGCATCGCTCGGTATCGACAACCAGACCGAGCGCATCGAGGCAGAGATGGTGTCGGGCAATTACTTCTCGATGCTGGGCGTGAAGCCGGCGATCGGACGCGTGTTCAACTCGCAGGACGACGACCAGGTCTTCCTCGGACATCCATCCGTCGTACTGAGCTACGCCTTCTGGGTCAGCCGCTTCGCACGCGATCCCGGGGTCGTTGGCAAGAAGATCTTGGTGAACGACTATCCGATGACGATCGTCGGTGTGTCGGCGGAAGGCTTCGCCGGCCTCGATCCTGCGCAGATGCCGCACATTCGAGTGCCCGTCCTGATGAAGGACGTCATCATGCCGGACTTCCCCTGGCTGCGCCTGGAAGATCGCCGCGCCAGATGGGTGCAGGTGTTCGGCCGCCTCAAGCCCGGGTACACATTGGAGTCCGCGGGTGCGCCGCTCCAGGGCCTGTTCACTCAGATCCGCGCGTACGAAATGACGCTGCCGGCTGCCAACGAGTGGTCGCAGTACTCCCGCCAGGAGTTCATGAAAGGCCGCCTGCTCGTGACCGGCGCGGCCATCGGTTACTCGCCGCTGCGGAACAACTTCTCGACAGCGCTCGTGGTGTTGATGTGCATGGTCGGACTGGTGCTGCTGATCGCGTGCGCAAACGTCGCCAACCTGTTGATCGCCAGAAGCTTCAATCGGCAGAAGGAAATCGCCGTACGCCTGTCGCTCGGGGCATCGCGCGGACGGCTGGTGCGTCAACTGCTGGTCGAAAGTCTCGTGCTGTCGGGAGCGGGCGGCCTTCTCGGGCTGACGATCGCGTTCGTTCTGACGCGCGGGCTGCTCGCCCTGATTCCGCAGCAGGGTCAGCCCCTGCTGATTACGCCTCACCCGGATCTCCGCATTCTTGCATTCACGGTTGGCCTGACGTTCATCACCGGCATCGTGTTCGGCCTCCTCCCGGCGTTGCGCGCCAGCCGTTTCGATCCGTGGACCACGTTGAAGGACACCATGGGATCGATTGCCGGCGCCCGGGGATCGCTGTTCCTGCGCAAGGGGCTCGTGACGTCCCAGGTCGCGCTCAGCTTTCTTTTACTCTTCGGCGCCGGACTGTTCGTCCGCAGCCTCCAGAACCTGAAGACGACCGACGCCGGTGTTGCGGTCGAGAACCTGGTGACGTTCCAGCTGGCGCCGGCGCTCAGCGGGTACGACAACGAGCGCGCGACGCTCTTTTATCGGAACCTCCGCGATCGACTCCGTGCGGCGCCCGGCGTCGAGTCGGCGGCGCTCGCCACCGTCCCGATCCTGGCCGGCGATGAGTGGGACAGCTCGATGGCCGTCGAAGGACACCAGGCGAAGGACGGCGAGGACATGCAGGCGTTCATGAACGCCGTCTCGCCCGGATATTTTCAGACGATGAAAACGCCGCTGCTCGAAGGGCGCGATTTCCGCGACGGCGATGCGAGGGAGATTAACGTCCCGGCCGAGGCGTCGGGTGTCGCGATCGTGAACCGCCGGTTTGCGGAGCATTTCTTCCCCGGCCGAAGCGCAGTGGGAAAGCGCATTGGCTTCGGCGGCGGACCGACCGCGAAGCTTTCCATCGAGATCATCGGAGTCGTAGAAAACGCGTTGTACGAAGGGCCGCGTGAGGGCGTCCATCGGCAGGTGTTCCTGCCCAACTGGGGCAAGAACAGTGCGGCGTTCTACGTACGGACGCTCATCCCATCCACCACGTCCTACGGCCTGCTGCGCAACGAGGTCCGGCAGTTGGACTCCGCCATTCCCGTCTATTCGATGAAGACCCTCGAAGGTCAGCTCGACGAGACGCTGCTCACCGATCGCCTTATCGCAATGTTGTCGGCGGGATTCGGCCTGGTCGCCACGCTGCTGGCGATGATCGGTCTCTACGGCGTCATGGCGTTCGTCGTGGCCCGGCGCACGAAGGAGCTCGGGATTCGTCTCGCGCTCGGTGCGCAGCCGGGCTTCGTCATCTGGCTGGTGATGCGGGAAGTCCTCCTGCTGCTCGTGCTCGGGTTGGGCGTCGGCATTCCCGCCGCGATGGGGTTGGGTCGTTACGTGGCGGCCCAGTTGTACGGCATCCAGGCGCACGATCCCACGGTCACGGGCTTGACGGTGATGCTGCTGACGGTGGTGTCGGCAGCAGCGGGGCTCATCCCGGCCCGTCGCGCAAGCCGAATCGATCCGATCCTGGCGCTGCGGTACGAATAGACTCGCGCGCTTGGCGCGGTTGCGTGCTGATCCCGCGGCCGCGCGTCCACCTGGTGCTGTACTGACGGCCTCGTGCCGCCGTTGTCGCGTCCGCAGATGCAACAGGCTAAGCTCGTGTTGTCTGGGAATCGGAAGACATCCGACAAGATCCCACAACGGATCTGGAAGCAGCGAGCAATCATCGCAGAGGGGTTGGCGTCGGGCTGACGCCAAATTACTCGGGTTCGGGACCGACCGTCCGGAGAACCCGATCGAGCTTCGTAATCCTGAGCAGCTCGCGGAGGCGCTTCGTGGCGTTCACCAGCTCGATGGTGGCGCCTCGCATGACGGCCGACACATAGGCCTGGACCAGCTCACCGAGCAGGAGGCTGTCCAAGTACGAGACATAGCCGACGTCCAAGAGGATCGATCCGTGGCCTTGCTCGATCGTGGCGAGCAGCTTTTCGCGAAGGGGCAGGGTTCCGTCATGGACCATCGCTCGCCCGGCGGGATTGACGATGACCGTCTGACTGGGTCGGGGTTTATCCATCTCCGCGATTGGACCTCGCAGTCGTCAGCGCCGCTGCCAACTGCACGGCGCTGATTATGGCCTAATGGAGAGGCAAGTCAAGGAAGCCGCCACGCCACAGCCCAACTCGAAGGAGCGTTCAATGCGGATGACACCGTGGGTTCAGAGGCAGCGAGCGCGGTCTGATAAGGGATCTGCTGGTTCGACCGCGAGGAAAGACCCGGCGCGAACATCAGATTGACACACCCATCAGCGCGGACGGATAGTGTGCCGGGGGGAGCCCCCGGACCGACGCGCTCGAGGAAGGCAAACCATGCAGAGACCTTGTTGGAAAAACCGTGCGCAACTCGCGCTGGCGGTAGCGCTGTTGGCCATCGGCCCCGCTCCTGCCATGGCGCAGGCGCCGCTGCACGATAGCCAGTATGCCGATGCCGACATCGCCTACGGTGCAACGCTGTACGAATCGAAGTGCGCCGCCTGTCACGGCCCGCAAGGCGATGGGATCGGCGGAGTCAACCTGCGCAGCGGCAGATTCAGAAACGCCGTCGTCGATCGGGACCTCGAGCGCTTCATCAGGGCCGGCTCGCCGGCGGGCATGCCGGCCTTCACGCTGGACAACGCCGAGATGGCGGGCATCATCGCCTACCTCCGCAACATGAACGCCTTCGACAGCGCCGCGGTCAAGACAGGAGATGCTGGCCGCGGACGCGCCACCTTCGACGGCAAAGGCGGCTGCACCAGGTGCCACCGCGTCGGCCCCGCCGGAACAGGCGCAGCTCCTGACTTGAGCGACGTCGGCGCGTCTCGGAGCGCCGGCTCTCTTCAGCGCTCTCTCGTCGATCCGACCGGCCAGATGATGCCGATCAACAGGCCGGTCCGAGTCGTGACGAAGGACGGAACGATCGTCAACGGCCGACGGCTCAACGAAGACACCTACAGCCTCCAGCTCATGGACGATCGCGAACGCCTCCTCTCGCTGGTGAAGGCCGACCTTCGCGATTACACGATCTCCAAGACGTCGCCCATGCCGTCCTACAAGGGCACGCTCTCGGACGCGGAGATCGCTGACGTCGTCGCCTATCTGCTTACCCTGAAAGGACAACAGCCATGACCGCGAAGCGACGACTCTTCGCGTGGTGCTTGGTTTCGTTCGTTGGCCTGTTATCCCTGCGCGTGTACGGGCAGGTGACGCCGCAGCGGCTCGCCGCGGCCGCGAACGAGCCGCAGAACTGGTTGACCTATTCCGGCAACTACTCCAGCACGCGCTATAGCCCGCTGAATCAGATCACGCCGGCGAACGTCAAGAACTTGAAGCTCCAATGGGTGTACCAGGCGCCGGTGGCCGGCAACTGGCAGACCACACCGCTCGTCGTCGATGGCATCATGTACATCACCCAGCGGCTGAACGACGTCGTCGCGCTCGACGCGGCGACCGGCCGCGCGTTCTGGATCTATCGGTACACGCCGGCCGCCGATCGCATCGTCTGCTGCGGAGCCAACAATCGCGGGCTCGGCATTCTCGGCGACACGCTCTTCATGGGTACGCTCGACGCGCACCTCGTCGCCATCAACGCAAAGACCGGCCGCGCGCTCTGGGACACCGAAGTCGCCAGCACCACATCGGGGTATTCGATTACGCACGCGCCGCTGGTCGTCAAGGACAAGGTGATCGTGGGCGTCGGTGGCGGCGAGTACGGCATCCGCGGCTTCATCGCCGCCTATCACGTGACGACGGGACGGGAGGCGTGGCGCTTTTATACCATTCCGGCTCCGGGCGAGCCCGGTTCAGAAACATGGGAGCGCTGTCCTCCTCAATCGACGTCCTACTGCGATCCCGATGCCTGGAAACATGGCGGAGGATCGATCTGGCTGACCGGTTCCTACGATCCACAACTCAACCTGACGTATTGGGGCGTCGGCAACGTCGGTCCTGATTACAACGGAGCGCAGCGGCCGGGCGACAACCTCTACACCGACTCGGTCGTCGCGCTCGACGTCGACACCGGCAGGCTGAAGTGGCATTACCAGTTCACGCCGCACGATGTCTACGACTACGACTCGGTCCAGGTCCCCGTGCTCGTCGACAACTGGGCAGGCAGCCGCGTCAACGTGATCACCTGGGCCAACCGCAACGGCAACTTCTACGTGCTCGATCGCGAGACGGGACGCTTCCTGCTCGGGAAGCCGTTCGTGAAGGTCAATTGGATGAGCGAGTTCGACGAGCGCGGCCGGCCCAAACAGACGCCGCAACCGGACGGACAGCCGACCTACCCGGGCAATCAGGGCGGGACGAACTGGTACTCTCCGTCGTTCAGCCAGCGCACCGGGCTCTTCTACGTCTCCGCATGGGAAGACTACGCCAGCATCTTTGTGGCAGGCCCATCGGAGTTCAGGGAAGGGAAGAACTTCGTCGGCGGTGCACCGCGCACTTTCTCAGCTGTGCCCGGGGCGCCAGGTCTGGGCCGGGCGCCGATCAACACGTGGACCGAAGCGGCGGGCCACGGCGCGGTGATCGCGATCGATCCCGCGTCCGGGCGGGAGAAGTGGAAGTTCAAGATGACCGACGTCACCGACAGCGGCATTCTGACGACGGCGTCGGACCTGCTGTTCACGGGGGGACGCGAGGGCTACTTCCAGGCACTGGATGCGCGCACCGGAGCGCTGCTGTGGAAGACCAACCTGGGAGCGGCGATCAACAGCGGGCCAATCAGCTATCGCAGCGGTAACAAGCAGTACGTCTCGGTGGTGTCGGGACTGTCGCTCTTCGTGTTCGGCTTGGACGAATAGCCTCTCGACTCGCACACCCTATTGACCGCTAGTCATCCCACGCTTCGGTTGCTGAAATCCGCAACGATTTGGCGTCACCAACTCTCAGTGCCGCCCGACGAGCGCCGGCGGCGGCCCAAGGGGCGGCGCTCGCCATATGGAGAAGCGGCGCCAAGGCTGCAGAGCTAGAATCACGAGACGATGAACGATTGGGCTGTCGGTGTTCAGCTCGGCCCCTACACATTGCTGTCGCCACTTGGGGCTGGCGGGATGGGCGAGGTCTGGAAGGCCCGCGACACTCGCCTCAATCGCGTCGTCGCGATCAAGCGGCTGTCGGCCCCCTACAGCGATCGCTTCGATCAGGAAGCCCGCGCAGTTGCGGCACTCAACCATCCGCACATCTGTCAAATCCACGACGTAGGCCAGGGCTATCTGATCCTCGAGTACATCGAAGGCGAGCGACTGAAGGGTCCGCTGCCAACCGATCAGGCACTCCGCCTCGCGATTCAGATTGCCAGTGCGCTGGAACACGCCCACGGCTGCGGCATCCTCCATCGCGACCTGAAGCCGGCGAACGTGATGGTGACGCCGCCGGGAGAAGCCAAGCTGCTCGACTTTGGTCTGGCCAAACTGGTCAATGGCGACGTCGACGTCACGCGCACCCTCGAGGGAGCCGTTGTGGGTACGGCGGCCTACATGTCGCCGGAGCAGGCCGAGGGCCGGACCCTCGACGCCCGGTCGGACGTTTTCAGCTTTGGCGCGATGTTGTACGAAATGCTGTCCGGGGTCCGAGCGTTTGCTGGAACGACGACCGTGCACGTGCTGAATGCCGTACTGCGCGACACCCCTCCTGCGCTCAGCGCGGCGCCTCCATTGGAGGGTGTCGTGCGGCGGTGCCTGGCCAAGTTACCGGCTGCGCGCTTTCAGACGATGGCCGAGGTGCGCGCGGCGCTCGAGCACGCCTCGCGTGAACTGACCTCACCGTCGTCGGTGCAGCCCTCGATCGCGGTGCTGCCGTTTGCGGACATGAGCCCCGGGGGGATCACGAGTGGTTCAGCGACGGTGTCGCCGAGGAGATCATCAACGCACTCGCGCACGTGCCAGGTCTCATGGTCATCGCACGCACGTCGGCGTTTGCGTTCAAAGGCAAGAACGAAGACATCCGCCGCATCGCGGAGACGCTCGGCGTCGCCCATGTGCTCGAAGGGAGCGTCCGTCGCGCGGGTAATCGCGTCCGCGTCACGGCGCAGCTCATCAACGCCGCCAACGGCAGTCACTTATGGTCGGAACGCTTCGACCGTGAGATGGCGGATGTGTTCGCCGTACAGGACGAGATAGCCGGCGCTATCGCCGCGACGCTGCAAGTCAAGCTGTCGGCCGCCCCCGCCATCCACCGGCGCTACACGCCCAATCTTTCGGCGTATGAGGCCTTCCTGAAAGCGCTTCACCACGCCCAGAAGCTCACACCCGACGCGATGGCGCGCAGCCGGGAGTACTACGAGCAGGCGATCGCGCTCGATCCCGGATTCGCATTGGCTCACAGCACGTACGGCTTCTACTTCGCACAGCTTGCCAACTATGGACTCCTGACCGCGCACGAGGCGATGCCGCTCGTGCGCGCGAAGGCACAGCGAGCGCTTGAAATCGACTCGTCGCTTCCTGACGCGCACGCCATGCTCGGCGTTGTCGCGGCTCTCTATGACTACGACTGGATGGAGGCGGAGCGCCGGTTCAAACTCGCGATGGCGACAGACCCGATACCTGCGCAGGTTCGGCGGGCTTATGCGCTGTACTACCTGCTGCCAACAGGCCGGTTTCGAGAGGCCGCAGACGAGTGCGAACGCGCACTCAAAGAGGACCCGGTCGACCTGATGGGCCGCCTGCGGCTGGCGCAGTGCTTTCGAGCGGCTGGCCGAATTGCAGACAGCTTTCAGACGCTTCAGGACGTCTTGGAACTGGACGAGAGTCTCTGGTTCACGCACTTCGTCCTGGGCGTGGAGCACACGCTCGTTGGAAACTTCTCGGAGGCGATGCCGCACGCCGAGCGGGCGCATGTGCTCGCGCCGTGGAGCCCAGTTGCGACGGCTGGGTTCGCGGCCGCGCTCACGCTGACCGGGGAGGTGAGTCGGGCGGAAGCGCTGCTCGAAAGACTGAAGCCCGGCGACGCGTACGGCGCGCCCCTGGCGCTCGGGACGTTCCATCTTCTCTGCTCTGAGATCGACCTGGCGGTTGAGTGGACGAAACGGTCGATCGAGCAGCGCCACCCGGCCATCTTCTTCTTCCTGAATGCACACGGCCAGACCTTGAGGTCCAGCCCTTCGTGGCCCGCGTTGGCGGATTCACTGAATCTGCGAGAACGACTCGTCGGCAACTGATAGCTGCCAGCTGATCGTTCAGCTCTCAGCTGTCAGAGCCTGTGAAGAAGAATCGCACTGATGTAGCGCAGCCCCTTTAGGGCTGCCCGACATAGCAGGCCTAAAGGCCTGCGCTACAGCGATTTCTTCATACACTCTCAGCTCTCAAGCTTTCAGCTTCAAGCGACCGAGGCTGGCGACCGCACGCCTGGACCGCGAGCGGCGGATCCTGATCGGGGAACTGCTGGCGATCATCATCCGCGTTGAGCAATTGACTGGACGTTATCCGACGGTCGAGGAAGTCGAGCGGGCACTGGTGGGAGACCCGGACGCGGGTTAGACCCACGGCCGGCGCCCTGATTCGCGTGCGTCAGCTCTCGCTCGAGGGTTTCGCTCCCAACTTTCACCGCGTCGAGAATTCCGAGCAACGGGACTTTCAGGGGATGATCGATCGGCCCACCTCACCCATTCACTCAAGATGGTCCATCTCGTGATAGACACGCCGCCCACGGGTCCATAAGAAGAGCGAGCCCTCGCGGCGCCACTTCTGATTGAGGTCAATGATCTGCGAGGTGGACTCAAGCAAGACTTGGAGTATCCGCTCGACCCTCCGATTCATCAGCCAGAGACAGATCGCCAGAATGACCAGGGCGACACTCTGCAGAATATCGACATTGAATTGTTCAGTCATCGGGTCGTGACCGCCCTTGCGCTGGCTGAGACCAAGAAATAGCTCGGCATGAAGTCATGCCGGATTTGCGATACCGGGACGATTGAAACCTCTGCCCGGCAATGGCCAATCGCAGCCCGGCATTCAGCTCCGATACCAGATCTGCCTTGTGGACGTATGCAGCCGGAGCAGCCCTGAAGTAATCCGTGACATCGTCTTGCAGACTCACGAACACGAAGGGAGTCCTGATTCCGCGGCCCAGAAGCTCGGATCTCGCTTCGAGGCCGCCAAGTCGGGGCATGCACAGATCGCTCACAATCACGTCAGGTTTCAGGAGAAGAGCCGCCTCGACGAGCGTCACGCCGTCCGGAACGGTCCCGACCACTTCAAACTCCTGATCGAGAAGCTCAGAGACTCGTTTTCGAATTTCTTCGTTGTCATCGGCTACCAGCACACGAATCGCCTGCATTCGACCTGCTAACGGGCCGGCATCTGTTTACCCGCCCAAATCTCGAAAGGCTATCGCCTGGGCGGGCAGACTGTCGTTGCTGTGGAGCAATGAGGCCGAGAACGCAAAGGCTCAGGGTCGCCCGAGCCAAGTGGAGGGGCTCAGTGTCGAGGCAAGAAAAGCTCTATCCCGCGAGTAGCGCCTCCGGGAAGCGAATCGTCACACCCCCCCGTTTCTTGATGATGGCGCCATCGCGTTGCCATTGGGCGAGCAAGCGACTGGTCGTGAACGCGCTGACGTTGGCAAGGGCACTGAGCTCCTCGTTGGTTGCATCCACGTGTATCGCCTGATCGTGGACGCGACCGGATCGCCGTCCGAGGTCGAGGAGCGCTTGCGCCAGGCGGTGAGTCGCAGGTTCCGTTGCGGTGGTGACAAGCCGCTTTGCACAGGCTGCCGCGCGACGAACGCCGATTCGCATCAGGTTGTCGGTGAGCTGTGGATGCTCGTCAGCAAACCGCCGGATTGTCGCATGTTTCCACACGCGCAGCTCACAGTCGCGTATGGCCTGAACGCTACAGGGGTAGACGGTGGGCGGCGGCAGAAAGGCGACCAGGCCGAAGACGTCACCGGGGGTCAGGAGCTCGAGGAGCATCTCGTCGCCCTCGCGTGTCAGTTCGTAGTACTTGGCTCTGCCAGTGGTGAGGAGAAACAGCTGTCCAGCCTCGTGACCACGTCGGATGATCACCTGGCCCGCGGAGGAGCGCCCGAGGCGTGAGGCCGCGAGGATGGTTCGTATCGTATCTTCCGGGAGGCCAGCGAAGAGCCGTGACGAGGCCGCTCGATGAGCAGCCAGCGTTCCCACGCGGCGCGTGTTCGCCGGCCAGTGTAATAAGGGGGGACGCATCGATGGTTCAGCGGTCGGCTTTCACCTTCGCTGGGCCGGAGCGGCCGCGGATTTGCGGACCGCCTTCTGATTTCCCGCGGCCCCGCGCACGATCAGGTGCGTGACCTTGCCTTGCGCATCCTTGACGAACTCGAAACCGTTGGGCGTCGCGGTCGACATGAATTGCGTTTCGGATTGTACGAACAGCGGAAGCTTGGGTTCGTTGAGGCCTCTCACGAACAGCAAGTCGCCGGTGGCCGTGATCACGACCTCCCGTCCCGGCGCGAGCTCGTAGACTCCCGCATAAGTCGCCACGAGTTCCGGGCTCAATCTGACCCCGCTGTCTCCTGACATGCGGGCCAGGCTCTTCTCGTTGTCACAGAAGTCTTCCAAGAGGTCCGTATCCGGCGCCAACAGCCGCTCGGCCTTTATCGTAAACGGCTTGGTGAATGCTTTCGGATCGTCGATGGTGATTTCGAAATCCATATGGCCGAAGTCTCGACGCCGGAGTCGTTCTGTCAGGCGGAGGGATTCGGTTTGCGGATGTCCGGCGCTGTCGAGCCAGCCTCTGTCGTTGAACCCGGCGGTCGTGATCACCAGGGTGTCACCTTCCCACCGCCCCACCGAGTACCCGAGCCACGTCGGGTTGGGATCCTTCGGAAGCTCGCGGCCGTCGGTGAAGACCGTTCTATGCGGGCTGTTTGGAGACTCGTACAGCATCACGATGAGTCCGGGAGTCTGGACGATCCTGTTCAAGTTGAAGAAATTGTGGAACGGCACACTGACGGGCTTGCAGTGCGCGAGTGGACTGTCCTTTCGGGAATCCCGCACCCGTTTGAGGAACAGTTCTTCGGCCCACGGCTGGATGTCCTCAGGGTTGAGGTCCTGCGCGATGTTGAAGCGGTAGAGAGGACCTGCGCCTCTCCAAACGCCAGACAAGTCCGGCTTGCCGTCCGCGGTCCGAGGCGCGGGCGCGGACAGGTTGGGCGTGCCATCTGGCAGGCGTGGAGTTCCCGGCGCAGGGTGGTTGAACCACTGTGCGGCGGCGGTCGTCGACAGAAGCGACACCAGCGCGGCCAGCGTTGCCGCACTAGATAGGCCAGCAAATCTCATCGCGCCTCCTCCCCCGAGGTCAACGATTATAGCCACGCCGATCAAAAGGGGCACACGAGTTCGGCTTCTTGGACCTCTGCCACAGGAAATGATGAAACATCACGGTCGTATTACCATGGAGACCTCGCCCGGAGCGTCCGGCTGTCGGGCCGCACGTCCCCCTGGATCGAGTTGACCACGTGAGAGGCTGAGATGACGAAGATTGGACTTTTTGGCGTGATCGGAGTTGTGGTGGCGTGTTCCGTGTCGGTCGCCGCACAATGGCCCAAACATCAAACCCCGAACGTCCCGCGAGACGCTCAAGGGAGCGTGCGCGCGGAAGCCCCCCCACCACGTACGCCCGACGGAAAACCCGATCTATCCGGGATGTGGACCCGGGCCGACCGCGCCGGCGGACGCGGAGGACGGGGTGGACGCGGCGCACCCGAGGGGCGGGGAGGGCAGGAAGGGCGGGGAGGGCAGGAGGGTCGCGGCGAGCCTGCGGCAGCCGTACTCCCGACTCCAATTGAGCCGCCGACCCAGCCGTTTCCACCGGATCCCAACTCGCCGCCAATTGCCACGTTCTTCGAGCTCGGCGCCAACATTCCGGGCGGCCTGCCGTTTACGCCATGGGCGGCGGATTTGAGAAAAGAGCGGATGGCAACGAACAGCAAGGAGAATCCGGACGCCAACTGCATGCCGATGGGCATCCCCCAGTTCCACATGCAGCCTCAGCCACGAGTGATCGTCCAGACACCCAAGATGATCATGATCTTGTACGAAGCCAACTACGGCTTGCGCTACATCTACACGGACGGCCGCAAGCTCCCGCCGCAGGGCGAGCCGCAGCCCTGGTGGTACGGCTACTCGGTCGGCCGCTGGGAGGGCGATACGCTCGTGGTCGAGACCAACAATTCGAGAGGCGCCGAGTCCGGCGTCTTCGACGGATGGCTGGATGTCAACGGCAGTCCCTACAGTGATCAGGCAATATTCACCGAACGCTTCCGCCGCCCGATCTTCGGCAAGTTGGAAATCGACGTCACGGTTGACGATGCGAAGTCGTATACGAAGCCGTTCACCGTCCGCATCAACCAGCGCATCATCGTCGACGAGGAGCCGATCGAGTTCATCTGCAACGAGAATCAGCAGTTCCGGCGCCGTGTGAAGATCGACTAGATCCCGGCAATTGCCCCTTTACGGGGCGGAGCATTGCGGCGGTCGGGCGTGCGACAAGTTCTCGGGCGCCGGCCCCCGCCGCCCGCCTCCTCTCGGGGATGGTTCGCCCCTGGCCACTTGAACGCCGGCCTGCACAAAAACTTCGCCTGTGTGAGTTCCGGTGACAGGGGACTGCCGCCTCGACCGGGGCTAAGATAGCTGCGCACAGATGAAGGTTGACGGACGAGTTCGAGAGATCCAGAGCGCCCGTGCTCGACGCCTTGCCGCCGAATACGCGACGGCCAGGGTCATGGCCGAATCGGGACGACTCGCGGACGCGATCCCGCGCGTCCTCAAGGCGATTTGCACCACGCTCAGGTGGGAGCACGGCGCCCTCTGGCAGGTCGACCGGCACGCCAATCGTCTCCGCTGTGTCGACACGTGGCACCTCGCGGATTCGGCGTTTGTCGATTTCGAGGCCCTGAGCCGCAACACGACGTTCGAGCGAGGCGTCGGTCTGCCCGGTCGGGTCTGGGCGACCGCCAAGCCTGCCTTCATCCCCGATGTCGCCCAGGACGACAACTTCCCACGCGCACCAGCGGCGGCCGTGGCGAAGCTGCATGCCGCGCTTCGGATTTCCAATTTCCGTGCAAGGCGAGGTCGTCGGCGTCATGGAGTTCTTCAGCCGGGAGATCCGCGAGCCGGACACCGAGCTGCTCAACATGCTGGGCACCATCGGCAGCCAGATCGGCCAGTTCATGGAGCGCCGGCGGGCCGAGGAAGAACTGGATCGATTCTTCGCGCTCTCGATCGACCCACTCTGCATTGCCGGGTTCGACGGCTACTTCAAGCGACTGAACCCCGCCTGGGAGCGAGTGCTCGGCCATTCGATCGAGGAGCTCTGTCGGGTTCCCTATCTCGAATTCGTGCATCCTGACGATCGCGCGGCGACGACGAGCGAGCACGACAAGGTAGCAGGCCGGCGGGACCGTGCTGCGATTCGAGAACCGCTATCGTGCCGCCGATGGCTCGTACCGCTGGCTGGTGTGGGCGGCGGTGCCGTACGAGGATGAGCATTCGATTTATGCGGCGGCGCGCGACGTCACCGAATACAAGGCCGCGGCCGAGCAGCTGGCGCGCAATGCGCGCGACCTCGATCGCGCCCGCGAGGCCGAAGCGGAGAACGCGGATCGGCTGTCGCAGCTCGTGCGGGAGTTGGATCGCGCCAAGGCCAAGGCTGAAGAAGCGGCGCATGCGAAAGCCGACTTCCTGGCGAACATGAGCCACGAGATCCGCACCCCGATGGCCGCGATCATCGGCATGGCGGATCTCGCGATGAACACGAAGCTCACATCCGAGCAGCGAGAGTACATCACGACGATCAGCACCCAGGCGAACGAGCTGCTCGGCGTGATCAACGACATCCTGGACTTCTCGAAGGTCGAGGCGCGCAAGCTGGCCCTGGAATCAATTACGTTCGCCCTGCGCGACACGGTCGAAGACACGATGAGGGTCCTCGCCGTTCGCGCGCAGCAGAAAGGACTGGAGCTCGCGTGTCACCTGCGGTCTGAAGTGCCCGATCGCCTCATCGGCGATCCAGGCCGCCTGAAGCAGGTGCTCACGAATCTGGTCGCCAACGCCATCAAATTCACCGAACGCGGCGAAGTGGTCGTGACGGTCGAGCTCGCCTCGATCGAGCCGCATGCCGTCATGCTGCACTTTGCCGTCGCGGATACCGGCATCGGGATCTCGGAAGCGAAGCGCTCGCACATTTTCGAGGCGTTCGTACAGGCCGACACCTCGACGACCCGCACCTTCGGGGGCACCGGTTTGGGCCTTTCGATCGCCACCGAGCTCGTCTCGCTGTTTGGCGGGACCATGTGGCTCGACAGCGAGGTCGGCCGCGGCAGTACGTTTCACTTCACCGCGCGGTTCGAACGGCCGCGCGACGTCGACACTGCCGGCCCCGGTGATCCCGCTGTCGATTTGCACCGACTGCCTGTGCTCGTCGTCGACGACAACGCGACGAACCGCCGCATCCTGACCGAAGTGCTGGCCAACTGGAAGATGATGCCGCACGCGGTCGACAGCGGCGCGCGCGGGCTCACCATGCTCCGCGAGGCCAAGAAAGGCAAACGACCGTACGCCGTCGTCATCGTCGACGGTCAAATGCCGGAGATGGACGGGTTCACGTTCGCAGGTCGCGTGCGACACGATCGAGGCCTTCGCGCGACGCCGATGGTCATGTTGACGTCGGCCGCCCGGCCGACAGACACGGCGCGATGCCGGACGCTCAAGATCGCGCACGTCTCCAAGCCGGTCAAACAGTCCGATCTGATGGACACGTTGTTGTCGACTCTGGGAACGCGGGTCACCGACTCCGGTGCCCCGCGGCCGGTGCTGTCGCGGACCGCTTCGCGCCGGCTTCGCATCCTCGTCGCCGAAGACAACCAGGTGAATCGTCGGTTCGTGACACGGGTGCTCCAGAAGCGGGGTCATACGGTTGCGTCGGCGGCGAACGGGAAGCTGGCGATGGAAGCGATTGATCGCCTCAAGCCGAAGACGTTCGACGTGGTGCTGATGGATGTCCAGATGCCAGAGCTCGACGGCCTCTCGGCAACGGTGCTCATCCGGCAGGCAGAGAAGATATCCGGCGGCCACCTGCCGATTGTCGCAATGACCGCCCACGCGATGGCCGGCGATCGCGACCGGTGTATCGCGGCGGGGATGGACGACTATGTGACCAAGCCGCTTCATCCACAGGAGGTTCTGCACGCCGTCGAGCACACCGTGGACCAGCACGGCGCCAGCCGATCGCCTTCTCCTTCGCCGTCCACACCATCCAGCATGGTGTTCGACAAGGATGAGGCGCGGGTTCGTCTCGGAGAGGATCGCCGCCTGCTCCGGGAGGTGATCACGATCTTCCGGGCTGAACTTCCCGGGTTGATGACGACAATCCGCAAGTCGGCGAAGAATGGCGACACCGAAGGGCTGCGGAGGGCCGCGCACACGTTGAAAGGTTCGCTCGGCCTGCTTGGCGCGCCGCGCGCATTTCAGTGCGCCCGTCATCTCGAGGACGTGGTGCGGCGGGGCGAGCTCTCGAGCGTCGCATCGGCCATGACGGACCTCGAACGTGAGATCGACGAGCTGTCCGATGCGCTCGCGCCCTCGCGACGAAGGAAGACTCTCAAGCGGAAGGGGGCCTCACATGCCGCGACGCGCTCAGCGGGCCGCCCGCGTACTCGTCGTCGACGATGACCGAACCACACGCCATGTCACGCGAACGGTGCTGGCGAAGGCGGGGTTCAACGTTGGCGTCGCGAAGGATGGCGTCGAAGCGATCGAGTGTCTGCGCACGAAGAAGTACGACCTGGTGCTGCTGGACGTCTGGATGCCGAGGATGGACGGCCTGGCCGTGCTCGATCGCATCAAGCGAGCGAAGCAGAAGCCCAGGGTCGTCGTCCTCACGTCGGACGAGACACCCGAAACGCTCCTGCGCGCGATCGGCCAGCAAGCGCATCACTTCGTGCACAAGCCAATCGAGCCGCCAGCGCTCGTCTCGATCGTTCGAGAAGTGTTGAACGCGGCACCCCAGCCGCCAATCGGAGTGGTGTCGGCGCGTCAGAACTGGGTCGAGCTGTCCGTTCCCTGCACGCGCGAAGCGGCCGACCGGTTGCAGGGCGTCATGTCCCGTCTCGACGCCGACCTTCCCGAGGAGGTCCGCGAGCTCGTCGGGTATGCGTTCCGTGAATTGCTGTTGAACGCCATCGAGTGGGGCGGCAAGCTCGATCCCAAGCGGCGCGTCCGTATCTCGTATCTTCGAGCCAAGCGTATGCTGCTCTATCGGATCGCCGATCCAGGTCCCGGGTTCAGGACCGAGGATCTGGATCACGCGGCGCTCAACCAGAAGGATCCACTCGAGCACATGAACGTCCGCGAGCGGAAGGGCCTGCGTCCGGGAGGCTTCGGCATCCTCACCGTCGGGGCGAAGGTCGACGAGTTGATTTATAACGAGAAGCAGAACGAGGTCGTCTTCGTGAAGTACCTGGATTGAGCGTGAAGCGGAGGCTCTACATGTGGAAGACAGCTGCGGCGACGGCTCTGCTCATGGCTAGTCCTTCGGTCGCGGTCGCCCAGGATGTGAAGACCGTTATTGAGGATGCCTCGAAAGTGATGGGCGCGTCTGGGCTGAACTCCATCATGTACTGGGGATCCGCCGCGATGGGCAACTTCGGCCAGAGCCGGACGATCTCTTTTCGGCTGGCGTCGACCACGATTAGAAACTACACGCGCGCGATCGATTTTACACAGGCGGCGTCACGCGCAACCGGCGACACCATGCCACCCGTTGTTCCAGGTGGTCCACCCCCGCAGCCGGGGACGTACGACGAAACGATCACGTCGGCCAATCCGGGATGGGCGCAGCAGCTGCAAATCTGGGTCACGCCGTGGGGCTTTCTCAAGGGCGCGGCCGCCAATGCGGCGACGATGCGTTCGCGGAAGATCGACGGCATCGCGTACAAGGTGGTGACGTGGAGTCCAGCCCAGAAGGCGCCGTCCGGACAGGCGTATCGGGTCGTCGGCTACATCAATCCCGAGAGCATCGTGGAGCGCGTCGAGACCTGGGTCGAGCATCCCATCCTTGGCGACATGCATGTCGAGTTCGCATACAGCGACTATCAGGACGCCGAGGGGCTCAAAGTCCCCGCCAAGATCTCGCAGAAGCAAGTCGGGATGGAAACATTCGTGCTCGCAATTCGCGAGGTCCGCGCGAATCCACCCGACATCGCCAAGCTGTTGACGCCTCCAGCACCACCGAGCGGAGGCGTACCTGCGGCACCGGGAGCTGGGGCGGTCGCACTATCACCGGTGGCGTCAGAACAACTGGCCGAAGGCGTGTATCGAATTACGGGCGGGTATGTGGCGCTGGCCGTCGAGTTCCGCGACCATGTCGTCGTTCTCGAAGGCGGCCAAAACGAGGCGCGTGGCCTGGCCGTCATTGCCGAAACCCGGCGGGTGATTCCGAACAAGAAAATCAAGTACGTCGTCAACACGCATCCGCATTTCGATCACGCCGGCGGGCTGCCGCCATTTGTGGCCGAAGGCATCACCATCCTCACGGACGACAACAACAAGTATTTTCTCGAGCAGGCGCTGGGCTCGCCTCGGACACTCGTCGGAGATGCCCTGGCGAAGGCCCACAAGAAACCCAAGATCGAGGGCGTCGTCGAAAAGATGGTGCTTCGAGACGAGACTCGCACGCATCGAGTTGCATCACATCGAGAAGCTCGAACACAGCGACGGGATGATTGTGGCGTATCTGCCGAAGGAGAAGATTCTGTTCACGGCCGACTTCAACGTCCCGAGGCCCGGGCAGCCGGTCAGCCCGTCGATTACGACGCTCGTTCAGAATCTGGATCGGTTGCAGCTGGACTTCGAGCGGCACGTCATGGTCCACGCGCCCGACCCCGATCGGCCGATGACCAAGGCAGACTTGTTGGAGCTCGCCAAGAGAAACCAGTGATCAGTCCCGGCAGCGCCTCAGGCGTATAATTCGCTTCGACTCAGGCCGAGAAGGTAGTGTGGAGGTGACCGTGTACACACCGCGGAACGGCGGAATCGGGCGCAGCCTGGCCCGGTCGACGTGGGCGCTGGTGCTTGGTGGCGTGGTGATCCTTTGCGCTCCGCTGCTCGGCCACCACTCGTTCGCGGCGTACTACGTCGAACAGGACACCATCGAAGTCGAAGGCGAGATCGTCGAGTTCGAGTACAAGAATCCGCACTCGTGGATTCACGTTCTGAGTGAAGACCCGTTCGGCAAGCCAAAAACCTTCGCCGCCGAATGGGCGAGTACCTCCCGGCTCGAGAGTGACGGCATCACCAAGAAGACGCTGCGCGCCGGCGACAAGGTCCGCATCTGGGGGTCCCCGAGCCGCGATCCGAACGAGAACCGCATCCGTCTCAGACGTATCGAGCGCCGGTCAGACGGCTGGAATTGGGGACAGAACCGTCGCGAGAACCGCTGAGCGTTGCCTCGTCTAATGGAGGTGTCGATGAAGATCCCGAGATTTCTAGGCACGGCCGCGGTGATCTGTGCGGGATTCCTGTTGGCGGCGCCCCTGTCCGCGCATCACTCCTTCGCGGCGGAATGGGACGCAACGAATTGTCGAGACTTCACTGGAGTACTCATGAAACTCGACTGGCAGAATCCCCACCCGTATTTCTACGTTGACGTCAAGGATGCCGCTGGAAAGGTCGAAAGCTGGTCGTTCCAGGCGTATTCACCTGTGACGCTGAGGAGAAACGGAACCGATCGGCAGGTATTCCTCGACAACATCGGCAAAGAAGTGTGGGTCCGAGGGTGTCTGCGCGAAAAACGGCAAGTCGAACGCTGCGGCCGCCGGGACGCTCAAATTCTCGGACGGTGTTCTGCGCCAGGTCGGACAGCTACAGGACTAGTACCCGTGAACAACCAACTAACGTGGAGTTCCGCCCCACGCCTCCGCCTCGGCTCTTCGAGCTGCGGCGAGGCTCGCCGAAGCGGCGGTTTGAACGTTCGCTGCGGTGTCGCCTGCGTGGCAGCTCTGTGGACAATGACGCTCTCGTCCGTGTTGTCCCTGCCCGCTGCCGCACAAGACACGACCTACGCGATCAAGGTGATGCCGCCGGGCGGGCCGGCGCCGCGGTTGTCCGACGGCCATCCCGACCTTTCCGGCCATTGGTTTCCGAATGGTGCCGGTCAGGGTGTGAGCGGCCGCTACGGCGTCGACCCTGCCGCGCTCCGAACCTTCGATCCGAAGGTCACGCCCGAGGAGCCACCGGCGTTCCAGCCGTGGGCCCTCGAAAAGATCAAGTCGATGACCCCGACCGAGCTCGAGCTGTCGAAGTCGTCGGTGAATTGCATGCCGCGCGGTGTTCCAGCCATCTGGCTGCAGAATCCGTACACGACGTTGATGGTTCACAAGCCGGGCCTGTTGGTGCAGTTGTACGAGGTCCTCAACAACTGGCGGGTCATCCATCTGGATGGACGGCCGCTCCCGAAGAATCCAGAGCCGTTCTTTCACGGCAACAGCGCCGCGCGGTGGGAGGGCGATACGCTGGTGGTCGAATCGATAGGGTTCGACGACAGAACGTACATCATGCCCACCGGATGGTTCCATAGCGACGAACTGCGGGTCACCGAGCGCTACAGCCGCCCGTCGATGAACTACCTCATCGTCGAGATCACCGTCGACGATCCGAAGGTGCTGCAGAAGCCCTGGAAATCGGCGCCTCGTCGATGGACCTTGGGCGACGGAGAAGTCTACGAGTTCTACTGCACGAACAACAAGGAGCTGGAGGAGCTTCAGAAACTGAGGGAGCTAGAGTTAAAAGATAAGTAATCCTCAACCCCGGCCAGCTCCCAACGTGTCAGCGAACTCGCCGTCACCAACGGAGACGAAAATAGTCTCTCGCTGAAGCCACGAATTCTACCCGAAGCACGAGTGACATCCCTGCATTGGACGGCATTTCGTTCCGGGAGCGCAGCTTCGGTTTTTGTGGTGAGGACATCGACTGGAAGGAGTTCCGGCAGGGGGGCTCGCGGTAGTCAGTATTGCTCGCGCGATCACGCAATTGGATGTTTCATCCCGTGACACCGCTCCGCCCGCCGACTGCAACCCGTGACCGTCTGGTTGGTTACAGGCGGCAAGCATCTGCACCTCCTGGGCATTCCAATTGCTGTGCACAGGCCAGGCTCATGTCTCGACCGAGGAGGACAACGATGCGCTCAAGGAAATCCAGGCGCGTGAAAAAACCCGCGCGGGCGAAAAGAGGCACGCGCACCAGGGAGTCGTCGCGCGCGATGAAACACGTGCGCACTGCGAGACCCGCACATCTCGAGCAGACGGCGCTGGTTGCGCAACCTCCCCAGGTCAACAACCAGGGACTCGGCGTGTGGGCGATCGGCATCTGCGTGATCTGCGTGATGACGGCTGCGCTGCTGATCGCAGCGCGTCAATCATCTGTCGAGCGACCCGAAGTCGCGACGATGGACAGGCTGGATGACGTCGACACGGCTCGCCTAGAGTCCTTGCGAGCATCGGAAGTACCCACCGTGGACCGGCGGCGTGAAGACCTGGCCGCCCAAGTTCAGCCCGCAGGCGTCGCGAAATCGTCTTCGCGAGCCCTCGCCGGGTTGGTACCTTCCACGCCGAGCGCGCCTGAGGCGAAGACACCGCCTGCCGTGAAGACGATGCCCCTGGAATCAATGCCGGCAGTGAAGGCAACGCCTCTCGCGGAGACGATCGAGAAGCCGCACAACGCGGAGCTGACTGCGTCTACCCGATTCGAGGCTGCGCCACTCGTGACGGTCACCGGATGCCTCGAGGCTGACGACGAGACGTTCCGTTTGAAAGACACGACCGGTGCCAATGCCCCGACGGGCCGGAGCTGGAAAACGGGATTCCTGAAGAAGCGCTCGGCATCAATCGAGGTCCTCGACGCGGCGAACAGGATGCACTTGACGAATCACGTCGGGCAGCGCGTCACCCTCACGGGGAATCTGGTCGATCGCGAGATGCAGGTGCGATCAGTGCAGCGGCGCGCCGAGCCTTGCAAGCGCTAGGAGCGCGCGCGGCAGAAACGCGTGACGGGTGCGCCGCTCGGCCCAGACGCCGGGCGGTCGACGGTGAGATCATCCGCGTCGGACCGCCGCCTTCGGCTCGTGGGTCGTGTCAGGCGATCCCGATGCGATGCCAGCGTTTGAGGTTGACGGCGAGACACACCAGATTCCACTCGCCGCGCGCCTTGGCCGCGCCGCGGAGACTGAAGCGCCGGAAGCCGAGCACTTCCTTGATCCATCCGATGACGGGTTCGACAATCGCTTTTCGACGCCGGTAGCGCGCCCGTCCCACAGCACTCGTGAGTCGGGCGGCCATGCGTTGGGTCGCGAGGTGTGCCGGATTCGGCGGCTTGCCGGGTCGCGTTTCATGCCCAAGCGAAATGTAGGCCGTGATGGCACGCGCCTCGAGGGTCTGAAACGTCGCCTCGGCGCGATAGCCGGCATCGGCCAGCACTTCGGGCGGCGCGCCGCCCAGCGTCGCCTGGACGCGATTGATCAGCGGCAGGAGTTCGGCGTTGTCCGCCGCACAGTTGGTCAGGCCCGTGGCGACAATCAGCTGCGTGGTTTCATCGACCGCGATCTGGCCGTTGTAGCACTGATCGAATCCGTGTGAGGCCTTCATGATCCGACTCTCGGGATCCGTGAAGTTATCCTGCGCGTCGTCAGGCGGCACGCCGAAATCGCGGGCGAATGGTTTGGTCCCTCGACTCTTGCGCGCATCATCCGGCGTCCGACCCTTCTGGTGATCCTCAGCCGCCTGCCGGGCTTCGAGCCGCGCTTTCGCCGCTGCGATGGCCGCGAGCCGCTGCTCACGCCGCTGCAGTTCGGCCGGGAGCTCATCGCCCCGGACGTCCGGCCCCAACGCGGCATCCTCCGCCGCGTCGCTGGCGTCGGCCTGCGCCGTGAGCGCGGCGATCTGCTCACGGAGCCTCCGCGCTTCGTCTCGCATCCGTCCAAAACTCATCGCCTTGTGCTTGCTCGCGTTGGCCTTCACCTTCGTTCCATCCACCGCCAGTGCGCCGAGCTGCACGACGCCCGCTTCGCGCGCGATCGCCACGACCTGAACGAATAGCGCCTCAAAGGTGGCCAGGTGCTGCTGCCGAAACTCCGCGATCGTCCGGTGCGCGGGAAAGCGGCCCGCCGCCAACACGCGATAGGCGACATCGTCTTCCAGCTTCCGCGCGATCCGACGCGACGAAAACGTTCCGGTGGCATACGCGTACAACAGAACCGTCACCATCATCTGCGGATCGAACGGTTGATTCCGCCGGCCATCGCCCTCGTAGGGCGCATAGAAGGCCTGCAAATCCAACGCGGCGACGGTGTCGGCAATGAAGAAGGCCAAGTGCCCCTCGGGGAGCCAGTCGCGCGGCGAGGGCGGGAACAACAACGACTGATTGGGTGCACACGAACGGAAGGTCGTCGGCATACCTCTCTATACGTACCACACGCCCTCACCGTTTCTGCCGCGCACACTCCTAGAGCGGTTTTCGAATGTACGTAGTGTCCGCCTTCAGGCGGACCTCAAGAAGTCCGGCTAAAGCCGGACACTACGTACTACTTGCGGCGCGCGAGGTTGACCTCGGAACAGCCTTGCATCACGTCCAGAAACTTCTGGTACTCGGCTTGTCCGACGACGAAGGGATTGGGGTCACCCGCCTTGCGCGTTGCGACCGCCGCCACCCATTCCTGAAACGGCACCATGAGCGGATGGTTCTGAAGCCAGACTTCGACATTGGCGCGACTCGTCGCTTCTCTGAAATGCGCGACCGAGCGCAGAAAGGTCTGCATTGCGTCGTCGTTCAGCAGGTTGGGCGTCAGCCACGTGCCGCCGAAAAGCGCCGCCACGCGCGTGCGACCGTCGTCTTTGACCGGAACAATGAAGCCCATCGCGCCCAGTGTGTGCCCGGGTACCGCCACCGGAGTGACGCGAAGGTCACCGAGCACGACGGGCTCGCCGTCAGCAAGGATTCCGTCGCGCTTCGGGATCGCGGGGGGAGGCGCCGCCGGTGCGCCTGCTGGACCTGGTCCTCGCCCGCGCTGCGGCGGGTTCTCCATCAGCGTCCAGTCGGTTGCGGACACGTACACTTTCGAGCCGAATCGCTCCTGAAAGTACGTCGCGCCGCCGAAGTGATCCGCGTGGCCATGACCGACGAGGATGGCCTTCACGTTCGCGGGATCCAACCCCAGCGTCTTGAACCCGGGCAGCAGTTGCGTCTCGACCTGGTTGGCGGCCAGTGCGTCGATCATCAGCAGGCCAGCTGACGTTTGAACCAGGTAGACCGCCGTTCCCGAGTTGCCAATCGTGTAGACGTTGTCGAACAGCTTCGTCGGCTGAATCACCGGATCGTCGGGCCGGTTTGGGCGAGGCTCTTCACACCAGAAGTGCACCGCGTACGCCCATCGTGGACCGACCGCCTTTCGAAGCTGCTCGATCTTCGCGGTGATCTCGGGCGTGTCGGGTTTGGCGGGCGCCGCAGGCGCCGGCGGCTGTTGCGCGAATGCACCCGTGCCGGCCACGACGGCCAGCGCGACGACTCCGAGTCGTGTGATGGTCATGGCGAACCTCGTCGTGGACGTTGAGTCCCCACGTTCCTCAGGGCCTCGGCAGGCTCCTGTACACCGCCTCGACGAACATCTCGGTCGTCCACGGACCGCTGTTCGCCCCGTACCGCAGATCGTAGTCCGCGGTGGGTCGCGCCGCTTTCACCTGCTCGAGGGTTGCTCCGCTCTTGACGAGCGCCTGGATCCGGTCGCGCACGATGACCACCATGTCACGGTACTCGACAACCTCGTGCTCGTCAGACACGTAGCCGTGGCCGGGGACCACAATCGTGCCGCTTTCACCCGAGTGCTGGTAGACAGTCCGGCCGAGGATGTCGTTCAGCGCGGCGATCTCGCCTTGAACGCTGCCGCCGGCACTGACGTCGATGACCGGATACTGCGTGGTCGTGAAGACGTCGCCGGCCGCGATCACGTCGGCGCGCCGGAAGTAGACGAGGCTGTCGCCGTCGCTCGTGGCCCTTTTCGCCCAGAACATCTCGATTGAATCGTTGTTGTGGAACAAACGCCGGCGTTCCTCGAGAAAGGTGTCGCTCGGGATGCCCGCGGCCGGCAGCTTGAGCGCCGTCATCCGGTTCTGCACGTTCTGATGGGCGAGAATCGTGGCGCCGACGCCGGCGTCCACGAACTGCAGCGAGAAGAACGATCCGCGAACGCTTGGATCGGCGCCGGCCGCGCGGAGCGCGACGTTGCCGCCGGTGTGCTCCGCACGCGCGCTCGTGTTGGCGATGAACTGAATCGGTTTGTCGCTGAGCCGCCGAATCGCCGCGACGGTCTTGTCGGCCAGCCGGCCCGAGCCGCTGTCGACAACGAACGGCCCTTCGTCGCCAACCTGCACGACGATGTTTCCCTCGTCGCCGACGAGCAGATAGACGTTGCTTCGGAGCGGCCAGACGTGCACCTCTCCGTCATGCGGTTCGGGATCGACCGAACGGCTGGTCGGCCTGACGCCGTTCGCGGGCCGCGTCTTGCTCACGCCTTCGGCGTCGGTGACCGCCCCCATGCGGCCGGCATAGTCCGGATACATCGTCTCGGCGCCGCCGAGGTAAGCGGCGACTGGAATTCGGTACTTTTCGCCAAACTCCTTGACGAACGGGTTGCCGCCGAAGGCGTAGTTGGGAACATCATCGGGTGCGCGTCCCAGAATCTGCTCGCCGTCGTCGCACGCAAAGAGCCACGTCTGGTGGTCGACAGGCTGTCGGAAGAAGTCGGTCGTACGGACGAGCGGTTCCACGAGAAACACGGGATCGTTGACGACCACGGTGTGTGTCAGATGATCGCCGTGTCGGACCAGGAATTCGACCGCTGTCGCCTGATCGCTCTCGGGAAGACCGTTGCGCCGCAGCCACCCCTGTTTGAGGTGGGTGGTTTGAATTTCCAGGGCGTTGCCGACGACGCGTCCGGTTGAGAATCCCATCCAGGTGTGCGGCGCCCAGGCAGGAGGATGCGGGCGTCCGTCCATCCAGATGATCCGGTGACCCTCGAACGTCTGACTGTACCAGTGGATCGCGATCAGTCGTTGCGTGTGCGGGTCGCGCTCCTCCCAGGCGCGCGCGTTGCCGAGCGCGCGGATCTGGTACGGCATGACGTAGCCGTCGCACTGATGATGTCGAAGCGTAACGCGCGACACGTTGTAGGAGAGAGCAAACAGGCGGCCCGCTTCGCTGACGGGAAAGCCGCCGTAATCGGCCGTTTCGGGACCGGCCCCACGCTCGAGCAGGTCCTCGTGCAGCGCAGGAGTCCAGTAGCCGGAGATGTCGAACACGGGCGCCGGCGGCTGTTGATCCCCGGGCGCCTGGCCTCCGAGCGTGATGCACGTCAGAAGCGCAAGTCCGAGGGCGGCGGGGATCAGCCTGTGCATCGCGGTCTCCGCACGATCATGAGTTGATTGTTCCCGGCGGCGTTATCGTGCCGAACACGGCCTCGGATTCCATCCCGTGGCGTCGCTCACCCGCTTGAAATGCGTGCTCGTCCAGAACGGCTGCGCCAGATACGTCGGATCGACGACCTCGGTCGAGACGACCAGCAGCGAATCGCCGCCCGGGACGTCGAAGCGATCGAAGTATTCAGTGATGATGGCGTCCGCGCTGTATGGTACGCCGTTCCGCCGCAGGTAGCCCGCTTTCATTCCCGTGGTCACGACTTTGAGCGCTCCGCCTCTGAGCACCGGCGTGGGGCCGAAGCCGCCGCCCATCGGCGTCGCGCCGCGATCCCAGCTTGCCGCCGACACGCCCTGCCAGTCGCCGGTCTGGACGGCCGAACCACGAAAGGCGAGCACGCGCGTTTGCGTGCCGGCGTCCGTTTCGATCTTCAACGTCTGATCGTCCTGCCAGGTGATGTGAAGACGTCCGGGCTGGCGCATTACGCCGCCGACACCGAAGGCCTTGCACTGCTCGCCGGCGGATTCGTCGCGTGCCGGGTCCCAGGCGTCGGCCACGCGGCGACCGGCCGCGTTCAGCGGAACCCCTGGATAGTCTCCTTTGGGCGCCGACGTCATGCGATGCCTCCAGTCCTCGGTGACCAGAGACAGCCAGTAGCCGGTGAGATCGACTGGCGCGGCGGCCCTGGGTGTTGTCGGCGGCTGGGGCGGTCCGCCGCGCTGTGCGTGCGCACCTGTGGAGAGCGCGCAAATGAGAAAGCTGGCACAGCCGAGACCTGCCGCACTTCTCATGGATTGGCTCCGCGTTGCGCTGTTTCTGGTCCTGGGGATTGACACCACGCAACTCGCAACTGAAGGAGGCGAGTCCGTGCTTACCGCACTCGCTCGCTGCGGACTTGCGCCGTATCGCGCCCAGTCTTCGAGCCCTTGGACGTGGCCGTCACTTCGAACGCAAATCGCAAGGCTGGAATGCGGTTTCCGGGATGATCGTCGGCGTAGGTCAACTGGGGCAGGCGATACAGCTGCTGGCTTCCCTCCGGGCCCTGGTAGATGCCGGGATAGAAATCGATGAGATGCACACCAGGTGAACCGGCGGCGGTAAAGTTGACGACGACGTCGCCGCGGCTGTTGAAGCCGCAGACGTACCCCATGTACGCGTTGTCGTAGTTGGCGATGTAGATATTGTCGTACTCGGTCCAGCCGACGCCCTTCAGGTGAATCGTCACCGGAGTCCCTGCAGGTCCTGATGTGGGCGAGATGCTCACGATGCTGGTCTCGATGACAAAGTAAGCCTTCGCAAGCGTCTCTTTACCGGCCCGGAGGGACACGGTGTGAAGGCCCCCAAGATCGTCGGGAATTGTCAGGGGCGTCTCGACTTTTCCGTCGGCGTCGACCGCCAGCTTCGTCAGTTCGGTTTCTTTCGCTTCGAAGCCGTTCCCAGAGACGCGGCTTCCTTCCCACGTGCCCCAGATCAGCGACACCGGCGTGTGTGGGGGGAAGGCCGCTCGCCCGTAGTGACGCACGTGTCAACACGGGGCCCTGGGTCGGTGTCAACGAGATGGTCGCATTCTCGTCCGACGCCTCCGCCGCCGGTACAGGCTGCTTTTGGTAGGGTTCTGCATACGCCGACGCCGCGACGTTTCCTGGCGTGACCCGAAACACAAACGAGGGCCTGGGCAAGTACGCGTTCGGGGCCTGTTCGTGGTTCAAGTAACCTTGACCCATGTAACCCGTGTAAACGCGAACGTAGTGGTCTCCGACCGATCCGCTCGCCCGGATTCGCGCAACAGCGGTGCCGCGAGTATCGGTGGCCGAGACCCAGCCGACCTCCTGGTTGTCCCAGTTAATCACCCACGTGCTTTCCATCGTCCGCCAGCCGAGGCCCGTCACACGAAGCTCGATCGGAGTACCAAGCGGGCCTTCGGCGGGGTGAAGCTCGAAGGTCTGGCCAACTTCGATGCCGCCCTGTGCCAGCGTCACGCCGTTGTCCGCGACGGTCAACTCGTGAACGCCGCCGTAGTCCTCGGGAATCCTGAACCTCTCGTCGAGTCGACCGGCGCGATCGACTGCAAACTGGCCCAAAGACTCGGTGGTGTCCGTGAATTTCTTTCCGCGGAAGTGATAGTAGTCTTCGATGACCCAGCCGCCTTTGACCGTATGCCACAACAGATCGACCTTCCGGCCCGGCGGCAGGCCTTCGGCCGTCACGTGGACCTCGCTACCGACGACGGGCTTGGGGTCGTGTCGGAGCGTCAGCGTTTTTGGTGGAGCAGACGACAGCGTCTGTGTGTTCGTCGAGGACTGGTCGCTCTGCTGACAGCCAATTGCGATCAGCGACGCGAACAGCGCCAGAAAGAAAATCGCGGACAGCGGAAGCTTACGGATCAAGAACCCCTCACTCGACGATCGTCAGCTGAGAGGCTTGAACCTCGAATGGCTTGAACTCTCCAGCGCGCCCGTATCTGTCGGTTGCCGTCACCGTGTAGCGGATGATGCCGACCGCCGTGTCCGCGGGTACCACCCACTTCGCGACCCAGAACTCGCGCTCTGGTTGGGCGGCGGTTGCGCGGTAGCGCATGGGGATGTCGACGGTCTTGCCGGCGACGTTGAGGTGGACGACCAGCTGAGCGGATTCCTCGCGCTTGCCTGTGGATGGATCGGCAACGAACATCCGCCAGCCGACCGGCTCGCCACGCTTGAAGCGATTCCTCAGAATGCAGTTCTCCGGGTGGCCCGGGGGCTGAAACAAGGCCATGTCGCCGTAGACGATCAACGTGCCTTGACCTGCAGCAGGCGGCTGAGGAGCCGTCTGAACGGCAGCGATCGAGCTTTTCTGGGCGCCGGCCACGGCCAGCGCGACCACCGCTAATGCCGCCAGACGTCCGGTTCGTGGCACCTCAGCCTCCGTGAAGATCCAATCCTGACGTTGCGCATTCTAGCGACTTCGAGAGAGCCCCGCAATCGAGCGGGGGGCCGCGCCTGCGGGTCCTTCGTGGCAAAGGCTATGATACCCGGCAGTGACTCCAGGGCGCTTCACGCTCGAGTCGGATCTGTCCCATTGCCATCGTCCCGGGTCAAGGAAGCTTCTGGGCCGGCTTGCCTTCGTCGTATTCGGGATGTGGGTCCTTGGCCTTGGACTCTGGTCCCGTACAACCCACGCAATCCAGACCAACTCGTCCGACTCCCAGGTGGTGTTTCGGATCATCGTCGTCAGCTCCGCTGAAAAAGCGCAGCAGGTGCGCGATCGAGTGGCTGGCGGAGCCAACTTCGTCGACATCGCCCGCGCCGAGTCCAGCGATCCCTCGGCGGATCAAGGAGGACTGATCGGTCCAGTCGCGTTGTCGGAGCTTCGTGAAGAGCTTCGCGTGGCGCTGCGCGATCTCGCGCCCGGCAGTGTGAGTCCTGTCCTGCAACTTCCCACCGGCTATGCCATCGTTGAACGCGCCGAAGCCACGCCCACTTCGTCGATGCGCGGGAAGGAGATTCTGGCACTATCGGCCTCAGGCGCAGTTCGAGCCACGCTCAGCGTCGACGGTTTTGGCGAGGCAAACGCCGCGCTCGACACGATCGCAAAACCCGAAGACTGGAACCAGAGTCCGCTGCGCATATGCGAACTGCGGCAGGAGTCGGTGGGCAAGGTGAAAACAACGCTTGCGAGGAGGTTGGGACCCGACATCGCCATCACGCGCGCTGAGTACTTTCCCCAGGAAATTCTGGACGCCCACGTGGCGCTCGGCGGACTCTACGCCTACAGCGGTGAGATGAATGATGCGATCGCGCAGTACGAGCAGGCGCATCGGCTGGCGCAGTCGGTGATGCCTGGGGCGATTCCGGACCTCCTCCAGAGCCTCGGAGTCGTCCATCTCCACAAGGCCGAGATGGACAACGGCTTCTACCACTCTGCAGGGGATCGATGCCTGCTGTCCGTGCGAGGCGGCCGCAAGGTCGAGAAGACCGAGGACTTCGACAAGGCCGTCGAGTACTTGGTGAAGCTATTGGACGCGAAGCCCGACGACGTTGAGGCGAAGTGGCTCTTGAATGTGGCGCACCTGGCCACGGGCGGGTATCCCGAGCAGGTTCCAGGACGCTACCGGATACCGCCGGAGGCCTTCGGTTCGACCCAAGACGTCGGCCGCTTCGTCGACGTCGCCGCCGCAGCCGGCGTCGATTCGTTTTCCTCGGCCGGCGGAGTCGTCGTGGACGATTTCGACAACGACGGGCGTCTGGACATCTTGACGTCGAACTTCGACAGCTGCGGGCGCATGCAGCTGTTCCATCGCGGCGAGCAAGGAACCTTCGTCGATCGAGCAGTCCAGTCTGGGTTGTCCGATCAGCTTGGCGGCCTGAATCTGGTGCAGACCGACTACAACAACGACAACTGCCGCGACGTGCTCGTGCTGCGCGGCGGGTGGGAGCTGGCCCAACGGAAATCGCTCCTGCGCAACAACTGCGACGGCACGTTCACCGACGTCACTGTCGCGAGCGGCCTCGCCACGCCGGTCACCAGCACGCAGACCGCCGCCTGGGCGGATATCGACAACGACGGATGGATCGATCTGTTCATCGGCAACGAAAATGCGCCGGCGCAATTGTTTCGCAACCGCGGAAACGGCACGTTCGAGGACATCGCCGCCGCCGCTGGCGTCAATCGCACGGCGTTCACGAAAGCCGTCCACGCCGGCGACTACGACAATGACGGATACCCCGATCTGTATGTGTCGAACCTCAGGAGCGTCAACTTCCTCTATCACAACAACGGCAACGCGACGTTCACGGAAGTCGCGGTCGCAGCGGGTGTGCCGGGTGCCGACCGCGGGTTCCCCGCCTGGTTCTTCGACTACGACAACGACGGCTTCGACGACATCTTCGCGAGCAGCTACTTCCTCTCGATCGACGAAACCGCCCGGTCCTATATGGGGCTGCCGGGCAACGCCCAGACCATGAAGCTCTATCGCAATCTCGGAAACGGGACCTTTCGAGACGTAACGGTCGAGGCGAATCTTGCCCACGTCTTCATGCCGATGGGCTCCAACTTCGGAGACATCGACAACGACGGGTTCCTCGACATCTTTCTGGGCACTGGCAGTCCGTCGTACGCGGCCATGACGCCGAGCGTGCTGCTGCGAAACGACGGCGGCAAGTCGTTCGTCAACGTGACCGCCTCGTCAGGAACGGGCGAAATCCACAAGGGCCACGGCGTGGCCTTTGCCGATCTCGACAACGACGGCGGCCAGGACATCGTCTTCAAGGTGGGCGGGGCGACGCCAGGCGACGCCCACGCGTTTCGATTGTTCCAAAACCCGGGCCACGACGGCGACTGGCTCGGTTTGAGCCTCGTTGGAACGAAGACGAACCGCGCGGCCGTCGGCGCGCGCATCACCGTCACCGTCGAGGACGCGGGAGGGGACCGTCGAAAGGTAGTCCGAACGGTGAACAGCGGCGCTTCGTTCGGCGCGTCACCGCTCCAGCAGCATGTTGGCTTGGGCAAGGCCGCGCGCAGGATCGACGTGGACGTCTTCTGGCCTGTCAGCCGCACGACCCAGCACTTTGCGAACGTCACCAAGAACCAGGTGATCGAGATTCACGAGCTCTCCGATCGGATCGTGCCGTTGACGCGGAAACCGTCTCCACTGGGAGGTGCCCGTGGCAGGTAGATGGCCGCGGTCTGTCGCGCTGCTGGCGTTCCTCGCGTCGGGAGCGGCGTGGGCGGCAGGGGCCGACAAGGAGTACGCGGTCACTGGTATGGTCCTGCGGACCGATCCTGCGAATCGCTCGTTCGTCGTATCACACGAGAAGATTGCCGGATTGATGGACTCGATGGCGATGCCATTCGACGTGCGCGACGCCACAGAGTTGCAAGGCCTCGCCCCGGGCGCCATCGTCGAGTTCACTCTCGCGATCGGCGACAAGACCGCGTACGCGACTCGAATCAAGGTTCGCCGATACGAGACCATCGAGAAAGACCCCAAGGCGGCGCAACGTCTTGCCGTCATGAAGAAGATGGCGGGCTTGTCGTCGCCGCCGCTCGCCATTGGGGCCCGCGTTCCCGATTTCACGTTGATCGATCAAACGAATCGGCGCGTGACGCTGTCGAGCCTGGCCGGCAAGGTGCTGGCGGTGAATTTCATCTACACCCGGTGTGCCCTGCCGCAGTTCTGCCTGCGGGTGTCGAACGACTTCGGTGTGCTGCGGAGGCGCTTCCAGAAGGAGCTTGGCAAGGACCTCGTATTGTTGACGATCACCTTCGACCCGGAGCGGGATCTGCCCGAGGCGCTCGCCGCTTACGCCGCTCAATGGAATGCGGACCCGCAGACCTGGCATTTCCTCACAGGCTCGGTTGCCGATGTGCGAAAGGCATGCGCGCTGTTCGGCGTCGAGTCCTTCCAGGACGAGGGGCTCATGAATCATTCGCTGCGCACCGCCGTGATCGACCGCAACGGCACGCTTCGAGCCACGATCGAAGGCAATCAGCACACGCCGGAGCAGCTCGGCGACCTCGTGCTCGCGACGATGAAAGAGTGACTTCTCTCGGCTATAATTCGGGCCTCGATCGTCAGTTCGAGCACACCGGCATGTGAATCGTAGCGCAGCCCTTCAGGGCTGCCCGACCGATGGGAGGCTTTGGTGCGGCGAATCTTGTCGGGCCCGACAGCCCTCCGATCCCTGCTGAGCGTCGCGTGCCTCTCTCTCTCGGTTGGGATTCCTCCGCTGATCAGCTACGCGGCTCAGATCCGCTCGGTAACCGAGCGGGTGTACTCCACCGGACAGGCTGCACGCGGCCGCGAGATTTACGTCAGCCAGTGTGCGGAGTGTCACGGCAATACGCTGGAAGGCGCGAGTGGCCCGCCGCTCGTGGGCGACAGTTTCCTGTCGGGCTGGAGCGCGCGCCCGCTGTCCAATCTCGTCGACAAGATTCAGAAGACGATGCCGTTCAATACGCCGGGAAGCCTGTCGCGGCCGCAGTCGACAGACCTCGCGGCGTACATGCTTCAGTCCATCAAATACCCGGCTGGCGACGTCGAGCTGACCGACGCGGCACTGGCGCAGATTGCGTTCCCTGCAGTTCGCAGCGCACCCGCGTCCGTCTCGGCTGGGGCCGCTCTTCCGCCTGCGGAAGGCAACCTGGCCGAGTTGATGAGAGCCATTGCGTTTCCCAACTCGAACATCATCTTCAACGTTCAAGTCAAAGATCCCGGCACGCAGGCGAAAAGCCAGCCGGCTGCGAGACCATTCGACTATGTCGAATGGGGATCGACTGTCTATCCGGGTTGGCTGGCGGTCGATCAGGCCGCCGTCGCTCTCGTCGAAACCGCACCGCTCTTCCTGACGCCCGGCCGCCGGTGTCAGAACGGCAAGCCTGTCCCGGTCGAACGCGACGACTGGAAGCAGTTCGTCGCCGCCCTCGCGGACGCCGGCAGGCTCGCTCGACGGGCCTCGCAAGCCAGAAACTTCGAAGCCTTCGTCGAGGTCAGTGAAAAGCTGAACGATACGTGCGCGAACTGCCACAAAGTGTATCGGGACAAGGGCGGCGCCGAGGGAAGTGGAACCAGTCGATGTCAGTAACGAATTCCCGCCAGGCTGAGAGCGAGGGAGGGTAGATGCCATGCGCCTGATTCCGCTCGTTTCGGCAGCGTCGATCCTGCTCATGTCGGCGCCTTCGGTCGCGCAGGAGTGGACCCAGTACGTCAGTCGGGCGGATTTTTTCGAAGTCAATTTCCAGGGCGAGCCCAAGGTCAAAGACATCACCTACACGACCGAATACAAGATCAGCCTACCGGGACGCGTCTACAGCGTTGAGAACGGAGCGAATCGGTACTCCGTAACCGTGGTCGACTACGCCGATGCCGAAAAAATCCACACAGCGCGCGTTGAGCAATGCCAGAAGAAGGGCGGCGAAGGCGACGCGTGTCAGAACGAGTGGCGAACGGATGTGCAGGGAGCCATCGTCCACGCCTCCTGGCAGTTCTTTCAGAGGAGCGACACCAAAGTCACCCATTACGCCTGGTACGTCGCGGACATGGTCGAAGGACATCGTCTGCAGCTTGCCGGCGCCGATGGATCCCGCACGTTTGCCGCCATCCACAGGTATGGCACGCGGCTGTACATTCTGGAAGCGACCGTCCCTCGAGGTGCACCCGCGCCAGGGCTCTTCCAGCAATCGCTGCAATTCCTCGACGAACAGGGGGCACGCATCCGCTATCGGCGGTTCTATACGACCGGCTACAGCGACGAATGGAAATTCCCGTCCCCGCCGCCGCCACGCGCCAGATGACGCGCGGCGACGGCATGGGAAGGATGGTCCGGCAACCGTTTTCTGTGCGAGGGGGGACCATGCTGGTCAGATCTGTTTGCCTGGCTGCGATGGTGGCAGTTCTCTCGAGTCTGCCGCTTCGGGCGCACCATTCTCACGGCAACTACGACTTGACGGTGTGGACGACGATGGAAGGCAAGGTGACTGAAGTCCATCTGCTCGTCCCGCACTCCTGGTTGTATGTCGAAGTCAAGGACGCGAAAGGCGAGGGCACCGTCTGGGCGCTCGAGGCGACGGGCCCCGGAGGACTCCAACGGGTGGGTATCAAGCGCGAGGATGTCAAACCGGGCGACGCCGTCAAAATCCGGTGCCATCTGCTCCGGGACGGCTCGAATGGGTGTCTGCTCGGGTTTGTCACGCCGATGCACGGCGATCCCGCCCGAGGTCACGGCGTCGAAAAAGATTGGGACGGCGACGGAGGCGCAGGCTTTCCGACACCATCTCCCGCACCTGCGGCCGCGCCACCTGCGCGTTGATCGCCGGTTCTCTGGCCCATTCATGACGCACTGCGATCGACGACATTTCGTCACTACGCTCCTCGCTTCGCTCGGTGTGGTCGCAACCGGCCGCGTCGGCGCAGCGCCTCAGACAGCCGGTTCGGGCCGGCCCCATCGAATCGACGTACACCATCACTTCGCGCCGCCGGCGTGGGTCACCGAGGTGAGAGGTCGACCGTTGCTGCAGCCCGCGAACACGACCTGGACTCCCGAGAAGTCGATTGAAGACATGGATCGCGGCGGGGTTGCCGCGGCAGTCGTCTCGGTCACCAATCCCGGTCTGTGGTTTGGCGATGCGGCGGTGACGCGCCGGCTGGCTCGTGCGTGCAACGAGTACGGAGCAAAGCTCGTCGCGGATCATCCGACACGCTTTGGCCTGTTCGCTTCGATGCCGCTGCCAGACGTCGATGGGACGTTGAACGAGATCGCGTACGCGTTCGACACGCTGAAAGCTGACGGCGTCGGCCTGTTCACGAGCTACGGCGATACATGGCTGGGCAACGCGGCGTATCGCCCGGTGATGGAAGAGCTCAACCGGCGCAAGGCCGTCGTCCACGTGCATCCGACGGCCGCGAATTGTTGCAGAAATCTCGACTACGCTCCCGGCATCGGTCCCGGCAGCATGGAGTATGGCACCGACACCACGCGCGCCATCGTTGGGGTGACATTCGGCGGGGACGCCGCTCGATTTCCAGACATCCGGTTCATCTGGTCGCACGCGGGAGGTACGGTGCCGTTTCTGGCCGGCCGCATCGATGGCGCATCGAGCGGTGCCAAAGACCGCCTGCCCAATGGCTTCATGACCGAGTTGAAGAAGTTCTACTACGACCTGGCAGGCGCCGCGAATCCGGGAGCGATCGCCTCGCTCCTCAAGCTTGTGACGACGTCGCAGGTACTCTTTGGGACGGATTTCCCGCCGGGTGGCAGCAGCGTGACGTACGCCAAGGCGCTCACCGAGATTGGCATGTTCAGCGAGAGCGACCTGCGCGCGATAGACCGGGACAACGCCGTGCGATTATTACCGCGGCTCAAGGCGTCGTCAGGCGTCTGACAGCCTCACGAATCGTCCGCTCACCGGTGGCTGCGAACCCCAAGATGAAGATTGGCTCTGCCAATAGGTCCACTTTAACGCATACCCTGTCGTCCATGATCCATGTGCAGCCTACCGTTCTCGAGGGACGAGGCATCCGACTCGAACCGTTGACCGACGCGCATCATGACGCGCTCGTGGAGGCCTCGGCCGATGGTCGCCTGTGGGAGCTGTGGTACGTGGCCGTCCCCGTTGTCGAAGAAATGAGGGCCTATGTGGCCGATGCGCTGAAGGGGCAGAGCGAGGGCCACATGCTTCCGTGGGCCGTGCGCGATCTGGCGAGCGGCGCCATCATCGGATCGACGCGCTATCACGACATCGTGGCGGGCATCAATCGAGTGGAGATTGGATACACCTGGTACGCGGAAAGCCGGCAGCGAACGCACGTCAACACGACCTGCAAGCTGCTCCTGCTCGGCCATGCCTTCGACGACCTCGGATGCCAGGTCGTGGGCTTACGCACCGACGTTTTCAATTTCCGGTCGCAACGGGCCATCGAGGGGCTCGGGGCGAAGAAGGACGGCGTGATACGCCACTACGGCAGCCGGCGCGACGGAAGCCCCCGTGATGTCGTGATGTACAGCATTCTCTCGAGCGAATGGCCGGACGTCAGACGTCACCTCGAGCTGCGTTTGCAGCGTCATGCTCACCGAGCGTGACCCGACGCCGCTCTAGATCGCCGTCGAGCCTCCGTGTCCTCAGCGTCCTCCGCGGTAGAGTGTTCGCGATCCCGTTGCTACGTCGGCCTGATACCTCGGCTCTATTTCTGATCCTTTACTTCCAGGCCTCCGGTGATGCCTTCCACCTGGTGGCCGGTCTGGATCGCTCTCATCTTCGCGATCTCGGCAGGTGTCGCGACCTTGGGATCGACGTCAGCCTGGGCGCAGGTGAATCCCCGCAGCGTACACTCTGACGTCGTGTGGGTGATTCCCTTCTCCTTCATCAGGCGCGCCATCAGCTGCACGGCTTCCTCATGCAGGATCACCGCGTTGTTGGGAACGAAGGTTCCCACTCCAATCGCGTAATCGATTGGCATCAGCGGCTCGACGCTGGCGCCAAACGCGCCATCGTTCTTTTTTCCCAGGTCGTAGGCGCCGAGGTCCGCGCCGACATCGACGAGGTACTGGATGATCTCGGTGTCGCCGATGTTCCCGGCGACCATCAATGGCGTGATGCCGTAGTCATCCGCTTGATTCACGTCGGCTCCGAGCTGCACGAACAGCTTCACCACCTCCAGTCGTTCGGCAGCCGACTTCCCCTTGCTGTAGCCTTGGATGAACCCGAGTCCCGCCGCCGCCTCGATCATGGTTTCACCGTCCTTGGACACGACGCGGGAGTCGGCGCCGTAGGACAGCAGCAGCTTCACCAGCTCCAAATCGGCGGAAAACGCCGCTCGCATCAAGGCGGTGGCGAATACGATCCGCGGTGACCCCGCTCGCATGCGGGCTCTGGGGGTGTTGTTGACGACGACATTGGGATCGGCTCCGGCGTCCAGCAGCTTCTTGATCAGGGGAAGCGGGTCGGTCGTGACCATCCAGGGGAAGTTCGGCGCCGTTTCCATGTTGCGGCGATCGACGGCCCAGAAGAGCGGCGTAAATCCCTGCGTGTCGGCCTGATTCACGTTTGGATGGTGGTCGAGCAGAAAGTCGGCTACCGCGTAGTTGCCGTTGAAGATCGCCACGCCCAACGCGTCTTTTCCGTCGCTGGCCCTCTCGTTGACGTTCGCTCCAGCGGCGACCAGGAGCCGCGACGATTCGACGTCGCCTTCCCGGGCCGCAAACATCAGCGGCGTCAACCAGCCGCTGGCAAATTCTTCCGCCGCCTGACCCGGCTGGGGAGCGACCGGCGTCCTTCCCTCGAAACCGCGGCCGTTGACCGCCGGCACGAAGTTCGAGCGGGCGTTGACGTCGGCTCCGTGGTCGATGAGCACCTTGGCAGCGGCCGGATGCTGCTCGGCGACGGCCCACATCAAAGCGGTAGTTCCGCCCCACGTTTCCTTGGCGTTGACGTTCGCTCCGCTGTCCAAGAGCACCGTGATGGCGTCAGGTTTCCCGGTGCGCGACGCCATCATGAGCGCCGTGTCGCCGCCCGGAGTCAGAGGGGCGTTCGGGTTTGCGCCGGCCTTGATGAGTCGTTCGATCATCACGCCGCTGCCGTTCAACGCCGCAAGCTGCATCGGTGTCACGCCTTCACGGGTCGCTGACGAGACGCGCGCGCCGGCGCCGATGAGCACGTCCACGAGCTCCAGGTCGTCGTACCGCACCGCCCAGTGAAGTGCCGTAGTGCCGTCGCGCTGCGGGGCGTTGACGTCCACCTTTTGCTGCAGCAGCAGTTTGACGGTCTCCCGGTTCTGCTTCATCGCCGCATCGGCCAGGTCGCTGCCGGCCGCGCCGACCGTGACGACCGACAGCAGCATGACTACGCAACATCCGAACGCGCTTCGTATCGCCTTCTGTGGCTCCATAAGCTTCAGCACCCTACGACGCCAGTCCTATCGCTTCACGCTCTGCAGGATGGCCGGCGCCGCCGTGTAGTCGTCGAGCGCAACCGTCTTGGCCTCGTGGTCGACAACGACCTTGGTCGTGAGAGACGTCTTTCCTTCACCCAATCCTTTCGAGTCCAGCCGGATTTCGATCAGCGTGAAGTCGTAGTCGGTGGCTGGTGAGGCCGTTGGCATCCATGCGGCGTTGTACGCTCCCAGCCGACGGTCGGTCGCGACGACGATACGTTCACCGTTATCTGGCAGGGAGATGCGATAGGCGTACTTGATTGAGTATCCGGTCACGTCGTTGGTCCAGATGTATCCGACGGTCGGCGCTTTGCCGATCGCGGCTGCCAACGCGGCGATGGGAGTGAGTGGGGCAGCGGCATTGCCGGCTCCGCGCCTGCCGCGACCTCCACGTCCCGCACCACCACGGCCTCCGCGCGCCGCACCGCCTCGATCGCCCGCCGCCGCTGACGAAGTCGGTGCGCCAGTGGGTGAATCGGCCGCCGTCGTGACACTCGTCCCTGCGCCGCCGGACGATCCCGAATCCGCGGCCGGTGTGGAGGTCGGCGTGGCCTGATTCAGGGCTGCGACGACGGGGCCTCGTTCCTCGTCGGTGGACCAGCGGAGAATGCGTATGGTGACCGGGTTTCCGGATTGATTGACGTTGGCGGATGTCGCCGTGAGATTGATCTCGCCGGGCGCTTGCTGTCGCGATTGCTGCGCGAGGCAGAGTGCGCCTGACAGTCCGACAATCACGACGGTCCAGGCGATGCTGCGTGACGTCATTTTTCCACTGGCGCTGGGGCCCCACGCCCAGCGCGAACTGACGCTGATGCCTCGCCTCGGATTCGCTGTCCTCGGCTCGGCATGGCCGCAGGCGCTCCCTCGCAGATGTTCACGGCACGCTCTATTGATTGGGGTTGGTTCCCTTGACCCGCCCCAGCCATTCGACCAGACGTTCCAGGTCTTCGTCGCTCAGCTTTGCGCCTCGCTGCCTCATGTCGAGTGCGACCACCCGCCACCGATCCGGGCTGTGCCTCGCGTCGTTGACTCGATCCACGCCATGACATGACGTGCACGCGCTGCGCACGAGCGTCTGGGCGTCTTCATCGCTGAAAAACGTCGTGATCTGAGGGGGAATGTAGGCACGCGGGAACGGCCTCGAATCCGGGCCAAACTTCGTCACCAGCCAGTCGAGGAGCACGTCGCGGTCAGTGTCCGAGACGAGGCCTTTCAGATTCTCGTGCTTGGTCTCGAGCAGCGCCGTCCATCCAGCTCTGTCAAGGGCGTTGTACGCATAGTCGTCGATGCCATGGCATGACGTGCAGTTCTTGAAGATGACTTGCCTCACCGCACCTTTTGGAGTCTCCACCTGCGGTCGCGTCGGCTTTTCGAGAAACTGCGCGCCAGCGGGCGCCGCTGAAAGGGCCGCCATGAGCAGACCCGCCGACCACTGCGCCACCGTTTCAAGTCTCGACTTCATCCGTCGACCTCACAACCGCAGATTGCCGACTCCGCAAGCTCCGATCGACTACGCCATTTCGAGGGGCGGAAGCGATCCCGTGCTGGTCCCGATGCTGCCCTGCTCGATCCCGAACAGGTGCAGGATGCTCACGAGCATGTTCGACGTTCTCTGGGTGTTGTCCGGGAACACGATGTGACGATTGCCCTTGAACGTCCCGTCGATTCCTCCGACGAGAATCACCGGCACCTTCTCGTGCGCGTGCCGATGCGAATTGCCCATGTTGCTTCCCTTGTAGATCAGCACGTGATCCAGAAGGCTGCCGTCGCCATCGGGAATGCTTCGCAGCTTGTCGCAGAAGTACGCGAGGTTCTGCACGTGATAACGATTGACCTTGGCGTAGTTGGCCACGTTCTCGGGCTTGTCGCCGTGGTGCGACGAACCATGCCATCCGCCATTGAAGCCGGATTCGGGGAAGGTGGTGCCGGTGAGATCGCGCCCCAACATGAATGTCGCCGAGCGCGTGATATCTCCTTCGAACGCGAGTGCCATCAAGTCGTACATCAACCTGAAATGAACGTGCTTGCTGTCGGGCAGGCCGAACGGCACATCCGTGGTCGGCTCCTTCACCGAATTGCTCATCGCGATTCGGATCCGCCGCTCGAGTTCTCGAATGTTCTCGAGATAGGTGGCAAGTCGCGCCCGATCCGCCGCTCCGAGATCCTTCTTCAGCAGACCGAGCTCCCGAGTGACCGAATCCAGAATACTTGCGTTCTGCTTCCGGCCGGCAAGGCGTTCTTCCTGACTCGACCCGTCGCCGAACAGCCGCTCGAAGACCACTCGAGGATTGACTTGCGTCGGCAGCGGCTGCGTCGCCGACGACCAGGAAATGGAGTTCGTGTACGCGCAGCTGTAGCCCCAGTTGCAATTGCCGTAGTTCCCTGTGTCCTCGACGCCGAGCTGGACCGACGGCAGGATCGTCTCCTGACCGAACTTGCTCGCGATCAGTTGATCGACCGTCACGCCCAGATAGGGACTCACAGCGTTTCTGCGCGGCCGGGAGCCCGACAGCAAGACGGCGCCACGGGCATGATCTCCGCCAGGCTCTTCGTCGGTGGCCGTCGCCTCGGGCATGTCCAGGCCGGTAATCAACACGACACGATCGCGAAATGGCTCGAGCGGCTTTGTGATGAAAGAAAACTCGAAGTCCCTGCCTTCCTGTAAGGGGCTCCAGTATCCCGGCGCAGCCCCATGCGGATGCCAGATCCCCACGAAACGCTTCACGGGGGCCGCGGCCGTCAAGCGTAAAGGCGTCAAGGCAGGCAGCATCGATTCGAGCAACGGGAGGGCGACCGTCACGCCGGCGCCGCGCAGGAACGTCCGGCGCGGAATGTGTTTCTTTGTCACAAACATTGTCCGGTCTCCTTAGGAACCACCAAGCTCACAAAGAGCACGAAGGCGTCTGCCGCGCACATCTGTTCCCCTGACGACTAATTGGTACGAGTCGTGCGCTCGTCCGCTTTCACTCTCATCTGGAACTGCGCACTCTTGACGATGCCCAACGCGATGGCCGAGAAGCGGTTGTTGTCTCTGGCCGCATCCCTCACGATGGCGCGGATTGCAGGCATGTCCTCATACTCGATCCCCCGCCCCAAGGCGTAGGTCATCATCTTCTCGGTAAACATTCGGACAAACTGCGGTGAATATCGCAGAAGCGCCTGCCTCAACTCGACGGGGCCGCTGATCTGCTGCCCGTCGTACAGCTGTACCGTTGCATCGATGAGAGCGCCGGCGTCGCCTCCTTGCCTGGTTCGCCACTTGCCGTCTGCATCGAGATTATCCAGCGCGAAACCGATCGGGTCCATGATTTTGTGGCAGCCGGCACACGCCGGGTTCTGGCGATGGAGCGTCATCTGCTCGCGCAACGTCAGAACCTTGCCGGACCCACCGGCTGAATCCTCGAGCGGCGGAACGTTCGGCGGAGGCTCGGGAGGGGGCGTGCCGAGAATGTTTTCAAGGACCCACACGCCTCGCTTGACGGGCGATGTCCTGAAATTCTGAGTCCACGTGATGGCCAGAAAGCTTCCTTTTCCCAACAACCCTCGCCGGTAGGAGAGTTCGGGAGCCAGGGTGACGCGCCTGAAACGAGATCCGTAGACGCTCGGGATGCCGTAGTGCCGGGCGAGCCGCTCGTTGACAAACGTATGGTCTGCCGTCAGCAGATCGACGACATCGCGATCCTCTCGCATGATGCTTTCGAAAAAGAGCTCCGTTTCCCGCCGGAAGCTTTGTCGAAGCTCGTCGTCCCAGTCGGGATAGAAAATTCCATCCGGCGATGTCGCTGCGAGATTTCTCAGGTACAGCAACTGTGCGGCAAAGTTGTCGACCAGCGAACCCGATCGAGGATCGGCAAGCATGCGCCGTACTTGTTGCTCGAGCACGCCCGGAGTGCTCAGCTTCCGTTGAGCCGCCAGGTTGATCAGTTCGTCGTCGGGAATGCTGCTCCACAAGAAGAACGACAAACGAGAAGCCAGTTCGAGATCGCTGATGCGATAGGCCTGTCCTGTCGGAACCTTCGGCGGTTCTTTTTCGGCGCGCACGAGGAACTGCGGGCTTGCCAACAGGCGGCGAAGCGCCAGCTCGATACCGTCTTCGAACGTGCCCGTCAGACGACCTTCGAAGTAGAAGCTCATCAACGCCTCGACGTCACGGGCGGTCGACGGACGTCGATAGGCATGCCGTGTCAGCGTCGAAAGAATCGTCTTCGCGCAGGGCTCCTCCTGGCTGATATTGGCCGGCCGACAGGTAAAGACCTTGCGAATGCTTCGAGAATCGGTGGGACGCTGGGCAGTGAAGGGCCCCTGAATCCGCAGGAAACCGATGGCCGGGTAGGTACTGCAGCTGAGGGATGCTGTTGTTTTCGAGCGACTTCCGATCGGTACTGCTTGATCATGTCAAGGCTGGGCCGATAGTTCGTCGCCACGAAGGTCGCGCCAACCTTGCGCGAGCCCGCCTTGACGGGGATGGTCACCTCCAGGATGCCATCGCCGGCGTCGCCGGCCATTCCCTGACTCAACCCCACGCCCTGATAGCGGAAGACATGCGCGCGTTCGTCGTCGATGATGATCTGAAGCTGTTCGCCCGGGATGAAGCTCCCGATTCCGAAGTTCTGGATCGAGAACTTGTACTCGCCATCGGCGGGGAAGTCGTGTCGCACCAGCATTCCGCCGCGCGTGCCAAACGGCATGCCTTCGATGTGCTGATTCTGCGATGTGTCGCCCGGTGCGAGGTAAGTGGCTTCGGTCGGGGTCTTCCAGAAGCCGACCGCCATCCGAGCGACTCTCGCGGCTGCCGTCGTATAGGCTTCGAGCAGCGTTGGAGAAATCGTCAGCGAACCGGCGATGTTGTCAAACCCTCTGGCGGAATCGTCAGGCGGCAGCAGGGACGTGACATCGACCTCCAGGTCCAACAAGTCCCGGATGACGTTCGCGTATTCGGTCCGGTTCAGGCGGTGAAGAACGACTGATCCCGGATTGACGCGTGTGGCCGCTTTGCGATCGATCTCCGACTCGAGCCAATCCCTCAGTGCCTCGTATTCGGGCAGGGGCGGCCGCTTGACATCGGGCGGCGGCATCACGCCGGCCCGGAGCTTACGAACGACCCGTTCCCATACCTCCGGGTGATCGCCGACCGTCGCGAGATCCAAGCGCTCGAGCGAGAGGTTCGCCGTTCTCGCTCGATCGTTGTGGCAGGTCACGCAATATTGATCGAGGAGCGCTCGTGATTGTGTGGCCGACGCAAAAGCGGCTGGGGTCGGTTGTCCTTCGCCCCTCGACTGAACTCGGGGCGATCCTGAGCTTGTCGAAGGATCGACTGCAACGATGGACGCCAGCGCGAATGTGGAGAGCGCAATCGAGATCAACGGCGTACCAAGCCGACCGATCTTCATCTGGACTCTCCCGCGCGCGTACGCCCGGACCTGCAGCGGCTGGCAGCGGGCCCAAGCGGGCGCCCGACGCACCCTCCGGCGGAGAGTCTCATACCGGCTCGACCGGTTCAAGCTGGATAATGACTATTCGACAGACGAATACGGCCGCGCCGGAGAATCGGCCCGGGGGGGACCGTGACGGTCAGGTCGTCCTTGAACACGCTAACCAGCTGTTCGCGCAGCCACTTATTGCGCGGCTCGTTGTCGAAGCGCCGGTGCCAGTGCAGCTTGAGATCGAAGCCGCTGATATCGAAGGGCGGCAGCGCGACGGCGAGCTGCGTCGACATCGTCGCAAACTGCCTGGCCACCGCGTATGGCATCGTCGCCACCAGGTTGGAACGGGCGACGATGAAGGGGACGGCGAGAGGCTCCGCCCTTCCGCGCGAATGGCGATGTGCTCTGCGGCGAGGAAATCGGCCGGCGAAAGACGTTCGGCGCGCAGCGGATGATCGGCGCGCATCAGGCACGCGAAGCGGTGCGTCGACAGGCGCCGCTGCCGAAAGTTCTTCAAGGCAAGGGCCGGGAAGTAGCCGACCGCGAGATCGATCTCCCCTTTCTCCAGGTCGTGAGCGAGTTGCGCGGTCGGCACCGACACCGAGCGGACGGCACAGTGCGGCGCCTGCGCTCGGACCTGTTCGAGGACTCGTGGCAGGAACGCCATCTCGCCGACGTCCGACAGCGCCAGCGTGACGGTGCGCGTGCTTGAGGCGGGATCGAACGTCACACCCTTGAGAAGATCCTCTTGCAGGCGCTGCACCAACGGGCGGGCCTGCTTGATGAGCGCGTGCGCGCGCGGTGTCGGCGCGATGCCGGTCGGCACGCGAATGAACAGCGGGTCGTCGAAGGTGTCGCGCATGCGCCGAAGCGCCATGCTCACGGCCGGCTGGCTCATGCCCAGCAGACGCGCCGCGCGGCTGACGCTGAGCTCGTCGTAGAGCGCGAACGCGATGGGCAGCAGGTTCAGGTCCGGGCTCTTCATTTTCACGCGACGAATCCTATACGTTCACCGCCTCCGCGCCGCGCCGAATCAAAGGATGACAATATGAATGTCTCCGTGACAGACGATCCCGAGCGCCTCGAGCAACATTCCCTTGAGCGTTCCCTCATCTTGCACCTGTTGCCGGGTGCACTCATCGTGACGTGTTACATCCTAAGCCGGCTCGGACAGCCGTTCTGCTGGTGTTGGCGACCGGGCTGGTGGTTGATGGGATTCGATGAATCCCGATAATCCTTCTAATTCAGTTGCCGCTCGTGTACATCGTCTATTGGAAGCGAAATATCTACATAGCCGTCCTTACGCATTGTGCTGGAAACATAGTCGGAGCAGCGCTGTCTCTCGTATCGTTTGTGGGTTCGGCATGAGACGGACCATGGATCCGCGAACGCATGGAGGAGACGTGTCTACGCAAAGCCGCCCTTTGGCTTAGAGAAGGTCTGGAAAACCCGGTGCGAGCATGCGGGTCATAGCCGCGGGATTCTTAATGTTCTGGGCGGCCATCCACTCCTCGGCGCGTCTCTGAAGGGCGCGCCCGGGCGCATTACCTTGCAGCGCGCCGATTCGGCGCCTGGCGACGGCTGCGTATAGCTTCATGTCGGCGCCGTCGAACCGGTCGGCGGCGTCGTAGAGATACGTCAGGGCGAGCGGAGTGCTGCGCTCGAGATACGCAATCCCGGCTCTCACCAGCGATGCAATCGGATCGGACCATGGCATTCGCTCTCTGGCGATGCGGCGAGCTCCCGCGCGAGCAACGGACAGGAATCGACGCGAATTCAGGTTCCCGGCGGCCATGGCCAGCGCGACGCGAGATCGCAGGTAGAGCGCCTCGATGCGTAGGATCTGGACGTGCGTCAGCAACGATCGGCGAAGCATCGCCTCCTGCTCGGCGAACAGGCGCCACGCCGCTTCGGGGTCACCGCGATAGAGCGCGGTCTGCACGCGGGCCAGCCTCGCGCTGTGATGCTGACGGTGGAACCCATGCTGCGACCATCGCCCGATGCTCTCGATGGTGAGACGCTCCCCTTCGTCAGGCTCGTCTGCCGCCAGCCACACGAAGTTGCTCAGGGTGCACAGCTCAGTGGCGATGTACCAGTTGCCCCTGTTCCGCGCATCGGCCAGGAGCGCACGGACCACCCGGGACAGTTCCCCGAGCTCTCCCCGGTACATGAGAGCCCAGACCACGAAATTCTGCGCGATGTTCACCTCCCATGTGACCCCGACGCACTGGTCGCGCAGAATCCCCAGCGCCTGCTCGGATAACGTCGAAGCCTTCTTCCATTCGCCCGATATCATGGCAATGAAGCCGTCCGCCAGGGAGCACAACGCGATGGCGTGCGGGTTTCCGACGCTCTTTGCCAATGCCTTTGATTGCTGGCCGAGTCTCTCGCTCAGTGCTCTGCCTGTCGGATACGCGCCTCTGGCCGCCGACTCCATCGCCATCGCCCGGGCAATACGATAGGGCTCGCCGGCATCGAGCGCCATGAGCAGGTGACGCGCGCTGAAATCCGAGGCCGTGATCATGTCCACCGGCATCAATCCTGTCGCCGCCGACCAGCAGGTGTCCATGCGAAGGAGCGCATCGGCGTCGATTTCCTCGACAGCTCTTGAAACAAATCTCAGGCCGCGCCATCGAAGCTGTGCGCGTCGCCATAACAACCATGCCAGCGCAGCACGGGTGCTTCGGGGCATGCTCATGCCGATGCCCGCGAGGATGGCACGAATGAGGTCGAGGCCACGGTTGATGTTTCCGGCGATGAGGAACTGTTCGGCCCCGCGTCGCTGGAGCTCGACCCGGTGAGGGTGATCGGCTCCGGCCGCTGCGCCGAGGTAGGCGTCGGCGGCCTCGACCGGCCGGCCGGCATTGGCGAGCGCGCTGGCAAGTCCTTCTCTCCACGTGTTGGCGGCGGATGAGTCCGGCGCGAGTGCCAGCGCCTGCCGATAGAAGAATGCGGTTCGGTCGAAGGCAAGCGCGGCGCCCGCTTTCTCGGCCGCACGACCGGCCTGAATGGATGCGTTCTCAGGGTCTCCGGCGCCCCGGTAGTGTTCGAACAAGGCCTCGCAGTCGTCGCTTTGCCTCTCGACGAGCGTCTGCACCATGAGGCGGTGGATCCGGCGCACGGCGTCGGGGGCCATCCGCGCGGCCAGCACCTCGCGGATCCGATCGTGGTACGACTCGACCCGCTCCGACGAGCCGCTGCTGCGAATGAAGTGGGAGGAGCGAAGCATCGCCACGAGAGACTGCCGCTCGCGCGCGACGCCGCACGCGGCGCAGATGAGCTCGGGCGCCATCGGTCGGCCGCAGATCGCGAGCATCTCGACGAAGCCACGCGCATCCGGTGAGAGCGCACCGAGCCGCGTATCGAACATCTCGGCGAACGTGGGCCCTCGACTCGGTTCCATCCTGTTGACGGCCGCGTAGCGGGCCAACTGTTCCAGAACAAACGGACTGCCGCCCGCTTCGCGGGTAATCTGCAGTTTTTGGCCTTCGCTGAGCGGCGAATCCACTGGAAGCAGTGCGCCGACGAGCTCGCCGGCTTCCGTTTCGGGCATCGGCTCGAGGGGGAGTGGCGTCCACATGTCCCGATCGTCACCTTCGAGCAGCTTCCGAAGAAATGGCTTGCTGGCGACTTCTTCACTCCGGAACGACACGACGGTGAGCAGCGCAGGCCGCATGAGGCGGGCGCAGCAACTCCTCGAGCAACCGTGCCCCGTCGAGGTCCGCCCATTGCAGGTCGTCGATGGAGATGACCACTCGCCGGCGACTGGCGATACGCACGAGAAGCTCGCGCAACACCTCGACCGCGAGACCTCTCAACTTCACGGGCTCGGAGGTCGCCGGTTCCCGCTCCCGGCAGGCCCTGGCTATGGCCGGAATCCGCAGCATCACCGGAAACAGTCGCGGCAGCGCGACCACATCGTGCGGCAGCACGCTCTCCGCCATCGGCTCCGAAAGCGACGCCATATAGCGGGACAGGCTGTCGACAACTCCGTCGAGCGCCTTGTACGGCACGGACTCGTGCTCGTAGCAGCGCCCGGAGAGCACGACGACGTCGTCGTGTGTCGTCAGACGGCCGAGAAAGGACCGCACCAACGCGCTCTTGCCAATGCCCGACGGACCGCACACGTACACGGCCGTCGCACGGCCGCGTGTAACCGTGCGATAGGCTTCGTCGAGAACCTCGAGCTCACGGATGCGGCCGATGAACGGCGCATCCGCGAGCGGCCCGGCCCGACTTCGGACGCGGACGCAGCCACGAGACCGCAACCCAGTCTGCTGAGCGCGTCGCGACCGGACATTCGTCGCGCCGGATCGCGGCACATCAGCCCCATGCAGATCGCGCTGAGATCAGCGGGCACACCCGGCACGAGCTCCGAGGGAGACGGAGGATCCCACTCCCGCTTGCGGAGGAGCACCTCGATCGACGGACCTCGGAAAGGGGGTTCACCGGTCAGCGCTTCGTAGAGCGTGGCGCCAACGCTGTACCAGTCGCCAGCCTCGGAAGGAGGCATGCCGGAGCCCTCCTCGGGCGACAGATACGCAGGCGTTCCACCGATGATGTGCTCGGCGCCGAGGCTGTCGGGGAACAGCTCCGTGATCAGACCGAAGTCGAGAATCACGACGCGTCCTTCTGCCGTCACCAGCACATTGGACGGTTTGATATCTCGATGGAGCTTTCCCAGGCGGTGCAGCGCTGTGACCCCATCCACCAGTTGTCGAAATGCGAACGTCAGCTGACCGATCGACAACGACGTTCGCGCTTCTCCCCTCACGTATTCCACGAAGTTGACGCCTTTCACGAGCTCCATCGTGAAGAAGCACCGTGCGGCATCGACGACGAGCTCGTAGAGGCAGACCACGTTTGGGTGCGCCACATCGGCGAGGCTTCGGAACTCGCGTTTCAGCCGGTAGACGCCGGCTGGAGTGGCACGATGCAGGGTCTTGAGCGCCACGATTTCGGCGCGGGCGAGATCCTGAACCTCGTAGACGACTCCCATTCCGCCCGCCCCCAGACGTCGGAGTACCTTAAAACGCTCGGTGCCGGAAAAATCGTCTTCGGCAAACGTTCGGGGCGCTGGAAGCCCAACTGGTTGTTCCAGGAAGGCGCTTGCCTTTTGGTGGGCATCCAGCAAGCGCTGCAATTCGGCGTGAAGCGCGGGATTGGCCGCACACGTCCGATCCAGGTAGCGTTGCCGCGCGGAGGGATCCGTCCGCAACGCTTCGTCGAACAGCGCCCGCAAGCGCTGGTACCGCTCCGTGCTCTCACCCATCGGCCGCGAGCCTGGCCCCTGGACACGTCGAGGGTAACACCGGCAGTCTTTCCCGTATACTTGGGCGGCGCTCCGGTCGGTCGGCCTCACCGCACATGTCCAAGCCCGCCCCGAATGATCTCACGACGCTCCTCGGAGAGTTCCGCCGTGGAAACGAAAAAGCGCGGGACGAGTTGGTGACACTGGTGTACCCGGAGCTGCGGCGTATCGCTGCCCACTATCTCCGTCAGGAACGACCCGGTCATACCTTGCGGCCGACGGGCCTGGTCCACGAGGTGTACGTGCGACTATTCGGCCCGGAACATGCGAACTGGCAGAACCGGGCTCACTTCTTCGCAGCCGTTGCGCGTGAAATGCGGCATCTGCTGGTGGACTACGCGCGCGCTCGAAATGCGAAGAAACGCTCCGATGGAAATGTCCGCATTTCGCTGACCGACGTCCACGCGGCCGCCGATGCCCGCGAGGAGGATCTCGTGGCGCTCGATGAAGCGCTGTCCCGACTGGAACGGATCGACCATCGCGCCAGCCAGGTCGTCGAGCTGCGGTTCTTCATCGGCCTGAGCGAACGCGAAACAGCGGAGGCTCTGGACATCTCGATCTCCACGCTGAAGCGCGACTGGACCTTCGCGAAAGCGTGGCTCTTCGATCAGCTCAGCACACCCGCCGTGCAATAGGATTGGCGAGGACGCCCGGAGTGTCGAGGTCATGGCACGCAAGTTCGGTGCGACTACTGGCGACGGCTCGCGGGATCTACGCCGGCAAACGCCAAGAGATCGACCATCCGGAAGGTTCCCTGGGCACGACTTGGTAGCGTCGGCCTCCAGGTCCGGCTTCGCCACAAATAGGAGTTTCGATCGAGCGTCAGCAAACCAAGAAACACCTCACCCACGATCCGGGCGCCGACGCCGACCAATCGGGCGCCGCCGCCGAGCTCGGCCTCCTTCAACACGTAGTACCACAGCGGCGTGTCCGTTTCGAATCCCACGCCCAAACCGGCCAGCTCACTGAGTTCCCGTGGACTCAACGCCGGCACGCCCATGGCGCCGGCGATCGCTTGACCCGATGGCAGCGACCAGGTCAGGTGGCGAAGCAGGTTCCGCTGCGGGAGTGACGGTTGGTCGGTCTCCACTTGCAATCGCCGCGAGCGGGAGATTGAACAGGGGGCTCGAGATCTTCGTGTCGATGATCTTGGGCGGCCGCACGTTCGCCGACTGATCGCCACCAAAATCAAAGAACGTCTGCCACCCGATGAAGCGTCTGGGTGCGCGCGTACCGCCGCGCAGATCAACGGGGTCGACCTGACGCTCTCCAGCCGGATCGAAGATGAAGCCAAAGAACGGACGCCCGGCGTCGCCGGCGAGATTCGCGCGGTACGACGGCCTCACCAGACTATGTCCGAAGCGATAGGCGGCGGCCTGGAATTCCACCGGAATGCTCTGCCGGTCCGGCCGCGGGGTGTAGAACCGTGGTCCACGCGACAGGATGTCGTTCACGAGTGACTCGCCGATGACTTGGGGCAGGAACTCGTTGACGATGATCCAGTGATAGTGCCACGTGACCAGACGACGCGCCTCCAGGAAGACCGCTCGCCGCCGATCGTCCTCATCGCGTTCCGGCAGCCCGAAACCTCCCTCTCCCAGCTGCGCGGCCACCAGCCGACGATCCTCCCCGCCGTCGCGCAGCATGTCGACGACGCGGTTGTGGAACAGCAGGAACGCGACCTGTAGTCCTGAGATCATCAGGTTCTCATCGTTGCGTGGGTCGGGGATGATCGCCCGTCCATCGGAGCCACGAGGCAGGTCTTCGAACAGCCCCCCGTGCTCCACCTTGAATTTGGCGTGGTCGGCGGGATCGTACAGCTCGGGGCTCGACACAAATCCGCCGCCATAGACTGAATCCAGATCGAACCGCGGTGTACGGGTGTTGGGCGCGCGCTCGGGTCGGGTGGGCTCTCCAAGCCTCGACGTCGCGTCGAAGGTCATGTCGTGATCGAGAAACTGCCCGAGGAACGTCAGGCCCGCCGTCGCCGCCGGATTGTCGCGGTTGCGCGGACTCAGTTCCGGGTTCGTGATGAGACGGATCGGGCCTTCGTGCAACGGATCCTGTGCGTCCATCAATCCACCAGGCGCACCGAGCTCCATGAGCGCTGCCTGGATCCGCGGCGTGGGTTCCGCGAACGAAGGCAGATCGAACATCCGGCTGAACCGATCGGAGCGCGTCGCAACGCGCTGTGCTTCCAGGTGTTGCGCGAAGCTCTCCAGCGGCAGAAGCGCTGCGCCCGCCGCGCCGGCGGCGACCCGTGCCAGAAAGCCTCGCCGAGTCACATCGGCAATCCGAAGCGTGCGTTCGTGGTGTCTTTTCATGGCCAACCCCCGATCGTTCTGGTGGCTGAGGTCTCCGTGTGCGTGTCGGCGCGAGCTGCAATCTGTCCTACAGGCGGAGTTCGACCACGAAAGAGCTCATTGGGGCTCAAAACGGGCTCGAGCTAGCTGGACCACAACGCTTGCGGTGTTTATTGACACCCCTTATACGGCAGCGATAATCAGCCTGCGCGTCAGAGTGCCCCATGGGATCGTGACATCGCCTCCCACATCGAAACGATGGGCCGGCATTCACACCGGCCATTCGCAGACGGGAACGACGGCGGTTGCGGAAGGAGGCAGTTCATGGCACGTACAAGCGTCGTAGTCGGCGGCGTGGGTGTCATCGTGTGCGCACTGCTCGGCCCGCGAGCGGTGGTGGCGCAGCAGGCGACGGCGAGCGGGATCGCCGGCGTAGCCAGAGATGCATCCGGGGCAGTGATGCCCGGCGTCACGGTTGAAGCAGCCAGTCCCGCCCTGATTGAAAGGTCCCGCACCGTCATCACCGACACCGAGGGGCGGTACAACATCGTCGATCTGCGGCCCGGAACCTACGTCGTCACCTTCACCCTGACCGGCTTCACCACGTTCAGGCGGGAAGGCATCGAGCTGCCCTCGGGATTCACGGCCACGGTGAATGCCGATTTGAAGGTCGGGGCCCTCGAAGAGACGGTGACGGTGAGCGGCGAGTCGCCGCTGGTCGACACTCGCAACGCCCGCAAGCAGCTCGTCATCTCGAGCGATCTACTCAACGCGCTCCCGAGCAGCGTGAAGAACTTGAACAACCTCGTGACGCTCACGCCAGGGTTTCGCGGCAACGAGGGATTCGACGTCACCGGCGCCTACACCGGGCAGATCGGCGGCACGTACCACGGCAAGGGGGGGACGAACGTCCAGTTCGACGGCATGGGGATCCAGCATTCGCTTGGTAACCAGGGTTACAACGCCAACGCGGAGACCGTACAGGAGCTGGTGATGACGACCAGCGGGATCACGGCCGACAGCAACGCGGATGGCGCCGTGGTGAACATGATTCCCAGGGAGGGCGGCAATACGTTCGCTGGCAGTGTCTCCGGTCTCTACTCCGGCAAGAGCCTCATGAGCGACAACTTGAGCGACGAATTGATCGCTCGAGGCCTCAAGAGCGTGAATCGGCTCAACTATATTTACGATTCAGGCGTTACTCTGGGTGGCCCCATCAAGAAGGACCAACTCTGGTTCTTTGGCTCGTTTCGCGAGTGGGGCAACGATCGTCAGGCCGCCAACAAGTTCTACAACAAGACGCAAGGCACTCCGTTCTACACACAGGATCTCACCCGGCCGGGGTTCGCCCACGAATGGTACGAATCGAAAGCCTTGCGTGTGACGTGGAGGGCGTCTGAACGAAACAAGTTCAACTTCTTCGCCGATCCTCAACGGGACTGCCACTGCCCAGCGCTCACGGCGAGTGGGTCGCTGAACGCGCCAGAAGCATTTTTCAGCTATCGCCTCAGACCAGCGGGACTCTATCAGGGGACCTGGAACGCTCCGATTACCGATCGGCTGTTGTTCGAGGCCGGTGTGTCGCGCGCGGATGGCAGTTGGCCGACCTACCGGCAGCCGGAAGTCACGCCTGACGATATTTCCATCTTCGAGCAGTCGACCGGGATGCGGTACAACTCCGGCTCGCCGCTCGGCGTCACCTACGCTCCCACCCAGTCGGTGCCTCGCATCAGTGAGCGCTTCTCCGTGTCATACGTCACCGGGAGCCATGCATTCAAGGCAGGGTTGCAGCTCGAGCAAACCTACTTGAGGCTCGGCATCGAAGCGGGCACCCACAACGTGGACTACGTGTTCAGCAATAGCGCACCGGTCAGCCTTAACCAGTGGGCAACCCCGTACGAGCAAAAAGCCCAAAACAGAGATTACGGATTCTTCGCGCAGGATCAGTGGACTCTGAAACGACTGACGCTCACATACGGCCTTCGTTACGAGTACTTCAGCGGGTACGTGCCCCCACAGAGTGCGCCGGCCACGCCGAACGGATGGGTCCCTGCGCGCAGCTTCGGCGAAGTGAAGGATGTGCCCCTGTGGAAAGACTTCGATCCGCGCGTGGGCGCGGCGTACGACCTCTTTGGGGACGGGCGGACAGCCCTCAAAGTGGCGTTGGGTCGATACGTGTCGAAAGCGGCGGTTCCGACCATCACCAACGCAAACAATCCGATCAACACCTCGATAAACTCCGTCAACCGCCAGTGGAACGACAGCTTCTTTGGACCCGGCGACCCACGTACCGGCAATTACGTCCCGGATTGCGACTTGGCGAACCGGGCGTTGAACGGTGAGTGCGGCGCCATGGCGAATCAGAACTTCGGCGGGCTCAACGTCACCACGAGGTACGCCGACGATGCGCTTCGCGGCTTTGGCGCTCGCGGCTACAACTGGGACTTCACGACTGAAGTGCAGCATCAGCTCAGTCCGCGGGTGTCGGTCACGGCCGGCTATTACCGCAACTGGTTTGGGAGCTTCCTCGTCACCGACAACATTTTGGTGACGCCCGCGGACTTCAGTCCGTTCTGCATCACCGCTCCGAAAGATGCACGGCTTCCCGGCGGGGGCGGGTATCAGGTTTGCGACTTGTATGACATCTCTCTAGCGAAGTTCGGCCAGGTCAACAGCGTCGTGACGCAGTCGGACAACTTTGGGAAGCTCGCGCGCGTCAACGACTTCGTCAACGTCGCGCTCAACGCGCGGCTTGCCTCGGGGCTTCAGTTCGGCGGCAGCGTTGACACTGGGCGCAGCGTGAACGACGCCTGCTTCAACGTGGATTCTCCGGGCGCGACGACCACAGGGCTTCCCGGCAACCTTGTCGGATTGACGGCTGGCGTGCTCTCCACGCCGGTGCCGTTTACCCGCACGACCATCGACGGCCAGCTAATCTGCAAAATCGTCACGCCGTTCGAAGGCCAGACGCAGTTGAAGGGCTACATCACACTCCCGTTGCCGCGGAACTTCATCGTGAGTGCAGTCTTCCAGAATATTTCAGGGCCGACCATCACGGCGACCTATGCGGCGTCCAACAACGAAATCGCGCCATCGCTGGGCCGCAACCTGGCAGCCTGCGGCACCCGAGTGGTGTGCACGTCCACCGCCCAGGTTCCGCTGATCGCGCCACAGACGATGTTCGACGATCGACTGACGCGACTCGACCTGCGGGTGGCCAAACGGATCGCCATTACGCAACGGGTCCGCTTGCAGGGCAATTTCAACATCTACAACCTGTTCAACGGCAGTGCGAGCTCGACGCTCAATACCACATATGGTCCCTTGTGGCTCCAACCCTCACTGCTGCAGGACGGGCGCATGATTCAATTCAGCGGCATGCTGACTTTCTGACGTTCGCAGTCCAGGGTTCATGGCCCTCGCTGCCGGCTCACGCCTCGGCCCGTACGAAATCCTCTCTGCGATCGGCGCAGGCGGCATGGGCGAGGTTTACAAGGCGCGCGACACCCGTCTCGAGCGTGACGTGGCGATCAAGGTCCTTCCCGAGCCATTCGCCACTGACTCCGATCGTCTGAGTCGATTCGAGCACGAAGCGCGAGTGATCGCGGCGCTGAACCCCCCCCATATCTGCCAGCTTCACGACATCGGCCCTGGTTACCTCGTGCTTGAATATATCGAGGGCGAGCCGCTACACGGGCCGATGTCCGTCGACAACGCGGTACGTCTGGCGCTGCAGATGGCGAGGGCCCTGGAGGCGGCCCACCAGCGCGGCATCCTGCACCGAGATTTGAAGCCAGCGAACATCATGGTCACGCGGGAAGGGTCGGCCAAGCTGCTCGACTTCGGCTTGGCCAAGCTCATGCGGTCGCCTGCAGACGGCCCCGAGGACGTGACGCGTACAGTGGCGGGCACCGTGTTGGGGACGGCGGCGTACATGTCGCCGGAGCAAGCGATGGGCAAATCGCTCGATGCGCGGTCAGACGTGTTCAGTTTCGGCGCCGTTCTGTACGAAATGTTGTCAGGCGCGCGGGCGTTTGCGGGAGATACCGCCGCGCATGTGATGAGCGCGGTGTTGCGCGACGAGCCGCGGTCGATCGAGGTGCCGCCAACCGTCGAGCGCATCGTACGACGATGCCTGGCAAAACAACCGGGGCAGCGTTTTCAGACGGTGGGCGAACTGCGGGCGGCGCTTGAACAAGCTGCGACAGATCCGACCTCGAAACCCACCGAGCACCAGCCGTCAATCGCCGTGCTGCCGTTCGCCAACATGAGCGCGGACAAGGAGAACGAGTATTTCAGCGACGGTCTGGCCGAGGAGATCATCAACGCGCTTGCCCAGATGCCTGGCATCAAGGTCGCCGGTCGCACGTCCTCCTTTTTTTTCCGTGGAAAGGATCTCGAATTCGGAGAGATCGGCAGGAGGCTCAACGTCGAGCACATTCTCGAGGGGAGTGTGCGGAAGGCAGGCAACCGCATCCGGGTCACGGCGCAGCTCATCAAGGTCGCCGATGGTTTTCATCTCTGGTCGGAGCGCTACGACCGCGAGATGACGGACATGTTCGCCATACAGGATGAGATCACCCAAGCCATCGCCGCGGCGCTCAGAATCAGGCTTTCCCCGGAGGCCGCCACGCTGCGGCGTCACGAACCGAACCTTCGCGCGTACGAGGCGTACCTCAAGTCCCGAGATTACTGGTTCAAGCCGACGCCGGAATCGTTGGCGCTGGTCAAGCAATCTCTGGAACACGCCATCGAGCTCGATCCGAAATTCGCGCTGGCGTACAGCATGTTGGGGGTTTACTACACGATGCTCGCCAACCTCGGCATCCGGGCGTCACACGAGGTCATCCCGTTGGCGCGCGCAGCGGAACTGGAGGCGTTGCGCGTCGACCCCTCGCTGTCGGAAGCCCACGCCGTGTTGGCAGTGTGTGACGGCAGCGACTACAAATGGAACGAGGCTGAACGGCGATGGCGTGTGGCAATGGCTCACGAACCCGTTTCACGCGACATTCGCTTCTGGTACGGGAACCATTACCTGTTGCCGATCGGCCGCCCCGTGGAGGCCGTGGAAGCGATGACGTGGGGCCTTGAACCGGATCCGCTGAATCTCATGTACCGCCACCATCTGGCGGTCGGTCTTCGACACGCCGGCAGGCTGGAGGACGCGGAGGCCGAATTGCGGAAGGTCCTGGAGATCGATGAGAACTTCCCACTGGCCCTGGATACGCTCGGTGCAGTCTGCGCGCAGCAAGGGCGGTTCGAGGAAGCGCTCACGTTGACCGAAAAGGTGTACACATTGACGCCTTGGGCGAGTCCGATCCTCGGACAGCTCGCGGCGCTACTGGTTCGCGCCGGAGCCACGAGCCGGGCTGACGCGTTGATCGAGAAGCTCCGGCTTGGCGAGACATGCGGAGCTCCCGCCGGGCTGGCAGTGTTTCACGCCATGTGTGGGGAATTCGATCGGGCCGCGGAATGCGCCGAGCAAGCGATCGAGGAGCGGTATCCGCTACTTGTCAGGGTCTTGCGGCCGCTCCTCCAATCGAGTCCCAGGTGGCCCGCCCTGGCGAGACTGATGAATCTGCCCAGGTGAAGCGTTGCGCCTACGAGTGTTCTCATCCCTTGGGCGTGATCTTGCCGGCAAACGACTGGGCCACGATCTTACTGTCCCGCACGATAGTCGTGTCCGTGCCCAACTCGTACACGTTGTCGGCAGTCTCAGCGACCCAGATAACGTACGAGTAGTCGCCCTCGATGGACGTGTGCTTCATGCTGAACACCGTGCCAGGTTTCCCGAACTCTGCAAGCATCGCCTGGAAGAACGGCCTGATCGCGTCGACTCCCCTCAGCGGTCCATCCGGTGTGAACAGGACGGCATCCGGCGCGTAATCAGACAGGATGCCCTCGAGGTCGCCCTCGCCAAAACACTTTATGTGGTGGTCCAGAACCTCTTTCGTTGAAGCCATCTCTCGGTCTTCCTCTTGTTGGCTCTGCTTGCTCGCTCCCAGCCAATGGCGTCCGCTGAATCGTATCCTTCAAGGTCACATTAACCCGGAACATGGGTGAGGGAGACGTGGCACCTTCTGGCAGCGCGTGGATGGCACCGGGACGGCGGAACGGCTGACGAAGGCCGACAACATGGCGCAGACTCAAGCACCTAAGCACCCCGGCACCTTAGCGTGCCAAGGGAACGCCCGCGTCCTGCTCCATTGCGAGCTCGGCCTGCAGGCTCTCCAGATCGCGGCCAACCGTGGCGACCGCGAGGCGGCGACCGCCGTGCGAGTAGGTGACTGAACAGTCGCGAGAGTCGAGCGCGCCGTCGATCTGAATCGAGTCCCACTGCTCCGCGTGACCGACGTAGTTGATGGTCACATCGTAGTGTTGACTCCAGAAAAACGGGACGGCATCGAAGCGGTCTCGATGTCCCAGCAAGTTGCGAGCGGCGACCTGGCCCTGACGTTCGGCGACAACCCAATGCTCGACGCGGATGCGGTCGCCCGTGTGGGGATCGGGCCAGCGTGCCACATCGCCCGCAGCGAAAATTCCGGGCGCGCTCGTCTCGAGGGTACTCGTTCACGGCTATCCCACGATCCAGCGCCAGGCCGGAGCTTTCGGCAAGGGCCGTCGCCGGCCGAACACCGACTCCCAATACAAGAAAGTCGACGTCCACAACGGCACCGCCACTAAGCGTGGCCGATCGGCCATCGACTCGCTCCACCGTCTGTCCAAGGTGGAAGGTGACGCCTTTTGCCTCGTGCAACGTCTGGATGAATCGACCGACGTCCTGGCCCATGACTCGTTCCAGCGGCACACGTTCTGGTCCGACCACGTCCACATCGATGCCTCGACTTCGCAGCGAAGCCGCCACTTCGAGGCCGATGAAGCTGGCGCCTACGACGAGAACATGTTTGGCCTGCTGTGCCTTTTCGATGAGCGCGCGGCTGTCCTGGAAGGACCGCAAGTAGTGCACCCGTGCCGCGTCAGCGCCAGGAATCGGCAAGTGAACTGGATCGGCGCCTGTCGCAAGCAGCAGCCCGTCAAACTTTCGCCGCGCGCCACCCTCGAGTCGAAGTTCGCGCGCCTTGACGTCAATCGACGAGACGCGTGAGCCAAGCAACAGCTCAATCCGGCGTTCCGCATAGAACTCCGGCGGTCGCAGAGGGATCCAGTCGTCCTGTGCCTGCCCCGCCAGGTAGTCCTTCGACAAGTTCGGGCGATCGGTGGGCGGTGAATCGTCCGCGCTCATCATGGTGATCGCGCCGTCGTAGCCCTCCCGCCGGAGCATATCGGCGGCCGCCAGAGCCGCTGCGCCGCCGCCCACGATCGCGATAGAGGCCATGGCGTGGTGAGTCCGCATGGAGGCAGACGGCGACGGCTGTTCGGGCAATTTTTCACGGACAAACGCCTTCCCGCCCTGCCGTTCCACGCGCCAGCATGCGATGGGGTCCAGGGCCGGGGCACGCACCGCTTCGCCGGTCCGCAGGTTGAAACAGGCGTGATGCCAAGGGCAGCGGACCGTGTCCCCGACCAAGAGTCCGTCTGCCAAAGGTCCGTGATAGTGCGTGCAATGTGCGCCAACGGCGAAGAGATCTTTGCCCGCACGAGCTAGAAGCACATCTTCCTCGCCGACGCGTCCGCCGAGCATCCCACCATCTGGCAGAGCGCTGATATCGATTCCCTGGCTGAAATCGGGTCGGTCTGTCTTGTCGGAGTCGCTCATATCAAACCTCAAGCTGGGCTGCTGTTCTGAAGCGGCATCGATGCATCTTCCAAGCCATGGGTCTGGCGAGCCACGCAACACATCGACAACGGTCGAGCGGCTGCCTCAACCGTTTCAAGGTCGGGCCCGGTAGTCGCAGCAACGGGGGATTTGGAGGAGGATGCTTATCGCGTTTTTCATGAGCGTGTAGCGGCTACTTAGCCGCAGTCGTTGTTGTCGAAACTGAAGGGCCCGCCGGAGAGTTCGCCACGCGCGCAAGGCCCTGAGAGCCGTGAGGACCGGCCGCCTGCCGCCGAACTTCGCACGCCGGGAAGCCGCGCGCGGCTTGCCCACTCTCTCGCCCCGGCGTCGACTATGAGCTGGCTTCGGCGACGGTCACGTGCGTGGCATGCACCGCCACAGCTGATGCGCACGCCACGGATCACGCAGACCGAAGTCGACGCCCGCCTGCGCCGCGCGCGGCTTCCGGCACGGGATGACGTCGGCGTGCTTCGACGGCGGCTGGCGCCCGGCCCTCACAGCTCTCAGGCATTCGCGGGCGCCGGGCATCGGGCGGGCCACCCGTGCGGCGCGGCCGGGCGCGCTCGCAGCAACCGCGGGCCGCAGGTTTTCCGCGCGGCGATCTCCGGCCCCGTGATCCGTGCTGCTGGCATGACCCCTGGCGGTGATTGCGCGAGACAGATGTTGTGGGAACTACCCGTTGATCGCCGCGGCGGCGGAAGGGTACGAACCGAAGGACTGCGGTTCCGGCGCGGCCGCCCGGGTGGTCCCGGCCGATGTCCGACGCACGCGAAAACTGGGCTGGGACGCTACATCAAAATCGAAAATGCTCTAGAGGTGGACCTTCGTGTGCTTCGGACCTTCGTGATTCGAGGTGGAAGGAGTCTACTTCTTCCCGTCGGCACTCTCGAGATCGTTCAGATATTCTGCCGCCGCCTCGAGCTGCTGCTCGCTGAAGACGCGGATTCCTCGCCGCTCGAGCAGCGCAGCGGTCACCCCCACGTCCCGGGATCGAGTTCCGGTAAACGAGCCGTCGTAGATGAATCCGCTTCCACACGATGGACTGCCATCCTTGAGGATCGCCAGTCCCACGTTCTCAGCCAGCGCCCGATCCGATGCGAGCCGCGCACCGCTCAGAAACGACCCGGTCACATCGATGTGCTGAGCGGTGAGGACCAGGGCAGTCCCATCGAGAACCGCGCGTCCACCCGCCCCGACGATTTCGGCGGCAGGACGAGGCACGCCGAGGCCGCCCGCCACCTCCGGACACATCGGAACGATGCGCTGCTCGGCGAGCCATCGGGCGAGGATCGGGCTCGCGGCGGTCGCATCGGCGCCGTTGTACCGAACCTTTTCACCAAGCAGGCACGCGCTGACGAGAACGCGGATCATGAAGCCCGATCATAGACGCGTCGAAGCTCCTGTCTCGTGCGGATCGCCATGCGGCGTGTCGGTCACTGTTGATAGAGTGTCGACATGATCGACAGCCCGAGACGTTCAAGGTACTTGAACGCATCCGAAGCCGCTGCTGCGCTTGGGGTGAGCCGCAACTCGCTATACGCGTATGTCAGTCGGGGGCGTCTCCACGCGGAGCCCGATCCGCGGAATCCCCGGGCGTCGCGGTATCTGACCGCCGAGGTCGAGCGCCTTCGCGACCAGAACCAGGCGCGACTGCATCCGGAAGTCGTCGCTCGCAACACACTCAACTGGGGCATTCCGGTCTTGGAATCGAGCCTGACGCTCATCGACGGCGGGCGATTCTACTATCGCGGCCGAGACGCGATCGCTCTCGCCGAGCACGGACAGTTCGAGGACGTCGTCCGGCTGCTGTGGAGCCCGAACGGGAAGCTCGAGCTGCCCGATACGCCGATCTCTGGCAAGACCCGAGACGCGCTCGCACATCTGCGGCCTCTGCCGGTGATGGAACGGTTGCAGGCCATCCTGCCGTTGGCTGCAGCTGACGATCGCGCAGCGTTTGATCTCAGAAACGAGGCGGTGACGAGCAGGGGCTGGCGCATTCTTCATCTGCTGACGGCGGCGGCAACGCTAGGGGGCCGCGATCGGTCGCGGTCGATTGCGGCAAGCCTGGCGAGTGGGTGGAAGCTGCGCGGGGGCGCTTCGCGTCGTTTGCTCGACATGGCGTTGATTCTCTGTGCGGATCACGAGCTGAACGTATCGGCCTTCGCCGTCCGAGTGGCGGCCTCGACGCGAAGCTCTCCCTACGACGTCGTGAGCGCCGGGCTCGCCGCACTCCACGGTCCCCGCCATGGGGGCTATACGGCTCGGATCGAAAGCTTTCTCGATGAAGCAGGATCGCCGGACGATGTGCGTCGGACGATGGCCGATCGGCTGCGGCGGGGAGAGTCTGTCCCGGGGTTCGGGCACCCGTTGTACCCGGACGGCGATCCTCGTGCGCGGGTCCTGTTCTCCGCGGTGGAGAAAGTGTGGCCGAAGTCGACCGCAACCGCTTTTCTGCGCGCCAGCAGAAACGCTGGGCGAGCTCTTCTCAACGACCACCCCACGCTCGATTACGGCCTCGTCATTCTCCGCCGAGCGCTTGGCGTGCCGAGAGGGTCGGCGTTGGCGCTCTTTGCCGTGGGCCGGACCTCCGGATGGATTGCGCACGCGATGGAGCAGTATGCGCTCGAGCAGCTCATACGTCCGCGCGCGCGGTATACGGGCCCAGCGCCTCAATCCTGATGTATTGATCGTTGAATCAATATTGACGCGAGCCCGCGACGGTTCCATGATCGTTAGCGGCGTTCTGGTGAAGAACTCACTCCACCACAGAGGACACGTGGCCACGGAGGGTAAGAGGCGAGTTGCATGTCAGAGGCTCTAACGGGTTTAGACGGAGTCGTCGTCGCCGAGACTGAACTGAGCGACGTCGACGGCGAGCGCGGCCAGCTGATCATTCGCGGCTACGAGGTCGAAGAGCTGGTTGGCGAAGCCGTGTTCGAGGACGTCTGTGCGCTGTTGTGGTCGGGCCGTCTGCCGACCGGGGGCGAGCGTAACGACTGGCGAATGCGCCTGGCACAGGGGCGGCTCGATGCATTCGCGCTCGTTCCGTCGCTCGGAGACGCGCTCGAGTTGCCTGACGGCATGGACGCCCTCAGAGCCGCACTCGGGCACCTCACCGCATTCGGCAGTTTCCCGCGCGACGCGCTGCTCCTCACGGGTGCCACGGCGGTCTTTGCCGCAGCCTGGTCGCGCCGTCAGAGTCGTCAAGAACCGATAGAGCCGGATCCCTCCCTCTCTCACGCCGCGGACTACCTGCGTATGGTCGTCGGGAAGCCCGTAGGGTCGTCCCGCGTCGAGGCCCTCGATGCGTATCTCTGTTGCGTCGTGGACCATGGCCTCAGTGCTTCGACGCTCGCAGCTCGCGTGGTGGCGTCGACTGGCTCTGATCTTGTGAGCGCCGTAGTCGCTGGTGTCGGCGCGTTGAAGGGACCGCTGCACGGTGGCGCGCCGGGCCCGGTGCTCGACATGCTGGACGCTATCGAAGATCCCATGCACGCGCGATCGTGGCTGGCCGGTCAGCTCTCGACCGGCCACCGGATCATGGGCATGGGCCACCGTGTGTACCGGGTTCGCGACCCGCGCGCCGCGGCGTTGGAACGGGTCGCCGCGCGACTCGAGGCGTCCGGTTCGACCGGCGATCGACTGTCGTTGGCGCGGACGGTCGAGCGCGAAGCCGAAGCGCTGCTGGCGGAGCGGCATCCAGCGCGAAGGCTCCGCGCGAACGTCGAGTTCTACACGGCCATCCTGCTGGAGGCGATCGGGATTCCTCGTGCATCGTTCTCGCCCACGTTCGCGGCCTCACGAGTCGCCGGGTGGTGCGCCCATTTCGACGAACAACGTCGCCGCGGCCGCCTGATGCGCCCTCTCTCCACTTACATCGGCGACAGACCGGCATCCACCCGCGCCATTCGATGAGCCTTGCGGGTCTAGCTCCGACGGAGCTGGCGTCCCGAGCCCCTTCACGTGCAGTCGCGCTCGGCGCCGGGCCATCGGGCGTCGGGCGGAACCGCAGTCCTCGGTTGTCGTCGCCGCCGCGGCATCAGCGGATCCCCCACGACATCCGTCGCGCATCACCGTCCGGGTGATGCCAGCGGCACGGTTCCGGGGTCGCCGCGCGGCGAATCTCCGACCCGCGTGCGATCGCGTCCGGCCACGCTGCGCATTAGCCCGTGCCCGGTGCCTTGACTGCCTGAGAGCTGGATGTCAGTGCCAGCCGCCGTCAGAGACGCCGACTCATCCGTGCCGCGGCGCGCGCGGAGCAGGTGGACGTCAACTTCGAAGGATCTGCGTGATTCCGTGCGGCGCACGCCCGTGGGGCGTCCGAGCCAGCGATGCCCGACGCAGCGGCGGAGCGCAGGGGCGTTGGTGACGCCGGCGACAGCCCGGCCTCCTAGCTCTCAGGGGCTGCGCGCATCGGCGAGAGACGGCCGTCTGATCCACAAAGCACACAAAGAACACCAAGTGTCGTTCGTCCTTTGTGATCTTTGTGCCCTTTGTGGTTCCCTTCTGTGAGCTCTGTGCTCTTTGTGGTTAGCGAAGGAGCTCGAGCATCGCCGACGACACGGCGTCCGGCTTTTCCCGGGGCATGAAGTGGCCGACGCCTGGAATCACGCGACGAGCCAGCAACGAGGCGAACGCCTCACGCTCGGCCGGTGGGGATTCGACAGCCGGACGCGCAATCCCATCGTCGGCGCCGTAGAGCGTGATTGACGGCGCCTGAATTCTCGGGCGCTTGGCCAGCAACTCTTCGGTCGACTTGAAGCGAGGTTCGCCGGGCGCGTTCCCGATTCGATGACGGTAGGAGTGCACCACCACTTCGACGAAGTCGGGGTTGTCGAACGACGCGGCTGTACGGTCGAACGTCTCGGCGGTGAAACGCCAGCCTGGCGACCACGTCTGCCAGAGGTACCGACAGATCGCGCGGCGATTGGTCTCGAGGCCGCGCCTGCCGCGCTCGGTGTTGAAGTACCACTGATACCACGCACGATGCTCGGCTTCGGGGGAGGCTGGTTGCGGGGCAGCGATCGTGTTCTGAATCGTGTAGCCGCCGATGAGGACCGTCGCGCGCACGCGGTCAGGATGGAGGGCCGCGGCAATCGCGGCCGCACGGCCACCCCAGTCGTACCCGGCCACGGCGAACTGTTGCAGCCGCAGCGCGTCGGCGAAATCGATCACATCCTGTCCGATTGCCGCCTGTTCCGCCATGCGCGGGGCCGCGGCGTCACGGAATCGCGTGCTGCCGTACCCGCGCAGATAGGGCACCAGCGCTCGATAGCCGCCGGCTGTCAGCGGCGGGATCACTTCATCCCAGGCTCGAACATCGTCGGGGAACCCGTGCAGGAGGATGATGGGGAATCCTCGGGCGTCCCCGTTGTCTTCGTAGCCGATCGTGAGTGCAGCGGTCTGGACGGACCGCGCCTCGGGCGAGGCCGCCTGGGCGCGGACCTCCTGCGCTCCGCTCTTAATCAGCAGCTCCGCGCCAACCAGCCCGGTCAACTTGAGAAAGGTTCGGCGCCGGTTCATCGTGCCAGCGGGCACCAATCTACCATGCGCGCGGTGGGGTCGTGAGCCTACCTGAGTCTCGTCGTCAGCACGACTTATCCCCGGTTCTCATTTGAATTGACGCAGGCCGGCTCTGGTAGCGCAGACCTTTAGAGCAAATCCCAGTTGGATGTAGCGGCCAGTCCTTTGTCCTTCGTCCTTGGTTTCTTGGTCCGTTCGTAGTTCTTGGTCGTCCTCGGTCCTTGGCTGCGGGCGAAACTCGCATGGACGGGCGACCGCACTTCGAGCACGACCAAGGACTTAGGACCAAGCGCGGCCCAAGATCGGGGACGGACACAAAGTCGATCGCGGACTACACCGAAAAGGAAAGCGCCTTAGGTCTGCTCGATGCGGGCCTGGCAGGCCTAAAGCCCTGCGCTACAGCGTCAACTCAGTGGCATGGTGCTTCGGTCACGGGGCGAAGCCCGTTGTACGGCCAGGGTGAGGCGATCAGGCGGGAGCATGGGTGGTCTATGCGGTGGCAGGGAGTGTGTAGTGCTGCTGCACACTCTGTGGTATGGTTCGTCGTGCTCGTCGCCGCACCGACTGAGCGTGAGTTCCCGTCGATCCCGTACACGAGGTCCGGCTGTTGTAGAGCCGGAGCTGGGCCGCTTCCGAGGGTAACTCGGACAACTCTCCCTCCGATCCCGGAGGCGGCCCTTCTCACCTCGCACCGAACTTACGTGGGGCTCCGCCCCACACCCCGGCTCGGTCGCTCGCGGGGACCCCGATACCCCGCGCCGCTCCCTCGCAGGCGCGCCGTGCGCGCCTAGGACCGCTATGCGGCCACCAGAACGAGAACGATATCCTCGTAGACGCCGCATGGCGGTCCAATTAACCGCCAAAAGGACGCGAACATTGCGGTCGTAGGCCGTTGACGGGCGGGGTCAATTCGAGGCGCCTCGGGTCGGACGGGAACTCTTTCTGCACATTTATATAATGTCAGCGCCGCTCCATGCTTCCAGCCCCGGCTTGACGGGCGTGGCGCGCTCGAGCCCGGCCGGAGAGTCGCAACGATGCCTGACCAGATGACCATCGCCGTCGTGGGTGCCACTGGAGCGCAAGGTGGCGGACTGGCGCGGGCGATCCTGAGCGACGCCGGCAGCCGGTTCAGCGTCAGGGCACTGACTCGCCGGGTCGATTCCGAGAGGGCCGCGAAGATCGCGCAGAATGGCGCCACCGTTGTATTCGCCGACGCGGACGACGAGGAATCCATGACGCGCGCCCTCGAAGGAGCGTACGGCGCGTTCTGCGTGACGAATTTCTGGGAGCACTTTTCGCCCGAGCGCGAGACCTCGCAAGCCCGATCGATGGCGGAGGCGGCGCGGCGAGCCGGCGTGCGGCACGTCATTTGGTCCACTCTCGAGGACACGCGTCGGTGGGTGCCGTTGGACGATCCTCGGTTGCCGACACTCGCGGGTCGCTACAAGGTCCCACATTTCGATGCCAAAGGAGAGGCGGACGTCTTTTTCGAGGGTGTGGTTCCGACGACGCGGCTGCTGACGTCGTTCTACTGGGATAACTTCATCGGCTTTCCCGGTATGGGCCCGAAAAGAGACGCAAGCGGGAAGTTGACGCTCACATTTCCGATGGCCGACAAGAAGCTTCCGGGAATTGCTGCGGAGGATATCGGTCGCTGCGCCTACGGCATCTTCAAGCGGGGACAGGAGCTCGTCGGACGCACTGTCGGCATCGCCGGTGAGTTGATGACCGGCCGCGAGATGGCGGCGAAGATGGCAGAAGCATTCGGAGAACCTGTCGTTTATCAGGACATTCAGCCCGATGCGTATCGGCGATCGAGCATCCCGCACGCTCCCGAGCTCGGCAACATGTTCCAGTTCAAGCGCGACTTTCAGGAAGCGTTTTGTGGCGCTCGGGACGTGGCGTTCAGTCGCACGTTGAACCCCTCATTGCAAACATTCGCGATGTGGCTCGCCCAAAACAAGGATTGCATTGCGCTCGGCTGAGTTCCCGTTCTGACGCGCCATTTCCCTCATGATTCAAATGATTGGATTCGCCAGTGTCTCGCCAGCCCGGCGGGCTCGTTGTTGATTGACACCCGCCGCCGAGAGTGATTTTATTGTGTCGCCCTATTACACACTCGTTCCGTGTAGATAAACGCAACCGCTCTCGATGTCAGCCTCTGTCTCGAGAAGAACGAAGGGAGAACGTATGCGAGCGATCGCATTGGCGGTGATGGTGGTCGTGGGATTCATCAGTCTTCCCACGCCTGGTTTCGGACAGGCCCTGGGCACGGTGGCTGGCGTCGTCAAGGACGCGTCGGGTGCCGTGTTACCGGGTGTTACGGTTGAAGCTGCGAGCCCTGCGTTGATTGAAAAGGTCCGAAGCGTCGTGTCGGACGGCGCGGGACAGTACAGAATCGTGAACCTGCCGCCGGGCGTGTTTAGCGTAACGTTCACTCTTACGGGGTTCAGTACGCTCAAGCGGGAAGGCGTCGAGGTCTCGGTGAACGTCACGACCAACATCGACGGCGAGTTACGCATTGGTGCAGTGGCGGAAACCATCACCGTGAGCGGCGAGAGCCCGCTCGTCGACGTGCAGTCCGCCTCCACAAGTCGGACCGTCACGGCGGAGGACTTCAAGGAGCTCCCTGGTGGTGGCTCGTGGATCCAGATGGCCGCGCTGGTGCCGGCCGTTCGGGCCGGCAACACTGACGTCGGAGGCGTGCTCGGGGATCAGACCGGCGCTCAGGTGTTCGCGCACGGGAGCGCGCCGATGGACGGGGTGTCGATGATCGACGGCATGCGGATTGGCAATATGTACCTGAGCTCGAACCTCACGAATATGAGCCTGTCGCCGCTGCTCTTCGACCAGGTGGACGTGCAGTTGTCCGGTCAGTCGGCCGAGACGGGCACAAACGGCGTCATCATGAACGCCATCCCACGGTCGGGTGGGAACACCTTCAGCGGGTCCATACTCGCCAATGGCTCGGGTCCCGATCTTCAGGGTTCGAACCTCACGGACGACCTGCGGGCGCGCGGCCTGACGACCGCCTCCACGACGCTGAAGAAGCTGTACGACATCAACGGCTCGATCGGCGGCCCGATCAAGCGAGACAAAGTCTGGTTCTACTTCACCTCGCGGTATTTCACGAACGAGTATTATCTTGCGCGCAATTATCCTGTCGACGTCACGGCCATCCAGCGCGTGCCCGACACGTCCCAACAGGCTTACGGCGGCACGTACATGTACGACAACAACGGGCGGGTGACGTGGGCCATTACCGACAAGCAGAAAATTTCGGGGTGGTACGCCTATCAGTACAAGGTGGATCCGCACTGGCTGATCCAGGTCTTCAATATCTCTCCTGAAGCGGCTCGTATCACGACGTGGAATACGCAACTGTCGACGGCGAAATGGAACTACACGCCCACGAACCGGCTGCTGTTCGAGGTCGGAGTGATGGCGGGCGAGAGCCCCGACACCATCAAGCTGGATCCCGAGCGAGTGGGTCAATGTCCCTCCCAGGGTTCCTTGGCGCCGGTCTGCATTTCAATCACCGAACAGCTCGCAAACAACTTCGCATATCGTGCGCCGACAGGCTTCGACTTCGACGACCGGCTCCCGTCGCAGTCGTTCACCGGCTCCATGAACTACGTCACCGGCACCCACAGCGTCAAGGTCGGCTTCGAGATGCAGAAGGGACACTTCTGGCGGGGTGACAACAACGACTCGACGGGCGGAATCTGGTATTTGACGACGGGTGGAGCGCCGGCCTTCGTAGTCCAACAAGCGCCGGTCGCCGGCTGGCAGGACAACCTGAACTACAACCTGGGGATCTTCGCGCAGGATCGGTGGACGATGGACCGGCTGACGCTCAACGGCGGTATCCGCCTGGACTTCCTGAACGAATCCACAGAGCCGTTCACGGCAGGGCCGCACCGGTGGGCGCCCAACCGCAATTTCAACTTCGCGGCCGTCGAGAACGTCCCGAACTGGAAGGACGTCAATCCGCGAATCTCCGGGACGTACGATCTGTTCGGCACCGGGAAGACGGCGCTCAAGGCGAGCGCCAGCCGCGGCGTGGAGCAGGACTCGATCCGGTACGCGCGCGCGAACAACCCGGCGACGACCATCATCACCCAGACCAACCGCACGTGGACCGACACCAACGGGGATTTCTTCCCGAACTGCGATTTGACCGTGAGCGGAGCAAACGGTGAGTGTAGCGCCTACCTGACCCCCACCTTCGGCACCGCCGTGCCCGGCACCAGGTACGACCCGGCGATCATGAGTGGTTGGCACGTCCGTCCGTGGAACTGGGAGTTCTCGGCGGGCGTCCAGCAGGAGATCCTGCCTCGGCTGTCGGCCTCGTTCGGTTACTTCCGGCGCGTCTACGGAAACTTCTACGTCATGGACAACGAAGCGCTCGGTCCTGCTGATTTCACGGAGTACAGCGTCACCGTGCCGACCAGCGGCGGGCCCGCAAGCGGCTTCCAGCTTTCGAACGCAGGGCAGACGATCGGCGGCCTCTACGACCAGAACTTCCTCGTCGCTCCGCGGAACGTCATTACCGACGCCTCCCGGTTCGGGGAGCAGCTTCAGCACTGGGATGGCTTCGACGTGACCTTGGATGCCCGGGTTCGGAACGGGCTGTCTCTGCAGGGCGGCGTGAGCACCGGCAAGTCCATGAGCGACAACTGCGAGGTCGTCGACGACCTGCCTGAAGCGCGGCAGTTCGCGCCGCCACCCGCTCTACCGACCGGCATCCCGGCGCCCGTGGCGACGTTCACCGGTGGCGTCTGGACGCCGAAGGGCTTCTGTCACCAGGAAACGCCGTACCTCCCACAGTACAAGGCCGCGGCCTCCTACGAAATACCGTGGGGCATCCGTCTCAGCGGAACGTTCCAGAGCATTCCTGGAACGCTAGTGGCTAACGGACAAGCGGGAGGGATCCTCGGCAACGTCATTTATAACAACACCAACCGGGTGGCCTCGACTACCCTGGGGCGGCCGTTCACGCTGGGCCAGGCGAACGTCAACGTGATCGAGCCGGGCACGGAATTTGGCGACCGGCTGAACCAGATCGATTTGCGCTTCGGCAAGATCTTCAGGATGGGCAGGTCTCGTCTCGATCTGAACGTCGACTTCTACAATGCGTTCAACTCGGATGCGGTCATTCAGGAAATCGGATCGTGGGGACCGGTGTGGCGGCTGCCGCTGACCGTCATTCAGCCGCGGTTTGTGAAGTTCGCGGCGAGGTGGGACTTCTAAGCCGTTAAACGCAAGGATGGCATCCCTTCGCTAAGTAACCTGCCGATCGGCTGAAGCCTTCGCGCTCCGCGAGCGGCGCGGTGCCGCTTGGAACGCACAGGCTTCAGCCGAGCCCGTTCGATGCTTCACGTGCTCCCGCCCCGGTTGCTCGTCCCTTCGCCTGCCGATTCGAATCGGTGAATTCTCCACTTTCTCGGCGTACATCGCGGTATTGTTGACACCCACTCGGCAGCTTTGTATTGTGGCGCCCGATTACACATGAGTTCCGTGTGGCTGAACGCCCCGGGCCTTCGGCTCGGGCCTCTGGTCGAAGGAATAGTCAAGAGCATGAAGGGAGGGCGTATGCGAGCGATCGCCTCGGCGGTTATGGTCGTACTGGGATTTGTCAGCCTGCCCACGCCGAGCTTCGGACAGGCGCTCGGCACTGTCGCGGGTGTCGTCAAGGACACGTCGGGTGCGGTGTTGCCGGGCGTGACTGTTGAAGCCGCCAGCCCCGCGCTGATCGAGAAGGTGCGCACCGCAGTTACCAACGGCGTCGGTCAGTACTCGATCGTGAACCTGCCTCCCGGTGTTTACACCGTGACGTTCGCGCTGCCCGGGTTCAGCACGTACCAGCGTGGAGGGGTCGAGGTGTCGATCAACTTTACGGCTACGGTGGACGGGGAAATGCGGGTCGGCGCCGTTTCCGAAACCATCACCGTGGCGGGAGCGAGCCCCATTGTCGACGTGAAGTCTGCGGCGCAGACGCGTTCGGTGACGGCCGAGATCATCAAGGAGCTTCCGGGCGGCGGCTCGTGGATTCAGATGGCCGCGAGCGTACCTGCGATCCGGCCCAGCGTCACTGACGTCGGTGGCGTCCTCGGCGATCAGACGGGCGCTCAGTGTCCGCCCACGGCAGCGCGACCATGGACGGTGTCTCGCTGATGGACGGCCTCCGAATCGGCAACATGTATCTCAGTTCGAACCTGACGAACATGAGCCTTTCGCCGCTCCTGTTCGATCAGGTGGACGTTCAGCTCTCCGGTCAGAGCGGCGAGACCGGCACGAACGGCGTGATCATGAACGCTATTCCGCGATCTGGGCGGCAATACCTTCAGCGGGTCGGCGCTCGCCAACGGCTCCGCGCCGAGCCTGCAGGGCAATAACATCACGGATCGACTGCTTGCGCGTGGCGTCGCCAATGCCTCGACGACTCTCAAGAAGCTTTACGACCTCAACGGCGCGATTGGCGGTCCGATCGTGCGCGATCGTCTGTGGTTCTACGCCACATCTCGGTACTTCACGAACGAGTACTATCTGGCCGGCCTGTACTACGCAGCGGATCCGTCAACGATCGTGCGTGTGAACGACTCTGGGCAATCAGGGCTACGCGGGCACCTACACTTACGATAACAACGGCAGGGTGACGTGGGGGATCACCGACAAGCAGAAGTTTACCGGGTGGTATGCGTACCAGTACAAGGTCGATCCGCATTGGGCGATCGCCGCGAACACCAACGCTCCGGAGGCTGTGCGCGTCACCACCTGGCACACACAGTTGTCCACGTTCAAGTGGACGTATACTGCCACCAACCGCCTCCTGTTCGAGGCCGGGGTTGCGCCCGGCGCCAGTCCCGACACCATCATCGCCGAGCCCGATCGCGATCAACGGCATCTCCATTCAAGACCAGGGCAGTCCCGTGGGGAGTGCGCTCGGAATCCGCCCGCTGATCTATCGCGCGCCGCAAGGGTTCGATTTCGACGACCGGCTGCCATCACAGAGCTTCGTCGCGGCGATGAACTACGTCACCGGGTCGCACACCGTCAAGGTCGGTATGGACCTGCAGCGCGGCCACTTCTGGCGCGGTGACAACAACGAGTCAACGGGAGGCATCTGGTACCGCACTCGCGAGTACGTGCCCAACCTCGTAACGATTCAGGCGCCCAACGCCGGCTGGCAGAACAACCTCAACAACAACCTGGGCATCTACGCTCAAGACCGGTGGACGATGAATCGGTTGACACTCAGCGGCGGGCTGCGACTCGACCTGCAAAACGAGTCGACCTCAGACTTCACCTCGCAGCCGCATCGCTGGTTGCCAAACAGGAATGATTTCTATCCCGCAGTCAAGAACGTTCCGAACTGGAAGGACGTCAACCCGCGCGTGGCCGCGGCGTACGACCTCTTCGGAGACGGCAAGACGGCCGTCAGGGCGAGCGCCAGCCGAGCCGTCGAGCAGGACTCAATTCGCTACGCGGTGGCGAACAACCCGGCGAACACGTTAGTGACGCAGGTCAGCCGCGTCTGGACCGACTCGAACGGAAATTTCACGCCCGACTGCGATCTTCTCAACTCTCAACCCAACGGTGAGTGCCAGGTCTGGCAGGACCTTGGCTTCGGCAGCGCCCGCCCGAGCACGTTCTACGACGCGGCCATTCTCGACGGGTGGGGCGTGCGACCGTGGAACTGGGAGTTCTCGAGCGGCGTCCAGCACGAGATCATGCCGCGGTTGTCGGCGAGCGTTGGCTATTTCCGCCGCATCTACGGCAATTTCAACGTCGTGGACAACGAGGCGTTGAGCAAGTCGGACTTCACCCAGTTCAGCGTAGTCGCGCCGACCGACGCACGCCTGGAGACGACGAGCGGCCAGACCATCACCGGATTGTTCGATCAGAACAGATCGGTGGCGAACCGGAACGTCGTGAAAGATGCATCGCAGTTCGGCAAGCAGATATCGCACTGGAACGGTGTCGACTTGACTATCGACACTCGGCTTGGGAATGGACTCCTCCTGCAAGGGGGAGCCAGTTGGGGCAAGTCGTTGAGCGACAACTGCGACATCATCGACGATGTGCCGGAGGCACTCACCGGGGCGGTCGCGCCGGCGGGCCTCCAGGCCGGGTGGATCGTCGGCGTGGTGACTCCTGGTATCGGCGGGGGCCCGGGCGCGTTGTCGCCGGCTCAATTCTGTCACCAGGAGACCCCCTTCCTGGGCCTCTACAAGGCCGTCGCCTCTTACACCATTCCGTGGGACATCCGGATCAGTGGAACGTTCCAAAGCGTCCCTGGTCCACAGATCGCCGCGAACCAGATTTATGCGGGCACAGCGCCTGGTCTGGGGCGCCCGTTCACTTTCGGCCAGGTTACCGTGAACGTGGCCGAACCCGGCGATATGTGGGGCGATCGTCTGAATCAGTTCGACCTGCGCTTCTCGAAGATCCTGAGGTTCGGCAGCAACCGTCTGGATCTGAACGTCGACCTCTACAACGCGTTCAACTCGGATGCGATCCTCACGCAACAGAATACGTACGGCGCCACGTGGCAGAACGCGCTGAGCGTGATCCAGCCGCGGTTCGTGAAGTTCGGTGCGCGCTTCGATTTTTGAGCCGCAAGCACTCGAGAGGGGGACGGCGTTCGGGCCGTCCCCTCATTCTGAAAGTCGATCCCAACATCTTCAACGTCCGATTCTTTTTCGTGATGAGTCGGAATCGCCGTACTGAACTGAGGTGCGGACTAGCGGGTAGAGCAGGGCGTTGGCCTCCAGCCGGCCGCGTCGCGCTGCTTCTTGAACTGATACGTCTTGACGTACGGTTGCTGCAGATATTGCGAGTCGTCGAGCATCGTCGTCACGGCGAGATATTCCTGACCACCGCGATCGACCAGGCGAAGGAAGTACTCGGTCAACACGGCGTTGGAGCCGTAGGGGACGCCGTTCTTCCGCAGGTAGCCGGGGCGGAGACGGGTGGTCGTGACCTTCAACTGGCCGAGCTGGGCGGTGTTGACTGCCGCTCTTCCTCTTCCCACGACCGGTCGCTCCCATCGCGCGACCGAATATCCCTGCCAGCTTGGAGCGGACGGCGGTGGCTGCGACGTCGTCGAACAGGAATTGTCGTGTCTGGGTGCCGGCGTCAGTTTCCAGCCGCAGGGCGTTGTCGCCTTCCCATGTGATGTGCAGCCGTCCCGGTAGGCGCATGACCCCGCCGGCGCCGTACGCTTTGCACTGCTCCCCATTCGCCTCGTCTTTGGCCGGGTCCCAGTCGTTGGCGATACGACGTGCCTCGGCGTTGACCGGGAGGTAGTCGACGTTGCCCTTGGGAGGCGTGAGCATCCGATAGCGCCAGTCGTCAGTCACCAGCGATACCCAGTAGCCGGTGATGTCGTACGGTGCGCCTGCTCGACCCGTTGGCGGGGCGGCAGGCGGCCCCGGAGCGCCTCGCTGAGCGCCCACAGTCGTTTGAGCGAGCGTGAGAAGCACGCCAAGTCCGACGAGAGCGCTCACTGCGTGACTGGTTCTTCGGTCCATTCGTCCCGACCCCACATTTGCAAATCGGCCGCTGGGCAGCCCTAAAGGCCTGCGCTACAATCTGACCTTCGTGACGAACGAGTCCTCAAAGGGGCTGCGCTACAACTGATTCGGAAACGTACTCTTAGTTCTTGGCTGACAAGCTCTTGAACATGGCTTCGACGAACATGTCGGGCGTCCAGGCCGGGTTCCTGCCGAAGCGAGGGTCGTAGTCCCTGGTCAGCTTCGCGGCCTTGACTTGTTCGAGCGTCATCCCTTTCTTGATCGCCGCGAGGACGCGGTCTCGAAGAATCGTCATCATGTCGCGGTAATAGGCGACATCGGCTGAATCGGTCACCCGGCCGTGGCCGGGCACGATCATCGTGCCGCCTTCCATCATGTGCTCCACGACAGCTTCATCGAGAATCCAGTTCAGTCCGTCGACGATTCCTTGCACGCTGCCGCCTCTCTCGATGTCAATCACGGGATAGCTCGTCATGTTCAGCATGTCCCCGACGACCAGTACCTCGGACTCGCGAAACTGAACGGTGCTGTCTCCGTCGGTATGTGCCGAGTGATGCCGGATCACGACACCCTCGCCGTTCAAGAAGTTCAGCTTCTTCTCTTCCCCGAAGTAGCTCTCGGTTGGCAGCGCCTCGGGCGCAGCCGTGATGGGCTTGCCGTTGCGCAGCGTGGCGTTTTCGTGTGCGACGATCCACGCGCCCGGCGCCAGCCGGACGCCGAACTTGAGGCTGGCGGCCGCGATAGCGGCGTTTCCACCCATGTGGTCGGCATCGAAGCTTGTATTGATGATGCCGAAGATTGGCCGGGGGGCCGGGGGGGCGGCGGTCGTTGTCAGGAAGGTCGATCCCTGCCACCACGGGCAACCCTGGGCGAGCCCGACACAGGATTTCTGTGGCGTCGCTGTCGCGGTGACGAGGCGAGACAGTTCCTCGACCGCCGCGACGACCTGCTGACTCATGGCGGCGCTGCCGGTATCCACCAGGAGCACGCCGTCTCTTCCGACGGAAGCGACGATGTTGGCCCCGGCACCAACGAGCATGAAGATGTTGCCCCTGACTGGGAGCACGCGAATCCCAGAGGCCTGACCAGGTTGCTGGGCGTCCATGACCGCGGGGCCGGCGAGTGTGGCCAACGCGAACGACGCGAGGATAGACAAAGCGAAACCGGCCCGTTTCATCGCTGATCCGTTCGACCTATTTTCCGCTCGACCAGGCGCTCGCCTGCAGCTTTTGCTGGAACTCCGGGTACATCGTCTCCGGACCGCCAGTCGGCAAATCTGGAGGGATGCCGTATCGGGCCCGGATGTCTTTGAGGAACGGGTTTTCGCCCAACGGGAAATGCGGGACGTGACCTTTCTCGAGCCCCTCGTACACCGAGGTGCAGGGATGCGGCGGCACCTGAGCGTTGATGGTCAGCCGGTACTCAGAACTCCGAATCAGTGGCTCTGAAAGGTAGCTGGGGTCGTGCACGATATTGATCCAAGTCAGGTAATCGCCTCGGCGAATCCACCACGTCGTGACCGTGGCTTCGTCGGTCATCATGGCGCCGTTGCGGCGGATGTAATCTTCTTTCAGATGAGTGGTTTCAATCCGGAGGACGTCGCCTTCCCAGGTCGCCGTCGAATACCCGCCCCAGACGTGAGCGGCCTCCTCGGGAGGATGCTGACGGCCGTCGAGGAAGATCGGGCTATTGCTCGACTGATGCCATTCTGGCTGATAGGTGATGAGCTCGCGCGTGAACGGATCCATCTCTTTCGATATCCGTAGCTGAGTTGGTCCGCGCGAGATGTAGGCCCATCCGTGCGGGCGGCACTGATACTCGGGAAGGGACAGCAGGGAAGCGTCCCACGATTCGGCCCGAGCCAGCCCGGCTGCGTTCAACGGCAAGCCGACAAAATCACCGACCCACGGGTTCTCGGTGTTGTCCTGCGACCGCACCACTGTCCACTCGCCGGAAAAATCCGTTTCGGCGAGGACGACTCCGGCGGACAGAAACAAGGGCGGCCACGAGCAAAGAGGGGACACGCTTGGTTCGGCGCATAACTCCTCACCTGAGTTCCGTCACCGATTTCCGAACGTGGCGGCCGTATAGCCTTGATGAACACTCGGTCTGGCGGTCATCGCGCAGGCTACCCCAGGCGGCATGAACCTTTTTGACTTAACAGCACCGACGAGCGGCGGCCCTCCGGCGGAGGAGTATATCAAACCCCCAATCGTGTATGTGGACACTGAACACTGCTCAACCAAGGTCGTCTGACACGAACAGGCTCGTCGAGAGTATCCGCGGGCTGGGAATGTCGACCGGCTTGGTGACGCGACGATGAGGTGGCTTTCTCAACGTCGCGTCAATGGCGTCCGATCTGTGCGACCGCCTTCAGTCAGGCTGACGATGTGGTTGGCGGGGATGTCTTTGACAACGTCGATGTGGCCGCTCGGCCACCGTACTTCGAGATGATCGATTTGGATCGCACGGCCGACACCAAAGTGCGCGCGGAGATCGTTCTGCCCGAGGTAGCTGGATCCGGACTTCATGTCACGAATCTGGATTCGGCCTCCGGAAGTGGCGCGAAGCCTGGCGCCGATACCGTCGCGGTTGCTGTCTTTGCCGATCAACTTGACCAGGACGGCGTTGCCACGACTGCCGCCGTCGTTCCGCAGGAGATCGGCTGACTGCCCGTTGTTGGTCACCAGCAAATCGAGATCGCCGTCGTTGTCGATGTCGCCGGACACGAGGGCGCGGCTGACTCTCTCGAGCGCGAAGCCCGGCCCGGCCGTTTCGGCAACGTCTGTGAACCGACCGCGTCCGTCGTTGTGCAGGAGCAGTTTGCGTTGCTCGTACTTTGACGCCGACTGGAAATAGCGAGTGTTGTCGAGCACGTGGCCGTTTGCGATCGCCAGGTCGAGGTGGCCGTCGTTGTCGTAGTCGAAGAACACCGCTCCAAATCCCAGGAAACGAAGGGTCGCTGCGCCGAGGCCGCTTGGCAGCGTCGCGTCCGCAAACAGCCCGCCGCCGAGACTGCGATACAGGTTGTGCGTCTCCATCTCGAAATTGGTGACCACGAGATCGATCCGCCCGTCGCCATCGTAGTCGCCGAAATCGGTGCCCATGCCGGCCCTGGGCCTGCCGTCGCTCGCCACGGCGACGCCTGCGAGCAGTCCGACCTCGCGGAATCAGCCTCCGCCCTCGTTGTGATAGAGGAAATTCGGCACGAGATCGTTGGCGACGAAGAAATCCACGCGCCCGTCGTCGTCGTAGTCGCCAAAGACGACACCCAGTCCCTTGCCATCGTTTCTGTAAATGCCGGCAGCACGCGTGATGTCGGTGAAGGTGCCGTCGCCATTGTTCCTGTAGAGGACGTTGGGAGCGCCCTTGTAGACGTCCGGGCGGCAATATGCGCGCACGCGGCTGTCGCCGCACACTTTGCTGTTGTCCTCGGGATCGACGTAGTTTGTGACGAAGAGATCCAGCAAGCCGTCGTTGTCGATGTCGGCAAACGCACAACTCGTGCTCAAGTGTGCGTCACCGACGCGCGCCGTTCGCGTGATGTCGCGAAATGTGGCGCCTTCGTTGTGGTAGAGGGCGTTGGGTCCAAAGTTCGTCAGATACAGATCGACGCGGCCATCGTTGTCGTAATCGCCGGCGCACGCTCCAACGCCATAATGATGATGTTCGATCCGAGCCGAGTCCGTCACATCCTCGAACGTGCCGTTGCCGCGATTCCGGTAGAGCCGGGACCTTGCTCGCGCGCCGACGTCGGCGTCGACGACCGATCCGCCATCAACCAGAAAGACATCAATCCACCCGTCTCCGTCGTAGTCGAAGAAGAGACCACCCGAGCTCATGGTTTCGACGATGTGCTTGGCAGGGCTGGCGCCGTTGGTGTGTTTGAACACGAGACCCGCGGCGGCGCTGACGTTCTGAAACTGGATGTGCCCGGTCGAGCGTGGTGATTCCGGCTGCCGTGCGATGAGCAGAGCGGTCGAGCCAAGCAGCAACGGCAGACCGGCAGCGAGAATCCGGTTCAACGGTTGCGACCCGCTTTCAGGATCCGGATCCTGTTTGGCGCGCCTGTAGATGGCCTCCTCGGCCTCGCTCTCCGTCCGTAGCCCCGCCGCGGCGTACGCTCTGGCGAGGTAGCGATGAACCTCGGGACCGGCACGTCTCTCGAGCCCTTGGAAAGGCCTCGATCGCTTCCGCGTACCGGTCCGCGCGCTCCAGGACGAGGCCAAGGCTGATGTAGTTCGACGCGACGTCAGGCTCGAGCGAAGCCGCTCGGCCGAGCAAGACCGCCGCGCGATCGAAGTCGGCCTCGTCAGCCGCCGCCTGCGCGCCTTGCCGAATCAGCTTGAGGTCCCAATCTCGGCTCGCTTTGGCCAGCGCCGCGGTTTGAAGGCGCTGAAACTCGTCGAGCTCGCGCGTTCCTTCTTCGATTCGACCGAGTCGAACTAGGGAAGTGCCAAGAGCGTAGCGGGCGGAGACATGCGTTCGATTCAAGGCGAGCGCGCGGCGGGAAGCCGCTTCAGCCTCGGCGTACTCCCCCGTGCGCAGAAACACCTGGGCGCGGCCGGCATGAGCTTCGACGTTCAGGGGATCGAGAAGGAGGGCCGCTGCAAACTCTGCGCGCGCCTCGTCGTAACGGCTCTGCTCGAGATAGACCTGACCGAGTTTCCGGTGTGCGTCGCTGTTGTTCGGGTTCGCGCCTGCACGTTTGCGATAAGCGGCGAGCGCTCCATCCAAATCGGCGTTGCTCATGTAGAGAATGCCAAGCATGTCGTACAGATAGTCCTGACCAAGGACGGGCTCGAAGGCGAGGGCCTTTTCGAGCTCCGAGAGCGACATCGCCGTTCCGCCCTCTCGTTTGGTAGAAGACGGCGAGCTGATATCGTGGGCCTGCGCTGCCCGGAAATGCGTCCACCGCTTCCTTCAATACACGTTCGGCCTCGCCGAACCGCTCCGCGAGAATCAGGACGTCAGCGAGCGACAGGCGGACGCGGTCGTCTCCTGGATTCAACGCGACGGCAGCGGTCAGCTGCTCGATGCTTTGGGTGTACTGTTCGTCGGCCTTGTAAGCCAGACCGAGCATGCGCCTGGGTTCGGCCCGATCTGGGAACCGTTCGGTCGCGGCTTTGAAGCGGCGGAGTGCCCCTTGAAGGTCGGCCTGGCGTAGCGCGATGGCGCCCCTGCGCATGTCGTCGTCTTGCGACGTCTCGGCGTCGTTCAGGGGATCGCGTCGCACGACCCTCGTTGAATGCTGCGATCGCCTTCTCGTAGGCGCCCTGCGCCAGAAGTCTGAAGCCCTCCACGTAGCCAGAGGGCGGAAACAACGGCGCGATGCCGGCTGACTGGCGCAGCAGACCCGCCCGAACGAATGTTGCCGGGCTTCGAGCTCTCCGTATCTTGCTTCTTCGCTGTTTCCACCATTGAATAGAACTTCCGTAGTGCCGTCTTGGCTGCCTCTTCGTCTCCGGCTGCATACAGCCGCCGCGCGAGCTCGTACGTGATCCCAGAGTTGTCCTTGGAAAGCGGCGCAGCTTTTTCCAGGACCTTGGCCGCAGATCCGGGACGATTGCCGAGGTCGTGAGCGAGAGCCTGCAGGACGTATGCGTCGGACCGCCACGGGTCGAGACGACTCGCAGCAGCGGCTTCCTTGAATGCCTCGTCGCCTTTACCACGCTCCAAGTAGACGGCGGCCAGCGCCACGTGCACGTTCGGATTATCAGCCGCGTCGTTGAGAATGCTTCGGTAGCTCTGAATGGCCTTGTCCCAGCGAACGAGCGCCCGCGCCATCGCATCGGCGTTCGACGACAGGGCAGGCCCCTCGTCTCCGTACCATCCGCCGATCGCTTCGATGAATCGCAAGCAGGGCAGAGATGAACTCCGTCCTTTGGCGTTGAATCTCGGCGGCGGCTTTGCCTACCTGATCTTGAAAACTCTGAGGGTCGTCACCGACAGAGGAGAGCGGCGCCTGGGATGACGCTGTGGCGACACCAACCGAACAGGACAAGGCGCAGGCACAGAGCCACTTCACGATCGGAACTCGGTTGTTCACGCGTCCGACGATTATCGCCATGCGCGGTTCGCTCAGCTCAAAAGTCCAGTTGGACGCTCAGCTTGATGAACCGCGGCGGCTGGATCGACGTGGGAATCCTCCACCCGTTGATCGACGCATCGCGGTAGGTGGCGTTTTCCGTGAGCACGGCGTTTTCATTGAAGACGTTGTACAGCTCGAAATTTGCGCCGATGCGTGTTCGCTGGATGCGGAACATCTTCGTGAGCCGCAGGTCGAGTTGGTTGCGACGGTCGCCGTACAACGAGCCGGGTCTCACCAGGTTCAGCGTGATCGTCTGAGCATTGGCCGACAGCGGCCGTCCCAGTGATGGTGCGACGTCGGAGTTCAGGAACACCTTATTCGCCATGATCACCGGCCCTGGCCGGCTGTACCACAGACCGCTGATCGTGACGTCGACCTTGGGAATGTTGTAGGTGCCGATCACTTTCGCGTCCGTCAGGAAGTTGTCCTTCTGATGACAGTACGGCGCGGTCAGCGCCACGATCTCGTTTCCACCGGCGCCGGCACCGAAAATCCTGAAGGATTGCCCGTCCGGAAGTGAACTGATCACGTTGCAATTGTCCGTTTCCATGCGTCCGGTGCTCACGCCGCCCTGAATCGTCAGCCCTCTGCGCGGCCGAACGTTGATACCGAAATCGAAGCCGTTCCAATGCGCGGTCTGCTCCCCGTACTTAGCTGGCGAGCGTGAAGTAGTTGCTCGGGACGACGGTCACTCGGTCCGGGTTCAGGTTGTAGAACCCATCCACGGTGTAGCCTCCGCCATCGGGCAGCCTGGGATCGACCGGCGCGGTGACGCCGAACGAGGTGTAGTTGGCCGGGCCCTGATTGAGATTGTCGGTCACGCCGTAGTTACCGAACCAGCGGCGGAAATAGCCGACGTCGACCGAAAATCCGCTGCCGATCTCCCGTTGCACGCTCGCCGAGAATTCCCATTGATACGGGCGCGTACCCCAGCCGGTCAGCACGTCCGGGTCGTAGTTGAGGCTGAGCGTTGGCCGGCCGAAGTTGACGTCCGAAACCACACCACAGAAGTCGCCACCCGACAAACGCAGATCCTGCAGGGCGGTACTGGTCAAATCGCAGTCGGCGACGAAATCGCGGTCCTGGTCGGTCCAACTGCGAGTCACGATGTTGGCCAAACGGTTGACTGGATTCGCCGTGTCGCCGTACGTGCCCTGGAGGCCTTGTGCGACTATGTACTTGTTCAACGACACCTTGAGCGCGGTCTTGCCGTCGCCGAACAAGTCGTACGCCGATCCGAGGCGCGGGACGATGTCGGACCAGCTCGCCATCTCGGTTTTGGCGAACGTCACATTTCTCGTCGGGACGAGCAGGCCAGGACTCAGCGTCTGTTCGGGGAAGTAGCTACTGAAGTGATCGAAGCGCATGCCGTAACTGAGCGTCAAGCGCTTGAGCGTCCACTTGTCCTGCGCATAGATGCCAAGGTCCAGCCGTTGTCGCTCGGCCCGGTACAGCGGCGTTGCCCGCTGGGTGAGCTGGTTCGGCGTGCCGTTGAGAAACTGGTACGTGAGATGGGCCTGATTGTCGCTCACGTTCGACGTGCGCTGTGCCGTGACGTTGTAGAAGCCGAATTTGAAGGAATGGCTACCCGGCACGTACGAAAGCGAGGCGCTGAATGGAATGCTCACACCCAGGGTTCGCTGGTAGGGCTGGGTCGCGCTCGAAATTCCTCCGCCCCGGTACAGCAGGCCCGGAATCAGTCCTTGCTGTTCTATGACCGGAATGAGCAAGCGGTCGGGATCGATGTCCGAGGTGGGCGTGTACGCGTACTCTTCGCGACGCCAGCCAGCCCGCGCTTCGATGAGAATTCTGCTGCTCGGCGTGGCGGTGTAGGCGACCGATCGCAGATCGCTGATCGGATACTCGATGTGGTTGGCCGCTTCCTCCGAAATGACGGGCGACGTCACCCCGCACTGGCATCGCCAGTGCTGATCGTAGAAGAAGCTGAACTTGTTCGTGGCGCCCGCCTGCCACGTGAGCCGAAGGTTGATGCTCTCTTCCGTGGCGTTGTTGACGGCGCGCTCGTCGGGGTTGGGAAGGTAGGCCCACTTCGTGATGTCGCCTTCGTTCAGATTCTTGAAGAGGCCGCCGACGTAATTCGCTTGACGGGTGAATCGTCCCGACGTGTAGAACCACAGTCGATCCTGCTTGAGTGGACCGCCAAAACCGGGGTTGATGTCGGACTGGTGCTTCAAGCTGTTCGGCGTCCGAAGACCTCGCGCCACCAGATCGGGGTCGGTGTTCGTGCCCTCGAAGGCGGAATTGACGGCCGTCGCGAAGAATGTGCCGGAATACCGGTTACCTCCCGTCTTGGGGATCATGTTGATCTGGAGGCCGCCGGTGATGCTCTCGGCGGTCACCGATGAATAGTCAACGGACACTTCCTGGGTGCTGCCCATGTTTGGCAGCATGTTGGCCGACCATCCCGTGCCCTCGGTGTTGGCGATCGTCACGCCGTCAATCAACAGACGGGTGTCGGAGATGCTGCCACCGTGGACCGAGAGCGAGCCGCCCGTGGTGTTGATGATGTTGGTGCCGCCGACGTCGACGTTGTTGAGATTGACGCCTGGGACCAGAAAGGCTGCCACTTGCGGGGTGCGGCCGGTTGGGATCGCGACGAGCAGCTCCTGATCGACCACCCGCTGTTTGGCCGCGCTTTGGAGATCGACCAACGGTGATTCACCGGTGACGGTGAGTGTTTCCTCGAGGGTGCCGACCTTCAACTCGGCGTTGACACTAGCCGTGAACGACCCGGTCAATTCGATGCCTTCGCGCCGCAGCGTACTGAACCCGGAAAGCGAGAAGGTCACCGTGTAGACGCCGCCACGTAACTGCTCGATCTTGTACTGTCCTGCAGCATCGGTCACGACGGTCCGGACCCTTTCAATGAGGGCCGGGCTGGAAGCTTCGACTGTGACACCAGGCAGGACGGCGCCCGACGCGTCCTGGACAACGCCGGCGATCGAGGCAGTCGCTTGGGCGTAGGAGAGTGAGGAAGCGCCGAGTCCCAGGGCGAGCCCGAGAAGAAGGTTGCGAGACGTCACCATGAATCGCCCCCTCGATGTGGTGGGTTACCGGGTCGTTTGGTTACAAATTGTGCATTGGTGCTGCACCTTATTCCTCATGGGTGAGCTCTGTCAAACGCTCACGTCTAACTGAAAACTGGTATCTGCAGTTTTTCAGCCTAGATCGTGTCAGGAGAGTGGTTTACCCGTTAAGTGAGCATGGACAAGAGTGGCGAGACCGTGCTAGTTTTCTCTGATCATTCCCGGTTTGTCGTCCTGCGTCTCAGGTCAGAGCGCACTATGCTGAAGGCGTCCCAACGACTGGCCGTAATCGGGGCGATCGGGTTCACCTTCCTTGCCTCCACCGCGCCTGGTCGGGCGCAGACGCCCCAGCCTGCAACCCCTCAAACCGCCGATTCCCGCGCCGTCGTCAACAAGTTCTGTGTCTCGTGCCACAACGAGCGCGCGAAGACCGCGGGATTGATGCTCGACACGATGGATTACGCCAACGTCGGTGCCGGGGCCGAGACGTGGGAAAAGGTGGTTCGCAAAGTCCGGGTCGGCATGATGCCGCCGCAGGGCGCGCCACAACCGGACGAGAAGACCCGCCGCGAGTTGATCTCGACGCTCACCACTGCACTCGACGCTGCGGCCGTGGCCCATCCGAATCCAGGGCGCCCGCTGCTCCGCCGGTTGAACCGCGCCGAGTACGCCAACGCGATTCGCGACCTCCTGGCACTCGAAGTCGATCCAACGACGCTCCTGCCACCCGACGATGCCGCGTACGGCTTCGACAACATCGGCGACGTGCTCGGCGTGTCGCCGGTGCTGCTCGAACGTTTCATGGATGCGGCGGGCAAGGTGAGCGCGCTTGCAGTTGGCGACCCCGATATCGGTCCCGGGAGCGAGACGTTTCGGATTCGCCAGGACGCGTCGCAGGACATCCATATTGAGGGCATGCCCCTCGGGACCATCGGTGGCATCCTCGCCAAAGTTGTGCTGCCGCTCGATGGCGAGTACCACCTGGCGGTCCGGATGTTCCGGACCAATCTTGGCGTCATGCGTGGGCTCGAGTACGAGCACGAGATCGAGTACTCGGTTGACGGCAAGCGCGTCCACAGCTTCAAGATGGGCGGCGAAGCCGACTTCAAGGCCAATCTCGTCAACATGACCAAGCTGGGTGACCAAGTGGACGAGCGCGGGCGTGTGCGCCTGCGCCTGACCGCGGGTCCCCACGAGATTGCGGCAGCTTTTGTCGGGCGGAGTGCTGCTGCGAATCCAACACGACTGCAGCCGTTCATCCGCAGTTCGACGGATACGCGCGACACATCGGGGCATCCTCACTTCGACACCTTCACCGTCACGGGTCCGTTCAACCCCACCGGACCGGGAACGACGCCGAGCCGCCGCCGAATCTTCCGCTGCTATCCCAAGACGCGAGCCGAGGAAGACGCGTGCGCCCGCACTATCATCGCGACGCTGGCGCGGCGCGCCTATCGCGGCGACGTGTCGGCGTCGGATCGCCAGCGTCTCTTCAACTTCTACACGGCAGGCCGGCGCGCCGGGACCTTCGAGACCGGTATCCAGAAGACGCTGCAGCGCATACTGGCGAGCCCGAAGTTCGCGTTTCATATCGAGCGGGATCCAGCAGGCGCAGCTCCAGGTACCATCTACCAGCTGAGCGATCTCGAGCTGGCCTCACGACTTTCGTTCTTCCTCTGGAGCAGCATTCCCGACGACGAGCTGCTGGCGGTCGCACGCCAGAATCGGCTGCACGTGCCGGACGTCCTCGAGCAGCAAGTGCGACGCATGCTTGGGGACGCGAAAGCTGACGCGCTCACGACGAATTTCGCTGCGCAGTGGCTGTACTTGCGCAATCTGAAGAACATGCAGCCGAACTCGGAGGAGTTCCCCGATTTCGACGACAACCTGCGCCAGGCCTTCGAGCGTGAGACGTCGCTCTTCTTTGCAACCGTGGTGCGTGAGGATCGGAACGTGCTCGATCTCATGACCGCGGACGATACGTATCTCAACGCGCGGCTCGCCAAGCACTATCGCATTCCCAACGTGTACGGCAGCCAGTTCCGCCGGGTGAAGCTCACCGACGACACCCGGCGCGGCCTGCTGGGAAAAGGCGCCATTCTGATGGTCACGTCGCACACGGACCGCACCTCGCCCGTCGTGCGCGGGAAGTGGGTTCTGGACAATCTGCTGGGAGCGCCGCCGCCGGCGCCGCCCGCCAATGTGCCGCCGCTCAACGAAAGCGCCCAGCGCCAGGGCAGGGTGCTGAGCATGCGGGAGCGCATGGAGGAGCATCGCGCGAATCCCGTGTGCGCCAATTGCCATAAACTGATGGATCCGATTGGCTTGTCGCTCGAGAACTTCGACGCGATTGGGGCCTGGCGCGGTCGCGACGGCGACACCGTAACCGCACAGGGAACCGCCATCGACGCCAGCGGCCAGCTCCTCGATGGCACGAAGGTCGACGGGGTGGTGACGCTGCGGCAGGCGCTGCTGCGGCAGCCGGAACTTTTCGTGAGCACCGTGACCGAAAAACTGCTGATATTTGCTCTCGGCCGGGGCTTGCAGTACTACGACATGCCCACCGTGCGGAGTATCGTCGCCGACGCAGGCAAGCACGAATATCGCTTTTCGTCGATCGTGTTGGGAATTGTCGGGAGCGTGCCGTTTCAGAAGCGGATGACGCCGCTCGAAGGGCCGGCCACCACCGCCCGCTCGGCGTCGCGTGAAGCGGCAACCGGAGAAGCCAATCGTCAATAGTCGCTGCAAATACAACAGGAGCTCGTCATGTTCATCACCAAGATGAAGCTGTCCCGTCGAACGGTTCTGCGCGGCATTGGCGCGACCATGAGCCTGCCGTTGCTCGAGGCAATGGTTCCGGCGCTCACGGCGACCGCTCAAACGGCGGCGAATCCGATCAAGCGGTTCGGGGCTGTGTTCGTGCCGCTTGGCGAGCGGCCTGGCTATTGGACGCCGAAGGAGGTGGGGGCGAACTTCGAGTTCACCCCAATCCTGAAGCCGCTCGAATCGTTCAGAGATTCGATGACGGTTATTTCGGAGTTGTGCGATCCGGTGGATGGCCATGCGACCACGGTTGCAGCGTGGCTGAGCGGGTCGATTCCGTTTCGCACGATCGCCGAGAACGTGCGAGCAGGCGTGACGATCGATCAGGTGATTGCCAACCAGGTTGGGAAGGACACGCCGCTTCCGTCGCTCGAGCTGGCGACTGAAGATTTCACCGGCTGGATTGGAGCCTGCGACACCCAATACAGCTGCGCGTACATGAACACGATCTCGTGGAAGAACGAGACCACACCCCTGCCGATGGAAATCAATCCGCGCGTCGTCTTCGAGCGCCTGTTCGGACGCCCCGGGACGACCCAGCAGCGCCGGGCCCGGATGCAGGACGACCGGAGCATTCTGGATTCCGTTCGTCAGGATGTCGCGGATCTTCAGAAGACACTTGGCGGAAAGGACCGCACGAGGCTCAACGACTATCTCGACAACGTCCGCGAGATCGAGCAGCGGATTCAGCGGGCAGAGAAGCAGGCCACGACGAGCGCGACGGTGCCCGACGCACCCATTGGCATCCCGGACGCGTTCGACGAGCATGCCTCGTTGATGTACGAGCTGGCGGCCGTGGCATACGAAGCGAACATCACGCGCGTCATCACCTATATGAAATCTCGTGACGCCAGTCAGCGCGTGTATCCAAACATCGGCGTCAACGAGCCGCATCACGCGATGTCGCACCACGGCAACAACCCCGACAAGATTGCCGGCCTGGTGAAGCTCAATACCTATCACGTGAGCCTGTTCGCCAAGTTCCTCCAGAAGCTGCAGTCGACGCCGGACGGAGACGGCTCACTGCTCGATCATTCCTTGATCCTCTATGGCAGCGGCATGAGCGAGAGCGATGTGCACTCGCGGCTCGACGTACCGACCTTGCTCGTCGGCGGCGCAGCGGGCGGGCTGAAAGGGAACCGGCACCTCAAACTCAAGCCGGAAACGCCGCTGGCGAACCTGATGGTGAGCATTGCGAACAAGTTCGACTGCAACATGGACAAATTCGGCATCAGCACGGGTCACGTCGATATCTAACGTCAACCGCCGAGGATTAGACGTAGCGCAGCCCTTCAGGGCTGCTTCGCCGCGGCGGGGGGCAGGCCTAGAGGCCAGCGCTCGAAGGACTGCAAATTGTTGGGAGCTGCCCGGCACGCTCATCGTGCCGGCGCATTCTTGAGAGCAACACAGTGCGCCTCAGACACCTCTGGCTGCTCGGGTTGATATCGGTCGTTGGTCTCAGCGCGGCCGGCGGCGGTAGCCTGATCGAGGCCGTGAAGGCCGGGAATCGGGACGCGGTTCGCGCGCTATTGAAGAACCGCGGCGCCGTCAATCTACCTGAAGCCGACGGGACGACCGCCCTGCACTGGGCCGTGCGAGCCGACGACGCCGAAACGGTCCGCCTGTTGCTCCGGGCCGGCGCGAACGTGAACGCGGCGAATCGCCAACGCGTGACGCCGATCTCTCTCGCCGCCACCAACGGCAACTCCGCAATCGCCCGCGCCCTCCTCGAAGCGGGCGCCGATCCGAACGCCTCGGGTCCGGACGGCGAAACAGTACTCATGACGGCTGCCCGCACGGGTAATCCTGAGGTCATCGAGGCGCTGCTGATGCGCGGCGCGAACGTCAACGCGGCGGAAAGCTGGCAAGGCCAGACGGCGCTGATGTGGGCCGCCTTGGAGAACAACGCCGCGGCCGTCAAGACCCTGGTCGAGCACGGCGCCGACACGAACGCGCGCTCGAAAGAATTGAACTTCCCAGAATACCGGTACGAGACCAATGGCATGGCCGTCTTTCAGCTGCCAAAAGGCGGTTGGACGGCGCTCATGTACGCGGCACGCGAGAACGCCGCCAACGCGGCCGCGGCTTTGGCCGACCTGAAGGTCGATCTCAACGCGGTCACCCGGCAGGAAGGGACGACGGCTCTCCAGTTGGCGATCATCAACGTGCACTACGATCTGGCGAACGTCCTGCTGGAAAAGGGCGCCGATCCCAATGTTGAGGACTTATCCGGCATGACGGCGTTGTACGCGGCCGTGGACATGCGGGCGCCGGCCAACATGCTGACGCGTCCCGAGCCCAAGATCCTGGACAAGCTCGACTCGGCCGGCCTGGTGAAAGCCCTGCTCGCTCATGGCGCCGATCCGAACGCGCGGCTCAAGAAGCCGATCATCGGACGCCACCAGAACCTGGTCGGTGACGCGTCACTCGCTGAAGGGGCAACCGCCCTAGCGCGGGCGTCGAAGGCGAGCGATGTTCCCGTCATGCAACTGCTGCTCGACGGCGGTGCCGATGCCACGCTTACGCTGAAGGACCGTACGACACCCGCGATCATCGCCGCCGGAGGTGGCGCGCCCGAGGCGAAGATGTTGGAGGCCGTCAAGCTTCTGGTCGAGCGTGGTGTCGACGTCAATGCGTTCAACGCCGCGGGCCTCACCATCCTTCACAATGCGGCCGGTCGAGGCGCCAACTCGGTCGTCGAGTACGTCGCAGAGAAGGGCGCCCGGCTCGATCGGCGCGAGAGGCAGGGGCGGACTGCACTCGACTTCGCCCTCGGAGCCGGCGGCGGCCGCCGCGGAGGCGGCGGGGGACGAGGCCGCGGCGGCATTCCCAATGAAAAAACGGCGGCCCTGCTGAGGGACTTGATGGCCAAGCAGGGACTGCCGGTCCCTCCTCCAATCGTCCCAGCGACTCCAGCGAACCAGGCGGGTGACGCCAGATGAGCAATGGCATCACCGATCGTGTGTATCGCCGCTACCTGACGGTCGGTGTGGCGTTCGCGGTGCTGGGACTGGTCGCGGCGGGGCAGGCTGTGCCATCCGCGCAGACGGGTGATGGTGGCCAGCGGAGGATCTGGGACGGCGCGTACACGAGCGACCAGGCTGCGCGCGGCAAGGCGGGATATGACGGCGTGTGCGCCAGATGTCATGGTGTTCTGCTAACCGGCGCCGCGGATGCCGGCCCCGCGCTCAAGGGCAATGCTTTCCTTTCGCGCTGGAACAACGACACCCTAGCCAGCCTGTACACCAAGATCCGCGACACGATGCCGCAAACGGGACCAGGCACTGTCAGCGAAGAGGTCAAAATCGAGATTCTGGCGTACCTGCTGCGGCAGAATGGGTTTCCCTCCGGCAGCGCAGAGCTGGCGCGTGATCTGAAGGCGCTCGACGAATTGCGCGTTGCACAGCGGGGAGTGTGGGACGGGATCTTTACCGCGGCGCAGGCCGACCGCGGCCAGGCGTCGGCCGCCCAAGGACGCTGCACGGGTTGCCACGGACCGGAGTTGGGTGGCACCGACCGGGCGCCTGCGTTGAAAGGTACGGCGTTCCTCGCGAACTGGGAGGACGGGAGCGTCAACCGCCTGTTCGCCAAGATTCGCGACACGATGCCGCCGAGCAACACCGATCAGTTGGCGGCCGCAACCAAGCTCGACGTCGTGGCCTTCATCCTTCGCGAGAACGGATTTCCGCCTGGCTCTGTCGAGTTGCCTTCGGACGTCGATGCGCTCGACACCATTCAGATTGTAAAGAAGGCCGTTGACGCCGGCGGTGCGCCAAACTTCGCGCTCGTGCAGGTCGTGGGTTGTCTCGCCGCCGATTCGACGACGAAGGGATGGATGCTGACGAATGCTGCGGAGCCTGTCGTCACGCGCGACGACGTGGCTCCGGCGGCCGCGCTCCGAAACGCCGAATCGAGAGCGCTCGGGACCCAGACGTTCAACCTCGTCAGCGTTGGCGCACTCAAGATGGATCCGATGAAGGGCCAGAAGATCGAAGCACGAGGGCTGCTGTACCGCGAATCGACGTACGCCGATCTCAACGTGACGTCGCTTCAGCCGATTGCCCAGAACTGTTCGAAGTAATCCTGGGCCTCCCGCCTTTCCTGGCCCTCCAGCCTTTCCCGCCCTGCTAGCGTCCGAGCGCGCGAAGCGCGTCCCGGGCCTGCGGTTGTCGAGGATCGATCCGCAGCGCCGCTTCGAATTGCGCTGCCGCACGATTGAACTGACCCTGTTCCGCATAGACGAGGCCGAGATTGGTGAGGGCGCCCACGTTCTCGGGGTCGAGCTCCAACGCCCGCTGGAGCTCGCGTGACGCTGGCGCGAGCTTGCCTTTGCGGACCAGGACCGCCGCCAGATTCGTCCGGGTATCGGGATCGAACGGATCGCGCGCCACCGCCTTTTCATACTCCGCAATCGCTTCGTCGAAGCGGCCGGTCGCCGCCAGCAGGGCGCCCAGGTTGTAGTGCGTCAGCGCATCGTCAAGTCCCGCAAGCGCCCGGCGAAGAAACGGCTCGGCCTCTTCGAAGCGCCCCAGGTCGCTCAAGCAGCCGCCGATGTGACCGAGCACTTGGATGTCATCAGGCACGAGCTGCCGATACCGGACGAAGTATTCGAGCGCCTCGTCGCTCCGTCCGAACGTTCGGAGGAGCCGCCCGAGCTTCGAGACCACGTCCGGGTTGTCCGGGTCGAATTCCAGCGCCCGGCGGGTCAGGTACTCGCTCCATTCTGCGTTGGCTCCGAGATCCGCCTCCGAGGCTTGTCGAATGAGGAAGGTGCTGTTTCTCGACTCTCGCGCGAGCGCGTCGACCATCGGATCCGCATACGGCGCGTAGGGAGGCAGGCGGCTGGCGCGAAATCGAGCGCGCTCTGCGTCGGCTTGGCGCAGCATGAGCTCGTAGCTTTCTGCGAGGAGCCGGAATCCTGAACCGAAGCGTGGAGCCGTCGTGGTCAGTCGCTCGAGGATCTCTCGTGCGCCTTCGTTATCCCCGCGAACCAGAGCCACGCGCGCCAATCCGAGCGAGGCGAACGCAGTCAGAGGAACGTCAGCCGGGTGCTTAGGGTGGTTCGCGTCCCGTTCGACCTCGGGAAGGGAGTGCGCGCGCCGCCATGCCTCCTCGGCCTTTTCGTAGTGTCCTTGTTTGAATTCCGCGTCACCGAGCCACCACCAGCCCGGACCGAACGTCGGCGCGCGGTCGACGACCCGGCGCATCCCGTTCGCCACCGCTTCGGCGTTGCCACGCTCGCTCTGGAGCAAAGCACGATAGTACGTCCACCGCCACTCGTCCGGGGCCAGACGCTCGGCCAGCGCATGGCAACGGTCAGCCTCCGCATAGAACATGTCGGCGTGAAGGGCGAGACACAACGCGCCGACCGTGGCAGGGGACGTTGGTGCGCGCTGCGCCGCTTCGTGCCTGTCCTGGAGGTGTTGACGTATCGCAGGTGCCTGCCCCGAAGGGTCCGGCAATTGCGGCAGCTGAGCGCGGCTGGACAGATGCCGCGTCATCACGAATCCGCCGTAGCCGATCAGCGAGATTGCCGCAACTGCGATGCTGCCCACGAGAAGCGGCGCCCGACCGCGTCTGCCGACAGGGGCGTCTCTCGACTTCGCGGCCGGCTTGCTGCGTCGGGGCATCGTGGCTCCCTCATGTTACCGCTCTCGGCTTGGACTGCGATTGGTCCAGGCGGTGACGCGCCCCATTCGATCGTACGGCCGGCTGATGTGCATGCCTCCGGTCAGCAGGTCCGGCTTTCCGTCTCCGTCCAGATCGCCGGTTGCGAGTGTGATGGGATGCGTCGGCGAGCTGGCGATCGTGTGCATCGAGAATTGCAGCCGCCCGTTGTTCTCCAACCACGCCACGCTCGCTGCATTCGGATCGTTCCAATCGTTGTTCGCGCTGACGACGACGACGTCCAGGTCGCCATCGCTGTCGACATCAGTCGCTTGCGGGCTCGAGGCTCCCTGCAGGTCGGCGATTCGATGGAACTCGAACCGCAGCTGTCCCTGGTTTTCGAGCCACTGCACGCCCTGCCACGGGCGGCTGTTGGGCGGCGCATAGTCGAACGCGTCTCCATTGCTATAGAGCAGGTCGGGATCCCCGTCGCGGTCCATATCGACGACCGACAGCCAGCTCGAGCCGAAGTCCTGATTCGTCGATCCCCACAACATTCGGGGCGTGAACTGACCGCGGCCATTGTTGAGGAACCCCCAAATCTCCTCCCATTCCTGACTGACGAGCGCCACGATGTCAGGAGACCGGTTGCCGTCGAGGTCGGTGATGATCGCGTTGATCGGACCGGACAGGCGATGCAGCAGGTGCTGTTCGAATGTCCAATTCCCTTTGTTCTCGAGCCAACTCGTGTCTCCGTCGTCGTAGCCGAAGCCAGCGACCGCCACGTCCATGTCGCCATCGCCATCCAGGTCGCCCGCGCCCGCGTCTGCTACCCGGGACACGCGATCGACCAGGACGTGTCTCGTGAACCGCTGTCGGCCGTCGTTTTCCAGAACGATTACCGAGCCGACTCGATTGTTGCTCGGCATGAGCACGCCGAGAGCAGCGACGACCAAATCGCGGTCGCCGTCGCCGTCGAAATCGATCGCTTCCACGTGCGCCGGGGCCTCGACCTCCGCGATCACGCTCTCCGCGTAAGTGCCCTTCGGAAACTGCCGAATCCACGAAAGCCGGTTGCGCAAGGCGTCGCAGACGAGCACATCGAGAAGGCCGTCACCGTCCAGGTCGGCGACCTGGACGTTGGCGATCCGCGGGCGCTCGTCCCCGCGAATCGGATCCCCGATTTGAGTGGCACCGAAAAAGGGGGTTGGCTGGCCCTGAGGAAGCATGCCGGACGGCCGGCCGTCCTCGGGTTCAGAGGGACGCTGCCCGCACGCTGCCCCCATAAAGACGAGCAGTATCGAAGCAAGTTTCCGGACGGCTGAAGTTCTCGATGCCATTTTGCTCGGGAAATGTAGCGCAGGCCTTTAGGCCTGCCTCGCAATGTAGCTCAGGCCTTCAGGCCTGCTTCGGCCAAACTTCTAACCTAGACAGGACTTCCACACAATGCTACTGACCCAAAAGTCAGCCGTTCTGGACATTTCCTGGGAGCCGCCCGGTTTCTTGGATCTTCCGCATGGATCCCGCGACAGACGCTAGTAAGTTTCCATTATGTATCTTGACGATAAACATGCCCCTACTGTAGTGTGCGCCATTGATAAACACTCCAGAGTTCTGAGAACTGTAGGACCCCGTTGTGCCACCGCTCTTGTAGAGGGAGGTCGGTCTATGCGCCGAATCGTACCGTTGTTGATGTTGCTCGGAGCGTTCGTGCTTGTTTCCACTCCCATCCATGCGCAACAAGCGCAAGCAACGATTACTGGTGTGGTCAGAGACGCTTCCGGCGCCGTGTTGCCTGGCGTAACGGTCGAGGCGGCGAGTGAGGTATTGATTGAAAAGGTCCGCTCGGCCGTCAGTGACGGCACCGGGCAGTACCGGATCGTCAACTTGCCGCCGGCCTCCTACACCGTCACGTTCACCCTGACAGGGTTCTCGACGTTCAAACGCGAGGGGATCATCCTCGAGGGTACTCTCACAGCGTCGGTCAACGCCGAGCTCAAGGTCGGGTCGCTGCAGGAGACCATCACGGTCACCGGTGAGACGCCAGTCGTCGACGTGCAGAGCGCCAGGCGGCAGTACGTCATCGAAGGCAACAACCTTCAGGCGCTGCCGACATCTCGCTCGTACAACAACGTGCTGCAGCTTGCCCCGGGCGTCGATCCCGGCACGGCGCAAATCCAACTGAGCCCGACGATGTTGCTGTTCACGGCGCACGGCGGCAGCAGTCAGGATGGCCGGCTCACTCTCGACGGCATCAACACGGGGGCCTCGCGCGGGGGATCGGGTGTGTCCGGCTACGTGCCCGACATGCAGAACCTCGCGGAGGTGGCCTTCAGCATCTCCGGCAATCTGGGCGAAGCCGAGACTGGCGGTCCGCAGATGACCGTCGTGCCGAAGACAGGCGGCAATCGCTTCTCCGGGTCTTTCTTCGCGACCGCGTTCGGTGAAAGCTTCCAGAGCGACTACTCGGATGCGGTGAGAGCGTCTGGCCTGGTGGCGCCCCCGAAGATTCTGCACCTCTACGATATCCAGGGCGCGGTCGGCGGCCCGGTGGCGAAGGATAAGGTGTGGTTCTTCTTCAATGCACGTTCGTTCGGCCGAGCGGACGCGCAGCCGGGTATCTTTGCCAACAAGAACGCCGGCGATCCGACGAAGTGGAACTACGAACCGGACTTCAGCACGCAGGGGCGGAACGACCAGTCCAGGCTCATCAATGCGCTCCGCCTGACGTGGCAGATCACTCCGCGAAACAAGCTCAGTGTGTTTTACGACAACCAGCCCATCTGTCAAGGTGCCGGCTGGGTTGAGGGCTCCGAAGCCTGTCGGACGAACCTGCCCGGAGCTGACGGCTGGATCGCGGGAGGCAGTCAAGTCAACGGCTTCTTCGGGCCCGGACCGAACTCCCCGGAGACCGGCGACTATCAATACAACCCGCAGCGCGTCCAGCAGGCGAAATGGCAGTCGCCCGTCACGAGCCGTCTGCTGCTCGAAGCCGGCTTCGGGATCTATGCCTCGCGGTGGGGGTACGAGGAGCGGCCGGGTAACAACACGGCCGACCTGATCCGCGCGCAGGAGCAATCGACCATTCCGGGAACCGGCCTGTCGAACCTGAAGTACCGGTCGTCGAACTGGCCGAACGGACGGATCGGTGCGCACACCTGGAATACGTCGGCGAGCTACGTGACAGGCGCCCACAACATGAAGGTCGGGTACCAGGGGGCGTTCCATCGCGACATCGACAACCTGTTTACCATCATCAACAACTCGCAGCGGCTCCAATACCGCTTCAACAACGGCGTTCCCAACCTGATTACGATGGATGCCGGTCCCTGGACGCGTCAGGTGCGGACGGAGTACGCGGCAATCTTCGCGCAGGATTCGTGGACGCGCGATCGACTGACCGTTCAGGGGGCACTCCGGTACGACCGCGCCTGGAGCTATTTCCCGCCACAGTCGATCGGTCCCGATCGGTTCATTCCGAATCAAATCGCCTTCGATAGAACGTCGGGAATCGACGCGTATAACGACATCTCACCCCGGATCGGCGGCGCGTACGATGTGTTCGGCAACGGCAAAACGTCCCTCAAGATGAACTACGGCAAGTACCTCGCACCGGCGACGAACCAAGCGCCATATACGACGATGAACCCGGTCGAGCGGCTGGTGACGCAGACCACCCGATCGTGGACCGACTGCGAACGGAAACATTCAGACGGATTGCAACCTGCTGGATCCGGCTGCGCAGGATCTCCGCAGCAGTGGCGGCGACTTCTGTGGACCTTGGGGCGATCAGAACTTCGGCAAACAGCGGCCGACGACCGTTCTTGATGACTCTCTTCTGAGTGGGTGGGGGGCCAGGATGAACGATTGGCAGTTCGGCCTATCGGTTCAGCAGGAGGTCGCTCCGCGGGTGTCGGTGGAGGCGGGCTACTATCGGCGGTGGTGGAACCACTTCGCGCCCGTGACGGACAACATCCTCACGCAGCCGTCCGATTTCGATCGATTCAATTTGACGGCGCCCCCCGACTCGCGGCTGCCCGACGGCGGTGGCTATGCGGTCGGTCCGCTGTACGACATCAGGACGACGAGTCTCATTGGCCGTTTCGAGAACGTCGTCAAGAACCCTGAAGACGTCGGAGAGTACAGCCGCAGTTCCGATTTCTTCGACATCGGCATCACGGCGCGCCTTCGTAACGGGCTGACGCTGCAAGGCGGTACCAGCACAGGGCGCGTGAAGGAGAATACGTGCGCGGTGGTCGGCAGCACTCCAGAGTTCGTGGGACAACTCACGACCGGTGCCACGAGGTCAGTGGCCGCCGCAGCGGCGACGCTGGTGCCATTCTGCGACTACCAAGAGCCGTTCCGCACCGGCGTGAAAGGTACCGGCAGCTACATCATCCCGAAGGTCGACGTTCAGATCGGAGGAACGTTCTCCAGCTTGCCCGGCGTTCCGTTGCAGGCGAGCGTCATCGTACCGAACGCCGTTGTCAGTCAAACCCTCGGTCGGAATCTCTCGTCGAACCTGGCCAATGTCACGGTCAACATGCTTCAGCCGGGGACGGTCTTCGGCGACAGGGCGAACGATCTCGACCTGCGCATCGCGAAGCTTTTGAGGTTCTCGGGGACACGGGCAAACGTGGCGTTCGACGTGGTGAACGTGTTCAATTCCGACGCGATCCTCGCCTACAATCCGCTGATGGGCAGCTTCTCGGCCTCAGGCGCGTACACCCAAACGCAACGTGGCCAGCTCCGACGCAGGTGTTGCAGGCCCGTCTGTTTCGTCTGAGCGTGCAGTTCGACTGGTAACACACTGGCTCCAGGCCCCAGGCTCCAGGCCCTAGTTCTCTAGGGCTCTGGGCCTTTGGCCTGGGTCGTTGGTCATGGGTCAGTCGTGACACAATGACCGACGATCGATGATCCACCAATCCCTCAGATCGGCAAGGCTGCTGCTGCTAGTCGGCGCAGCCTTTGTCGTTTTTGACGGTCGTTCCTCATCCCAGCCCGCGCTCGAGACCAAACAGGGATTCGTCTCGGGGCTGATTCGATTCATGGAAGCGTTGCCCGGGACGTATGGCGACGAAGGTGTCGGGCTGTCGTCGGCGCTCGAGGCCATGGAGGCAGGACTACGTCGATGGGACGCCGGGCTTCGCGCGTACTCGGACGCCATGACCGCCCAGATCAAGGATGCGCGAGGCGCGGTGGGGGCCGCCCTGCGCCTTCCGCTTGGCGCAACGTATCTGGAGCGCGGCCGAATCGACGAGGCGCTTCGGGAGTTTGCCGCCGCCGGTGAGCTCGACCCGGACCGAACCGAACCACCGATGTTTCGAGGTCTGGCGCTCGAGTCTGCCGGCCGCCGGAGCGAGTCTGTCGCGGCCTTCCGAACGGCCTGGCGGCTGGATCGACAAAATCCGGTTGCGGCGTACTTGACAGCGCGCTATGACGCGGCCGACGGTGATTTGCGTGAAACGCAGGAAGCGCTGCAAACGCTCTTGGCTTTGCAACGACAGCGGCTCGACGACGGCGACGTTCGAAGAATGTCTCCATTCGTTCGAGCGGCACTTGTCGAAGAGCGCGGGTGGTCGGGAGATCCGGTGTTTGCGCCGGCTCATTATGCGGACGGATTCAAGCTGATTGAGCAATACAAGCTCGAGGAGGCCTTGGCGAGATTTCGCGAAGCCGTGGCGACGGATCCGTTGGTGGTGGACGCCGCCGTGGTGTCCGGAATTGTCGGGCAGGGCAGCGCCGCGATGCGGGGGGGCGACCTGAACGCAGTACTTCACGTCATGGAGCCGGCAGTTCAGCGGTTTCCCGACTCGTCCGAAGCGCATCGCGGTCTGGCGATGGCGTATTGGATGGATGATCAATACGACCGGAGCATCGCAGAGTTCCGGAAGGCCATCGAGCTGAACCCCCGCGACGAGCGGGCGCACCTCGCGCTCGCCGACGTTCTGATCGAGGCAGAGCGCTTTGCTGAAGCGGAACGCGTCCTGCGCGAGGCCGTCAACGTGCTTCCGACGTCGGGCCAGGCACACTGGAAGGCCGGCCGCGTGCTTCAGCGCCTGCACAAAGATGTGGAAGCCGTTCAAGCGTTCGAGCGGGCCGCCGCCTTCACGCCGTTGGCCGGGGCGTCCCGCCTGTACGTCACCCTCGGTCGCTTGTACTTGTCCGCATCGGATCTCGAACGGTCTCGAGCGGCGTTCGAACGGTCGATTGAGATCGATCCCAACAGCTCCGAGGCTCACAGGCAGCTCGGAGACGTCGACCGGAAGCTGGGCCGACACGACGCCGCCCTTCTCGAGTTCCTGGTGGCCGTAATCATCGAACCGCAAGACGCCGCTTCCTACGTGGGCGCTGGGCAAACATTTCTCGAGACAAGGCGGTACGCGGACGCAGTCGGTGCCTTCAAGCGGGCTGTTGCGCTGAAGCCGGAGGACAAAGAAGCGCGATATGGCCTGGCGACGGCATTGATGCGTTCCGGCGAGGTCGAATCAGGCACCCGCGAGCTCGAGGTGTACCGGCGGCTGCAGGCCGAGTCTCTAGCCGCAGACCGTCGCGCCTACGAAATCAACCAGCTCAAGATCGAAGCCGCGTTGGCTTCCCAGGAAGGCGATATCGCCAAGGCGGTCACGCTCTGGCAGCAGGTCGTTCAAAGCGAGCCAGACGCCGCGACGAACCACGTCAAGCTCGGTCTCGTCCTCGGTCAGGCAGGCCGTCATGACGCCGCGCTCGAATCGTTCCGCAACTCGTTGACGCACGATGCCGATCCAGTGGTCCATCGCTACATCGCCGACGAGCAAGCGGCGCTCGGCCGTCGTGAGGAGAGCGCACAGGAGCGCGCGACGTACGTGCGGTTGAAGCAGGAACGGTTGCGGCAGGCGGCCCGGTGATGCGCCGCACCTTGTCGCTGGCGGTCATTGTCATCGCCGGAGCTCCCTTGTTTGGGTCGTTCGCCAGTCCCCAGCCTCCAGCCTCCAGCCTCCAGCCAGGCGTCGTCTTTCCCGACATCGCGCAGGCGGCAGGGGTGACATTCAAGCATACCAACGGCGCGAGCCCAGAAAAGCATCTGGTCGAAACGATGGGCTCGGGCGGGTTGTTCTTCGATTACGACAACGACGGCTGGATCGACATCTTCCTTGTCGATGGTGGCTCGTTCGTCGCGGCGGATGCTGCGAGTCGAGCGCGGCACCGCCTTTATCGCAACCGTCGAAACGGCACGTTCGAAGACACGACTGTGGCGTCGGGAATCCAGCATGCGGAGTACGGCATGGGTGCGTGCGCCGCCGACTACGACAATGATGGTTTCGTCGATCTCTACATCACCAACGCGGGCCCTAATCTGCTGTACCACAACAACGGCAACGGCACGTTCACGAACGCGACGAAGAACGCCGGCGTCGGCACGTCGCTATGGAGCACCAGTTGCGGATTCAGCGATGTGGACAAGGATGGATTCGTCGATTTGTTCGTGACCAACTACCTCGACGCGACAAAGGCGAACAACCGATTCTGCGGCGACCCGGCGAGGCGACTGCGTGTGTACTGTCATCCGCTGGTCTACAAGCCGTTGCCCAGCGTCCTCTATCACAACAACAGGAACGGCACGTTTACTGATGTGACTGCGTCGGCCGGGATCGGCGGCGACAAAGGGAACGGCCTCGGAGTCGCGGTTGGGGATTACGACGACGACGGGTGGCCCGATGTGTTCGTGGCAAACGACTCGGTGCCGAATTTCCTGTTCCATAACGAAGGCAAGGGCGTGTTCCGCGAGGTGGCCTTGTTGGCCGGCGTTGCGGTGGCGACAGACGGGAAGGCTCGCGCAGGGATGGGGACGGAGTTTGCAGATTACGATCGCGATGGGCGGCTGGATTTGGTCGTCACGAACCACGAATTCGAACGGACGACGCTGTTCCAGAACCTCGGTAACGGTGTCTTCGGCGATGCCACGGCGGAGAGCGGCATCGGCCCGGCGACGCTGCCGCTCGTCGGATTCGGTACGGTCCTGTTCGACTACGACAACGACGGACACGTCGATCTGGCGATTGTCAACGGCCACGTCGTGGACAACACCGCCTTGTTTCGCGCCGGCTCGAGCTACGCGCAGCGCAGATTGCTCTTTCGCAATCTGGGCAATCGGCGCTTTACGGACGTCAGCGCCAGCGCGGGACCCGGTTTCGGCGTCGAGAAGGTCGGCCGAACGCTCGTCGCGGGAGATGTCGACAACGACGGCGACTTGGATCTGCTCATCACGAATACCGGTCAGGCAGTCGACCTCCTTCGCAATGACGGCGGGAGCCGCAGCAACGCGGTTCTGATACGGCTCATTGGCACCCGCAGCAACCGGGACGGCCTCGGCGCAAGAATACGGGCGACCTCAGGCGCTGCGACGTGGATGCGGGAATCGAAATCTGGGTCCAGCTACCTGGGGCAGAACGACACGCGTGTGCACGTCGGTCTCGGTCAGGCTGCCGAGATCGATCGGCTCGAGGTCCGTTGGCCGAGCGGCGTAACCGACACGCTGTCTCGGGTCCCTGTCAATTCGATCATCACCATTACCGAAGGACAAGGACTGACGAAGCGGACGCCCTTCCAGAGATGAGTCGACCTGCAGCTTACCGAATGAATCAGCCACAGAGTCCCCGAGCCACAGAGGCGCTCGACGCGGTCGGCCTGCGAAGCAGGCCGAGTGACAAGCGGGCCAATCAGCAGATGAATGACGCTGTTAACCGGCGATTGTCATTCATCTGCAGATTGGTCCGCTCGGTCAGCCGCTGCGCGGCTCGCGTCGAGCGTTCTTGGGCCCGGGAAACCTCTGTGACTCCGTGACTCAGTGGCTGTTTCTAGGGAGTTGGTCGGGTCCGGCTGTCGCCGTGGCGGTTGTAGACAACCCAGATGGCCTCGGCCGGCTTCTTTCCGATCGTCCACAGTCGGTGCGGCATCTGCGCATCGAACGTAATCGAGTCTCCGGGGCCGAGCTCGAATTCCTCGAACCCGATCTTGAGCCCGAGCCGTCCGCTGATCATGAAGGCGTACTCCTTGCCTCCATGGCGAATCAGTGACTCTTTGTTGCAGGATTCGGCGCCGACCTCGTAGACGACGTACAGGAATTCGACCTCCGGATCGGGTCGGGGAGTGAGCCGCTCCCAGCGGACGCCCTCGGCGAGCCGGATGGTATTGCGATTTGCGGCCGCTGAACAGGGTTCGCCGGCGTCGGAGATCTTCGCTCGTTCCGCTCGCGGAGCGTTGGCGTCCCTGAACAGATCGTCGACGACCAGCTCGAGCTGGTTGGCAATCGCGTACAGCGTGCCAACCGACGGCATCACGCGGCCCCGCTCGATCTGCGACACGAGGCTGGGGGAAACGCCGACATATCGTGCCAACCCGCGAACCGTGAAACCCTTTCGCTCACGTCCTTCCCGAAGCCGCGGTCCCGAGATCGGCCGACACGGAGGCGGGCCCCCCCGAGCCGGGGGACGGTCTCTTCTTGGACATGCCCGGAAATTATACATGGGCTGGCAGTTAGGTGCTGTCGGTGAGCAGTCTGGCGACACTGTTGCGCCGTGATGAACGGCCAAACTGCAGCTCCTGCGGGCGACCCCGAAGATCGACAGCGGCACTGATCATCAGGGCGCCCGTGTGTATTGACAATAAACATATGAACCAGTAACGTCTTGCGAGTGGATAGCAGCCCGACCGGTCTGGCGGGCCGCCCTAACACGAATGCACGGCTTCCTTCCCGCTGCGCAGATTCATCTGACCCGCGAGTACGTCGACAATAGCCGCTCTTTTCGTCGGTGCTCCCTGGTGGACCGTTCGGTTGGCTCCGTCCACATGGGGCTCGGGCTCTGCGCCCTGGAGAGTGGAGGGCACATCGACGCCCACGTCCACTCCTTCGAGGAGAGTTTCTACATCCTGGAAGGAAGTCCGACGTTGGTGCTCGATGGCCGCGCCTATCCGCTCAGTCGCGGCGCTTGCGGTGTCGTGCCGGTAAGCGTTCCTCATGCGTGGCTGGGTCCGGCAACCGGGAGCGCGCAGTGGATCGACATGCTCGCACCCCAGCCTCGAATCGGCGGGGTGATGGACGACACGTTCTTCATCGGCCCGCCGTCGAACGACCATCTCGAGGAGCTGGACGTGCGGGACCCCCGGTCGCGCCACCTGTTTCGGCTCGAGGACCGCGATATCGCGCTCGAGAACCTGAGAACCGGGGCGCCGGTCGATGCACCGACGGTCTCGGCGAGCATGGCCACTGCGCTTCTGGCCTACAGTGGCATCGCCGTGAAGATGCTCGTCGACCAACGCCTCGATGCGCAGCTCTCGACGATGTTCATGGTCGAGTACCAGCCCGGCGCGGTCGCCCACCCACACGATCATCCGCTCGAAGAGTCCTACTTCATGCTCGAGGGTGAGGTCGAGGCGGTGGCCGACGGCCAACACTACATCCTGCGCCGCGGCGACCTTTTCTGGACCGGCGTCGGGTGCATCCACGCGTTCTACAACAGGAGCGATCGCACGGTTCGCTGGCTCGAGACGCAAGCGCCGCAGCCGCCGGCGAGGCACTCGTACCGGTTCAGTCGGGATTGGGATTATCTGAAGCAGAAGCTTGCCGCGAGCGTCCGGTCCGCTGAGCTTGGCGAGCTGACGGTGAAGGATTCCTGAGCCTTCGCACGTCCTATTCGAGGATCAGTCGCGCGACCGCGTGCCACGCGTCCGTGCGTCCCACCACGTTCCGCAGCGACTGCGACACCACGATCAGCAAGCTGCCCCAAATGTAGGCAGGGTGCACGCGTCGCCGTGAAGCCACGTCGTACGCGACGGCCGCCGCAATGAAGAGATCCGCGAGTGCGTAGTACGCCCAGGAGATCGTCGCCAGGAACGCGAGCGGCCATCGGGCGGTCGCGGCGTCGAGAATGCTGATGGTTGCGAGCAACATCAGCCGTTTGTGAACCTGAGGCTGGCGCCGGTATCGGATGGCCGCGCCGACGAGCGCCCCGAAGACAACCATGGACGAGAGCGGGGTGGTCAGAAAGGTCAGCGTTTCGTTCTCCAGGCCCTCGGCGATGGTCCGACGGCCCGAGAGAATCGCGGCGGTAACACCCACGACGATCATCACCGCGGCGAGCGCGCCCCCGACCCAGCCCAGGCGGCGATGAAGGTCGATCCGTCGTACGCCGATGAGCGACGTCTGGGCGAGAAAGAGCACGATCCACGCCGAAAACACCGCACCATGGACGCGCAGGTAGAACGGCAGCGACGTGGTTTGAAATTGGGACCGGAGATAGTAGGTGCGGGCAAAGCCAACGAAGACGGCTACCGCGACCGCCAATGCCATCCCGGTGTAGAAGACGCGATCGGCGCGTACCTCGGTTCGTGCTCCGACGGTCAGCATGATCTTCGTAGTAGCCGTGCTACTGGCGCGGACTAGCGCGGCACCGCCTTCGCGTATAGCTCGAGCGTCGATAGATTGAAGGCGCCTGAAATACCGTGGCCTCCACCTGGTGCAAGGTCAACGAACCCGATCTCGTCGACCTTGCTCAGGTCCGGATTCTTCACTTCGACTCCAGTGACGACCTTCTGCGGATCCAGCTTGTGCCAACGCATCCCGCCGAATGCGACTTCGGTTTGAATGAATTCGCCCTCGGTATCGATGGTGCGACTGCCGGCGATGTAGGTCCCGTCGGCAAGCTTCACCGTCGGCGAAATGACATGAAGGCCCAGCGTGCGGACAATCGCGCGCAGCCTCGCCAGACCGGTGAGGTCCACGTAGCTCGTCTTGTTTCGCAGCATGACTGCGACGGGTGAGGCCACCACTCCGGTCCAGACGTCGAAGCGTCCTTCGTGGTTGTAGACGCCGACGTTGCGCGCATCCGGTCCGTACATCTTGAGCTCGAGCGCTGGATTGGAGATCGCGTCCTGAGTGGCGCGGCGGTTCTCGTCGTTGAGCGTGCCTGTGTACGGAGGCTGCTTCCACTCCTCTTTGAACAGCAGCGGCGGACGCGTGGCTGGCGCCGCGCCTCTTCCGGCCGCTTCCCCTTGCGGGGCTTGCCCCCGTCCGGCGGGCGGCTGCTGCGCCAACGCCCCCGATGTCAGCACCGCCAGACTCATAGCGGCCGCCGCGACTTCGACAATGCTGCACCGCATGGTCTCCCCCCTGGGAAAGAGTTCACCCCGGCTCTGGAACGGCAAGACTATACCACCGTGAGGAATCGCTTCGGCTTCCGGAGAAGGAGCTATGGAATTCTCGTCGCGCGACGATCTGCGTCGGTATGCACGACGACCGCAGTGGCTTGACCTCGTTCGTCGACTTCGAACGTGAACCGCGCATCGAACACCTTCAGATAGAACTCGCGTTGGCTGGCCGCGAAGATCTCGAACGCCGGCTGCCCGGGAAATTGTCCGAAGAAGCGGTCCTCCTGGCGGCTGAACGTCATGACCGCGCCTGGCGCCAACTGGTATCGGCCGACGTACCCGTCGAACACCTTCGGATCCAGTCGGAAGGCTGACGAGCCCGCACCCGCGTCCTTGCCGAGGAGATGAGATGCCGATTGCTCGTTTTCATTGCAGATGAACTCAATCAGTTCCTGATCGACCGTGAGACGCTGGCTGAATCTGACCGTGAACGGCCTCGTGTACGCCTTCGGATCGTCGATTGTGACGTCGACTTGTAACGCTCCGAAATTCAACCGTCTGAAGCGCTCGGTGATCTTCGCTTGATCGGTCAGCGGGCTGCCGGCGATGTCGAGCCATCCTCCGTCCCTGAACCCGGTCGTCTCCACGACCAAGGTGTCGCCGTCCCATCTGCCGACCGAGTAGCCATACCACCATGGCTGTGGATCGTTGGTCGGCAACGGCCTGCCATCCAGAAAAATCTGCCGGAGCCCGTAATTGGCTTCATAGATGATCACAATCAGTCCGGCGGTCTGGACGATCTTCCGGGGTTGAGGGTGCTCGTGGAACTGAAGGAGCCCCATGGGCAGGCAGTGTGCGTCGGGATTGTCCTTGGAGTGATCCTCGCGCCGCGTTTTCAGGAGCTCTGCCGCCCACGGACGAAGCGGCAGACCATCTTTGAATCCGGCGCCGACGTCGAAGAACGTGGCGAGGGGAGGTTGGTCGGGTGTCGCAGCAGCAGGCGCCGGGCCAAAGCCGAGCGGCGCATTCTCCCAGAGTCCGGAGAGGTCCGGTTTTCCGTCGGCCATCCGTGGCGCAGGCGCGGACAGGTCGGGCTTTCCATCCGCCGTTTTTGGCACGCCTGGACTGGGGTGGGCTGGCCACTGCGCAGACAGCGAAGAAGCCAAGGTCACCAGCATTGCGACCACACCCGCGGCGTTGAGCGACCGTCTCACATGAGCCTCCGTTGAGGCTCATTATAAACGTCGCCTCGGCACGGGCTTGATGCCGCGACTGGACAGCAATGGCGCGCTGATCGACTATCATCACAACCGCCGAACACGCCGAGCTCGCTGAGAATTCTTGGGCCAAATGCATTCTCGCGAACTCCGCGGTCTCGGCTGTGGCATCGTGCGAGTTTCTGATTCATCGCGTAGGGCGCCCGAGTTGGTCGGTCATTTCGTCTCGGCCAGAATCTCCTGAAGATGTTGCAGAGATCCTTTTGGTTCAGCTTCGGGCACGCGATCACCTCGGATCAAAGGACAGGTCTCTTCGAACCGTCCGATTCGGCACGATCGCTGCAACGGAGCGGACGAGTATGCGAACGGCTGTTGTTGCTCTGTTGGTGGGTCTGAGCGCCGGTTTCCTGACCGGCTGTGCGGCTCGACGCGCAGCGCCCACGTCGAAGGGAACGGTTCCTAGAGTTCTTGCGAGTCGTGTGGGGCTGGCCTCGTACTATGGCCAGGACTTTCATGGCAGAGTGGCGGCCAGCGGCGTCAAATTCGACATGAATGCCATGATGGCCGCCCATCCCAGCTACCCGTTCGGAACCGTCGTTCGGGTGACGAACCTGAAAAACGGACGCTCCGTCGAGGTTCGAATTCTGGATCGGGGGCCTTCGTCGGGGCCTCGGGCCGACGGTGTGATCATCGATTTGAGCCGTCGAGCCGCACAAGCACTTCGGTTCATCCAGGAAGGCCGCACGCGCGTTCGGCTCGACGTTTTGCGCTGGGGGGCCTCTCAATAAAGTTCAAAGTGGAAAGTGGAAAGTAGAAGGACTTTGAAGTTTGCCGACTATTCCGACCGCAGTGCTTCCACGGGACTGAGCCCCGCAGCCCGGCGGGCTGCCAGCCAGCACGCGAGGAGCGCGACACCGAGCAGAAGGAGCGCAGTCGCTGCGAACACCCCCGGATCCCGCGGACTGACGCCGTACAGCAGCGACGAAATGAATCGGCTGCCAGCCCACGCGGCGGCCAGGCCCACCGTGATGCCGGCGAGTGCCACGAATCCGCCTTGCCGGACGATCATGCCCGCAACGCGACTCGGCTCTGCGCCGAGGGCGAGCCGTACGCCGATCTCGCCCGTCCGCTGACTCACGATATACGACATCACGCCGTAAATGCCGATGATGCCGAGCAGGAGTGCGACGAAGGCGGCGATGGCGAGCAGGACCATCGTGAACGCCATCTGCGCCGAGGCGCGGTCGAGCGTGTCCTGAAGCGTCCGTACTTGCGCGAGGGCAAGGTTCGCATCGATGCTGCTGATGGCGCTTCGCACCGATGGCAGCAATCCGAGCGGCGGCGTGGCCGAGCGCACGATGTAGCCCAAGACGGCCGGGTCGGGCGCAACGGGAAGGTCCGGTCCGCGGGAGAGCGACATCGGCAGGTACAGCTGGGGAACCGGATTGGGCTCGGCGAGCGCCCGGGTCGGCGTATTCGGCACGATACCTACAATCGTCAACCACGCGCGATTGCGCGGAGGACCGAGCGTCACGCGCTGGCCGATCGGGTCCTGACTCGCGAAGTACGCATTCACCAGCGCTTGGTTGACAACGGCGACGAGCTCCTTCCGCTCCACGTCATCCCGACTGATCCCCCGACCGCGGATGAGCCGTGTGCCAATCGTCTCGAGGTACCCGCCCGCAACAGCACGCGAGGCCACGATCGGCTGAATGGTGCCTGGCGGAATGACGCGCCCCTCCACGCGCAGGGGTGTGGCCATGCAGTTGCCTTCGTCGGCGAGAGGCAAGCACGTCGAGGCGGCGACGCCGATCACACCCGGCAGCGCAGACAGCCGATCGAGGATCGCCTGGTGCGCCGCGACGGCCGCTTGTTGATTACGGTAGTCCCGCGCGGGTGCGGGTAGTCCGACGCGGAACGTGAGGGCGGACCTCGGGTCGAACGCCGGATCGATCGCGCGCAGCTCCTGGAAGCTCCGAACCATGAGGCCGGACGACACGAGCAGCACCAGCGCCAGCGCGACTTGTCCGCCCATCAGCAACTGTCGCGCGCGATGGCGGCCTCGGCTTGCCGTATTGCCGCGGCCGCTTTCGTGCAGCGACGCGGCCAGCGGCGCTCCACGCCACAGTGGAATCGCACCGAACATCAACGCAGCCAGTACGGTGAGCGCAAGGGTGAAGGCGACGACGATCCAGTCGAGACGGACCTCGCCGAGACGAGGGAGATTGGCGGGCCCGAAGACCACGAGCAGGCGCACAGCACTCCAGGTCAGCACCAGGCCAATCAACCCGCCCAACGCTGCGAGCAGCGCGCTTTCAGCCAGGAAGTAGTACGCAATCCCCGAGCGCCCCGCGCCCAGCGCGCAGCGGACGGCAACCTCCCGCTGGCGTGACTCGGACCGGACCAGGAACAAGTTCGCGACGTTCGCGCATGCGATCAACAGCACGAGACCAACTGAAGCGAGCAGGATCCAGAGTGCGCGCGCGACGCGCCCGACGGTGGCTTCTTTGAGCGTCCGCGCCTCGGACCTCAGCCGAAAGCTGTTCATGAATCCCGCAACGGCCGGCTCGTTCGGATACGCGCGTGGCAGATCGGCGATCAGGCCGCTCAACTCGGCGCGGGCGCCCGCGACCGTCGCGCCCTGACGCAATCGCGCCACACCGGTATGCATGAAGACATCCCAGACCATCTCGCGCCTCACCTGCTCGGGAAGCCAGACGTCGACGCTCGGATCGGGGAAGGCGAAGAGAGGCGGCATGATCCCGATGACTTCCGTGGGCGAACCACCCAGAGTGACCGATCGAGAGAGGATCGACGGGTCGCCACCGTAGCGGCGCATCCAGAGGCGGTAGGACAACACCGCGAGCTGCGGGGCATCCGGCGACACAGGCGGCGTGATGATGGGCGCTTGGGCGCCCTCATGTTCAGCGAACCAGCGGCCTCGCGAGGGCCACACCTGCAGGACAGACGCGAGCGACGGCGTCACGCGCGCGATCCGGAGTCGTTCCGGCTCGCCGCCGTCCGTCAGCGTCTGCTCGTCGGTGCGGTAGAGCGCCACGTTCTCGAGGGTGCGCGCGCGGTCCAGGTACTCGTAATAGAGCCCAGGCGTCATCTGGATGCCTGACGGGACGTTCCGGCCCGACGGCGTCGCACCATGGTCCAGGTCGATCACCTTGTTCGAGTCGGGGTAGGGCAGCGGGTTCAGCAGCACCCGTTCAACCACCGCAAAGATCGACGCATTGGCGCCGATGGCGAGCGCCAGCGTCAGGACCGCCGCGATCGTGAAGGCCGGGCTTCGCGCGAGCCGCCGCATCGCGTGCCGAAATTCGCGACCCATGAAACCTCTTCCAAGTTGAAAGTCGAAAAGTGAAAGGTTAAAAGTAAGCGACAAATCGCGACGGTCGTCGTCAGAGGTCTTAGACGGCTGGTCTCGTTCAGCGGTTGATTGGGGTCAGACCCCGATTGGGGTCAGACCCCGGTACGACCCGTCACCGGGGTCAGACCCCAATCAGGAGGGGTTGTGAAGGCAGCGATCTGGACCGCTGGCGTGTTCACCGTGGTTTTTGCGCAGACGTCCTTGCTCTTTGCACAGTGGCCGAGCTATCCGACGGTCGGCGTACCGCGATCGGCGGACGGCAAGCCCGATTTGACGGCGCCGGCGCCTCGGACGTCGGACGGCAAGCCAGACCTGTCGGGCATCTGGAACTACGCAGGCATCCTGGGCTTTCGCGGGCGCCCGCCCGATCCACCGCCTGGCACGCCTCCACAGGCGACGTTCTGGAACATCGAGGCGGGATTCTCAGAGGGTCTGCCGCTTCGACCCTGGGCTGCCGAGCTCCGGAAGCAGCGAATGGCAGTCGAGAGCAAAGACAATCCCGACGCCGCGTGCCTGCCGCTCGGCCACATGCAGCTCCATACGCACTCGCAGCCTCGCAAGATCGTGCAGACGAAGGATCTGATCGTCATCATCTACGAGGCGAACTCCGGCCTCAGGCAGATCTTCATGGACGGCCGGCCCCCGCCCGGTAACGATCCGCAACCGTGGTGGTTCGGCTATGCCAGGGGCTGGTGGGAAGGCGATACGCTGGTCGTCGAGACCACGCATTTCAAGGACGACGGATGGCTCGACGTGAACGGCGCGCCGCTGACGTCGGAGGGCAAGCTCATCGAGCGTTTCCGGCGGCCGAATTTCGGAACGCTGGAGATTGACATCACGATCGAGGACCTCAAGGCGTATACCAGGCCGTGGACTGTCAGGGTGAACCAGCGACTCCTGGTGGACACCGAGCTGATCGAGTTCGTGTGTCTCGAGAACGAGAAATTCAACCGGGAGTATCTCGCCAGGCAGAAGTGACCGGAATTGGGGTCAGACCCCGATACGACTCGTGGTTCAGAGGTTGATTGGGTTGTGAAGGCAGCGATCTGGACCGCTGGCGTGTTCACCGTGGTTCTTGCGCGACGAGAAGACTGCCGAATTCTTGGCCACGTCGATCGGTTTCTCGCCTCGTAGTTCAGAACGCGTAGTCCAGCCCCACGACCGTTGTCAGTCGGCTGCGGAGACCGGTGTCGGTGAGGGGAAACAGCACGCTGCCCGAGATGAGCAGGTTGCCGGTGGGGTTGAACTTGACTCCAGCGGTCCCCAGCAGGAGGTTCAGGTTTCCCGAACGAGGCTCGAACTCGTCGAACTGCGCGGTCTGCACCGAATTGGCGCCCTGAAACGAAAACGACTTGCTGGTCAGGACGAGCCGCCCGGCGTCACGAAGTGTGCGACCGACAAGGTCGCCGAGGAACGTCAGTCGTGGACTGGCGATGAACTCGACGCCTCCTACGTAGTTCACCTCGTCCGGCGAAGCTTCGTTCCCACCGAGTTCGACAAGCAAACCAGATCCCACGGCGTCACTGCTGGCTGCGGTGTAGCCTAGGTTGATATGCTGCGCGAGCCGAGGCCCGCCACCCGATAGGATCAGGAGCATCTTCACCTGCGTGCCACCGGCGCCCAGCAGGTCTCGCTCGTCTCCCGTGGGCAGACGCACGTCGACGGCGCCAGCCAGCCCGCCTCCGCCGAACCCTGCGATCCGATACTTCGTCCGCAGGAGAGCATCGCCGATTCCGAAGGCGGAGCCACTCTGGCTGAAAGTCTTTTGCGTGGCCTGCGGGTTGCCTGATTCGAAGGTGTGCGTCAGCGGGTTTGCTGCTGTTGCCAGGCGAAGAATGGTCGCCTGCACGCTTGCGTCCATGTCAACGTGTACGAGCGGGACAGCGATGCCGACGTCCCATCGATTCGTTAGTCCGTAGTTGGCAAGGAACGCCACCGTATCGGTCCTGACCTTGAGGGACAGGGCCGCTTCGATCAGGTCGCCTTCGAAGGCCGGGTTGAGCCTTGTGCCGTTGGGTTGTTCAAGAGGTCCGCTTCCTCCGCCACCACCACCGCCGCCGCCGCCGCCGCCGCCGCTGGCAGTGCAGCATTCTTCATGGCGAAGGTAGAACTTGATGGAGCCATCATCAAGGTCCTGCCCTTCGAACCGATTGAAGCTGGTGTGCTGATAGGTAACGCCCGCATTCAGCTTGCCGCGGCCGATTGTGATTGCCCGTTCGGCGAAGGTCGGACCGAAGCTGTTGCTGGCGCGTCGAAGTGTGCCCAGGGTTTCGTCGAACGCATACGTGAATCCTCCCGCCGATGAACCCAGGGGGAAGGACGAGAGCTGGACCCTCATCAGCTTGTTGAAGCTCTGGACGATGCCAACGGCCGGATTGCTCAGCTCGTGGCTCTCCACCGGGCTGAAATGCACCTCGTGCGAGACACCTTCGACTGCAGGTCTCGGAAGCGTGACCTCCTGCAGGATCAGGTTGGGCAGGAGCCCGGCCAGCCGGACGCGGGCGTTTCCCTGGGCCCATCCATCAGACACGATGGCGAACAGAGCGAGAGCGACGAAGAACCACATGCGCATGATTACCTCTCGAAGCTGTCGATCACCCAGGAGTCCGAGTCTCGTCGGAGCCGCAATACTCGCGTCACCGCGGTTGTCTGCCTCGCTCCCGCTTTTGGTGTCAGCGTCTGCGTCACCCGGCAGCTGACTCGCGCCGTCGGGCCGTCGACCGAGAGCACGCGCACCGCATCGATGGCCACCTTGAGCTCTCGCATGTCCCGGAACGCTCGCGCAAGATTCTCGGCGGGGATGGACGGCTGGACCTTCTTCACGGCGTCCACATCCAGGCTTTCGAGCGCAGCCGAATACTTCTGAAGCGTCTCGCGCATCGCCGTCTCGGCAGCAGCGGTCGGAGTCTGGGCAAACGCTTGCTGAGGGCCCCAGCAGGTCAGGGCCCATGTCAACAGGACCAGAGCAGTGACGATGAGGCGGCCGGTTCGAGCTCACCGTCCCACCTTTCCCAACCCACCCTGCGTCCGCATCCTGTTCGTCGAGCGACTCGTGCTCCGTTCCGGAGTCCGGGCGGTCACTTCGCTGAACCAGTTCAGGACGATGTGCAGCTCGGCGGCGACTTGTCCCTGGTTGCTCCTGGGCAAGAGGAACCATTGACCGTCAGGTGACACGTCGTAGTTCGGTCCGTTGCCGCCGCTGTCGAATTGCCCTTGAAACAGCTGCATCGGACGGCCAGCGGAGAACTCCGCGTCCGTGGAGACGGGGACGGCCATCATCCGATCGGTGCGGCGGTAGAACAACTCGCGCCCGTTCCTCGACCAGACCGGATCGACGCCACCGTCTGTCGAGATCAGCCACTTGGGTCCAGGGCCGGGAAATGGCTGAACATAGACCTCGTTGCTTCCGGATTCGTTCGACACGTACGCCAGCCATTTGCCATTGTGCGAGAACCGGGGTGAGCGTTCGTCGAACGGCGTCAGTAGAAACGGTGTGGGAACGCTGCCCGGCGCGACGATCCAAATGTCGCGCTCGCCATTTGGCTTGCGCTCGTGAAAGGCAACCGCCGAGCCATCCGGCAACCACGACATGGGAAACTGCGGTCCCGCACCGGACAGCACGGGAAGCGTGCCCGGCAAGAGGCTCACGCCAGGGTTCGACCACGAGCCGCCGAACCCTGAAGCAGCCTCGCCGAGGAGAGGTTGCGCATCGACACTGCCATCGAGAGGCTTCCAGAACAAGTTCCAGGACCCCGGCGCAGTCGACTGAAACGCCACACGTGCGCCATCCGGACCCCATACGGGGAAGGCGCTTGTGTCTCCTGCGGTGAAGCGGATGCGCGTGCCACGGGACAGGTCGACCAGCCAGATATCGCTGCCCGTGTCGGACGCGATCGTGACCGCAACGCGCCGGCCGTCGGGAGACAGCGTCGGGTGCTCGTACGCGCCGCGCGCCTCGAGCAACGGTTGAACGCGGCCGTCGCGATCAACACGCAGCAGTGTCCGATCGGCCATCGTGGCCGCCGCCGGAAGATACACAAGCGTGCCCGCCTCGGCAGCCACCGCAAAATACGTCCCGCCAAACCGTGACGTCGCGAGACGTTCGAGGAGCGGGGCGGGGGACTCGTTCAGATCGCCGCTCGACAGATCGAACGGCGTCGCAACCAGTCCCCCCGCCTGCGCATACACAAGATGACCGGTTGGAAGATACTGCGCACCCTCGCCGATCACACGGCCATTGCCCAGAAGCCGCCACTTGCTGTCGTCGAGGTTCAGCATTGCCAGGTGCCACGCGTTCCCGCGGCGAACGCTGAAGAGCACCTGTCGCCCCCCGGGGAGGATTTGCGGGTACCCGTGCTGTGCGTCTTCGGGCTCGGGGTGCGTGATCTGAGCCGGTTCGCCACCATCGGCCGATACGCGCCACAGACCGGTCGGCGTCATCGTCGTCGCGAACACGATGCGATCGTTGTTCCATGACGCGCTCCACACCGGCGAGGTCGCGCATACTGACAGCGGTACGCCGCCCGACAACGAGACTTTCTTGAGCGCGCCATCTGCGTAGAACCCCAACCAGCGCCCGTCAGAAGAAAAGAAGGGCGCGTTGGCTCCCTCAGTTCCTGGAATAGGGCGCGAGTCAAGCTCGTCGAGCGCACGCAGGTGGAGCTGCGTCTGCCCGCCATTGACGGCGGCGACGTAAACGAGCCGTTTCCCGTCGGGAGAGAGCGTCGCGGGAGGAAAACGTCCTCGCTCGAGCGCCTGGGACGCCGGCAAAGTGATCATCAGCCGGGCGAGCGGTGCCGTTGGCACCGGGGCGGCCAACCGCCACCATCCGACGCCGGCGATCGCACCAACTGCCGCGAGCACGGCTGCCGCAGTAAGCATCCAGACCGTTCGCTGCGTCGGTGGAGCCTTTGGCGTGACCCCGATCGTTCCGGAGTGCGAGGCAGACGCCGTCAGCTCGCTCAACGCCTCATCGATCTCGATGCGAGCATCGGCGATGTCGTGCAGTCGGAGGTGAGGGCTCTTCTGCAGACACCGTCGTATCAGGTGCTGCAGCTTGGGCGGGGCTGTCGCGGCGGCCAGAGACCAATCCGGCTCCTCTTTCAACACCGAGGCGATGCTGTCCGACGTCGTTCGGCCTGGGAACGCGCGGCGGCCGGTGACGGTTTCGAAGAGCAGGCACCCGAATGCCCAGATGTCGGTGCGCCGATCGACCGGATCACCTCGCGCCTGTTCGGGACTCATGTACGCCGCAGTGCCCATGACCACACCGGCCATGGTCGGTGCGCTGCCGAGCGTTGGCGACTGCGTTTCCGCGCTGTCGTCGCGAGAGACCACCTTCGCCAGGCCGAAATCGAGGATCTTTACGGTCGCCTGCGGTGTGACCATGATGTTCGCCGGCTTCAGGTCCCGGTGAACAATGCCCTGGCCGTGCGCCGCCTCGAGGGCTTCTGCAATTTGCTTGAAGAGGGCGAGCGCTTCGCGGACTGAAACCGGACCACGCACAGTTCGCTCGGCCAGCGTCTCGCCACGCACCAGCTCCATGACGAGGTAATAGAAGTCAGCCGAGCGTTCGAGGCCGTGGATGACCGCGATGTTCGGATGACTGAGCGACGCCAGCAGCCGTGCTTCACGGGCGAAACGGGTCAGGCGTTCGGGGCGCTGCGCCAGCGCCTCCGGCAGGACCTTGATGGCTACCTCCCGGCCGAGCGAGCTGTCGAGCGCGCGGTACACTTCGCCCATGCCGCCCGCTCCGAGCAGCGCTAGGATTTCGTACGGCCCGAGAGACGTGCCCGGCGAAAGGACCATCGAAGCTGCGAATTGGTCGAATTATACGTCGCGCTTCTGATCAGCAGACCTGGGTTCTGTGCTGCAACGACAGGCCTGGGCTATGGCAGTTCGAGTTGTGTGACCGCTCGCTGCTGAGAGCGCAAGAGACGATCTCACGCGGCGAGCGCTGGGGAGCAGAGGCGCCGTGAAGGCAGCACTGTTTGGCCTCTTGGTCGGTCCACGATTGGCGCCCGCGATTGGGTTCGCTGATATACGTACGAATCTCCAGCGTCTCCAGATCGTGCACCGTCGTGCGGCTGTGGTATCCCTTGTCGGCGACGACTTCCTCGATGACAGCAACCGCGTCCTCAGTGACGGCGGCGACGGCCTCCAGTTGCTCGGCGGCTTCGGGCAGTGTCTCTTGGATCGTTGTCGTGTCACCCTTGTCGGCATCCTGCACGGTGACGCCGACGATCGCGCCCGTTTCGAGATCGATGGCGTGTTCGGCCTTGTGGGCCAAATGAGTCCAGCCGTCTTTCATCTTCGTGATCTTGGCGTCGGGATCGTGCGGGTGCGTCCAATCGTCATTCGATCCCTTCTTCTGGCGTTTCCGGTCGATGCGCGCCAAGTCAGCGCGTGTCGGCGTCCCAATCCCAGAGGCCTTGGCGAGCTGAGTGAGAAACTCCTCATAGCTCTCGCCGGTGTCGCGCCGCACGATGCTGCGCATGGCGGCGTTCGCTTCGAGTGTCGTGGCGTCCAGCCCGATCGTTTTGCCTTTGACCAAGCCGGCGTTCCCGAGGCATTGCGCCACCCACGTGAATACCGCCCGATGTGTGTCGACCGCAATCAGCCGCCGGGTGCGGGAAATGGTCGAGTGGTCCGGCGGCGCTTCCGTCAGCCCCAGGCCCAAAAAGTCGCGCAACGCTAACGAGTCCGCGACGCGCCAGGCGATCCCGCGCTCCGAATCAATGCCTTCGAAGTACCCGATCAGCCACAACCGGAAGTATCGTCACGGCTCCAGAACGATGGAACTATTCATCTAGCGCTGCCGTCATAGGTCCGCAATGGACCGCGATTCAGTAACCTGGATCTCGGCAACGCGCGTTTGGATTCCAATCGCAGCCGCACTCTTCACGGTCGCCCTGATTGTGTCGGCGGTGGTCCTTCCCGAAATTCGGCTTCTTCACGTTCTCCAGGCGCTCATTTACGTCGCCATCGTGATCCTTGCGCGCAGCAACAGCATGTGGGCTATTGGCGCGGGCTTGACGATCGCCGTCGTCTGGAACAGTCACAGTCTCTTCGTAACTCATAACATGCAGAGGGGGGTGACGGTGTTGTGGTCTCTCCTGCAGACGGGCCACATGCGAGAGCTTGGGCCGCACCCGATTGTCCCGATGATGGTGTTACTCGGTGGGATCGGGCACTTCGTTCTCATCGGTGCTTGCCTGGCCGCTCTGTTCGATCGAAGAATCGATGACAAGAAGCCGTGGAAGATCGTGGCCGGAGGTGTATCGGTCCTCGCGTATTTCGCCCTGATTATCTTTGTCTCCGCACCACGCTAGCTGGCCCAACTGCCGGTGGGAATGACACGTCCGTTGGCTCGGGACGGCCGCCTCCGACTTTAACCACGGGCTGCTAGGCTATGGCAGTTCGAGTTGTGTGACCGCTCCGCGGAGGATGCTGAGAGCGCAAGAGACGATCTCACGCGGCGAGCGCTGGGGAGCAGAGGGTATTCCTTTCGAGCCGATCATCTGCACTTTCAAACTTACTTTCCACTTTCCACTTTCACTTGAGTTTGTAGACTATTCGGTCCGTAACGCCTCAACAGGGCTGAGCGAGGCCGCGCGACGCGCCGGCAGCCAGCACGCGAGGAGCGCCACGCCAAGCAGGGTCAGGCTCGTTGCTGCGAAAACACCAGGGTCGCGCGGGCTGACGCCGTACAGCAGTGACGCAATGAGTCGGCTGCCGGCCCACGCCGCAGCGAGACCGACCGTGATTCCGACGAGCGCCACGAGCGCGCCCTGCCGGACGATCATGCCCGCGACGCTACTCGGCTCCGCGCCGAGAGCCAGCCGTACTCCAATCTCGCCCGTGCGCTGGCTGACGATGTAGGACATGACGCCGTAGATGCCGATCACGCCGAGCATCAGCGCGACGCCCCCAGCGATCGCGATCAGCACCATCGTGAAGGCCATTTGTTCGGAAGCGCGGTCCAAGACGCGTTGCAGCGTACGCACCTGAGCAAGGGCCAAATCTGGATCGACTTCATGGACTGCCTCGGTCACTGCGGCGACCAGGTCGGACGGCAGCGTCGTGGAACGCACGACGAAGTTCATCGTGTTGACATTCGGACCGAGCAACGCCTGCGCAGGAATGTCGGCCCCGCCGGCAATCGACATCGGCATGTACAACTGGGCATTAGGGGCAGGCTCATTCAGCGCAAATGTCGGAGTATTCGAGACGACTCCCACGATAGTCAGCCAGGGAGGTGCAGGCAAAGAGGCGTTGGGGAGCGTTAACGACTTGATCCGCTGACCGATGGGATCCCCGCCCGGAAAGAACATGTCAGCGAACGCTTTGTTGACGACAATGTTGGGCTCTTCTCGCTCGATATCGCCCCGATCGATCATGCGACCGCGAAGCAGCCGCATGCCCATCGCCTCGAAATAGTTCCCGCCGACGGCCCGGAACCACGTGAACGGGCGAGCTCGACCTGGCTCGGGCGCTTCGCCTTCCACCAGCACGCCGTTTCCGAAACATGAGCCATAAAGAGGCAAGCATGTCGATGCGGAGACGGCCCTAACGGCGGGGAGCGTGGACAGCCGGTCGAGGATCGCGTGATGAGCCGCGACGGATTCGCGACGAGTGGGGTAGTTCCCGTTGGGCAAGCCTACGCTGAACGTCAGGGCTGAGGTGGCATCGAAGCCAGGATCGACGGCGCGCAGCTTCTGAAAGCTGCGCACCATAAGACCAGACGAAACGAGAAGCACCAAGGCCAACGCAATCTGTCCCGCCATCAGAACGTGACGGGTGCGGTAATGGCCTCGACTTGCCGTATTCCCACGCCCGTTTTCGTGCAGCGACACCGACAGCGGTGCGACGCGCAGCAACGGAATAGCCCCGAATATCACAGCGGTCAACAGGCTCATCACGAGCGTGAACGCCACGACGACTCCGTCCATGTGGACCTCGGCGAGGCGTGGCAAGTTGGTAGGACCCCAGGCGACCAGGAGTTGCACGGCGCCCCATGCCAAGGCGAGGCCCACGGCGCCTCCCGCGATCGCGAGGAGCGTGCTCTCGGCGAGGAAGTAGCCCGCGATCCCGCGTCGGCCGGCCCCGAGCGCCCGTCGCACGGCGACTTCCCGCTGCCTCGCTTCGGATCGAACGAGGAACAGGTTCGCGACGTTCGCGCACGCCACGAGCAGAACCAGTCCAACCGAAGCCAACAGGATCCACAGCGCGTCGGCGACGCGGCCGACGAGCGAGTCTTGCAGGAGTATAGGAGCTGGAGACTATTCCACGCTGATTGGGGGACGTGCGCGACAAGTCAGCAATCAGCCCCGTCAGCTCAGCGCTGGCAGTCGAAATCGACACACCGTCGCGAAGCCGCGCGACGCCGGCGACCTGGAAAAGGAAGGATGCGGTCGCCCGCGTCGACTGTGCAGCCATCCACATGTCGATCGGTGGATTCGACAGTGGGAACGCAAACGGCGCTGGCATCACGCCGACGATTGTTGTCGGCACACCGTCGATATTCACCGACCGGCCGACGACGTTCGGGTCCTGCCCGTAGCGGCGCACCCAGAACCCGTGCGATAGCACGGCGACGGGTGAAGCTCCGGGCACGCCTTCCTGTTCGGTGAACCAGCGACCGAGCGCGGGCGGGACGCGCAACACCGACGCAAGCGATGGTGTAGCACGAGCGGCCTGGATACGCTCCGGGTGTCCCACCGCCGGTCAGCGTGACCTGGGCGCTGTTGTAAACCGCGACCGCATCGAGCGTGCGCGCGTGATCTTGCGAATTGGTGGTAGAGCTGCCAGGTCATCGCGGGCATGCTCAGGTTCTCCCTGGCTGGCAGGCGGTATTCCAACGCGATTAGACGTTTGCGACTCCGGATAGGGCAGTGGGTTCAACACGACGCGATGGACGACCGTGAAAATCGAGGCGTTCGCGCCGATGGCCAGCCCCAGCGTCAGCACGGCCGCAAGCGTGAACGCAGGACTTCGAACGAGTCGCCGCGCCGCGTGTCGGATCTCTCGCCCCATACCATCCATACGCCCCGCCTTTCGTGAGGCCTCTACGTGAGGCCGCCGCCCGCGCATCACCAAGCGGCTCCATCGTTCCGAGGCCGCCAGTGCCAACAACCCGGCGAGTTCCCGTTGAACGACGTGCACGCGCCGCGCGAGGCCGGCACTTCGCACATCGGTCAATCGACGCGCGAACGTCTCTTCCATCGCCGCACCGTACCTCGCGTCGGAGCGCCGCCGGGCACAATCGCAACAACCAACGGTAAAGGCGCGTCATCGGACAGTTTTTGGCGTTCCTAAGCGCGCTGTGGGTACAGCTTCCGCCGTCGTGCCGTCCGCACCAGCGAATCCAGCCGCTGTGCTTCGTGCGCTGCGGCGCGCCGCCCGCGCGCGGTCAATGCAAAGTCCTTCCGACGCTCGTCGGTATCTTCGGGGGCTTGTACCGCGGCAATCAGCCCCTCCTCGGCAAGTCGACGCAGCACCTGATACAAAGCTCCTGTCGTCGGATCCAGCCGCCCACCGGACCGCTCCTCGACGTCCTTGCCGACCGCGTAGCCGTGTGAGGGTCCCTCGCCCAAGGCGAGAAGAATATGGAAGGCCAGGTCCGACAATGCTGGTGGGTGTTCCACGCTTTGGGCCCTGCTCGTAGTCCCACCGGTGCCCGGACGGACAGTCGGGCTCGAAGGCGGACGGTTCATTAGACAATCTCCTCCGCCGAAAGGTTTAGCAAACTATAGTTGTGACAACTACAGAAGGGGCGGACGGCGGGGACTGTCCTGAAGCTTTCTTTCTTCCTACCGCGACGGTAACGCGCAGCTGAAGTTCGCCGCATCGTCCACGCTGCCCTGGCCCTTGTAGCGCGCAACCTGTGGGTAGGGGCAAAGCGGGCGTGAGCGGACGACCTGGTTGTTGACCACCTTGCTGGCGACGAGCGAGTCGGGCGCCTTGCCCTTCTCGACCCAGTCGACGACGGCCGTCACGGGGTCGTGGCGGTCGGGTCCGACGCCGCCGGCACAGTGGGCCATGCCGGGCATCATGAACAGGCGGAAGAACTCAGTCGTCTTTGATCCGTTCTTTTCGAGGGCGCGTTCGTAGTACTTCACGCCCATCATCGGCATCAGGATCGAGTCGGCCCAGCCGTAGGTCATCAGGAGCTTGCCGCCGCGCTTCCTGAACGCGGAGAGGTCGGGGTTGTCGGCGTTCGCCAGCTTTCCCCACCGTTCCAACAGCTCGATGTCGCGATCGAAGTCGAAGGTGCGATAGTCGTAATCCGGCTGTGGCGGCTGGAACACCAGATACTTCATGGTCGATTCCGCCAGTGCGAAATCGGCCGGCTTCAAATCACTCTGGGGACGCGGCACGATGACGTTCAGCCAGCCGCTGGCGGGCGCGCCGCTCGTGAACGGCCCGGCTGCCAACGCCTCACTCCCGTACATGAACCCGGGAAAGTAGGGTTTGCCGTTGCTGACGACGCCACCGTAGATCTTCTGGAGCGTCTTCGCCTCCCCAGCCGTCAAACATCCGGGGGAATCGGCGCCCGTTCCGCAGCTCGGCAAATCCTTCGCCGGGTCGAAATCGCACTGACGTGGATCGTTGATCAAGCCGTCGGCCAGTCCGTCGAGCCGGTCGCACTTCGCCATCACCGCGTCGGCGATGAGCGCAAGCTTATCGGTTGGTATAGGCGTTTCGGCGAGCGCTCGTTGATTCCACAGCGCACCGATCGTGAAGCCGGTCTGGTCCACCCACGGCGCGTTTGCCACGATGCCATCGAAGTCCTGCGGATACCGCTGTGCCTCAATCAGGCCCTGTCGGCCGCCGTTCGAACACGAATTCCAATACGAGTACGTGACCGGCTTCGCATAGTACTCGCGGGCGATACGTTTGGCGGTCGTCGCCGTCAAATGGACCGCGCGATGCGCGTAGTCGATGGCTTTCTGTGGATCAGTGAGCACGAAGGTTGCCCCCGGTTCCTTGCGGGCGTTGTGGCCGGTATCGGTGGACGCCATCACAAAGCCATGCTGAAGCGCACTTGCTCGCTGCGCGGCGCGGCCCGGGTCGTCCGGCTGCTCGCCTGCATGCCCCCCGTTGCCGATCATGTAGAAGCGACGGTTCCATTTCGCGGGCAGGTTGACCTCGAATCCGATCTCAGGCGCGAGCACGCCGCTGACCCGACAATGTGCAGGTGCGTTGTCGGCCGCCGGAATTGCCCGCGTCTCCAGGCTCACGATTTCCTTGTCCTTCTCCTTGTCCTTGAATTTGGCCAGGTTCTCGCAAGCCATCCCCGGCTCGACCTCGGCCTTGGCATAGTCGACGGTCGCGTTCTTCACGTTGCTGAAAGGTTGGGCTTGAGCGGGTTGCACGATGACCGAAGACAGAGCGGCCATTGCCACCGAAAGGGCGATAGGTCTGTAAGAATGATTCATCTCATCAACTCCGTCTTCCACTTATCTTAGCGACGAGCGCTGTCAAATATGCGTCCGCGATTCCCGTCAGGCAAGCGCGATCGCACATCGGACCGCCAGGCTGTACCCGCTGGCCGTTGACATCCGGCGTCGAGGCACCGAGAAGCACTCCCAGCACTGCCGCGCCGGCGAGACGTTTCATGGGCGGACTATACCCCAGACGTGAGACCGCCGCTCTGCATGGCCCGAAGACTGCAGTACACGAAACAGGCTTTGAGAACGCCTCAATCGGAGCCATAATTTCCGCGTTTTGCAGGAGTGGCTGTGAAGCGGAACCGAGCGCACATGGGAGAGGATAGCCGACCCAGGGTTGTCGGGACGCTCCTCTTAGTGACGGCCGCGATGCTGGTCAGCGTGCAGACGCTCGCGCAGCCCCCTCGCGCGCAGACTCCGCCGGACATCGCAGGGGAATGGCGCCTGGAGAACAACGAAGAAGACACCACCGCACAACCTCCGTTAGGCGACTACCTCGGCATTCCGTTCAACGACGCGGGCCGCCAACGGTCGGATACGACCGCCGAGTCGATCTGGGGGACGCCGGAGTACCAATGCAGGCCGCACTCGGCTCCGCACCAGTGGCGCGGACTCGGCGGCGCGCGCATTCTCAAGGAGCAGGATCCCCTCACTCGGGACGTGCGTGCGTATCACATCCAGTTCATGCGATCCCTGGACCGGCCGGTATTCATGGACGGGCGCCCGCAGCCCCCGGCCTGGGCACCTCACAGCTGGACGGGCTTTTCAACGGGAGAGTGGGTCGGAAACACCTTGAAGATTACGACGACCCACTTCAAGGATGGGTACCTGAAGCGCGGCGGTCCGCAGACAAGTGACATGTACACGATGACCGAGTTCATCACGCGGCACGACGACATCCTGACGATCGTGAGTGTGGTGGACGACCCCGTGTACATGGACGAACCGTACGTTCAGTCGACCACCTACGTGTTCGACACGAGGGCGAGTGTGGCCCTCGAGACGTGCAACGCTTCGGCCTTTGCCGAGAACGGAGGGACGAACCGCCACTGGGTCCCGCACTTCCTTCCAGGCCAGAACACGGCGCTCGGCGATTGGTTGAAAGACGAAGACTGGGTGCCAGCGGAGGCGGCTCGAGGAGGAGCGAAGACTCTCTATCCCGAGTATCGATCGGTACTGAACGGGTCGACAACGGCCGCCAACCTCACGGTTCCCTCTTCTCGCTCCGCGGTTCCGATCGATCAACGAGTTGCCGATCAAAGCCCGAAGGACGGAGAGGTTCATATTCTCCCGGTGCAGGGCAATGTCTACATGCTCATCGCGGACGGCACCAACATCACCGTGTCGATCGGTGGAGAAGGGGTGCTGCTCGTGAATACGGGTTCGGCCAGGATGTCCGACAAGGTGCTGGCGGCCGTCAATCAACTGGCCAACGCGATCGTGAATCCGCCGACAACCAATACCTGCTTCGGCACGAACTGTCCTGGTGCATGGGGATGGGCCAGCCCGTACATGAACGCCGTCATCAGCTCTCCGGGTCCGGCCAAGCCCGTTCGCTACATCGTCAACACCAGTGCGGCTCCCGAGCACGTTGGCGGCAACGAGAAGATCGCCACGGCTGGTTTCTTCCCGCGTGGCGGCGGGTTCGGGGGGGCTGTTGCGAATGTGGGCCGTGCCGCATCGGTGGTTGCGCATGAAAACGTGCTCAACCGCATGAGTGCGCCGGCTGGAAAGGAAGAAGGAAAGAGGGCGCCCAGCCCGGCGGCCGCTCAGCCGACCGATACCTATTTCGATGAATTCCACAAACTCCCCGCGTATTTCAACGGGGAAGCAGTGATCCTGTATCACGCGCCGGCGGCCAACACGGACGGCGACAGCCTCGTGTTCTTCCGCCACTCCGAGGTGATCAGCGCCGGGGATGTCTTTTCGACGGTCAGCTATCCGGTCATCGACGTGGCGAAGGGTGGCAGCATTCAGGGCGTCATCGACGGCTTGAATCGCATTCTCGATCTCGCCGTGGCCGAGTACAGAGGGCAGGGCGGTACGTGGGTGATTCCCGGTCGGGGACGATTGTCCGACACCGCCGACGTCGCATCGTACCGGAACATGGTGACCATGATTCGCGATCGCGTCAAAGACATGATTGGCAAAGGGATGACGCTCGAGCAAGTCAAGGCGGCAAGGCCGACGATGGACTTCGATCGGCGCTATGGGGCGAGCAGCGGCGCGTGGACTACCGAAATGTTTGTCGAGGCCGTGTATAGAAGTCTTCAGGAGAAGAAGTGATGGATAAACGCGTTTTTCTGGGCCTCGTCGCGCTGCTGGTCGCGGGCATCGGAGTAGACGCTCACCACTCCTATGCCGCCACCTACGACACGAGCAAGGAGATCAAGCTCGAAGGAAAGCTGGTGCAGTTCGTCTATCGCAATCCCCATTCCTTCGTTCACCTCCAGGCGCCCGACGACAAGGGAGTCCAGCAGCGGTGGTCCGTGGAGTGGAGCGGCACCGGTCAACTGGCGAATACCGGTGTGACGCGAGAGTCGCTGAAGGTCGGCGACGAGGTCGTGATTGTCGGTCGTCCCTCGCGCGTCCCGGGTGAGTATCGAGCATTGATGGTCGGCTTGACCAGGCCGTCCGACGGATTCACGTGGGGCGGACGTGCTGGGCAAGCGGTCGACTAGCCTGGAAGGGCCGGCCTTCGATTCAAAATGAAATTGGTCCTGATCACGACGGCGGCGCTGACGTTCGCGGCGCCCGCCGTCTACGCGCAGCGCGGAGGGCGCGGGGGCCGGCGCCGGCCGCGCGCGAGGCGGCCGCGATCGATCTCACCGGCTACTGGGTCTCGGTGATCGCCGAAGACTGGAAATATCGGATGGTCACGCCCAAGAAGGGCGTGTACCGACGCGCTGACCTTGAATGCTGAGGGCCGCCGGGTAGGCGACGGGTGGGATCCCGCCCGCGACGAAGCCGCCGGCGAGCAGTGTCGCGCATACGGCGCCGCCAACATCATGCGCCTCCCGGGACGTCTGCACGTCACCTGGCAGGATGCCAACACGCTTCGGATGGACATCGATGCCGGAACGCAGACTCGGCTGTTTCATTTCGGCGCGGCTCCGCCGCCTGCCGCGGCGAGCTGGCAGGGCCAGTCGATCGCACAATGGGAGTACGCCGCCGGGGGCAGGACCGGCGTCCGAGCCGGCAACCTGAAAGTGGTGACGACCAATCTGCGGCCCGGGTATGTGCGTAAGAACGGCGCCCCATACAGCGACAAGGCGGTCGTGACCGAATACTACGACCTCAACACGTTACCCAACGGCGATCAGTGGTTGACCGTCACGACGAAAGTCGAGGATTCTCAGTACTTCACGCGCGCGTACATCACCACTTCAGATTTCAAGAAGCTCTCGAACGCGACGGGCTGGAATCCCACGCCCTGCTCAGCACGCTGAAAGTGCGCTAACCGCGGAAGACGCCGAGGACGCCGAGAAAGGCGATTTGCGACGGTTCGGCACTATGCTGGGGGCGATGCCTGCGATCGCGGCTGCATTCGTCCTGGGCGCGTTCTTCTGGCTGACGACGAGCGCACCTGAAGCGGCTGAGCCGGACGATGGCGCGACTCGCGCCTATGCAGAGTACGTCGAGCGCGCCAGGAACAACTTTCTCGATCGCGTCCGTGCGGCCCCAGCCGGCGCCGAGGTGACCGGCGCGTCGAATGACGGCAGGCCGGTCGGACGCCCGGCGCGCGAGGACGGAATCGTGACCGTCCCGGGCGGCCTCGTGCATCACTGGGTGGCGACAGGTTTTACCCCTGGTGCAACGCTGCGGCAGGTGCTTGGGGTCTCGTCCGACTACCCGGAGTACCGAACAATCTACAAGCCGATCATCGGCTCGACGTTGCTCAGTCGCAGCGGGGATACCTTTCGGGTGCTGTTGCGAATCAGAGAAGGCGCCGCCGGCGTGACCGCGGTCCTGGATATCTGGCTGACGATTCAGGTACTTCTATCCGGACGCTCGCCGTGCCTACTCCATCTCGACCTCCGAGGACATCCGCGAGGTCAAGAACGCGGGCCGGACCGACGAGCAGCACCTGCCAGCGGGGCAGGACAGCGGGTACTTGTGGCGGGCCGGAGCGTTCACCAGTTTCGTTCAATACGAGAACGGCGTCCGCGTCGAGATGGAAACGCTCGCTTTGAGCCGCCGCTTTCCGGCGCTGCTTGGGTGGATCCTCGAGCCGGTGGCGAGAAGGCTCGGACGCAAGAGCGTCGAGACCTCTTTGGAAGAATTCCGCACCGCGGTGGCTGCCGCCCAACGGGCCGCGGCCGCCGGCCGTTGATGCAAGACCTGGGATGGCCACGATGCAGGTCGGCCTGGTCACAACGTTTCGCGCCAGCAGGAAGGAGCCGCTCGCAGAGCTTCTGCAGCGGATCCATGCGTCGTTCCTCTCCGCGGGCCTCGGTGAACCAGCGATCGAGTTCTCTCTGTCGGATTCCCCGGTGGCCGTTTTCGCGTCGAGTGTGGATCGCGTGCTCAAGCGCTACCCTTCGTTACAGCGCTTCTTCTGGACCGGTTCGACAATCCCCAACACGCCCGCAATACGGCGGATTTCCAACGGTCCGGGATCCCCGGCGGCCGGTGAGACCCTCGAATTCTCGACGTTGCTGGCCATCGCGGCTGGCGTCCCGCGTTCGTTCCCGTTCCATGCCCTGTCGATTCACTTTCAGGCGCCCGCGTTCGGTGGGCCATTGCCGTCTGCCGGTCCCATCAGGGCGATGCCGCCAGGGGTAATCGTGAGCGACACGTGGTGGGTGAATGGGCGAGTCCGGTCTGTTACCGCCTTGACGAGCGTCGAAGCCGATCCTGCCGGAAAGAAATTGCCGCTTCTTCCCGAAGCCGTGCAGGCGGTGTTCGCCGCATGCGGAAAAATTCAGGACACGACGCAGCTTCCGCTTGCCGAGAGTCCGGCACCGACCGCGACGCCGCAGCCGGCCATGGCATCTCCCGAGATTGCGCGGGCGGTCCAAGCGGTTCTCCTCGACTATCGGGCGCGATTCGTCGAAGTCCTGGATCGAGCGGCGCTTCCTCACGACCTGCCTCCGGCTCTCGAGGTATTGAAGACGGCTGCCGTGACTGCGCCGACGGGGCCCAAGAAGCCGGTCCTTGTCCGCGCGTTCAAACCCATGGGCTACGACTGCCGCGGAGGATCCGGAATGTTCACGCTACGCCGCCGCACCCCGGGCAATCTCACCGTGGAAGTCGAACTCGACGTCGGGACGTGGAGCAGCAATCTCACCGCCAGTTTCAGCGTGACGGGATTGGGGTTCACGGCCAGGCTTCCACTGCCGGTTTCCAAGCGCGCGACAACGGCCCAGTACCCGGATCGGCGGTCCGACCGAGTGGCAACAGATGGTCGACAATCTCGCTGCGCTCGTCGCCGAGTTGGACCGCAGCTTTGTACCGGCCGTCGAGGCGGCATCCGGCCCATCGCCGGAGTGGTTCAAGCCAGCGGAACCTTGATCGTCCGTTCTTTCCCTCGCCTCGCGAACTGTGCTACGGTCCAAGCGCGCAACTTCACGACGCGCAAGCAGGTCGGGAAGGAACCGGTCGTGTGGCGACCTGATCACCCGATCGGAAAGCCGAGGACGTTGTGATGGCCAGGCGGCAGTTCGCCAGATGTACGTTGTCGGCGGTGTTCGCGCTGTCGGTCGTCGTCACCACGATCGCGGCGCAAGCGCCGCAGTGGAAACCTAGACGGACTCCATGGGGCGACCCGGACCTTCAAGGAAGCTATACCAACAAGTACGAGCAGAGCACCCCGTTAGAGCGGCCGCAGGAGCTCGAAGGACGGCGCTTGGAGGACGTGACCGGTGCGGAGCTGGCTGCGATTCTCAAGAAGCGGCAGCAGCAGGTCCTGGACCGTCCGGCCGGCGTCGGGCCGCTTCAGTTTCGCGATCCTCTGGAGGTGACGAAGGGAAGCCGGGCGTGGCTGGTCGTCGATCCTCCGGATGGCAAGATTCCTCCAATGACGCCCGACGCTCGACGCCGCATCGGGCCACCCGACCCTTTCCTGGAAGCCGGGATTCAAGGCATTGTCAACGCAAGGCAGCGAACCGGCAGCAGCTTTGGCGACGGCCCTTTCGACGGCCCGGAGGATTTGACCTTGTGGGAACGCTGCATCACGCGCGGAGTTCCCGGGTCGATGATGCCGCACATCCTGGGTAATTCGTATCGGATCGTGCAAGGGCCAGGGTTCGTGGCCATCGTGTACGAGTTGATTCACGACGTCCGGCTGATTCCGATCGGCGACCGGCCACACCTTCCCAAGAGAATCAACCAGGAAATGGGCGACGCTCGTGGCCATTGGGACGGCAACGCGCTCGTGGTCGAGACCACGAATTTCAAGGACCGCAGCAGCTACCGGAACGCCAACGCCGTCACGCTCCGCCTCGTCGAGCGTTTCACTCCAACGGCGCCCGACAGGCTCGAGTGGGCCGTCACCGTGGAGGATCCCTCGACGTGGACGAGGCCGTGGACATTCTCCATGCCGCTGACGATGACCGAGCGTGAGCCGCTGCTCGAATTCGCGTGTCACGAGGGCAACTACGGCCTGCCGAACATCCTCAGCAGCGCGCGAGCGGCCGAGCGTGCTCGAGATGTCGTGTCGAAGTAGCGCAGTTCTGATAGTCGAATCGAAGTAGCGCAGCCCTTTAGAGGGAAATGCCGTTCGGAAATTCAATGAGCCGAACGCTTGTGCTGACGTTGGCCACATTTGGCGGCGCGACCCGCGGCGGGAAGCATCGCGGGCCGTCGCGCCGGTTCCGTCAGCCCGAAAAACGGCGTTGCGCTCGCCGCCCTTTCGCTGGCGCGGCCGTCCTGCTTATTCGCAAAATCGCTCCGATCAACGAGTCCCGCCTCGGGCAACGCCTCGGTCCGGGTCGACCTCGCGGCAGACGGCCGCGCAGGCCTCGGCTTCACGCCGTTTTTCCCGCCCCGATGGCGGGCTGACTCCAAACGGCGCGCGGCCCGCGACGCTTCCCGCCACGGCTCCCCAGCCGTCGCGGGCGGCTGGCGGAACCGTCGACGCGGAGGGTCGTCGGCTGGCGCAAGGGCCGTGAAGTCGGCCCGTCATGCGTCAGGAAAACCCGCGCGCAGTGAGTTCTGTCGCGGCGGTCTCTCACGATGTCACCCGAAGGTCCCAAGCATCCCGGACGGGGCTAGTTGATCTGAGCGATGCCGCAAGGTGGTAGGACCGCCGCGCAGCGCCAGAGGTCGAACGGAGCGCGGCTTTTCCGGGTCGACGATGACGGCCCGACGCGCCAGCTGACGACCCTCCGCCGTGTCGGCTCTCGGCGCCAAATGTGGCCAACGCTCAGCAGCACAAGCTTTCGGCTCATTGAATTTCCAAACGGCATTACCCTTTAGGGCTGCCCGAGCCCCGCCTTTTCAATCTCGAGCAGCCGCCGCTTTCGCCAGAGTCCACCGCCATAGCCGCCGAGCTCGCCATTGGTGTTCACGACGCGGTGGCAGGGAATGACGATCGCGATCCGGTTCATGCCGTTGGCGCGGCCGACCGCACGACTGGCAGCCGGGTGGCCAATCGTACGCGCGACGTCTGAATAAGAGCGTGTCTCGCCATAGGGGATCTCGCGCAGCGCCCGCCAGACGCGCTCTTCGAACGGAGTGCCGGGCGCATCGACCGGCACGGTGAACGTGGGTCGCGCGCCAGCGAAATACTCATCGAGCTCGGTGCGGAGCGTTCGCAGGTGGGGATGGTCGTCAGGCGCCAGCGCCGCCTTGAATCGACGTCGCAGCGTGGCGAGCTGTTGCTCGAGCATGCGGCGATCAGTGAATTCGAGCAGGCAGATCCCGGCGTCGGTCGCACCAGCGATCATCGGCCCGAGCGGCGTCGTCATCCACGCAAGCCGAATGCAGTCGGCGTCCGCTGAACGGCCGGGCGGCTGGCCAAATGCCTTCTGGAATGCCTCGCGGAAGCCGCTGTGCGATTCGTATCCTGTCTCGAACACCGCGTCGTCGATGGCCTCGCCGTCGCGGATCCGCTCGAAAGCCCGAGCGAGCCGTCGCGCCCGGCAGTAGGCCTGGAACGTCAGGCCGTAGCGCGCGACAAAGTAGCGGCGGACGCGAGCGGGCTCGATGTCCATGTCACGCAAGTCGCGCTCGCGGATCCGGGTATCTGGCAGCTGTTCGATCCGCTCCAGAAGCCGGCTCAGCCAGGCAGGTGCCTGGTCACTCTCGAGTGGGTGGCAGCGGCGACAAGGCCGATAGCCGGCGAAGAGCGCGTCCTTGGGCAATGCGAAGAACTCGACATTTTCGGGCTTGGGCTTGCGCGCCGGGCACGACGGCCGACAGAAGACCCCGGTGGTTCGAACTCCGAGGTAGAAGACCCCGTCGTATGAGGTGTCTGAGCCCTGATACGCGCGCTCCATTTCCTCGCGTGTTGGCAGTGGCAGGAACGGAAGCGCCCGGTCGAGAACGGACGACATGGTGGTCACAGGCATGATGAGCGGATTGTGCCGCAGGCGCAACTGTCCAGGCGACCGGAAAAACGACACGGAATTCCCTACTTAAGCTTCCAGCTCAGCTCCCAGCTATCAGCTTCCGGCTGTGCGGCCCAAGAGCTTGGCTGGAAGCTAAGCTGGAAGCTACGCAACGCAGTACATTGACACGATATTACACATGATGTTTAATCACGCGTGTGACATCGGCCGACTACCGCCAGGCGCTCGAGGCAGCCGTCCGCGAATACGAGGAGCTCGGCCGCCAGCGGCAGGACATCGATAGCCGCCTGGCCCAGCTCGCGCAGACCATCGGCAGCCTGAATCGCCTGTGTGGCTTCACGGCCAATATATTTTGGGGGCTGACCGATGCGTGTCGAGTCGTCTTGCGGAATGCCGGTCAGCCGATGACGCCGACTGAGGTGCGCGATCGCCTGGAGGCGATCGGACTCGACCTCTCGAAGTATTCCAGCAGCCTGTCGGCGATTCACACCGTGATCAAACGTCTCGTCGAGGCGCAGGAAGTGCGGCTCGTCGAGCTGGAGTCCGGGCGATTTGCGTACGAATGGCAGCGACCGGCGAAGAGCCTGGCGCTCAACGAAGAGAATCTCGCCCGCTTCGAGCGCCGGACTGCGTCAGGTTCGGGGCGTCGAAGAAAGAAGTAGGGAAGCGATGAGGTCTGCCTTCTGATGATCCACGTTCACGGGCTGTCCAAGAACTTCGGTGAAGTAAAAGCGGTCGACGATGTGTCGTTCGACGTCAAGGCGGGGGAGATCTTCGCGTTTCTGGGACCGAACGGCGCCGGCAAGACCACCACGATTCAGGGTACTGACGACGCTGCTTCGTCCGACGAGCGGCACCATCGCGGTCGACGGTTTTGATCCGGTGGCGAAACCGCTCGAAGTGCGCCGCCGGTTCGGCATCGTCTTTCAGGATCCCAGTCTCGACGGCGAGCTGACCGCTTATGAGAACATGACCCTGCACGGCGTCCTGTATCACGTGCCGCGTCGCGTCCGGACCGAGCGCATCGAGCTGCTCCTGAAGCTGTTCGAGCTCTGGGACCGGCGCGACTCGTTCGTGAAACAGTTTTCGGGAGGGATGAAGCGGCGTCTGGAAATCGCCAGGGGCCTGCTTCACACGCCGAAGATTCTTTTCCTGGACGAACCGACGCTTGGGCTGGATCCGCAGAGTCGAAATCAGCTGTGGACCCATGTCAGATATCTGAACGAGACCGAGGGCGTCACCGTATTCCTGACAACGCACTACATGGACGAGGCCGAGCGCGTCGCCCACCGAATCGCCATCATCGACCACGGTCGGATTGTGGCGCAGGGGTCGTCGCAGGAGTTGAGGCAGCAGACAGGCACCGACTCGCTCGAAGGGGCGTTCCTCGCGCTGACGGGTTCGACGATTCGCGACGAACGGGCCGATGCGGCGGAGCAGATGCGGAACATCGTAAAAATGTGGAGACGATGACGTGGAGGCGATGAACTCGTGACGGCCATCTATATTCTGTGGTTGCGGGAAGTCAAACGGTACCTTCGGTCGCGGCCGCAAATCATTGCGTCGCTCGCTCAACCACTCCTCTATCTCCTGGTCCTGGGCTTCGGGCTCGGTGCGGTGTTCCAGCAGGCGGGGCAGGGGAGCTATCTGCAGTTCATCGCGCCCGGGGTCGTGGGGATGGGCATTCTGTTCACGTCCATCTTCTCCGGGATCGGCCTTCTTTGGGATCGGCAGTTCGGTTTTCTCAAGGAAACGCTCGTTGCGCCGGTTCCGCGTCTGCACATCATGGTCGGGCGGACTTTGGGCGGCGCGACGATTGCGATGATTCAGGGCACGCTTGTTCTGATTGTGTGCCTGATCGCCGGATTTCGGCCGGCGAGCCTGGCTGCCGTGCCGATGGCCTTCATGTTCATGGTCCTCATCGCCGTTGTCTTTGCGGCGCTGGGTACGGCAATCGGATCGGCACTGAAGGACATGCAGGGGTTCCAGTTCATCATGAACTTTCTGGTGATGCCGATCTTCTTCCTTTCCGGCGCGCTATTTCCGTTGGCCAACCTGCCGACTGCGCTGGCCGGCGCGACACGGCTCGATCCGCTCTCTTATGGGATCGACGGCTTGCGCGGCACCCTCATCGGTCTCTCGCACTTCGGTCTGCTGACCGACGCCTCGGTCCTGTGCGTCGTTGCGACCGGGTTTCTTGCATTGGGCGCCTGGTCGTTCTCGAGGATTCAAATCTAGCGACCCAGACCGCCAACAAAGAGAGCTGTGCGCGTGGCGCATCCTCGCTTGGGCAATCTTCAGCAGTCCCGCTGCCTTATCTGAACCCCACTCCGAAAAGCTGAGCCGCCGAAAACCGCTGCGGGTGCGACACGAGAAAGCGCCGCAACTCGCCGTCAGGGACGAACTGCCAGTTTTCGATGACAAACCGCCACCATTCAGTGACGAACGGTTGTAAACTCCGCGTGTCGGAGAGGTGGCCAATTTGGAGAGGCGGCCAATTTTAAGGAGGTGCGTTCATGAAGCGCGTCTTGCTGGTCGCGGCGTCGTTCCTCTTACTGCCGAGTACCTCGCTCCTATATGCCCAGGGCGTGCAGACCGGCGTCATTACGGGAACCGTCCAGTCGCCTGACGGACTGTCGCTGCCCGGCACGACAGTGACGGCGGTTCGCCGGCGCTCCAGGGCGAGCGTACAGCCGTGACGGATGTCAACGGCGTCTATTTCATCAAGGGACTGCCTGCCGGCAGCTACACGGTCAGCTTCGACATCGCCGCGTTCCAGTCGGCCAGGCGCGAGAACGTACTACTGACCGTGGGCGGGACCGCGGAAGTGAACACGACGATGGCGCTGGCGGCGAGGGCCGAAACCATCACCGTGATCGGAGAATCGCCATCGCCGCTGGCGACGGTGACGACGAGCCAGGCCTATCCGAAAACCGAGATCGACGTGCTGCCCGTCGGCCGTCGTCCCCAGGATATCGCGGAACTGGCGCCTGGGTTGACGAACAACACGCCGAATGCGAACCAGGTGACGATCTCGGGAGGTTTCGCGTACGACAACATCACGATGCTCAACGGCGTGGACATCGACGACAACCTGTTCGCCACGCCGCACAATCTCTACATCGAAGACGCGATCCAGGAGACAAACGTGCTCACGGGAGGCATCTCGGCCGAATACGGTCGGTTCTCGGGTGGCGTCATCAACGTGATTACGAAGAGCGGCGGCAACAACTTCAGCGGCAGCTTCCGTGAGAACTTCGGCAAGCCGACGTGGATCGAAGCGACGCCGCGGGAGAAGGCGAACAACATTACGCACTCGGACGCGTTGAGCACGACGTCGGAGGGCACGTTTGGCGGCCCGATTGTGCGGGATGCGCTTTGGTTCTTCTCGGCCGGACGACTGGAGGACACGAATACGCCGAACACGTTCGTCCAAACGGGTGGCTTGGTCCACGACGAACACCAACAACAAACGTGGCGAGCTGAAATTCACCGGCACCGTCGCGCCGGGCCAGACTGTGCAAGGCAGCTACATCAACAACAGCACGACGATAGCGGACACGTCGGGCCTGGCGACGACTCTGCTGCTGGATCCGTCGGTACTGATCACCCGGAACACGCCGAACCATTTGTTCGCCGCCAACTACAACGGCCTCTTGCGAAACCGGTTCTTCGCCAGCGCCCAGTACTCGCAAAAGATCCTCAGTCTCCAGAACGCCGGCGGCACCAGCACCGCGCTCGAGGATTCACCCTTCCGCACCCGTGGGTTCACGTCGGGCGTGCCGGCGACCTTGCTCTACGCGGCGCCGTTCTTCAGCGCGCTCGACCCCGAGGACCGCAACAACCGTCAGGTTACCGGCAGCGTCGCCTATACCTCGTCGACCGCGCGCTTCGGTACGCACGATCTAAAAGGAGGCGTTGAGTGGTATCGCAGCACGCGGATTGGCGGCAATTCGCAGAGCAGCACCAGTTACGTCTTTCAAACCGACTATGTCGTGTCCGGAGGAAGACCGGTCCTCGATGCTGAGGGGGTGCCGATCCCGAACTTCGTTCCGGTTTCCAGCCGCGTGCAGAATTGGATCGCCACCGAGGGCGCGAGAATCGACATCGATACCACGTCGCTCTATTTCCAAGATCGTTGGACCCCGACGCCGCGGCTCACGATCGACCTCGGCACTCGTTTCGAGGCCGTCCGCAGCGAGGCCACCGGGGACCTCATTACAGTCGATACGAATACGCTCGTGCCGCGCTTGGGAGCTTCGTTCGATATTGAAGGGAACGGTCGCTCGGTGCTGCAGGCCTCCTACGCGCACTATGCGGGCAAGTACAGCGAGCGGCAGTTCGGCCGGAATACGGCGGTTGGCACTCCCAGCAACGTGACCTATGGGTACACAGGCCCGGCCGGCCAGGGACGGGACTTCGCGCCGGGTCTCGACCTCCGCAACTACGCGACGATCATCAGCGCGTCGTTCCCGACGGCCAACATCTCCATGGCCGACGGGCTATCGTCGCAGGTTGCACGCGAGTTCACCGTGGGGCTCGGACGCGAACTTGGCCAGAATGGGTACGTCAAAGCCACGTACCTGTGGCGCAACTGGTACAACTTCATCGACGATTTCATCGATCTGAGCAATGGCATCGTGACGGTGCCGAATGTTGGACCCTTGACCAGGGTCGTCATCGACAACACCAGCGATCCGACGCGCGCCTACCAGGCGATCCTGCTTCAGAACAGCTACCGGTTCCGCACCAACCTGACGATCGGCGCGCATTACACGCTTCAGATCGAGAACGACGGCAACTTTGAAGGTGAGGCCGCGAATCAGCCTGGGAATGTCACGATCTTCGCGGACTACCCGGAGATCTTCGCACCAGCGCTGGATCGCTACTTTCCCGAGGGCCGCCTTTTCGACTTCCAGCGGCACAAGCTGCGTGTTTATGCCACGTACGCGCAGAGCCTGGGACGGTTTGGAACGATTGACGTCGCGCCGCTGTGGCGTGTCAACTCTGGCGTTGCCTACAGTCTCTTCACGGACAACGTTCCGCTGACGGCTATCGAGCTTGCGCGGAATCCCGGATATCCGTCAAACGACATCAACAGTTCGACCGCGCGCAGGCTTTACTATGGCGAGCTCGGGCGGGACGAGTTCAGTGGATATGGTGCGCTCGATCTGTCAGTGACTTACGGCATCCCGGTCTGGCGATCGCTCCGCCCGTGGATCAAAGTCGAGGTACTACAATCTCCTCAGCAACGATTCGCTAATTCAGTGGGACAGAACAGTCACACCCGATCAGAATAGCCCGAGAGACGCCAACGGACTTCCGACCGGTTTTATTCAAGGGGCCAACTTCGGAAAGGCGACACAGGACAACCATTTCATCCAACCGTGGCCGGGCCAGAACGGCATTGGAGCGTTCAGGATGGCCATCGGCGTCAGGTTCTAACGCGATCGGCCGCGGCATCGGGAGGACAGAGAGGCGGGGGGAGATTATCTCCTCCTCCCCCCGCGCCTGTTCACGGCGGTCTCCATCCGTGGCGCAGGCGCTCATCGCGACGGACCAATCCTCGGGCTCGAGCCGATCTGTTCGTACCAGAAACCGTCGGCGGGACGATCGAGTCGCCAGATGTACAAGCTCTGCGGCTGGGCCCGCGCGAGGCTCCCGGTGATCACGACGCGATCGCCGGGCGCAAACGTCCCCGCCGTGACGCCAATCCCGACAAGCTCGCTCCGATTGTCCATCTCTCCACGCCACTGCAGCACGGTGCCGCCGCTATCTTTGACGTCGACGAGCAGGAACGGATGAGGGTTGATGAGCTGAAACTCCGCAACCGTGCCGTCGATGGTCACGCGGCGACTGTTGTCGTAGACGCTCGAGATTGAATGATGTGCTTGGGCTGCCAGGCTGCCGACGGCGATGGCGCCAGCGAGGGCGAACGCCGCCCGAGCGTTCACGACCGGAATGAAGTACAGCATGTTCTGGTGATAGCACACAGACTCGCGCCCCGCAACATGATCTGAAGCGGTTCAGCGATCAATTCGCACCACACATCCATGGCGGCTCATTCGAGTACGAACTTTGCGCTTCTAACGGGCGCACGCCTCGCTAGGTAGCCGCCGAATCCGACGAGGGGCGCGAGCGTCAGCAGGAAGAACAGGTGATACCAGACGGGGAACCTGTTCCATAGACTGTAGTGAAACGGAATGAAGAACAGGACCAGCAGAATGCCGAGCCACCAGGCCGGCGCGCCGTTGCCTCTCGCGACAAGCGCGGCCAGCCAGCCGGCGCCCACCGAGCATGCCACGCCCACCGCGAGCCGAGCGAGCTGCATGCCCAACGTGAAGGTCATCTCGGGCTCGGCACGCACGTAGTCGGGCCAGGCCGCGCGCAGCAGGAAGAAACCGATCGCCCCGATCGCAAACCAAGCGACGCATCCGACGACGATACCCAGCAATGTGCGTAGCATGGCGGCACCCCCTCCGGGAAAACCTTACCACTGGTGAGGGTCGTCTTTGCCAACGGCGCAATTCCAGCGATAATTCCCCCCAACGTCGACGAACCTGAAAGGACAACATGAATCGAGTGCTCTGCGCCATCACCCTGCTGATCGGCGCCATGGCATCAGGGACTTCCGCACAACTCTTGAACAAGACGGCCCCGGTCATTGTCGGCCACTATCACCTGAACGTGACCAGCGTCGACGCGCACAAGAAGTTCTGGGTCGACACGCTCGGCGGAACGGCCATGAAGTTCGGTCGCGAGAACATCGACGTGATCAAGTTCCCGGACGTGTTCATCTTCCTCCGGGTGCAGCCACCGACCGGTCCCACGCGCGGCACCGCCTTCGACCACATCGGCTTCGCGGTGCCCGACGTCCCTGCGTTGACGACGAAGGTCGTGGCGAACGGCTATCAGCTGACGGTCGGGCGAGAGCCCGCCCCCGGCCAGACGGCCAGTCCGCCGACGGCCGGCAACTACGGGAGATTCTCGTATCTGCTCGGGCCCGATGGGGTGAAAGTCGAGCTCGTGACGAACATGCAGCCCGCCGCCCCGCCCATTACCCACCACCACGTCCACTTCATCAACAAGCAATACGTGGAGATGCAGCAGTGGTACATGAAGGCGTTCGACGCCACCCTGCGGGACGGCCAGACCGACTTTTTCATTGGCGCCGATCTTCCGGGCGTCGGGTACATGCTGAACTTCTTTCGTTGGGAAGGCGACCAGAATGTGACGCACGCCGGCACGAAGGGCCGCGTCGTCGATCACGTCGGGTTCGAAGTGAAGAACCTCGAGGAGTTCTGCAAGAAACTGGAAGCCAAGGGGATCAGGCTCGCTGCGCCGTACCGCAAGGAGCCAGGCATGAACGATCTGGCGACCGCGTACATCACCGATCCCTGGGGCACCTCCATCGAGCTGACGGAGGGGTTGAACACGATCTCCTGATCAAGCGCTTCTCCTCAAGAGCGGCCGACAGCCGGGAAGTGATTCGAATAGTGTTGCCATGCGTTCCTCCTCTCAACTTGCCCAAGTCATTCGATTGCAATGACTGCTGTCAGGTCACGCCAAATCATGTTCGATGTATGACGCGCTCATGACAACGGAATCGCGCGCATGCAGACGAGCTTGGACTTGCAGCGATTCGCTCCGTCGCTCGAAGCGCCTCCCGCACCGCCGCATCGCTCGCCAATAGTCAACTTTCGTCCGCGTGCCCTCGTCTAATGCGACGAGCGACGCACCATCGGCCGTCGCTTGTCGTGGTTCAGGTTCAGGTTCGGGATATCAGCTGTGCGCTTGGGGTCAGACCCCGCTACGCGTCGTCACTGGGGTCAGACCCCACTACAACTCGTCACTGGGGTCAGACCCCAGACGGCGAAGGGCCAGGTCCGCTCGCGCGGCCGCGCGGACAAGCGGAGGACCACGCACGTCGAGTCCCCGCTACGCCGTCCGCCTTCAGAGACGCCGACCGGATTGTGGTGGCGGGCCGGATTGGTCGCGTTCGCGGGACTGTTGACCTATTGGAACAGTTTCACCGGGTCGTTCGTCCTGGACGATGTCGGTGCGATCGTCGAAAACCGTCACATTCGCGAATGGTGGCGTCTCGGCGGCTTGCTGATGCCCGAGCGCGAGTTGCCAGTGGCGGGACGGCCGTTGGTGAACGTGTCGTTTGCGGTCAACTACGCGCTAGGAGGCCTCGACGTTCGCGGGTATCACGCCTGGAACGTCGCCGTACACCTCGGTTGTGCCCTGCTTGTGTTTGGAGTCGTGCGTCGCACGCTCCACTTCGGCAGTCTCGACTCGTGGTTGGGTAGAAGGTCTGTCGATCTCGCGTTCGCCGTGGCGTTGCTGTGGGCCCTGCACCCGCTGAATACCGAGGCGGTCGACTATCTCACGCAACGCACCGAGACGATGATGGGATTGTTCTACCTGCTGACGATGTACGCGAGCATCCGTGCTGCCGCGTCCGCCAACTGGAAGTGGTGGCCGGCGGTGGCAGTGGCGTCGTGTCTTGCGGGAATGGCGTGCAAGGAGTCGATGGTCACCGCTCCGGCGTTGGTTGTCTTGTACGACCGCGTGTTCATCTTCAAGTCGCTGAAGGAAGCGATCCGTGCGAGATGGCGCCTGTACGGCGGCCTGGCCGCCACCTGGATCGTGCTCGGGCTGCTCCTTGCGTCGGGCCCACGGATCCACTCCGCAGGATTCTCGACCGGCGTCAGTCCCTGGACGTACCTCCTCAATCAAACCGTCATGTTGGCGCGATATCTGCGCCTGGCGGTCTGGCCGAATTCACTGGTCGTCAACTACGGCTGGCCGGTTCCCTTGACGCTCGCCGACGTCGTGCCGCAGGCCTTGATGGTGATGACGCTGCTGGGCGCGACGATCGCCGCGCTGATTCGTCGGCCGCCGCTCGGTTTTCTGGGCGCATCGTTCTTCATCACTCTCGCGCCGACGTCGAGCGTGGTTCCAATCGCAACCGAAGTCGGGGCTGAACGTCGCATGTATCTTCCGCTGATCCCCTTGGTGGTCCTCGCGGTCGTGAGCGGCGTGTACATCTGGGACCTCGTCGAGCAGAGGCGCTCGAAGCGTGAATCGGTCAAGGATGACTAACGGAAGCCCCGCCAATCGGATCGTCCTGCTGGTCGCGTCCATCATGCTGGCGCAGACCACAGTCGCCAGGAATCGAGAGTACGGTTCGAGCCTCCTGCTGGCGCAGACTGTCATCGAACGATACCCGACTCCAGTGGGACATCATGTTCTCGCGACCGAGCTGATCGCGGCCGGTCGGCGAGACGAGGCGATGTCTCATCTGCGCATGGCCATCCCGAGCGCGCCTCGTGCCTACTACACACTTGGTACCGAGGCCTTCCAGCGCGGTGAGTGGGACGAGGCCATTCGCCATCTCCAGGCGTTCGTGCGAGAACTGCCGCTCTTACTCGAGGCAGTGTCCGCTCGAGAGCTCATCGGGCGCGCCTTTACGAGACAGGGGCGGTGGGCCGAAGCCATCGAAGAGTTCAATGCAGTACTAAGGATGAATCCGTCGCAGGACCAGTGGGCGAACGCCAACGTGCTGCTCGGGGATGCATGGCTCTCACAACGGTCGTATGAGGCGGCGCTCGGTCACTATCGCGCGTACCTGCGAGTGAGGCCGGAAGACACGGCGGCGCTCACGAACGCGGCTGTTGCGTTGGCCGCGACCCATCGGTTCGATGAGGCGCTCGCCGCCTTCCGACGCGCCGTAGAGATCGATCCCCGCAACGCCGTCTCACAGCGAAACCTGGCCAATACTCTCCTCGACGTTCCAAGCCCGGGCGAAGCAGCGGTCCACGCACGGCGGGCGCTGGCGCTGCAGCCGAACGATCCGGTCACTCACGCTTTGATGGGACGCGTGCTCGCTGTGCAAGGACGGTTGACCGAAGCCATGGCGCATTTTCAGAAAGCTCTCGTGCTCGATCCGACTTCGGCCGATGCCCGCGAGCATCTTGATGAAGTGCGCCGAATGGTACGCCACTCGCAACCGTGAGGGCATTCGCCGACTGTCTCTTGAACCAGACCGCTTTCTAGCCGAGAATGCAGGGCGTTTACCACGCGGGAAGAAGTGCGTGAGCCTGTGGTCAGAATGTCTGCGGGAGGCCTCCGTGAAATCACGACTCCTCGAATACGTTTCGATGTTGGTCGAAGCGCAGCCCTTTAGGGTTGCCCCGCCGCCGATTGCAGGCCTCAAGGCCTGCGCTACAAGAGGCCGAGGCCGAATTCACGACGCGCTCCTGGTCTTGCTTGTCCTGCTGCCTGTGCCTGCGTTCGCCCAGGATAGCGTGCCTCAGCTGCCCTTCGAATCCGTTCCCGACTTTCTCAAGCTTCCGCCCGGGGCGAATTTCGGGGAAGTCTCGGGCGTCGCCGTGAATTCCAAGGGACACGTCTTCGTGTTCACTCGCTCCAACAGCGCGCAAGGACCGGCGTACGCACCGTCAGCCGCACAACTGCTCGAGTTTGGTCCGAAGGGCGAGTTCGTGCGCGAGATCGGTAAAGGTTTGTACGGCTGGTCGTTCGCCCACACCGTGCGCGTCGACAAGGACGACAACATCTGGGCGGTCGACAAGGGCTCTGACATGGTCATCAAGTTCAACCAGGCCGGTCGCGTCACGCAGGTCTTCGGGCGACGGAAAGAGTCGGCCGACGATGAGACGAAGCCATGGGAGCACGTCAACCCGTCTCTGCCGCCCGTTGATGGACTGTTCCGCCAGCCGACCGATGTCACCTGGGACTCCGAAGGCAACATCTATGTCAGCGACGGATACATCAATTCGCGCATCGCCAAGTTCGATCGCAATGGCGACTGGGTGAAATCGTGGGGCGAGCCGGGCCGCGGGCCCGGACAGTTCAATCTGCCGCATGCCATCGTGGCGGATCGCAACGATCAGATCTACGTCGGCGACCGCTCGAACCGACGCATTCAAGTGTTCGACCGCGACGGCAAGTTTTTGCGCATGTTCACGATTGACGTCCCGCCCGAGCCCGGCACGCGGCCAGTCAATGGCAATACGCCGACGGGCGAGCGCCTAGCGGCGAGTATCGGAGCGCCCAATTCGATCTGCATCACGCCAGGGCCCAACCAAGTGCTTTTCGTGGGAGAGAGTACGTTTCCAGGACGGCTCTTCAAAGTGTCGCTCGAGGGCAAGGTGCTTGGCGTGATCGGCCGATCGGGACGCCAGCTCGGTCAGTTCTCCGGCGTGCATCAGCTGGCCTGCCCGTCGGAAACCGAGGTATACGCGGCCGAAACGTCAAATTGGCGCGTGCAGAAGCTGAGACTTCGTCCCCAGACATCGACGCCTGTTGCGCAGCGCTGACGAGATTTGGACTCGGGCCCTGGTCGGGCCGCAGGCCTGCCAGCACTTTGACAACACGCCACGACGGTGGCACATTGCAGCACATGCGCCATATGACACGAACCTTTGCTCCGCTTGCCTGCGCGATCGCGGTCGGACTCTCGATGGTCGTGTTCGCGGCCGATTACACGCTTACCGTCAACAAGGAGCGTCTCATCAACGCGCTCAACGAGCCGCAGAATTGGCTTTTGATGAACGGCGACTACGGTTCGATCCGCTACTCCAAGCTGTCGCAGATCAACCGGGAAACGGTCAAGGAGCTGCGCATGGTGTGGGCGCTCGCTCTGGGCGGCATGCAGGACGTCGGTCAGAACGGGCCGGAAAACGAGGTCAATCCGCTCGTCGACAACGGCTTCATGTACACGACCGACGGATGGGGCACGGTGTACAAGATCGATGCCCGCAACCCGCAGCGGGCGAGCTTCGCGTGGGTCGCCGATCCGGGCGTGAAGCACGAGGGCAACGCACCGCGCACACGCGGCATCGCGCTCTGGGAAGACAAAGTGATTGCCAATCTGCCCGACGGCCGCGTCATCGCCATCAATCGCGAGAATGGCGAGATCCTCTGGGACAAAAGAATCGCCACGAAAAATGAGTTCGGTGGTCAGGAGAAGTTCCTGACGGCGCCGCTCGTCGCCGATGGCAAGGTCATCATCCAGAATGGCGCCGGCGACGCGGGGACCCGCGGTTGGGTGGCCGCGCTCAACGTCAATACCGGCGACGAACTGTGGCGTTGGTACGTCGTGCCGAAACCCGGGGATCCAGGGAGCGAAACCTGGAGAGACGACCACAATGCGTGGAAGACGGGTGGGGGAGGAATCTGGCAGACCGGATCCTACGACCCTGCCACGAATCTGTACATCGTCGGCACGGGCAATCCCTATCCAATCTACGATCCGCAGTTTCGTCCCGGCGACAATCTGTATACGAATTCGGCCGTCGCGCTCAACGTCGCCGATGGAAAGCTGGCCTGGTACTTCCAGGTACACGCCCAACGATTCATGGGACTACGACGAAGTCGGCGTGCACATGCTGTACGACATCACGATCAACGGCCAGCCGCGCAAGGTCGTCAGCCATTACGGGCGCAACGGGTTCTTCTACACGCTCGACCGGACCAACGGTCGCTTCATCAAGGCCGAAAAGTACGTGAACGACCTGAATTGGACCAAGGGCATCGACCAGAGGACCGGAAAGCCGGTCGAGTACAACCCGAAACTCGAGGTGCAGCTCTACAATCCCGAAGCGCGAGCGCTGCGAGGCGACGGCAAGAAGCGCGCCTGCCCGACCTGGCATGGCGGCGTTGCACACCAGCCGCTGGCCTTCAATCCGATCAAGAACATCGCGTACGGCGTCGGGACCGAGGGCTGCTTCACGCAAAACGGCGCGGCGGTGGCCGCCAAGTCTGCCGAGGGCGGCATCGACACGAAGGCCAGCGAGCCGCGTCAGTACAGCAGCGATCTCTACTACGGAGCGGTGACGGCATTTGATGCGATCAACCACAAGGTCGTCGCCAAAGCGGTGACCGATATCGAGATCCGATCGGGCGTCGTGGCGACGGCCGGCGGATTGGTGTTCACGGCGCTGCAAGATGGGTGGGTCGTCGCGTACAACGATGAAACGCTCGAGGAGTTGTGGCGCTTCAACGTGGGCACGCCGCTCAAGGGATCCCCGGTGACCTATGCGATCGGCACGAAACAGTATCTCGCCGTCCAGACCAGCGGCAGGCACCTGCATCCGGTGAACTGGGACAAGCTGCAGAACTCGAGTTATCTGTTCGTGTTCGCGCTGAATTAGCGACCACTACGCGTATCGAATGACGCGTTTCACTCCTTCGGTGAGCCGCGCCCAGCTTTCTGCTTCCCGCGCGAGCTGCTTCCGGCCGTGCGCCGTCAATGAATAGAATCGAGCCTCGCGGTTCTTCTCGGTCACGCCCCACTCGGCCCGCACCCAGCCTTCCTGTTCCATCCGGTGCAGCGCGGGGTAGAGCGATCCTTCTTCGACCCGCAGCAAATCGGCTGAGACGCGCTGGATGTGCGTGGTGATGGCATAGCCGTGCATGCGTTTCTGCGACGCCAGGGTCTTGAGGACCAGCAGCACGAGCGTGCCCTGAAGGATGTCGTTTTTCTGCCCGCCCATCACATCACCTAACTAGCTATGCCTATCTAGTTAGGGAGGATTGTGCCGTGGGTCTGGGGCGTTGTCAACGGAAGGAGGGATGGTCCCGACCGCGGCACAGAGGCCTGCGCTACTGCGGGAACTCCTTGCAGGCCTCGACCTCAGATCCCCAGGTACTCGATGCATTTGGCGCGATCCATCGGGCCTTGTCCGACGACCTTTGTCATCAGAAAATCGACGAGCATCTCGATTTCTCGCGGCTGCAGCGTTGCGGCTGGATCGGGCAGGCCGCCCAGCCGACTGAGATCGGCTTGGGTCATGTTGTAGCAGCGGCCATCGCTGTAGGCCAACCGGTCGAATGCCGGCATGCCTTTGCCCGGCCGCCCGCACTTGATCGCCATGACGAGATTGCTGCGATTGAGCCGTGTCGTGCGCAGGTTGGCGCCATCCGGCATCTGGCTGTCCATCTTGCGGCCGTCGGCCGCCCAGCCGTGACACGCCTGGCAGTCGCCTTTCTGTCGGTACAGCCTCATGCCATCGGCGACGTCATCTGGGCTCGGCGCCTGGGCATGTGCACCCGATCCCGCGAGCCAGAATGCCACGATCGCCGTCAGGATCGCCGCAAACGGCCACCACCGAAGTCCGAAAGAGCGATGCCGCTTGTTGATCACTTGGGTCGTCGCCTTCCTGATTACTGTTGATGCAGACCGGCGGTCAGCCCTTGATAGGTTCGCCGCACTGCCATTGGCATCGCTTCCGAGTATCCCTTGAAACGCCGGTACTGCGGCAGATCGATGTTTGCCAGCGCTTGGGCCTCGGTCGCTCCGCGCGCGACCTTTCTCGACCGCCGCCCGCACATCCAACAGAATCTGCCGATGGCGGCCAAGGCCTCGACGGGTGTCGCGCGGGTTGTCGGGCACGAAGCCGATGTGCGTCTCAAGAAGAGTAAACTATTCGCCGGGACGGAGGTGAGCCCATGCAAATCAGACTTGCTTTCGCTATTGGGGTAGGTCTCCTGCCGGCGCTGCTCGTGACGTCAGCGTGGGCGCATCACGCGTTCTCAGCCGAATTCGACGCGAACAAGCCCGTCAAATTCGAGGCGACCGTGGTGAGGATGGAGTGGGTCAACCCGCACGCATGGATCTACATCGATGTCCCCGGGGCCGGCGGCAAGGTCGAACGATGGGCGATCGAGGCGGGGACGCCGAACGTGCTCTTCCGCCGGGGCTTCACGAAGCAGTCGCTCGAGCCTGGAACCAAGATCGTTGTCGACGGCTACCGGGCCAAGGACGGGACGAAGCGGGCCAATGGCCGCAATCTCACGTTCCCTGATGGGCGAACGCTGTTTGTCGGCTCGTCCGGCACTGGGGCCCCGCAACCCTAGCAATACATCGCGGCCACCGTCTAGTCAGGCTGCGAGATGGATGCCGATACGCGATCAGCCTGGCGGCTTCGGTGTCCAATTCACGATCAGTCTCATCGTCGAGATCGGTTCTTCCTCGATGTTGTTCATGAGAAACCGTTGGCCGTCGTCGGAGACGATGTACTGTTGAGTGCTCCCACCGGCAAGGACCTCGCCGAGGTGCGTGGAGAACAGCGGCTTGGGATCGCCGGTTTCGACTGCCAGATTCCCGAGCTGGATCGGTACGGCCATCAGTCGCGAATCTAGACCGATGTAAAATAGCTCCTTCCTATCTCGCCGCCAACGAACCTGGGCGCCTCCGGACCGGGAAACCCGGATTCTCCGACCTGGTCCGGGAAACGGTTGGACGTAAATCTCATACTGGCCCGATTCATTCGACTGGTACGCAATCCACTTCCCATCGGACGAGAATTGCCCGTCCCGTTCGTCGAAATTCGTCTGGACGACCGAAATCGGCCTTCGATCCCCCTCCAACGGCACCGCCCAGATGTCGAACCCTGTTTTTGGATCGGGACTCCGGAAAAGCAGTAACCGCCCGTCGGGTGACCAATCGGTCGCGCCCTTTGGGAATGGCGTGGCAAGCACCCGATCTTCGTGACCGGACCCGTCGATTGCCTTGCGGTAGAGGTCGAAAACGCCGTTGCGGGTGGAGTTGAACGCGATTGAATGACCATCCGGAGACCACTCGGGCTGTGACTCGAGCGCCAAATCGGTGGTCAACCGGTTGAGCACGCCACGGGCTGTCTCGAGCAACCACACGTCCTGATTTCCGTTGACGGTGCGGTGAAGGGCGACGTAACGCCCGTCCGGGGACATCTCGGGTGCCGCCGGGCTCTCGTCGTCGGGCTCACCGAGGCGTCCGAGCTCCGCGCCTGATCTGTCAAACCAAACAAACTGACGCCGACCGAAGACTGGACCAGTTCGGTAAAGCACCGAACCGGTTGCAGACGCAGAGATCGGGGCCTGACCGCGATCCGAAAAGAGTGGCTCGTCCACTATCGAGGCGCTTCCGATCAATTGTCCACGGGCGGCATCGATGGCCTGCGCGTACATCTTCCTTTGGCGGAGAAAGAGCAACAGTCCGGGGGGAGCATAGATGCCGGCATCGGCATCAATCAGACGGTGCGTGTCCGGGTTGTCGAGTTGGCCGATATAGAGACCCGCGGGGTCGCCCAACACGTAAAAAACAAAATGACGGCCGTCATCGAGAAATTTCGGAAAACGGTGACTCCCGTGTCCCGGCTGCATCCGCGTCACCGGAGACGGCGCTTGGGCGCCGTTTGCAGACACGCGAAAGATCGGGCTGCTCGGTGTTGGCGTGAAGAGAATCTCGCCGGCGCGGCTCCATGTCCCGCCGAATTCGGCACTAGCGTTCGCGATGACTTGGACGGACTCTGCCTCAAGGTCAATCCGCTTGAGCTTCCCGTCCGCGAAGAAACCCACCGAACGGCTGTCCGGCGACCAAAACGGCGCGGATGCATCGCGGGTTTGAGACAAGGGCCGAGCCGAATTGGTTTCGAGCGACCGGAGCCACAGGACCGGTCGGCCTTCTAACCTCGCGGTGAAGACAATCTTCTGCCCGTCAGGCGCGATGGCGAAGGACAGGGGATTCGCTGCGGCGGGCGTGTTGATTTCGAAATGCATTTCCCGAGCGACTGGTCTCGATCGAAACGCCAGGAGCGCCATTCCCGCAGCGGCGCCGGAGAGGACAGCGACGAGAGCAAGCCATGACATTCGTTCTTTGCGCCTCGAGCTGACGGGAAGTCGTTGCCCTCCATCACCGAGCGCGGCATCCCGCGCCTCGTCGATTTCGATGCGAGCGTCAGCGATGTCGTGAAGTCGCTGTTTTCGATCCTTTCGGCAAGCAACGACGAAGCAGGCGCCGAATCCCTTGCGGAGTGTCCGCTGGCAACCGCAGCCAGTCCGGTTCGGCTCTGCAGACGGCGCCGACGATGTCGCCGACGCTTTCGCCTTGGAAGGCTGCGCTGCCCGTGAGCATTTCGAAGAGCACGCATCCGAACGCCCACACGTCGGAGGCTCGATCAATCTGTTTCCCGCTGACTTGTTCCGGCGACATGTATGCGGGCGTGCCGATGAGTGCCGCCGGGGCCGACGCCATCAGCGTCGCGAAACTCGAATCTCCGGCTCGCCCCGCTTCTGTCGCGGTGACCTTCGCCAGACCAAAGTCGAGCACCTTCGCTATGCCATCGGGCGTCAGCTTGATATTCGCAGGCTTCAAGTCCCGATGGACGATGCCTCTTCCGTGCGCTGCCTCCAGAGCCTCGGAGACTTGCCTCGCCGTTGTCAGAGCTTCGTCAACTGGCATCGGGCCTCGAGCGAGACGATGGGCGAGGGTCTCTCCCTCCACGAGTTCCAGGATGAGGAAGCGCGAACCCTCGGCTTCTTCGAGCCCGTAAATGGCGGCGATGTGTGGATGGCTCAGTGAGGCAAGAACCTCGGCTTCACGTTGAAATCGCGACAGCCGATCAACGTCTTTGGAGAACTCATCGGGCAGTGCCTTCAGTGCGACCTCCCGCTTCAGCCTGGAGTCTCGCGCCCGATACACTTCGCCCATCCCGCCGGCGCCCAACGGGCCGACGATTTCGTAGGGACCCAGCCAGTTTCCTTGGCGGAAGGTCATCTCTCGTGGCGGTGATTCGAGGCCTTCATATGTCGATGCGACTTCGCCAGGCCCGTTATTCTCGACCCGACTCGGGACGGAGGCACCGGCGTCGGCAGCCTGATCTCACCGGGAAATCACTGCGCTCGGCGGATTGCCATCCACGTGACGCTCGTACGCCGCCTCTCCCTGAGGAACTCTCCGCGTGACGTCGATCCTCATCGTCCTGCCAGTCCACCGTCTGACGAGCTGTTGCTTGCGCAGGTGCCCGAGGACCGTCTCTTCCGCCATCTCCTGGCACCGGAACTCCATCAGCTGTGCGCCTGGTTCGAGGCGACGGTAGATTGGCATGCTGATCTTCCACTGGGCGTGTGAAGACCTTGGGATCGTCGATCGTGGCCTCGTACCGGAACGCGTCGCGACCGATCGGGGTGTAGCGCTCCACGACGTGAAGCGCGTCGCTATGGAAGTCGCCGGATCGATCGAACCACGTCTGCGCAGTAAAGCTCGAGACGTCGACAACGAGCGTGTCGCCTTCCCACTTGGCCACGGAGTGGCCCATGTACGCTTCGGCAGGATAGGGGTCGACTTCGGTCAGGTGAAGCGTGCGCTCTGCACCCGCAAACTCGAAGACCATCATGATCTTGCCTGTGCCTTGAATAATCTGAAACTTGTACGGCATGTACATGGCTCGTGGAACGCCCGGCAGGTAGCACCTGATTTCCGGATCGCGGTCCAGCCAGTTGTCGAAGTTCTCCTTCTTCCGTTGGGCCGCCCATGGTTGGTACGGGATCTCGTCACCGTCCACGACGCCGGTGTCGGCGGGGACCCAACCGATCGCGCCGAGCGCGACGACCGGCGCTGCGAGGACCGGGACGTCCTTGTACACTCCTGGCTGAGCCACCATGGGACGCGCGACATGAGTCACGAGGTCCCAATTCGCGCCATTGTTCGCCTGCCAGACTCCACTGAAATCGGGCTTCCCGTCAGCCGTGCGCGGTATCTGCGATCCTTGAGATCCAGCTATCTGGCCGGCGGTCCGCGTCGTCGTCAGCGTAAGCCCCCACACCGCGAGAGCCGTGACCAATGCGACCAGCGCCTCTCTGAGCCGATTCCGCATGAGAAGCTCCTTTCAGAACGCGAACCGAGGTGCACTCTTCCGGAACTCAATCTCGATGTCAAGCGTCGGCGGCCTCTCGGATGTAATATGGAGGCGCTCGGGGAGGGTGATATGACCTCTCGCTGGAAAGTTCCTTACCGGAAAGTCGCTAGTGCGCTCGTGCTCGCGATGGGGCTGGCCATTGGCCTGCATGCGCAATCGAGCCAAGGCACAGCGGACGCCGGCAAACAATTTCGAACGCCCTGGGGCGAGCCCGATCTGCAAGGCAATTGGAGCGGCGAAACGTTGACGCCGCTGCAGCGGCCTGCCAGGTTCGCCGACAAGCCGGTCCTCACGCCGGAAGAAGAGAAGAAAGTCGTCGAGGAAGTCTTTGCACGCCCGGGCCGCGAAAACCGATCGTTTCGGGGAACGGAAAAAGATGTCGCGGGCGCATACAACCAGCTCTTCGTTCAACGAGGCACCGAGCTCTCGGACGGCCGGACGTCGCTGATCATCGATCCGCCTGACGGCCGAATTCCTCCGTACACACCTGAAACTAGAAAGAGGGTCGACGCTGTCAGAGAATACTTGCAGGCCCTTCTCCAGGGATCATCCGGTGGCCGGCCCGGGCCGCCTTCGCCGAAGCATGCAGAAGCTCCGCCTGTCTACAACGTCGAGCGTATGAATCGCGCCGACGGACCCGAAGACCGCTCTCTGGCCGAGCGGTGTCTCGCAGGTCTCCTTCCGAATCTCGGCGCTGTCTATCAGATTGTGCAGTCTCCGGGGCAGGTGGGCGATCTACCACGATTCGGGACAGGGGCAGGGGTTTGTTCGCCGCGTCCCTGTGGATGGCAGCAAGCACGCTCCGTCCCACATCCGCTTCTGGAACGGCGACGCGCGAGGCCGCTGGGAAGGGGACACGCTCGTCGTCGACATCACGAATTTCAGTCCGAAGCGGGAGTTCCAGGGCTCGCGCGAAAACCTGCACCTGATCGAACGTTTCAAACGTGTGAACGAGAACCGGCTGGAGTACACGGTGACTGTCGAGGATCCGACCACCTGGACGCGCCCCTGGACGTTGATGGTCCCATGGAAGAAACAGCCGGACAAAGCCAACCAGGTTTACGAGTCGACCTGTCACGAAGGCAACTACGGAATGGTCGGGATGCTCGCGAACACCCGGGCGGCAGAGAAGCTTTTCAAGCAAGGCAAGGGCAAAGACCCGAGGACCATGGATATCGCCACCGGCGGCGACACGGGCGGCGGTATCGAGCGGACGGGCGTCGACTGAGCGAGGTCACCGGGGTCAGACCCCGCTACCCCTGCCCGCTAGCGAGGTTCCTGGTTCCGGGTTCATGGTTCAAGGTTCTGGTTCTCAAGACAGAGTGAACCTTGAACCGGGAACTGGAACCCTGGAACTCTGGAACCCTGGAACCTGCTCAGTTCATCGTCAACCGTGGTTCCTGACCCGGAGGCAGGTGCTGATCGAACGCGGCCAGCAAGGCAGCGTCCGCCGCATGCTGCGCCATCAAGCCCACCAGATCCACGAGGTCTCTTTCCCCGAAGGCTTTCAGGGCGCGAGCGTAGGTCTCAGGACTCACGTTGTGCTTGGCGAAGAGCTCGCGGCCAAATTCAATAAGAGCGGCTTCTTTCTCGGCCAACCCGGTCACAGAACGGCGATGGCGAACGACATCGACTATCGCGGGCTCCAATCCTGACTTGACTGCGACCGGTTCGGTGACGGTCCACTGGTACTGCGCATCGTGCTCCCGAGCGGTCACGAGGGTCGCCAGCCCCATCAGCCTCGGTCCCACGCTGGTTTCCAACGACTTGACTCCTGCACCGTGACGAGCGATATGCCCCGGACCGGTGCCCTCGGGCGCCAGCGTGCGACTGTACAGACTAGGTGCGGTCTGCTGGGCCTGACCCTGGCTTCTCGCGAACGGCAATCGACTTCTCGAGTCCGCATGGATGTCAGTCGGCTGGGTAAACGGCAGCGGCAGGAACTGCTTCCAACCCGGGGGCATATGTTGGTTGAACGCGGTCAGCCTCGCGGCAGTGCCCGAGTATCCGCCCATCAAGTCCATGAGGTCGACCAGATTGCCCTTGTCGACGAGCTTCACCCCGCGTGCGTACGTCTCCGCGCTGAGTCTGTGGGTGCCGAAGATCTCTCGACCCGCCTGGATGATGAAGGCTTCCTTTTCACCGAGTCGGCTGAGCAATCTGCGGTGACGGACGATGTCGATGACGGCCGGATCCAGCCCGACCGCGATTGCTTCCATTTCGTGAAGCGACCACTCGTACGGCTGGTCGTGTTCTCGGGCGGTGGTCAAGATTGCGAGCTCGGTCAGTGAGCGTCCGAGGGGCGATGCCCATCGGACATTTGCACCCGACCTGTGAAGCCGGATCAACGCCGCCCCCTGCGGGGCGTTAGGTGACGAGGCGCTGACCGCCTCGTCGTAGGCCTTCTTTCCGCGCTCGTCCAGCTGGTCGCGGACGATCGAGGGAAGCCGGTTTCGTGACCCCGGATCCACATCCTTGGGAAGCGCTTCTTCAGCGCCTGTGCCGGAAGCTCGTTGTTCGAAGAAGGAGTCGAGCGACAAGGTCGCCGGCGGGACAAGGACGGTCCAACTGAGAGCGATCGCCATCAACCCACGCATCGCTGCCTCCCTTCGTCAGTCGGCCGTGATCTACGGTCGTGAGTAGTCTAGCGGGTTCACGGCGATCGGGATCGAGCATAATGCTCCTGTGGCTCGATGGGTTCGTCTCATCGCCCTCGTGCTCTTCCTCGCGGGGACGGCGTCGGCACAGTTCGACGGCCCCGGCCCCCGCATGCCGGCCTACAGTCGTGATGTCAGCTACGACGGACGATTTACCTTCGTGCGGCTTCGGTGGCGCAGCGAAGGCCGTTTCCGCGGTGGGTGGGGCACGGCGTGGGACCACGACTATCCGCGCGCCGAGCAGCACCTGACACAGATTCTGCGAGAGCTGACGCTTCTCGACATCCGCCCAGACGGCAGCCGCATTCTGACATTGGACGATCCGGAGCTGTTTCGATATCCGGTGGCGTACATGTGGGAGCCGGGGTTCTGGATGCTGACCGATGCCGAAGCCGAGTCGTTCCGCGACTATCTCCTGAAAGGCGGCTTCGCGGTGTTCGAGGACTTCGACGGCCCCGCGCAGTGGGCCAATTTCGAGGCGCAGATGCGTCGTGTCCTGCCCGAGGGACGGTTCGTCAAACTGGACCAGTCCCACCCGATCTTCGATTCGTTCTTCAAGATCCAGGACATCGACGCCATCGTCCATCCGATGACACGCATTCGCCCCAGCTACGTCGGCATCTTCGAGGACAACGATCCCTCGAAGCGGCTGATGGTGATGACCAACTTCGACAACGACGTGCCGGAGTACTGGGAGTGGTCCGGCGAGGGATTTTTTCCATTCGATGCGTCGAACGAAGCCTACAAGCTCGGCGTGAACTACCTGATCTACGGGATGACGCACTAGACTCAAAGTTAAAAGTGGAAAGTGGAAAGTGGAAAGTGGGTTCACGAAGGCATTCATTCCTGCATGGTTCGCCAGCCTGATTGCGCTAGCCTTGATCGTGTCTGGCTGCGGCAGCCAATTGCCAACTCCACGTCGTAGCGCCGGCTTCTGGTACGAGGACGCATCGTTCCGGCTTCCTCTGCCGCCACGCGTCAATTGGGGGACCGCTGACGGCCGAGCGAACTAAAGTCGGTCAGACACCTCCCACGACTGAGATCGAACGCGCGTTTTCGAATCTGCGAATCGCGGTCACCGAAAGCCCGAACGCATTTTGGCGAGTTGAGGTCCTTCAATCACTCCCTGTGAAGCGGACTCGACAACTGCCGAGCGCTGGGGGCTGCGCTCTCTGCGTCCTCTGCGGTGAAGCTGCTACGACCACCTGTGTCAAATCGGAATAATCCGCGAGCACACGCCTTGTCAACGCCGGAACAGTTGGACTGCGGTCGGGTCGCCGCCATCATTCAGCAGCAGTTTCCGGATCTGGCTCCGGTCGGCGCCAGCTACCTCGGCGAAGGGTACGACAGCATCGCCTTCGAAGTTGGTGCGCGAGGGGATCAATGGGTGTTTCGATTTCCAAAACGTGACGAAGTCGAGCAGCAGTTGTTGCTCGAGGTCCGCGTCCTGCCGGTGCTCGTGCAGCAGTCGCCGATTCCACTGCCAGCGTTTCGATTTCACGGCAAGCCGTCTGCCGCCTTCGAGCGTCACTTTCAAGGCTACGCCAAACTGGCCGGCGTCCCCGGCATTGGGATCGATCCGGCGGTCCCTCCGTTCAATGCGTTGGCGCCCGAACTGGGTCGATTTCTGTCGTGGCTGCACGCGTTCCCGGCCAGCGAGGCAGCACGACTGGGTGTGGGCACGCAGAGTGCCGCTTCTTTGATCGATGAAGTCAGGACGGACGCGCTCGCCGATTTCGAGAACGTGAACCGGATTGCTCCGGATGCACCGCTGGAACGGTGGCATCGCTACTTGCAGAATGGTGTAGAGACGGCCGCCTCGTCATCGCAGACGGTCCTGGCGCATCTGGATCTCGCAGCCGAGCATATCCTGTGCGATCCTTCCGGAAACGCCTTGACTGGTGTCATCGACTGGAGCGAAATCGCTCTTTCTGACCGGTCCATCGATCTTGCGGCCTTGTTCCATTGGGGCGGCAAACCGTTCTTCGATGCCGCGTTGCCCACTTACGAAGGTTCTGTCGACGATGCGACAGCGCGTCGAGCACAATTCGTGGCGGCGTGCAGAGGTGTGGCCGACGTGACGTTTGGGCTCGAAATGGATCGACCCGAATACATTCGTGCCGGGCTTCGTGCTCTTACTCTCTGTGCGGAGTGTGACGCGTCTTCGGGAACCGCGGTGTAACTCCACGCCGTGAGATCGTCGATCATCAAATGCTCCGAACCAGCCGACTGGCAATCGTCTGCGCCATGCTGTGATAGGCGTTTCCGATTTTGATGTGGCGGCCCCAACCCGTTTCGCGGACGCGGACATCGGCCGGTACACCCGGCCGCGCCGGAATCACAGTCGTCCCTTTCGGCGCCGCGAGGCAGTCATCGCTCACGAATCTGTCTCGCGCAATCAACCTGACTGGCATCTGCCTCGCAATGACGAGGCTAAGATGCCGCACGGAGAACGCGACCCTCTGTTGCTCAGACGCGCCCGCACGCCTCAGGTGGCCCGCCCGCTGCAGGCGCCCGCGAATGTTTCCAAAGGACGACGACCGCTCGAGCCGGTCGAAGGGCGGCTCCTTCGCATGAGCCCCGTGCGGGTACCGCGCACGGCACAGATGGGCGTCCTTCAGTCTGCAGCTCTCCTCGTTCGATACCTGCAGGGCCGCATGTTGGCACCGACCGTCACCGAAGTGGGATCCAGCTTGGTCGAACGCCGAGACGAGAGAGTCAGGGCGCCGGACTTCCCGGTCATTCGTCAGGGCGTGCCGAGCACGTCGAAGCACGGCGTGCGAAGTGCGGCGGCAGGCGTGCCGGTCCTCACGGCTCTCAGGGCCTTACGCGCGTGGCGAACTCTCCGTTGCTGTCGAAGTCCTGTCCCCCGAGGACAGGCTATCGGATTGTCTTGCGAAAGTTGATGAGTATCTGCTGAGTGGGGTGCCGCTCGTGCTCGTCGTCGATCCGGACAAGAAAACCGTCACGGCTTGTCGCCGATCGGCACCGCCGATCACACTGCGCAGTGGTGCTGACCTTCTCGACCTCGATGAAATCATCCCGGGCTTCCGCTGCACGTTGCGCGACATTTTCGGTTAGCAGCGCGTATATGGTGAAGGTGCTCGCGGGCTCTTTCCACGGCCTGCTACTGTCTGCTCGCCGGCGCGAGGCGTCGCAGCTCGTCGAAGAAGTTGAAGATGAAGACGACCTTGTCCTGTTTTGCCACGGTCTGCGCTTCAGGTGGCGTCGCCAGCGCGAAGCGATTGCCATCGGGGTGCAGGTCAAAGTGGCGTTGTCTCGGCCGGAACGCGAACGAGCCCGAAGACCAGACCCGCGGCTTGTCCGCACGGAACGAGTCGCCATCGACGGTATAGGAAGCCACCATGATTTTGTTCTGGCCCGGTGTGCCGTAATAGAGCTCGCGCCGTGTTCGAGACCACGTCGGGAACAAACCCCCGTCAGTCGAGATCTGCCATTTGCCACCCGGGCCAGGGAACGGTCGCACGTAGACCTCGGGCCGTCCCGACTCGGTCGAGAAATACGCCAGCCAACGACCGTCAGGAGAAAACATCGGCTCCGCTTCGTTGAATGGACCATTCAGGAAGACGGTCGGCTTCCCTGGCTTCCACCCTGACGTTTCGTCGCCCTCCATCGGCAGGATCATGATGTCCTGACCCGTTTGCGGGCTTTGCTCCTGGAACGCGAGATACTTGCCGCTCGGGTGCCACGAGCCAGCAAGCTGTGTGACTTACTTTCCGTGAGTCGTTCAGCGTCGCCCGTGCCATCGGCTCGCTGCCACCAAAGTTTCCCGTCCCCCTATCGCCCGCTGTCGGCCCGTGAAGGCAATCCGTCGGCCATCGGGAGTCCAGACTGGTTTGAGTCAAAACCGGGGTCGAACGTCAGGCGCGTCAGAGTGTCGCGCGTCCATTCGTAGACCCATACGTCGGGAGTTTCGCCGGTAGTAACGATGTCGATGGCCAGGCGGCTTCCGTCCGGCGAGAAGTGCGGGTTGCTCCAATTGGCAGCGGTCGACCGAAGCTGCGTCGACTTTCCGGCCTGATCCATCCACACGATCGGCGCGTCGGCGCCGGCCGTCTGCCCCGATAAGTACACGATCGTTCCATTACCCGAGACCGCGAACTGGGCTCCTCCAGTGCCCGCGTTCGCATTCACTCCTTCCAAGGCCGGCACCGGCTGTCCGGTCAGCTCCAACCGATCGAGATTGAAAGGCGCAGCGAACATCGTGCCCCTGTGCATGTAGAGCAGGTGCCCGCTCGCAACGTATCTGCCGTAGTACCGCCGCGCTGCACGATTTTCCGCGGGCCGTCCGGTAGTTGCTGGACCGCGATGTCCGCCTCGTCGAAGTTGGCTGCGTTCTTGTTGCTGGTAAACAGCACGCTCTTGCCGCCCGGTAGTATTTGCGGCCAGCGATGCAAAAGTTCGAAGTCGGCGAGTGTGGTCAGCGGCTCGGGTTTGCCGCCGGCCGACGAGACGCGAAGCAGACTCACACTCGGGTTTCCACTCGGGGCGAACGCGATGGTCCCGTCTTCCGCCCATGCGCCGCCACGGCCGGCGGGGGCATCGCACAGCGTGACGGCCGCGCCGCCGGTGACCGAAATCTTTTTCAAATTGCCGCGGGTAAAAAATCCGATCCATTGGCCGTCGGGCGAGAAGAATGGGCTGCGCGCCTCGTCAGTTCCCGACAGACCAGTCGCCTGCAACTGATCGAGGTGGCGAACGTACAGCTGCGATTCGCCACCTCCGCTTTTCGCCGCGGCGAAGACCAACACCTTGCCGTCTGGCGACAGCGCGAGATTTGCGCCAGGAGCGCCTGGAAGTGCGAGCGACGTGTCCGCTCCCATTTCGCTGCTCAGTCGGACAGGCGTGGGCGCCGTCGCCGTCCGCCAGGGTGGCCACAACGCCAGCACACTCCCCAAGACTGCCAGCGCGGTGGCTGTCAGCGCCCACGGCAGCACTCTGCGCCATCGGCCCTGGGTCATGACGGGCGATGACGTCATGACTGCGGCATACTGGATGGCGCTGTCAGCGCCTCATCAATCTCCAGGCGGGCCGTGCCGATGTCCGGCAGACGCCGCTTGCGATCCTTTTCCAGACAGCGCCGCAACAGCCGGTGGATTGACGGCGGTGTGTTCGCGGGCAGTGCAGTCCAGTCCGGCTCCTTCGTGATCACGAAGGCCAGCGTGTGCGAGATCGTTTCGCCCTCGAACAGGCGTTTCCCCGTCAGCATCTCCCACAGGACGACGCCGAACGACCAGATGTCCGACCGCTTATCAACGGACTTGCCACTGGCTTGCTCGGGCGACATGTACGCGGCTGTGCCCAGGATGACGCCCGCGCGAGTGGCCGCGAGCGTCAGCGTCGGTGAGTGCGTCGCGTTGACCTCTTGCACGCCCGGCTCTTGGACCGCAGCAGCAAGGCCGAAATCGAGGACCTTCACGGTGGCGTCAGGCGTGACCTTGATGTTCGCCGGCTTCAGATCGCGGTGGATCACGCCCTTTTCGTGCGCGGCTTCCAGCGCCTCGGCGATTTGCCGCGCGATCGGCCAAGCGTCGCCGGTGGCCAGAGGCCCGCGCGCAATCAGATCGGCCAGCGTCTCGCCGTCAATCAGCTCGAGGACGATCGCCGTCGTGCCACCGGCCTGTTCGAGGCCGTACACGGCAGCGATGTTGGGGTGATTCAGAGTCGCGAGGAGCTCGGCTTCGCGGTGGAAGCGAGCCAGCCTTTCCGGATCCGTCGCGAAGCTGTCAGGATACTTTGATGGCGACATCGCGCTTCAGTCGCGTGTCTTTTGCGCGATAGACTTCGCCCATTCCGCCAGCGCCGATGGCGCTCAGGATCTCATAGGGACCAAGACACGTGCCGGCGTTCAACGCCATCGGCCGCTCAGGAATGGGCTCAGGGTCAACATTCTTTCACTGGCGGCGGGGCCCCACCCCCGCCGCGAACTGACGCTGACGCCTCACCTCGGATTCGCATGTCCTCGGTTCGGCATGGCCGCAGGCGCTCATTCCGCCAGCGCCGATGGCGCTCAGGATCTCATAGGGACCAAGACATGTGCCGGCGTTCAACGCCATGGCCAGCTCTGCGGCGACATCCTACCTCATGTCGCTTTTGCCGTGGACGAATCACGGGTTGGAGGCGCTCCCTGGACTCAGAGCGCCAATCTTCCCATGGGGGCTGAGCTCCTGGTGGAAAGAGACGATAGCATTGACGAAGGCGATAGGGACGATGAACGGCCGCTTCCGGGCGTAAGTAGATCGTGGTGCGGTCATGGAAGAAAGCTCGCGAATGCGCGTGCCTGAGAATCTCCAAACGCCTCGGCTGCTTCTGCGGCGATGGCTTCCCACGGATCGACCGGCGTTTGCCGCGCTCAACGCGGACGCTCGGGTGATGGAGCACTTTCCCTCGGTTCTGACCCGGCCCGAGAGCGACGCACTTGCTGATCTGATCGAGAGGCAGTTCGAACGACACGGATTCGGGCTCTTTGCACTCGAGGTTCCCGGCGTGGTGCCGTTTGCGGGATTCGTGGGGCTGGCGGTCCCGAGCTTTAAGGCGCACTTCATGCCGTGCGTCGAGATCGGCTGGCGGCTTGCCGTGGAACATTGGGGGCGCGGGTATGCAACTGAAGCCGCGCGCGCCGTCCTGGACGTCGCGTTCGCCGATCTCGCCCTTCACGAGGTTGTTTCGTTCACCGTTCCACAGAACCAACGGTCGCGTCGGGTCATGGAACGGATCGGGATGACTCACAATCCCGCGGACGATTTCGATCACCCCGCTCTTTCTAAGCCGTTGCGCCGCCACGTTTTGTACCGGCTCCGGTCGGACTCTGCCCCGGCAAACGCTTGATACGCTTGGCCACCTCGCATTAGGGCAATTCTCATGTTGGTGTAGCGGCCACAGAGGCACGGAGTCGCTAAGCGTGTCGCAACCGGAGCGCTCGACGCGGTTGGCCTGCGAAGCAGGCCGAGTTCAGGCGTGACGATCAGCAGATGAACGACGCTGCTTGTGTCGTTCGTTGTCGTTCATCTGCTGATCGTCGCGCCTGTGCCGCCGCTACGCGGCGCCGCGTCGAGCGCCTCTGTGGCTCGGTGACTCTGTGGCTGATCCTTCTTCGTGGTTTTGCGCTCGCTACCTGCCCGCGAGCTTCGCAAACTCGCTCCAGACGACCGGCTCTCCGTGAACCGGCACAATCTGGCCGACGTCCAGCCTCAGCCGCTGGACCGCATTGTAGAAGTTTCTCTGATCGGCTGACATGCGGGCGGGAAGCGGTGCAATGGTATCGACGATGTCCGCTTCGAAGAGCAGCTTCTCCTTAGGAAGATAAGCCACGAGCATGCCCTCGACGTGCTGATTCGGGTTGATGTAGTGGACGTTCAGATTGCGCGTCCCGTCGCTCAGGATGTAGTTCTCGCGGATCGTTTCGTAGTAGTAGCCTTCGGACAGCTCCGTCGGCGGCCAGAGCGACACCATGTCCGGCTGCAGCGTACGAGGCGTATAGGTGAGGAAATCGCGCGAGTAGAATTCGTGATTCTTCCAGTGTGTGATGATCGTCGCGCCGATGTGCATGTAGGTGCGGAGCCCGCCCGCATGATCGAAGTGCTGATGTGAATTGATGACGAATCGGATGGGCTTGTTTGGAACCAGCTTCACGACCTCTTCGATGACCACCAGGCTCCGCTGCTCGTTCAGCGGCGCTTCGAAGACGGCCACGTAGTCGGCGAACTCCACGGCCACGCTGTTGTGCGTGCTGCCGCCCAGGAGATAGACGCCGTCGGCCAGCCTTCGCGTCGTCACCCGAGGCGTGAAGTCCGCCTGTCGAACGGTGTCGGGCACCGTCACGGGATCCGTGCAGACGTTGGCCTTGACGTCCTTCAAGGCTCCCCCGAAGGCGTTGTGACCAGCCGAAATATTCTGAATCTGGAAATTGTCGTCCCATCCTTCGTGCGAGTGCCATCCCGTCGGAAACTTGATGCCATTGCCGACGTCGATGTAGCTGTCGTTCGTGAACTCGTGCTCGTAATTCATGTCCCCGAGAACCGGATTGGGAACCCAGGTGTGAATCCGTTGGAGCATGTTCTCTTTGTTGATCGTGGCGTCGACGCGGTACTTTCCGTTGACCGTGATCGAGACGACCGTCACCTTCTCCGGCCGTACCTCAGGACCATCGCGGCCCATTTCGCCAAGCTCCCAGCGCCACGTGGCCTTCGGGTTCGCGCCCGGCAGCATCGCGGCCTTCAAGAAGCCGTGCGGGTTCAACCACATCTCCAGCTGATAGATCTCGGCATCCTCGGGAGGCGAAGCGACAGGAGGAGCGCCCGCCCCGTCCATGTGCCACGCATACTTGTCATTCACCATGAACACCTGGTGCGTGTTCTGCTGCAATGGGCCATCCACCCAGCCGATGCCGTACTTCCAGGACGCCGGCGTCAGCCCGGGCTTTCTGTCGAACTCCTCCTTCATCGTCCTGGTTTCCCAATTCATCGTCCGGGAGTAATTCGCCAGCGCATCGATGCGCGGCCAATCGATGTTCTTGCCTGCTTCTCGCTGCTGACCAACCGCGCCGTTGTATGCGGTGGGACCCGAGATCGTCACGCATTTCAACTTGTCTGTGCCGATTGCCCGGGCTGCGGCCTCGAGGACAGGACGCGGATCGACATATCCCGGCGGGAACTGCTGGGTCGCGACCGTTGCCGTCACGGCCAGCGCAATCGCGAGAGTCGATGGAAACCAGAACGTCTTGGCCATTATTCTCCCTCCAGCAGCTTCAGCTCCAGCTCTCAGCTATCGGTAACTTCCAGCTTCCAGCCTTCAGCTTCCACCAGCGTTTACGCCGATCGCTGAAAGCTGATAGCCGACAACTGAGAGCTGATTGATGCGCCCGATTATAGGAGCGGTCGTATAATCCGGCTAATCGAAACGGCATGCGCATTCCAGTTAGGTAACCGGTGTTGTGAAACGAAAGCGGTGCTGCCGCCCGGGGCCTGCCGCCGAGGCGCCTCCCGGTGCTCGGCGCCAAAAACATGGTCACGGTCGAGGCGTCTGCGCCGCCGGGAGGCTGGCCTCGGCGCCACCCGCTCACGCTTTCGTTTCACGACTGCTGATGAGTGGTTAACACAGCGACGAAGAAAGGCGGGTCCCAATGACGCGTTGGTCTCTTCTATTCGTGGCTCTGGTCGTGGCCCTCGGCAGCGGTGCGGTGGCCCAGCGGCGCGCCGAGCAGAGCAACATGACGCTCGTGGGCTCGAGCGATCTTCAGGGCCGCAGCGCCTACCAGCCGATCATCCACAAACAGGGGGACCGGTGGATCGCCTACGTCGGCCACCATGGCGGCACGGCCCTCAATTCACTGACCGGGAAGCAGGAAGCGAACGGCACGTCGATTATCGACGTCACCGATCCGAAACAGCCGAAATTCATCGCCCATATTCCGGGCGAAGCCGCCGGCCAGGGCGAAGCGGGTGGCGCGCAGATGGTGCGACTCTGCAGCGGCACCGATCTCCCAAAAGCGGACAAGAGCAAGTTCTACCTGCTGCGGAGCTTCGGCACGTCAGGGCATGAGATCTGGGATGTCACCGATCCAGCAAAGCCGATCCGCGTGACTGTGGTCGTCAGCGGCCTTCGAGATACCCACAAGAGCTGGTGGGAATGCGATACCGGAATCGCGTACCTCGTGTCCGGAGCGCCGGAGTGGCGCGCCCGACGGATGACGCAAATCTACGACCTCAGCGATCCGGCCAAGCCGGCGTTCATCCGCAACTTTGGCCTGCCAGGCCAGCAGCCCGGATCGACTGGTCCCGTGCCGACGGATCTGCATGGGCCGATTTCGACTGGACCGAAGGGGAACCGCGTCTACTTCGGGTTTGGTACTGGCGCCAACGGAATCCTGCAAGTCGTCGATCGCGACAAGCTTCTGAATGGTCCCAAAGAGCCGACCGACGCGAATCTGATGTATCCGCAGATCGCCAGGCTGGACATGCCTGCCGATGCCGGAGCGCACACAGCACTCCCGCTCCTCAGCATGCGCCTGACCGAGTTCGGCCATCAGAAAACACGGCCCGGATCGACCACCGCGCCGGGAGCGCACGATCACGGGGAGTCAGAAGCTGTAGCGAAGACGCAGGCCCAGCGCGACTTCATTGCCGTGGTCGGCGAATCGATCGCCAACGAGTGCTTCGAGAACAGGCAGATGCTGCGGATAGTGGACGTTACTGTCGAATCAAAGCCCCTGGGCGTCTCCAGTTGGACGGTGCCCGAATCGAGCGGCAACTTCTGCGAGCGCGGCGGCCGTTTTGGTACGCACTCTTCGAACGAAAACATGACGCCGATCTACCGCAATCGCGTGGTGTTCCTGGCGCACTTCAATGCAGGGGTGCGCGCCGTCGACGTCCGCGATCCGTTCAGTCCAAAAGAAATCGGATTCTACATTCCCGCGGTCACCGACAAGACCGATAAGCGCTGCGTCGGCACCGGCGCGGACCAGCGATGCAAGGTCGCCATTCAAACGAACAACGTCGAGGTGGACGACCGCGGCTACATCTACCTGGCCGATCGCGCCAACACGGGTCTGCACATCGTCGAGTTGTCGGGCGCCGCGCGCAAGGTCGCCAACTTCAATTGGTGGGTAGGTCGGGTGGGTCGGGTGGGCCAGGTGGGCAGGTAGGGTCGGAGGCTGGAGGCAGGAAAGGCAGGAAAGGGAGGTGGGTCAGGTGGGTCGTGTGAGGGGGCGCGCGATGGCGGTCGCGATGGCGATCGTGTCGCTGGCGACTGCCCTCGCGTTCGCCCAGCCGCCGCTCTCCAAAGACGGGAAAAAACTGGACTCCACCGCGCACGCCGTGGGGCGATCCCGATCTGCAGGGAGTCTTCACGAACTCCAACGAATATGCGACGCCGCTCGAGCGTCCCGAGCAATTTGCCGGCCGGCGGCTCGAGGACGTGACGGCGGAAGAGCTGGCTGACATCCGCCGAACGGCGCAACAGCGGATGATTGACGCGTTGCCCGGTGGCCGCGTCCGTGGACCTGATGACTGGTGGCTGCCGCTTCTCGATTTGGGAAAGCGCAGTCAGCCCTGGTTGATTGTCGATCCGCCTGATGGAAGAATTCCCGCCCTGACGCCCGAGGCGCAGAGGCGCGCTCAACTGGCTGGCCGCGTCCGAAGCAGCTTTGTGGGTGGCCCGTTCGACGGTCCCGAAGACTTCGGTCCGCTCGAGCGGTGTATCTCGCGGAGCGTGCCCGCCTCGATGATCCCGGTCATGTACGGCAACAGCTATCAGATTCTGCAGACCCCTGGCTTTGTCGCGATCACCTACGAAATCGTCCACGAGGCCCGAATCGTCCCGCTGGACGGCCGCCCGCACGTCGGTCGCGCCATTCGCGAACACATGGGTGATGCGCGCGGCCACTGGGAGGGCGAAACGCTCGTCGTCGAAACGACGAATTTCACGACCCTGGGCGCCTACCGGGGCGCCGACCCCGCGACCTTGCGCGTGATCGAACGCTTCACGCGCGTGGCGCCGGACAGAATTGCGTGGACGGCCACGATTGACGATCCGCGGACATGGACGAGGCCCTGGACTGTCTCCATGCCGCTCACGGCGGACCCGCACCCCATCTTCGCATTCGAATGTCACGAAGGAAACTACGGCTTGAGGAACATTCTCAGTGCCGCACGAGCCGAGGAGAAAGCCAGGCGGTGAGAGCCGCGGATTCCCAAACGCGCTAAGGCCTCTTCACGCGTTCCTCGGTCGATCCGGTCAGGACGCAGTCTCCCGAACGTCCCTTCATGCAGGCTATCATGGCCGTCGTGGCTGCACTGCCTGCGCTTGTCGCAGTGCGCTGGACGATGATCCTTGCAACGATCGCGTGGGCGATCGGCGAAGCGCTGATGCGCCGATCGCCGCAGCTCGATCGACTCGGGCGTGCGATCTGGACCACGGGTATCGCGCTGGCGGTGACGCACGTCGTCCTGGCGTTCGAATTGGTCTACGCGTGGAACCATGAGGCCGCGGTCGCGGCGACCGCGCGGCAGACGGCCGGGCTCGTTGGCTGGGGCTGGCGGGGCGGGATCTTCATCAACTACATCTTTCTGGCGCTTTGGCTCGGAGATGTGTGCTGGTGGTGGGTCGCGCGGGCGTCCCATAGTTCTCGCTCGATGGGTTTCGAGACGGCTCGACTTGCGGTGTTCACCTTCATGTTCATCAACGGTGCGATTGTCTTCGCCTCTGGCGCCGGACGAGTGGTCGGGATAGTCTCGGTGACGGTCGTGCTGGCGACCGCGCTCGCGCGTCACCGCGTCCCGATGCTCCAGCGCACCAACTAGATGAGATAATCGGCAAGCCGCCGGGACCCACGCGCCGTGGGTGGGGAGGAAGGATGCAGCAAGGGCGTCTTGCAGGTGTTGGGTGCGCCATTGTCGTCAGCGCGTTGACATGTCTCGTGCCGATGACGGCGAACGCCGCCGACGAACACCCCGACTTCACGGGCGTCTGGACCAATTACGTCGAGCCCGGACAAGGGCCGCGGGGACGCGGAGGCCCGGGACCCGAGCTGCCCTTCACGGAGGAGGCGAAGAAGAAAATTGCGGCATATCGCGCGCTGGTCGAGCCAACGGGCGACACGCCAGGCGGCCACTGTTTGGGCACCGGGATGCCGGGGTCGATGCTTGGGTCGGGCGGCTACCCGATGGAAATTCATCAGCGGCCCGATCAGCTCATCATCGTCTACGAGGCGCACAACGAGATTCGACGTGTGTATCTCGGGAGTCGAATCGTTGCGGAAGCGGATCGCATTCCAGGGCGGAACGGTCATTCAAGTGGCAGATGGGAAGGGGACACCCTCGTCGTCGAAACGACCCATCTGGTCGAGCAGGTCGATCAACGGTATGCTCACAGCGACCAGGCGCGCATCGTCGAGCGGTATCGCCTGACGTCTGGGGCGAATGGCGCGAAGGTCCTCGTCGCCGAGATGACGATGACCGATCCGGCGTTTTATACGAAGCCGGTGACTGCCGAAAAAAAGTGGGCGCTCGTTCCGAACGGCCATCTTCTGCCGTATGAGTGCGCGGAGGAAGGCTGGCGCATTCACCTGGAGCAGCTCGAGAACAAGGCGACAGCCAAATAGTAGGAGCAGCTCCGTCAGGTCGTCGTGGAGCTTACATCATGAAAAACATCCGAATCACCTGGTCAGCTGCGGCATTCGTCATGTTGGGCACGGCTGCCGCCGCTCACCATTCAGCCATTCAATTCGACTTCACGAAGTCGGTGGCCGTGACCGGCGTGGTCAAGAAGTTTCAGGCGATCAATCCCCACATGCGCCTGACGCTGCACGTGAAGGATGCAAAGGGTGAGCGGGACATCGAATTCGAGGGCCACAGCACGAACAACATGTATCGTGCCGGTTATCGCGACAAGATGATTCAGGTCGGCGACACCATCACCGTCAACATCGCGCCGCTGAAGGATGGCACGGACGGCGGCTTCGTCACATCAGCGGTGACCGCCAAGGGAGTCCGATTCGGCGCAGTATCGCGGGCAGAGGTCGCCCGCGAACAAGGCAGAGCCGAGGGTCGGTAGCAGGTCGCCCGTCGGAAACGACCTGGGCGTGAAACAGGAAGGAGTTTGAAAACATGAAGCGCAGCCTCATTCGGGTTTCGTTGGTCATTGTCTCAACGATGATCCTGGCTTCGACACAACCCGTCTTCGGAGAGCTCCCGCCGCTGCCGATACGGATGAGGACGTTCGCCGTCAATATGAGCAACAACCTCACCGGTGCCAATGCGGTTCTCGAGATCACGATCGACCGATGGTCGTCTGCTGAGAACCGGACACGGCTGCTCGACGCCGTCCCGAAGGGACAGGACGCGGTACTGAAAGAGCTGCAGAAATCCCCGATCGAGGGCCGCATTCGCATTCCCGGCTGGACCGGGCCGGATCCCAACAACTACCGTTTGGGATGGGACCTGCATTACGCCTGGCACGAACCCTTACCTGACGGGGGCGATCGGATTGTCATCGCCACCGACCGGTACATGAGCATGTGGGAGATTCGCAACCAGCCCCGAACGACCGACTATCCCTTCACTATCCTGCAGATTCACATACCCAAGGAAGGAAAGGGCGAGGGCAAGATGTCGGCGTTCACGCAGATCAGGTTCGACAAGAAGAAGAACGCGATGGAGATTGAAACCTACGGGACCGAGCCGGTTCGACTGAACGAAATCACGGTCGAGAAGAAATAATCGCCGTGCCGGGCTCGCCGCAAGAAAGGCAGAGCCGAAGGCCGTTAGCAGGTTGACCGATCGACAATGCGATCATCCAACCTGAATCGTGAGCAACGCGCGCAAATAGTCGACACCACCGACGACTAGTAGCCCGGAGTAACGGCCCGAAGCGGTCTCAACAGGCACTGCAATTCGACCTTGCATTTCCTTTTGCTCTCCCGGTTCGAGACGTACGTCTCCAGGCACGAACTCGACAAGTTGCGAGGAAATCCGTCCGCCGGTGCCGCTAATCAGATCGGTCGAGATCGGCGTCAATCGCACGGCGTGGTCTTCCTTGTTGCGGAGCAGCATGGAAATCGTGCCACGCTCGCCAGGGTGTAGCACGGACGCCGGCTTCAGGGTTGGCAGCGCGTCATCATCGCCGTTGTTTGCGGGCGCCGCCACGTTGCCGGGCCGCCCGGCGGCAAAGCCCTGCACGCTCGGCCATATCCGCGCGACGTTGTCGATGACGTCGTGCACCTGGCGCAACACCGTGCCGATCTGATCTGTCTTTCGCTCGCGTGGGGTCGTGCTCGCGCCACGAGCGGCGAGTACGCCTTTCGCCATCTCCTCGTCCAGGATCGAAGCCGCCTCCGAGACAATCGAAGCGGCGTGCTGACCGGAGGCTGGCTCGGTCGCGCGAGGCTCGGGCTCTGCGGGATGAGCGTCCTTCTCACCTGCATCAATGGCGTGAGCGGCGCCACGTCCGCGGCTGAAGGAAACGGAAGCAGGCGGCGCAACAATCGGCCTGCATTATCGACAGCCGCGCTGGCCGTCGCTTCTGGATTCTCCGGTTGTGTTCTGTCGGGTGATAGCCGTCGATAATATTCCACGTCGCCCCCTCCGTCTTACACATCCCGGCTGACCATATAGCGGATGATCTGATTCACGAAGTTCTTCTCGTCCGACGCCGGCAGCTCCCCGAATGCCCGTGTGAATTCATAGAGCGTCGCGCCCGCGAGCTGTCTGGAGATGGCTCGGGTATAGTCGATACTGCCGTACGACCGCATGAGGTTGAGGACCCAGTCCACGCCTTCTGGGGATCGCCGGGCTCGCGTTTGACCCAGAAAAGCCGTCAGGTGCTGCGAGTCTTTTTCGGTCGCCTGTTGGAGCAGATGAATCAGCATCAGCGTCCGTTTGCCCTCGAGCAGATCGCCGCCGATCTCCTTGCCATATCGCTTCTGGTCGCCCGTGAGATTGAGCAGATCGTCCTGAATCTGAAACGCCGCACCCAGGTAGTATCCGAAGCGATTGAAGCGATCCAGGTCTGCGGTATCGCGGGTCGCGATCAGCGCCCCGATGCGGCATGGTTGGATGAAGCTGTACCAGCATGTCTTCTTCAGGACCATTCGCAGGTAGTCCTCTGCCGTCAGGTCGCATCGATTGTCCCGAACCCAGCCCAGCTCCATGGCCTGACCTTCGAGGGATTCCTGCATCATGTGGTCGAATTCGTCGAAGACCCGCCACGTGAGCCTGCTACCCAGGACGGGCAGATTCTCGCGCAGCATCCTGAGGCTGAGCGCATTCAGCATGTCCCCCGCGTTGACGGCGAGGGGGACGCCGTGCTCGGCGTGCATCGTGGGTTGACCGCGCCGCAGCTCGCTCTCGTCCTCCACATCGTCGTGGACGAGAAACGCGTTGTGGAGCATCTCGATGGCAATCGCAGAATTCGTCGCAGCAGCGGGATCGCCACCGAATGCTTTGCACGTCGCGATGCAGAGAGCCGGCCTGATGCTCTTGCCAATCCGGGACAAGTGGGTTGAGAGCGGGCCGTACAGGTACCGTCGAGGTTCGCGATCGGGCACCGCCGACAACAACCCGGCAAGCGTTGTTTCCCGATAGTCGGACAGACGCGTCTGGAAAAACTCTTGTGGGGCGACTTGCGGACCGGCCATTTTGACGCGTCTCCAACTGTGGCGTCGAAGCGACTATCGAGGCAGGATCTGCACTCTTCCTGAACGTGAACGACCGGCTTCCGTGGGGAGCGAAGCAGCCGTTGGCCACAGACTCTCCGTGGCGGACGTGACGGCGTCGGTACCACCTGTAGAAGCCTCTGCATCGGCCAGGCGGAGCGCGACAAGTTTGCCGATGCGCTCGAGTAGAGAGGTCGCATCTCGGCGAAGATCGGATGGGACGCTCTGCAGGTCGCTCCCTTCAGCGTGCGGAAAGAAGTGCTCGTGAACGCTCCAAGCGCTGCCGAGCCTTCCGAAGACGTCGTAGGCTTCGGCGTCGCGCTCCAGCGTGGCAATTGCCCGGTCCACGAGTTGCACAACTGACAGGCCGACGTTCACGAGGCCGTCGTCCCACGGCAGCTCTCGGGCGTAGCGAATCGCGTCAAGCTGCCGCCACGGGACGAAGATCTCAGGCTCGTGCAGATCCCAGATCGGACACGGCTGGGCATCGGACCGGCTGGCTTTCAAAATGCCATTGACCGCGCGACGTGCGGCCTCGTTGGCCGCCTCCATTGTTGCCAGGTCCGTGTCCGTGCGCACGTAGTCAGATGCCAGGAACAGGTTGGAAATCTTCGTCACCGGCTCCGGACGGAGTTTCCACGTATCGACCAGATTCACGAGCAGCGGCTCCTCGTTCGCGGTGGTGCCGTCGATGTTCTGCCGGATGTCGGGATCGAGGCTCCACCGGTGAAGCTGCTCGTCGCGAAGGATGACCTCGTCGCCGTAGTTGAGGCTGCGCTTCAACTGCTCCCAGACCTCTGTCTTGATCTCTTCGCTGGTGCACTCCATCGCCGTCTTGCCGTTCAGGCCCTTCTGCTCCCACTCGGAGATATCGATCGAAATGATCCCTTTTACCGCTCCGTCGCCCATAGCTGCTGAGGTCCACGCTGCGCCAGAACTGCGCCTGCGAGATTGAGGTAAGCGCCCAGGGCGAGTCGACGTAGATGGTATGGCCGTGCGCGATCGGCACGTCCTCTGTCAGATAGATCTGTATGCCGTTCATCCACTCAGTGATGTCGTCCAGTGTGAACAAATGCCCGAGCGCTGGATCCGCCTTGATCATCTCCGGCGTAATCAGGTCGATCACGTCCTCCACGGGCAGGGCGAAGATGAAATAGTCGCCGCTCACTTTCGTAGCTGACGCGCCGTGACCGACGGTGGCGTCGCGAATACGTTCACCATCGAACGTTACCGCCGTGACTTTCGAGTTGAGGTGGTACTTGACCCCTTTGGACTTGAGGTAATCCAGCCACGGATGGATCCAGACATCGTTGGTGGGTCCGTTCAATACACGATCGGTGCTCGGACCTGGGGTGACGATGTCGAAGAGCAACTGGACGAAGATATTGCCGATGGTTTTGGTACTGGCATGGTGTGCTTTTGCTGCCACGAGCGATCGCGTGATGCCATGTCCCAGCAGCTTCTGGTACGCCGCGGAGTGTCGGTTTGCCTCGATGAAGTCCCACCAGGCGATTTTCTCGTACTCGACCATCCGCCGTTCGCGACAGGACGTGACGATCTGCCACACTTTCGAGGCGAAGAACCCGAGCTCGTCGTGTGACAGCCCCAGGTCGCCGCCGAGGAAACGCCCAAGGTCGTCGAGCAACACTCGCACGTCGCTGATGGTTCGCGGAAAGCGCGCGGTCAGGTCGACGGCGTGGCGGCCGAAGCGGGCGAGAGAGCAGCGAGTTGTGTCAACCAGATTGTCGGAGACGTTGCGGTGAGGGCCGCAGGGGATGCGGCTCATCGTGTCGGTCACGTGTCGGTAGAAGCGCGGGAAGAACCGGAACCCGTGCTCGCCGGGGAGATCTTTTCGTCCGTTCGTTCCCGATCCTTCGAGGGGGAAGCTTCGCGCCTTGCCGCCGGCGATCGGGAGCAGTTCGTAGATCTCCACGTCGAAGCGGCGCTCGATCAACTCGTGGGCTGCGCTCAGCCCAGCGATGCCACCCCCGAGGATGATGACTCTTTGACGCACGCGTTTTGCGCTCGCAAAGCTAATATGAAATGCCCAATCCCTGCACACGCGGTTTGGTCCTTGATGCGCAACATGAACTTCTCGTACACGCGGAACAGATATTTTGCGTCGGAGTTCATTTGAAGGAACTGGGTCCTTGGAGGAGTCGCCACAACGATGTCGATGTCACTGCCGGCAAGCGATACGACGATCCCGAACTTTGCCGGCATTTTTCCGGCTCGCAATAACGGCCCATTCAGTATTGGCGTAATCCTGTCTGACGGCAGCACCAGGGTGCCGGACTGGGGTCTGTGTGCCGCGACGAACGCATCGGTACCGAGAATGCAGGCAAAAGGACCTGGATGGAAATCAGTTTCGAGCTGCACGACGGCACTTGCTACCTGTGAAACTAAGTCTTCGCCGACGACATCCTGTTTCTGGCGAAGACTCATTTTGCTCGTAAACTGCTTCTGAAGTGATGTGACTGACGTGGCGATTTGTTTAGCAGCCGCAGCACTGATCAGTCCAGTTGCGGAGGCCCCACGCTGGTCCCAACGGAAGGGGGGGCGAGGTAGATGGGCGGCCTGACGGAAGGTGACCGTTGAGTGCTCTGACAGATGCGCCGCCTGGCGCTTGGCGCCAAGCAATCATCGCTTCGAGGAAGACGAACGGTACCAACGGATTAGCGAAGGGATTCTAAGGTCGTGCGGGCCGCCTTGAGGTCGCGGGTGTCGAAACCTTCGCTGAACCAACCATAGATCGGCGAGAGCAGCTCGCATGCCGCGTCGCGGCGACCGCTCGCGGCCATTAACTCTGCCAGCGTGGTCGAACTCCGCAGCTCCCAGGATCTGGCCTGCTGCCGCCGCGCCCAGTCGATCGACGCGCGAAGCTGCGCCTCGGCCTCCGGAAGCCTTCCTTGGCGCATGAGCATCCAGCCCTTGAGCCGGAGGACTTCGGGCAGCCACACCCGCTCGTGCCATCCGGGCCGCTCGATCTGGTCCAGGCACTCCTCAATCAAACAAAGGCCGGCGTCAACGTCGCCCTGGAGCGCCAGCGCTTCGGCAAGAGCAGACTTCAAATACGGGACATTGAGGTGTCCGCCCGACGCATTCCAGGCGCCGATGCTCCGGCGCAACAAGGAGATCGAATCGGACAGCTGGCCCATGCGCAGCATGGCAAGGCCTTCGCCGAAGGGGACCGTCACTTTGACGAGAATGGGGATGCTCTGCTCGCGTCCGAGGCGACCTGCCTCGCCGATGCGCTCCAGGAGTCGTTCGGGCTCGCACCGGAAGTCGAATGCGTATGAGCCCCAGGTCAAGGCCCAGCCAATATCGAAGGGATGCCCGAGCCGCCGCGCATCAGCGTCTTTCTGATCGCTCACCTGCACCGCGCGATCCGGATACCCTTGCATCCAGAGCCACTGCGACGAGAAGACGCCGACGGCGGTTCTGACGTCATTTCCGACCAGATCAATCCAGCGCAGGGCCCGTGAGGGATCGTAGAGCGCCATCACCCGGTCGCTCCGCTCGTCCGCTTCGCGCAACTCCCCGAGAAAGAAGTGGGACGACATGCTGGCGCGGTGCCCGAGAATTTGCAGATCGATGTCCTCGTGTGTGTCGCCTTCGTCAAGCAGGCGTTGAGCCCAGGCGGGCGCCTCGGCCACTCGGCCCTGGGTGATGGTGCTGATCCACATCCCCCACAGCCCGATCAGTAGACTCTGCGGTCTGCCTTGGCTCTTGGCCAACCGGAGGATCGCCGCAGCGTTCCCAGTGACGTCTGGCGCTGCCCAGCCATGCCACTGAAGCCGCGCCGAATGCAGCGGCTCCCGTAGAGAGATCTCGAGGCTGTCGTGGTCCGCCGAGGGCTCCAGTCGATCGACGATGGTTAATCCTTTTTCAAGGTAGGCGACGGCCTCCTGCAGGGCGACTCGTGTCAGCGCCGACTCGCCAGCCTTTCGCCACAGCGGGATGGCGGCCGTCAGATGGCCCGCCTGCGTATGGTGATGGGCAAGCAGCTCCGGCTCGTGGGCAACGCGTTCTCGGAAATCCTTTTCCAACGCCCAGGCGATTTGCGCGTGCAACTGCTGTCGCTTGCTTTTGAGCAGCGAGTCGTACGCGGCATCCTGCACCAGCGCGTGTTTGAACGTGTAAGCGGCATTCGGTGGCGTGCCGCGTCGGAGCACGAGCCCGGTCCTCGTCAGCTGATCGAGCTCGTCCTCGAACTCAGCACCGCTATGTGGCGAGACCGCAGCCAACAGCTCGTATGAGAATTCGCGCCCGATGCACGCCCCAATCTGGGCCAGTTCGCGAACTCCCGCGCGGCGACCCAGTCGCTCCATCAGCGAGGCATTCAACGTGGTGGGAATGGCGAGCGCGGGCAAGGGCTCCAGCAGCGTGTAGCGATCGTCTTCTTCGTGCAGCAGCTGCGATTCCAGCACCGATTTCGTCAGCTCCTCGATGAACAGCGGCACCCCGTCGGCGTGCGCGACGATCTGATTGAGCACTTCAGACGGCAGCGCCTTGCCCTGTGTGACCTTGCCGACCAACTCGGTGCCCAGGTGCTGTGGCAAGCCGGTCAGGTTCATGGTCGCGACATTCAACAATTCAGTCCAACGCGGTGTGTACTGCGGCCGGTGGGTGAGCACCATCAGCACGGGCAGCGTGTGCAACCGCGGCACCAGCACATCGAGCAGTTCCTGGCTGGTGGGGTCGATCCAATGGGCATCCTCGAACACGATCAGTACTGGTTGGAGCCGGGAGAGTGCCTCGACCTGGCCGATGAGCACATCGAAAATCTTCTCCTTCCGCCTCCGCGGCGACAAGCCAAGCGGGGGATAGCGTTCGGTAGATAGCGAGAGCAGAGCCGCAAACAGCGGCGCCGATTCGGCGCGGTGCGCCGGACTGCCCACCAGAATGGCTTCCAGTTTGTCGAGCTTCTGCTCGGCGGTGTCCTCGCGCGTAAATCCGGCGGCGAACTCTGACTGCTCGATGACGGGTACAGCGCGGAGTTGAGTCGGAAAGGCGAGCACTGATACCGCATGGCGGTGTGCGGTTCGCCTTTGATCGACTCGCGCAACACCTGGGTCAGCCGCGACTTGCCAATCCCAGGTTCACCGCCGAGCAACACGACTTGCCCTTCGCCGCTCCGGGCCCGATGCCAGTGTCGCAGCAGCTGCGCCACTTCTTCATCGCGACCCACGAGGGCCGTCAGCGTCACATCATCGCCGTGGGCAGCGTCGAAGCGACCCTCGGTCCTGAGCACGGCTTGCACACGCCAGGCGCGCATCGGCGCAACGATTCCCTTGAGTGCGTGCACGCCCAGGTCGGCGACGTCAAAGGTATTACCCACCAACCGGCGGGTCGTGGGTCCGATCACGATCTCATCGGGTCCCGCCAGCCCCTGGAGCCGCGCCGCCAGATTGGGGGTTTCGCCCACCGCTAACCCGTCCTCGCCGTTGCCGTCTCTTGAAGCTTCACCTACCACCACCGGCCCCGTGGCGATGCCGATGCGAACCGCGAGCGGTTCCGCAAAGGCGACACTCTTGATCGCCTGCACGATATCCAAGGCCGAGCGCAGGCAGCGCTCGGCATCGTCCTCATGCGCGTTGGGCGAGCCGAAGTAGACCATCAGGCCATCGCCCAGCCGCTGGGCGACGTACCCGTCGTAGTGCGCAACCACCTTGGTGCACGCCTTGCGATAAGCCCGAATCAGGTCGTCCAATTCCTCAGGATCGAGGCGCTGCGTCAGCTCGGTGTAACCCACGAGATCGCAGAACATCACGGTGAGCTGACGCCGCTCGCCCAGAGGAGCGTCAGTTGGTTTGGATGGGACGCCGACGACTCCCGCTGCGTCGGCGGACGATGCTGAAGTCTTCTGATCCAGCCTGCTTAACGCTTTCAGCAACCTGCGCGTATCACCCAGGTTGAGTCCGACGCTGCGCAGATCGTCCTCGGTCAGGTCCGGAGCGACGTCGAAATCGATGCCGTTCTCGAGCAGGACCTGACCACAATGGGCCAAGCCAATCTGTCCGAGCCATTCCCGGAACGACGTCGCCGTCCGCCGCCCGGGCGCTCCCTGCTCCATTCGCCTTCCTGGTTTCTGCGCATTATCGTCCAGATCGGGCCGGCTTTCCCCTGCTGCCTCGTATTGTTTCGGCGTCGCGTGTTTCCCGAAGGGCGACCTCTAACCGACCTCCGTTGCCGCCCATAGATATAGCCCGTGGGCTCCGCCGTGCCTTGAGTACCTCATGTTTCGCGTGATACGGTTCCACGCCGGCCGCCGATAGGGCGCTCACATGCCTAGCACCACAGTAACGTTGGAGCCGACCACGTTGGGCGCAGCACTTCGTGGCAACCTTCTGATGCAGGAGGCCACCAGATTGGCCGCCGACGGCGAGCTCGGAAATTCGGACGCCATCCGTCTTCTGCAGATTCCGCACGGCCCGGAGGACATCAAAGAAGTACTTCAAAACCTGGAGACGCGACTCTCCCGCGAGGCGAAGAGCAAGCTGACGTTGGAGGCGCTCGTGCCGCGGCCGGAGGGCGTCGACAATCAGCGGTTCGAGCCCCTCTTCGACAAATACATCATCACCGGCGAGATGTACACGACCACGAGCGGCGTGGTCGTTCCGAACGAGCTGCAGTACTACAACGGCGAAATGGTGCACCTCTACGGAGAGTGCGCCAACGTCGCGGCGGTGAACGACTCGTTGGCCGGGAGTGGGTACCATGCGGTGACTCTCGAGCACGTGGATGGCCGAGAAACCGCGGTCGCGCAACTCTGGGCGAACAGGTTCACCGACAGCACGATTCGACCGTACAGCGCCATGTTCATCGTGGTCGCCGCCGTCAGGGGCGACATTCCCGCAGGCCGGGCATCCATCAAGGCGGACCCCAATGACGCATCGAGCGTGCTGGCGATGCTGGACGGTTCCTGGGATCCAGCAACGAAGGTCTACGAAAACAATGTCCGGCTGTTCATGGTCCGGCTTCTCGATACGACCAGGATCGCGATCGAAGTGGGGCGCGAGCGAATGGGCACCGATAAGCGACCCGGAACCATCGACATGACGCGTGACGGGCGTCACCTCCGTTTGTCAATCAAAGATGAGAATGGGCGCGACGTGGTCAGGGGCAATCTGGAGATCGCCGTCGATTCCGCGGCGTACTTGCCCGAAGTGGCGAAGGCGGCGGCTACCGCGAGAATTCCGTTGCGCGTTCTTCCTCACGCAACCGAATACTCCTACCCGGCCGTTGCACGCATCGGTCGTGGGCCGATCTTCAGTTGGCAATGGCGAAGCGATCTCGCTCCTCGACTGAAGCCGGTGATGCCGAATGCCGTGGTGTTCGACTCGAGCTCGGAAGAAGGTAGGATCCTCAACGCGTGGGGCTTCACGCCGAAGGTGCTCGGCTACGTTCCCAATGTGCGTGGAGTGGTGACTGGCCTGGCGCAAGATCGGTCGCGACGATATGCGGACGCTCCAGCTGATGACGTTCGGACGTCTGAACGAGATCGAGTCAGCCTGCTGCACAACCCGGGATTGCGTCCTGAAGCCGATCGCGCACGAGTTGCTCGCAGGGGCCTCGCTGTGAACCACCGCGCCCGCGACGGCTCGGTGATGTCGTGGGGGACGACGGAAGCACCGGCTCCCCCAGTTGTCGCCGGTCCTGGGGCGTCAGTCCCCATCACGGTCGCCGTCTCTCCGATCCGGCCCGGTCACGTCGTCACGGTGGACTACCGTGTCAACGGAGGTCCGCTCCGTCAGGTGACGGCTTTGCCCGAGCCGCGCGCGCAGGGTGTGAACGCGCGCGTGTTCCGCGCCATCCTCCCAGGACAAGCCGGCGGGCTGGTCGAGTTCCTGCCGGTGCTGCGGTTCGTCGGCCAGCCGATCTCGCCCCGCCTCGAAGAGTCGGGCGACGTTCTCAGGTACGAAGTAGGCTGGGCCCCGGTGCCAGTTGATGCGGGGGGTTCGAGCAGCTCAGGAGTGGCCGCGCGCTATGTCAAACCTCGATGGGCGTGGGACGCGACATTTCTTGGAACACTTACCGCAAGTCTTCGCAAGGAAGTGGTTGGCGTCACCCCCGATGGCCTCAGGATCGACTGGCACGTGACGGAGGGGAGGTTCGTTGGCCCTGAGATCGACTTGGTCGTGCTGCCCGGTGCGGCCGACTGGATGCGCATCCGCAAAGACGGAGTCGCGATCGTCAACGTCCACGCGTGTTTCGAAACACCGACTGGCGTGCGCATCTACGGTTCGTACAACGGCATCTTCGATCTTGGCCCGGATGGCTACGCTCGCGCACAGCGCGACGAGTACGACCCGCTACCTCCGGTCGTCGTCACGCCGACGTACGCGACCGCCGACCCTCAGTTCGCTTGGCTCAACCGGGCCCAGTGCGTCGGTGTGGGCAGGGTGGATATGACGGCGTTCCGGGTCGAGTTCGACGTGTACGTTGTGCGCGTCGGTGGACGGGAACAAGAGGGGAATTTCGGCGAGAGCCGCGCGATTCGACCGATTGTGAGGCGGTCGGCGAGTCTCTACAAGCGGCTCGGCGGTTACGACGTGATTGCGCCGCTCGCCAACGAATTCATCGATTGGATCGTGGCCGACAAGCAACTGAGGCGGCTCTTTGTGAGCGGCTACACCGAAGAGAAGATGAAAGCGGTCCGCCAGCACGTCGTCAATTTCCTGTGTGAGATAACAGGCGGACCGTGCCTCTACACGGGACGCGATATGAAAACGGCTCACGCGGGTCTCGGGATTACCGAATCCGATTGGAAGATCTCCGACGATTTGCTGACTGCCGCACTCAACAAGTACCAGGTGGCTCCCCAAGAACAATCGGAGTTCATGGAGATCATCCGAGGTACGAAGAGCATGATCGTCGAGAATCCCGAGAAGCACTAGACTTGCGCCGGAGAGGCGAGGCCCATCGCCGACAGTAAACCAAGAAATCTGGGCTCCCCGCGAAGGCTCGCGAACACAGGACGGACGCCAAGCCAGGCCAGATCTGCCGCCTTTTGCGCATGGGCCGCTTCCAACTGGTCCAGTGCCTGCGCGTGTTCGCCGAGGCCGACATAAACCTGGGCAAGTCTCGACGGCGAAACGTAGCGATCGTTGGCCAAATGCTCGAGCTCGTTCAGAACCCCTCGGGCGCTCTCGATCCGACCGGAAACTCCGTAGAGGTAGCCGAGGGCCGCCAAAACTTCGGGGTTGCGTCCGGAGAGGCGAATCGCCGCTTCCATCTCTCGAAGGGCCTCGCCATAACGGGTCAGTTCCGTATAGGTGGCGCCGAGGAAGAAATGCGCCATGCCGAAGCCTTCGTCAAGGTCGATTGTCTTCGACAGCTCGCGGCTGGCGACGTCGAAGTCGCCGGCAAAATAGCTGGTCATCCCGACGCTGGTTTTGATGGCGAGCGCGAGCGGGTCGAGTTCCAGCGCGCGGTTCAGCTCTTCATGTGCTTCCTGGAAGCGGCCTAACGGAACGAGGTGGTTGATGGCGTACCAGTGATGCGCCGTGGGGTAGGACGAGTTGGCGTCGATGGCTCGTCGGAAATCGTCCTCGGCGTCCGACCAGGACCAGTCAAAGACGGAACGGACGCACCCACGACAGGCGTAGGCCTCGGCCGACTCGCTATCGAGTTTGATTGCGTTTTCCAGAGCCGCTTTTGCGCGAGGCATGACGTCCGATGCAGGCATCGCGCCGTAGGTACCCAGCATGACGTAGGCATCGGCCATGCCGGCATAAGCCTGCGCATAACCCGGGTCTTTAGCAACCGCCTGTTCGAAACACGCCACGCTCCGCTTCAGTTCATCCTCGGTGCGCTTGTTCCAGTGATAACGCCCTTCGAGATAAGACTCGTATGCTTCGAGATCCCGGCTGCGCCGTGCAACGGCGGCGACGGTCTTGTCGGCCGCGAGTTTGCCTTTCAGCATGGCGACGACAGCAGTGGCGATCTCATCCTGAATGGCGAAGATGTCAATCAAATCGCGATCGAAGCGTCTGGACCAGAGGTGATAGCCCTCGGCCGAGCCGATCAGCTCGACCGTGATCCGTACACGGTTGCCGTCCTTACGAACACTACCGTCCAGTATCGTTTCGACGTTGAGCGCCTCACCAATCTGACGGACGTCTCGAGCCTGCCTCTTGAACTGAAATGCCGACGTGCGTGCCGCCACGCGCAACCCGGAGATCTGGGTCAGGGCGTTGATGATCTCCTCGGTGATCCCATCGCAGAAGCACTCTTGATCCTTTGCAGGACTCATGTCGCTGAAAGGGAGCACGGCCACCGACGGAACGCTTGAATCGCGCACTGAGGCTCGTTCGGCCCCCTTCGGCCTTCGACTGGCGGTTCGGAGTCTGGGGGCCGCGGCGTCGCGCGCGCTCGAACCGCGGATCTGTCCGAACCCTGCGGCCATGCGACCGGCACTGTCGAACCGTTTCGACCGGTCGGGATCGATCGCGCGCTCTATGACCCGAGCGAACTTCTTCGGAAGATTGGGTCGCAAATCCTGCAGGGGCGTGAAGGCGCCACGTGCATGCGCCACGACCAATTCGCCGACCGTGGCGCCCCTGACTGGATAGTCATTGGTGACCAGGTGATACAACAACACGCCGAGGCTGTAGATGTCGCTGGCGATCGACGCCTCGGCGCCCGATAGCAGCTCGGGCGCCGAATACAGAGGCGTGCCGATCACTCGCCGCTTGGGGGCGCCCGTGTCGGAGCGTTTCTGACCGGCGCCGAAGTCCATGAGAATCAGGCGTCCGCCCTCTTCGCGCATGACATTTTGAGCCTTGATGTCTCCATGCACGAGACCGACGTGGTGAACGGCCGCCAAGGCCCCACAGAGCTCGTATCCGACAATGCTGGCCTCGCCGGCGCTGAACGGACCGTGGCTCTTGAGCATTCGCTCGAGCGTCAGCCCGCGTATGAATTCCATCCAAAGGCCGACCCGGCCGTCGTGTTCACCAGCTCCGTGGACGGTCACGACATTCGGGTGGTGCACACTGGCGAGTGTTCGCCCTTCGTGGAGCAATTTGGCTTTGAGCTGCTCGTCAGCCGAGTACTTGGACCGAAGAAGCTTGAGGGCCACAGGACGATCGAGCTGCGGGTCGTGAGCGCGATAGACCGTACCAAACGAGCCCTGGCCGACCTCTTCGATCAAGACGAGGTCGCCCCATCGGCCTATCTCACTTGGGGTGCGACTCGATGCTTCCTCGGGGAGCGATCCCGCGTCCGGCGTTTCTGGACGGTTCGTTGGGTACGGCGGCTTGTCCGGGCTTTGGTGCAGTCCGGCGATCTGGGCGATGACTCGCAACTCTTCAACGAGACTACTGTCTTCCGGTTTCGAAACCACAGCGTTCCAGTCCACCCCGGACCCGTCCGCGATGGCGGCCGCCAGGTTGAAAACGGGATCAGTGTCACCTGCCACGACCGGCCGAACCTCGTCGGCGAAGCCGGCCCATTTGGTGGGCCAGCCGTCCGGTCGCGCGGGTTATCGCCACCCGTGTTGCGTTCCCGTCACCTGATTGAGCCTTCACCAGAAGTTGCATCGGTCTGCCCGCTTTCAGCTCTGACATGGTTGGAGCAGTCAAATCATACTTGTACTCCAGCGGGCTTGCCTCCCTCAGGCTCCGCACAGGACAGTCCACAGCAAAATGGCTACTCTAAAAGACAACGAATGTCCCCGGAATGTAGTTAACAGCCGTCGAGGAGGCAGACCTGAATGGAGCAGCTTTCAGCTATCAGCTATCAGTTGTCAGCTGAGAAACCTTCGAGCAGGTGATTTTTCTCCGTGCGTAACATGTCTGACGCATGCGGGTCGTACGAAAGAAGTCATAAGGGCAGGCGATCGATATTTTGTTGATAGACTTTCGTGGCACCTCAACATAGAATGCGCCCACTCTAGATGGACCTTTCGGCGGCACATCTCCACCTGCTCATCAATCACGTTCCGACGGTCGGTTTCGTCATCGGCCTCGGGTTGTTCATCATCGGCGTGGTCGTCAAGAGCGATCACCTGAAGGTGGCGAGTCTCACCACGCTCGTCCTGATCGCGATCATGATGATTCCGGTCTACGTGACCGGCAGCGAGGCCCAGGCCCAGATTTGCGGTGATCTGCAGCAGACGGACCCCTGTGAAGATTCCTCGCTGTCGAGAGTGCTGATCGAGATGCACGAAGGGGCGGCGTTTCTCTCACTGTACGCGATGGTGCTCACCGGCGGATTCGCGTGGCTCGGGCTGTGGTATTTCCGGCGTTCCTCGCGACTCCCCATCTGGCTCACCTTGATGATTCTGGTGCTGTCGTTCTCGACCCTGGCGATGGTGACGCGCGCTGCAAACCTCGGCGGTGAGATCCGACACCCGGAGATCCGCGTCACACAGGAGTCGACGGAGCCACCCCTCGGTCGAACGATTGCTACGCTGATCCGCGACACACCGTGGGGCTGGCCCGGCCTCGAGACCCTCCACATGATTGGACTCTCCCTGCTCATCGGTGTCGTGCTGCTGATCGACTTGAAGATGCTCGGACTGATGCCAGCAGTTTCGTATGCGACGGTTGATCGGCTGCTGCCGTGGGCGATTCTCGGCTTTGGCCTCAACGCCATGACCGGAATGCTTTTCTACGTCGGTGCCACCTACCAGTACGTGGGCAATATTGCGTTCATTTGGAAGATGGCGTTTCTGCTGGCCGCTGCTCTGAACACACTGCTGTTCACCTTCGATCAGGCGTGGACGCGCGAGGAACAGCCCGCGCCGGCCCACGCGAAGGCCCTCGCCGTGACGGCGCTGGTCTTGTGGGTCGGTGTCATGTTCTGGGGCAGCATGCTGCCGTTCATCGGTCAGGCCTTCTGACGAGGCTAGGCGCGCCACAGGCGCGCCCCGCCGGAGCGGAGCGGGGCGAAGGAGCCCCGCGAGCGATGGCGTAAAGGGGGGCCGGCGGGGACGAAGTCCCCCCGGTTTGAGCTTGACGAAATCGACGTTGGTGTTGTTCGTGACTCTCGCGGTGGCCATCGTGACTGTCTTGGTTGGGGTGGTTGGTGTGCTGATCGACCGGATGGCCGCACGACAGGACCGCGCGAGGCGCGGCTAAGACGCTCGAACGAATACGATGAAGGAAATTCTTCTGTGGATCGAGCAACTGTCGTTCAGTACCTGGTTGCGCGAATCCGGCTCGCTGATGGCGTTCCCGATGTTTCTATACCTCCACACGTTGGGGATGGCCATCCTCGCCGGCAGCACGGCGATCATCAGCTTCGCGCTTCTGGGAATGTGGCCGAAGGGCGTTCCCCTCAAGCCGCTGGAACGGTTCTATCCCGTTTTCTGGTTTGGCTTCGCGATTGAAGCGGTGACCGGCGTCCTGATATTCATGAAAGACGCCACCACCTACGGCAGAAATCCGGACTTCTACGTGAAGCTCGTCTTCGTGGGCGTTGGCCTGACGCTGTTGATCCTCATCCGCAAGCGCGTGCTCCAGGACCCGCAGCTGGACACCCGCCCGGTGCCGCGGCGTGCAAGGGTGCTGGCATGGTCGTCGCTCCTGTGCTGGTTCGGCGCGATCGTCGCAGGCCGCCTCATTGCGTACGTCAATCCCGATCCGCTGTTCTAAAGGCGCGGAGAACCGCCTTTGCGCCGCAGGCGCTTCCGCCGCCGCCAAGGCCTCGGCAAGACTCGCCGAAGCTCCGCCGATTGGTTCGTGGGAGCGAAGGCGGGGGCTGTGGGGCAGAGCCCCACGTGAGATTAGGACGACTGACCGGCCGCCCGTTCGGCTTTGAGTTGCATCTCGCGCTGGCCTCGAAGAATGGCGCACCAGTCCTTGTGTTCACCCACCGGCATGCCGCATTCGATGCAGACCCTGACGCGTGGCTTCGGCGGGTCGGATTTTCCAAACAGCCGCTTCAACAGTGACATGGTCCCCCTCCGCCCCTGAACCACAGGGGCGATGATTGTCGATACGTTAGACGAGACACCGGGGTTCCAGGTTGGGGCTGTCGCGCTCGGCGGCGACCACTCATCAGCTTGCCCAATGGGCATCACCGAATCGCTTTCTGCACCCGCCCTATCTAAAATCGCCTTGACCCATGTGGATCATCATGCTCGTGGGCACGGCGATTGTCGTCCTGGCTCACATTGCGCCGACGCGATTCATTCTGGACGCCATGGCGCGCGATCGTGCTGTTTGGCACATGCCCCGCCGAGCGCCCCCAACGGTCTACCTGACCTACGACGACGGCCCGAACCCGACGACGACGCCGGACCTGCTGGACGTACTTGCACGAGAGAAGGTCCCGGCAACCTTCTTCCTCATCGATCAACACATCACGGAAGAAACCGCGCCCATCGTCCGGCGCATGTTCGACGAAGGACATGCGGTCGCGTTGCATTCCGCCGTCAGAAGTTACATGCTTCTTTTGCCTTCCGATTTGGCGCGAAAGTTAACCGGAGCGGCCGATCGCATCGCCTCGCTGACGGGGACGTACCCATGCCGCGCGTTCAGGCCGATGGCTGGATGGCGAAGTGGCTCGATGTACGAGGGCCTGCGGCAGATTGACTACCGCTTGATTGGCTGGGGATGGATGTTGTGGGACGCAAACGTGTTCGGACCTCGAACGGCCGATAACACCTACGAGCGTCTGAGGTCGCGGGCCCGGGGCGGCGACATCATCGTGATGCACGACGGCGACGAATCGGCGCCGCGAAAGGACCAGCGTCATACGGTAGAGGCGACCGTGCGCCTGATTCCGGCGCTGCGCAATCGTGGACTCGAGTTCGGCACCGTCTGCCGAAACGGAGGAGAAGAGACGAGGTGACAGCACCTTCGGGCACGAAAGAAGGCGCATTCGAAAGCCTTGGCCGGGCGATGCGCTCGTGGCGCACGGCTGCCGTCGCACTGCTGTCGTTCTCGTCTGGACTTCCGCTGGGGCTCGTCTGGTACGCCATTCCCGATTGGATGCGCGATATCGGCGTGGACATCCGCGTGGTGGGTCTGTTCACGCTTGCGCAGGCCCCATGGGCATTCAAGGTCATCTGGTCGCCGCTCGTCGACCGTTACGTTCCCCCCTTCTGGGGGCGTCGGCGCGGCTGGATGGCACTGACGCAGGTCGCGCTCGCTGTGCTCGGACTGCTGTTGGCCGGAGTTGGCCGGCAACCCGAGGCGCTCTGGGTGGTGGCGGCGATATCGATCGGTATCGCGCTGGCCTCGGCGACGCAGGATATCGCCTACGACGCGTACGCGGTCGAAGTTCTGCGGCAGGAGGAGCAAGGTGCGGCGGTAGGCGCCAAGACTGCGCTCTATCGTGCGGCGATGGTCGTTTCGGGTGGGGCTGCCATCACAGCAGCCGCACAGTATGGCTGGCCTGCTGTCAATGCGTTGCTGGCGTTGGCCTACGTCCCCATCCTGTTCCTCACCTGGAAGGCGCCGGAACCGGAGGTGGATGCCCCTGCGCCCAGGTCGTTGCGCGACGCCGTCTGGCAACCATTCCTCGGTTTTCTCACGCGTCATCGCGCCCTCGAGATCCTCGCGTTCGTGCTGCTCTACAAGATCGCGGATCAGCTCGCGCAGTCTCTGACCCGCCCGTTCCTGATCGACATGGGGTACAGCGCGTATCACCGGGGAATCGCCTTGGCCACGGTCTCGGTTGTGGCCACAATCGCTGGTGCGTTCGTAGGCGGCTGGGTCACGACGCTGGCCGGGTTGGGACACTCGTTGTGGGTCTTCGGCATACTGCAGGTTTTCTCGAACTTCGGATATTTCCTGCTTTCCCGTCTGCCGGCTCCGAATATTCCGTTCATGTACAGCGCAGCGGGTTTCGAGCTGTTCACCTCGGGGCTTGGAACGGGGGCGTTCTCGGTTCTGCTGCTGCGTCTGACACAAAGACGCTTCTCGGCGACGCAATACGCGCTCTTCTCCAGTCTGTTTGCCTTACCGCGCGTCCTCGCCGGGCCCATCAGCGGCTTCGCGGTGGACGCAGTGGGTTGGCCGACGTTTTTTGTGTCGACGATGGTGCTTGGGATTCCGGGCTTGGCGATGTTGGCCCGATTCGTCCCAATCGGCGTCCGGGATCCTCAATTCGTCGTCGACGACATTCCCCGGACGACGACGGCTCCCGCGGCCATGTCAACGCTCGTCACTGGAGGCGTCGTGGGCGGGCTGCTGACAGGCGTCGGGTCACTCGCGTTGGTCGCCCTTCTCGACGCCCTCAAGACAATGCGCGAGACGCCCGCGGCCGGCTTCGACTTTGGCGCGTCAGCGTGGAGAGTTCTTCGTCCTGCCGCCGTCACGGACTGGATTCAGCTCGTTGGCATCGTGGCATTTGCTGCGATTGCCGGGCTGTTCGTCGCGGCGGCCATGGCGTCGCGACACAGGTCAGCCGGTATGGCCGGCGCTGAGGAAAGGCCAGCTCAGCTTCGCGCCTGACGACAATCTCCCCTCGAACTCGCCCCCGCCTCTTCACGGTCGGTATACTGGCTCGCATGCCCGATGGATCGATAGAGACAGCTTTGCCCGTGGGGAAGGTCCGCGCGTGGGACAGCACTCTCGCGGGTGTCGCCGAGTCCCTGGAGCGGGTCGCTCAGCTCAATGCTCGCTATCACGCCGGCGATATACATGCGTACGTGCCAGAGGCGCTCCGCGACAGCGACCGCTCGCTCGAAGACCTGGTCGAGCTGCATTTACCCGCTTCGCACGCCGCACTCCAGGCTGCTTCGCGCGGCCTTTTCTTCTCACTGCCGGTCGCCTTCGATCCGGCCGAGTCTGTTGGACCCTACCTGGCGATTACGGACTGCGACTCGGCCGGCCAGCCGTACCGTTTCCTCGACATGGGCGCGCTCATCGCCACGCAGGCCTTCGGCGAGAACGATCCAGCCGTCGTTCGTGCGATTCTCGAGGCACTGCCGTTCGTGACGTCACGTTATGCGCATTCCGAGTACCAGACGATCCTCTCCCTGCGACTGAAGGCCGAGCTGAACCGCATCGCGCCAGCGGGCACCCCACGTCATTTCGTCGTGAACACCGGCGGGGAAGCGGTTGAGAACGCGATCAAGTCTGCGCTCCTGAATCGGGTGATGACGTCCGAAGACAGTGACGGGGGCTTCATCGTCTCCTTCGAGGGCGCCTTTCACGGCCGCACGCTGGGCAGCCTTGCCGTGACCCACCGGAAGAAAGCGCGGCTGGGCTTTCCGACATTCGACTGGCCGCACATTCCGTTTCCGGTCGAGAGAGCTGGTGCACCCAAGGAGACGGCCCGCCGGGAGGATCGCAGCCTGAAGCAGTTGTGGGACCTGCTCGTCTCCGGCCGTCTGCCGCGCGCCGAGAAAAGCAAGGACACCTACCGGCGCGAGATGGAGGCCATTGACGAGTTCTTCGCCCGGCCCGACCAGGATCTCGAACGCGTTCGTCCAGGCCCAACGCGCCAATCTGACGTCCGACGTCGTCCGGAGGTCGCAGCGCGTCGCCGCCGTCTTGGTCGAGCCGATTCAGGGCGAGGGCGGCGTGCGGATGGCGAGCGCGCGGTTCATGCGCAAGCTGCGGCTGCTGACGCGCATCTACGACGTGCCGCTCGTCTTCGACGAGGTTCAGACCGGCTGGGGTATGACCGGCCGGCTGTGGGCGCACGAACTGTTCGATCTGCCGTGCCCACCCGATCTCGTCACCTGGGCCAAGAAGGCGCAGAACGGCGTCCTCTTCGTCAGCGAAGAGCTGGCGACGTTCTTTCAGGAGGAGAAGAAGTTCAACACGACCTGGGAGGGAGACTCGGTCGGCATGGTGCGGCTGCTCGCGCTGCTGGACAAGCTCGATCTCGAGCAGGTACGGCGCACGGGCGAACGCGCCAGGAGCGGGGTCGAGGCGCTGGCGCGAGATCACCGCGAGATCCTGAGCAACGTCCGCGGCGCCGGCGTCATGCTGGGGTTCGACGTCGTGCGTGCCGATCTGCTGCGATGCCCTGCTGGACCGCGCGTTCCGGCGCGGTCTGGTGCTGCTGGCGGCGGGTGAGCGCACGCGTTCGCTTCTACCCTCGTTACGACACCGAGCCTGCGGCGATCGACGAGGCGCTGTCGATCCTGCGCCCGGCCGTGGAGGATCTGGTCGGTGTCCGAGCCCCGGAGGAGTCGCAGCCGGCTCCGAAGATACGCGTCGGCACGCTGGCCATCCCGCTCGACACCGTGGAGATCGTCGAGCTCACGTCCGACAATTTCGAGACTTACAAACTGCAGATCCAGGCCGTGGAGCAGGAGCGATACGGCGTTGCGGCGCAGTATCCGCCGAACACGCTTCCCGGGCAGCGACGGCCGCTACTCCAGCTTCCGCTCGAGACGCTCGAGGCGACGGCTGGCGAACCCGCGCGCGCTCGGGATTGCCTTGCGCGACCGCGTGTCGGGTCGATTTGTCGCCTACGCGCTCGGCAGCGCGCTCGAGAACCACGACGAAGAAGGCGTCGGATCGGATCCGCAGTTTGGCGAGAACAATACCTTCTACCTGCAGGCCATGGCCGCGCTTCCCACGGTACAGAACGCCGTCGAGCTCGAGAATTTCCTGCTCGATTCGATGCGTGACCGGGCCATCGCGGCCGGCTTCGAGTTCCTGTCGACGCAGATCGAAGATCGCCTGCGAGAAACCGGTCCGGCCTGGTTCCGCCACGCGGCGCTCTTGGAACGAATGGACAACTATCTGGGGAGTGGCCTCTCGTTCGCGTACCTGCAGGTGCCGTTGCAGCCAGTCGCCGAGCCCGATCCGGCCACGCAGACGAGCGGGTGAACGAAGCGCGATTTTCGGGATCTGGTCTCGGCTGGAAACGAAAGCGTCGGCGGGTGGCGCCGAGGCCAGCCCTCCCGGCCCGGGGTCCCCAGCGCGGCAGCCGCGCTGGGGTGGTGGCGGCGCAGGCGCCTCAGACGTGATCATGTGTTTGGCGCCGAGCACCCGGGGTCCCCGCCGCGCGTTTTCTGCGCGGTGGGGTGGTCATCGGGAGGGCGCCTCGGCGACAGGCCCCGCGCACAGGCGCCGCTTTCGTTTCCGCCGAGAAATCGTCTGTCTGTGAGACCGAGGGGAGTCTGATAACATGCGCGCGATTCAGGCGGGGATCGGTATGAAACAGTTCGCACTCGTCTCGGCGATGGCGGCGGCCCTGTCTGGCTTCCCGGGAGCGCAAGCCGTCAAGCCGAAGCCGGCATTCCCGGGTCAGACCGAAGCCCCTCCACCTGCGAAACCATCGCCGGCCCTTGCCGTCGAAACGGTCGCCGGAGGGCTGACCGGGGCGTGGTCGCTGGCGTTTCTTCCCGATGGCACCTTCCTCGTCACGCAGAATGCCGGAACGATGCGGATCGTCAGGCCAGATGGCGTCGTCTCGGCGCCGATCGAAGGCGTACCTGGCGTCAAATCGGTGGCCGCCCAAGGCCTCCACGACGTCGTCCTCGACCCCGAGTTCGCGCGAAATCGCGTTTTGTATTTCACGTACTTCGCGCCACCGAAAGGCGAGGCGCCAGCCACCTGGCCGATCGAGTTTTTCTACGAGCGCGTCTGGACCAAACCGCTTGCCGAACGCCGGACCATGCAAATCGGCGCGGAGCGGGTGGCCCGAGCCAGGCTCAGCGCGGACAATCGGCGACTCGAGGATGTGGAGGTTCTGGCGGAGGGCGCCGAACGCTGTATCGTGATCGGTCGAGACGGCACGCTGTACGTTACGGGCGCCGACCGATTCCGCTTCTACGATTCGGACCTGGACGGCGTCAATCACGACTTCACCGACAATCCTGACGTTCGACGGAATTTCTCGGGGCGTGTGATCCGCATCAACCGTGACGGCTCGATCCCCAAGGACAATCCGTGGCTCAGTCGTGCCACTGTCTTGCCGGACACCTACGCACACGGGTTCAAGGATCCCGAGGGCGCGGCGATTCATCCGCAGACCGGGGAGCTGTGGGCGATCGATCACGGGCCACAGGGCGGTGACGAAGTCAACATCGTTCGGGCCGGCAAGGACTATGGCTGGCCCGATGTCTGGTACGGCAAGCAGTACGACGCGCGACAATCGGATGGACGCAAGAACGTGCCGGTCGGCAGTGGCCTCACCTCCATGAAAGGCGTCGAAGAGCCGATCTATTTCTGGGTGCCATCCATCGCGCCGTCCGGCATGATGTTTTACACTGGCGACTTGTTCCCCGAGTGGCAGGGGAATCTGTTCATCGGCGCGATGGCCGGTCAACATCTGGTCCGTCTGGTGCTCGACGGCGAGCGTGTCGTCGCCGAGGAAAAACTCCTCACGGATCTGAAGCAGCGCATCCGTGAAGTACGCCAGGGGCCAGACGGATCGATTTATGTATTTGCCGGCGCCGGGCTGTTGCGCCTCACGCCGAAGAAGTGAATGGAAGAGAGATACCGGACATGACGAAACTGAGCACGCGTCGAGATGTTTTGAGGGGCGGTCTCGCTGTGGCAGGACTCGGTGTGATGGGCATTCCTGAATGGGCGCTTCCGGCGCTCGCCCAAGGGGAGACGCTGGTCCCCTTCACCGACATGCCGGAGAACTTTCCGCTGACGACCGGACCGGATCGGCGCATCATCGACATTCGGAAGATCGACGGCCCGTTCACCCCGCCGGATCAGTTTTTCACGACGCAGCACTACGGTCATCCCGAGATCGACCTGGCGACGTTTCGTCTGAAAGTGTCGGGGCTCGTGGACAAGCCGCGGTCGTTCTCGCTCGACGATCTTCGGCGGATGGGTGGCGTGGAACTGGTGGCGGGGTTCGAGTGCTCCGGGAATCGGCGTCCTCTCCAGGGTCTCTGCTCGAACGGACGGTGGACCGGCGTTCGCCTCAAGACAGTTCTCGACCAGGCCGGGGTGAAGGCCGAGGCGCGAGAATTCGTGTTCTTTGGAGCCGACCACGGCGAAGAGGAAGTCGAATTCCGGACGCAGAAATACAAGGTCGAACAGCAGGACGGCAGAAGCCTGCCCCGCGAGAGAGCACTGTCCTCGGAGCCGTTCCTGGCCTACGAGTTGAACGGCGCGCCGTTGACAAAGCATCAAGGGTCCCCGCTTCGGCTCATCGTGCCGGGCTGGTACGGAGCGCCCAACGTCAAGTGGCTCTCCCAAATCCACGCTCAGCAGGACCAGTACCTCGGCAAGTACCAGGCCCGCTGGTACCGCACCCTGAAAGGGGAGATGATCGACGGCGAGATGAAGTGGACGGAAACCGCCATCACCCACATGCAACTGAAGTCGTTCGTCGCACGGCTCACGCGCGACGGCAATGCGCACAAGGTGCTTGGTGTCGTGCTGAACGACGGAACGCCTCTGAAGTCCGTCGAAATCCGCATCGACGATGGGCCCTGGCAGCCGGCGACGCTGGACCCATCGACGCGTGGCAAGTACTCGTGGAAGCTCTTCACCCATGTCTGGACTGGCGCCACGCCTGGCGAGCACACGCTGGTGTCGCGGGTGACCGACGTCAATGGCAAAGTCCAGCCCACCACGGAGGAACTGGAAACCAAGAAGACGTTCCTCGAAGACAATTCGCAGTTTCCGCGGAAGGTGATGATCGCCTGACACGTCGGCCGCCGATGCCGCCGAATTCCGCGCCGCGCAAGCCTCCGACCATCTTCCTGCCGACGGTGTCTAAATTACCGCTGGAATGTGCTCCGATCCCTGAAAGCTGAAGCCTGAGGCCAAAGAGCTGAGAGCTGAGAGCTGAGAGCTGAGGCTGAGCTGAGAGCTGGGAGCTGGAAGCTGTTCGGAAGCTGGAAGCTGCACTAATCATGGACACCCTCGTTCAAGATCTACGGCAGTCGCTGCGTGCAATGCGACAAAACCTGGCCTTCACCCTGGCGGCGGTCGCCGCGCTGGCGCTGGGCATCGGTGCCAACACGGCCATCTTCTCCGTCATCAATACCGTCTTGCTGCGCCCGTTGCCGTACACGGATCCGGACCGGTTGATGATATTCATGAATGTTTCGCCGCAAGGATCCGGCCCCGGCGCGTCCCCGACGAAGTTCAACGTCTGGCGGCAGCAGAGCGCGTCATTTCAGGACGTCTCTGCCTATCGGTCCAGCGTCGTCAACCTGACCGGCACCGGCGATCCGGAACAGCTCCCCGCAGCGCAGGTCAGCGCCGACTTCTTCAAGCTCTTCGGTGCTCCTCTTGTGGCCGGGCGTACGTTCGATGCCAACGAGGATCGGCCGAACGGCGGACACGCAGTCGTTCTCAGTGAAGGGTTCTGGAAGCGCCGTTTCGGCGGCGATTCAACCGCCGTCGGCCGGACGCTGGTCCTCGACGGCGACCCGCACGTCGTGCTTGGAGTCCTAGGCGCCTTCGACACCGAAGCCATTCAATCGCCGGATGGTCCGCCTGACGTCTGGCTCCCGTTTCAAATCGATCCCAACAGCACGATGCAGGGCAACTACTTCCAGGTCGCCGGCCGCCTTCGCCCCGGAGTCACCGTGGCGTCCGCCAATGCCCAGCTTCAACTGGCGACGCAGGAGTTCGTTCAGAAATATCCCAACATGCTTGGACCGCAAGCCAGCTTTGGCGCTCAGCCGCTCCAGGACATCGTGGTCCGGAACGTCCGGTCCTCGTTATGGGTCCTGGTGGGTGCTGTGGGCTTCGTGTTGCTGATTGCCTGTGCGAACGTCGCGAACCTGCTGCTCGTTCGTGCGACCGCACGCAAACGCGAAATCGCCGTGCGCGCGGCCATTGGCGCCGGCCGCGGCCGGATCGTTCGGCAATTGCTGACCGAGAGCCTCGTGTTGGCCACGCTGGGCGGCGTGCTTGGTCTGGCGGTTGGTATGGTCGGCATCCGCGCACTCCTTGCGGTCAACCCTGGCAATATCCCGCGGATCGGGCCCGACGGCTCCGGCGTCGGGGTCGATTGGCGCGTGCTCGCGTTCACGGCGCTCGTGTCGCTTCTTACCGGCGTGTTGTTTGGTCTGTTTCCGGCCTTGCACGCCTCCCGGTCCGACCTGAGCTCGACGCTCAAAGAGGGCAGTGGGCGGTCGGGGACCGGTTTCCGGCAGAACAAGGCGCGCGCCGTTCTGGTGATGAGCGAGATGGGACTGGCGCTGGTGCTGCTGGTCGGTGCCGCCCTGTTCATTCGAACGTTCATCGCCCTGCGGGCAGTCGATCCGGGTTTCGACCCGCACCGGGTTTTGACGATGCGAATGTCGCTGACTGGCGCGCGGTTTCAGAAGACGTCAGCCGTCGCGCAAGTCATCCGCGACGGCGCCGATCGCGTCAACGCGGTACCAGGTGTCGAAGTTGCAGGCGCCTCCTGTTGCGTCCCGTTGCAAGGGGGGCTGGGTCTGCCGTTCACGATCGAAGGGCGCCCGCTCACGCAGGGTCCGTTTCATGGTGGCGGTGGGTTCACCCCGATCTCGGCGACTTACTTCAGTGCGTTCAAGATTCCCATCCTGCGCGGGCGGGCGTTCACCGATCGCGACGACGGGGGAGCGCCCGGCGTCGTGATCATCAATCAGACGATGGCAAAGCAGTTCTGGCCGAGCGGGGATCCGCTGGCCGATCGCATCACGATCGCGAAGGGCGTCGGTCCGCAGTTCGACGAGCCGCCGCGCCAGATCGTGGGCGTTGTCGGCGACGTCCGAGCGTTCGGACTTGGGCAGGACCCGACACCTACCTTCTACATTCCCTGGGCACAATTGCCCGACCTTCACAACGCCAATCTCACCCAGATCACGCCGCTGGCCTGGGTCGTGCGGGCGCGGGGCGAGCCGTATTCCGTCAGCGCATCGGTTCAGGACGCGCTGCGCCAGGCGAGTGGCGGTCTTCCAGTCGCACGCCCGCGCGCCATGGACGAAATCGTGGCGCGATCGACGGCGCGATCCGACTTCAACATGTTGCTGCTCTCAATTTTCGCCGGCTCTGCGCTGCTGCTCGCGGCCATCGGCATCTACGGACTGATGGCGTATTCGGTCCAGCAGCGAACCCAGGAGATCGGGATTCGTGTCGCGCTCGGAGCAGACTCCCATGCGGTTCGAAACATGATCGTTGTTCAAGGCATGCGCGTCGCCCTGGTGGGCGTCGCCGTCGGGTTGGTGTCGGCGTTCCTTCTCACGCGTGTGATTGTCAGCTTTCTGTTCGGCGTGACCGCTCGAGACCCCGTTGTCTTTGTCAGCGTTCCGTTGCTTCTCAGCAGCGTGGCGTTGATCGGCGTGTGGCTGCCCGCCCGGCGCGCGGCGCGCGTCGATCCGGCGAGCGCGCTGCGGATGGAATAGAGACGATGAGACACGTCCGAGCGGTTAGACCGGTTATCAGATCGATGTAGCAACGTGACGCGAACACTTCACCGCAACCTCTGCGGTTCCGCCACATGCTTCTGAAATTCGCAGTAGACGAAAAAAATTAGGAGTGCTCTAGGCTGGGCTAGGAGTGGGATCTCGGCCGCATCACGATCGTCAGAAGCGAGCCTCCAAACGGCAGCCACCCGGCGAGCGCGTATTCCTGCCGAAACCACGTCTGGATCGCACGATTGACCGCCGGCGGCGGGATGCTGGGGACGTGCGGCGATGCCGAGGTCAACGCTTCCCGGACGCGTACCAGCAGCTTGGGCACCACCAGCGACTGGAACATGTAACTGCTTTCCGCGGTGAGCAGGCCGGCCCGCTGCACCGTCTTGCGCATCTCGCTGGCCGTGTAACGCCTCACGTGGTGGTTCATGTCGTCATGCGTTGTCCACAGCCAGTTGAACGCTGGGGTCGTCACGAGAATCCGACCGTTCCGTGTCAGGAGGTCGCCGGCCCGGCGCAGCACCTGTTCAGGGGCGTGAACGTGCTCGAGGACATCGAGCATCAGGATCAAATCGAAAGGCGCCTTGGCCTGATAGGACTCGTCCAGCTCGCCAACGACAATGCGATCCTTCCATTTGCCGCTGTTTTCGACGGCGGCGCCGTCCGACTCGATGCCTTCCAGGTGTCCGAACTGCTGGAGCGCGTCGAAGAACAGAGCCGCGCCGCAGCCGACATCGAGAATCCGCGCGGCGCTCGCACCGGTCAAGATGCCGCGGATCTTCCCAAGCAGAATTTCTTCTCTAACTCGCCACCACCAATGATTCTTGTACAAATCGGGGTACGCGGCCGCGTACTGTGCATCCATCAGTCGCCGCCCACGATTTCTGCCACGACGTAGGTCGGCCGTCCCTTTGCCTCCGCGTAGACCCGGCCCAGATACTCGCCGATCACGCCGAGGAAGAGCAGCTGAACGCCCGACAACAGCGTCGTGATGATCAAGGAGGCCGTGAAACCAACAGGTACCGTTCCCGAGGCGATGCGCATGTAAACCGCGTAGATCGAAAACAGGCAAGCCGCGACGATGGCGACGAGTCCGGTGAGGGCGGCGGCGCGGAGCGGGACGGTCGAAAACGAGCAGATGCCGTCGAGCGCCAGCTGCATCAGCTTCCAGGTCGTGTACTTGGGTCGTCCGGCGGCCCGCGCCTTCCGTTGCACGTCCACCCCGACCTGTTTGAATCCAACCCAGGCCCGCAGCCCACGCAGATAGCGCTGCCGCTCGGGTATGCGTTTGAGGGCGGCGACGACTGGCGCGCCAAGCAGCGCGAAATCGCCGCTGTCGAGCGGGAGCGGCACTTCGGACAACGCGGCCATGAGGCGGTAATACAGTTTGTACGCGGCGCGAAAGATCAGACCCTCCTCGCGTGACGCGCGACGCGCGTACACCACGTCGGCGCCGGCTTCGTGTTGTCGCAGCAGCTCGGGAATGACCTCCGGCTCGTCTTGCAGATCCCCATCCATCAACACCAGCGCATCGCCGGTCGCGTAATCGAGCGCGGCGCCAAGAGCGGCCTGGTGCCCGAAGTTGCGAGAGAGCGCCACCACTTTCAGCCGCGAATCGCGCCGGGCTGCAGCCGTCAACAGCCGCCGGCTGCCGTCGCTGCTCCCGTCGTCGACAAGGACGACCTGGTGAGGGCCCCCCGGGAGCGCGTCCAGCACAGCCAGCAACCGCGTCAACAGCTCGGGGATGACGTCTTCCTCGTTGTGAAGCGGTATCCCTATCGAGAGGCGCATGGTCTTGCCCTGCCTTGGAAGTACAGCATTTCCCAGAGTCCCCCTGCATACCGATAGGGCTCGACAACGAGCGGTTCGAAATGCGCGTCGAAGAGGTCGCGCCATGCTGCGAGCCGGCGCGCATATCGCCCTCGATCCAGCCGCGCCATCATTCTGGCCAGCGATCGCCGCTCGGGAAGGACGAGCTCGAGCAGGTGAACCGTCCCTTCCGGGTCGAGAAGCGTCTGAAGCTGCTGGAGGATTCGCACGACTGCGTCGTCGGGAAGGTGATGCAGAAAACTGTTCACGAGAATCGTGTCGAATGTGCCCAGAAACGACAGGTCTGCCCTCTCGAGATCGGCCTGGATGAACCGCCCTTGGTGCTTGGAGCGCGCGATGGCGAGGTAGCGTTCGTTGATGTCGACCCCCACGTAGTCGGCGCTGACAAAACGCGGCGCGTTCGTACCCGGACCGCACCCGACGTCGAGAATTCGCCGAATGTTCTGCCCCTTGAGCCGGCGCTCTACCGGAGCGAACTTCTGCGCCACGAACGGCGCCTGCCAGGCCGCGTAAACCGCCGGATGCTCCATGATCCGATCGATGACGCGCACTATCGCCACCTGACTTCGAAAGGCCCGATGATTTCGCCGCCCGGAAATTCGCCTCGCAGGTGTGCCAGCACCCGCTCGGAGGGCAAGGGCGAAAAATCGGGTTGATGGTTGAGGACGATCACATCGGCTTTTGACCACGCGGCTATTTCGTCTTCTTCGCGAGAGCCGGGTGGCCGTCCGCCGTCCCTGGAGAAGAAATCGAACAGGGTTCCGGATGGGCTGACGAGGCCGGACAGAAAATACACTTCGGGACAGTCGGGCCCCGCAATCAGCTGGCCGCCCGGATGCAAGTGATTCGTAACCGTGAAGACGAGCTTTCGATAGAGTTCGGCGTCGTCACCGCCGACCTTCAGATGCGCGCGCGGCAAATCCAACGCCGTATTGAACTCGCGCAGCTCATGAAGCTGTCCGAGCCCGTTGATGAATCCTCGATTCCCGCTCAAGACCGCGAACGACAGCAGCATAGCTCCCCAAGGCAGCAGAGTCTGGCGCGAGACCTGCGAGTCGCCGGCGGCCGTGACGCCTGCGACGACCGCCAGTGGCGCGACATAGCAGAAGTAGATCGGCGCGGCAAATGGGAACTGATTGAGCGCCATCCACGCCAGGACTGCTGCCGACACGAAGAGTACTGGTCGCTGTTCTTCCGACGGGTGGCCCAATACCAGGCGCAAGCATATGGCGATCGGCAAGAGCGTGGCGATTGCGCGCGACGACTGCCAGATAAATTGATAGCTCGTGACATTCGACAGGGCGTCAATCGGCAGAAAGATCGCGGCGGGCCAGACCAGCAATATCAGGAACGCCAGCCACTCGCGGAATCCGAATCGCGTTGATGGAAACACGAGCGCCAACAGGGGAATGCCGGTCAGGATGGATTGGGCGCCGGTCATCGCGTAACTTGCGAAAGCGACGCGCTTTTGCGGCAGGACGATCGCGCCGTAGACGAAATCCCACAGCTCGTTGCGGAGGGCGTAGGGAATCAGCAGACACACGAGCGGAATGGCGGCCGCCGCCGTGGCGACGCAGGTCCTCGCGATGGGGTATGACCCCGGTGACGCAATGGGGTCAGACCCCGGTGACGGGTCGTAGCGGGGTCTGACCCCAGCCAACAGCACGACGGCGCACGCCACGACGGGGGCGAACAAGTACACGCCCTCCGCCTCGAAGAGCCTTGGCTTCAAAATCGTCGCGGCGAGGACGACCGAGGCCGCCGCCACACTCCACCGAACCCAGGGTTCGAAGCGCGTCAGCCGCATGGACCTGCCGCCCGACCGCCCGCCGTACAAGAGCGCCAGAACCAGCGCGACAAGCAAGTAGACGCCTGTCTGCTTGATCGCCATCGCCATGCCAGCAGCGAGTCCGGCGGCCACGACATAGCGCGATTGTCTCGTCTCGACCAAGCGGATTACCGACCAGATGCACGCCAGCGCACAGACGAGAAGCCACCACGAAGGCAGGCCGGCGAAGTAGTTGGGGAAGCTCCATCCGAGGGCGACCCACGCGGCGAACGCCGCGCCAATCGGCGCGTAGTACCGCCTGACGATGGCGTACACCAGCCACGTCGCGAAGCCGGCGCCCGCAAACAGGAACCACCGGACGTTCAACAGGTCGACACCGCCGACCTTGAAGACGGCTGCGTAGATCCATGACAGGCCGCCCGTATAGGCCTCTTCGTACTCGAACGTGCGGAAGCCCCCCGCGAAGCACTTGATCGGCGGACTGACCAAGCATGCCTTCATCGTGAGGCACCCATCCTCTGGGTACGAACGGGATGAGATAGACGAGCGCGGCGAGGATCATCAATACGCCGACGACCTGGTGCGTTTTGGTAGCGGCAACTCTCATCAGTCGTCAAATCACGTGGGGCTCCGCCCCACACACCGGCTCGGTCGACCCGCCGCCCCGCGCCGCTCCCTCGCAGGCGCGCCGTGCACGCCTCGGACCGGTATGCGGAGATCCTCGCCAGAATGTCTACAGCGACGGCCTCTCAATTTGAGAACACGATCCTCGCAAAGCGCTGCATAGCGTTCCAAGCAATCAGCCGTTATTCCGCCGAAGCACCGTTCGTTTGTTGGAGTAGGCGAGTCTGATCGCGATGAACTCAGGATGGGAGAAGCCAAGCTCGTTGGCAATCTGCCAGATCTGTGCGTCTTCCTCACCGGAGATCGAATCGTCTGCAGCAGAGACGGCAAACAGACAATGGAGCAGGTCGTGGCGCTCCTGGTCCGTGGCGATGTCGCGGAACTCGCGAGTGACGAGGAAATTCTCGGTGCCGCCGAACAGACGATTCTGGCTTTTGGCGATTTCGACGACGAGGGTGGCCTGCGCTTCGGGCAGATTCCCCGTGCGCCGGACGCGGTCGACCATTTCGACGGTCTCTGCCTCGCTGACATGCGAGTCCGCGGCCGCCACGCGGCTCAAGACGTACGCGAACGCCGCCAGAAAACGAGCCCGTCCCGGGTCCAGCTTGTCCAGCTCGCCCACGATACGGCGGACCGTATCGGTGTCGCCGTCGCGAGGGGTGGCTGTCGAGCGCACGGTACGAAACCATTCGAGAATCGACATGCGTATCTGGCGAAGCAGGTAGTGAGACCGCCCAGAAAGGAGGCGCGTGTGCCCGCGCCCCGCATGGTAGCATCGAGAGGGTTGTTTGTACCAAGACCTGCTCAAAGGAAGGAGCGCGACATGGACCGCTTCGAGATGACGCCGGAAACCGCGTTCACCACGCCGACGCTAGCCGCGGAACGCGTTGGCGCGTTCCTGCGGGCCGTCTACGGCTGGATGTGCGTCGGTCTCGCGATTACGGCCGTGACCGCGTCTTTCATTGCTTCGTCCCCAACGCTCGTGGAGTCGATCGCCACGAATCGTCTCGCCTTTTGGGGACTCGTGATCGCGCAGCTGGGGATTGTCTTCGTCCTGTCGGCGCGGGTGGATCGGCTGGCGCCATCGACCGCGTCGCTCCTTTTCGTTGTGTATTCGGCTCTGACTGGAGTGACCATCTCGTTCGTGCTCCTCGCGTTTACCGGCGAATCGGTGGCGACGACGTTCATGGTGACCGCGGGGATGTTCGGGGCGCTCGCGCTCTATGGGACGTTTACGCGCCGCAGCCTGGCCGGGCTCGGACAATTCCTGTTCATGGGACTGATCGGCGTCGTGCTGGCGTCGATTGTCGGCATGTTCTGGCATAACGACGGTCTGCAGTTCGTGATCTCCTTCATCGGTGTGATCGTCTTTACCGGCCTGGCCGCCTACGATGCGCAACGCCTGAAGGCCATGGCCCTGGCCTTGCCGGCTGGCCAGACGGGGTCGTACGCGGTGGTCGGCGCGTTGTCGCTGTACCTCGATTTCATCAACCTGTTCCTGTTCCTCTTGCGATTCCTCGGCAGCCGACGGGACTGAACGAAATAGGGGTCGCCGAACGGTCCGAACGTCCGACCGTTCTGCGGTCTAACTATTGTCCCCGTCCAACAGGCCTCCCAGCCCGCCGAGGAGCGATCCTTCCTCGCGGCCGCCGCGCACCATGCCGGGCACCGCCGAGATGATGCGGTTGGCCAGTCGGCTCAGCGGCAGCGATTGCAACCAGATCCGCCCGGGCCCCTGGAGCGTGGCGAAGAACAAGCCTTCGCCGCCGAACAGCGCCGACTTGATCTTCCCGACGTACTGGATCTCGTAGTTGACGGTAGGCTGAAACCCCACGATACAGCCGGTATCGACTCGGATCATCTCGCCGGCTGCCAACGTCCGCTCCTGCAGGGTGCCGCCGGCGTGGACGAACGCCCACCCGTCGCCCTGCAGGCGCTGCATGATGAATCCCTCTCCGCCAAACAAGCCGACGCCGAGCCTTCGCTGAAACGCGATGCCGATGCTCACGCCTTTGGCGGCGGCGAGAAACGAATCCTTCTGGGTGATCAGCTCGCCGCCGATCTCGGCAAGGTGAATCGGAATAATCTTTCCCGGGTAGGGCGCGCCGAACGCCACCCGTCTCTTCTGGCTGCTGCGGTTGAAAAACACGGTCATGAACAGCGATTCGCCCGTCAGCAGCCGCTTGCCGGCACCGACGAGGGCCCCGAGCAGTCCCCCCTGCTGTTGAGACCCGTCCCCGAAAATCGTCTCCATTTCGATGCCGTCGTCCATGTACATCATGCCGCCGGCCTCGGCGACGGTGGCTTCATGGGGGTCAAGCTCCACTTCGACGTACTGCATGTCGTCGCCGAAGATCTTGTAGTCGATCTCGTGCATCGCGGTCATGCGTCATCCTTTCCGAGAGTTGGAGTCGATCGGGCCGGCCTGCGCCGCCGGAACGGCAGGAAGTCTACTCGATCGGTTCCGGTGACGACAGGAGCAGGCGAAGGATCTGCAGGGCCGGTTGCCCGGCGTCGACGAAACGCTGGCGGTCGAGAAAATCGTCGACCGAGAGGTCTCGTTCGGGCATCGCGGGATCGAGCCCGGACCTGGCGAAGAGCAGGCGGACCGTGCGCTTGTCGCTGACGTCGAGAAACACCTGCGGCTGACAATGAAGCAGCCGCGCCTTTCTAACGGCGCGCAGCATGCGGGCGAGATCGCGCGCGTCGTGAGCGCGAATGCCCAGGATGCGACAGAGCTCGCGCAGGCTCGTGTAGCTCAAGCCGGCAACGTGCGCCCATTCGTGCAGTGTTTTGGGATCGCCGTCTGCGTTGCACGCTTTGACGACGAGGCGAGCCCATCGCTCTGCGACCGAATGTGGATGAAATGCGGTCGGCGCCGCCGCCTTTCCTTTGACGGCGCGGGCAACCATCGCGCAGAGGGCTTCCACGGCGACAGGCTTGTCGAGGACTTCGCAGGCGCCGAGCCGCATCGCATCGACCGTGAGCTGCGTCGTCATCAACGCGCCCATGACGATGAACGGCAGCGCATGGCCATTGGCCTGGAACGCGCGGATGATGTCGGTTCCCGACATGTCTGGCAGGTCCCGATCGACGACCGCGGCGTGGAAGTGAGACGTTCGCGCGTGCGAGAGAGCCTCGGCACCCGTGCCCGCCGTCACAGCATCGAAGCCGGCTGCGCGCAGCGCGGTCGCGAAGATCTCTCGAGAATTCAGGTCGTCATCGACGATCAACACCAGCGGCCGTCGTGGAGGCATCGGCTGTTGCCGACTTGGGCGCGGGCTGCCAACGGTCGGGACGGCGCGCGGGGATCGAGAAGTGTTGATCGGTGCCCTCACACATCCTCCGGTAGAACATCCGTCGAATCTTCCGGCGAAACCTGACGGTGGGGCAAGAAACAAGAGTGTAGCATTCGGCCCGTTCTTCCACGGTCCGGTTGGAAACGACGCTCGGAGTTCCGAGTCTGGTCGATCGAATCAACCAGCGGGCAGGAATCTGTCGGCGTGCTGGATCTTGCCCCTGGGCGGGGCGGATGAGTTTGTACGGATGTGCTAGCCGGATTGATCTGTTCGGGATCGGAAGACACAGGCGTTCGGGTCCTCGAGCTTTGACGTTCTCCTATCCAAGCGTTCGTCAAGGATGCTTCGACGGTCTGGGAGGAGAGTCGAGCGCCTTGGCGTCGAGCGTAGGGGGAGTGAATTCGCGTGCAGTAATGCAGGAGGATGTGTATGGCCAAGAAAAGACCCAGCAACCACAAAGGCGACGGCGAGAATCGAGTATCCACCAACATCGACGATCTCCTGTTGGCGGCTCAGGAGCGGGGTGCCGACAGTCTCGAGACAGGCCGGTATCTCATCACCTACAAAGAGGGTGCCCTGGAAGAGGGTGTCCAATCCCTCAAGGCGCAGGGGTTGAAAGCTGCCGATGCGCGCGACTTCAAGGACCAGGCAGTGAAGCTCGATGACGCCGGCGACGCCGAAGCTGTGGTGTTTCCCGAAGTCGGTGTGGCCCTCGTCAGCGGCGAGGCGTTCGAGCAGCGTGGCCTGAGCGTTCAGGCCGAGATTGCCGCCGACAGCCCGATCGAAGCCATTGAACCGGAATACTTCGTATTCGCCGACGCCAACGGCGACTATCTTCGTGGATTCGTCCGCGCGGCCGACGCGATAGCGAAAGACCTGAAGGAGGCCGCCGGTCAGCTCGAGGAAGAAGAGGAAGTCGACATCCAGGTCTTGGGCGCTACGTGGGGACTGATCAAATGCAAGGTCCCACCAAGCCTCCGCAGCGGAGCGGGCATCAAGGTCGCGGTGCTCGACACGGGCATGGACCTGGGCCATCCCGACTTTGCCGGCCGCACAATCGTCTCGCAGACCTTCGCCGGCCAGCCCGTGCAGGATCTTCACAGCCACGGCACGCACTGCATCGGCACGGCATGCGGTCCCAAGGCACCGGCTGGCAGCATCCCGCGCTATGGCATTGCCTACAAGACGCCGATTTTCGTCGGTAAGGTACTGACGAATTCGGGATCCGGCACCACGGCCAGCGTGCTCGCCGGCATGAATTGGGCAATTGCCAACCGGTGTCCGGTGATCTCGATGTCGTTGGGCGGTCAGTCGCCAGTTCAAGCCGCGTACACGGCCGCTGGAGCTTCCGCGTTGGCCAAAGGCTGCCTGATCGTGGCAGCGGCAGGGAACGCGGCTTCCAATACCGGTGCGCCGGCCAACTCGCCGACCATCATGTCCGTGGCATCGCTCGACCAGAACCTGAGCCCTTCGTCGTTTTCCAACTTCGGGAAGATCGAGATCGCGGCTCCCGGTCGGGATGTCTTCTCGTCGGTTCCGCGGCCGACTCGCTACGGCACCAAGAGCGGCACGAGTATGGCGACACCGCACGTCGCAGGCTGTGCTGCGCTCCTGGCGGAGACCAGCGTGGCCCTTCGCGGCATGAACCTGTGGAAGAAGCTGCAGTCGACGGCCAAGCCGTTGGCGTTCCCGCCGTCGAAGGTCGGCAAGGGTCTGGTTCAGGCACCTTGATGCTGTCACCATAGACCGGAGCCTGCGGGCGCTCGCCGGGTCCGTCTGACGGTGGGCGCCCAAGGGCTGAACACGGATTGGTGACACGCGGAAGGTGCAGCTATGGCCGAATCCAAGGGATGGATCGTGACGACGTCTCCCGACCGGCCGATCAAAGAGATCGCCAAAGATCTCAAAGCCGCCGGATTCACAGTTGGTCAGGTCCTGGAGGAAATCGGCAGTATTACAGGTGCGGCGGCGGAGGACGTCGCAAAAAGAGCGCGATCGATTGCCGGCGTGGTTGACGTGTCGCCTGACTCGCCAATCGAGATCGGCCCGCCTGGCTCGCCAGACAGCTGGTAGGCGTCGCCGCGATATTTGATCGGATCTGCTGCGCTAGGTGATCTGATCTTCGGAGAGGCCCAGGTCCGGCGAGTTGCCGATTCGACACCACTCGGCGAGGGCGTCGTGGCCCGCCATTGCAGCGGCCCGGGTACTGTGCAGCACCTCTTCTCCATCAAGGACGCCGCCAAACACCCGTGTGTGAAACAACAGTGGAGCGGCTCCGGTCTCGCCTTCGTCGACTCCACGGAACGTCGTCAAGATTGTGATATCCGCCGTGATTCCCGTACGCGCCACGCTCAGGTCCGCCTGTTCGAACCAGCGCGACCATGCTTCTTTATCGCTCACCGGCAACGGCTCGCCGTGCTCGTCCAGGATGAAATAGGCTTCCATTCTTCGTTCCGCCTCTCGCGGCTCATCCTTCTTTGCGTCACCTAAAAGGGACGCTTCGCCCTGAATTCTGCAAGATGACGTCCAGCACCGCAGGTGCCGATCGACCTGCTGAGCTGGTTGGGGCTAATGTTAACAGACTGATGAGGTTGCCATGTAACTCTTTGTAACCACACTGTGATTTGCGTAACGCCAGCCACAAATCTGCGTTGTCACCGTGCAACGAAGGCGATACGCGGCAATATGCCACGGGCGGAGTGAGATACAAGAGGGAACTTTGTCGGCAGGCGCTGACCGATTCCTTACTTCCTGATCACGTTCAGCTTCACGCTGGTCGCGCGGTCCCTCGTGCGATAGACGCGCTGGGTGGCCTTCTGAAAGTCTCCTTCCTCGGCCATGAATATGTTCGGCACAAACCTCTGCGGATTGCGATCGACGAGGGGGAACCAGGTGGACTGAATCTGGAGCATGATCCGGTGCCCCTTCTGAAACGTGTGATTCACGTCCGGCAGTTTGAACTCGATCCGCGTCGCCTCTCCCGGCTTCATCGGTTCGGGCCTGTCGAACCCGTTGCGAAACCTCGCGCGGAATGGCTCGCCGCGCACCAGCATCTGGTAGCCGGCGGTTCGGAAGTTTGTCGGGTTCGGTTCGACGTCCTTGGCATCGTCGGGATGCACGTCGATCAATTTGACGATGAAATCGGCATCGGTCCCGGTCGTCGACACGAACAGATCCGCTTGCAGTGGTCCCGCCACCGTCACGTCGTCCATCAATACATCGGTCTGATAAGAAAGCACATCGGGCCTGCGTGACGCGAAGCGCTGGTCGTCGGTCATGTACTCGCGGGTCATGCCGATGTCGACGTTTTCGATGAACGGGACTGGCTTGAATGGGTCGCTGACGTATTCGTCGACGCCGTCGCGTGCGACCGGCACGCTGAACGACAGCCTGCCGTTCGACTCGATGTACAGCGACTTCTGTTCGACGTTCTTCGGGGGCCAACTGTCATACGAGCGCCATTGGTTCGAACCCGTCTCGAACATCAAGGCTTCGGGCAGGTTCACCGTGCACGAGTCCGTGCAGTACTTCAGGTAGATATTGAAGAACGGAAGCTCGACGCGGTCGCGGTAGTACTCCGCCGTCTTCGACCCGAACCGCGCATTGCCCAGGCGGTCGCCGTCGGATCGTGCCCAGCCTCCGTGAAACCACGGTCCCATGACGATCTTGTTCGTAATTCCCGGATTCTTTTGTTCGATGCTGGCGTACGTATTGAGTGTGCCGTACAGGTCCTCGGCATCGAACCAGCCGCCCACGGTCAGCACGGCCGGCTTGATATTGCGCAGGTGATCCAGGATTCTGCGCGATCTCCAGAACTCGTCGTTGTTCGGATGTTGGGACATCTCCTCCATGAAGGGGATGCTGGCGCCGAGTTTTTTTCTGTAGAGCTCGAGCCCGTTCTTGATTGCCCCCATCTGCAGGAAGAACGTGTAGCCATCAGGCGTGCCGTGTTCGAACGGCTTCGGGGTGATAAAGCCCGGTCCCTGCCGAGGTTGCCCGAATGCGGCGTAGAAGTTATAGGCGTGGGGGAGGAAGAACGCGCCGTTGTGATGAAAATCGTCACCGAGAAACCAGTCGCCGATCGGCGCTTGCGGTGAAACCGCCTTCAACGCGGGGTGCGAGTCGATGACGCCCGACGACACGTAGAATCCCGGATACGAAATTCCCCACATCCCGACACGCCCGTTATGGTTCGGGACGTTCTTGAGGAGCCATTCAATGGTGTCGTAGGTGTCCGAGCTTTCGTCGATGTCCTTGGGCCCAGTTTTGTTCACGATGTGCGGACGCACGTCGACGAAGTCGCCCTCGGACATCCACTTTCCGCGGACGTCCTGGTAGACGAAGATGTAGCCTTCGTGGGCGAAACGCGGAGATGGGCCCAGGGAATCCTCGTAAGAGTCGAGCCCATAGGGTGCAACCGTGTACGGCGTGCGGCCGAGCAGGATGGGGTATTGCTGCGAGCTGTCCTTTGGCGCATAAATGGCGGCAAACAGCTTTACGCCGTCGCGCATCGGGATCATGACCTCGCGCTTCGTGTAGTTCGCTTTGATGTACTGCGCCAGTTCGCTCGACTGCTGTTCCGCCTGCTGCGCTGCGGGTGTGCTCGTCGAGAACGAGTAGAGCAGGACGGCTAAGGAAAGTAGCGCCGCGCCTAAGGTGCGCCGGCCAATGGATTCTCCCATTCGCTGATCATTGCCCATCGGGAGATTGAATCATGAAATCGGGTGACAGGCCCTGAGAGCCGGAAGGTCTGTGGTTTATCGCGCGGCCGCGGGCGTCCAACCGTCCCCCAACCCATAGCCAAATGTGACGAACGGGAACGCCTCGACCTCGTGGATCTTTCCGTTACGAATCCCGAACGTTTCCATCGTCACCATGTTGAGGATCATTCCCAACCCGCGTTGAGGTGGCATGTCCGGCAGATTCTTCATTTCGACCGGTCGTCGTGTCCCGTCGTGGACGAACAACGGAAAAGCCGCGGCGATTCCTTTCTGTTCGTCGATGATGAGGACGCGCCGCGGATAGATTTTCTTGATACCTGAAAAGATGCCGGTGTCGAGCTGCCCAGCGCAGGTCATCATGCTCAACTTCGAGAAGGCGCGGCCGATCGGCGTGTTGGGATCCGGGAGCGCTGGCGATGGTGCGGCACGTCCTGGTTGCTTGTTGTTGACCGTCTGATACCCGTTTTCGTGACGGACGCAGTCGTCCGCGAATGCACCGATGCTGCCGTCGTCTCCGGTGAGGGCGTCGAAATACGAATGGGCCGCCCAGAGCATGACCTCTCGAGATGTCCGTTCCGACGGAGACACATCGTTGACCAGGCCGGGGCGTGGTGCTTTCAAGAGTTCCAGGGCCGCGGGCGCGATATTGCGGTCGACCAGGTGCTCGATTTCGGTGATGTGCCGGCGCTCGACTTTCAACCTGACCACGGTCAGCGCCGGACGCCCTTCGATATTGAACAAGGACTGGATCGCGACCTGTCCGGTGACAGGGTCGGCGGCACGAATGATGAAAGGCGTGGGCTCGAGTCTGGCCCGCCAGAGGATTCCTTCGCCAATCGACAAGCGCGCGGTGTTTTCGGTGTACCACGTCTCTTCGGACGTCGGCACGCTGGCCGTGTCTTTCTTCACGAGCGACGCCACGTAGTTGTCGATGACTTGGACGAGGCAGGCCCGGTCGCATGGCTGAATTTTGGACGGATCCCACGGCTGCTTGTACCACGGCCGGGAGCCGCCCTGGGCGCCAAGCCCGGCGGAAACGAGAACGCCGAAAATGCTCGCCGTGAGGAGCCGTCTTTTCATCGCATCGTTCTCCTTACAAGCAGCCCTGAAGGGCTGCGCTACATTCGGCAGACTCCTTACAAGCAGCGCTGAAGGGCTGCGCTACATTCGGCAGAAGGGTGGCGACATTCGGTACCCATATCATTCAGCAGGCACGACGTAGCGCAGGGCTTCCCGCCGTCGCGCGCATCGCAGAACCGGGCGCGCTGTGGCGAGGTCTCGCCGTAGCGCAAAGCGCGGAGGCGGACAGCCCTGCCCACAGCTACGCGATAGCTTCGAAAGAATACTGCGTCCATCCCCGAACAACAATGCCTCCAACCAGCGATACCCGGTAACATTTCGTTCCAGAACATGTCTATCAGGATTGAATGTCTGCACCAATGTCGGAACCATCTCGGCGAAGGGCCAGTATGGGACGTTGAAGAAGGCTGCCTGTACTGGGTCGACGGGACGGGGCGTCGCGTCGGCAACCCCTCGATCTGGCGATGGAACCAACGCACGAACAGATTGGACAACTGGTCGCTCGATCACGACGTGGGGGCGATGGCGCTACGCAAGAACGGCGGAGCCGTGCTCGCGCTCGACGATGGCTTCTATTTCTTCGACTTTGACAGCGGTCGCCTCGATCTGATCCAGCGTGTCGACGAAGGACAGCCCAGAACACGATTGAACGACGGGAAGTGCGATCGGCGAGGTCGCTTTTTCGCAGGCGGAATGGACGACAAAGAGGAGCTCAAGATCTGCGGGCTGTGGCGACTCGATCCCGGCCTTCGTGTGACGAAAGTGGACGAGGGAATCATCTGCACCAACGGTCCGTGCTGGAGCCCGGACGACAAGACGTTCTATCTTGCCGACACGTTTCAGGGTGTCTACTGGGCCTACGACTACGATCTCGAAAAGGGGAGCCTCAGCAACAAGCGGGTCTTTGCCTCGTTCAGCGACGATCCAGGGGTGGCTGATGGATCAACGGTCGATGCTGACGGCTATTTGTGGAACGCTCAGCTGATTTCTGGAGACCTGGTTCGTTACGCCCCGGACGGCAGCGTCGAGCGGCGTATCGGAATGCCGGTGCGGAACATCACGAGCGTGATGTTCGGCGGCGACAAGCTCGACGAGATGTTCGTCACCTCGATGGCACGGGTGAAGCACCCAGCAGTGCACGATCGGTTCGCCAAAGAAGCGGCGCCCCAGTTCCTGGCAGGAAGTATTTTTCGCGTCACGGGGCTCGGCATCCGGGGATTGCCCGAGCCGCGGTTTGCCGGCTGAGAGCATCGCCATGGGCGAGCAGCGGAAAGTCATCATCACCTGCGCCATTACCGGCGCCATTCACACGCCGACGATGTCGCCGCATTTGCCGATTTCGCCGGAGGAAATTGCCGAGGGCGCGATTGGCGCGGCGGGGGCCGGCGCCGCGATCGTGCACGTGCACGTGAGGCACCCCGACACCGGCCAGCCGACGCAGGATACAGATCTCTTCAGGCAGTGCCTGCCTCGAATCAGGTCGGCTTCCGACGTCGTCGTCAACATCACGACCGGTGGGGCGCAGACCATGACCGTGGACGAACGGCTGCAGCCCGCACTCACGCTTCAACCCGAGCTCGCGTCTCTCAACATGGGCACGATGAACTTCGGGCTGTACGACATGATTCCGCGGTACAAGACGTGGCGTTCCGACTGGGAGCTGGCGTATCTGGCAGGGACCGAGGCCGGAATGTTCAAGAACACGTTCAAGGACATCTCGGACATCCTGGGTTCCTGCAGCGGCCATGGTACGCGGTTCGAACTGGAGTGCTATGACATCGGCCACCTGTACACTGCAGCGCACTTCCTGGAGCGTGGCCTCGTACGGCCGCCACTCTTTATTCAATCGGTCTTCGGTATTCGCGGCGGCATCGGTCCTCATCCTGAAGATGTGCTTCACATGAAGCGCACGGCCGACCGGTTGTTTGGCGGGGACTATCAGTGGTCGGTAGTCGGCGCCGGCCGTCATCAGATGTTCGTCGCCGTGCAATCGGCTGTACTGGGCGGGCATGTCCGCGTGGGGCTCGAAGACAGTCTCTGGATCGGAAAAGGGCGGCTTGCGACGTCGAACGCCGAGCAGGTGGCGAAGATTCGCCGATTGCTCGAAGAGCTCGGGCTCGAAATCGCCACGCCGTCCGACGCCCGGAAAATTCTCGAGCTCAAGGGTCGGCAGAACGTGTGTTTCTAGCCGACCTGTGGAATGAACACGATGTTTGAGCCGCGCCGGATTGTCATGACGAGCTGGGGATCGTATGGAGACGTCTATCCCTATATCGGCCTGGCACGGGCGCTGGCGCGCAGAGGGCATCACCCGGTGCTGGCCGTGCCCGAGTATTACCGCGCGCCGATCGAGCGAGAAAGGCTCGAGATTTGCCCGGTCGGCCCCGAGGTTGATCCGAACGATCGCGCGACGGTGGCTCGTCTGATGGATCCGCGGAAAGGCACCGAGGCGATTCTGCGCGATTTGTTGATGCCGGCTCTCGGTCGGACGTACGAGCAGCTGCAGGACGCGCTGCGCGGCGCCGATTTGTTGGTGAGCCATCCGGTGACGTTTGCCGCGCCGGTCCTTGCGACCAGGCTGGGTCTGCCGTGGGCATCGACTGTTCTCGCGCCGATCTCGTTTTTCTCACCAACGGATTTGCCGGCTCTTCCGCCCGCTCCGCGTCTTGTCCACTTGCGCAGACTCGGTCCATGGTTTGGCCGGTTGATGGTCGGCCTGGCGCGCCGTGCAACCCGTTCGTGGAGCGAGCCGGTGTATGCGCTGCGCGCGCAGCTCGGGCTCCCTCGCGGAGGGGATCCGATCTACGAAGGGCAGTTCTCCCCCACACTCACGCTCGGGATGTTCTCGCGATTGCTCGCGGCGCCGCAGCCCGACTGGCCACCTCACGTGCGTCTGACGGGTTTCGTCTTCTACAACGGCACCGACTCTCTCGCGCCAGAAGTCGACGCGTTCCTCGCCGATGGGCCGCCGCCGGTTGTTTTTACGCTGGGTACGTCAGCCGTCGGCACGGCCGGGACCTTTTACCAGGAGAGCATGAAGGCTGTGAGCCGTTTGGGACTTCGTGCCGTCTTGCTGACTGGCGGCTTCGCCGAAAACAAGCCCCGTCGCCAACAGTCGCGCGACGTTCTGCTAGTCGATTCGGCGCCACATCAGCTCCTCTTTCCGCGCGCGGCCGCCGTCGTCCATCAGGGCGGCATCGGCACAACCGGCCAGGCGCTTCGGTCCGGTCATCCGATGCTCATCGTGCCGCACGCTCACGATCAGCCGGACAATGCCTTCCGGGTGCTGGGGTTGGGTGTTTCCCGGACCGTGTTTCCCAAGAGTTACAAGGCAGCGCGAGTCGCACGCGAGCTCGAACAGTTGTTGATCGACACGAGATACGAACAGCGGGCAAAAGAAGTGGCGGCGGTGGTGAATGCCGAAGGAGGGGCCGAGGCTGCCGCCGACGCGCTGGAGCCGCTGGGTACCGCCTCGCGTCGCGTGAGTTGAGGGTAGGGCCTTGCGCGACTCACGGCAGCCCTGAAGGGCTGCGCTACATTGAGACTGCCGTAGCAAGATTCTGGCGGCCTCTTGTAGCGCAGGCCTTCAGGCCTGCCCAAGGGTAGCCTTACTCGTGCGTACAATTGCGGCCGGACTGTTTCGCGCGGTATAGCGCCTCGTCGGCCCGATTCAACAGTGCCGACAATGTTTCATCGTGCTGGGCTGATGCCACGCCGACGGACACGGTGATTAACGGCAACTGCCTCAGACCATCACCGGCTGCCTGTATGCCGAGACGCAGTCGCTCCGCAACCGCGATGGCCTGCGCCGTTTCGAGCCCAGGCAGCAGGACGGCGAATTCTTCGCCGCCAAACCGCGCAAGCAGATCCTGAGGCCGAACTCCGGCAGCCAACGTGTGGGCCACGCGCCGAAGTACTGCGTCCCCGACGGTGTGTCCGCATTTGTCATTGACGCGCTTGAAATGGTCGATGTCGATCATCAGGACCGACAACGGCTGGTTGGATCGCGAGGCTCTGGCGAGCTGACGCGCGAACGCCTCGTCGAGCCACCGCCGATTCCGCAAGCCGGTGAGCGCGTCCACGGTGGCCAGGCGTTCGAGGTGACGCTGCTCGCGGCCCGATTCTCCGAGCGCCACATCGTCGGCTCGGACGCGTCCGGCCAGAATGCCGAGGAGATTGCGCGCCAGCTCGGCTGACGAATCAATCAACGACCACAGCCGTTCGCGATCCAGAGCCAGCAGGCAGGTCGGCTCGTCGGCGACGACGTCGGCCGAGACTTGCTGGCCATCGAGGATGGAGAGCTCGCCTACGCATTCACCAAGGCCGAGGCGGACATGAGGCCGATCGACACCGGGCACCCGCACGCTGACCTGCCCGGAAACAATCACGTAGAGCACGTCGTTCGAGGTCCCCGCGCGGAGGAGGGTCTCAGTGGCGGACAGCCGGCGTGTCCTGCTGCCCGCCAGCGCGGTCGACACCAGGGACGCAGGGACTCCCCGGAACAGTCGCGAGTGGAGAAGCTTCTCCTGAAGATCGCTCATGCGGCACGACAGCCCGGCTACGCGATCCTTTGCTTGAAGATCGACAACTCGCCGGCCGTCACGTTCGTCTTCACCAACGTTGGATTGCTGCCGCCTTTCGCCGCGCGATCGGGCCCGACCCCTCTGGCGCCTCCCGATGCCGACACCTGTTCGCTCTGTTTCTCGGGGGCGACGGTCTGCTTGAAGGCGCCGAAACCAAATCCTTTCTTCTTCGGCTCTTCCTGCGGAGCGTTCTTCGGGTCTTCTTTCTGTGCCGATCCTGCGCTCGGCTTCGTGGAGCCGGTCAGTCCGGCCGCGCCGTCGACCACGGTCGCGATGGACGTGATCACCGTCGGCTCGTATTTGACGTTGGACTTGTAACGGGGCTCGACAAGCGCGCTGTTCTTCGAGGCCGCGGCCAGCTGCTTGATCCTGGCGATCCGTTCATTCGTCTCTGGGTGTGAGGCGAACAGGCCGTTCTTGGCGGGCTGATCCTTGTTGCGGTCGTCGAGCCGGGCCAGAAAGTCTCCGAGCGACCCCGGAGCGTAGCCGACCTTCTGGGTGAGGTCGACTCCGACCTTGTCGGCATCGAGCTCGTCGCTGCGATCGAAGTTGTTCTCGAGCACCATCTCATAAGCCCGGTTCGCGAGCTGATCGAGAAGAGGCGCGCGGTCGGACAAGGTTTCCTTGGTGCCAAGCTGCACAGCCTTGCTCTTTCGAATCGCGTTGATCGTGTGCTTGCGCGTGACATGGCCGATCTCGTGCGCGAGAACGCCTGCCAGCTCTGCTTCGTTGCGGATGAGACCGAGCGCGCCGCGCGTGATGTGCACGATCCCGCCAGGCGACGCGAAGGCGTTCACCCCGTCGGTATCGAGGACGACGAATGTCCAGTCCAGGTTCGGGCGGTCGGAGGCCTTGGCGAGGGTCCTGCCCACGAGGGCCACATATTTGTGAATGGCGACGTCCTGCGTGACGCCGAACCGGGTGCGGATCTTGCCGCTGACGTCGTTGCCGATGTTTCGTTCTTCGGTCTCCGAAATCGTCAGCTCGTCGAGCTTTTGCTTCTGCTCCTGCGCCTTCTTCAGCGTCCCGCCCGGATCGCCGAACCGTGCAAACGCAGGCGATCCGAACACCACAAGTGCAAGAACGAGCATCACCTGTTTCATACGTGCCTCTGGAATCTCGAGGGCGCGCCCAACCACGTCCAACAAGGCTGCGCCCGCCCCTACCGGGTTATCGGGTCCAACCACCTCCGCCAAGGCTATGGTGGTCCGCCGTAGCGTTCCGCGAAGGCGGAAGACCCGCCCTATCGCCTATGTGGGAGTCTGAAGACCCGGACGGGTCAATTTTCAGTTTGGTCTGATACCCGAGCGACGGCCTCGAACACGGTCACGGCCTCTTGCCCTTGACCACGATGTCTCCGAGGGGGCGAAAGGTGTATCGGCCGACGAGGCGCTGCCTTGTAGTTTCGCTGATGAGAATCCGCGCGCCGTTACTGTCGCGAAGCGGTGGCCGTCCGCCGCGCCGAGCTCGCTCAGCATGCGGCAGCCGGCGTCTCGGCCGCCGCCGTGGAGCCGCCGCAGCGGTTTCTCGACCGCGTCCGCCGCTTCTTTCGGCTCTAATACTGTTTTTCCGCCCACACGAACGGGGTTTTCTTGTTCGCCTGCAGGGTGTCACCCGGCGGTGTGCCGGCTTCGTCGACGAAGCCGCTCAGGCTGCGATGGATCGCAGGTTCGGCGTCCTGAATTCTGCCTTGCTCATCGACTCTGAGCTTGGCGACGGGATGTTGAACGAGATACAAGTTGCCGTCGGAGTTCATCGTGGCGACGCGGATGCCCAGGAATGCCGCCCCCTGCGAGGAGGCAACGGCATCATCGACGTCGGTCGGGTCGAGCTTTGCCGACACAACCACGACTTCGACGCCTCCCGCTTTGACAATCGAAGGCATCTTTGGTTGGGTCGGGGGGATGTCTCGAGCCACTCGTCCATCGACGGCCGCCCAATCAGGGTTCTGCTTGTTTCTGCGGCTCCAGAGCACGGGCTCGACTCTCAGCAAGGCCGCGTCCCGGTTGCCGCCATTCGAAAACGCCACGGTCATGTACAGCTCGCCTCTGTTCGTGACATAGGACACTTCCGTGACCGTGACGTCGAGCTTTTGCTTCGTGTAGATGTAGCTTCGGTAGAAGCTGATGGCTGATAAGCTGAGCGCCAGAATGGCGATCATGACGGTGATGTCGAGCTTTACGCGCTGTGCTGCCTGGCCTTTCTCATCGCTCTCCCGAGCCATTGCATATCCCTCGCCGCAACAAGTTCAACGGTTCAACGGTTCAACGGTTCACGGGTTCGAACCACTCGAACCACTTGAACCACTTGAACCATTTGAACCCTGCTTTTCGATTCGCCCAAACATGTGCCCCCCCACCGGGCCGTGCTGCCACGTGCCGGCGTAGCGGTCTCCGTAAAAAAAGACCCGCGCCGTGAACGTTCCCATCGATGGAATGGTGAAGTCGGTCAGTGTAATCATCGGGGTATCGTCGGCCCATCGCATCGTGACAGTGATTGGCAGCGTCACGTCAACGCTTCCGTATCGCATCCGGCTGTTGAAGCGCCACCGATCGTCGCCAACTTTCTCGACGCTGGAAATGTCGTAGCGGTCCGGACGCGCGGGCTGGTCCTCACGGCCCGCGATGGTGAACCGGCCCACGAGCGATGCACCGCGCATCTGTTCAGTGAATTGGCGCTCCAACGCAGTCAAGGAGGCGGAGTCCACAGCCGAGCCCACGCCGGTCTTGGCCATCAACCACCCGGCGGCGAACGCGACGAGGATCAGCACGACCGCCAGCAGCAACCGGATGAAACGCATGAGAGTCCTCCCTCAGATCCTCGTAAGACGCCGCATAGCGGTCCTAACGACCGCTATTTGGTGTACGCCTTCGGAATCAAGACCGTCAGTCCGCGCGGGGCGCGGTATGGCAACTGCACCCACCAGCATCCGACCGCCAGCGCTACGACGACGGCGGCCAGGCCGTTGAAGATCGCATTGTAAGACCCTGTGCGTTCGAGTGTCTGGGCCAGCAGCAACGGCCCGATTGCGGATGCGAGCACGGTCAGCATTTGCGCGCACCCTTGAATGCGACCCAAATGGCTGCGCCCAAACACCTGCCCCCAGACCGAGAAAAAGACGACCGTGACGATTCCCCCGGCGATGCCGAACGCGACGGCGTAGAGGACGACATGGGTCTCTGTCGCGACGCGTGGAAGTCCGAGAAGGGCTCCCGCCAGCACGGCCATTCCGATGCCCATGACCCGTTGAATCGGCCATCGAGACGCCAGCCAGCCGCCCGCGAAATTTGCCGCCAGGCCGAGCAGCGTTGTCACGACCAACGCGAGATAGTAAATCGACGCATCGAAGCCACGCTCTTCCAGAATCGACTGGTTGAACAGCGCGATGCCCGAGTACACGAGACCGAACATAGAACTGGCGAGCGCGAAGACCCAGAATGCAGCACTACCAAGCGCATCCCAGACTGTGAGGTCCGTTGGTTGAGCCGCGATGTCCTCCACATCACCGTGAACCTCAACTGCGTTCGGATTGCTCGGACCTGCTTCGCGAAGAGGCTCGTTGCGGACCGTCAGCCACACCACCGGCGTCAATGCCAGGACGGCGATCCCGACGCTGCTCCAGGCGCCGCGCCACCCCGTCGATTGAACGAGTTGACCGACCAGAGGGAAGGCGATGACGAAGCCGATGCCGACGAGCAACGAATAAATTCCCATCGCCTGGTTGAGTCGCTTGGCGAACCACTTGCCGACGAGGGCGAGACTCACGACCGAGAGAGCGCTCTGCCCGAGACCGCGGCTCATGGTCACCGTGACCCAGAGCACGATGGGTTGTGACGACTGGGCCATCACCAAAACGCTCGCCCCAAGGCCCAGCAGCAGCCCGGTCAGGATAACGCGCGCGCCGAAACGGTCGGTGAGCCGTCCGCAAGGCAAACAGAACAAGGCGCCGATCAGGGTGGCCCAGAGGTTGATGGTTGCGTAGGTGATGCGGTCGACGTGAAGATCGGCGATCAAAGGTTCGGTGACGAGGCCGAGCCCTTGAGTTCGTCCAGGCAGCGTCGCGACCATCGCCAGGGCCGCGATAACAAGGTTGGCCCATCCGTAGTATGAAGGCGCCCGCATCCAGCGACCGATTGTGCCACAGGCTGGAGGCTGGAGGCTGGGGGCTGGGGGCTGGGGCTGATTCCGATAATCGTTGTTCAAGTGAAGGTAGTGCTCTGTTATCGTGATCGTCAGTCGGCGCGGGCTCCAGCCTGCGAGCCGCCTTTCTGGCTCTAACGTGGAGGGACAATGTCGCGTAGAGTTGAACAACCCTCGTTCGCAGCGGCAGTCCTCACGGCCTGTGGCATGGCCGTGGTCTTGTCGGCTGGATCTGTCAGCGGTCAGGCGCCGAAGGTCGAGACCAAATCGCCACCGACCAACACGATCACGTCCAAGAAGTGGACGCCCCCCCGGACGCCCTGGGGAGATCCCGACCTGCAAGGCAACTTCACCAACAAGTACGAATATGGGACGCCGTTCGAACGTCCCCAGAACTTCGATGGGCGGCGGCTGGAAGAGGTGACCGCGCAGGAGCTCGAGAAGTTACTGAAGACGCGCCAGCAGGACGCCCTCGATCGCGCGAAGTTCTTTGGCGGCGATCCGGAGGGGCGCATCGGCAATTCGGCGGAATTCCGCGACATCTACGAAGTGACGAAGGGCAGCCGCCCGTGGTTCGTGGTCGATCCGCCAGACGGCAAGATTCCACCCATGACCGCCGAAGCGCAAAGACGCATTGCCGCAAGGCCGTCAACCGGGAGCTTCAGCGGTGGGCCGTTCAACGGTCCCGAAGACTTCAGTTTATGGGACCGATGCATCACCCGCGGACTGCCCGGATCGATGTTGCCGGGCGGCTATGGCAATTCGTACCAGATCGTTCAAGGTCCAGGATGGGTGGCGATTCGCTACGAGATGGTTCACGATACGCGCGTGATTCCGCTCACCAATGCGGCGCACGTAGGGAAGACGATCCGCTTGGATATGGGCGATGCGCGCGGTCGATGGGACGGAAACACGCTCGTGGTCGAGACGACCAACTTTCGAGATCGCAGCGCCTACCGGAATGCGAACGCGGAGTCGTTGCGACTCGTGGAGCGCTTCACGCGCACGGCGCCCGAGCAGATCGAATGGTCCGTGACCGTCGAGGACGCTTCGACCTGGACGCGCCCGTGGACATTCGCCATGCCGCTGACGATGAATGACGGCGAGCGGATCATGCAGTACCGAATGTCACGAAGGTAATCTGGGGGTGCGGAATATTCTGAGCGCGGCACGGGCTACTGAACGAGACTAAGCCAGCACGGTTCCCGGTTCCAAGATTCCAAGGTTCCAGGTTGACCCTGGAACTTTGGAACCCTGGAACCTCAAACATCGTCACGCCCAAGATTGACGATGAAGTAGTGCGCGTTGGTCGTTCCGATGTTCTTCGCGTTGTGCATCTCGTTCGAGCCGATATAGCCCACACAACCGGGCCCAAGCTTCATCGGTTTCCCGGCAATCGTCAGCTCCATCGTGCCTTCGCGGACCAGCATCATTTCTTCCCGCAGGTGTTGATGTGGCGGATGGTTCACTTCGCCCGGCGCGATTTCGCTTTGATGCGATTCGAGCTTGAAGCCGGTGTGCGTCTTGCCCGTGAACATGCTGCGCCGCTTGTTCTTTCCGTTGGCCGTCACTGGCAGTTCGTCGAAGATGTAGGCCTTTGTTCCTAGCCGCGGGAGTTTCTCGACAGAGGTCTCGGCAGCGTTCTGGGTAGTCTGCGCGGACGCACTGGCCGCCGCCAGCGCTGGGAGCAAGAAGCCGAACTCTCTACGCGAGCATTTCATGGTCCGCTCCTTTTTCATTTCAGCAGGTCAGCGACCTTGGCTACGCCTGCCTTCGCACACGTGTCGTCCATTTCCTGGCTCGAGCCCGAGCTGCCGACGCCCCCGATCGTTTCATTCCCCACCTGGATGGGGACGCCGCCGCCGAGCGCCAGGATATCGGCGACGTCCCGCTGCGGCGCCAGCGCCGGGTCGCTTGCCGTGCGCTTCTGAAACTCGATCGTGGTGGTGCGGAACATTCGGGCCGTGTAGGCCTTGCGCCGTGCCATCTCCGCGGTTTGTGGCGACGCCTGTTCGTCGCGCAGGACCACGAGTACCTGGCCGGCACGGTCGACCACGGCGGCCGCGGTGTTGAAGCCCTTCGACTTGCACTCCGCCACGGTGGCCTCGGCGATCGTTTTCGCAAGAGGCAGCGACAGGTTCCGCTGCATCACGACTCCCTGCGCGAGCAGGCGGCCGGAGACACCGAGGAGAGCGGTGGCGACCGCGACGCTCAATCCAGCCAACGTTTTCGGGGTGGACGTCATCAACACCTCTCAAGGGGCCGCCTTCCCGGCCGTTCCGGCGAGGATCGCCAGGCGACGGCGAAAGGATACGCCGATCTTCGCAGCGATCAATCGCAATTCGTCAATCGCCGCGAAACCCATTCAGCCAACCATCTGGGCAGTCCTGGCGCTTGTGGTGTCTGCAACGCTGCCACCGCGCCCCGGGTCGCGTCCGCAGCAGGTGTCCGGCCGCCCCACACTGGTTGAGACGACAAGAGGCTACAGCATCACACCGGGCAGGCCTTCTAGAGGCCGGCCGTTGTCAAGCCCCGTTACTGAAACGGTGAATCTACACACCTCTCGCCAATACCTCGCTATCCAGGCCGCCGAGCAGGCGGCCGGGTCCACTCGCAAGGCCCGCATTACGTCTGACGCCGTCCCTACATCCGACCCGATCGAGCTGGCGGTTGCATTCAGAGTCCGGGCCTCAGCGGCCCGCGACCACCTTCTATCCGTGTCGACCGACGGCCGAACACCTCATCAACCATCCGCGCTTGCGCGCGAGTCGCAACCGTTGGCGCGAGCGACCCCGTCTGAAGGACGGTACCTGGTGGCACCCGGTCTGCGGCATCGGGTCGCTCGCACCAGCTCTCTGGGGCCGCGCGGCGTCCAGACCGCGGCGGCCCGACCCCGTGTTACGCCGCCGTGGCCCGTCCGCCGCCGCGGCGATCCCCGTCGGGCTTGAACACGGCCCCTTCGGGAATCACGCCGGCGTCCACATACCGCCACAACGCGATCATCAAGCGCCGCGCGACCGCGACAATCCCAATCTTGCGGGCGCGGGGCCCCCACCCGCCTAGCGCTGGCGGTACCACTGCGCGAGCGCGCTCTGCGGTTGAAACTGCAGCCAACCCCACGCGAGTTCGATCGCGATCGCTCGAATCTGCGCGTTGCCGGCTTTGCTGATCCCTTGGTCCCGATCGAGCGTGCCACTGCGCCACGGGGTGCCCGTCAAGCCGGTGAGCCCGCCCAGTTGCCGCCGATTCCGGACTTGGCGCCACGCAAACAGTTCCATCACCAGCCGCCAGGCACTGTGCTCGCCGATGCCGCGCAGGGCCAACAATTGGCGCACCAGCGCGACGGCCGCCGCCTCGTCAGGCGTCGGCTGCTGCAACTGCGCGCGCCGCGCCCGCTGCACGAGGCGGATTTGCCGCGTCAGGACCACGACCTTCTCCCACTCGCGCGCGAGCCGCGCGCGCAAGGCGGCGGGAATCTCTTCCCCGTCCCAGGTCCGCACCTGGGCGAGCCGGGTGCCGAAATCCGCGCGCACCGGCCCGCTGATGCCCTGCGTCACGAGCAAGCCGCCGATCCGATTGGTGACGCGCGTGCGGTCGCGCTTCAGGGCGCGCAGTTCGCGCTGCGGCTGCCGCCGATCTTCGTCCTGCACACTCGGCACGCGGACGACGTGCCACACCTCGACTTCGCCGTGCAGGTCGCTACGCGAGGTCTCTGACGGAGCGTAGCGCAGCCCTTTAGGGCGGCCTGGCCTGAAGGCCTGCGCTACACGAGGTCTCTGTCGGACGTAGCGCAGCCGGGCTGCCTTGCCGGCGATGGTGCCAGGGCGCTTCCTGAACATGCTATGGTGGGCGCGTGAATGCGTTCCTCATGGATCTTCGGTACTCTGCCCGCGTCCTTCGCAAATCTCCCGCGTTCCTCGCCGTCTCCGTCGTTACGTTGGTGCTCGCCATTGCCGCCACCACCGCGATCTTCAGCATCGTCAACTCTCTCCTACTTCGCCTTCCGTTTTCGAACCCGGAGCGACTGGTACGGTTTACGACGCAAAGTCCGCTTCACGCCATCCCGGGCGAGGTGTCTTACCTGGACGTCACGGACTGGCAGCGATCGAATCAGACGTTCGAAGCCATCGCCGGGATCGGCTCGACGAACTGGCCGTTCGTGCTCGAAGGCGACGATCCCGTCAGCCTTGCCTATGCAGCAGTGTCTGCCAATTTCTTCGATGTGCTGGGCTCGCGCGCCCTGCTGGGGCGGACGTTTGCGCCGGCCGATGAACCGCCGGGGGCCGCTCGCGTCGTGGTCCTGAGCCATGACGTTTGGCGCGCTCGGTTCGGTAGTGATTCGGCAATCGTCGGCCGAAGCATTCGACTGAGCGGTTCCGCCTTTACGGTGATCGGCGTCATGCCGCCCAATTTCAGATATCCGGCCGGCGCAGTGCTTTGGACGCCAGTGGCTGGGCGGATTGCTGAAGCTGGAAAGGCAGGCGGCGACGACTTGTTGGCCGAACGGTTCCTGGGCGTTCTCCACTCCGTGGGACGGTTGAAAGCCGGCGTGTCGCCAGCGCAGGCGGAAGGCGATCTTTCGTCGACGATAGTCCGCGGCGACTTTCGAAAGAACGATCGCGCGATCGTGACGCCGCTCGTCGACGACCACTTCGGACGGGTGCGCTCAGCGCTGCTGATCGCACTCGCCGCCGTAGGCCTGTTGCTGATGATCGCCTGTTCGAACATCGCAGGCCTGTTCCTGGCCCGTTCTGTTCGCCGGCGGCAAGAGTGGGCCGTCCGCGGTGCGATCGGTGGCACTGCCGGAGACCTCGCCCGTTTGTCGATCCTCGAAGCCAGCTATATCGCGCTGATTGCGACGGTCGGCGGTCTCGTTGCAGCTCCGATGGTCGTCAACGCCATCGTCAAGCTCGATCCCACTGGTCTTCTCGCCGGCTATCCAATCGAAACCGACGTGCGTGTCCTGGCCTTCGCGATTTTCATCAGCCTCACGACGCTCGTCCTCTCCTCAGTTGGTCCGACGCTGCACGCGATGAAAATGGGCGCCACCGAATCGATCTCGCTTCGACTTCGGCATCGGCCTTCGATGGCTCGACTCAGGCGCTGGCTCGTCGTCGCCCAGTTCGGTCTTGCCTCGTTGCTCGTCGTTGCCGCAGGGTTGATGGTCCGCACCGTCATCAACGTCGCTCACATCGATCTTGGCTTCGACCCGAACCAACTACTCGTTGTCAGCGGCGTTCAGCGGGGCGACTTGTCGCGCGAGCGTCGAGATGCGAACGTCGACTCGCTGCTCGAGGCCATTCGGCGCGTCCAGGGCGTCGAGAGCGTGGCCGGCGTGTACCGGGCTCCGCTTCAAGGGCCGATCGGCCTCGACGGTTACGTCCTGATCGAAGGCGATCCCGTATTGCCGGAGTCTCGGAGTCGCCATCCAGCAGTGAACAACGAGGGCGTCACGACGGACTACTTCGCGACGATGCGTATTCCCATCGTGTCTGGACGGGCGTTCGCGCCGTCCGATCGATCCGATTCGTCGGTCGTGATCGTCAGTCGGTCGTTGGCGGCGCTTCTCTGGCCGGGACAGAGCGCCGTCGGCAAGCGGATACTTACGTCGTTCAGCCTGCGCCCAGCCAGATCCGACTCGGGAGCCGTCCAGTGGCAAACGGTCGTCGGCGTCGCAGCCGACGTCAGGTATCGGGAGATCGAGCGCGTCAGGTTCGACGTCTATCTGCCCGTTGCCCGGGCTGATGCTCCCGTCAACGACCTGGTGATCCGCATGCGCGACGATTCTCCGGGCACGATTCCAGCCGTGCGGGAATCGATCCGCCGTCTGGAGCCGGGTATTCCGGTCCGATTGAGGACCATGTCTTCGATGGTCGATAGCGTGACCGCCACGTGGCGCATGTTCCTGGTCATCATCGGGGCTTTTGCCGGATTCGCGATCGTCACTCACGGCGACAGGTTTATACGGGTTGCTGACCTATCTCGTGCAGGAGCGCACGTACGAGATCGGCGTCCGCATGGCGCTTGGGGCGGCGCCAGCGCAGATTCGACGGGTGATTGTCGGCGGCGCTGCCGGTTTGATGTTGGTCGGGATCTTCGCTGGCGTATCGGCGTCCCTCGTCGCAGGCCGAGTGATGCGGAGTCTGGTATTCGAGGTGAGCCCCACCGATCCCTTCACTGTCCTCGGAGCCTCATGCGTCCTGATGACCATCGGATTGTTGGCGACCCTGTGGCCTTCGACACAGGCGATGCGCGTTGATCCCACGCGAGCCCTCCGCGCCGAGTAAAGGTGACGGCTGCCTGAACAGACGATGACCAAAACTTCAGAATCGATTCGCGAGACATTCGGCGGAAAAGTAGCGATGATCCGTACAATGGCTGGGTGTTGAGCCGAGAGGGGAGCACATGCGGGTAGGTCATTGGCTGTTGGTCGTCAGTATGGCTCTGTTCGTCAGCAGCATCGGATTTCTGGTCGTGAGCGCCCGAACCGCTCAGCGTCCGACCGCGGCGACGGAGGCGCCGGTGATGAAGCCTGTCGCCAACGTCAAACAGATCATGCAGGGCATCGTCGGGCCGGCGGCCACCGCCGTCTTCGAGGCTGTCAGCACAACGGTTTCGTTCAAGGGCGTCGAAGAAAAGGCGCCGCGGACCGACGCCGAATGGGAAGCCGTCGGGGTGAGCGCCGCTGCTCTCGTCGAATCCGGGAATTTGCTGATGCTCGGGAGTCGGGCGGTCGATGCCGACTGGATCAAGATATCGCAAGCGCTCGCCGACGCCAGTGTCGTGGCGCTGAAGGCGATCGAGGCGAAGGACGCCGAGGGCCTATTGGCCGCCGGTGAAGGAATCTATGATGCGTGCACCGTCTGTCATCAGAAGTATTTGAGGACGGGCGGGTAGAGCAGGTGGGCCAGGTAGGGCAGGTGGGCCAGGTAGGGCAGGAAGGGCCAGGAAGGGCAGGGAAGGGCTGGAAGGGCTGGAAGGGATGCACCTCAACAGAAAACTGATCGTCGGCGCGAGCGTGGCGCTAGCGGCCATTTTGTGTTCGCCGGTCGTGATCGCGCACGGCGTCTCGGGTAAGGACGCGCTGTTTCTGCAGTCGATCCAGGGTGCGGCGATTGGTCCATTGATGTATCTCGGCGCGAAGCACATGGTGACGGGGTACGACCACCTCCTCTTCCTGGTCGGAGTCATCTTCTTTCTATACAAGCTGAAGGACATCGTTCAATACGTCAGTCTTTTCACCGTCGGTCACAGCCTGACGCTCCTCGGAGGCGTTCTCGGCGGTATCCACGCGAACCCCTACATCATCGACGCCATCATCGGCTTCTCCGTGGTGTACAAAGCGTTCGACAACATGGACGGGTTCCAACGCTTCTTCGGTTTTCAGCCCAACACGCGCGCAGCCGTCCTCGTCTTCGGGCTGTTTCATGGATTTGGACTTGCCACCAAGCTTCAGGAGTTCGAGCTCGCGCAAACCGGTCTCGTCGCCAATATTGTGAGTTTCAACGTGGGCGTCGAAATCGGTCAGGTCCTCGCGCTGACAGGAGTACTCATCGCGCTGAGCTGGTGGCGCACGCAGAGCGGGTTCCTCCGCCATGCGTTTGTCACGAACTCCGTCTTGATGACATGTGGCTTCCTCCTCGTGGGCTATCAGCTCTCGGGATACGTCGTATCCACGCTGTAATCACTATGACGATGACCACCGGAACAGAGACGATGACGGCGACTGGCGCGGGCGACCCGCCGCCGGCGGAGGCCAGGGACAGGATTGCCGTGGCGGCCGGGCTCGCCTTGCTGGTAGCCGGAGTGCTGCTCGTGACCGTGGTGCTGCCGGCCGAGTATGGGCTGGATCCGCTCGGCACCGGCGCGCGCCTGGGGTTGACGGAGATCGGCGCCGCCGAAAAACAGGCCGCAGCGTTTGCGGCCAGCCTCGCCAACGATCCCGCAAGCGCACGCGCGGGCGTCGTGCCGCAGGAACGAGCCTTCAGCCGGGAAAGCGTGGAATTCAAGGTGGCCCCGGACGGGTGGATGGAATACAAGTACCGGCTCGACAAAGGCGAGGCCTTGCTCTACTCGTGGACGGCCACGAGTCCCGTGGAGTTCGAGTTCCATGCCGAGCCGGACGGCGCGCCGCGCGGATACGCCGAGACCTACGAAAAACAGACGGCCAGCAGTCAGGCAACCGGCACGCTGACGGCGCCTTTCTCAGGCATTCACGGCTGGTACTGGAAGAACCGCACCGGGCAGGGCGTGACCATCACGTTGAACACTGCCGGCTTCTACAACCTTTCGCACGAATTCCGCGACGGCGCCGAGATCAAGAACAAGACGTTCGACTAACTGCCCCGTCACGTCTCGATGATCGGGTGGTAATCCTGCCCGCTCATCTGAAAAGTCCATGCGATAGCGTCCCGAGCCGTGGTGATCGTCGGCGGGACTCGCAAGACGTAGTGCTTGACGCTCCCGTCCGGTTCCGGCGTGCTGTTCATGACCCGCACCATCAGCTGAGGCTCTTCCCGCGGCCATTCACAACGATACAGCGTGCCCGATTCGTCTGCGTGAATCGGCTGACCACCGCCATTCACCAGGTACCGATCAAACCCGTACCGCTCCAGCAACACACGCCTGCGCTCAACGTTGGGTTCACGCTGAATTTGTCGAACCGTGATGGACTCCGGCCGCGTGATAATCGCCTTGGCGACTTGTACGCCGTGCCAGGCGTAGATCGACCAGCCGTCGGAGTAGCCAACGGCTGGCCCGGATGCGCTGTGCAGCCGTCCCTCAGTGTCCAACTCCAGTCGAGTGGGGTGGTCGGTCAGAACACAGAGATTCTCGAACGGCCACCACCATCCGCAGTTTTCTGTGATCGCGCAAAGGCCCGCCAACTCCTTCGTTTCCGCGGTAAGTCCAAAGGCGCGGAGCGCTTCGAAAACTGCCACCCATGCTGCGTCGAACTGCCCATAGGCGTGCTGAAGCGGCAGTCCTGCCTGAGCCATGAGCTGAGCCTCGATCGGCGCGCCAACCAGGACCCAGACCCGTCTGTTGAGCTCGTGCGACAAGAACGACCTGAGCGCCAGCCACGCCTGATCGCCAACCCGAGGGCCGACTCGATCCTCAATCTGGCTCCGAACCTGGTCCCTGACCTGATACCGAACCGGCGCTCCAACCCCACCCTCGACGGGCGTCCGTACCTGCGCCGAGATCTGAGTTCTTACCAGCTCTGCGATCTGCTGGCGGGATCCCGAACCATTGGGTCTTGATCTCCGACCGGAACCAAAGATCTCACCGCCGGCTTGCGCGAACCATGCGGCAGCCAGGACACCAGACAGCGGCGAATCGAACCAGACGACGTGGGCTGGGGCATGCAGATTCGCCAGTCGATAGGCCGTCTCGACCGCGGCCGCGGCACGCCTGCGATCTGCCAGCCCAGTCGAGAGACCGACTGCGAGCCACTTCTCTTGCAAGGCCGGAAGGCGTTCCTGGTGTCTGACACCGAGGCGGTCGAGTCGGCTAATCCGCGACATTTTCCCACCCGGACTCGGGCGAATACTCTCGTTGCTGTATCACCTCATAGAATCCTGGGCTAATCGGAACGTTGTCATGTTCCTGGTGGGTCAGCAGGCAGGCGCGCTCGACGAAGAGGAACCGCCGGCCATTGAAATTGCCCGACTGTTCGAAGAGCCGCGCCGGCGGGTGCATCCCCGATTGCGAGTCCGCACCGATGAGCTCATGTGTATGACCCGTTGCCTCGCCGTAGGCAAGAATCACGCGTCGATCCTGCTTGACCTCCTTGCAGTATTCCGGCAGCTTGAGGACTTCCAGCAATAACACGTCGCCTTGCCGTACCATTCGCATGACGAACCTCCTTACAATCCTCTTGCTTTCGCGCGGTTTCCACGTCGTAGCTTCCGAACATCTGCCACGTAGTGACTCGCGGTCTCCTCCAATGGCAAGAACGCTTCCATAGAAATCCGTTCGTCTTCCGAAATCGAAATCCGTTCGTTTTTCGAAGAAGACGCGCGGGATGTTGGCAACCGATCGGAACCAACAAACACGTCAGTCCACGCGGTTGCGGTGAAAAGTCTCCACGAGACGGGAATGTTGCGAACCAAGCGACGCGCTTCGGCAGGAAAGACCGACCGGCTCGGCGTCAGCCGAAAAGATCGCTCAACTGTTGAGGTTTGGGTTCACTGGGACTCTGGTTGGAAGGCTAGACGGTCTCTAGGTACTGATGCACTGAGAAGATTGCGGCCGAGCCTTCACCAACCGCCGAGGCCACGCGCCTGTTGGCCCCGGCGCGTACGTCGCCCACGGCAAATACACCGGGCACGCTGGTCTCGAACATGAGCGGATCGCGGTCCAGGCCCCAACTGTGATTCGCTCCCCGGAGGTCCGGGCCAGTCACGACGAATCCCTTCTCGTCCAGGAGTGCGAAGCCAGTCAGCATCTCGGTGTGCGGCGCCACACCGATGAACACGAAAAGGGCTGCGGTGTCGAGCGATTCGTCCTGGCCCGTGTCGAGGTGTCGCACGTCGACACGCTCCAGGTGGCTGTTGCCGCAGACGGCCGTCAGCTCGACGCGCGTCCTCAGGTGGATGTTCTTCGTCGCCCCAATCCGATCGATCAAATATTGTGACATCGACGCACGGAGGTCGCGTGCCCTGACGAGCATCGTGACGGTGCGTGCGTAGCGCGAAAAAAACAACGCCCCCTGGCCGGCGGAGTTCGCGCCGCCCACCACGCACACGTCCTGGTCGCGATATGTCGCGGCTTCGGTCATCGCGGCGCCGTAGTACACGCCGGCGCCTACCAGCGGCTCCACGCCCCGCACGTCGAGCTGCCGCACGGCCAGTCCGGTCGCCAGCATGAGCGCGTGACACGACACTTCATTGCCGTTCGACAGGCGCACGAAGCGGAAAGGATCCTCGCGACGAAGACCGACGACGCCCTGGCCGACGAGCAGTTCCGCGCCGAAACGGCGCGCCTGCGCGGTCGCCCGGAGCGCGAGGTCTGCTCCCGTCACGCCGGCCGGAAAGCCAAGGTAGTTCTCGATCATCGAGCTCGTCCCCGCCTGGCCACCCGGGGCGTTGTGCTCGATCAGCAGCGTATGCAAGCCTTCGGAGGCGGCGTAAACGGCGCTGGCGAGCCCCGCGGGCCCGCCGCCAACAATCACGAGGTCGTAGAAGGGCAGCTTTGCCAGCGTCTGAAGACCCGCCTTCTCGGCCAACTGACCATGGCTTGGCGCCACGAGGTGGCTGCCGTCTGAAAAGAACACGACGGGGAGCCGCGACACATCGCCAGCCACAGAAACGACCAATTCCCGAGTCGGTGCATCCTGATCGATGTCGATCCACTGGTAGGGGACCTGATTGCGGGCCAGGAACTCCCGGGCTGAATAGCTTTGTGGCGACCACTTCGATCCCGCGACCCGTACCCCCTCGAAAGGAAGCCGAACCGACGCCGACCAGTGACCAAGGAGATCGTCCAACACCGGATACAGCTTCTGCTCGGGCGGATCCCAGGGCTTCATCAGGTAGTGATCCAACCCCACCTCATTGATCGCCGCGATCGCGGCTTCTGTATCGGCGTACGCTGTCAGCAGTGCCTTCTTGGCGTCGGGAAACAGCTTTTTCAGCTCCAGCAGCAGCTGGGTCCCCGTCATGTCGGGCATCCGCTGGTCGACCAGAAACAAGGCCACCGGCACGCCGCGGCTCTTGAGCTGTCGCGCCGCGTCGAGCGCTTCTTGCGGCGACACGGCCGCGACGACACGATATTTGCCGCGGTACTGTTTGCGGAGATCGCGCTCGATCGCGCCCAGGACTTCGCGGTCGTCGTCCACCGCCAGGATGGCCGGCTTGGTCACTCGTTGTCCCCGGTCGGTCCCGCAGCCACAGACGACGGCGTCTCTGTCGATTGCAGTCGGGCGTTGGTCGGCAGCGTGACCACGAATTCCGTCGTCCCAGGCTGGGAGGTCACTTCGATCTGACCGTTGTGGCGCTGCAGGATGCGCCGGACGATGTCGAGCCCGAGCCCCGTGCCTTCACCAGGTGGCTTCGTCGTGAAGAATGGATCGAAGATGAAATCCCGGATCTCCTTCGAAATGCCAGGCCCATCGTCGACGATGCGCACGACGATCGCGTCATTCTTGCTGGTCGCTGTCACTCCGACGTGGCCGCCAGTGGGAACGGCATCGATGGCGTTGTCGACGAGATTCGCCCAGACCTGATTCAACTCGCCGCCGAATCCCTGAATCGGAGGAAGCTCTCCGTCGATCTCGAGCGTCAACGTCGCGGGTTTCTTCTTCGCTTTGGCGGCGAGCATCAGCATGGTGTCGTCAAGGTCCTGCCGAACGTTCACGGGCTTCGGCACGTCGACCTGATCCATATACGTGAACCGCTTGACCGCTGCGACGAGATCGGAGATGCGGGATGAGGCACGTTCGATCTCGGACGTCAGCGTGCGGGTGGCGTAGTTGGCGGTGACGTAACGAACCGCAGTGTCCAGTGCTTTCGGACCGACGTCCTTGGCCAGCCGGTCGAGCTGCTCGATGGAAATGGATGAATCCGCCAGCGGTTCGGCACGGGCGTCGTCCAGGCCATGGTCGCTCAGCCATCCGGCAATGAGGTCTTCACGATCTGCCTTGTCGATGGCGCTGTGCCGTTGGGCGGTATCGATGCGATAGGCGGCACAGAAACGTTCGACTGCTACGAGCTGAGGTTCCGTCAACCCGGCTGCGCCAAGGGCTCGCGCCGAACTGACAGCCTGCGTCAAGCTGGATGGAAGGGCGCTGGCGCTGCGGGCGACGGCGGAGGCAGGATTGTTCAGTTCATGTGCGAGCCCGGCGGCCAGATTGCCGAGCGACTGCATTTTTTTGTCGTGGAGGTCGGTTTTGGTGAAGTGCCTCGCACGATCGACCATGTCGTGAACGAAGATCGCTGTCAGCTCGAAACATTCGTGGACGAGCTCGCGAAACCATTCCCGCGGCAATTCCAGAGCTTCAGTCGGTTCCTCGGCGAAGGTTGGTCCGGGCGGCGTCGTGGCGCGCGAGAACGGCAGAAGACCGGTAACCTCTCCTCCCTTCCACTCCATCAGTTTCTTTCTTGCCCCACCACGGTCGGTGTAGACGACGACGCGACCTGAGAACACGACGTACAGGCCATACATCGCGGCGCCTTGAGCGAGAACGAGCTCTCCGGCTTCGAGCCTCCGAAGCTGGCCGTGCGCCGCCAGCCACTCGAGCTCCGACCGAGGGGCGCTCCCGACGAGGCGATGGGCGGCAAGACGATCGACGAGATCTGAAGGTTCCGGCACACGCCGTCCTACTGACGGGTCGCGACGGACGCGTCTTGAGGTCCTGGCTCGAGGCGGAGCAGCGCTCCCTGCTCCTCGGCCGTGACGATGTAAAGCAGTCCATCGGGCCCTTGCCGAACGTCGCGGATCCGCTGCTTCAGCTCCCGGAGCATCGGCTCGCGACGAATCTCCTCCCACGTCTCGTTGAACATGAGGCGCTGCAGCTGACCGGTTCGAGGGACCTCCCCTTCGCGCAGCCCGCCGACGAACACGCTGCGCTTCCATTGCGGGAAGCGATCGCCCGTGTAGAACGTCATTCCGGTGACAGCGATGGCGGGGACCCAGAAGACCGCCGGCTGCTCGGTGCCCTCGCGCCAGGGGTTTTCGGAGATTCTCGGGCCGAGATAGTTGCGCCCGTAGCTCACCATCGGCCACCCGTAATTCTTGCCGGCCTTGATGATGTTGATCTCGTCACCGCCGTTGGGCCCTTGCTCGGTCGCCCAGAGTTCGCCATTCTCGGGATTGACGACGAGCGAATGGCCGTTGCGATGGCCGAGGGTGTAGATGGCCGGCTTGTAGTCGGACCGTCCAACGAACGGATTGTCTGGTGGCACACTGCCGTCGTCGCGCAGCCGGATGACTTTGCCCGCGTAGTCGGTCGGATCCTGCGAGCGAACGACTTGAGGGCCGATACCGGGCGCGCTGATGGTCATGTACAACATGCCGTCGCGACCAAACGCGATGCGAGACGATTCCGTACCCGTGGCTCCAGACTCGAAGATGTCTCGGACGTCTGTCAGCCCTTTTCCGTCCCAGGTGCCGCGCGCGATGGTGGTCGCGCCGGCGTTTCCGTCCGCAGGTTTGTGATAGGAGAGATAGATCCATTTGTTCTCGACAAACCGGGGATGCAACACGACGTCCATGAGGCCCTGAAGGCCGGCCGCTCTGACCTGCGGGACGCCAGCTACTGGATTCGGATCGAGTGCACCGTTCCGCACGATGCGCAGACGGCCCGGACGCTCGGTCACGAGGATCGCGCCGTCGGGCAGGAACGCAATCGACCAGGGTTGCTGAAGAGCCTTCGTCATCACGACGAGGCGCAGACTGCGCACCTCGGCCGACTCCAGCAAGATCGGGCCATCGGGAAGCGGCGGCGACGGCCACTGAATGGCCGGCGGAGCGAAGGCGCCGACGCCTCCGCCTTGCGGCGGCGGCGCCTGCTGCGCCCCGCCCGCCGCCGCTATGAGCATGAGGCCCGAACCCAGGGCGAGGCCGCTAACCGAGCGGCGGAGCGGCCGTGAACTGTGCATGATTCGTGTCCTTCCAGATTTCCCGACCGAATCCCGTAGACAACGTAGTAGTAGTTGGGCAGTAGGTAACGCGGTCGGCGATGTAGCGCAGCCCTTCAGGGCTGCCCGATGAAGCAGGCCTAAAGGCCTGCGCTACGTCCTACTGTTCGCTGATGATGACCGGCTGGGCACCTGGAGCCGGGGGACCGTACGGGCTTCCCATGTTTCGCCCGGGCACCGGCAGCCCTTTCGCCAACGCCTCCTCCACGGTCTTGTCGTACGCGCGGTCGCCGCTCAGCGCATATTTCACGGCGCCGTTGCCCTCGTGGCACGAGGTACTCGGTACAGCGTGTAGTCTGGCTGACTCGTGATGGTGAGCCTCAAGGTCCACGGACGCGTGTACGTCACCGGATCGTCGATCGTCACCTGGTAGTCGATCATTTCGGGATCGATACGGGTGAATCGCTCGGTGAGGCGCATCGTGTCGCTGTGACGCACGCCGTTTCCGTTGAGGCCGATGCTGGTCAGATCGGTGAGATTCGTCGTCTCGACGACGAGCGTCGCTCCGTCCCAACGAGCCCGCGAGTCACCCAGGTATTGCTTCAGCTTCGGTCCCACATGAGGACGTCCATCGAGCGGAATGAGCCGCGTATCGTGAATCATCTCGTAACTGATCACGACATATTCGGGCGTCTGCACGATACGGAGACCATTACCGTACAGCACGGGCAGGATGGAGCCGACCACACCGCGGGTGATGCAGCGGTCGTACAGCGTGAAATCTTCGAACTCGTTGAAGGGTCCTGGTCCGAAGGTTCCCTGATCCCGGTTGGCCCGCCGACTGAGGCCAGCGGGCGTCATGGTTGGAACCTTGCCATCGGGCGGGTCGACGATGAGCGACGTATAGCCGAAGGTCCGAATCCCCCATTCATTGCGGAGCACTGTCTCCTGGTTCACCGCGCGATCTCTGGCTCCGGTGTCCCCGGTCGCACGCCGGGAAAATTCCTCCGGCGTCAGTGACGTTCGTCCGGCGAGCGCATCCGGCCTCTGCATCGGCACGCTGCGCATGTCGTCACTGGTCCAGACGCCCTGCAGGTCGGGGTGCCCCCAGGCAGTGCGCGGCGGAGTCCAACCCGCCTTTGTCGAGGCCGCCGTGGTTTCCGCAGGAACCTGACGATGTTGAGCTACGGTGATCGCGGGAAACACGACAATCGCAGTGACAGCGGCAACCATCCACTCGGGTGTTCGACACGTCATTTCGGCCAACCTCCACAACGCGCGACGCGGACCACGCCGACGCGCGTATTGCTCGACATTTTACCTCGTTCGTCAGGAGGCTTTGATGGCCCGGGTACGGACTTCCCGGATGTCGCAGTCGGCATGGTGCGCCGCTGGTCGGTTTGAGGCCCAGGTTCGCTGGATCTGTTTTCGAGCGGGAGTTGAGGTTGCCGCCGCAAGCGGTTGGTTGCTGGTCTGAGGCGCCTCCGGCTAGATCAGCCCCGCCGTGAAGAGCGTCCGAGCGTCCACGAAGCACAGCTTGTTGCCGAACGGGTCGGCGCAATAGAAGCTTCGCTCTCCCCACGGCTGCGTCTCGATGGGCCGTGAAATCGTCGCTCCGGCCGCGACCGCGCGGTTCAGCGCAGCTTCGAGGTCGTCGACGGAAAAGTAAATGTGATCCGGGTTCGGCGTTGCGTCCCATGGATCGCCGTCCGCGCGGGGGTCGAAGCAGGCGAGGAGCACGCCTCCGCAGCCGAAATAGTGCCTGCCGGGCGACACCGGCCGACCTTCCTGGTCGAGGAGAGCTCCATAGAACTGCTTCGCGCGTCCGATATCGCCAACCGGAACAATCACTCGAAACACCCGAATCATTCCAAGCCTCCAGCCGACTCTAAGCAATGATCAGCGTGGGAACAAGACGGTACTTCAATGTACCCTCCTTCAATGCCTGTCCAAGACAGCTATGCCGAGCGCACAGCCTGCCCCCTGTATACAGCCATTGCGGTGATCGACGGTCGGTGGAAGCCGATGATCTATCAGCGGCTCCTCACACGCCCGCACGGCTTCGGCGACCTGCGGCGGGCGATGCCGCGCGTGACGACGAAAGTGCTCCGCGAACAGCTCCGTCAAATGGCGGCCGATGATCTGATAGTGAGGGAGGAGCTGCAGCCCCGGCGGCTCGGGGTCCGCTATTGCCTGACCGGGCACGGCCGGACGCTTGGCCCTGTGTTCGAGGCGCTCTGGCTATGGGGAACAAGGCACCTCGCCCGTCCAGGGGACCCGCGCGGCACGCGAGCCAGACCACCGGTCTCTCGGGCGATGTGACTTCCGGACATTCGTCACAGATCTTGCGCTTCGGGCTGCGTACCGCACCTCATGTCGGCTAGGATTCAAGTGCCGTACGTTGCCGGTCCGGGCATTGTGCCCGCCGTCACGGCAGAGGGCTCGATATGGCTGCGAACGTTCTCGTCGTGGACGACGATGCGGTGGCTTGCAAGGCCCTGGCGGAGCTCCTCGAGAATGCCGGCTACCAAGCGCTGACGGCCACCGAGTTCCACGAAGCTCGAATCATGCTGCAAGACCGACCTCCCGACGTGGCGATCATCGACATTCGCCTGGGTCCATACAACGGGCTCCAGCTGGTCATCGAGACCTCGACCGTCCCCGCGATTGTCGTCTCGGGATTTCCCGACCCAACGCTGGAAGCAGAAGCTCGGAAGGCCGGGGCCGATTTCATGATCAAGCCGATCGACGTGACCAGCCTGTTAGAGATGATCGAGCGCAGGCTGAAAGACGTCCACACTCAGTAGACGTCGCGATGTGTCACACCCGGTCAGCGAAAAAGTGCCGCGCTACTACGGCTGATAGAGCGTTGGGAAGTGCTTTCGAAGATGCTCGACCTTCGGGAGGTCGAAGGCGACTACGTACCGATTGGTTGGATTCTTCGCGACGAAGTCCTGGTGGTAGTCCTCGGCGAGGAAGTACTCGGTCGAGCTGACCACCTGTGTCACGATCGGTCGCTTGAACACCTTGGCCTGATTGAGTTGAGTGACGTACGCCTCGGCGATCCGTTTCTGCTCGGGTGTCGCGACGAACAGGACCGAGCGGTATTGCGGGCCTTCGTCCGGCCCCTGGCGGTTGAGCTCGGTGGGGTCGTGGGCGACAGAGAAAAATACCTTGAGAAGCTGGCCGTAAGTGACCTGCGACCGATCGTAGGCCAGCCGGACCGATTCGGCGTGCCCGGTTCGGCCTGAGCTGACGGCATCGTAGCTGGCCGTCGCCGCAGTGCCGCCTGCATAGCCAGACGTGACGTCCTTGACACCCTTCACGTGCTCGAAGATGGCTTCGATTCCCCAAAAACATCCACCAGCGAAAATCGCCGTGGGCCGGCCCTTGGACATCGCCACCGGCTCGTCGACGAGCGGATCGGGAAGCGCAACTGGTCCTTCAGCGCTGATGGAGTTGCAGGCTGCGATCGTGGCTGCACAGAGCAGCGCCGCGAGTGATGCCAGATGACTTCGACGCTTGCGCGCGATCACGATTGCCTCCTTTTAACGACTACTTACCCGCCCTACCTGGCCTACCCGCCCACTGAGGGCTGCTTGACGAACCGCAAAGCCACCGAGTTCATGCAATAGCGCAAGCCTGTCGGCTTTGGCCCATCGTCGAACACATGGCCAAGATGGGCGTCGCATCTGCGGCACGAGACTTCTGTTCGAACCATTCCGAAACTGCGGTCGTCGGCCGTCTGGATGTTTTCTTCTGCGAGAGGCTTCCAGAAGCTTGGCCAGCCTGTGCCGGAGTCGTATTTGGTCTCGGACGTGAAGAGCGCGGTCTCGCAACAGACGCAGCGGTACAGCCCCTTCTCGTGCAGGTTCCAGTAGCGTCCACTGAAGGGCCGCTCCGTTGCCGCGTGACGAGTGACCTGAAATGCGTCCGCCGTCAACAGTTGCTTCCACTCGGTCTCCGCCTTGACGATCTTTGGCAGGGGAATGCGTCTCAGCCGTTCGCCATCCTCCGAGAACTCGACGATCGTCACGGTCTTGTCCGCCCGACCGGCAGCCACTGGTTCAGCGTTCTCGTACAGCATCCACAACCCGCCGGCCACGGATGTGCACGTCGCCAGAAAGCCACGACGAGTGACCGCAGTCAGGCGAACCTGACACGGTTCATTCATGAAAGGTCACCTCTGCGTTCATTCGAACCTTCACCGGCCTGCCGCTCTCGGTTGCGGGACTGAACCGCCATTGCTCGAAGGCCTGCACCGCAGCGTCATCGAGCTCGCTGCCCAGTGACTGCAGGATTCGGACGATTCGCGGCGTGCCATCCTCTTGGAGGACGACGTCGAGCACCACCGTTCCCTGACGGATGCGGGACCGTGCGCTTCGCGGGTCGTGCACCGCCACGGTACGAACGGCACGAGGTGGCGTGACGCCAGGTCCGACGCGCGTCGCCATGTCGTTCGCGATCAACTCGTTGAGCGCTTCGTTGCGCAACCGGAATTCGATGTCGATCTCAGCGATCATCTCGACAGGCGTTCCGTCCTCGGTCCCGGGGCGGAACCGCCACTGGCGAAGCGCCACCAACGCGTTCTGATCGAGCCCGAACCCGAGCCCCTCGACCACTCGCCGAAGGTGGGCCGCTCCATGGACATCGACGCTGACTTCGACGGTAATCAAGCCTTCGATTCCGAGACGACGGGCTTCGTCGCTGTACAAGGGCGGCGTGGTGTACTCGAGAATTTCCGGAGCAGTTGTCGTGCCGGCCGTCCGCCAGCCAGGGCCGGCCACAATTCTTGGTCGGGGTATTGCAGCGACGACCGGTCCGAGCGCCGATCCGGCGGCCTCCGTATCGTCCAGAGCTGCGGCCGGTATCGCGGCCGTTCGCACCTCCACGGTCGGTCTCATCCCTGGCACACCCAGCGCCGCAAGTGGAACAAGGAGAAGTGCCGAGATTCCCAACACCACGACCACTCTCCGGCGCCCGACGCCGCGACGATTCTGTTCGGGATTGAGCAACGCCGCGAACCGTCGTTCGAGATGAGACGGCCGGGCCATCGCGACCGTTGGAGTCAAAGCTCGCTGTGGCATTCGAGCAGCGCGTGCGATTTCCAACAGATGTGACGCGTAGGCGTCTCCATCCATTCCCAGATTGAGCACGACATCGTCGCAGGCATGCTCGCTTTCGCGACAGAGACGGCTCTGCGCGATCCAGAACAGCGGGTGAAACCAGTACAGCGCGCAAACAAGCTGGGAAACGATTTGGACGATCCAATCCGCGCGGCGGATGTGGGCCAGCTCGTGCATGAGAACCGCGCGTTTGCGATCGTCCGACCAATTCACGGCGTCGGCGGGCAGAAGCACTCGCGGATGCCAGAGGCCCCAGGTCACTGGCGCCAACGGTGCGGAACGGCCCACGCCTTGAAGCAATCGAATCGGGCGGTTGAGTCGCAAAGCCCGGGCGACGTCATCGCGCAGTCGATGCCAGGATTCGTCGAAGAGCGGCGTCGCGCCGCACGCGAGCCTCGCCAGCTTGAGGCCTTCGACGACCAGCGCGAGCACGATCACTGCCGCGCCGATGGCCCACAGCGCGGCGAGGGCGTCAGTCAGCGCCCAGGGAGAGGAATCGACCGCATTCGCGCGGACGACGATGTCGACGCGGGGATCAGCGGTCCACAAGGCGGGTGGCTCGAAGGGAGCCGGGAGCGAAGCGACGACCTGGCGCATCCAATTCGGCTGCCAGGAAGGGAGAACGAGCCGCAAGACTGGAGCCAGGGCCGCGGTCGCCAGCGTTGCCGTCCAGAGGACATGTCGTTCCGCAGCGGAGCGCCGGCGCAGCAACGGCATGGCGCAACACGCCAGAACGAGAATCAAGGAAGAGACGATCACCGGCGCTTTCCCTCTCGGCGCGCCTCTTCGATCAGGCGGGCGATGCGTTCCAGTTCCTCATCGGAGACCGAGCGTTTCGTGCCGAGCATGGCGGCAACGACTTTTTCAGGAGATCCCTCAAAGAACGTGTCGAGGAGGTGTTTGAGTGCGGACTGCCGGATCGTGTGCCGTGAGGCGGCAGGCAAGTAGACGTAGCGGAGCCCTTGCTCTTCGTGTCGGACCTCGCCCTTTTCTTCCAGGACTCGAAGCTGCGCTCGGACGGTCGAATATGCCGGATCGCCGCTCAGTTCGGCCATCACGTCGCCGACAGTCGCCCGCCCGCGTCGATGCAGGATGTCCATGATTTGGCGTTCGCGACGGCTGAGGCTTGCATGGGGCGACGACATTGCCTAATTTTATAGCACTATGCTATAAAATTAAGCAACTAAAATAGGACTGTTGCCATTATGCTCCTGGCCGTCGCCTTCCTGGGTGGGCTGCTGACGATTGTCAGCCCCTGCATCCTGCCGGTCTTGCCGCTGGTCCTCACCAGAGCCGGACAGCCGTTCCGGCGGAGCGGTCTGCCCCTTTTGGCTGGAATGGCCCTGACATTCGCGGGCCTTGCGACGCTTGCGACGGTCGCCGGGGAATGGTTGGTTCGCGCCAATCAGGCAGGACGGGTGGTTGCGCTGGCGGTCTTCGCGATCCTTGGCTTGACGCTCATCTTTCCAAGTCTCGCCGAGTTTCTGTCGCGGCCGCTGGTGCGCGTGGGAGCGCGCGGCGTGCCGCAGGGCGATCGGACGATCGGCCACTCGATGCTTCTCGGGGTATCCACTGGATTGCTGTGGACTCCGTGCGCCGGACCCATCCTCGGGCTGATTCTGACCGGTGCCGCTTTCGAGGGCGCTCGCTGGCGCACGCTCTGGCTGTTGTTGTCCTTTGCGCTCGGCGCGGCGGTTGCGCTGACCGGCGTGCTGGCTGCCGGTAATCGACTCATCGATAGAGTGAAGCAGTCGTTTGGTGTCGAGGCGTGGATCCGCCGTGGTGTCGGCACCGCGGTGCTCGTCGGCGTCGGTGCCATTGTCTTGGGCGTGGATACCGGTCTGCTGACCCGGATCTCGCTGGCCAACACTTCGGGGTTCGAACAGCGCCTCGTGGAACGGGTCAATCCCGCCGCGCCGAACCGGCAGGTCGAACGCTCTTTTCCCGGTCTTGCAGGAGCCGTCGCATGGCTGAATTCGGCGCCTTTGGACGTGTCCGCACTTCGGGGGCACGTCGTCCTGATCGACTTCTGGACCTACTCGTGCATCAACTGCTTGCGTGCCATTCCGCATGTGCGAGCGTGGTTCGAGAAGTATCGGAGCAGCGGCTTCGTCGTGATCGGCGTGCACACGCCGGAATTCGCTTTCGAAAAGGACGTTCGCAATGTCGAGGGCGCCGTTCGGGATTTGGATCTCGTGTACCCGGTGGCTGTCGACAGCAACTATACGATTTGGAAGGCCTTCGAGAACGAATACTGGCCGGCCCATTATGTGATCGATGCGAAGGGGACCATTCGTTATCACCATTTCGGCGAGGGACAGTACGAGGAGACCGAGAGAGTCATCCAAGAACTGCTGCGGGAGGCGAAAGCACTCGCTGAACGCCCGGATATCCAGGTCACGGCCCGGGGCGCCCAGGCGCCGCCGAGCCTTCAGGACGTGCGATCGCCCGAAACGTCCTTCGGGTACGAGCGTCAGGATCACTTCGCGTCTCCTCAAGCACTGCGGAAAGACGAGCCCGAATGGTATACAGCACCGGTGGCTCCGTCGCTCAATCAGTGGGGCCTTGCGGGCCACTGGAAGGTTGAAAACGAGCACGCACGGTTGCTGTCCTCACGGGGGCGCATCGTCTTCCGATTTCACGCGCGCGACCTGCATCTCGTGTTGGGTTCTGGAGTGAGCCAGCGCGCAATTCGATTTCGAGTCCTGCTCGACGGCTCTCCGCCCGGACAGGATCGCGGTGTGGATGTCGACGCCAATGGCCGCGGCGTCGTGACCGGCCACCGCCTGTATCAGTTGATCCGACAGAAAGGAGGCATCGAAGAGCGGACGTTCGAAATCGAGTTCTTCGAGGCGGGCCTGGATGCGTTCGCCTTTACGTTTGGATGACCCGCCTCCGACCACCGCGAAGAGTATCCGCGCCGCCCGCATGTCGCGCCGGACCGCCGCGTCGATCCCGGTAAACAGCGCCGCCCACACGACGCCCAACAGAAAGCTGTGACTCCACGGCACGTTCCAGGCGGCGAAGTAATCGGTAGACCTGCTCCAGCGTCACGCTAGGTTCCACGTGGCTTGAGACGGGCCGTTGCCACTCGCGTCAGTTGCTTCATGCGGCTCAGCTCCTGCCGAAGTTGTGCACGCCCTACGGCGGTCAGTCGATACGCCTGCTTGTCGCGGGAGGTGTCGGGCTGCTCGAATCGCTCAATCCACACGTCCTCCAGGAGCCGGCGCAGCGCACCATAGAGCGTGCCCGTGCTCAAGAGCACACGGCCCTCGCTGAGGCGCTCGACGTCCTTCATCAACGCGTACCCATGCCGTGGTTGTTCGGCGAGGCTGAGCAGAATCAAGAGCACCGGCTCGGTCAGCGGCCGGGCGTCCGACGCTTTGGGTAGCTTTACGACATGTCGCATGGCGACATGTTATGGGACGGCTTGTCTCGGGTCAACCGCTTGAGGTAGATGTCGATGCGCCTCGCAGAGCCCGCCGCGACGAAATGTGCCGGCGCGCCGAGCTTGTGAAGGCACGTCCGGAGTCACCCCATGATCGCCATCGTCTGGCAGTTCGATGTCCGGCCCGGTCGAAACAAGGAATTCGAAGAGTTCTACGGTGCCAACGGCGGGTGGACATCGATGAACCGTCGCAGCCGCTCCTACCTCGGCAGTTCGTTCCTGCGCGACCAGACCGGCGACGCCCGATACCTGATCGTCGAGTACCTGGAGCGAGATGCTCGTCTACGAGCGCCACAAGGTGAATCAGCGGGCTGACATTGCGGCGCTCGAGGCCCGGCGGAGCGATCTGGTCGCGTCATTCGAACCACTGGGGATCTTCACGGCGCTGGACGTCCCCGACCGGGCCGGTCCGACCTGGTCGCGGCGCAAGCAATAGGCGGATATTTTTCGATGGCGACTTGTATCGCGCTCGTCGACGTGGTACGTTTCGAGCGCTGTCAGTGTCGCGCGCGCGCGGACGCAACGCCGCGCGAGATGCGGCTTCTTTCTCCGATTCACGAATAGCCTCTCAACGGTGTAGCGCCATGCCACAGCCCATATCAGCCGCATGGCTGGTCGAATTCCGCGATGCCATTGCGGATTCTTGGAAGGGCCTTCGCCAGAACATTGGACAGTTGGGTCGGCGAATCACCCTGGACGAGCGCAGGCGACTCGGTTCGCACGCCTTCGCGCTGACAGCGGTTGCCGTCGCCGTCTTCGCCCGGTGGTTGCTCGTTGTCCCGGAATCATTGGCACCGTTCTTGTTTTTCCACGGCGCGATTGCGCTCAGCGCTTGGTACGGGGGGCTGCAGGCGGCAACGGTCGCGACGCTCGCGTCGGCGGTCGTGGCTCGCCTCACTTCCGATATCCCGCTTTCGGCAGCCGCGATGTTCGTGCTCGAGGGCTTGCTGATCGCGACCGTCATCGTCCGAATTGTTGCGATGGTCCAGAGGGAGCGTCGGCGGGTCGCTGTGGCTGACGACCGCATTCGGGAGCTGAAATCCATCGAGCGGCAGGGACGCCTGGTTGAAACCGCCTTCGGGCGGCTCAAAGCGCAGTCGAGCGATACGATCATCGCCATTCTCGACAGCGACGGCCGTATCAAAGACTGGGGCGCCGGGGCCGCCCGGTTGTACGGGTACGACACCCAGAACATCCTGGGAGCCCGCGCCGCGGCGCTCTTCGGCTCGAAAATGAGCGAAAGCGACTTCGCGGCGTTGCTGAACGAGGCGCGAAGCACGGTCATCCAGCGCAGCTGCCGGCAGCGGCGTCTCGACGGAACGGAGTTCGATGCGAACGTCGAGATCAGGCCGATGTCGATGGGAGGCGTCGACGGCTTCACCATGGTCGTCCACGACCAGACACCTCAACAACGCTGGGATCTCCTCCGCGAGGAAACCGATGTCGCGCAGGCTCAGCTGGCGGCCCTCCAGAACGTGACCGATCCCTTCTTGAACACCCTCGGCGGCACCGAATCGGTCACGGCGATTCTCAATAAATTGCGCGAAGCGATTCACGCCGAGGGCGTCGCGCTGATCCATTTCGGCGGCCGCTTCCGGCCCCGTGTCTTTTGCGCCAGCGAGGGCGTGCAAGGCCACAGCGTGGGCCGGCCGCGCACCGAAATCAGGACGCAACCACTCGGCCGCACGCTGCTGATCCACAACGATGCCGCACGCCTGGCGGAAATGAGCGCGGCTCAATGGCCTGAAGAGGCCTCGTCGCTCATCGTCGTACCCGTTGTGCGGGCCGGTGCGACGCAGGCCATCATCGAAGTGGTGAACACGCGCGGGCGCCGCGCGACCGAATGGGAAATCGCGCTGATCCAAGTGGTTGCAGCGCGAATCGCCGGCCTCGTTCGAGACGAAGTCTACGCGGATACCGGCGCCGTCGCCTGAGGACGAGTCCGACTCGCCAGCGCTCCTCGCGGTATTTCAGGTCGATCTGCAGGGCCGCTCGACCCCCCGCGTTCCAATAAACACCGAGTTGGAAGACGTGGTAGCGTAGCTCTTATGGGAGGCAGACACATGAGACGTCTGTTCTGTGCACGAGTCCTGTGCGCCGTGGCCTTGGGTGTCCTCGCGAGCGGCGCTGCGGCGCAGCAGCCGGTCGCCGGTCAGCCAGAGCTCAAAGTCGGTGACACGGCCCCGCAATTCACACTGCAAGCGAGTGATGGTCGAACGTACTCACTTGCCGCACTCCGGGGGAAAACGGTCGTTCTGGCCTGGTTTCCGAAAGCCTTTACCGCTGGTTGAACCGCCGAATGCCGGGCCCTCCGTGAGAGCGGTCCAGTCATTCGAGAGTTCGATGTTGCCTACTTCATGATCAGCGTCGATACGCTGGCGGACAACACCGAGTTTGCCAAGAAGGAAGGCGCCGACTTTCCCCTCCTCGCCGACCCAACGAAGGAAACTGCGAGAAAATATGGCGTGTTGGCGGACTTCAGCCGATTCAATATCGGCGAAGTCGCAAATCGCTGGACGTTTTATATCGGTCCCGACGGCAAGATTCTCGACATCGACAAGAAAGTGAATCCCAGTTCGTCAGGCGAAGACGTCGCCGCGCACCTGAGGGCTCTCAAGGTTCCGCCCGCAAAAAAGTGATCGCGAGAGGAGCGAGACATGCGCACAATCCCGATCGTCATGCTTGGTGCCCTTGCGGTCTTTGGCTCGTCTGGTGTCCTTGTAACGGGGCAGGGAGGCCAGGGCAGCGGACCCACGGCCCAGCCGGCGGCCGCCGCGCCGGCGGACAGGGCCTCGTACTTTCCGAACGCCGATATCCAGTCCACTTGGAAAGATTTGGAGGCGAAGGGCGTCATCAACAAGCGCGTTCTGGAAGGCAGGAGCCACAGCATCAACGTCCGCATCGTCAAAGAAGGGGATGCTCCGTTGGTTCATGGCGCTTCGGCTGATGTCTGGCTGGTGACCGCAGGTACAGCGACCGCCGTCACGGGTGGACAACTGGTCGATTCGCAGAAACGGCCGAACGGTGACGATGCGTCGGGCAGCGCAATCCGGGATGGCGTCGAACAGCCGCTTCAGGCGGGCGACGTGCTGTACGTTCCTTCGGGCGTGCCGCACGGCTTCAAGAACGTGAAAGGACTCCGTGCCTTCTTAGTCCGCTTCGATACGAAGTGACCAAGAGTTACGGAGCAGTTCGATGGCCCCTTGGGAGGTTCTCGTGATGCGCAGGCTCCTGGCGGCATCTCTCATTCTGGCGCTTCCTGTTCTTGCCGGTTCGCTTTCGGCACACCACTCGACATCCGCAGTGTTCGATATGGCGAAGCCGTTCGTGCTGACCGGTACGCTGACGAAGGTGGAGTGGGTCAACCCGCACATCGCCCTCTTCGTCGATGCCCGTGGCGCGGATGGATCCATGGAAAACTGGAAAGTCGAGAGCCAGCCGCCGAGTTGGTTCAGGCATGTGGGGCTGACGCGCGCCGACATCGCCAAAGCGACGGGTCAGACGGTCACCATTGGCGGAGTGCGTGCCCGAGACGGATCGCGATACGCCTATCTGCAGAAGCTGACTTTCTCCGACGGGAACTCGATCGAATTGGACCGGAGTGGCGGTGGGGAGGCCAAGCCATGACGCACCGAATCTTTGCAGTCTTCGCCGTGGCATTCGTGACCGCAGGGCTCGCGGAGGCCCAGCAGAGCACCGCTCCCTCGGCGAGGCCGACCTCGGAAAAAGGAAGCGCCGGTTCCGAGGTCCGTCGGGCCCCGGACGGTCGCCCGGACCTGAGCGGCACCTGGACGTATGCGATCGACGTCGCTCCGGTTGCCCTGAAACGCGTCGTCGAGGGCAAGGTCACGACGACCACGATCGATCAAAGCGCGCGGCATCGGGCCGTCGAAAATGTGCCGGGTGCCTTGCCGTGGACCAAGGCTCCTTCCTACAAACCGGAATTTCTGGACAAGGTCAAAGACCTCGACGACCATCAGAGCAAGGTCGATGGTGTGTTCTATTGCGGGCGGCCGGGTGTGCCGCGCATCGGCTCTCCGCGCCGCATCATCCAGCTGCCAGGTGAGTTCATCTTTCTTTACGAAGACATTTCCGGAGACCCCTACCGCATCATTCCGACCGATGGCCGCAAGCATCGCGTGGGCGCCAATCCTTCGTACTATGGCGATGCGGTCGGCCATTGGGAAGGCGACACGCTGGTCGTGGATTCGACGAACTTCGTCGAAGATACCTGGTTCGGCGAATACGGATACTTTCACTCGGACGCCCTGCACGTCATCGAGCGACTGTGGCGGGTTGGCGAGAACCTGGCGTATCAGGTGACCGTGGACGATCCGAAAGTCCTCACTCAGCCGTGGACCAACTTCGTCCGTGTGATCAAGCCATCGACCATGGCGCTTGAAGAATCACCGGTCTGCAAGGAAGACGACGGCCATCGCCTGCAGAATCTGGATCACCATCTGCAGCGCTAGAGCATTTTGCACTTCTTCGTAGCGTCCGCCTTCAGGCGGACCTCGCCTTGTCCGGCTAAAGCCGGACACTACGTGGCTAAAGCTGTCCGGCTAAAGCCGGACACTACGTACAAATGAAAAGTAGTTTAGTGACCGCTTCGCGGAAAACGAAAGCGGCGCTTGCGTTCGGGACCCGTCGCCGAGGCGCCCTCTCGGTCCGGACGGAGGCTACCGCCGGCACATCGCGGGATTCGATTTGACGAGATAGCTTTTGTAGTTCGAGGCTCCAGGATCAGTACACCCTTCCAGGTTCAGCAGCTCGACCTTCCGAAAATCGGTCGGCGCCGTCTCCGCCTGCAACGCGATATACCCACCGGCGAGGGGTGTTCCATCGACCTTGATGGCCGGGTCGGCACGATTCACCTGGCCGCCGCCAATCTGGGGTTTCGTGTACTCGAGGACCAACTGCCCATTGACCAGGTGCCGAATCAACTCGTCTCCATGGACTTCTACCTCGAGGCTCACCCACTGATCCCCGTCGTAAGTATTCGACGTCGAATTCGTGCAGTGCTGAGTATGAAGCTGGCCGTTCAAGACGACGTTGGTGCCGGGCGTGCAGAGGTTCGCCGTCGGTCTCGGCCGACCGTCGCCGAGCCCACCAAGCAGCTGCACCTCGATCGAAATGGGGAAGTCCTGCTCCTTGAGCATGGTTCGAGGATTCGGTGCATGAAGCATGACGCCGTTGTTGCGAATGGCCCAACCCGGCCCGCCGCGCACCTGTTCGCCGACGAAGCGATATTCGACGACGAGTCGGTAGTGCGAGAAGGGCGCTTTGTAGAACACGTGTCCAAACTCGCCATCGAACATCGTCCAGCTGTCGTAACGGATCTTGAGCAGTCCCTCTTCGACGCGTACCGTGCGATTGAGATTCTCACCGAGATCGTGTTTCGCGAACTTGATCGTCCAGTCGTCGAGGTCGCGACCGTTGAAGAGGCGGATCCACTCCTTTTCGCCCGGATCGTTCGGGCGGGCAGGCGCAGACGTCTCCGTACCTGCCGTGGACTGGCCGTCGAGAGGCCTTACCCCGGCGAAGGCAGATAGCGCGAGAACGGCGACCGCCAACACGGGGCCCGATACGCGACCGAAGCGCAACAGGTTCACCAAGTTCGCCCTATGCTAGCGCAGCCCAAAGACGTTGCGACTAGCACAAGGCCCGGTCTGGCACTCCCTGCGAACCGCCCAAACGAGTAGAATGCGCGACGTTGGACCGGTATGCGGCGCCCTGCGAGCGACCGAGCCGGGGTCCGGGGCAGAGCCCCGGTCTAGTTGACAACCGGGAGGTGGCGTGTGACGACGTTACGATTGACGGTTGCGACGTTCAGCGCGGTTCTGCTGGCCGCGGTCCCCTTTGACGCGTCGACGCAAACGGCGGCGAATGGGACGGCGTCGTGCGAAAGCCTGGCTCGGCGCGCCCTTCCCAATGCGACGATTACATCCGCACAAGTGATGCCCGCGGGCGCCTTCACGCCACCATCCGCGGCTGCCCCGGCGGGGGGCGGCGGACGGGGCGCGGCCGCCGCCCAGCTGTACGCGAGCTTGCCGTCGTTTTGTCGTGTCTCGGCCACGCTGACGCCGTCGAGCGATTCCGACATCAAGATCGAAGTGTGGCTGCCGACGACCGGATGGAATGGCAAATTCCAGGCGGTCGGAAATGGCGGGTGGGCAGGAACCATTTCGTATGCCGCCTTGGCACAAGCGGTGGCGGGCGGCTACGCGAGCGCGAGCACCGACACCGGTCACGTTGGTGGTCGGGCGACATTCGCGTTGGGACACCCGGAAAAGATCATCGACTTCGGCTATCGGGCGGTTCACGAGATGACCGTGCAGGCCAAGTCGATTGTTTCGAATTTCTACGGCAGCGCCCCCGCTCGCTCGTTCTGGAACGGATGTTCCACCGGCGGCAGGCAGGGGATTACCGAAGCTCAACGCTATCCCGCCGACTACGATGCCATTGTCGCCGGCGCGCCGGCAGTCAATGGAATGTTGCTGCACAGCGTTCGGATGGCGATGGCGCAGACCGTCCACGCCACACCCGAGAACTACATTCCAGCCGAGAAGTATCCGATGCTGCACAATGCCGTGCTCGAGGCTTGCGATGCGACGGATGGCGTCAAGGACGGCGTGCTGGAGGACCCGACCAAGTGCAGCTTCGATCCCAAGGTGCTCACGTGCAGAGGGCCCGACGGGCCGACGTGCCTGACCGGGCCCCAGGTCGAGACCGCCGCGGCGCTCTACGCGCCCGTGAAGCACGCCAAGAGCGGTCGAATCGTTTTTCCGTCGTTGCTGCTACCGGGTTCGGAGCTCGGCTGGCGCATCATCGCCGGGCCGGAGCCCATCGGTATCATCCGCGACGCGTTTCAGTACGTCGTGTTCAAAGACCCAAACTGGGATTGGCGTCAGTTCAACGCCGCCACAGACCTCGACCTCGCCGTCACACAAGACAAGGGCGTCATCAACTCGGCCGAGCCCAACCTGAAGCCGTTTTTCGATCGCGGTGGAAAGCTGCTCATCTATCACGGCTGGGCGGACCCACAGGTCCCGGCCATGAACGCCGTCACCTATTTCAACGATGTCGTGAAGGCGACCGGGACAGATTCGGTCGGCAAATCGATTCAACTCTACATGGTTCCGGGGATGGGCCACTGCTCAGGCGGCCCGGGGACCGATACGTTCGACAAGATGGCGGCGATCGAGCAGTGGGCGTCGAGCGGTCAGGCACCGGAGAGCATCGTCGCTGCACATCGAACCGATGGAAAGGTGGACCGCACGCGGCCGCTTTGCCCCTATGGAAAGGTCGCGAAATGGAGCGGCAGCGGCAGCACGGATGATGCGGCGAATTTCACGTGTGTTGCCGACGCGAGGCGCAGCCGCTGACCGACGCCGCCAGGATCAGACGATGGCACGGCTCAACCGTCGCGAGTTTATCGGCGCAGCAGCCGCATTGCCGCTTCTGCTGCGCGCGCAGCCCGCGAGCGGTTCGATGTTCGTGTGCATGCACGAAGCGAGCAGCGACGGCTTCGATTTCAAGACGGCGATGCAAGGCTACGCCAAGGCCGGCGTTCGCGCGGTCGAACCATCGCTCGTCAAGGTTCGTGAATTTGCGCAGCAGGAGTCGCCAGCGACCGCGAAGCGACTGCTCGACGACCTCGGCCTGGCCGTCGTCTCGTCCAGCAATCAACTCGGTCTGGCTGAGCCGGGCGAGGCACGAAGTCGGAGTCTCGAGGAGTTGAAATGGAAGGTCGAGCTCGCCCAGAGGATCGGAGCCGACCGCCTGGTGGCCCCGTCGGCCGGCACCGGGCCGTACGCCGCGGATGACTACAAGCGCGGCGTCGACAACCTGCGCGAAGCGGCGGAGATCGCAAAGCCGTTCGGGATCACGTTGATGTTGGAGTTCACGCGCAACTCACGATTTGCCGGATCGCTTCCGACGGCGTTGAAGCTGGTCCGGGAAGCCAATCACTCACACCTGCGAGTGATGATGGACACGTATCATTTTTGGGGAGGCATCAGTAAGTTCGAGGATTTGGACCTCCTGCGCGACGGAGAGCTGCACCACCTGCACTTCGAGGACGTACCGTCCGATCCGCCTCGCGAGCTTCAGGGACAACCCGATCGCGTGTTTCCCGGAGAAGGCATCGCGCCGCTTCGGCGCATCATCGAGGTGCTGAAAAGAAAGAAGTACGCGCGGGCCGCTTCGCTGGAGTTGTTCAATCCTGCGATTCAGTCGATGGACCCATATCAAGTGGCGACGAAGGCCCGCGCCACTATCGAGCCGTTGATCGCGTAAGGTGTCATCAGAGCCGACTGCAATCCCAGACCCTGAAACCGGCTGTCGTGTTCGATTCTGCCTGCGACCTCGTTTAGATACGTGACAGTGGTCACTGCTGTGATTACCTAACGCGGAGAGTGTGTATGCAGATCCTGAGCGCACGCAAGCAAGCGATTGAGCTCGTCCCATTGCCCACTACTGTGATGGAAGACGAGGTGACACGGTCGTTGTCGGTTGCCGCCGCCATCACGCCGGGGATCAATCAGCCGCGGATGGTCGGGTTGATCGAACGCGCCGGTCGCGCCGTGTTCGACATCGGCCGGCGCGCCGGCCCGGCCGAGCCGCCTCAGGCGCAGAAAGGACCGCCACCCGCGGCGTTCAGGGAAGCAGCGTCCGGACTCATCCAGGTCGTGTACCGTGAGCTGGTCGTCAGATTCGAGGCCAAGGCTCCCCAGAAGGCCCGACAGCAGATCCTGGACCGGTACGGGTTCAAGGTGCGGCGCCGGAACGCGTTCGTACGCGATCAGGTCGTCGTCGGGCATCCAGACCGCAAGTACGCGCCTGAGGAATTGATCGAGATCTCCAACACGCTCACCGCCCTGGACGAGGTGGTCGTTTCTTCGCCGAACTTCGTCTCCCAGTTCAAGCGGGACGCGGTCCCTCCCATCCGAGCCGAAGAGTGGCATCTACTCAACAAGGGTACGGGCGGCGCGTTGAAGAACGAAGATGTCGACATCCGCGACGCCTGGAAAATCACGCGCGGCAAGAAAGCGGTGATCGTCGCCGTTCTCGACGACGGCGTGGACATCGAGCATCCAAATCTCAAATCGCGGATCTGGAAGAACCCTGCCGCGAGCTCGCCGGACAAGCATGGCCGCGACTTTTTCCTCGACCCGAACAACCCCGATCATTTCAATCCACGGCCCAAGCTGTTCAGGATGCCGTTCGACCAGATGGCCGGCAACGACATCCACGGCACACCCTGCGCAGGCGTGGTTGCCGCGGCTGGAGCAAAAGGTCGCTCAACGGGCGCCGCGCCTCTCTGTCGAATCCTTCCGGTCAAGGTGTTTCACGCGGACGACCTGGCGCCGGCCGAGCATGTGGCGAACGCGATCCGCTACGCTGCCCGGATAGCACAAGTTCTTTCGTGCTCGTGGTCGGGCCCTCTCAGTCCCGATATCGAGCTCGCCCTCGAGGACGCGACCCGCGCGCGCGGCGGCAAAGGGGCCCTGATGTTCTTTGCCGCGGGCAACGGGTTCGGATCGCCCGTCAGCTTTCCGGCCCGCGATCAGAATGCGATTGCCGTCGGCGCGACCACCGACAAAGCCCAACGCGCGTCGTACTCGAATGTCGGGCCCGAACTCGCGGTGACGGCGCCATCGAGCGGAGGCGTTCGCGGCATTTTCACGACCGACGTCTCGGCCGACAACCGAGGGTTCAACGTGGGTGTCGCAGCGAAGGGCGGCGCCGACGGCCTCCACACGAACAGCTTCGGAGGAACCTCCTCGGCGACTCCGCTCACGGCGGGCGTCGCGGCGCTGATGCTCTCGGCGAACGCCGACCTGACCGCGACCGAGGCCCGAGACATCCTGACGAAGACGGCTGACAAGATTGGGACGGGGTACGACGCGAACGGTCACAGCAACGAGTTCGGTTTCGGCCGCATCAATGCCGGGAAGGCGGTCGCGGAGGCCAAAGAGGCCTGACCCGCGTAGCGCTGAAGGCTAAAGGCCTTCAGCTCTTAGCCCTGACGCGGTCAATTTCGCCATGTGCGCCTAATGCCGTTCAAACGCGGCAACCGTGTTCGCCCAGGCAAGTCGCGTCGCAGAGTTCGCACTCAGCTCGTCCACGACGTCGGGTAAGTAGCGCGTGGGTTCGAGCACTTCGAAAACGGCCTGCTCGGCCGCGAATTCGTTTCGCTGCCGGAGCCGAAGTCCGTTCGCTTCAGCGAAGCGTCGGAGCTCTTCGTCGGTCAACTTCGACTGGAATCGAACCGTGACCTCCCCAGTCGGGAACTGTGGGGCGCCGTTCGGGTCGAGCAGCACCGGCTGGACAGACGCGGCATCGCCCAGTGCCTGACGCGCCTCCTGCCACATCTTGCGGGGGTCGTCCGATTGGCCATGGAGGCGGAGCAGCGCCAGGTCGGATCGGCCTTTCAGCTCTTCGATGTCACCCAGCTTCTCCAGACGGGAGGCGGCCGCCGCACGTTGCTGATTCGTCAGCTTCACAACATACTGCGAGCTGCTGGGGGTCTGCTTTGCAGCCACGTTGGGTCACCCTCGGGCGCTGATGGCGCGCCGCTGATTTCCTCACGTTAACACATCCATCAGATGCACTGACGGCCCGGTTCCCTACCCGACGCCTTGATCGACGACCGTCAGCCCCCGATCGATGATCGCAAACCCCTCGTGCAGCTCGGCCTCGGAAATCGACAAGGGAGGGTTGGTGAAGAAATAGTTCCAGCGCAGAAAAGTAAAGAGACCCTCCTGCCTGAAAAAAGATCCAAGCGCCGCCATTTCGGCCGAGGTGCCGCCGAACGGTGCCAGCGGTTCTCGCGTCTGACGATTCTTGATCAGCTCGACCACCCCGAAGAGACCGATCGATCGGACGGCGCCCACTGATGGATGGCGTGCAGCGAGATCGGAGAGCAGCTCGGCCATCCGCAAGCCGGTCCGCCGGGCGCGCTCGATCAGGCCATCTTCTTCGTAGACGGCCATGGTCGCGATCGCGGCCGCACAGGCCAGTGGGTGACTGCTGTAGGTGAGCCCGCCGGGAAACGGCCTGTCTCGAAAGGAATCAGCAATGGCCTGCCGCATGCCGACGGCGCCGAGCTGGACGTACGCGCTCGTCAGCCCTTTGGCCATGGTAATGAGATCGGGGACGACGCCCCAGTGGTCGACTGCGAACCAGGCTCCTGTCCGGCCGAATCCGGTCATCACTTCGTCGGCAATCATCAGGATGCCGTGCTTGTGGCAGAGCGCGCGCACGCCTTGCAGATAGCCGTCGGGCGGAACGAGCACACCGTTCGTGCCGGTCACCGGTTCGACGAGAAAGGCCGCAATCGTGTGCGGCCCTTCGAGCTGGATGACCTCTTCGAGATAGCGAAGCGAGTCGTCCGCGGATTCCCAGCCGCGCTCGATCCCATGATACGGGTCGAGGACATGGACGAAGCCCGGCATCGGCGGCTGGCTCCAGCTTCGAGGCTCGCCAGTCGCCGCCATGGCGGCCGCCGTGCCGCCATGGTACGAGCGGTACCGGGCCAGGATTTTCTGGCGCCCCGTGTAGGCCCTCGCAATCTTGATGGCGTTTTCGTTCGCCTCGGCCCCGCCATTCGTGAAGAAGAAGACGTTGATGTCGCCGGGAGCGATTTCGGCGAGCTTGACGCCGAGACGCGCACGAGGCTCGGTGGCCATCGACGGCGTGACGTACGCGACCCGGGCCGCCTGCTCCTGAATCGCCTTGACGACCCTCGGATCGCTGTGGCCGATATTGACGCACATCAGTTGACTGTTGAAGTCGAGGAAACGCTTGCCCTCCGGCGTCCAGAAATACACGCCTTCGGCCCGCGCGATCGGGATGGGGTCGGCCGCGCTCTGGGCGATCCACTCGAACACCGTGTGCTTTTTCGACAGCGCGATGATCTCGTCGCCGGTCATAGGGGAGAAAGCATACAGGGATACAGGGGTCAGGGATCAGGGATCAGGGATCAGGGATCAGGGTAAGATGCCTGACCATGCGCATCACTATCTTCTCCGACTACGTCTGACCCTACTGCTACCTCGAAGAGCCGGTGGTCGACCGGCTGAGTCAGGAGTACGGGGATCGGATTGAGCCCGCGTGGAACGCATTCGAGCTGCGCCCTGAACCCGTTCCACTGCCGGCGGCGCTCGATCCTACGCGACGACAGCGTTGGGAGCGATCGGTGTTGCCGATGGCTGCCGAGCGCGGGCTGGTCATGAGGATCCCGCTAGTCGCGACGCGCACGCGCTTGACGTTCCAGGCCGTGGAGCTCGCGCGCGATCGCGGGCAGTTCTCCGCGATGCATCGTGCCATCTTCGAAGCCTTTTTCCGCGACGGCCTCGACATCGGGCACGTCGATGTTCTCGCTGACATCGCCGCGTCTGTCGGGCTCGATCCCGCCCTGGTCGGGCGAGAGATCGAAGCGGGCACCTATTTGGAGCGGGTGCTCGATCAGGAGCGGCTCTCACGGCAGCTTGGCGTGACCGGAGTTCCCGCAATGTTCGTGGGTGACGATCCGGCGACAGCGGAGCCAGTGATCGGTGCCGTTCCATACGACTGGCTCCAAGCGGCTGTCGAGCGCGGGCTGTCCGGCGAGTCGCTCGATTGGCGACGACGCGCGCTGCGATCCGGGATTCCGTTGAAAGATTCGCAGGGCTAGCGCGGCACACGTCATGCTTTCGGGCGTTGCCGCGATGTGCGATTGGCCACGGTCTCGGTCGAGATGCCTGTGGTCGACGTGTGATAGATGATGAGGATAGGGCCGACCTGAATACGATCGCCGTCGTGCAGCGCGACCCGGTCATCAACCGACTTTCCTCCAACACTCGTCCCATTCTTACTGCCCAAATCCTCGAGCATCACGCCATCCTGCCCAACGACCATCCGTGCGTGACGACGTGACACGCCGGGGACATCGAGCCAGATCTCCGACGCGGGGTCGCGGCCGATGAAGTTCTCTCCGTCTTGCAGAACGATGCGCCGCCCGCCGCTGACGATCCAACGGCTAACTGGCGATGGACGCGGCGTCGTGCGGTCGAGCGCAGCGGCAAAGGCGTAGCCGACGCCATGCGCCGTTCGGATGATGGGCGCGCTGGGCTTGCGATCGTCGAGCGCGCGGCGAAGCTCCTTGACCAGTCCGACCAGTGTCGCGTCAGACACGAACGTCCCCGTCCAGAGCCGCTCGTGCAGCTCGGTCTTCCTGACCACTCGCGGTGCTTCAGCGACGAGCAACGAGAGGAGGTCGAACGCCTTCGGCGTCAGGTGAACCACGTCGTCCTCGTGCGTCAGCTGGCGACGGTCTGAATCGAGGACAAACGCTCCGAATCGCACCGTCACAATCAATCCCCCGGATTTCCCCCCGATCTCCCCGGGACTGCCCCCGACCTGAAGCCATCCTGACTCGCACCATCTCCACGCGTTCCACAGGAACGCGCCAGGAGGTGGGCGATGCTGAAGATACTCGTGCTCGCACTATGGCTGCCGTCAGCCGCACAGAGCACGTCAGGACAACATGTTCGGTCGTCGGAGCCTCGGATTCAAGCACTGATCAAGACGGGACAGGCGCGATCGGTCACCTTTCGCGGCCTGCTCGATGCCCTCGACGCATCCGACGTCATCGTCTACATCGAATCGCATGTCGCTCGGGAGAGTCGACAAACCGTCCGTCAAAACTTGGATGCGTACTTGCTCCATCAAGTCGCGTCACAGGGCGGGTACAGGTACCTCCGAATCGCCGTGGGCGCGCGAGGCTCCGAGAGGCGGCTGATCGCGATCCTCGCTCACGAGCTTCAGCACGCGATCGAGGTCGCGCAAGCGCCGGCGGTCCGCGATTCCGACGACATCGAACGGATGTTCAGCGCGCTCGCGCTCACGTTCGGCTGCGGCGGTACGACTTGTTACGAGACACAAGCCGCCAAGGACGTGGAGCGAATCGTGTCCCAGGAGCTGACTACGGAACCCAACGGCCGCCGCACCAAAGACGACCCCTAGCAGCTCGTGGTGAAACGGTTTCGAGAGACAAAGCGAGCGGACGATCTTCGCGATGCGCGGGTTGAGTCGCCAAGCGACGGCGATGGGCGGGCTCTCCTCCCCTCGGGAGCCGAATGAGGGACCACAGACAAACGGCTAGAATCGAGCATGGCAGATGTCACGCCGCTCGGACCGCTCCTCACGGCGCACCTCTTCCCCACGCTCGACGCTCGGCTGATCGATCTGCTGCGCTCGCTGCTGCCCGATGACTGGGAGCGGCAGACGATCGCGCCCAAGTGGAAGGTCAAGGACGTCGCCGCGCACCTGCTCGACACACAGCTACGCAAGCTCTCGCTCGGCCGCGACGGCTACATGCCGTCGCCGCCCCCGGCGATCGCGAGCGACCGCGACCTCGTTTCGTTCATCGACCGGCTGAACGCCGAAGGCGTGACGGTCTATGGCCGGCTCAGTCCACCCGTGCTGATCGCGTGGATGGAACAGACGTCTCGCGAGGCCGCGAGCTACTACGCGTCGCTCGACCCGTTCGCGCCTGCGCGCATCGGCGTCAGCTGGGCGGGCGAGTCGGTCTCCGCAAACTGGTTCGATGTCGCGCGCGAGCTGACCGAGCGCTGGCACCATCAACAGCAGATTCGCCTCGCGGTGGCCGAGCCTGCGGACGCCGCGCCGGACCCGTCCGCGAACGCTGCACGAAGCCTGCGCGCGATCATGACGCCGGAGCTGTATCACCCGGTGCTGGACTGCTTCATGCGCGCGCTGCCGTTCCACTATCGCTCGATCTTCGCACCACCAGGCACCGCCATCAGGATCTATGTCACCGGCGATTGCGGTGGCGACTGGCACCTCTACCGCGGCGACCCGTGGGTGCTGGCCAACGAGCCGGTCGGCACGATCGTCGCCACCGTCACCATCCCGCAGGATATCGCGTGGCGCATCTTCACGAAGGGCATCGCACGCAAAAACGCCCGCGAGCACGTCTGCGTGACTGGCGACGCGGCCCTGGGCTATCACGTCCTCGACATGCTCGCGATTGTGGGGTGAGTCGAGCCCTTCGCGAGCGAATGAGCGGCGTTCCGGCGAGCCGAGCGACCCGGCCTTCCGACGCGAAGCGCCGGCTGCACTATCGCGTTTTTCATGAGCGTGTGGCGGCTACTTAGCCGCAGTCGTTGTTGTCGAAACTGAAAGGCCCGCCGGAGAGTTCGCCACCCGCGGAAGGCCCTGAGAGCCGTGAGGACCGGCCGCCTGCCGCCGAACTTCGCACGCCGGGAAGCCGCGCGCGGCTTGCCCACTCTCTCGCCCCGGCGTCGACTATCAGCTGGCTTCGGCGACGGTCACGTGCGTGGCATGCACCGCCACAGCTGATGCGCACGCCACGGATCACGCAGACCGAAGTCGACGCCCCACCTGCGCCGCGCGCGGCTTCCGGCACGGGATGACGTCGGCGTGCTTCGACGGCGGCTGGCGCCCGGCCCTCACAGCTCTCAAGCATTCGCGGGCGCCGGGCATCGGGCGGGCCACCCGTGCGGCGCGGCCGGGCGCGCTCGCAGCAACCGCGGGCCGCAGGTTCTCCGCGCGGCGATCTCCGCCCGTGATCCGTGCTGCTGGCATGACCCCTGGCGGTGATTGCGCGAGACAGATGTTGTGGGAACTCCCCCCTGATCGCCGCGGCGGCGGAAGGGTACGAACCGAAGGACTGCGGTTCCGGCGCGGCCGCCCGGGTGGTCCCGGCCGATGTCCGACGCACGCGAAAACTGGGCTGGGACCGCTACATCAAAATCGAAAATGCTCTAGGTCATTCAGTCTTCACCACGGACTGCTCGCGCCAGGGCTCACCGCTGGGCTGTTTGACTTGTGCGGTTCGGGCGCAGCTGCAGCTTCTGCACACGCCAGTTGTTCATGTCGGCGACGTACAGAACGTCCTCCGACGGGCACGCGATGCCGTGGATCCAGTTGAACTGCCCCACCTCGTGACCCGATTCGCCGAGCATCCCGACGATTCTGCCATCGAGCGTCAGCTTGTAGATGCGGCCGGGCTCCTGGTCCGACGTATAGAGATACTGCGTCGGCGTGTTGGTGATGCAGAGCGTCCAGGGCGGCGTCTCATCGGGCGGATTCGCCGCCAGATTGCCGAGTACCGGATGACGCGTCTTGTCGTACGGCGCCGTCAGATGGATGAACCGCTGAAAAGTGCCGTCGCGATCGAACACCTGGATCCGCCGGTTTCCGCGGTCGGCGACATAGACGTTGTTCTGCCGATCGACGCCGATGTTGTGGGGCGTGTTGAACTGGCCTGGGTTCTCGTTCGCATGCTGGCCGCCGTTGCCGCGCGAACCCCACGACTTGATCCAGTTGCCGTGCTTGTCGAACTTCGCCACGCGCGAGTTGGTGTAGCCGTCGCTGATGTAGATGTTGTCGTCGGTGTCCCAGGCGATATCGGTCGGCGTACGGAATTGTCCGTCGACATGCATGGGCGCCGGCTCGCTACGCGCGAGGCCGTTGCCTCGATACCACGCCGGCTCGTCCGGGCCTTCGGGTCGGCGTCCCAGGTTCAGCGTGACGTATCCGGCTGGATTGAAGCGCATCACGGAATTCGTGCCTTTGTCGACGACCCACAGGTTGTCGTACTTGTCGTAGCGGACGCTGTGCGCGTAGCCGAGGCCGTACACGCCGCGGCCGACCTCGCGCACGAACTTGCCGTTCTCGTCGAACTCCAGCAGCTGCGTCGTCGCGTTGCCGTACAGCGGTCCGGAAGTGGCGCTTCCCGGATGATTCAGCACCATCACACGGCCCTTGGAGTTCACCGCCACGCCGAGCAGCTCACCGAGGTTCATGTCGGCGGAGTACTTCAGGGGATTGGGTACCGAATCGAACGGAATCCTCGGGACGTTCGCGTTCGCTGCCGGCGGCTGTGCCTGTGCGGAGACTCGCGTCACCGTGTAAATGAGGGCCAGTCCCGTAACCACTGCCGTCAGCGCTGTAAGGGCGATCAACAAGCGTTTCACAGGGACCTCCAGATCAGAAAAGGTTCATGGTTCCGGGTTCCAAGGTTCCAGGTTCTTGGTTCCTGGTCCTAGCTTCTAAGGTTCCTGGTTCCGGGCAGCGAATCTTGAGTATGAGCCAGCGGGGTCCGCCAGAGGAAAGAATCGTGAGGTGAGACGAGAACGTGGTGCCAGTCCGATTGTCCGTCGGTCACGAGGGCCGATGACCGTGGTCCTCGCGCAGGTGTTGCTCGAACGCGTCAATGACGGCGTTGAGGTGCGACTCCACCGTCTTGATGTAGTTCCCTAACTCACTGAACCGTTCGTCGAGTCGCTCGTCGGTTCGCTGCTGCGCGGCCGCGAGGTGCCCTACGATGCCAGTCAAGCCGATGATGCCGTCGGCCATCGCCGAAATCCGCGCGTCCGTCTTTGCCGAATCTGCTGCGAACTGAGCCTGCTGCTGTAGCAGAAACTGCACGGTCCGTTCGATTTCCTCGGGCGACATCGGCTGAAATTCCACGAGAATACCCTCTCGGCTCTGCTAAGCGCCATTATGCCATCGTCCTCTCGACGACAGGATGTGCAAGCGGCGGGCCTGATGCTTTCGTCATCGCGGGCCGGAGCGTCGCTCGCGAGTCTGGGTTGCCGAGCAGGACGAGTCGAACCGAATCGGTCCGAACCTCACTGTCCGGCGACACGCCGCTTCAGCTCCTCGCCCAATTGAGCACCACCTGGATTTGCGGTACGACGTCCCAGCCGCCCGGTTGCACAAGAATCAGGAAGTGCTGACCGTCGGGCATGGTGTCGAAGTTCCGGACCAGCGGTCCAATGCCTACCGAATGCCGCGCCCAAAAGGCACCCGGGACTGGCCTGCTGAACGCGAACGTCGGCTGCGTCGTCACCGTCACGGCTTCGAGCCTATACGGCGGTCCTGTATTGGCAAACAGTTCCTTGCCGTCTTTCGACCATGACGCGCTGAGCGCCATTCGCCCAGACCTGATACTTCGCGCCCGTTGGCGGGAATGGCTGGACGACGAAGTGGAGACGCGTCCCCTCGCGATGCGTGTATGCGACCCATCGTCCGTCAGGCGAAAACGCGCTGAAACGAGCCTTCGTCGAGGAAGGGCGCGATCTTCTTGTCCTTGAGCGAGAGCACCATGAGCGATACCGTCTCGAACCTGTATCGACCCGGAACAAGCAGATGCTCGCCGTCGGGCGACCATGATTCCGGAACATGGAAGGTCCCGGGCTCGGCTTTCGTCAGCCGCTCGGGCCTTCCCGTGCCATCGACGAGCTGCCAGAAGAGGCCTTGATCGCCCTCGCGATCCGATTGAAAGGCAAGGCGCCGGCCGTCCGACGACCAGATCCGCAAAGCGATTTCTGCCTTCATACGTCAGTCGACGACCGGGCGCAGTGCCCTCGCGCGTCGTACACCCAGATATTCGCCTCCTTCTCATCGTCCACCGCCAACGGCAATCCATTTCCCGTCAGGAGAGATGCGAGGAGCCAGATAGGCCGCCGGAGGCATTTTCAACGGTTCAACGGCACCCTGTCGATCGAAATGGCCAGGCCCCATTGGTCGGTTGAAGGGGCTGGCCCTCGAACGTAGACGAGCGTTCCGTTGTCGGCCAGACTCCAAGAGGCTGTTCCGGTTGCACCCGATCGATGGACACCATCCAAAATCGGAACCGGCCCGCCAGTGGTTCGCAGTTGCCGCACATCGAAACCGATCCCGTAGAGACTCCTCCGCGGGAATACACGATGTGGCCGCTTGGCAGGTACCGGCCGTCGCTGGCGCCTTCAATCAGCGTCGTCCTCTGCCCCGACTTCAGCGACTGCACGACGATGTGGGCCTTGTCCCAGCGATCAAAGGCTTGCCCTTCGAGCAACGTGAACAACACCGTCTCGTTGTCGGGCAGCAGTTGTGGGATGGCGGCCGCCTCGTCATTCTTGACCGCAATCACCACATCGGGCTTCCCGCCGTCCGGGGAAATCCGCAGGATGCCGCGATCGCTCCAGCCACGCCAGTTCTGGCCAAAGAGAATTCCGGCGGCGCCCCACGTGATCCCGTCCGGGTGAGCACTCGCACACAGTGTGACCACGGTTCCGCCAGTGACGGCGATCTTTTTGAGTGTTTGGCTCCGATCCGAAAAAAAGACGATCCAGCGACCGTCGGGCGAGAAGACTGGGTTATACGCGTTCCCTGGTTCGTCGGTTCCCGGGATGGGCTTGGCATCGAGGTCGGACATCGAGCGCAGGTAGAGTCGATTGTTGGCCGGGTAGACCATCTGCCTCCCGTCAGGCGAGATGCTGACCAACTGATACGCCGGCGGCGGAAATCGCTGGCCATCGTCAAGCGGGATAGTGAACCGTGAGACGATGCCCAGCGATGCTTCAGACCTCAGGCTCCACCAGACCGCGCTCGCCAGCGCCGCCGTTAACAGCGTTCCAACAGCCACTGGAATCGCGCGACGCCAAACGGATGCTGGACCTGCAACAGGCATCGCTTGCTCTGGACCGAGTCGCCCCCACCCATCTCAACTCGTCCGCCACATCGCTCGCCAACTGCCAGCGCCGCTCCGGATCTTTCGCCAGACATTTCTGGACGATACGAGCCAGGAGGGGCGGCGTCAGGGGCTGCAGAGCTGCCAACCGGTGGGGGATCGTGATCGAGCACCGCCGCGATCACCTTGGACTGGCTCTCGCCGTCGAACGCCCTCCGCCCGGTTAGCATCTCGTACAGCACTGCGCCGAAGGCGAAGAGGTCGCTCCGCACGTCGGCCTCGCGCCCCTCTAATTGCTCCGGGGCCATGTACTGCAGCGTACCGAGGACCGTCCCCTCCGCCGTCGCCGTGTCGAGCGTGGGCTGCTGCGCTGTGGCCGGCGGCGGCCGCACGCGAGGACACCGCCGACGGCCTTCGCGATGCCGAAATCGAGCAGCTTGGCCCCCATCCTCGTCAACATGACGTTCGATGGCTTCAGGTCGCGGTGGACGATGCCCTGGCGGTGTGCGGCCGCAAGCGCGTCGGCGATCTGAATCGCGATGGCGAGCGCCTCATTCAGAGGCAGGGGACGATCCTTGGACCGTACCAACCGCTCGGCCAGCGTCTCGCCGTCCAACAACTCCAGGACGAGATAGGTGATGCCCTCGTGCTCGCCGACGTCGTGCAGCGTGCAAATGTGGGGGTGATTCAGCTGGGAAATGACGCGCGCTTCCCGTTCGAAGCGGGCGCGCCGCGCGGGATCGGCCGCGACCCGTTCGCCGAGGACTTTGATGGCGACGCTGCGATTGAGCCGCGTGTCGCGGGCGCGATACACCTCGCCCATACCGCCAGCCCCGAGCGGGCTGATGATTTCATACGCGCCCAGGCGAGCCCCGACTCTTAACGCCATTGCCTCAGTGCTCGATTGATGTGGACGCCGACAATTATACGGCCGAGGCATGCCCGAGTCGGGCTTGGAACGCTAGTTCGGGCGGCAAGAAAACGGATCGGAGCCTCGCGCGCGAAGGTGCGACTCAAAAGTCGAGCTGGAGGGTGATCTTGACCAGGCGCGCCGGCAGGATGGCGAGCGTGTTTGCCAGGTCGAGATATTCGAGAAAGCGCTGGTCTCGCTCGCCACTGGGTTCGCGTTCAGAGCATTGAACAGATCCAAACTGACAAAAGAGCGAGTGCGCCCCGCAAGCGTCTCGTCGATCGGTAGAGCATGGCCTTTAGAACGAGCCAATCGTTCGGCAAGCGTCTCGCCTTCGAGGTATTTCGGCATCCCAGCGTTCACCCGTACTGAACGGGTTGCCGACTTCCTTCAGAATACTTCCCGCCAGGCCTTTCCGCTTCGTTGGCTCAACATATGGAACGAGCTTGGCGATCGGGCGACCCCGCTTGGTGATCACGACCGGGGTCCTCGTGCTGGCGACGTCGTCGAGCATTTTCAAGCAGACGTCTTTGAATTTCCCCGCGCCAATGGCTTTCACACCGACAATATAGCCATAGCCATATGGCTATGGCAATATTCTCAGGTTCCAGGTTCCAGGTTCTGGTTCCATACCGCGAAGCTTGAATTGTGAGACTGGAGGATCCGCCAGAGGTCAGAATCGTGCGGTTGACGCGAACGTGGTGCCAGTCCGATTGTCCGCTCGGTCACGAGGGCCGATGACCGTGGTCCTCGCGCAGATGTTGCTCGAACGCGTCAATGACTGCGTTGAGGTGTGATTCCACGGTCTTGATGTAGTCCCCCAACTCACTGAACCGCTCGTCGAGCCGCTCGTCGGTGCGTAGCTGTGCGGCGGCGAGTTGGCCGACAATCGCCGTCAGCCCAACAAGCCCGTCCTCCACGCGGTCGGCTTTTGCGGAAAACCTGGCGTCCATTTCCGCAGACCGCGCCTCCCACTTCGCCATATCTGTTGCGAACTGCGCCTGCTGCTGCAGCAGAAACTGCACGGTCCGTTCGATCTCCTCCGGAGACATCGGCTGAAATTCCACGAGAACACCCCCACTTCGACCCCGATCCGGCATTATGCCATCGTCCTCTCGACGACGAAATGAGCAAACCGTAGGCCGAGCGGGAGCTTCCCGTCAGCACCTCGTAGAGCACGGGAGATGACCCTGGCTTGGCAGCAATGGACGTGGTCGCGACGGCGAAGAATTCACTGCTTCGACGCTTGACGCCCGAAAGGGCAGCCCTGAAGGGCTGCGCTACGTTTGAGAGAAATCATCGGGCCGGTGGTGCCGGTGTCGCCGGAGTAGCAGCAGGAGCGGCCGGCGTTGAGTTCGGCGTGGCCGGTGCGGCCGGAGTGCCAGACGCAGGCGGCGTGGGCGTGACATTCCCGAACGTGCAGTATCGCTCGCATTTCTCGGGCGCCTTGTACGTCTCCTTGAGCCTCTTCCGATACTCCGGATACATCGAGGCCGCTCCGCCCCTCACCGTCTCCAGCGGGATGTTGTAGCGCTGCGTGACCTCGGTCAAGAACGGGTTCGTGCCCGGCAGGTAGTGCGGAACGGCGCCCTGTTCTCGAGGGATCTCGACTTGCGGCTCACACGGTTCAGGAAGGACCCGGCCGTTCGGATTCAGATTGAAGCTGGCGTTCCGGATGAACGGCTCTTCGAGGTAGACGGGGTCGTTGACGATCATCGTGACCGTCAGCGTGTTTTCGTGGCGGACGTAGTACTCCTCGATTGTCGCCTGGTCGCTGTGCGGAACCCCGTTTCGCCAGATCATTCCAGTCTTCAGGTGGGTGGTGTAGGCGACGAGCGTGTTGCCCTCCCAGACACCGGTCGTGAAGCCGGACGATGTGTGAGCGGCGTACTTCGATGGATGCGGCCGTCCGTCCATCCAGATGGTGTGCGGTGGACGATCGACCGTGCCCGTCATCCTGTACGCGACAACCCTTCCTGAGATCGGATCGATGTCGGGCAAGATCCGCACGTTCTGCGGTCCCATTACGAGGTAGTGGATCGTATACAGGATGCACTGCCGTTCGGGCATCGTCTGCACCGAGATTTGCCAGCTGTCGGCAATGGCCCGAGCCTCGTCGTTGAGGGGGAGCCCGAGGTAATCGCCGATGTCGGGCCCCGGCGCGCGCTCGATGAAATCCTCGTGCAGCGTGTTGGCCCAAGTGCCGGCAAGATCGACCTGAGCCGAGGCTGGAACGGTGCTCAGGAGCAGGGCAGACAACGCGGCAACGAACGCATAGTGGGTCTTCCCACATTCATCATTTGGCATTGTGCATTTCCCGTTATGCCGTTACCACCTCGATGAGCACGGTGACGGATCCCACTTCGATCCATTCGCTTCTTTCTTGAAGTTCAGACTCGTCATCCACGAAGTCGTCAAATACGTAGGATCTTCCAGAATCGACGTGATCACGATCCACTGATCGCCGCTGCGCTGCTTCAGCAGGTCCCAGTACTCCGTGAGCACCGCCTTGTCACTGTAAGGAATGCCGTTCTTGCGCAGGTAGCCGGGGCGCATCCTCGTTGTGACGACCTTCAGGTTGCCGAATTTCGGCGGCGGCGGGCCTCCACCTTCGCCTTCGGAGACGCCGGGCCCGAAAGGACCTCCTGGGCCGCGGGGGATTTCCCAGCTCGCGACAGAATCGCCTTGCCACGTCGGATCGCCGCCCGACGACTTCCAGTCGCCGAAGTGGAGCAGACGGGTCTGCGTTCCGGCATCCGTCTCGACCTTCAGGGTGTTGTCGTCCTGCCACGTGATGTTCAGTCGCCCGGGCACGCGCATGATGGCCGCGGCGCCATAGGATTTGCACTGCTCTCCGGCCGCTTCGTCCTTCGCCGGATCCCACGCGTCCGCGACTTTTCTGGCTTCAGGATTGGTCGGCACGCTCGCGTAGTCGCCTTTGGCTGGCGTGACCATTCGCCAGCGCCAGTCCTCGCTGACAATCGACACCCAATACCCGGTCAGGTCGATCGGGGCGGAGGCCTTCGCAGGGCGCGGAGGCGCGGGTGGACCTCCGCGTTGCCCTTGTCCGGTTGGCGGTGGTGTCGGTGGGGTCTGACCCCGCTGGCCTTGGCCTGTGAGTGGGGTCTGACCCCGCTGTTCCTGGCCCGCCGCATTCGCAGAGACGATGAGCGCGAGCAACGCGGCGGCGGATACTCTGGCACGGGACTTCAGCCCCGCGTGGGCAGGCCTAACCGCCTCCGCCAAGGCTACGGCGGTCCGCCGAAGCTTTACGCGAAGGCGGAAGGCCTGCGCTACAACGATTTTGTTCATCCCTGATCCCCTAGCCTCCAGCCCCTAGCCTCCAGCCCCCGCCTCTAGTTCTTCGCAAGACTCTTGTATACCGCTTCCACGAACTTGGCCGTCGTCCAGGTGCCAGAATCCGATCCGTAGCGCTTCCGGTAACCCTTCGTGGGATCGGCTGCCTGAATCTGGGCGAGCGTCATGTTCTTCTTGATCATGTCCTGCACGATGTCTCTGACAATCGTCACCATGTCCCGATAATCGACGACGTCGGCTTCGTCGCAGATCCTTCCGTGGCCGGGGATGACGACCGTCCCACCTTCCTGCCACACCAGCGGCGTCGGCGGGACCGTCAGCGCAATGACGCGATTCAAGCTGTCGATCACGCCTTGAACGCTTCCCCCCTTCTCGAGATCGATGATCGGAAAGCGGGTAGTGTCCATCACATCGCCCACGACGACCACATCCGAACGGCGGAAGAAGACGATGCTGTCGCCGTCAGTGTGTGCTGCCGGCTGGTAGAAGACTTGAACCGCCTGCCCGTTCAGATACACGTCCTTCTGAGCTTCCCCCAGTGAGGCCGAATACGAGCTCGTGGGCCAGGCGCCCGTGGGGTAAGGAGCCTGTTTGCCGACCGGCGCGCTCATTCTGCCGAGGACGTTCTCCTCGGCGAAGATCACCGCCCGTCCTCCGGCTGACGCAATGGAATTGAGTCCGCCAGTCGGGATGATCGATTGACCGGCCGCGGACAGCTTCTCGTTTCCGCCGACGTGATCCGGATCGGCGTTGGTATTGATGATGTAGCGGATCGGCTGTGGCGTGAGCTTCCGGATCTCGGCCAACACCTGTTCCGTCTTCGTCCCAGAGCCAGTGTCCACGACGATGACGCCGTCTTGCCCGATCTGGACGGCGATGTTGGCGCCGGCGCCGGCAATCATGTGGAGGTCCGGCCGGACTTGGAGAACCTCGATATCACTGTTGCTGGAGCTTGCGGGGCTCGACTGCGGCGTCTGCTGACCGGAGATCGGTCCCGGCGACCCAATTCCGATCGCCGTCGCGATTACTAGCACCCATCCCACCGCTGCCAGCCTTCCGAGAATTTTTCCAATCATGATTCGGCCGACCATTGTATCTGACCGATCACTGCTTCAAAAAATGCGACCTGGTCAAGCTCGACGCGCGAACCGGCCGTGGTCGTCGCACTCGGACTCGAGCCCGAGCCGCGATCCTTCCTCGAAACCACGGACGAGACAGCGCCTATCGCAGCCTCCGTTCCGCTGCCCTTCAGGAGTACGTTTGCTTGTCGGAGTGTCCGGAGTTATTGTGTTGAGGCTATGGCTTACACACTGACGGTCAACGGAAAATCGGTGACGGCGGACGTTGCTGGAGACATGCCCGTTCTCTGGGCGCTCCGAGACGTCCTGAACCTGAAGGGCACCAAGTACGGCTGCGGAGCCGGCCTCTGCGGCGCGTGCACGGTGCTGCTGGACGGCAGGCCCGTACGCTCGTGCCAGACGCCGGTAAGCACCGTGGGCGCCAAACAGGTGACCACGATCGAGGGGCTGTCAAACGACGGGTCCCACCCGGTGCAGCGGGCCTGGATGGAGCTCGACGTGCCGCAATGCGGCTACTGCCAGGCGGGTCAGATCATGACTGCCGTGGCGCTCCTCGACAAGACGCCCAAACCAACCGACCAGGACATCAATACGGCAATGACGGGAAATCTGTGCCGGTGCGGCACATACCTTCGCATTCGCCAAGCCATCCATCGCGCCTCGGAACTCGGTGGCGCTGCGCGGGGATCGGCCCAGAACATCGCCAGATAGAGGACACGAGACCAGATAGAGGACACGAGACATGAAGACGAAACCGCAGGCTATCGGTCGCCGATCGTTCCTGAAAGTCACCGCACTGGCCGGCGGCGGAATGCTGGTGAGCTTCTACTGGAAGCCCGTTCGCGTTTCGGCGCAGTTCGGTCTGGACCCCGCGCCCGTGCCGAGCGCCTACTTCCGTATCGCCGGCGACGGCACCGCGACGATCATGGCCAAGGACCCCGAAGTGGGCCAGGGCGTCAAGACGATGCTCCCGATGCTCATTGCCGAGGAACTGGACGTCGACTGGAAGAGCGTCAAGATCGAGCAGGCCGACTTCGACGACAAGAAGTACTTCGGGCAGTTCGCAGGCGGCAGCCTGGCGACGCCGATGAATTGGCTGCCGATGCGACAAGTGGGCGCCGCCGGACGGGCGATGCTCGTCGCGGCCGCGGCCCAGAACTGGAACGTTCCGGCGTCCGAGCTCACGACGCAAGCGGGCCGCGTCCTGCACCGCGCCTCGAGTCGATCGGCCGGATACGGGGAGCTTGCTGCCAGAGCGGCCACGTTGCCCGTACCGGATTTGAAATCCGTGACGCTCAAAGATGCCAAGGACTTCACGATCATCGGCCACAGCCAGCGTGGCTACGACGTTCAGGACATCGTAACGGGCAAACCGGCCTACGCGATCGATTTCACCGTGCCGAACATGCTGTTTGCGGTGTTCGAGAAGTGCCCCGTGTTCGGCGGGAAGCCGACCGGCGCGAACCTCGATGAGATCAAGGCGCTCCCGGGTGTGAAGCACGCCTTCCTCGTCGAGGGACAAGTGAAGGACGTCCCGGTGCTCGGCTTCGAGGTCGATCTGGAGCCCGGCGTGGCAATCGTCGCCGATTCGTGGTGGCAGGCGCAGAATGCCCGGAGGCAGCTCAAAGTCACCTGGGACGAGGGCAGAGGCGCCAAGCAGTCGAGCGTCGAGTTCGCGAAGCGAGCCGACGAGCTGGCGAAACAACCGGCTACGAAGGTGCTGCGCAAGGACGGCGACGCCGAAGCGCAGTTCGCGAAGGCGGCAAAAGTGGTCGAGGCCTCGTACTCGTACCCGTTCATCTCGCACGCGCCGCTCGAGCCGCAGAACTGCCTGGCGCACTGGCAGGACGGCAGGATCGAGATCTGGTCCAACACCCAGATCCCGGCCGGCGGTCGTGGTCTGGTCGCCAAGGCGCTCGGCATTCCAGAAACGGCGATCACCATCCACCTCCAGCGCGGCGGCGGCGGCTTCGGCCGTCGGCTCACCAACGACTATATGGTCGAGGCGGCGTGGATCTCGAAACAGGTGAACGCTCCCGTGAAGCTTCTGTGGTCGCGCGAAGACGACATGCGCCACGACTTCTACCGGCCTGGTGGTTTCCAGTATCTGAAGGCCGGCCTCGATGCGTCCGGCAAGATCGTGGGCTGGCGAGATCATTTCGTCGGTTACGGGTCGGGCGAAGAGTTCGTACAGGCGGGCAACATCAGCTCGGACGAGTTTCCGGCGCGTCTGATTGCTGATTTCACGCTCGAATACACCCTGATGCCGCTCTGGATGAAGGCGGGGGCGCTGCGCGCGCCGGGATCCAACGTGTACGCCTTCGTGTTCCAGAGCTTCCTCGACGAGCTGGCCCACGCAGCGGGTAAGGATCCGGTGGACTTCCGGCTCCAGATTCTCAGTCAGATGCAGATGGCTCCGACTGACAAGGGGCCCTTCGCGATGCCGTTCAACCCGGCGCGCATGGTGCCGGTTCTGAAGCTCGTTGCGGACAAATCGAACTGGAACCAGCGGGTCTCGCTGCCCAAGGGCCGGGCGCTCGGGGTCGCGTTCCACTTCAGCCACTTCGGTTACTTCGCCGAGGTGGCCGACGTGAGCGTCAGCGGTCAGAATCGGGTCAAGGTCAACAAGGTCTGGGTGGCCGCCGACATCGGCAGCCAGGTCATCAATCCAGCCGCGGCCGAGAACATGGTCCAGGGCTCGGTGATTGACGGCTTGAGCGAGCTCATGGCCCAGGAGATCACGCTCGAAAACGGGCGCGTGCAGCAGTCGAACTTCCACCAGCACCAGATGGTGCGAATGGCGCAGGCGCCGTCGATCGAGATCCATTGGCACAAGACCGACAATCCCCCGACAGGACTCGGCGAGCCGGCGCTGCCGCCCGTGCTGCCCGCGGTGACCAATGCGATCTTCACGGCCACCGGCAAGCGCCTCCGGCAGCTCCCTCTCTCCAAGAGCGGCTTCAACTGGGCGTAGGCCTGATGAACTTGGCGAGCGGTACTCGCCTTGGTCCTTACGAGATACTCGACCTGCTGGGTCGCGGTGGGATGGGCGAGGTCTACCGCGCCCGGGATCCTCGTCTCGGACGCGACGTTGCCATCAAAATCTCCGCCGAACAGTTCAATGAACGCTTCGAGCGCGAGGCGCGCGCTGCCGCATCCCTGAATCATCCTGGCATTTGTACGCTGCACGACGTAGGCCCCAACTACCTGGTGATGGAAGTGGTGGAGGGTCCGACGCTCGCCGAGCGGATCAAGGCCGGCCCGATCCCCGTGGAGGAAGCGCTTGGCATCGCTCGCCAGATTGCCGACGCGCTCGAAGCGGCACACGACAAAGGGGTCGTTCACCGCGATCTCAAGCCCGGCAATATCAAGATCAAAACAAACGGAACGGTCAAGGTACTGGACTTCGGTCTGGCGAAAGTCGGGGCAGGAGGGGCAGGAGAGGCTGGATGGGCAGGAGTGGACGAGCTCACGAATTCGCCGACATTGAACATCGGTGCAACCCAAGCCGGCATGATCCTCGGGACTGCCGCGTATATGGCTCCCGAGCAGGCGCGCGGAAAGTCGGTCGATAAGCGCGTCGATATCTGGGCGTTCGGCGTCGTCCTGTACGAGATGCTCACAGGCAAGAGAGCATTCGACGGGGAGGACGTCTCGACAATCCTGGCGGCCGTGATTCAGACGGAGCCCAAGCTCGATAGCGTTCCCCACAAAGTCCAGCATCTGCTCGAAAGCTGCCTCGAAAAAGATCCGAAGAAGCGCCTTCGCGATATAGGAGACGCGTGGAAGTTGCTGGACGATGCGAGAACGGCCACGCCGGCGCCATCGCAGCTCATGAAGATTGGGTGGGTGGCTGCTGCAGCGCTCGCTGTTGTCGCAGCGCTTGCGCTCTGGGCACCGTGGCGTCGAACCGAGCGCCCTGTCGATCGGCCGCTGGCGCGTCTCGAGGTGGACTTGGGGCCCGATGTCTCTCTGGTGCCCTTGCTCGTTCCTACTCCGAGCAGCGTCCTCATTTCTCCCGATGGGACGCGGCTGGTGTATTTAGCCAGTGCCGCTGCCGGCCCGCCACGGCTTTTCACGCGACGTCTGGACCAGTCCAAAGCCACTGAGCTCGCCGGCACCGAAGGAGCGATTAGTCCGTTTTTCTCGCCTGACGGACAGTGGGTGGGTTTCGCTGACGGCAGGAGGCTGAAGAAGATCTCAGTGGACGGCGGTGCCGCGGTGCCATTAAGCGAGCTCAACATTTTTGGCGGAGGTAGTTGGGGCGAAGACGGCAATCTCATAATAGGGTCCGGGCTCACCAAAGGACTCCTGCGTGCTCCCTCTAGCGGCGGTGCGCAGGAAACCCTGCTCGAGTTGGGGGGCGAAGAGCTCTTTCACGGGACTCCTCAGATCCTGCCAGGAGGGAAAGCCGCGCTGATTGCGGCCTACAGCACGCCACCTGGCGTAGACAAGGCCAACATCGACGTCGTCTCATTTGCAGATCGCCGCCGGAAGACGGTGGCGCGGGGAGCCACGTCCGCGCGCTACCTGACGAGTGGTCATCTGGTCTATACGAACAGGAGCACGATGTTCGCCATTCCGTTTGACCTGGAAACACTGGAGACGCGCGGGGCAGCGCTGCCAATACTGGACGACGTGGCTTACGATACGGCGGCGGGGTTCGGACAATTCGACGTGTCGCGCAGCGGCACGCTGGTGTACCGCAGAGTGCCCGGCAGCGGAGTTGCGATGACCCTTCAATGGATCGACGCAGCAGGTAAGCAGACGTCGCTGCAGGCCAAGCCGGGTGCCTATCAGCCGCCGAGACTCTCTCCCGACGGTAGGAGGGTGTTGTTGGTGGCCGCCGAAGGCGGGAGCCAGGACGTGTGGGTGTACGACGAGCAGCGGGACGCCATGACGCGGCTGACCTTCGGCGGGGGAACGTTCGTGAGTCCGATCTGGAGTCCCGACGGTCGGTTCGTCGTGTTCGGATCCATTGGCAATGGCATCTTCTGGACGCGCTCCGACGGCGCCGGTCAGCCGCAGGTGCTCGTTTCCGGAAAGACCATTCAGTTTCCAGGCTCGTTCGCACCAGACGGCAAGCGTCTCGCGTTCGACCAGGTCGATGGGTCGCCGCAAATCTGGACCGTCCCGATCGAAGATGACGCCGGCACACCAAAGGCTGGGAAGCCGGAGCGGTACATGACAACACAGTTCGTCGACCAGATCCCAGCCTTCTCACCGGATGGCCGTTGGCTCGCGTACCAGTCGAACGAATCGGGGACGTTCGAGGTGTATGTGCGGGCGTTTCCGGCTCCGGCGGCCGGGCAAGGGGGAAAGTGGCAAATCTCGAACAGTGGAGGAACGGCGCCGGTCTGGTCTCGTAACGGACGGGAATTGCTCTACCGGTCCGGCGATCAGATCATGACGGTGAGCTACGCGGTAAGCGGCGACTTATTCGTCGCCGAGAAGCCGCGCGTGTGGACCGATAAGTTGGGAGGGGCGATTGGGTTCGATCTGGCTCCCGACAGCAAGCGCATGGTCGTGACGACCCCACTGGCTACCTCGGAAGGGCCGAAGCTCGATCACCACGTCGTTTTTCTCCTGAACTTCTTCGACGAGTTGCGCCGGCGCGTGCCCGTGGACAAGTAGGCGCGGCCAAACGCACCTGGGCGGAGCTCCACAGTAGTTACGAACGGCCTTCGCCAATCGCTGCGATGCGCGAAATCACATCCTCGTGGAGGACGCGCATGAAGCGCCGAGTTTCTTCGTCGCCCGCCCGTATCTCTTCTCTGAGATTTGCTTCGACCTTGCGAATCTCTCCCAGGAGCGACGCGTCTCCCGCTTGCATCTCAGAGCGAAGTTCCGAGCTCATGAGCTGAATCTCAGAGCGAAGTTCGGAGCGCACGAGCTGAATCTCTGACTTGATCTCGGAACGCACTGCAGAAAACTCTCCACGGACCTCGGCTCGAAATTGCAGAAACTGCGTTTCGAGCGAGGCTACACGTTCGGGCAATTCGCTCAAGGGCCGCATCTGCTGCTCCAGCATCTCCACTCGTTTCTCCAGCGAATCTCCTGCCACGGCGTCGCTCCCCCCGAATACGTTTCGGCACCGACGACCCGGTGCTCGATCACGCTGTGTGCGAGAAACGTGCCTGCGACTGCGGCGACGCGTCCATTCAGAAGTCGACGACGGTAACATCGTCGAGACGCCAACACAAGCGGAGGGCGAACCTTCAGATCCGCCCCAGCCCCCAGCCCCTAGCCTCCAGCCCCCAGCCTCTAAGCCCCCAGCCTCTAGCCTCCAGCTTCTAGCCCCCAGTCCCCAAGTGCTGATAAGCCGGATACGTCTGCAGGCGCGTGTCCTCGAGTGCTCCTCCCATCGTGAAATGGTAAAGCACCTGAAACCGATCACCAGTCACGCCAAACACGCGGTGCGCGAGGTCGTCGAAGAAGCAGCCGATGCCAGTGGCTCGAATGCCGGTGGCTTCAGCTTCGAGGTACAGGACCTGCCCGATCACTCCGGTCTCCCAATACAGGCGCGGGTAGAACCAGGGACCAAATGCCTCGAGCGACGCGCGGTAGTCGGCGAGCATGGCGGCTGCGAAGACTCCGTCGGCGGCGATGTCCTGGTCGCAGCTCGTCTGACGCGCGGCGTGTCGTGCATCTCCCTCCTGCAAGAAGAAAAGTGGCAAGGACGCCGGACACTCGGCGGGCGTCGTCCACGCAAAAGACCGCGTCAAGGCTTCTGCGAGCGCCTGTCGGCGTCCGGGCTCTCTCACGAGCGCGTAGAGACCTGGAGAAAGGTCGGCGACGCGGTGGACGAACAGCAACAAATCGACTGCGGGTCGCCAGGGCAACGTGGTGAAGGGAATCTGCCGCGAGCCGGGCATGGCCTTCAACAGGATCTGATAGAGGGCCTCGCGTGTAATGCCGGTGCGACCATCGAGCGCCACCGCGCTGCGCCGCTGGTGGATCATTCGGCGAAGCGCCAGCGGCGAGTCGCCCACTTGCAGCGATCGGTTGTCGAAGTTGCTCGGGCACCAGAAGGAGTCGTCAGGCCGCGAGTGCCGTCGCGTGGCGTCCGCCACCTCGTCGATGACCGGCCAGGGATGATGATCGCTGCTCAGCCGGTTCGGCACACCCCGCCACGATCCACCAAGCAGCGCGTCGCGTACTGACGCCGGAATGGCGAATTCACGTTGCCGTTCGAGCGTGAAGCCGGAGCCCTGTGGAACGATCGCCAGCAGGCAGTCGGCGTGTTCGGCCTCGATTCCGGCCTGGACGTGCACGCCCAGCAGCACCGCCAGGTCTTCGTCCGTGAGACTCTCGAGCAGCTTGGCCTCCCATCCGAGTCCCGCAGCCGCAATGGCGACGCTTGCGATGGCGTGCCCGGCGTCGTGATGGCAGTACCGAAACGCCCGCTCGCCGTATTTCCACGATTCGCGCCAGTGGATGGACGTCAATCCCACGAGCACCGAGCCGTGGGGAAGCTGAACGGCGAGAGCCGACCATGCATCGTTGGACAGCTCCGCCCGCAGCTCGAGCGCATGGCCGAACGGCGCGTAGTGATAGACGGCCGGCCGCGAATGAAGACCTTCAACCGGTCCGGCAACAAGGTAGCCTTCGGTCGGATGAAGATTTCCACTCGACGGATTGACCCTGAGAGCCCAGCGTGAAGCACCGGCCTGCTTCCACGCCGACAAGCCCAGGGCATCCTGGAAGAGTTGGGAGATTGACGAATGGCCGAGCGGGGCGTGGGCGACGTGTCCAGCGACGAATGCAGGTTCGTAGCGGGGGTCGAAGCTGACTGGACCTGCCGGCTCCGACGGCATGAGCTCGAGCGGAACGACCGGCGCGCCGTCAAATCGACGAAAAGGATCCGGTTGAGTGTCCCAGTCCAGATACCCGAGTGAGGGCGCAAAGCGAAATGGCTGGTGCTTCGTGCGCTCGTGATAGGCGAGGGTGGTGTCGAGCGCGGTCAGTGGTTGCGTCAGTCCTTTGCGAGGATTATAGTCATTCCCCGTCGACCGATCGCTCTGCTCCGTTACGGTTGGTGCGCGTCGCCGCTGACTTTGAAGGGAGGTTCAGATGCGAACGATTCTTACAGTGCTGACCGCCGCATTCGTACTCATCCTGTGCGCGTCGCCGTCGGCGAAGGTCGAGACAATCAAAGGACAGCTCATCGACCAGTCCTGCTACAAGATGGACAAGACCAACACTGGCGACCGACACACGATGCCGAACGGGCCGACAGAAGGGTGCGCGACCGCATGCGCCAAGATGGGCCGCCCCCTCGCACTCCTGTCGACAGACGGGAAGGTCTACGAGATTACCGGAGACCTCGCCGCCAACAAGAACGAGAAGCTCGTGGGCCACATCGCACACACCATCGAAGTGACCGGTGATGTGACAACCGCGGCGGACGGCGCCATGAAGATCGCGGGGACGGAGTTGAAGATGGTCAGCAGGTAGGCTGACGTCGACCGATTGCCGCGCGAAAACTCTGGGCTCAAGCTGACAGGAGTCGAAATGCGGCCCCTCCTCCTGCCTCGCATCAAACGTTGGGTGATCGCTCTGTCGTTTGCGGCGTCCGTTCTCGGCCCAGCCACGAGGGTTGAGGGTGGTGCGATTTTTGGCTTCACGGATGCGGCGCTGGGCGGAGGATTCCGATGGGACTTCGCGCCATTGGCGGTCGGTGACTTGGAGAGGTCCTTGGATGGTGGGTTGCGCTTTTCCCTCGAAGGCGGTTCGTATCAGGCATTGCTCAATAGTTTCTTCTGGTTCGGTGGTCCGCCGGCTCTTGTTGATTTCCAGGCCAGCGTGGACCGAGCCTTCAGCTCTTGGACGGTCGGTGACCCCGTCACCGGGTTACCCGGAACGTTCTCCTTCGTGCCGGACTTGGCCACGCCTGTTGTACCAGGCATGGCCGGCGCGGAAATCGATGTGTTCGCGACCGACCTTGGTGACGCAGGCCTGCGGGCGTTCGCGAGTTTCTCGGTTTGCTGTGGTCCGGTGACGCTCACTTCAGGTACGACCGGGTACCCCGGATCTGCGATTTCGGGCGCCGACATTACCGTGAACAGCAATCCCGGTGCGCTGTATACACTCGACTTGTTCCGACGGTTATTGACGCACGAGATCGGTCACGCGCTCGGATTGGGCGATGTGGAAGGAGACCTGAGTCCGGGACGCTTTATCGACGACAACCTCGACCTCACTAGCGGCTTGACGGCGCAAGCCACATTGACGAACTCGTGGGCGTTGTTGGTAGATCCCTTCAACCCATCGATGTCACTGCTCGGCCGCTTCACTGTCCCAGGCGGCGACCCCGGAATCGGGACGCTTGGCGTCGACATCCTGATGGAATCGCGAGGACTGGGCATCGGACCGACCAACCCGGTCTCCAACCTGATCCCGCAGACGAACGACGAGTACGGGACGAGGCAGTTCTTGTACCCGGCCGTCACGACAGTGCCTGAACCGGGCACGGCAGTCCTGGTAGGTTTCGGTCTACTCGGTTACTGCTGGCGAGGCAGAAAGCGGGCAGAGGGTGTTACGCTCGCGCCGGGGTCGCGCAAAACTCGTCAAACGCGGCGGTGAGCGTGGCTGCGATCTGTTCGGCGTTCTGATTCTCGATCTGCCAGCGCTCCAGCATGAAGATCACTTTACTGTCGCGAAGCAGTGCAACCGACGGCGAGGACGGACGGTAGCCGGTGAAGTAGCTGCGCGCGCGATCGGTGGCTTCGACGTCGGCGCCGGCGAATACCGTCGTCACGCGTTCGGGACGGGTTTCGTGCTGGAGCGCCAACGCAATCCCCGGCCGCGCCTTGCCGGCAGCGCACCCGCACACCGAGTTCACGACGATCATGAGGGTTCCTGGAGTTGTCCGCACAGCCGAGTCCACATCGGCTGGTGTTCGCAGTTCCTCGACTCCCAGACGAGTCAGTTCCAGACGCATTGGTTCGACGAAGAATTCGGGATAGGGCATGGGGTATTGTACAACCCTTGTGACGAGGCCCATGGACGACGAATTTCTCGTGACGTGCCCGTACTGCGGCGAGATTGCGGAAATCTACGTCGAGCCGGACATGACGGGAAGCTTCGTGCAGGACTGCGAGGTCTGCTGCAATCCCTGGCGAGTGCGCCTGTCGGGCCGAGGTGAGATTCGCCAGGTCGAGGTCACGCGCGACGATGGATCCGGATAGATGATGCTCGAACAAGGGGGGAAGTATGGAGATCGATAGGCGTGCATTTATCGCCAGTCTTGGCGGTGCAGCCGCTGTCAGCGTGATGGACTCCGAAGCCAAGGCGGACGCGCTCGAGGACTTCATGACGCGGCAGCTGAATGAGGCTGTCGCCCGCAATCAAGGGGCCGGCCAGAACGCCGCCAAGAAATTCCCGACGGTTGCAGAAATCGAGGCACAAATCGATACGCGCCGCTACCGCCGTGGAGCCGGTAATCTCTTCGTGGCACGAACCGACAACGTCAAGCGGCTTGCCGACATGCCTGCCAGGCCGACGCTGATGGATTTCTTCAAGCTACGGTTCAACGGCACCTCCAACCACGTCCTTCAAAGCGCAAATCGGGCGATGAAAACCGGGATGTCCGAAGAGGTCGTCCTGGCTTGCCTGCTGCATGACGTGGTTCAGGAGCTGATCAAGGTGGACCACGGCTGGTGGGGCGCCCAGCTCTTCGAGCCGTACGTGCCCGAAAAGACGACATTTGCCATCCGCTACCATCAGGCGCTGCGCTTCTACGCGGATCCGGCCAACGGCTACGAATATCCCGATCTCTATCGGAACGTCTTCGGCGAGGACTACAAGCCCGAACCGTACATCGACGCCACCTACAAGATGGTCCGCGATCACAAGTGGTATATGGAGCCGCGAATGGTGACGGTGAACGACCTGTACGCGTTCGATCCGAATGCGAGAGTGGACCTGGAACAGTTCGTCGACGTCATCGGCCGTCACTTCAAACAGCCGAAGGAAGGCCTCGGCTTCGACAACAGCGCCGTCGCGCACATGTGGCGGTCCATTGGCAAACCCGACGCGCCGCTGTAGGTATCGATAAATAGTCACCACGGAGGACGCGGAGGTTAATTCCTCCAGGACCGATCCTCAGTGTCCCCCGTGTCCTCAGTGGTGAAGTGAGTACCCATGACGAGCGTTGTGCGAAAGTTGGTATTCGCTTTCATCGCTGCGCTGAGCATCGCCGCTACTGCGCAGAACGATCGGTCCTTCAGACTCGCCGTGAACACGACGACGATCGAGTCCGCGCCGCTATTTGTGGCAACCGAAGGGTCTGCAGGCGCTGCGATTCGAGTCACCAGCGGCGGCATCGCGCAGCTCGTGAGTCGCGAAGCCGACGCCGCCACCAACTCTTCAACTCAGGCCGTCCTTCGCTCCGTGGCCAGTCCGAACATTCGCATCGTTCTCACCGTCGCCGAGTGCTACTACCGGGTCGTGGGGCGGCGGTCGGCTGGCATCCAACGTCTCGCCGACCTTCGGGGAAAACGGGTCGGCACGCCGCTCAATACGTCGGCCCATTTCTACCTCGCGAAGATGTTGCGGACGGCGGGTCTTGCAGAAACCGACATCACCGTGACCGGGCTGGCGCAGAGCGACATGGCCGAAGCCCTGAGGAAAGGCGATGTCGATGCCGTGTCAATCTGGGAGCCGTGGGCACAATATTCGATAGAGGCCGTCGGATCGGATGCCGTGGTCATGGAAGACCGGTCAATCTACAGAGAGTTGTTCAACCTGAACACCACGGCCGATATCCTGGCTGATTCCACAAAGCGAGCTGCTCTGGTCAGTCTTGTGAGGGCCACGATCCGCGCGTCAGAGCAGGTCCAGAGTCGTCCCGCGGAAGTGCGGCCGTTGCTCGTGTCGAAGGTCAACGTGAAAGAGGCAACGAGCGCGTTGGTGTGGCAGCAGTTTCGATTTCCTGCGTCTCTTCCCGACGATCTGTTGGACATCATGGTCGAGGAGGAGGCATGGGCAGCGGCCGCTCAAAAGCGACCTCCCCGGTCGCGGACCACGTTGGAATCACTGGTCGATCGGAGTGTCTTGAGCGACGCGGTCACTCCCCGCCGTTGAAGTCTGTCGCCCGCTTTCCAGTCCGGAAGCGTAGAATTGTCGTGCTGGCACCTCAGCCATGAAGCGTCTGGTCCTTCCGGCGGTCGTCTTCGCGCTTCTGGCCGCGTGCACTGGCGGCCCCGGTCCCATTGCTCCCGATCGGCCTCCTAATCCCGTCCCGGGACCAAGCCCGCAGCCACCGTTTGCCGGCCCCGAGGTGTTCGTCGGAACAGGCGACATCGGGTGGTGCGGTCTGGCAGGCGCAGAGCAGACGGCGGCGTTGCTCGATGGCATCCCTGGCACAGTGTTTACAGCCGGCGACAACTCATACATGGATGGAACGAGCGACGAGTTCCAGCGTTGTTACGACCCGCATTGGGGGCGCCATAGGGGGCGGACGCAGCCGGTCCCGGGGAATCACGACTACGCCAATGGCCGGTCCGACGCCTCGAGCTACTTTTCTTACTTCGGCGCCAAAGCCGGACCTCCCGGGGTCGGCTACTACAGCTTCACGCTCGGCGCCTGGCACATCGTCGCGCTCAATAGCGAGGCATCGGCGCATCCCGGATCGCCCCAGGAGGTCTGGTTACGCAATGATCTCGCCATGCATCCGAGCCGGTGCACGCTGGCATACTTTCATACTCCCGTCTTCGGGTCCGGGTCGAACGGAAGCAATCCCCACATGCGGGTGATCTGGCGGGTGTTGTACGAGTTCGGCGCAGACGTTGTAGTCAATGGGCACAACCACAGCTACGAGCGCTTCGCGCCGCAGGATCCAGACGGCATCCGGGATCCCATATTCGGAATCCGCGAGTTCGTCGTCGGCACGGGTGGCGCCCACCTCACCGGTTTCCCACGGACCATGCCCAACAGTGAGATCCGTGACAACAGCACGTGGGGCGTCCTGAAGATGACGCTGTGGAACGACCGGTACGATTGGCAGTTCATTCCGGTCCCCGGCCAGAGCTTTTCGGACGTTGGCACTGCGAATTGCCACTGACATTCAGCAACTGACGCTGATTGCCTAATCCATGGAGGTCACTTGAGTTGTGACGACGTAGCGCAGGCCTTCAGGCCTGCCGAGGCCTGCCACAAGCAGCCCTAAAGGGCTGCGCTACTGTGCGATGGCTGGAATTCGGCTTCGAGTCACTCTCGCGGACTCCCCGGGTTCCGAGCAGGACGCCGACAGAAATTTCGCGCATGTATGAACTGAATTCGGCCCCCGGCGGGATCTCGCTGAAGGCCGCGTGGCGGCAGGCGTCCTGGCTGAGCCTCAACGCCAATGTCTGGTATCTGGGCGCCACGAGTCTCATCACGGATGTCTCGTCGGAGATGATCACCAGCATCCTGCCGATCTATCTCGTCCTGCACCTGCAGATGACGCCGCTCGCGTTTGGAGCCATTGACGGGGTGTACCAGGGGGTCGCAGCCGTGGTGCGAACGGGCAGCGGCGTCATCTCGGATCGGCTGCGACGGCCGAAGGCCGTGGCCGCATTTGGATATGGCCTGTCGGCGTTGTCGAAGTTGGGATTCCTGGTGGCCGGTGCGCGATGGCCGCCGCTCCTCGCCGTGGTGGTGGGCGATCGGCTGGGAAAAGGCATCCGCACGGCGCCGCGCGACACCCTGATCGCGCTGAGTGCGGCGCCTGGCCAACTCGGCACGTCGTTTGGCGTCCACCGGGCGCTCGACGCGGCCGGCGCCACCCTGGGGCCGATCGTTGCGTTCGCGATCCTGGCGCTCACGCCGCGGCGCTTCGATCTCGTATTTCTCACGAGCTTTTGGATTGCGATTGTCGGTCTTGCGGTCCTGGTGCTGTTCGTGCAGGCCTCGCAATACGGCTCGGACGGCGAGCGCGGTTCGCGCGGTGCCGATTCGCCCGGCGCGGCCGCCAATCTCCTTCGCGGCCGTCAGTTCCGCCCGCTGCTGATCACAGCGGGCGTGCTCGCATCGGCAACGGTCAGCGATGCGTTCCTATACCTCACTCTCCAGCAGACGAGCGGTTTCGATAGCCGGCTGATTCCCCTGCTCTACGTAGGGACGCCGCTGGTTTACTTCATGCTGGCGGCGCCGATGGGGATCGTTGCCGACCGCATCGGCGCCGGCCGCACGTTCCTCGCGGGCCATACATTCCTGCTCGTTCTCTACGGTCTGCTTATGGCCCGGAGCCTCGGCGCGGTCGCACCCGTGGCCTGCGTCGTCCTTCTCGGCGCCTACTATGCGGCGACCGATGGCGTCCTTGCCGCTCTTGCCAGCGCTCGGCTTCCGGTCGCTCTGCTAGGAACCGGACTCGCCGTAATCGCAACGGCCACGAATCTTGCTCGCGTGCTGGCGTCGCTCGCCTTTGGCTTCGCGTGGACGCGCTGGGGGCATGAGACAGCGCTGGTGTTCTTCACGCTCGGCCTGTGCGCCGCCCTGGCGCTCGCGTTCCGGCAACTCACGCCGGGAAACGCGGAGGCGTGAAAGGCCTGCCTGTGGAAGGCCAACCTCGGGACCGTAGGCGTCTCTGGATTTTTGGAACTGTTTGTGTGCTGGCCGCTGCCGCAGTGGGCGCGGCGATGGCCAGGGCGATCCTGAACAAGGAAGCCGACGAGCGGTCGAGCCTCGGTCAGGAACGTGTGCTGACCTCACCACCGGATCGGCCATTCATGATGTTTCAGAGCTTGATCCCGGGACAAACGTGGGGGCGGATAGCTCTCGCCTCGCTCGCCTCGGCAGATGGCGCCCGCTACATCACCGATCTCTCCTGTGCGCGTGTGCATTTCGCCGGCGGGCGTGGCGTCTGTCTGGTCGCCGACTTGACGCCCGTTCCCGCTTACACGGCCCGCATCTTCAACGAGCGCTTCGAGCCGCTGTACGCGATTCCGCTGACAGGCCCGCCGAGTCGGGCTCGACTATCGCCCGATGGACGGTGGGCGGCCGTCACCGTCTTCGAGCAAGGACATTCCTACGCCGATGCCGGATTCTCGACTCGTACGACCGTGCTCGATACTGGAACCGGCAAGCCGGTCACCGACCTCGAGCAATTTGCGGTCTGGCGCGACGGCAAACGTTTTCGCAGCGTGGACTTCAATTTCTGGGGCGTGACGTTCGCGCAGGACAGCGATCGGTTTTTTGCGACGCTGAGCTCTGGAGATGTCTTTTACCTGGTCGAAGGAAGTGTCGGGACGAAAGAAGCTCGCGTCGTTCTTGCGGGCGTCGAATGTCCATCGCTGTCGCCGGACAACACCCGCATCGCCTTCAAGAAGCGAGTCCGTCGTGGACTGGCGTTTGAATGGGAACTGTGGCTCCTCGAACTTTCGACCATGGCGCAGCGTCCCTTGGCCGGCGAAGCGCGCAGCATCGACGATCAGGTGGAATGGCTCGACGACTCCCACGTCGTCTACCAGTTCCCATCGACCGACGGGAACAACATTTGGCGCGTGACCACCACCGGCGCTCAACGGTCGGAACGCTTCGTATCCGACGCCTGGTCGCCCGCCGTCGTCAAGTAGACGTCTGGGGTCTGACCCCACGGAAGGTGGCTGATTAGGGAAAGGCCACCTGGACCCCACCGCGAATCGCACGCGGCAGGCCCACCATCCGCGCGGGCGTCCGGGCCACATCGTAGTCGCTGTCGAACACGTTCTCGACCCCGACGAAGATGTTCAGACGATTGCCGAGCGATCGACTGGCGAGCAGATCGACCACGGTCGCGCGGCGGAGCAGCAGCGTGTTGAGATCGTCTTCGAACTGCGGGCCAGTGACGCGGAACTGACCCGAGACGTGCCACGCCGCCTTGTCGTACCGCACAGTTGCACCGACGGTATAGTCTGCGACTTGCGGCGCGCGATAGTCTCTCAGGCTGGTGTTGCCCTTGAATCGCGCATCGACGATCGCGCTCGTGACGCCCACCGAGACTGACTGCGACAGCCGCAAGTCGCCCTCCATCTCAATCCCCAGCGAGCGGAGCTTGTCGGCGTTCTGGCGCTGGCGGATGTTCAGCGAAGGCGAAGTGGCCAATGTGACGCTGACGATGCTGTCGTCCAACACGTTCCAGAAGCCGGTGAGGCGTGCCGAGACGCGTCCGCGGGCGAACAGGACTCCAGCTTCTCCCGCCTTCAGTCTCTCCGGCGTGAGCGCCCCATTGGGGGTGGTCACGTTGTTTCCGTCCCGGAAACCGCGGTAGAGCTCGTTGAGTGTGGGGGCACGAAAGCCCCCATAGACCGACCCGCGGACCGAGACTCCCGTGTCGTCAACGCGATAAACGACCGACACGCGCGGGCTGAACGACCCGGCCGTCTGCGTGGTGACCGAGTCCAGCGACTCCGAGCGCCAGGAGTCGCCGCGCGCGCCGGCCGCCAGTGTCAACCGATCGCCCGCCTGGAAGGTCGCGCGGACGAACGCCGATCCGAGGCGCTGGGTTCCTCCAGCTTCCGACGTGCCGAGCACGCGGCCGCTGTCGACCCGCACTTCCGTCGACCTGCCGTCGATGAAGCGCCCCTCACCTCCGACGAGTAGTGTGCCGCGCGGCCACGTGCGAAGCCACTGCGTCGAGAGACCGACGATGTTGGTCGGCACCCGGTCGATGCGGTCGAGCTCTTCGCTGGCGCGAGGCGGCTCCGCCGAGATGATCGAAAACGTCTCGTCATACCCCTGGCCGATCCGGAACACGCGAACCGAGAGGGACCCGCTGCCGATATCCCCCAGAACCTCGCCCGCTACCTGTCCAGCGTCCGTGTCGTTGACCTGCAGCGGCGTGCCATTCTTCCGGTCTTCTGAGAAGACATTTGCGCGGCCTTCGAAGCGCCAGCCGCTTTGGGCCCGGTACCCCAGCACACCAACGGCGGACCGATGCGTCGATCCTGCAGGCGTGTCGACGGGGCCGCGTTCGTCCTCTGCGACCATGATGTAGCCCTCGGTCGTGAACAACTCGCCGGCGCCACTGAAGTTCCAGTCGCCGCCCTGGCCGCCGAGAAAGGCCGAGACCCGCCCGGTGCCGAGATTCCCCCCCTCGATGAGCGCGCGCCCCGAGCGGCGGCTTGGCCGCACTGACAGAATCTGGACCACGCCGCCGACGGCGTCGGCCCCGTACAGGTCGCTGCCGCCGCCACGCAGGACCTCGACGCGGTCGATCGCCGATTGCGGCACCTTGTTCCAATACACCCACCCGGCGAATGGATCGTTGAGCGGCACGCCATCGGCCAGCACCACCGACCTGCTCGCGCTGGAGCCCCCCAGTCCTCGCAGCGTCGGGCTCTGCATCCCGGGATTCGCCACGCGCGACGAGCTGCGACGGTTCAGTGCAAATCCTGGAACCACCTTCAGCATGTCGTCGATCGTCGGCGCGCCTCGCGTCTGCAAGACTGGAAACCAGAAGACCGTCATCGTGACGTTGGGGTCGGCCTGCGCGATTTCCGTGCGTGACGAGGTCACCTGGATTTCTTCGAAGAAGGGCGCTGGTTCCAACGTGATCGCCAGCGTGCGACCCTCGTGCAGCTCCAGCGACACGGAGGCTGGCGCAAATCCGGGCGCGGTGACGCTCAGGACGACGTCGATGACTTCAGTGTTAAGCTCCAGGGACCCATCGAAGGCCGTCCGGCCCTCCCAGACCCGCCGGCCGGCCAGGGCCAGGCGAACGGTGGCGCCCGGCACAGGCTTCCCCTGGGGATCCGTCACCAAGACGTCGATTGGCCGCGGCGACTGACCGAGCAGGGTCACGTTCATCAGAAGGGTGGCGACCAGCGTCCGGGTGGCGACCAGCGTCATACCCCACCGGGCGGAACGGTGACCTCGGTGCCTTTTTGGCACAACCGCCCCGGTTCCGGGCGGCCGGGCCCCGCAGGAAGGGGAAAACGGGTGGAGCCACGCCATCGTCTAGTCCTCTAAGGCCGCTGAAATTCGTTTCTAGGTAATAGAACGTGTTACCAGAGGCGGTCCAACACGTTAATTGAGCATGAGCCGGTCTTCGGGGCCTCGGCAAGGCCTAGGTGCTAGGCCCGGTCGGTCGCCCACAACCCCGGTAAATCGCTGGAAGCGCTGTGACAATGTCTGACTCATCCCCGTCGAAGGGTCCCCGCCCTGACCGACTCGTCCTGGCACCCCAGGAGCCACTGGTCGCGGGCGGCGCGGCCGAAGCCCTCGAGCGGCAGATCCAGCAGCTATTTCGCGGCGGCCATCGCCAGCTGGTCGTCGATCTCAGCGGGGTGACGGCCATCGACAGTGCAGGGATCCGCGCTCTGGTTCGCGGCCACACGTCTGCGCTCCGGCTCGGCGGCCGTTTGCGGCTGGCGGCGCTGTCAGCCGAGGTTCGACGTGTGTTGACCCTTTCGAACCTGCTGCCCGCGTTCGAGGTGTACGACACGGCCGACGCGGCGCGGTTCGCGGCCTGGCCGTGGCGCACGATTGGGATCGCGGCGGCCGGTGCGCTCCTCTGCGCCGCCCTGGTCTGGGGCGGCTTGAGATGGCCGCTCGAGCTGACCGGTCTCCGCAGCGCGGCGGAGGCGCTGGGCGCGTCGACTGTCAGTCCGGGCACCGCCCCGTTACCACGCAACTCGTTCCAGCCATTCATCGAGCTGCTGAAACTGGTTGTCGCGACCCTCATCGGCCTGCTCGTCACCACCATTCATCAACCGACCACTCGCGATCGGTCCTCTTCTTCGATGGAGCAGGCGCAGACGCTCCTCTGCGTCTCGGGGGCGATGATGATGATCATCATCGGCGACTCACTGGCGCGCGCGTTCGGCATCTTCGGCGCTGCCGGCCTCGTCCGCTTCAGAACGCCCGTCGAAGATCCCAAAGACGTGACCATCCTCTTTCTCCTGATGGGGCTTGGCATGTCCGTCGGATTGGGTGCCTTTGCCGTCGCGGGATTGGGAACAGGTTTCCTGTGTACAGTCCTCCTGGTGCTGCACAGGACATCGGCGCAACGTGATCGAGTGATGTCGGTCGAGATTCTCACCACCGGCCGGCAGTTCCCGACCTCGCACGTCGAAGGTGTATTCGCGCGCAACCAGATCGTGTTCGAACCGCGCGAAATCTCGACGGCCGACGATGTGACCGTCAAGTACCACACGTGGCTCGATCCGCGGACGTCGTTGGATGATTTGAGCCTTCAGTTGATGGGGGATGGGACCGGGGTGAAGTCCGTCACCTGGGAGCATCCGAAACAGCGGGAGCGCGCATGACACCGTTAGCGCAAGGGCCGATTCCACCGGACCGCGTCGTAAGCTCTCTGGCCGATCGGCGAAGCACGATTCTCCAGATCATTCGAAGCGCGGAGCGCCAACTCTGGCTCTCGTTGTTCCGCTGCAATGACAAGGAGGTGTTCGCGGAGCTGGCCAACGCCGTCCAGCGTGGCGTGGAAGTCGAAGTGTTGACCACGGCTCGCGCGAAAGGCGGTCGCAGCCGTCTCGACAAGCTGTGGCGGCGGTTGGAGCGAACCGGTGCGACCATCCGGGCGTATCAGCGATCCCGTTGTCAAATACCACGCCAAATATCTGGTGGCCGACAACGGTCCGGCGATCGTCGCATCGCTGAACTTCACGAAGAAGTGTTTCAATCGCACGTGCGACGCCCTCGTCGTCACCTACGATCCGCACGTCGTGTCCGGGCTGCGGCAGATCATGGCCGCGGACCGGGACGGCCGATCGATCCCCGAGCTGCTCAGCCCCCGGTTGATTGTCGGGCCCGAGCGTGCCCGCCAGCAGGTCACCGACCTCATTGAACAGGCCCGGTCGACGATTCGCCTCATCGACGCAAAGGTGTCGGATCCCGATCTCATAACCCTTCTGAAAGCGCGCCGTGCGGACGGCGTCACGGTGGAGATCGCCGACGCGAAACGGTTCGGCCGCCTGAAGTCGCACGGCAAGATCATGCTGCTCGACGACGAAATCGCGGTGGTCGGCAGTCTCGCGCTCGCGGCGCTCAGCCTCAACTTTCGTCGCGAGATCGCAATCACGGTCGACGATCCGGCGGCGGTTCGAGAAGTCGGCCAGTTGTTCGAGACAATCGCTTCTGCTGAGCCCGCTGCAATCGCCGCGGCGGCAGGCGAGGCTCCAGGTGGGTCGCCATGCTGATACGGCTTGCAGCGATCGTCGTCGCGTTTGGTGGAATGGTCGGCTCCGCCGTGGCGCAGGACTTAGGAGCGCGTGAAGAAACGGGCGTCGGACTCCAGGCTCCAGGCTTCGGCGAAAGCTTTTCGAGTGTTTTTCCCGTAGCCCGGAGTCCGGAGCCCGAAGCCAACAGAAGTTTTCACAGGCTCTTCAGCCCTGCCAAGGAGGCGACTCCGTCGCCGGACCCGACTCGGCAAGACCCACAGCAAAGTCAGCCGCCGAAGCAAGAGGCTCCCGCGCCCGACGAGAAAGTAGACCTGGACGCGGCCGCCGACACCGATGAGGGCGGCCTTCATTTTGTCTGGAGGCAACATCCGTCGATCCGTTACGGATCGACATTCCGCCTCGACTTCCAGGCCAAGTTTCAGGTTGACGCGTACGATTCCTACCCGGGAGCACAAGGCGCTCTTGCGTGCGACGATACGCTGCTTCCGACGACGTGCACGTGGGAGCTGCATCGGAGTCGCATCGGCATCCAAGGGCACCTTTTCAGAGAGATCGAATACGAGGTCGAGTACGAGCTGACAGAACACGAACTGACTGAAGAGGAATCGCTCCAAGAGTTGAGAGACGAGACTGTGTGGAAAGACGTGTTCGTGAACGTGAGATACATCAGGAATGCGCAGGTTCAGGCAGGCCGCTTCAAGATCCCGTTCGGTCTCGATCAGCTGATTGGAGTCAGTCAGAACGATTTCGTGTATCGCTCGCTGGGGGCGAATTATCTGGCACCGGGACGCGATACCGGCGTCATGGTCCACGGGCGTTTTTTCAAGCGTGGGCTCAACTACTGGGTCGGCGGGTTCCGGCACGATGGAGACAACGCACGCTCGAGGAGGATTCAGGGAGGCGATCAGACATTTGCGGCGAGGGTCACTGGGACTCCGTTTCGCAGGTTGAGCCCGAGCGCGCTCGGCGGCCTCGAGCTCGGAACGGCTTACACGTTCTCCAAGCTGTCTGACGACTCGTTCAGACCGAATGGGCTTCGCGGCCGCACCGCCCTCACCGACGACGTGTTCTACGCGCCGGTCTACGTCAAGGGCGATCGACAGCGGTTCGAAGCCGATGTCGACTGGACGATTGGACCGGCTTCGGCACGCTTCGAGTACACACACGTCACCGACAGCCGATTGCAGCAGGGGCTTGGGGACCAGACCCTTTCCGACGCCCGCGGACAATCCTGGTATGTGGCTGGAACGTGGGTGATCACTGGAGAGTCGAAAAGACGACCGGTGAGGGCCGCCGATCCGCTCCCGGGCGGTGGCTTTGGGGCTGTCGAAGTGGCTGCCCGCTACGAGCGTCTTTGGTTCGACAGCGTCGGCGCCACAGGCAGCGAGGAACCATTTCGCAATCCGCGCGCGGAGAACATCTTCCTGACAGGCACCAAAGCCTTCACGATTGGCGTCAATTGGACCGTGAACGCGTGGATCAAAGTGCAGGTCAACGGCATTCGACAGCAAGTCGAGGATCCGGAACGCAATCCGATGGTGGACGGCGGCGCTTTTTGGAGTCAGGTCGTTCGGTTTCAGTTTTTGCTGTAAGCAAACACGGCGAAGTGATGGCGACCGTCTTCTTGAAACCGCATCGATTGGCATTCACCGTCCTGGCTTTCGTGGCGGTTGGCGCCTGCACGGGGGGAGACAGCGGATCAGGCAGTCCGACCCAGCCTTCCTCCTCCTCGGGAACAGTAAGTCTTGACGGCACGTGGACTGGCTCGGCGTCTGATTCGTCCGGCCCTGGTGGGATGTCGTGGCAGCTCCGCCAGACCGGAGCGTCGTTCTCGGGCGCGATGACGATGGTCGACACGGCCACCGGGCATCACCGGGCGTGGCTCGGTCTCTGGCACGGCCTCGGGCGCGTCGATCAGCTTTTCGATCAGCATGCCGGCCGGCGCATTCGACGGCCCGTTCGACTCCTGCTCCGCAAACGTTTCTGGTAATGGACAAGTCACTTCGTCGGAGATCTCGGGCACCTATGCCGGGTCAAGCTCGTGTGGCGGCTCGTTAACGTCGGGACAATTCACGTTGGCCAAACAATGAAGCTCAAAGTATTCCTCGTCGTTCTTCTGCTGTCCGTTGCGGGCGTCGTGGTCGACGGCCAGGTGCGCCCACGGCTCCTCGGCGTCACGCCGACGCCGGAGACCGGATCCAACGCGGACGAGTTCTTCGATGACACCGTTCTTCACGAAATCCGGTTGAACGTCAATACGAGGGATTGGCAGTCGCTGAAGGACCACTTCCTGGATAACACGTACTACCCTGGCGACCTCCGGTGGCGCGGCCATGTCCTGCGGAACATCGGCATCCGTTCCCGCGGGAGGGGCAGCCGCAGCGGGGTCAAGCCGGGACTGCGTGTGGACTTCGATCGGTACGTGACCGCGCAGAAGTTTCTCGGGCTGAAGTCGTTCGTGCTTCGAAACAACACGCAGGATGCCACGAACATGCACGAGCGGCTCACCATGCTGCTGTTTCGCCGCATGAACCTGCTGGCGCCTCGAGAAGTGCACACCAAGCTCTACGTCAACGAGCGATACGCCGGCCTGTACACGATCGTCGAATCGACGGACAAGGCATATCTGAAGCGTACACTGGGCGAGGACGACGGCCATTTGTTCGAGTACCGAATACCCGAGCGACTTGACGCCGTACTTCTTCGAAGATCGCGGCTCGGATCCAGCAACCTACGTCCCCGAGCCGTTCAAGCCCGAGACGCACGAGGCCGACCCGCAGCCTGAGGTTCTCGTTCGATTCATCCAGGCGATCAACCAATCGAGCGCCGCGGCCTTCCGAACAGCCATCGCCGAGTACGTCGATCTTCAGAAGCTCCTCCAGCACCTCGCGGTCGAGACGTTTGTGGCCGACCAAGACGGGTTAGTGGGCGACTGGGGCCTCAACAACTTCTATCTCTACCGCTATCAGAACCAGAACCTGTTCACGTTCAGTGCCTGGGACAAGAGCCATGCATTCATGGGCGGGCTGACGCGGTCGATCTGGCAAAACATGGTCAACGTGTCGAGCGACCAGCAGAATCGTTTGATCGCGCGCGCCCTCTCATATCGCGATTTGCGTGATTTCTTCCTCAACATGTTGCTGGAGTGCGTCAGATTGGCCAGTGAGCCCGCCGAGGACGACACTCGTGGCTGGCTCGAACGTGAGATCGAGCGGGAATACCAACAGATCAGGGACGCTGCGCTGACCGACCCCGACAAGCCGTACAGTAACGAATATTTCGAGTCGGCTGTCGAAGAGCTCCGTGCGTTCGCGAGGGAGCGCGGCAACTGGGTCACGCAGGAAGTCAATGCGTCGCGGCGATAAGAGCAGCTATCAGCTCTCAGCTTTCAGCTTTCAGCGGTGCTTACGCCCGATAGCTGATTGGGACCCGGGGCCGAAGCTGATTAGCCGAGCGTGTAGCGCAGGCCTTTAGGCCTGCCCGCCAGAGGGCAGCCCTGAAGGGCTGCGCTACCAGAGCGGGCCAGCGTCAACTCAAGCGATAGCTATCGACTGTCAGCTGGCATTACACCCCCTGTCAGCTTTCAGCTTTCAGCTCAGCTTTCAGCGTGCCCGACGGCTGACGGCTGATAGCTGACGGCTGACAACTGATAGCGGCTATCGACGAGCAGCGGCCTTCAAGCGGGCGCGCGTGCGGGCAGCCAGCTGTTGCCGAGTCAAACCGAGCACGCGTCCTGCCAGCTGGACACATCCGAATTCGACGAAGCCGCGTGGGGTCGTGGCTGTCCGGCGCGTCGCGCTGTGGATGTGTCGTCGACCATCCGGTGTTGGCGCAAATCTGAACAGATTGGTGAGCCACCCGCCGGCCAGGCCAGTGGCACGACCGAACGCGACAGCAGTTTCGACGTACCTGCGCCGCGACGACCGTCTTGCCTTCAGCGAGCGCAGGTTCAATCTCCCAACGAAGCCGGAACGCCAAGTCGGCTGCATACAAGAGGAGCAGCGTGCGGGGCGACGGCAGGCCGGCATCCTGCTCGGCGACGACCAGCTGTTCGAACAGTCCCGACGCGTCCCACCAGCTGATCCCGCCCCGTTGCCGGCCGACGGTCCTGAAGGCTTGATGGGCCGCCTTGACGACGGCGGCGCCGTCGGCCCCGTCGATTGCGATGAGCGTCGCAGCCGCACGCCTCGTCACGGCTGTCCACCGGAGAGCGACAGCCACTCGGCGATCGCGTCCACGTTGAACCGCGGTCGCGGCTTCCGCTCCCGCTCGCGAAACAGCTGGCGAAGCTGATGATGCTGGTCGTTGATGGGCTGCTCGGCATCGACGGTCGTGAAGTTGAAGATCAGCGCCAGGGATTCGTACTCGCGGATGACGCGCCGGATGAACCGAAGGTAGCTTTCGACCGGGTCGTTGATGCTGGTCACGTCCTGGCCGGCCTCGTAGTATTTTGGCGTGCGAGTGGCGGTCACTCGGCGACCGGAGGTATCGGGCGAGACGGAAAAGTAGAAGACCAGGTCGGGCCAGAGCAACGGCTGGTACAGCCGTATCACCCAATCGAGGTCGAGCCCTCGGGCCACGTCCCGGGCCAGGCCGGTGAAGAGAAAGCGGTCGGCAATCACGAGTTTCCCCGTCCAAAGGGCCGGTAGAATCTGGTGTTCGACGCGATGCCGGAAGTCCGCGGCGTGCAGCAATGAGAATTCGGTCGGGCTGAGCACCTGCAGCGCTTTTCGGGTCTTGATCAGTGGCTTGATGAGACCAGACGAGTTCCATTTCGTGGTAACGATGTCGTAGCCTTCGGACTTGAGCCAGGTTTTGAACAGCTTGCGCTGGGTGGTTTTGCCCGACCCATCCGGTCCCTCAAATGCGATGAGCAAGCCCGGGGGCTGCGAGCGATCAGCCAACCGCCTCCAGGCGCGCTGCCGGTTCACGCGGCGACGAGATGCCGGGAGATCGTGATTCACGTGATTGATTTCGAGGACATGATAGCTGGTCATCAGGGGCGATCTGCAGTCACCGGGGCGTGCCCTCGCAGGGGGTGGATAGACCGCTGGAGGACGCATGGCAAGCCGCCATTGAGGGCCTCCTGACCCGTGGGCGAAGTGGTACAATTCCGGGTTCCACGTCACAGGGGAAGCGGCAGGCCCGCCCCCTCGATTTTATGAAACGCGCCGCTCGCCACTTGACGATCGCGATCGCTTCGGCGGTGGCCGGCGCCGTTCTCGTGGTCGCGACGCTCCAAATCTCCGGACAGACCCCAGCGACCTATCGGGCACCACGGTTACCGGACGGCAAGCCCGACCTGAACGGCGTCTGGCAGTCCCTGAACGAAGCCAACTACGACCTCGAGGGCCACAATGCGCGGCCCGCATTGGCGGTTCGCCCTGGCCCGTACGGCCCGGTACCGGCGGCGCCCGTACTGGCCTTAGGCGCGGTGGGGGCGGTACCGCCAGGGCTCGGCGTTGTCGAAGGTGGCGCAATTCCGTACCTTCCGGACGCCGCCAAGACCAAGAAGGACAACCAGGAGAAGTGGCTCGAGCGCGATCCCGAAATCAAGTGCTACCTCCCAGGCGTCCCGCGCGCCACGTACCTGCCTCACCCTTTCCAGATCTTCCAGAGTCCCAATTCGATCTTCATCGCCTATCAGTACGCGGGGGCCACGCGTAACATTTTTTTGGCGGACCCAGGCCCCGCACCGGTGGACTCGTGGATGGGGCAGTCGGTCGGGCGGTGGGACGGCGACACGCTGGTGGTGGACGTCACAGGATTCAATGATCAAACCTGGTTCGATCGCTCGGGCAACTTCCACAGCGACAAGCTTCATGTCGTCGAACGATATACTCGGACGGCGCCTGATGTGCTGAGCTACGAGGCGACGATTGAGGATCCGCAAGTCTTTTCACGGCCGTGGAAGATCAGCATGCCGCTCTATCGCCGTCTTGAAAAGAACGCGCAGCTGATGGACTTCAAGTGCGTGGAGTTCGTCGAAGAGCTCCTCTATGGGCACTTGCGCAAGAAGCCGCTTCCCCGATAGGGCAGGAAGGGCAGGAAAGTAGCGCAGCCCTTTAGGGCTGCCAGAAACCGAAAGGCAAGAGGGAACGATATGCGTTACCGATTCCTCGTTTCAGCAGGCGCGCTGGCTGCAGCCGGCATCGTGATAGCCGCCACCGTTGCGCCGGCTCGCCTGGCAGGACAAGCCCCGTCCCCCCTGCCGCGCACGGCCGACGGTCGTCCGGACTTGACCGGGATGTACGACCTCGCCATGCTGACGCCGCTCGAACGACCCTCTGGGTTGCCGGCCGTGCTCACAGACGCGGAAGCAGAGAAGCTCGAGCAGGGTATTGCGGATGCCGAGCGGAGAGCACGGTCACCGATTCGAGCCGACCGGGAAGCGCCACCAAAAGGTGGCGACGGATCCATCGGTCCGGCCGGCGGCGTTGGCGGTTACAACACGTTCTGGCTCGACCGCGGCACGCACTACAGCACCGTCGACGGACAGAAGCGATCGTCAATCGTGATCGATCCCCAAGACGGCAAGGTCCCGCCGCTCACACCGGAGGCGCGACAGCGCGGCCTGCGGCTGATCTCGGCGCGACCTACTTCCGACGCCGGCGAGACGAGAGATCCCGGCCTCGAACCACCGGGTTCTTACGACGACCCCGAGCGCCGGCCGCTTGGCGAGCGATGCGTGCTCGGCTTCGGCTCGACATCGGGACCGCCGGTGCTGCCGAACTACTTCTACAACAACCTTCATCAAATCGTGCAGACGCCCGGCTACGTGATGATTCTCACCGAGATGGTGCACGACGCGCGCATCATTCGTATGAATGCGGAACATCTGCCCCCGACGATCCGCAAGTGGATGGGCGATTCGGTGGGCCACTGGGAGGGCGACACGCTGGTCGTCGATACGACGAACTTCACGGATCAAACGCGGTTCCGCGGCTCGACAGAGAACCTGCACGTCGTCGAGCGCTTCACGCGAGTCGATGGCCGATCGTTGAAGTACCGATTCACGATCGAAGATCCGTCAACGTGGACCCGACCCTGGACAGGCGAGTACACATGGCCAATCACTGACGAAAAGCTTTACGAGTACGCGTGTCACGAAGCGAACTATGCCCTCGGTGGCATTTTGAGCGGCGCTCGTCAGCGCGACCGCGAAGCCGAAGCCAAGGCTGGGAAGTGAGAGGTAATCACATGCGACCGACGATGACAGCTGCGCTGGTCGGGGTTGCGATCGTGCTCGCGGCTGGCGCGTCGCTCGTCGCCCACCATGCGTTCGGTGGAGAGTTCGATCCGAACAAGCCCGTGGTGCTGAAAGGACCCATCACCAAGGTGGAGTGGGTGAATCCACATGCTTGGATTCACATGGAGGTGACCAAGCCGGACGGGACCAAGGAAGTGTGGATGGTCGAAGGTGGCTCGCCAAACTCGCTGCTGCGTCGCGGCGTGACGAAGGACTCCTTGCTCCCGGGCACCGTCATCATCGTGGATGGCTATCAAGCGCGCGACCATTCGTTGCTCCGTGCGAATGGACGCAATGTGACCTACCTGGACGGCCGCAAGCTGTTCCTGGGGTCGTCTGGCACCGGCGCACCGCTGGATGGCGCCGATCCCTCCGCCGCGCCAGGGCGACCGTGAGTTTGAACCACGAAGGCACGAAGCACACGAAGGTCCATGAATCCTCTTCCTCAAATGCTTCGTGTTCCTTCGTGCTCTTCGTCCTTCGTGATGGTTTATAGGCGCTCCGAGCCAAGCCTGGCTGCGGTTCTGATTCACTCACGATACGCCACCAGGACCCGCCCGCTATAGAGAATCAAGGAACCGCATCAGCTGCAGCTTTTCCTCTGCAGGTAACGCATTGAACTGGCGCCGAATCTCGTCGGCTTGGCCTCGGTGCCGCCCAATGGCTTCCTCCTTCGTAAACGACAAACCATCGTGCATCAGCCGGTTTCGCGTTCTCAGCGCCCATAGCGGTGCGGTTCGAATCTGATTGGCCGTCTCGGCGTACTCGGGAAGAGGAAGAACGGGGATGCCATCTCCCGAGCCGATATCGTGAGCCAGGAAGTCGCTGTAAGGATGGATGACCTTGTTCCCGAGGGCTGCTGGCACTGTCAAGGCTCCGCCGTTGATGAGCGTACCCGCCGCTGCAGTGGCAATCGACGGCACGTGACACGCTGCGCATCCGACGCGATTGAAAACAGCCTCACCTGCTTGAACATCCGCGGTGATTGGACCTCGAGAGGGAGCCTTGGTCGACCGCATGAAGTTTGCAAAAGCGACGATGTCGACGCCATCGTCTTCCGGATCTGCGAGCGGATCGTACAGGAGACACGTCCCGACCGCTGGAGGTGTTCTCATCAGGAAACAATGGGCTCGTGATGCCCATCTCATTCAGGTAGGCATCGGCGGCAAACGACTCGAGACTGGCGTGCTGGCTCTTCCAGCCAAAGCGCCCAACGCGTGCCACACCGTTCGCCTCGAGAACCGGGACAAGGACGGCCGTTCCCCGCATGGCGCCGGGCTGGCTGTCTCGGATGGCCAGCAGCGTACTGTTCGAGATCGCCTCGACAAACCCGTTCCCCAGTGTATTCGTCGAGATTCGGAAGGTGCTGATGTCATCCTCGACGGCAACGAGTTCGGTGATCTCTGGATGGGTCGCGCGGGAATGCACGAGCGAACCGCCGAGGGACTCGAAGAACTGGCCTGCGAGCATTCTGCCCGTTCGGTGCTCCGCCACCTGACTCGCCCCGCCGGTCACGACGTTCTGGTGGCACTCTCGGCAGGATTGTGCGTTGTAGGTGGGGCCCAAACCGTCACCGATGGTTTCGACTTCCTCGAAGATGAATCGGTTGTCATTGAACGATCGGAGAGGGACGACGGTATCTTCGTCTATCGATTCGAAATCAGGGCCTTGCGGATCCATGCCGTTCGTCGTGTTGTCGAATCCCGCGGACGCCTCCGTGGGTCTCGCTCCGCCCACAGGTGGCCCTTCGTTGTCGACACCACCGGTGTGAACGAAACGCTGCCGGCGGCGCTCGTCACCGCGAGTATCAGGTGGACGATTCTGCGTCTTGACCACCGGCATCGTCGCGATGAAGGTGATCAGGCCGAGTGCAAGCAAAGAAATGGCGGGCCGTAGACGCTGCTGGCGAGACGCGGCTAGTCGGTTCTTGACATCGAGCTTCATAGGAGACCTCATCGATTTGGAGGTGCTGAGTCGCTCGCCAAGATGCACGGTCTGGACGGGTTGTGCGAGTGCCCCCGTCTTTGATGGAGCGATGAGCGAGCGAGTATCAGCTGACGCTGGCAAGGCGGAGAGCAGGGTACTGAAGTCCTCGCAAGCGGGTCATTGAAGCAGTTCAAGAAAGCGATCGCCCGCCAGGCCTAGGCGGCGGATTAATACTCTTCAGTTCTAAGCAAGCGCTTCCGGAGCTTGCTCAGGAACTCGGGTGAGATTCCGAGGTAGGCGGCGATGTGATATTGCGGAATCCTCAGAGCCAGGCCGGGATAGAGAGTGCGAAATTCGTGATACCGCTGTGCCGCTGTTCTTCTCATGCTTCCCACGAGACGTCTCTGGAGCGTGAGGAGCGCGTTCTCGGTCAGCGCTCCGAAGATGCGATCGCAAACAGGAACCCGCGAACGAAGCAGGGCACGACTCGATTTGTCGATGACCAGGAGATCCGTGGATTCGACGGCGTCGATGCCCAGGCTCGTCGGTTGCTCCAGCAGCAAGCTTTCTATATCGGTGACCCACCAGCGCTCCGGCGCGAAGTACAACACACGTTCACACCCGTCCGACTCGCTGAAATACACCCGCAGGCAACCGCGGATGACGAGGCCTCCGAATGTGCATGGCTCACCAGGCGCCAAGAGGCGCGCCCCCTTGTCGAGATGGCGCGCGCTGAACAACGACGCCGCAAGATGGACGTCGCGCTCGCTGAGGCCTACGCCGCCGAAAACGTGTCGTCGGAGAAAGTCCGGTACGTCGATGATGTGGTTCCTGGTCTCAGCCACGCTTTCGGTTCAAGAGTTAGGCAGGCAGTCATGCAGCAACTGGGATTAGACAGCAGATATATTGAGGATGTGTGACAAAGAAGGAGGGACTTGGTCATCGGAAACTCGGCAGTAAAGCGGATATACCCTGGAATCCAGCAGATCTACTTCTGCACGCCGACGTCCTTCATTCCTTCCAGCTTCGCGAGGTCCAGGCTTCCGACGGCGCTTTTGAGATCGTTCAGGGTGACGCCATCGCCTTTGGCGCTCACGACGAAGCGCTCGCCCAGCACAACTGCGAATTCGTTGGGCCCGCCCCGCTTGGAAACGCTCTGATGAAAGAGCCGGCCGTCTATTTTCTCGGTCCGTTCGGCGACATCGTCGTTGTCCTTTTCGCCCATCACGCCGGCCCAGCTTGCCAGCCCGACCAGTCCGCTCATGCCGCCGGCATCTGAGAGCTCGAGCGTCACTTCCTTCCGAGCGCCGTCGCCATATGTCGCCTCGGCCTTCGAGATCATCAGGCCCGCAATCCCGGTCTTCTCGGCATTGCTCCGCGTCTTGGGAAGGCCCGCGAACTGGTCGGGGACGAACGATTTCAGCTGATCGACCCCGAGCGGATCGACGCGCTTGCCACCGCCGAGCAACGTACCGAGCCCCTCGAGGGCGGCGCTAACCTGCGCGGACGAGTCGCCGGCCTTTTCCGCGGCGTCCATCTTCTTGCCGCTCTCCTCCAACTTCTTCCCGAGCTCTTCGAGCTTGCCCAAGGGGCTGTCCTTGTCGAATGTCGAACTGGAGCCCCCCGAGCTACCGCCAGTGATGCCGCTCAGCGCCCCCGAGCTGTACAGGCCAAAGCCGCCTACCATTGCCGTGACCGCGGAAAGACAGATCGTGACGACGATGGCAGAGATAACAACGACGACTGTGTAACCGAGGGCCTTGTCTGCTGGGGACTTCATCAGACGTGGCAGGCCCAGATACAACAGATAGAGACCGTACAGAGCCCCGAGAATGGCCAGAGGGCTCAGCAAAGGAATGATCTGGAGCACGCCGGCGACCCATGCCGGCGTGTACGAGTACACCGCAACCTTCCACGCCTGAATCGTGTTCTTTTCACCACCAAAACTGGGCGCAAGGGCGTTGATGATGAAGGCGAGGATGGCGATGCCGATGATCGTCATGACGACGGTCAACACGGCGATGGCCAGTCCGCTGACACCGGGGAGCGTACGGTGCCCGCAAACGGTATGGAGACGCCGACAAGTGAGCCGCCGATGAATCCTGCCAGCGCCGAGATGGCCACGAGCGGAGCCGCGTAGCCGGTTATCAGGCTTCCGGGCGAAGCCGACTCCTCCGCAATAACGGGCCATTCGGTATTGGGCGTGAGGCAGATGTTCTTGACCCGATCGACTAACGCCACCGGACACCTCCTTAAGGCCTCAGGCTTCGGGCCCCAGGCTTCTGAACTGGGAGAAGTGCTTCGAAGGAGCTCTCGCCGAAGCTCGTAGCCCGTAGCCTGTAGCCTGTAGCCTGGAATCTGAGCTACGGGATACTAACGCGGCACGTGCCAAATACCAACACCGTGCTGATACACTTCTGCACGTCTCAGGTCTGAGAAGGAGGTCGAAATGGTCACAGGGAGACATTGCCGTCGCCTGATTCAGCCGCTTGGCCGCGTCATTTCCTGCGCAATCTTGTTCGTAGCCCTCGCAGTGAGTGTGTCGGGGCAGGCCCAGAAGCCGAAGAAGTTTCTCACGGGACCGTTGACGATCGAAGACCAGGGCAGCTTCTTCATCGGCGGCGTGCAGAAAGTCACCGACTACGCATCGGCGCCTCCGCCCCCGCCGCCCGGTACCGCGCCACCGCCGGTGCCGGCGCCGCTGGCTCCGCATCAAATCACGATTGGGCAGATGTACGTCCAGTTCCAGATACCGGCGAACAAGTACCGCACCGGCTGGCCGGTGATCATGGTCCACGGCTCGACGCACACAGGCGCGTGTCTCGAGTCGACGCCTGACGGCCGCGAGGGCTGGTACCCATATTTCGTTCGGAAAGGCGTTCCCAGCTACGTCGTCGACCAGTCGGGCCGGGGCCGATCCGGGTTCGACGAGTCGGTGATTCATGAGGGCGAAGCCAAAATCGAGAAGGGCGATATCAAAGGCGGGACCGAACTGCTTCCCGCGTTCGGACGGATCACGGACGACGGCGCCTGGACCGCGTGGTTCGGACACCTAGTGCCGGCAAATTCGACCATCCTGACCGGCACGTTGATTCCGCACGCAGATCAGGCGGATCCCAATCCGAACCCCGACACGTACAAGCACGTCGCGCCGCTGTTTCCAATCGACAGCATTGACACGACGCTCGTGTCCCGTCCCGGGGCCATCGGGCCTGCGCCGGCCGGGTCGAATCAGCACTTCGCGCTCGAGTATTACAAGCAGCTTGTGCCGAATGGCGAGGCGTCGTTGCCTGGCTCGACGTGTGCCACTTGCGACCCCACAGTCCTCACACCCGCCAATACCTGGACGCCGCAAAATCTGGCGATGCTCGTCGAACGCCTGGGTGGGGCCATCGTCGTTACGCACTCCCAGTCGGGCGTCATGGGCCATCACATGGCCCGAATCCTGAAAGAGCGAGGACAGCTTGGCCTGGTCAAAGGATTGATCACGCTCGAAGGGTCGTGCTCGTTGCCGAATAGCGGCCTCGCCGCCGAGGACTTCGACAACATTCCGTACATGGCGCTCAAGGGTGACTACACGAACAGCAGCCCGGTGTGTCAGGAGACCGTGAACGCGATCAACGCGAGACGATCCGCGAAACAAGGGACCGCGAAGGCAGACTATCTGAAACTGGACGACATGGGGATCCTCGGCGTGACGCACATGATGATGCTGGACAAGAAGAACCTCGAAATCGCCGACGTGATTTACGACTGGATCGGCAAGAACGTGCCGGCGAATGGCAAGCGTCGGTGATGTGAACGACCAGGAATTCAGTCGGAGGCCTGAGGCGCTCGACGCGATTCGGCAGGACACCGAAGCACTGGAATTCACGATGGCATCCGAGCCCCGGACGGGAGCGCTCTTGGCCGTCCTGGCGGCCTCGAAGCCCGGAGGGCATCTGCTGGAGCTCGGCACTGGAACGGGTGTTGGTACAGCGTGGCTGCTCTCGGGCATGTCGGCCGATTCCCGGCTCGAATCAGTTGACGCCGATGAGCATGTGGTGGCTGTGGCTCGACGACATCTGGCGGCAGACTCCCGGGTGACGTTCCACGTGATGGACGGTGCCGAGTTCATCAGAGGCTCTCCTCAGAGTCGCTTCGATCTCATCTACGCGGATGCGTGGCCCGGCAAATTTACCTACCTGGACGAAACCCTCTCACTTCTGCGAGCGGGCGGCATTTACTTCATCGACGACCTCCTGCCTCAGCCGAATTGGCCGGAAGGCCACGCGCCGAAGGTACCGGCCCTGATTGAGCAACTCGAGGGTCGGAACGGATTCGCGACGGTGAGGCTGTCGTGGGCATCGGGCTTGATGATGGTGGTTCGAACGGGTCCCCACTGATGCGGCCTGTGGCGAGTCGAATCGTGCAGGGCCTCGTCGTTCGTGAAGCGGACGACGCCGCGGCAATTGTCGAGATCCTGAATCCAATCATTCTTATCGAGTATCGAAGCGTCTAGGTCGGAAGCGCGATCCGACGAAGCTGGCGATCACGAACGGAGCGCCGAGGATAGTCGAGAACACCAGTGTCAATGGCCATAGGTTTCCGATTTCTCCGCTTCGGACCATCATCGTCAACACCTGGCTGGGGACGATAATCGCCGACCAGATCCAATTTCCGCGAGCGGAGAAGAATCCGATCGCGAGACAGACGAGACCCGCGATTGGCAGGCCTAAAGCATTTTCCGGTTGTACGTAGCTTCCGCTAGTCCGCCTTCAGGCGCGCGAAGTCCGGCTAAGCCGGACACTACGTACTCACGGCAATGGAAACCGCTCTAGTGTCCAGTACAGCTCGCTGTCCCAGGCTGTGCAAGTAACCCGAAGGAGCGGTTTCCCGCGCCGTCGACCCCGGGCGCGGCGGCAGCAGATTTGCGGCCGGATTTCGACGATCTGGCAAAGACGATCTGGCCAAAGAACTGCACGGCGAGCCGGAGTGTGGGCAGAGCCTCACGTTAGTCAGTTGAGCGGCTGAAGCTCCGGCGCGACATTGCGTGGCATCGGAAGCTGATCGACGTTCATCAACATCGCGACGAATTGATAGAAGCCAAGCGTGCCGACCAAATCGATCACCCCTTTGTCGCCTCCGAGAGCGTCCCTTGCGGCTTGCAGGGTTGCGTCGCTCATCTGCTTGGTCGTCAGCAGCTCGGTGCAGAAGTTGTAGACGGCGGCGACGTCCTTTTCCATGTTGGCCGGTCGCCTGCCGGCCTGCACCGCGTCGATCACTTCGGCGCTCAGGCCGGCCGAAAGAGCGGCCCGATGGTGGACGTACCAGGCGGTACTGCGCTGTCCAGGCGCGGGCGCCAATGAGGATCGCGAGCTCGTTCAGTTTCGGCGGAATGGTCTGGTTGAAGCGCGAGTAGGCGATCGCCTTCTGTGCCAGGTCGCCCATCACGGGTGTGACCAGCATGATCCCCAGGGCTCCATCGATACCGCGGCGGGGGCCGCTGAGAATGCTGTGCACGAAGGCCTTCTGCTCGGCGTTCAACTCGTCATAGGAGGACGGCCGCCAGATTCGACCGCCCCGCAAGGCTGCCACTGCCTGCTGAGCTTGTTCCAGCGTCGGTCCCTGACCGGACGCCGGCGTTTGGGCCTGCATCACGGCCAGGCCGAGGGCGAAGCCGATAGCGATGCATACTAGACCGGTGACACCGGTCGAGAATGGTGTACGACGCATCGTGTTTTCTCCTTTTACTCAGGGGCTCGGACGGCCGCGTGGCGCGAATCATACGCCAAGCCGGCGCATAGCGGCGATTTGGCGCCGGTTTCGCTGCGCTTTGACTTGAGGCTGCGAACGGCCTAACATTCGCGCGCGCACTGGGCAGAGGTCGTATGCCTGAGATTCACAAGAAGCACATCGACCCGGATATCGTGCTGGTGGAGATCTCTGGTCGCATCACTCTGGGGCAGGAGTGTCAGGCGGTCGAATGGACGGTCGACGAGCTCATCCGCGACAATCAGAAGAAGGTCGTGTTCGATCTGTCAGGGGTCGAGTACCCTCGACAGCACCGGCATCGGGATCCTCGTGATGTGTTGCGGAAAGATGCAGGCCGCGGGCGGGGAACTGCGCGTGGCTTCGATTCAGCCCAAAGTGGCCGAGCTCGTGCGGATCGCCAAGCTCCACCAGATGATGGTCTTTTATCCGACGGCCTCCGCTGCAGCCGAAAATTTCAACATTACGGTGTGATCGGGATCAGTCCGTGCGCAGGGCGGTCATGACATCGACTCGCGCCGCACGAGCCGCCGGCAGCACCGATGCGACGACGGCGGCAATGAGCAACGCGAGAGCCGAGGCCATCACTGGAAGCACGCCAGGCAGCTGTACCTGCTGGACGTAGCTGCCGAGCAGACGCTGAAGCGCGAACCCACCGGCCGCACCAACGGACACACCCAGCACCGCCATCGCGATCCCCTCGGTCAATACGCCAACGAGAATTCGCCGGGGTTGCGACCCGACGGCCATTCGAATGCCGAACTCTCGCGTACGCCCGCTTACCGAAAACGCAAGCACGCCCGCGACACCGACGATCGAGATGGCCAGCGCGACGGCAGCAAAGCCGCCGAACACCAGGGTGTTCAGGCGGTTGGGCGCGAGCACTTCGGCGCGCACGTCCTCCAGCGTCGACGCCCGCTCGACGGGTTGATCGGCTGCCAACTCTCGAACCGTACGCGTAATGACTGGCACCAGCGCGTAGGGATCGGTCCGCGCGTGCACGAACAGTCTGCCACCGCCAAGCTCCTGTTCGAATGGATGGTAGACCGCCATCACCGGCTCCGGATCGATCCGGCCGTCGTCGATATCCGTCGCCACGCCGACGATGCGGCGAGGCTCGGCACTGACGTTGATGAACCTGATGATGGGGTCGGTCCAGAGCAGATGACGATTGAGCGGATCCTGACCCGGATACAGCTGCTGGGCGAGGCTCGCGCTGACGATCACGACACGCTCGGCGTCGAGACGATCCGCATCGGTGAAATCCCGGCCGGTAACGAGTGGAATGCCAAGTGCGGCGAAGAAGCCCGGCGACACCGATCGAAACCGCGCGCGTGGGTCGTCCGCGCCATTTGCCGCGCGCGCCCGGCCCTCGACCGTGAACGCGAGGCTGCCTCCCGCTCCCTGAGCGTCACGCCAGGGAACAGTGCTGCCAACGGCCACGGTGTCGACTCCCGGGACGGCTTTGAGGCGCCGTTGTACCTCTCGATAGAACCCGCGGATTTGTTCAGGCGTGCGACCGAACGACATGACCGGGACGTTGACGGCGAGTACACGTTTGGTTTCGAAGCCGGGTCTCGCGGCCTGCAGCGCGAGCAGCGTCTGCAGCAACATGCCTGCGCCGGCGAGCAGCACGAAAGAGGCCGCGATTTGCGTGACAGCGAACACCCGCAGCCGGCGCGTGGTCGAGCTCGAGACGCGAAGGCTGCCACTCGATAGCCCGAGGCCCTGCGATCGGCCACTGGACGGCAACCGCGGAACGAACGCGAGGAGGATTGCCGCCGCCAGTGCCAGCCCCGCCCCTACCCATACAAGGCTCGGGTCGAGCGTGAGATCGAGCGCCCTGACGGAAAAGCGGGAGGCGTATCGGGCGAGGATCGCGACCATCGGACGCGCAATCAAGATGCCGAGCACGGCTCCCGTTCCGCACAGCAGGACACTTTCGGCAAGCAGCGTGCGCCGCAGCGTGGCCGCGCTCGCACCGAGTGCGGCGCGGACGGTCAGCTCGGACTCCCGCCGCAGAGTTCGAGCGAGGATCAGGTTTGCCACGTTCGAGCAGGCGATGACGAACACGAGCCCCGACGCCAGAAGCAAGAGCAAGAGGACGGGTCTCGCGCGCGACGTGATTTGATCGCGCAGGGGCACGGCGTTGATGCGGAAATCGGCTTTGGCCGAGTACGCCTCCGGGTATTCCTTGACGATTGCGCCTTGTACAGCCCGCAGCTCGGCTTTCGCGGTCTCCAAATTGGCGCCCGGCGCCAAGCGCCCGAACACTTCCGTCATCCGGTGCTCGCGTCCAGTGACCATCGTCGCCGACAGATGGTGTGGGCTCGTGACGACGTTGGCGAAGAGCTCGGTTTCCGCGGGATAGGGCACCGACGGTTCCAGCACCCCGACAATCACCGCCGAGCGGGTGCCAAGTCGAATGGTCTTCCCGAGCACCGCCGGATCGCTCTGCACGTCCGTGGTCCAGAACCGATGCGTCAGAACCGCTGCGCCCGCAGCCGATTGCCCGTCATCTCCGGCGTTCAGCAGGCGTCCCAACACGGGGCGCAGGCCCATCACCTCAAAGTAGTTGCCACCCACGACGCCAGCGCGGACCTGTCTCGGCTCGCCAAGGCCCACCATCGTGAACCCGATGGTGGAGAAGTCGCCGATCGCGCTGAGGGTCTTCACACGGGCGCGCAGATCGTTGATCTCCGGCACGGAAAACGTGGCGTTCTCGACGCCATTTCCCTGTGCGCTCTGGCGGATGTACAGCAACCGGCTTTCATCCTGGTTGGCCAGCGGCCGCAGGAGCACGCCGCGCACGACGCTGAAGATGGCGGCGTTGGCGCCAATCCCGAGGGCCAGCGTCAGCACCACGGTTACGAAGAGTCCCTTGGCGCGAGCGAGAGACCGCATGGCGAATCGAAGGTCGGTGAGCATCGGCAGAGTGTACCAGGCTTCGGACTACGGACTTCAGGCTGCGGACCTCAGGCTGCCTCAGGCTGCGGACCAAGCCCGTAGCGTTGCCCGAAGCCTGGAGCCCGAAGCCTGGAGCCCGAAGCCTGGAGCCCGAAGCCCTGTAGCCCGAAGCCCTAAGCCCTATTGAAACTGGTAGCCGAAGCTCAATGCGAACGTTCGGTCGATGGATTGGCCGCCCACCAGCGGTGTCGGGTCGTAGTCGAGGTCGAGCTGGAGTGTGGCAATGAAACCCCCGGCGATCGGCAGGCGCACTCCATTCGCCATCTTGATGAAGCGATTGTCGTTGCCCGCCAGGCTGAAATAGCCGTCGTGGCGGTGGAAGAGCACGAAGCGTGTCCCACTGACGAAGATGTCGAGTTTTGCCGACTCCTGGGCTGCCGAGTATCGTTGGTCATCCTGAATGGCCTGCGGGCCATACGTTTCGTTGACATAGCCGAGTCCGGCGTCCATCGAGATTTTCATTCTCGGAGTGTCGATCACCTGAAACCCGATGCCACTGCCGCCAGCGGCGCGCAGGTCGAGAAACCTGATCTGATCGTTGGTGAGAATCGTGTTTGCGTTCAGAAACACGCGCCTCGTGAAAAACCAGTCGTAGCGGAACAGCGTCGTCCAGTTGTTGGCAGTCTGGACGTCGTGATCTTGAGTACGATTGACCGTTCCACGTCCTGTGTAGCGGTGCTCTGTGGTTCTGCCTATGAGCTCGCTGTCCAGACGAAGCGTGTTGACCTGGCTATTTCCGTCGGTCGCGACCATACCGGCATTGACGCGCCCCGTGAAACCGAGCGGAGGACTTACACGGACCATTGCCGTGATGTCCGTCAACGACACGACTCCTCCCGGGCGCAGTGTCACGCGCCCCTCCATGCGAGTCGCAGCGACAGTCACCGGTGTGGGCGGACGCGTGCCGACCGTCACAAAAATAGGCTCGGCGACGACGAGAACGGTGACGGTCGTCCACGGAACGTTCAGCTGTCCGTTCGGTGTCTGAAACGCCAGCGTGCCATTGACGAGCGACACGACCTGACCGCTGATCCGATCGCCGTTCAGGAGTTGGACGGTGTCAGCGTTCGCCGCGCGGGGTCCGGCAAAGAGCACCACACACGTGGCGACGAGCGCGCACGCGTTGATGTGCCTTGCGCTGAAAAGGGGCGGAGGGACGGGATGCGCGCTGTCCGTGCTTGCGCCCGAGCACAGCCGTTTAAGGCTTCTGCGTTCTTTGCAATGTGTCGTGCCGAAATCCATGACGCCGAGCGGACGTGTCCCGAAGTGGTGCAAGAGCGCTGCAATTTGCGAACCGCATCTGACCTGCTTTTCGAACGATCCCAGGCCACGGCATAGCTCAGATGTGAAGTGCCTCAATCTGGCCAGTCCAGTTCCAAAGCAGGACGGGGCACCGGATTCCTCGAAGTACTTGGAAAACCAAGGAAAACCCGCCCGAGATGCTCAGGATTTCGAGATCCCTTCTGGAAAGCCCAGCCCGCCCGTGTTCCTTTCCGTACCGCCTCCGGATAGGTACGTGCCGCTCACCTGGCGTGTAAAGAACGCGGCCAAATAACTGACAACAAGCCATATAGGGCTTGCGCTTCGATGACTGTCCGACCTATTGCTCAACCGTAGCGCTGAAACGGGATGAAAAGGTGTTTGAAAAGCCATCGCGTCATCAGCTGCGCGATTGGGATGCGGCTGGCCGAAGTGCTGGGCCTGTCACGTGACGACCGGTCGGCGCTCTTCTACGCCCTGCTGATGAAGGATCTCGGTTGCTCGAGCAACGCCTCTTGCTTCCTGAGAGCCGAGAGCTGACGGCACACACCTGACAGGTTCAACCTGTCGGCCTCGCTCCAAGAGTCAGAGTCGTCCGACCGGTCGCCCTGGCGCCGCCCCACGCCTTCAGCGCATCCTCAAACATCTCTGTTGCACGCGCCAGATCCTGGGAAAGGTCGCGCGGCGCGAAGAGCACCGCCATCACATCGGTCGATCGATCGTCCAGCTTCGTCGCCATCGAATCCTTGACGGGATTTGCGCACGCTTCGTCCTCGGGAAGCCTCGCGATCACGACGAGATCTTCGAGGTCAATCGCCTGACCTGCCAGGTTGAACGGGTAGGACTCGGACGTTCGGCCGTGTCGGACGAGGAAATGATCGCGATCCGCCCGCACGAGATCGATCAGGGAAATGGGCAAGAGAGACCGGAGCGACACGAGATTGTTGATATCCACGAGGTTGTTGATGCGCGGAAAGCGATTCTCGACCGCGGCCTTGATGAGGTACTCGCTCGCCGGCTTGCCGCGGCCGGTGGGCTTGTACTTCCCGAAGCGCAGCATGTCGCGTACCTGGCCGATGATCGGCGCGCTCTGACGCGATGCCGCTTCCGCGGTTGCCGTATCGATGGCCGCGGAGAGATCGGGCGGTGCGGGACGAACGGTACATCCCCGTGCGACGACGACGCCAACGGCGAGGCGATCGAGGGCGCAGTCAACGGTCACCGAGTCGACGACAGCGTGCATGTGCTGAGTGCGTTGCGAAATCAAGCTCGCAACGCATTCTTCGATAGGCGCTGGAGTCTACCACCAGGCTGGAGGCCGAAGAACGCGGGTGCTTCAATTTCGACGAATCGAGCGCCTGGCGATCATTCTGACGGTCGGGAGATTGACTCTCACACGAGGGCGGATCCGATCGCTGCAGCCCCGACTCGGCTCTTCGAGCTTCGTCGAGGTCTCGCCGTAGCGCTTCGCCGTAGCTTCAGCGAACGCGGAAGACCCGCCCCTGCGGGAGAATCTACACCGGCGTGAACGTGACGGTGTGAGTGTGGGAAAAGTCTAATGTTGAGATCACCGAGACAGCCTGTCGGTTGGCGAGGGTTTGCAGATTCGCCTGCGAAATCGACACGGTATGAGGATGGTCGGCGGTCCCGCGGATCTGCAGGTCGATCGCGTTCCCCGCTGCGATCTGAGACTGCGTGATGGTTGCCGTGTGTCCATGGTTCTCCGAGATCGCGCCAGTGACGTCTGCCGTTTGGCTGGGATCTGTCGGACCGTTATCGTCGTCGCAGGCCGTGGTGACCGTGATGACGCAGCCGGCCAGTATGGCGAGTGCGGCGTCGAGAGTGAACGCCCGGCGCGAGAGCGCGGGCGTCTCCTCCAGCGAGTTTGAATGATCCCTCAAAGCCCCCTCCTCTCGTTTCAAAAGCGCTAACGCGTGCCGCGTCGGTCGCAAGACCATTGCCGCGGCTCCCGGCCGGATCAGCAGTCCTTAATGCCAATAAATTGCAGCTGAGTTGCGCCGCATGAGTTACGCGTTCGGTGAGCGTTTGACGATCGGCGTAATCGACGCCGGTCGTGCGGCAGGTGCTCAGGTCGGAATCGAATCTCGAATGGCGCCGGTCTGTCCGCTGATGAGCACTTGAAGGCGCGAGTCGCCACGCATCAGCTCCGCGATCCACACCGGCAGGAGCGCCAGCCTGAAGGAGTCGACGGCGATTCCACTGAAGCTCATCGAAACATCTCGAACGCCATGGCCGAGATGTTCTAGGACTTCGGCGCGAAGCGTCTTGACGGCCAGCGGGCGGCCGAGCAGAGCCGCGTCTTCCAGTGATCGGTCGTACGCAGCGAGCGGCCAGCCGGCGAGCTGTTGCGGGTCGTATGGCCGAAGGGCGGCGATGTCGAAGTCGTTGGCGAACGCCGCCACCGAGTCGGGCACGCCACGTCGCGCGGGCACGCGGACGATGTGATCGATGACCGTGTGAGCACCTGATTGTTGCTCAGCCCGGTCGGCGCCGAACGCGTCGTCGTCGGGTGTGCCGGTCCAGCGGACTTCGCCGATGAAAGTGAGAATCCAGATTGGCTCGAACGCTCCACGCGGCTGCGGGATTCGACCTTCGATCTGCTGACCGGCCGCCCACACCTCGAGTCGGCGTCGTGCCTCGTCCCGATCGAGGCGGAACGGAATGACGGCGTGCGGCGTCAGGAGACGCCTGGTGTCGAGTTGATCCGTCACGTGGACGGAGGCGCAGTAAGGGCAGGTGAGCGAAAGCTGCCCTTGAGCCACGACGAACGAGGCGCTGCACGCCCGGCATGAAAAAGCTCGTGTGGCAACCGGTGCCAGATGGCCCCGCGCCGTCCACATCGTGGCGACGAAGTCTCCGGCGGCGACGTCGCTACTCGGCGGCGATTCCAGCGCCTCCGTCCGATGGCAATGCTCGCAGACGAGGCTGCCGCGATCAGGGGTAAAGACCAGCCGTCCGGATCCACAGTGCCGACAGGTGAAGCGGCGGTCTCGTGGCGGCTGTGGCGGCCGGCCGGGAGCTGTGAGGTTCTCCGGATCGATGATGTCGCCGGCATCGAGGCGCCGGTCCAAGAGAGCCAGGTCACGTCGGGATATCGCGTCGGTCGGATCGGCCGCGAGGATCTTCTCCAGATAGCCCCGCTTCACTGAGGGATCATCGGAAATCGCTGCGAGGCTACGCCACGCTTCGATCCGGCTCCGCAGAGGCGGATCGGACTTGAGCGCCAGCTCGAGAAAAAACCGCGCCTCATCGCGGCTGTTCGCCTTGGCGGCGGCAATCCCCCGCACCAGCAGATCGCGATCGTCATCGTCTTCGAACACGGTTGGGCAGCCTGTCTTGTTTTGCTAGTGTTATCGGTCAGTCAGCTATGAGCTGTCAGCTATCAGTGAAGAAGCCGCCATGATGTAGCGCAGCCCTTTAGGGCTGCCCGACGAAAGTAGGCCTAAAGGCTAATGCCGTACGGAAATTCGTGGCTGACCGCACAGCGGTCAGTTGCGCGACGCGCCCCGCGGCGAGAAGCATCGCGGGCCGTCGCGCCGGTTCCGTCAGCCCGAAAAACGGCGTTGCGCTCGCCGCCCTGTCGCTGGCGCGGCCGTCCTACCGATTCGCGATATCGCTCCGATCAACGAGTCCCGCCTCGGGTAACGCCTCGGTCCGGGTGACCTCGCGGCAGACGGCCGCGCAGGCCTCGGCTTCACGCCGTTTTTCCAGCAGCGGTGGCGGGCTGACTCCAAACGGCGCGCGGCCCGCGATGCTTCCCGCCACGGCTCCGAGCCGTCGCTGGCGGCGGGGGGAACAGTAGACGGCGGAGGGTCGTCGGCTGGCGCAAGGGCCGTGCAGTCGACCCGGCACGCGTCAGGAAAACCCGCGCGCAGTGAATGAGTTTCGCGCTGGTTTCTCGCGATGTCACCCGAGGGCCCCAGGCATCCCGGACGGGGCTCGTTGATCTGAGCGATGCCGCAAGTTGGTAAGACCGCCGCGCAGCGCCAGCGTTCGAACGGAGCGCGGGTTTTCTGGGTCGACGATGACGGCCCGAGCGCCAGCTGACGACCCTCCGCCGTGTCGGCTCTCGCCGCCAAATGTGGCCAACGCTCAGCAGCACGGGCTTTCGGCTCATTGAATTTCCGAACGGCATTGATAGCTGACAGCTGATAGCTGTTGGGAGAGAATGCCGCAAGCCGGAGTTGCACATGTTGGCCCGTCTGCGCGAGCGTAACGAGTGGAAGTTCTTCGCCGTGCTGCCGAAGGCGGACAGCACGCTTGCGGTTCTTTGGTGGGTTGTGCTCGTCCTGCGGGGCGTGCTGCCTGCCGCATTCGCGCTGGCGATGGGTGCGCTCGTTGGCGCAGTGCAGAGAGGCGAGCCGATCGGTGGCCCGCTCAGCTTTGTTGGCATTGTCTTCATATTCTTTCAAGTGCTCGCGCCGATTCACCAGGCCATCGGCGCCAATCTGGGCGACCGGACGGCGGCGTGGCTCTACGATCGCCTGACCGAAGCGTGCATTCGCCCGCCCGGCATGGGTCACCTGGAGGATCCCAAGCTGACGAACGACCTCACCGTCGCGCGCGACTTCGACCTGGGGATGACTGGCCCTCCGCTGTACATCTCGATGGATTTCATCGCCGGCGGTCTGGTCGAGCTGATTGGCGGGTTCGCGTCGGCGCTGGTGCTCGCCGCGTACGCCTGGTGGGCGCCGATTCTTCTTGCCGGTGCGTGGTTGGCAACGCACTGGCTGCTGCGCGAAAGCGCTGTCTGGAGGGACCGCAATACCGACGAAGTGCGAAGTGCGCAGCGCGATGCCCACTACGCATATAGCCTGGCCGTCGATCCACCTGCCAGCAAGGAGTTGCGGCTGTTTGGTCTCGCCGGCTGGACGATCGACCGCTTTGTTCGTCGGCGCACACTTCTGCACGAGCTGCAATACGCCGCGACCCGGCTGCGAGAGCGGTCTGTTGCGTGGAGCCTGCTGCTCGTCCTCGGTGCGAATATCGTCGTTTTCTGGTCGCTCGCCAACGCTGCAGCCGACGGCAGGCTCGGCCTGGGCGATGTCGTGATGTTCGCTCAGTGCGCGGTGGGGACTTCGATGATTGCGTTCGGCGGGCTCAACTGGGCGCTCGACGGCGCGGCGGCGCCGGTTGCGGCGGTGCTGCGGCTCGAACCGGCGATGAAACCGGCCGGCGCGTTGCCAGCCGGCCATCCGCCTTCGCTTTCAGCTTCGGCGGGCCGGGGTCGGCCGGCCGCGGGAATGCCGTCGCGTGAGATTCGTTTTCGCAATCTGACGTTCGCCTACCCTGGCGGCGCGCCCGTGCTCGAGAACTTCGACCTCACGGTTCCAGCTGGATCGTCTCTCGCGATTGTCGGCCAGAACGGCGCGGGCAAGACGACACTTGCCAAATTGTTGTGCCGCTTGTACGACCCGCAGGCCGGTGCGATCGAAGTCGATGGTGTCGACCTTCGCGAGATCGATCTCCGCGGGTGGCGCTCGCGCCTGGCCGCCGTGTTCCAGGACTTCATTCGCTTCGAGCTGCCGTTGCGCGACAATGTCGCGCCCGCCGGCGCGCCCGATGCCACGGTTCGTGCGTCGCTCGAATCGGCCGGAGCGGCAAAGCTCGCCGCGCTCGACACCGTCCTGGCACGCGGCTACGAAGGAGGCACCGATCTCTCGGGCGGGCAATGGCAGCGTGTTGCGCTGGCGCGTGCCCTCTGTGCCGTCGAACTTGGTGCGGGTGTCGTGTTGCTGGACGAGCCCACGGCGCAGCTCGATGTTCGCGGCGAAGCCGAGATCTTCGATCGCATTCTTGGCGCCACGCGGCACTGCACGACGGTTCTCATCTCGCATCGCTTCTCGACCGTGCGTCACGCCGACCGCATCTGCGTGCTCGAACACGGCCGGGTGATTGAACTTGGCACCCACGAGCACCTGATGGCGCTCGGCGGGCGATACCGCACGATGTTCGACCTGCAGGCCCAACGATTTACCACCGAGGACGAGGAAGGAGTGCGCTATGACGTCCTCGCTTGATCGTCTACCGCCTGCTCTTTCGTCGATGTGGCGCCTGTGCAAGCTCGGGTACCGAAATGAGCCCGGGCTTCTCCTCGCTGCGTTCCTGCTGTCGCTTCTTGCTGCGCTGCCCGATGCACTGCTCGCGCTCTGGTTCAAGATCCTCGGCGATGGCGTCCTGTCGGGCAACCGGCGGCTCGTCCTCGTTGCCGCCGTCGCGCTCGGCATATCGGCCACCGCTACGTGGTTCCTGCGGACGATCAGCACTCGCGTGCAGCGCCGTTTCCGCGACAAGGTCACGATCGCACTCGAATCCCACGTGGCTCGCCTCCAGGCGTCGGTCGCCACGATCGCCCACCAGGAGCGGCCCGAATATCTCGATCGGCTCTCGGTTCTCCGAAACCAGGTCTTCGTGCTCGACCACATGTACATGTCGCTCTTTTCCACCTGCGGGTGGATTCTGCGACTGGCGGTGACGGTTGCACTCTTGATGTCCATTCATCCGGCGCTCGCGCTGCTCGCCGTGTTCGCCCTGCCCACCGTGCTCACGTCCACGTGGCGGCCTGCGGTCGAGCGTGTCGCGCAGGAACGCGCCGCGCCGGCGGCTCGCCTTGCCCGCCACCTCTTCACACTCGCTACGACGGCAACGCCGGGAAAGGAAGTGCGTGTCACCGGCATCGGCGATCGCCTGGTCACGGATCGACGAGCGGCCTGGGAACGGTCGTTCGGTCCGATATCGGTCGCTCGTTGGGGCTCGGCGGCCTGGCACGCGTTGGCGTGGGCGGTGTTCGGCGCCGCGTTCGTCGGTGCAGTGGTTTTCGTATCGTCCACTCTCGCCGAAGGACCAGGCAACGTCTTGCTGGTGCTGGCTGCCGGGTCCCGGCTCTCCGCATACATCGGCGCGACCGTGGGAGAGATCGGATTTTTGCGCGGTATCTGGATGGATGGTTCGAGACGCCTGGCATGGCTCGAGGACTACGCCGCGTCGCTCGTCGCCTCGGCGGACGTCGCCGCACCCTCGCGCCTAGTCGAAGGCATTCGCTTCGAGCACGTGTCCTTCTCGTATCCCGGCACCGATCGCCTCGTTCTCGACGATGTCAATCTCGAGGTGCCCGCCGGTGCCGTCGTCGCCATCGTCGGCGAGAACGGCGCTGGCAAGACCACGCTGGTGAAGCTGCTGGCCAAGCTCTACGAACCCAATTCGGGAAAGATTCTGATTGACGGCGCCGAGCTGGGGCGTATGCGCGCCGACGAGTGGCGCACCCGACTGGCCGGTGCGTTTCAGGACTTCTTCCGCTTCGAGTTCCGGGCCCGCCACACCGTTGGCGTCGGCGACGTGCCGCGGTTGGACGACGAGACGGCAGTCGTCACAGCGGTTGCGCGCGCAGGTGCCGACGATGTTGTGGTGCGGCTGAAAGCCGGGCTCGAAACACAACTCGGTCCAACGTGGCCCGAGGGTGTCGAGGTGTCGTTCGGGCAGTGGCAGAAGCTGGCGCTCGCCCGTGGCTTCATGCGTGACCAGACGCTGCTCCTGGTGCTCGACGAGCCGACGGCGGCGCTGGATGCGGAGACCGAACACGCCTTGTTCGAGCGCTACGCTGCTGCTGCGCGGGGGCATCGGAGGGGGCAGGAGGGGCAGGAAGGGCAGGAGGGGCGGGAAAGGCAGGAAGGGCAGGAAGGGCAGGAAGGGAACAACGGGCGCATCACGATTCTGGTGTCGCACCGGTTTTCCACCGTTCGTATGGCCGACCTCATCGTCGTGCTCGACGGTGCCCGCGTCGCCGAGGTCGGCACGCACGACGACCTCATGGCGAAGCGTGGGCAGTACGCCGAGCTCTACGGCATCCAGGCCGCCGCGTATCGATGAGGCCCGCGGCGACAAACTCCTTTGCGACGTGGCCTTCGTAGACGCATGACCACGTCGGACCTGGACCCTCGATTTCAAGATGAACCTTCGAGGCGGACGGTCACATCGGGTCTGGAATCAATTCTTCGCCACGCCGAAACGCATCGGTGAACCTCTCGAGCCCGTGCCTCCCACCGTTGACCAGCCGGCGGGCGGCGGCCAGGTCCTGTGAGAGCAATGCCTCTTTCAGCGGTCTCTCGACGCTCGACAAGAAGCTCGCGAGCAGATGCGCGGCGACAGTCGACTCGTTCGCCAGATCGGGATTGACGATGAGCCCATCTTTGAGACCGATCGCCTCGCCATGGACCCGGTAATTCGTCCTGCCCGTCAGCTGGACGAATCCACGGCCGCGAAAGGTCTTTCCATCTGGTGGGCCCTGATTGCCGAGATCCCGACGATGGTCGTAGAGGTCGAAAGGGTGGCCGTTTGGCGAAGTATTGAACCGCGATTGGAATTCACTGATCGGCGTGAACCCTTCGGTCTCGGCGCGAATCGTGGCCAGGGCCACCAGCACCATGCTCTTTTCGGTCAGTTGAGGTTCGACGAGCGACTCCAGAACAACTGGAAGGTGCCGTCGGATGTTCCGGATCGGCGTGTTCGGGAACATCTGAGAGGCAATCTCGACAGTCACGCTGGCAATGACGTTCGGGATGCCCGGTCCGGGCAATCCCAGGGCCGCCGCTGTTCGCGCGCCTACGATGCCATCGGGCAGCAATCCTTCGCTGCGCTGGAACGCGATCACGGCTGCCTGAGTGCCGCCGCCGAAGATCCCGTCGGTGGTGCCGGGGTTGAAGCCGCGCATCCGCAACACGTCCTGGAGCCTGGCGACATGAGGTCCTGTGCTGCCGCGTTTCAGGACGGGCATCGGCTGGTCTGATGCGATCGACGCTTCCCGCCTGGTTTGCCGCTGGGGCACGGGCGGTCGATGGATGGAGGGCGCCGGCTGCCGGCGAGGGGAAACGGGCTTGCGTGTGCCGCTGAGGTGGCGACGAGGCGATCTCATTCCGCTGTCTTCTTGCGTATATTACTCGTGGTGTTTCGCAGATCGACCATGGGTCGGATCACGGGCGTAAGCGTTCTCCTCCTGTTCCTCGTCAACAGCCCCGCGCCGGCCTCCGATCGGGACGTGTGCCCCGATATCCCCTTGCAATCCGGCGTCAGCCCCGCCGCCGGACGGACCTCGAGATCTCAGTTCAGCGTGGTCAGCCTCAACTTGGCGCGTGAGACGCGGGCCGACAGAATCATCGACGCGATCCGCGCCCACCGTTTGAACAACGCTGACGTGTGGATGCTCCAAGAAGCCGCGGATCGGCCCGCGACCGGCGAGCATCCGGTTGAGGCGCTCGCGCGCGCCCTCGGCTTGCACTTCGTCTTCGCACCCGCCGACGTTCTCGACGGGGGGAAGCTTGTTTCAGGCCTGGCGGTGTTGAGCCGTTTTCCGATTGAGGAATCGCGGCTGATTCGCCTCCCTCACCACGATCTCAAGTTCAATACGCGCTGCCGAATCGCGCTGGAAGCGACCGTCCATCGCCCCGGCGGTCGAGCGCGTTTCTACAACCTTCATCTCGATACGAGAATCAGCAAGGACGAGCGTCTCGATCAGATTCGTCCGGTGTTGAACGCGATTGGTGAGACATCGGATCCGACCGTCGTAGGAGGAGACTTCAATACAGCGAACTTCGGCTGGCTCTGGAATGTGTTCCCCATTCCCTACGGGCAGAATCACGCTCATCCACTCCGTGAACTGTTCCTGGACGAGGGCTTTGCCTCGCCGCTGGACGGCATTCGAGGGAGCTTCAAGCTTCTATGGATGTGGCTGCGCCTCGACTGGATCTTCACCAAGGGATTCGCCTCGACGTCTGTCGGCGTCGAAAACATGGACTTTTCCGATCACGAGGCCGTCTGGACGGAATTGTCGTGGCCTGAAGACCCTCGGGCATCGGCAAGCGTTGGAGAATCACAGCGCTAGACATGTATGCGCCGCAAGGGGACGGTCCCGATCCGCCAGCGAGTGGAGCATGACGCTCGTCGATCCCGCGGAGACAATCGGCCGATTCAGGATGGACGTGACGAAATAGGCGTGGAAGCAGCGCTCTGAACGACACCCAGGAGTCCACGCAGCAGATCGATCCGATCGCTCAACAGATCGAACAGCGCCTCGCGGTCGATGCGCAGGGCAGCCCCCGATTCGACCACCTCGGCCCGCTCTTCCGTCCGCCGGCCGCCGAGAGTTTCGACGATGCCAATCGTATCGCCTGGGTTGGCGATCGCGGGTGCCTTCGCGTTGCCGGAAACCTGGAGCCGCCCTCGCAACAACATGTAGATGGCGGCGACCTCCCCTTCCTTGTAGAGATCAACTCCAACGGTAGTCGGCACCTCGCGGGCGATCGCCGCCAGCGCCCGCAGCTCGTCCGCGGTGGCGCGGGCGAACAGCGGCACTGCTTGGAGAGCGATCACTCGCTCGATCGGTCGCAGATGGTCGCCTGAAGCTCGCCAGTCGACCGGCGTGCGCGGCGGGACGACCGGGGGCCATGCCTCTGCAGCGGGACCGCTCGTCAACATCTTGAACAGCCCTTGCGCGAGCTGCACGTTTTCGGACAGCAGTCCCTGAAACTCTTCGGAGCCGAGCGTCAGCGAAACAGCTGGCTCGAGTGCGGTGATGGTTTCGGCGACGGCGCCGCCGTCCAGCGCCGCTTCGAACACCAGGGCAGCTGGCGCCTGAATCTCGCGGCCGACGTCGAGCCCGTTCACGCTCTTGGCTCGACCCTCCAGGAGCAGCAGCAACGCGCTCGACCGTGCTCCCGGCTCGAGGAGTCGGTGTGATGTCTCGTGGCGGAGTTGGCGGCCAGTCGCCGCGATCCGATACAGCTCGTCCACAGACACGAAAGCGAACAGTGGCGCGCGCCGGAGTCGATCGGCCACTTCCACGGCCGGCAAGGGTTCCTTCCATCGCGCCCGCCGTTCCGCCGCCGACATCCGTTGTGACGCGAGCGCCCACGACGCGGCCTCGAACACACTCCAGTCGCGGACGTCCCGGTGGGCGAGAATGTGTTCGAGGTCGTCGGCGAGCCCCCAGAGCTTCCGTGCCTCCACGTAGTGGATGGCCGCGGACGCCACAATCTGGTCTTGCTCGTGCACGAGGCTCACGAGGGTCTCTTCGAGATCGCGCACGCGCGATCGCACCAGGACGTTCGCCTTCTTGACACGGTCCTCGAGGGGCAGATCTTCGAGGACCGGCATGATCCGCTTACGAAGATCGCCTTTGAGCAGGTTGTCCAGATATTCCGCGGCGCTCGCACGGGCCCGATTGTCCCCCCGCTCAAGCGCCCAGCGTGCGGCCGCGATGTCCTGCCAGGAGTAGAGCAGCCCGAGCAGGCGGAAGATCCGGTCCTTGGTCCGATCCAGCTTTTCCTGCAGAGAGTGAGCGAGGAGCGTCTGTCCGGCCTCCTTGTCCGCTTGACGAAGGTTGTAGTCGAGGCTGAGATAGTTGAAGTACTTCATCGCCTCGCCGGTCGCCACTGTTTCGACGAGCTTCTGGTCGAACGTGAGATTCGGATGTTCGCGAGTAAGCGTCTCGATCGCGGTGAGGGCCTTGTAGCGGAGATAACCATCCGAATCGGACAGGAGCCCGACCACCAGGTCCAGGGATTTCTGCGAGGGAATGCGCGCCAGCGTTCCCGGGATATGCCGGCGGACCCAAATGTCCTCGTCTTGGTCCTGGACGAAATGGGCCATGACATCAAGAATGTCTTCGCCGTAGCCCATCAGAACTTCGCGGGCCGGGCCCTTCAGGAGGCGGTTCCTGAGCAACGACACCAATGGCGGAACAAACAAGGCGTCCGCCGATCCGATTTTCGCCGCACTGCGGACGGCCTCCTGTGCGACGGTGACGTCGGGATCGTAAAAGAGCGGGATCAGGAGGCGGTGAAATCGAGGTTGGCGGATCGCGGCGATGGTGCGCGCGACGTCGCGGCGCGTCTCTGCCCGAACATCCCGGGTGTCATCTGCGAGTGCCTGAAGCGCCCGCTCGGTCGCGTCGACGTCCGCTTCGTGGGGGCTGTCGGCCAGCGCGATGGCCGCCGTAATCACCAGCTTCGGGTCGTTGTCAGCAAGATACGGGCGCATGACTTCGACCGCCCGTTCGCGGCGCAGCGTTGCCAACGTCCGGACGGCGGCGACGCGGACGTCGTGGTCGGTGTCGGTCAGCCGCCGTTCGACCGCCGGCAACCAGCGCTCCGCGAGATCCGGACGCACGCCTTCCATCGCGGCCAGCGCACGCGCACGCACTGCGGGTGAGTCGTGATAGAGCAGCAGCGGAGTTACCAGATTGCGCCGACCCAGCGAGTCGAGCAGATCGATGGCGTACAACACGCGCCGCTCGTCCGGATTGGCCAGCTCTTCAACGAGGGTCTCGATGGTCGACAGGTCCGCCACATTGAGGCGTACCTCCGCCGACTCGATGTCATGTCGCTCGAAGCTCTGTCGGAAGGATTTCAGATACTGCCGCTTCGCCGAGCTCGCCATGACGAACCAGGCGACGGTCAAGCCCAGACTGACGTAGCTGAGCTGCGGCCAGGTCAATCCCAGCCCCCACGGCTGGACCAGAATCAAGAGGACGATGGCCCCCACGCCTTTGGCGACCCGATCGACGGTGACGTCGACGAAGGGCTTGATTTCCTGACGCAGCTCGGTCGGCAACGGCAGGAACAGCACTTCTCTGGTCGTCTTGTCGACCGAGTAGCGTACCGATTGATCCATCGTCGTCGCCACGGCGGGGGCCCACACGTTCCGCGTAAACAGGATCGCCGCTGCCGTCGCCAAGCAGGTTGGTGGGCAGCATCATCAGCGCGAAGCCGATGCCGAGATAGCGATGGATGACCGGCGTCAGCCAGACTTGGATGACGAAAGCCGCCGCGGAGATGGCGAAGCGGATCTGTGCCAGAAACTTCGACATGGCGTTGCCGCGCCCCAACTCCTCCGCCGCCATGTTCACCTGTTGATCGATGAGGGCGGCGCCCAGAGAGCCGAAGGTGATCACCAGCGCGACGAGCTGTACCTGCCTCGATTGCGCCAGCAGGGCGATCGCCCGCTTGATGGTGACGCCTTTTTCTTCCCGAACGCCTCCAGATTCGATCGCGCTGCTGGCAGATTCCTCTCTTTTGAGAATCATCCAGACGAGCACCGCGCAGAGGCCCAGCGTGCCCGCGCTCCAGAGCAACATCGTATTCGCGCCGACGGTGTCCACGATGAGCGCCGTCAGTGCCGCGCCGGTCATGCCACCCAGCGCGACGCCACCGCCCACGAACCCGAACAATCGCTTGGCCTGCCGCGGATCGTAGATGCCGTTTGCGAGCGTCCAGAACTGACTGATGAGCAGGATGCCGATGATGGCGCCCCAAATGTAGAACGCGACCGAGACCCAGCCTTGCTCCGTCCCGAACAACGCCCAGAACGCAATCATGACGCCGGTCATGCCGGCCTGAATGACCGGGAGCGCCCAGCGACGCGGAAGCATCGAGAACAGCCGCGTATAGCCAAGCATCAGGACGCCAATCAGCAGCCCGTTGGCGAAGACGACGTAGGGAACATTGACCGCGCCGAGACTGTCGATCAGCTTCGATCGCGTCAATGGCTGGACGATGTTGTAGGAGGTCATCGCCAGAGTACGCGTACGCGAACATCATGAGCGCGGTGACGCTTTCCTCGTCCCGCAGCTCGACGACGGGTGACAGGATCCGGCGAATGAACCCGGTTTTCATGAGCGAGGGCCGATTATAGTCTGCGGCCGGCGGGCTGAAGCCCGTGATCGACTAGCAGCATCCCTACGGGTTCCTTATAACGGTCTATTGAGGCGACCCCGTCCGTCGGCGGATCTCGTCGAAGAAGTTGGTCAAAACGGTCAGAGTCGTGACCCGCCGCTGCAGGTCGGGGTTTTCGAGGAGCAGGTAGCGGTTGCCGTCGGGCGTCATCTCCCAAGAATAGCCAGGAACGTTGATGTACGGCCCTTCAAAGAGCAATTGAGGCGCGCCCAAGGTCAATGATGGCTTGTCTGCGAATGATGCCGTAAACCATTGTGTTCCGTACCGGTAGATGATCTGACGACCGTCCGGGCTCCACCGAGGCTCCTCCCCACCGGCCGTGGAGACTCGTCTCTTACGGGTTCGGTCGGGGTAACTCGTCACGTAAACCTCGGTTTGTCCAGTCTCATCGGACGTGTAGGCCAACCAGTCGGCGTCCGGCGACAGCCTCGACAGCGACTCGATATACCTGTCGTTGAGCACGGGAATGAGGTTCTGTTCCGCACTGGCCGCCTTCGAGATCGAATCTGGCGGCAGCAACATGAGGTTTCCGCTCGTCGCGACCACCAGACCGGCTGCCGTGTCTTCGATCGGGTTGATGCGACCGGTCGATGTGATGACCTCCCGAGGCGTCCGGTCCGAATCGCCCAACCTGACCTGATAGACACCACTGCCTGTTGCCGCGTGCATCATGAAGAATATCGAGGTTCCGTCTCGGCTCCAGACCGGATAAGCAGCCGATCCGCTGAACGTCACGCGTTGTTGGGCGCCGCGGCCAATCTCGTTGACCCAGATGTCCCGCGTGGCGCGATCGCGAATCGCCAGTGCCAGCTGTTTGCCATCGGGCGAGAGCGCGAACTGTGAGAAATTCCCCGGTGCGATCGCAAGCGGCTCCTGCCGACCCGAGCGATCCCGCCAAACGAATCGAGCCGTGGCCATGTCCGGGCCCGGCGCGTAGACAAGGGTCCCGTCGTCGGACCAGACGGCTTGTAAGGGACCTCTGGCCTCGGTTCGGACGTCGTCAAGGATGGCGGTCGGCGTGCCAGTGACTTGCAGCGTTTGCCGGTCGAACGGTGCGACCAGCAACCGGCCGTCGACGCCAAACACGAGATGGCCTGTGGGCACGTATCGGGCATCGGCGCCGACATCGATGATCGTCCTGGCCGGTTGCTCTGTTCCAAGCCGAAAAACTTCAACAGTCAACAGAATCGTCTTGTCCGCGGTAAACAGCAACGCGGAGCTATCGGGTACGAGCGACGGCAGCGCATGGAGGCTATCCGATCGCAACATGGTCACTGGCTGCACCGCGCCGCCGCCCGGGGCGATCCGAAAAATCGGTTCGCCATAACCAGGGGTGAAGTAGAGCTGATCGGGGCCCCAGACGCCACCGTGCCCTGTAACGGCATCGGCGAGGATGTCCGGGGTTCCTCCTGCGACGCGAATCTTCTTGAGCTTGTGTTCGGCAAAGAATCCAATCCAGTCACCATCGGGGGAGAAAAACGGATCTTGAGCGTCATCCGATCCGGGCACTGGACCGACCTGACCGGTGACCATATCGCGGAGATAGAGCTGCCTGCGGTTTCCCACGAACGCGACGTACGCGAGATGTCGACCGTCGCGCGTCATGGCGAGTGAGGAGCGGCCCTCTGCGAGAAGAAACGAACCCGGTGGCGCCAACGGTGCTTCAAGGGGCAAGTCGATGCTGAGCCTCGAAACCGCTTTGGGGCTGTTTGCGAGGGGCGGCGATTGGCGAGCCAGAAGCGTAAACGCCGCAACGCCGAGACCGATTGCCGCCAATGCCCACGGCAGGAGGCCCGATCCTAGTGGTGATTTTCGTGTCGGCGCTGGAGAGGCCGCCTCGACCTCAGTCGACGAGAGCTCGATTCTCGCGTCCCCAATGTGCTGAAGCCGGTCGCGAGGCTCCTTCATCAGACAGCGCCGCAAGAGTCGACGCACGTGAGCTGGCGTTGAAGCCGGCAGAGCGCGCCAGTCGGGCTCCTGGCTGAGGACGGCGGAAACAGTGTCGATCGCCGTGTCGCTTGAAAACGCCTTGCGTCCGGTCAGCAGTTCGAACAACACGCAGCCAAATGCCCAGATGTCAGTTCGTCGGTCGACGGCCTTGCCGCGCGCCTGTTCGGGGCTCATGTAGGCTGCGGTGCCGAGCATCGTCCCAGGCAACGAGCCGTCAATCCACGTGGGTGAGTTGGACAGCGTGGACGAAACGCGAGCGTCGGTCAGTTCTTTTGCCAGTCCAAAGTCCAGAACCTTCACCACGCCCTGGGCTGTCACAATGATGTTCCCCGGCTTCAAGTCTCGATGGACGATGCCCCGCTCGTGCGCAGCCTCGAGTGCTTCAGCAATCTGCCGCGCGATCGGCAGCGCCTCCTCGTGAGCGAGCGACCGGCCCAACGGGTGTTCCAGCGTCTGGCCCTCGACCAGTTCCATGACGATGCAGGTCGTGCGGCTCGACTCTTCGAATCCGTAAATCTGAGCAATGTTCGGATGGTTTAACGAGGCCAGGACCTGCGCTTCACGCTGAAAGCGCGCGAGCCGATCGGCATCGGTGGCAAACGCATCTGGCAGCACCTTCACTGCGACGTCTCGGTGCAGCTTGGCGTCACGTGCACGCCACACTTCGCCCATTCCTCCCTTGCCGAGGGGAGCAACAAGTGTATAGACGCCGAGGGTCATGCCCTCAGACAAGGGCACCAGGAACTCCAGGGATATCAGGGCGTCGGCAGGTGACTGCGGGCGCTGGCAGGCACGTCAGGCGGATTCGGATCCGTCCTGACGTACCGTTGCGCTCCTTCGGAAGTTATCGAGCCTTGATGGTGATGCGAACTTCGCTCGCGCTCATCCTCGAGCCCGATTCGGTGTACGTGACGGCGACGGTGTCGCCGGCACCCACGAGAGTGTTGAAGGCAATCCGTCCTCCGGCCGCCGTGGTAGCTGTGCCGGCGCCTTTGGCTTCGACCTTGGTTTCGAGGGTGACGCCGAATGTCATGTCCCTGTTGTCCACCGTGACAACGACCGAGTCTGCTGTCGCGGACTTCACCTTGCCAGTTACGGTCTTCGTCGGTAGCGCTGGTGGCGGTGCCGAGGACACCGAACCGCCGCCTGCACCGGCATCGCTGACTGCTCGAACCTCGGTTGCCGTCATCCTGCCGCCCGCCTCGGTGTACATGACGATCACTGCGGTATCTGGCTTGATGACATCGGTGATCTTGATACCGGGCGCGCCAGCTGCCTGGGCGTCGCGCGTCTGCCGTCCGGCGCCTCGCGCCAGCACGGCTGTCTTGCTGTCGACGGCGAAGGTCATCTCCTGTGTCCCGACCCTGACCTTCACTGCGGAATCGGTGACCGAGGTCACGGTGCCCCGGGCTTCCTTACTCGTTTGGGCCGCTGCGGGGCGAAGACCGATGGAGACTCCCAGAAGCAGAACGGCAAGAACTGGTATCCCGAGACGCTGAACTCGACCCATATGGCCTCCCTTGTTGACAACCTCGACACGTCGGAACAAGCCGACGGCGGTTCGAATGACTGAACCCGTGGTGAACACCTGCCACATGTTAGGAACGCCGACAGACTGCAGGCCGAACGCCGGATGACCGCCGGCACTATAACGGATTCTGTAGGCCGGTGTCACTGAGGATATTCCGCTCCGGCCCTCGGTTCGATAGCGGTTCGAGAAAGCTCTGGGATTCAGAAAGGGTGTCGTTTTTCGTCCACAACCGCTCGCGCATGGAACCGTGCAACTCGTTGTGGCCCATGGGGATCCTCACTCATCGGAAGATGTGGCGCGTCAAAGGCTCCGCGCATGGACGGACGAGCCAGATTGATCGTATATCCCCGCGTCATGAACGGAAATTCCCGACAAGTCCCAATGAGCTCGTGCTCGAGGAGGTGTCTCATGAGGCGCAGTGCATATCTCACACTGGTGGCAGCTCTGGTGATCGGCGCGGGTGTCGTTGTCGCGGCAGAAGACCAAGGGAAGCCGAAAATGATGACCGCAATCGGGCCGGTTCATATGGTGGCCGCGGCGTCCTTCGCGATCAGTCCAGACAGGGGAGACATGACGTTCGCCATAGACGCCAACACCTACGTGAAAGCGCAGGGCGCGGGCACGAAAACGAGGGCCAAGAAGGAGGCCGGCGAGGGCGGCTTGGCGATTGCGGACGTCGTGCACGTCGGAGACCAGGTTTTCGTGAGATACGCCGAGGTCGGCGCAAAGTTCGTAGCCAGCGAGATAGAGGTCAGGCATCGTCGGTCGCAGGCGGCGCAGACGAGCAAATACAGTAAGGAGCGCGCCTTTTTCGGCTACACTTCCTCAAAACAGGAAAACCGACGGCTGCAGGCCGATGTGCAGGAGGACTCCTATGAGGCTGATGCTGGCGCTCTTGGTTTCGTTGGCGATTCCCGTCCTCGAGTTGCCGGGGCGCGCGATCGCGCAAGCTCAAGAACCGACCGACTCGAGGATATGGCTTGGAAAGTTCACCGAGTTCGAAGAGTTTCTCCGGACTGCTAAGATTGTGCGTACCGACAGGCACGGGAGTCGGGGTGTTGGCGCCCAGGCACGCGTACTTTGAGCCGGGCGGCCTGGCGAATGGCGCAGCCGTCAAGAGAGTCCCACCAGGCAAGCGAGACGGTTACTTCGAGAGCTATAAGTCCGAGATCGCGTCCTATAAGCTCGACCGGCTCCTCGAGCTGAACATGGTCCCTCCGACAGTCGAGATCAAATATGAGGGCCAATTTGCATCCGCGACGCTCTGGATCGAGAACGTACGCATGCTGAGTGACATCCAGAAGTCCGGTGCTCGCGATCCCGATTCGGCGCGGTGGAACCGGCAGCTTCACCGGGCGCAGGTATTCGACTCGCTCGTGGGCAATATCGATCCCAACGCCGGGAACTGGCTGTTCGATCCGTCGTGGAACTTCATCAAGATCGATTGCTCGCGCTGTTTCACCGACACGGCGAAGCTGCAGTTCGACATCAAACAAGTCGTGAAGAAGATCGATCGGCAATTCTTCGAACGCGTCAAGGCGCTGGATCGCGAGGCGGTTCGCCGCGAGATTGGCGACCTTTTGACCGAAAACGGCGCGATGGCGGCCCTCTTCAGACGACGGGACGCCATCGTGAAGGCATTTGAAGAGCTTGCGAAGCAGCAAGGTGAGGCGCAGGTCTTCGAAGACTGGCCAGTGAAATGAACCGACTCCGGTTGGGGCGGACTGCCGCCGCGGCGCTGACAGCCGCGTTGGCAATCTACCCGCTTCTTCCCACGCTTGACGCGGCCGAGCCCCCTTGTCAGTTCGACCGCGTCGAGCGCATCGTCGCGATCGGCGACGTGCACGGGGCCTACGACGCCTTCGTAGCCATCTTGCGGACGGCCGGTCTCGTTGATGAACGCCAGCGCTGGGCGGGTGGGCGGACCCATCTCGTCCAGACGGGCGATGTGGTGGATCGCGGGCCGGACTCGCGGAAGGCTCTCGACCTGCTCGAACGACTCCAAAACGATGCGCGGCGCGCCGGCGGGGCGGTGCACGCCCTGATCGGCAACCACGAAGCCATGCGGATGCTCGGCGACATGCGCTATGTGTCGCCGGGTGAGTACAAAGCGTTTGAGACGGCGCAGTCCGATCGAATTCGAGACGAGGCGATACAATCCGTGGAGGCCAGCCGCCGGGAACAAGCCCTCAAGGAAACGCCGCTCGGTTTTCTCGAACTGCGCGTGGCATTCGGCCGCAACGGCAAGTATGGCGAATGGCTCCGGAAATTGAACGCGGTCGTGAAGATCAACGGGACGCTGTTCATGCACGGTGGCATGAGTCCGCGCGTGTCCGCGATGTCCTGCGATGTGATCGATGCGACTATCAGGCGCGAGCTCACAGCCGACATCGACAAAGTGAGAGCCGAGCCTCTTTCCAGCCTCGTCGCGAGTGAGGACGGTCCGCTGTGGTACCGAGGACTCGCCCAGGAGCCGGACACGTTCGAGCCGGAGGTCGACAGCATCCTCGCGAAACAGCAGGCGCAAGCCATCGTGATCGGTCATACGGTGGCGCCTGACGGGCGGATCCGCACGCGGTTCGGTGGGAAAGTCATCCAAATCGATACTGGAATGCAGTCCGCATATATCGCGACCGGCCGTCCATCCGCTCTTGAAATCAAAGACGGCGTCTTCACCGCTATTTATCCGGATAGCAGAGACGTCCTTCCGAGCCCGGCCGCCGGGACGCCCGCAGCTGTTCCCGCTCAACGATAATGCTGCGCCGATGGCTGCAGATTCGGCATGGCGAATCATCGCGTGCCGTGCTGCTGTTTGCGTGCCTCTTTCTCGTCATCTCCAGCTACGTCGTCACAAAAAGCACTCGGGATGCATTGTTCCTGCAGCGGTACAGCGCAGATCGGCTGCCGTACGCCGACGTGGCGTCCGCACTGATCGTCGCCGTCGTGATGGCGGTCTATCTGCGGGTGCACCGTCGAGTCGGCCTTCGTCCCATGCTCGCCGGAACCCTGCTGATGTTCTCGGCAATCGGCGTGGGCTTCTGGGCCCTGGGTCGATCAGACGAGCCTGCCTGGATGGTGGCGGGCATCTATGTGTGGGCCAGCGTGTCGGGCGTCCTGCTGCCGGCCCAGGTCTGGACGCTGGCCAACTCCGTCATGACGACGCGGGAAGCAAAGAGGTTGTTCGGGATCGTTGGCAGTGGCGCGCTCTGTGGATGGATGGTTGGCGGGCTGATCACCAGGACGGCGGCTATGCGGCTGGGGACGGAAAACCTGCTGCTGATGACGTCGGGGACGCTCGCCGTCTGCGCCCTGATGGTTGCGGCCGTCTGGCGCGGTGAAAGAAAGGCGCCCGCGTCCGCTGTGGCCACTTCAGAACTCGGAGGATTGACGGAGAGCCTCGCCACCGTATGGCAGTCGCCGCAATTGAGGGCAATCGCGGCCCTGATCTGCCTCTCTTCGATCGTCACCACCATCGTGGCATGGCAGTTTCGAGCGATCGCCAAGTCGTTCATTCCGGATACTGACGCGCTCGCGGCATTCTTCGGCACGTTCAACCTCTACGCGGGCGCGCTGTCACTCGGGACGCAGCTGGTGCTCACTTCACGAGTGCTTCGTCGGTTCGGGCTGGGGGTGGCGTTGCTCGTTGTGCCGTTTGCGTTGACGATCGGCTCGTTGGGCGTGTTGATCGCGGGCGGTCTGTGGTCGGCCGTCTTCCTGAAGGGCGGCGATCAGGTCCTGCGCTATTCCATCGATCGTTCGACGGTCGAACTGTTGTACCTGCCGGTTCCCGCCCGCCAGATGGCCCACGCAAAAGCGCTGATCGACACGGTGTTCTGGCGTGTGGGCGACGCGGTGGGCGCGTTGCTCGTGCTCGCGAGTATCAGCCTGCTGGGTGTGACCGCTTCGCTGCTCAGCCTGGAAAACCTTGGGCTGCTCGTGGCCTGGATAGGTGCGGCCGTCGTCGCCCAACGCCACTACGTGCGGAACCTGCGGGACAGCATCTACGAACACCGACTCGATGTCGAGCGGCTCACGAACGTCGCCGAACGGTCGACCGACGATGCGCTGACCGACGCACTCGGAGCAGGCGAGTCCCATGACATCTTGTACGCGTTGACGCTCATCGAAGGTCGTGGCACGGGAATACCGCTCGAAGCCGTTCGCCGCCTGATCGATCATCCGTCGTCCGAGGTCCGACGAAAGGCAATAGCGCTGCTGGCTGCGGCCGATGACAAGACAGTTCTGCCACGCGTCGAATTTCTGCTGCGCCACGACACCGAGATTGGCGTACGTACCTGAAGCGCTCTTGTACTTGACGCGTCTCAGCGACGTCGATCCGCTCACACGCCTGACGGAGCTCGACCAGGTGCACGCGGGTTCTGTCGCCTCGGCCATCGCACAGTTCCTCGCCCGCCCCGGGCCAAAGCAAAACATCGAGGCGGCTCGCCTTCTGCTGGATGTCGCGCTCAATGGCGAGGGGTCGGCCGGACATCACGCGCGACTCGAGGCCGCGCGGATGATTGGGTCGATGCCGGACTGCTTCGACGATCAGCTCAACAGGCTTCTGAACGACCTGGCGCCCGAAGTGGTGCGTCTGGCGATTCGAGCTGTGGCGCACATCGGGAAACCGGAGTCGGTCCCGCTGGTCATCGCTCGTCTGGCCGACCCACAGCTGTCCGACGATGCCATCGATGCGTTGGCGATGTTGGGCGACCGTGCCGTGCCCGCTCTGCGGCAGGCGCTCGCTGACGACACGGCTCCCGCCGCCCTCCGCCGCGCGATTCCCGAGGTTCTGCAACGGGTTGGGACGCCTGGGGCCGAACACGCCCTCGTGACGAACCTGTTGGATGCCGATCCAATGTTGCGCCTGCGAACGGTCACGGCCCTGAACAAGCTGCGCCAGCTCCATCCGAGGCGGCGTCTTGAGAAGGAGCTCATCGAGACCGTGCTGGCCGCCGAGATCCTGGGCCACTATCGCTCGTACCAGCTCCTGGGGAAGCTGTCCATCGAAACAGTCGTCAACGCGCCAACCGTTCAGCAAATCAAAGAATCGATGAGCCACGAGCTCGAGCGCATCTTCCGGCTGATGAAGTTGCTCATGCCGGAGCACGATCTGCACAGCGCGTACGTCGGCTTGCAGTCGGGGAATGCCTCCGTTCACGCCAACGCGATCGAGTTTCTGGAACAGGCGCTGCCCACCCAGCTTCGGAGCCTTGTGGTGCCGCTCATCGACAGCGAGGTCAGTCTCGCAGAGCGAATTCGGCTCGCCGAGGGCATGGTTGGGGCCACCCGGGAGACCTCGGACCAGGCGGCCGCCGCCTTCGAGGCCAGCGGCGAGCTGCTCCAGGAGGTCGCGGAGAGCGCGCAGCGCAGCTCGGAATGGATCCGTCGTATGACCTGATTGGCCGAACGATCCGAACGATCCGAACGATCCGAACGACCCGAACGACCCGAACGACCCGAACGATCAAGATGTTCGACCCCTTCTTCATCTGGCTCGAAGCGACGGCGTTCAGCACCTGGATGCGGGAGTCGCCGTCGGTCTTCGCATTCCCGATCATTCTTTCCATGCATACCATTGGCATGGGGCTCGTGGCTGGAATCAATGGGGCCCTCGACCTGACGATCCTGGGCTTGGTGCCGGGTGTCTCTGCCACTGACATCAAGCGCTTCTTTCCGGCGATGTGGATTGGCTTCTGGCTGAACGCCGCATCAGGCGTTGCCCTGCTCATCGGCTACCCCACCAAGGCACTGACGAACCCGGTCTTCTACATCAAGTTGACCTTCATCGTCCTTGCGATGGTCATCCTCAAGAAGATCACGCGACGGCTTGCGGTGGAAATGGTTCCGCAGGAGCCTCGGACTGTCTCGATCAATGCGCTGGCCGTCGCATCGTTGGTGTCCTGGGTCACCGTGATCACCGCCGGCCGGCTGCTCGCATATACGTACGTTCGTCTGATGGCGGTGTTCTAGAGGGGCACCCTTCTTGCCTGATCCCTGATCCCTGGCGCCTGATGCCTAGGAACGTGGAGGATTGACCGATGGCTCCGTTTCAAATGTGGCTGGAGGGAATGTTTGCCAGCGTGCGGCCGGTTGCCTCGTTCATGCGGACTGCCTGGGCATGGCCGGCGATGGAAAGCGTGCACTTCGTCGGCTTGTCGTTGCTGGTCGGGACGATCCTCGTCTTCGACCTGCGCATGCTTGGAATGGCGAAACGCGTGCCGATGTCCGCGTTGCACCGCCTGATTCCGTGGGGCGTCCTCGGATACGCGATCAACGTGGTCAGCGGCTCGATGTTCCTGATGACCGAACCAAATCAGTACCTCTACAACCCGGCATTTCATTTCAAGGTCGCCTTCATGGGGCTCGCCGGGCTCAACATCGTGGTCTTCTACTTCACCGCGACCTGGCGCCGCGTGGCCGCGCTCGGGCCGGGCGACGCTGCGCCGCGGCTCGCGAAAGTCGTCGCGGCCACCTCACTCTGTCTGTGGCTTGGAGTGATCATCTGTGGAAGGCTGATCACGTTCTACCGTCCGAGCGGTTGTGGACCCGAAGGGCCTGGGTTTCTCGCTGAGTGCATCCCAAGGAAGGCGCAGGCTCTGAGGGCTGGAAGTCGTCTCACATGAGGGACGCGGAGGACGCAGCGGACGAGATCGAGCGCAGGCTTGGGGTCAGCAGCACCATCGCTGTCACTTGAGCGCCGCGTGCGCGGATCGCACGCGCTGAACGGCGAAGAAGACGCGCTCCGGCGTTGCCGGGCTGTCGAACGTGACGGCCTCCGCCCCCGCCGAATGCCGCGACGGCTTCTCGAATCGCCTCGCGCACCGAGATGGCCAGCATGAGCGGTGGCTCACCGATGGCCTTGCTCCCGAGCACGACCGTCGGCTCGGTTGCGCGATCCAGGAGATTCACCTCGAATACTTCCGGCATTTCCGACCACGAAGGCAGCTTGTAGGTGGACGCGCTGCCTGTCGCCAGGCGTCCCCGATCGTCCCAACGCAAATCTTCGATGGTCAGCCAGCCGACGCCCTGCAGAAATCCGCCTTCAATCTGGCCGCGATCGACAACAGGAGAAATCGAATCGCCCACGTCTTGAAGGATATCGGTGCGGAGGAGGCGATAGTCGCCCGTGAAGCCGTCCACCTCGATCTCGGAGACCGCCGCTCCGTAGGCGAAGTAGTGAAACGGCCGACCTCGCCCCGTCTGAGGGTCGAAGTAAATGTCGGGTGTCCGGTAAAAGCCTTGTGCGAAGAGCGGCACGCGTTGCTTGTACGCCGCCTCGCACAACGAGGCGAACTGCATCGACCGATCTTCGAACGAGACGACACCATTCTCGAAGCGGACAACCGCAGCGTCGCACGCAAGGGCTTCGGCGGCGACGCTCGCCAGCCTCGCCCGAAGTTGCCGACAGGCATCGGCCACAGCCGCGCCGTTCAAGTCGGTTCCGGCCGATGCTGCGGTCGCCGACGTGTTCGGCACTTTGTCGGTGCGGGTCGGCATCACGCGCACTTGATCGAGGGCGACGCCGAGGGTATCCGCCGCGATCTGACGGACTTTCGTCAGCAGCCCCTGGCCCATTTCGGTGCCGCCCTGATTGATCTGGACGCTGCCGTCGCGATACAGGAGAACCAACGCGCCGCCCTGGTTGTAGAAGGTCGCGGTGAAGGAGATCCCGAACTTGACCGGTGTCATGGCGAGCCCGCGTTTGCGATGCACGTGTTCGGCATTGAAACGGTCGACCTCGTTGCGACGGTCGTTGAAGCGGCTCGTCTCCTTCAGCTGGGTCCAGATCGCCGGAAGGCGCCCGGCGTCCCGGACTTGCTGCCCGTAGTGTGTGACGTCGCCTTCCTTGTAGAAATTGCGCTGTCGGACGAGGTCGGCCGGAAGCGACAGTCGCATCGCCGCCTGCGCAACGATCTCTTCAATGACGACCATCGCCTGCGGGCCGCCAAAACCTCGGAACGCAGTCTGAGAGGTCTTGTGCGTCCGGCATACGCGTCCCGTGGCCTCGACGGCTGGCAGCCGATAGGCATTGTCGCAGTGAAAAAGCGTCCGCCACATGATCGGCTCCGACAGGTCGAGGCTCCAGCCGCCGTCGGAGTAGAAGGACAGTCGTACGGCTTTCAGCCGACCATCGGCCGTGAACCCGGCGGTGTACTTCGCCAGGTACGGATGCCGCTTGCCGGTGAGCGCCAGATCGAGTGCTCGAGTCAATCGAACGCAGACGGGCCGTCCCGTCTTCCATGCCCCGAGCGCGGCGATTGCCGCCCAGGCGTTGGCCTGAACTTCTTTGCCGCCGAATGCTCCTCCCATCCGCAAGCACTCGACGGCGACCTGATGGCGCGGCAATGCGAGCACGCGGCCAACCACATCCTGCGTCTCGGCCGGGTGCTGTGTGGACGAGACGACAAACATCGCCCCGCTCTCGTCGATGGCGGCGATCGAGCACTGTGTTTCGAGGTAGAAGTGCTCCTGGCCGCCGATCGTCAGCTCGCCCTCGAGCCGAAGGTCGCTCGACTCCAGGATCGACACGTCTCCGCTGGCGAGACGAAGCGAATCGGTGAGATAGCTGCCAGCTTCTATGGCCTCCTCGATTGTGAGGATCGCCGGCAACGGTTCGTATTCGGCGATCACACGGGCTGCTCCCTGCCGCGCGGCCTCGACGCTGTCGGCAAGGACCCAGGCGACAGGTTGGCTGTGGAACATGACTTCGCGCGGAAACAGCGGCTCGTCACGACGGGCGGGCCCGGTGTTCGCCTCTCCAGGCACGTCAACGCCGGTCAACGTCGTCACGACGCCAGGCTCTTCCAGAGCCGGCAGGACGTCCAGGGCCGTGAGGAGAGCGTGGGGGTGCGGAGCAAGAACAGGCCACGCGTGCAGCAGGTTCGGAAACCGCCCGGCGAGATCGGCAGTGTAGAAGGCCTCGCCCGTGACGTGACCGCGCGCGCTCTCGTGCGGAACGGCTTTCCCGACGAAGGTCATGCCCGTGTCTCCCACCAGAACTTCGCGACGAGGCTCTTCGAGACTTCGAGGCGGTACTCGCGCGAGCCGCGATGGTCGCTGAGCGGCGCGAGCCGTCGATCCAGAATGCGCTGGACGTGATCGACGGTCGCCTCGTTCCACGGTCGATCGACGACGGAATCTTCGGCTTCGACGATGCGAACAGGCGTGGCGGCGACACCGCCGAAGGCAAAGCGGGCGCGGCGGATCCGGCCGTCGGCGTCGCGATCCAGCGACATGGCCGCCGCGACCGTCGAGATGTCGTCCAGACGCCGCTTCGCCACCTTATAGAAGCGAACAGCTCGAGGGAGGGGCTTGGGAATCTCGATCGTCGTGACGATCTCGCCAGGCCCGATCGCCGTGCGTCGATACCCGGCGAAAAACGACGACACCGGGATGATGCGAGGCCCGTTTCTGCCTGCCACGTGCACGGTCGCGTCGAGCGCGAGCAGAAGCGGGGCTGCGTCCCCGATCGGTGAGCCCGTGGCGAGATTGCCGCCGAGCGTCGCACGATTGCGGATGAGTGGCGAGCCGAACAGCGCCAGCCACTGATGAACGACCTCGGGTGCCGTTTGCCAGCGGCGCGCCAGATCGGCAAGTGGCAGCGCGGCGCCAAGGCGGACGCTGGCGTTCGTTTCCGAGCACTCCTGCAGGTCTTCGATTGCCTCGAGGCTGACGAGGTGCCGCCATCGGCGCCCGGCAAGGTTCGACTCGACGCCGAGATCGGATCCTCCGGCGATCACCTTTGCGTCGGGGTCTGCGGCGAGCACCGACAGGCAATCGTCGAGGGAGCCGGGGCGAGAGAATCCGTCCACGGCGATTGCGGCCAGACGCGGCGCAGGCCGTCGCTGACGATCCCGGAAGTATCCCGGCGGTGCCGGCCCGATGGTGGCCGCCGCGTCGCGGATGGGCTTATAGCCCGTGCATCTGCACAGGTTTCCACCGAGCGCGCTGACGTCGCACGGCCCTTCGCGATCCGGACGGAATTGCTCGGCGAACAGGCTCATCACGAAACCGGGGGTGCAGTATCCGCATTGCGATCCACCGCCCTCGGAAAGGGCGCGCTGGACGTCTGCAAGCTCCCCATGCGACGCGAGCGATTCGATTGTATAGACGTCCTGATTTGCGACCATCGGGACGAACAGCAGGCAGCTGTTCACCACACGAAATGCGGTTCGCCCTTCTTCGCTGGTGACCAGCGCCACAGCGCACGCGCCACATTCGCCCTCGGCGCATCCTTCCTTGGCGCCGGTCAGACCCTGGGCCCGGATGAATTCGAGGAGCGTCGTCTGAGGCGACACACCGCGCGGCTGCAGGGTGCGCCCGTTCACGCTGAACTCGATGTGTGGCGCCGTGATTGACGGGCTCATGGCCGTGCGAACAGATTGAGTTTCGGGCGATAGCGGGTACGCCTGAATTATCGCTCGATCCGGTCGCCATTCTCGGCCTCAGTGTAGCTTGCTCCGAGAGCCCACTTCTAACGAGGCTGCGCCGCGGACCGCCGAGAAAAGGAACCTATCCGCGGGCTCGCGCAGTTCGGATCGCCTTCTGCCAGCGTTATTGGTAGTCAGAGGCGAGCTGGACCACGCTCCTCACTCGCAAGTCGGCAACTGTGGCGTTCGGCGCCGTGCTTGTGAGCGGCGGTCCCAAGCGTGGAGGCTACGTGGAGGGCCAATGTCGCGCCCATCGAACCAGCGCTTCGGAGGGAGGGGAGCCTGAATGCCTTTTGTTCTGATCAAAGGAACGTATTTTCCAGGCGTGGGCATTCCCGACGGCGACTCGGTCAGATTCGCCGCCGACGATCTGTCATTGTGGAGCCGCCTCGAGGGCAATATCGATGATCCAGGCACCAATGACACGGTCCAGCTTCGGTTTGAGGGCATCGACGCTATCGAGAAGAGCGCGATCCAACCTCTTGCCCTCGAGTCTCGCGATAGCATGCTCGAGTCGATCGGGGCCTCCAGCCTGTCCGATACGCCACGCGGTTTCATTCTCGCCCGACAGGTCGACACGAATGGCCGACCCATCGTGTTCGCGTTCCCCGGAGTGGCTCCAGAGACCGATGGCTCGGATGTTTTCCTCACGGGCTCGCGGTTGCGGGACTCGGTCAATTTCCAGCAAGCGCAGCGCGGATTCGCATACCCGCTCTACTACAACACGCTCTTCCGCGACCTTCGGCTGACGCTCAACGACGCTGTCGATGCGGCGCGCGCAGCGGGCGACGGTTACTGGCCGACCGACGCCACCATGAGCGGCGTCACCCTGGCCTCGCGTTCCGAGCTCTCTCAGATTGCGCCCATCTGGCCCAAGCTCTGGCGGCGCCTCGAAGAGTTCCTGCGGAATCACCAGGGCTTGGACGGTTTCCTCGACTTCATCCGGGACTCGGGGGAAAGGGCAGACGACCTGACCACCTTCGAGCAAAGCAGCCTGGACAACTTCATGAGCGTGGACGGGAATACGGTCCGCATGACAATCGATCCCAGGGACCTGCGCGTCGTCTCAGCGGTCACATGACCGTTGCCTCGAGCGGACTCTTTTTCGACTGGTGTGCGACGGGAGCGCGAGTACGCGCTGGAAATCGCCCGGGCGCCGCCCTTCATCGCTTCAACGCCGCCTGCCAGTTCTGCCACACGGTGAAAGGCGCGGCCTGCTGGACGTTCACGAGCACCAGAAAACGTTTGCCGTCTGGCGTAACGTCCCAGTTGGGACGGATACCTGAAGGCACCCGGACGAGCAGCCTTGGTTCACTGGCTTTGAACGTGGCCCCAGGCGTGATATCCACGGACATGACGTTCCCGTCGGGTGCCGCGAAGAACAGTTCCTTCCCGTCTCTCCGCCAGCGAGGATTGGTTCCACCCGCTTTCGAGACGAGCCAGTTACCACCAGCCGCATTGAGGGGAAACTCACGCACATACACCTCGTTGCGGCCCGATTCGTTCGACGTGTAAGCGACCCAGCGCGGCGCGTCGGGCACGTCCCTCTCAGGTTCGGGAGAAAACTGCGCTTCGCTCTCGTCGAAATCCCCCTTCTGGAATGGCGTGGACTTTCGATCCCCAGGCCCTCCGGGATTCGACAGAACCCAGATGTCCTTCTTCGTTTGCGGATCCGTTTGCGTGTACAGCAGAAAGCCTCCGTCCGGCGAAATGCTCGTCGGAGTTTTGTCCTGGGCGGATTTCAGCAGAATCTCGTCCTCCTTCGAAACGGTGGCGAGCTTCCGGTAGAGATTCAGTGGTCCCTCGCGATTGGCGGCGAAGACGATCTGGCGCCCGTCAGGGGTCCAAACAGGGGCCTCGGCCCGGCCGGAGCCGACCGTCACTCGAGTGCTGTTGCCGCGCGCCGTATCCCAAATCCAGATTTCCGCAGTCGGGCCGGCGGGGTCAGACCGCACCAAGGCAATCCGCTCTGCATCCGGCGAGAGGGACATGGCGCTGAAACCCACTTGTTGTTCCGGAGTGCTGGCAAAGGTTCCCTCCCGATCCCACCATTGGAGCCGCGTATCTCGATTGGCAGCGCTGGACCTGTACACCAATACCCCACTCGAAGCGGAGAAAAACCCAGACGCAACCCAAGAGCCGACCTGCTGCACCAAGGTCACGGGGTCGCCCACGATGTCCAAGCGCCCCTCGTCGAAAGGCTGCGCCAACACATTGCCTTCACGCAGGATCAGCAGGTAACCGCGGCCCCGCTGCGTAGCTGGCACGTAGACCGGCCCGAACGTCGTCGCGAGCAGTCGTCTCGAATCCTGCTCCTCGGGTTTGGCGTCGAGCGATCCGAGGTAGACCCCGCTGTTTTCGGGAACCGCGTTCGTGCGCAGGTACAAGAAATGCCGCCCGTCTGGAAGGAACGTCGGGAAAGCATGACGCGTTTCCTTGCGGGCAGTGTCCACGGCCGTGACCGGGGAGGACGCTCCTCCCGACTCGGAAACGCGCATGAGCTCCGCGTTGACGCTGCCGAAAATGAGCACACCGTCACGGTTCCACGAGCCGCCTACCGCTGTCGGCCGATCTGACGGGCCCGTTGTGTCGGACAGGGTTTGCGGTGGACTTCCAGTCAGGTCCACGGCATTCAGTTTCGCTCCCTTCGCGGAATAGGCGATGCGCCGGCTATCGGGAGACCAGAAAAACTGCGGCGGGGTTTGGGTGGTCTCGGTGCCGGTCAGCGACCGGACCTCGAGGGAATCCATGAACCGGACCCACACCCGTGGAATGCCGTCCGACCCAACCGCGGAAAACGCCAGGACGCGGCCGTCAGGCGACAAGGTGAAGTTTCGGCTGGCCACGTCCACGTTCTCCGGCAGGTAGACCTGCGTGCGGATCGGGTCTGGCGCGGGCGGCTGCGTGCGCCACGGTGCCCACACCGCGATGCCAGCCGCCAATGCACAGATCGCCGCCACCACCCACGGTGCGGCGCGTCTCGTGACGCTGACGGGCGCGGGTTCCGTTGCCACGTCGTCCAGCAGCAGTCTGGCATCGGCGATGTCGTGCAGCCGATCCTTGGGATTCTTTTGCAGACACCCGCGCAGCAGGCGACGCACCCGGGCGGGGCACTCCTCCAAGTTGGGTTCATCCTTCACCACCGACGCGAGCGCTTCGGTCACCGTTTCGCCCGCGAACGGGCGCTTGCCCGCGAGCATCTCGAAGACGACGACGCCGAACGCCCAGATGTCGGCTCGCTTGTCGACGGCTTTGCCGAGAGCCTGCTCCGGCGCCATGTAGGCGGCGGTGCCCAGGATGACCCCGACACCGGTAAACGCGGGGCTCGTGAGCGTCGGGGACTGCGAGATATCGCTGCCGTGAGATGCGGGATCGAGCGCTTTGGCCAACCCGAAATCCAGCACCTTCACCGTCCCATCCGCGCGGAGTTTGATATTGGACGGTTTCAGATCGCGATGAATGACCCCGTGGTCATGTGCGGCGTTGAGGGCCTCAGCGATCTGGCGGGCGATGGCGAGCGCCTCGGCCAACGGAATCGGTCCCCTCACAAGGCGATCGGCGAGCGTTGGCCCCTCGACGAGCTCGAGACCAGGGCTTGAGTGCCGTCCGACTCTTCAAAGCCGTGAATCCCGGCAATGTTCGGATGATTGAGGGAAGCGAGGAGCTGGGCCTCGCGCTTGAACCGCGCGAGCCGATCGGGATCGAGCGCGAATGGCTCGGGCAGGACCTTGAGAGCGACCTCACGATTGAGCTTCGCGTCGTGGGCGCGATACACCTCGCCCATGCCGCCCCTGCCAATCAGGGCGACGATGCCGTACGGTCCGAGGCGCGCGCCGGTCGGTAACGCCAAGTTCGCTAAAGTGGGCGAATTATACCGGGTCGCGGTGTCGCCGACACGGAGGCAAGATCGGCTGCGCCCTTCCAAACAAGGTATACGCGGTGCGGGAGTACGCGCTGGAAACGGACCGGCTGCCCTTCATCGCTTCAACGCCGCCTGCCAGTTCTGCCACACGGTGAAAGGCGCGGCCTGCTGGACGTTCACGAGCACCAGAAAACGTTTGCCGTTTGGCGTAACGTCCCAGTTGGGACGGATACCTGAAGGCACCCGGACGAGCAGCCTTGGTTCACTGGCTTTGAACGTGGCCCCCGGCGTGAGATCCACGGACATGACGTTCCCGTCGGGCGCCGCGAAAAACAGTTCCTTCCCGTCTCTCCGCCAGCGAGGATTGGTTCCACCCGCTTTCGACACGAGCCACTTACCGCCGGCCGCATTCAGGGGAAACTCGCGCACATACACCTCGTTGCGGCCCGATTCGTTCGACGTGTAAGCGACCCAGCGCGGCGCGTTGGGCACGTCCCTCTCCGGTTCCGGAGAAAACTGCGCTTCACTCTCGTTGAAATCCCCCTTCTGGAATGGCGTGGACTTTCGATCCCCAGGCCCTCCGGGATTCGACAGAACCCAGATGTCCTTCTTCGTTTGCGGATCCGTTTGCGTGTACAGCAGAAAGCCTCCGTCCGGCGAAATGCTCGTCGGAATCTTGTCCTGGGCGGATTTCAGCAGAATCTCGTCCTCCTTCGACTCGGTGGCGAGCTTCCGGTAGAGATTCAGTGGTCCCTCGCGATTGGAGGCGAAGACGATCTGGCGCCCGTCAGGAGTCCAAACAGGGACCTCGGCCCGGCCGGAGCCGACCGTCAATCGAGTGCTGTTGCCGCGCGCCGTATCCCACATCCAGATGTCCGCAGTCGGGCCGGCGGCGTCCGACCGCACCAAGGCAATCCGCTCTGCATCCGGCGAGAGGGACATGGCGCTGACACCGCCCGGTTGTTCCGGAGTGCTGGCAAAAGTTCCCTCCCGATCCCACCATTGGAGCCGCGTATCTCGACTGGCGGCGCTGGACCTGTACACCAATACGCCACTCGAAGCGGAGAAAAACCCAGACGCAACCCAAGAGCCGACCTGCTGCACCAAGGTCACGGGGTCGCCCACGATGTCCAAGCGCCCCTCATCGAAGGGCTGCGCCAACACATTGCCTTCACGCAGGATCAGCAAGTAACCGCGGCCCCGCTGCGTAGCTGGCACGTAGACCGGCCCGAACGTCGTCGCGAGCAGTCGCCTCGAATCCTGCTCCTCGGGTTTGGCGTCGAGGGATCCGAGGTAGACCCCGCTGTTTTCGGGAACCGCGTTCGTGCGCAGGTACAAGAAATGCCGCCCGTCTGGAAGGAACGTCGGGAAAGCATGACGCATTTCCTTGCGGGCAGTGTCCACGACCGTGACCGGGGAGGATGCTCCTCCCGACTCGGAAACGCGCATGAGGGCGGCGTTGACGCTGCCGAAAATGAGCACACCGTCACGGTTCCACGAGCCGCCTACCGCTGTCGGCCGATTTGACGGGCCCTTTGTGTCGGACAGGGTTTGCGGTGGACTTCCAGTCAGGTCCACCGTATTCAGTTTCGCTCCCTTCGCGGAATAGGCGATGCGCCGGCTATCGGGAGACCAGAAAAACTGCGGCGGGGTTTGGGTGGTCTCGGTGCCGGTCAGCGACCGGACCTCGAGGGAATCCATGAACCGGACCCACACTCGTGGAATGCCGTCGGACCCAACCGCGGAAAACGCCAGGACGCGGCCGTCAGGCGACAAGGTGAAGTTTCGGCTGGCCACGTCCACGTTTTCCGGCAGGTAGACTTGCGTGCGGATCGGGTCTGGCGCGGGCGGCTGCGTACGCCACGGGGCCCACACCCCGATGCCAGCCGCCAACGCACAGATTGCCGCCACCACCCACGGTGCGGCGCGTCTCGTGACGCTGACGGGCACGGGTTCCGTTGCCACGTCGTCCAGCAGCAGTCTGGCATCGGCGATGTCGTGCAGCCGATCCTTGGGATTCTTTTGCAGACACCCGCGCAGCAGCCGACGCACCCGGGCGGGGCACTCCTCCAAGTTGGGTTCATCCTTCACCACCGACGCGAGCGCTTCGGTCACCGTTTCGCCCGCGAACGGGCGCTTGCCCGCGAGCATCTCGAAGACGACGACGCCGAACGCCCAGATGTCGGCTCGCTTGTCGACGGCTTTGCCAAGAGCCTGCTCCGGCGCCATGTAGGCGGCGGTGCCCAGGATGACCCCGACACCGGTAAACGCGGGGCTCGTGAGCGTCGGGGACTGCGAGATATCGCTGCCGTGAGATGCGGGATCGAGCGCTTTGGCCAACCCGAAATCCAGCACCTTCACCGTCCCATCCGCGCGGAGTTTGATATTGGACGGTTTCAGATCGCGATGAATGACCCCGTGGTCGTGCGCGGCGTTGAGGGCCTCAGCGATCTGGCGGGCGATGGCGAGCGCTTCGGCCAACGGAATCGGTCCCCTCACAAGGCGATCGGCGAGCGTTGGCCCCTCGACGAGCTCGAGTACCAGGGCTTGAGTGCCGTCCGATTCTTCAAAGCCGTGAATTCCGGCAATGTTCGGATGATTGAGGGAAGCGAGGAGCTGGGCCTCGCGCTTGAACCGCGCGAGCCGATCGGGATCGAGCGCGAATGGCTCGGGCAGGACCTTGAGAGCGACCTCACGATTGAGCTTCGCATCGTGGGCGCGATACACCTCGCCCATGCCGCCCCTGCCAATCAGAGCCACGATGCCGTACGGTCCGAGCCGCGCGCCGGAAGGTAACGCCACGCTTGTTGAGGTGGGGCGAATTATACCGGCTCGCCGTCTCGCCCATCAGGAAATTGCAATGAGCGCCTGCTTGAAGTGGAATGCACGTGCGAGGCGCCAGCGTTACGAGGACGACAGCCGAGAAACCAGGTCTACGCCGCAGCAGAACGCACGCCATGCGTCACGTCACTGGCGAAATTGTAGGGAAAGGTTGCGGAGAGCCAACGCCGAATGGTCCGCTATCGCCGACCCGCGACATCTTCGGGCGCGGCCTTATCCTGCGCGCGCGCGGCACTGAGTATGAACCCCAAGCCGTAGTTGCCTTCGTGACACGCGTACTCGTAGATCGGACCGTCCCACTTCCTCATCAAGATCTCTCCAGACCAGGGTCTCGTCCACGTGGTGGGATCGTCGAGCGTGAACTGGTAGAGGATCGAATCTCGGTCGACCCGTGTGAAGCGCTCGCTCACGCGAAGACTCGCGCTGGCGAAGATGTCCTGGCGAGCGGTCGCAGGCGGACCCCTGAAGTTCGTCCGGTCGTTGAAGTTCGTCGTCTCGACCACCAGGGTGTTGCCCTCCCATCGGCCGCGAGAGTCTCCGCCTTGCTGACGGATTCTTGCGACCAACGTGCGGCTGCCCGTCGAGCGGAACGACGCGGATGCCATGCATCAGCTCATGGCGAATGACGACGGTATTGCCGCCCTGGATAATCTGAAGGTTGTTGTAGTAGGTCGCCCCCAGCATCGGCGGACCTTCATTGCCCCACGAGATGCAACGTTCCCCCAGACTCCGGTATTCGGCGGCGTCGGCCGGCCCTCGTCGTCTCGCTTCTGCCGCGCGAGCGGCCGCACGTCTTTGCGCATCGGGCGTCAACGGCGGAACCTTCCCGTCGGCGGGGTCGTAAATCAGAGACGTTCGTTTCCTGGATACGACTTTCGAGTAGTGCTCGCTTTGCCAGATGACGTTGTCGTAGTGAATGTCGTCTTTGGCCTGGCTGTTCTCCCGAAGGTTCTGACGCCTCTCGTACTCGGCCGCTTCGGCGTCGCTCGAAAAGAACTCCTTGCCGGCCAATTCCGCGGGGCGCTCCAGCGGAGTGAACGTGGCGTTGGTCCAGTAACCCTGCAGATCAGGCTGCCCATCGGGCGTGCGCGATGGGCTCCACTCGCGTTTGGGCGCGGCGGGCGGCTTGTCGGTTTGGCCGCCCACCGGCACGGACACGAGCGATCAGGACCCCGCCGACGGCCGCAAGCGCGCCGAGGATGCGACGACCCATGTGAGCGCTCCTACTTCAGCTCTTCGAAGATCACCTGGACGTTGCTCTTCAACCGTGCCGGCTGTGGCGCCGCGTATCCTGTGTACTTGGCGGGCATCGTCCAGCTGTTCGCGACGTCGTCGATCGACTTGCCAGCCCCTTTTGCCTCTCGAACGGCCGCCAGGAAATCGCGGTTGAAGTCCGCGTACTCCTTCAAGTCGTTCATCGTCATCTGCGTACTATGGCCGCTGATGATCGTGTCGACGTTCTTGACGCCGTTGTGTGCCTTGGTCAGCGTGTCGGCAATCAGCACACCGCTGCCACCGTTGTTCTTGTCGAGGAGCGGGAGGTTCTTTCCGGAGAAGATATCGCCGGCGTGCATGACCCGCAGGGATGGGAACACAACCCACGCATCACCGTTCGTGTGCCCGCGTCCGAAGTAGTAGAGATCGACCTGGTCGGCGCCTTTGCCGACCGACATCTTGTCCCTGAACGTCTTTGTCGGCATCCCCTTGCCGTTGTTGTTCTTGAAGATATTGGTCGGAGGCGTCTGCTGCGCGATACCGAACGCCGGGTTCATGTTCTCCATGTTCGCTTTGGTGTTGTCCTGAACGATGATTTCGATGGAGGCAGGAAACTCGACGTTGCCGCTGACGTGGTCGCCGTGTGTATGCGTATTGATGACCGTGGTGATCGGCTTGGTCGACAGCTCCTTGATCTTGTCGAGAATCGGCTGCCCCCACCCTGGGTTCTTGGTGTCCACCACGACGATGCCGTTGGTCGTGACGAAGACCGCGGTGTTGCCGCCTCCGCCGCGGAGGACGAACAAGTTGTCCTTGAGCTTCTCGACTTCAACGACTCGCGCCGCCGGCTGTTGGCCGGCCGCCGCGGGCGGCTGTTGATAGGCGGCGACTGCCAGCGATAACGACCCGACCCCGAGCAACATGGCAAGAACCATGACTCTCCGCATAAGCCTGCCTCCTGCTACACCCCGCGAAGCGGGGCTATGGACCAGTTGAAACTTGGGGCGATTATAGGCCGGAGACAATCGGCCCGTGACGTGAATTCCGGTGCCTGGCGGACCCCGCCAGGCACCGGCTGGACCGCTGCACGTTAGAAGTACAGTCTTCAAGCCGGCCGTAAGAGCGGTCCCTGATGGATCCTGACCGAAGGCGTCGTTGACGGCGTGATATCGGCCCTCGCCCTTGAGCGACACGTTTCGGTGCAGGAAGTACTCGACGCCGCCGCCAAAGTTGATGCCGAGCTTCGTGTCGGTGTCCCCGAGCAATCCGAAGCTATTTCGCGCTTGCAGGAAGTAGGCGCCAACGCCGGTTCCAACGAAAGGATGCCACTTGCCGCCTTCCCAGTTGTAATTGACGTCCAGTCTGAGCGGCACTTGCCGCAGCGAATTCGATCCCCCCTTCAAGGCCGGCGTGGCCCAGCCGAAATCGGTTCGCAAGCTGACGCGCGGCGTAACGTAGTATCTCGTAGAGCACGTTGGTCAGCATGGAATTGTTCAGCGAGTCCGCTGTCGGGACGAATGCCCCTGCGTCGATGCCGACAGCGGCCAATCCTGCAGCAGGCACACGTGGCTCTTGAGCTGTCGCCACCCCGGGAACCGCCAACGAGCAGCCGAGCACGAGCGACCCAACGGTCAACCGTCTCATCTGTACCTCCTTTGGCTTGAGCCAGGGATGGGTGTGCAAGGTCGATACCCGCCGTGGCAGCTCGGCCGGAAAGGAAGTCAGACTCGACGGTTCAATCTCCGATGAGTCAGGTCGTCGCATCTGTCGCGTGTGATTTCCTGTGGCGATTGCGCATTTGTGGTGACTCGTTCTCTGTTCCAGACTGGCAGTCAGGACGTACAAGACCGGAAAACGGCCTATCGAGCGATCCGCGTATACTGAGCTGTCAGCATTTACTGAGCACGGTTAGTACCGAGAAGGACGCCTATGTCTATAAGACCTGTCAAGCGCGTCATTCAATCCAAGCCTACGCTCGAAGGGGCAGGCGTCCACTTGCGCCGGGCATTCGGCTTCGGCGATACGCGGGAGTTCGACCCGTTTCTGCTGTTCGACGACTTTCGCAACGACATTCCCGAGGAATATCTCCGTGGTTTCCCGTGGCATCCCCACCGGGGGATCGAAACGATCACTTACGTCCTGGCGGGCAAGGTGGATCATGGCGACAGCCTCGGGAATAGCGGCACGCTGTCGGGCGGCGACGTGCAATGGATGACGGCCGGAAGCGGAATCATTCACCAGGAAATGCCCAAGGGCGACGAGCAGGGGCGGATGCACGGATTCCAACTCTGGGCGAACCTTCCCGCTTCATTGAAGATGACCACGCCCCGCTATCAAGACGTCACCGGCTCCGACATTCCCGACGTCGTTGACGACGACGGAACGCGAGTTCGGGTGATCTGCGGAAGCTTCTGGGGTGCGACGGGACCTGTGGATGGCATCGCGGCCGATCCGCGCTACCTCGACGTCTCGGTTCCTCCAGGGCGTCGAAAGACCTTGCCAGTCGAGACAACTCGCCACGCCTTCGCCTATGTCTTCGCGGGATCCGGCACGTTTCGCAATGCCTCGCAGCCTCGTGACGTGACGACCGAAGCGGTCGGACAGGTCGCGTCGACACCCGCCCGCGTGGCCGCAGCGGCCGAGGAAGTGGGGAACCGGTCCTTGATTCTGTTCGATCGCGGCGACGAAGTGACGGTGCAGGCGGGCGAGCACGGCATCCGGTTCCTGCTCGTGTCCGGGAAGCCGCTCGAAGAGCCTGTCGCCTGGTACGGGCCGATCGTCATGAACACGCAGGACGAACTTCGGCAGGCGGTCGCGGAACTCAATCAAGGCACCTTCATCAAGCACCCCTGATCCCGCACGAGCGGGTTGCGAGGCGCGTCCTTCGTGGATGGCCCAGCCCGCTCGCTTGTTCCGGCGCACTTTCGCTGGGCTATACTTCGCGCTATGAAACGCTCCATGGCTCGCATGGCCGTCGCGGTCTTGATCGGCGGCGCATTGTGGATGACACACGTCTACGGACAGCAGTTCGGGACCCAGGCCGCCAAGCTGAACCTCGTCAAGGTCAAAGACGACCTGTACGTCATCCACAACGACTTCGTCCCGGGAAATTCGACGGCCCTCCTGACCGACGAGGGCGTCGTGCTCGTCGACGACAAGTTCGAAGTCGATTTCAACAACATCGTGGCCGAGTTGAAGAAAGTGACGGACAAGCCGGTTCGGTACGTCATCAATACCCACCACCACGGGGACCACAGCGGCGGAAACGCAAAGATGCAGCAGATGAACGTGCAAGTCGTTGCGTCCGAGCAGGCGCGCCAGAACATGGTCGATGGCAAATTGCCCGGACTCCCCACGATGGCCTTCGAGCGGCATGCGCATGTTTACCTGGGCGGGAAGAACGTCGAGCTGTATCACTTCGGCCGCGCCCACACCAACGGAGACGTCGTGGTCTATTTCCCCGCCCAGCGCACGCTGGCGGCGGGCGACATGTTCACGTTCGGTGATTCGACGCCCCAATTGATTGACTACGCCGGCGGTGGAAGCGCCAAGGAATGGACCTCGACGCTCGACTCTGTGCTCCAGCTCGACTTTGACACGGTGGTACCGGGCCACGGCGCGGTCACCACGAAACAGGAACTGCGCAAGTTCCGCGACAGCACGTTGACGTTTCGCAATCGTGTGCACGACATGATCGTTCAGAAGAAAACGCGCGACGAGATTGCCAAGACGTTGCAGTCTGAGTTTCACTGGACCGACCTGCACCTGAACGTCAGCCTCAATGGCGCATTGGTGGAGCTGCAGTAGACCGAGCCGGGGTGTGGGGCGGAGCCCCACGTGAGGCAGTAGACCGCGAAGCGGTCAAGGCGCGCACGGCGCGCCTGCGAGGGAGCGGCGCGGGGTGTCCGGGGTCCCCGCGAGCGACCGAGCCGGGGTGTGGGGCGGAGCCCCACGTGAGATGGACCGACGGACACTCGTGATTGGCGCCGTTACCGCTTCGTTGGAGCGCGTGGTTCGCGTCGACGCCCAGTCGTCGGCGGCTGGGCGGTCCGCGCAGGAAGTGGTGTCGGAGGCAGAACGCCAGTTTGCAGACACGATGGCGCGGCGCGATTTCGGAGCGTTTCCGAGCTACATTTCTGAAGAAGCCGTATTTCTCGGCAGCGAATGCAATCGCCGCGTCCTTCGTGGCCGACCCGCGATCGTCGCTGCGTGGAAGGCGTTCTTCGACGGCCCATCCGCGCCATTTTCGTGGTCGCCGGATTTCGTCCAGGTACTCGATTCCGGCGGCCTGGCGCTTTCGAGTGGGCCGGTTCGGAGCCCCACCGGCGAGCCAACCGGCAGATTCAATTCCATCTGGCGACTCGAGGCCGACCAGCGCTGGCGCGTGGTGTTCGACCAGGGCTCGGCGCTCTGCCCCCGTTGACGCCTGCCCTCCTGGCGTGGCCGGGAGAATGGCGCGTTCGATCCTCGGCGGAGCGTCCCATCCGCCGCCACAGCGGAGTGCCATCGCGTGCAGCTATAAGGATTGGCCTAACCTCTAGCGTGTTTTCCGCTATGATCGGATGGCTTTCCTCCGGCAGTTGCCGTCATAACATGCGTCGTTTCCTCCTGGTGCTGGCGATCGCCTTTGTGCTGCTCGGCGCGCCCCGGGCCGCGGAAGACCTGCGGCTCGAGCGCTTCGGCGACTACGTCGAATCGCTGCGCCTTCAAACCGGCATCCCCGGTCTGGCCGCCGCCATCATCGGCAACAACGATGTTCTCTGGCAGCGCGCGTTCGGCCGCCAGGACCTCGAGCGGGCGATCGCGGCCAGGACCGACACGCCATTCCACGTCGACGGGCTGACGCAGATATTTACCGCATCGATGGTGCTGAGCTGCGTCGAGGAAGGCACGCTGTCCCTGGATAGTCAAGTCGGCTCGTTGGTACCTCGGAGTCCCGAGCCGAACGCGACGATTGGGCAACTCCTGACACACACATCCGGCTCCCCTGACAATCTTGTGTTCGCGTACAGACCCGAGCGGCTCGAGCCGCTGGTCCCCATCGTCAGAACGTGTGCGATCAGCTCGTTCCGCAAGACGCTCTCGACCATGCTGGAACGTTTGGCGATGGTGGATTCGGTTCCCGGTCCCGACATCAACAGCCTGGCAGGGCCCGCGGAGGGCATACCGACTCCGGAAGCGTCAGAACGATACGCGAGGGTGCTCGAGCGACTGGCGACGCCGTATACCGTGGATCAGAATCGGCGCGCCATACCATCGCAATACGCAGCGAAAGCTCTTACGCCTGCGGCCGGACTCATCTCAACAGTTCAGGACTTCTCGGAGTTCATGCTCTCGTTCAGGAAAGGGGTGCTTCTGAGGCCCGAAACGCTCGCGCAGGCCTGGCGCGCACCCGTGGGGCCTGATGGACAGCGGCTGCCGCACGCCTACGGCTGGTTCGTGCAGAGCTACGCCGGCGAAACGATTGCCTGGCAATTCGGGCTCGGCGAGGCCACACTTCCGTCGGGGCTCAAGATCGAAACCTCATCCTCGCTTGTGGTGTCGATCCCGTCGCGCGGCCTCACGATGATCATGATGGCGAACAGCAGCGGCCTGGCGAAGCCGTTTCCGCTCTCGGCTGGAGATCTGACCGTCTCGCCGTTCGCTCGTGTCTTTCTGGGCCTGTTCGCGAAGTAATTGCCTGTGTACAACAGGCGGCAGGCCGTGGTACAAATCGCTGCGCAGCGGGCGGGTATACCAGCGGACGCTTAGGAGTACAGACGACAACGAGGAGAATCAGGAGAAGCGCGATCGACGATGCGAGTCGGGGTTTGGGTGCTGGGGTTCCTGTTGGGCTCGTCGTCGGTGGCGTCGGCCGAATGGCAGATCAAGCCGTTTCTGGGAGCGACGTTCGGCGGAGCGACGACGTTCTTCGATCACGAGCTTGCTGTCGGCGGCGCCAACGTCGTGTTCGGCGCCACCGGCTTGCTGGTGGGCGAGATATTTGGCGTCGAAGGAGATTTCGGGTACGGGCCGGGCTTCTTCACCAAGGAAGGCGTGCTGGTCCTCGGAAGCAGAGCCGTCACGTTGACGGGTAATGTCGTCGTCGCACTGCCCAGACGCCTGAGCGAGTATTCGCTCCGGCCATATTTCGTTGGTGGCGGCGGTTTCGTGCACGTGAGCACCGACACCAGCCTCGGGCAGCTGCCGGTGAACAGTACGTTGCCGGTGATGGACTTGGGCGGTGGCGTCACCGGCTTTCTCTCGACGCGAATCGGCGTCAACTGGGACGTTCGCTACTTTCGCAGCGGTACGAGGCCTGAGCGTCTGGGCGAGGACAAGCAGAGCTTTGGCGACGAACAGGTTTCATTCTGGCGCGCGCACGCCGCGCTGGCCATTCGGTTCTGACACGGAGCGTTCGATGACGTGTAGGCTCGGCTTCTTGTGCGTAGTCGCAATCCTTGGCGCGGGTACCTTCGTGCGCGGCGCCGAGAGCTTGCGGATCGTGCCGATCACCAGTGGCGATCAGGTGGTCGTGACGGTCGAGCTGGCCGATGCCTTCACCGACGAAGTGCGCGGCGCCATTTCGAGCGGCCTGCGAACGACTTTCACCTACGACGTGGAATTACGCATGGTGGTGCCGGGATGGGTGGATCAAACCGTGGCGACCGCCGTCGTCAGCACCACGGATCAGTACGACAACCTGACGCGTCGCCACAGCTTGTCGCGAGCCGTCGACGGACGAATCGAGGAGGTTGTGGTGACCGAAGACGAGTCGGTCGTCCAGCGGTGGCTCACGACGTTGAGCCGCATGCCCCTCTGTCGCACGTCGAAGCTGGACCCCAGTCGCGACTATTACGTTCGCATCCGCGCTCGCGTCAGACCTCGCGGGGGGTCGTTGCTGGGATGGCCTAGCGGCATCACCGGTATGGCGAAGTTCACGTTCATTCCCTAGTCCCGCTAGCGGGACGGGTAATCCGATTCCCTCGCTGCTTGCCACGATACCGCTTCGCGGATTTCATCCTCTCGCCGCGTCGGCGCGTGCTGACCCGCTCGGGGCGTGAGCTGCGCCTGATTCCTCGATATTTCGATCTGCTCGTCTTTCTGGTCGAGCGCCGCCACGAGGCCGTGCACCGTCGTGACATTTTCGACCGTGTCTGGAACGACGTGGTGGTGTCGGACAGCGCACTCAGTCAGGCCGTTCGTACATTGCGACGGACGCTTGGCGACGATTCGCGGGAGCCCGCTTACATCCGAACCGTTGCGCGACATGGATACCGATTTGTCTTCGCCAACGTGGTCGAAGAAGAGGACGACGGAGACTGGCAAGCGATCGAGGCGCTGCCCGAAGCTGGACAGCCACTTGCCACCGATCCCTTCGAACCGCTCCTTCAGCGCCTGACTGGCCGGGCGTTGAACGCTGACGATGAACAGGAGCAGCGGGATGCAGCGGAGCGCCTGCACGCTCTGGGGACGGCCGAAGCTCTGGTGCGCCTGGGAGTGCGCCCCAGGCACGCCTTCGCCAGGGCGTTGCTGCGCGACACACGCTGGGATGCGCCGTCGGCGGGTGCAGTCCCGCTCGTTGGTCAACCCGGATTTCTAACCGCGGCGGCACTCCTCGTGGGATTCAGACTGCGTCGCACCGCGCAGCTCGCAGCGGCGAGAGGAATTGGTGCTTCTTTGGGAGCTGCCGTGGCTGGTGTTGTGGCGGGTGCCGTAGGCGGGCTCCTTCTTGCGAGTGCACCGGGAAGCGACGCGCCGGTCGCGGTCGCCGCTGTGTTGGCGGTGATCGGCGCCTGCGGCGGCGCAGTGGGCGGGGGAGGCATCGGCAGCGGAATTTCAATGGCCGAGGCGACGGCACGATCCCAACGCGGGGTTGCGATCGTTGCGGGTGCAGCGGTGGGTGGAGCCGTCGTCGGGTATCTGGTTCAGTGGCTGGGGCGATGGAGTCTGACGGCACTCGTCGGCGTTCGGGTGGCAGTTGGCGGCGGGTTGGAAGGCCTCTTTCTGGGGAGCGCCGCCGGTTTGGGCTACGCCTTCGCCACCCGTAGCCTGGAGGGTGGCCTCGCGGCGCCTCGTGGAGGTCGCCGTCTGACCACCGCTACGCTGACGGCATTGACGTGCGCGTTAGCCGGTCTCGCAATATCCCTGAAGGGTCGACCGCTCATGGGTGGGACGATCCACGCCATTGCCGAAGCGTCCGCAGGGTCACAGGCCGTTCTGACCCCGCTCGGCCGATTGATCGGTGATCCAGATTTCGGTCCGCTCACGCGCGCCGTGATCGGGACCGGCGAAGCAGCCCTGTTCGGCTTCGGCCTCGCGATCGGCCTGACTCGCCGCCCGAGATCGACCCGCAACGGCTAGCCGCAGTCGTTGTTGTCGAAACTGAAAGGCCCGCCGGAGAGTTCGCCACGCGCGGGAGGCCCTGAGAGCCGTGAGGACCGGCCGCCTGCCGCCGAACTTCGCACGCCGGGAAGCCGCGCGCGGCTTGCCCACTCTCTCGCCCCGGCGTCGACTATCAGCTGGCTTCGGCGACGGTCACGTGCGTGGCATGCACCGCCACAGCTGATGCGCACGCCACGGATCACGCAGACCGAAGTCGACGCCCCACCTGCGCCGCGCGCGGCTTCCGGCACGGGATGACGTCGGCGTGCTTCGACGGCGGCTGGCGCCCGGCCCTCACAGCTCTCAGGCATTCGCGGGCGCCGGGCATCGGGCGGGCCACCCGTGCGGCGCGGCCGGGCGCGCTCGCAGCAACCGCGGGCCGCAGGTTCTCCGACGCGGCGATCTCCGGCCCCGTGATCCGTGCTGCTGGCATGACCCCTGGCGGTGATTGCGCGAGACAGATGTTGTGGGAACTACCCCCTGATCGCCGCGGCGGCGGAAGGGTACGAACCGAAGGACTGCGGTTCCGGCGCGGCCGCCCGGGTGGTCCCGGCCGATGTCCGACGCACGCGAAAACTGGGCTGGGACCGCTACATCAAAATCGAAAATGCTCTAAGGTTTCTTCTGCTTGGCCGCCTCCTGCGCCAGCGCTTGAAGATCGGCTCGCCACCAGGCATCGGAGTTCACTTTCTGCGCCTGATTCACACCGACGACTATCACGTCGGTCGGCTCGACCGGGGAGCCATCGATCACCATCGTCGAGTACTTGCTGCCCCGAGCCTCCAATGTGCGCCTCGCCGGGGCCACCTGTCTGGCCTTCAACCTGCCGTCCGCGGCGAAGATGAAAACAATGACCGTAAACTGGTCCAGATCCTCGGCCGAGGTGTTCGTCGCGCCGTAGAGCAAGACAGGCGGGCCGCCACTTACCGTCAAAACTACTGCGCGGTCGAGTCGGATGGGGGAGTCCGGCGCCTGTACGACGGAAGCCGTCATTTCCCCTGCTGCGACAGCGAGCCACATCGCAGATGCTGCAAAGACCAACATCACTCCTCCTACTGCCGACCCCGGGGTCTGACCCCAACCCGGCTCGTACTAGTATCGACCTGAAACGGAGCAACGAAAACCCAGCAATTCCATAACCTGTGCACCCTCTGAATCGATCTACCTGGACGCGTGCACCTTCGCGCAAAGCCACGCACGACAGCACCAGTTGCGCACCATCGGCAGGGCTGGCCGTGGTTGTCGAATGAAGCAACTGCGGCCGATACGCCATTCAGGCTCGTTGCGGAAGCCTGTCCCCAGGGAGACTCCACGTCATGACCACGAAGAACCTTGCAGCTTGTCTAGTCGCTCTGGTCGCGTCTGCGGCTTTTGATGTCCGCATTGTGGCGGCACAGACTTCACCAACTGTGCACGTCGTGACATCGGAAACATCTGTTCTGAGCCGTCCGATGACCAGGAGCGATGTGGTGCGGGTCGTGCCACCCGAGACGGCCCTCGAAGTCATCGGGCAGGAGGGGGACTGGGATTGGGTCGTCCTGCCGGCCGACGTCAATGGAACGAGACATTCCGGGTGGATTCAGACCCGCGGCCTGACGCCCGAGAAGAAGCTTCAACTAAAACAGGAACGCGAAGACGCACAGAGACTCAAGGAACAGCAGGCTCAGTTGAAAGAGGAAGAATCGCATAGGCTGAAGGAGCAGCAGGCGCAGCTTAAAGAAGAGCAGGCGCGGCTCAAGCAGGAGCAGGCAGAGAAATCGAAGCAGGAACAGGCGCAGAAGCAGGCGCAAATCGAAGAAGAACGGCGCGTTGAAAAGGCCAAGCGCGAGGTCGAGAAGGCGCGACGCGAGTACGACAAGGTCGCGAGCCGGGGCGCCGGGCCTGCGTCATCGAGTTCCGACGAGCCGAACCCTCTGAAATAGCAGCCAACCCCGCTCGACGCGTCAGGCCCTACGATCCGACTGTCACGGTCGGACTCGTCGCCACCCTCGTATAGGTGTTGTTCAGGAACAATCGGAACTCAAACGCGCTGCCTGTACCCGGTACGGTGACGGTCCAGGTGCGCGTCGTGACGCCCGCACCGATGTAGGTGTACTGGACGTAGGTGGTGTTCGGTGCGCCAACCGGCGCGAACGCCACCCAATCAGTTGGTCCTCCAAGCCCCCCGGTGATCGTGACCGTCACCTGTCCGCCTGGCCCGACGGTCGAGGTGTCCACCGTCAGCACGGGTGCAGCAACAATGGTAAACGTCAAAGGATTCGACGTCCCACCTCCGGGTGATGGCGAGAACACCGAGATCTGCGCCGAGCCCGCTAAGACGAGATCCCCTGCAGTGATGGAGGCGCGCAGCTGTGTGCCGCTGACGAAGGTTGTCGGCCGATTAACTCCATTCCACCGTACGACGGAGGACGAGGCGAAGCCGGTGCCGTTTACCGTCAACGTCAGCGACGTAGTGCCTGCGACCGCGATCGTTGGAGACAGCGAGCTCGAGACCGGCACTGGATTCGGCGCCGCCGTCACCGTGATGGTCGGGCTCGTGGCAGCGCGCGTATACCCGTTGTTCAAGAACAGACGAAATTCGAACGAGCCGCCGGCGACCGGCATGGCGACCGTCCAGGTACGAGTGGTCACGCCGCTGCCGACGTAGGTGTACTGAACATTGCTGGTGTTCGGTGCCGAGGTGGCAGCGAGAGCGAGCCAGTCGGTGGCTCCACCGGCGCCATTCGTGAGCGTGACAGTCACATTAGTGCCACCGACTACGTTCGTCGCGCTCACCGCCAGTGCCGGCAGCCCCTCAGCGATCGAGAACACACGCGGAGACGACGTGCCTCCACCCGGCGCGGGAGAAAAGACCGAAACTTGCGCGGTGCCGACCGTCGTCAGGTCGCTTGCGGGAATTGCGGCCTGCAACAGAGTGCTGCTGACAAAGGTAGTCGCGCGATTGGCTCCGTTCCAGCGGACGCTTGATGTGCTCACGAATCCACTGCCCTGGACGTTCAAGGTAAACGCTGGGCCTCCAACCGCGGCGCTGGCCGGCGCCAGCGATCCGACCGTTGGCACCGGATTACTGGTGGCGACGCTGACCGTCGGACTTGTGGCGGCCCGTGTGTAGCCGTTGTTCCGGAACAATCGGAACTCGTACGTCCCGCTGGTCATCGGCATGGAAACCATCCACGTGCGCGTCGTGACCCCCGCGCCCACGAAGGTGTACTGCAGGTAGCTGGTGTTCGGTGCGCTGGTGGCAGCGAGTGCGAGCCAGTCCAGCCCTCCACCGAGGCCATCCGTCAACGTGACCGTCACGCTTTCGCCGGCGGCGACGCTGGTCGCGCTCACGCTCAGGACTGGCTGCTGGTTGATCGTGAACGTCAGCGCCGTCGAGGTGCCGCCACCCGGCGCTGGCGTGACGACCGTGACGCCTGCCGTCCCAGCCGAGGCGACGTCTGGCGCGTCGATGGCCGCCTGAAGTTGAGTCGACCCGATAAACGTGGTTGGACGGCTGGTGCCGTTCCAATTGACGACGGACGAGGGCGCGAACGAGGTGCCGTTGACCGTCAGCGTGAATGCCGGTCCGCCGGCAACGGCGTCGCTGGGCGAAAGTGACGTGAGGACCGGAGCGGGAGTCAGGGACGCATCGACCGTGACCGGCACGCTGGTGGCCGCCCGCGTGTAGCCGTTGTTCAGGAACAGTCGGAATTCATAGATCCCGCCGGTTGTCGGCATGGTCACCGTCCACGCCTTGCTCGTCACGTCCGCGCCGACATAGGTCCACTGCAGATAACTGTTGTCCGCCGCGCCTGCCGCAGCGAGTCCAAGCCAGTCGCCCACTCCACCGAAGCCATCCGCGAGTGTCACAGTGACCGCCGTGCCCGGTGCCACGGTAGTGGCGCTCGGCGTCAGCGTCGGAGGTGGATCGATCGTGAACGTCAATGTCGACGAAGTGCCTCCACCCGGCGCCGGCGCGAAGACGCCGACCTCCGCCGTTCCCGTCGTCGCGAGATCCGTGGCTGGAATCGTCGCCTTCAACTTCGTCGTGCTGACCACCGTCGTCGGCTTCGGAGATCCGTTCCACTGGGCGACGGAAAATGCGTTGAAGCCGTCGCCAGTAATAGTGAGAGTGACCGACGCGCCGCCCGCCCGGCCTCTGGTGGGCGTCAACGCCGAGACGCTCGGGGCGGGATTGGGGATGGAGACGAGGCTCGCCATGGCCTCGAAGAGATTGATACGTGGAATCGTTGTGCCCAGCCCGAAAAACAATCTGGTATCGCTGACCGGCTTTCCGGTTTCTCGGAATGCGTCGAGAAGCGTTGTGACGCTCGCGCCCGGCGCCGCCTGCTTGGCGACCGCCCAGGCCCCGGCCACGTGGGGTGTAGCCATGGACGTGCCGCTCATCGAGGAGAACACGCCACCCGGCACAGACGATGTGATCGAATCACCCGGCGCCAGAAGTGAGACGAAGGGTGCGATGTTCGAGAACCACGAGACGGCGTCGGCCTTGGTCGTCGATCCGACGCTGACGGCCGAAGAGATACAACCCGGCGTCGAGATCATCGATCCTGCCGCACTATTGCCTGACGCGACCACGGTCGCGATGCCGATGGATCTCAGGTTGTCGATGATCGGCTTGTAAGGCTCTTCGTCGCAGGTCGCGGCGAACAGTCCACCTCCGAGACTCATGTTGACCGACGCGACGTTGTACTGTGACGCCAGCGCATAGACGCGTTCGAGACCTGCGATGACGTCCGAGGCGAAAGCGCCTACGCACGGCGCTGTGCCGCCGCATTCCGTTGGCGTCGGTGACGCGCGAAAACACCTGGACCGCGATCAATTGGGCGCCTTTGGCGACGCCCGAGAACGGCTGTCCGGCCGCAGCGCCGTTACCCGCGGCAATGCCGGCCACGTGCGTGCCGTGGGGGCAGTCGCCCAGCGAACATGGCGCTGCCGCACCTGCTCCAATTTGCTCGTCGAGTCCGTTCGGGCAGAACGTTTGGCTGGTCCCCGTCACCGTGCTCGAATAACAGGCCTCTTCCACGACTTTGCCGGCAAGAAACGGATGCGTCGAATCGACGCCCGAGTCGAGCACGGCAATCACCGTCCCGGTGCCGTCGAATCCAGCGGCCCACGCCTGATCGCCTTGGATGAGTGGAACGCTGTCCGCAAGGGCGGGTCGAACGATGCTGTCGGGGATGACGCGCACCACGTCGGAGCTCAATGTTTCGAGCGCGGCAAGCGCGGCGGAGCTGACGTCGAGCGCGAGGTACGGCGCGGTCTGATACTGATGAAGGACCCGATGCCCACCTGCTGGCAGTCTTGAAAGGATCCGCGCCCGCCCGGCTGCGATGCGCTGTCGCTGTCCGAGAACGGCGGCGGCGTTTCGGAGAGCGCCTTCTGCGACATGTGGTGAGGGGAGCTTCAGCTCGACGATGACGCGAGCAGAACCTTGGCGGCGGGCCAGTTCGTGTAAGTCGCCCTGAGCCTGGGAAACCTGTGCGGCGGCGCGCGGAGGGGTCGATACGCCCGACCAGACCACCACGAGAGCTGCAACGGCCGCGACCAGTGTTCCGGGAAGCGCCACCTTACTCTTGAAGCTCATAGCGGAAGGTCTCCTGTGGCCCGCACGCGTAGGGCGATGATCCGGTGATCTCGGAGGGCTCGGGCAACAGCTGTGCCGGCGGCGGCACCACAGAGCAGCCGTTGCGAAGAAAGGACTTACGTGTGGGAGGGGTGCGTCCGGGCTCGCGTCGAAAGGGCGATGTTCGTGATCGCGCCCACATTTCTGCACGCTTCTGCGGAACTGTTTCGCGTACCGGTTTTGAATCTGTTGTCGGAGGTGAGTTCAGACGTCAAGTGCCGCCGCAGTGATTACGGAGCGGGTTTGGTCAAGTCCACGTCGATCGTGTACGGGGCGACGGTCACGGTGGCCATGACGCGGCGCTCGCCGTGCAACGGATGCTTGAGCACGAATTCTCGCGTGCCGACGGCGACCGGGAAGTCGGCGAGTGGGGTCTCGCCAATCTTGACGCCATCGAGCCACACATCCGACGAAGGCGTCGCGTTGATGGTCACCGGCGTTTTCGGAATCGTAATCGACACGGCCGTCACTTCGCCCGGCTTCACTTCGACGATCTGCGACTCCCGAAAGCCGAGCGCCGCATTGGTCAGCTGCAGATCGTGACGTCCAGGCGAGAGCATCACCTGATTCTGTTCGTTGAGCCTGAGCTGTCGGCCATTCTCGGTAATCTGCAGCTCGATGGGGGCAAAGAGCGCCAGCCACCCGGAATAGATCGTCACATCGAGCGTCTCGGTCTCGTTGGCTTTGATTCGGACCGTTCGCTGCACGAGGCCGTTCGCATGCTTGAGAGCGACGAGGTGCTGACCAGGCGCCACATCTTCGAGCGTCAGTGGCGTAAAGCCCCGTTTCGTCCCGTCAACCGTGATGGCGGCCCCTGGCGGTTCTGACGTAATGGTGAGGCGGCCCGCGGGTGGGCGCTGCCAATCGACACGAATCTCGGCGCGTTTACCTGGTGTGATCTCGACCATCTCGGTCTTCGAGACACCGGCGTAGCGGAAGTCGACCGAGTATTTCCCGGCGGGCAGTCGCGTACTTGTCGGCGTCACCCCGATCTTTTTCCCGTCGAGAAAGACCTCGGAGCCCTCCGGAACGGATTCCAGAGCCGCGACTCCCATGGCGACCTCGGCGGTCAGCCACGTCTTGGCGTGCGGAATCCCAACGGCCAGCCCGCCTCCCACGCACAGCACGAGCGCAGGCGTCACGTACCAGAGTCGCCGTGTCCCTGGAACGCGCAGCGCGCCGAAGCGCTTCGTGATCTGCCATACGGCATCGGCGATACGGCGTGCCGTACCAGCACCGACGTTGATGAGGGCGGGCAAGACGCGACTCGCGGCGCCACCGAGGGCGCCGACGGCCTTGCTGAGGAAACCTGCCCCGATGGAGTCGACGTCGTCGCCGTCCTGACCCGGGCCCGTGGACGTCGTCGCAAAGGCGAATAGCTCCCGCTCCTTGGGAGCGGGGAGCTCGACCGTCGAATGACTCGAGTCGTCGTCCTCTCGATCCTGCAGCGCGCCTTGATCGTGTAGACCACCAACGTCGCTCGGGACTTTGGCCTGAACCGCCAGCGATGATTGAGCCGACGGTGGAACTGGCGGCATGAACGGATGGGTCTGGCGTCCACGTTGAAGGTAGGCTCGAATCTCTGTTGCCCACATTCGAGGTGCGGCGCCCGGAGTGTCGCTCTGACTGTCGGTCGGTCTGAACCAGTAAAACCACCGCAACGGCGTCGTCGAGACCGAAGCGCCGTCGGCGCTTTCGGAGGCGAGCAGCGGAATCGTCAGAGTCTGAACACGGTCGGTGCCCGAAAGACCCTGCAGCTTGGACGTGAGCGCGTCTTCATCGCTCGATGACAGCAGGATCGGAAAAATGACCAGATCCGGCACGGATTGATCGAACACGTCCAGCGCTTCGTCCGAGGAGCCGGCAACCACGACCTCGTGACCGGCCAGCTCCCGCTTCAGACGACGGACTGCCTGCTCGTGACTATGATCCGGATCGATCGCGAGAACCAGTGCCACTCAATGCCCCCGCTGCTCGCTCGACGCACAATCTCGGGTTGTGCCGGATTTCGGCCCTTTGTGATGGATGCTTGGTGTGTCGGGCAGTGTCAACGATCGGCACGGCTGCCTGAATACACCCATCCCCGTGCCGGCACGACAGCGCAAGATTCCGGCCAGAGCGGCTCAACGCCGTCAACTTGTTGCCCGCTGATGATTTGAGCCAATTTTCATCGGGCTGCGAGACGGAATCGAACCCTCCGAGATGTGACGTTTCTGAACATCGAGCTTCGTTTTCGAAGGTGGGAAACGCCAAAGCACGAAACTCCGAGGTAGCGCGGAAGCTTTGTCGTCCTGGCGGCTTTGTGGTACTGCAAGGCCCATGCAACTTGTCGAAAGAATGTCTCGAATCGGGACCGAATCGGCCTTTGAGGTGCTGGCCAAGGCCCGCGCCCTGGAGAACCAGGGCAGGAGTGTCATTCACCTCGAGATAGGCGAGCCCGACTTCCCGACGCCGCGGCACGTCGTCGAAGCGGCCCAGCAGGCCTTGGACGACGGCTGGACGAAATACGGACCGACACCCGGGTTTCCGGAATTTCGCGCAGCCATCGCACGCCATGTCGCTCGGACGCGAGGGGTGACCGTTGATGCGGATAACGTCTGCGTGGTTCCTGGAGGAAAGCCGATCATGTTTTTCAGCATGATGGCGCTCGTCGAAGCTGGTGACGAGGTGATCTATCCAGACCCGAGCTTTCCGATCTACGAATCCGTGATTCGCTTCCTGGGAGCGAGCCCTGTTCCGGTGCCGCTCTTGGAGAGTCGGGACTTTTCCTTCGATCTCGACGTCTTCCGCACACGTCTTTCTCGCAAAACCAAGCTCGTGATTCTGAACTCGCCCGCCAATCCGACCGGCGGGGTGATGTCAAAGAAGGACTTGGGCGCAATCGCCGAGATGCTGCGAGATCGGGACGTGATGGTGTTGAGCGACGAGATCTATTCTCGAATCTGGTACGAGACAGAGCCGTCTTCCATCGTCAGCTTCGACGGCATGCAGGACAAGACCATCATTCTCGACGGGTTTTCGAAGACCTACTCGATGACGGGCTGGCGTCTGGGTTTTGGGGTGATGCCACGCTGGCTGGCCGACGCGGTGAACCTCTTGACGGTGAATTCCAATTCGTGCACGGCGAGCTTCACTCAGCGTGCCGGTATGGCGGCACTCGAGGGACCGCAGGACTGCGTCACTGCGATGACCATGGAATTCCGGCGGCGCCGGGACGCCATCGTCCAGGGCTTGAACGCGATTCCTGGCTTCCGGTGCTCGATGCCGGCGGGCGCGTTCTATGCGTTTCCCAACGTCATAGGAACCGGTCTTTCGTCGAGATCGCTGGCCGATCTTCTGCTCGACGAGGCAGGCGTTGCTTGTCTGAGCGGCACGGCGTTTGGCCAGCATGGCGACGGCTACCTCCGATTCAGCTACGCCAACTCGCTGGACAACATTCTTGAAGCCATCGAACGCATCCGTCGGCTGTCGGATCGCTGGACGCGCGGATGAGTTTGCATCTTGTCCATTTCTCCCCGACGCCTGACCGCCAATCCGGAACACTCGCCTGGACGTAGTCGAAAGTAACTGTTTGCAAGGTGCCTACGTTCACCAGTCAGGACCTTGCGGGCATGCACTGAGACGGCCGGCCGGTCAATCAGCTCGACCCTATCAACGCGAGACTGGTCAAGGAGAATGAGATGGAGATCCGCAATACAGGCATTTGCAACCCGCGACGCTGCCTCTCGGTTTTCGCCACGGCGCTCGTTGCTCTTCTGATCGCCGGGCATCCCGTCGATGCGGACGGGGGACGTGACAAGGAGAACGATTTCGACAAGCTGAACGTTTTTGCGCTCACGAGCGACGGACGGCTTGTGCAGTTCCGGGCAGACAAGCCCGAACGGACGAAAGTTGTCGGTTATATAGCAGGGCTCTCAGGTGACGCGGCGCTCGTCGGCATCGACTTCCGCGTGCAGGACGGAAAGTTGTACGGTGTGGGCAGCTCTGGCGGCGTGTATACGATCGACACAACGACGGCCCAGGCGACCTTCGTGAACGCTCTGACGGTGACGCTATCTGGAACGAACTTCGGCGTCGATTTCAACCCCGCCGCGGACCGGCTGCGAATCGTCAGTGATGCCGGCCAGAACCTCGCGCACAACGTCAACGCCGGAGGCATGACCGCCTCCAATGGGATGTTGACGTACACGGCCCCTCCGACCACCCCGGCTGTTGTCGCGTTGGGTGTGACAGCGGCCGCCTACACGAACAACGATCTGAACCAGCCAACCACGGGGACGACTCTCTTCGACGTAGATACGACGCTCGATCAGGTTGTCATCCAGTCGCCGCCAGGCAACGGCATTTTGGTCGCAACAGGGCAGCTCGGAGTCGACGCTGAACCGCACGCGGGCTTCGACATCTACACACGCCTGAACAACGGCGTCGCCGCGGCCAATCGCGCGTTTGCTTCACTGTCGATCGGCGGGAAGTCCGCGTTCTTCCGAATCCACGTGCTCACTGGCAAGGCGACCTGGCTCGGCGCCTTCGACGAGTCCGTCGTGGACATCGCCATCCCGCTCGATCAGTGATTCGCGTGCGTGAATAACTCTCCACCACAGAGGGCACGGAGGACGCGGAGGATCAGCCTTGAGCGATTGAACCTCCGTGTCCTCGGTGTCCTTCGTGGTGACTGGTTAGTTGAGTTAGTCGGCACGCCACGCCAGGCATATCATCCGGGGAGTGAACGCTCGGGTGCTCCATACCATAGGCCACTCCACGCGCCCACTCGAGACCTTCCTGGGCATGTTGCGACGACATGCAATCACCCTGTTGGTCGATGTGCGACGCTGGCCGGCCTCGCGACGTCATCCGCATTTCGCGCGTGAACCACTCTCGAAGTCCCTCGTTGCGGCCGGCGTCGATTACCTTTGGATGGAGGAGCTCGGCGGCTACCGCAAACCACGGCCCGATTCTCCGAACACCGGCTGGCGCGTGGGCGCCTTCCGCGCGTACGCCGACTTCATGCTGACGCCGGAGTTCGAGCGAATCCTGGCTGAATTGGAGACGCACTTGGCTGCCTCGTCTGCGACGCTCATGTGCGCCGAGGCGGTGCCCTGGCAGTGTCATCGTCAACTTCTTGCCGATGCGTTCACCGTGCGCGGCTGGAACGTGCGACACATCCTCGACCGCAGCGTCGAGCCACACAGGTTGACCCCTTTCGCCCGTGCGGAAGGAACGCGCGTGCTGTACCCGGCGCCGGATCGGCCAGAGTCTTCGCTCTTTCCTGACCGAAACCACAAATAACGAATCCGTCATCCGAATCTCAGATCTGTCGGGCCTTTTTCGGACACCAGGCCGCAGCCTGCGCCGTTGACCGAGCGATCCCCTTGAGAGGAGAGGTGTTGTGACGATTGCGTAAATCGGCACGCGGCTTGCGGCCGGATAGCCGTCAACCCATCTCCAGAGCAAGCCTATGAAGAACTTACCCCCGGACATGTCGTCGAATGAATGGATCCCGCCTTCCAAAAAACCTTCAACTCCCGCGACGCCGCCTGTCGCTGCCCGCTCTACGTGGAGAAGTTGGCAGGTCGCGGTGACCACGATCGCGGCGTTCATGCTGGGTGGCGCAGGCATCATGATGAGCCGGCCGAGCACCCCTGACACGGAACTCGGTCAGGTCCCTCGTGTGACAACAGAGATTCGAGAAACCCGGTTAGCGGTGGGTCCCGTTCCATCGCTCGCGCCAAAGTGGTATCGGACGCCGCACACGGGCTGGGCAAGCGACGGGTCAAGAACCCTCAGCTTCGAACTCGAAGCCGAGAACGAAGTTGCCGTCTGGATGAAGCGTGTCCGGCCCACTCTGGTCGTTCGATGCCTGGGGCGCTCGACTGAGGTCTACGTGGTGACCGACACCGCATCGAGCCTCGAACCGATGCCCGACAAGCACACGGTACCGAGTGGCTTTTGACAATCAGCCCGAAACGGTCGAACACTGGCTTGATTCTGCGGATCACAAAGAACTGTTCTCGCCCAATGGCCCGGCGATGGCTCGTCAAATCGCCGCCGCCGACACGATGCAATTCGGCTTCACTCCTTTCAATTCCTCGTCGGTCAGCGTCGAATTCGACGTGCATGGCTTCGCCGAGCGACTGGAAACGATCACCAAGACGTGCGCGCGTCAGAGCGCAAGACCGCGGGCCCAGATGAAGGGTCAGCGGGCGGAGCTGAAGAGCAAGAAGTAAGCAAGTTCGAGTTAAGATAGCCCTGCCACTCGCCAAGCCGTCCCCGGGGAGATCTCGACAATGAGCGCCCGTTCCTGGGCTTTCGCGCGTCTGCTCGCCGTCAGTGTTGCGGCGCAGGCGTTGGCGACAGCACCGGCCGCCGGCCAGCCCGCGAAAGGAGCGGGGACACCGCGCACGCCGTGGGGCGCTCCAGATCTCCAGGGAATTTGGACCAGCGACGATGCGCGCAGCGTGCCGATGCAACGCCCGCCCCAATTCGCCGGCCGGGATCTTCTGACGGATGCTGAGTTCGCCGAACGAACGAAACGGGATGACGAGACGCGATCGGACACCAGGAATGCCGCCGGGACCTTTGTCGGCGAGGTCGGAAGCCGGACGTTTCGACAGACGTCCCTCGTGGTCGATCCGCCGGATGGTCGAATTCCACCCGCAACCGCGGAAGCACAACAGCGGGCAGCGGCGACGGCCGCGGAGAGGGGCCGCCTTCCTCTTTCCTGGGAAGACCGGAGCCTGACCGATCGGTGCATCACGCGGGGTGGTGTGGCCATTCTTCCGGGTCTGTACGGCAACGGCATTCGCATCGTCCAGAATCCGGAGTACGTGGCGATCAACTACGAGATGATTCACGAGACTCGATTGATTCCGTTGGATGGGCGCTCGCATCTCGCGTCACGTGTGCGGCAGTACCTGGGCGACTCACGCGGCCGCTGGGAAGGCGAGACCCTGGTTATCGAAACGACCAACTTCACCGATCGAACCGCGATAGCCGGCACGCCAGCGAGCGAAGCCTTGAGTGTGGTCGAGCGCATCACGCGACTGAGTGCGGACCTCCTGACCTACGAGGTCGCGTATGACGATGCCCGCGCGTGGGTGAAGCCGTGGAAAATCATCGTTCCGCTCAGCACGCAGCGAGGCTACGAGATCTATTCGTATGAGTGCCACGAAGGGAACTATGCGCTGAAAAACATTCTCAGCGCGGCTCGCGCGGAAGAGCGCGCCACCGAAGAAGCACGCAAGAACGGTCTCGAACCGCCGATCCCGTCTTCGTGGCAGGGCAACACGGGCCTTCTGCCCGACGATCCATCCTTCGGGCGCAACCGCTGAGAACCCCGTCAGCTTTTCATGGCTGCCGGGGCCGGACCCGCCACGCCGGCCCATCGACTTCGGGCGCGACCGGCGCTAGAATCCCGAGAGTTCGCGCGGTCTGCTCAATTCGCGCGGCTTCGAGGGAGGCGGGCGTGTTCGACCATCGCAAAGACGTCATCCACGCGGCTTGTTCGTCAAGGCGAGCCGTGTGCCTCTTGTCCTTGGTGTGGCTGCTGTCCGGACTCGAGGTGCCAGCCACGGCGCAGGTGAATCTCATTGGCGAATGGGCGGGACGCTACCACGAAGATCAGATCGACAGGGTCCCAGGACCCGACTGGGGCGACTACCTGGGGCTGCCGATCAATGAGTCCGCCCGGATGTATGCCGATAGCTGGGACATCTCGCGCGGGTCGATGCTCGAGCATCAGTGTCAGCCGTACTCTGTTCCGCACATCTATCGCGGACCGCTGCAGTTCCGCATGTGGGAAGAAAAGCATCCGGACACCCAGGAAGTCGTCGCGCTCAAGCAGTTCCTCGGCACGTACATGCAGTCGCGAACGATCTGGATGGACGGACGGCCGCATCCTCCTGACTACGCGCCTCACACGTTCATGGGGTTTTCAACGGGCCAGTGGCACGGCGACGTGCTGGTGGTCTCGACGACGCATATCAAGGCCGAATATTTCCGACGCACGGGGATCCCGAACAGCGATCGTGCGACGCTGATGGAGTACTACATGCGGCATGGTACGCTTCTGACGCACGTGACGATTGCATCCGATCCGGTCTATCTGACCGAGCCGTTGATCATGAGCCAGGAGTTCGTATTCATGGATCGGCCGAACCAGAACTGGCTCTATAACTGTGATTACGTTCTCGAAACGGCCCGTCCGAAGAACGATGTGCCCCATTTCCTGCCCGGGACCAATCCATTCCTCTCGGAGACGGCCAACAACTACGCGCTCCCGTTAGAAGCCGCGCGAGGCGGCGCAGAGACGATGTACCCAGAAGGACATGGCGAAGATCAAAACCATGCCGGTGGCGGGCAAGTGAGCGTCCCACCCGTTCGCCGTGCAATTTGTCGCGTGAACGCCGGCACCGGTTGGCGGGCCGTCACCGCCTTGTTCGTCGTTTTCTGGCTGTGTAGCGCGCACACATACACCCAACAAGGCGTGGCCGGCGACATCCAGACGTTTCACGTTCAGGGCAACGTCCATATGCTGATTGGCGCCGGCGCCAATATCGCCGTTCAAGTCGGCGACGACGGTGTGCTCGTCGTGGATACCGGCACCGCGGCGATGACTGAAAAAGTGATTGCCGCGATTCGCCGGTTGTCGCAGGGGCCCATCCGGTGGATCGTCAACACGAGCGCGGACCCCGACCACACGGGCGGTAATACTGCGATTTCGCACGCGGGTCGGACTGTCAACGGCAACGCCGCCGCCATCCACGCGCACGAAAATGTCCTTACCCGGATGGACAAGGCGGGAATCCCGCAGAGTTCGTGGCCGCTGAATACCTATTACGAGCCGACGAAGGACTTTTTCTTCAACGACGAGGCTGTCTTCCTCAACCATGCTCCAGCTGCTCACACCGACGGCGACACCGTCGTCTATTTCCGCAGCTCGGATGTCATCGTGCCCGGCGATGTCTTCATGACGACCGCATATCCCGTCATCGATACGAAGAACGGCGGCACCGTGCAAGGCTCGATAGACGCTCTCAATCGCCTCCTGGACATCGCCGTGCCGAAGCGCCTCCAGGAAGGGGGGACCTACATCATTCCGGGACACGGTCGCGTGTCTGACGAAGCCGATGTAATCGAATACCGCGACATGCTGGTCATCGTTCGCGACCGGATTCAGGATCTGATAAAGAAGGGCAGGACGCTCGACCAGGTGAAGGCCACGCGACCGACGCTGGACTACGATCCGCGGTACGGCGCCACGACAGGTCCGTCGACGACGGCGATGTTTATCGAGGCCGTGTATCAGGATCTGAGCAAGAAGAAATAGGAACGGCAAGGACACAGCAAAGGGCCAAACGTGAAGTCTGCGATCTGGATCGGCTCGGGATTGCTCACGGTGTTCGCTCTCGCCCTGCCCGACATGGCGGCCCAACGCGCCGGCGGGCCACCGCCGGCTCCGCAACCCGCTCGAGCCGTGGCACCGGTGGACGTCACGGGGTACTGGGTGTCGGTCGTAACCGAGGACTGGCGCTGGCGCATGGTGACACCGCAAAAGGGGGACGTCACGAGCCTGCCGCTCAACGCGGAAGGCAGGCGTGTGGCCGGACTCTGGGATCTGGCGAAAGACGATGCAAGCGGCGATCAGTGCAAGGCCTTCGGCGTCGGTGGCATCGTGCGGCAGCCCGGGCGCATACACATGACGTGGCAGGACGACAACAACCTTCAGCTCGAGTTCGACGCCGGCACCCAGAAACGGACGCTGTCCTTTGACCGATCGAAACAGCCCAGCGGTGAAAAAACATGGCAGGGCTTTTCAAGCGCTCAGTGGGAAGGTCCTGTCGGCGGTCGCGGCTTCGCCGCCCGAACCGGAGATGGCCGGGACGATGTACGGCTGCTCACGCGCGAGGAACTCGCCCGACGCGGAACCGGAACAGGCTTCGGCGACGTACCCGGAGGTGGAGGTTCCGGCCTGCGAGGCGGACCGCCGGCACGAACCGGACCGATCGACAGCGCCGTACTCAGGGTCGCAACCACCCACTTCCGTGAAGGCTACTTGCGGAAGAACGGGGTGCCCTACAGCGAGAATGCCGTCATCACCGAATACTTCCAGTGGCTGCCGGCGCATCCGAATGGCGATCAGTGGCTGATTGTGACGACGAGTGTCGACGATCCGAAATACCTGCAACAGCCGCTGTACACGAGCACGAATTTCAAGCGCGAGCCGAACGGCGCCAAATGGAACCCTACGCCGTGCAAAACGGACCCGCCCGGCCAGAAAAAGTAGGGATGAAGCTCACGATCTTCGCTGGAGGCACGCTGCTCACGATCGTCGCGCTCGTTGGGCCCGACATGGCCGCACAGCGACGCGGTGGGCCGCCGCAGCCGCCGCTGTCTCCGCAGGCCGCGGCGCCTGCCGACGTCACCGGATATTGGGTCTCGGTCGTGACCGAGGATTGGCGGTGGCGCATGGTGACGCCACAAAAAGGGGACGTCACGAGCCTGCCGGTGAACGCTGAGGGGCGACGGGCGGCTGGAGCGTGGGATCTGGCAGCGGACGAGGCAAGCGGCAACCAGTGCAAGGCGTACGGAATCGGCGGGATCATGCGGCAACCCGGCCGCCTCCACGTCACGTGGCAGGACGAGAAGACGTTGAAGCTGGAGTTCGATGCGGGAACGCAGACGCGCCTGCTCTCATTCGACAAGTCGTCGTCACCCCAGGGCGAGAAGACGTGGCAAGGATCTTCGGTTGCCACGTGGGAAGGACCCGTCCGCCGGCCCGGACGTGGCGAGGCCGGACCGGAGAATCAGTTCGGAATCGGCGGCGGCACCGGCTTTGGAGATGTGCCAGGTGGCGGCGGGCAGGGGCTGAGGGGCATGCCACCGCCGAGGAGAGGACCGCTGGACAGCGCGGTCTTGAAGGTCGAGACCACGAATTTCCGCGAAGGCTACTTGCGGAAAAATGGTGTGCCGTACAGCGAGAACGCCATCATCACCGAGTACTTCCAGTGGCTGCCGCAGCATCCCAACGGCGATGCCTGGTTGGTGGTCACGACAACGATCGACGATCAGAAGTACTTGCAGCAACCGTTCTACACGAGCACGAATTTCAAGCGTGAAGCAAACGGCTCGAAGTGGAATCCCACGGCGTGCAAGACGGACCCGCCGGGAAGCAGAAGCAAGTAAGAAGTCTGAAGCTCTGAAGTCTGAAGTCTGAAGCCTGAAGGCCCGCCTCAACTCAGTAGCGCGCCGGACTCGCTGTGGGAACCGGGTGAGCTTGGATCTGCCTCGGTCTGTACAATGCGGCAAACGTCGCCCACGCGAGAAACATGGTCACCGAAGCGGCGGCGACTGGGGCCGTTGGCGCGAGCGAGGCTGCGATAAACCCGCCGCCCAACGGTGGAAGCGCCTGGGCGAGTGCCTGGATGCTCGACCCAATCCCGAGAATCTCCCCTTGGATCTCAGGACCCGCCGATCTACTGAGCAGCCCGCCCATGTTCGCAAGCGACAGGCCATTGAAGGTCGAGCTCAGCGGCGCAATCAGAAGCATCCACCAAGGCGACGGCGCCAGCACGTAGGCGCCCATCATCACCGACACCCCAAGGAGCGTCACTCGCAAGACGCTGGGCTCGGCCAATCTCGCTGCAATCACGCGCGTGGTCACGAGCTGGGTAAAGATGGACCAGATGCCGATGTACGCGAAGAACCCCCCGATCTGTCCTTCGGTGAAACCAAACCGCGCGATGAGGAACAGGCCGAAAAATGAGATGAAGAATCCGAATCCGGCGTTGAAGAAGAACGAGGTCAGGAAGATGGTTCGCAAATCTGGCAGTGAGAAGGCGCGCGCGACGTTGCGGACTCCCTGCCCGAACGCCAGGGGCACATGGCGGATGTGCTGGTTCGTCTCGCTCAGTTGAAACAGCACCGAAAGCGTGTTGACGGCTGCCAGGATCGCGGCGAACCAAAAGGGGGTTGCCGCGTCGAACCACGACACAACCGAGCGATCGGCGAGCGTTCCGCCCAGGAACGGCCCCAGGATGAAGCCGACGCCAAACGCAGCTCCAATCAGCCCGAAGTTCTTCGTGCGGTCCTTTGGAGCGGTGACGTCGGCAATCGCGGCCTGGGCGACCGACAGATTGCCTCCGGTGATGCCCGGAAGTGCCCGACCCACGAAAAGGAGAGGCAGATTCCGTGACGCGATACCGAGTGCAAACAGCACGTACCCGAAGGAGGTCCCGGCGAGCGAGATCGCCAGGATTGGCTTCCGTCCGTGTCGATCCGAGAGCTGGCCCAGAATCGGCGTGGCAAAGAACTGCATGATCGGATACACGGCCACCAGGAAGCCGAGCATGATGTAGCCCGAGCCAGGCGACAAGTCTGCGTCGAGCAGGTAGTGTGGCGAGGCCGGGTTTCCGAGAAGCTGCGGGATGACCGGTACCAGAATTCCGATGCCCAAGGTGTCAAGGACGATCGTAAAGATAATGATCCAGATCGGCTGTTTTCTCATCGTCAGTGGTGGAGCTGTGGCCGTTTCAGAATGCCGTGATGGCGTCCGGCTCGAGCCGGACATTGCGGGCTTAGGCGATCAACGATACCTTACTGATGAGGCCTTGTGCCAACTTTGCTCCCGGCATAATCGATCCTCCCCGTTCGGGTGGTGTGACGGCCGAAGTCGGTCCCTACAATCGGTACATGGCCGCCCCGAACCCCGAACCCTTCCCTGATTCGGAGCTGCTCGACGCCTATTCGCGCGCCGTGATTCGCGCGGTCGAGATCGTCGGACCCGCCGTCGTCAAGATCGACCTTCAACGTGGTGGGGGATCGGGCGTCATCTTCACGCCGGATGGCTTTCTGCTGACGAACAGCCACGTGGTCGATGCGGCCACCAACGCGATGGTGACGCTGCCGGACGGCCGCTCGATGCGCGGCGACTTCATTGCCCGGGACGTCCATACGGACCTCGCCGTGCTTCGCATAGGGGGCGCATCACTGCCGTTCGCCAGTCTCGGCGATTCTCGGCACGTGCGCGTCGGTCAGGTCGCTGTTGCGATCGGCAACCCCTACGGATTCCAGCACTCGGTAACCGCAGGTGTGGTCAGCGCGCTCGGCCGCTCGCTTCGGTCTCGCTCGGGCCGGGTCATAGACGACGTGATTCAAACCGATGCGGCGCTGAATCCCGGCAACTCTGGAGGTCCGCTCGTTACCACACAGGGAGAAGTGATCGGCATCAACACGGCCATGATTGGCAACGCGCAAGGGCTGTGCTTCGCGATCGCGAGCAACACCGTACGCTTCGTGGCGTCTCGTCTGATTCGAGATGGTCGCATCCGGCGGAGCTACATCGGCGTCGTCGGCCAGAATACGCCGATCCCTCGTGTGCTCGCCCGCGCCCTCCACCTCGCGGTGTCGTCAGGCGTGCTGGTCGTCACCGTAGAACCATCCAGTCCGGCTGCAACCGCCGGGATTCGCGAAGGCGACGTCATCCTGACCCTTGCCAGCGAGCCCGTCGCCGGCGTCGACGATTTGCATAGGTACCTGACCGACGACCGCATCGACCAGCCATCGACTCTGACCATCCTTCGTCGGGCCGAGCGGCGAACTCTCACCGTAGTTCCCATCGAGTCCAGGAATCAGGGATGACGCGATCTTCGCGGTTCCAGGTTCCAAGGTTCCAGATATTCCGGTCATAGGCGCGCACGGCGCGCCTGCGAGCGAGCGGTGCGGGGCGCAGGGGCCCCGCGAGCGACCGAGCCGGGGTGTGGGGCGGAGCCCCACGTAAGTTAGAGCGCAATCAACCCGCGTCGCACGGCACGGCGGACGATATCGGTGCGGTTGGCCGCGCCGAGCTTTCCGGCGATCGACGAGACGTGAAACTTGACCGTCTGATCGCTGATGCCAAGCGCAACAGCGATTGCCTTATTTGGCAAGCCTTCGGCCAGGAGCTCGAGCACCTCGATTTCGCGGGGGGTCAGCGGTTCGGCAAACGGAGCTTCCTCGTCGGACACCGGGGCAGAGGATGTCCGACCTCCGTCTTGAGTGGCCGGCGCAAGAATGATGGCGTCGACCTCGACCCCGGCGGCACGCGCTTCGGCCACCGTCAGATACTCACCGACGATTTCCACGGACAGGCCATCGAGCTGAGAGCGAAGACGTGCCCGTTGTCGCGGCGGCCCTACCAGCAGTGCGCGCATGGGTTAGTAGAACAGCGTAAGGCAGGTAGGGCAGGTAGGGCAGGTAGGGCAGGTAAGGCAGGTAAGGCGGATGGGGGCACGTGGCGCCGGTAGATCAGGTGACAGCGTACGACTCGACGCGCCCATCGGCCTCGCCTGCTTAGCTGTGATCCGCCAAACCACCCAACCAGCCTCACCCGCCCTACCTGCCCCACCCGCCCCAGTTTATCGCCCCGGCCGGGCGCCGATCGTGACCGCCACATCGGCAACGCTGCCGCCGCGGAGCACACGAAGCGAAGCCGCCTTGCCGACGGCGATTCCCATCAGCTCGTCCATCAGGTTTTCGGGCGACTCGATTGGAGCGCCGTTTAACGCGATCAGCAGGTCGCCGACGAGCACGCCAGCGCTTGCGGCGGGGCTGCCGACCGTGACGCCTGCGATGAGGAGCGCCTGGCCGCGGCCCGCGATCTCTCGTTGACTCTCGGGCAAAGCGACCGACTGCCCGAGGATGCCCAGATAGCCACGCTGAAGGCGGCCGTGTTCCAGCACGGTAGCCGCCGTTTTCCACGCGATTGCCGCGGGAATCACGACGCCGAGGCCGCGAATCGACGCGGCGGTCGTCACCCCGATCAACGCACCTGTCGTATCGATGAAAGCGCCGCCCGCGAAACCACCGTGCATTGGCGCTGTCGTGCGGATCACGCGGTCGATCGCGCGACGACGGCCGGTGGGCAGCGGCCCTCCGATCACCGACACGATCCCGGCACTCGCGGTGACCGAATTACTCCAGGACCGTGCAATGGCGAGCGCAAGATTGCCGACGCGCGGTTCACCGGTTGCTGGAGTGATGACCGGGACCTCGAGTCCCGCTACCTTCAGCACAGCGATACCCGTTGTCGGATCCCATCCCGCGAGCTCGGCATCGTACGCGCCGCCATCGTCCCGCCGTACGCGCAGGCCGTCTTCGCGGCCAAGCGCGTGCATCGTCGTCACGACGACGTCCTGGGCGTACACAAGACCACTCGCTGGGCGTGCACGACCCTGCACCTGCACAACCGACGGGGCTGCGGCTGCGACCGCATCGGCCATTTGAGTCGAAAGTTCAGTCAGCATGGAGAGATTGTGGCGAAGCTGGCGGCCGCTCGCATCACCCGAACGGGCAGGGTTGTCGTTAGGTAATCGGTGGTCGCGAGTCGTTGGTCCTTGGGCGACGGTCTTTGGCGTAGAATCTGGCTCTTGGCCCTTCCGACTCGACGTCGCCTCTTTCGGCTCGCGCTCCCAGTCGCGATTTGGGCCTTCGCGCTGCTTGCCGTACCAGCGGTTCGGGCGGCCGGCGATCTGCTGCCCTCGCAGCTTGCCGACGAGGAGTACCTGGCGCATCGTCACCAGTCTTTCGGAGCGCCCCGGGAGCTTCCCGTCCGACAACCTGCTCTCGAATGAACGTTCGCTCCAGGAGGTCATTCCGGAGCTCATGCAGATCTCGAAACAGAACGGCGTGTTTCTCGGGGTCGGCCCGGAGCAGAACTTCACCTACATTGCTGCGCTTCAGCCGCGAATGGCATTTATCCTCGACATCCGCCGAGGCAACCTCGACCTGCACCTGATGTACAAAGCTCTGTTCGAGTTGTCTGCGGACCGAGCCGAGTTCGTATCGCGACTGTTCTCGAAGCGGCGTCCCTCCGGATTGGATTCCGGGTCTTCGGTGACCGAGATTTTCGACGCTTATGCGGCCGAGGAGTCCACTGAATCCTTGTATGTCGAGAATCTGAGGGCCGTCGTCACGCACCTCACCAAGATGCATGGGTTTTCCCTCGCGGCCGACGACATGCTCAGGCTGCAGCGGGCGCACAGAGCGTTCTACATTCATGGCCCCAACATCCGGTATTCGTCTACGCGGAACGGCGGCCGCCGGGACGAACCGACATACCGCGAGCTCATGCTGGCGACCGATAGCGCCGGGTACGAGCGTTCCTACCTCGCGACCGAGGACGCGTTCGGTTTTGTGAAAGACCTCGAAAGCCGCAACCTGATCATCCCTCTCATCGGCAACCTTGCCGGCCCCAAAGCCGTTCGTGCGGTCGGTCAGTACCTCGCAAGCAAGGGTTCGACGGTGTCGGCATTCTACGTGTCGAACGTCGAAGAGTATCTTCGACGGGAGGGGAGCTGGAAAAGCTTCTGCGCGAACGTCGCCGCGTTGCCGCTCGACGAAACCAGCACCTTCATCCGGTCTGTGCGCGACGACACGCCGGGAGTGTTTTTTCATCTCGATTCGAAGCTTGGGATGGCCGCGTCAGAGGTAAAGGCATGCGATCTCGTCCCGGAATGACGAGGCCCGGTCGCGCGGGGATGCGATGAGCATTCAATCTGAGTGGGTCGACCTGGCTGTCGATGACGGTACTGCCATGCGGGCGTGGATCACCCGCCCAACCGATCAATCGGCACGACGCGGATTGCTGGTCTTCCAAGAAGCATTCGGTGTAAATCCGCACATTCGCGACGTGGCGGCACGCTTCGCCAAGTCGGGGTTCATTACGATTGCACCCGAGCTGTTTCATCGAACGGCCCCCGGCTTCGAGGGGAGCTACACGGATTTCCCCGGCGTCACGCCACACCTCCAGGCGATCACGGAGCGGGGGCTCGATGCCGACGTGCGCGCGGCCTTCCTCTGGCTCGAGCGCGAGGGGGTAGCCGACTGCTGCGCGGCGGTCGGGTACTGCCTCGGCGGTCGTGTCGCGTTCGTGGCGAACTCGGCGCTGCCCCTCAAGGCCGCGGCGTCGTACTACGGCGGGCACATTCCACCCTTGCTGGGACGCGCCTCGCGCTTGTCGGGCCCCATGCTGTTCTTCTGGGGCGGTCTCGACCACCATATCGGGGAGGAGCAGCGGCACGCCGTCGCCAAGGGGGTGGAAGCGGCCAGCAAGCCTTTCGTCGATGTGACGTTTTCCAACGCGGACCACGGGTTCTTTTGCGACGCCCGTGCGAGCTACCAACCGGCCGCAGCCGCGCAAGCGTGGAGCCTCACGCATGCCTTCTTCGATACGTACTGTCCACGCTGAGCGCGAATCGCGGCGCACAGCGTCTCGAGGCGAGCACAAGACATTCACCCGGAAGCAGAGAAGGCAGGGCGGCGAGGCCACGTCAAACCTCGTCGTTTCGGCGCACGTCGGTCGGAATGCGGACGTGTTCTCGAGGATTCTCCGGCTGCACGTCCCGAACGGTGCCCGGGTTGCGGATATCACGTGGGGCCGTGGCGTCTTCTGGAAGGACGTCCCGCCCGGCGACTATGACGTCCATCCGTCGGATCTCAAGACCGGCACGGACTGCTGCAACCTTCCGTACGCCACCGGGAGCTTCGACTGCGTGGTGTTCGATTCCGCCGTACATGGAGGGATTCTTCCGTCGCTCGACGAGACATCTCGGCGGCTCAGGGACGCACGCGCCATTTCGGAAGGCGTACTCCAACGGGGAAGCGATCGTGGATGGCGGCCCGAAGTGGCACGCCGCGGTCGTGGACCTCTACGTCCAGGGTGGAAGGGAATCGGCGCGCGTGCTGAAGTCAAACGGCATTCTCATCGTCAAGTGTCAGGACGAGGTGAGTGCGAACCGGCAGTGGCTCACCCACGTGGAAATCATCAATGCTTACGCTGCGCTCGGGTTTTACGCGCGAGATCTGTTCGTCGTTGTCCGCCCCAACCACCCGGGCGTCAGCCGACTCGTGAAACAGGTGCATGCCAGAAAGAACCACTCGTATTTCCTGGTCTTCCAGAAGACGGCGTCGACACAGAAGACGCCGCCGGCTTCCCCGGCTTTTCGGCGGGCGCCGCCGCCATGACGCCTGTGTTCGCCCGGCGATGAAGCAACTTGACCTCGGCCGCACTCAGCCGAAGCAGGTCGTGTCCGGGCGCCATGATGTCCGCGACCGATAGCCGCGAGCGCATGAGCCCGTTTGGAGCATGGGCGCTGGAGCGAAGCAAGTAGTGCCCGATCTCATGAGCCATACCACGACCTACCGCCTGGTTGACGAACCGCTCCTGGACGCCACGCGGAAAGTCAAGAATAGGGCGGCCGCCCCATCGTCCTTCCTTGATCAGGCCGGCGAGTACCGCTGTCGAGACCGTCACGGTGTCTGAAGGCTGCCCTGGTGAGTGGAAATCGATCCACCCCAGGGCCCCCGAGCCGATCGGCGTCAAGGTCCTCGGGTGATCGACCATTACGACGCGCACCTCGTCGTCGTACAGTGGGCCGCTCGGCGTACCGCTGTCGGCAAAATCGATATCGACGTAGGGTGTCCAGATATCACGAACCTCGCGGACCACGTCGGTTGCCTTGAAGCGGTCGGGCACCAGGCGCAGATCGAGCCGAACCAGCACTCGAAGGCGCCGTGCGTCCGTTGTCGGAGCCCTCCCCGCATCTTCTGAAGTCGCATCGGTGGGCGGCGTGCCCAGGGACATGAGAAGTGCAAAGGCCGCGAGAAGCATGGCCGCATCTTCCAGGTGCCCCGCGCAACGGCCAATACGAAAGGGATGAACGGCCCGAATGCGCGCTTTTGCTGGGACGAACGACCATCTTGCCGTGACGAACGTCCTATCGGGCCGAGCTCGGACTCATCGCGCGCCTTGATTTTCCTGCTCAGTTGAACGGATAGTGCGATATGCCCGTTCGGATCCGTGTCCCTCGCCTCGCCCTGTTTTGCATCGCCACCGCGTTCGGCGTGTCATCCACCCTTCAGGCGCACTGGATGGAGGCGCTCGATGGAATGGCGACGACATCTCCGCTGCTCCGACTCCTCGGTCTGAACCTCGTGTATTGGTACGTGCCGGCCCTCCTGGCCCCTACCATCATGGGGATCGCGTTACGGTACGATCTGAATCGGGTTCGATGGCCCAAGCAAGCGCTTGTACACCTCACCGGGGGTCTGGTGTATTCGGTCATCCACACGAGCATCCTGCTTGCGACCAGGGCGATGCTCTTCCCCCGCGGCCGCCCCAGCACGCTTGACGGCCTGTGGGCCTACGCGCAACGGGAACATCTCAAGCAGCTCGACTGGCTCTTGATGACCTACCTGTTTCTGGTCGGTCTCGCGCACGCCCTCGCCTATCGGCGTGAATCCGAATCGAGGGCCCTCGACGCCGCACATCTGGAAACGCGCTTGGCGCAGGCGCAACTCCAGGCGCTTCAACGGCAACTTCATCCACACTTTCTCTTCAATACGCTCAATACGATCTCGGGCCTGATGCGCACCAGCGTCGACGCGGCCGATGTGATGATCGATCGCCTGGGCGACCTGCTCCGGCTCACGCTCGATACCTCCGACACTCAGCAAGTGTCGTTGAAGCGCGAGCTCGAGGTGCTGCGGAAATACCTGGAGATCGAACAGACGCGCTTTGGATCTCGCCTGACGGTGCGGCTCTTCGTCGAGCCGGAGACGCTCGACGCCCAGGTGCCGAACCTCCTCCTGCAGCCTCTCGTCGAGAATGCGGTTCGTCACGGCATCGCGCCGCACGCCAGGCCGGGGTGGATCAGTATTCATGCGAGGCGCGAGGGCTCCCGCCTGAAGGTCGAGATTCGTGACAGCGGCGACGGCGTGCCGCCGGATCGCCTCGCCGCGCTCAACCAGGGGGTCGGTCTCTCCAACACTCGCGCCCGCCTGGAGCACTTGTATCCGTCGACGCACCAGTTCGCCTTCTCGAACCTGGGAGAGGGGTTTTGCGTCTCAGTCAGCATACCGTTCGAATCCGCACAGTCGGGAAGCCAGCTCGCCGCCGTGGGTGCCGCATGACGAGAATCCGGACGTTGATCGTCGACGATGAGCCGATCGCCAGAGCGAGAGTGCTGGCGCTGCTGCATGCCGAGGCGGATATCGAGGTCGTGCGCGAATGTTCGAGCGGCGCCGAAGCCGTCTCGGCGATCACGGAAACGTCGCCGGATCTCGTCTTTCTCGACGTTCAGATGCCGGAAATGGACGGCTTCGAGGTGGCGCGGATGTTTGGGCCGGAGCGCATGCCTGCGGTCGTCTTTGTGACGGCGTTCGACCAGTACGCGCTTCGCGCGTTCGAGATTCATGCGGCGGACTATCTGCTCAAGCCGTTCAGCGCGCAGCGGTTCAGGCTGGCGCTCTCGCATGCGCGCGAGCAGCTCGCGCAGCGTCAGGCCACGACGATCGGCCGACAGCTGCTCGCCCTGCTGCCTGAAATGGGTCGACGGGAGCCGCCGGGCCGCGATCGACTGGTCGTGAAGTCGAGCGGCCGCGTGTACTTCGTGCGAATTGCCGATATCGACTGGTGCGAAGCGGCCGGCAACTACGTGTGCCTCCATGTCGGGCCGCAGTCGCATCTCGTGCGCGAGACCATGGGCCACCTCGAGTCGCAGCTCGATCCGCATCAGTTCGTCAGGATTCATCGATCGACGATCGTGAACGTCGACCGGATCCAGGAGCTGCGCTCATCCTTCAACGGCGAGCACGTCGTGGTCCTGCACAGCGGCACCCGTTTGACACTGAGCCGGGGCTACCGCGAAGCGTTGCAGGCGAGGCTGGGAACGGCCTAATTCTGTAAGGCGGGCCAGCTCCAGCCGTCGGCGGGCCGCTTGATGCTCTTGAGGTGGATCCGCCGGTCGGCGGCGTTGCGGCCTGGACTTCCCGAAATGATCACCCAATCGCCGGGCTTGAGGGTGTCGGCATTCACGCCCCGCTGCTGCAGTCGGCTCGGCCCAGCCCACTCCGCCCCATACCGTCGCATTTCGCCATCGTCGTCTTTGACCATCACGTGAACCCAGGCATGCGGGCTGCGGTACTCGAATTCGAGCAGCTCGCCTTCGATCGAGACCATTTGCTCTTCGAAGTAGTGGGCCGCAAACGAGTGGTGTGCATACGCCGAAACGCCCGCAATCATCGTCGCCGTCAGCATGGTGAGCAGTGTGCGTTTCACGGTCCGTTTCTCCTTGGGTAATCGTAGCGCGACTGTCACGAACCGCCAATCACGATCCGTCGCGTGTCCTGACCGTCAGATGGTACCCTCTAAGCGTGAGAAGGTGCGTCCGGATTCTCGTGATCGTGGCTTGCGCCATGCTGACAACGAACGCTAGGTCCGAGCAAGACCGTCCCATTCCCCCGCTCCCACCGGTCGGGTCCCGCGTGCCCGTGTTGTCGTTTCGCGTGGTTCGCGCCTACCCGCACGATCCTCGCGCTTTTACGCAGGGCCTCGAGTACGACGGCGGCGTCTTGTACGAGGGAACAGGAATGAATGGAGCCTCCGTTCTGCGGAAGGTGGATCTGGTGACGGGGCGGGTGCTGCAGGAAGCCCGGCTCGCCCGGGAGTACTTTGGTGAGGGCATTACACTGTGGGGCTCCACTATCCTGCAACTGACGTACATGTCGCGGATCGGTTTCGTCTATGACCGCGCAACGTTCGCAAGGCAGCGCACGTTTCGATACGAGGGCGAAGGGTGGGGCCTCACGCATGATTCCGACCACATCATCATGAGCGACGGCACCGCTTCTCTTCGCTTCCTCAACCCCTCGACTCTCCAGGAGGTTCGTCGACTGCTCGTGACCGACGCCGGGGTGCCGATCAAAGACCTCAACGAACTGGAGTACGTGCAGGGAGAAATCTACGCCAACGTGTGGCAGACCGACTTCATCGCTCGGATTTCTCCTGCAACCGGGCGCGTGCTCGGTTGGATCAATCTGCATGGTCTGTTGGCGCCTGCCGACCGGACGGGTGCGGACGTCCTGAACGGCATCGCCTACGACTCGGCCGGTCGACGACTGTTCGTGACTGGCAAGCTGTGGCCCAAGCTGTTCGAAATCAGCCTGGTTGCCGCCAAGGCCGAGCCGGCGAAGTAGTCGTCAGTCAGCGACGAAGTCGTAACTTGACTCGCCGCGACGGATCGACCATGCTGGGCTCGCCTCCTCCCGACAACGCGGCCTTACGAAACCCGCACGCTGGCATCCCGGCTCAATCTCAACAGCTGGCAGGTGCGTACACGGAGTTGACGTGCGAACGATCGCTGTAGTCTCGTGTCTTGCGCTGCTCGCGTGTCTCGAGCCGATCGCACTTGCCCAGCAAGCGCTGCCGACCTTCAAGTCGTCGGTGAACCTTGTCCCCATCAGCGTCGTCGTCTACGACCGGCGCGGGAAACCAGTGAGCACGCTGACCGCTTCCGACTTCGAGGTCTTCGACAAGGGCGAGCCCCGGCGCATTCTGGACTTTCAGATCGATCGGACGAGCCCGCTTTCGGTTGCGCTCCTGGTCGATGTAAGCGGCAGCATGGCCATGGGGCCGAGACTGGTGTTTGCCAGGAGAGTCGTCGAACACATGGTTGCGGAGCTTGAAGAGGGGAGGGACGAGGTCGGCCTCTTCACGTTCGATCGAGATTTGCACGAAGAGCGGCCGTTCACCGTGAATCCGGCCGAGGTCGGGCAGGCGGTCACGCGGATCGAGCCCTTCGGAACAACCTCCCTGTATGATGCGATTGCGGCGACCGCTCGTCGTTTCGACGTCCGTCCTTCGACGCGCCGCGCGATCGTGGTCTTCACGGATGGCCTCGACACGAGCAGTACGATGACGCCGCCCGAAGTATCTGCCTTGGCGAGTTCAATCGACGTACCGGTGTATATCGTCGTGACCGTTTCGCCGATCGACCACGCGCAATATGTCGACCGCGAGTCGTCCGGCGTGCCGCAGGCGAGAGGAGATCTGCGAGATCTGGCCCAGTGGACCGGCGGGGATCTGCTGTGGGCGACTGCGTCGGAAAACGCCGGCGCACGTGCCCAGCAGATTCTTTCGGAGCTTCGGCAGCAGTATCTGATTGCCATCGAAGCTGCTGTCGACCCCGAATGGCGGCCGCTCGAGGTCCGCGTGCGCAATCGTCGTCTCACAGTCCGCGCCCGCAGCGGCTACTTCAGTCGGGACGCTCGGCAACAGTGAGACGGCCGCGAAGGCCCACTAGCCAGTCCCAAGGGCCTCAGCTGAAAGACCACCTCTGACCACCGCCTCCGAAGACCTCTTCGCGTCCGCCTGAAGGGCAAACATTCGGCCGACTTTTTCCGCACACGCAGAGTCGACCACCGAGTCCAGGCTCATCGGATTGCGCTACGGATCTTGCATGCCGGCAGGTCACCACCATATGACCCCCCATTTGACGACGTCTTCCGCGATCGATCGAGCTCCCTTGATCGCCTGGTATCGCCGCAACCGCGCGCGTTCTAAGGCGTTGTTCGATTTGCTCGCCAATGGGACGTATTACAGTCAGCCGATCGATCTTCGACATCCCATCGTCTTCTACGAAGGTCACCTCCCCGCGTTCAGCTTTAATACGCTCGTCAAGAAAGGATTGGGTGGGGAGGGCATCGATCCGCGCCTCGAAGGGCTGTTCGCGCGGGGCATCGATCCCTCGGACGCTGAGGGTGGCAGGACGACGTTTGAGTGGCCCAGTCGCGATGTGGTGCGCCAGTTCGCTGACGAGGCCGATCGTCGCGTGCTCGACGCGTTGACGACGGCCGACATCGAACGTGCCGGGCACCCGTTGCTCGACCGCGCTGAAGCCGTGTTCACGATTCTCGAGCACGAAGCGATGCACCAGGAAACGCTGTTGTACATGTGGCATCGCCTCCCGCTTGAACAGAAACGACGGCCCGCGGGATACGCACCCAAGGTAGACGGCGCGGCACCGAAGCAGGAGTGGATTGAAGTCCCGCAGGGTCGCGCCACGCTCGGGGTCAACCGAAGCTCGATTCCGTTCGGTTGGGACAACGAGTTTTCGTCGCTGGTTGACGAGGTCGCACGGTTTTCGATTGAACGTCACGACGTGACGAACGCGGCATTCCTTGAATTTGTCGATGCCGGAGGATACGCGGACCCGCGATGGTGGCTGCCCGAAGATTGGTTGTGGGTGCAAACCGAGCACATTCGGCATCCGTTGTTCTGGGAACAACGGGATGGCGCCTGGCATTGGCGCGGCATGTTCGACATCGTTCCCCTTCCTCCTGCCTGGCCCGTCTACGTCAGCCATGGTGAAGCAGCGGCGTACGCGCGTTGGCGCGGCGCGCGACTGCCGACCGAGGCGGAATTCCAACGCGCAGCCTACGGCTCGTCCGAGGGCGACGAGCGACCGTATCCGTGGGGGACGGTTCCACCGGAGCCCACTCACGGTGTCTTCGACTTCGGGAGTTGGGACCCCGAGCCCGCCGGCGGCCACCCCCAGGGCCGAAGCGCCTGGGGCGTCGACGACCTCGTCGGCAACGGTTGGGAATGGACCCGCACGGTGTTCGCGGCGTTTCCTGGATTTCGCCCGATGGAGTCGTACCCTGAGTATTCGGCCGACTTCTTCGACGGCGATCACTTCGTCATGAAAGGCGCGTCCCCAGCGACGGCGCGCGAGCTGATCCGTCCGTCGTTTCGCAATTGGTTCCGGGCACGCTATCCCTATGTCTACGCAACGTTCCGCTGCGTGAGGAGCATTCGATGAGCGTTCGAGATCGTCATGCGACCCGCGATTCCCGATCCGGCGGCGGACCGGTTGCCGATTTCGGCAGCGACGTGGCCTACTACTTGACGCTCAACCCCCGCCAGCTTCCCTCGCGCTATTTCTACGACGCCCTGGGATCGACGCTGTTCGACGCGATCTGCCTGCTGCCCTGGTACCAGATCACGCGGGCAGAAGCCCGTCTCCTCGAGAATCATCGCGAAGAAGTGTTCGGCCGTCTTGCTCGCGTGTCCACGATTGTCGAGCTCGGGTCCGGGAGCGGCGAAAAGCTTCGAACCCTCGTTCAAGGGCGGACGTCGCGGTCCGGACTGACCGTGCACCTCATCGACGTCTCCGGTGCGGCATTGACTGCGTCGGCGCGAGCCCTCGCCGACTTCGAACGCGTAGCGACCGTCATGCATGAAGCCGAGTACCAGGACGGGCTCGCCGGCTTCGCTCGCCAGCCCCACGCGGCGGGGGCGACCCTCGTCCTGTTCCTCGGCTCGAACATCGGCAACTTCGATCGGCCCGGTGCCGAAGCCTTTCTGCGCAACGTTCGCGCGGCGCTTGCCCCCGGCGATGCGCTGCTCGTCGGCGCAGACCTCGTGAAGCCCGAGCGAGACCTGCTGCTGGCGTACGACGACCCGCTTGGGATCACGGCGGCGTTCAACCGGAATCTTCTCGTGCGTATCAATCGAGAGCTCGACGGCGACTTCGACATCGACGGCATCGATCACCGGGCGGTGTGGAACCAACCAGAGTCCAGGGTCGAGATGCATTTGGTCGCCCGGAGTCCGCAGCGAGGACGAATCGGGGCCGTCGACCTCGACCTGGAGCTGAACACGGGTGAAACGATCTGGACCGAAAGCTCGTACAAATACGAACCTGACGAGATCGTGGCGCTGATTGAGCGCGTGGGCTTCCGGTGCCTCGCGCAGTGGACTGCCAGCGAGGAGCGGTTCGCCCTGACGTTGCTTCAAGCCGTGTAGGTGGAATCGAGAGGGCTCCAGACTGCGGGCTTCGGACTACTCCGGAGCCTGAGGCCCGGAGCCCGGAGCCCGAAGCCTGAGCTGGTACCGGCTGACCGAGGTACGGACCGACGTTGCGTTCCGAGTGGTATTGAAACCCGAACATCTCGTAGAGCTCTCGCAGTCGACGACGGGGAGTTTCGACGTCCAGTCGCAGGTAGGCCCTGCCAACCTCGCGTGTGTGGGCCACGGCCCAGTCCAGGAGCCGAAGAGAAACCTGTCCTCCGGCATAGCGCCGTCGCACGGCGAGCCGGTGGATGTAGGCAGCCTCGCCTGGCAAAACATCGGGCCAGAACTCAGGATCGTCCAGCTGAAACCGGATCACGCCGCCAATCGCCCCATCATCCTCGGCAAGATAGAAGAGGCCGGAGGCGACTTCTGCACGGACGCGTTCCGGCGACAACTCATCGTCGAGCCAGAGCGCCATTCCGCGTCGTTCCAGCCAATGTGCGGCTTCCTGAAGCACGCTCGACACGCCTTCGAGATCCCGGAGATCGGCCTGTCGAACGTTCCAGCTCATCGCGCGTAGACCCAGTTCCACTTCACGCGGCGCGCTCACTCGCTTCAACGATGACCGCGGTGCCGTAGGCCAGCACTTCCGTCACCCCGGCCGCAACCTCGTTCGCGTCGTACCGGATGCCGACGAGGGCGTTGGCTCCGAGCTCTGCGGCGTGCTCCAGCATCAGATGAAACGCGTCGAAACGAGCTTTCTCGCAGAGCTCCGTGTAGAGCGTAATATTGCCGCCGACGACTGTCTGAAGTGCGGCCCCGATGTTGCCGACGATGCTCCTCGATCGCACGACGATGCCCCGCACGATGCCGAGGGTTTCGACGGTGCGATAGCCCGGCAGTTCGAAGGCCGTGGTGACCAGCTTCGGATTGATGACAGACACAGGCTCCTCCGTGAAACGCGTGACCTGCCCGAAACGACGGCAGACTATCACGGTTGCGCTGGAGGACGTTGGAACGTGATGCTCGACGAAGCGGCACGGCGATCGCCGGCGCGCAGCGCGCCTTCCGCTTCATCGATTGCGCTGGCGGCGTCTTCGACGTCGACCCACGTATCGGGTGGGAATCGAAGGCCGATTGAGCTGGAACGAACGTCCACGCTCGCTCCGAGGACGACCACCCTTTCTTCTTCAGAACCCCACGAAGCTTGCTGAGGATGGCGCTGAGCGCCGCTCGACTCATAACCCAAAGGTCGCGGGTTCAAATCCCGCCCCCGCAACCAACATTATCTGCACGAGGTCGTCATCGCTTGGCGACCTCTCATCTCCCCAACGTCTGAGAGGCGCCAGCGGCGCTCCGGTACTCTGCGCCTGCGCAGCCTTGAGCATTGCCGCCAAATTGCCCTGCAGCTCGATTTTGAGCTCTCCCTCTTCCGGGGTGAGGACGATGGCGTCGATAAGGCCGCGCAGCGCTTCAGCGGCGGCGGTGCGGCTCTCTTCGTGTTCCAGGCCTCGCGCCAGTTGCGTCACCTTCTCCCGGTAGAGGTCCGCCATATTCGGATGGAGCAACGGAGGCGGTTGGGCTGACCGGCCTAGGCGGGCGCGAAGCTCTGTTTGCTGCGCCTCCAAGGCAATCAAGGGGTCCTTGACGATGCTGGCTGGCACACCATCTTTGAGTGCTTGAATAAGCTTTCCGATCTCTGCCTGGACTCGGCCCAACTCACGCTCAGTGGCCGTCACGCTGGCACTCGCCGCCATCCGGAGGCGATTCACCTCGCGAGTGAATTCGTGGCAGAACTCCTCGAACAGGTCGCGCCGAAGCAGCTTCTCCTGCAGTGCGTGCAGAACTCGAGCCTCGATTTCGTCTCGTCGAATCGTCAGATGATTCGTACAAGTCCCCTTGTCGCAGGCCCCGAAACACGAAAGTCGGTGTCGCGACTTGAGGACGAAACCACTTCCGCAGACGCCGCATTTTGTGAGTCCTGAAAACAGGTACTGGGTCTGCGCGCCCTCACGATGCTTGTTGCGGAAGCAAGCACTCGTCGAGTGGCATCCTGCCGTCGTTTGGTGTTCTCCCACAGCTCGTCTGAGATGATCCGGAGCTCAGGAACTTCCTTGGTGATCCATTCCGAGCGTCGGATTCAGCCGCGACACACGACGGCCCGTGTCGGGATTCTTGATGTAGCGAAGGCGATTCCAAACCAGCCTTCCGACGTACAGCTCGTTGTTTAGGATCCCGGTACCGCGTGAGCCATTCCCATGGATTGTGCTCGGATTCCACTGGGCACCGAACGGGCCTTTGATGCCTTCATGGTTCAGCCGCTTCGCGATTTGCTTTGGCGATACTCCGCCTACGAACTCGCGAAATATGCGCTCGACGACTGCTGCTTCGATCGGCTCAATCTCTCGCTCGCCCGTCGTGATGGTTGTGCCCGTGACCGACCTCAGTACCCGGTAGCCGTAGCACAGATCCGCCGCCGGATTTTCCCGCCTCGACTCGTCCTCGGAGTCCCCGACGGGTCTTGTCGGCAAGATCTTTCAGGAATAATGCGTTCATCGTTCCCTTGAAACCGACATGTAGGTGTGTGATCTCGCCTTCGGCCAAGGTGACGATGTCGCACGCCAAGGAACGTGAGGCGCTTGAAAAGACCGGCCGTGTCCTCTTGGTCGCGACTGAAGCGGTCCAGTGACTCGGCGAGAACGATATCGAATTCGACGGTCCAAAGCATCGCGCATCAGCGCCTGGAAATCCAGGTCGCAATCACGTCGCGCCGGAAACCGCGTGGTCGGAGTATTCCTGCGCGACCGTCCACCCTGTCGCTCCGCAAAGGCGCGGCAGACGCGCATCTGATCGGCGATGGACGCGTCGCGCTGATTGTCCGACGAGTAGCGGGCGTAGATGGCGACCTTCATTGCGGACGTCCCTCAATGGGTCTTCGACGGGTGACGCTCTCTGTCGCGCCTCGAAGAACTCGCGCGCCGCCTGGCGCGCAAGTGCTCGGACGAAGGCGCGTAAATTGTCGTGACATCGCGCGTCGACCTGGCTGTTCGCGTTCGCGCGAGCGTGCGGCTGCAGTTTCCGCGGCCTCCCGCGCCGATGTCGTCGTCGTTCGGCCATGATACGCCTGCCCATGTTGAACGTCGATGCCGGTTTCGCGTGCTCGTTCTGCTGTGGATGGGCAGCACTGAGTGCGGCTCCGATGCATCGACGACTGACAGGCGAACGGCCGTGGCAGCGTGACGATGTCGATTCTGAAGTTGGACAGATCTGGCGCCTTGGCCTGAGGCCGGAGCGCAGTCCGATCGGATCGCGTCTATCCGCGGACATGTTGTCGCGCGGGTCGCCGACCAGGGAGTGAATCGAGAGAGAAAACAAATCGTGGCCTAGGGCCGCCGATTCGTGTGCTCCACATCGGGCGATGTGAAGGGGGTTGCGGTCTGCAACCGTCGAAGAGAATCCGACAATAGCGCCGTTGCCGCGCGTCGTCAAGAGGTTCACGAGAGGCCGTCGATAGTTGCGCACTTCAGGTTCGCGGATCGCGCGGTCAAGGCCGCCAGCCGCGCGCAGTCGCGGGCGAAGCAACGCGGAGCGCCTTGAGCGCGCGAACGCGAACCGCACAATCGAGTCCGACGGCCGATGAACACGACGCAGATTCCGCGCGCGTTCGCGGGCTGCTCGGTCGGGTTGTGGAAGTCGCTGCCTCGGCTGACACAGAGACAGCGTGGCGTGAGCGACCTCGCCTGTGGCCGCGGGCGAGATCGCAGACCCGGCCAGATCTCGTGGTCGCTCACGCCACGGCTGCCCTGTAATTCGCGGCTGCCTCCAGGAGATCGACAGCGGGCGGCAAAGATCGCCGCCCGGACAACGTGGCGCCAAACCTGCAGCGAGCAAAAGGACTTCAGCTCACGGCCGAATGACGCGCGCTCGGCGCGATACCACGCTCCAAGGAAGCGGGCCGGCATCGGACGGGGGGAACACCCCGCGCGTGGCCCTGTTCCCCTTCCTGTTCCCCCTCGCCGGTTCTCAGGCCGAGCCGACCATGACGAGAGATGAAATTTGGAACGTGGTTCCAAATCGCTGTACATTCTGACCGGCGAAGACAACGGTCAGCTTCTCAGGATTGTGCCCAGGTGATTACCGTCCAACAGGGTTCTCGAAGCCATGATTCGAATCGTTGCGTTCCCGCTTGCGCTGGTGATCGTATTCGCAAATTCCGGTAGTCAGACGGAAGCTCAGGCCAGTCGCGGCACGTGGCCTCAGTGGGGCGCTGCGCGCAACTTTCACATCGACTCCGTGCAGATTGCCCGGAGCTGGCCGCAGCCGGGACCGCGACAAATCTGGCGGCATCCGCTTGGCGAAGGCTATTCGTCGATTCTGGTGGACGGTGATGCGCTCGTGACCATGTACCGCCGCAATGATGACGAGGTGGTTGTCGCGATGGATGCCGAAACCGGCGCCCGGCGCGGGGAGCACGCGTATCGCGCGCCGCTGCTGCACGACGCACAGATGGTGGACGCCGGCGGAACCTTGATTATTGTCGACGAGAACGGGGAGATTGCGCTGGCCTCGCCGACCCGGGATGGCCTGCACGTACACGCGCGCAAGGAGTTGCTTACCGCGAATTCGTGGACACCGCCGACAGTCGTTGGCAGCACGGTCTATGTGCGCGACCGGAAGGACATCCTGGCGCTCGATCTTCGGCCGTAGCAGGATGACGTGTCCTTCAGCGCATCAGGTGGTGGTCGAAGAACCTGACGATGACGTCGTAGCAGTCGCGCGATTCCGGCACGTCCGGGTTATAGAAGAACCCGTGAAAGAGACCATCCCAGACGTGCAGCGGCGCGTCGACTCCATGTTTGACGAGCTGATTGTGCCTGTATCCGGCCCCGATTCACCACGACCAACTCGACCGTCCGCAGCCAACTTCGGCGAGCACGCGCACGCGTCCTGCTCTGATCTCTCATCCGCGGCTGGTTGGCCGCGCCAGATTTCGCCGGCGACTGGCACACGAAGTTCGCGGCATCGTTCGTGCTGCCGGTCCCCTTGTACCGCGCCACCTGCGGGTACGGGCAGAGCGGACGCGTCATGTCGACGCGGTTGTTCGTCACGTGCGACGCGAGCAGCAGATCAGGCGGCGTGTCCGCTTTCACGCCAGCGTTCGAGAGCGGCCAATGTAGTTGGCCTGATTAGGACCTGGGCCGTTGGCGCAGTGCTGCATGCCGGGCGCCATGAACAGGCGGAGGAAATTCTCCTGCTTCCCGCCCAGCTTCGCGAGCACGCTCGAGTAATAGTTGATGCTGTTCTCGGGCGGGAACAGCTGGTCGTTCCAACCGTGATACATCAGGAGCTTCCCACCGCGGTTCTTGAACGCCTGGAGGTTCGGATCGATGGCATTTGCCACTGCAATTGTTCCTTCGGCGAGCTCCAGCTCCCGCTCCGCATCGAACGTGCGCCAGTCCCAGGCCGGATCCTGATGGATGACGAATCGGAATCCAGTCAACGCCAGCCCGAGTGGTTCGGGTCCGCCGAGAAGTGCGGATCAGGCAAGCTCGCTGCCCGGCGCCATCCCCGGAAAAATGATCTTGCCCGAGCGCGTCCTGAGCGGGCCGTACACCTGTCTGACGGTTTCGACCTGATGCGCGGTCAGACATGTGCCGGCGTCGGCACCGCGGCACTGTAGCGTGGATGGATCGAAATGGCACTGTCGCGGATCGGCCAGAAGCCCATCCAGGATTCCATCGAGTGCGTCGCACGCAGCGATCACCGCCCTATTGAGGAGCGCCAGCTTTGCCGGCGGAATGGCGCTTTCTTTTTCCTTGAGGGCCGCAACACCGACGGACATCGACCAGACGCTGTGATTCGTCCGATAGTTGGCCGGAGCACCCGCGATGACGGCGTCGAAATCGTCGGGAAACTTCTGCGCTTCCATTAATCCCTGACGTCCGCCCGTCGAGCAGCCATTCCAGTATGACAAACGAGGTCCGCGATCGTAGAACGCCGTGATGAGGGCCTTCGACGTGACCGTCATCTCGTGGACGGCGCGGTACGCGAAACCAATGAACTTTTCCGCGTGGCCAAGCGCGAATGACGCGTCACCGCCCCTGTGTCCGGTATCGGTCGATGCGGTGGCGTAGCCTTCCTGCAGCGCGGATGCCATCGCCGCGTAGCTGATCACGCCGGCCCACCCGCCATTGCCGACGGCCTGGAACTTGCCGTTCCACGTGTCGGCCGGCATCCAGACTTCGATCTCGATTTCGGAATCGGACGACGGCCGCAGGATCGCGTTCACCCGACAATGCGCTGGCAGCATCGTTGGCGGCGCGGCGGGCGCACCGCCCCGACCCGCAGCAGGACCACCGGGCGCGCCCGGTCCCTGCACGCGCCCCCCCGTCGGGATTTGCAAGCGGCGCCGGCGCAGGAGGTGAGTATGATCCGGCGGGCACCAGTTCTGCAGTTCGGATGGTCTTGTCAGGAAGAGACAGCGACTTCAAATGCTCACACTGCGTCGCCGCCAGCACACCCGCCAGAACGATCGAGGTAATCATGCAACCTCCTCGCGCGACTCTCAGAAGGAATCAGAAGATAGCCCGCATAATCCTATCGGTTGTCCTACGCCACTGACCAGTCGCCGGTCACGAACTGCGCTGCGCGCTTATCGGACCCCATTTGAGTCACTGTATTCACAAATCAGAACGCTTCCTGCACCGCAAGGTACACACCGCGCGAGCCGTCCTTCCCGAACCCGACGTCGAAGCAGAGATTCGTGCGCGATCGTTTGTTGAGGAGCGCAACCCGGCGCCCGCACCTGGCGCGCCACTGTTGAACAGGTGCTCGCCGCATATCGGCGCCCGCGATTGCTCCCAATGCGCTTTCAGGAACGTGCTACGAGGTTGGGCGCTGAGGCACCGGCGGGCCTGCCCACCCGTCCCGCAGCGCCCGCCGTCCTGGTAAACGTTTTTGAAGGTCCGCGACTACGATCCGGCGAGCCAGTGGTTGCGCCGCTTGCCGAAGGAAGCCGTGAGCGACTTGCCGCACGAACCGCCGTCGATTCCCGACAGTGGTCACGATCGTCAAACGCCGTCGGTGAGCAGCCGCCGACCGCGCTGACCTCGTTGGTCTATTTGAAACGGCGCCCATGCTTGATCACGATCCTGGGTTCGCGCAGAACGTCGATGTGCCGCAGCGGGTCGCCTCGCACGGCAACCACGTCCGCGACCTTACCCTCGGCAATCGACCCTGACTCGCGGTCGGCGCCCATCGCGCGCGCAGCGTCGAGCGTCATTCCGCGGATGATCGTCATCGGGTCCATGCCGAGCTCGCGGACCCAGAGATCCGCTTCCATCCACGTCGCCTGCCCCGTGACCTCACCCCAGCTCCCAACGTCCGTCCCGAACACGATCTGTACCCCCAGGTCGCGGATCTGGGCAATCTTGCGTTTGACGATCGCGTTGATCTCCTCCTGGCTCTGTGCGGCGCCTCCACGGCGTGTGGCAGCCGGAGTCCTGGCGGCAATGGCCTTGCGCACATCGTCGATGATTGGCTGTGGCAATCCGATGAAATTCGCCGGATCGTCCAGAAACTCCGGATTCGTTGCGAGGTACGCGGCGTTCAACTGACCGTTGCCGCCGGCGGTGACGGTCCAGTACAACCGCGGGCCGTTCCTGACGCGATTGCGGATCAGCGCAACGATATCAGGAGGGTATTCTGGAGTCTGTGTGCGAACGTGCTGGAAATCGTCGATGCCGGCAATCAGCCCCTGTCGAATCTCCCCCTCGCTGAAGGCGTGGGAGGCCACCTTGCGGCCACGGCGGTGCGCCTCGATGACGATCGCCTTCATTTCGTCCGGAGCCAAGCTTTCTGCGTTGATGACCTTAATCCAGTCAACGCCGGCATCGATCAATTGGCTCGTCTTTGCCTTCGCATCGGCCGCGCCAGAGACATTCCACGTCTGAACGGCGGTCGGGTTCGCTCCTTTCGTGAGCGCCGGACCGGCGATGTACAACGTTGGCCCGGGGATTTCTCCGCTGGCGATGCGCTCCTTGACGGCAAGGATTGGCTGCAGCGGCGCCGCGAGATCGCGAACGGTCGTCACGCCTGCCATTAGCATCTGCTCGGCCGACGCGGGCATGATGACCCGCTCGAACTGGGTCGTGTAGGTATCGAACCAATGACGCGGATCCGGATGGCCCGCGTACATCAGATGCACGTGCAGGTCCCATAAGCCAGGAAGAACGGTGAGTCCTTCCGTGGACACGGCCTCGTAACCGTTCGGCACCGGCAGCGAACCGATTGTTCCGACTCTCTCGATGCGCTCGCCACGGATCAAGACGACACTGTCACGAAGCGGTGCGCTGCCTGTGCCGTCGATCAGCGTGCCGCCAACCAATGCGAGTGGCGTGCTTTGTGAGGAACCTCCGGCAACACGCTGTTGAGCCAGCGCCGCTGTCACGGCAAGGCTGGCGATAATAAAGACGGCAGAACAGCGCGCGCATCTCATGATGAGCATCCGTTTGATGGCGCCGATCAATTCGAAACGGGCGGCAGCGGCCGGTTGTACTGAATCGGGCAGCCTGGCTGAAAGAACTGGGCCTCGGCGGCACGACGGCAGAACGCCTGCGTGTTGCGGACCTGTCTCTCGATGGCCGAGACCACCTCTGACAGCGGGAACGGCTTCTGCGCGTGCACGGCTAGGTTGGTGTCGACCTTGATCTTGCGGTACTCGATGTTGTTCATCAGGCTGTCGCCCCACCAGTTGAAGTCCCACTCCTGGGTCGTGAGGTCGGCTTCAACGAGCAGATTCGACGCCGGAACGTGAACGATCACGCCGTCGGCCATGTGGTAATTGCCGACGATGTGGTAGATGTCGATGTCGTTCGTCGCGTCCTTCAGCTTGAGGTGATCGTCGACCGGCATGAACTTCAACGGCTTGGAGCTCCGTCCCAGGGCGTCCGGGAACACTCTGGCGGGACGCGCCACCATTTCGCGGAAGATGCCCTCGTTTCCTCGACGAGAGATGACGGTTAACCCCTCAGCGACCGCCGCACGAAGTCCGACGCTGTGATCGAAGTGGTGGTGTGTCTGGATCACTTGCGTGACACGTTTGCCGGGCACGAGTGCGTTGATCACGTTTAGGATGGCCTGCAGTGTGGCGTCTGTACGGTTGGCCTCGACCATGGTGAGGTGGTCGTCGAACTCGAAGAACGTGTTGCCATTCATGAACCACACGTGGTCGGCGACTTTCATCGGCGTCAGGTTGGCGTTGCCTCCGGCGGGCGGGCCCTGGGGCGACCCTGCTGAGCGCACTGATGCCGGCGCGCTCAGGTCGTCAATCGTGGCATCGATGATGTTGCGATCGACATAGAGTTTGCTCTGCACGACGTTGCGGAAGTCGATCGTGGTGGCGAAACCGGTCGGGAGTTGAATGCCCTTCTCCGGCCCGTAGCCGGCGAATGCGGTTCGATACGTAACGTCACCAAGGTTCGCGTTCGGGCCGACGTAGCTGACCCACGCGGGGAGATTCGATGTTCCATTCACAGCCAGCGTCAGCATGTCACCCTGGCGCACGGTGATGTCGACCAGTTGCAGCTCGCCCTGTTTCCGGAGGTTCGACAGCTTGCTCGCCGGATCGAGCGCGGCCCGTACGATCGTGAGTGGATGGGCGAGCAGCTCCACGCGACGCTGGCGCGCGGCCGCGGGCCCCGCGGGCTGCGGCTGCTGCGTTCCTGCCTGAGGAGCCGCCAGAAATCCTCCGCCGATGTTGTAAGCGATATCGCCGTCCAGTGTCTCGTTGGTCCGATTGAGCCCGAGCTGCCCGGCAGTCGATGCGAACACGAAATCCATCTTCACGCGCTGCTGCACACGGCTACGCCAGTGCTCGAGATCAATCGTGCGTGCGTATTCCAGTACCTTCTGCCACTTCTGCGGAGCGGCTGGATCGCCGGTGACGTTCCCGCCGCCGTTGAAATACGCCAGCTCGCCGTAACCGATGATCTGCAGCGTTTTCACTGCCATGACGCGGTCGCGGCCGCCGAGCGCGTCAGCGGCACGCGTCACGAGTTGCAGTTCGGGAGCAGAGCCCTGACCGGCAAGTCCAATCGCGAGCGACGCAACGATCGCAAATGTCACTGAAGAAACAACGGCTCTCTTGTGCATTGCATTGCCCTTCTCGAAAGTGGAATGCGAACAGCTTAACCCTAACGTTCTAGATCGACAGTCGATGTCGATGGTATCGTATTTGGAGATAGCAGGTATCGCTATCATCGATACACGGCGTGCGTGGCTCTTCTGCGAGTATTGCGACCAATGGAGAACAACAGCGTGATGTCGCGACACGTGAGGAAACGAGCGGCGGCGACGATGGTGTTGATTATCGTCACGGCTGGAGCATCCGGCTCGTTAGCTGCTCAGTGGTTCAAGCATCCGAGTCCGCGCGCGCCGCGGACATCGAATGGAGAAGTCGATCTGTCGGCGGCGACGCCGCGACTCGCCAATGGCAAGGCTGATTTGTCGGGAGTGTGGATGACGGGAGAGCCTGCCTGCGTGATCCGCGGGACGGCAAGCGTGAGTGAACTGCTCAAGCTCATTCCGCCTTCACGAACGTGTCCGCCGCGCACGGCGACCTTCTCGCGGCAAAGCATCAACATCGGCATCGACATGCCCAGTGGGCTGCCATACCAGCCGTGGCTTGCCAAACTTGTCGAAGAGCGCACGGCGAACCAGGCAATCGATGACCCGCACATCCGATGCCTTCCCGATCTCTTCCTGCGGGCGTATGGGCTCCCACACTATTTGAAGTTCGTCCAAACGCCGGATCTTCTGGTGATGCTGAACGAATACAACGGCGTCTACCGGCAGGTCTTTACGGATGGACGTTCATTGCCAGAAGCGCCCAATCCCTCGTGGCAAGGGTATTCGACTGGCACTTGGACCGGCGACACACTGGTGATTGACACGATCGGGTTTCGAGACGACCTGTGGATCGACTGGGACGGCAGCATGATTACCGAGGCCGCGAAGCTGCGTGAGCGAATCCGGCGGCCTGACTTTGGACATCTCGAAATCGAGGTCACGGTCGACGATCCCAAGGCGTATACGAAGCCGTGGACGGTGACCTTGAGGCAGCAGTTCGCTGCCGATACAGAGCTGATTGACGAAATCTGTGCCGAGGGCGAGAAGTTCTCCAAGCAGCTCAAATGACGCGATGGGAGTCGGAGCACGGGAACTTCCCGTGTTCCGCTCGACCCGTTAGTTCGTGCCGACGCCTCGAGGCACAGTCGAACCGACGACAGCCCGGATGATCATGTTCTCGAAGTGGCGCAGGAATTCCTGATTGGACGTGTGCGTCAGCGCGTCAAACGTGATGACGGTTATTCCGGAAGGCATTAGCGCGTTGGAGACACGGATGAGATTTCTTCGAGGGCGTTCCCTGGCGGACACCCTCGCGGCATCGAGTCAGCGTGACGCCGGTTTCGAGTGGTTCGCGAAGAAGGCGTAAATCGATTCCATGGAGGCCGCCATGATGGGACCGTGAGTCACCCCGGGATACTCCTCGTACTCGACATCCATCTGGAGCTCCTTCATCGTGTCGACCCACGTTCGAACGTTCGCCACCGGGACTGCCTCGTCGGCATCGCCCATGGTGACGAGCATTGGGACGCCGGCGTCCTTGATGGCCTGAAGCACCTTTGTCCTGTCGTTCGTCATTCCCATCGCGGCGGGCGCGATTGGTGCGAGAGCAGCCCACACGTTCCCGTGTTTCGAGCCCAGATAATAAGTTCCGGCACCTCCCATGGAATGGCCCATGAGATAGATGCGACGTTCATCGACATTGAATTCCTTCCGAACCATGTCGAGCACTTTCATCACATCCTTTTCGCTGGCCTCGCGCACTTTTGCGACATCCGTGATCGCGGTTCCGCCGATCACAGGGCGTTGCGGTCCTGCACCACGTCCGGGCTGCGCTGCCGCATTCGCTCCGGCAGGGCGTGGCGGACCCTGAGGGATGCCGTACCAGCCGCCGGAGTTGTAGCCCATCGGCGCCACCAGGATGTAGCCACCCTGTTCAGCCAATTCGACAGAGCGCAGGCTCTCCCGCACCATGGTGTTCTGATCGCCGCCGAGGCCATGCAGCGAAACGATGAGGGGGTTCTTTTTGTCTTTGTTGACCTTGGAAGAAACAAACAAGGCGTAGGGCATCTGTTCGTTGCTGTCTTCGAACATGTACGTTCGCTGCTGGACGCGCGGATCGGCGGCGCCGCGACCACCGCCACGATTGGCCTGTGGCGCCTCAGTGGCCGGAGCGCCTGATGGCGTCGTCTGTTGCGCGAAGGGAATCTGAGTCGTCGCAAGCTGGAGACCAATCGTCAATCCCGCCGCAAGCATGCCCCTCACGAGTGTTCTCGTTCTCATGGTTCCTCCGTTGTATGAGTTCGCAGCTATCTTGAGACTTCCCAAGAGCACGGCCACGTGCTAGCGAAGCCTACTTTCAGCGAGCCACCCGGTATGCCCGGATGCATAAGCGATATCCCGGAGCTCGATGAGGCACGCAGAGATTCCGTGTGAGTGTTGCGGCCAACGAGCCGGCATCAGCATATCAAGATGTTTTGAGACTGTACTCGGTAACATCCAGCTGCTCGAGCACCGCTCGCGTCGGGTTGAGTACCCAGTTCATCATCAGGCCGATGAAGAGTAACGCAGCGAGGCCGGTTGCGAGCCAGAAGCCATAGATGATGTGACCGAAGGCGTCGCTCACGGCACCAATGGTCAACGGTGCCAACACCGCTGACGCGCATGTGAAGAAGAGGATGACGCCAGCAGCCGCGCCGTGTTCCGACTTCGGCAGGCAACTGATCCCTTTCGAGTTGAGCGTCGGATAGATCACCGACATGAAGAGGCCGGACAACGGAAGCAGGTACACTGCCCAGTCCACACCGCTAGTGACGCTGAGCGCGAAACATAGCAGGATGCATCCGCTGAACCACGCAAGTACCGTCTGCCAAGGGATGTGCGTCAGCACCCACGCTCCGAGAAAGCGTCCGGCCGCGCGCAGGAGAAAGAAGATCGAGATGCTGTACGTCGCGAGCGTGACTGCCGAACCGGTGTAGCCTGCCATTAGCGTCGGCATCCACACGTACACAGCCGCTTCAACGCCAACGTAGAGGAACGCCCCGGCCGAGAACGCGAGCACGTAAGGGTTCTTCATCGCACGCCGCGTTCTCGTGGATCCGCTGGTCGGTGCCGGTGCGGCCGTCTGCGGATACTTCACCGCGAGGGCGAGCACGATCAGGGCGACGCAGATGGTGCCCGCGAGGACGTACAGCCACGTCCATGACATGCCGGCGGCCAGCATCCGCGTGAGGATCGCGGGCCCAATGATCGCGCCGACGCCGAAGAAGCCTTCAACGGTGTTCATGATCGACGTGTGCTGAGCGGTCGATGTCGAGATGTCGCCGATGAGCGCCAGTGCACCCGTCTTGAACACGCCAATCGCCAGCCCTGAGACGCCTAGCATCACCGCCAAGAACAGGAACGTCTTCCCCGCGGCGAGGAGGAAGCAGGCGGCTGCGAACAGGGTGAGGCCGATGACGATCGCGGGGCGGCGACCGACCCGATCGGCAAGCTGGCCGAGCGTGAGGCCGGCCAGCGCGATTCCGGTCATCGTCGCGTACTGGAATGTTCCGGCGGCGGTTAGCGACAGCTGAAACGTCTTAATGATTTCGGGAATGATGACGCCGACCGAGTCGGTCGTCATCGCGAACATGGCGAACATGAGATAGGTGAGCGTCTTGACGACGGCCAGGTTGTACGACGTGGTAGTGGCGCCTGTCATGCTTGTGCCTCTGCAACCGCCTGCCATGCTACGGCGGCCTCGGACTGTGCTCCGAGACCCGAGCACGTGATCGATGCACGTCTTTCGGTGAAATTCACATCCAGGCGAGCGAACGTCTCGCCGTTCGTCCAGACGAGCGCTATGCTGTCTGCCGCCGATTCGAGAGCTTCGAACGTCCCCTGGAACGCCGGATGCGTATTTCGGAACCGTAGCAGTGCGAGCAGCGATTGAACGACGGGCCGGGTCAATTCCTGTCGTAGTTCATCCGCCTCGTAGTAGTGGCGGTTGATGTCGCGCCCGACGCCGGTGCGGCGGAGCAACTCCACGTCGTTGCAACCGGCGAACAGACCAACGTAGTACACCTGCGGGATCCCCGGTGCGAAGCACTGAATCGCGCGTGCGATGAGGTAATCAGAGTCCTGACGGCCGAGCGCATCATAGAACGTGCAGTTGATCTGCGACGAATCGACATTGCTCGCCGCGCTGCCGCTTGCGATCCTGCTCTCGCCGCGACTGCGCTGATGGATGGTCTTGACGACCGTGTCGACCTCGTCTCGCGTCAGCAAGCCTCGCGCTCGGCTACCGCGTGCGGCGTCCACGTCCACGACACCGATGCCGTCGTGCGTGTCGAGCACGGTGATGGCGTTGCGCGGACGAATCTGGAGCCAATGCTTCAGCGCGGCGGCAGAACGCGTGTAAATCGTGTGCAGCATCAGCGGCGGCATTGCGAAGTCGTACACCCAATCAACCTGGCGCGCCACGTCGATCTGATCCTGGTAGTGGCCGTGAACTTCGACGAGCACCTCCATGCCGAGCGCGTGCGCCTGTACCGTGAGGCCGGCGATGAACGCGAACGTCTCCGGAATCATGAAGCAGCTCGTGCCCGCCCTCTTGACGGCGAAGCCGACGGCATCCAGGCGAATCGCGCGGATGCCCGCGTCGTGCAGCCGATCGAGGATGCTGGCGAGATACCGTTGCGCTTCGGGATGCGACACGTCGATGTCGATCTGATCGCTCGTGAAGGTGGTCCAGAGGAGAACCTTGTCCCCACGCGCAATCTCGTGCGCAGCGAAGGGAAGACCCGGCCGTGGGGTGTTCAGCGCGAGCAGATCCGACTCGCTCGCACCGTGGGGAAACACGCGCCCATACGTCAGGAACATGCCACTGAAGGGAGAGTCCGCTCCTCGCTGGTCGTAGTCGCTGAACTGCGGTGAATGGCGTGACATATGGTTGACGATCACGTCAGCCATCACCTCAGCCCGTGCGGCAAGTGCCGCCACGTCCTCCCACGTACCAAGCCGTCGATCGACTCGAGTGTGATCGATCGGATCGAAACCGGCGTCGGCGCCATCGATCGGATGAAAAAACGGAAGCACGTGCACGCCGCCGAAGACACCATTGAGGGGTCCCTCGAGCAGGTGCCGCAGATTCTGAAGCGTCCCACCCGGGATGCGTTCGATATACGCGATCAGCTGCGGCTGATTCTTCATCGCTCGCGGCAAGGGTATCATCCAGGGGCGGACGGAGGCATGACATGAGGGGCTATTACGCAGTCGTGGCAGTCAGTCTGATCCTGACGATTTCCAACGCCGCTCTCGCCCAGACGACATTGCGTGTGGGAGCGGCGAGGGTCGACGTCACGCCTTCTGCCGGCGAACTTCCCAAGAACAACCTCGGCATCCTCGACCGCCTCTATGCAAGAGCCATTGTCCTGGACAACGGAACGACGAGCGCCGCGCTGATCACAGTGGATGCCGGCGCAATCCCTGATGCGCTTTGGCAGACCGTGTCAGGACAGATTGAAAAAGAGCTTGGAATTGCCCCGGCACGGGTCCTCCTGACGGCCACTCACACGCACAGCGCCGGGGGACCGCGAGGATCGAATTACAACCAAAAAATCGTCGAGGCGGTTCGGCTTGCGAAGCAGAGGCTGACGCCCGCTCGTATCGGGTACGGTACGGGCCTCTCGTTCATCAACGTCAACCGTCAAATCATCGATCCGAAAACGGGGCGGTGGTGGGAGGGAGCCAACTACGATGGTCCTTCGGACAAGACGGTCGCCGTGCTCAAGTTCGAAGGTCTCGACGGATCGCCGATCGCTGTCTACTACAACTACGCCGTGCACGCCGTGCTCGCCGGGCAGTTGGACCAGATCAGCGGTGATATTCCCGGCGCGGCCTCGCGGTATGTCGAAGACTCGTTCGACGATCGCATCGTTGCGCTGTGGTCGTCAGGCGCCGCCGGGGATCAGAATCCTCTCTACTATCAGCAGACGTACGACCTGCGCGAGATTCGTGTCAATGAGTACGCGAAGCGCGGGATCGACATCAGCAACGCGATGCCGCCTGGCGGCGAAGGCCTCGATCGGGGCGATCCGGCGGTTGCCCGGTTGATGAATCAGCAGCGGCAGATGGTGTCATCGACGGGACAGTTCCTCGGCGAGGAAGTGATCCACGTGATGCGCGGGATCGACCGCACCGAGACGGCTGTTCCCCTCTATGGAAGCTTCACGAGCATTCGATGTCCCGGCCGCGAGCGGACAGACGAAGGGCGCGCCGGGTTCGAAGGCACGTACAAGGAGGGGAGCCCGGTCGAGATCAGGCTCTGGCTGCTGCGCGTCGGCGACGTCATGATCGGCGCGGTGAACGCCGAAGTCTTCAATCCGATCGCACAGCGTCTCAAACGCGAGTCGCCCTACAAAGCGACGATGATGGCGACGCTGACCAATGGGGCAGCCCGGTCAGGCTACATCCCGGACGATGCATCGTTCGGCAAGTACACGTTTGAAGTCTTGTCGTCACGGCTGCAGCCCGGATGCGCTGAATCGTCCATCGTCAACGGCATCCTTTTGCTCATCGACGGCGCCCGAGCAGCGCAGTAAAGTGGAGTCCCTGGAAAGACGTGCTGCTGCGTCCGCGACTGTCACGATGCTCGTCGCGTTCGCATCGCGCCCGGCCGCCCAGGCCGCTCATCCTGAGCGACCGAGTGGCCGCGAGGCGGATCCTCGGTGGCCTGCATCACGAATACCGTCTCGAACGACAGGCAGCCTGAAATGGGCTCGTCAATAATGTTTGCGGAGCATAGTGTGATTCAGTTTGAAGGAACTGACTTGACAAGCATACGACCCATCCGTCAGGCTCGTTGATCGATCTGGGGCATGTGTGGTGTAGTCCACGCGGATGGAGAGCACTATGCCCACGTTCCTTCGTATGTGTGTGGCGGTTGCCTTCGCGGGCTGCGTCGTGATGTCTTTGTTGGCCCAGCAACCCCTTCCCCGTCCCAGAGGGATTCCCCAACCGCCGGACCCGGGCCGCTTGTTCTTTAGTGAGAACTGGCGGAATCCCAAGACCTACGATGCCAACACGCTTCCGCTTACCAGCGTGACTCAGGAGGTGGTGACGACTCCCGACCTGGTGTTGAACGTCTACGATCCGAACGCGAAGTACATTAATGAATACAGGAAAACGTTGCGCTGGGGTTCGTGGGCAGAGGACTGGGGCGGACCGACCTGCCTCCTCATCTACGGCATCCAGAGGCCCGAGCTCTGGGCCGGCTCGTGTGGGGCCGTGACCGTGACGCTGCGTCAGAAGAACAACTACGTGGATCTGTCGAACCGCGGTCGTGTCATCTGGGGCACGTATGTCTCGGGGTTTCACGTGGCCAGACTCGTCGTGAAGTTGGCGGACGGGACGTTCCTCGTGGGCGATCCCGGCACTGGCACACCCGACGTTTCTCATGTCGAGAGCGAGATCGTGTTGTCGTCGCTTCGGTGGCTCAAGCTCGAGGTGCCCCAGACGGTTACCCGCGGTAGCTGGGTGGAGAAGCCAGACCTGTCCAAGGTTGACGAGATTGGTTGGGCGCAGCTGATGCCGGGTTCCGGCCATGGCGTGGGTGGCTTTGTCGCCGTCTCCAAGTTCGAGGTCTGGGGCAAGCCCGTTCCCCGAATGAGCACGGCCACGGCCTCACGTTGAGCCGCCCTGGATCTTGCCCTCGGGTCGAACCGAAACGCGGCGCAAATATCCCTCCGATGGCCAGCGGCTTCGGCGAGCTGACGGCGCAGACCCTGGCCAGGAAAGGTCATCGCGTGTTTGCCTCGATGCGCGGTACCGCCTCGAAGAACGCGGCCCCAGCTCGCCGACTGCTCGGCTGGGCGAATGAGCGTGCTCTAGCCCTCGAAGTCGCGGACATGGACGTGACCGATGACCGCTCGGTCCACGCGTGTGTTGATGGCGTCCTGCGCGCGGCTGACCATATTGACGTCGTCTTCAATAATGCCGGGCGCGGCTCGATAGGCCCGATCGAAGCGTTTTCCATGACACAGATTGAGCGGCTGATGAGCACGAACGCGCTTGGTCCGATCCGCGTCGACCGTGCGGTGCTTCCATCGATGAAATTCCAGCTCAGGCCCGATCCCCTGGCGAAGTAGATGAATCGAACACTTGCGGCCGCGACGGCGTCCGGGGCTCTCATCGTCGGCATTGGTCCGCCAGGATCGCGTCGTCTTCGAAGAACCGCTGCTCACCGAGCTCAAGGTTCGAATCCGCGACGTCCGCCAAGGTCCTGAGGGATTGATTTACGTGTTAACCGACGAGGAAAACGGCCAGCTGCTCCGGTTGCTTCCGAAGGAGCACTGATGTATGCATCGACGCGGACGCCCCCAGTACGTTGGGAAATAGAACGGCAGCGCACGCAAGGCGGACATCTCGCGATGAGGAGAACACCATGAAGCGTCGGCCCGTTTCGATCACGTTGCTCGCGCTTGTGCTGGCGGGGAGTGTGTCGCTCTGGCTCCGTGCGCAGTCGCCGACGCGCGAGGCCGACATGAGCCAGATTCCGATCGATGCCGATGACATTGCTGGAGTCGTTAGGACCGCTCGTGGTCTGGAGGCCGGCGTCTGGGTGATTGCTCAGACCACCGACACGCCCACCAAGTTCCGCAAAATCGCGGTCACCGACGACCAGGGCCGGTACCTATTGCCCGATCTGCCGGCGCGGCGCGCCACGTACAGAATCTGGGTGCGCGGCTATGGCCTCGTCGATTCGACGCCGGTCCGCGCGACACCGGGGCGGCGCCTCGCGCTCACAGCGGTTGTGGCGACCGATCCCCGCATGGCCGCGCAGATCTATCCGGCGAATTACTGGTACTCACTGATCAACATCCCAGCGGAGAAGGAATTTCCGGGCACGGGTCCGTCCGGCAACGGCATCAGTCCGGACATGACGACGCAGCATCACTGGATTAATCAGATCAAAGCGAACTGCAACGTCTGCCATCAGCTCGGCAACAAGGCGACGCGTGAGATTCCTGCAGCGCTCGGGACCTTTCCGACGAGCGTCGCGGCCTGGGATCAGCGCGTGCAGGTCGGACAGGATGGCGCGGGTATGAGCTCGGCGGTGACCGTGCTCGGACGCGCGCGTGGTCTCGAGATGTTCGCGAACTGGACCGATCGCATCGCCGCGGGGGAAGTTCCGCCCGCGCCCCCGCGTCCGAAAGGTATCGAGCGGAATCTCGTGCTGACGATGTGGGACTGGGGCGGGCCGGCGACGTTCGCGCACGATGAGCTCGCCAGCGACAAGCGGAACCCGACTGCCAACGCCTACGGCCCAATCTACGGCGTCGATTGGGGCAATGACGGTTTCCTCACGCTCGATATGCGGGAGCATACGGCGGAGGAGACGAGAATTCCGGTGCTCGATCCAAAAACGCCGCCCGGCAAACCGCAGTCGATGCCGGTGCCGTCACCGTACTGGGGTTCGAAGCTGTACTGGTTCGACCCGGCCATCTCCAACCACGCGGCGATGGACAGCAAAGGGCGCGTCTGGATGTCGGCGCGGTTCCGTGTGCCCGAGAACCAGCCGTCGTTTTGCAAGGACCATCCCTCCGCGGCACTTGCTCCGATGCCGTCGAGCTTCAGGCAGATTCAGTACTATGACCCGACGACGCGGCAGTTCAAGCAGGTCGACATCTGCTTCGACGTGCATCACGTGCAGTTTGCCTCTGATGCCGACGAAACGATCTACGGTAACGGCCCGTTCAGTGGCGCGATTGGTTGGGTGAACACACGGAAGCTCGAGGCGACAGGGGATGTCGGTGCTGCCCAAGGCTGGTGTCGCCCATGGTTCGATGTCAATGGCGACGGCAAGATCGATCGTGCAGTCGATCGCGAGATCAAGGTGGGTCTCTTCTACAGCGTCATTCCAAACCCAGACGGCAGCGTGTGGGGCGCGGTGCCGGGGCCGGTGCCGGGAAAGATCGTTCGCATCGAGCCGAAGACGTGCGTGAGCGAAGCGTATGAGCCGCCCTTCGATCCGGCCAATGGCGTCGTCGGGTACACGCCGCGTGGCATCGACGTCGATTCGAACGGCGTGATCTGGACGGCGCTCGCCGGCAGCGGACACCTCGCGAGCTTCGACCGCAGCAAGTGCAAGATCCTGTCGGGTCCGGCCGCGATGGACGGCCAACATTGCCGCGAGGGTTGGACGCTGTATCCAGTGCCCGGCCCGCGTTTCAAAGGCGTCCGTGGTAACGTCGCCGCCGACTTCCAGTACTACAACTTCGTCGACCGCTTCAACACGCTCGGCCTGGGTGCCAATCTCCCGCTCGCGAACGGCACGAGCTCTGATTCAATACTCGCTCTGCAGCCGGACGGCGCCTGGGTTGTGCTGCGGGTGCCGTATCCGCTCGGGTTCTTCTCGCGAGGGATGGACGGCCGCATCGACGATCCGGAGGGCGGGTGGAAGGGACGGGCCCTCTACGCCGACTACGGACCGAACGCCGTGTGGCACGTGGAAGGCGGGCTGGGCACGCGAAGCGCTGTGGTCAAGTTCCAGATGCGGCCGGATCCGCTGGCGAAGTAGAGGTAGATCCGCTGGCGAAGTAGAGGTAAATGATGTCGCGGACGAGGCTCGGAGCGGTAGCTGTCATTGCCGCCATCGTGTCGGTGACCATCGGGCTGTCGGCGCAGATGGATCTCTCGGGCTCGTGGGGCCAGCGATTTCACGAGGATCTTCCTGAGCGTGGCGCCGGTCCTGATATCGGCGACTATCTCGGGCTTCCCATCAACGACGCGGCGCGTCTGCGCGCGGATTCGTGGGACGCGGCCAAGTGGACGATGCCGGAGCGGCAGTGCGAACCTCACCCGGCAGACTACGCCCCTCGAGGTCCCGCCAGCATGCGGATCTCGAGCACGCTCGATCCGATCTCGCAGGACGTGACGTCGTGGCACACCACGCTGATGTGGATGCTGCCGCAGCGCACGATCTACATGGACAGCCGGGCGCATCCGTCGCCCAACTCCCAACACAGCTGGCAGGGTTTCTCGACGGGCGAGTGGGAAGGCGACATGCTCAAGGTGACGACCACGCACCTCAAGGAAGGCTGGATCCGTCGCAACGGCGTGCCGCGCAGCGACAAGGCCACGCTCGTCGAGTACTTCATCCGGCACGGCGACTATCTGACGCTTGTGACGGTTGTGAAGGATGTGGTGTATCTGACAGAGGCGTTCGTGCGCACGTCGAACTGGGTCGCCGATCCAGGATTCCAGCTCAGCCCGTTCTCCTGCATCCCCACGACCGAGATTGAGCGACCACGTGGAGCGGTACCGCATCATCTGCCCGGGACGAACGCCTATTTGCGAGAGTTCTCCGATAAACACGGCATTCCATTCGACGCGACTCGCGGCGGTGCCGCGACCATGTACCCGGACTACATGCCGCAATTGCGTCCGGTGGCAGCCCGATGATCGCGGCGCATCGAATTGCATGTGTGCTCTTCACGTCTGCGGCTGTCGCCGTCGCGACCGCACAACAGCAGCGTCTCGAGGTCCTTCCCGTTCAGGGCCGCGTGTTCGTGATTGTCGGGCCGGGAGGGAATACCACTGTGCAGATCGGTTCCGAAGGTCCGCTGGTGGTTGATACGCAACCGGAGGCGCTGAACGGAGCGGTGCTCGACGCGATCCGTTCGCTGACGCCGCAGCGGATTCGCCACATCGTGCTGACGAGCGGCGACGATCAGGCTGCAGGCGGCGCGGGAGCGCTGTCGAAGGCCGGTCGCTACGTTCGCGTGATCGACTCGATCGATCCCCGCGGGTCCGATGCGCGGGCGTCGATCATCGCCCACCTGAACGTGCTCAACCGGATGAACGCCACGAAGGCGCCGACGGACATCTGGCCGACTGACACCTATTTCACCGCTCAGTGGACGCTCTTCTCGAATGGCGAGGCCGTGCGCCTCATCCACGTCCCGGTCGGGCACACCGACGGTGACACGATGGTGTTCTTCCGGCGCTCCGACGTGATCTCCACAGGAGCGATTTTCGACACGACTGCGTACCCGCGGTTCGATCCTGATCGCGGCGGCGGTATCGCCGGCGTGCTGGACGCGCTCAATCGCGTGATCGAAATTGCCGTCGCCGGAGAAAGCCAGCAGGGCGGCACGGTGATCGTGCCCGGCCGGGGCCGTCTCAGCGACCAGACCGAGGTCGCCAACTACCGCGACATGGTGACCATCATCCGCGACCGTGTTCGGGAACACATCGACAAAGGCCATTCGCTCGAAGAGGTGAAGCGCGCCAAACCGACGCTCGACTACGACGGCGTCTTCGACGCGCAGACCGACGGATGGAACGGCGAGCGGTTCGTCGAGGCGATCTATCGTGACCTGAAACGGAGGACGCGATGAACCGCGGCCTCGTGTCGCTGGCGGCGTTTGCGGTCGCCGCTGGCGCCGCCGTTCTCGCGCAGGGACCGCGCGCTGATACCCGCAGTGCGCGTGAAGCGGCGTTGATCGATATAACCGGACAGTGGGTGTCAGTCGTCACCGAAGACTGGCGGTGGCGGATGGTGACGCCGCCGAAGGGCGACACGTCGAGCGTGCCCCTCAATGCCGCGGGGCGTAAGACCGCGGAAGCGTGGGACCTGGGTGCCGACCGCACGCGCGGCGCGTTGTGCAAGGCGTTCGGCCCTCCGGCGTTGATTCGACAGCCCGGTCGCGTGCGCGTCCGCTGGGAGAACGCCAACACGCTTCTCTTGGAATTCGACGCCGGGACGCAAATCCGCCGCTTCCGCTTCGGCGCGTCGTCGCCGGCAGGCGCACGATCGCTGCAGGGCGACTCCGAGGCCCGGTGGTTCCGACAGCCGCAGAACCGCGGCATCTTGGCGCAGAGTGCGCCGACGCCGGGCGGTTCGCTCGAGGTCGTCACGACGAACATGCAGGCCGCTTATCTCCGCCCGAACGGCGTGCCGTACAGCGAGCGCGCGGTCGTGAAGGAATTCTTCGACAGCTTCACCTTGGGCGACGACGGGACGTGGCTGATCGTCACGACAGTGGTTTCCGATCCAACATACCTGACGCAGGAATTTGTGATCAGCTCGCAGTTCAAGAAGGAAACCGATCTGTCCAAATGGAATCCCCGGCCCTGCGAGATCCCGGCACCGCCGCAAAAAGGCCAGCCTTGAGGGTTGAGCCATTTCCGCGCGCATCCTGTCTTCGAGCTGCACGACAATAGGGTCCCGATGAGTCCGGGACAGGGAACGCCGCTGCCGGATACGCGATGTACCCGAACGACCAGGGTGAGCTCGGCGTGCTGAACACGTCCGGGTCGGTCGAGACGAAAGGCCATCCGTTCTTCGAGCCCATTGGCACGAACGGCCGTGCGTACGTGACGTGCCACCAGCCGTTGAACGGTATGTCGTTGTCGGTCCGGCATTCGAGAGCGGTGGACGGCCACGGGTGGCAAGGACCCGCTGTTTGCGGCCGTGGACGGCATGAACTGTCCCAACCTGCCGCCCGACGATCCCCGCTCTCACTCGCAGCTGCTCGATCGCAGCCTGTTCCGGATCGCGCTGCCGTGGCCGCCGCAGCGGGCGGACGGCACGCGCATCGATCCGGAATTCTCGATTGAAGTCGTCCGCGATCGCGGCGGCGGCAACACGGATCCGCGCTACGGGCCGAACAGCCCGAATCCCACCATCTCGGTCTACCGTCGTCCCCACCTGCAGATTGCCGCCCCACTCAGCGCCGCGCATCACGGAGTTCGAGCGGCAGGTGTACGTCGCGTAGATCGCGCGCCGCGATGCCGGCAGCCTGGCCTTTCGAACGGACAGCTCATGTCCGAGGAGGTCGAGATTGGGAAGCGTCGCGCTGAGCAGCTCGCGGCGTTGCTCCAGGGGGCGAACTTGAAGTCGCCGTCGTACAGGGTGACCTGGCGCGACGAGTCCGCGACGGCCACCGGAGTCGACGACTACGCGATGCGCCATGATCACCGTCCGCGCGGCGGTGAAGTAGGGGCTCGCTCGACGAACTCGACGAGGATCGCGTCAGGATCGATCGCGAACACGAACCGTCCGAACGCCCGTTGGATAGGCTTTGCGCCGACGCTTAGGAACCGATATCCCGCCTGCTTCGTGCGATCGATCAGCGCGTCGAGGCCGCTCACCTCGAGCTGAAATTGGGGCGAGCCGACGTCCTGAAGCTTCCAGTCGAAGGGCTTCGCCGGCGTTCCGGTCGGCAATGTGAAGTCAGAAAGCACGATGCTTACGGCGGTGCCCGGAACGGTGATCGCCGTTTCAGTGAGCTTGCCTCCGGACAGACCCCGAACGCGAAGTTCCGCCGCGCGTGCCGTGCGCGTCCCGCTGACCGTGAAGCCCAGAAGGGTCTCGTAGAAGCCACGCGCCCGCGCCAGGCTCGCAACTGTGATGCCGATCGAGGTCTCGATCACGTCGCCCGGTGCGCTCGCCTGAGAGACCGAGGCTGCCGTCGCCTGTCTTACTTCGATGAGGCAGCCATCGGGATCGCGAACGAGCATCGCGCGCCCGCTCGGCGTCGTGACCGGAGCGCCGCCGAGCGTCACGATAGGCGCGCCGCGCGCCTTCAGCCTGTTGGCGACGGCGTCGAGATCACGGACAGAGAAGATGAGAGTCGACGCGCCGGGATCCCATGGGTTGGGCGCTCGATCGCTCCGCGCGATGTCGAAAAACTCCGACAGCTCGAGCCCGAACGGCGTGTTGGCGGCCCGCATGAACACGGTGCGGAATCGCGAGCCGTGCGTGTTCGTGAGGTCCCAGACGAGTGGATCGGAACCTGCCTGCGCCGCGGGACGGATTGGCTCGGGCGGTGCGCCCGCGGCCGCGCCGATGGCGAACGGCGATCGCGCGAGCTCGGTGCCGAACACGTCCCGATAGAAGGCGAAGGCCCGCTCGGCGTCACTGGTGCCGTGAATCCAGTTGAAGATCCCGCGCACCGGAGATGCCGCTCGAGCAGGCGCCAGTCCGACCGTGATCAGCGCGATCGTCGCAGCACCTGCGCGCGCCAGAAATCGTCGTCGCATGGACATCCCCGACATCTTAAGATGTGACCGTCTCGAAAGGGAACCATCATGAAGACGACCGCGCTCCGAACGCTGTCACTCACGCTCGTGTTGACCGTGGTGGTTGGCCTCTGGGTCCGGCATCGCGTGTTGACGGCTGCCCCCGCCGCCGGTTCGGTCACCGCAGGCGAGTTCCTCGTCGGTCCGCCGACGCTGATCAACCTCGGCTTCGAGTGGTTCATCGAGGGCGACGACAACCGGAACGCGTCGGTCGACGTGTCGTATCGGAGGCAGGGCACGACCGACTGGAAGCAGGCGCTGCCGATGCTACGGCTTCAAGGCGAGCGCATCAAGCAGGGCGATCAGATCGACGTCATCTCGCCGAACATGCTGGCAGCATTCTCGATCTCTGAACCCAATACGGCCTACGAAGCGCGGTTCGTGCTCCGCGATCCCGACGGCGTGAGCGGCCAGGCCACGAAAACCGTCACGGTGAGAACGCGTCCCGAGCCGATGCCGACGGCGGACGGAAACGTCTACCACGTGTATCCGCCGGGCTACAAAGGCAACAAGCTCGAGCCGGCGTTCGAAGGCCTGATGTGCGTGTACAACATCACCTGCGCCGGCACCGACTGGGCGACGGCCGGCCGTCCGCGCGTGAAGGCCGGCGACACCATCCTCGTGCATGCGGGCCTCTACAAATACAACCGCTACGAATATACGAACGATCCGGTGAATCGCATGACGCCGCTCGACGGCACGTACTACCTGCTTGCGAAGGGGACACCCGAGAAGCCGATCGTCATCAAGGGCGCCGGCGACGGTCCAGCGATTTTCGACGGCGCCGGCAACTTCGCGCTGTTCGACGTTCGCGCCGCGGATTACACGTACTTCGAGGGGCTGACGTTCCGGAACACCGACGGATTCTCGCCGGCACGCAGTTCCTGGCCGGGGCCAAGGGCATCACCGTGAAACGCTGCCGGTTCGAGGATATTGGCGCCGGCGTGTTCACGAACTACTCGGGATCGAGCAACTTCTATATCGCCGACAACTACTTCATCGGCCGGCACGATCCCAATCACGTCATCGGCTGGGCCGGCGAGTTCTGGAGGAAGTTCGACGGCAAGGATGGACAGAAGTTCCCGCCGATGATGGGTTCGTACATCGCGGTCAAGGTGTATGGCCCCGGACACATGATGGCGTACAACTACGTCGCGAACTTCCACGACGGCATCGATACGGAGACGTACGGGAATCCGGATGGATCGGCGGCGGTCGGCGGTCCGTACTATCCGACGCGCGATGTCTTCGACCGGCGCACGGTTTCGATCGACTACTACAACAACTACATGACCAACTTCCACGACAACCCGTTCGAAGTGGATGGCAGCATGCACAACGTGCGGGTGATGCGCAACATGATGATCAACTCCGCGTCGCACGCGTTCTGCAACCAGCCGGCGATTGGCGGCCCCGTGTACTGGATCCGGAACATCGCGTTTCAGATGCCGGGCGGGTCGACGAGGCTGACGGGCGGGTCGGCGGGCGCGATCTTCTACAACAACACCGTGTTGTCGGAGACGCAGGCACAGGGCGCGTCGAATGTCCACTGGGCCAACAACCTGTTTCTCGGCGAGAACTCGGCACCGGCGATTTTCGCGATCAACACCTACACCAACTACACCTCGTCGGATTACAACGGCTTCCGGCCGAATGCCGGCGCGCCGTTTTCGTTCGGTTGGAACTCGCCGGCGTGGGCGACGGCTGCCGATTACAGTCCATTGATGCGTGGACGCGGCGCCGGTCCCGCCCCTGTGGCCTCATCGCTCCAGACGCGACAGTACGGCACGCTCGAAGAGTACAGCCGGGCCACGCATCAGGATCAGCACAGCGTTCTCGTCGACTACGACGTGTTCATGAACGTGCCCAGGCTCGACGCGCAGGACGTCGCGACGGTCCAGAAAGTCTATAAAGCGGAATCGTTCGACTTCAGGCTGAAGCCTGGATCCAGAGCCGTCGATCGCGGAAAGGCGTTGCCGAACGTGACGGATGGATTCGCTGGCGCGGCTCCCGACCTCGGGGCGATCGAGCTCGGTCAGGCGACGCCGCATTATGGGCCGCGCGACTGACGCGCCGGGAGAGGAGAGTGTGATGAAGGGTTGTGTGCTGTTCGTTGCGGCGGTGGCCGGTGCGATGACGTCGACGATTCACGCCCAGGCGCCTGACTCGGTCACACCTGAAAGCCTCGTGAAGGCTGCGAAGCGCGCCGCGGGTGTTGAGTACGCAGGCACGTTCCTTCGCATCTGCGTGGCGCCCGACAATCTCGAGGGCGCCCCTGGTCGCGGCGCCGCACCGTCCGCGGCCCGCACCGTGCCTGACCAGGTAACCTGGTACGCAAAGCCCTTCAAAGTCTTCGACAATCTCTACTTCGTCGGCACGCGGATTCACTCGTCCTGGGCGCTGACGACAACCGACGGCATCGTCCTCATCGACACGCTGTTCGACTACGCGGCGGAGCCGGAGATCGTCGAAGGCCTGAAGACGCTGGGTCTCGACCCGCGCCGTATCAAATACGTGCTGATCAGCCACGCGCACGGCGATCACGATCAGGGCGCCGCGCTTCTGCAGAGCCGTTACGGCGCAAAGATCGTGATGGGCGCGGCCGATTGGGATGCAACGCTGCAGCGTCCCATGTCGGCGCCCGGCGGCGTCCCAAAGCGCGACATCGTCGTCGGGCCCGAAGGCACAAAGATTACCCTCGGCGACACGACCGTAGACGTGATCGCCACGCCGGGTCACACGCCGGTACGCTCTCTTACATTTTCCCGGTCAGGGACGCGGGGCGCTCGCTGGTTGTCGCGTACGCCGGCGGCACGGCATTCAACTTCCCGCGGCGGGCGGAGAACTTCGTGATCTACCGCGATAGCCAGCGCAAGATGGCGAAGGCTGCGGCGGCGGCCGGCGCGACCGTCGTGATGTCGAACCATACCGAGTTCGACCGCGCGTACGATCGGGCGCGGATCGCGCAGTTGCCGCGCGCGACGGGCGAGAAGCATCCGTACGAAACCGACACGGCCACCGTGCAGCGGTATTTCGACATCGGCGCGGACTGTGCAGAGGCGCAGCGGCTGTCGATGCAGTAACGCGGGACGGCCGAAGTTCCCGTTCAGTCGGACGGCGCCACGCACGCGAAGTTCGCGCCGTCCTCCAGGCTGCCGCCGCCGAAGTAGCGCGCAGACGCCGGATACGCGCAGAGCGGACGCGTGCGTCCGGGGAAGGACGTCGTACGCGGACCGGCAGACGCATTTATGCGCGCCGGCGCCGCGCCCTTTTCCACCCAGTCGACGATGGCCGCCAGCCCGTCGAAGCTCTCGGTCGCCGGACCGCCGGCGCAGTGGTTCATGCCGGGCACGAGAAACAGGCGGGCCCACCGCGCCGTGGCGTCCGGCCCGCCGTTGTTGCGCGCGAGGCGCTGGTAGTAGTCAATCGACTCGAGCGCCGAGAAAATCGGATCGGCCGTCCCGTGGAAGATCAGCAGCTTTTCTCCGCGGTCGTGGAAGGCGGCGAGCGTCGCGTCCCGGTAAATGTCGTAGACCTGTGAGAACGCCTGCATCCGATCGGGATCACGATCGAAGTCGAACCGCGTGATCGCCAGAGACGGGTCGGGCGGCGTGACGAACTCGTAGGCCAGCGCGCCCGCCATCAGGGTCGTGTTTGCCGAGTTCGGCGTACCGGTCTGCGACGAGCCCAGCTTCCACTGCCGCCATCCGGGCGCGGCGATGCCGGGATCCCAGGCCTGTCCGACATACAGCGCGCGTCCCGACGAGGTCCGCGGGCCGCCGAACGTGCGCTCGAGCGCTGCGACCTGATCGGACGTCAGGCATTTCGTGTCCTTCGCGCCGGTGCACAGCAGCGTCTTTGGATCGAAGCGGCAGGCCTCAGGGCGGAGGACCGTTCCGTCGGTCGCGCCGCTCGACACAGTCATCGCCGGCGCGCAGATTGCGATGCCGTCGAAGTTCGTGGGGTAGCGCTGCGCGAACATCATGCCGTGGCGTCCTCCGCCCGAGCAGCCGACGAAGTACGTATGATCGGGTGCCCGGCCGTAGTAGCGCGATTGGATGGCCATGGCGATCGTGGACGTCCGTTTGTGCGCCGCGTACGCGTGACCGACACGTGCGACCGGATCGACACCGAAGTCGGCGGTCACGCCCTGATGACCGGCATCCGTGGTGACGACGGCGAAGCCTCGCTGGAGGCCTGTGTCGGGAAACGATCCCGTGTTGCAGCCTACCGCCGGCGCCGCCGCGCCGTCATTGCCTTCGCCGCCCTGATACAGGAATCGACCGTTCCTCCCAGTGCGTGGCCTTCTGAGGTCAGGCCGCAGGTCGCCAGAGCTGCAGATAATGTTGGTTGCGAGCCCCCGCAACCAGGAAATTCTTGCGTCGACTCTTTCCGGGCTGTTTATCGGACGCCGACGCGAGGCGCGGCGCTCCGGATCTGCCGCTGCGCGATCTCCATTAGCCAGTGCGGCCTCAAGACCGAGGTCGCAAAGCACGTTCCCGGTGCACGAGGTTCGAACGAGATCGACGTCTATGCCGTCGATCCATCGGCGACGCCGGAGGCCCTTTACCTATGCGAGTGCAAGCGCTGGAAAGCGAACGTCCCACAGGCGGAGGTCCACGCGTTCGTGGACATCGTCGCCAATGCCGGCGCTCATTTCGGTCTGTTCATCTCGGCAAACGGCTTCCAAGCCGGCGCATACGACGTCGTCCAGCACACCAACGTCCATTCGCTGTCGTGGCAGGGATTCCAAGGGATGTTCGTGCAGCGCTGGTGCGAACGGTTCTGGGTGCCGGTGTTCAGGCGCGAATGTGATCGACTGGCGTCCTACGTCGATCCGGTCGTCAGCGACGCGTTCATGCGTCTGGAGAAGGGCGATCCGCTTGACCCCGCTGAGGCGCTGGGCGTGATGGTTCACGAAATGTGGGGCTCGCCTTTCGCCGATCGGCGGCCGCCGCCACTCGCGCCGGAGATTTGGTCCCTCAGGGACAAGCTGAAGCCGTATCTACCGCAGTCGATCGCCGAGGCGAATTACCTGATGGACCTACTAGGTGAGTCACTCGTGTTCGCGGAGCAGTGGGCGAAGGCGAGAGACGCCGAACGCGCGGCAAATTGGCTGGCGGGAACTAATCAGAAAAACATCTGAAGATGCATCGAACAATTTGAAGCCTCGGTGAACGACGTCACTGGCGGGCTGCAAGACTCAGAGCGCGCGTTTTCCTCAAGGAATCAGCCGATATCGTCGCGCTGGTTGCCTTCGACCTCAGGCGGTGTTTGGTCGGGCCAAATGACGTCGACCAGCTCTTGACGACCGACAGGCCGACTACGATTCGCGGTGAGAAACACAAAAGCGAGCCGGCCCTGCCGGCCCGGAAGGGCCCTCTGGGTTCATCGTAAAGGGCGAGACCGACGACGAGCTCGTCGCGCGCGCCCAGGCGCACGCGAAGGAAGTGCATCAGATGGATCTGTCGCGCGATCAGGCCCTTGCCATGGCGAGGCCCGCCTCTAGAGGCTCGGGTCAGTCGGTGGCGATTGAATGCCCGATCTCCGAGCGGTCGTGTCTAGCTCTTACCGGCCGTCGAGGAATCGACGTGCAATCGCTGTCGGGTCTTCGTGCAGGGCGTCCGCTGCGTAGTTCATCGTCTGCATCGCCTCGGCGGAAATCCGCCCCGCAAGCGTATCGAGCGCACGGTGGACTTGAGGGTAACGAAGCAGGGTTTCGGCGCGGGCCACGGGTGCCGCGTCGTACGGTGGAAAGTAGTGGCGGTTGTCCTCGAGTTGCACGAGATCGAGGCCCTTGATCAGCCCAGCCGTTGCGTCGCCGGCGATCAGGTCCACCTGTCCTGACGCCAGCGCCCGATAGCTGAGCGTCAGGTCCATGACCTGTGGGGGGGCGAGGAAGCGAAGACCGTATGCCTTGGCCAGCCCGGGATACCCGTCGGGCCTTTCCAGAAATTCGTACCCGAAACCCGCACGCCAGCGGGGCGCTTCGCGCGCCGCGTCCTCGATCGTTCGAAGTCCACGTTCTCGCGCGTCCCTGCCCCTGACGAGGATTGCAAAGGTGTTGTTGAAGCCGAGCGGTGCCAGCAACGTGCGTCCGCTACGTGCGTACAACTCACGAACCGTGGAGAAGACCGTTTTCGAGTCGTTGGCCAGGGGCTGGTGGAAGACGGCTGTCAGGGAGGTTCCCGTGTACTCCACGTACACGTCGATCTCGCCACTGAGCAATCCACGTTCGCAGATGAGTGTGCCGCCGAGATTCAGTCGACGCTCGACGGAGAGACCGGTCTCGCGTTCGATCGTCTGCGCCACGATTTCGCCCAGGATGATCTGCTCTGTGAAATTCTTCGATCCGACGACGATGGCACCTGGCGCGCGACCGACGAGCGCGGCGCTCGAGAGCAGCACGACAGCAACCACCCCGGCGGCTAGACCGACCGCGCTCCGCCTGGCGCCCGTGTGCCGCCGGGCGGAGAGCCGCCGTTCCAGCCACAGCAGGCCGCCGTCCACGGCGAGCGCGAGCAGCGCCGCCGGAATCGCCCCGGCAAGAATCACTGTCGAATCCACCATCGAGAGCCCGCGGTAGATGTATTGACCGAGCCCGCCCGCTCCGATCGCAGCAGCAATCGTCGCCGAGCCGACGCCGACGACAGCGGCCACGCGAATGCCCGCGACGATCGACGGCAGCGCGAGGGGAAGCTCGACCTGCCGGAGCAGCTCGCGCGATGTCATCCCCATCGCCACGCCCGCCTCGCGGATTGATGCGGCAATCCCGGTCAGGCCGGCCATGGTCGTTCGCACGATCGGCAAGAGGCCGTACAGGATCAAGACCACGATAGCCGCGCGCGCGCCGACGCCGCCGAGGAACGGCACGGGCAGCAGGAACCCGAACATCGCGAGGCTTGGCACCGTCTGCACGATGTTGGCGATCGCGACCAGCGGGGCACTCAGCCGCGGCCGCCGAGCCGCAAAAATTCCGAGCGGCACACCGAGGGCCACAGCAATGAGCGTCGACACGGCGACGAGCAGTACGTGCTGACCAACCAGCGTCAGCAGTTCCTGTCGATGACTCAGCCAGAAGTTGAGAATCGACATCAGTCATCGCTCCGGTCGGACTGGCCGGCAGGATCAGGAGCGACAAGAAGGGCAGGAGGGGCGACAGGCGCAGTCGCGTCGAGCAGGCGCCGCACGCGCGGATCGCGCGAATGGACCATCTGGTCGGGTCGGTCGTACGCAATCAACCGACCGCCGTCGAGCACACCAAGCCGATCGCCAAGAGTCATGGCTTCGCCCATGTCGTGGGTGACGAGGATGACGGTCTTGCGGACGCGCGCCTGGATTCGCCGAAACTCTGCCTGCAATTCCGCACGCGTCATGGGATCGAGGGCGCCAAACGGTTCGTCCATCAGCAGCACCGGCGGATCGGCGGCGAGCGCCCGGGCGACGCCGACGCGCTGACGCTGACCGCCCGAAAGCTCGTCCGGCCAGCGATGCGCGTAAGTCGACGAAGGAAGACCAATCAGATCCAGAAGCTCGTTGACGCGCGATTCGACGCGTCGAGGCTCCCACTTTTCCAGGCGAGGCACGACGCCGATGTTGTCCGCCACGCTCATGTGCGGAAACAAGCCCACATCCTGAATCACATAGCCGACCGAACGGCGGAGTCGAATCGGTTCCCACTCGCGGGTATCGCGTCCCTCGACCAGCACCGAACCAGAATCGGGCAGCAGCAGGCGGTTCACGAGCCGCAGCATCGTCGATTTGCCGGCCCCGCTTCGCCCGACGAGGGCGAACACGTCTCCGGCTTCGATGCTGAGCGTGAAGCCATCGAAGACGCGCGCGCCGCCCGGCTGGCGGTAGGACACGTCACGAAACTCAATCGCTGGCGGCATGTTTCTCGGCCATCTTCGCATGGCGGCACACTCTGGCGCGCGCGGGAACGAATCGGCTCGTCATTATGACGGTTCTGCAATTCCAGATGGGTTGGCGGCGTCGGACGTGGCACGGTGGAGACGGTCGGATCTCGACTCGCCGCTTCTAAATCCAGGCTTTGTGACGACATGCGGATCCGTGGTCCTTCGATGACTGGGGCGGCATGGTGATTGCCTGAGCTGTTGAGCGGCGTCGCCTCCTCGTGCCAGGGCCTTCAGTGGGACCGACTCGAATCAGGTGTGCAAATGAACAAGAGATTTCTTCTGCTGCTGTCGGCGGTTGCTGTCACCGTAGCGTGTGGTCGCGCGGGAACCGATTCGGCACAGCGACCGAGCGAGGATCATCCTGCTTCCGCGTCCACTCCGTCTCAAGCTCCAGCACCGCCGGAGCCACGGTTCAAGGACGTTGTCATTCCGGCGGGTACGACTCTCAACTTGACGCTCGAAAGCAGCGTGTCATCAGATCAAAGCCGGCCCGAGGATCCCGTACGCGCGACGCTTGCCAGATCGGTTGTCATTGACGACGCCACAGTCATAAAGGCGGGTGCGGTCGCAACCGGGACGGTACTTCACTCCAAGCAATCAGGAAGGGTGAAAGGGCGAGCGTCGGTCTCGTTCAGTTTCGATCGCTTGCGCGTCGGCGACGAGACCCACACCATCCATACGGCGCGGATTTCCCGTCAAGCGCAGGCGACGAAGGGCGAAGACGCGAAAAAGATTGGCATTGGAGCCGGCGCCGGAGCGGTTATCGGGGCGATTGCTGGCGGTGGAAAAGGCGCAGCGATTGGATCGGCCATCGGCGCTGGCGCGGGAACAGGCGTCGTGGCGTCGACGCGCGGCAAGGAAGTTCGCCTCGGGCCGGGAACTGCTGTAAGGACGACCTTGTCCGAGCCGATGACCGTGCAGGTTCCGCTCAGCTGAGGAACGAGCTCAAAAGACGCGCTTACCAAGCGGTCATCGCGTCTTCGAACAGCCGCCCCAACTCTTCAGCGCCAGCCGGACGCGGCGCGAGCGTCGTCAGCCGGCGCTGCAGAAGGGTGCCTTCTACAAGGGCTGGGATGTTCGCTTGCGTATAGCCCACCGCGCGCAGGCCGTTCGGAACGTCGAGCTGCTGCATGAACCAGGTGATCCGATCGGCCAGAATCCTTCCGGCATCTTCGACACGCACGCCCGCTACATCGACTCCGAGCGCCTCGGCCGCTTCGAGATGGCGGAATGGGTTTGCGAGTGCCGTAAAGCGGAACGCGGCGGGAGCGTTCAGGATCACCGAGAAGCCGTGCGGCACGAGTGCGTGGTCCGACGCATATCCTCGGGGGATGTAATCCTTCACGTTGCCGGCGACCGGATAGGACATCGCATGCGGAAGGTGGACGCCGGCGCTCCCGAACCCGATTCCCGCGTACGAGGCCGCGAGCAGCATATTGGCTCTCGCTTCATCGTCTGCCGGGTCAGCGACGGCCCGTACCAGAAACCGCGCCACCATCCGTAATGCCTGAAGCGACCAGACATCGCTGATCGGGTTGGAGCCCTGATAAGCGGGACGGAGCGACGGACGCTCGGGCCGCGGCCTCTCTGTGAAGGGAATCGCGGTGTACGATTCGACCGCATGGCAGAGGATGTCGAGTCCGGCGGACGCAGCCACTTGGGGCGGAAGCGTCCGAGTATTTTCAGGATCGAGCAACCCAAGCGTCGGCTTCAACCGCCGACTCGAGATGCCGGTCTTTGCATGGAGATGGGTCACATCGAAAACGCAGACACCGGTGGTTTCGCTGCCCGTGCCTGCCGTCGTCGGGATCGCCATCAGGGGCTTCAGCGGTCCCGGCACCGGGCGGCCCTTGCCAATCGGAGGATTCACGTAGTCCAGAAAGTCCTCTGGCGGATACGTCGTGTAGAGGTTGACGGCTTTCGCGGTGTCGATCGTGGATCCTCCGCCGACGGCGACCACCGCGTCGTACTGGGCTTCGCGTCCGAACGCGATCGCGTCACGAAACGACGCGTCGTTGGGTTCGATGCGGACGCGGTCGTACAACACGAAGTCGACGCCGTTGCCCTCGAGCGATTCCAGAGCCGTCTGGACCGGCGACAACCGAACCAGGGCTGGATCGGTGACGACGAGCGCACGATGGACGCCAATATCGGCCAGGTCGGCGCCAACCTCGCGGGTTACGCCCGCGCCGAACCTCACGGAGGATCCCGGCATCTCGAAGGCGATGTCGCTGCTCATGTGGCGGAGTACCTGTAGATCATCGGCCAGACATTGGCGGACTGATCAGGCGCGCGCGTGGTAATACCCGGCGACCTCCTGCAGGATCACTGGCGCGTCGTAGACGGCGCTCAGCGTGGCCGTCGTCAGGATGGATTTCTTGGGGCCGGCACACGCAACCCGTCCCGATTTGAGGAGGATGACGTGCTCGATTTCCGGGATGATTTCCTCCACGTGGTGCGTGACGAGGACAATCGTCGTACCGCTTCGAGCGATCCCGCTCACGAGCTTCAAGAATCGATGGCGAGCGACGACGTCGAGCCCAGCCGTCGGCTCGTCCAGGACGAGCGCGAGCGGTTCGGTCACGAGGGCGCGCGCGATCAACACGCGTCGGGCCTCGCCGGTCGACATCTCGTCGAGAGGCTTACGCGCGAGATGGGCCGCTTCCATGCGCGCGAGGGTTTCGGCTGCCTTCTCGCGCATCGTGGCGGTGACTGCTTGTCGATCCACGAATCCCAACGTGGCGAAAAAGCCTGAGAGCACAGCGCGCTCGCCGCTGATGCTCCCTGCGCTATTCCCGTTGACGAACCGGTGATGAAGATCGGAGGTGACGATCCCGAGTCGCGCCCTGAGCTCGAAGACGTTCCAGCGGGCGCTGCCGAAGATCTGCACCGGAGGCACATCGTCTTCCGAGGTGGCGTACGTTTCCTGATCGGGCGCGAGCGCGTGGTCCTGTTCGGTCAAGACGTTGATCAACGTCGATTTTCCTGCACCATTCGGTCCGACGATGGCGGTGTGCTCGCCGCTGCGAATGGTCAACGTCAAGCCATCGAGGATGCGAATGCCGTTCTTGACGACCGTGGCGCCGGTGAGTTGCAGGACGGGGTATTCGGCCATCTCAGGGTAGCGAACCTCATTCTCTCATCGACTTCGGCAGGGCGCGGCCTTCCCGCCTTCGCGACCGAGCCGGCCGCCTTCGCTCCGCGTCGGCGGGCGTGGCGGCGGGGTGTGGGACGGAGCCCCGCGTAGGTTGTACTCTCATGGCGTATGCCGCTTCGCTTGAGCGTTCTCGACCAGGCGCCCATCTCGGAAGGTTCGACGGGCGCCGACGCGCTCCGAAACTCGGTCGACCTGGCGCGGGTCGTGGAACGCGCCGGCTACCACCGGTATTGGGTGGCCGAACACCACAGCACGCCGATGCTGGCCTGTGCCAGCCCCGAAGTGCTGATCGCCGCCTCGGCGGCTGTGACCGGCACTATCCGCGTGGGGAGCGGTGGCGTGATGTTGCCGCACTACAGCCCGCTCAAGGTCGCCGAGACGTTCAGCATGCTCAGCGCGCTGCATCCGAACCGGATCGATCTCGCGGTCGGCCGAGCGCCCGGGAGCGATCCGTTGACCGCGTTCGCCCTTCAGCGTGACAGGCGGCAGGCTGCGCCCGACGATTTCCCACAGCAGCTCGCCGAGCTTCTCGCGTATCTCTGGAACCGCATGCCGGCCAATCATCGGTTCGCGCGGGTGTCCGCCTTGCCCGGTGGGGCGGAGCGCCCCGAGGTGTGGCTGCTCGGTTCCTCGCCGCAAAGCGGGGTCTGGGCGGCGGAGCTGGGACTCCCGTACGCGTTTGCCGACTTCATCAATCCGGGCGGCGCGGCGATTGCCGCCCACTATCGGCAGCAGTTCACCTCGTCGAATGTGAATCGAGCGCCTCGGGTGATCGCCGCGGTCTGGGCCTTGTGTGCCGAGACCGACGAAGAGGCCCAGCGGTTGGCGTCGAGCAGCCGCATGGCGTTCACGTTGTTTCTACAGGGAACGCTGATCCGAGTTCCGCCGATTGAAACGGCGGTGAGATTTCTCGAGGACCATCCGGACGAGGTTCACGCGCTCGGCAGCCGCCGACGAGGCATCGTCGGCTCGCCGGCGAAGGTCCGAGCGCAACTCGAGGCAGTAGCCGACGAGTATGGCGCCGACGAGCTCATGATCGTCACCATTACCTACGATCATGCTGCGCGGTGCCGCTCGGTACGAATTGATTGCCGAGGCGTTTTCCACGCCGCGGTGATCTAGAGCTCCTCCGCCAGAGAATAGCGGGGATCGGCGGCCAGGCACGGCGCCTCGGGCAGGCCCAGCTCCTTTCGCACGATGTTGGCGCCTCGGACGATCGACGCCATCTTGAAAAAGGCGATTCGCCGGCTCATCCCTTCCCGGCCGAAACCGCAGTCGCTGGAGAGAACCAACCGCTCAACGGGGATGAACTTCAGCGCGCGCCGAATGAGGTCGGCGACCTGCTCCGGACGCTCCACCTGCAGGTTTCGGTGATCGACTACGCCAATGGCGATCTTCTTGTCTGTGATCGTCTTGCCGATGATCTCGAGATCCATCCCATCGCTGGTGCAGCATTCGAACGTGATCACATCGACGTCGAGCTGGTTCAAGTGGGGAAGTGCTTCTTTATACGATTGATTGGTGGCGAACAGGCGCTGCTGCGCGGGGTTCCCCCAGCAGGTGTGGCACCATACCTCGGTCGCCTCCCGCAGGCCTTTCACCGTGTTGTTGAAGATCTCGACGAAGAACTCCACGCCCAGCTGCGCGCCTCCACCCCGCTGAATGCCAACGAGATGAATATTTGGCTCCTCCATTTGAATGATCGCGCAGCCCGCCTCTGCCAGCTCCAGCAGCTCTTCGCGCATCGCGGCGCTCAAATCGCGGATCAACGCCTCTTGGGTTGAATAGTGGTCGTTTCCAACCGAGGTCCCGATGAGCTCGGGCGTGATGGTGCCGAACTTCACGGGCCGCGTCGTCATCCCCTGCGCGACTTTCCAGAGCGAGGTGTACTGCAATGGCCCTCGCCCGATCTTTCCGACGGCTCGAGGCATCACGCGGCTCTCCATCACCTCGAAGATGATGTCGCCCTTCGCGGCGCCGCCGTAGCCCTTCCTCGTCCGATAGTAGTCGCCGCCAGAAAGCCCTTTGAAGCGGCGCGCCGGATACTGGAACCAGCTCATGCCGCCGACGTCGGTGTCGAACCGTGCGTCGCCGTCCGTGACGATGTCGAGGCCTGCCCGTTCCTGGTCACGAACGTAAGTCCCGACGGCGTCCGTGTACTGCTCGCGGAATCGTGCATCCGCGAGCGCATCGCGAAAAGGGCGGGCACCGAGGGTTTCCGTATACCAGAATGGCCTCGGCAACGAGCCGGTGATCGTCGTGGGTAGCTTCAGGTCTTTCGTGGCTTTGATCATCAGAAGCTAATATATATTTTCAGCCTTCGGATCTCGTCATCTGGTCCGAGGCGCCGGGCACCGCCCCACGAGACCGTTATGCGTCGCCTTTGAAATTTGCTCTGGTGCCGCATAACGGCGGCGCGCACGGCGCGCCCGCGAGGGGGCGGCGCGGGGCGTAGGGGTCCCCGCGAGCAACCGAGCCGGGGTGTGGGGCAGCGCCCCACGTAATCCGGATGGAGGGATTCTGATGTCAAAGGCTTCTACCTCACGGCGGCGGGTCCTCAAGGCAGCCGCAGCGGCGGTGGGTGGTGGGGCTGCGACGCTCCTCGGAGGCCGAGGGGTCTCGACGCAGACCCCGTCGTCTCCCGCAGGCCCCAGCAAAGCGGGTCAGCGCTTTCGAGCGTTCGTGCGGTTTGGGACTGGAGCATCGGTCCAGGAGCTCAAGCTCCTGCCGCTCGGCCCCACGCAGGTGGTGGTTCGAACCGAGGCGGCGCAAATCTGCTACACGACCACCGGCCCCGCACTCGCGACCACGGCTGTCACGCAGGCCCTGATCCCGGGCCATGGTGGCGTAGGGACTGTCATTGAAATCGGATCGATGGTGAAACGCGTCCAGGTTGGCGACCGGGTGATTGTCGCGGGCGGAACGCAGTGCGGGGAGTGCTATCACTGCCTGCACGGCCGCGCCGATCGGTGTCTGATGGCGAATGGCGGGGGGGATCCCAACGCGCCGATCGCCGAGATGCGCGACGGCACCAAAGTCACTGGATTTCGGGGCGGCTGCGCCGAGCTGATGGTGGCTTTTGAAAATGCCTGCGTTCCGGTGTTCACCAAGGTGTCGTCGGTGGAGCTCGCGATGCTTCACGACGTGGGCATGGTCGGACTCGCGGCCACCATGAACGTCGCGCCTGTGGAGCCCGGTTCGGACGTGGCTGTGCTCGGTTGCGGCCCGCTCGGACTGAGCGCCGTTCAGGGTGCCAGGATCAAGGGCGCAGCTCGCATAATCGCCGTCGAACCGGTTCGAGCACGCCGGGAGCTCGCGCTCAAGCTCGGCGCGACCGCCGCGGTCGATCCCAACGTGGAACGCGACAATCTCGTGCAGAAGGTCCAGGAGTTGTGCGCGCCGCCCACCGACCGGAGGCTGGCCGGCGGCGGCTATCGCGGGCCGGATTTCGTCATCGAGGCGGTAGGGGGCGATCTCTTTCCACCGAAGGTCGAAGTAGGGCCAGACCCAACCGGCATTCTCTCGCTGCAGCAAGCATGGCAGCTCTGCTCGCCTGTCGGCCACCTTGTTACGACGAGCGTCGGTCACCCGCAGGGGGCGACAATTTCTTTCCCGGCGAACCAGTGGGCAAACGGCGCAAAGAATCATCATCCTGGCAATGTGGCCGGCGCTCAATCGAAGCGCGATCTCCCGCGCTTCGTGAAGCTGATCGAGGCCGGCCTCTTTGATGCGAAGTCGCTGGCAACCGCCACGTTCACGCTCGACAGGACGCGCGAAGCGTTCGAGGCGGCCGCCTACCGCACCACAGTGGGTGCGGTCGTCGTGTTTGGCTAGAGGCAGGTAGCGCCGAGATCGCTGAGAGTTCTTGACCAATTCATGCTCAGCGGACTCCGCGGTCTCGGCGGTGAACGTCATGAGTGGTTGGAGGGGGCGTGAAGACCGAGCACTCCCGAAGGGAATTTCTCGCCGCGAACGTCGCGGCAACCGCCTCGCTTGTCCTTTCATCGTACGGAGACCTCGCGTCGGAGGTCGCCGGCGTCCAGAGTCGGACGCCTTCAGGATCGGAACTCGCTGGCCTCAGCTTGGGCAAGGCATCGGAGTTGTTGCGGAGTAAGGCGGTGTCGCCGGTCGACCTCACACAGGCGTGCCTCAAACGAATCGAGCAGCACAATGCGACCCTGAACGCCTTCATCACGGTCGTTTCCGATCAGGCGCTGGCCTTGGCGAGAGACCTGGAACGTGAGCTGCAGCGCGGCGCACGGCGGGGACCATTGCACGGCATTCCGATTGCTCTGAAAGACAACATCGACACCTCGGGCGTCCGCACGACCGGTGCGAGCGAGTTGTTTGCCGATCGCATCCCCACCGACGATGCCGAGGTGGCCCGACGGCTCAAGCAAGCCGGCACCATCCTTCTGGGAAAGTTGAACCTTCACGAGTTCGCCTACGGCGGGACCTCGACCGTGACGAACTACGGCACGATGCACAATCCGTGGGCGCTCGATCGCGTGACGGGCGGCTCGTCGGGAGGTCCGGGCGTGGCAGTATCCGCAGACCTGTGCTTCGGCTCGCTCGGTACCGACACCGCCGGGTCGATCCGCATGCCGGCGTCTCACTGCAGCATCGTTGGGCTCAAACCGACGTACGGCCGCGTCAGCACACGCGGCGTGATGACGCTGTCGTGGACGTTGGACCACGTCGGACCGATGTGCAAGAGCGTCGAAGACGCGGCCTTGTTGTTGAATGTCATCGCCGGTTTCGACCCTCTCGATCCGACGACCGCCGACGTTCCGGTCCCCGACTACACGCGCGCCCTCAAGATGTCGCCCGCGAAGCTGAGGCTCGGTGTGCCGCGCAAGCCCTTCTTCGACAACCTCGATCCCGATGTCGCGAAAGCCGTCGAGGCTGCACTCGAGGTGCTTCGCAAGCTGACGGCAGGTGCGACCGACGTGGAGCTGCCGCCGATATCCGTGAGCCCGGCGACGATCTGGGGTCCCGAGGCGTACGTCTACCATGCGAAATGGATCGCGGAGTCTCCTCAGAAGTATCAGCCAAGCACGCGGACGTCGCTCGAACGGGCCACTGAGGCCAAAGCCGCCGACTACGTGCGAGCGCGCCGCCAGGTCGAGGTGCTCCGCAGGGAGATCAAGTCGGTGTTCTCGGGCATCGATCTGCTCATTACGCCGACGATGAAGACGCCGCCTCCGTTGCTCGGATCGCCTGCGGCCGCAGGCGGGGGCGGAAACAACAACGTGGCGTTCGACATTCTGGGCCTGCCGACGATCTCGATTCCGTGCGGCTTCTCGACGTCGAACCTGCCGATAGGCCTTCAGATCAGCGGTGCTCCGTTTGCCGAGTCGACCGTCCTCTCTCTCGCACGCGCGTATGAGCAAGCGACTGATTGGCACACGCGGCGGCCCAATCTGGGCGGGTAGGGAGCGCCCGCGGCCATGCTGAGCCGAGGACATGGAAATCCGAGGCGAAGCATCAGCGTCAGGTCGCGCTGGGGGTGGGGCCCCAGCGCCATTGCAAGAAAGTTGGCCAGGTGGGTCAGGTAGGGCAGGTAGGCCAGGTGGGTCAGGTAGGGCAGGTGGGTCAGGTAGGTCAGGTAGGTCAGGTAGGCCAGGTAGGCCGGGTAGGCGGGTAGGGCGGGTGGGCTAGAGGGTTCAACGCAGCGTTGCGATCCTCGCCGTCACCGCCGTGGTCTTGCTGTTCGCGCGGCCCGCCGCTCCACAGGGCGACACCTTCAAGGCGCGTCTGTCGCGGGTGCCCGTGGAAAGCTCCACCCTCGCCAACATCAGCGGATCGGGTAGCGCCACGGCGTCGTTAGCCGGCACTCGCCTTTCTGTTCGCGGCACGTTTGAGGGATTGCAATCACCGGCGACGATTGCGCAGATCCGCCTCGGGCCGAAAGGCATTCGCGGGCCGGTGATGTTCGATCTCACGGTGACCAAGGCCGTGAGCGGCACGATCGGCGGCACGTTCACATTGACGCCCGAACAGGTAGAAGCCGTGAAATTGGGTCGGTTCTACGTACAGATTCACAGCGAGAAAGCCGCAGACGGAAATCTGTGGGGATGGTTGTTGCCGGACACGTAGGCGCAACGGGCCAAGGACTGGCTCGGGGGATTGCTACGGCTTGACTGCCATTCGGGCGAGCACCTCCCCGAGGCGTCGAATCTCGTCTCCGTAGGTGGCCCAGTTGCCCTCGCGCTGAGATTGAATGGCGCGCTCGTAGTGCTGTCGAGCGCGCGTCACGAGCTCGTCGCTCAATTCAGGGCCACGGTCCTCTTCGATCGCCACAACCGGAGCAGCAGCAGGCGCGCCCGCAGGTTCGCGTTTTCCTCCGGCCGGAAACAGCAGCTCAAGCGCCTCGTCCAGCGTCTCTTCCATCACAATCTGGTTCTGATACGCGACGATCACTCGTTTGAGCTCCGGAATACGTCCCCCTGCGGACCGAAGATAGAGCGGACGAATGTACAGCAGCGACTCCTCGATGGGAACGACGAGCAGCGTCCCCTGCAGCACTTCGGAGCCCTGCTGATTCCACAGCGTAATCTGCGGGGCGATGGCCTGGTCTTGATTGATCCGAGCGACGATCTGCCGCGGCCCGAACACCACCTTCTGCTTCGGAAACTGGAAGACGATCATGCGGCCGTACTGGTCACCGTCGCTGCGAGCGACCATCCAGGAGGCCAGGTTGTCCTTGCGAGCAGGGGTAAACGGAAGCATCTGAATGAACTCCGGCGCCTGGCCGCCGGGCAGCTTCATGATCGTGTAGTAGGGCTGCATCGGGATCGCCTGACGATCGGCGTCGATGGTGGGGATCTCCCATTGGTCCTCTTTGTTGTAGAACACGGCCGGGTTCGTCATGTGATAGGTCGCATACATCCCCGCCTGGAGCGTAAAGATCCCCTGGGGATAGCGCAACCGGCTGCGCATGTCCTCCGGCATCTCCGAGAGAGGCCGGAGCAAGCCAGGGAAGATCCGTCCGAGCGTCAAGGCGACGGGATCTTTCTCATCGACCAGATAGAAGGCGATCGTCCCGTGATAGGCGTCAACGGTCGCCTTCACCGAGTTACGGATGTAGTTGATCCTGTTCGCCGCCGGCGTGGAATAGGGGTAGCGGCGGCTCACCGTGTAGCCGTCCTGCATCCAGAAGAGCCGCTTGTTCGAGATGACCAGGTAGGGCTCGGGGTCGTACGTCAGAAAAGGCGCGATGCGCTCCACGCGCTCCGACAACCGTCGATGGAACATGACCCGGCTGTCGTTGGTGATGTCGTCGCTCAACAGCAGCTTGAAGGATCGAAACCGGATGCTGAAAAGCAGTCGTCGGAACAATCCCGACACGGGAACGCCACCCGACCCCTCATAGGTCGAGTAGACGTTGTCGTCGCCCTTGGGATAGTGAAACTCCCGCGCCTTGGTCTTGACGAGCACATGGTCGTTCGATAGCTGCCCGTAGTAGATACTCGGTTCGTCAATCTGGAGATCGACCGAAGACTGCGGCGGAAGATCCTTGATGAACAACACGGGAAGGCCTTCGGGCGTGACCTGGTTCACCGGCCCAAGTGTGAGCCCGTAGCCGTGCGTGAACGTCAGGCGCTCGTTGATCCAGTTCCGGTTCGGGAGGCTTTCCGAGTTCAGTTCGCGCGCCGACAACATGATCTGGCGGTACTCGCCGTTGATCCTGTACCGATCGTTGTGCACCGAGGCGAAGTCGTAATACGTGCGAATCTCCTGGATCTGGGCGAACGTCTGCAGCAGCGGTTGAGGGTCCCAGAGCCGTACGTTCTTGAGCGTGGCATCGTTGGCATCCACCTGGGCGCGGGTCAGCAACGCATCACCCGACAGCTCCCGTTCTTCAACCTCCGCAAGACCGAACGCCTTGCGTGTCGCGGCGACGTTGTGCTCGATGTAGGGCGTCTCTCGAGCCTGCTCGTTCGGAGCGATGACGAACCGCTGCATCAGCCCGCTTGCCAATGAGCCCCCGCCAGCAACGACGACGTAGAGGACTCCTGCGGCGACGAGCGGCCACCAGGTCGCGGCCACGATCTGATACAACGCCAACGCGGCGCCAACGAGCGACACGACCATCAAGATGCGCAGCGCGGGGATGCCGACCGCCACATCCACGTTCGCGGCACCGTGAATGAGGCCGGACGTCGAGTTGAGGAGCCGCGGCACATCAAGATAAGCGTCGAACGCGAGTACCAACAGCAGGGTGGCGGCGAGGACGGCTATGTGTCGCTTCGGCGGCGCTCCAATCGCACCGATGCGGTTCAACGTGATGCTCCCGGCTCCGGCGATCGCATACACCGCGATGACAGCCACCGCCGAGAGCGTCACTAGCGCGAGCAAAAAGCCGCGCACAGCGTCGAGGAAGGGGAGCCGAAACACGTAGAAGCCGACGTCTCTGCCGAGCACCGGATCCACATCGCCGAACGGTTGGCCGTGCCAGAAGAGCAACCACTCCAGCCACTGAGTCGACGCGTAGAGCCCGAACAGCAAGGCGGCCAATCCAGCCACCGCCGTCGCCAGCGGGCGCAGCCGGCGAGGATCGAGGTCGATCGTCAGGGGCCCTTCGCGGGTCATGACGACGAGCTGCCGAGATGAGAGGCTTCGCAGGGCCAGGCGGATGTTCAGCAGCAGGACGCCGAACGCCAGAACCGTCGCGATCGCGGCGAGCGCGCCTCGAGCCGTCCAGCTGCGCAGCAGGACGTTCTGGTATCCGGTTTCGCCAAACCACAGCCAGTCCGTGTAGAACCCGAGGGCCGAGGGGACGGTCAGCGCGAGGAGTGCGACGATGACGAGCGGCGTGCTCCAGGTGCGGTTCACGGATCCCTCACTCGCATAACTCACATAACAGAAGAACCTATCATCGCACGTGCCGAGCTCGGACGCGGCGGACAGCAGCTCGTCCGTAGCGTCAAGGGAGTCTTTTCAACAGCTGAATCTGCCCGGCGTGATAGAGGTCGTGGGCGGCCGCGCCGGAGATCAAGAAAAATCTGGTCACATCGCTTCCCGCGAGCTTGCGGTGAAGCGTCGTCGGCGGGAGGGCGGCGATGGCCGTCCGCAACGATCGGTGCGTTTCTTCCAACAGCGCCACGTCCGCGCGCCACGCCTGTTCGGTCAGGTCGAGCGGGCGCTTGAACCAGTTCGATCCTTTGAGGGGAAACGAGCCCCGAGCCTCGCTCGTGAGCCTGCGGCGGACGGCGTACTTCCAGTACGCCGCGTGGACGACGACCTCCCAAATGTTGTGTCGTCCGGCGGCCGGCCGCCAGGCCGCACGTTTCGCAGAGAGCCCCCGAATCGATCCGCGCAGGTTGGTTCCATGCCACGACCGGCGGTCGTAGGCCTGGTCGAAGATCGACAGAAGCTGTTCGAGCTCTGTTGGCGGAGTCATCGCGTCAGCCTGAGTGCTCGAGTGTGCAGACTTCAGACTTCAGGACTTCAGACTTCCTAATTCACCTTGTCGAGTCCTTCGGTCAGTTCGATGTAGCTGCCCCAGGGATCGGTGATGAAAGCGATGGCGAGATTCAGCGCTGGAACCTTTCGATAGGCCACAGCCAGCTTGATACCGTCGGCTTCGAGTTTCTTGCAGAACTCCTCGAGGTTCTTCACCTCGAACCCGATGTGGTCGAGAGCCCGGCCCTGGGTGCCGACAACCGGATTTGCCGACGGTGAGAAGTTCAGCGCCACGCCCGGCAGAGTGGCGTTCGGGAATGCACCGCCGCCACCAGTGCCGGGCTTTGCACCGAAGGTCTTGACGTACCACGCCTGCATCTCGGTGTTCTGCTGGCCGAAGAAATGCACATGGTGAAGAGTGATTGGAATGGTCTGGGCCTTGACTTCAACAAGCTCGACTTTGACATCGTCGGGGGCCAGGGCAAACGCAATCGCCGAGTTGCGGTCCGTTGCCACCGCGATGTCATCCTTCACTTCGCGCGCCGGCGCTACTTCAGCACGCGTAATCATCTTGAAGCCGTTCGCCTTGATCTTGTCGACTGTCTGGCGAAGGTCCGGTACGGAGAAGCCGATGTGATTGACCGTCGTTCCTATCGTGCCGCCGGTCGGCGCCTGCTGGCGGAAGAAGATCAGGACATTGGGAAACTTCACGATGTCGGCATTGTTGCCGAACTTCATCGCGGTCCCGCCGAGTGTCTCTGCAAAGAACTTCTTCTGCGCGTCGATGTTCGACGCATTCAGATGGTGATGGCCGTAAACGACAGATCCATCCTTTGCGGCGATTAGCTGGGCCGATGCGTCGGGGGCCGAAGACAGTACCGAGAAGAGCAGAGACCACGGAGACGAGCAACCGTTTCATGAGCGTTCCTTTCGGTGGAGAGAGGGCCGTCACACCGCGCCGTGGATCACGTTCGCGAGGATCTGCACGACGTTGGGCTCGTTGACCGTGACACTCAGCCGCAGGCTTCGTTTGTAGAGCAGCGGCGTCGGGAACCCAACGGTGAGCGTCTTGAGCGACGTGGAGCTCAGCAGCACCAGGCCGTACGGATTCTGCTGCGTCAGCCCACCGTTCGCCGCCGCGGCGAATGACAAATTCGTCACGTTGCGTCCATCGATATCGAGAATGGCAAAGGTGAGATCGTTCGTGCCGCCCTGTTTGGTGATTGCCGCGCCGAGAAACACGCCGGGGCCGGTGAGGGTGACGAGCGCGTGGGAGCCGGTCGGCGCCGGCGCTCTGAGGCCCTGTGTCCGCTGAGGGTCGCAAACGCCTGGAGCGCATCTCGCGATCGGAGCTTGAGAAGCTGCTTTCCCGCTTGTCCGTTTTTTCGCCATGATGGTCCTCCTTGCAGGGCCGCGCCGGTTCAGGCACGCGTCGGAATCGCTCAGCCTCTCATATTCTCCGATCCAAATCCTCAAATTCTCAATTTGCGAGACATGATACACTCCCGCCCGCCCGACGTGCCGGGTCCAGTGAGGCGGGAAGCGCGCTCTCGGACGGCGAGTCGGCTCTTACTCACTCTTTACAGACAGGAGCTTCAAATGGCCGCGGACTTTTTTCTCGGTGAGTCCTTGGTGGGCGACGGCAACGAAGTGGCGCACATCGACCTGATCATCGGTTCGAAGACGGGGCCGGCCGGCACCGCTTTCTGCAACGCGCTCGCGAACAACAAGGATGGCTTCACGACCCTCCTCGCCGTGGTTGCACCGAACCTGCCAGCCAAACCCGACACGCTGCTCTTCAACAAGGTGACGATCAAGGGCGCGAAGCAGGCGGTTCAGATGTTCGGACCGGCGCAGGCTGCGGTCGCGCGCGCGGTCGTCGATTCGGTCGAGAGCGGCGTCATCCCGGCGGACAAGGCCAACGACTACTGCGTGCTGGTGGGTGTGTTCATCCACTGGGATGCGGCAGACGAAACCAAGATCTACGACTACAACTATCAGGCGACCAAGCAGTCCATCGAGCGGGCCCTCGGCGGGAAGCCGACCGTCAAGGATGTGGTCGCCGGCTCCAAGACGGCCAAGCATCCGTTTAGTCCTAAGTAAATCGTTCGGATCGTTCGGGACGTTCGGACGTGCGCAAATTGCTCGTGCAGCTCGACAGCTCGCCGCACCCGAGCGTCTTCGACCGCGTCGTCGCGTACGACGGGGGCGCCGACGAAGTGATGAGCTATGGCGGCGTGACCGAGGACGCGGTTCGCGACCTGGTCCACGGAGCAATCTTCACGCGCGGACCCAAGGACCTGCACAATACGGCGATCTTCATCGGCGGAACCGACATGGCCGCCGGCGAGCGGCTGTTGTCGGCCGTCCGCAAAGCATTCTTCGGTCCGATGCGCGTCTCGGTCATGCTCGACGCCAACGGCGCGAACACGACCGCGGTTGCCGCAGTGGCGAAGCTCCAGCAGGCCGCGGACGGTCTGCAAGGCCGGCGCGCTACGGTGACCGCGGGCTCGGGGCCGGTCGGTTTGCGCGCGGCCGGCCTCCTCGCCAAGGCCGGCGCCGAGGTGACGATCACGTCACGCAGATCGGACGCCAGCGCCCTCGTCGAACAGATTCGGCAACGATTCGGCGTTTCAGTGGGCGCCGCGACGCTGGCTGATGCCTCACGCGCGGCGGCCGTGCTTCAAGACGCCGAACTGATCCTCAATGCGGGTCCGCCCGGCATATGTGTTGTGCCGCGCGCGGCCTGGGCTGGGCGCGGACCGCGCGCCATCGCCGATCTCAACGCCGTCCCTCCCCACGGCGTCGAAGGCATCGACGTCACAGACGACGGTGTGGATCGGGAAGGGGCCAAGACGTTCGGGGCCCTCGGCGTGGGAGGCCTGAAGATGAAGATCCATAAGGCATGCATCGCACGCCTTTTCGAGCGCAACGATCAGGTGCTCGACGCCGAAACAATCGCCGGGATCGCTCGAACAGTGGCGCTGTAGTCGGCAACCCAACCCAAAACAATCCCTTTGTCAATTGTGAATTGGCAATTGTAAATTGCTAGGCCATGCCCCGTGTGATCGGGATCGACCCCGGTACCGCCAGCGTCGATCTGTGCGGGATCGAGGACGGGACGCTGTTTCTCGATCAATCGTGGCCAACAGGTGAAGCGCTCGCCGACCCGTCGCGTCTCCTCGAACTTCTGGAGAGTGCTCACCGGACTGCACCGCTCGATCTTGTCGCCGGGCCTTCCGGTTATGGCCTGCCGCTGACCGCAGCGCGCGACCTCACCGAAGCCGACCTGAGGCTGGCGTACCTCGCAGCTAAACCGCAATCGACTGCCGACGGCGGCGGCATCGGTGGTCTCACCGCTCTCATGCGCGTTCTCGCTCGCTCCTCGATCTCGATCGGTACTGACCCCGGGCGTCATTCACCTTCCTTCGGTTCCAGCGCATCGAAAGGTCAACCGCGTGGACATCGGCACGGCCGACAAGGTATGCGCGAGTGCGCTCGCCATCAGCGAGGAGGCAGACCGGCGACGATGCGACGTACGAGATGTCTCGTTCATCCTGTTGGAGTTGGGTGGCGCATTTTCTGCGGCGGTTGCCGTCGACCGCGGTCGAATCGTCGATGGTTTGGGCGGCACATCGGGTCCAATCGGTGCACGAGCCTCAGGGGCCCTCGACGGCGAGGTTGCGTTTCTCGCGGGGTCTATTTCAAAGCGGCTCTTGTTCGAGGGTGGTGCGACCGCAGTCGCTGGCACTCGTGAGGCGGCCGCCGAGGCCATTGCGGCGCCAAGCACCGTTCAGGGTCATCTGGCGTGGAACGCGTATGTTGAAGGCGCAGTCAAGGCTGTGGCAGCGCTCAGCGTGTCTGTGCCCGATGCAGGCGAGGTGATCCTTTCGGGACGCCTCGCGTACAACGCCTCGGTGCGCGACGAGCTCGTACGGCGGCTCGCGGTTGCGAGGCGCAACAGCTCCGTCCGCGTGCTCAAGGGATTTGCTCAGTCCGCCAAGCAGGCTGCGCAAGGGGCCGCGTTGATCGCGGATGGTCTCGCCGGAGGGCGATCGGCGCGGCTCGTCGAGGTGCTCGGCATTCGAGAAGCCGCGGGAACCGTACTCGACCATCTCTACGTCATCTCGCCAGCGGCGGCGAGGGCGCGTCTCGGGATCGCCTGAAGCGGTTTTCCCTTGCTCGTAACGGGGGGCTGCAGATCCGTCACCGGCGGAGAACTGCCGGAGGACTGAGAACGTAAGGTCGGGTCAGCGGCAGGACGGAGCAATCTTCTGAACGAACTCGACCTGCAGCGTCGGGTTGCCGCTCGCGCCAGACGGCGGTGTCGCCAACGGAGGGCGAATCTGACCGGAAATCTCGACCTTGGTTCCGGCGAACGCCGAGAGTTGGCTTTCGATCGCCTCGAGCCGGAGTGTCCGGCTTGACGTATTCAGCGCGAGCGCGGAGCCGCCGGTTCCCGCAGGAACGAGGTTTTGACGTTCGGCATTCGTGAGGACAAAGCGGGAATCGGTTGGGGTGTTTGGATCGGGCGTTTCGCCAGCTGTTTCAGCGTTCGCCTTGACGGCTTCCACACAACCGGTGAACGTGACGCGATCGGCGAGATTCGGAGGATCGGGCTGCGGAGTTCCCGGCGTTGGATTTCCCGTGGACGGCGTTCCGCCGAACGGGACGCGGATGCCTGCCGGACCTCCTTCCCGCTGCTGGGCACCCGCAGCCGTCGCCGCAAGGACGAGCACGGCGCCACTGAAGCACAACCTGCGGACCATCGTTCCTGAGTGTCGTTCCCTAAGCTCCGCCACCCTCGCGCGCACCGCGTCCGAGCTTGAGCACCTTCGTCGGATCGGTGTCCTGGTCGATCAGGACGCCAAAAAACGGCGCGAACATTTCTTCCCACGTCATTCGGCCTTGATAGATCGTGCGGTTGGGATTCGGGTTGTGCTTGTTCGACGACGAGTTGTTGTAGTGCGCGTCGACGTGCATCTTCGTTCCCTTCGGAATGCGAATCGGCTTCATCGGCTGGTAGAGAATCTGCCAGTTGAAGTCGTACTTGGGAACGTGCAGCACGATCTCGTCACGGCCGTCCGGATAGATCAGGTGGTAGGTCATGTCCTTCCCGCGCAGGTGCATGTGCGGCATCATTTCGACGAGTTCTGCGTCGGCGAGGAACTCGAGATCCATCGGCGGGCTCTTGTAGTTGGCCTCGTTCGGCGGAATCGCGAAATCGGCGCCGCCGGCCGTAATGCCGAAGGACATCCACCGTTTCGCCGGCGGTGTTTGCGCGACGGTAAAGCCGATGAGCGGCCGGTCGACGACTTCCTTCCCGATCGGCGTGTAGTGGACCTGAAACGAGATGTCGGTATTGGCCGGAACCAGCTTGCCCGCGCCAAACGGCCTGTAGTCGTCGGCCACTCTGCCTGGGACGTAGCAGTTGAAACCGCCGCCAACGCTGGCACCGGCCGTCGGGCCGTCTGGTGGCGGCCCTTGCGGACGCGCCGGCAGAACCTGGTCCTTCAACGCCGCGCCTTCGTCGTCGCGCTGCGATTCCTGCCAGTTCGCGACGTAGTACTTCACGTTGGGCCGACGTGGCTGGAACGTGAAACAGATGTGGTGAGTCACCGACAGCACGCTCGGTTTGATCTCGAGCGATGTGATCCAGGTGTCCTTCGTGAAGCCGCTCGGAATCACGAAGGTCACCCACTCGATCACGTCTTGAGGCGTGCGCGCCGGCACGCGGAATTCCGGCCCCTTGACGATGATGTCCGGCTTGATGTGCCAGCCGTCGGCCGGCCAGATTCTGGCCGGCGGTGCATCCTGGGGGTCGCCCTGAAGCGCCCCGCCGTCGGCCCATTTCACGATCGTCTCGATGTCGCTCTGCGAGAGCGACGGGTCGTTGGCAAATTGCCCGTGTTGCGGATCCGCAAACCACGGTGGCATCTGACGGCTTTCCACTTTGTTCTTGATCGAGCGCGCCCACGGCCGCGCGTCCTCGTAGGTCAGGAGCGACATCGGTGCAATCTGTCCCGGGCGGTGGCACGATTGACAGTTCTTCTGAAGGATTGGCTGGACATCCTTCGTGAAGGTGACGGCCGAGTCAGCAGCCGACATCCCGGCATCGCCGGCCACTAACGTCGCTGCAGCCACCAAAAGCGCTGCCAAGCCATAGCGCACCATGTGCCCCCTCCAGGTTTGCACGCCGATCAGAGAAACCGTAACTGACCGGACGACCAAGATCAACAGATTTGGTGAATCCCTTGAACTCGTTTTTCCCCGCTGTCGTGTATCGTCAGGCACTGCCCCCAAAGCGGTGTTTCGCATGACCAGAGTCCTTCTTGCTGGCGTTTCGACCCGGGCCGCTGCCGAATCGGCGGCGAGTGCCGGGTTCGACGTGACCGCAATCGACGCGTTCGGCGATCTCGATCACCATCGGTCTGTGGACGTGCGCTCGATTCCAAGAAACGTGGGCGCCCCTTTCAGTGCGCGGGCGGCGGCGCGTGCAGCGGGAACCGTCGACTGTGACGCCGTCGTGTACCTTTCGAACTTCGAAAATCATCCCCGGGCCGTAAGCTCGCTGGCGAACGGGCGCGTGCTTTGGGGAAATGCGCCGCCAGTTCTCCGCCGAGTGCGCGACCCGGGCCTGGTCGCCCGCGAACTGCGTCGACGAGGATGCGCGACCCCCGACGTGCTCCTTGAACGAGACGCCGCAACAATCAAGGCCCAACATCCCAACGACGCCGGCGACCTTCCACACCCGCTACGCGGACGAACGAAATGGCTCGTGAAGCCGCTCGCGTCCGGAGGAGGGCACCGAATACGACCCTACGCCCTCGAGGGTTGTGCGACAAGGGGTGCTCGTGGTGATGCGCTGGTGCCACGCGGCTGTTACCTGCAGGAACTGGTCGAGGGAATACCAGGCTCAGTGGTCTTCGTCGCAGCAGGTGGCCGCGCCGTGCCGCTCGGCGTGTCTCGGCAGCTGGTCGGCGAGGCAGCATTCGGTGCGACGGCGTACCGCTACTGCGGGAACATCCTCGCGGCACACACGGACTGGGATGATGCCGCGATTGTGAACAGGGCCGCCACGCTCGCCCGTGCCGTCGCCGAAGAGTTCGGCGTCGTCGGCGTCAACGGCATCGACTTCGTGGTCCGCGACGGCGTGCCGCTCGCGATCGAAGTGAACCCCCGCTGGTCCGCATCGATGGAGCTCGTGGAGCGGGCTCACGGGTTGTCAGTGTTCGAGGCGCACGCGGCCGCGTGTGCACGCGGTGTGCTTCCAACTGTGGATCTCACGCAAGTGCGACCCGGCGCAGGCGCTGTTGGCAAGGCCGTGGTCTTCGCGCGGCGCGACGTCGTAGTCGGCGACACCATGAGATGGCTGGCGGATGGAACTGTTCGCGACATCCCGCACCCCGGAGAGCGCATATCCGCAGGGCAGCCGGTCTGCACCGTCTTCGCCGACGGCCGTGACACACTCTCCTGTCGCTTGGAGCTCGTGCGTCGCGCCGAAGGCATCTATGCAGAACTCGATAATTCGACGCGCGGTCCTGATGTTCCGTGAGCTACTTGTAAGGTCAGCCGTGTGAAGAACTCTCCACCACCCTCCGTGTTCTTTGTGTCCCCCGTGGCGACTGGTTATCAGACTAATTCGTTCACGTACTCCCAACTTGGTATTGACCCTGCCGCTCCGGGGTGTAACTATCGTCCCGACGCATACGCAGAAGGAGAAGATGATGCACAGGCAATTGCTGACCTGGTTAGGTCTGTTGGGGATGGCGCTCACGATTGCCGCTCCGAGTTCTGCCCAGGCGCCTCGTACCGACACGAAGACGACCGGGAGTGCGGGCTCATGGAAGGTTCCTCGCACGCCCTGGGGTCACCCCGACCTGCAGGGAGCTTGGACGAGCGACAGTGCCCGCGGCATTCCGAGGGAGCGCCCCGAGCAGTTCGCGGGTCGAGCCGAGCTGACCGATCAGGAATATGCCGAAAGAGTGGCGAGGGACGAACAAACCATCAAGAACGCGCTCAACGCGTCCGGCGTTCAAACCGGAGGCCGGGACGGTGCTTGGCGCGGTTCTCAGACGTTCAGGCAGAGTTCGCTTCTCGTCGATCCGCCGGATGGAAGAATGCCGCCGCTGACGCCGGAAGCGTTGAAGAGAGCTGCACCACGAGACAGAGGAAGCTTTGGCGACGGTCCCTTCGACGGTCCGGAAGACTTCACACTGTACGACCGGTGCATCACGCGAGGCATCGTGGGCGGAGTCCTCCCGGTTCCGTACGGCAACGGCAACTGGATCTTGCAGACGCCGAACTCGTTCGTGATCAGCTACGAGATGATTCACGACACGCGTGTGATTCCGCTGGACGGCCGCCCCCACCTCAATGACGACCTTCGCCAATATCTGGGCGATTCGCGCGGCCACTGGGAAGGCGAGACGCTGGTCGTCGAGACGACCAACTTCACCGACCAGACGAGCCTGGGCGCAAACGGCAACGGCCTGCGCCACAGCCAGGCGATGCGGATGGTCGAACGCTTCACGCGCACCGCCCCCGACGTGCTCAAATACACCATCACCATCGACGATCCGAAGACCTACACGAGGCCTTGGACTTTGTCGCTTCCGCTCGTCTCGCCTCCGGGCTTTCAGCCCCTCCCGTACGAGTGCCACGAAGGCAACGGCGCCATCAAGTACATCCTGAGCGCCGAGCGAGCGGAAGACAGGGCCATCGCTGAAGACCTGAAGAAGGGAATCGTTCGAGTTCGTAAGGCGCCGCAAAACGATATTTCCGGAAGAGGAGAGTAGCAGCAGGTTGGAGGGAGAGCGCCGGTCGGTTGATCCCGGGCTGAACGCTCGTCGGAGGGCTGCAGGTGGCCAAGAAAGCGAAGAGAGCGAAGCGAACGAAGAGAGCAGCAAAAACCAAGCTGCATCGATCGTGCGGCACGATGGCCGTGCACATGATGCTGCTCGAAACGTTTCCTTCGTTCCGTGCCCATCAGGCCAAGCTCGAACAGGACTATTTACGTCTTCGGGCCTTTCCGCTGTCTCTTGCCAAGCTGGCGACGGTCACGATTGGCGTTGTCGTCAACGTCGTATACCAAACCGAAGAACAGAATGTGTCGCAGGCTCAGATCAAGAGCCAGATTGCCGTTCTCAACAAGGATTTCTCGGCGAAGAACCCGGACAAGTCGAACGTCCCGACGCCTTGGACAGGTCTCGTGACCGACTCCCGAATCAGATTCAAGCTGCACAAGGTCACGAGGACGAAGACTTCGACTTCGTCGTTCGGCTTCGATGACTCGGTGAAACGTGCGTCCTCGGGCGGGATCACCCCGTTTCAGCCGCAAAAGTTCCTCAATCTCTGGGTCTGTTCTCTTGGCGGTGGCCTCTTGGGCTACGCGCAGTTCCCAGGGGGCCCCACCGCCACCGATGGCGTGGTGATCAACTACCAGGCTTATGGCACGGGCGGCACAGCCCAGGCGCCGTTCAACCGCGGTCGCACGGCCACACATGAAGTGGGCCACTACCTCAACCTTCGTCATATCTGGGGCGATACAGAAGACTGCAGCGGGTCGGATCTCGTGGCCGATACCCCGAACTGCGCGGGTCCAAATTTCGGGAAACCGACGTTCCCGACGGTGACCTGCGACAACGGTCCCAACGGGGACATGTTCGTCAACTACATGGACTATGTCGACGATTCGGCGATGTTCATGTTTACGGCGCAGCAGGTCACCCGAATGCGCGCGGCGCTCGAAGGACCCCGCAGCGGCTTGATTTGAGCCGGGCCTGACATCTTCCACGAGCGATCTTCTCGAGTTGCAAGGAGCCAAGCTCCGGGACGCCATGTCTGATCGGGCAGATGCCAGTCATCCAGCCTTTCGAACCACGTGGATTCACGCCTTCGAAGAGGATACGGCGACAGGAGAGATCTACCGGCCGGAGGGCGATGACATACCGCTCTCGAGACGTCCCCGGCGCCGGCTGGCGCTGATGCCTGACGGATCGGCTCGCCTCTGGAATCCTGGACCGAGTGACCGGCCGACCGAACGGCAGGGTCGATGGCAGCAGGAGGGCGACGAGTTCGTCGTGCGTGTGCCATCCGAGCGTGCTGCAGAACAGGTTCTGCGCGTCTCGATGGCGTCGCCGTCCCGCCTTCTGCTACGAAAATAGGCCACTGCCGTCGAGCTCGTTTTCTCTTGTATTCCCCGGGACTGAGGGTCCACACTTACGGCTTCGTTTTGCCGGTTCTGCCTAGTCGCGCGACTCGCCGTCCTCTATGCTCGGCTCACCATGGGAGGTTTTATGGTTGTGAAGGCTGAAGCCGTGTTGGCAGTGCTTCTGGTCGCGATGCCGACGCTGTCGCGTGCGCAGGTTGGTCAGGCCAATACCGTGACCGCGACCGCGACGATTCAAGCAATCGATTCACCGACCCGCTCGGTCACGTTGAAGTCCGAAAACGGCGAAGAAGACACGTTCCAGGTCGGTCCGGAGGTGAAACGCTTCGAGGAACTGAAGGTCGGGGACAAAGTGAAAATGACCTATTACGAGTCGCTGGTCTTCGAGCTTCGCAAGCCGGGTCAAGCGTCCTCCCCGACCGGGACAGCCGGTGCCGCGGCCCGAGGAGCAGCCAGTCGACTCCCGGCGGGCGCGATTGCGCAGGAGAAGAAGACGACCGTTACTGTGAAGGCGATCGATGCGCAGATTCCGTCGATTACGGTGACGACTCAGGATGGTCGGACCGTCACGCGCAAGATCGAGGACAAGAAGAACCTCGAAGGCGTCGCCGTCGGCGATCGCATCGACATCACGTACACCCAGGCACTCCTGGCGAACCTCGAACGAGCGAATTAGGACTGCTAGAGCGGGACGCGCACTTCCTACTCATAGACACATAGGTAGGATTTCGCTCAGTTCGTCGATGCTCATGACTTCGTCGGGAACCTTCCAGTAAGCCACGCGCTTCCAGATCGGCAGAAGACCAGCCCCCCTGGCGCCGGCAATGTCGGCGTCAGGGTGGTCGCCCACGTACATCGACTCGGAAGCTCGAACGCCGCAGCGCTCCAGCGCGCGTGCGAAAATGCGCGGGTCGGGCTTCTGAATGCCTTCGGTTTCGGAAATCAGAATCGTATCGAAGAACGGCGTGATGCCCAGGGCCTCCAACTTGCGGCTTTGCCACTCGGTCGGTCCGTTCGTAATGACCCCGAGCTTCTTTCCTCGCGCTCGCAGCGTCTCAAGCGTCGTCAACGTGTCGGGCGCGAGGCGGCAATAGCGAAAGTAGTCGGATTGGAAGCCAGCCTCGAGTCGGCTGGCCAGCTGATCATCGAACCCGAGCTCGTCGGCCAACTCATGATAGAGACCGAGCGGGCGATTGTGGCCGTGGGCGTCGAGCTCGAGGAGACGCTCGACGAAACGAGATCCGTCGACGCCTGACAGCTCGCTGCGGTACGCCTCGAACTGGTGTTCGGCAATCTGGCGGATGCTGGCATCGCGGTCGTAGAGTGTGCCGTCGATGTCGAAAAAGACTCCGCGAATCATTCTGGAGTGGCTGACCCGATTCGGGACACTAGGTCAACGGAGGGGCGACCGGAGAGGGTGAAAAGACGCGTTCGGTCTCCTTCGAGAAAAGCACCCACAGGCCATAGAGCCCGACAATCGTGCCAATGGGCACTCCGAAGAGGTCGATTATCGACATGACGATCCCGCCGATTCGGGCCCAGGGACGGCGCTTGTACAGCCCGATACCGATAATCACCGACGGCAAGGACAGCAGCACCACGAAACTGACGAGCGCGGTTCCCGTCAGGCCGATGATGGGTATGGCCACCGCCGCGTCCGGGTCGCCCGACGCCCCCACGATGCCGGCCACGCCTCCGAAGATGACGATCAGGGCCAGGGCGCACAGCAGGCCCAGAGCGCCCAAAACGGCGTGCAGGACCCCGAGCACTTTCACGTGGATGTCCATGTGTCGCCCTCCTTTGCCGTCCGCGGCCAGTATACAGGGCGGCTGATTCTGCGCGAAGGTCGGGGAGCCGGCTGAGCACGAAGAGGCGTGCCTCCGGCACCGTCTCGCCTTATACTGTCGGGACGCGGATTGCGACGGGCTGCCAAGGAGGCGTGAGCCATGAAAGCGTTCCTGATAGCTGTGGTTGCTTCGTTGGTGGGGGCGGGGACCCTGGAAACCTTGACCGCCTCGGAATCCCCGACCTTCTATAAGGACGTCCTCCCAATCCTGCAGGCGAACTGTCAGAACTGTCACCGGCCGGGCGAAGTCGCGCCGATGTCGCTTGTGACCTACGAGGCGACTCGCCCCTGGGCAAAGGCCATCAAGGCTGCCGTCGTGAAGCGTCAGATGCCGCCATGGTTTGCGGATCCCAGCTACGGTCACTTCGAGAACGAACGACGACTCGCCGAAAAGCAGATCGAGACGATCTCCGCATGGGTGGACGCCGGTGCGCCGGCGGGCGACGAGCGGACGGCGCCCGCACCGATCGCGTTCGAGAACGGCTGGAATATCAAACCAGACCTGATCATCGAAATGCCGAAGCCCTTCGAGGTACCGGCTCGCGGCACCGTCAATTACAAGTACATTCTGGTCAAGACCAACTTCAAGGAAGACATGTGGGTCGTCGCGGCGGAGATGCGTCCGGGGGACCCAGCGGTCCTGCATCACGGGAAAGTGTGGGTGCGTCCGCCGGGATCGACCTGGATGGCGAACGCCGTACCGGGCGAAGCCTATGAGACCGAGACCCAGCGAGAGATCCTCGGCCGAAACGCGGTCGAGGAAGGCAACGACATCCTCGGCAAATTCAATCCCGGTCTGGGCGCCCAGCGGTTCGACATGGAAGGCGCGGCCAAGTTCGTCCCGAAGGGCTCGGATCTCGTGTACGAGCTTCACTACACGACCAGCGGCAAGCCGGCGGCCGACGTCTCCAAGCTAGGACTGGTGCTCGCTGCGAATCCACCGCAGAAGCGCTATTACTTCCACGCCGGACCGACCGCCTTGAACCTGGCGATTCCGCCGGGAGACAACAAGGCCGAGGTCGTCAGCGAGATCACGCTCGGCGAAGAGGCGAAGCTCGTGTACGCGCAGCCGCACATGCACCTGCGTGGGAGGGACTTCGAGCTCCGCGTCGTCTCAACAGCCGGTGAGTCCACGACCGTGTTGAAAGGCGATTGGAACTTCGACTGGCAGGTCGGATACCAGTTCGCCCAACCGATTCTGATGCCCAAAGGTTCGAAGCTCCGGCTGATCAGCCACTTCGACAATTCGACCGCCAACCGCCATAACCCGGATTCGACGAAGAAAGTCGTCTGGGGTCCCCAGAACTGGGACGAGATGAGCAACTGCTTCATTGGCGTCATCTTCGGCACCGACACCGCCCCTGAGACGGTGTTCCTGAAATCCGGTCCGAGCCTGTTGCCGCGGGGAGACGCCGGTCCAACCCTGGCGGCGCTTGATCTCGTTCGCGGAGACCGAGCGGAGCCGGCGACCAACGCCGGACCCGGAAGTTTCGACCACAAGTAAACGCGACGCTTCGACCATACGTAAAACAGAAGCGAGCTGCCGCCGAGCGGCTCAATTGGGGAGAGGAGCACCATGATGAAGAAGTGTCTCGCTGCACTGGCACTGGGCGCTCTGTTATCGAGTACGGCCGCAGCCCAGGACGCCAAGACCGTCGTCAGCAATGCATCGAAGGCGATGGGCGTCGAAAATCTGAACTCGATCACCTATTACGGATCGGGCGCGAACTTCAATCTTGGGCAGTCGAACAACGCCAACGGCCCCTGGCCACAGGCGAACTTGAATGACTACAGGCGTTCGATCGATTTCGCCCAACCGGTGTTGCGTACATCGGCCGTCACGTTCGGCGTGCCGGTGACCGGAGGTCCCGCAGCACAAGGCGCGTTCAATCAGTACGTCACACCCGCCAACAACGTATGGGCGCAGCAGTTGGAAATCTGGGTCACACCGTGGGGATTTCTCAAAGGCGCGGCCGCGAACAATGCGACCGCGGCGACTCAGACGGTCGCCGGGCGACGATACAGCGTGCTCACGTGGATGAGCACGCAAAAGGCACCCTCGGGTCAGTCCTACAAGGTCGTCGGCTACATCAACGGACAGAACCTGGTGGAGAAGGTCGAGACGTGGGTGGAGAACCCGATCTTCGGTGACATGCTCGTCGAGACGACCTACGGCGACTATCGAGACGCCAACGGCCTCAAGTACCCCACGTCCATCGTGCAAAGGCGGGGAGGCTGGCCGACATTCGAAGCCCAGATCCTCGGAGCCAACGCCAATCCGGCAAACATCACACAGTTACTGACGCCGCCTGTCGCTCCGGCCGGTCGGGGCGGTCCTCCCCCCGGCGGTGCTCCAGCCGGTCAGCAAGCGCAGGGGTCGGAGTCCGAAAAGCTGGCAGATGGTGTGTATCGAATCAAGGGCGCGTACAACGCTCTGGCAGTGGAGTTTCGCGACCATGTCTTTCTGTTCGAGCCAGGACCGCAGAATGAAGCTCGAGCTCAGGCGATCATTGCCGAGACGAAGCGGGTGATTCCGAACAAGCCGATTCGGTACGGCGTGATCTCACACCACCATTTCGATCACACGAGCGGACTCCCCGCCGTCGTGGCCGAAGGGATCACCATCGTCACGCACGACGTCAACAAGGCGTTCTTCGAAAAGGCGTTGGCTGCGCCGCGCACGCTGGCGCCGGACTCCATGTCCAAGTCCGGCAAGAAGGCCAAGATCGAAGGGATCGTGGGCGACAAGCGAGTGTTTCAGGACGACACCCGCGTCGTCGAAGTGCATCTGGTCAAGGGTCTGCCGCATGCCGACGGGAACCTCGTCGTCTATCTTCCCAAAGAGAAGATCCTGGCCTACGCCGACATGTTCAATCTTCCCCCGGCTGACAATCCCGTCCCCAATCCGCCGGTCGTTGGCACCATGGTCTTCGCCGACAACATCGAGCGGTTGAAGCTGGAGCCTGAGAGAATCCTCTCGGTGCACTCGCTGAATCCCGATTGATTGACGACGCGTGAGGATATCTTGAAATCGCTGGGGAGGAACTAGCAAGGTTCCAAGGGTTCCAAGGTTCCAGGTTCCAAGGTTCTCGGTTCCGGTGCCGAACCGAGTAACCGGTACCAGGAACCAGGAACCAGGAACCCTGGAACCCTGGAATTCTGGAACCGGGTCAGCTCATTTGATCGGTTGCGCCGACGCGGGCCGTCGCTCCCTGACTTCGATTTCACTCGCCACAAACGTCGCGCCGGCTCCTGTATATCTCACCAGGACCTGGTCTCCCACGTGTACGACGTCGCCGATCGTCAAGGCACCTTCGCCGGCTTCTTTCTTCGCCTTGGTTTTCGTCGAGGCGCCTTTCGCCTGGACGTTGGTCTTCGCGTCCACTCCAAACGTCATCACGCCCTTGTCCGTGTCGACGACGAGAGATCCGCTGGCAACCGACTTGACAGCTCCCATGGCGGTCATGCTCTTCGCCTTGCCCTGGTCCTGATTCGCGAGCACGCCGACGCCTAAGAGTAGGAACGCCGTCAGAGTGAGATTCACGCTGCGCATCATGAGACACCTCCACAAAATGTAACCCCTGGGTCCAACAAAAGCTCCGTCCATGTTGGTGGGATATACGATCGATCCGCCGGGGTCGTCCATGTGCGGCGCCTTTGCAGCGTCACATCTTTGAATGAGCCCGGAACCCTCAAAGCTCAAATGACTTGTACGGAGCCCTGCTTGGAACTGAGGCGGCCAGAAAGTGGTAGGCTGACGCCTCGCCCCGCGGCGGGGCTGTCCCTTCCTTTCCGGCGGGACTGACGCGTTGCTTCGTGACGACCGTGAACGACAAGCCGAGAGCGGCTCTCATCAGGTTTGGAGTCTTCGAGCTGGACCTCGAAGCCGAGCGTCTGCTGAAGAACGGGCGACTCGTCCGGCTGCAGCCGCAGCCGTTCAAGCTGCTCTGCCTGCTTACCAGTCAACCGGGCAAGCTCGTGACGCGTGAGGAGATTCAGGCGGCGTTGTGGAAAGACGATACGTTCGTCGACTTCGAGCAAGGCGTCAACTTTGCCGTCAAGCAGGTGCGAGAGGCGCTAAGCGACCAGGCCGAGCATCCCATCTACATTCAAACCGTTCCCAAGCGTGGCTACCGTTTTCTGGCGCCGGTGACGGTTGGCGGCGGCACAACGCCCCCGCAAGAGGCGCAACCCTCTCCAGACTCGAACTTGGACAAGGCGCTCTGGGCCAATATCGCCGAGTTGCGTCTGGCAGAGGAGAGCAGTGCGAAGAAGCAGAAGATGCTGACGGTGGCTCTTGTGGCGGTAGCCGTCGCTCTGGTTGTCTTGTTGCTCGCGAGGTCGTGCGCGTGAATGGGTCAAGCCACAGGGGACCGCTGTGGGGCGTGCTATGATGCCCGACAGGGCGGTATCTTGATGGCTGGTAAGCGGTTTATCATGAATGCGGGCCGCACGACCAAACAGGGCCAGCAGATCAATGTCGGGAAGGACAGCCCGGAGTATCAGGCTATTGTCAGCACGTTGAACATGCATCCCGAGGACATGAAGGCCGCGGGAATTTCGGCCGGTGGCAGCGTGCGGGTTCGATCCGAATACGGGGAGGCGACCTTCACATGCGTCGAAGGCAAGGTCCCCCCGGGCATGATCTTCGTTCCATATGGGCCCCCCACGTGCGTGCTCATGGGCCGATATACCGACGGCACCGGGATGCCCACCTCCAAAGGCTGGGAAGTCGAGATCGAGCCGATTGTGCCGTAAACGCCGCCGTGTGGGCAGGCCTGAAGGCCTGCGCTACCAGAGAACGGACGACGCTTGTGATATGGAATAGAGGACCCGATTGCGATGTAGCGCTTTAGGGCCGCCGGCGCTTGAAAAAGTAAGGACGTAGCGCAGCCCTTTAGGGCCGCCGGCGCTTGAAAAAGTAAGGATGTAGCGCAGCCCTTTAGGGCTGCCACCGCTTGAAGTAAGAAGGTAGAAAAACATGCGCGCTGATACCGCTGCAGAGGAGCTGGTTGCCAGATTGGTCCCCGAGGATCATCAGGACAACGCCCCGGCATGGGAGATGGTGGAGTCCGGGCGGTACATGCCGCGACGTATCCGGGGAAGCTACCGGGGCCGGGAGCTTGGCTGAACGTTCGTTGTGCCGCCCGGTTCGGGCGGCGCCAGGGGTTCGGTGAACACCAAAAGGGAAGAGAACGGGGAATGAATCTCAGCGTCGTAAAGAACGCCACGTGCACGTTCTGCGGCTGTGTCTGCGACGACATGGAGCTGCACACCGACGGCGTTCGAATCCTCAAAGCCAAGAACGCGTGCAGTCTCGGGGAGTCCTGGTTCCGTCACCACACTGCTGAGCGGCTCTATCCTGATGCGCTCATCGACGGGAACCCCGCCACGCTCGACGCCGCTATCGAAGCCGCCGCCGATTTTCTCTACGACGCCAACATGCCGTTGGTCTACGGGCTCAGCAACATCACGTGCGAGGCACAGCGCGAAGCCGTGGCTCTTGCCGAGCTGATAGGAGGTGTGGTCGACAGCCACACCTCCCTTTGACACGGCCCCACTGAGATAGCCGCCCAGTTGGGTGGCAAGATTACGTGCACACTGGGCGAAGTCAAAAACCGGGCGGACTTCATCATCTATTGGGGCGGCAATCCTGCCGAATGTCACCCCCGGCATTTCACGAAGTACAGCTTGACGCCCAAAGGCAAGTTCGTGCCGGAGGGACGCAAGGGCCGATACATGGTCCTGGTCGATATTCGAGAAACACCCAGTGTCAAAGCCGCCGACCTGTTCCTTCAGGTCCGGCCAAGCAAGGACTTCGAGGTCCTGACCTCGCTTCGCGCGATCGTCAAAGGTCATCCGGTGGACCGGGACCGCGTCGCCGAAACTGGCGTGACGGTCGAGCAACTCCAGAGTCTCGCAGACCGGATGAAACGCGCCCGCTTCGGCGTCATCTTCTTTGGAATGGGTCTGTCGATGACGCGCGGAAAGCACATGAACTCCGCCGGCGTGCTGATGCTCGCCGCGGAAATGAACGAGTTCACGAAATTCGTGTGCATGCCGATGCGCGGGCACGGCAATGTCACCGGCTCGGACATGGTCCTTCGATGGACGACGGGGTTTCCCTTCGGCATCAACCTGTCTCGAGGCTATCCGCGGTTCAACCCGGGAGAGTTTTCGACCGTCGACCTGATCGTGCGCGGGGACAACGATGCTGCACTCGTTCTCGGCGCGGATCCCGGAGCGACCATGCCCCAGCCGGGCATCGACCATCTCGCTCGGATTCCCACGATCGTCTTGGATCCCAAGGTGACCCACACGAGCCGGCTGGCGCGTGTGCACATCACGACGGCGGTCACCGGAATCAGCGCGCCCGGAACGTCGTACCGAATGGACGAGGTGCCTTTGCCGCTGAGGCCGGCCCTCCAGTCGCCGTATCCGACCGACGAAGAGGTCATCCGCAGAATCCGAAAGACGATAGCCAAGAAGCCCGCGTGGACTCCGACGTTAGGCATCAACACGGCAATCGCTTAATCATCTCCACGACAGAGGACACGGGCGCCTATGGAGGAGTGTCTTGTACGATTGAACCTCCGTGTCCTCCGTGTCCTCCTGGTGATTAGTTGAGTCAACCTCCTATGCTCCGAATAACCGGCGGGAAGGTCTACGACCCGGCCAACGGCGTCGACGGTGTGGTGAAGGACATCTACGTCGCTGACGGCCAGATAGTCGCAAACGCTGATCCTGCTGACGGCAGCCGCACCATTGATGCGCGGGGGATGTTCGTGTTCCCTGGCGGAGTGGACGTCCACTCGCACGTGGCGGGCGCCGCGCTGAATTTCGCCCGCGGACTCACGCCAGAAAACTACCGCCGGGCATCTCCTTTCCTGCACACCCTGGAGCGGCGCGCCGGTCTCGGCGGCATCACTCCAACCACTTTCGCGACGGGTTACCTCTACGCGGGAATGGGCTGGACCACCGTCAACGAAGCGGCGGTCCCGATTCTTTCAGCCAGGCACACCCACGAAGAACTGCACGACACGCCGATCGTGGACAAGTCGTGCCTCGTGCTGATGGCCAACAACGAGATTGTGATGGACCTGCTCGAGGCCGGCGACACGGAGCGCGCGCAGCACGTCGTCGCATGGCTCATTTGGGCGGCGAAGGCCTATGGAGTGAAGGCGGTGAACCCGGGAGGCGTGGCCGCGTGGAAATGGGGCAAAAACGCCAATACGCTCACCGCGCCGGTCGAAGGCTATACCAAGGTTACGCCGGCGCTCATCATCGCCAGCCTTGCGGGAATTGTCGATCAACTGGGATTGCCCCATCCGCTCCACATCCACTGCAACAACCTGGGCGTCCCGGGCAACGTGACCACCACGCTCGAGACCATGAAGGTGTTGGAGGGCAGGCGAGCGCACCTTGCGCATCTGCAGTTTCACGCCTACGACGGGCATGACTGGGACACCATGCGATCGGGTGTTGTAAAGCTTGTCGAGTACTTCAACACCCAGAAAAACCTGACGGCGGATGCGGGAGCTGTGCTCTTCGGCGACGCGGTGACGATCACCGCCGATGGTCCATTTCAACACCTGCTCTATCAGCTCACCGGACGCAAATGGGGCAACCTTGACGTCGAGAACGAGACCGGCTGCGGGATCGTTCCCTATGTGTACAAAGGAAGCCACCTCGTCAATGCCGTGCAGTGGGCCGTCGGACTGGAGCTGCTGCTCCTTATCGACGATCCGTGGCGGATCTATTTGACGACGGACCATCCGAACGGGGCCTGCTTCTGGCGCTATCCGGAGATTATTCGTCTCCTGATGGATGTCGAGTACCGGCGTGCGAGTTTGAACAAGCTCCCACACAAGGTTCGCGAGCGGACGGTCCTGGCCGATTTGGATCGGCAGGTACACGCTCTCGGAGATCGCCATCATCACCTCTGCCGGGCCTGCGCGCGCGCTTGGCCTCGCACAGAAGGGACACTTGGGTGTCGGCGCCGACGCCGACCTGACGATCTATCAAGAAAACCCGGGCTCCCGCGGAGGCGGTGAGGACGGCTGGCTTTTCGGATATCCCCGCTACGTGATCAAAGGGGGAGAGATCGCGGTGGAGGAGGGCGACATCAAAACGGTGAAGGACGGACGAGAGTTCCTGGTCCAACCCGCGCTCGACGAGCAGATCGAAGACTACCTGCGTCCCGTGTTTCAAAAGGTCTACACGATATCGTTCGACAACTACCCCGTGCAGATGGAGCGACTGACACGACCGGATATTGTGCCGATGAAATCGTGAATCGCCCATGATCACCCTCGCTCTGAAAGAGCAACCGACCGTCCCGCTGGAAGCCGAGGCGATCTCGCCTGACGTCATGGCGACGCTGACGAACGACGCCATCAAAGCTCTTCCGATCTTTCTGGGGAAGCGGCGGTGCCGCCTGGACGACTTCTTCGAGGTCGAGGGAGCGGCCAGCGACGAACTGGAGATTCGCGGAGAGACGCAGAAGGTCAAGTGGATCGGGCGTGGGATGACGCGCGGCCGGATTGTTGTCACCGGTAGTGCTGGAATGCACCTGGGCGCCTACATGAAAGGGGGCGCCATCGAGGTCGCAGGAAATGTTGGGGACTGGCTTGGGGCCGAGATGTCGGGAGGGCTGATCCGGGTCCGCGGCAATGCCGGCGGTCAGGTTGGGGCGGCTTACCGTGGAAGCCTCGCCGGGATGGCCGACGGCACCATCTTGATTGGAGGATCGGCTGGTCTCGAGGTCGGAATGCGGATGAAACGGGGGATCATCGCAGTCGGAGGGTTGGTGAGGGATTTCGCCGGTCTGCAGATGAGAGGGGGCACCATTGTTCTTGGTTCCGGGGCAGAGCTTCGGACCGGGGCCTGGATGATTCGCGGCACGATCGTGTCGCTGACTCCGATCCGGCTCCTGCCGACGTTCTCGTATGCCGCCACGTACAACCCCACGTTCATGCGGCTCTACGCCAAGCATCTGGGCGCGTTGGGTATCACCGTTCCGTTCAACGATCACGACGGGTCCTATCAGCGCTATACAGGCGACACATCGGTTCCTGGAAAAGGAGAGATCCTGGTCTGGAAGCCGACTACAAGTTGATCTGATAGAATCCCGCCCTTCCGTGTCTTTCCGCCCTGTTCACACCAGCTCGGGCTTCACCTGAATCCTCTGCGTCTAGGCGCGTCGCGCCGACCGGTCACCTGACGTCTGGTTTCGTCTGGCTCAACTGAGTTGCGCGCGTCGATTGCGTGGGCTGGTGCCTCGCATGAAGCGTCCGTGGACGGTAATCACTGCCTCCGTTCTCCGGCGCCAGCCCTGGACAGCGTTTGGCCGTGCGGGTTTTGCGGGATGAATCGATGAACGAATACCTCTGGAGACTTCGAGTCGCTGCGACCGACCAGGATTCCGCCCGCGTTTACGCGCGGCGACATCAGTTTACGGTCGGGCGACCGCTGGACTTCGATGCCCAGTACGACCAGGTCACGGCTCTTGAGCACGTCCTCGGGGCGCTCGGTGCCGAAATTGTCACCGGCCTTCAGGTGTTCGCGAAGCGCAGACGTCTCGAGCTGGACCATGTCGAAGCGCTCGTCGACGGTCGACTGCAGAATCCACAGCCGTTCTTCGAGGTCGTCGGAGAGACCGGACATCCCAACCTTTCGCAAGTCTCCGTCAAGGTCTTCGTGGCGTCGCCACACGACGAAGAGACCGTGAAACGTCTCTGGAACGATGTGCTCGAGCGTCTGCCGCTCGCGCGCACGTTGGGCAACGCTTTGAATCTTCGTATTGAGTTGGCACTGACCAGCTGATCGTCCGCGCACGGCGCAGGGAGGCTTCGATGTACCGATTGACCGCAGAACAGCTGCAAATTGTCCAGACTCTCGCGCGAACCGCGGACGAGCGAGTGGCGCCCAATGCCGCGCGAGTCGATCGCGACGGTGTGTTTCCACGCGATTCGATTGTGGCGCTCGGGGAAGGCGGATTCCTTGGTTTGACCGTGCCGACGTCATTCGGCGGCATGGGCCAGGGCCTGACGACGATGGCTGCCGCGCTGGACGAGGTCGCGCAGCGCTGCGCCTCGACGGCGATGGTGTACCTGATGCACATGTGCGGCGTCGCCTGTTACGCCGCGGCTCCTGACAAGGTTCGGTCGCAGCTGGAGGCGGCGGCTCGGGGGAAGCACTTGAGCACGCTGGCCTTCAGCGAGTCCGGCTCCCGCAGCCATTTCTGGGCGCCTGTGAGCAGAGCAAACGCGTCAAATGGTCTCGTTCATCTGGATGCGCGGAAATCCTTCGTTACCGCTGCGGGCGAGGCCGACGGCTATGTCGTTTCGACACTCACCGGCCCGGAGGCCAAGCCGTTCGAGAGCACTCTCTACCTGGTGCTGCGCGGTGATGCCGGCATGCAGGTCAGCGGGGCATGGACCGGTCTGGGGATGCGGGGGAACGCCAGCGCCCCAATGACGTTGCGCGATGTCAAAATCGGCCCGGATCGCGCCTTGTCCTCTGCCGGCAAGGGACTCGACGTGATGCTTGGAGTGGTCCTGCCGGCTTTCCAGGTTGGAACGGCGGCCGTGGCGCTCGGCATCGCGGAAGCGGCGGTCCGCACTACTCAACGGCACTTGACGACGACGCGTCTCGAGCATCTCAATATCGCGCTTTCGGAGATGCCGGTACTGCGGGCGCGCCTGGCACAGATGCGCATCGAAACAGATCGGGCGCGCGCTCACCTCGTCAGCGTGCTGGCGTCGCTCGAAAACCCCGGGCCCACTACGCAGCTTCTCGTCCTGGAAGTGAAGGCCGCCGCCACAGAAGCGGCGGTTGCGGTGACCGACCTCGCGATGCGCACGTGCGGCGGCGCCGCATTCGCCGGAACGCTCGACCTGGATCGGCTGTTTCGCGACGCCCGCGCCCCCGTTGTGATGGCCCCGACGAGCGATCAAGCCTACGACTTCATCGGTCGCGCGCTGTGCGGCCTGGAGCTGCTGTCGTGAACCGCCCGTTTCGCGTTGGCGCGGTGATGTACGACCCGAAGGTCTCTGTGATCTGGGAGATCATCCGGGGATTCTTCGAGTCGCAGTCCTGCCCCATGGACGTCGTGTTCTACAGCACCTACGAGCTTCAAGTGACAGCGCTCGTCGACGGCGTCATCGACATCGCCTGGAACTCGCCCCTGGCCTGGTTGGACGCCCAACGCCGCACTGGGGGTCGGTGCCGAGCCATCGCGATGCGCGATACCGATCGCGATCGCACCTCTCACCTGGTCGGCCGTACGCGCGGACCGATTCAGCGCCTGGCGGATCTGCGCGGCAGAGTGGTGGCGCTGGGCGCGCAAGACTCACCTCAAGCGACCCTGATCCCGCTGGGGCTCCTGCGTGAGCACGGGCTCCAGCCGCACCGCGATGTCGAAATCAGACGCTTCGACGTGCTGGTCGGCAAGCACGGCGATCACCTCGGCGGAGAATTGGACGCGTTCAGCTGTCTCGAGCGGAACGAGGCGGCCGCGTGTGCAATGCTCGACCTGAACTGGGACGCGTGGACGCGCGATGGCACGATCGATCCAGGCCAATTCGAGATCAAGGCTTCGACCGGACGGTTCGACCACTGTGTGTTCACGGTCCGTGCGGATCTTCCCATCGACGCCGAACGGGCATGGTTGGATGCCCTGTTTGCGATGCAGTACGACAACCCGGCACATCGACAGATGATGGACCTTGAAGGGCTGAAGTCGTGGATGCCCGGCCGGACAACGGGTTTCAACGCTCTCAGCGCGGCCGTGGAAGCCGAGCGGTTCTTCGACGATGGGCAAGGACGCGTATGAACGTGTTGCCCTTGTTTCCGGTCACGACCGTGGGAAGCTGGCCCCGCCCCCAGGCCGTCCTCGAGGCGCAGCGGCAGCTTCGGCGCGGGCGAATCACGCGCGCCGACTTCAACCAGGTTGCCGACCGTGCCGTCAGCGACGTGGTGCGGCTTCAGGAGCTCGTTGGATGCGATCTCATCACCGATGGTGAATTGCGACGCGATAACTTCTACTCGTTTGTCGCGGACAAGTTTGTCGGAGTCCGTTTGATGACACTCTCCGAAATGCTTGACGTCGTGGAGGACAAAGCCGGATTCGAATTCAAATCGTCCCATCAACAGTGAGGCGGTCGCAGTCGAGAAGTTGCGCGCGATGACGGCCGCGGCGCGGGCGCTTCGCGGTTAGACTTGGACCGCCTTCCAGAACTAAGCTCTTCCAACCGATCCGGAGTGTCCATCGTAGTCGTCGCGGAAGCTGCGGGTTCACTCGCAGGACGTGAACCGAGGTGGTAGGAGATCCAGACGTGAGCAGTGCTGGGACGGACGCGGGAGCGAACCTGGTACGCAACGGTGTGACAATTGTCGACACGTTCGCCGAGGCGTTCGACATGCGCGCGGCGCGAGTGCTGATCACGGCACAATCCGCGGAATGGGCGCGGACCGCGGCTCAGTCCATGACCGGGTTCGCCACATCGGTCATCGGGTGCAAGGTCGAGGCCGGTATCGAGGCCGATCTCCTCCCGCAAGAATCGCCCGACGGACGCCCCGGAGTCAGTGTGCTGCTGTTCGGTTTCGACGCGGAGGGGCTGACCGGTCGACTGGTCGATCGAGTCGGGCAGACGGTTCTCACGTGCCCGACCACAGCCTGCTTCGATGGCCTGCCAGAGGCGGCAGACCGCGTGATTGTTGGCGGCCGATTACGTCATTTTGGCGACCGATTCCAGTCGAGCAAGTTTCTCGACGGTCGGCGCTATTGGCGCATTCCGGTGATGGAGGGCGAATTTCTCGTGCAGGAGGCCTTCGGCATCCAGAAGGCCATCGGTGGCGGCAATTTTCTGATCCTCGGCAGGAATCAGCACGCCGCTCTGACGGCGGCAGAGGCCGCGGTAGACGTCATGCGCAAAGTCCGCCGCGTCGTTCTGCCGTTTCCAGGTGGAATCGTCCGCGCCGGAAGCAAGGTCGGCGCAAAACGCTACAAGAACATGATCGCATCGACCAACGACGCGTATTGCCCGACGCTGCGGGGGCGGATCGGCGTCACGAGCGAACTGTCGGAAGAGGTCAACTCGGTGTTCGAAATCGTTGTCGATGGCCTCGATCGTGCCGCCATCGAAGAAGCCCTGCGAGTTGGCATCGATGCGGCGTGCCGTGCCGGCGTCATCGCCATCACCGCCGGGAACTATGGCGGGAAGCTCGGAAAGCATCATTTCCGGCTGCGGGAGATCGTCGGACAGTGACAGGGTGCTGAGACCGACTCAAGCCTCGGCGGTCGAGCGAAGCGCTGGCCTGGCTGCGGTCTTGTTTCCGCGTCCGACAATCGCCGCCAGGTCGCGGCCGAACGCCGTTCCGCCTTTGTTCTTGATAACGGTTGCGAGCTGCTCTTCGAGGAGTGCGGCTGCCGCCGGGTCCCGGCCTTCGACTCGTTGAGCGTACTTCTGACGGGCGTACCCGAGCGACTCCCTGAGGCGACTCCTGACCGCGTCGTCGCTCTGGCCGGCTTTGCGGTCGGCTGTGTACATGCCTTCCAGCTCGTTCACGAGCAAGACGGCATGCTGTCTCAGGTCGTCCACTTCCCGAGGCATCATGAACCGCGGCAGCATGGGAGTGACGTACCAGAGCAGGAGATGAACGAATTTGACTTTCCGTTCTGGAGTCGCGAACTTGGTTGGTTTTTCACCCGAATCGTCCGCGTAGACGACCGCGACGATTTCGCGGCCGATCACGATCGGCAGCATCATCACGAAAGACGGACTGCCACCGAACAGCGCCTGATTGCTGTCGGTAAGCTCGCTCCCCGCGAAGCCCTGGACACGACCCGATTTGACGGCGCGGCTGAACATCGAGTCGATGTTGAGCGGGACGATGACCTTCGAGATGTCGCTCTTGAACTCGAATCCGATCTGCCGCACGCCTTCCAACTGACCATTGTTGACGTGGAACAGCGCCACGCGCCCGAATTCCTGGGCGATGCCCTCAACGAGGGCCGCCAGAACGTCGGCGAGCGTCCTACCGGCCGCCAATTGTTTCAGCGCGGCCAGAAGGCGGTCGAGCGGCATTGTGGCCGCCTCGGCCGCTTCGTCCTGAATGCCTTTCGTTCGTGTAGCGAGCTGTTCGCGTTCGTTGTTGGCCTGCCTGGCGGCTTCGGCGGCCGCTTCCGCTTTGGTCCGCGCCTGCTCCATCGCGCGCTCGGCTTGAGCGGTCTGCTGACGCAGCGCGGCTTCAGCCTTGGCGACTTCGTCGGCCCTCGCTTGAAGCTCGTTGGTCTTGGCTTGAAGCTCGCCGCGAATACGGTCGTGATCTGTTGTGGCGCGCTCGAGCGTTCGGAGTTGGCCGTTGGCCGTATTCAACTGCTCCGTCAGGCTGCGCTGCTGCCCCTCGGCCGCTTGCAGCTGTGCCTGCGCGGTACTCAGGGCGACGGCCAACTTGGCGCGTTCGGCGGCCTCGATTTCGAGGTGCTTGGTCACGCTCACCGACTCGGCCCGCGTGGCGTCGACCGATGACTTCAGCTCTTGCAGCTGGCGATTGGAGTCGGATCGCTGGCGGAGGGCTTCCTGTGATGCCGCCTCGGCGGTCTGTCGTGCCGCCTCAGCGACTGCCTGCGCCTCGCGAGCTCGTGCAAGATCGTCGCGAACGGCAGCCGTCTGACTTTTTTCAGCGTGCAGTTCGTTGCGCAGGCCATCGGCATGGGCCTGCAGCTCGCCTAACGCAGTCGACAGATGTGCCTGGTTTTTCGCACGCTCTTCGACATCTTTTCGCAATTCGTCGAGTCGCGCCTGCGCGTCGGCTTGCACCCGGCGGGCTGTCGCCTCGGCGTGAGCATTGGCGTCGGCTGTGAGCTGCTCGACCAGCTTTGCGATCGACCCATTGGCTTCGAGCGGGGTGCTCGCGGTGAGGGCTGTTTCGGCGGCCTGTACGGCGGCCTCGAGGGCTTTGTGGAAGGTTTGGAGCTCGCGGCGCGATTTGGCAGACCACGTCGCAGTCAGCTCGGCGATCAAGGCGGCGGCCTTTTGCGCGGCGGAGTCCTGAAAGTTCATGGAAGTCGACGGGACCAACGAGCTATCAAGTCTCACCAACCGTGCAATACGCACGCCGCGCAAATCGGCGCTCCCGCTGCGAGAAGCTTCGTGCATCCTGATGAATCACAATGATTTCGTTGTACCAGTTTAGGCCGCCTCGACCGGCGGCCGACCAAGCGGTCACGATTCCGTAATCGCTGGTGACATTTCCGCAACGCACGCTCGATTCGCATTGCCCGCGGACGAGCGGAGGCCGCCGAGGAAGGTGAAATAGTGCCGTTGATGGCTTGCCGCTGACGTCAGGTTTGGGCACACTTACACGCATCTTCGTTGCTTGCGGGGGGCGCGGGGGGCGCGGGGGGCTTTGATGCGTGCGTGGCGAACGACCATTGGTCTGGCGATGCTTCTAGCGGTCCTGACGCAATCTGTCTCGGCGCAGTGGCCACGATATCCTTCGGCCGGAGTTCCGAGGCTGCCGGATGGTCAACCCGACGTCGCGGCGCCCGCACCGAGGACAGCTGATGGCAAGCCCGACTTGAGCGGCATCTGGGAAAACGTCGGGTGGCGGGAGCTGGCCGCTCAAGCGAACCGGACGCCCGGGGCTCCGCTCCCGCCGGGCTCGCCTGCGACTGGCCCGCGATTGTTCCGCGACATCGGCGCCGGCGTGGAGGGAGGGCTGCCCTTTCAGCCCTGGGCCAAGGAGCTCAGGGACAAGCGCAATGCCGACAACAGCAAGGACAATCCGGATGCGCTCTGCCTCCCGATGGGCAACATGCAGTTCCACACACACCCGCAACCTCGGCGAATCATCCAGACGCCGGGACTCATCCTGATCATCTACGAGGCCAACTATGGCCTTCGAACAATCTTCACCGATGGCCGGCGGCTGCCCGACAACGATCCGCAGCCGTGGTGGTACGGCTATTCGATCGGGAGATGGGACGATGACACGCTGGTCGTAGAGACGGCTGGGTATAGAGACGAAGGCTGGCTCGACATCATCGGCAGCCCGCTGACCGACAAGGCCAAGACGATCGAGCGATTTCGGCGCACCAACTACGGGACTCTGCAAGTCGAAGTGACAGTCGACGATCCGAAAGCATACACAAAGCCTTGGACAGTCAAGTTCGACCAGCGCATCGTGGTCGACACTGAACTCATCGAGTTCATCTGCGCCGAGAACCAGAAATTCGTGGAGGTACCTGCAGGGAAAGGGCAGGTAGGGCGGGTAGGGCAGGTAGGGCGGGTAGGGCAGGAGCATCCACTGACGCGCCGCCTCGAAGAGTTCTGTCCAGAGATTGGTCGCTGCAAGACGGACGCTTGGGTAGTGGGCTACTTTGAGCCCCGCCCCAATCCGGCGAGCGCCGTTCGCGCAACGTCCGTGTCGCACTCGAACGCTTTCATGACGAGTGTCAAATCGACGTCCAGCCCTGAGCCGTCAGTCGCCCGGGTCAGAGCGCGACGCGCGACGACGCGCTCGGCGAGCCACCGGTCACGCGGTTTGTCCAGCGGCTCGCGTTCGCTCCAAAGCTCAAGACCGACCGCCTCGCAGGCGGCCCAGCACCCGACCAGATTGTCCGGATCGGGCGGCAGAAAGAGATCGCGAGCTTCTACGAGGGCCCGCGCCAATCGCGAAAACGGATCCACGGATTACGTCTTGCGGACGGCTCGTGCGAAGTGAGTCGCAGACGAATCGATGGTGCGCCAGACCCAACTCTTGTCGGCACCAGATTGATTCTGAGGGAGGGCCTCGACCGTCGCGATGGCCCGGAGGTAGGCCTCATCGAGCTCGATGCGAATGGATGCGGCCTTTTCGGCCGCGGCCTGCAGCGCTTTCAGCGCGGCCTCAACAGTAAGATCCATCACGCGATTCGTCTCATATCAAGGCGCACGGCTCGACCCGTCGCGCTCCGTGTACCAGGCCGAGTCAGGGCTTCGGAGGAGCGGCGAACGGTCCGACCTCTGGCTTGCCCTGTGTATCGGCCAGCGGCCCGAGTTCGGCTGCAACGCCGCGGGCAATTGCGGCCGTCTCGCTTCCGGCCTGGAAGCAGGTGAAGTCCGCTCGATCGCGCCAGGCGATTGGACCGCAGAGTCGCACTCCCGCTTTGATGGCGGCATCGTGCACGATATTGATGGCCCGTTCGTAATCGGGCGTCCCTTGCCGGAAACCCGTGAAGTTGCCCAGGTCGCCGCTGGCGGCAAAGATTGCGCTGACGCCGGGGACCTTGGCGATTTCGTCTGCGTTCTTCAAGCCTTCGAGTGTTTCGATCATCAGGATTAGCACGATGTTGTCGTTGACGGTATTGCGATAACCGCCAGGCACGGCACCCCACATGTTCTGATCGAACGCCTGACCGCCGCCGGCGCTGCGCCGGCCGAGCGGTGGAAAGTAGGTCCAGTTCCGCGCTTCAATGGCTTCTTCAACCGTGTCCACGGTCGGGACAACGACGACGAGCGCCCCGGCATCCAGCGCGTGCTGGATCTCGCGCTCGTCGGTGAAAGCGACTCGCACTCCCGGAACGGCCTTCGCTTGCGGGCAGGTGCGCCACATCCGCGCGGCCTCCTGCCAGTCGCGCTGGTCGTGCTGCATCTCCGTCCAGATGAAGTCGTAGCCGGCATTGGCCATCGCACAGTACGTCGCCGGATCGGTCGCGCTGAAAAGCGTGCCGCCGGTGACCTTGCCGCCCTGAAGCAGTTTGAGCTTGACCGGATTCCAGATTTTCGCCGCTGGCGGCGCGTTGAATGCAGGCCCGTACTTCCAGGTCGCGGGATCGAACGGCCCCTGATTCACGGCTCCGGGCGGCGCGTCCGTGATGGCGTGACTATCCTGGCCGGCAGGCGCAGCGAGCGGGAACTGAGTTGCGCCTGGAGGCGGGTTCTTGACGTAGGGGTCGGCCGTCGCCGGTTGTCGTGGAGCCTGCGGCGCCTGGGTCCCCTGTTGCGATTGCGCCACAAGCGCGACGATTCCAAGCGCCGCGCACGCAGCCATCAATGACAGCCAACGCTTCATGATCACCCTCCGTAGCTTCGGCGGCGATCATACACCCGTGGGAAATTCGGAATCAGGAATTGGGAATCAGCAATTCTGGAGTCAAGAAGGCCCTCGGTTCGTCCAAGAGCCTGCTATCCAAATCGCGATTTCCGAATCCCTAATTGTCAATGTCAGCGCAGTTCCTTAGAATGCCGCTGATGTCTGCGGTGACACATCGCCTCGCTGGTTCCCTCACGTTGACCCTGGTGGCCGCAGTGGCCTTGGCGATCGCCACGCCCGCGTTCGCGCAGCACGAAGTCACACCCGCTGACATCGAGGAAGGCGGACGACTGTTTCAGGCCAGCTGTACGTCGTGCCACGGCGCCGAAGGCGACGCCGTGTTCGGCGTCGACCTGGGGCGCGGCCAGTTCCGGCAGGCGGTGACCGATACGGATCTGATTCGGGTCATTAGAACCGGCGTCCCGGAGAAGGGGATGCCCCCGAGTAGTTTTTCCGAGGCTCAGGCAGGCACGATCGTCGCGTACCTGCGCTCGCTGGTCTCGACGCCGGCGTCGCTGGTCCCCGGAGACGCCACTCGCGGTCGGACGCTCTTCGAGGGTAAGGGCGCCTGTGCGACGTGTCACCGCGTGAATGGCAGCGGCTCGAGGCTCGGTCCCGATCTGAGCGACATCGGTCAGCTCCGCCGGGCCGGCGAGCTGGAACGCTCGCTGGTCGATCCAGGCGCCGAGATTCTTCCCCCGAACCGTCCATTCCGGGTCGTCGCGCGGGACGGAACGACCACCACAGGGCGCCTGCTCAATCACGACAGTGTCATGGTGATGATGATCGATACGCAGGAACAGCTGCGATCCTTCATGAAAGCGAGCCTGCGGGAGTACGCCTTCGTGGACAAGTCGCAGATGCCCTCGGCGCGAGACACGTTGAGTTCCGAAGAGATCGTGGACGTGATCCGCTACCTGGTGTCGCTGACCGGCGTGAAAGCCACCGCGCCACGGAATTGAGTAATTGCATGACGCTTACAACGACACGCGTATTGCTGGCCGTCCTCCTGACGGCCACGTCGCTCGTATCCCTTCGCGCCCAGGTGTCGTTCGAGCGGCTTCTGCGGGCCGACAGCGAGCCCCAAAACTGGCTCAGCTATTCCGGCAGTTTTCTGAGCCAGCGTTACAGCCAGCTCACCCAAATCACGCCCGACAATGTCAAGAACCTCGAGCTCCAGTGGATTTTTCAGGCACGGACCATCGAGAAGTTCGAAGCGACAGCGGTGGTAGTCGACGGCATCATGTACACCGTCCAGCCCCCGAACGATCTGGTGGCGCTCGATGCGTCAACCGGACGAACGTACTGGACCTACACCTATCGACCCTCAGCCGAAGCGCGTCCGTGCTGCGGACGGATCAATCGCGGAGTCGCGATCCTGGGCGAGACATTGTTCATGGGAACGATCGACGGCCACCTGGTCGCGGTCGATGCCAAGAACGGCCGGCCCGTCTGGGACGTCGCGGTGGCGAAGCCGGAAGCCGGCTATTCTCTGACGCACGCGCCCCTGATTGTAAAAGACAAGGTCATTGTCGGAACAGCCGGCGGCGAGTACGGGATCCGCGGGTTTCTCGCGGCGTACGACGCGAAGACCGGCAGGGAAGTCTGGCGCTTCTACACCATTCCCGGCCCTGGCGAGAAGGGCCATGAAACCTGGGACGGTGACTCCTGGAAGCGGGGTGGCGGATCGGTGTGGGTGACCGGATCCTACGATCCCGATCTCAACCTGACCTACTGGGGCATCGGCAATGCGGGACCGGACTACAACGGCGACGTGCGCCGAGGAGACAATCTGTACACATGCGCCGTCATCGCGCTGGACGCCGATACGGGCGCGCTGAAGTGGCACTATCAGTTTTCACCGCACGACGAGTTCGACTACGACTCGGTGCAGGTGCCGGTTCTAGCGGACATCGCCTGGAACGGAAGCCCCCGAAAAGTGATGATGTGGGCGAACCGAAATGGCTTCTTCTATGTGTTGGATCGGGTGAATGGTCAGTTCCTGCTCGGAAAGCCGTTCGTCAGGGTGAACTGGGCCGAGGGATTCGATCGGGAGGGCAGGCCTCAACGCGTTCCGGGCATCGTCGCGACACCCGAAGGCACGCTGGTCTATCCTGGTAATCAGGGGGAACGAACTGGTACAATCCGTCGTACAGCCCTCGCACACGATTGTTCTACATTCCGAGTTGGGTGAACTACTCGTCGATCTTCGTCAAGCGACCCGGTCAGTTCGTCGAAGGCCGTGAATTCGTGGGAGGCATGGCGCGGACGACCATCCCTCGCGGAACCCGGGCCGGTCTCCAGAATTATCGAAAGGAAGAGGAAGGCTACGGCGCGGTCAGGGCGATCGATCCGCTAACCGGCGATCTGAAATGGGAGTACAAGATGACCGACTTCACCGACGCCGGCATCCTGACGACCGCGTCGGACGTGATCTTCACAGGGGGCCGCGAAGGGTACTTCGTCGCGCTGAACGCCCGAACGGGCGCGCTGCTCTGGCGATTCACGGTCGGCGGCGCGGTGATGTCGGGCCCGATGAGTTACTCCGTCGGGGGTCGTCAGTACGTTGCAGTGACCGCGGGCAGCTCGCTGTTCGCGTTCGCGCTGCGGCAATAGCTCCGTGTCGACCGGCGCACGCCTCGTGTTCGAACCCTTCGAGCTCGACACGGCTCGACGCCTCCTGACCGTTGCGGGCGAGCCTGTCTCGATCTCTTACCGGCAGCTCGACGTCCTCCTCACGCTCGTCACCCGCGCTGGCCAGATCGTCTCCAAAGAAGACTTGCTCGACGTGGGCTGGAAGGACGTGGCCGTGGGCGACAACAGCGTCGAGCAGGTCATCTCCGGCCTGCGCAGGCTGCTCGGCGCCCATGCGAGCGGGGTGACCTTCATCGAAACGGTGGCCCGCCGCGGGTATCGATTCACGGCCGAGGTGACACGGAGGGCGCCGCGGGAGAGCGACGCGGGGCTCGATGCGTTGCTCGCTCCACACCGCGCGTTCATTGAAGGACGGGCGGCGCTCGAAACGCTCGACGGTTCCAGGATTGCGCGCGCTCGTGAAGTCTTCGAAGGGGTCCTCAGCGCGGCCCCCGAGCATGCCTCGACGCACGTGGGACTGGCCAATGCGTGCGTGATGCAGTTCGAAATGACGCGCGCCGATCCCGAGCCGGACGTCGCCGCGCTGGCGACCGCGGCCCGTCACGCTCGAGAGGCATGCCGTCTCGATCCTCAGCTCGGCGAAGCGTGGGCGACGCTTGGCTTCGTGCTCCATGCGACCGGCGAGCGCCTTGATGCCCTGGCCGCATCGAAGCGGGCCGTCACGCTGGAGCCGGACAATTGGCGGCACTACTTCCGGCTCTCCTACGTGAGCTGGGGAGAAGAGCGCCTTCGCGCGGCGCACCGGACCCTCGCGCTGCTTCCGGATTTTCCACAGGCTCACTGGCTGGCCGCGACGGTGCACGTGGCGCGGCAGGCCATGGACGAGGCCGAGCGCGAGCTGATCGCCGCGATTGCTCCTCAGGCCACTCCGGCGGATGGCCGTGCCCGTTTCAGCTCGGTGGCTTCGCACTGGCTGCTTGGCCTGGTTCACCTGGCACGCGGCGATCAGGTGCGAGCGCTCGAGCAGCTCGAGCGCGAGCTCTCGTTCGAAACGAGCGGCCATCTGTACGCGCGCGAGTGCTGTGCGAACACGTGGTATGCCATCGGCGCCCTTCGGCTGCGCCAGGGCCGCAAGCGGGACGCCGCCGCGGCATTCGAGCGCGCAGTCGAACGCGTGAAAAATCACCCGATGGCCCGAGTGGGATTGGCTGCCCTCGGTCCGTCAGACTTCGGCAGTCAGCTGTCGACGGCTGACGCTCCTTCAGCGACACCGGCCCGTCGTATTCCATCTCTCGAAGCCGCCTTTGTGCGGGCGGCGGTTCTGGTGCAATCCGGGGAAGCCACCGAGGCCGCACGAATTGTCGAAGAGGCCTTTGCCGTCACCGCCGCAGGCAGCGCGGGATGGCTTCTTCCAGTCGAGCCGCTGCTGAACGTCGTTGACCGTCCAGCAGTCTGGACCCGCGCGCTCGCGCTCCTCAGAAACCGCGCAGCCTGATTCGATTGGCGGCTTGCGTCGACCTCGTCCACACAGGCCCGTCCGATAGTCAGATCAGGACTTTTCAGCAGATCCGGCAGGACATCCACAGAGCCCGAACGCTACGGTAGCTGTCGGCATTAACGAAGGCTTTCAGCCTTCAGCTCTCAGCGGTCAGCGGCAGTCCCCCTGACAGCTAACGGGCAATGGCTGAGAGCCGCATTGTGGAGGTCAACATGCAGGCTTCAATTGGATGGCAGGCGTTGAAGGCCAACGCCGTGTGCGCGACGCTCCTCACTCTCGCGGTTTCGGCGCCCGCGCTCGGTCAGGAATCCTCCAGATCGTTCGAGTCGTCCGAACATCCTCCGACTCTCGAGAGCCTGGAATCGCAGAGCCCCACAAGTCCAGTGTCTTCAACGACGAGCGACGAACGACCTGCGGTTGTTGAGATGCCGCGGCTCCAGTATCCGCAAGCCCCGGTCGCGCAACGGTTGCCGCCACTTCTGATCCATCCGGTCATGATGCCGCCGAGGGTTCGGGTCCCCCCGCGACACAACCCTCAACGGCCGCCAGCGGTCCTCGGTCCGACAGTCCCTCCCGTTGTCGAGACGGTCAGCCTCTCCGGACCCCGCTTCGGCTACACATCGCTGAGCGATGGCGTCGTGAGGAAGCTGAACGAAGAGAGACACATCGAAGTCGGATCGTTGATCACACAGTTCGGCTGGCAGTTCGAAAGGCAGTTCTACAGCAACGGGGAGGGCTTGACGATCCTCAATGAATGGGTCGCCTTGATCGGAGGCCTCGAGCAGAGCGTCGCTCTACCCAGCTTGAGTTGGCTGGTGGGGTTTCGGACGAGAGAGGGCGCCGAATTCGGTCTGGGTCCAAACCTTACGCCGGCGGGTGTCGCACTCGCCGTTGCGGGCGGAGTGACCTTCAGGGTCGGAGCCGTGAACATCCCGCTGAATGTGGCGGTCGTTCCTTCGAAGGCCGGCGTCCGCGTGAGCATGCTCACGGGGTTCAGCCTGCGCACGCACTAAACCGGTAAGGACACCCCAGGGTGCTTTGAGCCGTCGAGCACTCTGGGGTGCCTTGCGATCCCTTCCGCTATCCTTTCTTCCCGATGAACTTCCTCAGTTCCGCGATCGGCACGACTCGCCCGTGAATCGGCGCGATGGTGGCGACATTCAACTTCAGGCGTTGGATCTCGTCGTGCAACGTGACTGCGTTGGGCGGCGGCGTCGCCGGCGGCGGCGCGTCGGGCGGCCCTGGGCTGTACGCGTCGCCCTCCACCAGAATCCTCTGCTTCGGCAAATAGATCAGCGTGTACTCCTTCGTGTGGGTATCACCACCGGTGGCGTAGACTTCGATCGTCTGTTTACCGTCCGTCAGCACGTACTTTTCCGACACGCCCTGCAGTGTCGGTGCCTTGCGATTCTTCCCTTGCAGGTCAGGAACGATGGTGGCAGGCGCCGCCAACGTCTTCTCGAAGTACGGAACGTTGGATTGGTGGGTGACCACCGTCGCGCCCTCTGACACATACGTCCGCAGGCCGCCGGTGTGATCGAAGTGATGATGGGTCGTGAGCACGTATCGCACCGGCTTGGTCGGCACGAGTTTTTGGGCTTCTGCGAGAACCGCAAGTGAGCGGGTCTCGTCGAGCGGCGCTTCCGCCACCGCTACGTACTCGGAAAATTCCACGACGACGCTGTGATGCGAACCGCCGGTGACATGCCAGACCCCGTCACCTAATTTGGTGCTCGTGGTTTGAACGGCCGGTGCGGCCGCGCTCGTAACCGCTGGCGGGACGGCGAGGTCGAGCGCCGCATTCGGAGTCACGTTCGTGATTGTGAGATCCCAGACCGGGAACCCGCCCTGAACAATCAGAATCTTGCCGGGAAACTTGACGCCGTTGAAATCCTTGTAGTCCGAATACGTGGCCACGACATCGGTGTCGCCAAGAACCGGGTTGGCAATCTTTGTCTCCACCTTCGTCACCATGTTCTGGGCATCGATCGTTCCGTCGACCTGGTATTTTCCGAGCGCCGTGAACGAGATGATGTCGACGCCTGGCTGCTCCGACAGCGTCGCGTTGCCGGCGGCAAGGGCTCCTTTCACGAAGCCGTGCGGGGTCAGCCAAATTTGAAGCTGTCGCTCCTCGGCAGCCGCCAATTGAGGAGCAGGTCCGTTCGGTCCAACGTTCCAGGCTTTGTCGCCGTTCACCTGCGCGTTCTGCTGCTGGCCGCCGAAGGTGGGCTGGGCGAATCCCAGCTCGTCACGCGACGATTTCTGGTCGTAGTTGATCGTGCGGGTAAAGCTGGCCAGCTCGCGGCGCGGCCATTCCTGTCCGGCTGTGAGTGCCTGACCGAAGAAGGCGTTCATGCCGGTGCCGGAATACTGGATCGAGCTCACGTTGCCCAGTGCAGTCTGCGCACCCTGCAGGACGCTGTTCGCGGTCTTCGGGGTGCTGCAGGCGGCAACCGAAACGGCCAAACCCACGGCGAGCCAGAGTCTTCTCTCCATGGCTTACAACCTCCTTATGAACGTGCCGACATTAGAGCACAAGTCGTCGCCGGGACGTTTGCCGAATTGGTTACTACTGTCTGTTGAATCGCTGTACACGTCCGAAGGCGTTGAATTCCGAGACGAAGAGATCGCCCCGGTCGTTGAGCGCCACGCCGTGCGGCGAGACGACGAAGCCAGGACGCCATTGGTCCGGCTTGAGCTGATTGCCGCCTACGCCTGGTTCGGTATTCGTCCCGAGCCGGGTAACGACCGCGCCCGCCTTATCCAGAATAGTCACCTGGCCGCGCAATTCACCGATGACCGCGTATTCACCGAAAATCGTCACGGCGGCGGGCAAGAGCAGATCCCTGGCTACGACGCCCAGGAGGTCGCCTGACAGCGAGAGGTGAACAACCCGATTGTTCGCCCGGTCGCAGGCAATGATTCGCGCCGGCTCGAAGCGCGTGTCGATGGCGATCTTGTGCAGCGTGCTGAAATTGTAGGGCTCTTTCTTGCCACCGAAGGACTTGAGATACGTCCCGGTTCGGTCGAAACGATGAACGTAGTCGCTGGCGTACCCGTCAGTGACATAGAGGTCGCCGTTGGGCGCCACATCCATGCCGGTCAGCGCGACCGCGAGCTGGCCTGACCGGGCATTTCTCACCTTGAAGTCGTCGGGAATCGCCGATGCCGGGATGGTCATCACAACCTTCCCGTCCAGCGTCATCTTGACAATCGTTTGACCGCGCAGCGTCGGCGCGAAGATGAACTCGCCATCGGGTTGACGGCGAATGACGAACCCATGAAAGTCGCCGGGCGCGTCCGGGACGTTGCGCAGGAATCGTCCATCGGGGGCGTAGACCTGCAGTCCCGCCTGAGGATCCTGCACGCTCACGTACACCTCGCCGCTCGAACTGACGGCCACATCACCGTGCATGTTGCCGATTTCGGCTCGGCCCTGTGGAAGGCGCAGCCAGTCCGGAACCACCTTGAATTCCAAGGCTGTCGGGCCTGCCAGAACGGCCACACTGGCGACGAGAACGAGAAGAGTCTTGATCATGTTGATTGGGCTCTGCGCCGATTATCGCTGCGGCGACGGGCGTGTCAATACCACCACGAACTCGGAGCTTCCGGTTCGCTCAGCAACACCAGCCAGCTAATCACCACTGGGGACACCGAGGACACGGAGGTTCAATCGTACAAGGGTGATCCTCCGCGTCCCCTGTGTCCGTGGTGGAGAGTTCTTCACCGCAAAGTAGCTAGCGCCAGCCCAGGACGTTTCTCATAAGGCTCCAGCGCGGGGTGTGCGGAGCCAGCGCGCGCCCACGCACCCAGTATTCATACGCTTCATCCAGCTCCCCGCTCGCGCGCCGCGTGTCAATCCAGACGTCCACGAGGTTCCTCAAGTCCAGTTCGCCGTACGGCATCGCATAAGCAGTAAGCACCACGATGTTCAGGTCGTCGGGGCGAACCGCCGCATACTCGGGATGAACGCGACTCCAGTACTGCGCCCGCTCCAGCGTCATGAAGAAGGCGTCGATCGACCGATCGCGAGTGGTCCCTTCGATGGCCTCGTAGTCCAGCGTCCGGGCGTCGGGCAGGAGTTGGGTCACGAGATCGCGCGCATCTTTCAGAAACGGCACGGCAATCGTCAGTCCCTCTCCGCGCGCTAGCGTTGCCAGACTTGCAAACCGTCCGCGTTGGTGATCGCGCACGAGGAACCCCACGTGCTCGCTGCTGTAGGCGCGCGACAGTTCGGTGCGTTGAGCGCGGCTGACGGTGGCGGTGTAGCCGCTCATGAGAAGGTCGATGCGACCGGACGCGAGGTCGGCTGGCAGCGTCGGACGGGTCGTGCGCGCGAACTCCAGGCTCATACCGAGCTGGCCTGCCAGTCGGTGCGCGGCCTCGATGTCGAATCCGACGAGATCCCCGGCCGCGTTCACGAACGACCATGGCATGGCATCGGAAAAGAATCCAACACGCAGGACGCCGCGAGCTTGAATGTCGCGGAGCCGCTCTCCCGGTCTGGGAGGTGTCGCCGGCGCTTGCGCGTCGGCGACCGACGCCGGGACGAGCGGCGGCCTGAGCTCGAAGGAGGACAGGGTTTGGAGACCGGCTGGTGTCGGAGGCAGCAACCAGATCACGACGGCACGCGTGCCGCCCAGAAGTCCCGCGACAATGGCAACGCTCAACACGCCGAATCGCACCAAGGGTCGGATGTGCAGGCGCGTCAGCCCCAGCATCGCCGACGCCACCATGAGAGACAGCGCGGAGGTGTGCATCGCCGCCGCCATCGATCCGAGATGGCTGTTCACCACACCGGAAACGGTGAAGAGCTCGAACAAGTCCGCCGGCAGGCGCAACAAGTCGAGGAGAAAGGGAATCGCTGCGTTGAGGTTGCCAAAAATGCTCAAGAGGCCGGCCGACGCCAAGATGCCGAGCTGCTGCAGGCTGAGCGTGATGCCGGTGAACCACGCTGCAAAGGGAAGAAAGGCGAGGCTCAGAACCTTGCCAGCGTGCGGGAAATTGTACAGCAGGGGAACGGCCACGCTCACCGCTGAGTCGGCCTCGGCTTCGGGCGCACCTTGTTCGCTCAGGAGATCCTTGCCAGCCTCGGCGATCAGTGGCAGCACGACGAGCGCATCGCCGGCGGCTCCTGCCGTGACGATGGCGCTTCGGACGCCGTGAAGAAACCTGCCATAGGGGACAGGCGTGAGACGCGCCACCAGGCCGGGCAACAGCCAGAACGTGACCAACAGAGCGCCGCCCGTGTAGAAGAGCAACCAGACCTGCAACCGAATCAAATCCTCGACACGAACCTGGCCCGCCGTGACAGCGGCAATCGCGAACAGGCCGTAGGGGGTCAGACTCAGGATCATCCGGCTTACTCGTGCCATCGCTTCGTTGAACGCCACGAGTGCGAGCAGCAGGGTCTGTTTACGCTCGCTGCTCATCTGTCCGAGCGCCAGGCCCGCCAGGATACCGAACAGCACGACCGCAGGAATGAGGTTGTTCGAAAGGGCGCGGAACAGGTTCGATGGGATGTAGAGCTCGAGCCAGTCGATCGAGGCTGGCGTCGTCGTTACACCGGCGAAGGCGGCACCGCCAAAACGAGGCAGAGCAAGTGGCGACAGCACGACCAGCGCCAGAGCAAGCGCCCACACGAGCAGCAGGAGGAGGATCCCGTGACGGGCGATGACCTTCATTTCGGACGGTGCGCGGCCCCCCAGGCTCGCGATGAGCGAGCCGAGAAGATACGGAAGCACGTTCACCTGTAACAGCCTGACAAAACCGTCAGCGACAATCTGGAGCGGACGAACCGCCTCGCCCAGGAAGAGCCCGACGAGCAGGCCGAGACCGAGGCCCCAAAGAATGCGACGAAACAGATAGTCCTTCGGTGGGGCCGGGGTTGCAGATGTTCCCGCGACGACTATTGGCGCGCTGGCGGGACCAGGGGCGGACATCGAGCCCCTAGCATACCGACCTCCACGGTTTCGTGCAGCGGTAGCGCGAGATTGCGTCGACCCAGACTATGCGTCGACCAGCACCTTGAACCCGCCATAGGTCATGCGCTTGGCGTCGACAGGCATGGACTTGGGATCCATGCTCGCGATTCGCGGGTCCTTCATCACTTTGGCATTGACGCGATCGCGGTGCGCCTTCGACTTGAAGACAATCCACGAGAACACCACAGTGTCGCCAGGCTTCATCTTGACGCTGCGCGAGAAGGGGACACCCCATTTCGCGTCGAGGTCGTCGGCAACGCACTCGCGGTACTCCAGCGCCCCGTGCTCGCGCCAGATCTTGCCCGCCTTTCGCGCAATGCGCCGGTAGGCGTCAAGACGCTTTTTGGGGACCGGCAAAACGTATCCGTCAACATAGGACATAGGACTCCTCACGGTCCGAACATGCAACGACGCCTCATTTTCGCGGCGTCCTACACGCGGACGACAGGAACGTCCACGACGTGCTCGGCCACGAACCAGACCTGCAGTTCGTTGCGGTGAATGACCTCGCTGACCAGCAAATCATTCGGAAGGTCGTGGGCGGGCACGCACGCGACGGAGCGTCGCGTCAGTCTCTGTTGTTCCTCCGCCGGCGGGCTCCACCGAGCAGCCCGGCCACGGAAAGGCCCAGCAGCGTCAGCGTCGCCGGCTCGGGTACAGCATTGATTGCCCCTCGCACTTCGCCTCCACCGAACTGGACAGTGTGGAAGTTGATGTACGCCTGTCCGCTCAAGATGTTCGGCAGCTGGGCCGCGAGGTTCGTGTTTTGGCCTTCGAGCGCGTCCCATTTCCCGCTGATGGTTCCGCCGACGCCGGTTGCAAACGGGCTGAACACGACGTCGTTCGGATTGTTGTCGTTGAACGGCATGCCGTGGAATCCCCACACGACACCTGCGTTGACTGTCGGATTGGGGGCAGGAGCATGGATGTGCGCCAAGGTCAGATTGTCGTTGAGGTCCGATGTCTGCGAGCCTGTGAAATCAATGTTGAATATCGTCGCCGTGAACGTCAACGCGTCCATCGCATCGTTCAACTCGAAGAAGGCGTCGCCGAACGATGCTGGCCTGGCTCCACCGCCTTGGAGTGTGGGAACTGTCGGCGGATTTTCCTGGTCATTCGTGAGGTGCGCAAGGAGGATGGTGCTTGCCTGCGCCTGTGATGCGGCACCCAGTAGGAGGAAAGCAACGATCAGCGCGAAGAGTCGTTGAAACATAGCGGACTCCTTCTGTCAGATCTGCGCCGCAGTATAGCCACGTGCATCGCCGACAAGAATGAAAGGTGATGTAAACGCGCCGAAAATACATCGCGCCATCCAAATATCCAGATCGATACTCAGGTCGAAGCAATAATTTGGATGCAGCGGCTGCAGTCAGCGCGATATGGCTCAGGTTACGGCCGGGCCGTCGCTTGCGCGATCCGATACGCGAGCGTGACGCCGTCCACGAGCTCCATCACGAAAGCCCGAGCGCGGCTCCCTGACGCTAAAGGCCTGAACTCTGGTACGTCAACGGCTCTTTGCTCGCTGATCCAGCACGTCCTTCAGGAGAGGAATAGTGTCGACCGCAGGCGCTGCTGGTGGAATCGAACGGATGTAGGCATAGATATCCGCGAGATCCTGCTCGGGCACTGCGGGAAATTTCGGCATGGCCGGTGTCGCCGGCTTGCGTAGGTAGGCGATGAAAGCCTCCTGGTTCCGAGCCATCGGAACAAGGCGCGGCGTCCCGGTCTGAGCGTCGAAGCCGTGGCACGCATAGCAGCGGTAGGTCGTGTCGAACAGCTCCTTGCCGCGCTTGACATCACCCGTGGGCGCAGCCGCGCTGGTCTGCTGCACTGATTTCGTCTGGCCCGGGGGTGGCGCTTGTGCGTTCGCCTTCGCCGTCACGAACCATGAGGTTGCGAGGGCAACGAGAATAATGTGCTTGGACATAAATTTGATGCTTTGGGCCGACCCACCATCCGAGCGGCGTCTGCGTCTAATCTGAGCCCTGAGCCCTGAGCCCTGAGCCCTGAGCCCTGGAGCCCTGATCCCTGGAGCCCATGCTGCCTGCCTACCGTGGCTGTGAGACGACGTCGATCAGCGCTGGCTCTCCGGCGCGCACGCGAGCGAGTGCGCGCCCATACGCTGACGCCAGGTCCTTGGGGTTCTCGATCGGGCCTTCGCTGTACATCCCGTAGGCTTTCGCCAGTTGCGCGTAGCTGATGTTCGGCTCGGAGATCGCGCTTCCGATGTGCGCGTTCGCATTCCCACGGCCGCGGTTCCCGCACATCCGTTGGACGATCATGACTTCCGCGTGGTATGCGCGGTTGTTGTGGACGACGAGCAGCAGCGGGATCTTGTGGTGGACGGCAGTCCACAGCACGCCAGGCTGAAAGTTGAGATCCCCGTCGCCCACAATGCCAATGGACAGTCGTCCCTGCTTCTTGTGGGCAAGTGCCGCCCCGACAGATCCGGGAGTGTCGTAGCCGATGCCGAAGCCACCGTTGTCGCCGTTGTAGCGGTAGTGCCTGTCGAAGTTGAGAAGGCGCCGCTGCCAGTCACCGGTGAACTGGTGGCCCGAGACAACCGCCCAGTCGTCGTTCTTGATCTGGTTGCCGAGCTCCACAATCATCCGGGGCACGCTGATGGGACTGTTGTCCCAGCCGTAGCGAGCGTTCTGGACGAACTGAGCGTGAGCCTGTTTGCCCGCCGCGGCGATCCTGTCGCCACGCGCCGCGAACGCACTCTTTTTCTCGGGCGTGATCAGCTTGCGGATCTCTTCGATCAGCGACGGCAGCGTGGCCTCCGCATCTCCGGCAATCGCCAGATCGACGTCGGCGTAGCGGCCGTAGTCGTGAATGTTGCTGTGGTGGAAGAGATGTTCGGAGGAGATGCTGATGGTCTTTCGCCCATTGGCCCGCGCCGCGCGAGCCACGCCAGACATGTCGCTCATCTCGAGGCCGAGGAGCACGTCTGCACCATAACTGGCCCCGCCGTTGCCCCAGAGCGGATGCCAGGAGGGGAAATTTTGCCAGGACCCATAGGTCCCGACGTCGACCGGTGCCTGGAGGAGCTCTGCCAGCTCGACCAACAAATCCCAGCCTTTGGGTGTCCGTGCCACCTTCCGCGGCAGCAGCAGGGGAGCGTTGGCATTGACCAGCAGACGTGCGGCTTCCCGAACGGCGTTGGTGTCTCCCTGGGGCGGCGACGTTCGCACGAGCGCCGGGATACGTGGTCGGTCTTTGCCGACGACCATTTCCTCCTGCAATTCCTCGTCGACGGCGAGCAGCACCGGCCCCATCGGAGGCGTCAACGCGACCTGGTACGCGCGCATCGCCGACTCGGTGAACCGCTCGAGGTTCGTCGTTTCGTCGTCGAACTTGACGAAATCGCGGACGAGGGATCCCATGTCCTGCGCGCTATGCGGGAGGTTCACGATGCCGGCCGGATTCCGGTGCAGACCGACGATCATGAACACCGGCACGCGGTCGGCCCAGGCCTGAAAGAGCGCCATCGAGGCGTGCAGAAGTCCGACCGTCCCATGCACGCAGACGAGCATCGGCTTGCCCGCGGCCTTCGCATAGCCGTGAGCCATGGCCACTGCCGCTTCTTCGTGCAGACTGGTCAGGATTTCCGGCGTCCGGTTCCCGCCGTAGTTCAGAAGAGATTCGTGCAGGCCTGCGAATGCGGAATCCGGGGTTGATGGCGGCGTACTCGAAGTCGAGCTTCTTGAGCACGTCCACCATGAAGTCGGAGGCGGGTGCCGCGGCCGCCGCAACGTCCTGTTGAGACGCGGGCGCTGACGTCGCTTGCGGGGGCGCATATTCGTAGTCCGTCTGGGCGTGCACTTCGGTCGGAAAGAGGACGCCGGGCCGCGGCACAACAGGAGCAGGCTCAGCTGCCTCCGCGGAGCCCTTGACGACCAATCCGGCGGCGCCGAGGACGGCGCCCTTGAAGAAGTTACGGCGTTCCACAGCGTTACCTCCCGAAGAGTTCAAGATTTCACGTAGAAGCTACCTCATTGCGCTGCCATCCCGCCAGCAGGTTGCCGAGAGCGCCAGCCACCTGAAGCGGGAGTTACACGCCCAAACAGGAAGGCACCGCCAATCGGGGCGGCGTTTTTCAATCTGAGCGCAGCGGCTTCGGTGTATGGTGAGGCGAGATGTTTCCCTATCACGACGAGAACGAGACCTCGCGGCCTGCGTACGTCACTGCCCTGGTTATCGCGATCAACGTGTTCGTTTGGTTGTTCGTGCAGGGGGCCGGGACACCTGGTGCGCTTGCGGCGTCGGTGTGCAATCTGGGATTGATTCCCGCCGAGCTCACTCAGTCGGTGCGGCCGGGTACCGCCTTTCCGATGGGAGAGGGCGTCGCCTGCCTGGTAGACCCCGGCCGCGAACCCTTTCATGTGATCACATCGATGTTTCTGCACGGATCCTGGATGCACCTGATCGGCAACATGTGGTTTCTCTGGCTCTTCGGCAACAACATCGAAGACTCCATGACGCGCAGTCGGTTTGTGATCTTCTATCTTCTGTGCGGTCTTGCCGCGGCGTTGCTGCAGACCATGGTCAATCCGCGGTCGATCGTGCCGATGGTCGGGGCGTCCGGGGCCATCAGCGGTGTGATGGGGGCGTACCTCGTGCTTTATCCGCGCGTGCGCGTGTTCACCATGGTGCCACTTGGGTTCTTCCTGACGTCGGTCGCGCTTCCCGCCTGGGCGATGTTGTTGTACTGGGCATTCATTCAATTCGCGAGCGGGTTGTTTGCGTCGGGCGCCGAAGGACAGGGCGGCGTGGCGTTCTGGGCGCACGTGGGCGGCTTCGTGGCGGGTATCGTCCTCGTCAAGGTCTTTCAGCGAAGCGACTACGTCGCCGCCCATCGGACGAGCGGATGGCGCCCACGTCGCGTCGGGTGGGAATGACGAGGACTTACGAGTAGGTGCCTTGTGCCTCGGTTCCAGGTGGATGCCTCGTTCTCTGATGCCCAGTGCGGTTGACGTCGCACGAGCAACCAGGAACCCGGCAGCCACCAGGCACAAGCACTAAGAAACAGGCACGGTCAAGGCCACGCAAATCGTCCTGGTGAAAAACTGGTTCGACGAGCTAACCCGCCGCGTGCCGGGCAAATGATGCGTGTGACACCGAACGTTTCGGTAGATTCTCGAATCCTCAAATTCTCAAATCCTCAAATTCGCGGGCTCCCGGCATGACCAATCTCGGAATGAACGAGCGGGCGTGGGGGTTGGTCGAGCGCGGTCTCGAGCGCGCCACCGAATTGCGCATCGCCGTCCACGTGTTGCGGAAGGGTGGCCGCCTCGTCGACGCGGGCGCTGCCGCGCCCGGCGGATTCGCCGCAGGACAGATGCTCGCCGAGCTCTGTATGGGAGGTCTGGGGCACGTCGAGTTCACCTCGCTGACGATCGATGGTGAGAGGTGGCCTGGATTGCACGTATGGACCGACCATCCCGTCGAGTCCTGCATGGCCTCGCAGTACGCGGGCTGGGCGATCGATCCCGAAGGGTACTTCGCCATGGGCTCGGGCCCGCTGCGGGCACAGGCTCGTGTGGAGCGAGAGCTGTTCGCGCGGCTTGGCTACGCGGAAGACGCGGCTCGCGGTGTGCTCGTTCTCGAAACTCGCACGCTTCCCACAGACGACGTGGCGGCGTGGGTGGCGCGAAAGGCACGCATCCCACCCGAAGCGCTGACATTCGTCGTCGCACCGACGGCAAGTCTGGCAGGCGGCGTCCAAATCGTGGCCCGGGTGCTCGAGACCGGGCTGCACAAGATGGACACCCTCGGCTTCGATGTGAAACGAGTGGTCAGCGCCATGGGTACAGCGCCGCTCCCACCGACAGCACAAAACGACCTGCGGGCGATCGGCCGCACGAACGATTGCATTCTCTACGCCGGGCAAGCCCGCTACACGGTGAAAGCAGAAGACGATGAGCTCGCCCGCCTAGTGGAGCGCTTGCCGTCCGCAGCTTCGCCCGACTTTGGCACCCCCTGCTACGACATCTTCAAGCGCTACGACCACGACTTTTACAAGATTGACCCGATGCTTTTCAGCCCCGCCGAGATCTGGCTCACGAGTGCGACGAGCGGCCGGACGTTCCACGCCGGGCAGCTGCGGCCGGACGTGTTGCGCGCGTCTCTGTACGAACGCTGAGGTGAGACTGGGAGCCGTTCCGCACGATATGCCAAATTTGCGCGATGGTTACCCGTCCGTCATATATCTGTCGCATGACCTAGTCATCGTAGGGCGGGTTGCCTGCGTTGGGTTCAGCCAGTACGAACGGCAGTTACGACGATGTGGTGATTGGCGCCGGCATCGTCGGGCTCGCACACGCTTATCACCTTGGACGACGTGGGCGGCGTGTCCTCGGTACTCGAGCGACACTCGCGGCCGCAGGGTGCCTCGGCCCGCAATTTCGGGATGCTCTGGCCGATCGGCCAGCCGGCTGGCGACCTCCGGCTCCTGGCTCTGTACAGCCGGACGATATGGCTCGACGTGCTGACCGAGGCCGGCATCTGGCATGACAAGACCGGTTCGCTTCACGTGGCCTACGCGGACGACGAGGCGCGAGTCCTCACCGAGTTCGCCGACGAAGCCTGTCGCGGCGGCTTTCCCTGCAAACTGCTCGATCCGTCCGCTGCCCTGAAGCTTTCCCCGCGACTCAAGCCAGACGGCCTGCAACTGGCACTGTGGAGTCCAAACGAGACCTGCGTGGATCCACGGGCCACGCTGGCACAACTCCCACGCTGGCTCGAGCGGACGCTGAACATCTCTTTCGCATTCGACACGCTGGTGACCGGCTGCCGGCCTCAGCGAGTGGCGGCCGGCGTACGCCGATGGGAGGCAGAACGAATCTGGGTGTGCTCGGGTGACGAGCTGCAAACGCTGTTCGGTTCCGAGCTGCAGCGCCTCGGGCTGATCAGATGCAAGCTCCAGATGATGCGATCGGAGCCGGTGGCATGGCGGCTGGGACCAATGCTCGCGGCAGCGCTCGCACTTCCATCCTATAAGAGCTTCGCGAACTGCGCGGGCCTGCCCGCCTTGACGTCACGGCTCGAGGCCGAGTTCCCGCATCACATGCGGTCCGGCATTCGCGTGATGGTTTCGCAAGACGGTCCTGGCGAGCTGTTGATCGGAGACTCCCACGAGTATGGCGCGGCCATCGACCCGTTCGACAAGCCGTCAATCGAGGCGCTCACGCTCGAGTACTTGAACCGGTTTCTCGACGTCCGCGAATTGCGGCTGAAATGCCGGTGGCACGGTCTGTACGTGAAGCATCCCTCGGATCCGTACGTCATTGTCAATCCGGAGGATGGCGTGACGGTCGTGACTGCGTTGGGCGGGCATGGCATGACCATGTCGTTCGGCGTTGCGGAACGCGTCGTTCAACAGACGCTCGGCTAATCACACCACAGACCATCTCTGGCTAAAGGCCAATGCTTGTCGGAAGTTCAATGAGCCGAAGGCTTGTACTGCTGAGCGTTGGCCACATGTGGGCGCAGAGAGCCGACACGCGGAGGGTCGTCAGCTGGCGCGTCGGGCCGTCATCGTCGACCCGGAAAACCCGCGCTCCGTTCGAACTCTGGCGCTGCGCGGCGGTCCTACCAACTTGCGGCATCGCTCCGATCAACTAGCCCCGTCCGGGATGCTTGAGGCCCTCGGGTGACATCGTGAGAGACCGCCGCGACGGAACTCACTGCGCGCGGGTTTTCCTGACGCGTGACGGGCCGACTTCACGGCCCTTGCGCCAGCTGACGACCCTCCGCGTCAGCGGCCGCCGGCGACGGCTTGGGGCGTGGCGGGAAGCGTCTCGGGCCGCGCGCCGTTTGGAGTCAGCCCGCCATCGGAGCCGGAAAAACGGCGTGAAGCCGAGGCCTGCGCGGCCGTCTGTCGCAAGGTCACCCGGAGCGAGGCGTTGCCCGAGGCGCGACTCGTTGATCGGAGCGATGTCGCGAATCGGCAGGACGGCCGCGCCAGCGGAAGGACGACGAGCGCAACGCCGTTTTTCGGGCTGACGGAACCGGCGCGACGGTTCGAGATGCTTCCCACCACGGATCGCGTCGCGCAACTGACGGCTGTGCGGTCAGCCGCGAATTTCCGAACGGCATTTGGCTAAGGCTAAAGACCACGATCGCTCGACTTCGCTGTAATCTACTTGCTGCTTCCAACCCAGGTTCCCCGACGATGCACATCGTAATCCTCAGCGCGCGTACCGGGTGGCACACCGATGAACTGCGACGCGCACTCGCTGAGCGCGCGCATACCAGCAGCGTGCTGCCGTATGAAGGACTCGTGGCTCGGCTCGGAGCGGGCCGCGGTGTCGCGGAGTCGTCGCCCGCATCGAGCGCACCTCCGAATCGCAATGCCGGCGGCCTTTCCTGCGAAGGCGCCAGGATTCTCGATGCCGACGCCGTCCTGGCGCGGATCATCCCGAACGGCTCACTCGAACAGATCATTTATCGTGTCGACGCACTGCACTGGATTGAGCACCGGGGCGTGCCGGTGATGAACTCGCCGCGTGCAATTGAACGCTCGGTCGACAAGTTTTTCACGACGGCGTTGCTTCAGGAGGCGGGACTGCCCGCGCCTGAAACCGTCGTGTGCGAAGGGACGCCAGACGCGATGGCCGCAGTCCGGGCGATGGGCGACGTCGTCATCAAGCCAATTTTTGGTTCGATGGGGCACGGTCTGGTACGTGTAAGCGATCCCGACGTGGCGTTCCGTGTGCTGCGCTCGCTCGAGCAACTACGAGCCGTGTTCTACGTTCAACGCGCCATCGAGCACGAGGGGCGTGACGTTCGGGCTTTCGTCGTCGGCCGTCGGGTGATCGGTGCAATAGAGCGGTGGGCGCCAGCTGGTGAATGGCGCACCAACGTCACGCGGGGAGGGTCGGCGCGGCCCTTCTCGCTGCCGCCGCCATGGGAAGAGCTCGCGTTGCGCGCCGCGGCAGCCGTCGGAGCCGACTATGCGGGTGTGGATCTGCTTCCTTCGCGCAATGGCGACGTGTTCGTGCTGGAGGTGAATGGCATTCCAGGATGGCAGGGGTTGCAGGAGGCGACCAAAGTCGACGTGGCGGCCGCGATTGTTGAGCACCTCGAGAATCGAGTGAATCGAACGCCGACTGGGGATCCAGCGGAGCTTCAGGCGTGAAGAGAACTGCGGCAGACGTAGCCGCTGCGGCGCAGCTCGCATGCCTCCTCGAGGCAAGCGCTCCCAAGCCCGGCAACGTCTCACCGGGGCGTCACTTTGCCGACGCACGGTACGAGGATTTCCTCGCCAGTGCCGTGGCAATTGGCGGTCCGCTGACTGGCGCTGGGACACGTTCAGTCGGAGGGACCGTGCGTCTCGCCATCGAGGCGACGCGGCGTTGGACTTCGTCGAACACCAATTTGGGCATCGTCCTCCTTCTCGCCCCGGTTGCCCGAGCGGCGATGCTCGAACCGGCCCTCGGTGAAGAGATGAAGCTCCGATCCACGCTGCGCGGCGTGCTGGAGACGACCACGGTGGACGACGCGCGCGACGTTTACGCGGCGATTCGTCTCGCGGCGCCCGGTGGACTCGGACAGGTCGACTCGCAGGACGTCGCGGACGAGCCGACGATGACGCTGCTCGAAGTCATGCGACTTGCTGCCGGCCGGGACGGCATTGCTCGGGAATATATGACGGCGTTCGAAACGACGTTCGAGTTGGGCGGCCCAGCTCTTGTTCGGGCGCGTCGCGACGGACTCAACTGGGACGACGCGGTCGTCGAGACGTTCCTTTCGTTGCTCGCCGCAGCTTCGGATACACACGTCGCGCGTCGCAGCGGAGCAGCCGTCGCGGCCGAGGTGTCACAGCAGGCCCGCTACGCGATGGCCGCCGGTGGTGTTCGGTCGGAGGCGGGCCGCCATGCAATCAAAGAGATGGATGCGAGGTTGCGTGACGCGCGCTATACCGCCAACCCGGGCACCGCCGCGGACCTCACAGCGGCCGCTCTCTTCGTGGTATTGCTCGATGGCGGTTGGGCCGGTATCCCATGAGGCCGCACGCGCCCGGTCGCACGGTTGGTCGAAGTCCAGACCGGATGGAGGAGGCTGGACTGATGGGTACTCCAAATGTCATCGTTGGGGGGACGGGAACGACCCGACCTCCGTGGGCCGCGTGGTTCCCACGAGAGATACCTTGAAGTCGGAGAACCTCATGGAGCGACGCGGTGACTTTCGCGTAACGGTCACCAAGGACAACCTGGTCTTCTCGTCGGCGCACTTCATCACGTTCGCCGGCCACCGCTGCGAGGGATTGCACGGCCACAACTACCGTGCGCGCGTGACCGTGGAAGGAGCGCTCGACGAGGAGGCCTGGTTTGTGTTCGATTTCGTGATCCTCAAGCGGATCATGAAGCAGTTGTGCGACGAGATCGACCACAAGGTACTCCTTCCTCTCGAAAGCCAGCGGGTTCGAGTCGCCGAGGAAGGCGAGTGTGTGAGGGTTACGGTTGACGGGAAGCCGCGTTACGTCTTTCCTCTGAGCGACTGCGCCCTGCTTCCGGTTCCGAACACGACAGTGGAGATGCTCGCGGAGCTCTTGACGTCCCGCCTTCGTGCCGAGCTGGACGCCATGGCAGCACGTGGCCTCACCGCGATCGAGATGGAAGTCGAGGAGAATTTCGGACAGTCGGCAATATGCCGAACTGCTCTTCGATAACGATTCGCTTCGGGGAACGCCTCGGTGCTGATGAAATCGCGGGAGACGACCCGCGAAGGAGACCCACGTTCACGCCGTGCTCGAAGCGGAGGAGATTCACTCTCCGTCGAGGATGGACATCTGCTCGGCAAGGAGGTGCTTCGTAAGGCACGTCTGCATGTTGGAGTATCCCTTGGCGTTGGGATGACTGTCGTTCGGATGGTACATGTCCAGCGACCACTTGCACTGGCGGAGGGCCGGGAGATACTGGATGCCCAATCGCTCTGCATGATCTCGCAGGTTCAATCGATATCTTCCGTACTCGACCTCGTCTTTTTCGGGAAAGTGAACCAGCGTGATAGGCGTCGTGGGGAAGTCGGCGCGAATGCCGGCCAGCGCCGAGAGGTTGTCGCCGAGCAACTCGGTCTCGTCATACGGGCCCGGTTCAGGTGCCCGCAGCTCGAAACGTTCCAGCAAGCGCTTGACCCGCGGCCGCGCCAGCACGTAGAGCTCGGAATGCTGCAGGGCGCGTCTCCAGATGGGCTGTAGTGGAGGCCGATACACTGCCGGCTCGGGTTGCGGCGGGCTCTGCGTTTGGACCAGGAGCGCTTCGTTTTTCCGAGCAACGAGTGAGGAAATTGTCGCCTCCCGGTCGATGATATAGGCAGCATGGACAGCGCCAAACCGATTCGGATCGCATGACGCAGGATCGCGACAGGCCAGTATTTTGTCGCCCACCTGGACAGGAACCCACCAGCGCCGGTAGAAGTCGTGTGTGATTGGTAAGAGAACGATCTCTGTGATCGGAAGCTCGGCCGAAACCGACGCCAGCAGCTTGCGAGAGTGCAGAATGCTGGCCCCATTTACGCCAAGGTTGTAGATCTCAATCTCATGCCCCGATTTCCGAAGCGTATCGCGTAATTGCGGGACCCAGGGTTCTGCGCCCATGCCCTTCACAAACGAATCTCCTACAAAGGCATAGGACCGTCGACCTGGCGGCCCACGACCGTAATCACGATGGTCGACAAAGCCTAAATTGTTCGTTCGATACGAGAAGTCGAACTCGACCTTGTCATCGTATAGCACGACCTGCCGGACCAGTTCTTTTGGAACGTGCCGCACAGCTCCGCGCTCGTCGAGTCGGATGTGGGGCGAGCTCATGAAGATGAATCCTGGCGTCGGGTTAGCCGGGGTTAGAGCTTGAGCTACTCGAGCAAGCGTTTCTCCGATAGCTAGAGCCAGGACGCTCGAAATCGCCAGGAGGAGGAGCCTCGGTTTCGTCATGTCTCGGGGCGCAGCCCGACGGGTTGGTGCCGCAGCCCTGTTCTTGGGTAATGTCGAGCTCTCCAGTCGCTAGTCGATCCGGTTTGCCGGAGATTCCGCTGCGCGTTGCAGGCGGAGATCTCGCGACGCCGTACGACGTCGATTAAAGGCCGGAAGAAATCGCGGCCAGACGAAAGCATCACATCGGCGGGAGAGCAAAGGAAATGCCGCGCGTTCGCTGCGAAGGAAGGAACTCATCAGCGCCGCATAGGCGTCGCACACGCGGACTGTAATCCAATGAGAGCGAGACTAATCGTTCGATTTCTATTGGAATAGGCTTGACGGCGAGTCGATTCCAATTGGATTTGATACGCGCCTCGAGTGTACCGATGAGTTGGTGAACACCCGACTCTGACTGTAGTGCGGCACTCCACGACCGGCAGCTTCAGTCAGGCCTGGTGCCGTGTCTGGCTCACCCGTTATGATGACGGCCTCAACCCTAAGACAGCGCTCAGCGCTGAGATCGGAGGGCCCATGCGGAGCGTCGTCGTCGCGCTTGCGGTTCTGCTGGTTGTGCCGGCGACGACCGCGGCACAACAGACACCAAACGGCGAGGCAGTTTACGCACGGCACTGCGCCAGTTGCCACGAGGGGAGCCTGCCGCGGATGCCCAGCCGCGAGGCGCTTCGAGGCCTCACCCCGGAACACATCGACACGGCGCTCAGCTCGTTCAGCATGCGCAGGCAGGCCGCCGCTTTAAGCGCAGCAGAGCGACGAGCTGTCGCCGCGTTTCTCTCCGGCCGACCCGCCGGATCCTACCGCGGACCATTGGAAGTGATTCCGACGACTGCCTACTGCAACGCAGCTGGATCTGGCGAACCGACGCAGGTTGATCCGAGCGGGGGTCCGGCATGGAACGGATGGGGAACGGATCTGCGAAACACTCGGATGCAGTCCGCAGCGGCAGCGGGGTTGGCGGCCAACGACGTTCCTCGTCTGAAGCTCAAGTGGGCTTTTGGATTTCCGGGCGTATCCGCCTCGGGTTCACAAGTCACGATCGTCGGCGGTCGGGTCTTCGTCGGTAGCCGCAACGGCGTCGTGTATGCCTTGAATGCCCGGACGGGTTGTCTCGCCTGGGCTTTCGAGGCGGACGCTGGTGTTCGTTCCACCCCGGTAGTGGCCCGAACCGCGGAAGGCAGCTCTACTGTCTATTTTGGCGACGCGCACGCGAACATGTACGCCCTCGATGCGGCGACGGGCAAACTTCGATGGAAGGTCAAAGTGGACGACCACCTCGACGCGATGATCACCGGGGGTGTCGTCTTTCACAGCGGGCGTCTCTACGTGCCTGTGTCATCGCTCGAAGAGGGCACCGCCGCGATTCCCGGATATGAGTGCTGCACGTTCCGGGGCAGTCTCGTCGCGCTCGATGCGGCAACCGGGAGCCAACTCTGGAAGACCTTCACGATTGCGGAAGCTCCGCGCCGCACGACCAGAAATAGCGCAGGAACGCAGTTCTGGGGACCTTCCGGGGCGGCGATCTGGTCGGCACCTGCACTCGATCCCGATCGGAATCGTCTGTATGTGACGACCGGCGACAGCTACTCGAATCCTGCCGCAGCGGAGAGCGACGCAATCATGGCGCTCGCCCTCGACACCGGTCGTATCGTCTGGGTCCGACAGGTTCTTGCAGGGGATGCATGGAACGTGGGCTGTTTGGACACAAGGGGTACTGGCCGCCAACAGTGTCCCGACTCGGCAGGTCCCGACCACGACTTTGGCAGCTCGCCCATTCTGGCGATCTTTGCGGATGGGCGACGCGTGTTGCTCGCGGGCCAAAAATCTGGAGCAATGTACGGCGTCAACCCCGAAACCGGAGAGCTGATTTGGAAGACGCAGGCCGGTGAGGGCGGTGTGCTCGGTGGCATCGAGTGGGGGTTTGCGACCGACGGATCCGTCGCCTACGCATCGCTCTCCGGTGCGTTCGAAAAGAAAGCTGGCGAAGCGGGCGGTCTTGTCGCCATTGACGTCCTGGATGGAAAGACACGCTGGTCGGCACCGCCCCAAGGCGACAGCTGCGCCGGCCGCGTCGGATGCAGCACGGCCCAGCCCGCGGCGGTCACAGCCATTCCTGACGTCGTGTTTTCGGGCAGCTTGGATGGACATCTCCGGGCCTACGAGGTTGGGAGCGGCCGCGTGATCTGGGACCTCGACACCGCGCGCGAATTCGAGACTGTCAACGGTGTGCCGGGTCGCGGCGGGTCGCTCAATGGCCCTGGAGCCACCGTTGCTGGCGGCATGCTGTTCGTCAGCTCGGGTTATGGCTCACTCGGGTTCATGCCGGGCAACGTCCTGCTGGCTTTGTCGATAGAGGGCCAGTGAGGCAAACCTGCGGCATCCTGCGAAGGAATCGTGCGGTCACGCGTTCGCGACGGACGGCGGTGTCGTTGATCGGAAAGGAGGCGCAACGCGCTTGCTGAGATGAGGCGCGTCGCGCGGAAGTTTGGTGAGTCGTGGAGCTCAATTCATCGACCCCCCCGCCTGACAGCGTCAAGTCCTCGAAGCCCCGGCTGCGTGCCGCGGCGGCCGCCTATGTCGCCGCGCTCAAGGTGCCGTTGCTGCTGCTGTGTCTCTTCGGGATCGCGTTGGGCGCGTACCATTTCATCCACGTCTCGAGCGCCCGAGACTACCTGACGGCCCGAAACTTCCGACTCCTCGCCAGCCTCGGGAAGCAAATCGAAGAGACGATTGAGCGCGACCGAGAGGTGCTGCTCCGCCTGCGACGGATTCTCACCTGCGGCAGGAACAATCGCATCACCCGTCAAGTTCTTCAAAAGGCGTCTCCGTTCGTTCCGGTGCTCCCCTCCTACACTCTCGACTGGGTGAAAGACGAGAACGAAGCGGACTGCGTCGGAGATAGAGATCCGCTGTCGTTGGAGCAGACCTTCCTTCAGTCCGACGATGTGACGCTGTCGTTCAATTTCGCGGAACGGGAGTCCAGGTTGTTGTGGGTGCGCCGGGATGCGCGCGTCACGGCGACAGGGGACAAGCTGGCCGGCATCCTGACCCGAGAGCTCGAGACCGTGCTCGAACCGGTGCTCGGTTCCGAGTTGCCCAAGAGCATCTTCGACTCGATCGTGGTGTCCACAACCGATGGACGCGTGATCTTCCAGACCGGCGATCCCAAGCTACGGATCACCCGTCTCGACCAGCTTCAGTCAGCAGACTCGAGCCCGTCCGGCACGGTGAAGTTCGAGCCATTGGCGCGAGCGTCGGGCGCCGTCGACGTCCAACTCTCGGGGCGGCAGATAACCAGCTGATGGTGCAACCGTGCTGCGGCCGGATGTTCCTCGATCCCGAGCCCAGGACCGGCGGCAGCGGCTGGGTCCTGGCCGGATTGATCGCACGGCAGACCCTGTCGGCCGACAGTGCGGCCGTCTCGTTTCCGATCATGGCCCTCCTCGGCGTCGTCCTCCTGCTGGCAGTCTTGAGCTGGCCGTTCGTCAAATTGCGATTGATCGGCGAAGCCGAGCACGTGAGAGCTCGCGACGTCGTGCTGGTCGGCTTTTTCGCGCTCCTGGGCATCGGACTGATCACGATTTGCGGCTTGAGCGTGTATGCGTTCTCACGGTTGGAGTCGATTCTCGACAAGCAGTTGCAGGCCTTCGCCCGGAGTATTACGAGCCAGTCGAAAGATGAAGTCGAGGCGGCGTCGACGCAACTGGCGACCCTCGAGCGTGTGTTGCGCGAGCCCGGGGTCGGAGCGATTTACGGGCCCTGCGAACTCGACCTCAGAACGGACCGCCGGGAGCAGAGGTGCGCCGCGGATGTGGCTAAGTCAAAAGCTCTCGAGGATCGTGATTTCGATGCCTATCCATTTTTTGACTCGTTCTCGCTCATCGACGAACAGGGCCTTCAGCAATGGAAGATCGCGATGGGCCCCTTCGTCACACCGCGGATTTCTGTGCGGTCACGCGAATACTTCGCGCACTGGAGGCTGAACTCATCGTCGGAGCACGTGTTCCTTCAGCCGCTTCGCTCGGCAACCACGGGCCGGAACGAAGCGATCCTGTCGAAGCGGACGTCCGGCTGGCCTGATCCCGACATCACAGTCGCCGCGCTGACCCTCCCGCTCCGCGCGCTCAGTGAACCGTTGATTGCTCCAGGATTCGGATTTGCGGTGATTGACGGCAAAGGCGAGGTGCTCGTCCACTCCGATCAGAGCCATAGCCACATCGCCGAGAATTTTTTCACGGAATCCGATGGCAGTCGCCGTCTCCGCGCTCTGGTCGAGGCGAGACACGAGGAATGGGTCGACATCAGGTATTGGGGCGTCGAGCACCGTGCACTGGTCACGCCGATGGAGATTTCGCTCGCCGGATCGCCGGGCGCACCCATCGCGCTCGTCGTCATCAGCCCTGGACGCTCGTGACGTTCTACCAGAAGGACCTGCCACGCACCGTGATGGCCGAGTGGCTTGTGTTCACGCTCGTCTTCATGCTTGCTTACTCGTTTGTCTACGTGATCATTGCTCTCAGCGTTCTGTTTCTGCGTCCGCAGTACAGGACTCCATGGCTGTGGCCCGATCCAGCTCGATCGCAGGCGTACCTTGACATCCTGCCTGCACTGCTCATGCTCTCGGTCGCCTTCATTGTTTCGCTGTTCGTCCTCGGCCCTGCCGACCTGCTCCGCGTGGCGTTCGTGTTGCCGTTTGTGGGATGGGCGCTCGCCTACGCATTGTTGACGCCGAACACCGACCGAAGCCGCCTGCTATGGGCAGGCGCCCTTGGGACTGTTCTGCTGATTCCCGTATTCGTCCGCGATCGTCGGCACCGTCCCCAGCCGCACGGGTAGCTCGGTGTGGCGCTTGGTTCCCGGTGGACTTGTTGCCGCAAGCGTCATCTGGACCGCCAGGGCCAAGAGACGGGGCCGGAGGGCCGGCCTGTCGACGCTCGCGCCGCCGGTCAACATCACCTACGGTGTTACGGCCGGTGTCCTCTTGTTCCTTGTCGCCGTGCTGCCCGCGGCCGCATTTTTCAGAATCGCTCATGGCATGCAACTGGAGAATTTTGTGGAGTACGGTCAACTCCAGATTGCCCTCGATCGCGGCGAGTACCAGCGCCGGACGGAGCAAATGTCGGTCGACCAACTCCACCCGACCCGATGACCGAACGGGTCAAGTCGCGACGGGCCGCGCTTGTGTGGAAATGGGGTGTGTTACCACGAGTTCTCCTTCTCTACCACCAGTGAGGTCCCCGAACTCGCGATCCAGGCCAGGCTGGCCGACCCACTGACGCTGCCGGCCGTGGTTGAAGAGTACCTGCCGTTCTATTCGGAGTCCTCCGTTCGCTTGCGCGAACTGATGCACAACAGCACAGGGGACCAGAGCTGGCGCTGGCAGCACGCGGGCGCGGGCCTGACGTTGCTCAAAGGACCACGGCCCGTCCTGGCGTCCATCGTCCCGCCCGTGATTGACTGGTCCGACTTTGGACGTCTTCTGCTGCTCGTGGTCGCTGCGCTGGTGAGCGTCGCGGCGATCGTCTGGGTGGTGCGTTTCGTGATCCGTACGATCCGGACGATCTTCGTCGTGGACGTCATCGAGCCAATCTGGTCGGGCAGGGAAGCACTAGGGGAGATCTGGGCGCCGCATCTGTTTTTAGTAGCCACCCGGCCGGTCGCATGGCCGCACCTTTCGACGTACACCGAGCTCGATCTCGCGCAGGCGCCCGATGACGACGCTGCCGAGAACGAGTGGTTGGACGATCAGATCGAGCGCCTCGGACAGTTGCCGACGGGGCAGAACGTCTTGATTCTGCATTTCGAGCACGCTCGCAGAATCGCCGTTTCAATGGACGAAAACTCGCGCTGGTGGAGCGCCTCATCAGCGTGATGAACCGGACTGTCGTGATCGTTTCAGCCGCGCCTCCCGGGATCTTCTTCGCGGCGACCGCATCGACAGCCGAATCCCCGGGCGTTGAAGCCGACTGGTCTCGGCGCTGGGGGGATGTCCTCGCGCGGTTCGTCGTGATTCCCGTCAACGCGGTGGCTCCGGCTCCCGCGCCCTTGCCGCTCGGTGCGTCGGCGTTTTCCAGCTGGGCTGCAGGCGGCTGGCGCGAGATCGTGTGGCGACTCAACGCACTCGGGTTCTCGCACTCAGCCAGGTTCCTGGAGGATGAGCGCCGCGATCCGCACGTGAACCGGCTCTGGAAGGACATCCTGCCGTATGCCTGGCATCCCGATCGTCCGGCCCTCGACCTGACCCAGCTTCTCCTCGAAGTCGGAGAACGAGCAGAAAGCTACTTCCTGGAGATCTGGGCGACCTGCACACCGAACGAGAAGGTGGTGCTGAGTCAGATCGCACAGGACGGACTGGTCAACGAGAAAACCAAGCGGACAGTCCGGCTGTTGATGGCCCGCGGGCTCGTCCGACGTCAGCCACACCTGGTGCTCATGACAGAGACGTTCCGGCGGTTCGTCCTTTCGTCACCGACGCAGACCGAGGTAGGAACACTAGAGGGGCTCGAGGAACAGTCCCGAAGCGCGTGGGACATGGTCAAAGTTCCGTTCCTGATGGCTCTGATCGCCAGCGTCGCCTTCTTTTTTACAACTCAGCGAGAGCTGGCCAACACCGCTCTCGGAATCATTACCGCCGCAGCCACCGCGGTGCCCGCCATTCTCAAGGTGGCGAGCCTGTTTGGCGAGCGGCGATCGGCGTGAAGGCGGGAGGCTCATGCAAGATGCCGTGCCGCCGTCACATCACTGGCGCCGAGGCAGCCGTTCTGCAGGGCCGTCGCGACCAGGGCGCCATCGCATCCGGCCCTTGCGAGGCGCGCGAGATCATCTGGCCCACGCACGCCGCCGCCGGCGAGCAGCGTCAATCCCGGCACTGCGCCGCGCACCTCCGATATGACGCCGAGATCGACTCCCGCGTTGAGCCCGACGCGCGCCAGGTCGATCAGGATGATATGAGCGACGCCGACCTCGGCGGCGCGGGCGGCAAGGAGAAGCGGAGTCTGACCCTGCAGGATGTCGGGATGGACCGAGATTGGCTCACCGTTTCTCAGGTCGAGGCTGAACGCGACTCGGTCGCCGCCGATTGCGGCGCAGATTTCTCCTAGCGCGTCAAACGAAGGAAGCGTCTCCAACCCGACGATGACCTGGGCGGCGCCGAGAGTGAGGAGGTGGCATGCCTGAGCGGCAGATGACACGCCGGCGTCCAGCCAGAGCGGCGCGCCGAGAGCGGCGACGGACGCGACGATCGGGTCGTGGTTGGAGTGTTGTGCGTCACGTCGGAGAATGGCGTCGAGGTCCGCGGCATACAACTCCTCGAGGCCGAACCGGTCGATGTACGTGCGTGCAAGCGCCACTGCGTCGCCCGGGTCGATTGACGAATCGCCGACGGCTCGAATCGGGGCATAGCTCTCGCGAGTCCCTCCGCAGGCATGCACAGCGCGGCCGTCGAGCAAGTCCATGACTCCGATCACTCGCATCGTGTTCTATCTCAGGCTGTTGTACCGTGACTCCATCACATGTCGCGCGTTGACTTCGCCCTGGATCGCTCGTACTCATTCCACTCTCCACACGTCTTACAGCGCCGATCTTCGAGCCGGCAGTGCAGAGGAACCCATGACGTCAAGAATTCTCGCCGTCGCGTCATTGTTTGCAATCACCATCGTGGCGTCTGCTCCGACCGGTGCTCAGTCACCGAACGAGACAAGCACCGCCCCGACATTCAGCAGAGACGTCGCCCCGATTCTGTTCAAGAACTGCACGTCGTGTCATCGGCCGGGCGAGATCGGGCCGATGTCGCTGCTGACGTACAAGGACGCGCGCCCGTGGGCGAAGTCGATCGCGACGAAGGTCTCGGCCGGCACCATGCCGCCCTGGCATGCAGATCCAGCGACCGGGGAGTTCCTGAACGATCGTCGGCTCAGTCCTGCTGACAAGGACACGATTCTGCGGTGGGCGGCCGCGGGTGCGCCCGAGGGGAATCCAGGAGACTTGCCCGCGCAACCCAAGTATGTCGAAGGTTGGACCATCGGCCAGCCCGACGCGATTCTGACGATGCAGGAGGATTACCCGGTTCCGGCCGACGGGACAATCGCCTATCAATACTTTGAGGTGCCGACCAACTTCGCCGAAGACAAGTGGGTCCAGGCGTTCGAGGTCCGTCCCGGAAATCGCGCGGTCGTTCATCACGTGATCGTGTATACGCGGCCGCCCGAATCCGCACGGCCACAGCGCTCGCCTCAGAACGAGCGGCGACCTGCGCCGTTGTTCACGTTTGCCGACGGAATGGACATTCCGGCGGGTCAGACCGGCGGTCCGGAGCTGCCGGCCGATCAACAAAAGCCACTTGGTCCCAACGATCGGCCGATGCCCATGCTGGGCCCCTCGATTGGCGCCTATGTTCCGGGCACGGCGAGCCGCGTGTACCGTCCCGACACGGCCACTCGCCTCGTGGCGGGCTCGACATTGATCTTCCAGATGCACTACTCGACGAGAGGGACCGCAACGACCGATCGGACGAGTATCGGATTCACCTTCGCCAAGGATCGACCGAAGACGGAGCTGCGAAGCATGGCATTGATCAACGGCGCCCTCCACATTCCCGCTGGAGCCCCCGACCATCGCGTCGATGCCGAGATGACGATCAATCGGGACGTGACCCTGTGGGGGATGCTCCCTCACACGCACGTCCGCGGCAAACGGTGGAGCTACTCGGTCGTCTTTCCCGACGGACGGGAAGAGCAGATTCTGTCTGTGCCGAACTACGACTTCGAGTGGCAAACCGACTATATTTTCAAGACTCCGTTGAAACTGCCCAAAGGAACGAAGCTTCACGCAATCGCGTGGTACGACAACTCGCGGGCCAATAAGTCAAATCCAGATCCCACACAAGACGTGTGGTGGGGGGATCAGACCTGGGAAGAAATGATGTTCACCGGTCTGACATTCAGCGTCGATGCGACGCCAACTCCGCCGTCAGCCGGAGGGCAGTGACGGAGGCTGGGCATCCAGGATCTCGCGGCAGATTCGCAGGCACTCGGCGCAGACGTTGGCCGTGTTGCCCAGCACGAGTGCTCGATTCTCGCTTGACCGCTTGCCACAGAACGAGCATCGGCCTTTCGATCTGGCTGTGGCCCGCTTGAGTAGGGCAGGACCCTCCGTCTCCAGGGCCTGCTCGGCGGCCTCGGTGCACGAGTCACAGATATAGACGTTCGGTCCAGCGATGAGCTTGGACACTTCGTCTGAGGGCCGACCGCACCAGGTACAGACCAGGTCGGCAGTCTTGTTTCGGGTGCGCCAGACTCGGCGCCACCACGTCCCGCCCGCGACGTCCACGATCTGTTGGACGCGCTGATGGCTCAACTGAAGAGCCTCGGCAACCTCCCTTAACGAAGCTCCGGCGAGGTGCAGTCGGCGAACCATCGCGTGATAGTCTGCGCGGGCGACTTGCACCGCGCGCTCCGCCTCGGCCAGCCTGGCCCCGGCGGAGACGGCATCAATCAGCAAGTCTTCGGACACGGGCGCCATATGTTCTATTTGTCTAGAGTGACTAGACATTTTAGCCTGGCAGGGTAACGACGATCAAGGTGCCACGCTCGATGACGGACGTGATCGGGTGGGATGTCGGCGGCGTGAACACGAAGGTGGCCCGCGTCGCCGCAGGCGAAGTGCTGGCCGTACGGACGCGCCCTTTCGAGATGCAGCGCGCTCCCCACGCCCTGGCGCCGCTCCTTCGCGAGCTCGCCGCGGAAGTTTGCGAGACACCCGGGGCGGGAGATCCGCACGCGGCCGCCCATGCGGTGACGATGACAGCGGAACTGTCGCAGATGTTCCGTACGAAACGCGACGGCGTTGCCTTTGTGCTCGATGCGGTGGAGGCGGCCTTTCCGACGTCGCACATCTACGTCTGGTCCGTCAAAGGCCGCTTCCTCGCGCCGGCGGAAGCGCGGCAACAACCGCTCGCCGTCGCGGCGGCGAATTGGTCGGCCACGGCGCACGCCATCGCCCGGCATTACCCCGATGTGCTGCTGATTGACACCGGCACGACGACCACCGACATCATCCCAATCGTCGGCGGCGCCGTGTCGTCCTGCGGTTTGACCGATCCCGAGCGCCTCGCATCCGGCGAGCTGGTATACACAGGGGCTGTTCGCACTCCAACCGAGGCGATAGCGGGCCACGTTGCTTTCGGCGGGACACTGACCGGAGTTTCGGCTGAGGGCTTTGCCCTTTCTGGCGACGTGCACGTCTGGCGAGGCGACCTCGCTCAGGCAGATTACACCTGCCCCACGCCGGACGGCCGTCCCGCGTCAAGGGAGTTCGCGGGCGAGCGGCTGGCGCGTGTGGTCTGCTCGGATCGCGATCAGCTCGACGAAGCGGCTGTGTCTTCGATTGCCGGTGCACTGGCGAGAGCGCAAGTGGAGCGCATTGCGGACGGCGTCAGGCGTGTCCTTGCGCGTCATCGCGGTCTCCGCCAGGCGGTCGTCGCGGGTCTGGGGGCTTTCATTGCCGAAGCCGCCGCGCGCGAGGCTGGACTGCAGATTGTGCCGCTGGCGGCCGAATTGGGCGAGGCAGAAGCGCGGTCGGCTCCGGCCGTCGCGGTCGCGCTTCTGCTCGAGACTGCGGCGACTGGTCCGCGACCTGCCGCCAGCGCGTCCCCACGCGTATCACCACAAATCCCAAGCGCCAAGATGCGCGACCCCAGCGGCATCGACATCGTCGTCAAGCTCGGGGGTGGCGTTCTCGCACACGACAAGGGTTTCGGTGCGGCCCTTGCGGAGATAGCGGCGGCGGGGAAGGAGCGCCGGCTCCTCGTCGTGCCGGGAGGCGGGCCCTTTGCGGACACCGTGCGCGAAGTGGACCGTCGCGTTCGTATTGGCGATGACGCCGCGCACTGGATGGCCCTACTCGCGATGGATTAGGTACGCGCACCTCGTTGTATCGCAGCTTTCCGATGGGGTAGTCGTCTGGGAGCCGCACGAGATTTGCGCCGCACTCGATGCCGGCAGGGTGCCCGTCCTGGCAGTCTCCCGATGGCTTCGCAGGGCCGACCCTCTGCCGCACACCTGGGATGTCACGAGCGACAGCATCGCGGCCTGGGTCGCCGGAGTCTTGGGTGCGCGCCAGCTCGTCCTCGTCAAACCCTCAGGCGTTCGCGCGCCAGTCGCAAAAGTCGAAACAGTCAGCAGCCGACTTTCCCCGGAGGCGTTCGGGAACGGGTTAGTCGACGCCTATTTTGTGCGAGCACTTCCTCCAAGTGTCACTCCACACATCGTCGCGGCGGATCAGCAGGATGAGCTGCGCGCCGCACTCCGTGCTCGACGTAAGAACCAGCGACCAGAACCCAGAACCTGAACCAGGAACCTGGAGCCCGGAACCTGGAACCTGGGAAGTCCATCGCAAGAGTCGGAAACGCGAAGGGCCTACCGGCGATTGCTGGTGAGCGCCCGATACATCCCGGCCACGTTCTGCGGGCGCTGCTGTTCGTAGAAATCCCAATCTTTGTAGGCGTCCATTGTCACGCTCGCTTGCGCCTGCTCCAGCGTCAGACCCGCAGCGATCGCCTTGGCCACGGCATCCCTCAGCTCTTCGCGGTAGCGGATATTCGCGGTGACATCAGCCTTCTTGCCCAGCTCGCCGTGGCTGCAGATGAAATGTTCGAAGTCCATGGCTTCGACGGCCTTGACCATCGGCGTCTCGCTGTCTCCAATGGCGCCGAAAGGCAGCCGGTGCACGGTGATCCAATCCGATGCGAACAGGACGTTCGTTCCGTCGACGAATCGAACGATTGTGTTGTCGTCGGCGTGAGCAATCGGTCTCGAGATGACTTCGACGCGCTTCCCGCCCAGATTGATGTCGAGTCGATCCGAATACGTCAGGTCGGGGGGCTTCACATAGGCAATGGGACCGCGTGCGACTTCCGCGGCGGTCAGAACGCCGTCTTTGTCGGCGTCGTACAGGTCGAACAGCGTCTTGATGTTCCCCTGGGCTTCGGTCCGATCGATTGATCCATTGCCATTCGCATCCTGCGCGCGTGCGTTTTGGGGGAGCGTCGTAGTCGCGGGAGGCATCGCCAGGTTCTTGAGCATGGCGTGGTGGCCGATGAATCGCGCAGTATCCGCATAGACTGCGCCGCCGGAGGCATGATCCCAATGGGAATGGCTGTAGATGACATACCGGACCGGCACATTGAAGCGTCGCGCCAATTCACCCTTGAGCCACGTGGCCATCTCGGTGCCGATCGGTTCGACGAGAACGATCCCATCGGGTGTAACCATGAACACCGACAGGTAATCGTCCATTCGAGCGAAATACACGTCGCCCGTGAGCTTTCCGATCTCCTGGCCTTTGTATTGGGTCTGCTGATATACGGTTCGTTGCTGCGCCGGCGCATCCTGGGCGATCGCGACGAGGAAGATGCAACCCGCACAGACAGATCGAATCCACTCTTTCTTCATCGTCATCTCCTGGCCGCTGCCTCGCCGGGACGTAGCACATCCTTCGCGGCTCGATCTGGCGATGATGCGCAGAGCGCCTGCAAGACGCGGACACGATCGGCGGATATACGGCCGGTGCGTCCGTTGTCGCATGCCGCACCGCGCACCCCGGCAACATCGGTCCCGATGTCCCGCAGGAACGGCAAATCATCGGCTGACAGCTTGCCAGCCAGCGCTACCAAGAGCCCGGCTTCGTGTGCCCTGGTCACCACGGCTGCAGTGTCCGCGGGCCGAACGAGCGCGCGGAGCCCGGGACCACCCTTCTCTGCCGTGTCGACCAACAGAGCCTTCGCCCCTTCGCGGGCGGCGATCGCGAGAAGGGTTTCAAGGGAAAGGCTTGCCACCCGCTCCGCGTCTGCATAGGCGACGGCGACAACACCTGCGAATCTGGATTCGTCTGCGGCCGTTCCTGCTCCGATCACGGCGGCCCTGATCAGTGCCGCGACGCGCGCGGGGCTGGCGATACCAGCGAATCCGACCTTGACCCACGCCGCCCCTGCAGCTGCAAACGTATTGGCGTCGCGTTCAACCGACGCTTCGTCGGTTGCGTCACCCAGCGCGGCGGTGACGAGGCGCGACGCGGTGACCGCAGCACGAATGTCGCGAAAAACCGTTGGCGTGACCGCACCGAGCGCACCAGCCAATACGTCCTTGGCGTCGATGATGTCTGCGCCTCCGGCGACGGCGTCAGACGCCTCCACCCCATTCGTTACGCTTACCAGAAGTCGCATGGGGGGGCAGTTTTCCCGCTGAAGCGAGGCTTGGCCATAAGGGGCATCGAGTGTAACCCAGGCTGTTCTACGGTGAGGATCGGTCCCGCGGAGCGTTATAGAAGCAGGGGGTGCGTCGTGAGCTGCACGATCCTGTTACCGCCCGATATCGTGGGAGTTCAGCGACGGACGCCATCACGCGTCAAGAAGCGTACACCGTGGCATCCGCAACCAGATGGTTCGATTGCCACGCCTCGGTCAGGTGGTCGCGACTGGTTCAGCGATCGGCTCTTCGTGGACGGCGAACGGCACCATGTGCGACTCGGCCTTGGAACGTCGAGCGCCATTCACCTGGCTTCCGGCATCGCCCTGACCGCGTTGCTGTGGACCGGGCCGGTCCAGCGGGTCGCGATGACGAAGCCGGCCGGTCTGGTCATGCCCGTCAGCCTGACGATGCCATTCGATGTGGCATCGTCCCTTCTGGTTCCCTCAACGCTTCCTCGGTCGAAGGCGCCGTCCAAAAAGCCGACATCCACACTGCCAGCCCCGCCGGCTCTACCAGCGACCATGGATTCGAGCCGCGCCGCTAGAGGCGCCAGCGAGCATCGAGCCCGATGAATCGGGTCTCGAGGGTCTCGGCCCGGCTGACGCGGTCGGCGGTGTGGAAGGAGGGATTCCAGGCGGAGTGCCGGGCGGCGTTTCCGGCGGTTTCACAGCTCAGTCGGGGCCAGCGGAGGCGGCTCCATTGCACGCGGGTTTGGATGTCGTGGCTCCGCAGAAGATCAAAGATGTGAGGCCGAACTTTCCGCCGGCGGCCATGGCGGCGCGCGTGCGTGGCATCGTCGTTGTCGAGGCTACGATCGGCCCGGACGGGCGAGTGCAATCGACCAAGCTGCTTCAATCGATTCCGCTGCTCGACGCGGCCGCCTTGGACGCGATCCGCCAATGGGAGTATGTGCCGACGGTCGTGAACGGCAAAGCGGTGGCCGTCGTCTTGAATGTGACCGTTCGGTTTGCGCTCTACTAGCGAAGCCGAGTCGGGGGCGGCACGACTGCACCGCGACGCCGCCAGAGGGCCGTCTTGTGGGGTGGGGTTCCTCGGCATACAATCGCGGCGCGCGTCAAAGAATATCTGGCCCATGGGACGGTTACTTGCCATCCGCGCCAATCCGTCGCTCGCGGGGACGTTGAAAGCAGAGCTTGCCGCGGCGGGTCACGAATGTGAGTGCTGTGGAGGCGACGTCGAAGCGATCCGACGCCTCCGTAGCGCCGCCGTGGACGCCGTGGTCACCGATCTCGACACTCCTTTCAGCGAAGACCTGGCGTTCGTGAGCGAGGTGCAGGCGGTGAGGCCAGGCACGAGAATCATCCTCCTCGCACCGGCCGCTACGCACGACGACCTCATGAGTGCGTTGCGCGCGCAGGTTTTCGCGTGCTTCACTCCACCGCTCGATCATGCCGAAATCGCCGCGATGGCCCGCGCCGCCCTCAACGACGACTCATGGAATCACGGAATCGAAATCGTGTCGGCGCTTCCAAATTGGATCACGCTGCGTGTTTCATCTGACCTTCTGACCGCCGAGCGGCTCGTGCGGTTCATGACCGAGCATCAACAGGCGCTCCCCGAGCGGGACCGGGACCTGTTGATGACCGCATTTCGAGAAATGCTACTCAACGCCATGGAGCACGGCGCTGGTTTCGATCCCGGGAAGGTCGTTGAAGTCACGGCGGCCAGGACCGCTCGAGCCATCGTGTATCACTTTCGCGATCCTGGACCCGGATTCACCCGGGCCGATCTCGAACATGCGATTCAGTCAGCCGAGCCGGATCAGGTCCTTGCCGGCTTGAGACATCGCGAAACCATGGGCTTGCGGGCCGGCGGATTCGGCATGTTGATGGCCCGCCAGATCGTCGACGAGCTCGTGTACAACGAGCGCGGCAACGAGGTCTTGCTGATCAAGCATCTTGACGAGAGTAGGCAGCACGCGCCCTGAGACGACGTTGCGATCCCCGCACGAGTTTCCAGGCCAGTACAAGAGGGAGGAGCGTCTCTGATGGCGGATGCCGCGGCGCCGTTGGCCGGCCGTGCCACGCTCGTGACTGGCGGCTCGAGCGGAATCGGCCGTGCCATCGCGCTTGCCGCCGCACGCGCCGGCGCCGACGTCGCACTCACCTATCGATCAAATGAGAAGGGCGCTCGGGAGGTCGAGCGAGAAATTGGGAGCATTGGACGTCGCGCCGCCGTCATCCCGCTCGATCTCACCGACCTCGGATCGCTCCGAGCCCTCGGTCCTGCCGCCCACAAAGCTTTCGGACGCATCGATGTCTGGGTGAACAACGCTGGCGCGGATATTCTCACCGGCTCGTGGGCCTCGCGCACAACGGTCGAGAAACTGGACCTCCTGCTGGCAACGGATCTTCGCGGGACCATGCTCGCGTCGTGGCAGGCCGCCGAGATGCTTGGTGCGCAAGATCAGGGCGGTGTCATCATCAACATGAGCTGGGATCACGTCCTCAGCGGCATGCCCGGACTGAATCCGCAGTTGTTCGCCGCGGTGAAGGGGGGTGTGCTGGCGTTCAGCAAGTCGTTGGCGCGATCGGTAGCCCCGCGTGTTCGTGTCAACGTGCTGGCCCCCGGCTGGATCCGCACATCGTTCGGCGAGGGCCTCGACGAGAAGACGCGTCGTACCGTCGCAGAGTCGACGCCGCTGAAGCGGTGGGGGACGCCCGAAGATGTTGCCGAGGTGGCGATTTTCCTGGCGTCGCCGACCGCCGGGTTTCTCACCGGTCAAACCGTCCTTGTGAACGGCGGGGTGGTGATGTGAGTGTGGGGGATAAACTAGTCTCGTTCGGGTCGTTCGGATCGTTCGGATCGTTCGAGTCGTTGGGATCGTTCCTTAGCGGAAGGGGAGCGCTATGTCGGAGAAAGAACCAACCTATAACGAATCGCAGATTGCCGATCGCCTGCGCGAGTTGCCGGGCTGGTACTGACGAAGACGGATGGATTCGGCGGGTCTACAAGACGGACGGGTGGGCGACAACGCTCATGCTCGTCACGACGATCGGCTACTGTGCCGAGGCCGCGTATCACCATCCCGATCTCGCGGTCACCTACGCGCGTCTGACGGTCAAGCTCATGACGCACAGCGCAGGCGGAATCACCGACAAGGACTTCGCGCTGGCGCGTCGGATCGAGGACGTCGTGCTCTGGCGGCCGGCCCAGGGCGCCGCCCTGGAAGGGACGCCGAACAAGTTCGTGCGGAGTGGCGACCCGCGTCCCTCGACTGGGCTCGGGACGTCCTGAGGCTCTCGAAGGACGCTGATGGACCAGGCCTCGGTCCGGGCGACGCCGACCCGCGTGTTGTTCATCACCGGGCGACTCGCCGAGCCTGCCTTGCGCCGTGTGCTGAACGACATGGCGCCGCCATTTGCCTGCGAAGTCGCCGTGTTGGGAATCACCGTCGCCGCGCTCATGACGACGGACTGGATTGTGCGCCACCTCGAGATCGAGCGCGGGCCCTTCGACTTGATCATGATTCCTGGACTCTGCGAAGGCGATCCACAGCGCATCAGCGATAAATTCGGCGTGGCGACGGAGAAAGGTCCCAAAGACGTTCGGGAGATACCCCGCCATTTCGGCCGCACGGCCGCAGCACGCCAGTACGGCGCCTGGGATATCGAGATCGTCGCCGAAATCAACAACGTCCCCCGTCTGACGCGCGATTCGCTGCGCGGCACGGCGGAATATTTCCGTGCCTCGGGGGCCGACGTCATCGACCTCGGCTGCACGCCCGGGCTGGCATTCCCGGCGCTTGGCGACGTCGTCGGCGAGCTTGTCTCGGCCGGCATGCGAGTGAGCGTGGACACGTTCGACCCCGACGAGATCCGAGCCGCCGTGTCGGCCGGGGCCGAGCTCGTGCTGAGCATCAATGGATCGAACGTCGACGTGGCGCGCGCCCTCGCCGGAACTGCGACGCGTGTGGTCGTTGTCCCCGATCTTGGCGGCCCGCTCGAGACCCTCGAGCCAACGCTCGACAAGCTCGAGCGCTGGGGCGTCCGGTACCTGATCGATCCGGTCCTCGAGCCGATCGGATACGGTTTCATGGCGTCTCTCGAACGCTACGCCGTGGTCAGACGCCGCTATCCGGATGCCGAGATGCTGATGGGAATCGGAAATCTGACCGAGCTCACAGCGGCCGACTCGACCGGGGTGAACGCCGTGCTCGTGGCCATCTGCCAGGAGCTCGGCGTGCGATCAGTGCTGACGACCGAGGTTATTCCGTGGGCGCGCGGCGCGGTGCGGGAAGTCGACATCGCACGCCGCCTGATGCACTACGCGTACACCCAGCACACGGCGCCCAAGGGAGTGGACGACCGGTTGGTCACGGTCAAGGACCCGGCCGTCCTCACGTTCGCCGAGAACGACTTGCGCGCGCTGCAGGCCGAAATCACCGATCCCAACTTTCGCATCTTTGCGGACCGGGAGACCATTACGGTGTTGAATAACGAGCGCTTCGTTCGCAGCACCGACGCCGGCAATCTGAGAGACATTTTCGCGCAGCTCGACGTGGACGAGCCTGCGCACGCGTTTTACTTGGGCAAAGAGCTGGCCCGGGCCAGCCTCGCCGTCGCGCTCGGCAAGACATATCGTCAGGAGGGTGCGCTCTCGTGGGGCTATCTGACACCGCCAGACGAAGTCGGGCACGGTGAGAAGGGCGGCAAATCAGACCGCGTACGGCTGACGCAGCGCTCGAAACGGAAACGGACGCGAAAGCCGAACGCACGCTGAACGCCCCGAACGTCCGAACGACCGAACGCTCCGAACGACCGAACGCCCCGAACGACCCGAACGATTCTCAGATGCCTCCCCACGTCGAGCATCTCGTCCCAGCACCCGATCCCGTGCGCTGTTGCGAAGCGCTTGCCGGCTTGCCGTATCGAGTGTTCCTCGACAGTGCATCAACGGGGACGCGACTCGGCCGATACTCTTTCCTCAGCGCCGACCCGATTGCCGTTGTTCGAAGCAAGGGTCCACACACCGAATGGGTTGATCGGTGCGGCGGCTCCCGCCGCACGGTTGAGGGCAATGCGCTCGATGCGGTGCGCTCGCTGTTGGCGCCGCACGCTGCCGATCCCGTGGCCGGCCTCCCGCCGTTCCAGGGAGGTGCCGCAGGGTATCTGGCTTACGACTGGGGGCGCGTTCTCGAGCGGCTGCCGGCGCCGCGCTTTGACGACCTCGGCGTGGCCGATGTGGTGCTTGGCGTGTACGACTGGGTGTTGGCATGGGACCACGAGCAGTCGCAAGCCTGGCTCGTCTCGACGGGTGTTCCCGAGACCGCACCGCCAGCCAGGACGAGGCGAGCCGAAGAGCGCGCTGCCTTCGTTCGCGAGCGCCTTGCGATGCAAAGCGACCAGAAACTGGTCGCGCAGGGAGGTAGCCCGGCGTCCTTGCAGCATCGCGCCACGCTCGACGCTGCGCCGTCCTACCCAGTCGAGAATGGATGGTGGGATTCCCGCCTCGAGCTGCGCTCGTCGTTCACTCGCAGCCGCTATCTCGATGCGGTCGCCCGCGTGCGGGAGTATGTGTTTGCCGGCGATATTTTCCAGTCGAACTTGTCGCAACGGTTTGAAGCACCGCTCGGCGAGCCGCCGTGGGCGCTCTATCGTCGGCTGCGTGCACAAAACGCGGCCCCATTCTGTGCATACCTGGATTACCCCGAGTCGGTGGTGCTGAGCGCCTCGCCCGAGCGATTCTTGCGCGTCGACGTCCAAGGGCAGGTTGAGACGCGCCCAATCAAGGGCACACGGCCGCGCGGTCTGGGTCCCGAGCACGACGCTGCGCTTGGAGTCGTGCTCACGGAGAGCGCCAAGGATCGGGCCGAGAACCTGATGATCGTCGACCTGATGCGAAACGATCTCTCGCGCGTCTGCTCGCCTGGGACCGTACGGGTGTCGGAGCTGTTTGCCCTGGAGCATTACGCGACCGTTCACCATCTCGTTTCGACCGTGGTCGGACAGCTCGCGCCAGGCCGTGACGCCCTCGACCTGCTGCGCGCGGCCTTCCCGGGCGGCTCGATTACAGGCGCGCCCAAGCTCCGGGCGATGGAGATCATTGCCGAGCTCGAACCATCGCAGCGGGGCGTGTATTGCGGGTCCGTCGGGTACTGGAGCTTCACCGGCGCGCTCGACACGAGCATTGCCATTCGGACGGCGCTCGCTCTTCGCAACCGCGTCTACTTCAGCGCCGGCGGCGGAATTGTTGCGGATTCGGACCCTCAGCAGGAATACCTCGAGACCCTCGACAAGGCTCGCGGCCTGATCGATGCGCTCGCTCCACCTTCTTGATGTTCCCGCAGAGATTGCCCGCGTGTTAGCATCGTAGATGCCGCGCCTCCAAGGGAGTCCTATGCGCCCCCGCGGACATCGCGCTGTCCTCGTCGCCGTCCTGCTCTGCTCGGCAGGCGCCGTGCTGGCAGCGCTCCAGCAACTGCCCACGTTTACAGCCGCCAATCGGACCGTTGCGGTCTACGCGACCATCACTGATGCGGGTGGGCGCTTGGTTCCGGATCTCGAGCGGTCCGCCTTCGAAATCGAGGACAACGGGAAACGCCAGGAGCTGACGCTCTTCGCAAACGAGGTCCAGCCCATTACCGTGGTGATGCTGCTCGATCGCAGTGGCAGCATGCGTGCGAATTTCGAGCTGGTGGAGAGGGCCGCCGCGGAGTTCGTGAAGGCCATGTTGCCAGCCGATCAGGCTCGTATCGGCAGCTTCGCGACGCGAATCCAAATCGATCCCTTCGAGTTCACATCCGACCGCGAGCAGCTCCTGACGATCCTGCGAACGGAGCTTCAGCCCGAGGGACCGACGCCATTATGGAATGCCGTGAACGTTGGTATCTCGGCGGTATTGAATCAAGAGGGCCGGCGCGTCGTCCTCGTCTTCACCGACGGCGCTGACGCCCCGATGAACTTCAGAAACAACAATCAGTCCCTCAAGGACGTCATGCGGCGTGCCGAGGAAGAAAACGTGATGGTGTACGCGATCGGACTCGCCGGCTCCGATGCCTCATCCCGGGGAGGCTATCGCGGCGGTCCCAGCGGCCCGAGTGGCGGTTTGGGTGGCTGGGGAGGGCCCGGCCTCGGACGGCCATTCATCGTGGACAGCAGGCCCGATGAAGGCCTTCCGAAGATTGCCGCAGCGACCGGCGGCGGATACTTCGAACTGACGTCGACGACAAGCCTCGGTCCAACGTTCAGGCGGGTCGCTGACGAGCTGCATCATCAATATGCGCTCGGCTTCACCCCGGCAGTGCTCGACGGGAAAATGCACAAGCTCGCGGTGCGTGTGACGGCGCCCGGGGCGACGGTGCGCGCGCGCAGGAGTTATCTGGCCGAGAAAATTCGATGATTCTCCTGATCGACAACTACGATTCCTTCGTTCACAACCTGGCGCGGTACGTCCGCGAGCTGGGAGGCGACGCGGCGGTGCGCCGCAACGACGAGGTGACGCTGGAGGAGATCGAAGCGCTTGTCCCGAGCCACATCATCCTCTCGCCAGGGCCTTGCTCGCCGGCTGAGGCCGGGATATCGACCGATGTCGTGCGGCGCTTCGGGCCCACAATCCCGATTCTTGGCGTGTGCCTCGGCCACCAGTGTATCGGTGCGGCCTACGGCGGGGATGTCGTGCGCGCTTGCCGGCCGGTTCACGGCCGCACTTCCTTTGTCGACCACGACGGCTCCAGCGTTTTTGCCGGCCTCCCTTCACCGCTCCAGGTCGCGCGCTACCACTCACTCGCGATCGCGCGAACGTCGCTGCCTCCATCGCTTCGCGTGATCGCTTCCGCGGCTGACGACGGGGAAGTCATGGCTGTAGAACATCGCACGCATCCAGTCGTCGGCGTGCAATTCCACCCGGAATCGGCGGCCAGCGAGTATGGCTACGCGATGCTCGACCGCTTTCTCCACGGCGCACGTTCGCGGCCGGCCGAGCTTCCCAGCGGCGCCGACGGCTCCGCCAGTCCGCATCGAAGCGCGTTGCGCTCCACACGGGCGGTGCCCTGGGAATCGAGACCCGATAGCCGAGACGGGTTCGTCCCGCCACCTGTGGAGCTCGTACGGTGAGTGCTCGCGTCCGCCACGTGCTGGAAACGGCCCTCTATTGCGACGATCTCACGAAGACTGCGAGCTTCTATCAGAATCTGCTGAACGTCGTGCCGATGCTGGCGACCGAACGCCTCGTGGCACTTGACGCGGGCGGAGCGACCGTTCTGCTGCTTTTTCAACGCGGGCAGTCTCGACAACCGCTCCAGGCGTCGGGCGGCTTGATTCCAGCACACGATGGGAGTGGTCCGGCACATTTTGCATTCGCTGTCGATCGAACCGACCTGGCCGCTTGGGAGGCTCGGCTGTCCGAGCTTGGTATTGCGGTGGAGAGCCGGGTGAAGTGGGAGAGCGGTGGGCTGAGCATCTATTTTCGCGATCCGGACGGCAGGTCCGTGGAACTGGCGACGCCTGGCACCTGGCCGACGTACCGATCGAACCTCAGAACCCTTGAACCTGGAACCCGGAACCTGGCGCCCGACCGCTGATCCTGATGGGCATGGCGCTTGATTCCCCAAACAGACGGACTGGACCGTGATCATTGAGACGATCGTCACGACGGTCGCCCCCGACGGCGCTGTGAACTGTGCGTCCATGGGGGTCGAGTGGGGCGAGGAGTCGCTCGTGCTGAAGCCGTTTCTCGACACCACGACGTACCGCAACGTGGTCGCAACCCGCGCGGCCGTCGTGAACCTGATCGACGATGTGCGCGTCTTCGCGCAGGCAGCGATCGCACATCCGCAATATCGTACTGTGCCGGCCGTGGCGGTCCGCGGCGTCGTACTGGCTGAGTGTTGCTCGTGGCGGGAAGTGGAGGTTCGAGCGATCGACAGCACGCCTCCACGCTCGCGCATCGACGCCGAGATTGTGCATCGTGGCACACAGCGCGAGTTCATCGGCTTCAATCGGGCGCGCCACGCGGTGCTCGAGGCCGCCATATATGCCACGCGCCTCCACCTCTTGCCGCGCGAATTCGTCGAGAGCGAGCTGACGCGGTTGCAGGTGATTGTGGACAAGACAGCTGGGGCACACGAGCTTGAAGCGATGACACTGCTGACCGACTACATCCGCTCTGCGCCCCGAGAGCCGGTCCGGTCATGAAGACCAGCCGTGGGGAGAGCGTGGTCTTCGTCGAGGCGCCGGCGCGCCTTCACTTCGGGGTCCTCGATCTCCGTGGAGCAGTGGGTCGATGGTTCGGCGGTATCGGGGCGGGAGCGCCGGAACCCACGCTCCTCCTCTCAGCGAGCCGGTCGGAGCGCGTGGAGGTCAGTGGTCAGGACTCCGATCGGGCGGCCGACTTCGCGCGCCGGTTCCTGGATCACTATCAAATTCGAAGCGGTGTGCGGCTGCGAGTCGAACGAGCCCTTCCGCGACACGCCGGGCTAGGCTCGGGCACGCAGCTCGCGCTGGCGGTGGCGACGGCGCTCGCGCAACTTCACGCCGTCAAGGCTGACGCGCCCCAGCTCGCACGCGCCCTCGGCCGGGCGTGTCGCTCGGCCGTCGGGACCTGGACATTCGCCGGTGGCGGCTTGGTCGTCGAAGGAGGCCGACGCAGAGACGGTCGCGGTTGCGGGCCACTTCTTGCCCGCCTCCCCTTCCCGCCCACATGGCGATGCGTCGTCGTCGTACCCGATGCCGTGCCGAGTCTCAACGGAGTGGATGAAGCCGTGGCGTTCGACGAACTTCCGCCGCCGCCGGAGCAGGACGTGAATCGCGTCGCACACCTTGTGCTCATGGCGTTACTTCCCGCGCTCGCAGAAGCCGACCTGGCCGCTTTCGGTACGGCGTTGAGCGAGATCCAGGTGATGACCGGCCGATGGTTCGCAAGCGTGCAAGGGGGCGTATTTGCGCGGGGGCCGAGCGAAGAGCTGGTGCGGCGACTGGTCGAGTGGGGCGCATGCGGCGTCGGCCAGAGTTCGTGGGGACCTGCCGTTTACGGGATTGTCGACGGCGAGGAAGCCGGCCTTCGGCTGGCCGATCGGGCACGCACCGGTTTGGCCGGACGGGGAACTGTTTACGCCGGACCGTTCCGCTCGGACGGCGCTCGCGTATGGGGTTCTCCGGAGTAGACAACAGTCGACAATTCGAAACTTGCAGAGGACAGCGCGTCCTCCTGCAAATTCCGAATTGTCAACTGCGACGGGGGCTAGCCCGTCATGCGACGACCGAGCCGGCCGCCTTCGCCAAGGCTTCGGCCAGCCTCGCCAGAGCTCGAAGAGCGAAGGCGGGGATGTGGGGCAGAGCCCCGCATTAGACCGTTATGCGGCTCGCAACGAGAATTCTGTTCTCGTTGCTGCATAACGGCGGCGCGCACAGCGCGCCCGCGAGGGAGCGGCGCGGGGCGTGGGGCCCCCGCGAGCGACCGAGCCGGGGTGTGGGGCGGAGCCCCACGTTAGTTGGACGACCGCCGGCGCGCGGCGATTGCGGCCAGCGCTGTGCCGAGCAGCAGCACCGTAGAGGGTTCGGGCACCGCCTGAGGCTCGCCGTAGAGGAAATCATCCAGAGCCACGACGTCGACGTTACCGCCATCATTCGGTCCCAAAGCCGTGTTGCCGCTCGTAATCCGAACGCGGGAGATCGGGTCGGAAAAAGTGACTCCCAAGAACGACAGTCCATTGTTCGCTGGAGTGGCGAAGAACGTGCCGAGCGAGGAATTGGCGATATCAAAGAATTCCAGGCTCGTCGTATTCATGAGATCCACGTCCGTAAATACGGCGCCAAAGCCAGAGACGAAGGCCGGGGTGCTCGTGCCCGGGACGAAGAAGTTCGCATCGATGATGTTGCTTCCGATCGCTGCGAATAGTCGCGGCGCGCTGAACGGCTGGAAAATATCGGGATACGTCAGGTTGATCTCGCCGAACTCGGGCAATGGCACACCGCTCTGCTCGAGACCGGTACCCGGCGTCGTGGACACCAACCCGCGAGTCGTGCCCCCGGCATTGAAGTTGTTCATCGGGCTCGGGAATACCGTCGCAGCGGCACCGGCGCCACCGCCATCCCAATTCACCTCTCGACGGCCACCCGCCTGTGAACCAGGGGCGTTGCCGTTGTTCGGATCGCCCAGCGCCGCTCTGAATTGGTCGACGGCCGCTTGGATGGCCGCGGGATTTCCTCCGGCTTCGGACACGATGGTGATCGGCGAAGCGAGGGTTCTAGTCGGCGTCGTCAGAATCAATGCTGCGGCGAGACAGAGAATCCAAGTGGTCATGGTGCGGTGAGACAAACGCCCAAACATATTCCGCCTCCGAAAGTTCACGCGGTGATTTCGATCCGCGCAGGCGGTCATTGTAACGCCCGCGCGGATCCACGCTGCTGTAAAAATTCCGAAAAAATTCGAGACCTCGACAGTACTTGCGCGACCTCATCGATACGTTGCTTACATTCGCCCGGCTGAAAATCGGATCGCATCATCCCCTGCTCAACGCCGTGAGCGACAAGGATTACATTGGCGAGGAGGATCGCTGATACCTCATCTGTGAAGCGACGACCGCTGGCAGGAACCTCGTCGAAAAACGAGGGCGATAGCCAAGCTCGGGCTCTCCCTTCCTTTTAAGGGCGGTTTCCGTGTACCTTGTGGCGCTCCGCCGGGCCCCTTCCCGCGGGGTTGCCCTTGTGCCAATCGGCGGTGTGGTGCCGCCTCGATGCGGGGCCCCAAATCGAAGGCGTTCGTCGAGGACAACATGACCCCGGAGTCTCCAGCTCAGCCAGCGACGACAATCTCGGACCGGGCCTGGAGGGCGCTCGAAGGCGCCTACGACCTCCAGGTCCACGTCGGTCCGGACGTGATTGCCCGTCGAATCGACGATATCGACTGCGCGCAGGAATTCCTGGCGCGCGGCATGAAAGGCTTCGTCCTGAAGTCCCACTACATCCAGACCGGCGAACGTGCGCAGGTCGTGACGAAGGCCGTTCCGGGGAGCAGGGTCTTCGGCGCTGTCACGTTGAATCACAGCGTCGGCGGGTTGAACCCCGTAGCGGTCGAGCTTGCGGGTCGTTCAGGGTGCAAGATCGTCTGGATGCCGACGGTCGACGCGGAAAACGAAACCGCCGGACGGCTGGATGGCGGCAATGCGAAGCTGCCGTTTTGGGCCAAGATTCAGCGGGAGCTCGCAGCCGAGGGAATTGCGCCGCCACCTATATCGGTGATTGATGCCTCGGGAAAGCTGGTGGATCCGGCCCGCCGATGCCTTGAACGCATCGCCAAACACAACATGATTCTCGCAACGGGCCATCTCGGCCGCCGCGAGATCTTTGCGTTGGTTCGCGGAGCGAAGGACCTCGGAGTCAAGAAGGTCGTCGTGACGCACGCCGAATTTCCCTCGCAGAGCCTCACTGGCGACGAGCAGAAGGAACTCGCCGAGGCCGGCGCTGTCATCGAGCATTGCTTTACCACGACGTACACGAACAAGGCGCCGTGGGAGACGGCTTTCGCGAACATCCGTCAGACTGGTGTGTCACGGACGCTCATCTCGACCGATCTCGGCCAGACGATCAATCCGCCAGTAGCCGAGGGATTCGCGATGTTTGCGCAGCGGTTGCTCGATGCCGGCTTCTCCGTCGATGACGTCCGCACGATGGCCGTGACTATTCCGTCGAGGCTCATCGACGAGTAGCGATCGGGCAGAGGATTAGGAAGCGTCTGCGGGGTCGGTCGACCGGCCTCCCGCCACGCGGTCGTGTGAGTTCGCGGGGCAAAAGAGGACGAATGAAAATCTGTCTGGCAGGCAGCGGGGCGATGGGCGAAATCCATGTCAAGGCGCTCGGCAAGATCGACGGTGTCGAGGTTGTGGCGCTCGCCAGCCGCACCGAAGACGGCGGAAAGGCCTTTGCGGCGAAATGGAACATTCCATTTCATTCCACGAACCTGGAGGTCTGCATCGACCGTCCCGGTGTCGATGCGGTCATCCTGACGACTCCGAGCGAACAGCATCATGACCAGACGCTTCTCGCGCTGTCCAAGGGCAAGCACGTCCAGGTCGAGATTCCGATGAGCCTGAACTTGCCCGATGCCAAGAGCATCTTGGAGGCCGCAAAGCAGGCAGGAAAGGTGTGCATGGTCACGCACACACGTCGGTTTTCCAGCCCGCATCGCGAGATCCGCCGTCGCATTCGCGAGGGGTCGTTTCACCTCTATCACATGGTCGTCGAGACGTATTTCTTCCGGCGCACCAACCTCAACATGCACGGCCAGGCGCGATCATGGGTAGACAATCTGCTCTGGCACCACGGCTGCCATTCGGTGGATCTCGCGTACTGGATCCTCGACGAGCCGAACTTCGACGTGTGGGGACAGAAAGGACCGATCCATCCGGAGTTGGGAATTCCGATGGATCTGACCGTCGCCATGAAATCGCCCAAGGGCCCGCTGTTCTCGATGGCGATGTCGTTCAACAACAAGGGACCGTTCGGCGGCTTCTACCGGTACATCGGCGAAGAGGACACGTTCAAGGTCTATCGCGACTCGATGACCAACAGCGAAGGCAAAGAGGTCCCGCTCGACAGCGTCCCGGCCTTCGACCGACAGGACGTGGAATTCGTCAGCGCCATTCGCGAGGGACGCGAGCCCGAATCGAGCGCGGCAAGCTGCGTTCCGACGATGGCGTTGCTCGACAAGATTGACAGAGCGATGGGCAGGTAGGGCAGGTGGGTCAGGTGGGTCAGGTGGGTCAGGTGGGACCTACCCGACCCACCAGACCTACCCGACTTACCCGACCAAGAAATCTCTATGATCATTGACTGCCACGGGCACTACACGACCGCGCCAAAGGCGCTGCAGGCGTATCGGGACGCTCAGATCGAGGGCTTGAAGGATCTCTCCCGTCTGCGGACCAAGGGCCGCATCGAGATCACGGACGGCCAGATCCGCGAGAGTCTCGAAAAGGCGCAGCTCAAGCTGCAGCGGGAGCGCGGGAGTGACGTGACGATCTTTTCGCCGCGCGCCTCGGCCATGGCACACCACGTCGGGGATGCGACCACGAGCCTGCACTGGTCCCAGCACTGCAACGATCTGATTCATCGGGTCTGTTCGCTCTACCCGGACAACTTCGTGGGGGTGTGCCAGCTTCCGCAGACGCCCGCCGACCCGTTGGCCAACTGCGTGGAGGAGCTCGAGCGGTGCGTCAACGAGCTCGGCTTCATCGGATGCAACCTGAACCCCGATCCGTCCGGAGGGCTCTGGACAGCGCCGCCGCTCACCGACCGCTATTGGTATCCGCTCTACGAAAAGATGGTCGAGCTCGATGTGCCGACCATGGTCCATGTCAGCGCATCGTGCAACCCGAGCTTTCACACGACCGGCGCGCACTATATCAATGCCGACACGACCGCGTTCATGCAGTTCCTGGCATCGGACCTGTTCAAGGATTTTCCGGCGCTGAGATTCATCATTCCTCACGGCGGGGGGGCCGTCCCGTACCATTGGGGCCGTTACCGCGGTCTGGCGCAGGACCAGAAACGGCCGCCTCTCGACGAGCTGATCCGCGACAACGTATTTTTCGACACGTGTGTCTACCATCTGCCCGGCATCGAACTGCTGCTCAAGATCATCCCAGCCGACAACATTCTGTTCGGGTCGGAGATGGTGGGCGCGGTCAGAGGCATCGATCCGGAAACCGGCCACTATTTCGATGACACGAAGCGATATCTCGACGCCGTAACCGCGTTGAGCGCCGGCGATCGGCAAAAAATCTTCGAAGGAAATGCGCGGAAGGTCTACCCGCGTCTCAACAAGGCGCTCCCCGTAGAAGCAAACGCTTAGTCAACTGCCTATGCCTTCTCCCACCATCGTCCGGCGAATACGGCGCGCTGAGGCGCGGGTTGTCGCCACGCTCGGAGAGCTGGGCGTCGCGACCGTGCACGAAGCTCAGGGCCGCACGGGCTTGATGCGTCCCTATATGCGGCCAATCTATCCGGCGGCCAGGGCCTCGGGAAGCGCCATCACGATTTCCTGCCAACCTGGCGACAATTTGATGCTTCACGCGGCGATGGAAGTCTGCCAACAAGGTGACGTCCTCGTCGTGACGACGACGTCCGAATCGACCGACGGCATGTTCGGCGAGTTGCTCGCCGTGTCGGCGCGGGCGCATGGGGTGGTCGGGCTGGTCATCGATGCCGGTGTTCGAGACGTGGCGGACCTCACATCGATGGGCTTTCCCGTGTGGTCGAAGGCAATCAGCGCCCAAGGGACTGTCAAAAGCACGCCCGGCTCCGTCAATGTGCCTGTCGTCTGCGCGGGAGCCAGCGTCCGCCCTGGCGACGTCATCGTGGCCGACGCCGACGGGGTGGTCGTGGTCCCCAGGGACGCAGCGGCTGAAATTGCGCGCCTGGGCCAGGAGCGCGTGGCCAAGGAGCAGAAATCGCGGGAGCGGCTCCGCAGCGGCGAACTCGGGCTAGACTTTTATGGATTGCGTGCCAAGCTGTCGGAGCTTGGTGTGCGGTATGTCGAGGATGAGGAGGCCCCCTAGCCCCCAGCCTCTAGCCCCTAGCCTCTAGCCTCTAGAAGGAGACACCAATGGGTCAAATAGTTGCCGCCGTCGGCACCTGCCATACGCCGTACATGTTTACTCGGCCTCCGGACGAAAACCCGCAACAGCTCGATCAAGCCGGTGCCGGCATGCAGGAATTGGGCAAAGTCCTCGACGAAACCAAGCCGGATGCCATCTTGTTCTTCGGCAGCGATCACGTCGAGACCTTCTCGGTCACCTGTATCCCGTCTTTCGCGATCATCGCGGGGAACCGGGCCATCGCCAAATTCGCTGGCCGCGAACACAACCTGCCGATTCACCGGGAGATGGCCGAGGACATTCTCAACAAGCTTGTCGTCGATCACGACTTCGACATCGCCTACTCGGAGGATGCCGAGCTCGGTCACGCGTTCTCGATTCCTTTCGAGTACGTGATCGGCAAGCGTCAGATCCCGGTCATCCCGTTCTTCGCGAATGTTTATGTCCCACCGCTGCCAACGCCACGGCGTTGCGCCGCACTCGGGCGGGCCGTCGCCGAGATCGTCAAGGGCCGCAAGGAGCGGGTCGCGATCATCGCCAGCGGAGGCATGTCTCACTTCCCGGGCACGAAGAAGTATCTATTCCCAGAGTTCGATTTCGATCGGTGGTTGGTGTCGCAGTTCGAGGCGGGCAACTCCGAAGCGCTTCTCAACATGACAGGGACGCAGCTCGACGAGGTTGGCAATACCGAGCTGCTCAACTGGGCGGTGATGTTCGGCGCGATCGGGACGCAGGAAGGCGAGTTGATCGATTACATTCCGACCTGGCATCACGGCCTGTGCATGATGCGGTTCCTCCCGCAACGCGAACGGAAGCAGGCCCCCACCAAGGTCGCCGAGCTGTTCGGCGGATTCAAGTTTCAGAACCAGGGGTTTCAGTTCTACAAGCATCCGCCGGCAGAGGCGTACGGCCTGAACAAGCTGTTGTTCGAGTCGCGGCACAGCGCGGAGCTGCGCAACCGCATCCTCACCGATTTCGATCGCGTTGCCGACGAGTACGAGCTGCGAGGCGTCCAGCGGAAGGCAGCCGAAGAGCTGATCAACGTCGGCAAGGGAGGTCTGGTGAGCGAGCACGTCGGTCCGCTGGCCGAAGCTGGCGCGCACCCGCTGCAGGCGCTGATGTCGTTGCACGTCATCTTCTCGACCAGCCATCAGCGCGGGCAGCAGGCGATGGCGACGGCGCAGACGAAGCACTGACTGCAAAGGCAGGTCAGGTAAGTCATGTTGGTCGGGTAAGTCTGGTGGGTCAGGTGAGTCAGGTAGGTCGCCAGGCCTACCAGGCCCACCTGACCTACCCGCCCCACCTGGCCATGCGTGAGGCACTATGAAAACGTTCGACGTCGGTCAGGCCCTCGACGAGGGCAGCTGGGGCGGCTATCAGAAGCTGCTCGTCGCCGCCACGGCGCTGGCGATCATCCTGGACGGGTTCGACAACCAGTTGCTCGGCGCCGCGATTCCTTCGTTGATGCGCGAGTGGTCGCTGCCGCGCTCGGCGTTCGGATACGTGCTGACGGTCGGTCTGCTCGGCATGGCGATCGGTGGGGCGATCGGCGGCTTCATCGGGGATCGCCTGGGTCGGCGGGTCACGCTGCTGGCAAGCGTGGCATCGTTCGGTCTTCTGACCCTTCTGCTGTATTTCGTCGACAACGTCACCACGCTCGGAGTTCTGCGATTTTTCGCCGGTCTTGGCCTCGGCGGCGCCATGCCGAATGCGGCGGCGCTGTCGTCCGAGTACGTCCCGCGGAGGCATCGGCCATTTGCCGTGACGTTCACGATTGTGTGCATCCCGCTGGGTGGGACGCTTGCAGGCCTTGTGGGCGGACAGATTCTGCCAACGTGGGGTTGGCGCGCGCTCTTTCTCATCGGCGGGATTCTGCCCCTTCTGCTGGCCGCCGTTCTCCTGAAGGTGCTGCCTGAATCTCCGCGCTTTCTTGCGCGCGATCGGAAGCGGTGGCCGGAGTTGGGTGCGCTCTTGCGGCGGCTCGGCCACAACGTGCCAGCAGAGTCGACATTCGTCGACGCGGCAGAAAAGGCCGATGTGCGCGCCTCTGCCAGCGACCTCCTCGTGCCGGAGTTCCGCCGCGATACGCTGGCGCTCTGCGGGTCGTTCTTCTTCTGCCTGCTTTCCGTGTATATCGGCACCAACTGGATCCCGTCGATGCTCGACAAGGAAGGCTTCAGTGTCGGATTCGCCAGCAACGGGCTGGCGGCGTTCAACCTCGGAGGAGTCGTCGGGGCCATTCTCGGAGCGGTCCTCATCGCTCGTCTCGGCTCGCGGCTCACGATGCTGTCGATGACCACTGGAGCCGTCGCAGGTGCGTTGATGCTGGCCTCCGTACCCATCGCCGGTCAGTCCGCTTTTGCGATGCTCGGCATGCTGGCGTGGACCGGAGGGCTCATCAACGCCGTCCAAACCACGATGTACGCGCTGGCGGCTCACGTCTATCCCACAGGCATCCGCGCGACCGGCGTGGGCACGGCCGTCGCCGTTGGTCGCATCGGGGGTTTCATCAGCCCAAGCGCGGGCTTGTGGGCGCTCGAGTCCGGCGGCGGTTCCCGACTGTTCGGACTCATCGCGGCGACGATGTCGATTGTATTCGTGGCCCTGGCGTCGGTCCGGCGCCACATCCCGGGCGCGTCGCCCGCGCCAACCGCGCATCCGGTCGCCGCGACGCCGGGTCGCTAGGTAGGGTCCAGGCTCCAGGCTTCAGGGCTAGTCTTTTCTGGCCCACGGAGGCAGCCACAATTTGAGGCGGCCCTCCCACAGGCTGCGGTTGTTCTCCTCGCACGAGTACTCGAGAATCTCGGCATTCATCAGCGTGAAGGTCCGCTCGTTCTTCCAAGGCTTCGAGTAGATCTTGGGATCGTCGACCGTGATCGTGTGCTCGATGTGACCCACGTCGGTTCGGCGGAACGTCTGGATCAGGTGAAGTTGGTCGCTGTGCGGATGGCCGGTGGTGTCGAGGCGCGTGTATCCGTTGAATCCCACCGTGTCGACGATCAACGTGTCGCCATCCCATTTGCCGATCGAGTGTCCAAACCAGGTCGGGTTGAGCGCGTCACCCTTCGGATGATCGCGTCCGTCCAGCGGCACGACGTGAAACCACGAGTTCTGCTCGAAGAGGAGCGCCAGATACTTGCTGTTCTGCATGATCTGCATCGGTTGGGGCGAGTTGATGGACCTGGGCATTCCGAATGGGAAACAGTTGCCGGTGTAGTCGCCTGGGCCATCTGGCGCGTTCAGGTTGGCAGTGTCGTACGACTTCCAGGCCTGCAGCCCCTCAGGGGTGTACGGGAGATCGCCGAACTCGCCGCGTTGGCCGAGAGCGGCGCGGCCTTCTGGCGTGTCGTCGGGCGTGAACGGCCGTTCGGCGTAGCCTTTCTGGCCACGCCCGCTTCGTGACATGTCGGGGACATACGGGCGCTGCCAGACGCCTTGCAGATCCGGCTTCCCGTCGGGCATCCGCGGCGCGGGCCCAGTCGGCACTGATGTCGGAACTGGCGTCGCGCCTGACGTCTGCGCGGCTATGCGTCCGTCCTGCGCGAACGCGACCACCAAGAGAGCAGCCGCGGTCACCGCGGTGGCGGTTGCGTTCAGATGAATCTTCATGATCAACTCCTCGTCCTGTCTCTACGGCTTTGTCACCCAGGGCGGCGTCCAGGCCTTGATATGCCCTTCGCGAAGATCCTTGTTGTTCTCTTCGCATGAGTACTCAATCAGTTCGCCCTGCAGGAGCGTAATCGTCCGTTCGTTCTTCCACGATTTCGTGTATGTCTTCGGATCGTCGATGGTCACGGTGTACGCAAGATGGCCCGCGTCGGTCCGCGTGAACGTCTGAACGACGTGCAGCGCATCGCTGTGAGGATGGCCTACTGTGTCGAGCCGCGTGTACCCGTTGAAGCCGATCGTGTCCACGACGAGCGTGTCACCCTCCCATCGGCCAACGGAGTGACCGTACCAGATCGGCTCGAGATTCTTGGGATGCTCGATGCCCATCGGGACCACGTGAAACCAGTTGTTCACTTCGAAGAGCAGCGTGATGTACCGATCGGTCTGCACGATCTGAAACGGATTGGGCGCATTGATCGATCGGTTGAGCCCGAACGGCAGGCAACTCCCCGTGTAGTCCCCGTCGGCGGCGTCATAGGTCCGCCAGTCCTTTAGGCCCCACTCCGTGAACGGAAGCTCTGCCCATTGGCCCCTCGCGCGAAGCTCCTGGCGCGCTTGAGGCGTGTCTCCGGGCGAAAAAGGGGCTTCGGCGTGGCCTTGCTGAGCGCGCCCGTTTCGGCTCATGTCGGGGACGTACGGGGGCATCCAGACACCGTTCAGGTCGGGCCTTCCGTTCGCCTGCCGCGGCGCGGGTCCCGTGGGCGGAGGACGGTTGGCGACAGGTGGTCCTGGTTGTCCTTGAGCCTGAGGGAGTGTCCCGAAAAGAAGCGGGACCAGCGCCGCGACCGCGATTGCACCATGGACTCGATTTTTCACGTGGTGTCTCCGTCTTCGGCGGCGGATGTCATGAGGCTGCGGCAACCCCGCGAAATCACGCTGCCCAGAGTTTCCCGGGGCCAGTGCGGGCTTCCTCAAGCGACGACTGGTCATGTACTTCGACCGAATCGAACTGACATGATAGCGTAGCGAAATCCCGAGACGATGTCTCGAAGCCTTCAGTCCAATTCATATGCTTCGCTTATTTGACAACGGCGAACCGACCTACGAAAATGGTGGCCGCAATGGAGGTTTCGATGAGAAGCAAGTTGGCCATTTTCGCTGCCGGCGTAGCCATGCTGCTGGCAGCCGTGCCGATGGTCGCGCACCACTCGTTCGCGGCCGAGTTCGATGCTAATAAGCCGTTCAAGTTCACCGGCACCGTCACGAAAATCGAGTGGATGAACCCCCACGCGTACTTTTATATCGACGTGACGGACGAGGGCGGCAAGGTCGTCAATTGGGGGATGGAGATGGGGAGCCCCAACGGCCTCATGCGGCAGGGTTGGACGCGCAACTCGATGAAGGTCGGCGACAAAGTCACTGTTGAAGGAAGCAAAGCGAAGGATGGCAGCAACATTGGCAACGCCCGGTCTGTCATTCTCGCCAGCACCGGCCAGCGGTTGTTCGCCGGTTCGAGCCAAGGCGTGACTCCGTAACCGTCCCGGAGGGTTCGAGTGCGAAGCCGGTTGATCGGACGTCTGGCCCTCGCCACGGCCGCGGCGGCGCTGTCTTGGATTATTGGCGCTTCCCTCGCCGCACAGGCGCCGGTCGCGACGGCCGGTCAGGCTGATGGGGCTGGACGAGGCGCATCGGCGCCCGCCGAGCCAACGCCGCGCCTGCCGGACGGCACGGTGAACCTCGGACGTGTGTCGGGCGAGAAAGGCGTCTGGGCCGTCCCGTACATCACCAACATGGGCGTGCGCCTCATCGGCCCTGACGGCGCGTACATCGTGCAGCCGACGGCCGGAGGCGGACGTCGGGGTGGAAGTGACGGCGGTCGTGCAGGACTAGGCGGCCCTTTAGGCGGTGGTGAAGGCGGCGGCGGTGGCACCGGTCGTGGCGGCGCCAAGTCGGAGCCTCAGGTGCCATTCCAGCCCTGGGCGGCTGCGGTCTACGACTACAACTCGAAAAACGATTCGAAATACGATCCCGAAGGCTACTGCCTGCCTCCTGGCGGCCCGCGGATGATGGCGACGCCCTATCCGATGGAGATCATCCAGCTCCCCGACCAGAAGCGCATCTTGATGATCTTCGAAGGCGCAACGCACATCTGGCGCGAGATCTTCATGGACGGTCGGCCCCATCCACAAGGCGATGCGCTGAATCCGACGTATCTTGGCCACTCGGTCGGCCGCTGGGAAGGCGACACGCTGGTCGTCGATGTGGTCGGCTTCAATGAGGGCACGTGGCTCGACTACTTCGGCCACCCTCACACCGACATGCTCCACGTAGTCGAGCGCTTTTCGCGCCCGAATAAGAACACCCTGCACTACGAAGCGCTGATCGACGATCCCGGCGCCTACACGAAGCCGTTTTCGGTGGCCTGGGATATTCCATGGCGGCCGAGCGCGGAGCTCGCCGAATACATCTGTCAGGAGAACAACCTCTACCTGCAGCGTTTGAAGGACGACTTCGGCCAGCCTGTCTTCAAGCGGGAATAACAGACAATTCACAATTTACAATTCGGAATTTACAAAGCGACTCTGAGCTCCCCCTTCAGACTGCTTTGTAAATTGTGAGTGGTAAATTGTAAATTGGCGTGAGCGCTAGTTCCTCGTGATTTTGAAGTCGCCCTTGGTAGATCCCTGCGTCCAGGTGCCTGTGATGAAGCGCTGGTAGGCGCCGAGATTCTCGAGCTTGCCGTCAAGAACCGAGCGAACGGTATTGCCGGCTGCGTCCTTCGTGTCTGCCTCGAATCGCACGGCCCAGTTTTCCGGATTGACCGTCGCCACGGTCAAGGGTGCCCCGTTGAGCGTTCCACGCAACGCCTTACCGTCCCACTGAATATCGAGCAATATCCGGTTGCGCTGGTCTTTGGTGGCGCCCCAATCACCGCTCCACGATCCCGTCAAGGGATGTCCGAACTGCGCCGACACGGCGCTGGCGACTGCCAGGCAGGCCACCAGACTGACGAGACGAAGCAACACAACTCGCATTGGCAATTCTCTCCAGCGCGCATTTTACACCGAGCGTTATACGACCGGTCTGCTGACGACTTACAGCGAAGTCCTCCGCGCTGAGGCGTTGGTCTAGAATCCGGCGAGCGGCGTGATCCCTTTGCCTTCCACGCAATCGTAGGCTTTGCCGGTGGCGAGGTTCTTGTGTTCCTCGGTTCGACCGCTGGGCCAGTCGATCACGACGCGATCGATGCGATCACGGGTGCCCATACCGAAGGTGACCGGCAATTCCGAGTGGCACAGATAGCTCGAGCCGCTCTTGACCAGGCAGGTCTGAGACGCGCCAGCGTAGAAGACGCGGACCACTGCGCCGATGGCGTCTCGATTGGACTTCGTGCCGACGAGCCGAAACCGGATGGCCCTGCGGCCCGCGAGTTGATCGTTTCGGAACAACCAGGCCGGCCCGTTGTTGGTCGTCATCAACACGTCGAGGTCGCCGTCGCGGTCGAAGTCGCCGCATGCGAGCCCGCGGCCGACCTTCGGGCGGACGAAATCGGCGCCGGCGTCGGCTGCGACGTCCCGAAACGTCCCGTTTCCCTGATTGACAAAGAGATGGGGCGGCTGCGCATAGCCGATGTTCCCGCGAATATTGCGTACCGTCTCTTCGATGTGGCCGTTGGCGACGACGAGATCGAGCCGGCCGTCGAGATCGATGTCGACGAAGACGCAGCCGAATCCGAGCGAGTTGCGGGAGGGCAGCCCGATGCCCGCCCGAGCCGCCGCGTCTTCGTATAGACCGCCGCCGAGAGGACGGTACAGCCCGATCATCTCGTTGTCGAAGTTGGTGACGGCGACGCCGGGCCTTCCGGAACCGTCGAAGTCGCCAGTATCGACCCCCATTCCCGCACGCGCCTTGCCTTCGGAGCTGAGGGCAAGACCTGCTTCCAGACCTGCTTCTCTGAAGGTACCGTTGCGGAGGTTCTTGTACAGCTTGTTCGGCTGCGTGTCGTTGGCGACGAACAAGTCGGGCCACCCGTCCTGGTCGTAGTCCAGCATGGCGACGCCAAGCGATTTCGAGCTCGTGTCGAAAACGCCGCTCGTGGCCGTAACGTCTTCGAACGTGCCGTTGCCGCGGTTTCGAAACAACCAGCAGGTGTCGCCGCGATACGCCTCCGGTGTGCAGTACGACTTCTGTTTGCCGTCGAGACTGCAGAACACGTCGTGCTCGGCCGCCCATTTCACGTAGTTGCAGACGAACAGATCGAGGAACCCATCGCGGTCGAAGTCGATCCAGAGCGCCGAGGTGCTGAATCCAGTGCGTCCCGCAAGGCCGCTCGATCGCGTGACGTCGACGAAGGTGCCTTTTCCGGTATTGCGGAACAGCCGGTTCTGACCCACACAGGTCACAAGCAGGTCGGGATAGCCGTCGTTGTTCCAATCGCCGACCGCGACGCCCATGCCATAGAGCTCCAGGTCGAGGCCGGCCGTGCGAGAGACATCGGTGAACGTGCCGTTTCGATTGTTTCGGTAGAGACGCAGCGTGGATCGCTGGCGCTTGTGGTTGGGCCAGTCCATTCCATTGACCAGCAGGATGTCCTGCCAGCCGTCGGCATCGTAGTCGAAGAACGCGCAGCCGGAGCCAAGCGTCTCGGGGAGAAGCTTGCCCCCATACGCCCCGCTGTTGTGCTGGAACTGCAGGCCGGCTGCCGACGTGACGTCCGTCAGCCGGAATCCGAGTGGTGCTCGCGCTTGCGCATACACATTCGAGAGCGCGCGTTGGCCGAGGCCCGTCACTAACGAAGCGGCCGTCAAGAATTGTCGACGATTCATGGAAGCGTGACGAGCCCGTGCTGGATGGCGTAGACGACGAGCTCGGCGGTCTTGTGGATGTTCAACGTATTCATGATGTTGGCGCGATGGACCGCAATGGTGTTCGCGCTCAGGTCGAGCTTCTCGGCGATTTCCTTGTTGGAGTGTCCGTCGCAGATCAGCTGAAGCACTTCGAGCTCGCGAGGGCTGAGGCCATGACTCCGCTCGCCCTTGAGCGCCGCCGTCGGCGAGACCTTCGGGTCGAGCACCATCTCCCCGGCCGCCACACGGCGTACTGCCGTCGCCAGGTCGAGATCCAACGCGCTCTTGAGGATATACCCACGAGCGCCGGCTTCGAGCGCCTGCCGCACCAGCGTCTCCTCGGCATGCATGCTGAGCATCAGGACCGCGACGTCGGGGGCGTCTTTGAGGATCTGTCGCGTCGCGATCAGGCCGCTCGTGCCGGGCATGGCACAGTCCATGACGATGACCTGCGGCTTGAGCTCGTCAGCCAATCGAATGGCTTCGTCGCCATTACTGGCTTCGCCCACAACGACAAGCGAAGGGTCGTCCTCCAGAATGCGGCGAAAGCCACGCCGCACCAGGCTGTGATCGTCGGCAAGCAGGATGGTGATCTTCTGGGACATTCTCTCTTTCAGCTTTCAGCTTTCAGCTCTCAGCTGTCAGAAGTTCAACTCTCATTGTCAGCTCGAAGCTCCTGCGCCCGAGGCGTCCTCTTTCACTCTGACAGCTGATAACTGATAGCTGATAGCTATTCCAACGGCACCCGCAATCGTACGATCGTGCCGCCTTCGGCCGGCCGCTCGAACACGATGGTTCCGCCGAGCAGGTCGGCGCGCTCGCGCATCGCGACGAGCCCGAGGCCGCGCTGCGGCTCGGCACCGAGCCCTTTGCCGTGGTCTTCGACGTCCAATTCGAGGCGACGCGGCTCGGTCCTGAGCCGCACCCAGGCGCGTGTCGCGCCCGAGTGGCGCACGACGTTGTTGAGCGCCTCCTGCACCACGCGGTAGACGTGGATCCCCGTGGCGCCGTTGACTGGTGGTCCGCTGCCCGAGCGTTCGTACGAGATGGCGATGCCGACTTGCTTCTCCAGCGTCGGGATATACCACTCGAGCGCGCTCTCGAGGCCGGCCTCGTCGAGAATCGCCGGGTGCAGCGCCTGCGAGAGGCTGCGGACGTTGTTCAGCGTCGATTGTGCCAGTTCCTGGACTTCGCGGAGTTCTGCGCCGAGCGGCGAGCCTTCCGGCGCGTGCTTCCCGGCGCGCCCCAGCATGGCGCCCATGGCCGTGAGGATCTGGCCGAGCTCGTCGTGGAGCTCCCTCGAAATGTGATGCAACGTCGACTCTCGGGCCGCAATCAGCTTCTGAACCAGTTCGCTGCGCTGCATGGAAAGAGAGGCCAGTTGCGCGAACAATCGACGGTTCGAGCGAATGAGATAGAGGCTGGTGAACATGATGGCGACGAGCGTCGCCGTGAGAAACCAGTACGCCTGTCGCTGCACTCGGTCGTAGATGTCCTGCACGCGCTCGGCGGCGAGCTCCTCGTTCTCGTTGTTTTCAACCAGCAGCCTCGCCACCGCCGTGCTGAGTGCGGCCTGGCGTGCCTGCAGCGACAGCCGGATTTGGGCGCGGGCCTCGGCCTCCTGTCCGTTGCGCGCGAGCGCAAACATGCGATCGGACGCATCCCAGAACTGCGACACCGACGCTCCCAGATAGCGGCGCTGCTCCGGCGTCCGTCGAGCGACCGCGACCTCCTCCTCCCGCCGCAGCGCGCTGTCCAGGTCGGCCCGGATTCGTGAAAACTGGGCCGACCAGGCCGTCAGGGGATAGGGCTCATCGCTGTCGAGCATGTCCCGTAACGTCAGACCGAGCTGATTGAGGTCGTTTTGGATGCGGAGCAGTTGGAGCGAGTCGCGCCGGTTCCGGTCCACGAGGTCGCGTTGCAGTTCTCGCAGACCGTTCATCTGTCTGGTGACGTACACCGAGTAGGCCGTGACGGCAGCAAGGGTGATGATCAACCCGAGTAGAAGGCCCTTGGTCGGCGACCGGCCGTGTGGGCGAGTCACATAGCGGAGGATAGCTCAGAACGGCCTTTCCGGCCCGCGGCGCAGCGTGCCGTTGGGGGCCGTATAATCGGCGGCACTGACTCGTCGCAGCCTCAGCACGGCGATTCGAACTGGAAGGCCAGATCCTGAACGTCCTTCTCTCCATTTTTGCGGCCGACATCCTGCCGATCTTTCTCATTGCCGGAGTCGGATACCTGATCGCCAGATATCTGTCGGCGAACGTAAAGACTCTGGCGCACGTTGTGTTCTACGCCCTGGTGCCGTGCCTCGTGTTCAATCTTCTGAGCACGTCGACGGTGACGGGCGCTCAATTCAGCCGCATGGCGTTGCTCGCGGTTCTGGTGCTGGCAGCCATGGGTCTTATTGCGCGTCTCGTCGCCGTGCCGCTGCGACTGAACCGTTCCGAGCTCAGCGCCTTCTTACTGGTCGTGATGTTCTCGAATTCCGGAAACTACGGACTCCCGGTCGTCCTGTTTGCATTCGGGCCGGAAGCGCTGTCGTACGCCACGGCGTTCTTCGTGACTGGTTCAGTCCTCACCTACACCGTGGGCGTGTTCATCGCGGCCGCCGGCCGGCGGAGCCTCGGGGACGCACTGGTCGGCCTGGTGAGGATTCCAACCATCTATAGCGTGGCGGCGGCGACGATCGTGCAGCTGGCTGGCGTACAGCTGCCGCTCGCCATAACGCGTCCCGTTGCGCTGCTGAGCGATGCGGCGCTGCCGATGATGATCCTGGTTCTGGGTATGCAGCTGGAGCGCGCTACCCGACCCGAGCGACCGTTCCTCGTGGTGGTAGCGGTCGTGATCTCGCTGGTGGTGGCGCCGATGGTCGCAATCGGACTGGCGTCGCTTGTGGGCGTGTCGGGAACGGCCCGGCAGGCGGCCGTCCTCCTCTCGTCAATGCCCGTTGCCGTGGTCACCACGATTCTCGCCCTCGAATTCGACCTGACGTCTGCATTCGTGACCAGCGCCGTATTCGCGTCAACGCTCCTCAGCCCGCTCACGCTGACGCCGCTGATCGCCTACCTGCGCTCATGAGGCGTCTACGTTTTGAGCGTTGCGAAATTACCCGCGGCCTCGTGTAGCGCAGGCGCCTCGTGTAACGCGCAGCGCCTTCGCACGGACACCTGCCAAAGAACGGCCGCTCGGCAGCCCTAAAGGGCTGCGCTACGTTACTAAAGGGCTGCGCTACGTTACTTCCGCAACGCACACTCACTCGGCCCGAATCGTCGTCGCAGGATCGACCGCTGCCGCGCGCAGCGCGGGGCCGAGCGTGCCGGCCAGGGTCATGGCGAGAGCCAACGAGGCACACATCGCATAAATCAAGGGATCGCCAGGCGGGACGCCGAACAGCAACGTCCTCATTCCTTGCGCAGCTGCGTACGCCAGCGGTACGGCCACGACGATCCCCCCAACGCCGAGTGTCAGGCCTTGACGCAGAAACATCCCGAGGATGTCGCTGCGCGCGGCTCCAAGTGCGACGCGGATACCGAGCTCCGTCATTCGTGCTGATACGGTGAACGACAGCAATCCGTAGATGCCAACCGCCGCCAACAGAAACGCAATCGCCGCGAAAGTTCCCAGGACGAGCAACTGATCGCGACGCGGGGCCATCTGCGCTCCAACGATGTCTTCGAGCAACCGGACATTGGAGATCGCCTGCTCCGGATCGGCGTCGTGAACGATCTTGCGGACGGCGGGCACGAGCGACGTCGGATCGACCGCCGCGCGTATGAGCAGATCCTTGGGCGCATAGTACGTGGAGGTGGTGCTCATCTGTTCCGCGGGGAAGTACGTCTGGAAGTAACGAGCCGTCTCCAAGCTGCGTGTCGTGACAGTCCCAGCAACGCCGACGACGGTTCGGTCGCCGACGACCGTCACTCGCCGCCCTATCGGGTCCTGCCCAGGGAACAGCCGATCGGCCAGGGCTTCACTGAGCACCACCACAGGCGCGGCTGCGGCATCATCGCCATCACTCAAGCTCCTGCCACGCAGGATCGGGATGCCCAGCGTGGCGAAGAAATCACCGGTCACGAAATGAGCGATCCCGCTTGGGGCCGTCAGCGGATCGTCGATGACCCCCGGAACCAGCACTTCGCGTCCTCCGCTGAATGGCTCGAGCGGGTGATAGCTGGTGTAGGCGGCGTGTGTCACGCCTGGCAGCGCTTGCACCTCGCTCAGCACACGAGCGTAGAAGCGGCGACGAGCTGCGGGGTCGCCGTACTTCGGTGTGGGAAGGGCCGTTCGGAGCGTCAAAACACCTTGAGCGCGGAATCCCGGGTCGAGCGCCTGCACGCGCCAAAGCGCTTTGACCAGGAGTCCTCCTCCGACCAGCAACGTCACGGTCCCGGCGACCTCGGCGACGACCAGCGCGGCTCGCAACCGATCCGTACGGCCGCCTCCTGCCGATCGGGCGCGTAAGGCATCGAGATTAGGGCTGCGGGACGATCGCAATGCCGGTCCGACGCCGAACGCGATGCTGGTGGATAACGTGAGGAGTGCGGCGAAGCCAAAAATGCGCAGGTCTATGGGCGGCGCTCCGCCAATGGGGAGACCGTTTGGGACCAGACGCGCCAGCAGCGGGGACGCTGTGCCGGCGAGGATCGCGCCGAGGACGCCTCCCAATCCCGCGAGCACCAGGCTCTCGGTCAGCAATTGGCGCAACAGCCGTCCTCGCGCGGCTCCGATCGCGACGCGCACAGCCATCTCCTGTTTCCGGACCATCGCTCGGGCAAACAGCAGATTCGCCAGGTTGGTGCATGCGATCAGCATCAAGCAGAAGGCCGCCGCGAACACCGCGATCACCAGCGTCCGCGATTGGGGCGACATGAGGTCTCGGAAGCTCACGACCGCAATCCCCGCCTTGCCGTTGTCCTTGGGATAGGCGCGCTGGAGCTGATCGGCCAGGACGTCCATTTCGGCGCGGGCTTCGTTCATCGAAACGTCAGCGCGCAGACGGCCAACCGCCAGGAGTATGTGATTGCTACGGTTCGACATGAAGTCCTGCGTGAGACGAAGGGGTCTCCACAGGAGAGCGTCTGCCCTGGGAAACACGAACCCCGAAGGCATGACGCCGACCACCGTATGGGATTGATTGTCGAGGCTCAGAGTCCGGCCGACGGCTGTCTGCGCATCGCCGAACAGAGAGACCGCCAGGGCGTGGCTGACCATCACCACGCTTGGCGCGCCATCGCGGTCATCGTCGGCGGTGAAGCCGCGGCCCACCGCCGGCTGCACGCCCAGCGTCCGGAACAGATCGGACGTGACCAGCCAGCTGTCCAGCCGTCTTGGATCCCCTTGTCCCGACAGGTTCACGGGGAGCGGAGCCGACATGTAAGAGCTCATCGAGTCGAAGCTCTTGCCCCTGGCACGCCAGTCGATGAAGTTCGGCGGCGACGCCAGCTCGCGCGAGCCACCGTCGTTCAGATCCGTCTGGTGCAGCAGCACCAGCCGCTCAGGATTGGCAAACGGCAGCGGCCGCAGCAAGACGTGGTCGAGCAAGGTAAACGCGGCGGTCGTGGCGCCAATGCCGAGCGCGATCACGAGCACAGCAGTCAGGGCATATCCAGGGGACCGCCGCAGCGTGCGAAGGCCGTATCGAACGTCCTGCCAGAAGGTTTCGAGCGCGATGAACATCCAGGCTTCTCGCGACGATTCTTGAATCCGCGTTGGGTTGCCGAACGTCCGTCTCGCGGTGGCGAGGGCGTCGTCGGGACTTTTGCCGCGGTCGAGATTCGCTTCCACCTCCATCCGCAGATGCGCGTCAATCTCCTCGCGCAATTCCGCATCGAGATGGCGCCTGCTGAAAAGCGCGCGTAATCTGGCCCACGACCGATGCATCGTTCCTACCGTGCTGGAGCGAGGACCCGCCCCATTGCCGCGACGAATCGCTGCCATTTCGACGTCGCGACCACCAGTTGCTTCCGCCCGGCCGGCGTGAGCCGGTAGGTACTTGGCGCGGCGTGCGTTGGGGGAGGTCTTCCATTGGGCCACGATCCAGCCGTACTGCAGCAACCGCTGCAGCGCCGGATAGAGCGAGCCGTTGTCGACCAGAAATTCCTGGTCGGACTGCTGTTTCAGGAATTGCGAGATCCCGTACGCGTGATTCGGCCCCAGGGCCAGGCTGCGAAGGATTAAGACCTCCAGCGTGCCCTGCAGGAACTCGAGGCGCTCAGATAGATTGTCTACGGTAGACACGCCACTTGTATACCGATGGCTTGGAGAAATGTCAAGCAGACCGCTCGAGACGTGCGCACGCCTCGAGACCGATCGCCAGGAACCGGCCGGCGGTTCCTCGAAACCTGGCGTAAGATCGTGTGGTTGGCGTCGAGGCTGCTCACATGCACACCATCTCGACCGTGGTGCTCTCGCTTCTGCTGGCGGCACAAACGCCCGATATCCACTGGGTTCCGACCGCTAACAACATCGCTGATGTCATGCTCGAACTGGCGCACGTCACCGCCGCCGACGTGGTCTACGATCTCGGCTCGGGCGATGGCGCCATCCTGTTCCGAGCGGCCGAAAAGTACGGGGCGCGAGGCGTCGGGATCGAAATCGATCAAAAGCTCGTCTCGGCCTCGATCGAACGCGCCCGCAAGCGAGGCATGGCCGATAAGGTCACATTCGTTCAGGGCGACTTGTTCAAGGCTGATATTTCGGAAGCTACGGTTGTCGCGCTGTATCTGTCGGCGTCGACCAATCGCCGACTTGCGCCGAAGCTGATGAGCGAATTGAAGCCGGGCGCGCGGGTCGTGTCGCATCGATTCGACATGTACGACTGGCGCCCGGACGAGGAGCGCAAGGTCGGAGGACGGAAGGTCTATTTGTGGACGATCAAATAGGGCTTAGGGCTTAGCCCGGATAGCCCTTAGCCCTAAGCCCTAAGCCTTAAGCCCTACTTCTTGAGCTCCCCATACAACTGTCCGACGAATCGGTCGGCGGTCGTCCCGGGGTTGGCGACGCGTGTGTCGTAGTCGGCCGTGAGCTTGGCCGCAACCACTTCTTCCTGGGTCTTGCCCTGGCGGACGAGCGGCGCCACCTTGTCCCGAAGCGCGATGATCATGTCGCGATGCGCGGTGACCGCGGCTTTGTCGACAATGGGGCCGTGGCCGGGAATGATCTTGGTATTGGGACCAGCCAGATCGGCGACGGCCTTCAGGCCTTCCAACATCCCGTTCAGGGTGCCGCCGTTGTTGCGATCGATGTTCGGGAACTGAATCGAGCGGTAGAAATCGCCCGTCATGATCACGTCGGCTGTCTGAAACCGGACCATCGTATCGCCGTCGGTGTGGGCTGCAGGAACCGGGATCAAGCGGATCTCCTCGCCGTTCATGTAAACGGTCGTTGCGCTAGTGTAGGTCACCAACGGCAGCGCGGCGGCCGGCGCCGGCGGCGGCGCGCCCCGGCCTGGCACCGCGACCGGCTGGGCCAGTCGTGCTCGGAGTTCGGGTCGAGCGAGGATGACGACGCCCAACTTGCCGAAGTTCTCGTTGCCACCCGTGTGATCCCCGTGGAGGTGCGTGTTGACGAGGAACCGAATTCGCCCGTCGGAAATCTGTTTGACCGCCGCCACGATCTTGTCGGTAAGAGGAGCGAACTGGCTGTCCACGAGGAAGACGCCATCAGGTCCGACGAGGGCCCCGATTGTTCCACCCTGGCCTTCCAGCGTGTACAGATTGCCGGCGATCTTCGTGGTCTTGATCTGGACCTGACTGAAATCCGGCTGCGCAGGTGCCGCAGGGGCCTGTGCGCCCCCGCCTTGCGCCCCCATCGAGACCACCGTCAGCGTGACGGCCGCGATCGCTGAGAACAGATACGTCGTTATTCGTCTCATGGCCACAACTCCTATAAAACGTGCATGGCTTGGGCGTCGGCGCTGTCGTAGCGCAGGCCTTCAGGCCTGCCCACGGCCGCCTGGCAGCCCTGAAGGGCTGCGCTACATTCACTCGCACCTACTCCACCACTAGTGGTGCCCATGTGCACCTCCGTGTCCTCGGTGTCCACCGTGGTGGTCAGGTTACGGCAACAACTTGCCACTCGCCCTCAAAACAACAGAAAACAGACCACCGCGCCGACAACACACATCGACAGCCCCCACACGAGCAGCTTGTTGAACAGTCCTCGAGTGTCTTCTCCAACCGGCGCGGCGGCGATGCACAGCGCCCCGATCGTCGAGAGGGGCGAGACGTCGACGAGATGGCCCCCGACGTTCATCGACGTGGCAATCGCGAACGGTGAGACTCCGCCTATTTGATTCGCCAGCCCCGGCACCATCGGCAGAAACGCCGGCAACACCACCCCTGACGTGCTGCTGTACACCGACACGAGCCCCGTCAGAGCGGCGACCTCCGCCGTCGCGACGGCGGGTGTGGCAAAGCGGGCGATCTGCGACACGATCAAGTCGATGCCTTGCGCCTTCTCGAGCACGGCGATCAGGACGGTCACGCCGCAGACCATGAGGATCACGCCCCAGGGCATTTTTCGGATCGCCTCGCGGTCGTCAGCGCATCTCAACAACACCAGCAGAACCGCGCCGACAAACGCCGCCATTCCCACGTTTACGTCGAGGACCAGGACCGTGATGATGAGCAGCGCAATCACAGCCAGCGTGGTCCAGTGGCGACGCTCGAACGTCCCTGTGTCTGCAGTGTCGAGCGCGGCGGCTGGTCCGCTCGCGGAGCGGAGCAGCTTCAGGCCTCCGAGCAGAAAATATCCGCCGAAGGCGACCAGCGCGTGGGCGCCGGCATTGTACAGATAGGTCGCTCCTTCAAATCCGCCGAGCCCGTTTCGAGCCATCAGACCGCTCACGATAATCCCAGTCGGGGCAAACGGGGAGAGCGATCCCGCATTGGCGCCGTTGCCGACCATGATGGCCATGAGGAACGCCGGAATGGCCAGGCGGCCAGCCGTCGCCATCGCCATCGGCGCCATGATCGCTGCGGTGGCGATATTGCCTGGACCGATCGATGACAGCGCCGCTGCGAGGGCGAAGAACATCATCGGGACCAGGCCGCGCTTTCCGCGACAGCTGCGGACAGCATGGTGGGCGAGCTTGTCGAGCGTCCCGTTGCCCTGGGCCAATGAAAACAGCAGCGTGACTCCCGTGAGCGTCAAAAACAGCTGACCTGGGAATCCCCCCATCACAGTACCGATCGGCATTCCACCGACGTAGACGCCGACGACCCACGCCAGCGCGATGGCGAGCACGCCGACGTTCAGCGTCGTGACGCAGCTCACGATGATGGCGACCACGAGGGCGGCAACAGACACGACAGCGACGTTCATACGTTAGCTTCCGCTCCATTTCGGCGAGCGCTTGGACAGAAAGGCGCTAATCCCTTCTCGGAAATCAGCGCTGTTGTAACACATCGCGATGAGATCGCGATCCTGGCCTTCGCCCAGGCGTCGATCGGCCAGGATCCGGCGAATCATTTCCTTCGTTGCATACAGGGTGAGCGGTGCATGCGAGGCGATTCGCGCAGCATACTCTCTGACGGCCTTGTCGAGGTCATCGACCGATTCCAGTTTGGTCACCATTCCGAGCGCATGGGCCTCGACTGCGTCGATGAAGCGGCCCGTCAACAGCATGTCCTTGATGGGGCCCGGCCCAACAAGGTCCACGAGCCGACCGACTGTGGCTGCGGAGAGGCAATTGCCCAGCGTTCGGGCAATCGGAATACCGAACGCCGACTCCGGCGTGGCGATGCGGAGGTCGCAGGTGAGTGCAATCGCGCACCCGCCGCCGGCGGCGATTCCCTGAACCTGGGCGATCGTCACTTTGGCGACCCGTTCGAGCCTGTCCAACACTTCATCGATCCGGCGCTCGTAGTGGATGCCCGCATCCCCGTCCCTGAAGCTTTCGAACTGCGCGATATCGGTGCCGGCCACGAAGGCCTTGCCGCCGGCCCCGCGCAGGATGAGCACACGAACGGCCGGATCCGCATCGACTCTATCGCATGCGTCGACCAGGGCCTGGTACATATCCCACGTCATCGCGTTGCGGGCTTCGGGTCGATTGAACGTCAGCGTGGCGAGCGGACCGTCGGTTTCGTACGTCGCGTGGGTGGTGGACAAGTCTGCCTCCGTCGGGTACAAGAACCTTCGTGGTCGTTTGGTCGTTGGTCATTCGGCATTCGGCATCAGGCATTGGGCATTGTTCATTGGTTGGTCGCTAATCATGACTCGTGCGGTGAATTCGTTGGTGTGCCCATGATCGGTCCAACCCTGGATTCTGCCGCAGCCGTTCCGCACGCCCTCGAGGGTCTTCGAGTGTTGGACGTCACTCAGTTCATGGCGGGGCCGTTCTGCGCCATGTTGCTCGCCGACTTCGGGGCGGACGTCATCAAGATCGAACCTCCGGACGGCGACTCCACGCGACGGATGGCCGGCGCTGTCGGTTCGGAGAGTCCCGCCTATAACGCGGTCAATCGCGGCAAACGCAGCCTGGCTCTCAACCTGAAGCTCACCGACGGGCAGAACGCGTTCAAACGGCTGGCGCGCTCGACCGACATCCTAATCGAGAACTATCGCCCCGGCGTGATGGACGCGCTCGGACTCGGCTACGAGACGCTCGCGGCCACCAATTCACACCTGATCTATGCCTCAATCTCGGGTTACGGCCAGACCGGGCCGGATCGCGGGAAAGGCGGGTTCGACCTGATTGCGCAGGGTGTCTCCGGGATCATGTCGATCACCGGCGAACCCGGCCGTCCTCCTGTGAAAGCCGGCATCCCGTTGACGGATCTCGGAGCGGCGTTGTTTGCGCTAACCGGCATTCTGGCGGCGTTGAACTACCGCACCCGCACCGGCCTCGGCCAGTACGTGGACACGTCGCTCGTCGACGCGGGCGTGGCGCTTTCCGTGTGGGAGGCAACCGAGTACTTCTCGGGAGCGGGTGTACCCGCGCCGACGGGGTCCGGTCACCGCCTGTTGGCTCCGTATCAGGCCGTTCGATGTGCGGACGGCTACATCACCCTTGGAGCGAACACCGATCGACTGTTTCAGCGCCTGTGCGGCGTGCTCGGACACGTCGAGTGGGCCGACGATCCAGACTTCGCCAGGAACGAAGATCGCGTGCGGAACAACACCAGGTTGGGCGCGGTGCTGGAGGCCGTCATGATTCAACGGCCCCGCCGCTTTTGGCTCGACGCGCTCGATGCCTGCGAGATTCCCTGCGGACCGATCAACGACTACTCGGAGGTGTTTGTTGACGAGCAGATCGTGGCACGTGACATGGTCGGTCGGACGAATCATCCCGTGCTCGGTCGCCTGAAGACCCTGGGTTCGCCGATCAAGCTCAGTGCGACCCCCACGAACCCCCATCGACGGGCCCCGCTGCTTGGCGAGCACAACGGCGAGATTTTGTCCGAGCTCGGATTCAGCAAGGACGAGATTGCGGCGTTGCGGGGTGCTGGTGTGATCCCGGATAGTGGAGCAAAGACCTGAGCACGATCTGGAGCTTTATCGCGTCAATCCGCCTTGAAGTACTTCGGCGACGTGAATCGCCTCTCGGCCCGTCGCCTGGACGATCTGCTCACGACAGCTGAAGCCGTCCGCGACGATCAACGTGTCGCGTCCCGCCTTTCGGACGGCCGGCAGCAGTACCCGCTCGCCGATGGCTTGCGACACCGCAAACTTGTCGGCTTCGAAGCCAAACGCACCGGCCATTCCACAGCAGCCTGCATCGGGCGACTCGACGCTCGCGCCCATCCGCCGCAGCAGCGATTCCCCGGCGCCCATCTTCGTCAGAGCTTTCTGATGGCAGTGACCGTGAAGCAGGACCTTGGTCGTCAGTTGCAGCTGAAATCCCGGGGCGTGCGACTCGAGGAACTCCGTCAGCAGCATCGTCTGATCGCGCAAGCGGGCGGCTCGTGCGTCCGACGGGAACAGGTTCCGAAGCTCGTCGCGGAACACTGACGCGCAGCTCGGCTCGAGAACGACCACGGGGTCGCCGCGATCGATCTGCTCTCCCAGCTCGTGCAGAATCGATTCGAGATACGTTCTCGCGTGATCGATGAAGCCGAAGTCGTAGAGCGGCCTTCCGCAGCACAAACGCCGGCCCGGGATGGCGACGTCGAATCCCGCCGCGCGAATGACTTCCAGCGCCGCCTGGGCGGTGCGCGGATGAAAGTTGTTGTTGAACGTATCCACCCAAAGGATGACGGTGCCAGACGTCCCGGTTGCTCCTTGGATTGCGCCGTTTGCAGCCGCCGAACCGCGGGTGGCCATCGTGGTGACGGACCGGCCAACCGTCGCGACGCCGCGCCTGCGGGCCCAGCGGCGAAAGCTGATTGGAGCGAGGCGCGGCAACTGGCGCTCGGGGGCGATGTGCAGCGCCCGGCGCACGCCGTGGCTGATCCCGGGCGCCTGCGATCATCAGGTTTGCGATCCGTGGCGACGCCGACGCCATCTGCAGCCAGCGATCGACCATCCCGAATGCGTACGCGAGGAGAGGACGACTTCTGTGTTCGTAGTAGTGCGACAGAAACTCCGCGCGATAGGTGGCGATATCGACGTTGGTCGGGCATTCTGACTTGCAGGCCTTGCACGACAGGCAGAGGTCGAGCGCGTGCTTGACATGCTCGTCTCGCCAACCGTCACGGACGACCTCGCCTTGGAGCAACTCGAAGAGCATGTGGGCGCGCCCACGCGGTACTGTGTTCTTCCTCGAGGGTGACCATGTAGCTCGGACACATCGAGCCGCTGTCGTGCTTACGGCACTCGCCAAGTCCAACACATCGAAGCGCCGCCTTTGCGAGCGACCCGCCATCATCTGGAAAGGCAAAACGGGTTTTCAGCTGAAGCGGGGCGTAATCCGCACCCAGCCGCAGATTCTCGGTAGGCAGGTAGGCGTCGACCACCTTGTGAGGATTCAGCTTGTTGTCCGGGTCCCAGACGGACTTGAATTCCCGGAACGCCCCCATCAGCTCGGTCCCGAACATCTTCGGCAGAAGGGCGCCCCGAGACTGGCCGTCGCCGTGCTCGCCCGAAAGTGAGCCGCCATAGCGAACCACCAGATCGGCCGCCCGATCGACGAATTCGCCGTACTTGCGAATGCCACCTTCGGTTTCGAGATCGAATGTGACTCGCATGTGAATGCAGCCGTGACCGAAGTGCCCGTAGAATGCCGCGCGATAGTTGTATTCGTTCAACAATCGCGCGGATGTCGCGGAGGTAGGCGCCCAGTTTCTCGGGGGCGACGGCGGCATCGTCCCATCCCTCCCATTCAGGCGGTGCGCCGGGCGCGGCCGCTGCCGAGCGCGCCCCGGTTTCACGTATCTTCCAGACAGCGCGCGCCTCGGCCGCGTCATAGAGCCGGGCGGCAGGCGGATCCGGAAGACCCTTCAGATACTCCAGAAACCGGAGCGCGGCCTGGGTCGCCTGGTCAGCGTGGTCGTACCCGAACTCCACGAGCAGGAAGCCGCGGCCCTCAGGAAGCAGGTCGAGATTGGGTGCTCCCTTCCTGCGAAGGCCGTCCACGATGGTGCCTTCGAAACCCTCGAGGCCGATCGGCTTGAAACCGAGAATGCCAGGCACGTGATCGGCAGCCGCGAAGGCGTCCCGGTACCCCAATCCGACCAGCGTTCGGTGTGGTGGGCTGTGGATCAACCTGAGCTTTGCCTCGAGGACGATCGCGCACGTGCCTTCGGTGCCTACGAGCGCGCGCGCGACGTGAAAGCCGCGTTCGGGGAGCAATTCGTCGAGGTTGTAGCCGGATACCCGCCGCGGAATGTCGGGAAAGCGTGCCCGAACCTCGTCGGCGTGGCGGTCGCGAATCGCGCGAAGCCGAGCGTAGATCTCGCCCCGACGTCCCCCCGCGCTGACGATGCCGTCGAGTTCGCCGTCGTTGGTGCAGCCGACGGTCATCTGCGTCCCGTCGTAGAGCAGAATGCGAAGCTCTTCGACGTTATCGACCGTCTTGCCGGCCAGCAGCGAATGCGTGCCGCACGAGTTGTTGCCGATCATTCCGCCGAGCGTGCACCGGCTGTGCGTCGAGGGATCGGGCCCGAAAGTCAGCTGAAAGGTTTCCGCACGGCTCCTCAGCGTGTCGAGGACGACGCCGGGCTGAACGCGCGCGAACCGCTGGGCCGGGTCGATCTCGAGGATCTGATTCATGTATTTCGTGAAATCCAGCACGACGGCCACGTTGCAGCACTGGCCGGCCAGGCTCGTCCCAGCGCCCCGTGGCAACACAGGTGCACCGTGCTTCCGGCATGCGGCGACGGCCGCAACGACATCGTCGGCGTCTTTGGGAATGACCAGGCCGATCGGTATCTGTCGATAATTCGACCCGTCTGTCGCGTAGAGTGCGCGGCTGCCGCGGTCGAACCGCACTTCGCCGCGGACCGTCTTTTTCAGCTCGCGCTCGAGCGCCTCGGCCCGGGAAAACGAGTCGACTGGCTTGGCATGGGAGCTTAAAGGAAGCGGCTGACGCTGATTCAAACTGTCCTCGGGGTTCGACGTGGTCGCAGAATCTCAGCTCACGCCTTGCTCGAGACAACGTGGGCGGCGGGCGAAAGGCTTTCGAGCGCGGCCATGATGCCGCCGTCTTTGTGCGGCACCCCGGCGAGCCGAAGCCCGACTTCGATGCCACAGAGCGTCCCGGCGAGCATCAGGTCGTTGAAAGCGCCCAGATGCCCGATGCGCACCACTCGGCCGGCGAGCTTGGAAAGGCCGGTGCCAAGCGACATGTCGAAATGCTCCAGAATCGTCGCTCGCAGTTGATCGGCGTCGTATCCCTCGGGCATGAAAAACGCCGTCATCGAGCTGGAGTACTCGCGTGGATCTTCGCACACGAGCTCGAGTCCCCAGCCTCGAACGGCCGAACGCGTGGCTTCCGCGTGCCGATCGTGCCGTTTGAACACCTGGGGCAGCCCTTCCTCTTGCAGCATCAGCAATGCTTCACGCAACGCGAAGATCAAGTTCGTCGCCGGCGTGTAGGGAAAGAAGCCGGACTGGTTCCACTTCAGAACCTCCTGCCAGTCCCAATAGTTTCTGGAGAGTCGGGCCTGCTGGTTCGCGGCCAGCGCCTTCTGCGACACGGCGTTGAAGCCGAGGCCAGGTGGCAGCATCAGTCCTTTTTGCGATCCGGTGACGGTGACGTCCACTTGCCACTCGTCGTGACGATAGTCCATGGAGGCCAGCGACGAGACGGCGTCCACGATCAAGAGCGCAGGATGGCCGGTCGCGTTCATCGAACGACGGAGGTCCTGAAGGCGGCTCGTAACGCCAGTCGAGGTCTCGTTGTGAACGACGACGACGGCCTTGAACGTGTGATCTCGGTCTGCGCCGAGCCGCCGCTCGAGCTCCGCCGCCGACGCGCCTCTGCGCCAGTTGCCCGGCACATACTCGACGTTCAGGCCCAGCCGCTCGGCAAGGGTTCGCCAGACATAGGCAAAATGGCCGGTTTCGAACACGAGCACCCGATCTCCCGGAGACAGCGTGTTGACGAGCGCGGCTTCGGCCGCCCCGGTCCCCGATCCGGGGAAGATCATCACGGGTCCCGTGGTTTGGAACACGGCTCGCAGCCCATCGAGCACCTCGTACGTCAGTGCGGCGAACTCCGGGCCGCGATGGTCGATGACCGGACGGTCCATCGCGCGCAGGATGCGATCCGGTACGTTCGTGGGGCCCGGGATTTGAAGAAAGTGACGACCGGTGTGAACCATAGCGAACAGAAGTTTACTCGAACCGGCACATCAGCAGGAGCCCACCGCGATCTAGGGAAGCGTCAACGCAATGAATTCCGCAGGATAGTCCCTCGATCCGATTGCCACGAGAAGGTATTGCTTGCCTTCGTACATGTAGGTCATCGGCGCCCCTGTCGTGCCTGCCGAAAACTCGGTTTCCCAGACCGTCTGGCCCGTCGCTTTGTCGAATGCCCGGAACTTGCGGCCGCCGGCGCCGGGCGCTAGCGAAAGCGGCATGCCCTGGGGAACACGATCCGGGGCCGCCATGATCGGGTCGCCCTCTCCCACGAACAACAGTGTCTTGGTCACGAGCGGGGCCGCGCGGCCTGGATGGCCGAGCGGCGGCAGGTTCAGGTGTTTGAGCAGCGGATGATCGCGAGGGCCGTCCCCGTTGGGAACCATCCACACATGCTCTCCCTTGTTGAGATCGATCGCGGTGATTCGGCCGTACGGCGGCTTCAATAGCGGCAGGCCGAGTGGGGCCGGCGGGTATTCGCGCGTGCCGCGCGTGAACGTGAGATTGGTCTTGCTGGGATCTCCAGGGATGATGTCGGCGACGAAGGGTCCCGTAATCGACTGAACGTAGAGAATCCCGGTGTCGGGATCGAATGCCGCTCCCTGCCAGTCGGCGCCGCCGACCGAGCCCGGAAGCTGGATCGTGCCCTTCGTATCGGTCGGACCATTGCCCTTGATTGACGGCGGCGTGTACATCGGGCCGATGACGTACCGCTTGACGATGTCGAGCGCAGCAGCCTTGAGCTCGGGCGTGAAGTCGATCAAATCGTCGACACTGACACCTTGTCGATCGAAGGGCGGCGGCTTTGTCGGAAATGGCTGGGTCGGCGAGGTCTTTTCACCTGGTGTGGTCGATTGCGGCACCGGTCGTTCCTCGATGGGCCACACCGGCTGGCCGGTCGCGCGATCGAAGACGAACGCAAAGGCTTGTTTGGTCACCTGGACCACCGCTTTGATCCGCCGGCCGTTCACCGTGATGTCGGCGAGGACCGGAGCCGCTGGCAGGTCGTAGTCCCAGAGATCGTGATGAGTGAGCTGGTGATGCCAGACGCGCTTGCCCGTTTGACAGTTCACGGCGACGAGCGCATCTGAGAACAGGTTGTCACCTGGACGGTGACCGCCATACATGTCGCTCGTCGGGCTGGTCAGCGGAAGGTAGGCGTACCCGAGGTCGTCGTCCACGCTGATGAGCGACCAGAGATTGGTGTGACCGCTGTACTGCCACGAGTCGTCCTTCCAGCTCTCGACACCCAATTCCCCCGCTCGCGGAACGACGTGAAACGTCCACCGAAGCTTGCCGGTTCGGACGTCGTACGCCCTGACATCCCCGGGCGGCGCCTCCTTGCGAGGCGGCGAGTCGCTCATCGAGGAGCCGACGATGACCACGTCACGACAGACTTGCGGCGCTCCGGTCCACCTGAACTCAGCCTTGTCCAGAGGGCCAAACTTCAGGTCGACGATGCCCGACTGACCGAAGTCGGCATACGGCCGTCCTGTCTGACGGTTGAGCGCAACGAGCGTGTCGCCCCGCTGGACGAATATCCGTTCGTCGGCTCGACCGCGCCAGTAGGCGAGGCCGCGGGTACTGTCGCCGCGCAATCCTTGCGGGCCCGTCGGGTACTCCTGAACCCACAGCGTCTTTCCGGTGCCCGGATGGAAGGCCTCGACCAGGCCGACGCCGTTCGGGCTGTAGAGCACGCCGCCAATCATCAGGGGCGTCGCGCGGAAGTTGTTCGGGACCCTCAGTTGGGGATCACGGGATGCGATCTGTGGATCGACAGACGGCCGCCGCCAGGCAATCTTCAGGGTGTTTACGTTCTGCTTGTTGATCTGATCGAGCGGCGCGTACTTCCGATGTCCGGCGTCGCCTGAATAGTTGCGCCACTCGCCGGTTTGTGCGGCCGCGTTCAACCCGAGCGCAAACAAAGCAGCTGCGAACAGGATCGCCGGCGCGAATGGTAGTCGCATGAGTCCGTCCTTTCGAGCGGCATGGAGATTCTACGCCGGCCGAGCCTCAGCCTGCTCCTGGTAATCCGTGCAACACTTCGCGGATCTGTTCCAAAGCCCAGTCGGTCTCGTCGTCTGTGATCACGTAAGGCGGCATGAAGTACACGACATGGCCGAGCGGCCGTAGCAGCAGACCGCGCTCCAGAAATGCAGCCGCGAGGCGCGGACCGAGGCTGTCCAGATAGCCACCGGCCGCCTTCGTTTTCTTGTCCTCGACCAATTCGACGATGCCGACCCCGCCGATGACGCGGACGTCCCCGACGCTCGGCAGACCAAGAAGCGGAGTCAGGCCCGTGCGCAGCCGACGTTCGAGCGACGCGATGCGTCCGAGAACGTTCTGCTCGCGGAATAGATCGAGGCTGGCCAAAGCCACGGCACATGCCAGCGGATTGGCCGTGTACGAATGTCCGTGAAAGAAGGTTCTGGTTCTGTCGTCGCTCAGAAAGGCATCGTAAATGGCGTCGGTGGCGACTGTCGCGCCAAGCGGCAGATACCCTGCAGTCAGCGCCTTCGACAGGCAGATGAGATCGGGGGCAATGCCTGCGTGCTCGCAGGCGAACATTCGACCAGTACGCCCGAACCCTGTCAGGACCTCATCGGCGATGAGCAGCGTCCCGTAGCGGTCGCACAGCGTGCGGACGGCGGCGAGATAGTCTGCCGGCCACACGATCATTCCGCCAGCGGCCTGCAGCATGGGCTCGACCAGTACAGCGGCCACCGACTCGCCACGTTCCTTCAAGACATTCTCGATGCTGGCCAGACAATCGATCCGGCACGTTGCGCGCTCGAGGCCGACGGGGCATCGATAGCAGTAGGGGGGATCGGCGCGCGCCACCCGGAAGAGCAGCGGATCGAAGGCCCGAGTGAACACCGAGTCCTCACTGACCGACATGGCCCCGACTGTGTCGCCGTGGAAGGCATGGTGCAGAGTGACGAACGTCTGACGATGACGTTGGCCGAGGTTGCGCCAGGTACTGGTGGGCGAGCTTCAGCGCCACTTCGACGGCGGTTGAGCCGTTGTCAGAAAAGAACACTCGCGTCAGCCCACGCGGTAGCGCGCCGACGAGGCGATCGGCCAGATCGACTGCCGGCCGATGCGTGCAGCCGGCAAACATGACGTGCTCCAGTTGTTGTGCCTGATCGCTGAGTGCCTTGTTGAGATGCGGGTGCGAGTGCCCGTGAATGTTCACCCACCACGACGAAATCCCGTCGAGCAGCCGTTTGCCACTTTCGGTGTAGAGATAGACACCCGCGCCCCGGACGATCGGCAGCGGGTCGGGCGCAGTCTTCATCTGAGTATACGGATGCCAGAGATGCGCCCGGTCGCGCTCGATCAGGGTCCGCACATCGGTCATCGTAAGAACTCCAAGAGGTGCTGATCGGGATCCAACTCAGTCGTGGCCCATGATTCCAGGTGCGCCGAATCGAGCGATCCGAAACACGGCATCTCACCCAGGACTTCAACCTGTCCGTACCGCTCGATCGCGGCACGGTTGTCCGGGTGACGTTCCCCGACCATCACGACTCCTGCTACACGAACCGTCCGGCGGCGCATGGCTTCCAGCGTCAGGAGCGTATGATTGATGGTCCCGAGGCTGGTCCTGGTTACGACCACGGCTGGCAAGGCCAGGAGCGTCATCAAGTCGATCATCGTTTTGAATTCGTTGATCGGGACCAGCACACCACCGGCGCCCTCCACAATCCAACGGCTCGACGGCGCCTGACCGCGGATCGATTCGTTCAGCGGTTCAAGATCAATGGTGGTGCCGCTCAGAGTCGCCGCGAGATGTGGCGAGACCGGTCTCGGCAAACGCACGCCAGACGTGAAGACTTCGTCGGGCCGGCAGTTGGCCAGTCGTTGGACTTCTGCAGTGTCATCGTCTTGCTCGATGCCCGTTTGAATCGGCTTCCAGTAGCGAAGCGGCGCCTGTGCCCGGTAGCGCTGAAGGAGCGCGGCCGAGACGACGGTCTTGCCGACGCCGGTGTCGGTTCCGGTTACGAAGAGACCGCGGAGCACCGGAGGGACTGTTCCAGGACTCGGGTGAGCGCTGCGACAAAACGATCGAGAGTCGATTCGTCGAGTCCCGCGTTCACCGAGATCCGAAGTCGGGCGGTACCGGGCGGCACGCTGGGTGGTCGAATGGCGCGCACGTCGAATCCCTGCGACTGCAATGTTTCGGCGACCGCTAGGGCGCGTTCGTTGTCGCCCAGCACCAGGGGGACAATTTGAGAGTGTCCCGGCGCGACCGAAACACCAGCGCTGGCAAGGCTGGTACGCAGATGGCGCGCCAGCCTCCTGACTGTTTCGCGCCGTTGCGGTTCGTCGGCCACGAGCGCCAGGCTCGCCTCAATCGCTCCGGCAAGGGCCGGCGGTTGCGCCGTCGAGAAGATGAATGGACGGGCACGTTGAACGAGATACTCGATTGCCAGGGCATTGCCAGCCACGAAGGCGCCGCCAACGCCAAGCGCCTTGCCGGCGGTGTTCACCGAGAGCGCCACCTCCGACTCGATGCCTGCGGCTTCGATGAGTCCGCTGCCGCGCCCGCCGTAAAGACCGACGGCATGAGCTTCGTCGACAATCAGGGCGGCGCCTGCCGACCGGCAGAGCGCGGCGTAATCCGCCAGAGGTGCGAAATCTCCGTCCATGCTGAAGAGCGATTCGGTCACCACGAACGCCTGCCCGTCGGCCCGGTGTTCATCGAGTAGTCGGGTCAGCGCGCCGACGTCGTTGTGCGGAAAGACAACTCGACCGGCCGCCGACAGACGGATCCCATCGATCAGGCTGGCGTGGTTACGCTCGTCCGAGAAAACAATGTCGCCGGCTTCCGGGAAGGTTGTGAGCACGGCGATGTTCGCAAGGTAACCGCTCGAAAAATAGAGCGCGCGCTCAGTTCCCTTGAAGCCGGCAAAGAGGCGCTCGATCCGTTCGAAGCGTTCACGTTCCCCACGCAACAGTCGGGACCCCGTGCTACCGCAACCCTCACTCCGGATCGCATCGATCATCTGTTCCCGGAGGTTGGGATGCTGCGACAGCGCGAGGTAGTCGTTCGAGCACAGATCGAAACCTCTCGGCGCGCGGAGGCGTCTGAACAGTTGGGCTGCTTCGAGCGCTTTCAAGCGAGACGCCACACGAAGCCAGAGAGTGTCATTCAGGGACACGGGACGGTTCATGCTGGTAGAAAAGAACGGGGACGTCAAGGCGGCAGCTTGCGGTAACCTAAAGACAAGGTTCAACGGTTCAAGGGTTCAAAGGGTTCAAAGGTTCTGGCTTCTATGAACATGCGACGATGGTTGATTGTGTTGGCCATGGTGGCTGGTGGCCTTGGGGCCTGGTGGGTGGCCGACCGCTACAGGACCGGCCCCGACTCGTCGCTGGCCGATGCTCCGGGCGGCGAGAAGGTGACGCTCCGCTTCTTTCGAAACCCTGCCGCCGTTCCGGCCCTCACGATGCGAGACCTCGACGGCAGACCCATTTCCTCGGCCGATTGGCGCGGCAAGGTTGTCATCGTCAATTTCTGGGCGACCTGGTGTCCGCCTTGCCGTGCGGAGATTCCGGATCTGGTTGCGCTTCAGGAGAAATACGGAGATCGACTTCAGATCATCGGGGTGTCGCAGGACGAGGGCTCGATTGAAGGGGTCAGGCGGTTCGTCGCCGAGCACCGGATGAACTACCCGGTGGTGATGATGACGCCCGAGCTCGAGCAGGCGTTTCCAGGCATCCGTGCGTTGCCGACCTCGTTCGTGTTGGACCGCGAGAGTCGGGTGGTTCAGCGGCACGTGGGCCTTCTCAACCCGACGCTGACCGAGCAGGAGACCAGAGCCCTGGCGGGGCTACAGGTGAACGCCTCGATTGAGGAGATCGATCGCGGACAGCCGGCGCGCTTGGAGAACGCCGCACAGGCGACGGAGATACCCGGCGTCGATCTCAAGCATCTGTCGCCGGAGCGGCGCGCCGAGGCCCTTCAGAAGCTGAACGCCGAGCCGTGCACCTGCGGATGCGAGAACTCGCTCGCCAAGTGCCGCATCGACGATCCGAAGTGTGAAACGAGTCTGCCGCTGGCTCAGAAACTTGTGCAAAGACTAGAGGCTGGAGGCTAGAGGCTAGAGGCTATTCGGCTAGGGCTGGGGCTGGAACTAGGGTTCGGTCTCGTCCGAGCCCTAGCCTCTAGCCCCCAGCCTCCGGTTTTCATCGCTTGCTGAAGTTGTAGCCGACGCCGAACTTGAACCCGGGGCTATCGGCGAAGCCGGCCTTGATTTCGGCAAAAAGGCCACCCCGGTGTTCCGCGCCGAAGAGAAGATTGAATCCGCCTCCGGCGTCCGTGTCGCCGCGATGACGCGCGATAATCAGGGCGGGTCCGCCGCCGACATAGAGATGCCAGACCCTAGGTCTCACCGGGACCTTGTACGCGAATTCGACGTTGACGGCGGTGAGCGTCGTCTCGTTGCCGAAACCGACCTCGAGATTGGGACGGAACCACAGCGCTTCCACAACTGGCCCTGTTTCGAGATGACCGCCGAGATAGAACTGATCCGGCTCGCCGCTGACTCCTGCCCGAACGCCATACTGTTGGGCCGCGACCACACGTGGCGTCGCACCGATCATGAGGCTACCGACCAGAACGACAAGTGCGGTCTTGGTCTTCGTCACAATCGCAAGCTTCTCGCGCATTCTCATCCTTTCTCAGCTCCACCGCTGCGGGGGGCTTCGGTCACTCGAGCAAGACTCAGACCACCCTAAACTCGACTGTATCGGCGCCGTTCGCACTCCAACTGAGCCGTGAAAGAAATACTCGATTCATGCCCTGAGGTTCGGCCCCATCAGTAACTTAGGGCCGTAATCGAATGGCTTGGATTTTGATGGGCTTTTCTCTGGGGAGGTAGGTGCACGTGGACTCAGTCAGGCCATTTGCGTTGTTCGATTGCAACCTCGTGCGTTGCGCACTCGGGCGGACCGTCACGAATTTGCGCGAGCTGCTCGACGCCGTACGGACGACCTCCGACGCGGCAATCGAACATCACATGTTGCGGTGCGCGTTGGACGATCACTTCGATTTGTACGAATTTCCCAACGACCTGGCTCGCTGGTGCCGGGAGGCTCTTGGAGACGCGGCTCTTGGCGAAGAGCTCGGACTGGTCGATCCGTACCAACATGCATCGGTCGCGTCGCTGCGAGCAGCTCTCGCCAACGCGATTGAGGAACGGCTTTGGGGACTCGAGCGGGTGCCGGCGTGCCCGCCTGGGCTGGAACTGCACCTGATCGAGTCGCGGTTGGTCGCTTACGATACGGGGGAACGGTTCTCGACGCCGGCCGCTCTGGCCTCCGCTCTTCCGGTGCTCACAAGGCGCTCGCTCTTCTACCACGTTCACGAAGCGCGACGTCGCTCGCCCCAGGGCATCGACGATTTCTCGGGGTGGCTGGAGCAATACGGCGCTGACGCCGCGCTGGTTGCGAAACTGCGTGCCATCGACTTCTACTTTCTGAATCTCAATCAGCTGCGCCGCGAAATCATCGAAGTGTTCCGTCAATATCTGCCCGAGCCTGAGGCCGTGATGAAGGTGCCGACGGAGCGCCGGCGCGCGCCCGTTCCAGCGTGAAAGTGGGCGGTATGAAACTTCTCGATCGCTACGAAGAAGTGGTCGGCCCGCAGGAGGTGCAGCGTCTCCGGCAGCTGGCCTCGGGCCTTGCCGGTAAGCGGATCGTCCACGTCAACTCGACGAAGACGGGCGGTGGTGTGGCCGAAATCCTGGGATGGATGATCCCGATGATGAGGGAGCTGGGCATCGATACCCAGTGGGAAGTCGTCGGGGGGCCGCCGGAGTTCTATCGCGTCACGAAGTCGTTCCACAACGGACTTCAGGGCCTCGCCGTGTCGCTCAAGCCGCGCGACCTCGCTCTGCATCTCGAGGTGAACCGCGAAAACGCCGAACGACTGAACCTCGAGGCTGACATGGTCCTTGTCCACGATCCTCAGCCCATGTATCTTCCGCGGTTCACACCGGCCGGCCGTGTGGGCCAGTGGATCTGGCGTTGTCACGTCGACGCCTCACGGCCATCACGAGATGTCTGGAAACACCTGGAGGGGGCCATCCCGCACTATACGGCGACGGTGTTCTCGATGGCGGCCTTCACTCGTCCGTTGCCGTGTCCGATGTTCATCATTCCTCCGTCCATCGATCCGTTGTCCGACAAGAACTGCGCCTTGACAGAGCAAGAACGACTCGAAACGCTCGCACGTCTCGAGATTGATCCGGAACGACCGTTGATCGTGCAGGTATCCCGCTTCGATCGCTTCAAGGATCCATCCGGCGTCATCGCCGCCTATCGCTTGCTCAAGCCGTACTATCCGCAGCTGCAGCTCGCGCTGGCAGGCGGAACCGCAGACGATGATCCGGAGGGCACCGAAGTGCTCCGGGAAGTGACCGATCAGGCGGGCGACGACCGCGACATCAAGGTCCTGATGCTTCCGCCGGATTCGCACAGAACGATTAACGCGCTGCAACGGTCGGCGGTGGTGGTGCTGCAGAAGTCCTTGAGGGAGGGCTTTGGCTTGACCGTGACGGAAGCGCTCTGGAAGAGCAGGCCCGTCGTCGGCGGAGCGTGCGGCGGCATCACGATCCAGGTTCACGACTACCAGACCGGCTTCCTGGTGCATTCAGCGGCTGGCGCGGCCTATCGGATCAGATATCTGTTGCGGTATACGGATAAGCGTCTGCGTATGGGACGAACCGGTCATGAATTCGTACGCGAGCATTTCCTCCTGACACGACATTTGCGCGACTACCTCACGATGCTGCTGAGCCTCGATCGACAGGCACCGAACGTGCTTGTCGCATGAGCCAGGAGAGCTCTACAGGCGAGAACTGCACACACGCAAACACTTGACCAGGCACGACCAGTGGAGGGTTCACGATGCCTTGGACACGGGAACGACTGGAAAGCGTAGCCCGCGAGCGGCTTGCCGGAGCGAAGCTTGTCGTGGTGGCGAACCGCGAGCCTTATATTCATACATTCGACGGTGACGACATTCGGTGGACGAGGCCTGCCAGCGGCCTGACGAGCGCCCTGGATCCGGTGATGCGTGCCTGCGGAGGTACGTGGGTCGGCCATGGGAGCGGCGATGCCGACCGTGTGGCGACCGACGCATCCGACTGTGTGCGCGTGCCGCCGGACGACCCGGCCTATACCTTGAGACGTGTCTGGCTGACGAGGGAAGAAGAGCAAGGCTACTACTACGGATTCTCGAACGAGGCATTCTGGCCGCTGTGCCACATCGCGTACTCACGACCGAAATTCGACTTCAACGATTGGGAGCAGTACCGCGCCGTCAATCTGAAGTTCGCCGATGCGGTCGTGGAGGAAGTTGCCGGCGTACCGGCGATCGTGTTCGTGCAGGACTATCACTTCGCCCTGCTGCCGCGAATGCTCCGCAACGCACGGCCCGACCTGGTGATTGTCCATTTCTGGCATATCCCCTGGCCCAATCGCGAGACCTTCCGAGTCTGTCCATGGCAGGAGGAGATCCTCGACGGATTGCTCGGCAACGACCTGCTGTCGTTCCACGTCCAGGATCACTGCAACAACTTCCTCGAAACCGTCGACCGAGGCATCGAGTCTCGCGTCGACACCGAACAGTTCTCCGTGACGCGCAACGGGCGCACGACGCTGATTCAGCCGCATCCGATCAGCGTCGATCCGGAGATGGTTGCGGCGTCGATTCCGGCGGACCTCGAGGTCCACGAGCGCCGGCTGCGAAAGCGGCTGCATCTGCATTCCGAGCGCCTGCTGGTCGGCGTCGATCGGGTCGATTACACCAAGGGCATTCCGGAGCGATTTCGCGCCGTGGACCGTCTTCTCGAATTGCACCCCGAGCTGAAGACAACGTTCAGCTTCGTGCAAGTCGGCGCTCCAAGCCGGACCCACATCGTGGCGTATCGTCGGCTGAATGATGAACTTCGCCAGTTGGCCGACGAGATCAACTGGCGGCACGGAACCCCCGAGTGGCGTCCGATCGTGTTCGTGAACGAATACTTCAGTCCCGAGGAGGTCTATCTGCTCGACCGTCTGGCCGTCGGATGTGTCGTCAGCTCGCTTCACGATGGCATGAACCTCGTAGCGAAGGAGTTCGTGGCAGCGCGGACCGATGGCCGGGGCGTGCTCGTGCTCTCCCGGTTTGCCGGAGCCGCACGCGAGCTGAGCGATGCGATCCTCATCAACCCCTACGCGATCGATGAATTTGCCGAGGCATTGCGAACGGCGTTGACGATGCCGGTTGAGGAGCAGCAGCAGCGAATGGCACGAATGCGCCGCGAGGTCGCCGACAACAACGTGTTTCGATGGGCTGGGATCGTCCTGTCCGAAGCCAGCAAGCTCGGTCAGGCTCGCCAGTTGGTCGAAGTGCGGCCGCCAGCCGAGGTCTCCGTCTGAAACGCAGTTTGCGCGGGGCCCTCGCGGAGATGGTCGAGTCCTACCGGGGTGGCGCCAGCCTGGCGCTCTTGTTCGATTACGACGGCACGCTCGTACCTTTTGCGCCGCGTCCGGATCTGGCCGCCATGGATCGCGAAACACAACAGCGTCTGGAGCGGTTGGCCCAATTGCCGTCGGTGTTCCTCGGCGTGCTTAGCGGCCGGGCCTTGGGAGACTTGAAGCAGAACGTCGGTTTGAGCGGTCTCTACTATGCGGGCACAGCCGGGCTGGAGCTCGACCTCGGAGGCGGTCCAATCGTTCATCCCGAATCCGACCGCGCTGCACATCTTGTGACCGTCGTAGGCGAGCGCGTACAGCGCGAGGTCGTCGCGTATCATGGCGCCTGGGTCGAGCTCAAGCGCCTGGGACTGACGGTGCACTACCGGTCGGTCGACGAGTCCCGCGTTGCCGAGTTGAGGCGCGCAGTCCGCGAAAGCGTCGCCCCGTTCTCCGGCGCGCTGCAGGTGCTCGACGGCCCGCTGGCGATCGAAATAGTGCCGGACCTGGGGTGGACCAAGAGCTCCGCCCTGTTCAGGATCATCGAAATCATCCAACGGACTGGAGCCCGGAACGTCCTTCCACTCTGCGCCGGCGACGCCGCGAATGATGCCGACATCCTGCGCGCCGCGGACGCCCTGGGCGGGATCGCGATCGGTATTGGGCCGCGAGCCCCCACCACGGCCCGGTATCGTTTACGAGGCCCGCTGCAGCTGGGCGACTGTCTCGATACCCTGGCCGACATGCTGCTCGCTACCAACCCACCGGCTTCCCTTTCGTTTGCTCGTCCAACCACCGCTTGAGCGGCGCGAAGTAGTCCAGCACTGCCGTCGCGTCCATCTGGGGCCCTGGAGGAGCGGAGTAGTGTCCGGCTTCAGCCGGACGATCTGTCGCTCCCTCGCGGCGTCCGGCTTCAGCGTGGCTTCAGCGGGACCATCTGCATTGCGTCCAGGATCTCATCGACCCGATACGAGGACGACCCACAAACGGATAGTCAGCGACCCGCTCTACCAACTTTGCGCGGATCGGGTTCTCGAGAATGTATCGCGCGACGGTAAGGGTCGCCTCGCCATTGCGTAACGTGCGCTCAAATCCATAGCGCTGCCACAGCCTGATTCCGAACCGTCTTTGAAAGTGAAAGCCTGAGTACCTGCTTGGAACGAGCGATGAATCGACGACAGTCGGAGTCTTCGGCGACTGCCTCAGCGAGCAGATGCAGATGGTCAGGCATGAAACAGTACGCTGCTATCGCGAACCGTTCTTCGGTCGCGCCTCGCAGAATCTGATCCAGCACAACACCGACACGCTCGTGACTGACGAAGAGCCGACGTCGTTCGTGCGTGCAGAATGTCAGGAAATAGCGGTAGAGGCCTAGATAATCAAACGTTGTCAGGTGCTCAGGTCTGCCGGTTCGCACGAGGTTGAGCGCGCAAAAAATGGTCCAATGGGAGAAGGGGTGCGCCTATCGGGGAGAGTGGTCCGCCTGAAGGCGGACACTACGTACTCGGTATCGTTTACCAAGCCCGCTGCAGCTGGGCGACTGTCTAGATACCCTGGCCGACATGCTGCTCATTACCAACCCACCGGCTTCCCTTTCGTTTGCTCGTCCAACCACTGCTTGAGCGGCGCGAAGTAGTCCAGCACTGCCGTCGCGTCCATCTGGGGCGAGCCGGTCAAAGCTTCCAATGCTTCGGGCCAGGGTCGCGACTGGCCCATCGACAACATGGCGTTCAGCCGCTGGCCGGCCTCCTTGCTGTCGTAGATCGAACAGCGGTGCAGCGGAGTCGTGCAGCCTGCGGCCTTGGCCAACGCGCGATGGAATTGAAACTGAAGGATCTGCGCCAGGAAATAGCGCGTGTAGGGCGTGTTGTCGGGCACGTGGTACTTGGCGGCGGGATCGAAGAACTGTTCGCCGCGACTCGAGCTCGGCGCGACGCCCTGGTACTTCAGGCGCAGCTCCCACCACGCCGTGTTGTACGCGTCAGGTTTTACCGTCCCGGCAAAGACCTGCCATCGCCATTGGTCGATGAGCAGCCCGAACGGCAGGAACGCGACATTCTCGAGTGCCCGCGACAGCAGGAGACCGATGTCGCGTGACGCATCGGGGGCCTTGTCGAGCAGCCCGATCCTGACCAGATACTCCGGCGTGACCGAAAGCGCGACCGTGTCGCCGACGGCTTCGTGGAAGCCGTCATTGGCGCTGTCGCGGAAAATGATCGGCTGATCTTTGTAGGCCCGCTGATAGTAGTTGTGCCCCAGCTCATGATGGATGGTGGAGAAGTCCTCCGCCGTCTGGTCGATGCACATCTTGATGCGGGTGTCGGCTTCCAGGTCGATGTCCCACGCGCTTGCGTGGCACACGACTTCGCGATCGCGAGGACGTACGAAGAGCGATCGGTCCCAGAACGTCGCCGGAAGAGGCGCGAACCCAAGCGACGTATAGAAGCGTTCGCCGGTTCGCACCATGTCGAGGGCGCCGATCTGCTTGCGCTTGAGGATGTCGGTCAGCGAGAAGCCCGCATCGGCATTCGCGGGGGCGACCAGCGGATCGATGTTCGACCAGTCCTGGGCCCAGATGTTGCCGAGAAGGTGGGCCGGTAGAGGACCGTCCGGCGGCACTGTCGCTCCGTACTTTTCGTGCAGCTTCAGGCGGACGTACGCGTGAAGAGAGAGGTACAGCGGGCGCACCTGGTCCCACAGGCGGTCGAGCTCCTTCGTGAAGTCGTCCGGCGGCATGTCGTACTTGGCTCGCCACATCGCGCCAGTGTCGGCGAACCCCAGCTCGCGCGCTCCCTTGTTCGAGAGCTCGACGAACCGCACGTACTCGTTGCGCATCGGCGGGGCGATCGTGTGCCACCCCTCCCAGACCTGGCGCAGTCGCTTCTCGTCGCGCGAGGTGGCCATGACTTTGGTGATGTCATCGATGTTCAGGCAGGTCTCGCGCTGCTCCGGGTTCGGGCACCACTTGCCCTTGCCATAAGTCGCGTTCAGGTTGGCAGCAATCCGGGTCAGCTCCTCGGATTCCTTCGCATCAGCCGGCGTCGCCATGACCAGCGACAACTTCAACAGGCTGAGCTGTCGCCGCTCGTCGGCAGGGACGGTCGCCTGGTCGTATTTCGTGCTCTCCTTGGCGAGGCGAGCGACCGCCTCGATGTACTCCTGGGTTGCCCGGGCGCTGAGTGCCTGCGTGTCATCGGTGATGAAGTTCTGCTGAACCCAGCCTGCGCGATTCTGCTCGATGTTCAGCACGCGCATCGTTTCGTTGGCGGTGTCGAGGAAGGTCTTGACGTCAGCGGCAGTCGGAGCAGGCGTGGCCCGGCTACAACTCAGGCACACCAATGCTGCAAGCGCTGGAAGCACCGCGATACGTGAGTGCCAAGTCTTCCATGTGAAATCGGGCATGGCCGGACCATAGCACGGAGGCGGACCTCTTCACCACAGGGGACCTGGGGACACGGAGGAAATGGCGAGCTTGGCAGGGATTTCGCCACACGCTCATTCCTCGGACAACACCAGAAAGAGCACGACGGGCGCTAGGATGAGCCAGGCGCCAACCGCGAGCCCGAATGGCACCCATAATCGACCGACATCCGCCAACCGGCTGGCGGCGTCGATCCAGTCGAGCGAGGCGCGCAGCCACGGCCAGAGCAGGCCGCCGAGCGTGAAGAACAGACCAGCAGCAACGGCTCCCGTGAAGGCGTGAGCGTAGGTGATGGGGCGAGCAGCCGTCCCGGCGAGCTGACGGCGGGCCCGCAACTGAGCGCGCCACCAGACGAGCCCGGCCGGCGGAACGTGCGCCGTTGCGCACTCACTCTCGTAGTCGCTGCGAAGCGCGCCGGCGACAAGAACGACCTCACTGCAAACCGCGCACGACGACACATGCGAGGCAAGAGCAGGGTCAGTGGCGCCAGGCCACCTCCCATCGGCAATCGTCTCGACGAGTTCCGGCTCTCGAGGGCATTCGACTTCGGTCATAACGATCCTTGAGGCTTGGTCGCGTCTCGCCGGCGTTTGGGTCCCGACGTGTCCGGGTCTGGCCTGGGGATTGAAACGTTGCGATGACCTCCAAGAAATTGCGCCAGCCTTCGTCGAGCCCGAAACAGGAGCAGCTTGATGCTCCCGGTCTTGAGCCCGAGCACTTCGGCGATCTCGTCGTGGGACGAGCCTTGTGCGTACGCGAGCCAGAGCAGCTCGCGTTCTCGGGGCGTGAGCCGCCCCATGGCGCGCTTCAAGTCGGCCCGGATCGCGCCGCGTTCCGCGGCGTCGCCATCGGCCGCCTGATCGTCGGGGACCGGGACGAACTGGACGCGATGGCGGCGCTGCCCGTCACGAACGAGATTGGTCGCGATCCGAAACAGGTAGTTGCGGCGATGCGCATCGCTCGAAAACGCACGGTCGACGCGCAGAAACCGGTAGTAGGTCTCCTGCAGGAGATCATCCGCGAGCTGCGTGTCGCCCGTGAGACGGGACAGGTACGCCCACACCGGCCGTGACGTTCGCTCGTAGAACGCGCGGAACGTTTCCTCGTCCATGTGGAACGCTTCGTCGGCTTCAGCGGCCGTTTCCAGCCGCTCGAGCTCGGTGAATGTGAGGTCACGCATGGGGATGGAGGGCTGGCGTGTCGAAGAGACCGAGCACCTTCGACAACCCATAAGCGACCAGGGCGGAGAGCACGAAGCCTGCGCCCAGGAACACGTTGAAGATCCCGAGGACCGAGAGCACCTGGGCGACCTCTTCGATGACGAAGCCACGCGTGTACCACAGCCCGGCGCCGACGAGGATCAGGATGACGCCGGCCTGAACCGACCACAGAATCCGGTTGATCGGCGCGCTGATGGTCGGGGGACGCGACCCGATCGGCACGGGAGCGGCTTCGAGAAACTGACGGCCGGCTGGACTCTGAATGTAGGCGAGCAGATCCTCGTTCGACGTCAGTCGGTCGAGCAGCTTCGAGTGGGCATCCGTCTGGATCTTCGACTGGCGAAGCCAGCGCCGGTGGTCGACAAACGTCCTGAAGCCCCATGCCGTCAGGCTCGCGACGATGCCGAAGACCAGGAAAGCGGCGAGGCCACCAAGTACGTCACCAATCATCCTGACGGCCTGACCCCTCGAGTTCCATGGCTCGTCCGGGAAGTCTCCTCCGACGAAGAACGTTGGATTGCGCGCCACCTCGGGGTGTTGGGCGATGAAGGCAGCGAGCGCAGGGTAGGCTTCGAGATAGCTTTGATTCGTCAGCAGCGATGGGTCGAGCCGCAGGACCTGCTGCAGAGCTGGCGGGTACTGTGCGGTCAGGAGGCGGCGGAGTTCCCATCGGGTTTGGTGGGCGGACTGCTCGCCGGCCCGCGTCTGTGGAGGCGGCGACACAGGTTGGGCTTTCAGTTGCCGCTCCAATACCGGCGCGTCCTGGGCAACGACCGGACCAGCGAGGCCTCCGAGGATCAGGGCGCACCCACAGGCTGAGAAGAAGCGCGTCATATCCATCAATTACGCAATAGAGCGGTAGAGGTTAACAGGTCAGGAGGCTGGTTCAGAATTTGCTCCAACTTCTAATGAGGTCGACCTGAGCGGTTCTTCCGCAGGCTCGACCATTTAGGGGAGGAGTCATGAAGGTCATGGGAAATGGAACCACGAAAGCCGCTGTGGCCGCCGGCATTTGGGCCCTCGCAATTTCGGCCTCTCCGGTGTCCGCTTCGCCCAGCAGCGCTGTGAGTTTGGCCGTGCAGTCGCCCGCGAGTAGTCTGGAAGACCGCATCGAGGATCTGATCGAGGCTGATACCACACTCAAGAACCACGCAATCGATGTGAAAGTCGACGGCAGCACTGTGACCCTGACCGGCACCGTGTCGAGCCAGCAACAGAAGGATCGCGCCGCCGAGATCGCCCGCGTGAGCGGCATTTCGCGCGTCGACAACAAGATCGTGGTGGATGCGTCGTCGGCCAGCAAGGACGCCGTCGACAAGACAAAAGGTGCGGTCGATACCGCGGCCGAGAAAACCGGCACTGCGGTAGCGACAGCCGGTGAGAAGACCAAGGAAGGCGTACAGAAAGCCAGCAGCGAAACCACCGACGCGTACATTCTGAGCCGCGTCAAGTCCAAGTTCATCGGCGTCGATGTTCTGAAGGACAGCGAGATCAACGTCGACTCCGACAAGCAGGTGGTGACGTTGAAAGGCACGGTCACATCGGAAGCCGGGCGGACGCAGGCGATCGCCCTCGCCAAGGACACCGAGGGTGTGAAGCGGGTGGTCGACCGGTTGACGATTGCGTCGAAGAAGTAGGCTGACGTAACGTCAAAGGGGCAAACGACAGTCTTTACCGGGCAGGGCCTGGCGGGTTGCTGAAAAAGCCAGCTACTTTCGAGTGTTCTCACTTGAGAGTCTTTCGGCAGCCCGTTAGGCCCTCTCATCACTTACGCGGAACCGCGCAGCCTATGAATCAATTCGGGACCGCTGTCGCAGCCATCCTGCTCGGGGCCTTCGTCCAGGCCGCGCAGTTTCCTCTTATCGCAGGGTCCCTCATTGCGGGACCTAACAGTCGCGTGCAATTGACCAATAGAGGCGACCAGCCGGTGACTGCCTGGGCGCTGGCTGTCACGACGCCCGCCGTCGATGGTCAATCGCGCCGCTTCGAAGAAACCGTCGATGCGTACCTCAGCGAGATCACGCGGGATCTGCCGGGTGCGACCGACAAGCTCAATCGATTGCTTCCCGGCGAGGGGAGGGAAGTGCCACTCCAGTCTGTTCCAGCCGGTTCCTCGGTGGAGATCGTGGCCGTTGTTCTTCAGGACGGCACGGCCATGGGCGATGCTCGAACGATCGAGTTGATTTTCGAACGACGCCGGATGGAGCGCGACGACCTTCGGTCCGTGGTGGACGTCTTCGGCGCTGTGCTGCCGGCTACGACGGGAATGGCCGCGCTGCAGGAGCTGCAGCGGCGGTTTGCAAGCGGGTTCCAGCGACCCGATTCGACACCCGTGCGCGCGGCGCGCGAAGCGGTTGACGCCTATCTGAAGGTCGCCACGCCCGAAAATGCTGATGCGCTCGTTCAGCAGCTCCGGGCTTACGCGGACCTTGTCGAGCGTCAGTACGAGCTGGCGGTCCGGCATTCTCAACAGAAGCGCCCATGAAGCCATGAAGCACGATGTCCCGGGCCAGCCGCAGAACCCGTTGAATCTCAAAACGACAGATTGGCGGTGAAGTGGGCGCGCGTGGACGCACCGATGCCGTGAGCCACAGCCACGTTGACCTTGACGATGGCCGCCGTGAACCATACGCCGGCGCCGATACCACGCTCGATCGGTTGATCCGCCAACCGTTCGCCCTCGTTGTACACGGTCCCCGCGTCGACGAAACCGTTGACGCCCATCTTGCCGATGCTGAACGGAGACGTGAGCGGCACGCGTAGCTCGATCGATCCTGCGACCAGCACGTCGCCCACATAGGTCCCGGCCCGGAAGCCACGCAGATTGGCCGAGCCACCAAGCAACGGACTGAGATAGGCAGGCAACGGCTTGTCGGAGCCCTCACGCAATACGCGGAGGACCAGGATGCTTTGTCTCATCAAGCCGACATGTCCCTGACCATCGACGAGCGTACGATTTGCAGCAGCGCTGTTGTCGAACGTCAGGTGATCCCATCCTGCCTTCAAGTAGATCGCATTTCTCGCCAGCCACGGATCCAACCGAGTGTCCAGGACTGCGTCGACACCAAACTGACTCTCGCGGTCCGTGATGCCGAGGAACGATACGCGTTGCCAGCTCGCCGATGCCCCGATTCGCAACGCCGGAGCAACCGTGCGCTCGCCACGTACCCAGCCGGTCAGGCGATCATCGTCCTCGCGGTAGAAAGGGTTCATCGTTCGAGAGACGGCCACGCCTCCGCCGATGCGAGTGACCAGGCCATGGTCGAAGCCTTTCGCAACCTCGATGGCCGCCCGCTTTTCACCGCCCCATGTTGCCGGGAACGACACTCGACTGTCCGGACCGAGCACGTCGGACCTGCTGACGCGGACGCCGTAAGTCAGGCCGTACCCATCCTGACCGTAGAACACCGGCAGGAGCTGCAGCCTCAGGCCACGCCGGCGGACGACGCGGGTGGGCTCGTTCGGATCACCGGTTGTCTTGATATCCACCGGTCCTTCGTCGATCAGCAGGACGAGGGTTATCTGCGTCGGATCGCTGATCGAGGCGTACCGTTTGAGCACTTCGACGTGTTCGAAACGTTGGGTGGCTCGAAGGCGGTCGGTGATGGTCTCGATCGTATCGGGGCCCAGTGGCATGCCGATGACCACTCCGGCGAGCTGCAGCACTTCCTCGTCCGGTGTGGCGAGGTTGCCCTGGATCCGCACCTCGGTCACGGTCTCGACCGGTTGCCCGCCTGGCGCTGGCGGAAGCGTGTTTTCGAGGAGGAGAAGGGTGAACAGCAGTGCCACAAAGACTCAGAGCGCAATGAGCGGATCAGGCCACCGAGTCACCGAGCCACAGAGACGCTTGACGCGGACGGCCTGCGGAGCAGGCCGCGCTCGGGCGGGACAATGAGCAGATGAGCGACTTACCCGCTCACCCGCCGTCGCTCATCTGCTCATTGTTCCGCCTGAACCGCCGCTTCGCGGCGCCGCGTCAAGCGCATCCCGATCCTCGAATGCTCTGTGACTCCGTGACTCCGTGGCCCAAATACTCTCCGAGTCCTCTGTGGCTTCGGTGGGGCAGTTGTGCCGTATCAGCGTTCCGGCGCAACGTTGACCTTGGTCCTCACGTCGGCCTGCCGGTAGTCGTCGTAGTTGACGGCCAGGCGCACGTCGAATCGTCCAGCCGCCAACTCAGCCACCGCCAGCACCTCGACATCGCGGGGGAGCCAGACATCAGGGAACGGCTGACCCATCGTCATCGATGCCCGCACCGAATCAAGCCGTACGAGCCATTGTCCGGGAAGGAAGTCGAGGTCGAGGTTGTCGAAGGTGTACTTGACGATCTGATGCGAATTGGGCTCGATCCAGAGGGTCACGAGCGCGACCTTGTTAATCAACCGCAATACTTCGGCGTCGCGCGGGTCGTTGCGGTCGTGGCTGCGCGCCAGCCGCCGGCGCTGGCGCTCCGAGAACAGATTGGACGGAAAATATTCGATGCGGAGCGTCTCGCGACCATCGAGCGTCTCGCGGCCGACGAGGGCATACTTGGCCTCTTCGAATTTGAAGCGCAGGAAATAGGCCGATGACACGAATTGAGGTTCGCGCACCTGGCGAAGGAGTCCATCCACACCCGATTCCGCAGGCGCTGCCGCCGAATCCTCCCCAGCCGTCGATGGCCGACTGACCCGGCTGTCCCGCTCTTTGCTCCGCCGCAGAAATTCGGCTTCGTACTTCTCGCGCTCACCCTCGCTCAACCGGGCGCCGTTGATCTTGACCGGACTGCGGACGAAGTGCCCCTCGCGCACGAACCACGTGTACTCGCGGCGCTCACCCCAGATCGGGACGCGGGAAGGGCCGCGGATCTCGATCTGCTCGCGCTCGTCGAGGATGTACTGTTGCAGCTTCTTCCAGTTGTCGTCGCGGCGCGCCAGCACCTGGCGCATGAAGGCATCGAGATCAGTCTCGGCGCGGAGAGTGGCGGCTGGCGGGAGAAGAACCGCGAGAGCGAAACAGGTGGCTGCAGTACAAACGAAAAGCCTCAAGCACGAAGTCTCAAGTCTCAGCGATCGGTAGCGCCGCATCGACATCCCGCGAGAACCTGAGACCTGAGTCTATGAAAAAATAACGTAGCGCAGGCCTTTAGGCCTGCTTCCGTCGGGCAGCTCTGACCAGCCTCCGCCAAGGCTACGGCGGTCCGCCGAAGCTTCAGCGAAGGCGGAAGGGCTGCGCTACATCAGCGCGACTTCACACTTGACACTTTCGTGCGCCCTACCGTGTTCCGGTTTTGGCCAGCTTGCGGTAGTACTCTTCAACGTCCTGGCGGAATCCGGCTGGCACCTCGTCAGAACCCGACAGCGACAGCTGGTTGTTGTCGGAACCGACTTTCTTCCGGAGATCGAACTCGAACTTCTTCAGGCGATCGAGCGCCGCCGCTTGGAGCTGCGCGAGCGACTGAGGGTCGGCAAAGAGGCGGTCGTTGTCGAACGCGCGCAGCTGATTGATGATCTCGTTCAGATCGCGGGTGCTCACGCCAGCTTCGCCGAGCACGCGCCGCAAGTCCTCGGCCTCGCGCTGACGTTCCTGGAACTCGCGCCGCAACTGCCGGACATCGTCGGGAGTGAAGCCGTAGCCATTCGGCCGCGCGTCACCGCCGGCCCAGACTCCGGACGGCTGCCCGCCAAACAGGTTGCGACCGGCGGCCTCGGCAGTGGCAGTCTCGCCGCGCGCCCCTTGTTGTGCGCCTTGCTGTCCCTGTCCGCCTTGCTGGCCCTGCTGGCCTTGCTGGCCTTGTTGCCCTTGCTGGCCCTGTTGCCCTTGCTGGCCTTGTTGCCCTTGCTGGCCCTGTTGCCCTTGCTGGCCCTGTTGCCCTTGCTGGCCCTGTTGCCCTTGTTGCCCTTGCTGGCCCTGTTGGCCTTGTTGCCCTTGCTGGCCCTGTTGACCTTGTTGCCCTTCGCGTTGTCCAGCCTGTGCCTGCTGTCCCTGGTTGTCGGCATTCTGCCCGGAGCGATCGCGCATCCGCTGGTCGAGCGACTCGAGCCCGCGCACGAGGTTCCGCGTGCGATCCAGTGCTTTGTCGAGCGCGGCTTCCTTTTGCTCGTTGCCGAGTGAACCAGCCGCCTCGCCGATCTTCTTGCTGAGGGCGTCGAGGTTCGAACCGAGTGCCGCCTCGAACTGCTTCGTGTAGTCGATCATCCCGCGATTGATCAGTTGCTTGGTGTATTCGACCATCTCCCGCATCTGCTTACCGCGGATGCTGGCCGCGGCCTCGTCAAGCTTTCGTGAGGCGTCGCGCTCGCCCCGGCGGGTGTCGTCGGCCAGTTCCTGCAGCTGCTTTTCCAGCCCGGAGATTTTGGCCTCCATCGCGGTCTTCTGATCGATCAGCTTCTGGCCCTGGCCTCGGGCTGCCGCGCCTTGATCGAGTTGCCTGACCTGGGATTCGATCTCCCGCTGCTCGGCGGTCAGCGCTTCTGCCTTGCGCTGTGCGTCTTGAATGCCTTCTTTCGTCCGCGAACCCTGTCCGCGCGCGAGCTGCTCCTGAGCCTGCCGGAGCTTTTCGAGCGCCTGGGCAGCCTGGGCGCCGCCGTCACGCGCTCCATTGGCCGCCGCACGCCGCATGGCATCGGCGGCCTGTTGAAGCTGTTGCGCGAGCTCGTTCAGATCCTGCCGCGGCATGTCGCGCGTCAGTTGCTCGAGCCGCCGCGCGGCCTCTTCGGCTTCCTCCGCCAGCGCCCGCTGACTCGCTCCCCCTCCTGACGAACTCTGGTTGCCGGCCGCCATGCGCCGCTGCCGCTCGGCCTCCTGTTGTTGCCGCCTCGCCAGGTCCTTCAGCTTCTCCGCGAGCTCGTCGATTTTCTGTTCGGACTGCTGTTCGCCGGCGCGCTTCTGCATCTCGGTACTGGTTCGCCAGCTTGTCCAGCTCCAGCTCGAAGAGATCGGCGAGGTCGTTGGCCGACGCCTGCTGCCCCCCGCCTCCGCCGCCGCCGTTCTGCATGGCGATCTGCATTTCGTACTCGAGCTCGGCCGCCTGCAGGAACTTCAAGGCATTCTGCTCGGGCAGCATGGCCTTCTTGGGATCCTGCTTTCTCAGATCGGCTTCCGCGGCGCCCATCTCGGGCGAGGCCTTCGACAGCAGATCGGCGATCTTCTTGAACCGCTCGTCCTGATCGACCTGGCGGCTCTTCATCTTCTCGATGAGCTCGTCCACCTGGTTGCGCAGCTTGCCCTGCGACAAGGTCAAGAAGACCACGTTCTCGCGGTATTTCTCTGCTGAGAGCTTTGCGCGGTCGCGGACGACGTTGAAGGTCGCCGCGACGATTTCCTTCTGCTGCTGCGACAACTGTCCGACGTCGTTACCGCCGCCGCCGCCGCCCATCTGAGCCTGCGACTGCGCGGCCTTGAAGTCCTTCCGGAACGGACGGATCTGGACGAAGTAGATGTCGCTCGATGTCACCTTGCCGCCTTGCACCGAGTCGGTGTCGGTGGCGCGGGCGTAGTACGACACCGAATCGCCCGGTGTCAGCTCGAGCTCTTCGAGATAAACCGTATGGCCGGCCGAGACTTCATCGAGCGGCTTCGTGCCGCCGAACAGCTTCACCGTTTTCTCGCGGCCGCCGTTGATCGAATAGACGAGCTCGAGCCCCTTGATCCCGAAGTCGTCGGCCGCGCGGGCCTCGACGAACAACTCTTCCACCGGCGTCGCCATCGTGTCGCGCCCGGGCTTCGTAAACGAAACCGTCGGCGACCGATCGGTGGTGACGTCGATCGTGTATTGGGGCGAGGCCGCGACGCGCTCGCCATGGGGACCTTCGAGCTCGATGCGATAGAAACCCTGCTTGTCGATGACGAAGCTTCCAGTCAGCGAGCCGTCGGATTGACGAGTCAGCGGCCGCGACTCCGAGTCGTTGAGAAGAATTCGTCCGCCTGGCGAATCCATCGATGGCACGACGCGGAGCGCTACTTCCGTGCCGCGCAGAGCGGCCACGTCGCCGCCGTTGTCGATCTTCTGCGGAGGCAGGCCCGTATAGGCGGGGAAGCGATACTCCAGCTCGAGTTTCGAGACCGTCGGCAGGTCGACGAGCGTCATGGTGAAGATCGGCGACTGGACGCCGTTCGACACGACGTAGTAGTCGATGGTCTTGTCCAGATGAAACAGGATGCCCTCGAACACGTTGGCGTCGGCGGCCGGCACGAGCGGCACGCGCTCGAACGCGCCGTCGGGCGCCACGCGCATACGGACTTCCGCTTCGGTCGCCTGGAAACCGAAGAGCTTGGCCTTGACCTGCTGATCTGAACCCCTCGGCACCGTTGCGGTGCCTGGCGTCACTTCGATTCGGTACGGCGAGGCGGCCTCCGCGCTTCGGGAGACGATCAGCAACGCAGAAAGTCCGCTGCGGAGGAAAGCAGGGCCGAAGACTACGATGAGAGTGGCGGCGGCGGCGACACCCGCCAGGGTGAGCACCTGACGTCGGAGACCCTGCCGCTCCATCGTGCGGTGGTACTGGACGGCCTGGCACTGTTCGACTGCCTGTTGTACGAGTCGATCGACGAGCGCGGGCGACGGCGCGTCGTCACCGGATGTATGCTCGCTCGCTTCGACTGCGCTCAGAAGGGAGGCTTCGAGTGCGGGGTCGTGCTCTTCCAGGTACAAGGCCACCTGCGCGTCGGTAACACGCCGCTTCAAAGGACGCCACAGCCACATCGCGGCCAGCGCGATGAACACCAGCGCCACGATGATCCGGAATGCGATGACGGCGTTAGGGCTGAACTTGAGCGCTTCGAGTCCTGAAGCGGACAGCAGCAGAGTGAGTACGCTGCCAGCCACGACGACCACGACCCCTCGGAGCGCCAGCTTGAGCCGCCAGCGATTCCGAATTTGTCGAATGATTTCCACCAGCTCCGCACGGTGGCTCATGGGTTGCTCCCTTTCCGATCCCTACGGTCGTTGGTCGTTCGTCGCGGGTCGTTCGTCATTTAGTCATTGGCCCGACGAATGACCAACGACCAACGACTTACGACTATGCTACACCCTGGAAATCCGATTCGAGAGGATTGTTTCAGCCGCCAAAAGGAGGATGCCGCCGAACAGCAGATACCACCAAATCGCCTGTCGACGTTCGAGATCTTGGGGTGTCAGCGGCTCGGCTGCTGTCGGCGAGTTCGCCTGAGGGGTGGCTCGGCCGGTCAGCGCGGCTGTGAATTCTCCAGGATCAATCGACGCGAGGTCCGACTCGGCAGGATCGATGTCGACCGCCACCGAGGGGGGGCGTGCTTCCGTCGCTCCCGTACTCCGCAGTTCGTAGAACCCCTGTTCGTCCAGCTCGAGGAATTCCGGTCCAGTTCCCGAGGCCAGGGCCACTCGTTTGCCCGACGGCGTCAGCGCGACGCGATCGCGGCGAGCTCCGGCCGTCGTTGCGACGAGCGACCCGGCGCTCAGATCGAGAACCTGACCGACCGTACGCCACGCCGCGGGTTCCTCGTACCGCGCGAGGTAGCGGACGACCTGATGCACGAGGGGCAGAAAGATCGGCAGCCGCGGAAGGTCGCTCCACGAATCATCGACAGTCGTATTCCACGCGATGACGCGTCCGGAACCAGTCCGCTGCTCGGTCGCCGCCACGGCGCCGTCGTCGAAGCGGGCGAGCACGCGGCTCCCCGGCGTCGCCGTGAGCGAGCGGTACCGGAACACACGGGTGCCCGAGAAGTCGCCGCTGCGCGGCGCCTTGAAGACCTCGAAGACCGGGTGGCTGTAATCGAGATATCCAAGGGCACCCCCGCGGCCGTCTGGACGGTCTACGGGCGCCCCAAGCGTACCGGGCAAAAGTTGCGCATCGCCGGACGACCACGTGGTGTGCTCGCCCAGGATGACGAGCAGCCCGCCGCCCTGCTCGACGAACCGCTTGAGGGCGCCCCCGGCTGCAGCCGCGGGCGGGAATGGCGTGTCGTTCAGGACGACGACGGCCCGTTTCTCGAGGCTGGCCGGCGTCAGCCGAGCGGCCGTCGTCACCTCCACCTGAAACGCGGGCGTCGGTACCAATCGACAGCGCTCTCGAGAGGTACAGGCTGGGATCGCTTCGCGCGCCGGCGTCGTCCTTGGACGCCACGACGAGCACCGACAACGGGCGGCTTGGCGTCAGGACGAAATGAAACGTGTTGTCCTGCGGCAGCGCATCGGTCCCCGCTCGTACGGTGCCGCGAAGGTTGGCGTCTGCGAGCGTGAACTGGGCGAACGACACGGACGTGGAGCTATTGGCTCCCACGCTGACCGGCTTCGAGTCGATGGGATGTCCGTCGATGTCCAGCGAGGCCGTCACGTTGTTGACCGGGGCGGCGCTGCGGTTCACGATGCCCGCCGTGACGGTGATTCGCTCCTGGCCCGAGAAGCTCGCGCGCGAGAAGGCGACCGACGGAATCGATATGTTCGATACGTCCTCTGTCGCAACCGAAATTGGCGTCAAGACCGTCGATTCGGGCAACCGGATCTCTTCGGCGCCGGTCCAGCCGGTCTTCTGGAAGTCGCTGACGAGCACGACCTCCTTGTTCTTGAGCGACGATGCGCTGAGCAGGCTCTGCGCCAGCTTGAGCGCGGGGCCGTAGCGCGTCGAGCCAGCTCCCACCTTCGCAGCGCTGATCGCGGCACTCAGCCGGACGCCATCGTCAGTGGCTCGGACGCTTTCCTCCGCGTTTCTTGAAAACAAGACGAGCGTCGCACGGTCGTCTCGTTTCAATCCCTCCGCGACGCGCCGCGCGGCCTGTTGAGCCTGCTGCCACCGGTCGCCGTACCCCATGCTGGCCGATTGGTCCAGAAGGATGACCACCTCGCGAGCGCCGACCGATGGCTCGATCGCCAGCGCACCTTGAGGGAAGAACGGCCGCGCGAACGCCGCCACCAGCAAGGCGACAGCCGCCGCCCGCAAGGCGAGGAGGAACCAGTGGTGGATCCGGCGGCGTCGCACGGACTGGTACGGGATGCGGCGCAGGAACATCAGGGACGGAAATTCGACGACGCGCTTGCGCTCGCGCTGGATGAGGTGAATGAGCACCGGAATCGCCAGCGCCGACAAGCCGAGGAGGAAGAGGGGAGTCAGAAATGGCACGGCGCTACCTGACCCTCATCAGCCGTTCACGGTTCGACAAGTAGCTGAACAGCGCGTGGTCCAGAGGCTGTGACGTGTTGAGAGGGGTGTAGTCAACACGGTGCTCGGAGAATTTCGCTGTGAGCATCGTGATGTGCTCCTGCATCAGCGCACGATACTGTTCCGCCAGCGCTTCCGGGACGACGGGGATTTGCTCGCCGGTCTCGAGATCCTGAAAGCTCGACGCATCGTCGTACCAAAAGTCGATCTCGGCCGGATCGAAGACGTGGAAGACGAGCAAATCGTTGCCGAGGAACCTGAGCGGCTTGATCGCCTCGAGAATGATGTCGGGCTCTTCGTAGAAATCCGAAATCAGGGCCAGCACACTGCGTCGCTTGAAGTGCTCCGCCATCTTGCCCACCGGACCGCTGAGGTTGCCGGCGCGCTCGGGCTTGGCGCGATCGAGGGTGTGCAACACGACGTTGAAGTGCTTGGCAGATACCGGCACGTAGCTGACGATCTCCTGATCGAACGTGATCAGACCGACGCGGTCGCGCTGACGATGGGCCAGGTAGGCGAGGCACGCGGCCAGATAGCAGGAATATTCGAGCTTGGAGATGCCGCGGCTGGCGAAGCCCATCGACTTTGAGACGTCGAGGAGCACCGAGAAGTTGGTGTTCGTGTCGGCCTCGTACTGCTTGACGAAGTACCTGTCCGTCCGCGCGTACAGCCGCCAGTCGACGCGCCGGATGTCGTCGCCCGGCACATAGCCGCGATGCTCGGCGAAGTCGATGGAAGCGCCGAAATACGGCGCCCGGTGCAAACCGTTGATGAAACCGTCGACGACAGTGCGGGCTAGCAGATCGAGCTTTCCAATCCGCGCGAGCACGGTGGGATCGACAAACCGGGCACCGGGAATTGCGCCGCCTTCCGCTAATCGGGCCATACTGTTTTCTAAGGCCGGGTAGGTCGGGTAGGCCAGGTAGGTCTGGTCGGGCAGTCGGTCGGGTAGAGGTGGGTCGACCCACCAGACTTACCTGACCGACCTGACCGACCTCTGACCCACGTGACCTACTTGACTCACCTGACCTACCTGACCCACCTGACCCACCTGACCCATCCCGACCTACATGCCCGACTTCGGCACCGCCACCGTTTCGAGCAACTGGTCCACGATTTGGTCGGTCGTGATTCCTTCGGACTCCGCGCGGAAGTTGGTCAGCACACGGTGCCGAAGCACCGGATGCGCCATCGCGCGAATGTCCTCGAAGCTGACGTGGTAACGGCCGCTCGTGAGCGCGCGTGCCTTGCCGCCCAGCACAAGATTTTGAGCGGCCCGGACGCTGGCGCCGAACGCGACGTACTTGCTCGACGAGGGAGGGCGCGTCCTTTGATTTCGGCCGGCTGGTCCGCGCAAGGCTGAGTGCGTATCGCATCACCGGCTCTGCGACCGGAACGCGCCGAACGAGGCGTTGAAACGCCACGAGATCCGGCCCGGTGACGCTGCGGTCGAAGTGGGGATCGAGCACGGCGGTCGTCGTCCGCACGACGTTGAACTCTTCCTCTTCCGGCGGATGGTCGATGATGATGTGGTACATGAATCGATCCAGCTGCGCTTCAGGAAGTGGATACGTGCCTTCGAGCTCGATGGGGTTCTGGGTCGCAAAGACGTAGAACGGTTCGTCGAGCCGATAGGTCCGTCCTTGAATGGTGACGCGATGCTCCTGCATCGCCTCGAGCAGCGCCGACTGCGTCTTGGGAGGCGTACGATTGATCTCGTCGGCCAGCACGATATTGCTGAAGATCGGCCCCGGCGCAAACACCATCTGGCGGCGGCCGGTTGCCGGATCCTCCTGAATCAAGTCCGTGCCCGTGATATCCGAAGGCATCAGGTCGGGCGTGAACTGGATTCGCGTGAACTTGAGGTCGACTACGCGCGCCAAGGTCGCGATGAGCAGCGTCTTCGCGAGACCAGGGACGCCGACGACCAGGCTATTACCGCCCACGAAGAGCGTCAGCAGCACCTGGTTGATGACGTCGTCTTGTCCGACGATCAGCTTTTTCAGCTCGGTGACAATCTGTTTGCGCCCGGCATTCATCTTGTCGGCGAGTGCGATGTCGTCCGCTGAGTCGAATTCCGCTGTGCCAGTCACTGGATCCACGATGAGTCCTCTTCCGCTTCTAGTGTTTCGCCGTCAAAGAGTACGGGTTAACAGTCGTGCAACAAGGCGAATCTTAGTTCAAAAACACGCGCTGCGCGGCGCCCCTCCTTCTGCGAAGCCGGACTGTAGATGCTGGGCCAAGATCGCGTTTGGCGGGAACCTTTGAACCCTTGAACCCCTTGAACCTGTTAGTGGGTCATGCCGTAGATGACGTAGTTGACGCCCAGCTTGAACGCTTCGTTCGACTCTTCAACCGGTCTGAATCCGGTTCCCGAGAACTCCCAATACTCCGAGATGTCGGTATTGAAATTGACGATCGCCATCAACCGTTTGGCCGGGTCGTTGTCTTCGAACACTCCGCGAAAGACCGGGCGGACATCAGTGTCGTAAGCCTGCGGCACGATGTCGAACGACTCGATCTTGAAGAACGAGTCGAAGATCGGGTGCGACGGATCCAGGTCCACGAACCTGGCGTCGGGCAGCACCTGGCGGAAGGCGTACTCGAAGGGCTCCCATCCTCCGCGACGATTGGTGAAGTCATCGAAGATGACGAATCCCCCCTTCAGCAAGTACGCCCGAAAGCTGGCGGCTTCGGCTTCAGTGATCCGCCAAAATCCTGGTTCCGCCATGTACGCAACCGGGTACTTGAAGAGCTCGGGGTCGTCCAGCGCGAGGATGTTGGTTTCTTCCACATGCGGCGCGAGGTACGTCAACTCATTCAGGATGTTCATGAAGTGCTGTTCGCCGGTGGGGTAGTCGTGCGACCAGGGAATCTGTTGAGACGCGAACGACGTCGGCGGCCCGTATCGCAGCCTGACGAACGTGAACTTTCCGTCGTACGGCGTGTTCGGCTTGATCGCCTCGACAGGACCAAAGCGGCCGCCGCGCGGAAATTGCCCGACCTGGGCGAAGAGAGCCACCGTGCCGACGAGGATCCCGGCTCCGACAACGATCGCGCGGCCGAGCATGCGCCGGCTCAAGGCTTCTTCCCTTCGAGCTGTTGCACCGCTCGCGTCTTCTGGGCCAGCGCCGTCAGCAGCTTTTCGAGCTCCTGCTCGTACTGGTCGGCGGGCATGCTGGCCTTCCGAAGCCTGAGCCCCGCAACTTGATCTTCGAGCACCCGTTTCTCCTCGAGAGCGGCTCGCAGCGCCGGATCCGACACGTTTGCGACCGCATCGGCCCGTGCCCGATCCGAATCGAGGAACAGCGTGGCCGCGACGCCCGATCCGCTGTCGGCGAGTGTTGCGTGCTCGCTGAGGATATAGCCTTCCTTTTCGAAGGCCTGCTGCACCTTTGTCCGCGCGTACTCGAAGGCCTCTTGTACGGAGACGCGCCCGTTGCGATCGCTGTCAGCGCCGTCGCCGGTGAACGCTTCGACGAGGTAGGGCGGGAAACGCGTTTCGTTCCGCTCGCCACCGGTCTTTGTGGCGGTGACAATCGTGCGGCCCGGTCCCGCGAGTCCCTTGGCGAACTCGCCACTCGAGCTGGCGGTGTTCACGAAGACGAGCCGCGTCGATCGAATTTTCTGCAGCAGGTTCAGGTAATCGGGAACAGCGAGATCAGGACCCGGCAGGTTGAAGGCCGCCTGGCGGCCATCGAAGCTGCCGTGCCCGAACAAGACGATGAACACAGCGTCGCTGGGGCGCGCGCGAGTGGCCAGATCGCCGAACGCATTGGTCACACCTTCCCGCGTCGACCGTCCTCGGATGCGCGACGGGTCGCGTTCGGTCTTGTCGCCGAGATAGGTGATGTTGGCGTCGGGAATCCCACCCTTGCCTTTGGCGACATCGACCAAAGCGGATGCCCACTTGTGGAACTGTTCTCCGTGCTCCGCGTCGCCTTCCACCCCGGCGATCACCAAGAGGTACGTGTCCTGGGCCAACGCGGCGCGCGGCGCGCCGACGATGGCGAGGAAGAGCCCAAGTGCGGCGCAGACGTGGGCAGCCCTGAAGGGCTGCGCTACGCAAAGCCGGGCGACTACGCAAAGCCGGGCGACGAACCGAACGTAGCGCAGGCCTTTAGGCCTGCCTGGCCGGACCGCCCTCGGCAAAGCGCTCACACCAGACCTCGTGCGCGGCGATACGCCCACTCCGATCCCGTCAAAGCCATCAGCAAGAAGAGAATGGCAGGCATGTCCCAAAGATCCCGTTCTTCGACCACGGTCACGCCGCGTCCGCTGTAACTGATCGCCTCTGGCAAAGACGCCGCGTCCGCCTCGGAGTAAAAGCGACCGCCGGTCTCCTCGGCAATGCGCTTCAGCAGCGGCGCGCGCATGGTCGCATCGAAGTACTCGCTGTCGGCCGCCGACGCGCGGACATAGGCGGTGTCGGATCCGAGGTCCGCGCCACTGCGAGTGGCCGCGAGGCGGATCGTATAGAGGCCCTCCTCGTCCGGCACCACACTCGAGCCGTATTCGCCATCATGCTCGACGGTCCATTCGAGCGGCACGTCCGAGGTCTTGCCGGAGGGCGCCGTGACCTGCGCGACGACGCGGGCGTCGTTGATGCCGTTGTATTGCCCGTCAAGAATCTCGGCGGTCAGCTTCATCGGCTGCCCCGGATCGACTCGGTCCTGGGTAATCGTGATCATCACCTTCTGGGGGACATCGTCGACGAGCCAGCGGGCGAGGCGTCGCCAGAACGTCGCGTACGTCGTATCGGTGACGGGGATGCTGGCATTCATTCGCCACTGCCAGGAGTCTTGAATGGGCAGTGCGAGCGCCTTGCCGCGGCCGTAGCGCTGCGACGCGAGCACGATCTGCTCCTGCTTGCGATTGTCGACCGCCGAGAGCAGGACGGTAGCGCCGGCCTTGACCCCGCGGACGGGATTGACCGATGTGACCGGGGGCAATTCGAGCCATCGTTTCTGAGATGCGGCTTCGTCACCGGCGATCTGCGTGACCGGGCTCGTTGCGCCGGCACGCGTTGGTTTGACGCTCAGCTCGGAGAAATAGGACCCGCCACGCTCGTTGCCCGACCCGTCCAATGTGACCGGCAGCACCTCGCCGACAGGCGTCCCTGCCCAACCGCCCTCCGCGAAGGAGCGCCGGCCGCCGAGCATCAAGAGTCCGCCGCCTCGCTTGCTGACGAAGTCGGCGATCATCCGGAGCTGCTCGGGCGAGAACGACGCTGCCTCGACACTGCCGAGAATCAACGAGCGATACTCGAACAGCTCCTCGCGGGTTTTCGGAAAGCCTTCCACCAGCTCGTCGGGATTCCCCACGTCGAGCCGCAAGAACTTGTTTTCAGCCGTCCGCTGGAGGATGACGACCTGCAGATTCTTGTCGTCCTCGACGGCGCGCCTGATGAACTTCGCCTCGAAGCGCGGCTCGCCTTCGAAGTAGAGAATCTTTTCGCGCCGGTCGCTCACCTCGATCAGCGCGTTGCGCGCGTTGTTCTGGGCGACCTGCTCGTTGGCTTGGGCGGGCACGCGGAATCTGAAGAGCCTCGGCCCCGCGTCCGACGCGGTGAACCGGACTCGCACGGTGGCTGACTCGCCGTCGGGCGGCAGCGTCACCTCTTGTGTACCGACTATGCGGCCCTCGTCTTCGACGTTGAGCGGCACGGTCGCGCCGGCATAGCCGCTCTGGCTCAGCACGACGTTGACAACGAGCGAGGTGCCCTTGAGCGCCGAGCGCGGCGTCTCGACCCGGGTCACCTGGACATCGCGGGCGAAACGCTCCTGGCCGATGCCGACAGTGAAGACAGGAATCGACCGTGCCTTCAAGCTCGCGATCGATTCGTCGAGCGCCGCGTCCGAAGTATCGGCGCCGTCGGTAACCATCACCAAACCGGCGAGCGGCAGCCCGGCCAGCTCGTCCCGCGCCCGGTCGAGTGCGTTGCCGAGTCGGGTCGTGCTGCCTTCGTAGTCCAGATCGGCGGCCGCTTGAAGCCGATCGGCGGTCGACGAGAAGCGGAACAGGCGAAGAACGAACTTTTTCGAGAGCGCGTTGAGAAGCGGTGCGTCTGCAGAGAGATTGTCGCTGACGAACCCGCTGCGAGGCTGGCCGTCACGATCCGCAATCTGGAAGCTGCGGGAGTCGTCCACCAGCACGCCAAGGAAATTCTGCTGCGGGACGGCGGCCTTGAGCACGAGGGCCGGCCGAAGCATACAGAACAGGATGACCCCGAGAATGGCGAGCCGCAACGCGATGAGGATGGCGCGGTCGCGGCCGCGATTCTTGGCCACGGACCGGTAGCTCAACAGGGCGTACCCGCCGACGACAGCCACGGCGAGCACGGCTATCAGCATCGGCCGGGACACACCCAGCACGAGGTCGCCCTGCTCGAAGAACAGAGGCGGATACTTGAAAAGAAAGCGAAAGACTGCCTCGAACATGGCTAGGGATTCTACTTCCCGCCAGGCGCTTCAGCGAGTATATCTAGGAACCTCGGAATTTGAGAATTTGAGAATTTGAGGATTTGAGAACTTGAGAAGCAAGCATTTGAGATCTGGCGGTCGTCTAAATCCTCAAATCCTCAAATCCTGAAATCCTCAAATTCATTGGAATCGGCTTATGGCTTTCCTCATTCGTCTGATCGTGAACGCGGCGGCGCTGTGGGTGGCGACCCGTCTGGTGAGCGGCGTAACCTTCACGGGTGATTGGCTGCCATTCTTCGGCGTCGCGATAGTGTTCGGGTTCGTGAACGCTTTTATCCGACCCGTCGCGAAAATCCTCACGTTTCCACTGATCATCCTGACGCTCGGGCTGTTCTCCCTCGTCGTCAACGGTCTGATGCTGTGGCTGACCAGCCAACTCTCCGACACCCTGGGCCTGGGCTTTCACGTGACCGGCTTCTGGGCCGCCTTCTGGGGCGCACTCGTCGTCAGCATCGTCAGCACCGTGCTGGCGATGATGGTCAGGGAGGACGAGTTCAGGATCTAAAGTCTCAAGTTCGAAGGCTCAAGTCTCAGTGCCGACTTCAGACTTCAGACTTCGACTTGTCCTATTTCTTTGGCATTTCGATTTTCGCTACGGTAATCGTGTCGCCTTTCATTTCTCCCGTCAGGCTGACCGAATGGCCGGCGTGGGCAGCAACGACTTTCGACGGGTCGTCGAGCTTGTAAACCTTCCCGCTCGAGACGAACACGTAGCTTGCGCCACCCTTGACACATGACTCCGTGCACGTCCGCGCAGTCTGCCCTTGAGTGTGCTTGGCCCCGCAGTGGCTATCGCTGATCTCCCCGGTCCAGGTCTGATCGGCGGCCGCCGCCGCCCCAGTGAACGCAAACGTCAAAACAATCGCTGCCCAAGCTGACTTCATTGTGACCTCCGTGAAACTCCTCAGTTTTCAGCTGTCCGCTCTCAGCTGTCAGCTGGAGCACGGTCGGAACATAGGTAACCTGGTGACAGCCGATAACTGATGGCTGACAGCTTACGATGTTTTCTTCGCTGGCGGCGCCCCGAACCGAACAAGCGACGCTTCGGTCGACCCTTTGGGCACATCGATCACGACTCGGTCGCCGACCTTGAGGTCGTTGAGCTGTGCCGCGCGGCCGCTCTTTTCAAATGTGGTTTTTTCGTTCAGCGTCAGCGTCTTCGTCGTCTGTCCGGAAATCTGAACCGTGACCGATGTCGCCGAGATCTGTGTCACGACACCACGAACGTGGTCGTTGTTCCCGTGGGCCGAGACGATCGTTGCGATGGAGACGATTGAAAGGAAGAGCAGCGAGAGCAATCTCATGGCTGAGCTCCGTCGGTAGCTAGGGCGAAACCCACATTGCCTGGAAAATTCGATTCCCAATTCCCAATTTCGCAATGCTCTTAGTGTACATGCCCCGGGCGAGGCGGTGTCTTTATCTCTTCCCCGGCCAGAAACGCATCGTCCTCGCGTTCCTCGTCGAGCTCGGCGCGAGTCGTTGGATTGAACGCCTTCATGGACTCGAGATGCTCATTGGTCAATTCGGTGAGGCGTCGGATGAAATGCACCATCTTCCAGGTATCGGTGTCATTGCCGTCGCCGCGGCCCCATGCCGGCATACCGGTCAGGCGGATTCCGTTTTCGATGATCCAATACAACTCGCCGTCTGAAAGCCGCTGCGTGTCGGCAAGCCGCATGTCCGGAGCCTTCGGGTAGAGATTCTGTCCGAGCTCGGTCTGGCCGCTTCCATCGTTGGCGTGGCAAGTTGCGCAATGGTCGGCGAAGTGCGCGCGCGATTCCTCCCAGACCTCGGCCGAGAAGGCGACAGGGTTTCTGGCGTCACGCGCGCGCGCGGGAATCGCCAGCCGCCGCACCGCTCGAGCAACCCCTCGCTCGACCGCACTCGGTTCGGACCGCGTACTGAAGCCGTCGAAGTTCCACCACGTGTAGACGAGGAAGGCGACGAGGGCCAGCGCGACGAACGAAAGCAGATGTGAGATGCGCATCGGTCTTCCCTGGAGGAAACGAGCAACCTTTCGTTCCGATCGTCCCTCGCGCCGACCGTCCTGTCCAGCTCTTGTGTGCGATCAGTCCGGGTGAGACGAGTGTCCTGTCGACGCACGGCCGACGTGGCTCATCGGTGCCGCCATTCGCATGTTCCACATCCGACCGTTTGGTCCGCCTGGTTGCACTCGCACGAATACGTGAAAAGAGAACGGATGCGATCCATAGGCGGACCGCAATATGGCCGGCACTCCATAGACTGTCACGTCGCCGCCAACACCGATGTCCAGTCCTGCGAAACGCCGGATGTCGCGGACGGCTCCGACGGTGAGCGCAATGACCGGGTCCTTGGCACCAAGAGGCTCGACCTGAGGATCTGGATTGGAGAGCAGGAGCGCTGTCTCGACCTGCACGACCTCGAGCCTCGAATAGAGGGTGTTCGGGCCGGCTCGACGGGCACCCTCGAGCAGCACGGCGTTGTGCGCCCCGTCGTCGGCGTCGTTTCGGCCGTACGCGACAGTGAACGCTGACATGCTGGTTCCAGTGGTGCGTGTCCATGCGGCAGAGGCGGTCGTTCGGGTGATATCCCCGGGTTCGAGTTGTTCGGGCTCCTTCAGACGTGCCGCAGATACCTGGAGCTCCCATTCGACCGAAGGGCGAAACCAGAGGCGGCCCGAATACGAGTCGAGCCGGCCGAAATCGAAGTCCCAGCGGTTCTCGTCGGGCTCGCGGCCATTGAAAAGCGAGCCCTCGAGCGTCCATCGGCCACGATCGACAGCGGCCGTGGCGACCCCGAACGCGATGTGCGTCGAGTCGAGGGTGTGATGGCCGAGCGGTGCCGTCGGGTTGTCGGCGGCAGACGCTCGATGCATGAACGCGACCGGTCCAAGGGCCGGCTCGCCCACTGCGGCACCTGCGACGGTCAGACCGGTCGAATTTGCCAACGAGATGCGCCAGGCACCGGCGAGCTGCATGAAGAGATCGTGTGGATGCTGCCGGTCGATGAGCGGCTGTCCGTTGAACGTCTCACCGACCTGAAAGATTTCTCGATAACCGTCCTCGCCGACCAGGACCGGATCGAGGCTCAGCATGGATGTCAGCGTCAGGCTGCTGCGTGAGGAGTTGTGGCTCGCTACGCCCATCCACCAGCTGGGAACCACGAACTCGTCCCCGCCGCGCGGGCTGCCCTGATGGTTGAACTCGGCGTAGAGGATGCCGTCCTGCATGAATTGCCAGCCTGCCCCCATGTTGGGGTGCACATGCTGCTGCAGCTCGGCTGCGCTGGTCGTCAGCGGTGCCGATGTTGCGACAGACGCAGCGTCCGGGTTTTGCGCGATGGCTGGTGTTACGGATTCCAATGTGAAGGCGATCGTCCACGCGACTGATCGCCGAAACAACCGGATCATGAGTCCCTCTGATGGGTCGGTCCGATCACCTTCGCCGAGGAGGCTCCGGTGGTCCCGCCGTGGCGTTCCGCGTAGGCGAAGATCTGCCCCTTACCGGAGACAGGGCTCACGCTCGCCTTGCTGGCGCGACACCGCTGTGCGAGCTGGGTTGACCGTAGAAGTCATCCGGGTCGTCGGCGGGACGGGCCTTCAGGCCCTGAAGCGGCCGAAAGTAGGACGGCGGCGCGCGCAGTTCGGATGCGAGAGGCGCCGGCACTGGTTTCGGTCCATGCGAACAGGAGCTCGTCCCGGCTGTAAGCCATCCGGGGATTGCCGGCGGGTCGGCCTTCGCCGGCGCCCGCGACGGTAATGGCCGCGGACCGAAGGCCACTGCGTTCGAGCCGACGAACCCTGAGCTGCGACCGCTGGTTCGCAAATTCAATCCACGCTACGGCCGCCGATCCATCTTTCAGGAGCTCCACGTCAACATGTCCGGTCGCCGTCACATCGTCCACTCGAACCGGGGCGTTGAACGTGCGGCCGGCGTCGCGGGAAAACGCGGCGAACACCTTGCCTTCGTTTTTCAGGGCGGTGAACCACGCCACCACCACGTCGCGTCCTCGCGCGCTGACCGACGGTCCATTCACCGGACACGCATCGATCTCCCAGTTGTCTTTGTGAACGGGTACTGGGGTGGTCCAACGGCCGCCAACGAGCCGAGAGACGTAGATATCCCGCACTTCCTCGTCGCTGCGATTTCGGAATGCGACGATCGGGCCTTCGCCCGTCGTCGCCGACGATGTTGGACAACATTCGCAGACGCGCGCATCGATCGACGTCTCTTGAAGCTGTGTTCCGTCGCGGGCGTACGTAGTCCCGCGCAGGGCCATGTTGTCGGAGGGATTGGCCGCATCGGGATCCGTTGCCCGCCCGTCCAACCACACCAGGCCGAGGCCAGCGCCCGGTGCCTGGAACAGAGATGCGAAACCGTGCTGCGTGATGGTTCCGTCGTGATGGGGACTGGTCGGCGGCGACCAGGTCGCGCCGCCATCTTTCGACCAGGCCAATTTCAGGTTGTACGCCTCGGGGTCGGGTCCATTCTCCTCAATCCACTGTGCCGCGAGACTGCCGTCCGAGATCGCGAACACCGTCGGCACGTCGGCCGCATTGACCACCAGGTCGTTGCCGGAGACGACCTGGCACGGTGCCGACCACCCGGAGGTCGTCCGTTCGGCGAACTTGAGGGTCGCGTGCGATCCTGCGCGCTCCATCCAACTCAGAATCGCACGCTCACCTGTGGTCGTCAGCTGGGGAGCAGAACTTCCCGCAGCCGCAGGCGACGTCAGAGACTCGAGAGTCGGCGTCCACCCGCGCTCCTGAGAATCGGGTGGAGTCTGCGCCGCACGGAGATTCGCGATTGGATCGCCGAAGCCGCCCCACGATGGCTGAGCGGCGACGGCGCCGATTGCAACGCACGCCAAAGGGAAGAGCGGACATCGAGGCATGACGCCCATCGTAGTCGACGGGCAGTTGATGCTGCATCTGAAGAATTTCTGACGGGCTGGGCATTCTTTCAGCTCTCAGCTTTCAGAGCGTCTGACAACTGATAGCTGAGAACTGATAGCTGACAACTGATTGACAACTGATAGCTGCTGGTAGCTGGAAGCTGGAAGCTGGAAGCTGATCTCTGTAGTTGATACACTTCGCCGGTGCGTGTCTGGCGCGGCTCATCAGCCGCTCTCGTGCTCGCGTTATTGATGTGCGGCATCTCAGTCGCTGCCGCCGTCGCTCAATCGCCGACTGCGCCGCGACGCGGAGGCAATCCTGAGGCGGCGAGGGTCGCGAACCCCGTTGCTGCCACGCCAGAGTCCGTGGCGGCGGGTCGACGCGCGTACACGCAGTTTTGTGCGAGTTGTCACGGGCCTTCCGGGAAAGGTGATGGCACCAGTTCCGGCGCTCAGCCACCGAGCCTCGCTGACGCGATGTGGGACTACGGATCGAGCGATGGAGAGATTTTCTCCGTGGTCCGCGACGGAACTTCCGGCGACATGGGTCCCTACGGCGAGCGTCTGAAGGAGACCGACATCTGGAACGTCGTGAACTTCGTCAAGAGCCTCGGTCAAACTCAGAAGTGAGACGTTCCTGGTCAGTCCTTCCTGAGTTCTTATGCGCCACGACTGGACTGCCGCCGACATCGACGAAATCTATCGTTCGCCACTCCTCAGCCTGCTCCTGCGCGCGCAACAGATCACACGCGAATTTCACGCCATCGATCGCGTACAGACGTGTCACCTGGTTTCCATCAAGACTGGCGGCTGCCCGGAGGACTGCGCGTATTGCCCGCAAAGCGCGCACTACCACACGTCGGTCACCCGGCAGGGCTTGATGGCGGTCGACGAGGTGATCGAGCGTGCACGGCATGCGGCAAGTGAGGGAGTGACACGCCTGTGCATGGGCGCGGCGTGGCGTGACGCGCCGCAGGGTGAAGAGTTCGATGCTGTGCTTCAGATGGTCCGCGGCGTCGCCGACCTGGGGCTCGAAGTCTGCTGCACGCTGGGCATGCTGACCGACGACCAGGCGCGAAGTCTCAAAGACGCTGGCCTCACGGCGTACAACCACAATCTCGACACGTCACCCGAGTTCTACGGGAAGATCATCACCACGCGCGTGTACGACGAACGGCTGCGCACGCTCGCGTCGGTCCGCAATGCCGGGTTGACGGTGTGCTGCGGCGGAATAATCGGCCTCGGCGAGTCGCAGCGCGATCGGATCGGGTTGTTGCAGCAGCTGGCGAACCAGAAGCCCCACCCCGAGAGCGTGCCGATCAACCTGTTGCAGCGTGTCGCCGGCACGCCGCTGGCCGACCAGGCGTCAGTCGATTCGCTGGTCCTCGTCCGGATGCTGGCCACGGCGCGCATCCTGATGCCGGCGTCGATGGTTCGCCTTGCGGCTGGGCGGGATCAGTTGACACGCGAAGCGGTGGTGCTGTGCTTCATGGCGGGCGCCAACTCCATCTTCGTTGGCGACAAACTCCTCACCACATCGAACCCCTCGCCCGACACGGACGCCCAGTTGCTGAGTGACCTCGGCCTGACGCCGATGGCGGCGCACGCCGGCCGTTCTCCCTTGGGCGGGTGGAGGGCGGGAGGAGACCTTCCCGCCCCACCAGCCTCACCCGCCCCACCTGCCCTAATTGTTCATGTTCGCTGCAGCGAACGCCCACTGATCGGCGAGCTCCGCGATGCGCTTGTCCGTTGGGCGGTACCCGTGAGAGGCCTGCGTTTCGACTCGGATGAGCGTCGGTCGATTGCACGCCTGCGCGACCTGCAGCGCCGCGGTGAACTTGAACGAGTGACTCGGCACGACGCGGTCGTCATGGTCGGCGGTCGTGACGAGCGTCGCGGGATAGCAGGTGCCTGCCTTGAGATTGTGAAGAGGCGAGTACTTGAACAGATAGTTGAACGCCACCTCGTCGTCGGCCGAGCCATATTCGGTCGCCCACGCGTGGCCGCCGGTGAACTTGTGGTACCGCAGCATGTCCATCACGCCGACCGCAGGCAGCGCCACGGCAAACAGTTCCGGCCGCTGCTCCATCACCGCACCGACCAGCAATCCTCCATTCGATCCGCCCATCATGGCGAGCGTTCGTGGCGAAGCGTATCGCTCGCGGACCAGGTACTCGGCCGCGGCGATGAAATCGTCGAAGACGTTCTGCTTCTTTTCGTGCTTGCCGGCTTCGTGCCACGCTTCGCCGTACTCGCTGCCGCCGCGCATGTTGACAGTGGCCCAGACGCCCCCGGTTTCGAGCCATGCAAGGACGTCCGGACGAAAGGTGGGCAGGGTGGCGACATCGAACCCACCGTACCCGTACACCATCGTTGGATTCGTCCCATCCTTCTTCAAGCCACGCTTGTGCGTCACGAACATCGGCACGCGCGTGCCGTCCTTCGATTGAAAGAAGAGCCGCTCGGTTTCGAAAGGCGCCGGATCGAACGTCAATTTCGGGGGCTCGAAGGCAGTGCTCTCGCCGGAGGCTACGTCGAAGCCAAAGACAGTGACGGGATAGAGCGGCGAAGTGAATGTATAGAACACCTCAGATCGATCGAACCGCCCGATCGGGCCAGTGACGGCGCCCAAGCCAGGCGTTTTGATGGTGACCGGTGCGCCCCCGTCGACGCCATAGAGCCGCACGACACCGCTGACGTCCTCGAGCGTGTTGACGGCGACTTTGCCTGCGATGAGTGTTGCCGACTCGATGGCGTTGCTACTTTCAGGCACGATCGTCTTCCAGTTGCCTGCGTCGGGCCGATCGAGCGCCACCGCTGCGACTTTCTTCTTGGGTGCGTCGCGATCCGTAAGGACGTACAGGAGGCCGTTCACGACGCCGAGCGGATCGTACTGCTGTGTATGACCGGTATAGAGCGGCACGACGGCCGAGTCGAGTTTCGGCGCTTTCGGGTCGCCCAGATCTTTGACGAACAATTCGTTCTTGCTGCTGCTGCCCTTGTTGGTGATGAGAAACAGATAGCGGCCCGTTTCGTCGAGGCCGAAATTGATGAAGAGCATCGGCTCGTCGGGACGATCGTAGACGAGGCGGTCGACCGACTGCGGCGTGCCGAGCGCGTGATAGTAGATCTTCTTGTCACGCAGGGCGGCTTGCAGGGCCTGGCCTGATGGCGGCTCGGGGTAGCGTCCGTAGAAGAAGCCCCTTCCGTCCTTCGTCCACGCGAGGCTGCTGAATCTCACCCAGCGAATCGTGTCCGGAAGCTGTTTACCAGTGCCGAATTCGCGAACGTAGTAGGTCGACCAATCGGAACCACCCTCCGATTGGCCGAAGGCGTAGTGTCGGCCGTCGGGCGACGGTTCGAATCCGGACAAGGCGATCGATCCATCAGGAGAAAGAGTATTTGGATCAAGGATGACGCTCTCGGGTCCATCGAGTGACGTGCGTCCGTAAATCACCGCCTGCCGCTGAAGTCCCGTGTTGCGCCAGTAGAACCAGCGACCGCCCTCGAAGCTCGGCGGAGTGACGCGTGCATAGTTCCATAACTCGGTGATGCGCTTCTGAAAGCGGTCTCGCTGGTCGAGCGATTCGAGGTATTTGACGGTCAGTGCGTTTTGAGCGGTGACCCAGCTCTTGAGGTCGGACGAGTTCAGGTCTTCCATCCAACGATAGGGATCGGCCACTTTCGTCCCGAAGTAGTTGTCGACGACGTCACCTTTTCTTGCAGGAGGATAGGAAAGCGGCACTTGGGCGACCAGGCTGGCGGCCACGACTGAGCCGCAGGCGACCGCGAAGATGATTTGTGCTCGCAGTGTAAGCGGTGGCCGTATCATTCCCAGGATTATAGCCCCCGAGGAAGTACTCAGACCATCCAGGTAGAATCGCAGTATGGCTCGCGAGGACTTTGGAAGAGTCGCCGCCGAACTCGCGGCTGTCGGCCGGCGCTTCTATGCGCGCGGTTGGGCTCTCGGCACCAGCGGTAACTTCAGTGCCGTGCTCTCGCGGCAACCGCTTCGTCTCGCGATTACCGCCAGCTCGGTGCCAAAGGGTCGGCTGGCTGCGGCCGACATCGTGGAATGTGACGAACAGGGAGCGGTACTCGGATTGAATGGCCGAGGATCCACCGCGCGTCGACGGCCGCCCGGGCGCCGTCGCCTTGCGTCGAAGCGCCCATCTGCCGAAACGCTTCTGCATCTCGAAATCGCACGGCTGCGAAACGCAGGGGCCACCCTTCACACGCATTCGGTGTGGACCACTGTGCTGTCGCATTTCCACGCGGCGCAGGGTGGCGTGCCCATTGAAGGGTACGAGATGCTGAAGGGACTCAAGGGCGTCGCCTCACACGAGCATCGCGAGTGGATTCCGATCATCGAAAATGATCAGGACATGCCGCGGCTTGCTCGTCAGGTTGGGGCGACGTTGAAACGCCACAGCGACGCTCATGCATTCCTGTTGAGCCGCCATGGTTTGTATACCTGGGGCGACAGCCTCGACGAGGCCGAGCGGCACGTCGAGATTCTTGAATTCCTGTTCGAAGCCGTGGGACGTACGGCAGCGCTCAGGGGACTTGTCAATTGATTGTGAGGTGAGTGATGGCGATCGTGAGAATCCCCGAAGAACACCGATCGATCGAGGACGCCTCGTCAATCAGGGCATTCCTGGCCGAGCGCGACATCGAGTACGAGCGGTGGAGTCCTTCGACGGCCGTGTCGAGTCAGACGACGTCGGACGAGCTGCTCGCGTCCTACAGTGAAAAGATCGTCGAACTGAAAAGGCGTGGTGGTTACGTGACCGCTGACGTCATCGATGTCAATGCGGGGACGCCCGGGCTGGAAGGAATGCTGGCGAAGTTCAACTCGGAGCATTGGCACGACGAGGACGAAGTCCGTCTGATCGTGGAAGGGCGCGGCCTGTTTCACATTCATCCGCGAACGGGACCGGTCTTCGCCATCGAAGTGGAAGCTGGCGATCTCATCCGAGTGCCGAAAGGTACGCACCACTGGTTCGACCTTTGCGCGGACCGCCGCATTCGGGCGATCCGTCTCTTTCAGGATTCATCGGGATGGACGCCGCACTACACCCAGAGCGGAGTGGACAAGGGATTTCAACCGGTATGCTTCGGGCCGGCGTACTTTCCGAAGGCGAGCACCGCGCCAGTGGCCAACTAGTCCCCGAGCGCACTTATACGCGTGCGCACTTGCGTTGGCGCAGCTGTGTCGTGAATCCCGGTTTCGGTGGCCGGACCGCGCTGCGAGGGCCGTTGCGGGCCGCGCTGACGCGAGGGTCGCGCCCCTGGCGTTCGCTGCGCGAACGTCCCCAAGGTGCAAGGTCAAGCTCATTCGGGCCGGCGCTCAGCCTCGCGGATCCCCTGAGCCTTCTCGCGCGGTCAGGCGATCGACTCGGCCACCTCCACAGGGCTTCCCGCCTCAGCTGCGCCAACACTAGTGACACCCGGAGATACGATAGCCCTCACCGACAGAGAAGGTGTACACCTGCCTCCAGGGATTACTGTGAGCTTTGGACTGCGTCAACACCGTGTCTTGGCCATTGTGCTCGACATCGAAGGCACGACCACCCCGATCGAGTTCGTGTACAAGGTGCTCTTTCCATTTGCCCGCGCCCACCTTCACGCGTATCTTGAACCTCTCCAGAATGACGCCGGCGAGGCGCTGCGGCTCTTGCGGTCCGAGTGGTCGGACGATGTTCGGCGGGGCGAAACGCCGCCCGCGTGGCCAGGCGAATCGAATTCCATGGAGGCTGCCTCGTACGTCGAATGGCTGATGGATCGCGATCGGAAATCGCCGGGGTTGAAGCTGCTGCAGGGGCAGATCTGGGAACATGGCTATCGCGGCGGAGAGCTCCGCGGCGAAGTGTTTCCCGACGTCGCTCCGGCGCTTCATCGCTGGCGCGACGCCGGCGTCGATGTCGCTATTTACTCGTCGGGCAGCCAGCTCGCGCAGCGATTGCTGTTCGGCAGCACGCGCCACGGCGACCTCACAACACTCATTTCACGATTTTTCGATACCGCAATCGGCGCGAAGATGTCTGCCGAGAGCTACAGCCGAATTGCCACCGAGCTGGTTGTGCCCGCCGATCGACTCGTGTTCGTGTCCGACGTCGTGGCCGAGCTCGACGCGGCGCGCACAGCGGGATGTCAGGTGTTGTTGTGCGTTCGGCCGGGCAACCCACGGCAACCGTCCAGCGCATTTCCAGTTATTGACAGTTTCGAGGAAATCGCTTGAGAGCGTGGGGGCAGGTAGGTCTGGTGGGTGGTCTGGTGTCAGGAGGTCGCCCAATGCGAGAAGCCGTCATTGTCGCGAGCAGCCGCACGCCTCTGGCCAAGGCCTATCGTGGCTCGTTCAATCGCACCCGTCCGGACGATCTGGCCGCACACTGCATCGGCCACGTGCTGGGCAAAATTCCACGAATCGCTGCGGCTGAAGTCGAGGAAGTCATCCTGGGGTGCGGCCAGCCGCACGGTCCTCAGGGCCACAACATCGCGCGCATCGCGGCGCTCCGCGCGGGGCTGCCGGCCACATGCGCCGGGGTCACGGTCAATCGCATGTGCAATTCCGGCCTGCAGGCCATCGTCCAGGCGGCGCACATGATCGCGGTGGAAGGCGCCGAAGTCGTGATTGCCGGTGGTGTCGAATCGATCACGATGGTTCAGCGCGACGATGCGCCGAATGTTTCGGTGAGAGCGCGTTATCCCGGGGTCTACATGGTGATGGGCGAGACAGCGGAGATCGTCGCCAGGCGCTATGGGATCTCGCGCAAATCGCAGGACGAGTATGCGCTTTCGAGTCAGGAGCGCACCGCCCGCGCCCAACGCGACTGTGCGTTCGACGAGGAGATCGCGCCGATCGAGGTCACCCGCGCGGTGACCGACAAAACGTCGGGTGCGAGCATCGAAGAGGAAACCGTGTCGGTGCGACGGGACGAATGCAATCGACCCGACACGACGCTCGAAGGCCTCGCGAAGCTTCCGCCTGTGTTCGACACCGTCAGCGGACACGGCAGCGTGACGGCCGGCAACTCGTCGCAGCTCTCAGATGGCGCATCGGCGACCCTCGTGATGTCGATCGGTCGGGCTCACGCGCTCGGAATTTCGCCGCGGCTCGTCTTTCGAGGCTACGCCGTCTCGGGTTGTGAGCCCGACGAGATGGGAATCGGACCCGTGTTCGCGGTGCCTCGGCTGCTGCGGAAGCATGGCCTGCGCGTGAACGATATCGATCTGTGGGAGCTGAATGAAGCGTTTGCGTCGCAGGTCGTCTACTGTCGAGACCGTCTCGGGATACCGATGGAGAAATTGAATGTCAACGGCGGGTCGATCGCAATCGGTCATCCGTATGGCATGACCGGCTCACGGCTCGTCGGCACCCTGGCCAGCGAGATGATTCGTCGCCGCGCCCGCTACGGCATCGTCACGATGTGCGTCGGCGGGGGACAAGGCGCTGCAGCTCTTTTCGAGCGCGCGGATTAAGGTTCCAGAGTTCCCGGGTTCCAGAGTTCCAAAGTTCCGAGGTTCCGGAGTTCCGAGGTCCAAGGCTGAGGTTCCGGAACTCCTTGTCTCCTGACAACATTGATCTCGAGGTCGTAACCATCCTTAGAACCACGGAACGCTGGAACCTTGGAACCCTGGAACCGTGGAACCCTGGAACCGTGGAACCTGAGACCTTGAACCTCTTGAACCCTTGCACTAGCATCGCCACTTGAGAGGAACGCTAATCTTGAGAGGAACACTAATAATGATGCTCAGAATGCAATCGACGATTGTTCTTGCGGTGGCCGCCTTGCTCGTCGGAACCGGGTTAGCCGCCGCAGAACTGCAGATCACCAGCTCGGCGTTTCAGGCGAACGGGTCGATCCCATCCAGTACACATGTGACGGACCGGGCGTCAATCCTCCACTGGCCTTCAACTCCATTCCTGCAAGGACTCAAAGCCTCGTCCTCATCATGGACGATCCCGATGTGCCGAAGAGCCTGGTGCCCTCGGGGGTGTTCGATCACTGGCTGATCTGGGACCTCCCGGCCGATAGCAAGGGATTCGCCGAAGGCGCCGGGAAGGGAGGCCTGAACGGAATGGGCCAACAGGGCTACATGGGGCCTTGCCCGCCCGACCGCGAGCATCGATACTTTTTCAAGCTGTACGCTCTCGACACCAAGTTGACCTCGGCCAAGATCTCGAACAAGAAGGATCTCGAGGCGGCGATGGAGGGCCACATCATCGAGCGTGCAGAGCTGATTGGGCGGTACGAACGCGGCAAGTAGGGCGGGTGGGGCAGGTAGGCCAGGTAGGGCAGGTAGGGCAGGTAGGTCGGGTGGGGCAGGTAGGGCAGGTGGGGCGGGTAGGGCTGGTAGGTCGGGTGGGGCTGGTAGGTCGGGTGGGGCAGGTAGGCCAGGTGGGTCAGGAGGTCAGGAGGTCAGGTGGGTCAGGTAGGGGAGGGTTGGCATGCGGCAGATGACCATCGGCACGGTCGTGGGCATGATCGCGTTCGCGTCAGTTTTCCCAATGACGGCGGCCGGTCAAGAGGCGTCGCCCCAGAGCCAACCTCAGAAGGCTGAGCCCCGCAGGGCCTATGCGACCCCGCGCACGCCGTGGGGAGATCCCGATCTGCAAGGCATCTACACCAATAAGTACGAACAGGCGACCCCGTTCGAGCGTCCGAACGAATTCGAGGGGCGGCGCGTCGAGGATGTCACCGGTGAGGAGCTTGCTGCGGTTTTGCAGAAGCGCCAGAAGGACGCAATCGATCGCGCGCCGTTTGCGGGCGGCGATCCCGAAGGCCGCCTGGGCGGTCCGCTGAGTTGGGGCGACCGATTCGAGATCACCAAAGGAAGTCGGGCCTGGTTCGTTGTCGATCCGCCAGATGGCAAGATTCCTCCGCAGACACCTGAGGCACGTCAACGATTGGCCGGCCGAGGCCGCGGCGGCAGCAGCTTCGGGAACGGTCCCTTCAATGGGCCGGAAGATCTCAGTCTGTACGATCGATGCATCACGCGTGGGCTGCCCGGATCGATGCTGCCGGCCATCTACGGCGATTCCTATCAAATCATCCAGAGTCCAGGTCATGTTGCCATCCGCTACGAGATGATTCACGAGACGCGCGTCATTCCGCTCGACACGCGCTCGCACGTCGGAAAGAGTGTCGGCCTGGACATGGGCGATGCCCGCGGTCGTTGGGAGGGTGACACGCTCGTCATCGAGACGACCAATTTCCGGGGACGGAGCATCTATCGACAGGGAAACCCCGAACGGTTCCGACTGATTGAGCGTTTCACGCGCGTTTCTCGTGACAAGGTCGAATGGGCCGTTACCGTCGACGACCCGACGACGTGGACGAGGCCATGGACGTTTGCCGTGCCCTTGACCATGAATGACAACGAGCCTGCCCTCGAGTACGCCTGCCACGAAGGCAACTACGCGGTCAGCAATATCCTGAGCGGAGCGCGCGCCACTGAGGCGGGCAAGTAGAGCAGGTGGGGCGGGTAGAGAAAACCGGAAATTGGAAGACAAACTCGACGGCAGGCGAAAAGGCTGACAATCTCGGGAATCCTTGCGACTTCCAGCGCGTCAGCTCGTTCAAGTTTTTGTATCCGTGCAAGATTTTCCACAGGATTGCCTTGAAGTCGTCGGAATAGCACGTTGACTTTGACTCCGGCCGGTCTAGAATCCGCCAATACAGATAATCTAAATGAACTAGTCAATGAACTAGCAGTAGACGGCTTTCGTGTGAGCTGTGTGAGCAATGTTCGGTTCGTGCAGAAACAAGGAGAGTGTATGCGCGAGTTGAAATGTGCGGTGTTTGCTTTCGCGATGCTGGTCGTCGTCCCAGCCGCGAGCTACGCTCAAGCGACGCTGTCAGGGACTGTCAAAGATACCTCCGGCGCGGTGCTGCCAGGTGTGACGGTAGAAGCGTCGAGTCCAGTCCTCATCGAAAAAGTCCGGACGGCCATTACTGATGGAAGCGGCCAGTATCGGATCATCGACTTGCCTCCAGGTCCGTACGAGCTGAACTTCACCTTGACTGGATTCAGCGTCGTCAAACGGGAAGGGATAGAGCTGGCGGGTGTGGCGGTCACCACCATCAACGCGGAACTGCGGGTTGGCGCGGTCCAGGAAACGATCACCGTCACCGGAGAAACGCCGATCGTCGACGTGCAAAGCGCACGGCGCGGACAGGTGTTGAGCAACGAGACCATCAAAGATCTCCCGGCGACGCGGGGCTACAACGCCATCGTGGCCATGGTGCCGTCGGTGAACGACGGGAGCACGCAGCAGGTCGCGCTGATTCCGGCCATGCGAATCTTCTACAGCCACGGCGGTCGCGGAAACGAGGGGCGCGTGCAGGTGGACGGGCTCAACGTCGGCGCCGCGTTCAACGGCGGCGGCGTGTCCGGCTTCATCATGGACACGTCAAATGCGCAGGAATTGAATCTCACGTTGTCCGGCGGGTTGGGCGAAGCAGAGGTGGGTGGAACCAACGTCAACATCATTCCGAAGACCGGCGGCAACACCTTTTCGGGAACCGCCTTCTTCAGCAGCGCCGGCAGCTGGTCCCAGGGCAGCAACCTCGACGACCAGTTGCGGAGCTTGGGTCTCAACGAAGGGGCCAAGCTCTATGACAACTGGGACATGAGCGGGTCCCTCGGCGGGCCCTTCGTGAAGGATAAATTGTGGTTCTTCGCCACCGTCCGGAATTTCGGCACGATGGAAAACATCCCGGGCATGTATGCCAACCGGAACGCTGGGGATCCGAGTAAGTGGACCTACGAGCGAAACCTCGACGTCGAGGCGCGCAACGCCATCAGTCAGACCATCACGGCGGGCCGGTTGACGGCACAGGTGACCCCCCGAAACAAGATTGGCTTCTACTTCGACAATCAGTTCGTCTGTTCCGGATCGGCTGCCACGCCGACGGCCGAGAGCTGCCGTCCGGCGGGTGACAACTGGATTGCCAACGGCGCCGGGGCCATTGCTCCAGAGGCCGCGAGCGGCGCCCAGGGCGCTATTCAAGGCGCCGCCGGGTACGCCGATTCCTATCAGCGCGTGATACAGGGCACGTGGACGTCGCCGCTGACAAGCCGGGTCCTGCTCGAGGCCGGCATCTCGACGTATGTCAGCCGCTGGGGGTGGATGGAACCGCCAGGCGCGATCACCAATATCAATCAGGTGACCGAGCAGGTGAGCTTGAACGGCGCGCCTGCCAACCTGGTCTATCGCGCGCTCGACTGGAACTTCAACAACTGGCAGTCACCGACCGTGTAGCGCGCGTCGATGTCTGTACGTGACGGGCGCCCACAACATGAAGTTCGGCTACCAGGGCGCCTACCACATCGCCGACGTGACCTGGTTCTGGAACCAGACGCGCACCAACTACACCTTCAGCAATACCAGGCCGGTTTCGCTCCTCATGAATATCGGCAACTGGGAGACCTCCGATCGAACTCAGTACAACGCCCTATTTGCACAGGACCAGTGGACGATGGGCCGCCTGACGGTGCAGGGAGCAGTACGCTACGACCACGCGTGGAGCTGGTCGCCCGCCGAGCACAACGGGTGGAATGGCCCCGACAAGTTCCACACGCAGCCCATCACCTTCCCTGAGACTCCGGGTGTTAATGCGTTCGATGACATCACGCCGCGCGTGGGTGCCGCGTACGACGTGTTCGGAACGGGTAAGACGTCGTTCAAGGTGAACGTCGGCAAGTACCTGCAGAGCGCGAACAACCAGGACCGCTACGTCGTCAAGAATCCGGCGACGCGCTTCGCACGCACGACGGCCAGGAATTGGAACGACTTCACGTTCCCAGCCGGCGATCCCCGAAACGGGAACTACGTGCCCGACTGCGATCTCATGAACCCAGCGTTGAACGGCGAGTGCAGCCAATGGCTGAACCCGGCCTTCGGAAACCCCATCGTGCCAGTGATCATCAACGAGGACATTCTCCACGGCTGGGGAGTCCGGCCGTACGACTGGCAGTTCGGCGCGTCAGTTCAGCACGAGATCCTGCCGAGGACCTCAGTCGAGGTCGGCTACCATCGGCGGTGGTTTGGAAACTTCACTGTGACCGACAACCGCGCAGTCTCGGCGGCGGACTTCGATCAGTTCACCATCACGGCCCCACAGAATGCTTTGCTGCCCGATGGTGGCGGCTATCCGCTGACGTTCTACGATCCCAGAAGTCTGGTACTGGACAATTACGTCACCTTTGAGACCGACTACGCGGACGCACGGACGCAGTACTGGCACGGCGTAGATGTCAACTTCAATACACGGCTGCGCAATGGCTTGACGTTCCAAGGGGGCTCGAGCACAGGGCGTGGCGTGTGGGATTACTGTGCGCTCGCAGCGGCAGTGCCTGAGATGTACAACACCACGGTCGGCATTCCCCCGGTCAGGCAGTCGAAGGGATGGTGCGCCGTCGACGAACCGTGGCTCACACAGTTCCGAGGCACGGCATCGTACACGGTCCCGAAGATCGATCTCCTGCTGAGCACCGGCCTGCAGTTCAAGCCCGGAACCCTGGGCATCGGTGGGAACGATTCGGCAACCAACGGCCTGTCGCTGCAAGCGAACAATCCGACTTCGAACGCAGTCATCGCCTACATCGATGGGTCGGCTCCCGACGGGCACGCTCGCCACGAGCAACACAACCGTGAACCTGCTTCTCCCTGGTCAGTTGTACGGTGACCGGGTGAACCAGGTCGACTTCCGTGTCGCCAAGGTCCTGAGGTTCGGTCGGACGCGCAGTCTGATTGGCGTCGACATGTATAACGTCTTCAACGCGAATCCGGGCTTGGTGCACAACCAGACGTACGCCTCGAACTGGCCGAGGCCGACGGCGATCCTGATGCCGCGGTTCGTACGGTTCAACGCCACTGTGGACTTCTAGAACGGGCAGGTAGGCCAGGTCGGGCGGGTAGGGCAGGTAGGCTAGGCGAGCGAATCGATGAGCGATTCCCTACCAGCCTGACCTGCCCCACCAGCCTTCCACCAACTCAAATCCCCAGCCGCTCTTACTGTAGTCAGCGGTTTTCAGGATTTTCCAATCGGTTCGTTCAAGTTTCCGTATCGCTCCAAATTTCTTCGCGCCCAACCCCTGTGTTCTCACCGAATACCGTTTGACTTTGATTCGTGCCAGTCTAGGATCCGACTGAAAACATGTGACATTTCAGTGTCGTGTCTGACAGGCCGTCAAGCGAGCAGAAAGTGAAGGAGAGCCTATGCGTGCTTTGAAGAGGATCCTGTTCGTGGCTACCTGGTTGGTCGTCGTCCCGACCTTGGCGTACGCGCAAGCGTCAGCGTCCATCACCGGCGTGGTGAGGGACTCCTCCGGCGCGGTGCTGCCCGGAGTAACCGTCGAAGCCGCGAGCGACGTTCTGATCGAGAAAGTTCGCTCGGCAGTAACCGACGGCAGCGGTCAATACCGCATCGTCGATTTGCGCGCCGGTGTGTACTCCGTCACGTTCACGCTGACCGGGTTCAGTACCGTGAAGCGGGAAGGTGTCGAGCTGACCGGTTCGTTCACCGCCTCGATCAATGCGGACCTGAGGGTAGGCACGGTTCAGGAAACCATTACCGTCACCGGTGAGACGCCGATCGTCGACGTGCAGAGCATTCGGCGCCAGGTCACGGTTTCGAACGATGTCATCAGCGCAATGCCGGCCGCGCGGTCGTACGCCGGCGTGATGATGTTGATTCCAGCCACGACCACTCAGGCCGGTGCGAACCTCGACATCCAGGTGACCCCTGGAATGCTGGTGTTCGGCGGCGCGGGCGGCCGCAACAACGAAGCGCGCATTCAGGTCGACGGTCTGAACACCGGCGCGGCGTTCAACGGCGCTGGCGTTTCGAGCTACGTCGTTGACATCGGCAACGCGCAGGAAATCTCGATGACGACGTCGGGCGGCATGGGCGAGGCCGAAGTCGGCGGCCCGTCGTTCAGCATCGTGCCGAAGACCGGGGGTAACAGCTTCAAGGGCAGCGTCTACTGGTCGAACGTCACCGACGGAATGGTCGGCGACAACTACACGCAGGAATTGAAGGATCGCGGACTGACGACGCCTGGCAAGCTCTACAAGCTGTGGGATCTGAACGTCGGCATCGGCGGCCCGATCGCGAAGGACAAGGTGTGGTTCTTCGGCCAGTTCCGCGATGAAGGGAGCCACCGCACCGTTCCCGGGCTGTTCAGCAACTTGAACCTGGGTGACCCAACCAAATGGCTTTATGCCGTGGACCAGTCGCGGCCTGCCGTCCAGGCGGGGAGCTGGCGGAATGCGTCGCTCCGTTTGACCGTGCAGCCGACGGCGCGGAACAAATTCAACCTCTTTTGGGATCAGCAGATTCCATGTCAGGGAGCCGGCTACCTGGGCACCGATGAGGGATGCCGACAATCGGGCGAGGGCGAGATCATCTGCGGAGCGCCTGGCTCGTCCAATCCTCAATGCGGGCCCGCAGGTCCGAATGTCCAGGGACCCGAAGTTGGCACCTACCTCTCCGGCTACGGTCAGCGCGTGCAGCAGGCGACATGGTCGTCACCGATCAACACCAAACTCCTGCTCGAAGCTGGCTTTGGCACCTATCTCAGTCAATGGGGCGGCATCCCGCAACCCGGCAGCCCGTTCTACAACATGGTCAGCGTGACCGAACAGTGCACGGTCGCCAATTGCGCGGCGTTCGGTGGCATTCCCAATCTGATCTATCGTTCGGGCACCTATCGTCAGAACCTCCAAGGGACCTTCGGATGGCGAGCGTCGGCGTCCTACGTCACAGGCGCCCAGAGCATGAAGTTCGGCTACCAGGGCGGGTATTTGAGTGACAGCCAATTCACCTACACGAACGATCAATTCGTGTCGTACCGCTTGAACGGTGGCGTCCCGAACCAAATCACCCAGAACATCAACTCGTTTCCGTTCGAACAGCGCGTTCGATACGACTCGTTTTACGGACAGGAACAGTGGACCGTCGGCCGGCTGACGCTGCAAGGAGCCTTGCGGTTCGATCACGCGTGGAGCTATTTCCCCGAGGTCACCGTCCCGGCGACACGGTTCTTCACGACACCGGTGACATATGAAAGGACGGACGGCGTCCACAGCTACAAGGACATCACGCCACGCGGCGGTGCGGCGTACGACGTGTTTGGAAACGGAAAGACTTCGCTCAAGGTCAATTTTGGCAGGTACCTCCAGGCCGCACAGAACGGTCTGACATACGGAGCGCTGCGGCCAACCGGAAGACTCACGACGACTGCAACGCGCACTTGGACGGACAACGATCGGGACTACGTACCCGACTGCGATCTGACGAACGGGCTTGCTCAAGGCCCGACGACGACTGGTAGCGTGGACGGGTGCGCCCAGATCAGCGACCTCGGCTTCGGTCAGCAGCGGTTCACGGAAACACTCAACCCCGAGCTGATCGGCGGCTGGGGCGTCCGTCCGGGCGACTGGCAGTACGGCGTGTCGGTGCAACAGGAAGTGCTCCCGCGTGTCTCGGTCGAATTCGGCTACAACCGGCGGTGGCTGACCAACTTCACCGTCACCGACAACCTCTTGCAGGCATCGACGGATTTCGGCCAGTTCTCAGTGACGGCGCCGAACGATTCGCGGCTGCCGTCCGAAGCTCAGGGTCGCACGCTTTCGGGACTGTACAACGTCAATCAGAGCGTAGCGTCTCAGAATTCCAGCGAGCAGAGGCTCGCGAGTGGTTACGGCAACTATTCGCAGAAATCGAATGGAATCCTATTCAACGTCAGCGCTAGGCCGCGAAACGGGCTGGTGTTCCAGGGCGGCTTCAGCATGGGCGAAGTGCGCTCCGACTACTGCGACGTGAGGTCGGCGCTGCCTGAGCAGACCCTGATTGTCTCGCAGACTCCGAGCAGCAACCCGAATCCGACCAATCCGTGGTGCAACACAAGCACAAGCTGGGTCTCGCGATATACGGGTCTCGGGTCGTACACCGTGCCGAAGGTCGACGTTCAGTTCTCGGGGACGTTCCGCAGCGACCGCGGTGCACCGCTTGCGGCGAACTGGGCCATCACGCAGGCTGGTGCCCCTGCCGCATGGACTCAGATTCAGCAGACGCTGGGCCGTTCATTGTCGAACAACCTGAGCAGCGTGACCGTGAATCTAGTCGAGCCGGGCACCTTCTACGGGGACCGGGTGAACGAGTTCGACATGCGAATCGCTAAGATCCTCAGATTCGGCGGGACGCGGACGAACATCGGATTCGATCTCTACAACCTCCTGAATTCGGCGCCGGTTCTCGCGTACAACCTGAACTACAGTCCGACGAATACCGCGTGGTTGACGCCGACCTCGGTGCTCCAGCCACGGTTCTGGAAGTTCAGTGTGCAATTTGACTTCTAGCTAGAGGCTAGAGGCTAGGGACTGGAGGCTGGGGGCTGGTGCGATCGAACCAAGCCTTCAGCCTCTTCGTCTTTCTGGGCCCTCGTCTCCGAGCTCTTCCGCGGCTTCTGCTACTTCGTGACAATCCCGCGCGTTCCCTAACAATTCCACGCCGCGATCCAAATTCTCGGATTTGAGGTCACTCGTGTACGCATGTTTTCCACAGATATCCGATCTGCGGTTGATTTCATCTTTCGGCGATTTTTAGAATCGAACCGAGGGCTTCCAGGTGCCTGAACCTGGAGGCACAGCCGACCGTTTCGCTTCAGAGAGTTTCAGAGTTGTGGAGAGGAAAGGGAGTGGACATGCGTGTGTGGAAGGCGGTTCTTCTCGTGCTTTGTTCGCTACTGGTTCTACCTGCGGCGCTCTATGCCCAGGCTCAAGCGTCCATTACGGGCGTGGTCAGAGACACTTCCGGGGCGGTGCTTCCAGGCGTGACCGTCGAAGCATCGAGCCCGGAATTGATTGAGAAAACTCGTGCGACCGTGACGGACGGCAGCGGCCAGTACCGCATCGAAGCGCTGCGCCCGGGTACGTATTCGGGTCACGTTCACGTTACCGGGTTTCAGCACGGTCAAACGCGACGGACTCATGCTGGAGGGATCGGTCGTGCTCCTTGTGAATACGGAGATGACAGTCGGCGCAGTCTCCGAGACGATCACCGTCAGCGGTGAGACGCCCGTCGTCGACGTGCAAAGCATTCGACGGCAGACGAACATGTCCTCGGAACTGATCACGTCGATCCCCAGCGCCCGCGCGTACGGCGCCGTGATGCTGCTGGTTCCATCCATGATCACGCAAGGCGCGACGGCTCCAAACGTCCAGGTGCGTCCCGGTATGACGGTGTTTGGCGGAGCAGGTGGCCGAAACAACGAAGGCCGTCTTCAGGTGGACGGCCTCATCACAGGCGCGTCCAGGAACGGCGGCGGCGTCTCCGGCTACAACGTGGACATGACCAACGCGCAGGAAGTCTTCTTCACGACTTCCGGTGGCTTGGGTGAAGCCGAAGTCGGCGGGCCGTCGATCAACATCGTGCCGAAAACGGGTGGCAACACGGTCAAGGGGTCGGCATATCTGTCGGGCACGGCGGACAGCCTGGGGCTGGTTGGCAGCAACTACACCCCTGAGCTGCAGGCCGCCGGACTGGCCTCGCCAGCCGAGATCGTCAAGGTGTGGGACTACACGGTCGGCGTCGGGGGCCCCTTCAAGATGGATTCCTTTGTGGTACTTCGCCCAGTTCAGCGGCCGAGGGCGGGTACCAGACGTCTCCGAACCTGTTTTTCAACAACAACCAGGGCGATCCAATCGGAGTGGCTGGTCGATCTCGATCGCACGCGACCCTCGCGTGCCGCTGGCAGTTGGCTGATCGGGAGCCTTCGGACGACGTGGCAGGCCTCCCAGCGGAACAAGTTCAACTTCTACTGGGACGAGCAGAAGCCATGCAACGGCGCCACGTTCTCGCCAACCGATGAAGGGTGTCGGCAGCCGCCGGAGTCGGAGTTTTCGTATGCGGCGCCGTTCTTCGGCCGCATTGTCACACCTGAAGCGGACGGTTACCTGAACGACTATCAGCGCGTTGTCCAAGCGACGTGGAGCTCGCCGGTGACGAATCAGTTGTTACTCGAGGCGGGGTTTGGCACGTATATCTCCAGCTGGGGCAGCCGCACCAAGCCGGGAAGTCCTGTGAGGGATTTCATTCGCGTCGTGGAGGCATGCCAGGTCGCAGGCTGCGCAAACAACGGCGGCGTGGCGAACCTGACCTATCGGTCCCACGAATGGTTCGACGACTACGATCGCGCAGCGCAACTGGCGCGCCGCCGCTTCCTATGTCACCGGCGCCCATAGCATGAAGTTCGGCTACATGGGTGGCTTGTCGCAGGACGACGAGTATCACGGTGGCAACAACCTGCACCTCACTACCGGTTCCAGAACGGCGTGCCCGATCAGTTGACGCAGGACCTGTATGCCAGTTACCGGTGTTCCGCACCCAATATGACGCGTTGTACGCCCAGGAGCAATGGACCATGGGGCGCCTGACGCTGCAGGGAGCGCTCCGCTTCGACTACGCCCGAAGCTACTTCCCCGATCAACAGGTGGGGCCAACGACGTTCCTGCCCAACCCGATTGCGTTTCCGGAAACAACCGGCGTGAAAGGGTGGAAGGATATCTCCCCGCGAGGAGGGTTCGCCTACGACGTGTTCGGCAGCGGCAAGACGTCGCTGAAGTTCAACTTTGGCAAGTACCTCGAAGCGGCGAGCAACGACCAGAGTCTGTACTCCGTGACCAACCCGACCTCGCGCATTGCCGGCAGCTCGGCGCTCGGCGCGGCACCGATCACACGGACCTGGACGGACGCGGACGGCGACCGCGCCGTGGACTGCGACCTGCTTGAACAACGGAGCGCAGGATTTGCGCCCGGGCGGCGGCGACTTCTGCGGCCCGGTGTCGGACCAGAACTTCGGCACGGCGAATCTCAGCAACGACTTCGATCCGGCGGTCCTCGAGGGTTGGGGGATTCGGCCGAGTGACTGGCAGATTGGCGTGTCGGTGCAGCAGCAGATTCTGCCTCGGATGTCGATCGAAGTCGGCTACTTCCGCCGCTGGCTGAACAACTTCTTCATCGACGACAACACGCGCGTGCTCCCGCCGGATTTCGGATCGTTCAGCGTCACCGTGCCGGACGATCCGCGGTTGCCCGCAGAGGCGCGGGGCCAGGTAGTTGACGAAGCTGTACAACGTCGATGCCGACAGCTTCGGGGCTGATCCGCAACCTTCGCACCGGATACCGATAACTTCGGTGAACAGTACACGTAAACCAACGGCGTCTCGCTCACCCTCAACGCCAGGCCGCGGAACAGCCTCACCTTCCAGGGTGGAATCGGCGTCGGTAGGACAACGAGCGACCTTTGCGAGAGTTCGATCAGGGCTGCCCGAGCTGACGACCGGCGGCGCCGGAGGAACGTTGCCAGCGCTGGTCCCTGTTGGAGCGACTGTTGGTCCGACGAACAGCTGGTGCCATACGTCCGTTACGACATGGCGAGGAACCGGCCTCGGGTCCTATACCATTCCGGGAATCGAGGTGCTGCTCAGCGGGACGTTCCGCAGCGAACAGGGTCAGCTCCTGAACGCGAACTACAACGTCAACAGTGCGTCTCGCCATCGCCGGCGGACTGGGCCGGAATCTCAACGCGCCTGGCGGCCTCGTGACCGTGCCGCTGCTCGAGCCAGGCACGTTCTGGGGCGATCGTGTCAATCAGATCGACTTCAAGGTGGCGAAGGTCCTGCGGTTCGGCCGGACACGGACCACCGTCGGGCTCGACATCTACAACCTGACGAACTCCAACGCCGTCTTGCAGTACAACCAGACGTTCAGCCCGACGGTCCAGGCGGGTCCCGGCGCATGGTTGCAGCCGCAGACGATTCTGCTGCCGCGCTTCGCTCGCATCAGCGCGCAGATCGACTTCTAAGAGCGAAGGGCAGGAAGGGCGGGAAGGGCAGGTAGGTCGGGTAGGTCAGGTAGGTCGGGTGGGTTAGACCCCACCTGGCTCACCTGACCAACCTGCCCTACCGGACTCAACGAATTAACGACCAACGACGAAGTTCAATTTTCCGGATCCTGAATCTTCTCCTCCAGAGTTGGGAGCAATACTGGGAGTAATTGCTGATTCCTAAGTTGACTTGCCTCCAGCTGAGTCTCTAACATCGTTTGATCGGTAGTTCGAAAACACTAGGCGCTGTAGATCAGGGCTGTATGGGCGGCAGATCGAGTCAGTATGGCCCCCTGAAGCCGACCCTTCGACGAGCCCAGTGCCCGCCCCCGAGCGACAATCGAGGGACGAGAGTTTACGGTCGAGGTGGAGGTCCCTCGAAGTCGTACCGCCGAGCGGGCGTGGGGCCCCCGCGAGAAACTGAACAAGGAGAGGCTATGCGTGTGTTGAGGAAGATCGGGTTTGCGTTGATGTCGCTGGCACTGCTGCCTGCGACCGGCTTCGCGCAAGCGACGCTGGCGGGTGTCGTCAGGGATTCATCCGGTGCCGTGTTGCCTGGCGTCACGATCGAAGCCTCCAGTCCGGTGCTCATCGAAAAGGTACGAACGGCGATCACCGACGGAACGGGCCAGTATCAGATCGTCGACCTGCGGCCGGGCAGTTATGTGGTGACGTTCACGTTGACGGGGTTCGCGACGACGAAACGCGAGGGCGTCGAGATCTCAGGGTCCGGCGTGATCACCATCAACTCGGACCTGCGCGTGGGCAACGTCGCGGAGACTGTCAACGTCACGGGCGAGACCCCCGTCGTCGATGTTCAGAGCACGAGACGGCAGTCGGTGGTCGAGAACGAGGTCATCAACACCCTGCCCGCGTCGCGCAGCTACGGCTCCATCCTGGCGGCCGTGCCGACGATGCAGGGCGCGGGCGCCAATTCATCCGCGTCACAGAACCCCAGCTTCTTCACGGTCCACGGCGGCCCCGCCAATGAAGGACGCGTCATGCTCGACGGCCTGAGCGTCGGCGCGGCGTTCAACGGCGGCGGCGTGTCGGGCAACGCGTACGACGTCTCCAACTCACAGGAAATGCAGATCACCCTGTCTGGCGCCCTGGGGGAAGCTGAAACCGGCGGCCCGGTGTTGAACATCGTTCCGAAGACGGGCGGCAACAGGTTCGAGGGCTCGATCTTCGGGTCGGGCGCGGGCGAGTGGGCCCAGAGCAACAACGTCGATGCGGAGCTCGAAGCGCAAGGCATCACGACGACGGGGCAGATCAAGCTGTGGGACGCCAGCTTTGCGATGGGCGGGCCCATCAAGCGCGACAAGGTGTGGTTCTTCGCCAACTACCGCGATCAAGGGAACCACACCAGCATTCCGGGCGGCTTCAACAATCTGTATACAGGCGATCCCTCCCGCTGGGACTATGCGCCGGATCCGAACGTGCCCTCGCGGCTCGCGTCCGCGAAGACGATCATCTCGGGCCGGGTCACGTCGCAGGTGACGCCTCGCAACAAGGTCAGCTTCTATTACGACTATCAGTGGGACTGCGATCAGTCGTCGCAGAGCCTCGAAGAGGGTTGCCGGCCGCGGGGAGAGGATTGGACGACCGGCGTCGTCTTCGGGTCGGCCTTCTCGCCCGAAGCCAACACCAACTACTGGGACGCGCGCGAAATCATCTCGCAGGTCACCTGGGCGTCCCCGGTGACGAGCAAGCTGCTCCTCGAGGCGGGCTATGCGACGTTCTTGAGCCGATGGGGTTGGATGCCGCAGCCTGGAGCGGTGACGAACCTGGTCCAGATGACGTCCATCGTCCCTGACTTCCGTGTGTATCGCGGCGTCGACAACATGATCGATAACTCGCAGAATCCGAACACCTGGCGCGCGTCGGCGACCTACGTCACGGGCGCGCACAACCTGAAGTTCGGCTATCAGGGCGCCTATCACATCGAAGAGACGATGGATCTAGGCAGCGATCCGCGAATGACTCTCACCGATCTCGGCTTCATCGTCCCCGGTTCGGTCTCCCCCCATCGGCTTTATGACGCCACGATTCGCATCTCACCGTGGCTGCAGAGCAATCGCACCACGTACCATGCCTTCTATGCGCAGGATCAATGGACGCTGGGGCGAGCGACACTCCAGGGGGCCATTCGCTACGATCGCGCGTGGAGCTGGTTCCCCGAGGAGGGGAATGGAGCGCCAGGAACCTCGATCTGGAATGCGGCGCCGATCTCATTCCCTCGAACGGATGGAGTGACCGGCTATAACGACATCACGCCGCGAATGGGGCTCGCGTACGACGTTTTCGGTAACGGGAAGACGTCGTTGAAGGTGAACCTCGGCAAATACCTGCAGAGCGCGAACAACCAGGAGAACTACACCATCAGCAATCCGGCGCTCGATGGCCGCAACGGCCGCAGGGGACCAAATTTTCAAACCCAGGCCGCACGGACGTTCTTCGACTTCGACGGCGATCACAACCCGGACTGCGACATGTTGAATCGTGCGGCGAACGGCGAGTGCGACGTGCTTCGGGGGAACTTCGCCAGCCCCGATTTGACCACTCAAGTCAATCCTGATGTGTTGCATGGATGGGGCGTCCGTCCGTACGACTGGCAGTTTGGCGCATCGGTGCAGCAGGAGATCCTTCCGCGGACCTCGCTCGAGGTCGGCTACGCCCGGCGGTGGTTCAGAAACTTCTTCGTGTACGACAACGTCAATCTCGCCGCGAGCGATTTCGACCTGGTGACGCGGACGGCGCCGACCAACGCGAACCTGCCCGATGGTGGCGGGTTCCCCGTCTCGTACTACATCCCGAGGGCGGGTGTGAATACTGCCAACGTCCGGAACATCTACACGTTTGCGAGTGACTACGGCGACTGGACGAATCACTGGCAGGGCGTCGACGCGACCGTGAACGCGCGGCTGCGCAACGGGCTCATGCTCCAGGCCGGAACGAGCACGGGGAGGGCCGTGACGGATAACTGCGAGGTCGTCGCCAGGGTCCCCGAGATGTTGAACCCCGGGTTGACGAACCCGCAGGCGTTCGGGCCCGTGACACAGCTGGCCGACTCGTGCCACAAGGTCGAGTCGTGGCAGACGCAATTCAGGGGTCTGGCCACCTACACGATTCCCAAGATCGACGTGCTGATCAGCTCGATCTTCCGTTCCCAGCCCAACTCGATGTTTGGGTTTGGGGCCACGCCAGAGGGGAACAGCACCGGGCTTTCCGCGAACCACGCCACCTTGGTGGCCGGTTCGACGGTAAACCTGCTGTCACCGGGCGTGTACCTACGCCGATCGGATCAATCAGCTCGACGCGCGGTTCGGAAAGCTCCTGCGCTTCGGCCGCACCAGAACATCGCTCGCGGTCGACTTCTTGAACATCTTCAACGCCAATACGGGAACGATGTTCCAGCAAAACTACGGGGACGGCTCGGGCTACCTGGTGCCGACCGCGATTCTGAACCCGCGCCTCGCGCGGCTCAACGTGACGATCGATTTTTAGCTACTTTGCGGTGAAGAACTCTCCACCACGGAGGACACAGGGGACGCGGAGGATCACCCTTGTACGATTGAACCTCCGTGTCCTCGGTGTCCTCAGTGGTGGTTAGCTTAGAGGCTGGAGGCTAGGGCTGGGGCAAAACCCTGGCCTCTGCCGCGATCGCACCTCGTGGATGCCCAGACTCGCATCAGACAGATTCGTTGACGGACAGTTCGAACGCTTCGCGCAAGAACGGCATAATCGTGCGGAGGTCCTCGGCCGTCTGGACCAGCGCGACGTGCGAGACGCGCTTGTTGCTCTTCCCGATCTTGATGAAATGGGGTGCGCTGGCCTTGCGACCCAGGTGAATCACCACGCGCAGGGCATCCCGCGTCACCGTCAGGTCCGCAAAGATGCGTGTTGTCCGGAACAGCGCGTACCGGTCACGCGTGACGACCTCCACGTCGCCGAAGCCCTTTACCGTGACTTCGAGTCTTCGGTAGAGATCGGCAAGCGCCGGTGACCGGTCTTTGAGCAAGGTCGCGGCGCTGCCCACCCCGCACGCGTGACGTTGATTGACCTGACGGAAGGTCCGATCACACCGCGGACATACCCAAGTCATATCGCATCACCTCGGCGAGACCTTGGCCAGAGGCATACCTGCATCTACCCAGACAGGCGATCTGGTATGCGTGAAAAGGCCAGTTGCATCACGGGCTGCTGGAGCACATTTTCATATCCCAACCCGCTACGCCTTTGTGAAAACCGCTCGAACGCCGAACGATCCGAACGGTCCGAACCCTGAACGATCCGAACGCTCCGAACGCCCGAACGATCCGAACGTTCAATTTTTCGTATCCCCCCAGCTTTTCCGCGGATCCAGCTCCGACCAACCAAAACAACCGTTGACTTTCCTCGTCTCCCGCCTACAATCCGTGACAAATATGTGACATCGTGTCAATTAGCCGTCAGCCATGAGGTGGCGCATCTGACTTCCAACTTCTAACGTCCGACTTCCAACTTCTGACTTCAGGCTGCGTCAGCAGCCTGCTAGCCCCGCCGGCACACGAGAGGTCGCTCGCATACTGCAAAGGAGTAAGCATGGGCGAATTGAAACGCATCCTGATCGTGGGCGCTTGGTTGCTGTTCCTTCCTTCGTCGGGGTTCGCGCAGGCGACGCTTGCGGGCGTCGTCCGAGACGCATCCGGCGGTGTGTTACCGGGTGTCACGGTCGAAGCGTCGAGCCAGGTCTTGATCGAGAAGGCCCGCACGGCGGTGACCGATGGCACGGGCCAGTATCGTCTCACCGAACTGCCGCCAGGGACGTACACGATGACGTTCACGCTCTCCGGATTCAGCGTGGTCAAGCGCGAGAACGTCGAGGTGTCCGGGTCGGGCGTGATTCCGATCAATACCGAGCTGCGCGTTGGCGCGATTGCGGAAACGATTACGGTGTCGGGCGAGACACCCGTCGTCGACACGCAAACCACTCGGCGTCAGGCAGTGCTGAGCAGCGACATCATCAACACGCTGCCGGCCACGCGGTCGTATGGCGCTCTGCTGACTGCAGTCCCAGGTCTGCAGGTGGGTGTGGGGAACATGAGCGCGATGACCGTCCCGAACATGACGTTCTTTACCGCGAACGGCGGCCGGGCCAACGAAGGGCGCATGATGATCGATGGCCTCAACGTCGCAGCGTCGTTCAATGGCGGCGGCGTCTCAACGTTCATCTACGATGTGGCCAATACGCAGGAAATGCAGGTTCTGGTCTCAGGCGCGCTGGGCGAAGCCGAGAACGGTGGACCCCAGGTGAATCTGATTCCGAAATCGGGCGGCAACACGTTCAGCGGATCGGGGTTTTTCAGCAATGCGGGTACATGGTCAACGGGCAACAACCTCGATGACGCGTTGAAGGGCTACAGCCTGACGGAGCCAGCCGGCCTGATCACCTCTTACGACGTCAGCGGCTCGGGCGGCGGTCCCATCCTCCGCGACAGAATCTGGTTCTTCGTGAACGGGCGCAAGTTCGACAACCTTCAGCAGATGCCTGGGCTGCGGCCCAATCTCAACGCGGGTGACCCGACGAAATGGACGTACGCGAGCAATCCGAACCGGGAGGTGTGGTCCGGCGACGCGAGGGACATCTACTCATTTCGATTGACCGGCCAGGTGACGCCGCGCAACCGCGTGGGGTTTTCGCATGAGTATCAACGCCGATGCGCCGGCTCTACGCTTACCGCGAGCGGCGACGGTTGTCGGGTGAGTGGGACGAGCCACGGGTCGGACTGGGTCGCGCTCGGGGCCATCGGAGGCACACCGGCCGCTCCCGAAACGTTCCCCGGGCTACCACGATCTCCCTTACTACGTGACGCAAGCGACCTGGTCGTCGCCGGTGTCGAGCAAGCTGTTGCTGGAAGCCGGTTATTCCAGATTCCGGTACCTGTGGGCGGGATTTGGACAAGCGCCGCCGGACGGTCTCACGAGCACGATCCCGGTGACCGAGCAATCGACTATTTACGGCCTGGCCAACTTCAGCTATCGAGGGCTGTTCGATCCGTTGGGCTTCGCCTACGCCGACAACGATGCGAGTCCGAGCGTCTGGCGCATGACGGCCTCGTACGTCACCGGCGCCCACAACATGAAGGTCGGCTATCAGGGCTCGTATCAGAAGTCGTTGCAAGCGAGAGTGGCCAACACCACGCAGTTGCGGTACACGTTCAATAACCAGGTTCCCACCTTCGTCAGCTACTACCTGACGCCGCGCTGGGAGCAGAACGATCGCACGCAGACGCAGTCGCTCTTCGCGCAGGATTCATGGACGAAGGGCCGGCTCTCGCTCCAGGGTGCGGTGCGCTACGACCGCGCGTGGAGCTGGGCGCCCGCCGAGCACAACGGGACGACGGTGACGTCGCGGTTCAATCCGCAGCCGATCAGCTTTCCGCGTACGGTCAGCGTGGCAGGCTACAACGACATTACGCCCAGGATGGGCGTCGCTTACGACACGTTCGGCAACGGCAAGACAGCGATCAAAGTCAATCTCGGCAAGTACCTCCAGGCCGCCACCAACGACGAGACCTATTGGGCCAACAACCCGGCCAGGCGCACCGTCACGTCAGTCGGGGTCGGCAATCCCGCACGCTCATGGATTGATGGCAACGGCAACTACGTCGTGGACTGCGATCTGTTGAACACGGCGGCGCAGGACACCCGGCCGGCCGGCGGTGACTCGTGCGGGCAGGTCGTCGGAAACGGTCTGAATTTCGGGAACCCCAACCCCAGTTTTGACATCATCAATCCTGCGATCCTCGAAGGCTGGGGCGTGCGGCCGTACGACTGGCAGTTCGGTGCCTCGGTCCAGCAGGAACTGATGCCGCGTCTCTCGCTCGAGGTCAGCTACAACCGGCGGTGGTTCGGCAACTTCTTCGTGACGGACAATATCCGCACGACGGCCGCCGATTATGACAGGTGGACCGTGGCCGTCCCGCAGAGCGCGCTGCTGCCGGACGCCGGAGGCGCGGCCACCTATTACAACATCACGCCAACAGCAAACAGCCGCGGAGTGCAGAACTACCAGACGTTCGAGACCGACTTCGCGCCGGCACGGACGCAGGTACTGGCACGGTGTGAACGTCAGCCTGAACGCACGGTTCCGCAATGGACTCACAATCCAGGGGGGAACGGGCACGGGTCGTGGCGTGCGGGACACTTGCGAGCTTTTCGCGGCACTGCCCGAGCAGCTGTTTCTCCTCAATGTCAACCAGCGGCTCGAATCGTGCGATGTCAGCGAGCCGTGGCTGACATCCTTCAGGGGACTGGCGTCGTATACCATCCCGAAGGTTGACGTCCTGATCAGCGCGAACATGCGCTCGGTGCCGGGCACCAACCTGGGGATGGGCGCCATCTCCGCCACGAACGGCTCGTCACTCGACGCGACCTACAACGTGCCCAACACTGTCGTCCAGCAGACGCTGGGACGTTTGCCAACGGGTGGTCAGGCGAACGGCACCACGACTGTGAATCTGAACCTCCCGGCCCAGGTGTACGGCGATCGGGTCACCATGATGGACACGCGGTTCGCCAAGGTTCTTCGGTTCGGCCGCATGCGCGCCGACGTCGGGATCGACTTGTACAACCTCTTCAACGCGAACCAGGGCACGGCCTTCCTGCAAACGTACGACTACGCGACCAATGGCGGTGTCCCGGGAACACCGGGGGAATACCTTCGGCCGACGGCGATCGTGGCGCCGCGGTTCGCGCGGTTCAACGTGAGGGTGGACTTCTAACTGGGGCAGGTGGGGCAGGTGGGGCTGGTAGGGCAGGTAGGGCTGGAAGGGCTCTCCCGCCTTTCCCTGCCTCGCTGTAGCGCAGGCCTTTAGGCCTGCTTCGTCAGGCAGCCCTGAAGGGCTGCGCTACATCCGCCCCTACCTCCGCCCCGCGATTTGTTTCATAGGCTCTCAGCCCCCAGCCTCCAGCCTCCAGCCTCCAGCCTCCAGCCTCCAGCCTCTAGCTACCCGGGACTACTACCAGTAGTGAGTGTCGATTTCCCGTGCTCTAATAGCTGATTGCTGTGTGGAAAGAGCCTTCCGAGATTCCCTTGCCATCGGTTCAGCCGTCGGTCCCGCGTCCGAGCAGTACCAGCGTATATCTCGCTGAGATCGTCAGAGCCCGCGTCGACCTGGAATGGTTCGAAGCGGTCGCGATCGCTCAGGGTTTGTGCGGTTCGATTCTGGACTCGGGCGGCCTGGACGAGCCGCGGCTTATCGACTTGCACAATGTATTCATCGATGCTGCGGGTTCTGTGGGCGTCGAGCTGGGCCCGCGAAGCGCGCTTAGCCCCAGGTACAGTCCGTTGGCGCAGTACTTTCTGCGCTCCTGCCCCAGACCGCTGTCATGTTTCTCCGGGACGGAGTCCTCGCGAAGGCGACTGCAACGCCGTCTGCCTATCGCTCTCTCGAGGCGTTATCGGACGCTCTCAAATACTACGAACGTCCGAATCGTCCGGCGCTGATCCAGGCAGTCTACGAGCGCTGGAACCACGGCAGGTCTTTGTCTCCCGCCGAACGGTCAGAAGCAGACAATCCGATATTGCTGCCCGAGCCCGCGTTGGATTTGCCGCAGCGACGTGTGTCGATCCACCCTCGGGTCGTTCGGCTGGCGGTTGGGGCGGCAGTTCTCGTCGCGGCCGCTGCGACGGCGGCGACTTTCATGGTCAATCGGGTCCAGTGGACTGCCGACGCTCTGCCGGGTCGGGCCGTCGCCGTCGTCGAGCGCATTGTGCGTTCCCTGATCGCGACCGAGCGCGCACCGGAAGACGTGTCGACCGACAGCAATCCTCCCACGCCGTCGCGGGGACGGCGCCGTGCGAGGTCGGCGGAAACTGTCGCGACATTTTCTCAGTTGAACGGCACTGCGCCCGACGGGTTCACCGCCTTGGCCACTCCAGAAGTTTGGGCGTCCACGACGACAGGCCAACTGGAACCGCTGCAGACGCTGGAGACTGTAGGAGCACTGTCCGGCGGTTTCCCCTCGCACCGCGCCGACCTGATCGCCGCCGCGCTCGATACGCGCATCTACGGACGGCAAGACGCGGACGTCGGCCCGCCTGTCCCGATCTATCCACAGTCGATCACCCCGGCTCCTGACAGTATGCGGCGTCCAGGGTACCTGGCGCTCGAGGTCCTGGTAAACGAGAACGGCACGGTCGACACTGCCAGGGCGCGAGACCTGCCACGCACCATCGGGGAATCTGTGCTGATGACGATGGCGCTCAGCAGCGTGAAGTCGTGGCGCTTTCATCCCGCGCAGAAGAACGGATCTGCGGTGAGCTATCGCGAGATCGTGGCTATCGAGACGCACTGAGCACTGAGCGGATCGGCTGAGCCGTTCGGGTCCAGGATCCGACGTGCTTGCCCGCCCCGGAACCCAGCACCTCCAATTTTCCGTTTCGATCGAATCTCCATCGAAGTTCGAACTGTCTCCGTTCAAAAAGAACGGTTGACTTTGCAGCGCCGCCTCTTAGAATGCATGGCAAATATGTGACTATTTGATGGCAGACAGTTGACAGCCAGCCAGCCCGGTGGCACTGGCGAGATCCGAACGGGAACCGCAGCTCAGGACAAGGAGCGAGTATGCGCGCTTTGCGAAGGATCTTGATCGTGGTCGGGTGGTCGATCGTCGTACCGGCATCGGCGTTCGCTCAGGCGACTCTTGCCGGCGTCGTCAAGGATCCCTCCGACGCCGTGTTGCCCGGCGCGACGGTCGAGGCGTCGAGCGACGCCTTGATCGAGAAGACCCGACGCGCTGTGACCGATGACACCGGGCAGTATCGGATCACGGAACTGCCTCCAGGCATTTACGGGATCACCTACACGCTCAACGGATTTACTACCGTCCGCCGCGAAGGCGTGGAGGTCACCGGTTCCGGTGTCATCGCCATCAACGTCGAGATGCGCGTCGGAAACGTGACTGAAACGCTGACCGTGACCGGCGAGACGCCGATCGTCGACACGCAAACGGCCCGCCGCGAGCTGGTGCTCAGTAATGCGGTCATCAACGTGCTTCCCGCCACGCGCGGCTACGGGGCCCTTCTGACAGCCATTCCGGCGCTGATGACCTCGGGAACCGGCCAGGTCTTCAGCTCCCAGACCACGCCGCAGATGACGATGTTCACCGCGCATGGCGGGCGCGCGAACGAAGGACGGGTGATGGTCGACGGGCTCAACACGGCGGCCGCGTTCGGTGGCGGCGGCGTGTCCACGCTCACCTACGACACGACGAGTGTGCAGGAGATGCAGATCCTGCTCTCCGGCGGGCTGGGCGAATCGGAGGTAGGCGGACCGAGCATCAATCTTATCCCTCAGACAGGGGGGAACACGTTCCGCGGATCGGCCTTCTTCAGCAATGCTGGCGAGTGGTCGAGCGCCAAGAACCTGGATGACGAGCTGCGGGCCGCCAACCCCACCCTCGTCGACGAGCCCGCGGTGATCAACACCTGGGACGTCAACGGCACCCTCGGCGGTCCGATCAAGCGCGACAGGCTGTGGTTCTTCACCAACGTGCGCAGCTACGGGGACGCCAGGCCCGAGGAGGGTATGTTCGCCAACCTGAACGCCGGCAATCCCACGAAGTTTGACTATGTGCGAGATCCCAACGTTATTTCGCGGACGGCCGGGGACCGGGCGATCTACGAAGGCCGTCTGACCGTGCAGGTGACGCCGCGGAACAAGGTGTCGGGCTCGATCCACTACGAGCAGCGGTGCGACGGGTCGACACTCACACAGAACGGCGATGGAGGTTGCCGCGCGCGTGGGGAGGATTGGGTGGCGCTCGGCACGACGTTCGGCTTTGATACATCGCCGGAGGCGCACGCCAACTACCTGGATACGTACTACGATGTGACGCAGTTGACCTGGTCGTCGCCGGTCACCAACAGGATGTTGCTCGAGGCCGGCTATTCGAGATTCCACTACACGTATGGTCTCTCCGGTCGACCGCCGGACGGCATCGTCGACCTGATCCGCGTGACCGAACTATCGAGCCGATACGGCGCGGCAAACTTCATCTATCGCGGACTCGACGACTGGAGCAAGAACGAAGCGGGCCGTCATGACTGGCGAGCTTCTGCCGCGTACGTCACCGGCGCGCATAACATGAAAGCGGGCTTCCAGGGCTCGCTCCAGATGTCGGATACGACGTCGCTCGCGAATTCGAATCAGATGGCGTACACCTTCAACTCACCGCCCGCGTCAGCCGCGCTGGTTCCCACGCAGTTCTCCTTCCGGATTGCTCCCTGGGAGCAGAGGAATCGCACGGTGTGGCACGCAGTCTACGTGCAGGATCAGTGGACCAAGAGGTCGCCTCACGCTGCAGGGCGCCCTCCGCTACGACCATGCGTACAGCTGGGCGCCTGCCGAGCACAACGGCGCCCCTGTCGCCTCACGCTTCAATCCGGCCCCGATCAGCTTCCCTCGCACTGTGGGTGTCGCCGGCTACGACGACATCACGCCCCGAATGGGCGCTGCCTACGATGTGTTCGGCAACGGAAAAACGGCCTTGAAGGTGAACCTCGGCAAGTACCTCGCCGCCGCCACCAACGACGAGAACTATTCGCTGAACAATCCGGCGAACAACTTCGGCGCGGGCGCTCGCTTCATCACCACCACGACGCGCACGTGGAATGACGGTAACGGCAACAAGGTTCCGGACTGCGATCTGATGAATCCGGCCGTCCAGAACAACCTCGCAACCGGCGGTGACAGCTGCGGACAGTGGAACAACCTGAACTTCGGGAACGAGGCGATCCTGACGACGACCGTCAATCCCGATCTGCTTCAGGGGTGGGGCGTCCGGCCGTGGGACTGGCAGTTTGGCGTGAACCTTCAGCAGGAGATCCTCCCGCGCGTGTCGCTGGAGGTCGGGTACAACCGGCGCTGGTTCGGGAACTTTACGGTCACGGACAACCTGGTCCGCAACCCGGGAGATTACGACTCTTGGACCATCAACGCTCCGCTGCATCCGAATCTGCCTGGCGGCGGCGGCTACCCGGTCACCTATACCGACCTCAAACAGGAGAAGTTCGGACTGCCATCGCGCAGCTACGTCACCTTCGAGAGCGATTACGCGGATCCGCGCACGAACTACTGGCACGGCGTGGACGTCACCGCGAACGCGCGGATGCGCAACGGCCTGATGTTCCAGGGCGGCACGAGCACCGGGCGCGGCATCCGTGACTATTGCGAGGTCGCGGCGAAGCTTCCGGAGATGTTCGACCCCGTGTTCGGGACCCGGAATCAACCAGCGAGTTGTCACGTCACAGAGAGGTGGGCCACGGCGTTCAGGGGGGTCACCACGTACACGATTCCGAAAGTGGACGTGCTGGTGAGTGCCGCGATCCGATCTACAAGCAGCAACTTCCCCAACGTGTTCGCGACCAGCGCCAACGCCACGGGCACGAACGGCGCCTCGCTGAATGCCTTCTATCAGGTGCCGAACTCGGACGTCGCCAGGGCGCTTGGCCGCCTGCCATCGGGCGCCGTCCCCAATCCGAACGGCACAACCGGCGTGGACTTGCTTCTGCCGGGTGAACTGTACGGCGACGATCGCGTGACGCAGGTCGACATGCGATTCGCGAAGATCTTCCAGTTTGCAGGGAAACGTCTCGACGTCGGGCTAGACGTCTACAACCTGTTCAACTCGAACGACGTGACGATCTACGGCAGCCAGTTCGGCACCGACGGCTCGACCTTCTACCGACCGTCTGGGATCGTGAATCCGCGGTTCGTCAGGTTCAACGTCAGAATCGACTTCTAGGCAGGCCGGGCGATTAGCCACGGCCTGCGAGGACGCGGAGGGCGCAGAGGGGCTGGAGGGGCTGGAGGGCAGGAAGGGCAGGAAGGGCAGGAAGGGCAGGTAGGGTCGGGTGGGCCGGGTAAGTCGGGTAGGTCCGGTAGGTCAGGGCGTCAGGCCCCCTACCACCCCGACAGCCCCACTCCCACAGGCCCCACCCGACCAACCTGACCCACCTGACCCACCTGACCCATCCCGACCCACCTGACCCACCCGACCCACCTGCCCCACCTGCCCTACCTGCCCTCCCCGGCCCTCCGCTAAGATCGCAGCATTGCTTACTAATGACCTTGTTGAGGTACATGGTGCCTCGGGCCCTGTGCCTGGCGGGTACCGGGTAGCTGGTGCTTGGTGCGCACCATCTAGTTCCGCAACACAAGCTGGAGGCGGGACTAAGTGGAACGCGGTTCCCATCTTGGTGCTCTTCGTCCTCCTTGCCGGCTGCCGCGCTGGGAGCGACCGCGGAGCATCGGGCGCGACCGGCCCCGGCGCCTCGACGGCGACTCCTGCAAGCGCGACCGACTCCTGGTTCGTCGATCGAGCGGAGGAAACAGGGCTCCGCTTTACTCACTTCAACGGCATGTCCGGTGAGCTGTACTACCCGGAGATCATGGCGCCGGGCGTCGCCCTGTTCGACTACGACAACGACGGCGACCTCGATGTCTACGTGGTTCAGGGTCAGATGCTGGGCAGCAAGCCGGTCAGCCAGGCGACATACCCGCCGCAAGGACCGCCCGAGTCATTGAAGGACCGGTTGTTTCGAAACGATCTGGTCGTTCAGGAGGATGGGAACCGGACGCTGCGGTTCACCGACGTCACCGAGCAAAGTCGAATCGACGTCAAGTCGTACGGCATGGGCGTCGCGACCGGCGACTTCGACAACGACGGCTGTATAGATATCTATCGAACCGGACTGAACGGAAGCCGGCTGCTCCGAAACTCCTGTACGGGAACGTTCGACGATGTGACGATGCGGAGCGGCGCGGAAGATCGAGGCGGCTGGGGCGTCTCGGCTGCATTCGTGGACTACGATCGGGATGGCTGGCTGGACCTGTTCGTCGGCAACTACCTGATCTATAGCCTCGAGGGCGACATCCGCTGCTTGAGCGTGACTGGACAGCGCGACTACTGCCCGCCGAACAGCTATCGCGCACAGCCGAGCCGCCTCTATCACAATCGTCGTAATGGAACGTTCGAGGACGTGACGGCGAAAGCTCTGGTCGGCGGCGCCTATGGTCCTGCGCTGGGCGTGTCCACTGCAGATTTCAACGGCGATGGATGGACGGACATCTACGTGGGCAACGATGGCGAGCCCAACCAGCTGTGGATCAACCAGCACAATGGGACGTTCAAGGACACGGCGCCACTCGCTGGAGCGGCCGTCAACGGCGCCGGCAACGCCGAGGCCAGCATGGGGATCGATGCCGGCGATCTCGACAACGACGGCGACGAAGACATCTTCATCACCAACTGGCTCTCGCAGATGAACATGCTGTACGTCAACGACGGAGCCGGCAACTTCGAGGATCGCAAGGCCGCCTCGGGACTCGGGCGCCCGAGTCTGGCGAAGACCGGGTTTGGGACCGCCTGGTTCGACTTCGACAATGACGGCTGGCTCGACCTGCTGGTGGCGAATGGATCGGTCGCCACAATCGAAGCGCAGGCGCGGGCGAAGGATCCGTTTCCGCTGCGCATGTCGAATCAGCTGTACCGCAATCTGGGGAACGGGCGCTTCGAGGATGTGTCGGACCGGGCTGGCTCGGTGTTCAAGTTGACCGACGTCGGCCGCGGAGCGGCCTTCGGCGATATCGACAACGACGGAGACACGGATGTCGTAGTGGGCAACGCGGCGGGACCGCTCCGGCTGTTGATCAACCAGATTGGCAATCGCAGCCATTGGATCGGGCTGAGGCTCGTGGGCGCGGCCGGACGCGACATGGTCGGCGCGCGGGTGACGACACTCTTTCGCCGCGCGCGAGCAGATGGCAGCTACGCCTCGGCGAACGATCCCCGCATCCTCGCTGGTCTGGGAGCCTCTACGGCCGCACCGCCATTGCGGGTGCTCTGGCCCAGCGGCCGCGCCGAGGAGTTCTCGGGGATCGCAACCGATCGATACACGACGCTGAAAGAGGGCACGGGGCGGTCAGGATCATGAACGTGCGGCGTGCAGCGTTGCAGATGGCACTTTGCATCTTGGTGCTCGTGCTGGCAAATTGTGGACCCTCGCGTCCGGCGTTGTTGCCGGTGTCGCTGCCGGACCTTTCTCGCTCGGATCCGAACGTTCAAGCGCAGGCCCGGGAGCTGTACGCATCGCTGACACGGCAGCTCGAGGACCGACGTGCTTCGCCCGCCGATCTGGGTCTCGCGTTCGGCAAGCTTGGGATGCTCCTTCAGGCCGCCGAGTACCACGACGCAGCAGACCCCTGCTACCGGAATGCGCAGACGCTGTCGCCCGGCGAGGTGCGGTGGCCGTACTTTCTCGGACACCTGCAGATGAGCAAGGGCGAGACCGAGAATGCCGAGGCCTCGTTCAAGCGCGCCCTCGAGTTGCAGCCCGAACCGCTCGCGACGCTCGTCTGGCTCGGCCGGCTGTACCTGGACGAAGGGCGGCCGGACGAGGCCGAACAGATGTTCACGAGGGCGCTGTCGCTGGCTCCACGAACGGTTTCGGCGCTCGCAGGTCTGGGGCGCGCCGCGTTAGCCAAGAAGGACTACGCGCGAGCGGTCAAGAGTCTGGAAGAGGCTCTCGCCATCGATCCCAATTCCGACAGCCTGCACTCGCCACTCGCGATCGCCTATCGCGGGCTGGGCGAGTTGGACAAGGCCGAGCTCCAGCTGCGTCAGTGGCGCAACAGCGACATTCTCGTTCCGGATCCATTGAAGCAAGAGCTCGATTTGTTGTTGGAGAGCAGCCTTTCCTACGAGCTCCGCGGCGTTCGCGCGCTCGAGGCCAAAGATTTTCCGACTGCGGCGGCCAACTTCCGTCGAGGGATGGAGCTCTCGAAAGACAACACCATGCTGCGGCGATCGCTGCAGCACAAGCTCGGGACCGCGTTGTTCATGACCGGCGACCTCCGCGGAGCTCGAGAACAGTTCGAGGAGGTGGTGCGCCTTTCACCCGAGAGCGGGCTGGACGAATCGGCAGCGAAGGCTCATTTCAGTCTGGCTGTCCTGATGATGTCGAGCGCCGATCGCAAAGCGGCGATCGAACACTTCTCCGCTTCGCTCAGGTATCAGCCGAACTACGTCGAGGCCCATGTGGGCCTGGCGGATGCGCTGTCCCGGAGCGGAAGGGTGGCGGAATCGCTGCCGCACTATCGTGAGGCGCTGGCGATCGACCCTCGTGCCTCGCAAGCCTTGATGGGATCGGCCATGGCACTGGTTCGTGCCGGCCGGTACCAGGAAGCAAGCAGTCAACTTCAAGAAGCGATGCAGCTCCAGTCCGATCATCCCGAGTTCGCCCACGCTCTGGCCCGGCTGTTGGCGGCGGCTCCCGACGATCGAGTTCGGGACGGACAGCGGTCCCTCGAGTTGGTCCAGGAGCTCTTCAAGACCGACAAGAGCACCAACCTTGGCGAGACGATGGCGATGGCACTGGCGGAAGTGGGCGAGTACAAGAGGGCGGCCGCGATCCAGCGCGGTGTGATGGCTGCCGCGGAGAAGGCTGGGCTTCGGCAGGATGTCCAGCGCATGGCCGGCAATCTGCGGCTCTACGAACGGGGACTCCCCAGCCGGACGCCGTTCGCAGATGCGGACCCGTTCAGGCTGCCCGCGCCACCTCAGTGACCCGTATCAGTGAAACGAAAGCGTTGGCGAGTGGCGCCGAGGCCAGCCCTCCCGGACCGGGGTCCCCAGCGCGGCACCCGCGCCGGGGTCAGACTTTCACCGGGGGTCAGACCCCGCTACGGCCCGTCACCGGGGTCAGACCCCGCCCCTGCGCTCGATGACGAGCAGCGGAAGTCGTTTGCGCTCGACGAAGCCGAGGCCGGCATAGACAGCCTGCGCCCGCTGATTGGATTCTTCGAAGTGAAGGAACGGTATCAGCCCCTCCTCGCGTATGACCGCGACCAGGCGGGAGACGAGCGTGCGCGCGTACCCACGGCCCTGAAAATCAGGATGCGTGCAGACGGCGCTGATTTCGCGGTAGCCGGGCAAGTGCATCCGTTGTCCCGCCATCGCGCCGAGCCGACCGCTGATGCGAACGCCCAGGTAAATTCCCAGCGTATAAGTGTCCGGACGAAACGGCCCGGGATGTGTCAGCTCGGTCAGCGCCATCATCTCGGGGATGTCGGCGTTGGACAGGATGCTCAGCTCGAGCCCAGGGTCGGGCGCCTCGACATGGCGCTCGTTCACCATCTGCACGAGCTTCTTTTGAATGGTGACCTTGACGTCGGCCGGCAGCAGTTCGGCCACCTGGTCGAACGTTGCAGGCAGGGAGAGCCAATCTCCGTCAGGAAGCAGCCTCACCAGATCCTCGACGCTCGTGACGTCTCGACGGCCGATGGCGGCGATCGGAGCGATGTGCGACGGATAACGCTTCGCGAGGTCGCTGCCAACCGCAAGATGGGACTGATGGGTGGTCAGCGCCGACCATGCGGGGTTATCGAGATCGCCCGCCGGCCTCGAAGCGTCCTTCGTCAACGCGCGGGTGCCTTGCCAGACTGATCGTCGGCCCGCGCCGCACTGAGGATGTTGGCCAGGCCGTAGTTGCCTTCGTGGCACGCGTACTCGAACACCTGACCCTGGTCTCTGCTCAGGTTCATCGCGAAAGTCCACGGACGCGTCCAGGTCGCCGAATCGTCCAGCGTGACCGACCACTCCAGCGTATTGGGCGCGACGGGTTTGAAGCGTTCGGTGATTCGCAGCTTGGGGCTCGAACCCTGCTCGGGCGATGGATAGCCGTTGTCCGCCCCTGTCCTGCCATTGAAGTTGGTCGTTTCGACGACCAGCGTGTTGCCCTCCCAGTGTCCGCGTGCGTCTCCCATGTACGTGCGGACCCCCTGACCGACATGCGATCGGCCATCGAGTGGAATGATGCGTGCTTCGTGGATCATCTCGTAACGGATCGCCGCGTAGCCAGGCCCCTGGACGATTTGATAGGCCATGCCGTAAATGGTGGGCATCATCGATCCCGGTAGCCCGCGCGTAATGCAGCGGTCGTACAAACTACGGTCTTCGTAGGAATCGGCCTCGCCGCGTCCACGCCGCGCCTCGGCGGCCGTTGGTTCACGAGTGCCGGCTTCAGGCGTTTTCGGCGGAATCTTTCCGTCACGCGGCTCGACAATCAACCAGGGCCTGCTGTTTTTCGCGTTGTAGTAACTCGAACCAGTGGGTTGGCCCGGCGCCGGTCTCGGCGCCGCCAAGGGTTGGAGCGAGTGTCACGGCAAACTTCTGTCGCTGCTGGATGAGCTCGGCGAGTTCGGCGGCCTTGACTTCGTCTATCTGCCGCCCTTCGAACTGCCTGGGTCGTTCGAGTGGGATCCCGTTTTCGTCCCGGTTTGTAAACGTCCCTTGCAGGTCTGGATCGCCCCAGGGCGTGCGCGGCGGCGCCCATTCTTTCGCAATCGCGGCCTTTGGCTTGGGCGGCGGCGTCTGTCCCGCTGCGTTGACGGCGGCGAACACGACGAAGACGTGCAGCGCGAAAACTCGGGTCGGCGCGATCAATCGGGCACCCATCGGAAAACAGTAGCATTTTTGTTGGTCAAGATATACTCAGCGAGACAACGACGCGTCACCTTGGACGCCGGGTCGAAGCCTGCGTTGCAGGCCTGTGGGGAGGTGCATTCTGAAAGGTCTCTTCGGTGCGTGGGGTCGGATTCTGACCGGGCATCATCCGTCACTCGCCATTGAGATTACCCGTGAATGTCCGCTGCGGTGCCCGGGCTGCTACGCGTACAACGACGACCACCTGGGCGGGGGAACGACGCTTCGGCAGCTTCGCGATTACAAGGGTCAGGCGCTTGTCGACGGTGTCTTGAGACTGGTCGACCAACATCGACCCCTGCACGTCTCGATCGTCGGCGGCGAGCCGCTCGTGAGATATCGAGAGCTCGATGCCATCCTCCCGGTCCTTTCAAATCGTGGGATTTACGTCCAGCTCGTGACGAGCGCGGTCCGCGAGATTCCCGCGGCCTGGTGCGACATGCCGCGCGTCCAGGTTGTCGTGTCCGTCGATGGCCTGCCCGCTGAGCATGACGTGAGGCGAGCGCCCGCCACCTACAGCCGACTGCTCAAGCACATTGCCGGCCGGCGGATATTTCGTGCATTGCACGATCACGCGTCAGCAGGTTCGCCGGCCGGGATATCTCGAGGAATTCGTCGCGTTCTGGTCGGCGAAAGACGAGACCGAGCAGATTCGGATGAGCCTCTACACACCGCAAATCGGCGAGGTGTCCGAGGAGATGCTGGAGGCGAGCGATCGCCGGCAGGTGCTTGCCGACTTGATGGCGCTGGGAATCAAGTACCGGAAGCTCCTCGTCCCGAAAGCGGTCCTTGATGTCTACGCGGATCCACCGCGTTCGCCGCGCGATTGTGTGTTCGCCCAGACAACCCTGAACGTGTCGGCGGATCTGGAAACGTGCATCACCCCGTGCGTCTTCGGCGGGGATCCAGACTGCGCCAATTGCGGGTGCCTGGCATCGGCCGGTCTGGCCGCGATCGAGCGACACCGGATTCTCGGCGTGATTCCGATTGCGTCGCTCTTCAAGGCCTCACGTGCGGTGGGGGAGCAGGCCAAGCGGTGGCGCCATCACAACGGCGCAAGCCACGGAACGCCCTTGAGTGGGAGACACCCTAGTGTCGCGCAGGCCTTTAGGCTAATGCCGGTCGGAGATTCGTGGCCGCTGGACCGCACAGCTGGTCAAGTTCGCGGCGACGCTTTCCGCGGCCACGGCTCCGAGCCGTCGCTGGCAGCTGGGGGAACAGTAGACGCGGAGGGTCGTCGGCTGGCGCAAGGGCCGTGAAGTCGACGTGCTTTTGGCGAAGCTGCAAACTCCGACTTCATCATGCCGGCGCTACGGGACCCAGCCGGGCAGCTCCGATGCCTGCCGAATCCAGCTCGCCACGAGCTCCTCGTCGAGCTGGTCGTCCTCGTGGATGTCAAGGTAGCGCACTTCCTTGTGCTTGGACTCGCCGGGGAGGAGAGGACGCAGTGACGCGCCGCGGAAGAAAGCCACTTTGACGTACTTCGTGAAGCAATGAAAGTTGAGGAACCAGCCCTGGCCCTCGATGCCATAGAAGGGCGAGTTCCACTTGACGGCCTTGCGCACGTCGGGGGACGTGCGCACGATGAGCGCGTCGAGGCGGCGCCCGACGTCGCGTTTCCAGCCCGGCATGGCCGCGATGTAGGCCTGCACTGGGGCGTCGCCGCCGGCCTTCGCGATCTGGGGGTTGCCGCCTGCGAGGAGGGCCGGCTTCGCGGCCCCCTTGCGTTTGGCCGCGGCGGGCTTCCCCTTACTTCGAAGGTTTCGACTTGCCAGACCTGTTGAGGGCGACCGCTTGGCGAACGAGCGCCTTGAACGCGGACTCGTCAACTTCTTCTCCTTCGTGGATGTCGATCGCGCGGCGTACGTTTCCGTCGAGACTCGAGTTGAAGAGACGGGCCGGATCCTTCAGAGATGCGCCCTTGGCGAAGGTAAGCTTCACGACATTCTTATAGGATTCGCCGGTGCAGATGATGCCGTCGTGCGACCAAACCGGGGTGCCGGGTTTGGTTGGTTTGACCCACTTCCACTCCTCGACGACGTCCGGGTCTGCTTCCTTGATGAGCTTGCGCATTCTGCGGAGGGTTTCCCCTCGCCAGTCCCCGAGTTCGACGATTCTTTTCGAGATGAGCTCCGATGCCGACTGGCCTTGGCTCGCGCCCGACTTTTTCATATTGCCATCCTAGGCGTGGCCGGCAGGCGGCGCCAGAAGAAGTACGAGAGCCCCCACAGTACGCCGGTGGCCGCCGCCCAGCCCCACGCCTCCGGGCCATCGCCCACCGAGAGGTGGGCGATGAGCGCCGAGGCGAGAGTGATGGCGAAGCCGGCGTAGGCCCACTCCTTGAGCCGCGCCGGCACCGGCGCAAGCAGCAGCACCACGCCGAGGAGCTTGGCCCACGAGAGCTCCACCCGGAAGTAGGCGGGGAAGCCGAGGTGGGTGAACGCCTCCGCCACCTGCGGCAGGCGCAGTTGCGCGTAGGCGGTGAAGCCTATCTGCAGGCAGAAGAGCGCGGTGACGATCCAGAAGCCGATGACTATTCCTTTGGAGCGGGGCATGCTCAGGTCCGTGGGCGAGAGGGCGCCGCTGCCTTCCAATGTCGCATTCATATCGTCCTCCTTGTCGCATGACGGATCGCTCAAGCTGAATGTGACCGCTGGCCCCCTCGGCTTGGTCACCTCAGCGGCGTTTCATTCGCCAGTTACCACAACGGGTCGGCATCCGCGGTCAACTCGCACCTTTCGATCGTCATTGACGGGCCGCCCGCTGCTGCGCACGAGGTCCTCGTCGCTCACGAGCCTCCCCACGTCGGTAGCCGCGCAGTCCAGCCGGTGGCGTAGTACGCCCACCCGATCAGCGCGGCATTGTGAACCGCGTGAACGATGACCGTTGGCACCGTTGAACCGGATCGCTCACGCACCCAACCGAAGCCGAGCCCCATAATGAAAGCGAGGGGAAGAATCGCCGGGAAGCCGTGGATCGCGGCATGTGCCGCGGCAGAGACGGGGATCGCAGCGCTCGCCGGAAGCCGCTGCCGGAGCCACGTGTATAGGACGCCCCGAAATAACGTCTCCTCTCCCAGCGCGGCGAGCACGCAGGCGCGAATGACAATGATCCCGGCCACGGCCGGCCCCGCCGTCGCGAGGCGACCGTCGTCGGACCCCATCGCCTTCAAGATCGTGATCGAGCTCGACCAGGGCCACGGCCCAACAGCCGATTGAATCGCCGCCGCTATGAGGTACGCACCCCCGCATGCGGCGAATGCAAGGCCGACGTCGGCGCGGCGACAACGGACCAGCCCCAGCGCCTGTGCCGTCCGCGGGCGAAAGACGATCATCAGGGCGACAATGAGCAGCGTATAGACCTCGCCGACCACGATCGCCGTGACGGCGGCTGCACCGCTGCTGCGAGCGGCGAAGACAGTCGCCGTACCGATGACGACCGCAGCGAGCAGCCAGAGCCCGAGGGCGAGGAGCAGGCGCTTGCCCGTCACGAGCGGGTCCGGCCCTCGATGTGCTGTGCCGGCACCATGGGTGTCACCCGATGACAGGGTCTCGTCGCTCATGTTCATGCGTCTCCCGAATGCGGCTGAACGTTCGCCTTCGCTCTCGCGTCCGCTTGATTGACACGGACGCGTAGCTACGGCGAGACAGGTCCGCGCTACCTGCGCTTCAGCTGCGTGACCTGAATGAGATTGCCGCAGGTGTCGTTCAGCATGGCGATCTTGGAGCCAGTCACGTCCGTGGGTGGCTTGGTGAACTCGGCGCCGCGCGCTTTCATCCGCTCGTAATCGGCCTGCACGTCGTCGGTGAAGAACATGGCCGCAGGCTGGCCTTGCTGGAACATCGCCTGCTGGTAGGCTTTGGCCGCCGGGTCGCCATTGAGCGCCAGCTGCAGCTCAGTGCCGTCCGGGTCCTCTGGTGAGGCCACCGTGAGCCAGCGAAACGGCCCCTGGCTGAAGTCGGCCTTCTTCACGAAGCCCAGCACTTCGGTATAGAAGCGCAGGGCCTTCTCCTGGTCGTCGACGTGCACGCTGGTCAGTTTGATCTTCACCGGTTCCCTCCTTGTGTCACATTGCTTACCGTTCGTCCGTCAGTGCTATGACGGAACGCGACGAGAAAGTGTGACCGATGAACGAACGCGATTATCTGGCCGAGCGATTCGAAGAGCACCGAACCCACCTGCGCGCCGTGGCGTACCGGATGCTCGGCTCGTTGAGCGAGGTGGACGACGCCGTGCAGGAAGCGTGGCTGCGGCTCAGCCGCGCCGATGCCACGGGCATCGACAACCTTGGCGGATGGTTGACCACGGTCGTTTCGCGCGTGTGCCTCGACATGCTGCGGTCGCGCCAATCGCGGCGCGAGGAGCCGTTCACCCCGGACGCGCCGGAGCCGGTCGCGACCGGCACGCGCGGGAGCAGCCCCGAGCAGGAAGCGCTCCTCGCGGATTCGGTCGGGCTCGCGCTCCTCGTCGTGCTCGACCGGCTGACGCCGGCGGAACGCCTCGCCTTCGTGCTGCACGACATGTTCGCCGTGCCGTTCGAGGAGATCGGGCCGATCGTCGGCCGTTCCGCAGAGGCGACGCGGCAGCTCGCCAGCCGCGCGCGGCGCCGCGTGCGCGGCGGCGGCGCGCCCGACCCCGATCTCGTTCGGCAGCGCGAGGTCGTCGATGCCTTTCTTGCGGCACTACGCGGCGGCGACTTCGAAGGCCTGCTCGCCGTGCTCGATCCCGATCTCGTGGTTCGCGCGGACATGCCGGGCGCGTCCGGCGCGCCGAGCGAGATCCGCGGCGCGGCAGTCTGGGCGAAGGGAGCCATCGTCTATGGACACCTCGCGCGGCTCACGCGGCCCGCGCTCGTGAATGGGGCCATCGGCGTCGTGGTGGCGCCGCGGGGACGATTGGTGAGAGCGCTCCGGTTCACGATCGCGAACGGCAAGATCACCGAGATCGAGGTCATCGGCGATCCGGCGCGGCTCGGCGAGCTCGACGTGTCGATCGTCGACTGAGATATGCGTCAAGATGTGTTGGTGAATCGGCGCTTCTCTATTCCCAGCTGCTTGATTCTTGACTCGAGCGTCGACGCGGGGATCCCACGTGTGGCAGCGGCCCCGCTGGCTCGAACCGATCGACAATCCGTTCGGCCCGAAAGTGTTACCCATGTTCCCGGTTAACTTTGTTACCTATCTTCCCGGTTGCTCATGCTTGTGCCGTACCGACGCGTCACTTCCAGGTACCGAGTTCGCAACGAGTGCCTCAAGAATCGCCTTGTCCAGGTCTGCCAGCCGCTTGAAGTACAGGCAAGACTTGCCCATCTTGTGCTTTCCCAGCTTGGACAGTAGCGCTTCTTGCTCTCTCCCTTCGGCGACCAGATAGACAACGAGTTCTCGCCCGCGTATGGCAAAGCCCGCGAGGCATATCTCCCCTGTTCTTCCGCTCTCGTAGGTGTAGCGGTAGGAGCCGTAGCCGACAATGCTCGGCCCCCACATCTTTGGCTGCTGCTTGGTGATTCTCTTGAAGATGGACATCAGCGCCTTGCAGTCCGCGCGCTGTTCCTCGTTGGCCCGAGAGGCGATGTACTCCTCGACGCTGGCATCGGTTGGCTTGGTCTTGTTCTCAGGCATCGCTGCTCCTCTGACAGTGCGGCTTGCGGCGCCTAACGCGTGCGCTTCAGCCGCGGCGGCTCCGGAGGGCACCAGTCGCCGTCGGCTGAAAGCCGATGATGCTCATTCAGCCCTCCCCCTGTGCACCTACTGCCACCGAGTAGGCTTCGGCGCAGGGATGAATGCGCGCGTGCCGCGCAGGAGGAGGACCGAATGAGATTCTACAACCGTCAGCATCGCCACTATTGCGGGATTGATCTCCACGTGAAGACCATGTACGTCTGCATCCTCGACGCGACCGGCCACGTGCTCGTGCATCGCAACGTCAAGTCCACTCCGGCAGGCATTCCTCGAGACCGTCGCGCCCTACCGGGACGATCTCGTGGTGGCCGCCGAGTGCATGTTCACGTGGTACTGGCTCGCGGATGTCTGCGCCGGCTGAGGGTATTCGCCTTTGTGCTCGGGCACGCGCTGGCGATGAAAGCCATTCACGGCGGGAAGGCCAAGAACGACAAGCTCGACTCGTTCAAGATCGCCACCTTGTTGCGGGGCGGGCTCCTGCCGCAGGCGTATGTGTATCCGGCGGCCATGCGATCGACCCGGGATCTCCTGCGCCGTCGGCTCCACCTCGTGCGGAAGCGCGGGCAGTTGCTCGCGCACATCCAGAACACGCGCGCCCAATATCAGTTGCCCGAGTTCGGACGGCGCCTGGCCTATCCAGCGAATCGGACTGGCGTCAGCGCGCACTTTCCCGATCCCAGCGTTCGCAAGAGCATCGATGTGGACCTGGCGCTCCTGGAGCGCTACGACGCCCTCATCACCGACCTCGAGCTGACGATCGTCCGCGAGGCCAAGCTGCATGACGGCGACGCCTTTCACCGCCTGCGATCGGTCCCCGGGATTGGGAAGGTCCTGGCCCTCACGATCCTCTATGAGATCCACGACATCACGCGCTTCGATCGCGTGCAGGAGTTCGCCTCCTATGCGCGCTTGGTGAAATGTGCGCACAGCTCGGCGGGCAAGGTCCACGGGAGCGGCGGGGCCAAAATGGGCAACGTCCATCTGAAGTGGGCCTTCTCGGAAGCCGCAGTGCTCTTCCTCCGCCATGCCCCCGGTGGGAAGACGCTCCTGGGGGCGATCGAGAAAAAGCACGGGAAAGGGAAGGCGCTGTCGATTCTCGCCCACAAGATCGGGCGGGCGGTGTTCTACATGTTGTCGCGCCGGCACGGTGTTCTCGCTCGAGAAGTTTCGCGCGGCGTAGCGGAGAAGGGAGCGGGTGAGCCAGACGTCTAACTCGAGCCTGCAGGACCGAGCTCGTCGAGATCGCGCTGCACGCGTACGCCGGCGAGCGTCCCGAGCCGTCGATCAGGAGCCAGTGGTCCGGCAGCGCGCGCGGTTGATGGGACGCCCGCTCTCTTCTCTGCCACGTGGCTCCCGGCAAGGCGCCGCCCCTCCCCCGAGCCTGGCGATAACGGATGCGCTCCGGCGACGTCGCTCGTCATGAGGAGGCCGGTACGAGGGTTCCGAATGAGTTTCTAGGCCGTGAGGGTCTGCATGACCCTCGCGCTTCGCTCACGCGAAGTTCGAGCCTCAATAGGTGTTGGGATCCATCCCAGACACCCGGGTGGGAGCCTGCGCTGGAAACGAAGACGGCACTGAACGGGACCGCAGTGATTCGGCGCTTATCGCTTGCGGTCGCGCGTCTTCTTGATTCGACGACCGGACGGAGAAGATCTTTGCCCTTGACGACCGGAGGGCTGATGGGTTAGACGACGCCGCATCGTTGCGCCACGATCAAGCCCGATGGCTACCTTTCCGCCCATACCGCATCGCCACCGCCCCCGAGCCGAACTCAAGCCGACTCACGAGCTTCAAGTCGACATGCTTCGATAGCCCTGCGAACAACGTCGGCCCGTGGCCCGCCGCCTGGGGTGCACCACGAACTCGTACTCATCGATCAATCCCAGCTCCGCCAGCGCCAGCGGGAGCCTCACGAGTACCGCCGATGGGGTGGGCTAGCAAGGTTAGCCCGGGTAGCTGTCGCCGTCGGCCAGCGGGATCACCCGGCCCGACGCGCGGCGTCCGCAAGCCTAGGCGGTGATTTGCACCGTCGCCCCCTCAAGTCCAGGCATGAAGCCTCAAGTCCCAGCTTGCATCGTTCGCTCATGAACGAGGACGGCCGAAAAACAAGACGTAGCCGTCAGCATCCTTGAGTTCGAATCCCCGCAGCCCATCGCCGGTGTCTTTGAGTGGGACGGAAAACTCGACATCGCGCGACAAGAATTCTGCCGCCAACGCGTCCGGATCGGGGACATGGAGATACGCGTCCCAGCGAGCGATGCCTTGCTTGATGTCCCGCGTGTAGTTCGGCACTGGATCGACACCCACGTCCTTGAACATGATCATCGCAGCGCCGCGCTGGACGATGCCGAAGAAAATGTCGTCAGGCTCGGGCCCTTGAAACGTGATGTCGAACCCAAGGCGGTCGCGATAGAACGACAACGCCGCGGGGACATTCTTGACGATGAAGAACGGCGCGATGCCGGTAATGTCTGGTTTCATGTGAGTTCATGCGATGAAACGTACATGGACGATCATTGGCGTACGCGATGTCCCGGCGAGCTTCAAATGGTACCAGTCGCTGTTCGGCCAGCCCGAGACGCTTCCAGCTCACGACTACTTTGGTCAGATTCTGGATACGGATGGAACGGTCTTGCTCTGCCTCCACCGGTGGGGCGCGCACGAGCATCCCTCCTTGATGAGTCCCGATGAGGCCACACCAGGTAACGGCCTCCTCTTGTTCTTCCGCGTCGACGATTTCGACATGACCCTGAAGAGGGCACGCGCTCTCGTGCCTCGGCTCGAACAGGAACCGCAGGTGAACCCGAACACCCAAACAGCGGAGTTCTCCCTTCGGGATCCGGACGGATACTACGTGACGATCAGTGCGCTCTCTGCGCCTGAGCGAAGGCGACGGGCGACGCGGCGCCCCAAGCGCCTGCAGCCGACACAAGTGCGCGGCCGAACCAAGCCCAGGTCGTGAGCGACGCTCGCTTTCCCGGTTGAAGCGCAGATCCACCGTTGATCGATTGCGGGCCGAAGCGGGACTACCACGATGACGGGCCGCGTAACCCGAAAGCCCTGCAACCGTGTCGTCACTTTGCACGGCGATGTGACGACAGCCTCGCACCCGAGCGTGTCGACGCGGATCAGCGGAGACGAACAAAAGACGAATATGATACGCTGGCCGGCCGTGGCGCTCCGGACGTGCACCGTCAGTTTTGTAGGGCCGTCCGGTGTTCGGCACGCGGTCGAGGTGACAGCCGAATCGGTCTACGAGGGGGCGGCACTCGGCGTCTCGGCGCTGAGGAACAGCGGGTGGGCGGATGCGATCGCGCCGGGAACCGAGCTGGAGATTCAGGTGCGCGAGCCGGCCACCTCTCACCGGCTGATCGTCCGCCAAATTCAACGCTGGTGTGACGGCATCGCCGTCAGCCCTGACGAGACGCTGAAGAAGCGCAGGTTGAAGTAGCTGTTGAGGTGAGGGTGACCCGCTGTAGCGTTCGCCCTCGGAATCCGTCGAGTCGTTAGGAATGGTGATCTGCGACCGGTCCGTGCTGCCGCTCTCGCAACTCGAGGTGTTGGTGATTGACTGCCAGGCCACGGCTGCCGCTCCGCGCGGCCATCTCCTCGAGATCGCGTGGGCTCGGTCGCGGACGAGAGTCACGCACAAGTGTGCGCACCTCATCGCGCTTTCAGAGGGCGAAAAGATTCCACCAGCCGTAACGCGAATAACAGGTCTCTCGCACCCGATGATGCGCGACGGCGTCGATCCAGAGCTCGCCTGGCGCGAGCTGGTTGACGACGCGGCGAGGCTTGCGCCCCAGCCGGCGCCAACGGTGATCCACTTCGCTCGATTTGAGCAGCCGTTCCTCAGGAACCTGGCCGGCGGCGAGCCTCCGCTCGACATCGTCTGCACACACGACATCGCTCGCCGGCTCTTCCCCGAACTGCCGCGCCGCAGCCTGCGTGCACTGGCCGGGTACTTGGGCCGCGGCGTTGGCGCCCTCCGTCGCAGCGCCGACCACGTGGAGGCCACGGCGTTCCTGTGGCAAGAGCTGGTGCATCGGCTCGAGGACGAGGGAGTCGAAACATGGGGCGCGCTTCGCGAATGGCTGGCCGCACCGGTCGATTCGCGGAAGCGTCCACGTCGGGTATGGCCGATGCCGAGGCAGACGCGCCTATCGCTCCCCAAGAGTCCCGGTGTCTACCGCATGCTTCGCACGAGTGGCGACGTTTTATACGTCGGCAAAGCGTCGTCGCTCCACGATCGGGTCAACAGCCACTTTCGGAGGCAGCACGGCGTGGACGAGCGAACGCTCGAAATGCTGTCGCAGGCTCGCGCGATCTCATTCGACGTCACAGCGACGCCACTTGAGGCCGCGCTCCTCGAAACTAACGAAATCAAGCGGCACCGCGCGCCGTACAACCTCGCCTTGACCATCGACCACCGCGCAGTATGGTTCGCGTCGCCGGATCTCAGCGAACGTAGTCCACGCCCATCACTGGCATGCCCCCTTGGACCACTCATCTCAGCGGAGACGCTCGAACGATTCGGGGCACTCGCTCGAGCTGACCGCGGCGCTCTCGCGTCAGGTCGCTGGGGTCCCGACGCGGCGACGTTCCATGCTGGTTACGAGCGACTGTGCGCCGTGCATCCCGAGCTGTCGCGCCAGGAACTCTCCGCTCAGGCGAGGCTGCTGGGGCTGGGCACACGGCTGTGGCGAGAAGGCAGGCGAGATCACGACGTCAATGGCGATGAAGACGCGACAGACACCGATCGCGACGTCACTGCATGGACGCCGGAGCTCGTGCATGTGTCTCTCGAGTGGATCGCGCTACGGGCGGCGCTCGCACGCCGGCGCGCGATGTGGTTGACGCGCTTGGTCGATGCGAGCGTGGTGTGGCGCGAGCCGGGCGCCGCGGAGGCGCGCCTGATGGTGATCGAAGGCGGCGAGATCGTGCTCAGCACTGACGCTAAGCCACGCGGAACGCTGCCGATCCCGCCCGGCTATCAGCGTCCGGTGATGGCCCGCCGTGAGCTCTTCACGGTGGCGTGCTTCGATCGTTTACGGGTATTGACTACTGAGCTCAAGCGCCTGGTCGCGGCTCGGGCTCCTGCAGCGCTGCGCTTCGGTAGCGGACCTGCGCTCGCCGATGCTCGACTCGCCGCCGCGCTCTGGTGGGTATGACATGCGAGTGCTGTTCGTGTCAGACACGCACATCGGTTTGGATTGGCCGGCACGGCCGCGCGTCGTTCGACGTCGACGCGGGGATGACTTTTTTCAAAATTTCGAGCGCGCCCTAGAGCCGGCACGCACCGGCGAAGTCGATGTCGTCGTCCACGGCGGCGACCTGCTGTACCGAAGTCGTGTGCCCGCGTGGGTGGCCGAGACGGCACTCGCCCCGCTCAAGCGTCTTGCCTCGTCTGGAGTGCCGGTCCTGCTCGTCCCTGGGAACCACGAACGTGGCCGCATCCCGTATCCGTTGCTTGCGGTCCATGAGGGCTTGCACGTGTTCGACCGACCGCGCAGCGTCGTGATCGACGCAGGCGGAGTCCGCGTGGAGTTCATCGGGTTCCCGTACACCCACGATATTCGACGTCGGTTTCCGCAGATGCTCGCCGCTGCGAGTCGCCAGAACACAACCGCGGATTTGCGCGTGCTGTGCCTTCATCACTGCGTCGAAGGTGCGACCTGTGGTCCTGGCAACTTCACCTTCCGCTTCGGCGCCGACGTCATCCGCGCCGCCGACCTGCCCAGAGACGTGGCGGTCACCTTGAGCGGACATATTCATCGCCACCAGGTCTTGCGGCCGGCGGGCAGGCCTCCTGTCATTTATGCGGGCTCGGTCGAGCGCACGTCATTCGCCGAGGCCCCCGAGACGAAAGGATTCGTCGTCCTGCAATTGACAGAATCCGGTGTCGGTCCAATCGAGTTCCGGCCATTGCCTGCGAGGCCAATGGTCTCGCGAATCGTGCAGGTCGACGACGCGGATCCGATGGAGGCTCACGCCCGCGTGGCGGCGGCCATCGAATCGACGCCGCACGACGCCGTAGTGCACCTGCGAGTCGCGGGCGCGGTGCCGGCGACGCTGACCGCCCCTGCGCTGCGGGCGATGGCGGGGGTACGCACAGTAACGCTCGGGGTTCGCAGACGGCCGACGAGCTCCGGGCCGTGGCCCGTTAGAACGATTGGTGGCCCTGTGGCATTGGCCCCTCTCTTAACTGCTCGCCGCGGAGCTTCGCGGTGAGCAAGCCCTCCACGCATTTGACTGTTTTGTCCATATTGGACAAAATAGACACATGAAGGCACAGAGCACGAAAGCGGACCCGGAGTCAGCCTCGTCTACTGTCCGACTGCGACGCAGGCCAGGTCACGTCGCGACGTTCCGAAACAGCCGCGGTGAGGCACTCGAACCCTCTTCAGTGAGCGCGAGCCAGGCGAAGAGTGAGTTTGGGCGCGTCTTGGAGATCGCAATTCAAGGCGGGGCCGTCGTGATCACGAAGCACGACGCGCCCAGAGCCGTCCTCATTTCCGTCGAGAACTTCAACGCGTTATCGGGCGCAGCCCAGACGAAGCTCGATACGCTCAGCCGCGAATTCGATGCGCTCCTTGCGCGGATGCAAACATCCAAGGCGCGTCGCGGAATGAAGGCGGCGTTCGCCGCGTCTGGAAAGCGTTTGGGCAAGGCTGCGGTCGCTGCGGCGCGCTCGCGTGGCTAGTTCGAGGCGTCGTCCATGCATCTACGTGCTCGCTGGAACCAACGGTGCCGGCAAGAGCAGCGTCGCAGGCGCGATGTTTCGGCAGGCCGGCGCAGACTACTTCAATCCTGACGAAGCGACCGCCCGAATTCTGGCCGCCAGTCCTGATATTTCGACGGCAGAAGCGAACAGCGCTGCCTGGCACGAGGGCAAACGCCTTCTGGAACGAGCGATCGCCGAACGCCTGGACTTCGCGTTCGAAACGACGCTTGGCGGGCACACCATCAGTGCTCTTCTGCACGAAGCGTTGGCGGCTGGAATCGATGTGCGCATGTGGTTCGTGGGATTGAGTAGTCCCGAGCTGCACATGGCGCGCGTCCGATCCAGGGTGGCTCGAGGGGGACACGACATCCCAGAAGAAAAGATTCGGCAGCGCTACGACCGGAGTCGGATCAATCTGATTGAGTTGATGCCGCGACTCACAGAGCTTCGGGTCTTCGACAACAGCTTTGACGCCGACCCGCATGCCGGACACGCTCCCCAGCCGAATCTCATTCTTCACCTTGCGAAGGGGAAGATCCTGGAGATGGTCGAGTTGTCCAAAACGCCTCAGTGGGCCAAGGCCTTGGTGGCCGCAGCGGTCAAGATCTCAAAATGATCACTTTGCCTTGAGCGACGTTTCGGCCGATCAATCGACCTGCTGCCGCGGCAGAGGCCGACGCTGACGTTGGCTCATCAGTCCGTCAACGCGTGCCGCTCGGAACATCCTCAACTGCGCGGGCGATAATCAAAGCTCTCTTTCAGCAAGGCGTCGGAACTCGTCAGGGACGGAGCGCACAACCCGCGATGCTGACCCATAATCCACCGCTTTTCCTCCGAAGCGCTTGCGGATCGCATCGACGGCGCGGTCTGCGCGCGATCGCGCCAGGCCTTTCTTCGTGCCAGGACGGCGTCCTTCGTCGGCAAGCCCGAGCGGCAGCTCCAGTTGCACGATCGCATGCGCTTCGAGATTTGAGACGGAGATCGCCAGCAGCGAGATCGTCCTCTCGTCACGGTGATCCGCAAGGACGCCGCGCACCAAGTCCTCGGCAATCTCAGCGAGAGCCCTCGTTGCAGAAATCGGTGCTGACAGCGTGAGCGAGCGCGTGACCGAGCGCAAATCGGCGAAGCGCACGCGGACCGTGATAGTGCGGCCGGCCAGCGATTTGGCGCGGAGCCTGGCGCCGATGCGGTCGGCGAGATGATGGAGCGTCGGTTTGAAGACGCGCTCGATCGCGGGCCGTCGTCCGAGCGCCGATTGTGCGCCGGCGGAGCGCGCGCGCCGGCGCGTCTGGATTTGCCGCGGATCGCAGTTCCACGCGAGTGCCGTCAACTTTCTTCCCGCCGCGTGTCCAAGCAATCGCTCCACGGATTTAGGAGAGCTCTCAGCCAATTGACCAATAGTGGCGACGCCGATCTTGGCGAGCCGCGCCTCGGTCGCCGGGCCCACACCCCACATCAGTGCGACGGGCAGCTCGTGAAGGAACTCGAGTTCGGTATCTGGATCGACGACGACCAATCCATCCGGCTTAGCGACCTGCGATGCGATCTTCGCCAGGTGCTTGGTACGCGCCACGCCGATTGACATCGGCAAGCCAAGCTCGGCGCGCACGCGAGCCCGAACCGTCCTTGCGATCTCTGCCGGCGAACCGAAGAGATGCGTGCACCCTGCAACGTCGGCGAAGGCCTCGTCGATGGAGATGCGCTCGATGGAAGGCGTGAAATCGCTCAGTACTCCGATGGCGGCGTCGCCGAGCCGTTGGTATTCGTCGAAATGTCCGCCGACAAAAACGAGGTCGGGACAGAGTTGCCGCGCGCGCCGTCCAGGCATGCCGCTTCGTACGCCGAAGGCCCGCGCTTCGTAGGAGGCCGCGAGAACGACGCCGCCGCCGACCGCAATCGGCTTGCCGCGCAGGCGAGGGTCGAGCAGCTGTTCGACCGACGCATAAAAGGCGTCGAGGTCCGCGTGGAGAATGGTGGCTGTGGAACCCATCTCGTTGCCTCGTGGCTCCTAATGGGCGAAAGGATCTCTGACCTGAACCTCGAGCTCGGTTCCAGCGCCACCGCGTCCGCCCAGCCACTCTCCCTGAGAGCCGACACTCCCAAAGCAGCCGCTTCGTAAACGGACTCCGCGGTTACATCGACTGAGTGGCGGATTCCGGACGGACCCGTGAAGATGACAGTGCACGTCCGGACCGCCACGGGAGCCGAGCGTAGCACATTCGCTATATCTTCGCCTAGGTCCCGCGCGTGGGTCAGGCCCAACGACATCCCTTACGCGACCGCCGCTGCGAACTCGGCGAAGAGGTCGCCGGACAACCGGTGATCGAGACGCCAAGTGATCGCGATGGGGCGTTCGCGTTCGGGTTCGTGCGTGACGTAAGTCGCAGGACCGAGGCACCAGAATGCTCGATCGGCGGTACTCAGGCGTCCGAAGAGCACGACGTTCGTTTTCTGTTCTGCCTGACGGATGTAGCGCCGCCCAGTGTCGCTGTCGAGCGAGGTCGCCGACTGGCTCTCCCAGTGGATCAGTTCAGGGCTGATCGCGTAGTCACGATATCGCGTTGTCGGTGAGAAGGAGCCGGCAGATTTGTCCAGCGTGAACGCAAACAGGTCGCTCTGACTTTTCTCGTCCCACCAGACGCCGGACTGCCAAGTGATCGGCTTGACGCCGCTACCAACGTCGAAGGCGGCCAGGATCTCGGTCCGCGTGTAGCGCGCGTGCACAGCCAGCGGCACGTTGGCAATGTTCAGGCCTGCGTGCAGGTGATCGACGCGGTCAGGGAGCAGATCAAACAGCTCCAGTAGCTCGCTCCGAACCTGCGGGTGCTTCCAAAGCTGCGCCAGACCGTCGGGTAGTGATGCCGAAGGCTTCAGCGTGGTGAGCGAACCGATCAACATGCGCGCAAAGCGGCGTTCGCGATCGCTCAACGCCGTGGGATCAGGCGCATGCGCCCGCGCGACAAGCGATCTGTATGCGTCTAGTCGCTCGCGGTCGTCGACGTGGAGTAATCGTCCGACTGCCCGCAAGAGTGCGTCCTCTTCGGGACCCGCATCGTCGGTTGACAGCCCGACGGCTCGACGGAGCGCGCTCCAGCTCCTGTTGTTGGCGTAAACGTCTTCCAGTTCGAGGCCCGTCTCTTCAAGGTACTTCGCTAGCGAGATGTCACCGAGCGAGCGCAGCTCGTCGCACTTTGCGCGCCAGTCAGAGGGTATCGCCTGGCGGATGCTGCGCAGCACGATATCCCGCGCGACGGGATCCAGTTCCATGTGGCACCCGCTGGGCAAGAACGGAAAGTCACGCTCGACTTGACGCTCCACCTCACGGCGGGTGCCGCCGAGGAGCGCGCGTAACTTTCGGTCGAATCGGAACTCGCGACGATGATTGGCGACGAAGTCGAGCACGGTGCACAGGGCCTTGTCACGCGCTCGCCGCAGGCCGCGGCCGAGTTGTTGCAAGAACAGCGTCGGGCTCTCAGTCGGCCGGAGCAACAATAGGGTGTCGACGTTCGGCACATCGACGCCTTCGTTGAATAGATCGACCGTGAATACGACGTTCACGCGGCCAGCGGCGAGATCACGGAGGGCCGCCGTTCGCTCTTCCATGGGACTGTCGCCCCAGATGGCCACCGCCGGAATTCCGACCGAACGGAACTGTTCCGCCATGAAGCGCGCGTGCCCGATGGATACGCAAAACCCGAGGGCTCTAACACTCCGTGGGTCACCGGTCTTTCGCCGGAGTTCCTCAACCACCCGCCTCGCCCAGGCGTGGTCGGCGGTCAGGACATTCGTCAGAGCGGTTGGGTCGTATCCAGCGCCGCGCTTCCACGGTACTTCACTCAGGTCCGTGCCGTCGTGAACGCCGAAGTACGAAAACGGCACGAGATACTGCTGGTCTATCGCGTCCCAAACACGGAGTTCGGCGGCAATGCGTCCGTCGAAGTACCGAAGGACGTCGAGGCCATCGGCACGCTCGGGCGTGGCGGTCATTCCAAGAAGCTCTCGCGGCGCTATGCGCTCTAGGAGCATCTGGTACGACGGTGCAGCAGCGTGATGGAACTCGTCGACGACCACGACATCGAAATGCGCAGGATCGACCGACTCCAATCCGGATCGGTTGAGGCTTTGAATCGACGCGAACACGTGTTCAAACCGAGAGGGGCGTCTTCCGCCCACCCATAGCTCCCCAAATGCTGCATCGCGGAGTGCGTGCGCGAATGTCGCACGGCTCTGCGCGAGGATCTCCTCGCGGTGTGCGACGAAGAGCATCCGGTCACGCGGCAACCGTTCGCGCAGACGCGCATAATCAACTGCCGCCATCACCGTCTTGCCCGTGCCGGTTGCCGCAACGAGTAAGTTGCGGTGCCGTCCGCGCGTGCGTGCGAGTTCCACCTGCTCCAGCAACCGTTCCTGAAACGGCAGCAGGACAATCTCGATCGGACTCAGTTGAACGGTTTGCTCAGGATCCGTCAGGGCGGTGCGGAGCAGGAATTCGTCGCGATCGAACGACACGAAGTCCCCGCTGGCCCAGTAGGAGTCGAAGACCGCGGTCATCTTCGCGACGACGTCGGGGTTACGAACACCAGAGACTCGGACGTTCCATTCGAGCCCTGCGACCATCGCCGAGTGCGTCAGGTTGGACGAACCGATGTAGGCAGTCGAATAGCCGCTTTTCCGATGGAACAACCAAGCTTTGGCATGGAGACGTGTCGAGGCGGTATCGTAGGAAACCTTGACGTCGGCTCCGAGCGCCGCGAGCTCCTCGAGTGCATGCAGTTCAGTGCTGTTCGTGTACGTCGTCGTCACAATGCGCATCGACTTTCCGTCCCGGCAATGACGTCGAAGTGCTTCGAGAAGCGGTCGAATGCCGCTCCACCGCACAAACGCCATGACGACGTCAATCGCGTCAGACGAATGGATCTCGGCGCGAATTTCGTGCCCCAGCGCTGGTTCCCCGCGCGAGTTCGTCAGGAGTGTCGTATCGAGGAGCGGGGTCAACGGCGCCTCGATCGCGTCTGGCGAACCATCGGGTTTGCGCCGCAGGATGGCCGACAACACGCGAGCGGGGTCGAGGGGCACATCGACCTCTCGGTCAATTGCACTGCTGACCTGTGAGAGCAGATCGATCAGCCGCGAAATGATTTGCGCCCCGGCCTGGGCGCGACCATGCTCGGGGAGGGCCTCGAGCGCACGCGTCACGACCAGAGCGAAGTGGCGCGATAGTCGGTCGGCCGCCTCCGCGTCCGCGAGGGCTCGTAATTCGGGCGTGACAGCTGCAACGACGAGGTCGGCGAGCCGCTTATCAAGCGCGCCGGTAAGCAGCGCTTCGTATAATCCCGGTTGGAGTGGATGGTCCGCCACGGCCGAAGAGTGTGCCTCAGACTGTGCGCGAAGACGAGAGCGTACGATCAGTCCAACCGAGCCGGCAAGACGGCAGCCGCGAGTCGGTCCGGGGGTGCAAGCGTGGACCACAGGCGACGCCCATCGACCTCCGCCGGCGAGGCGGTCGGGTAGGCAATCTGTGAGCAGGTAGACTGGCGGTCGAACCGCGCACTTCGTCCTTCACAAAGCTGGCTGTCGGCCCTCGATACCTCGGAGATGCGAATTGGATTGTGTCTTCTGTGACCGGCTCACGCGCGGAGACCTCGTTGCTGTGAACGAGCACGCCGCTGCGTTTCCAGATGCATTCCCACTAAATGACGGACACTGCCTGATTGTTCCTCGGCGGCACGAAGCTGATTTTTTCGCCCTTACCGCCGAAGAACAGGCTGACGTTTGGGCTCTTGTTCCGGCGGTTCGGCGTCACATCGAAGCGCCAGGTGGCTGATCTCGCCAGGCGCGCGACGTGGGATCGAAAAGCCGATCGAAGCCTCAACGTCGCTCGCGCGATCTACCTGCGTCTTCCAGACGACGCGAGGCTCTGGCTTCGCCGCAGAGAATTCGTTCCGCCAGATACCTTGATGATCGGCACTGCGCTGAACGTTCCCTGATAAGGCATCAGCCGACCATTGGCCCGCGGGCGCTGACCGCTGAATTGGCGGTCGGCGGCCTGCGCGCAGCTCTTGCGGAGCGCATCCTGCTGGGTCGCAATTAGGCGAACAAAAGGCGAATATGATACGCTGGCCGGCCGTGGCCCTCCGGACTTCACGCGTCAGTTTTGAAGGGCCGTCCAGTGTTCGGCACGGGGTCGAGGTGACAGCCGAATCGGTCTACGAGGCCGCAGCGCTCGGCGTCTCGGCGCTGAGGAACAGCGGGTGGGCGGATGCGATCGCGCCGGGAACCGAGCTGGAGATTCAGGTTCGCGAGCCGGCCACCTCTACCGGCTGACGGTCCGCCAGCTTCAATGCTGGTGTGATGGCGTCGCCGGCGGCCCTGACGAAACGCTGAAGAAAGCGCAGGCTGAAGCAGTTTGACGTGACCGCGACTCGCTGCAGCGTTCGCCCTCGTGAATCCGTCAAGTCGATGGGAATGGTGATCTGCGATCGGTCCGTGCTGCCGCTCTCGCAACTCGAGGTGCTGGTGATTGACTGCCAGGCCACGGCTGCCGCTCCGCGCGGCCATCTCCTCGAGATCGCGTGGGCTCGGTCGCGTACGACGGTCACGCACGCGCGCGCGCACCTCATCGCGCTTTCGAGGAACGAGACAATTCCACCAGCCGTTGCGCGAATCACAGGTATCTCCGAGCCGATGATGCGGGACGGCGCTGATCCTACCTCGTCTGGCGCGAGCTCGCTGACGATGCTGCGAGGCTCACGCCACAGCCGGCGCCAACGGTCATCCACTTCGCTCGATTTGAGCAGCCGTTCCTTCGGATCCTGGCCGGCGGCGAGCCTCCGCTCGACATCGTGTGCACACACGACATCGCTCGCCGGCTCTTCCCCGAACTGCCGCGCCGCAGCCTGCGTGCACTGGCCGGGTACCTGGGCCGCGGTGTTGGCGCCCTGCGGCGCAGCGCCGACCACGTGGAGGCCACGGCGTTCCTTTGGCAAGAACTGGTGCATCGGCTCGAGGAGGAGGGGGTCGCGACATGGGGCGCGCTTCGCGAATGGCTGGCCACACCGGTCGATTCGCGGAAGCGTCCACGTCGGGTGTGGCCGATGCCGCGGGAGATGCGCTTGTCACTCCCCAAGAGTCCCGGCGTCTACCGCATGCTTCGCACGAGTGGCGACATCTTGTACGTCGGCAAGGCGTCGTCGCTCCACGATCGGGTCAACAGCCACTTTCGGAAGCAGCACGGCGTGGACGAGCGAACGCTCGAAATGCTGTCGCAGGCTCGCGCGATCTCGTTCGACGTCACAGCGACGCCGCTCGAGGCCGCGCTCCTCGAGACTGACGAAATCAAGCGGCACCGCCCACCCTACAACCTGGCCCTGACCATCGACGAGCGCGCAATATGGTTCGCGTCGCCGGATCTCAGCGAACGCAGTCCACGCCCATCACAGCCGTACCCGCTTGGACCACTCGTTTCAGTCGAGACGCTGGATCAATTCGGAGCACTCGCTCGAGCGGACCGCGGCGCTCTCGCGTCAAGTCGCTGGGGTCCCGATGCGGCGACGTTCCACGCGGGTTACGAGCGGCTGTGCGCCACGCATCGCGAGCTGTCGCGCCTCGACCTCTCTCCACACGCCAGGCTGCTGCGGCTGGGTACACGCCTGTGGCGAGAAGGCCGTCGAGATCGCGACGTCGATGACGACCAGGACGCGACAGACACCGATCGCGGCGTCACCGCATGGACGCCCGAGCTCGTGCACGTGTCTCTGGAGTGGCTCGCGCTGCGAGCGGCGCTTGCACGCCGGCGCGCGATGTGGTTGACGCGCCTCGTCGATGCGAGCGTGGTGTGGCGCGAGCCCGGTGCCGCGCGTGCGCGCCTGATGGTCATCGAAGGCGGCGAGATCGTGCTCAGCACGGACGCTGACCCAGACGGATCGCCGCCGATCCCACCCGGCTATCAGCGTTCGGTGATGGCCCGTCGTGAGCTCTTCACGGTGGCGTGCTTCGATCGCTTGCGCGTGTTGACCACTGAGCTCAAACGTCTGGCCGCGGCTGGAACTCCTGTGGCGCTGCGCTTCGGCATCGGACCAGCGCTCGCCGATGCTCGACTCGCCGCCGCGCTCTGGTGGGTGTGACGTGCGTGTGCTGTTCGTGTCAGACACGCATATCGGTTTCGATTGGCCGGCACGGCCGCGCGTCGTCCGGCGTCGACGCGGCGACGACTTCTTTCAAAATTTCGAGCGCGCCCTGGAGCCGGCGCGCACTGGCGAGGTGGATGTGGTCGTTCACGGCGGCGACCTGCTGTACCGAAGCCGCGTGCCCGCGTGGCTGGCCGAGACGGCGCTCGTCCCACTCAAGCGTCTTGCCTCGTCTGGAGTGCCGGTCCTGCTCGTGCCAGGCAACCACGAACGTGCCCGCATGCCCTATCCGTTGCTTGCGATCCATGAGGGCCTGCATGTATTCGACCGGCCGCGCAGCGTCGTGCTCGACGCAGGCGGAGTCCGCGTGGCGTTCATCGGGTTCCCGTACACGGACGATATTCGTCGTCGCTTTCCGTACATATTCGCCGCTGCGAGTGGCCAGAACACAGCGGCGGATGTGCGTGTGTTGTGCCTACATCAGTGTGTCGAGGGTGCGACGTGTGGTCCTGGCAACTTCACCTTCCGCTTCGGCGCCGACGTCATCCGCACCGCCGACCTGCCCGGAGACGTGGCGGTCACCTTGGCCGGTCACATTCATCGCCACCAGGTGTTGCGGCCGGCCGGCAGGCCTCCCGTCATTTATGCGGGCTCGGTCGAGCGCACGTCATTCGCCGAAGCACCCGAGACAAAAGGATTCGTCGTCCTACAATTGACACGATCTGGTCTCGGTTCGTTCGAGTTCCGGCCATTGCCTGCGAGGCCGATGGTTGCGCGAACCGTGCACTTCGACCACGCGGATCCGATGGAGGCGAACGCCCGCGTCGCGGCTGCCATCGACTCGACGCCGCACGATGCCGTCGTGCACTTGCGAGTCACTGGCGCAATGCCGGCAACGCTCACCGCTGCTGCGCTGCGGGCGATGGCGGGCGGTCGCACGGTAACGCTCTTGGTTCCCACGGCCGAGCGCCAGGTGAACTCCAGCGATTTGCTGCCATTTGAGCCTCGCGGCCGCCTGCCGCTCTAAAGGCCGATGCAACCCATGTCGTCATTTTGCACGGCGAAAATGACGACAGCAATGGCAGTCCACGAGGCCACCAAAATCTGCTCCCACCAAGACGGCAGCTTCTTTCCTGTGCAGGACCGAGCGCTACGGCGGCACAGGAGCCGTTTGGTTATGGATGATTTATGGAACCCCGGAACTGGAAGTGGTCGGTGCGGCCGGATTTCGACCGGGTCACTGCGCTGACGAAAGCGACTCGGGCGGCAGAGCAGAGAAGCCGTTGCCCTGTCACCCCGGTGTTACCCCGGAACTCGAAAAGTGGTCGGGGCGACTGGATTCGAACCAGCGACCCCCTGCGCCCAAGGCAGGTGCGCTACCAGGCTGCGCTACGCCCCGACATCGAATAATCTCTCAGTTTACTGCCTTTTCCAACGGCACCCTAATTGCCTACGGACTGAGACTGTCGCAAAACCCAGTTCCTCATCCGGTCTGTCGCAAAACGCCGCCCTCGTTGGCGGCGCGATTCATCTTCTGAAACGCTTCTCGCTTCATCTGCAGCTTCATCTGTTGAGTACTTCCTGAAGACTTTCGCATCGCCTTGGCGAGCGGTGATTCCGTCATTCTCACCCACCGCGAAGTTGAGGGCGCCCGCTCAGGCGCCAGCGCTCTGTATGTTCTTCACTCCGTCAAGCTAAAGGGTGACAACGCGTCTGGCGGCAAGGAACGCGTCATTCACAAGCGGGTGATCGGCGAGGGCCGTCTGACGCCCCTGAACTTCACCTACAAGCTGCCGTGACGAAGTGGGGAGGCGGACAACGGCACGATTCCGTTCTCTGCCGTCGTGTGAATGTTCGTGTACCGGGAGGACATTCGCCGATTGGTTCACATGGCAGCAGCACGTTGCAAGCTGGCGCTATCCGCTTCTCCTCGACCGAGCGCCGCTGTGTCGATGCGAGAACGGAGGCTCATGCGCTCGGCCTGGTCTGCCACAACACGAGATCGACCATCTTGATCTCAGTGATATTCGCAGTTGGGTACTCTTCGCGGAAGCGCCGGACAAGATGCCGCCCCGTCCTCATCCTGAGGAACTCAGTGAACGAGATAACGAGCTTGCTGTGGAGGTCTGCTATGCGGGCGCCCCGTTGCTTGGAAGGCGAAGGTGGCAGCCGCAGCTTGAGGTTCCGCAGCACGACCGAGTCGATCACCGGCATACTCGGGTCAATTGTGGCCAAGAGCTTGCTCGCGAACGACGCCTCGTAGCGACGGGTTGTTCTGTGCAAAGCCTCGAGCACCTCGACGAATGACACAGTCTGCCCCTTCTTTGTCTCGAGGACATCGTAGAATTTATCCTGCCAATCTTGGCTGCGACGGACGCGGTAGAAGCCATTGAATCGCCTTCTGAACTCCGAATCGGAGCGCACGTCGCATACATCGCGCTGCGCTTGGAGCCAGAGGTACTTTTCCAAGCCCGCGGCCAATCGCGGGAGCCGGAGCGGCTTCGATCTCTTCGTCGGTTAAATGAACCGTCATGGTTGGCATGACTACCAGGCCCAGATCGCAGAGCCCCAAGGCCCCGTCAGACTGTTTCGGCCGCTCGGCGCTCGATATCCTGGAGCAGCTCGGCTAGCAGCCGCTCGAATTCTGAGAATTTTGGCAGGACGTTCGTAAGGCCGGCGTTCTTGTCCTTCGCTTTGAATCCTTGGATTTGCCCCTCTGCGTTTACGCGCGCGGGGAATAAGGCGTCGATGTGGCTCAGGCCAGCCAAGAAGCGGTTCACCACGTCGACCGGGACGCCGCGCTCGGATAGCGTCTTCGCCAGCCAGCGGTAGACCGTGACCGCGCCGCCGGTGCTGATGTAGATAAGAGGCATCGAGACGTCTGTGTTCGCGATATCTACGCGCAGCGCGAGCTTCTTGGTGGTGAAGTCCTCCTCCAGCGCCTCGTGGTCCAGCACGAGTCGGTCGATGAGGCTTCGCGTCCGGTTGGCGTTTTCGATTGCCAATGGATTTCTGCAACAGCTCATAAAAGGTGGTCTTTGAGAGCGTGGTGCGGTCGCCCTCGTCCTCTTCGGGGGGCGTGGCCGTGGTGACGATGACCCGGCGAGCCGCCTCCTCGCTCATTTCGATCTGCACGATGGCCCGCGTGACCTCCGCCGTGCGCATCACTACTCGCGGTACCAGTAGGGTGGATGGCGCGCCGGAACCGGCGGTTACCCCATAACACCCGATCTCCACCAGGCCCAGTGTGAACTGGAGATTGGGAGCATCCTGCAGGTAGGCGGTCATCTCCTCGACGCCCTCGCGAATACCGTCCCCCACAATCAGCAGCAGCACCCTGCCGAGTCGCAGGTTTCGGTTGATAGCGTCAGTGAAGGCCATTTCGTCGAGGTCTTCGTCCGAGTGCTCTGCGACGTAAGGAATGAGCCCGCGTTGCGCCACTCCATATTGCCGAGCGTACTCAAAGAAGGCGTTCTCAAGTGCGTGTAATCCCAGCGGACGATTCGGCGCGTGTAGTCGATGATCTGCGCTACGACTTGTCGGCGCGCCTCTGACGACTTCCAGAGCTTCGTTTCCACCAGCGTGAGATATCCGGAGGGACTGACGTAGAGCAAGTCCAGCGGGCCCGCGCCTGTGCCGATCTCGCGGCCGATGCACACCGGCGGTCCAAAGAGGGGATCGAAGTGCGCCACCGGAAGAAGCTGCGGGTAGCGCGCGAGTATGACCTGCAGGTCGCGCTCCGAGAACGGAGGTTTCCCGACCGTTGCGGCCTGCAGCAGCTGCGGCTCACCGCTTTCGCCGATCAGCAACGGGCGTGGCCAGCGTTCGAGCATGTACATCTCCTAAATGTGTAAATGGATCGCGCATGACCGTCGATCCGGGGGAGGATACCGCAATCGGCTGGCCCGGCTAGGCAAAACGGACAGCTGGCGCGATGAGCGAACCGATCATCAATGCGCGCGGCTTCGCCACGGTGAGCTTGTGCGGGCAGATCCTGCTCAAGGCCGTGGGCGCCGAGATACCGATGGCCGACCGGCATGCGGAGAGGCCTATGCCGACTGAGCGCACGACAGGCGCATCGTCTTGCCGCCTCGACGATCTGATCCGCTTCTATTCCATTCTGGAGACCCTCGAAAATCGGCTTGGCGGTCGGCGCATGCTGGCTGACTGCCACGGCCGCAAGGCCCGTTAGCGTTAGCGATTGTCGAAGAATCGTCGGTGAGCCATCTAGCAATGAGCCGGGTCCGTCGCACGATCCAAGAGAGCATGCGGCGTGCATCCGACAATGTGCACTCGCCGCAAGGACAGGTCGATGACGAACCTGTAGCGCGTCACCAACCCGCGCCACGTCTAGATGATTCTACATGACTCCGGATACGGTCGGCCGGGAAGGAGTCGTTCCCAATCGTCCTTCGACACGCCCGGATCGACGATTCTGCAGGCCTGCACCAACCACGAGTCGATGTCCAGCGGTGACGTCCAGACGCTTCCGTCCTCGCCGACTGATGTCAAGCGGGCTGCGTCCGCGCTGGAGACGAGGGCGGCGACGCTTTCTTCGTGCGCCTTCATCGGCCGGCCGATCGGTTGCAACGTATTGACATCCCATAGCATGACCGTGCCGGTCAGGTCACCACTGATCAGCCGGGCGCCTCGGGGCGAAGATCAGCGTCGATACCCCGCCGGCATGTCCGATCATTGGCACACCAACCGTCCGCGCGCTGCCAACGTCCCAGAGAATGATGGTGCCGTCTCCGTTTCCCGAGGCCAATCGACTGGAGTCCGGACTGAACGCGAGCGCGGAGATGACGTGACTGGTTGCGGCGAGCCGCACGCCAGCGCCCCAGCGGTCGACACTCCACAGCATGATCAGGCCGTTATCGTCGCCTGAAGCGAGCCATTTGCCATTGGGACTGAAAGCGACGGCGTTGACTGTTGACTGATGTCCCACTAACGGCTGCCCAATCCGCGTTCCGTCGTGGCCGTCCCAGACGATAACCGTCTTGTCCACGCTTCCGGACGCGAGCAGGGTTCGATCGCTGCTGTAAACGAGACAGGAAACGGTGTGCTCGTGCGCTGCGAGCGGGTGCCCTACCGCCTTTCTGCTATGAACGTCCCAGATGCGAACAGTCTGATCCCTTCCGCCGGAAGCCAGGCGTGTTCCATCCTGGCTGAAGGCGACGCTGAATACCCCCTCTTCGTGACCGACCAGCGTACCCGACATCCTTGCGGTGCCACCCTCCGCATTCCAGAGGACCGTCGTTCCGTCATCCATTCCCGCCGCCAACAGTTTGCCGTCCGGGCTCAGGCCGGTGACGTTGGTCCTTTCCCAATTCGCCGGGGCCAGCGAAGAAGGTGCACGGCTAACGCTCCAAACGACAACGGTGCCAGTCCGCGTACCGGCAGCCAGGCTCCTTCCGTCGGTACTGAAGGCGATGCCAAAGATCGAATCGGTCTGTGCGATCAGCGTTCTGCCAACCGGCGGGGAGGATTCCAATCGCCAGAGGACAGCCGTCCCGTCGATGTCACCAGACGCCAACGATGCGCCGCCCGGACTGAAGGCGACGGCAGAAACCCCTTCCTGGTGCAGATTGAGCGGCTTTCCGATCGCTTTTCCGCTTCGAACATCCCACAGCCTGACGGCTCGGTCATTACTCCCCGAAGCGAGTTGCTTGCCGTCGTCGCTGAACGCGAGACTGAGGATGGTACCGCTATGTCCAGACAGGCGGCTGACGACTCGACCTCCACCGCGCCGCTTCCAGAGAATGACCGAATAGTCCCTGCTGCCCGAGGCGACGTGCTCCCCATCCTGGCTGAGAGCCACGGCAAACACCGCATCCGTGTGACCTCGGAAGGGCCCGGCGATCTTTTCCCCCTTCTCCACGTCCCAGAGAATCACCGCGTTGTCGAGACCGCCGGAGACAAGACGAGTCCCGTCGCGACTGAACGCGAGAGCCAGAGGTTGGGAGTCGTGTCCCTTCAGAACCATCCCGCGCGCTTGCCCGGTGGTGACATCCCAGACCGCGATGGTGCCGTCATCATTGCATCTTGCGGCTCGCTTGCCATCTGCGCTGACGGCGACGTATGCGGGTCTGGCAGGGTTCGCGATCGGTGACGCCCCGGTTGGCGCTCCGCTGCTCGCGTCCCAGGACAGGACATTCCCGTTCACGTCGACAGAGAGCAGCCGCCTGTCATCCGCGAACGCGACCTCGGAGATCGTCGCTATGTGACCCCTGAGGAAATGTCGCACGTCCGGGGCCGCTCCGATTGCGTTCGCCAGTGCATGCTCCGATTCGTAGGTTCGGTACGTCCTGGCAGCCCTGACCGCGCGCACGATCCCTCTGTCTACACGTCTACCAAGCTCGTACCGAGCCTCAGCGGCAAGCTGGCGTGAGATCGCCATGCTCGCCTGTCTGAGTGCCTCGTTACGCTGGATCCACGCGACCACGGCAAAAACGCAGGCGACCACGGCCGCAAGGGACACTGCAGTCTGAAGCCCGCGCACCGTTCGGCGGTTCTTCTTGAGAAGGCGCAAGTCCTCGCTGTCCAGGAGGTCCTTCTGCACGCCCCGAACGGGAGCGGCAAGGTCAAGGGCTACGTCGCGGAACGCCTGATCTCCAAGAGAAAGGCCCGCGCGCCCCTTCGCCCACCGCAGATCGTACATACTTAGGCTCGCTCTTGAACTTTCCCGCGAGAACTCCGGGGAGGGCCGTCGTCCTGGACCATTCGAAGTCCCCTGCCTGACGATCCCAGTGGATCTCACCCTCCGTGAGCGCGATCAACATATGTTCGGTGGCATCTTCCTTTTCCGCGAGCCACCACGCCACTTCGTCCTTGCACCAATCTGACGACGCCGCTTGCGGCGACCCGAGGAAGACAAACCAACGCGATCCCTTCAGATGCTCGATGATGCTGTGGCTGAGCGACGAGCTGGCGGCGATGCTCGTCTCGTCTCGAAACACGTCGATCGCGCGCATCTTGAGCAACGGCTTCGCCAGCCTCTCGAGGGCCCGTTCCAGAGCTGGTGCCAGCGCGCCGTCGGCCTGGTGGCTGTAGGAAATGAAGACGTCATGAGCGATCGTCATGGCTCTGTCTCGCACGATGATATCGTTGACAGGGCGAAGACAACCAGGATCGCGGTCGCGAGAATCCAACCGAGAGATGGCATTTCTATGAAGTGTCGCGGACCAACTCTCGGTGCCATCGGAGAATCGTGTCGGGTGTCACGAGCGTGCGAACTCGTGCAGCGTACGGCCACGGAGGCAGTGTCCCAGCACGGCCAAACGCCGGCGCCGCCGATCGTCCAGTCCGAGCCGACGGCTGCCGACTTGCACCTGCATCACGCGGTTCCCCTCGCGAAGGTAGGCGATCACATCGCGTTGCTCACGATCGAGCCACCCCAGCAGCGCCGCCAGCAGCATCTGCAGCGGTATCACGCCCAACTCTAACGCATGCTCGAGCTCCGTCTCAGTTTTTCAGACAGAGCGGGATCGTCGAGCCGGTGGTCGGCCAGATCAAACAGGGGCGTGGGTTCCGACAATTTCCTGCTGCGGGAAGGTGCAAGGGATTGGGAGCCCGCCCAATATTTGCTGGTCAATACCGCGACGGCGGGAAGGTCCAAGGTTGAACGTAGGTCCGGTTCAGCGTGCCTGACCCAATTGCCTCTCCGCGCCGAAAGCTGCCCATAGAGTTCGTCTATGCCGCTCTCGGCAGCGTAGATCGTTGATGACTTCGATCGCACGTGAAAATCGTTGCTGTCGCGAGCTATCGCGACACCCCTGATGCTGCAGTTCGCCGATAGCGCTAAGCGGGAAGCAGATTCCCCAGTTGTGCGACCCTGAAAGGCAGTCGGCAGCGCGATCAGCAAGCACGTTCTTCGCCAAGGCAAGTGCGCTGATCGGCGCGAAGCATCCTCGACAACTATCCCACGCTCAGCGCAGCGTAGAGCCGAGCCCGGTGATACCGCGACGCACGGGAACCCAAGAAATCCACCGAATAACCCACGAACAGCGATCCAAGCCGCGCGCGGCTGACCGGATACGGTACCCACGGGTTCGACCGATCAGTGTCGTACTCGACGACCAGAAACCGGCGTGCCTCACGCATCGACGCCGCACACACCCTCAAGAACGCCTCTTGATCCCGGACGAAATGCAGCGAGTTCGCCATCAGGACACCGTCCAGATCGCCGAACGGCCACGGCTGCGAAGTGAAGTCGCCGCGATAGACGGCAATGCTTACGCCCTGATGCGAAGCGGGGATGCGCCGAAGCGCGGACGCATCGACATCCATGGCGTGAATGACACTGCCTGGCGCCAGCACCTCCGCAAGGGCCACGGTGAACGTCCCGTCCCCGCACCCGAGGTCCGCCCACGTTGTCAGCCCGAGCGACGACAGGTCGGCGCCGGAGAGCATGGCGACGGCATCGCGGAACTTCATCCTTGACGATCGTAGCCGACCGCGTCGTTGCCGCTGGATGACGAGAGCGTGAGCCGCACATCACTTGATCGTTGATTCGTGCCGACCTGTACCGCATACTGTCGGGCCTGGCGACACGCGAGGCCATCTCCAGCTCGTCGGCAGAGGCATGCGTTTCTCCTGATATCCGTCCGAGAGCACCCCAGCTCTTCCAGTGATCGCTCGCGAAGCACATCAAGGAACACACCATGAAGAAACAAAGCACGATCTTCCGCTTTGCCGCGGTCGTTCTCCTGGCTGCCACGCTGGGAGCCCAGTCGGCCAGGGCCACCACGTACATTTCGGTCGAGCCGATTCCGAGTGGAGATGTCGTGGGGCAGGATGCGCTCGCGACGATCCTCGGCGCAGGCTACACAGACCTCGAACGGTGGAGCAACCGGCTTCTCAATGACTGCGGCATCGTCCAAAGCGTGATCGACGTGCTGGTGTCGAATGGCGCGATCAGTACCGTCAATGATGGCAATACGATTTTTCGTGTGGCTGCAGGCGGTTTCGAGTCAGTCACCAATCCTTCCTTCGTGGCCACTGTCCTCGATTCAGGAGACGATGCCGTGAGCGAGGAAGATGTCAACGTCCTCGACAATGCGCTTGGTTATGTCTTGAACCAGGGTGGAACGGCTCATTTCAGCCCCGATAACGCGAAGGCCTATTTTTTCTCTCTCGATTATGCGGTCGTGACCTTTGCCGGCACGCTGACCGGTGTGCAGGCGAAAGCGTTCTTCGATTATTTAGGGACGATAGATTTTGCCCTGTGGGGTGGTCAATTCGCTGGTTTCACCCAGATCGACTTCCAAGGCTCGCCAACGAACAATTCGATGCTGTTTCTCCAACCTGCGACGACGAAGCGGCAGTTCATCGATGGCCTCTTCACCGCCGCGAGCACCAACACTCCGATGGCCACCTATGTCCCTCTGAATAACAACGGGGAACCAACGACTGCCAAAGCTGGCATCGCCTTTCCAGGCAACGACTGGATAGCCTTTCCTGACGGCGACCAGTATCTGGCGAACCTGCCGAATCCGTCGGCGCAGCTGCTGCTCGAGCTTGCCGCGCTGCGGCAACAGCATCTTCAAGCCGTGGCCGATCTCGTAAGCGCGATCGACAGGGGCAAAGTCAATCAGTTCCTCAATCATCGATTCAGCTGCCCGGCGCTTGATCAGTGATGAGTCGAATCTGCATGAGCGGGAGGGAACGCCCTTCCTGATCAATGCGACTCGATCAACCGATGCCGCTCGGTATCATGCGACGCGGCACAACGGGGGCAGGCGCGCGCCGAAAACGGTCGCGCACGACTCGCGCGACGACTCCACGGCTGAAACAAGCTGGCGCAGGTTTCAGCAGATTCGCCACGTCAAAAAATGCCCGGCAGACGACGCGGTCGGTGGACGCACAACGATGGATGTGGTTGAGATACCAGTTGATGAAACTCACGTCCCGCGGGACGGGATCCGGTCACGCCCTCGAACGCGAAGTCGCTCCCGGCGGCAATCATCCACGGGCCTCGATGATGCGGCCGGCCTGCCTTGAAAAACGGCCGCCAGAGATCCTTCGGAGATGACGCCTGCTGCAGACAGTCCTCGCAGCGCCAGCGCCTCCAGCGTGGCGACGCTCATGCCCTGGCCGTAGATTGGATTGAAGCTGCAGACGGCGTCGCCGATGACGAGGTAGTTCTTCGGAAACTCGTGAGCTGCTCGTAGCGACGTCGCAGATTCGACGGAAAGCGGTACGTCTCGGCGTCGGTCAGCGGCTCGGCGTGCTTGATCACGTCGTACATGATCCGGGCGCCCAGCGTCGTCGAAAATTCCAGAAAGCCCTGCGGATCCCTCGGGCAATGGTCGCCCAGCCACCCGCCCTGCGTCACCATCCAGCGATCCCCCTCCATCGCCATCATGAATCCGATGCGTCCTGCCGCGGCGGCTTCGGCGCGAGACCACCCCGACGTCGCCGCCGAGATCGCCTGGAAGACGCTTGAACGTTCGGGTCGTATAACCGATGCCGACGCGACTTCATCGGACGGCGGCGTGCCGTATCCGAGTTCCTTGAGCCATTGCGGCGATCGCGAGCCGAACGTGCCGCGGCGTCCACGACGAGATCGGCGGTGAGCTCGATGGGATCCTCGCCCCGTTCCTGCACGAGGACGCCGGTGACGCGCCCGTTCCGCGTCAACAAGTCTCATCACGCGGCAGTCGTCGACGATGCGCACGTTCGGCAGCTGCAGAACGTGGCGGCGGAGCGTGGTCTCCAGCAGGGACGGCTCATGAGGAGCCGTTCAAAGCCGCTCGGAACTTCGCCTTGTAGTGACCGTGCTGAAACCAGCGAACGTTGCCTATGACGTCCCCCGAGACCGCCCCGCCCTCAACCAGGTGCGCTCGAATCCCGGAAATAGCGCTTGAGCCCGCCGCAGGCCGCTGGCGAGCAGCCCGTGGCCGTGACGGCCCTGTGGCACGCCCGCGCGCCATCTCGACGGTCGCCGGCAGCCATCGCGCTCGAAGACCGTGACCCTATCGAAGTGTGTGCTCAAGACGCGCGCGGCAGAAGACCGCTGATGCTCGCGCCGATGACGACGGCGTGATGGCCAAGGAAACGGCCAGGGGGCGGCGTGACCTGCATGTGTTGCTCCTCGGGCGCAGCAGGCAGCCCTAAAGGAGATATACGGAGCGGGGGGCAAATCATTCATGAGACCCCGGTTAGCGAAAAGAAAGGAATGGGTAAGGTTAGGGTTAAAGCTCGGCGGTGCTCGGTAAGGAATGGGAAGTGTACGTGGCCTCCCCTCACTGGATCCAGGCGGCGATGAAGACGTTGGTCTCCCCTTCCGTCTTCGCGTTCCGGTTGGAGGCGAACACGAGCCGCGTGCCGTCGGGCGAAAACATCGGGAATCCGTCGAACGTGCCGTTGAACGTGACCTGCTCGAGGCCGCTGCCATCCACGTTGACGAGATACAGGTCGAAGTTCCGCCCCTTCGGGTCGTGGATGTTCGAGGCGAAGATGAGACGCTTGCCGTCAGGATGCCAGGACGGCGCGAAGTTCGCGCCCCCGAGCTTCGTCACCTGCTGGAGGTTCGAGCCGTCGCGATCCATGACGTACAGCTCCAGCTCGGTCGGACGCCAGAGGGCTTCCTTCAGCAGCGCGCGATAGTCGTCGAGCTCCGCGCCCGGTTCGAGCGGACGTCCGCGGAACGCGACGCGCTTGCCGTCCCACGAGAAGAACGGCCCGCCATCCGGGCCGGGATGATTGGTCAGCCGGCGCACGTCCGAACCGTCTGCCTTCATCGAGTAGATCTCCATGTCGCCGTCGCGGACGCTCGTGAACACAATCAACCCGTCGGGCGCAATGGTCGCCTCGGCGTCGTACCCAGGCGTCCGCGTGAGCGGCGTGAGCTTCGTTCCATCCTCGGCGCCGCGATAGATGTCGTAGCCCTCGTAAATCGGCCACACGTAGCCGCGCGCGTAACTCGGCCTCGGCGGACACTCGCGTCCAGTCTCGTGCGTGGACGCATACAGGATCTCTTTGCCGCCAGGATAAAAATACCCGCACGTCGTCCGCCCCATGCCATTGCTGATGCGGCGCTGGTCGCTGCCGTCGATCTTCATGGTGAAGATCTGATCGCAGGGATAGTCGGCGCGCGTCGCCTGGAAGATCAGCCGCGTGCCGTCGGACGAAAAGTACGCTTCAGCATTCTCGCCGCCGAAGGTGAGCTGCTTGATGTTCGCCAGATGACGCTCTGCTCCACCAGACGCCGGCTTGCCCGGCGCCTGACCGCCGGTCACGCTCACCGCACAGAGCGCCGCAACAACAAGGACGAGCCCCGAAATCCTGAGCATGACCGACATTATGCCTTGTCCCTTTCTCCGTGTGCTCCGTGTGCTCCGCGGTGGGCCTTTTCCCCTGTCCCTTTTCCCTTTCCCTTTTTGAATTGGCACCGATTCTGCGCCTGCCCGCCCAGGCCGGGCCATGCGAGCAGCGCCGCCAGGGGAAGTTGAGGCTGGCTAAGTCGTTCGAAACACAGTAAGTCACGGTCCCGGCGCACGAACGGAATGAATCACCAGCGGATCACAGTTCCGTGCGACCAGGTGTGGTCCCCGTCAGCGACCCTGACGGTCCTCTTACCTGTCTTCATCGAGACCAGCGGAGAGGTCCGGTGATGACACAGCAGACACCTCCACGCTTCGTCGTCAAGACGACCATCGCCATCCTGATCATGGTGGCGTTCGTGCTGAGCGCCGTGTTCGTGGGCGTAGCGCTCAATGTGCGCGATCGTGTGCGGGGTGCGGTCGCGGAACGACTTGAAACGGGCCAGCGATTGCTCATCGCGCTCGAGCAGCGGCGCGCGCGCGAGCTCACCACGCAGGTGATCGACGCTCGCCGACAACCCGGTCCTCAAGACCAGCCTCTGGGCGTATCAGGTCGAGGGGACGCCGACCAGTCGTCAGAAAATGCTGATCGGCATCGAGCGCGAGCTCGAGAAGCTGTCGGAGCGCATGGAGTCCGACGTACTCGCGGTCGCCGACCGCAACGGCAACGTCATCTGCGCCGCCGGACGTCGGAATGCTGACTGGCCTGTGCGTGCCGCAGGCGCAGCAGTGTCGGTCGGTCGTAACCCGAGAGCCAACTCGCGGACGGGCGCCGGCGCGACGCGCGACCTCAAGGGCGCCGCGTACCTCTCGATGCCGGGTGGCGTCTTCCAGTTCGCGACCTCCACGCTGACGCTCGGCGACACGTTCGTCGGCACGCTTCACGTCGCCAAGGCCTTCGATCCCCGCTACGCGCAGGAGCTCTCGTCGCTCTCAGGCACCGGTACGCTCATCGCATCCGGCGATCGCGTGGTGGCGAGCACGCTGCCGCCAGACACCGTCCGCGCGCTGACGCCGGCGTCGCTCCGCACGCTGCCGCCCTCGGCGATCGTCAGCATCGGCGGCTCGGAGCACGCGGTGAAGCTGCTGTTCCGCGACGGCGACGTCGCCATCTACGCGGTCGACTCGATCGGCGCGTCGACGCGCGTGCCGATGCAGAACGCACTGCGGGCCGATTTCGATCATCGCGCTCGGCGCGTTCGCGCTCGCCGTGTTCGCGAGCATCTGGCTCGCCAGGACGATCTCGCGCCCGATCGACACGCTGTCGCGGTCGCTCTCCGAGATGACGAAGTCGCGCGACTTCGACAACCCCGTTCCGCCAACGGGCTTCAGCCTCGAAGTCGATACGCTGACGGCGACGTTCAACACGATGATGCAGTCGGTCAGCACCGCCGAGGCCGAGACGCGCAGCGCGTATGTCGGCGCGATCCGCGCGCTCGCGCTGGCGCTCGACGCGCGGGATCCGTATACCGCCGGCCACTCCGAGCGGGTCGGCGCCGTGTCGGTCGCGGTCGGCCGTCAGATGGGGCTGCCGGACGATCAGATCGAGATCCTCCGGCTTGGCGCGCTGCTGCACGACATCGGCAAGATCGGCATCAGCGACAACGTGCTGCGCAAGCCGGGCGCGCTGACGCCAGAAGAGTTCGAGCTGATCAAAACGCACCCGGGCGTCGGCGCACGCATCCTGCGCAGCGTGCCGTTCCTCGCGCCGCAGCGTGCCGATCGTCGAGCTGCACCACGAGCGGCCCGATGGCCAGGGCTACCCGCATCGGCTGCGCGGCGACGAAATCCCTCTCCTCGCGCGCATCGTCCACGTCGCCGACGCGTTCGATGCGATCACCAGCGCGCGCGCCTATCGTCCCGCGCGCGGCGCCGCCGAAGCCCTGCGCGAGCTCTGGCGCTGCGCGGGCACGCAGTTCGACGCCGAGGTCGTCCAGGCTCTGGCCGCTGCCCTGCCGTCGATCGAAGTCGCTACCCCCGCCGACGTACGCAGCGTCCGCCCGCATGGCACGCCACGCCTGACAGTTGTCGGCGCCACCGGGCGCGCCTAAAAAGGCAAAAGGGACAAGGGAAAAGGGTAAAGGAAAAGGGCCCGGCGGCTTGACATTTCGGTCTTACTCTGCCTGTATGGGGGCACTCACGGCTGACTATGGCGCCCTCCGCGGTGGCCCTCGAGACCGATTCGTCCTTCTGGCGGCGATGGTGGTTCCTTGCGCTTGCGACGGCGACGGGCGCGTCCGCAATGGCGGCCTTTGCCCGTGCCCGCCACGAGCGCATGAAAGTGCTGCGCGAGAGCGAGAACCGGTTCCGAACGCTCGCCCAAACGGCATCTGACGCGATCGTCACGATTGATGAACAGAGCCGCATTGTATTCGTCAATTCTGCGGCAGAGAAAATCTTCGGCTACACCCGCGATGAGATGCTGGGCGCCGAGCTGACGATGCTCATGCCGGAAGCCCTCCGCTCGCGTCATGAGGCGGGCTTTGCCAGGTACAAACAGACTGGCCGGCGAAACATCTCCTGGAAGGCCATTTCCCTTCCGGGCGTGCGCAAGGACGGGCACCAGATTCCGCTGGAGATCTCCTTCGGGGAATTCACACGGAACGGCCAACGCTTCTTCACCGGCATTGCCCGCGACGTCACCGAGCGCAACCGCGCGGAGGAAGCGCTGCGGAGGAGTCGCGAAGAACGGCTTGCCGAGCTCGAGCAGGTGCGCAGGCTGATCGCGAAGGACCTGCATGACGATATCGGGTCGACCCTCACGCGCATTGCCCTCCTGAGCGAGGTCGTCCGCCGACAGGTCGGAGGCCTGGACGCGTCCCAGGAGAAGCCGCTGTCGTCGATCGCCGGGCTTTCACGCGAGCTCGTGGACGCGATGAGCGACATCGTGTGGGCGATCAACCCCGACAAGGATCATCTCGCCGATCTGTCTCAGCGCATGCGGCACTTCGTCAGCGATGTCTGCACGGCACGCGAGATTGCGTTCCGGTTTCGCACGCCGACTCCCGACCACGACATCGCCGTGGTCGCACACGTGCGCCGCGAGGTGTTCCTGATCTTCAAGGAGGCGGTCAACAACATGGTGAAGCATTCGGCGTGTTCCGAAGCCGAGCTCGAATTCCGCGGAGACGAAGAGCGCCTGCTGATACGGATCGGTGACAACGGACGAGGGTTCGACGTCACGGCCGTGCCGGCCGGCCACGGCCTTCGGAGTATGCATGAGCGCACACGGGGGCTGGGCGGGCACCTGGACGTGCGCTCGCAGCCCGGGCGCGGCACAATCCTCACGTTGACGATTCCGCTGGGGAACCACGCGACTAATCCCGGAATTCACGTGAATAGTGTGAATTCCGCGTAGCTTTCAGCTGTCAGCTTTCAGCTTTCAGCTCATCTGGAATAGGAAAAGTCTGGCTGACAGCTGAGGGCTGAGAGCTGACAGCTGACAGCTGTCCCCGCATGAATATGCGGTGACTGAACCGCACACCGAGAGTTAACGTCAGACGTAACAGGTCCAGTCCGTATGTCACAAGCCCAGCAGTCCGGCCCGGAACAGGCAGACATCAGAGTCGCCATTATCGAAGACGAACGCGATACGCGCGAATGCCTCAGCCTGCTGGTGAACGGCACGGATGGATATGCGTGCACGGGCAGCTATCGCACGATGGAGGAAGCGCTCGAAAAAATCCCTGGCAACCTGCCGGACATCGTCCTCTCCGACATCGGCCTGCCAGCCATGAGCGGCATCGAAGGCGTCAGGATTCTCAAGCAGCGCCATCCGGACCTGATTGTCCTGATGCTTAGCGTTTATGACGATGATGACCGCATCTTCGACGCGCTGTGCGCAGGCGCCTGCGGATACCTGTTGAAGAAAACGCCGCCGGGCAAGCTGCTCGAAAGCCTCCAGGAAGCGGTCGCCGGCGGCGCGCCGATGTCGCCCGAGGTGGCGCGGCGCGTGATCGAGCTGTTCCGGGAGATCCACCCGCCCGCGCGAGCGGATTACCATCTCACGCCGCACGAAACCCGGCTGCTGAAGCTGTTCGTCGAAGGCCACAACTACAAGACAGCGGCGGCAGAGCTGGGCGTATCCATCAACACCGTGAACTTCCACGTCCGAAGCGTCTACGACAAGCTGCAGGTCCACTCGCGCTCGGAGGCGGTGGCCAAGGCGCTCATCAATCGGCTCGTGTAGAGCCGCTCCCAGTTCACAGGCTCCGGAACACACTTCCTACTTGCGTATGCAGGTGCGATCCCTCCTGCGCTGCGTATTTCATCGCGTGGTCAGTAACAGTAACAACGATTGGCGCTAAATTTCATAGAAGGAGAACATCATGACCACCGTTATCTCACTCGGTTCGATGCTCGACGATGAATGGAAGATGGAGTTGGAAGCGTCGAGGATCCTCGACCGCGCAGGTGTCGACTTCGCGGGTCGTTCGAACTGCATGCTCATTCAGACCGCGCACAGCATCTATCTCTTTCTGGAGCACACGCCGGCGGAACCGAGCGGGCTGCTGGTAGGAGGAGCGGTCGGAGAAAGCCCCACTTCGGCCTACCTGGTTGGCTCGATTGACAGCGCGACCGGCGAGTCCGACTACCCGACCTGCCTGAGAGCGGGCGAGCGGGCGATCTTCCAGATCGTCACCAAAGGCGTTTGCAAGCGCGTCATCACGTCGCCTGTCGTGAACGTCGTCCATGGGCACGTTCGTGCGGGTGAAATGCAGGCGACCCGCAATGAGCGCGTCGACTTTCAGCTCTAACATCTGCCACTACTGCTGGCGCAGCATCGTGACCGGGTCTATCCGCGTTGCGCGCCGCGCCGGCAGGTAGCTCGCGAGCAGGCCGACAAGAATCAGCACCGCCGAATACATCGCAAAGGTCGCGGCGTCGGTCGCGGATACGTCGTACAGCAGAGTGCTCATCACCCTCGTCAACGCGACCGCGCCGACGAGCCCGATCACCACGCCAATCAGCACGACCGACATGCTCTGACCGAGCACCATCTTCAGCACGTCGAGACGGCTCGCACCGATCGCGACCCGAATGCCAATCTCGTGCGACCGCTGCGTCACCCAGTAGGAGATGACCCCGTAGATTCCGACCGCAGCAAGCATCAGCGCGATCCCTGCAAACAGCGTGAGCAGCGTCATGATCAGCTGCCGCCGCATGACCGACGTGGCCATCAGCTCGTCCATCGTGCGAACGGCCCACACCGGCTGCTCCGGATCGACGGCGATCACTTCTCGCTGCACGCTGGTGGACAATGTGCGAGGTTCGAGATCGGTCTTGATCGCCAGGCTCATGCCGGTGGTGGGGGCTTGCGCGTGAGGCAGGTAGAGCTGCACGCGCGACGGTTCCTCGAGCGTCCGGTACCGCACGTGGCGGACGACACCGACGATCGTCAGCCATGGCTGCGTGCTCTGCCGGCCGCCTCGTTTGATGCGCTTGCCCAGCGGATCTTCGTTCGGCCAGAACGTCCGCGCCATCGTCTCGTCGATGATCGCGACGGGCTGACTGGTGTCGTTGTCGCGCTCGTCGAACATCCGGCCGCTGACCATCTTCATGCCCATGGTCTCGAAATAGCCGGGCGTGACGATGCGCTGGTCGGCTTCGGGCGTCCCTCGATCATCGGGAAACGCGGGGTTGTCGATGGTCGTGGTACCGGAGCTGCCCGCACCTGACAACGGAAGCCCGCTGTTCGCCCCGACCATCGTCACACCCGGCAGCGCGGACACGCGCCTCAGCACATCGCGATAGAAGTTGCGCACCTGATCGGGCTGCGAGTATCGCGCCGCCGGCACGACAATCCGCATCGTCAGGACACCGGACGGATCGAATCCGGCATCGACTCTCTGCAGCTGCATGAAGCTCTTGATGAGCAGGCCGGCGCCGACGAGCAGGAGCAGCGACAGCGCAACCTCCGCGGCCACCAGCACGCGGCGAAGCCGCAGGCGCCCGCGCCCGGCGGTCGTCGCCTGGCTGCTTTCCTTCAACACATCCTGTGTCGCGACGCGCGCGCTCTGGAACGCCGGGAAGAGGCCGAACAGGATCCCGGTCGCGAGCGCAACGACGATCGTGAAGGTCAGCGCGGTTCCATCGATCTCGGTCTCGGCCAGTCTCGGAAACGACTGAGCGGCCATCGCCGCGAGCAGCGATACGCCGACATTCGCGAGGGCTATGCCGACGATGGCGCCGACCAGCGACAAGACGACGCTCTCCGTGAGCATCTGCCGGATCAAGCGCCCACGACCCGCGCCGAGCGCGGTGCGAATGCCCACCTCGCGCTCGCGTGAAGATGCACGCACGAGCAGGAGATTGGCGACATTCGTGCACGCAATCAACAGGACCAGCCCCACGGATCCCATCAGCATCATGAGCGCCGGCCGGATGTCGCCGACGTATTCCTCGAGCAACGGGTTGATGATCACGCCATACCCGAACTTGGTGTACGGATAGTTCGCCGCGCCTTCGATGATCCGCTCAGACACTCGCGCCATGTCCGAGCGCGCCTGCTCGAGCGTGAGCTCCGGCTTGAGGCGGGCGATGACCAGCAGGCCGTGACTGCCCCGCTGCTGCAGTTGCTGACTGGTAAACGAGAGCGCCGCCCACATCTCGGCGTCCTGCTGCACCGGATCCCTGAAATCCGGTGGAGCAATCCCGATGATCTGGTAGGGCCGCCCGTTCATGTTCAGCGTGCGCCCGACGAGGCCCTCGTCGGAGGCGAAGCGGCGCTGCCAGAGACCGTGGCTCATCACGGCGACGGCCTCTTTGCCCTGCTGCTCTTCTTCGGCTAGAAACGTTCGTCCCCGGACCGCCTCGACGCCGAGCATCTTGAAAAAGCTCGGCGAGACGAACTGGCCGAGAATCCGTTCCGGCCTGTCGCCCACAAGAATGGTGAAGCTCGTCCCCTGCATCGCCGCGATGTCGCTGAATGAGCTCTGATAGCGCCGCACGTCGTCGAACTCGGGCGGCGACGTCCAGTTCTGGTCTTTCGGCACGCCGATGCCGGTGAACCGCTGCCACATCATGACGAGACGCTCGGAATCCCGGTAAGGCAGCGGTTTGAGGAGGACCGCATTCAGCACGCTGAAGATCGCCGTGTTCGCGCCAATCCCCAGCGCCAGCGCGATGACGACGACGAGGCTGAAGACAGGATTCTTGACGATGAGCCGGAGGCCGTACTTGATGTCTGAAAGAAGCGTCTCCATGCCGTCAATCTTAATGCTCGCGGGGCCCCACCCCCGCTCGCTCTCGCTCGGCCCGCCTACGCTCTTCGAGCTTCGGCGAGGTCTCGCCGTAGCCTTGGCGAAGGCGGACGGCTTTCGCGCCTCGCTCGGGCCGCAGGCGCTTCTCCTGTCTCCTTCTGTCCTCTCCTGTCCGTTCGTGGCATCAAAAGTGCCCATATCCAGCCGGATCGGAACTGGCCGGGTGCACGAATCTGCACTGGCGGCCGGTCGTAAGTCGCTCGAAATAAAGCACGTCAGGGTCCCGTCGTTCGATGGCGAGGGGAACGCGATGGGTTCGGCGTTGATTACAAAACCGATGAAGGGTGTGTTGTCCCGGTCCGCTGCCGGGCTCGCCGCCGTGTGCGCGGTGGTGAATTTTGCGCTGACGTCGCCAAGCGCCGCGCCGGCCACGACGGGGCGAGTCGAGGGGGTCGTGCGCCTGGTGGCGCCGCAAGGCGCCCCCATTACGTCCGGCGCGTACCCGACCAGGCGCGTGTCCCGTCCGACAGCAGCCGCATCAGAAATCAGCAACGTCATCGTATTCGCGCGGGATGTTCCGCGCGCGACAGCGCCCGCGGCGACGCGCGCGCAAATGATTCAGCAGAACGAGTCGTTCGTTCCGCGAGTCGTCGCGATCACGCGCGGCTCGACGGTCGAGTTCCCGAATTCCGATCCGTACTTCCACAACGTGTTCTCGCTCTCGCGAGGCGCGACATTCGATCTCGGGCGCTTTCCGCGCGGCGAGAGCCGCTCGCGGACGTTCAGCCGGCCGGGACTGATCAAAGTCTTCTGCCACCTGCACTCGCACATGAGCGGGAGCATCATGGTCTTCGATCACTCCCACTTCACCGTGCCGGCGACCGACGGCGGCTTCGCGCTGCCGGACGTGCCGGCGGGCGAGATCCGGATCAGCGCGTGGCACGAGCGCATCGGCGAAAGCGTGAAGGCGATTGTCGTCGAGCCGGGCCGCACCGTACGCGTCGAGTTCGCGCTGCCCGTGGAGGATCGGTGATGCGGTTGACATTTCTCAATGCTCGTGGAGCCCCACCCGCTCGCGCTCGGCGGCTTCGCGCCACGCACGGGCCGCAGGCGCCACCTCGCTTTGTCGTTCGCACCACCGTGGCGACGCTGGTGATGGTAGCGGCCGTCCTCACGGCGGTCTTCGTCGGGGTCACGTTGAACGTCCGCTACCGCGTGCGCGGGAGCGTCGCCAGCCAGCTCGAGGCCGGACAGCGCATGCTGTCGGCGCTCGAGCAGCGGCGCGCGCGCGAGCTCCACGCGCAGGTCGCCACGCTGGCGGAGAACCCGACGCTCAAGGCTGCGCTCGATAACTATCAGACCGAGACGGGCGCGGCGAACGAGTCCTTCCGGCGCGAGATGGTGCTGACGATCGACCGCGAGCTCGAAAAGATTGCCGCGCGCGTACCGTCCGACATCCTCGCTGTAACCGACGCCTCGGGGACAGTGCTGGCCGTAGCCGGACGACGGCAGGATGACTGGCCGGTCAACGCCAGGGTGCCGACGAGGCAGGACGGGCCGGGCGACGCGTACGTCTCGCTGAAATGCGGGGTATTCCAGTTCGCATCGGCTCCCGTCTCGCTGCAGGACACCGAGATTGGTACGCTGCAGCTCGCCAAGGCGCTCGACGCGCGCTACGCGCAGGAGCTCTCGGCGCTCTCGGGCGCCGGCACGCTGATCGTCTCGGGGGAACAGACTATCGCCAGCACGCTGAACGCCGAATCGACGCGCGCGCTGACGCCGGCAGTGCTCCACGCGCTGCCCTCGAGCGACCTGGTCACCCTCGGCAAGTCCGAATATGCGGTCAGGCTTCTCTTTCAGGACGGCGAGGCGCGCGTCTACGCACTCGGGTCGGTCGCGGCGTCGACGCGCGCGCCCATGCAGGATGCGCTGCGGGCCATCGTCATCATCGCGATTGGATCGTTCGCGCTTGCCGGGTTCGCGAGCGTGTGGCTGGCTCGCACCATCGCGCGGCCCATCGACACGTTGTCGCGATCGCTCTCAGAGATGACGAAGTCGCGCGACTTCGACAACCCGGTCTCGCCGACCGGCTTCAGCCTCGAGGTCGACACGCTGACCGATGCCTTCAACACGATGATGCGATCGGTCTCCGCCGCCGAGGCGGAAACGCGTAGCGCCTACGTCGGCGCGATTCGCGCCCTCGCGCTGGCGCTCGACGCCAGGGACCCCTATACCGCCGGTCACTCCGAGCGGGTCAGCGCCGTGTCCGTTGCCGTGGGCCGCGAAATGGAGCTGCCCGACGATCAGATCGACATCCTGCGACTGGGAGCGCTGCTGCACGACATCGGCAAGATCGGCATCAGCGACAACGTGCTGCGCAAGCCTGGCGCGCTGACGCCGGAAGAGTTCGAGCTGATCAAACAGCATCCGGCGGTCGGCGCCCGGATCCTTCGCAGCGTGCCGTTCCTCGCGCCGCATCTTTCGATTGTCGAGCTCCACCACGAACGGCCGGACGGCCAGGGTTACCCGCATCGGCTGCGAGGCGACGAAATCCCCATCCTCGCGCGCATCGTCCACGTCGCCGACGCGTTCGATGCCATGACGAGCGCGCGCGCGTACCGTCCTGCGCGCGGCACACCGGAAGCGCTCCACGAGCTGTGGCGCTGCGCGGGATCGCAGTTCGACGCGGAAGTCGTGCACGCGCTCGCCCGGGCGCTGCCGGCGATCGAAACTCCTTCGCAATCGGAGGCTCGGAATCTCGTGGCGCTCACCGGACCACGATTGGCGATGGTCGGAGCGGGTGGGCGCGCGTGATTGCCTGCCGGTCGGCAGCAGGGTGCCTTCTGGCGATGACGCTTGCCGGGGCAGCGACGCCTGCCGCGGCGCAATCCGGCCTGACCGATCGCATTTCGGTCGAGTTCGTCGGCGCCGTCACCACGACGTCCACCGCTCCTGACGATCCGTTCCTTGTTCTCGACGGCACCGCGACCATCCGGCTCGGCAGCACCGTCGACGTCATCGTGCGGCCTTACGTCCGGCGACTTCCCGGCGGGAACTGGTCGAAGGAGATGTATCAGCTGCAGGTGCGCTACCAACCGGTGACGCGGCTGCCGGTGCGGATCGATGCGGGCATCATCTCGTCGCCGCTCGGAATCATGACGCTCGAGATGCGGCCGGATCGCAACCCGGTGATTGGCACGCCGTCGTACTACTTCTCACCGCTGCCCTCTTTTGATGGACGTGGCGATCGTGTGCAGCTCCTCTCGGGCGGGTATCCGCTCGGCGCCATGGCCAGCGCGTCAGGCCGCCGATGGGATGCGCGCGCAGGCGTTACGGACGGCACGCCCGCGCGCAGCCGGAAAATGATGTCCTCGTCGCGGCCGTCAGCCGAACCGCAGTTCGTCGCCGGCGGCGGCGTCACGCCGTTCGCCGGCCTGCGCATCGGAGCCGGATACGCGCGCGGCCTCTACCGCGCGCAGAACCCCAACGCCCCGGCGCTCGCGCAGAACATCGATGCGACCGCAACCATCTTCAACCTCGAAGGCGGAGTACGCGATCGGCTACACGCGCGTCGCCGGCGAGTGGATCATCGACAACTTCGAAACTGCCACGACGCCCGCCGTCGCGCGCGGCTACCTGCTCGAAGCTGTTCGGACAATTAGTCCGCGCTGGTATGCGGCCGCCCGCACGACACGGGCATCCACACCGGTCTTCGTCAGCGGCGCGCGCGGGCGCGTCTTCGGCGGAACCAACGACGTCACCATCGGGTTCCGCGTCAACCCGGACATCACGCTCAAAGCTGGTTATCAAGGATTCGAAGGCCTACACCCGCCTGGAATGGGAGCACGCGGCGGCCGTCCAGCTCGTCTGGGCTAAGAGGTGGTGGTAATCGACGAGGGTTCTTCACGACGGGTTCTTCACGGCACGGGTTCTTCACGACAGGTTCTTCACGACAGGGTTCTTCACACGACAGGTTCTTCACGACAGGTTCTTCACGACAGGTTCTTCACGAGGTCAGTTTCTTCACGACAGGTTCTTCACGATTTCGCACGTGTTGGTGGCAATGTTGCCGAAATCGCGACGATCGATCCTCTAGAAACGTCAAAATCTTCTGGTTCTGGCGATTTGCGAAAGATCGTGACGTAGGCACGCTCTGTGCCTTTCGACTCCGCATGAAAGGCGTCCGCAGGCATGAGGAATTGTTCGCGTACCAGCTGAGTGAAGAACTCAAGCTTGGCATCTACAAAGTCATTGCGCGGCCGGCGGTAGCCAGGGATTACGACTTCTGCCGGCAAATCCGGAAGTCCGGCCCGCGCGGCGTCAGCGCTGATCGCTGAAGGGTTCGGGCGGTTCCGGCGGGCGGAGTTTGCGCGTTACCTGGAGATGGCGCTCGGTGAGCTGGCAGAAACGCGAAACCACCTGCGCGACGGAACTCAATGCGGCCACTTCACCATCGACGAGTTTCGCACCCTGTGGCGGATTTGCTATCGAGCGAAACTGGCTTCAACTGGCCTGCTTCTGTACCTCAAGAAGAGCAAAGAAACGCCTGGAACCTTCGTGGAGAACCCTCGTGGAGAACCCTCGTGGAGAACCCCCGTGGAGAACCTCCCGTGAAGCACCTCCGTAAAGTACGGAATGCTAGACACCTTCCTGCAAGACATCCGCTTCGGCCTGCGCCTCCTGCGGAAGAGTCCCCTGTTCACCGCTACCGCCGCGCTCTCGCTTGCGATCGGCATCGGCGCCAACACCACGATTTTCTCGATAGCGAACGCGCTGCTCTTCCGGCCGCTACCTGGGCTTGCGACGCCGGAGCGCCTCGTCGACCTGGGCCGCACGGATCGGGGCGAGGGGTTCGACACAGTCTCCTATCCCTACTACCGCGCGGTCCGCGAGCGCGCGACGACGGTCGAGGGGGTGTATGCGATCGACCTCGAGCCGGTCCCGATCAGCCTCGGCGGACGAGCTGAAGCCGAGCGCGTCTACGGCACGCTCGTGAGCGGCAACTATTTCTCCGTTCTCGGCACGCGCGCGGTTGCGGGCCGGCTGCTCGAGGATCGCGACGATGTCACGGTCGGTGGACATCCGGTGACCGTCATCAGTCACGAACTGTGGCAGCGTCGATTCGCCGCGGATCCGAACATCGTTGGACAGACGATCGCGCTCAACAGTCATCCATTCACGGTCGTGGGCATTGCGCCTCGAGGATTTCAGGGCACGACGCTGATCAAACCTGATGTATGGGTCTCTTTGTCGATGCTCGTGGAAGCGACGCCGCGGGAAACCGCCGACACGCTGACCTCGCGGCGGGCGTCCTGGCTCATCATGGGCGGCCGGCTGAAAGAGGGCGTCGCCATCCAGCAGACCCAGAGCGAAATGACCGCGATCGCGGCGGCACTGCAGCGAGAGTTTCCGGACGACTACCGTGATCGCGGCATCGCCGTTGCCGGAACGGCAATCATCCCCGGCAGGATCACCGTTGTTACCGCGTTCATCGGACTCCTGATGGTGATCGTCGGGCTGGTCCTGCTCATCGCGTGCGTCAACGTCGCCGGCATGATGCTCGCGCGCGCCGCCGCGCGCCGGCGTGAGGTCGCTGTCAGGCTGGCGATCGGCGCAGGGCGCGGACGGCTCGTGCGGCAGTTGATGACGGAAGCCGTCCTGGTCTTCGCGGCCGGGGGAATCATCGGCGTAGTCGTGAGCCCGTTGCTCACGTCGCTACTGATGGCCCTCCTGCCCCACCTTCCCTTCCCGGTCGTGCTCACGGTTGCCACCGACTGGCGCGTGCTGACGTTTGCCGGATGCCTCATGCTGGTCACCGCCGTGCTCTCAGGGCTGGCGCCCGCGCTCCAGGCGTCGGGCGGAGATCTGCTGCCGTCGTTGAAAACGGAAGGTCTCGATTCCGGTCCACGAAAACTTCGCCTCCGCAGCGCCTTCGTCGTCGGGCAGGTGACGATGTCGCTGCTGCTCGTCGTGGCGGCCGGACTGTTTCTGCGCGCGCTCCAGCACGCGGCGAGCATCCAGCCGGGCTTCGATCAGGAGCACGTCGATGTGGCGACGCTCGACCTGTCGCTTGCGGGCTACCGCGATGAATCGGGCGGGCTGTTCCTGAGAAACCTCGTACAGCGCCTGACCGCGATGCCGGGCGTCGAATCGGCGACGGCCACAGCCGATCTGCCGCTCGACGGCAGCCGCATGGGCTTCGGCGGGTTGCGCGTGCCCGGGATGGTGGGGCCGGATGGCAACGATGGTCTCAATGCGGACTGGAACGCGGTCGAGCCGGGCTTCTTTCGAACGCTGAAGATCCGACTGGTCTCGGGGCGCGACTTCAGCGAGCGTGACGCTCGCGGCGCTCCGCTCGTCGCCATCGTCAACGAAGCGCTCGCACGCCGAGCCTGGCCGAATCGCGATGCCATCGGGCAGCAGCTTCTCGCGGATGTTGGCGAGCCTGAAGCCCAGAAGCTGACGGTCGTCGGCGTCGCGTCGGACGCGAAGCTGGTCTCGCTGGGAGGCGCCGTCGAACCTTACATCTACGTCCCGATGAGTCAGCGCTACATCTCGCGCCTCTCGCTGCTCGTGAGACGAACGAGCGACGCCAGCGTCGTGCCGCAGATCCGATTGCTGCTGCGCGAGATAAATCCGAACCTGCCGCTGACCGAGGCGCTCCCGCTGCGCGAGGTGACGGCGATCGGCCTCGTGCCTCAGCGCATCGCCGCATCCGTCGCCGGCAGCCTCGGCATTGTCGGACTGATACTGGCGGCCCTGGGCATCTACGGCGTGACGGCCTACGCTGTCAGCGGGCGGACCCGCGAGATCGGCATCCGCATCGCCCTCGGCGCCGACGAACGCCGGGTGCTGAGGCTCGTCCTCCGTCAGGGCCTGTTGCTCGCGTCGATTGGGGTTGCCCTCGGTGTCCTGCTCGCCGGTGTCGGGATCGACGCTGATCGAAAGCCTGCTCTTCGGCGTCCGGCCGCTGGATCCGGCGACGTTCTTGGGAACGTGCCTGCTGTTTGCGGTGGTCACGCTCGCGGCAACGTATGTGCCCGCGCGGCGGGCGACGAAGGTGGATCCGATGACGGCGCTCAGGAGTGAATGAGTCGGGGACCGGGGGCCGGGGACCGGGGGCCGGGGATCAGGGTTCGCGGCTCGGGTTCGGGACACGTATGACTTGGCACTCGGGCACCCCGACAATTTGGCACCCAGGCACCCTGGCACCCCGGCCTCCGGCCTCCGGCCCCCGGCCCCTATTCGTATCTGAGCGCCCGCATCGGATCGATTCGCGACGCGCGGTGGGCAGGAATCAGGCCGGCGCCGAGCGCGACGAGCGTGAGCAGAACGGCCGAGCTGACGAGTACCACTGCGTCGCCGCTCTTCATCTCGTAGAGCAGCGACTCGGCAAGCCGCCCCAACCCAATCGCTGCGGCCAGACCAATCACGCCGCCGATGATCGTCATCACGCCGACCTGGCGCAGCACCATCGACCGCACGCGGCCGGGTGCGGCGCCGAGCGCCATACGCAGTCCGATCTCACGAGTGCGCTGCGTGACGGTGTACGCCAGCACGCCGTAGAGGCCGATCGCGGCGAGCAATGTCGCGAGACCGGCAAACGACGCCGACATGACGCTGATGAATCGATCGAGGAACACGTTCTCGCGAATCTGCTGCGGGAGCGTGCGCAGGTTTTCAACCGGCAGGTTTGGATCGAGCCGCGCAACCACTTTCGGAATCGCGCCGACCAGCTCGTTCGGGTCGAGCGACGTCCGCACGTAGTAGGTCAGGAAGCCCACGCGATCATCCTGCCGGTAGGGCCGGAAGAACTGCGCCGGAACCTGCTGCTTCACCTCGCTGTACTTCGCGTTCTGCACCAGTCCGATGATCTCCATGTCGAGCTTCGCGTTCGCGCCGCCGCTGTCGCTCATCCGCTTGCCCACGACGTCTCGACCGAGGTTGAACTTCTTCGCGAACGCCTCGTTGACGATCGCGAGCTTCGGTCCTGTCGCGCTGTCGGCGCGCGGTGAACTCGCGTCCGGCGATGAGCGGAATCCCGAGCGTGCTGAAGTACGCGGGCGCGATTTCGTTGTAGCGCGACTCGGTATCGAGGTCGGGCCCCCACTTGAATCCCTCGACGGACACGCTGCTGCCCCAGTTGTTGCCTGCGAGCACGGCCACCAGCCCCGCCGTGACGCCGGTGACGCCGGGCATGCGCGGCCAGCTCGTCCTCGAGCCGTTCGAACAGCGCCTTGGATCGCTCGGGCAGATAGCCATTGAGCTCGGGCGCGATGCCGAATGTGACGACGTTGTCGGCCTTGAGGCCGAGATCCACGCGTGACACGTTGAAGAGGCTCTTGGTGAAGAGGCCCGCCGACACGAGAAGCGCCATCGAGAGCGCGATCTGCGCGGTCGCAAGCGACGTCCTGAATCGTGAAGCCGCGCGTGCCCCGGACGGCTGACCCGCCTGACCCTTGAGCGTCGAGAGAAGGTCGGGTCTGGTCCTGTGCAGCGCCGGAAACAGACCGAAGAGCAGGCCCGTTCCGATGGTCAGCGCGGCGGCAAAGAGGATGACGCGGGGCTCGATCGACCACTGGAGGGTCTGCGTCGCCTCGGCCGGGAGCATCGACGCCATCAGATCCAGTGTCCACCGCGCCACGAGCAGGCCGGCGATCCCGCCGAACAATGCCAGCAGACACGACTCCGTGAGCAGCTGCGCCACGAGCTGCCACCGGCCCGCGCCGATCGAGAGGCGGACCGCCATCTCTCCAGCCCGCGCCGCGCTGCGCGCGAGCAGCAGGTTCGCGATGTTCGCGCACGCGATGACCAGCACGAGTCCCGTGACCGACAGGAGGAGCAGCAGCGGCGTCCGCGCCTCGCGCGACGACCGAGCTCTGCCCGCGCGGACCTTCCTCCATCGTGATCACCTTCGCGCGGAACCTTGCCATCGTCTGATCGCTCATCCCCTTCTGCAGCGGCGCTTCGACGTCGTTGATGATGCTGTGGTACTGCCCGTTGAGCGCCGCCCGCGCGCTGTCGATCGTGACGTCCGGCTTGAGCCTGGCGAACAGATACGCCCAGTAGCTCTGACGCCTGTCGAATCCCTTGAACCCGGGCTGCATGAACCCGCGCATCGTGATCGGCACGAACACCTGCGGCCTCGATCCCATCGTCGTCCCGTCGAAACCGCGCGGGGCGACGCCGACGATCGTCATGCTCTGGCCGTTGATGATCAGCGTGTCGTTGAGGACGCTCGGGTCCAGGCCGAACCGGCTCTGCCACCAGGCATGACTCAACACGGCCACGTGCGACTCGCCGATCACCCGGTCGTCGTCTGGTCCGAGCAGACGGCCGAGCGCCGGCTGAAGGCCGAGCACCGGGAAAGTAGCTGCCCGACACCAGCATGCCCTCGCCGCTCGACGTCTGGCCCCTGGAGGCGAGGTTCGCACCGAAGGTCCGGTGAGCCGCGATCCCGGTGAAGACCGTCTGCGACGCGCTCGAGATCCCGGAACATCGGATAGCTGAACACCACGTCGCAGCCGCCGGCGTTGTTGCAGGAGTTCGATCCGGGCTTCGGGCCCGGCGCGGCCGAGATTCACGAGGCGCCCCGGCTGCATGACGGGCAGCGGCCGGAGCAGCATCTGATCAAAGAGGGAGAAGATGGCAGCGTTGGCCCCAATCCCCAGCGCCAGCGAGATGATGGCGACGATGGTGACGAAGGGAGTTTTGAAGAGGGTCCGAAGGGCAAACTTGACGTTCAGCATGGGTTAATAGACGAAAAGCCGCAGACATCGTTGGCAATTGCCAAAATTGGTCATCCGCCCTTGTTACGGCCGAGATCCAAGTTCCCGTTGGATGCGTGTCACGGCTTCTTGGATCTTTGTCACACCGACCGTCCCATTTTCGGTCATTTCGTCTCTAAGTTCAGATACTTGAGCACGCCTGGGATGCATTTCGTCCCACGTGAGCTGGTCCGCTCCTTGCTGAGATATTGCCGGCGCACATCGCGCCTCATCCCCTTTCGATAATCTGGAGGACCATCACGCATGAATAGGATCATCTCTTTGATGATCGCCTTCTGCCTGCTCGGGCTGGCGACAACGCCTGCCATGGCGCAGCAGACGACGGGCACCATCACTGGTCGGATTCTTGACGACCAGGGTGCCGCGGTTCCCGGGGCGACCGTCACCGGCAAGAACGCCCTCACCGGCTTTGTGAGAACCGATGTCTCCGACGGCGAAGGTGTCTTTCGCCTGACGGCGATGCCGGTCGGAACCTACGACCTGACGGCGGAGCTCCAGGGCTTCACCAAGGTCGAGAACAAGGGCATCGTGCTCAGCGTCGGCCAGACGCTGGACGTGAACTTCGCCCTCAAGCTTGCGACGGTGCAGGAGACCATCACGGTCACCGGCGAGTCGCCACTCATCGAGACCTCGTCGTCTTCAGTCGGCGGCGTCGTGGACGTCGGCCGCCTCGAGAGTCTGCCGCTCAACGGGCGTCAGTTCGCCAACGCGGCGGTCACGATTCCGGGCGTCGGTCTCGGGTACCACTCCGACCCGACCAAGAGCACGCAGGTACTCGCCGCAGATTGCCGGCGGCAACGGCCGCAACGTCAACTACCAGATCGACGGCGGCGACAACAACGACGACACCGTCGGCGGCCTGCTCCAGCTCTTCCCGCTCGAAGCGGTCGAGCAGTTCAACTTCGTGACGTCGCGCTACAAGGCGGAGTACGGCCGCAGCAACGGCGGCGTGATGAACATCGTCACGAAGAGCGGCACGAACAACCTGCGCGGCAGCTTCTTCACGCTCTACCGCGGCGACGCGCTCAACTCGCAGACCGAGACGGAAAAGCTCGCGGACGTCCCACAAGCAGGACTACAAGCGGTGGCAGTACGGCGGATCGGTCGGCGGGCCGATCGTGTCGAACAAGATGCACTACTTCTTCGCCGCGTTCGAGCGCACGCAGCAGGACACGTTCCAGGTCGTCGACACGCACGGGTCTGTTCCCGGATCGAGGATGGCGTCTTCGCCACGCCGTATCGCGAGAACCTGCTCACGGGCAAAGTCACGGCGCAGATGACGCCCACGCAGTACCTGGCGGTCCGCTACGGCCGGAACACGAACTCGCAGCCGTACGGCGCGGATCCCGCTACGCCGCCGAGCGGATGGGGCGAGAGCGCGAACACGTTCAACTCGATCAACCTGAACCACAACTGGGTGCTCGGCGGCTCGAAGCTGAACGAATTCATCTTCCAGTTTGCGGACTTCGCCAACGCCATCACGGCCAACAGCCTCGATCCGCAGCATCACGTTCCCCAACGGCGTCTCCATCGGCCAGAACACCGAACACGCCGCAGCAGACCCAGCAGCAGAAGTACCAGTTCCGCGACGACTTCTCGTGGAGCATCGCGGGCATGGGCGGCCTGGGACATGACATCAAGACCGGCGTGAACTTCATCAAGCAGCCGCGGCTGTTCATCACGTTCAACACCGGCACGGGCGACTACGCCTATAGCTGCTGACGACCAACGATCAGAACGGCCCGGTCAGCAGCGTGACGCAAGAACGGCGGATCGGCGGATGCGAACATCCCGAACTGGCAGCTCGGCCTCTACATTCAGGACGACTGGCGCCTGAGCGACCGGCTGACGCTGAACCTCGGGTTCCGCTACGACTACCTGGACGGCTGGGCGATCGACCAGAGCAAGAACCCGAACTTCGTCATTCTGCAGAATGCGGGCGCGCGCCGGACGATTCGCTGGTCAGCCGGCGTTCCGCGAGTTCGGCCTCGATTCGAAGGAAGACACGCAACAACTGGCAGGGACGCGCCGGGCTCGCGTGGGACCTCAAGGGCAACGGGCGCGACCTGATCCGCGCCGGCTACGGCCGCTACTACGACGTCGGCTACACGAACGCGAACATCCTGTTTGCGGCCGTCAACGCGACGGGCATCGGCGCCGGCAGGTGTTCAACGTCAGCAACCCGAACGGCATCCGCAAGGCGGACGGCACGCTCTTCCGCGTGGGTGACGACGTCAGCACGATCGCGAGCCAGAACGAAGCGGGCGGCGCGCTGCCGCTCAACTCGCACATCGCGTCGCCGCGAATCCGGCAGCCCTACGCGGATCAGTACTCGCTCGGCTGGTCGCACCAGCTCGACGCCGCAACGGTGATCGACATCGACTACGTGCACTCGCGACGGGTCGCGACCTCGGCTGGCGTATCCAGCTGAACCAGCGCAACCCGGGCGTCGGCCCGACCGGGCCCGCGGCAGTTCGCTGACCTGCCGATCAGCCCGGCGAACTTCACGATCGACATCAGCGACGGCAAGAGCCGGTTCGACGGCATCAACTTCGGCGTCCGCCGCCGGATGAGCCGCGGGCCTGCAGTTCACGGCCTGGTATTCGCTCTCGCACGGCCGAAGTCGACGACCGGCACACGGCTCCGACGAGCTGAACGTGCAGAACATCCAGAACCACCTGGATCCGTACGCGGACGTGCAGGTCGGCCCGTCGGGACGGACCGACGCGCGTCACCAGCCGACGGTCTACCGCCGTGTGGCAGGGCCCGTGGGGCCTGACGCGTCGCGCCGATCTTCCGCTACCGCTCGGCGCTGCCGGTGAACCTGACCGCAGGGCGTCGACATGAACCTGAACGGCGTCAACAACGACATCACCGACCGCGCGTTCGCGTTCGACGGCTTCGACTCGAACGGCTTCGTGAAGGTCAAGGACATCGGCCCGTGCGAGACGATCAACTGCGGCCGCGGCGCCAGCCAGTCGACGTTCAACCTGCGCGTGTCGAAGGGCTTCCACCTCTATAGGACGGCGCGGGTCGAGGCGATTGCGGAGATCTTCAACCTCTTCAACGTCACTGAACCCGTCGACGTTCATCGGCCGCGGTTCATCGGCAGCGTCACGAACCCGCAGCCGAACGCGTCGGACGGCGTGCCGCAATTCCTGAAGCCGCACGGAGTATCGCGGGTGACTTCCAGAACCCGGAACAGCGCATCGGACAGATCGGGTTCCGGTTTACGTTCTAGAGACTCGGTACGACGTGCGATTTTGAGGGGCGCCTCGCGGCGCCCCTTTTTTGTAATAAGCTTCCAGCTTCCAGCTGCCAGCTTTCAGCTATCAGCTTTCAGCGCTCTTTTTTCAGTGCTCGCGGGGGCCCCACCCCCGCTCGCTGCGACCTCGGCGCCTTCGCGCTCGCTCGGGCCGCAGGCGCTGCTGATAGCACGACAGCTTTTTCATCCTCGATCTCAGCACCGCCATTCTGTCTGCTTTTCTTAATGCTCGCGGGGCCCCACCCCCACTCGCTCTCGCTCGGCGGCTGCGCGCCTCGCTCGGGCCGCAGGCGCTATCATTGACTGATGGTCCCGCGATTCTCGAGCGACACGCTGAAGTTCCTGCGCGCGTTGAAGCGGAACAACGACCGCGAGTGGTTCAAGGCCCGCAAGGAGGAGTACGAGCGGTGCGTGCGCGAGCCGATGATTGCGGTCATCGAAACGCTTGCGAAGGATCTCCCGCGGGTTGCACCCGAGATCGTGGCGTCGCCAAAGGCGTCGCTCTATCGGATCTACCGCGACACGCGCTTCAGCGAGGACAAGTCTCCGCTCAAGACGAACGCGGCGGCGGTATTTCCGTGGCGGGGCCTGGCGAAGCACGAGGGGGCGGGGTTGTATTTCGAGGTGGCGCCCGGCTGGACGTGGGCGGGCGGCGGCATGTACGCGCCGCATCCGCCGCAACTGCTGAAAGTCCGCGAGCACATCGCCGGCACCTGGCCGGCAATTCGGCGAATTGCCAGCAGCAGGACCTTCACCGGCACGGTCGAGAAACTGAGCGGTGACCGGCTGACGCGGGTGCCGCGCGGTTTTCCGGCCGATCATCCGGCTGCCGAGTATCTCAAGTACCGTCAGTTTCTCGCCGGCCGCGAGTTCCCGCCGGAGTTTGCAACCAGCCGCGACTTCTATCCGACGCTCTTCGCGACGTTCAAAGCGATCGTGCCGCTGATCCGGTTTCTGAATGAACCATTGACCGACCGCCGCGGGATCACGGACCCATCACGATGATCACGACCGCCTCCGCCGAAGGCTTCGGCGAGTCCGCCGTAGCATTGCGAAGGCGGAAGTCCACGAAGAACACGAAGTGTGGATTCAAAGAGCTCAATAAACCTCAGGAACTTCGTGGTCTTCGTGTGCTTCGTGGTCTTCGTGACTGGCGCCGTCGTTCTCTGTGGACGCCGCTGCTATTGGGTCTGAGCGCGTGCTCCAGTTCCACTCCCGCACCGGCTCCGCCTCCCGCCAGCGCCCGCAACCTCGTCCTCGTCACCATCGATACGCTGCGTGCCGACCGCGTGGGTACCTACGGCTACACGCGCGCGCGGACACCTACCATCGACGCGCTCGCGCGGCGCGGCGCGCGGTTCGACAAGGCCTACGCGACTGCGCCGATCACGCTGACATCGCACGCGTCGCTGATGACTGGCCTCTACCCTCCGGGACATGGCGGCCGTCACAACGGCATGCGCGTGGATCAGAACGTTCCCCAGATTGCCGAAACGCTGGCGGCCGCCGGATTCTCGACCGGCGCCTTCGTCAGCGCGTTTCCGCTCGACCGCCGGTTCGGACTCAGCAAGGGCTTCGCCACCTACAGCGACCGCATGCCGCGCGGCCCCCGCGGCCGCCTGGAAAACGAGCGCCCCGGCCGCCAGACGGTCGACGACGCAATCGCGTGGCTAAGAACCCTTGGCACCCCAGGCACCTCCGGCACCCTTGGCACCCAAGGCACCCCTGGCACCGACGGCGTGAGCGGCCCCCCTGGCACCCTTGGCACCCCTGGCACGCGATTCTTTTTGTGGCTCCATCTTTTCGAACCCCACGCGCCCTACGGCGACCCTCGCTCCGGCCGCTCGACGGCTGATCGGTATGACGATGAGATTGCGGAAGCGGATGTGCAGGCGGGGCGGTTGATCGAGGCGCTTGGCGCGAGCGCCGCCAGCTCGCTGATCGTCGTCGCGGCCGACCACGGCGAGGCATTCGGCGAGCACGGGGAAATCAGCCACAGCTTGTTCGTGTACGACACGACGCTGCGCGTGCCGTTGGTGATGGCGGGCCCCGGCGTTCCAGCCAGGACGATTCCATCGCCCGTTTCGCTGGCCGACGTGGCGCCTACCGTCCTGGGCCTGCTCGGCGTCAAGCGTTTCGACGCTGACGGCATCGATCTCGTGCCGGCGCTGGCCGGCGGGGAGCTTTCGGCGCGCGACCTCTATGCGGAATCGTTTGCGCCGCTGCTCGATTTCGGCTGGAGCCCACTACGGGCGCTCCGATCGCAGGGCCTCAAGTACATTGCGGCGCCGCGCGCGGAGCTGTACGAGGTCGAGAGCGATCCGGGCGAGACGCGGGACGTCGTGACGTCGCAGCCGCAGCGCGCAGCGGATCTTCGGGAGCGGGTGCAACGCTATTCGACCACGTCCCTCGAGCCGACCGAGCGCATCGACCCCGACGCGCTGGCGCGTCTTCAGGCGCTCGGCTACGTGTCGGGATCAAGTGATACGCGCGCGGCCGCCAGGTCAGACCCCAAGGACCGCGCCGCGCTCGCAGCCCGGATTTCGCAGGTGATGTCGGGCGAGCTGCAGGGCCCTGAGCTCGAAGCGGCGTTGCGGCTGATTCTCGCCGAGGATCCGAAGAACCCTCAGGCGAATCTGCGTCTCGGATACGTGCTGCTGGAGTCCGGCCGTTGCGCCGCCGCGATGCCGCTGTTGACGAACGCTATCAGCGCCCACGTGCCGACTGCTGACGCGCATCTCGGCCTCGCCCAGTGCCAGGCCGAAGCACGTCACACGGATCAGGCGCTGGCCACGCTGAAAGCGGCGGAGCGCGTCGAACCGGACAACCCCGTCGTGCTCGCAAACTTCGGAATGCTGCTCTCGGACACCGGACGCCACGCCGACGGGATTCCGCCGCTTCAGCGCGCGATCACGCTCGATCCGGATTTCGACGAAGCGCGATTCAACCTCGCGCGCGTCCTTGCGCGCGCCGGCCGTCGCCAGGACGCGGCACGCGAGGCCGAGGAACTGCTCCGGCGACTCCCCGCGAGCGCTCCGCAGCGCGCGGAAGTTCAGCGTCTGTTAGCTGCGCTGCGATAGTTTCGGGCGCGGAGGCTGCGGAGGGCACGGGGAAGGGCCTACCACAGAGACACGGAGGCGCGGAGGTACACGGAACTGAGGACGGCTCGCGTGCCGGCCGGAGGCCGGCGAACTTGGGGATCCGCGACTCGGGATCGCAAGCACACTTCGTATTCAGCTGTGCTTGCGATCCCGGGTCGCGGATCCCCAAGACCGCGCTTCGCGCGGCGCGAGCGGTCCTGAGATCTCCGCGTTCCTCCGTGCCTCCGCGGTGATCCCTTCTCCGCGCCCTCCGCAACCCTCCGCGCCCGCACTACGCAAGATCCGCTTACTGAGCTCCCAGCCGCGCGAGCAAATCCGCCGCGGCCTTGCGCTCGCGGGCGAAGCGGGGCGGCGCCTTCGCCAGAATCTCCCGATACACAACCGCAGCCCGGTCGCGCTGACCGCTCTCCTGCAGCGCAATCCCCAGATTCAGACGCGCCTCGTAGAAGTCCGGCGACTGCTGGACTGCCCGCTCGAACCACGGAACGGCGTCGGCAGGTTTGCCGCGCTGCACGAAGAGGGCGCCGAGGCCGTTGGCAGCGTCGGCGTACAACGGATCGACTTCCAGCGCGCGCTTGTAGGCGGCCTCCGCCTGGGCCAGATCGCCAAGCTCGCGACGTGCGTTGCCAAGATTCGTCCAATACGACGCGTTCGACGGGTCCGCCGCAGCCGCCGCTTCGAACCATCGTGCCGCATCCGCCGCATGTCCGGCTTCGGCCTGCAGCAGCCCGAGGCCGTTCATCGCATCCGGGTTGTCACGCTGCAGCGCGAGGGCCGCCTGCTCCGCCTTCATCGCCTCGGCAGGGTTGCCCGCCGCGCGCGCGGCGACGGCGAGATCGTGATACAGCGCGGCGTCCTGCACGCTGGCCACGGCACGCCGATAGACCGCGACCGCTTCGGCCGGCTTCCCGGCATCCTTCAACGCGCGCCCGTACGTCGTCTGAAACACCGGAGCATCAGGAAACTTCGCCGCCAGCACCGTCAGCGCCGGAAGCGCATCGTTCGGGCGACCGGCGTTCACCTGGCTCAACGCCTTCTCGAACATCGTCCACGCGTCGATGACCCGGGCCGGATTCGGTGCGCCGGCGTCCGCCTTGGGCGTGGACGAACCGCTCACGTATCCCAGGGCGCGAAGACGTTCGGCGGCATCGGCGGGAACCGCCGCCGACGGCTGAGGCGTGACGGATTGAATCTCCGTCAGGCGCTTCCTCATGCCCTGCACGATGCCGGGATTCGCCTCGGCGACGTTCTTCTGCTCCCCGGCATCCGCGGGGAGATCGTAGAGCTCCGGCTCGGAGGAGAGAATCAGCTTCCACTTCCCGTCGGCCAGCACCGAGAGCGCGTGCCATCCGGCTGTTCGTGGATACTGGGTCTCCGCGTAGACGTCGCGATCCGGCGATCCAGGCGAGAACAGATCGACGTTGCCGGCGCTCTGGGCCGCCATCAGGCCGGCGCGGCGCAGCAGCGACGGCGCCACATCGGCCAGCGAGACAGGCGCAGCGACGCTGCGGCTCTGAACGCCCGGCCCGCCCAGCACGAGCGGCACCTTCAGCGTCGTGTCGTAAGCCAGCATCCCATGGGTCAGCTCGCCGTGTTCGCCCAACCCTTCGCCATGGTCTCCCGCAAGGACGACGACCGTGGACGCGCTCGCCCCTTTCGCCGACAACGCCTCCATGACGCGGCCAACCTGGGCATCCGCGTAAGCGACCTCGCCGTCATACGCGCTTCGGCCCGCTGCGAGATACTCCGCAGGCGGCTCGTACGGCGCGTGCGGGTCGTACAGGTGCACCCAGAGAAAGAACGGTCCGTCTACCTGCGCCAGCCACGGCAGCGCGGCATCCACGACGTCGCCGCCACGCCGCTCGGCTTCCAACCGTGCACCGAGGTTCGGATCGCGTCGTATCCGGTCGTCATAGGTATCGAACCCGTCGGCGAGGCCGAAGCGCCGATCGAGGACGTAGGCGCCGACGAACGCGCCGGTGTGATATCCCGCGTCGCGCAGCGCGCGCGCCAGCGGCGGCGACTGGGCCTTGAACACGACGCCGTTGTCGCGCACGCCGTGGGCAACCGGCAGCAGGCCGGTCATGATCGTGACGTGCGCCGGCAGCGTCAGCGGGACGGCCGTCCGCGCATTGTCGAAGCGGACGCCCGCGCCCGCGAGCGCGTCCATCGCAGGCGTGAAGCCACGCCCGAGCCTGTCGGCCCGCAGCGTGTCGATTGTGATGAGAAGGATGTTGGGGCGTGAAGTAGGAGGCGCCGGCGCAGGAGCGGAGCGCCTGAGATACAGCACTCCACCCGCCACGCCGGCGACGATCAGCAGAAGAAGAAAGAATCGTTTCAAGATTCTGTCTGCATTTATCAGCGCTCGTGGGGCCTGGCCTTCGCGCAGCTTCGGCCGAGCTCGCCGTAGCCTTGGCGGAGGCGGCCCACCCCCACTCGCTCTCGCTCGGCGACTTCGCGCCTCGCTCGGGCCGCGGGCGCTGCTGATTTCACGACAGCCTTCTGGCCAGCGTCAGCTCAGCACCGCCATTCTGTCTCCTGACAGCGTCAGTATCGATAGTGCTCCGGCTTGTACGGCCCTTCGGCCGGTACTCCGAGGTACTGCGCCTGCTCCGGGGTCAGTTTCGTCAGGTTGACGCCCAAGTGATTGAGGTGCAGGCGCGCAACCTCCTCGTCGAGGTGTTTCGGGAGGATGTACACCTTCTTCTGGTACTTGTCGTTGTGCTGATGCAGCTCGAGCTGTGCGATCACCTGGTTGGTGAACGACGCGGACATCACGAAGCTGGGATGGCCCGTTGCGCAGCCCAGGTTCAGCAGCCGTCCTTCGGCCAGCACCATGACGCTGTGGCCGTCGGGGAACCGGTACTGGTCGTACTGCGGCTTGATGTTGATCCGCTCGATCCCCTTGACCTTCTTCAGGCCGGCCATGTCGATCTCGTTGTCGAAGTGGCCGATGTTGCCCACGATCGCCTTGTCCTTCATCCGCGCCATATGGTCGGCGGTGATGATGTTGAGATTGCCGGTCGCTGTGATGAAGATGTCGGCCGTCGAGACGACATTCTCGAGCGTGTCGACCTCGTAGCCTTCCATCGCCGCCTGCAGGGCGCAGATCGGATCGATTTCGGTCACGATGACGCGGCAGCCCTGGCCTCGCAGCGCCTGCGCGCATCCCTTGCCAACCTCTCCGTAGCCGAACACCACGGCGACCTTGCCGCCAAGCATCACGTCGGTCGCGCGGTTCAGCCCGTCGACGAGCGAATGCCGGCACCCGTAGATGTTGTCGAACTTGCTCTTGGTGACCGAGTCGTTCACGTTGATCGCCGGGAACAGCAGCGTGCCGTTCTCCATCATCTGATAGAGCCGGTGTACGCCGGTCGTCGTCTCTTCGCTGACGCCGCGCAGATCCGCGGCAACCTTCGTCCAGCGCTTCGGTGACTCGGCCAGCTCCTTGCGGAGCAGCTGGAGGATGACGCCCCATTCCTCAGGCTCGGTCTCCGCGTTGAAGGCCGGGATCTTCCCTGCCTTCTCGAACTCGACGCCTTTGTGCACGAGCAGCGTCGCATCTCCGCCGTCGTCGACGATCTGCGTGGGACCCGAGCCGTCCGGCCACATCAGCGCCTCGCTCGTGCACCACCAGGTACTCCTCGAGCGTCTCGCCCTTCCAGGCGAACACGGGCGTGCCCTTTGGATTCTGCGCGGTTCCGCCGGTTTCTGGCCGGCCGACGACGACTGCGGCGGCGGCGTGATCCTGAGTCGAGAAGATGTTGCAGGAGACCCAACGTACGTCGGCGCCGAGCTCCGTCAGCGTTTCGATCAGCACGGCGGTCTGAATCGTCATGTGCAGGCTGCCCATGATCTTCGCGCCCGCCAGCGGCCGCTTGGCCTTGTACCGCGCGCGCAGTGCCATCAGCCCGGGCATCTCCTGCTCGGCCAGACGCATTTCCTTGCGGCCGAACTCGGCCAGCGACAGGTCCTTGACTTTGAACGGCTCACGGCCCGCCTTGACGGCCGCTTCGAACGGGTGCATTTCACGAACTGCGGTACTCATTGGTGCTCCTTCGCTGATCTAACCCCATCGATCGTCGCTGTCACGGCGACATCACCATGTGCGACGTCCACGACCGCCTACGCCGAGGCTCCGGCGAGTCCGCCGTAGCATCTGCGAAGGCGGAAGCTCACCGAAGGCCACGAAGAAACTCTCGCCAAAAAACAATTCTTCGTGAAACACCGTGGTCTTCTATCTTTCGGATCGTAGTCAAACCCCTTCAAACATGCGTCAATGAATTCGTCCCATCCTCGAGCGCTCGAGCGTGCCCACCGCCGAGCAGGCCGCCCCCCAACCAGCGGCCCGCGCAGGCGGCGGTGCGACGGCGTCGGACCGGCGAGCGTGATGTCGTCGCCACGCGGTTCCAGCTGCGAGGCGCGCCGAAACCCGTCCTCTTCTTCTATCCGAGCACGCGCGCGACGGCGCGGCCCCCTGAGACCATCCATTCTCAATCCGAACACCCACTGCCGCGGTACTCTCTTCGTGCCCGTCGCTGGCGGCGCACCCTCCACGAACCCGTACGCGCAGCGCGCGTGAGCGCCGTTCCTACACCGCCGTTACGCTTCTCGCTCGACGGCGCCCTCTGGGACGACGCCCGGCCGTGGCGCACCGCCAAAGCGCGATCCGCAGCTTGCGCGCCAGCGCCACGATGCCGATCTTGCGCGTGCGTTTGCCCCCGCCAAAGCGTCTCGCGATACCACACTCGTTAGCGCGCTCTGCGGCCGCCCTTGCACCCAGCTCCACGCGAGTTGCACCATACCAAACCCCATAAATGATTGCTGCCACGGCAAAATCACGACGTCCACGATGCTCACGAAGGACACGAAGAACTTTTGGCAAAAAACAATTCTTCGTGGACATCGTGGTCTTCGTGGTCATCGTGATGGGCCCGTGATCACTGAACTACGCCTTTCGCGCGCTCGCCACGAACAGCGCCGGCCCCTTCGCGTCGGGATCGGTCGCCATCGGCGCGATTCGCACGTCGTCGAAGCCGGCGTTTCCGACGAGCCGTCGCAGCGGCTCCTCGCCAAAGCCGAGCCACACGTGACCCATCTGCTGCCGGTACTCCTCGCGATCGTGCGGCAGCATGTCGGACACCAGCAGGCGGCCGCCCGGGCGCAGCACGCGCGCAGCCTCGGCCAGCGCGTCGGCCGGCTCCGGCAGATGGTGCAGCACGAGCAGCAGCGTGGCGGCATCGAGCTCCCCGTCCTGTAGCGGCAGGGCCTCGAGCTCGCCGCGTCGCACGTCGACGTTCGGCAGATCGCGAAGCCGCCGCCGCGCGGCCTGGAGCATGTCGCTCGATCGATCGACGGCGACAACGCGCGCCACGAATGGAGCCAGCGCCGCCGCCACCTGACCGGTGCCGCATCCGAGATCACCGACCACCCATCGGCTGTCGAACAGCCCCGGCAGCGCGTGAAGGTAAGACGCGCGTCCGAACAAATCCTGACGCAGGCGATCCCACTGACCGGCGGCAGACGCAAAGAACTCCTGCGACTTGCTCTGCCGGCGTCCGAGCACGCCGCGCAGGCGGCGCGCATCCTGGTCTGCGCCGGGCGTCCCGCTCACCTGCTCGCGCAGCAGCGACCACAGCCGCCGAGTCGCCGGCCCTCTATCGTCGAGCGCCAAGGTGTAATAGCGGCTGGTGCCATCGCGACGCGACGAGACCCAGTCCGTATCCGAGAGCGTCTTGAGGTGCCGGCTCACGGTGGACTGCGGCAGCTGCAGCACGGAGCACAGCTCCGTCACCGTCAGCTCGTGGCGCTCGAGCACGAGCAGCATGCGGCTGCGCGTCGCGTCGGCCAGGGTCGTCAGGTCCTCGAAGATGGCTGCTTCCATCCGTCTATCCGGATGGAGTGTTGCATGGGTCAGCCCCGTGAGTCAAGCGTGATAATATACTTCACTCACCACGTGGGCGACGTTGACTAAACGCCGTACGAATTACCGCTGTGGTGGTAATGGGGGTATTAGCACTGATGGTACATAGATTGACAACCGTCATCGAGCTACATTTCTACTTGCGCTAGTTGGTCTGGTTTTTCTTGCTTGAGCAGTTGCCCAACTGGAAGCCGTTTAAAGCGTATGGGCGCTGGGATAAGGAACGTACCCGCTGCCAGAAGACCCTCGCGTCGTTGGCGACTGAAACTGGATGCAGACCGCAAGATATTATGTTGCACTTGTCGTTAGCGCCTAGCGTGGGTGGACCTCGTGCATATGAGTTTACGGCACACGGTTTCAGACGTAATACGTGGCGACATACGTCGAAAAAATTACACCCAACTGGAATCAAACTAAATTCCGGTTTCGACATTGCGGTTTCGCCTGACATCATTCAAAATAGAGAGCCTAAGAGTGATTGTGCCCGATGGCGAAAAGCCTTTCACAGTCGAAAAAGACAGCATAGAGGAAAGACTGCTTACGTAGGTTATGACCCTCCGGTTGTATTTTTACACCAGACGAACCGTATTCACTCGCGAGATGACCGCATATCGCATAGGAACAATGGCCTCACTGGACGTGGAGAGTTTAAGCGTCTACGCATATTTTAAATTGGCAAGCGTAATAAGAGCAGAATTTCTGTCCCGATTGAGACATGAGAGTCATCTAGATGTCAAGGCACGATCATCAATCTTCTTCGGCTTCTCCGAGATGGCTCTTGTCTAAAACTGCGCCTTTGGTACGCGCAGATTTGTTTCGTGAAGTCCGAGAGTTTCTCCAGCGAGTCCTGTTTCGCGTGGCTCTTTCTCTTTTGTACATTGGCGTTGTCCCTCTGACCGCGCCCTTGCCTCGTGCGTCAGATTGCTGCTTGTGCGTGCATACCAGTCAACTCGTTGAACGTAAACGCACCAAATAACGCAGCGCCAGCAGAAGCGGCCGCATCCGTGCTCTTGCGCTTATTGAAACGGAAGCACTGCTCGTCCAGTAGCGGAACAGTGGAACTGTTCGACGCTGACTAGTGCCCTTGATGCCGCGCTTCAGCAGGCTCCAGAAGTTCTCCACACCATTGGTGTGGACTTTCCCATCCGTACTTCTCTGCGTGGTCGATGACCTTGTGGATGTCGAGATCGCTCGGCATCCAGCCCTTCAGGCACCTTGGGCTCGTAGAACTTCAGCGCGTCGGTGATCAGCGTGGTCGCGCCGTCCGTCTTGACGTGCTTCCTAATGTGCTGCTGAGGTCGCGGCGGGTGATGCCGTCGACAACCTCGGCGCGACGACGCTGTGCTCCCTCGGTGCCGTGACGTTCCAGCAAACCCATCACTGCGGTCTTTCCCAAATGTCCGGTCTTGCGTCGGCCCATCACGCGGTCACGCGGTCGCGGTGCATGTTGCGAGCCTTGCCGCCGATGTAAGTTTCGTCTGCTTCGACGTGTCCGCCGAACTCCTTGAACGACTGGTTCTGCATCGCCAGCCGGATGCGGTGGAGCATGAACCACGCGGTCTTCTGGTCACGCCAAGAGCGCGCGCGAGTTCGTAGCTGCTGATGCCGTTCTTGCAGTTCGCGATTAGCCACATAGCCGGGAGCCACTTGTCCAGACCGATGGGCGAGTCCTCAAAGATGGTCCCGACCTTCACGGAGAATCTCTGTTTCTTGCAGCCCCGGCACTTCCACAACTGACGGGTTTTCAGGAAGGTGACTTCCTTCGCCTCGCAGCGCGGGCAAACAGCGCCATCCGGCCATCGCAGGCTAGCCACGAAGTTCAACGCGATGTCCTTGTGGGAGAAGTATTTAACAGCTTCCAGCAGCGTCGTTGGGGCGCTCTGTTTGGCCTGCCTATATCGCTACTCTACAAGATAGACGGGTGAGTAAGTATATGTTCCCGAGTCAAGCGGGGCCGTGCGGGGCCGGGGGCCGGGGGCCGGGGACCGGGGCCGGCCTGCCCGCCGGAGCGCGCCTGCATCGCAGCGCGCGGAGGCGGGGGCTCGGGGCTCGGGGCTCGGGTTCGGGAGTGGAAGCTGGCAGCTGGGAGCTGGAAGCTGGAGGCTGGAAGGAGGCCTGAGACGACCGCCCGCTCAGGCGTCACAGAATCGTCTCTAGTGGCGTGTCTTCGATGAATCACTACTGACAGCGGGCTCGCGGGTGGCGCGGGACGGGCGCCCACGGGCGCGCAGCGCGCGGACCCGTTGAGCCCCATGGCGGCGCGCGAGCACCCGTGACCTCCACCCCACCGCGCAAAGCACGCGCGGCGGGGGCCCCGGGTCACGCGACGGGCCCCGCGTGGGTGCCCGCCACCAGTAGTGATTCATGGTTCACGCCACGAGTTACGCCGCAACACTTCCCCGGCAGCGCCTCACTAAACTTCCCATCAGCAATCACCGGCACGCCGTTGACGAGCACCCAGTCCATGCCCCTGGGCCAGAATTGGCCGCGCCTGCCGAAGCTCCGGTCGCGTCAGGCCTTCCGCCGCGTGCGAGTGCACGTCGATGAACCCTGGCGTCAGGAGCCTGTCGGCGCGTCTATCCGTGTGGCGGCGGTTGCCTCCGGAAGATACCCGATTGCCACAATGCGCCCTGACCGGATCGCCACATCCGCACGCACCCAGGGATTGCCGGAGCCATCCATGACACGGCCGTTCTGAATCAAAACATCGAAAGGCTGAGGCTGAGTGCCGTGGCGGACAACAATATTGCCGCCGAAACCGCAATCAACAGGCACCTCAGGGTTTGTCGCATGGGCGCCATTGTAGCGGCTCGGGCGGGCACACGTTGTGCACCAAACCTGCAGCTTGGGGACACTCAACCTCGAGTGTCCCGATTGAGTGTCCCCATTGGAGGGAAGAACATGGAAGGAACGAAGAACCTGATGGTGACCCGTGGCGACAGGAGCGTCTGGGACAAGCCGCGGCTGGCGACATCGCTGGCGAACTATGATCAGGAGCGCTGGCTGATGGCGGCCTGGGGCTCAGGCCTGGCGATGATTGGCGCGCGTCGTGGCGGATTCAGCGGCGGCCTGGTGGCCATGATCGGCAGTATCCTGGCCATCCGCGCGGCAATGGGACGTCACGACTTGCATGTCGCGCGACGATGGCTCGAAAGCACCCTGACCGACCGTGGCTGGGGCATCAAGGACGTCGTTGAGGATGCGTCCGAAGAGTCGTTCCCCGCGAGCGACTCGCCAGCGTGGACCACGACTTCCGGGGCAACGACCAACAAGTGAGTCACGAGATCGAGGCAGGCGTGAACACTCGACGCAACATCAGCGACGCCGAGCGGTGGGGATCGATGGCAACCGGCACAGCGCTCATGCTGTACGGATTGAGCCGATGGCGACGGGGCGGCTGGCTCCTGGCCGTCGGCGGCGTATGGCTTTTCCGGCGCGGGAAAACCGGACACTGCGTTACTTACGACCTGTTCGGCGTCAGCAGCGCACCGGCGCGCACGACTGACATACCAGTCGATGAACAATTCCTGAGCGAGGCGATCCCGGGGGCCGCGTTCGAGACGCTCTGCGAGGATGACAGGCTTGTCACTGCCGATTGAATGGTTGGGCTGACGGAGATCGGGTATGCTAGCTGGGCCCGTGGAGACCGGCTGCTAACCCCCCCGATGCCCGGCGGCCCCTCGATTACTTACGCTGACTTCGACAAGGTCGACATCCGGGTTGGCCGTATCGTCCGCGCCGACGCGTTCGCCGAGGCGCGCAAACCTTCGTACAAACTGCTCATCGACTTCGGTCCCGACATCGGCACGCTGACCTCGTCGGCGCAGCTCACGCGTCACTACACGCGCGAGGAGCTCGAAGGCCGGCTCGTTCTGGCCGTCGTCAACTTCCCGCCGCGACAGATCGGTCCATTCCTGTCGGAGGTCCTGACGTTGGGCGTGCCCGACGCCCACGGCGGGGTCGTGCTGGTCGTCCCTGACAAGCGCGTGCCGATCGGGGGCAGGTTGTTCTGACCAGGGTGCTGAAACACGCACCCTGGAAGGGAAAAGGGAAAGGCACAAGGGACAATTTCGGAGGTCATCGGAGGAGATGATGCTCGTACGCCTCATGACAAAACTTCTGTGTCTGGCGTTCGTCGCCAGCGCGGCAACGCCTGCGAGTGCCTGGGCGCAGGGCGGCCGCAAGCCCGGCGCGGATCAGATCACGTCGATCGACGAGAAAACCAACGGTCTGAAGAAAATCGACGGCTTCTTTCCGCTTTACTGGGACGAGGCCGGCGGACGCCTCTGGCTCGAGATCCCCAAGCTCGACACCGAGGTCCTGTATTCGACGGGACTGGCCACCGGCCTCGGCTCCAACGACATCGGCCTCGATCGCGGCATCCTCACCGGCTCGCGCATCGTCAAGTTCGAGCGCGCCGGTCCCAAGGTGCTGATGGTGCAGCCGAACTACCAGTTCCGGGCGCTGACGACGAACGCGGCGGAAGCGCGCACGGTGCGCGACGCGTTCGCGCGGTCGGTGTTGTGGGGCTTCACGATCGCGGCGACGACCGGCGATCGGCTGCTCGTCGATTTCACCGAGTACCTCGTGCGTGACGCCGGCGACATGTCGGCCCGGCTGCGTCCGGGAACGTATCGGTTCGATGCGAGCCGCAGCTCGGTCTACATGCCGATGACGCTCGGCTTTCCGAAGAACACTGAAATGGAAGCGGAGCTGACGTTCGTGCGTCAGCCGGTGGCCGCGGGAGCGCCAGGCGGCGGACGGCGGCGGGGGCGGTGGTGGGGGCGCCGGCGCCGGCGGGTTCTTGGAAGGGGTCGGCAGTGTGGCCGCGAACCCCGAGGCGGCGAGCATTCGTATCCATCATTCGATCGTCGAGCTTCCGGACAACGGCTATAAGACCCGACGGTTCGATCCGCGCGCCGGGTATGGCGGCGTGGACTTCGAAAACTACGCGGCGCTCCCGGGCCAGCCGATGACCCACCGGATGATCCGCCGGCATCGGCTGCAGAAAAAGGATCCGTCCGCCCAAATCAGCGACCCGGTCAAGCCGATCATCTATTACCTGGATCCAGGAGCGCCCGAGCCCATTCGATCGGCGCTGCTCGACGGTGCGCGATGGTGGAATCAGGCGTTCGAGGCCGCAGGCTACCGTGATGCGTTCCGCGTCGAGGTGCTCCCTGACGGCGTGAGTCCGCTCGACATCCGCTACAACGTGATCAACTGGGTGCACCGCTCGACGCGCGGCTGGAGCACAGGCGCGACCGTCACCGACCCGCGCACGGGAGAAATCATCAAGGCCGTGGTGACGCTTGGCTCCCTGCGCATCCGACAGGACTACATGATCGCCGAGGGTCTCCTGAGCCCGTACAAGAACGGCACGGAGGCGCCGAAGGAGCTGACCGACTGGGGGCTGGCGCGGATTCGTCAGCTGTCAGCGCACGAGGTCGGCCACACGCTTGGCCTCGGTCACAACTACTACGACAGCGACGCCGGGCGCATCTCGGTGATGGACTATCCGCACCCCCTGGTCACGCTGAAGGCTGACGGCACGCTCGACTATTCCAAGGTGTACGACGTCGGCATCGGCGCGTGGGACAAGGTGGCCATCACGTTCGGCTACCAGGACTTCCCCTCCGGAACTGACGAGGCCAGAGCGCTCACCGCAATCCTCGACGAGGGGCACAAGAGAGACCTCTGGTACCTGTCGAATCAGGACATCGACGCACATCCGCGCGTGGATCAGTGGTCCAACGGCACCGACGCCGCGGCGGAGTTGAAGCGGATGATGGCCGTCCGTCGCGCATCGCTGTCGAAGTTCGGCGAGCAGGCGATCAAGCTCGATGAACCGATGGCCACGATCGAGGAAGTCCTCGTGCCGCTCTACCTGCATCACCGCTATCAGGTCGAAGCGGCGGCGTCGACTGTGGGCGGCATCTATTTCGTGTATGCGCTGCGCGGAGATGGCCGCGAGCCCGTGCGCTTTGCGTCGGCGGCGGAGCAGCGCGCCGCGCTCGACGCGGTGCTCGCCACGCTGAAGCCGTCCGAGCTGGCGCTGCCTCGCGATCTGCTGAAGAAGATCCCGCCGCGGCCGGCAGGCTACGGCGACACGCGCGAGCTCTTTCCTCGCTACACCGGACAGATGTTCGACGCGATCACGCCGGCCGTCGTGGCATCGGATCTGACCGTCGGCTTCCTGCTCAACGAGGCGCGCGCCGCGCGGCTGGTCGAACAGCACGCGCTCGATCCCACTTTGCCAGGCCTCGAGCTCGTCATCGATCAGCTGGTCGCGGCCACATCCGACGATCAGGCGGCGAAACCGTACGAGTCGGAGATCGTGCGGGCCGTTCAGCGCGTGGTGGTCGAGCACCTGATGACGCTGGCCAGCAACGCCGACATGCCTCAGGTGCGCGCGATTGCCAGCCTGAAGCTGCAGCAGCGCGCGAACGGCCTGACGAACGGGACGAAGACAAGTCCCGCGACTGCCGCCCACGCGCAGCTGCTCGCGGCTGATATCAAGCGGTTCCTCGATCGGCCCATGGCCCCGGCCACACGACTCGACATCCCATCCGCGCCGCCAGGCGCACCGATCGGAGAGCCGGCCATGGAATGGCTCAGAAGAGTCGAGTGCGGGGCGGATAAATGAATAGACCCTTCACTTCTTCCTGGCATGGACCGCAAATGCAGCGCCTTGCGGATCGACGCATTGAGCAATCCAGGTGCCGCCTGGTACTTCCATTGGTCCATTGATGACCTGACCGCCGTTGCTCTTCACCGCGTCGACCGCGCGCTGGACGTCGTCGACGCGGACGTAATACAGCCAGGCGGGCGAGGCAGGCATGTCGCCCGTCTGGTTGAACATGCCGCCGAGCAGGACGCCGTTGCGGCCGAACTCCTGATAAATGCCCATCGGGCCCATGTCGATCGCGGACGCTTTCTGCCATCCAAACAGCCGCTCGTAGAACCGGAACGCCGCCGGATGATCGTGCGTCGTCAGCTCGTGCCAGGAGAACTCGCCAAGCTCGGCCTCGCCTTCGTGTCCTGGCGCAGCGCCGCTTGGCGTGAACGCGGCGAACTCTGCCCCCTGCGGATCGGCCAGCACGGCAAATCGTCCCACCGTTGGAATGTCGGTGGGCGGCGTGATGACCTTCGCCCCGAGATCCGTCCCGGTCCTGACGGTCGCGTCGACGTCCGCGGTTGAAATGTGCGCGAGCCATCGCGGGTGCGCGGACCCCGCTGATAGCTGCCCGATGCCACCGATCGGTGTGCCGTTGTTCATCCACATCGTGTAGGGCGCGGGTCCATCCCACGCCTGCGTTCCCCATCCCACAACCTTGCTGTAGAACCCGATCGCCTTGTCAGGATCTGTAGTGATGAGATCGAACCAGACGAAACGTCCCATTGGCTTGTCTTCTGCCATGCGCTCCTCCCGTCCATGTTTTATTATCCGACCGCGTCGCCGTTTGTACCTGGATTTGGGATGAACGGTGGTGCGGGTGAAAAACCGGGTGGGACGAGTGGTGGTCAGCGGAGAGGCGGGGCGAGCGGAGTACGGTAGAGCTCGAGCGAACCTTCTTCGGCGACGAGCGTGAGGTGAAACGCCTGCCGCGCGAAATCCTGCAGGTCCTTCGGCGCACGGAGCCTGTCGACGACGACGTAGCCGATATTGGTCCTGGCCAGCGTCTCGTCTGCGCTTGCGAGGCCCTTTTCGAGCATGCCGGGATCCAGCGCACGCCGTTCACTCAACCGCAGGAGCACGCGCAGCGTCGGGTTGCGCCGGTAGCGTTCCACGCTCCGGCTCGGCAAGCGCGACAGGTACCCGCCGACGAGACGCTTGCCGTGCACCGTTTGATAGAACTGCCCCGAGGCGGAGGTATTCCCGCGCGACTCGATGCCGTCGCGAAGGCCGAACGGCAGCGTGGTCAGCCGGACCGGCCGTGGATCGGCAGCGACCATGTGATAGATCGCGGGCACCTCGGCCGAATACAACGTCCGCGGCGCGGGCAGCAGCTCGAAGAGCAGGACCGCGGCGACACAGGCGACGACGAGATGGGGGCGGCGCGAGCGGCTCCGAATGTGCTGCAGCGCCATCACCAGCAGCATCGACACGCCCAGGAACACGAGCACCGTAATCCGCGTCGGCATGCGCGCGGCGCCGATGACCGGCAGGTAGCGCAGGATCGCCCACGGCGTAGGGATGTACAACATCTGGCCGGCGGAATGGACGAAAGGCCCGAGCGCGAGGCTCGCCATGACCGCGGTGAAGATGACCCAGCCGCGGGGCGGACGGAACTTGATCACGATCGCTGCGCCGACGATCGTCACGAGCGCGACCCATGGAATCGATGCCGCGTTCTCGGCAATCCCCCCTTCCATCGTGGCCAGCCATCGGGCCGTCACGAAACCGAACCAGGGGTGCATCGGATTGGGCGCGAAGAAGGCCAGCAGGTCCACCCCTGGAGGGCTGTTCTGCCACCAGATCTGCGGGTTGATCCATTGCTGCTCGCCGAAAGGCGAACCGGTCGCGTACAACACGGGCGCCAGAATCAGCGCGCACACGAGTGCGGCCGGCACCGCCGCCTGCGCGTACGGTGAAATCGGCAGCACGCGCGTGACGCGAAAACGGATGGTGAGCCACAGCCGGATCAGCACCAGCGCCGTGAGGATCAGCATAGGGTTGTAGAGCCGTGTGGCGCTGAACCGGATGCCGAATAGATCGAGCTGACCGCCGCCGCGAATCACGACGCCGGCGATGAAGCCCGCGACGCAGATGATGAGCAGATCGACGACCGCCCGTGGCCAGATGCGCCGGACGGTCGGCGACTGACGCTCGAGGCTGAAAATCGAATAGCTGGCCATGAAGAGCGCGATGAACAGGCAATACACCGCGTAGTACGCGTCGCACATGAACGCCCACGCCACGGTCGCGCCCGCAGCACACGAGAGCGTCAACGTCGGCTGTGCATACAACCGGTACATCAACCAGCCGAAGAGCGGCAGCGGCGCGGCGAGCAGGAGGCTGAAGTGCTCGCCCATGCGGCTCGTCATGAACGGCGAAAAGCCGAACAGCAGGCCGCCGACCCAGGCCGCCGCCGCGTCCGACGTTCGCGCCCTCGCATAGCAATACATCGCATACGCCGTGAGCACACCGCTTGCGATAGTCAACACGTTGAAGCTGGCCACAACCCCCAGGATCGGGAGCAGCGGGAACGCCAGCACGTTGGCGAACGTGGTGTAGTTGTGAAGCGCGAGCGGAACCGACGGACCGAGCGCGAGGATCTGGTCGGTCAGGAACGGCAGCCGGTGATTCTGGACGATCTCGTGGCGAAACACCCAGAGGTTCCAGACATACACGCCCGTGTCGCCACCGGGTGAGCCGAGCAGGGCCGTCGCGAGCTCCGCTGGCAGCGGCCAGCTGAAAGCAAGCGCGACACACACATATCCAAAGAGCGCGGCGGCCTCTCTCCGCAGCGCCAAGGCAGGCATGGCAGGAGCCATTAAAGATCCAGCTCAACCGATTAGCAAGGCTGATCTTTTTGGGGCGTCACTGCGACCGGAGGCGACGGTTGGATCCAGTCGGCCCGCGGTGTGCCGCAAAGGGACAAACGCTGCTGCGATCCGGGACACATTCATACAACACAATTACTAACAGCAAGTTACACGACTTATTGACGCTCGTTAACAGCGCGGTAAGTTCCTTTACAGCACACTCAACAGCCTCGTAATCTGCGTACCAGTTGGCATTTAAATCATTGTTGAGTCGAGTGTTATCTAACTTTTTGGCAGTGTCCCTACGAAGTGTTCTACATCGGACCGGATCTTGCCCTTCAGGTGGCGGGACCTTCATCTCTCTCAAAGGTGATACTCGATGCGTCGGATGATTCTTACTGTCGGACTGCTGCTGGTGCTGGCGCTCTCATCCGCCCACCCGCAAGGACAAGGCAGGCCGACACTTTCGGATGATTTGAAAGCGGCCCTGGCGCGCGGTGGACAGGTGCGCGTCATCGTGCAAGGGGAGGAGGGCGCACTTCAGCTGCTCCGCACGCGCCACGGCCGCGGGCTCCGGCGACAGATCGCCGGAGCCCTCACCCTCGATCTGAGCGCGCAGGATCTCTGGTCGCTCACCACGAACGGAACGATCGCGCACCTCTCCGGCGACCTGCCTGTCGTCGCGGACATGGCGATCACGAACAAGGTGACCGGCGCCGAGACCGTCTGGGCCGGCACCAGGGGCCTGCTGGGTCTTCTGTCGACTCAGGGGTACCGCGGCAGCGGCATCGGCGTCGCCGTCGTCGATTCCGGCATCGCCGACCATGCGGCGCTTGCCGGCCGCGTCGTCGCGCGCGTCAACCTCGTCTCGAGCGAGCCGAACGTCACGGGCGATCCCTTCGGGCATGGCACGCACGTCGCGGGCATCATCGGCGGCAGCGCTGCTTCGGCGGCGCGTGTGACGTCCACGTTTGCGGGCGGGAGCGCGCCCGGCGTCCACTTCGTGGACGTCCGCGTGCTCGGCAGCACCGGCACTGGTTACACCAGCGACGTGATCGCCGGGATCGACTGGATCATTGCCAATGGCGCCCGATACGGCGTCCGCGTGATCAATCTGTCGCTTGGACATCCGGTGGCCGAGCCATCCGCGACCGACCCGCTGTGCCGCGCTGTGGCCAGGGCGGTCTCCGCCGGCTACGTCGTCGTCGTGTCGGGGGGCAACCACGGCCGCACGGCCGAAGGCGCGCCGACGCTGGGCACGATCACGTCGCCTGGCAACTCACCGCTCGCGATCACCGTTGGCGCGTTGAACACGAACGGAACCGTCGATCGCGGCGACGACAGCGTTGCTGCATACAGCTCGCGCGGTCCGACGAAGTATGACTTCGCGGTGAAGCCGGATGTCGTGGCGCCCGGTTCGAGCCTCGTCTCGCTCGAGAATCCGGGATCCTGGCTGAGCACGAGATATCCCTCGTGGCACGTGGCCGGTTCCGGCCGCAATGCGTACCTATCGCCTCAGCGGCACGAGCATGTCGGCAGCAGTCGTGAGCGGAGGCGTCGCGCTCCTCCTCGACTCGGACCCGTGGATGACACCGGCGCAGGTGAAGGTCGTGCTCCAGACCGGAGCGCGTTTCATGCCCGAGGCAGGCCTCGTCGCCGCAGGTGCAGGCAGCGTGGACTTCGCGGCGTCTCAGCGGCTGGCGCGCGCGGGGGTCGTGGGCTCGCTGCTGACCACCGTCACCAGCACACTCGGACTCTCGGGCGGCGCGAGTTATCGCGATGCGGGCACGCTCATCGACCGCATCTACGACCGGACGGGCATCCGGCTGCTGAACATCCTCGATCTCGGTGCGTTGCTGCAGGGTGCAGACCGTGGCGAGTGGGGCGTGCTGAACCTGCTCGGGCTCACGAACCCGCTCGGATCCGCTGCGCCCAACTACGTCGTGTGGGGTGACGTCGCGGACTGGTCGAGCGGCTACTACGTCGTGTGGGGCGACTCCATCCAGTCTCCCGAGGGCGAGTATGTGGTCTGGGGCACGGGCGAATACTCGGACGAGTATGTCGTGTGGGGGACAAGCGTCGACCCGGAGCGCGGAAAGTAGCAGGACGTGTCCGCCCCTGCCCGTCTTCCACTACCGCCTCCCGGCCGCGCTCTCGTGGCCGCCGTCGGGCTGTCGGGTCTTGCCGTCATCGTACACAGCCTTCGGGCATGCGGAGGTTCGGGCGTCCCGATCGAGTGGGTCGCGTTCTCAGTGCTGACGTTCGCGAGCGGTGTCTTCACGCTGAAGATACCGTCCATTCCTGCCCTTCTGTCAGTCTCGGAAGTGTTCGCCTTCTCCTGTGTGCTCCTGTATGGCCCGGAGCTGGCGGCGCTGACCGTCGCGGTTGACGCGCTGCTGCTGTCGCTGCGCAGGAGACACCGCTATGCCTTCACGATTTTCAACGTCGGCAACCTGACGCTCTCGGTCTGGCTGTCGGGCGCGCTGTTTTTTGCGACTGCTGACGTTCTGCCGCTGGCAGTTGCGCCGGCGGCCCCCAGCGGCCTCATCATTCCTCTGGGAGTCATGGTCACGGCGTATTTCGTCCTCAACAGCGGGCTGACCGCCACGATCGTGGCCACGGAGGCACGCCAGACCCCGTTTCGCGTCTGGCGCGAGCACTTCGTGCAGCTTGCGCCCACATACGCGGCCGGCGCGTCAGTGGCGCTCCTGCTGGTCGTCGCGCTCCGGGAAGTTCATTTCAGCGTTCTCGCCCTGGTGCTCCCGCTGCTGCTGATTTCCTACATGACGATGCGCTCGTCGTTCGGTCGGCTGGAAGACTCGAAGCAGCACGTCGAAAAGCTGAATCGCATGTATCTCTCGACCGTCGAGACGCTCGCGACGGCGATTGACGCCAAGGACGAAGTCACGCACGGCCACATCCGGCGCGTTCAGGCGGCAGCCGTGGGCCTCGCGCGCGAGCTGGGCGTCACCGACGAACAGACCATCAAGGCCATCGAGGCGGCGGCGCTGCTCCACGACACTGGAAAAATTGCCGTGCCCGAGCACATCCTCAACAAGCCCGGCAAGCTGACGGCGGCCGAGTTCGAGAAGATGAAGCTGCACGCGCCAATCGGGGCCGAGATTCTGTCCTCGATTGATTTTCCGTATCCGGTCGTTCCGATCGTCCGGCACCATCATGAGAGCTGGGATGGCACGGGCTATCCCGACGGCCTCTCGGGGACCGACATTCCACTCGGCGCGCGCATTCTCTCCGTCGTGGACTGCTTCGACGCGCTGACGTCCGACCGGCCGTACCGGTCGCGGATGTCCAACGAGGAGGCGATTCGGATCCTGCTCGAACGTCGCGGCCGGATGTACGACCCGGCGATCGTCGACGCGTTCGTGCTGGCGCACGAGCGGCTGATGCCGGCGGAAGCACCGATGCACCCGGCTGCGCGTGCGGTCGGCGGTGCGCGCGCGCACGGCCGAATCGCCCCGCCAGAACCTGCGGCGAGCGTCAGCACTGCTGATTCGAGCGCGTCCGAGGAAGTGCTCGGCGTCACCAGCCTGGCACGCGCCGTCGCCGGCGAGGCCAGCGTCGCAGACGTCGGAGCGCTCTGCTGGATGATGCTGAAGCCCATGCTCCCGTGCGCCGCGATCGGATTGTTCGTCCCCGACGAACGCAACGATACCGTCGTCGGGCGCTATGCTGCGGGCCACCATGCCGGGATGCTGCGGAGCCTGTGCACGCCGGTCGGCAACGGCGTCGTCGGCTGGGTCGCCGCGCACCGCCGCGCCGCCCTCAACGCTGAACCGGCGCTCGACTTCGGTCTCCGCGCGACGACTCTGGATCCGCCCCTGCGATCATCGCTGGCGATTCCCCTGATGCACGAGGGCACGCTCGTTGCGGTTCTGGCGATCTACGCGACCAGTGAAGGCGCCTTCACGGACGACCACGGCCGCCTCCTGGATCTCCTGGCGCCGAAACTTGCGGCGTCAGCTGGCTACTAGTTCTCCACGGGAGTTCTGCACGAGGGGTTCGTCACGACGGGTTCTCCACGACGGGTTCTCCACGCCGGGTTCTCCACGACGGGTTCTCCAGGAGGTTCTGAAATCCGGGACATGAACGAACCTGTCGTGAAGAACCCGTCGCGAGAACTTCGATGAAGAACCCTTCGTGAAGAACCTTTCGTGAAGAACCTTTCGTGAAGAACTATTCTTCGATTGCCCCGCCTATTGCCCGCAGGTGCGTGCGGAACGAGTACCTGCGGATCGGCGCTGCGCCGGTGGACGAAGTCTTTCAGGCGGAACTGCTCCCTGAGCGGCCGGCCTTGCCGGACGAGCTCTGCCTGCTGCCTTTCCCGCGACGCAATTTCCCTGGCCACCTTCAGCACGTCGTCGACGTGCTGATCGCTGACGAACAGGACCCCGTCGAGGTCGCCAAAGACCGTATCGCTTCGCTCGACGAGCTGCCAGCCGAGTCGCGCGCAGGCCAGCGCGTCGGTTTCGCGGTCGCGCGCGCGGAGCGGTCCATTCGGGCAGACGCCGCAGCTGAAGATCGGCAGCCCGATCGCGGCCAGCTCGACGGAATCGCGATGGGAGCCCCACAGCACGATTCCGCCAAGCCCCTGCGTCATCGCCTCGATGACAACGAGGTCGCCGATGCAGCCCTCGTCGCTCCGCCCACCGTTGTCGATCACGAGAATGTCGCCGCGGGACGCGTGCTCGATTGCCTCGAGGAACACGTCCACGCTCCCCGCGTGGCACGCCGGGAGCGCGCGACCCGCCAGCCTCGTTCCAACCGCGGGACGAATCTCGCGAGGCGCGACGCGAACGGGTAGAGACAGCCGCAGGAGCGCATCGGCCATCAGCGGCGTCGTCAGGTCAGCGAACCGACTCGCAATCTCAGTACCTGATCATGGGATCCCTCGAAAGGATCAGACGCCTTTCGCGAGGCGGCGGGTTCACAGGGGCGCGCCAATGGTCGAATGGACCTGCGCAGGGCGGCATGCTATAACGCCTGCGCCAATGGACGAACTTGTGACGGACCGCATCGGGCCGGTGCCGGCTGACGAGCGAATCACTGTGGTCGACTGCCTGCGAGGGGCGGCCCTCTTCGGCATCCTCGTCGCGAACATGCGCGGGTTCAACGCGCCGTTTCTCGCATACTTCCAACCACATCTGATGTGGACCTGGCCGCCAGATCGCATCACGCAGGCGCTGGTGGACTGGCTGGTGACCGGCAAATTCATCACGATCTTCGCCGCGCTGTTCGGCGTCGGCTTCGCCATTCAGATGGAGCGCGCGTCCGCCAGAAACCGCGGCACGGGCTTCTACGCGAGGCGCATGGCGGTGCTGCTCGTCATCGGGCTTCTCCACTCGTTCCTGCTGTGGTGGGGAGACATCCTGACGAGTTACGCCCTCTGCGGTTTCCTGCTGATGCTGTTCTGGAAGCGAACCCAACGCACGGTGCTGTGGTGGGCGCACATCATGTACTGGCTCCTGCCTGCGATGTTCGTCGGCTTCTACATCGCGTCGCGCTTCGGCGTGAACGTGCCCGGACCGCCGGAGACGACAGCTGAGGAGCTGCAGAAGACGGTGCAGGCTTACGCCCACGGCACCTACGCGGAGATCTTCGCGACCCGCGCCGCCGAGTGGACGGCGGCGAATGCGTTCCTGGTTATTCTGACGCATATCCTCGGCATCTTTCTCTTCGGTTTGTACATCTGGCGTCAGGGGTACCTGCGGAATCCTGTCGAGCACATGACGTGGTGGAGAAAGGCACAACGGATCGGCCTGGCGATCGGACTCGCAGGAAACGGAATCGCCGTCGTGCTCGAGGCGATGTTTCATCCGAACCCGATGAAGCCCTCTCTCATGATGGCGGGGCTGTTCACGCTCCAGTCCCTCGCAATGCCGGCGCTGAGCCTCTTCTACGCGGCAACCGTCGTTCTGCTGTGGCAGGATCCCGTGTGGCAGAAGCGACTGATGCCGTTTTCATTCGTCGGCCGGATGGCTCTGACGAACTACCTGCTGCAATCGGTCGTGTGCACGACGATCTTCTATAGCTACGGACTGGGTCTCTACGGCAGCGTCGGGCCATTCCTGGATCTGTGGCTCGCGATGCTGATCTACGGCCTGCAGATTCCTTTCAGTCGATGGTGGCTGTCGCGCCACCGCTACGGCCCGATGGAGTGGGTCTGGCGCCGGCTCACCTACGGCCGCCTCATTTCCTGAGAGCGCTATGTTTTCTTGAGGTCTTTCACCTTTTTCTCGGCGCTCTCACGCACAAGTTCCTTGAACTGCGGGTTTGCCTTCGTGTCCTTGGGCAGCATCTCCAGCGCCTTCTCTGCGTTACGAAGCGCTTCCTCCCGATTGCCGAGCGCAAGGTAGCCATCCGACAGGCTGTCGTAGGTATTCGCCGACGCCGGATACGCGTCGACGTTCATCTGGAACACGACGACGGCGTCTTTCGCGTTGCCGCCCTGCAGGAGCTGATACCCGAAGAGATTCGCCTCGCCTTCGGGAAAGAGCACGAGGTTCGGATGCTTCTGCTTCGTGTCCAGATAGATCTGCTTCGCGCGCTCCGCGCCGCCCGGCTCTGTGAGGACTTTCCAGAACTCCTCGACAGGCGTCGGCTTGACGGCCGCGACCGTTGTCGGCTTCCCTTCTGGCGCGTTCCGCAGGTTGTCGTCGAACCATTTGATCACGAGCGGTTGAAGGCCTTTCTCCGCGGCAAACATCTCGGTGCCATGGCCGGCAGCGTTGTACTCGACGAACTTGCTCGCCGGATTGCGCGACCAGCCGAGGATCCACTTCATCTCGTTGACCGCATCACCGTCGCCGTGGCTGGCGGCTGCCAGCACCGGCAACCAGGGTGAGTCGCGCAGATACTCGCGGCCTGCCGCGTTGACGTTGCCGCTCAGCAGGACCACAGTCTTTACCTCGGGATGACGGCGCGCGAGTTGGACAGACTGATTGACGCCGCAACTGGCGCCGGCCGCGGCGACGCGCTTCTTGTCAACCCCGGCCTGCGACGTCAGCCAGGCGAACGCCGCATCGACGTCGCCGGGCCACTGCTGCTCGACGACTGGCTGCTGTTGTTGAAAGTCCTCGAAGCGCTGGCCGCCGCTTTCGCCATAGCCGCGATAATCGAGCGCGAGCACGTGGTACCCCTGTGCGGCCGTAGCACTCGCCAGGTCCTTCCACGCCGAGCGGTCGCTGTTGCACATGTGCAGCAACAGGACGCCTGGGCCGGGGCGGCCGGGAGAGTAGGTACGACGCCTTGAGCACGATCCCGTCGGGAGCTTTCAGGCTGACGGGCTGAGGCACAGACGACTGCCCTTCCGCGCCGCTCGCAGCCAGGCAGACAGACGCGAGTATCCCGATCGACAGAACCTGTGACGTTCGCCGGCTCATACGTTCCTCCATGAGACGAGCAGATGTGGCCGCACCCGACATTGTTACCGTGCTCCCCGCGACAGTCGACCGGGTTGGGACGAGTGGGTCCACGGTGGGATGGGACTCGCTCCTGGCGGTTCTGGATCAGCCGCCTGGTCTGCGGCATACTACCGCCTGTCCCGCACCGTTTAGTACGATACGAACGATGCGCGTGGTCCAACAGATCAGATCGACGCTGAGCGACAGCCGTGTCCGGCAGCGCGTGTACCTCGCGGCGGCTGTCCTCGTCACCGTCTACGGCGGGCTCCTGCGGTTCGAGGCGCTCATCGTCAACTACGGATGGATGGGCCAGCCGCGATGGTCGGAGCAGGCAGCCCGGCTGACCATGCCGGTCGTCAGCCGCGTCCGGCCGGCCAGCAAGGTCTGGACGAAGATCGAGAATCCGTACGTCGGCGGCGATCCGATCAACTACCTGCGCTACGCGCGGGAGATGTCCCATTTCTACCAGGGCCACGTACGCGAGCCGATGTTTCTCGCGATTACGAGAGGCTTTCTCTGGTTGACCGAGAACCGGGACATCGCGGTGAGCTTTGCATCCGCCGCCTCGTCGACACTGGCAATCTTCGCGACATACCTGCTGGGCGCTGCGGCCGTCTCGCCTGGGGTGGGCCTCGCGGCGGCAATTGCGCTGGCCGTCGAGTTCACCGCCGTGGCCAGGAGCGTCGAAGGATGGCGCGACGACACCTTCATGCTCTTCGTCGCGCTGACGGCCTGGGCCCTGCTCAAGCTGCGTCGACGGCCGACGCTGATGTGGGGCGTCGTGACCGGCGTCACGGCGGCCGGCACGTCGCTGACGCGAATCAGCGCGATGTCGTTCGTGATTCCGGCTCTGATTTGGCTGTTCGTCGAAACCCGGCGGGAAAAGAGGGCCTGGAGGAGCATCGCCGTCGCGGCGATCGTCGCCGCGGCCCTCATTGCGCCGTACCTCATCAACTGCGCACGGCTCTACGGCGATCCGTTCTATGCCGTCAACTATCACACGATCTACTATCGCGCCGCCGAACTGCTTCCCGAGGACTTGTCCGTCGGCGCGTACTCGTATCTTTCCGGCAAGCTCCGCGCGCAGCCAATCAGGACCATCGACACGATCGCTCAGGGCCTCATCACGTTTCCGCTGATGAACAAATGGGACGGCTATCAGGACTGGAGCACGGCAATCGGCCCGCTGCTGTTCTGGTGTGCGGCCGCGGGGCTCTTCCTCGCGGTGTGGTCGGCAACCGGCCGGTTCATGCTGATGATCCTGATCATGTCGATGCTGCCCTACGCCGTCACGTGGTCCGTCGGCGGGGGCGGCGACTGGCGGTTCACGCAGCACGCGTATCCGTTCTATCTCGTGTTTGCGTTCTCGGCGATCGCGTGGGCAATCCGGACGATCATCATGGTTGCGCGCGACGAATCCGCCAGGCGCTCGGTGCTGACCTGGCGCGTCGCCTTCAGGGTGGCGACCCTCGTCATCGCGGTCGCCGTCTGGTCGCTCGGCTACGTCATGCTCCCCCGGGCCATGTACCGCGAGGCACTGGCTGCGGGCGAACCGGTCAACATACCGACGTCGGCGCGCGATGCAGTGGTTGCTGGAAGGTTCGTGGTCCGATCCCATCCGTGGCGACAACGTCGTCGCGAGGGTGGCACTGTCAGAGCGCGTCGCCGTGCGCCTTCCGATGAGTACGCACACGGACTACTGGCTGACGCTCCGCCTCGATCCGGCCGAGACCCCAGACCCGGCGCGGCAGCCAACGGTCACGGTGTTTCTCAATCGCCGCGCGCTGGCTGTTCTCCATCTGACGCGCAATCCCGAGCGCGTGGGCGCCTACCGGATGCGCGTGCCGAAGGACATGATTCGGAGCTGGAACCGGCTCGATCTCGTCGCCTCGCACATGGTGCGCGCCGGCGAGGCCGGAGTGCACTTCGCGACCCTGCCGGCTGACACGCCGGTGGCGTTCCGGTTCTGGTATGTGCGGCTGGATCCGCATTGAGCCGCAACCTTCGCTGTACGCTGACACGTACTCACGGCGCACTCACGAAGCGATCGTGGACAATTGTTCCATCCGCGCGGTGTCCGGCGGTGGCCAGACGGACAACATGACGCCGAGTCGAATTCGTGTCGTGGCAATCGCGCTGAGTATTGCCTTCGGATCTGTTGGCAGCGCCGGCTCGACGCACCAGTCAGCGAAACAGCCGAGCGTGTCCGGCACGATCCCCTCGAAACGGATGGCGGACGGTAAAGAGTGGACGACTACCAATCTGAGCGTCAACGCAACACCGTCTTATTGTTACGACGATGCCGAACCGAATTGCCGTCGATATGGCCGCTTGTATACGTGGGAGTCGGCGCAGCGGGTGTGTCAGTCGCTCGGAAACGGTTGGCGCTTACCGACCGATGACGAATGGCGGCAGATGGCGAAGCACTATGGCGGAGTCAGCGACGATTCGGCTGACAAAGGTAGAGCAGCGTTCACGGCCCTCCTGAGCGGAGGCACGGCAGGCTTCAACGCGGTGTTGGGTGGCAATCGCTCCGATGGACAGTACGCACGGTTAGAGGCGCACGGGTTGTACTGGACGGCATCAGCCACCGATCCGGGCAGCGCGCCGTTTTACAACTTCGGCCGAAACGGGCGAGCCCTCCATCGTCAGCCCCAGGGCGAAAAGCAGATGGCTATTTCCGTCCGGTGTATCAGGCACTGACTAAAGAATTGACCTAAAAGTCTTCGTGATCTTCGTGAGCTTCGTGATCTTCGTGATGGGCGCGTACGTGGCAGTGAACACCTCACCGCCCCCGCAGCTTCGCAACAGGCCCGTCGACGCCGTTCGGAAACTGATCGTCGGCGAACTGATCGTGGTCGCCGAGCGATTGTTTCAGCCGCGTGAGCTCGGCCTTCAGCGTGGACGTCAGCTGATCCTGTCCCCGTTCGCCATACAGGTTGTGGAGCTCGTACGGATCGTTCACCAGATCGAACAGCTCCCACTGATCCTTCTTCCAGAAGTAAATCAGCTTGTGCGTCGCCGTCCGGACGCCGTAATGCGCGCGCGTGTTGTGATCGCCCGGATCGTGGTAGTAGCGGTAGTACATCGACGTCCGCCAATCCGAGGGCGTCCGGCCCCGCAGAAGCGGGAGCAGGCTGCGTCCCTGCATGTCGGCGGGCACGGGAATGCCCGCGGCGTCGAGGAACGTGGGGGCGAAGTCCACGTTCAGCGCGATCGCGCGGCTCCGCGTCCCTCGCGTGATGCCTGCGGGCCAGCGGACGAGAAACGGCATGCGCAACGATTCCTCGTACATGAAACGCTTGTCGAACAGGCCGTGGTCACCCAGGAAGAACCCCTGATCGCTCGAGTAGACCACGATGGTGTTCTTCGCGAGACGCCTGGTGTCCAGGTACGCAAGCAACCGGCCGACGTTGTCGTCCACTGACTGGACGGTGGCCAGATAATCCTGCATATAACGCTGATACTTCCAGCGGATCAATGGCTGGCCCACCAGCGTCACGCTCGTGCCGTCGCGATCGATCGTCACGCTGTCGGGTTTCGTCGAGAGCCAGGCGGTAAGTTCGGCACCGGCCAGATCCGGTGGCGGCTGGAGCTTCAGGTCGCGACGCGTCAGGTCAGCCGCGACGCGCTGCTGGTTCTCGTGGAGGGCATCGGTCCGCGTCGCGTAGGGGTCCCAGAACGTCACCGGTTCGGGGATCCGCTGCCCGGCGAACTGGGCGGCATGGCTCGTGTCCGGCTCCCACGGCCGGTGCGGGGCCTTGTGGTGAAGCATCAGGAAGAAGGGCTTGCCACTGGGCCGTTTCTCGATGAAGTCAATGGCGAGATCGGTCACGACGTCGGTCACGTACCGACCGCTGTACGTCGTTTCCCCGGTCGCTGTGTAGAGCAGCGGGTCCGAGTAGGCTCCCTGCCCTGGCAGGATCTCCCATCGGTCGAAGCCGACGGGATCGCTTCCGAGATGCCATTTCCCGATCATTCCGGTGTAGTACCCGCCCTGCTGCAACAGGCGCGCGACGGTCATGCGGCTGCTGTCGAACCGATTGAAGACCGTGATGCCGTTGATGTGCGAGTACTGCCCCGTCAGGATCGCGGCCCGGCTTGGTGTGCAGATGGAATTGGTCGCGAACACGTTCTCGAGCAACGCACCTTCGCGGGCGAGGCGGTCCAGGTTCGGCGTCTTGTTCACGCGTGATCCGTAGGCGCCGATCGCGTGCGCCGCGTGATCGTCCGTCATGATGTACAGGATGTTTGGACGATCGGCGCCGCCCACCGGCGGGCCGGCGGCGAGAGCCAGCAGGATGGCGGATGCGGAAAGGGCCAGTCTCGTAAGGGACATGGCCGGCATCCTAGCATGTGCTTCTACACGCGATCGCGCAGTGGCAAGATGAGAGGGCATCTGAGCGGCTCCGCGGCGATTCGACTCGTCGGCCCTGGCGGAGCCGGCAAGAGCACGATCGGTGCTCTTCTTGCCGAGCGTCTCGAAATCGCCTTCCTCGATCTCGATCGGCGACTTGCTGGTCGGATTGGAGATCTCAGCGAGGACATCGACCGGCACGGATACGACCTGTACGCGCGAGAGAACGTCGAGACGTATTGCTCGCTGTTCGGCGGAGAGATGCGCCGTGGATGAACGCGACCGTCCGCCCTTCACGACTGAAAAGGAGTAATCTCTGGCGGTAGCATGGGCGAGCTTCTTCGAGTTCGGCCGAAATCTCGCAAGGCCTGGCGGGACTGGCTCGAGAAGAATCACGCATCGTCTGCGGGGGTGTGGCTGGTCTATGCGAAGAAGCACACTGGCATCCCGTCACTGACCTACAACGACGCCGTTGAAGAGGCGCTCTGCTTCGGATGGATCGACAGCAAGATTAATCCGATTGACGATGCCTTCTACATGCAGGTGTTCACACCACGAAAGCTGAAGAGCGCCTGGTCCCCGTTGAACAAAGCGCGTGTCAAACGGCTGCTGGCTGCCGGGCTGATGAGCCCTGCCGGCCTGGTGATGGTCAAGGCGGCGAAGGACTCGGGCACCTGGAACGCGACGAAACACGTCGAGGAACTGATCATCCCGCCCGATTTGGAGAAAGCGATCGAGGCGAACCCGGACGCCAGCCGCAACTGGGGGTCTTACAGCGCAAGCCGGCGCAAAGGCGTTCTCTACCGCTTGGCCGGAGCCAAGCGGCCCGATACTCGAGCGAGGTACCTTCAGGACATCATCGAGAACATGGCCCGCAATTTGTCCACAGCGGAACGCATGGAGAGGGCCGGCTTCCGACCGAAGTCGAAGTCCTCACGACCGGCGAAGCGTTAACGAGGCACGGCGGTGCGATCCACGAAGCGGCACGGTGAGTCGCAGGCTGGATCTAGCGCAGGGCGACTGTGCTCGAAAGCGCAGGCGTTTCGCGCCGCATCGGCTGACGCTTCCAATATGTCAGGGATCGCCAGAGCCACTCGGCCGGGCCGAAGCGATAGTGCCCGAGCCAGACCGGGCTGATCGCGAGCTGCAACACCCAGATGGCGACGACGACGATCAGCTGTTCGGCGTAATCCACGCTGCCGGCGAAGCCAAAGCCCCAGCCAAGGAACACCACGGCGGTCAGCAGGCTCTGGAGGAGGTAGTTGGAGAAGGCCGTCTGGCCGACGGCCGCGAGTGCGCGCCGGAGAGGCCCGAGGACGCCCCGCTTGACGACCAGGATAAGCCCCGCCGCATAGCCCACTGAGGCGAAGACGGCACCGGTGTAGTTCCAAAGGTCGGCAGACGTGCGCGCCGGCATGGCGAAGCGGACGCGCTCGAGCTCGGACGTGCCGTACCACGCGAGTGCCAGGCCAACAGGAACGCAGGTCGCTGCGACTACCGTGTAGGCGCGAGCCGCATGGCGCCCGTCGAGGAATCCCCACTTGTACAAGGCCATGCCCAGGAGCATCATGCCGCCGCATCGCCAGAAAAAGAAGGCGAGGAAAACGAACGTCTCGGTCATGAACACAAACGCAGCGCGATGTGCGACCACTTCGGCGTAGCTGCCCAGCAAGTGTGCAAGCTGCCCGCGTGCCTGCTCTCGCGTAGGCATCCACAGCTCGGCTTCGCGCGCGCGCTCGGCCTCGGGCATCGCTTCCCACGACAGGCCGTGCCCGATCGACAGCAGCGCGCCGACGACGAGGAGTCCGACAGCGCCTGCCATGAGGGCCCAGGCGGGAAGCCCGCGCACCCACCAGAGAAGGAGGATGCCGCAGAGCGCGTAGGGCACCAGGATGTCGCCGTCCCAGATCAGGTAGGCGTGCATGAGACCGATCATCAGGAGCCAGAACATCCGCCGGAACCACAGGCCGCGCGGGGGCCTGCCGTCCTCCGTGGGCTTGGCGGCGTACAACAACACGCCCGCGCCGAAGAGCATCGAGAACAGGCCCATCATCTTGAGGTCGAAGACGATGCTCGTGAAGAGGTAGGCCGCGCGGCTCGCGCCTGTGTAGTCGAACAGCGCATAGGGGTACATGTACGCGCTGAACGGCGCGGCCATGGCCCGGATGTTCATGGCCAGGATGCCCAGGAGCGCAAAGCCACGGAGCACGTCGAGCGTCTCGAGCCGATCGCGCACGGCGACCGGCACGGGCTGGGGCATACGACGGAGTCTACCCGAAAAATGCGTGGAGAATGTCACAGTCAACCCTGAAAGGACGCCTGCGCAGCCTGTGAACCTGGACTACACTGGTTGGCCTCTCATCGAGGTGATCATGCTTCCCACTGAACCCATCGGCAGCATTCCGAGGCCAATCGAGCTGATAGACGCCATCGGCAACGCGGCGGCCGGCCGAGTCTCGAAAGAGACACTCGACGCGGCGTACGACCGCGCGCTCCAGGACACGATCGCGGAATTCGAGGCGACCGGATCGCCCGTGATTTCCGACGGCGAACAGACCAAACCGAGCTTCGCGACTTACCCGATCCACGGCTCGAGCAACCTGCGTCCCGACGGCGTGACGATCCCGTTCGAGGACGGCCACACGCGCCAGTTGCCGCGGATCGGATCCGGCCCGTTCAAATACACCACGTATGCGCACACGTATCTGGAGAAGGCCCGCGCGTTCGCCCGCGTGCCGGTCAAGCAGGCGGTCATCTCCGCGTCGGCGTTGAGCCTGCTCTACCCGCAGGAGGGCCTGCCAGGTTACTCGCGTGAGTCGTTTCTCGAGGACCTGGCGCGCGAAGCCGAGGCTGACATCCGCGGCTGCCTGAAGAAGGGGGCTCACGTTGTCCAGATCGACTTCACCGAAGGCCGGCTCTCGCTGAAGCTCGACCCCAGCGGAGGTCTGTTGCAGGCCTTCATCGACTTGAACAATCTCGTGCTCGATCGTTTCTCAGCGGACGAGCGAAAGCGGATTGGCGTTCACACGTGCCCGGGCGGCGATTGGGATTCCACGCACAGTGCCGACGTCAGCTATGCCGATCTGTTGCCGCGTCTGTTCACGCTTGGCGCGGGCAACTTCTACATTCAGCTCGCCAGCGAGCGGGATCGTCGGGCGGTGCTGAAGGTGATCAAAGAGCAGGCGCGGCCCGGCCAGACCATCTTTGTCGGCGTGACCGATCCGATCAATCCAAGAGTCGAAACGCCCGAGGAGGTCCGCGACCGCGTCCTGGAAGCCGCCGAGTACATTCCGCTCGACCGACTGGGGACGACCGACGACTGCGGGTTCTCGCCGTTCGGCGACGATACGTCGACCCCCAGAGCAACGGCGTTCAACAAGATTCGAGCACGGGTCAGGGGCACGGAGCTGGCGTCCCGCGCGTTGGGTGTGTGATTAGCTCGGGGAGATGTCACGTACTCACGGTCCAGTCACGAAGATCACGAAGGCCACGACGATCACGAAGACTTTCAGGTTAATTTCTTCGTGTTCGTCGTGAGCTTCGTGATCGTCGTGTGTTGAGCGTGATCCGTCGTCGCCGGACATGAAAACTCTTACGCCCACCGCAAGGCCGCTTCCAACGCTCGCCGTGTGAAGACGGGGACCATGGCCCGGCGATAGTCCTCGCTCGCGTGGATGTCGGCGTTCACATCCCGCAGATCTGACGCTGCCTGCGACGCGGCGGCGGCGACGGTTTCCTTCGAGGCCGGCTGTCCCGCGAGCGCGGCCTCGACACTGGTCAGCCGGATGGCGCACGGCGCCGCGCCGGTGAGTCCGATGCGCGCCGACCTGATCGTGCCGTCCCGCACGTCGAGCGCGGCTGCCACACCGACGATCGCAAAGCGCGAGGCGCGCTGCGGCAGCTTGACGTACGCGGACGCGCGCACCGGGGCAAACTGAACGCCCGCGATGATCTCATCCTCCGCCAGGTCAACGCTGAACAGGTCCCGAAAGAATGCGCTCGCGTTCACCGTGCGTGACGACTTCAGGCCCTTGATGTTGATCCCGGCGTCCACGGCGAGCATGACGGCAGGATAGTCGGCCGACGGATCGGCGTGGGCGAGGCTGCCGCCAAGCGTGCCGCGATTTCGAACCTGGAGATCGCCGATCTCAGCCGCGGCCTCCGACACGACGGGACATTTCGCTCGCAGCATGGCAGACGACGCGACGTCATGGTGCACGGTGCCGGCGCCGATCTCGATCGTGCCGTCCTTCTCACGAATGCCTGCGAACCCGGGAATGTGACCGATGTCGATGAGCAGCTTCGGATCGCTGAGGCGCAGTTTCATGAGCGGGACCAGGCTGTGTCCGCCGGCGATGAACTTGCCGGCGCCCTTGGCAGCCGCGAGTTTCGCCAGCGCGTCGTCAATCGAGGTCGCCCGCGTGTACGTGAATGGAAGGGAGATCACGCCTGGCCTCCGTGAATGATGCGCCAGAGTTTTTCCGGCCGCAGCATCATGTCGACGTGCTTCACGCCGAACTCGCTCAGGGCATCGACCGTCGCGCACACGATGCTGGGGGTCGAGCCAAGCGTACCGGCTTCACCAACGCCCTTTGCGCCGAGCGGATTCACCGGCGTCGGTGTCACCGTGTTGTGGAGCTCGAACCGCGGAAAATCCGTGGCTCGAGGCATCGCGTAATCCATGAACGAGCCGGTGACGAGCTGGCCGGCCTCGTTGTAGAGGGCCTCCTCGATCATGGCCTGCCCGATCCCCTGGGCGAGCCCGCCGTGGATCTGTCCCTCCACGATCAGCGGGTTGATCAGGTTGCCCGCATCGTCCACGGCGACGAACTTCAGCAGCGTCGGCTCGCCCGTCTCGCGATCGATTTCGAGCAGCGCGATGTGGCACCCGAACGGATACGTGTTGTTGGTGGGCTCGAAGAACGCCTGCTCGCTCAGCCCGGGCTCGAGGCCCTCGGGAAGCGGTACGGGAACGTAAGCGTAATTGACGACGTCCGTGAACTTCTTCGCGGAGGTCGGCGACCCCTTGACCGCGATCGTCCCGTTCTCGAAGACGAGATCCGCCTCATGCGCCTCGAGCAGCGCTGCGGCAAACTTCGCCATCTTGGCCTTCACCTTCGTGCCAGCCATGTGGAGCGCCGTGCCGCCGACCGCCTGCGAACGGCTGCCGAACGTGCCGATTCCCTGCTTCACGACGGCCGTGTCGCCGTGATGAATCGTGACGTGCTCGAACGGGACGCCAAACTGATCCGCCAGCATCTGCGCGAACGTCGTCTCGTTGCCCTGTCCGTGCGGCGACGCGCCCGTCGTCGCCGAGATGCGGCCATCACGCTCGACGGTGACCTGCGAGTGCTCCCAGCCACCGCTCGCCATCGTCGACGAGGGACCCATGCCGCACACCTCGACGTACATCGCGAGGCCCAGGCCGACGAGCCGTCCCTCGGCTCTGGCGGCATCACGCTCGGCCTTGAGCTGCTTCCAGTTCGCAGCCTCGAGCGCCAGGTCGAGCGCCGCCTCGTAGTTCCCGGAGTCGTATACGGCGCCCGTCTGCGTCTTGAACGGAAACTTGTCCGGCTTGATGAAGTTCTTCCGGCGGAGATCGGCCGGATCCATCTTCAGCTCGTGCGCCAGCATGTCCATGGCGCGTTCGACGAAGTACGTCGCCTCGGGACGGCCTGCGCCGCGGTAGGCATCGGTTGGCGTCTTGTTCGTGAACACCTCGGTCAGCGTCGTGCGAATCGCCGGGATGTCGTAGGTAGCGTTCGCCATCAGCATCGTCAGCGTCGGGATGGCGGCCGTGAACAGCATGTTGTATGCGCCGATGTCGGCGATGAGCCGCATCTTCAGGCCGAGAACCCGGCCGTCGCGCCTGGCCGCGAGATCCACGTAGGCGATGATGTCGCGCCCATGCACCGTGGCCACGAAGGCTTCGGAGCGGTCTTCTATCCACTTGACCGGGATGCCGAGTCGCTTCGAGATCGCCGCAGCGACGTACTCTTCGCCATAGATGTTGATCTTGGCGCCGAAACCTCCCCCCACTTCCGGCGCAATCGCCCGGACCTGGTCCTCCCCCAGGCCGATCATCTGCGCGATCATCGTCCTCAGGATGTGCGGATTCTGCGTCGACGACCAGATCGTCAGCGACTCCTTTCCGCGTTCGTAGTGCGCGACGACGCCGCGCGGCTCTATCGCGTTCGCCACGAGCCGGTGATTCACCATCCGCTGAGAGATCACGACGTCCGCTTCGGCAAAAGCCTTGTCGATCGCGGAGTCGTCGACGACTTTCCCGTCCTGCGTGACGCCCGTGCCGCTCGGAACGAACGGCAGCGCGAGATTGTCCTTGAAGTCCGCGTGAAGGATCGCAGGCTTCCCCGTCATCGCCACCTCAGGATCGATGACAGCCGGCAGACTCTCGTAGTGGACGATGATGGCGTCGGCCGCGTCGCGGGCGACGTAGCGGTCGCCGGCTACGACAACCGCCACGGGCTCGCCTGCGTAGCGCACGACGTCGACCGCGACTGCACGATGCGGCGGAGACGGAAAAGGCGTGCCTATCGGCATTGGGGCCAGGAACGCAGCAATCTGAGCACCTGTGAAGACCGCCTCGACGCCTGTCATCTTCTCCGCGGCGCTCGTGTCGATTGAGCGGATGCGACCGTGGGCCACATCGCTCCGCTTGAACGCCAGATGTTTCATGCCGGCGAGCTTGACGTCGTCGACGTACGTGCCCTGGCCCTGGATGAGCCGCGGATCCTCGCGACGCTTGACGCGCTGGCCTACGAGCTTCGGCAGTATTGGAGTGGCCATCATTTCCTCGCAGATCCACCGGCCAAGCCGGTCTTCGCGGCGCGCTCGATGGCGTTGACGATGTGCTGATAGCCGGTGCAGCGGCAGAAGTTGCCGCTGATGCCTTCGCGGATTTCGTGCTCGGACGGATTCGGATTGTCGCTGAGGAGATTGACGGCCGACATGATCATGCCGGGCGTGCAGTAGCCGCACTGGAGGCCATGCTCTTCCCAGAAGCTTTCCTGCAACGGATGCAGCCGGCCATCGTTTGCAAGCCCCTCGATTGTCGTGACGGCGGAGCCATCGGCCTGAACCGCAAAGATGGTGCAGGACTTGGCGCTCCTGCCGTCGATGAGGACCGTGCAGGCGCCGCACTGGCTCGTGTCGCAGCCGACGTGAGTACCCGTGAGGTGGAGTTGCTCGCGCAGGAAGTGCACGAGGAGCAGGCGTGGCTCCACGAGCGCTTCGCGCACCTTTCCGTTGACGTTTATCGAAACCTGCACCATGTATCCATCCGATCGGTTAGCGTTTTAGCAGCTGATTGGCGGGAAGACGATATCACGGGCTCACGAGGGGTTCTTCACGACGGGGGTTCTTCACGAGGGGTTCTGCACGAAGGGTTCTGCACGACGGGTTCTGCACGACAGGTTCTTCACGACAGGGGTTCTTCACAAACGGTTCTTCACAAGGGTTCTGCAGGACAGGTTCTGCACGAGGGTTCTTGGCGAGGGGGCTCCAGCATGAATCTGTGTGTTCCCGGCCCTACGCGCATGACGAACCTCGAAGAACCTTTCGTGAAGAACGACCGTTGTGAAGAACCCGTCGTGAAGAACCCCCCGTAAGAACCCTTCGTGAAGGGTGTTATCATCGTGTTGCACGCCCCTCCGACCTGGCCAGCCGCTGCCCTGAGTGGGTCGTTTTTGCTCCATGCACAGTATCGGCCGCTATCAGCTTCTTGAAAGACTCGGACAAGGCGGGATGGGTGTCGTATATCGCGCGCACGACACCCTCCTGGAACGGACCGTTGCGGTCAAGGTGATCTCCGCGCCGATTGACCGGAACCCCGAACTGCGCGAGCGGTTCTTCCGCGAGGCGAGAGCCGCCGGCCAGCTGTCGCACAAGAACATCATCACGATCCACGATCTGGGGGAACACGAGGGGCAACCCTATCTCGCGATGGAGTTCCTCGAGGGCCACGACCTGCTTGCACGGATGGCGAGCCAGCCCCGGCTGAGCCTGCGACGCAAGATCGAAATCGCCAGCGAGATCTGCGAGGGGCTCGACTACGCCCACATCCACGGCGTCGTCCACCGCGACATCAAGCCCGGCAACATCTTCGTGACCAACAACGGCAGCGTCAAGATCCTCGATTTCGGTCTGGCTCGACTCGTGACGTCCGAGCTGACCCGCAGCAACATGATGATGGGCACGCTGAACTACATGGCACCGGAACAGATCCGGGGCGAACGCGTGGATCATCGTGCCGACATCTTCTCGACCGGTGTCGTGCTGTACGAGCTGCTGTGCGGGAAACGCGCGTTCGAGGGTGACTCGTTCGCCTCGACGCTGTACAAGATTCTTCAGGAATCGCCTACTCCGCTCCGCGAGATGGACGCCATGCTTCCGGCCGAGATGATCCTGGTCGTCGAGCGTGCGCTGGAGAAGGCGCGCGAGGATCGCTACCAGCATACGAGCGAAATGCTCGCCGATCTGTTGCGGTGTCGGGAGCACTTCAGCGCGATCGATTCGCCAGCGGGCGGCCGCATCGCGCCCTCGGAGTTACGACCGCCCTCTGACGTTCCTACGCGGGCGGACAGCGCCTCTCCATGGCCCGCGATTGAGGTTCGAACGCCGCCGCCTGCGACGGGGCCGGCTTCCAGCCCGGGGAGGCGTCTTCTGCCGACCGCCCTCATCGCTGGAGCGATCCTGGCGGTCGGCGCCACGATTCTCGGCATCTGGCTCATAGGCCGCGGCGCGCCGGCACAACCGAGCGGGCACGCCGCAGACGACGAGCGTCAGCACGGAGCCACCAGTCGGCGACATGCTGCAGAAGGCGCTGACGGCGTTCGAGGCGGAAGACTACGCGACTGCTGAACGCCAGGCCGGGGACGTGCTCGCGCGCGATCCCGGCAACGAAGCGGCGCAACGCCTGCGCGATCGCGCGCGCACGGCGGCGGCGGCGGTCGACAGCGGTCTCAAGAAAGCTCGGGCGCTCGCCGCAGCAGGCCGACACGAAGAAGCCTCTCGGGCCGCGGGCGAAGTACTGAGCGTGGCGCCGGGCAACCGCGAAGCGAAGCGGATCATGGAGGATGGCGCGGCTCAGTCCCAGGGCCGCGGTGCCCAGGAAGCACGGTCGCAAGTCGCACGCGCGAAAGCGGCGGCCCGATCGGCCGGGGCGCAGCAGCTCGCGTCAGCATCCTATGCCGCCGCGATTGCCGCCGAGCGCGATGCACAGCGTCTGTCCGACAGCGGCCGTCCGGGTGACGCGACCGTCAAGTTCTACGAAGCAAGTGGTCTCTTCAGGAGCGCGGAAGTCGCCGCCCAGAACGAGAGCGCGGCTCGCGAGGCGCGCGCGCGCGCAGCCGCAGAGCAGGCTGAACGAAAGCCCGCACCAGAACCGCCGCCACCGGCCACGACGTCCGCGCCGCCAGCGGCGACCTTGCCCTCACCGACCGTGAAGACGGAACCGGTGACGATTCCCGCAGCTCCCACCCCGCCGCCGGTGACGTTGCCGTCCGCACCGCCGCCCACGGTCCCTGCGCCGCCTCCGGCGGAGAAGCCCGCGCCAGGGCCGGAAGTCGCCATCGGCGAGCTGCTGGCCCAATACAAGTCGGCGCTCGAGGCGCGGAGTCTCGACGCGTTGAAACGTCTCTGGCCCGGCTTGAGCGGCGCGCCCCAGGAGGCGATCCGCAACGAGTTCGGCCACGCGAGCCAGATCAGCGTCGAGATCGTCGACCCGCACATCTCTGTGTCCGGCGGGACCGGAACGGTGAGCTTCCTCCGCCGCTACAATCTGGTCACGGTCGAAGGACGACAGCTCCGCAGCCAGTCGCGGACAACGATGGAGGTCCGGCGTTCTGGAAATGCCTGGTTCATCGAACGAATCCGGTTCGAACCGGTACGGTAAGCCCACAGCACGCCTGGCAAAGGACTGATACATGTCAAGAATCGCCGTGATCTTCTGCCTCTGCTGGTTGCTGTCGCCCCCTCACGCGGCCGCACAGCAGCCCGCCACGCTCGCCACGCTGTTCGAGGACGTCTATGGTCCCAGGGGTCTCGTGTTGAACAGCGACGACGTGCAGCTCGACGGCTCGACGCACGCCGCACACTTCAACAGCGCGTTTCAATCGGACTTTCGTCTTGTGAACATCGCACTCACGAGCCAGCTCACGTCCGTGCCCCTGCCGTCGCCGGCGTCGGGCTTCACGTACAAGTTCGATCCGGCTACCGGCACGTTCGTGCGATCCACGACCAGCTTCGGACCGATTCTGGCCGATCGCGCGGAGACGATCGGCCGTGGACGCCTGGCGTTCGGTTTCACGCAGCAGTTTTTCTCGTTCGATCATCTCGACGGAGTTCCTCTGACGTCCATCCCGGCGGTGTTCAGGCACGACAACTTTCAACTTGGGTGGCGGCCGCGCCGACGTCGTATCAACGGTGAACACCGTCGAGGCCAGCGTCAGCCAGTTCACTGGAGCGCTGACTTACGGAATCACCGATCGAGTGGATGTGTCGCTGGCCGTTCCCGCGGTTCGCGCGCGACTGTCGCTGCTCTCCAACGCCACGATCAATCGGATCGGCACGGGGACAGAGGTGCAGATTCATTACTTTCGCGACGACCTGTCGATTGGCGGATACGGGTCGTCTCATCAATTCTTCGTCGACGGATCGGCGGCGGGCCTCGGCGATCTGCTGCTGCGGACGAAAGCGAACCTCATGCGCGAGGGAACGCGGGCGTTCGCCGTCGGACTGGATCTGCGGCTGCCCACGGGCGACGAACAGAACCTGCTTGGCGCGGGCGCGGCTGGCGTTCGGCCCTTCGCGATCTATTCCTCATCGATAGGGCGGTTCGGGCCACACGCCAATCTCGCCTATCAGTGGAACGGGGAGAGCCTGCTGGCTGGTGACGTGCGCAACCGCGTCGAGGCGGATCTTCCGGATCAGTTTCAGTACGCCATCGGGAGCGACTTCAACGTCAACAACCGGTTCAGCATCATCGTCGATGTCCTCGGTCAGCGTGTCATGGACGCGTCCCGGCTCTCGCTGTACACATTTACGGCAACTGGCGCGGCAGGCACGGCGAGTCTACCGGACATCCAGTTCTCGACAGACTCGGTACTGGACGGCGGACGGGTCGGTGGGGTTCAAGGCCAACGTCGCCTCGCGCGTGCTGGTGAGCTTCAACTTTCGCTTCAGCCTCGGAGACAGCGGTCTCACCGACCGCATTGCGCCGCTGCTGGGCGTCGAATGGGCGTTCTGAAAAAGGGACAAGGGACAAGGGACAAGGGACAAAGGCACAAGCGATCAGCGTGCCTGCGGTCCCAGCGTCACTCGTTTACGCGAGTGAGCTGATTCACGGGCGGCCTCGAGAATCTCTGTCGCGATCATGTTGTTTTCGAGCGATGACAGCGCGTTCGGTGGCCTGGCCCCCCGCACGACGGCGATCAGGTGCGAAATCGAGTCGCGCTCGTCGGGCATTCGCGGTTCTGGCGTCACGGCGTGTTCGGGTTCCTTCGGAAGCGCCACGCGCAGACCGCTGGCACCCGTCGCAATCGCCAACCCGCGGTCACCATAGACTTCGAAATCCTTGCGATTGAACGGCCAGTTCCACGATGCCTGGATGATCCCCTGCGCGCGGGAATACTCGAGCAGAATGGTCGCTTCATCGTCCACGCGCGGGTACACCTCGGGCTGGAACTGCTGCGTGACGGCAGTGACCGCGAGGGGACGCTGATTGTCCATCATCCACGTCATCAAATTGGCGCCATAGCAGCCGAAGTCGAACAACGCGCCGGCGCCGTTCTTCACGGGATCGGACAACCACTCGAGGAATTCCGGCTGCACATTGATCGCCTTAGGGCCGCTGTGCCCGTCGAGCGCCACCATCTTCCTGATGTCCCCCGCAGCGCGCTGCTCTTTGATGAGCGTCCACATCGCACCGTGGCTCGGGTACCACGTGGTCTCGAAATTGACGAGCACGTGTATGTTTCCTTTGGCGGCGGCGCGGCGGATCCGCTGCGCGTGCTCGTTGCTCACGGCGAGCGGCTTTTCCATCATGACGTGCACGCGGCGCGTGGCGGCCGCTTCGACGACAACCGGGTGGTCGTAGGTGTTGGTGAACGAGGCGATCGCTTCCGGTTTCGCGCGGTCGATCATCGTGGCGAGATCGGTAAACAGCACGGAATCAGGCAGCGAGTACCCGCGTGGCGTACGTCCGCAGCAGGGCGGTGTCAGGCTCGAAGACGCCGACAATCACGACATCTTTTCGCCCTTGCGCGGCACGCAGGAACCCACTCACGTGTCCGTGTACCAGCCCGGCAAGCGCCAGCCGGAGCGGCGGCGGCTCCTGTTCAAACGACCGTGCAGAGCCGACGACAATCAGGAACATCACGAACACGCACGCGACTGTGTTCATGGCGCGCGTGCGCGGTTTCAAGCGTGCTCGGCGTAATCCGATCATGTGGCTAGTCTACTTTCCGGTACTCATTGATCAATACTGGGATCAATACTGGCAATCGATCTAACTGTACCTGACTCCAACCGGACACTACCTGACGCGAAATCGCGCGCAAACATGTTTGCCATCGGCGAAAACACTGATAAAAGAGCAGTATCTTTCAACAAACCGGGAGGCAAACCGTGAAGCTTCATCAGGGAGCTCTTATTAGCGCCGTGCTGGTGATGGGACTGGGTTATCCGGCAATGCGCGCACAAGCACCGAAACAGACTGCACCTGCGGCAAACGCACAGCAGATCGAACGTGGCCGGTACGTCGTGGAAATCGGAGGGTGCAATGACTGCCACACCGTCGGATACGCCGAAGCCGGCGGTAAGGCAGCAGAGGCTGACAGGTTGAAGGGAGATACGCTCGGATTCCGAGGCCCGTGGGGGACAACCTATGCCACCAATCTCAGGCTCTCGATCGGCAAGATGACGGAAGACCAATGGCTCAAGTACGGGAAGAGTTTCGTGACCCGCCCTCCAATGCCGTGGTTTAACGTTCGCGCCATGACAGAGGCGGATTTGCGGGCCGTTTACCAGTACGTGAAATCGCTGCCTGGAGCCACCGGAATAGCTGCTCCCGACTTCGTGCCTCCGGATAAGCAGCCCAAACAACCCTATATTCAGTGGCCGGGTGTTAAATAGCGGCGCGGACGCGGTCGCGCGCTGAACCGCACATGGCGGCCAAAGCGGCTCGTTCGGTCCCTGTGGCTCACTCGTAACGCAACGCGCTGATCGGATCGACTTCGGTCGCCCGTCGCGCCGGCCAGTAGCACGCGGCGAGCGAGACGACCACGAATAGCGTCGCGATCGAACCCAGCGTCAGCGGATCGTTCGTGCTCGTCTGAGCGAGCAGGCTCCGGAGCAAACGGCCGACGCCGAACGCACCCGCCATTCCAAGCGTGAGGCCGATCGCGAGCTGCACGAACGATCGCCGGATAAACAACCACACGACTTGCCGCGCTTCGGCGCCGAGCGCCATCCGGACGCCGATCTCCTGCGTGCGCCGCGCGACCGAGTATGCCGTGATCGCGTAGAGGCCCACCGCCGACAGTCCGAGCGCGACGAAGCCGAAAATCAGGAACATCGTGCCGAACACGCGGTAAAACCATCGCACCCTCGCAAGGCCCTGATTCATCGTCGTGATCCCGAAGAGCGGCAAGTCGGGATCGAGCGCCCGGACTTCCTCGCGCAGCGCGCTTGTCGTCGCGGACGGCTCTGCATCTGTGCGGATCAACAGCGACATGGACGGCGCGGCGGCGAAGCGATAGGGCACGTAGACGACCGGATCGGGATCCGGTTCCCGGATGTTGCCCTGCCGGACAGTCGGCGACACCCCGACTATGGTGATCCACGCCGGCTCCGAACCCGTCGGCGGATCGGGCGTCAGCCTGATCCGGCGGCCGATTGGATCTTCGTTGGCGAAATGCATCGACACGAACCGTTGATTGACGATGCCGACTTCGTGGCCGGGCGTACCATCGGAGTCGGCGAACGCGCGGCCGCGAATCAGCGTCAACCCGAGAGTGTCGAAGTACCGCGATCCGACCGTCACGCGCGTGGCCAGCGGCTGTCTCGCCCACTGCCGCCGGACGTCCGTCGATCGTCAACCGCATCGCCGCACCGCCGCCCAGCGGGATGTTGCTCGCAATCGTGCCGCGGATCGTGCTCATGGCACCGATCCGTTCCTCGAGGCGTTGATAGAACGCCGCGCGCCGCTCGGGTGTCGGATACTTCCGATCTGGCAGGGACAGGTTCATGATCAGCAGATGCGCCGTCTCGATGCCGGGGTCGAGGCGGTACAGCGCCAGGAAGCTGCGCATCATGAAGCCTGCGCCCGCCAGCAGCACGAGCGTCAGCGTGAGCTCTGCCACGATTACGGCGCCGGTCCAGCGGCGTGCGCCCGGACCGTCGCTGCCGCCGCGCCCGCCCTTGATGACGTCATTGACGTCGGTCTTCGAAATGTGCAGCGCCGGCGCGAGGCCGAAGATGACGACGGTGGCGAGACAGACCGTGGCGAAGAACGCGAAGACGCGTCCATCCATGACGAACTGGATGAAGAACGGCCTGCCGAGATCCTGCGTCACGGCGTCGAACCAGCGCGTGCTCGCGATGGCGAGCAACCACCCGAGGAAGCCGCCGATGGCGGCGATCAGGAGGCTCTCGACCAGCAATTGCCGGACGATGCGCCAGCGTGTCGCGCCGATCGACACGCGGACCGCGACCTCCTTCACGCGGCTGGTCGATCGGACCAGCAGCAGGTTCGCCACGTTCGCGCAGGCAATGAGCAGCACGAAGCCGACCGCGCCCATCAACGCGAACATCACCTGCCGGATTGGACCGCCGGTGACGCGCTCGTTGAAGGTCATCACCGTTGCGCCGATGTTCGCGTTCGTCCCGGCGTGATCGCGTTCGAGACGTGCGGCGATGGCCGTGAACTCAGTCTGCGCCTGCTGGCGCGACACGTGAGGTGCGAGGCGTCCGAACGCCTGGAGCCCGAACCGCTGTGTGCGCGGCTGTGCCGCCAGACCCGGCACGTTCGTCAGCGGCATCCAGAGGTCGGCATCCAGGAACCTCATCCCTTCAGGCATGACGCCGACAACCGTCGTCGTCACTTCGTTGACGCGAATCGTGCGGCCGATGATCGACGGGTCGAGGCCGTAGCGGCTCTTCCAGATGCCGTTGCCGAGGATGACGACCGGATTCGCGCCGGGCTTGTCGTCCTCGGGCAGGAAGTCGCGGCCGAGAATCGGGCGCACGGCGAGCAGCGTGAACGCGTTCGCCGACAAGTACACGCCGGCGTACCGCTCGGGCGTCCGTCCCTCGTCGCTGACGTTCATCGTGCCGGCCGACCAGGCGGCGAGATCGACGAAGCTCTTCTGCGAGTCGCGCCACGCCTGGAAGTCGAGCCACGAGACGCCGAAGTTGCGACCGCTCACGATGTCGCGCTCGCCCACGTACATCAGGCGATCGGGATCATCGAATGGCAGGCCGCGGATCAGCAACGCGTTGACCAGCGTGAAGACCGTGGTGTTGGCGCCGATGCCAACCGCGAGCGCCAGCGTCGCGACGGCCGTGAACCAGCGATCTTTCTTGAGCAGCCGGACGGCGAACCGAATATCCTGCAGCACGCTCATAGGCCACTTCCTCCGGATGGGAGTTCGCGACCTGCTCATATTACTCTATATTACAAAGTAATTTGCTAACTAATCTGAGCGGCCTGCGGTGAACCTGGGAGGTCGGCGAATTGTGGATGGTGCCGAATCTCACGGCATCGGCACACGGTGACGTCGGCTGGCGAGGGATGATGGCGTCGAGCTCATGGCGTACAATCGAGTTCTTCCCCGTACGCGCCCGTAGCTCAGTGGATAGAGCATCGGCCTTCTAAGCCGAGGGTCGCAGGTTCGAGTCCTGCCGGGCGCGCCAACCTTCTCACGCTTGCCAACGAGAGCGCGAGCTACGGTTGGCAAGCCAGGCGAAGGTGCAGGCCCGAGGCGCGCCGTAGCTCGAAGCGCGAAGGCGGGCCGGGCGCGCCAGTGTGGCAATGCTCCATGCACAATCCATGGACAATCGGTAGGGGCTCATGTTCACTTACGGGCCCTCCCTAGGCCCGCCGTAGCCTCGGCGAAGGCGACTACTGGCTGACCGCCCGCAGCTGACGCCGGCGCCCCACACTCCGGTCATCGCCTTCCGCAGTTCTTCGTCCGTGATGCTGCTCGGGCACGCCGACGTCAGCACAACGATGGTGTTCACGCACGTTCTCAACCGCGGGCCGCTGGGTGTGCGCAGCCTCGTCGATCGGCTGTGAACGTGTGGCGTTCGGGTTAGCCGCCAAGAACGGAGGCCAACCGCCCGCGAGGCGGGGTTCGATAGAACGTCGCGAAATCGTCGCTACTCAGGGAGTTGACGGCTGCGCGATAGTGACTCCAAACGCTCGTTTCGCCGCGACTGCGTGCGTCCAACGCCGCGCTCGTGGCCAACCAGGTTCGCCGTCGCTGCCCGAGGTAGCCGTGCTACGATCCGCGCGCACAAAGACATGCGGTAGGAGGATCGCTCGCGGACTGTCGCGGATGGCCGCGAAGGCAGCGAGCGGTCTACTCCAAGAGAAGTTGGACGGACGGAATAAGGGAAGGTCTGATGACTCGGATCCAAGTCGGCGGCGACACGCGGATCGATCGCCGGACATTCCTTCTTGCCAATCTCGCGCTGGCGACAGGCGTCCCGGCCCAGAGCTCCCGGCTTGAGACCTTCACCCAATGGCTGGCTGCGTCGCAGACGGTGCGGGAAGGCGCGCTGCAACCGTGCGTCGACCGCATTCGATCGCTCGACGGTGACATCAAGGCGTGGGTCCAGGTGCTTCCGCAGAACCCGACAGGCACTGGCGCCCTGAGCGGGGTTCCGTTCGGTGTGAAAGACGTCATCGAGACAAAGGGCTTGGCGACGGAATACGGTTCGGCCATCTACAAGGGACGAATCGGCACGGCCGACGCTGCGATCGTTCGCCAGTTGCGCCAACAAGGTGGCGTCCTCTTGGGCAAGACGCACACCACGGCGTTCGCGTATACGACACCGGCCCCGACGCACAATCCCCGCAACTTGGCGCACACGCCAGGCGGTAGTTCGAGTGGGTCCGCAGCGGCAGTCGCGGCGGGGATGGTACCTATTGCCCTCGGTACGCAGACTGGTGGCTCGACGATACGGCCGGCATCTTTTTGCGGCGTGACCGGATTCAAAGCCAGCTACGGTCTGCTCCCGATGGACGGAGTGCTTCCGTTTGCCAAGAGCCTCGACACGCTCGGGTTCTTCACTCACACCGCTGCGGACATGCTCGCCTTCTGGGAGGCCATGGGACATTTGACCGGTCGCACGGAAGATTTCCCGCTGGCTGCGCCCGACCCAATCCCCGACGTCGAGCCACCGATGGCAGCCGCGTTCAGGGACGCGCTCGCGCGGCTGCGTGGGATAGGCCTGGTGATTCGTTCCGTGGATATCACGCCCATGCTGGCCCGGCTTCGGGACGCGCAACGGACCGTCATGTTCTACGAGGGCGCTCAATTTCATGAGGAACGCTACAAACAGTATGGTGATCGGCTCGCCGAAACGGCGAACCTCGTTCGCGATGGCCTCCAGATCCCCATGGATCGGTACGACGAGGCCAGAAGGTATATCGCGGAGGGCAAGACGAGGATGTCCGAGCTCTTCAAGGCCACGCCGGTGATCTTGACGCCCGCCGCAATGGGGCCGGCCCCGCTGGGGCTTACGTCGACCGGCGATTCACGACTGAATTCGCCATGGACTGCTTTGGGCACACCGGCCATCACGATTCCGATGGCGGTCGGATCGGCCTTGCCGCTTGGTCTCCAACTAACCGCGGACCACGGTCAGGATGCGAGGGTCATTCGGACTGCGGTGAAGTTGGAACGACTGCTCAGCAGTCAGGCAAGTGCTTCGGCTTAGAGGTACGCTGAGCCGTCCAACACCGCACTGGAGCCGGCGGCGCTCGTGTGATCGATAGCGCCGCGGCTCAGCGCGAACGTTAGGCAGGCAGAAGCCAATCCATGGATGCATTCAAAGCCGCGTGGAAGTTCGTGCGGTCGTTTTTCAAGTCCGATTGGGAACTATCCGACTATCCGATTCGAGTCAAGCAGTTCGATCCCGCCCCTGGGCCACACGGCCGTTCGGGTCCGCCGTTCACGTGGAGCGCTCAAGTGATCAATTGGTGGGTAATGGCGGGCCATGGCTATTCCCGGGATGAAGCCATGCAGAATCTCGTGGAGAGTTTCGAGCGGCGCAAGGCCGCGTCGGAATCCGTGCCGCGTCCAGGCACAAAGGTACCGCTCACGTTTGCCTCAGACGACCGCATCAGACAACACGAAGCGCTGGCAACGGATTTCATGGACCGCATTCTGGGGCTGAAACACGAGGAATGCTTCGTCTCGGATCAATCGAGCCTGTGGAACTTCCACGAACAAGAATCGAACGATTTCCTTTATAAGCGAGTTCTGGATGTCTACGGAATCGACATCTCCGATCTGGAAGGGGCTATCATCGCGGATATCCTTGAGAGAATTGCGGAGCGCTCGTGTAAAACCCCAGCACAGAGCTGACACTTCAGGCTCTCTTCTCGAGGCAAAAACGCCTAGAGTGGAGGCCCATGACGAAGGCAGAGCAAAACAGACTCGTAAACTTGCGATTGAAGATTCTGCAACATGCCGGCGAGGAAGGGCGCCAGATTGCGCGAACCTGCCGGCACTTCGGCATTTCGCGGCAAACATTCTACAAATGGAAACGCCGGTTTGCGGAGCACGGCGATGCCGGCCTGGGCGATCGGCCGCGGCGGCCCCATCGATGTCCGCACGCGACACCCAAGGAGGTCGTCAGCAAGATTCTCTACCTCCGACAGAATTACCATTTCGGCCCCGGCAAGATTGCCGACTACCTGAAACGCTTTCACCAGCTCACCATTGCCAGGTCGTCCGTACACCGCATTCTGGGCACCAACGGCATGAACCGGTTGCCGGCCAGCCAGAAGCATCAGCCGCATAAGAAGCGCTGGCAACGGTATGAGAAAGCGCAGCCCGGCCACCGCCTACAAGTGGACGTGAAATTTCTCGAGCGGATTCCGGGCACGCGAAAACGCCTCTTCCAGTTCACCGCGATTGACGATTGCACACGGATCCGGGTCCTCAAGCTTTATGATGCGTGCAACCAAACAACCGCCATTCGATTCATCGACGACGTCCTGCACCGGTTGCCGTTCCGAGTCCACGTCGTGCAGACGGACAACGGTGCCGAGTTCCAGTCACGATTCCACTGGCATCTGGAGGGATTAGACATCCGCCACGTCTACATCCGCCCGCGGACCCCACGTCTGAACGGCAAGGTCGAACGGTCACATCGGGTTGACGACCAAGAGTTCTATCAGCTGCTGGACCAGAAGGGCGTCGCGGATGACATCCACCTCTTCAACAAGAAGCTACGCGAGTGGGAGGACTATTACAATTACCACCGGCCACACGGGCCGCTCGATGGGCAAACCCCGTACGAGCGGCTTATGGCAAAAGCGAGAGCCGAAGTGTCACCAGCGTCCTGAGACGCTACATTGGACGGCAGTCACTGGAGCATCTTCCGTCTTCAAGTCGCCGGCGGGTTTCACACGGCATGTCCTTCGCTCCCATGGGTGAGACGTGCCGTCCCCGGGCCACGACGAGTCCGGTGGGGAGATCCTTCTTGCGCCCGTGCATCGGCAGGGACGTCACTTTGTCCTGCATGTGGGCGATCCCGCCGAGTCCGATCACATCGTGTTCGGCGAACTCAAAGGCCAACCGCACGACTCTTAAGAAACCGAGCAAGTCTAACGACAAGGCTCCTCATGCCGCCACCCCGAGATCGCGCGCGGCCCGCGCCAGCCGCCCGTCGCGCGTGGCGAGCGTCGCGTGGCTGACCAGGGCGGACGCCAGCAGATGCAGATCGATCCAGCCGAGCCCCTGCCCCATCAGCCGATGGCGATCGACGAACTGCAGCATCTCCCGGTGGGAGACGACGGTGGCGGGCGGGAGCTGCTCGAAGAGCGCGAGCACGTCGGCCCGTCGCGGCATCTGCCCGCAGGCGAGCTCGCCTTGGACGAACGGATGCCCCAGCACCAGCCCCTCGGTGAGCCACGCGGCCAGGCGGTCATGACGCCGGCGACCGTGATCGATCCAGATCGAGGTATCGACCAGGATCATCGGCGCGCCCGCCGCGGCCGGCGGCGCCGGGGCGGCGTCGTCATCGGAAACTGCCCGCCCAGATCGGCCAGCCGCTGGGCGCTGGCCCGCGCAATCAAGGCATCGAGGCCCGCGTGGATCAGCGCCGTCTTTTCGGCCACGCCGGTCAGTTCACGGGCGCGGGCGATCTTGTCGTCATCGAGATTGAGGGTGGTTCGCATCTGCATCTAGTATACATCAGAATGCAGACGTTTGTGGTATACTGATAGCAGTAGAAAGCGGACCGTCGACGTGCTTCAACACGTCGAGCGAGCCTAACCCGATTCAACCGCTGTAACCGGTCGCCCGGGCTGCCCGCCATTCTACGGGAGCCCCGACCTGAGAGGTTCCCGTGAGAGCTGCCATTTACGCGCGCGTGTCCACCCTCGACCAGCAACCCGAGAACCAGCTCGCCGAGCTCCGCCGCTACGTCGCCGCCCGCGGCTGGGACGCGGCCGTGGAATACGTCGACCACGGCGTCAGCGGGTCGAAAGATCGTCGGCCCGCCCTCGACCGGCTGGTGAAAGATGCCCAGCGCCGCAAGTTCGACGTGCTGGTGACCTGGAAGCTCGATCGCCTGGGACGCAACCTGAAGCATCTGATCACGTTCCTCGAGGACCTGCAGGCGCTCGGCGTCGCCTTCGTGTCGCTGGGCGAAGGCATCGACGCCACGACCCCGGCCGGGAAGCTCCAGATGCACATTCTCGGCGCGATCGCGGAGTTCGAGCGCGGCCGGATCGTCGAGCGCGTGCGGGCCGGCCTGGCGCGCGCGAAGGCGCAAGGGAGATGCCGTGCCAGCCATTTATAGCCAGTCGGCCGCGAGACTTCGTCTCGCTCACAGAGCTCGCTCATCGACCAGTGCCCGCTGGCGAAATCCCGTACGAACTGAGACCGCTCGTCCACCACATTCGTTTCCATCCAAGACATCCTCCTGGTGTAAACGATGTGCCCGGACTTGTGTTAACAATGAACCTGGCCTGTACCGGCCCGCTGTCTAACACGGCGCTGCACCCGACGCCGGCCGCGTCGCTCGCGCGCCCCAGCCAGGCGCGGGTGAGCGCCAACGTTAGCCGGACATGAAATCACGAAATGCCATCGAATAGACTGCCCCGCGAAATCGACATCGACAAATTGGCGGAGGCTGCGCTCGCCATTCTGTCGCTTACGCTTCATGACGACGGTCGCGTCTGGAAGGGGCTCGATTGGGATCTGATGGATCTGCTTCATGAAAAAGGATGGATCGTCGATCCGCAGACGAAGGCCAAATCCGTCGTCCTCACGGAAGAGGGCGAACGGCTCGCGAATGAGTTTCTTCGTAAGCACTTCTGGCGCCGCGACACGTAGTTGCAACGTTCGGGGAACGCGGAGTCTGGTCAGGTTTGTCCACCAACCAAGCCTGTCGCGATCAAATGTGCAGGACCTTGATCGATTCATTCGTCGGAAGTAGCCTGTTCTCATGACGACCGTGGCTGAGATATCCGGCGCGGTTCGGCGATTGCCGAAGCGTGAGCTCGCGAAGTTTCGGAAATGGTTTGCGGAATTCGACTCCGCCGCTTGGGATCGGGAATTTGCGGAAGACGTGGCGTCTGGCCGGTTGGAGGCCCGCGCGCGCGAAGCGTTGCGAGACGACCGCGCCGGCCGGACTCGTGAACTGTGAAACATCGCGCCAGCCAGCGTTTCTGGCGCGCGTACCGGGGGCTGCCACGAGAAGTTCGACGGCTCGCCGACCGGAGCTACAAAACAGGCAAAGCTGATCGCTCAGCGAACTGAATCCTGGTGCACCGATTCTCCTGGTCGGCCAGGCTCCGTATCACATTGGACTTTCCGGAAACGATCGCTCTGTCAGCGGAAACCATGCAGCAAGTCTATTTCGAAGCTGCCCAGAGCTTGATTCGGCATGGGTTTCGGCGCTTTGTCTTCTTCAACAGTCACGGCGGCAACCAGCACATCACGCGCTTCGTGGTGGACCGGATAAACCAGGAAACGTCGGCGATAGCCGTTGATCTGAGCGACGGGGTAAATACGATGTCGACACCTCCGACAATATCAGGGAACCAGACGACACCTCAGCCTTTCGATCGCCACGGTGGCGTTGCTGAAACCTCCCGCGCCCTGTACCTTTTCCCGTCGCTGGTGTCTCTCGATAGAGCCGAAAGGGCAACTTTGACCTTGACGCCCTCACTCAGTCAGATGTTGCCGCAGGTCAAAGCTGGGGACGCGACAGCGTCGTTGGTGTTTCTCGTCGAAGGACTAAAACCGAAGGAAACCGGCAAGGGTACATCTGCGGTGGAGATGTCTACGACGGGTGTGTGGAGTGAGAGAGACCCGCGAGAAGCCACGGCCGAGCCGGGTCGGCGAAGCACAGAATCTTTCGTTGATACAGCGGTCCGCTTCATCGAGCGGTGGAAGCAACTACGGACCGCGGCAAGCTCGTTGACTTCGACCGAACCGCATAACACGCGTTGCACCAGACGGCTGCTGGTGCGATGGTGAGCGGCCGCTTGTGAACGCTGGCCGTTAGCCGGACCAAGCGCATGTCGGGAGGAAAGGCCAGATGCGCATCAAGCTCGCTTCCGTGCTGGTGTTGGTAGGGTTGGGTGCAACCGGCGCCGGTTCCTTCGCGCAACGGGCAACAGAACGGCCAACGCCCGCGCAGAGTGAGGCAAAGGTCCGCATTGTCGCGCCAAGTCAGATCAAATGGACCGACCCTCCGGCCGGAGTGGCTCGTGGCACGCCATCAGTCGAGGCAGGGAGCCCTTTGCGCTACGCAGCAATTCAAGGTGACCCGTTGACGCCGGATGTGCCTTTTGCGATTCGGCTCAGGTGTTCGGATGGATACAAGGCCGCTCCGCACTGGCATCCAGCAGATGAGAACATCGTCGTATTGGAAGGTACGTTCAGCCTTGGCACAGGAGACAGGTTCGACACGGGACGGATGCAGGACATTCCCACAGGCGGTTATGGATTCGTGCCGGGCCGGATGAACCACTTTGCTCTATGTAAGGGCGAGACGGACATCCTTGTGTATGGCATCGGGCCGCGCATAAACAACTGGATCGGAGCAGGGCCCGCGGCGAAATAGCGGTATACGCAACCACCTGGGCAAATCGGTACGCCATATTGTTCTGGGCTCAGGTTGGGGGGCGCGCAATTCAAAGGCCTGCTAACAGGCGCTGCACCCGCCGGCGGCCGTGCAACATCGGGCTGATTCCAGCGGCGTGCCACGGCCGCCGCGGGTGAGCGCCAACGCGTTAGCCAGATGGAGACAAAACCAAACAGCGGTGGACTCTTAGAACACAATGCGTGGATTCTAGTCGCTGGAACGGGCCTTTCGGAGGGAGTGCCCGAGAACGTCTGCTGGACTGCTGCCGCCGTCGGCGAAGCCATCGCTCGGTACGGCTGTGGCCTTGTCACCGGCGGTTGGCCTGGAGTTGATTGGATTACGGCTGACGCCTTCGCCGCTTTCGAGCGCAGCAAGGGAAACCGGGTGGAGGACCGGCTGGTTCAGGTCGTTCGACAGGACCGCGAGGTTGTGTTTCAAGAGGGCCGCATCGTGCGGACGCCAGATGGCGCCCTGGAATGGCTCGAGCCGCAATCTGTACTGCGATGCCATCGTGCTCATTGGCGGTCTCGGTGGCACCTACGGCGCCTTTCTTAGCGCGCTTCGAAAGGGACTTCCACGCTTTCCACTTGGTGGGACGGGAGGTGACGCTGCCGGAGCATTTCGGCACATGTGCGAACTGTGGGACATCATGCCGAATCCCGGAGTAACAAAGTCGGCATTTGAGAGACTGGGACAGCCAGTCGTGACACAGCGCGACGCGGTCACACTCGCCGAAGCTCTATTACCCCGCGTCATCGATTCGGTCCTGCACTGGAAGGGAAGGGCGCCCAAGTCAGTATTTCTGAGTTATAGCCGCCGCGACGACATCTGGATGCGTCGTGTGCTGGCAATCTTAAGGCCCATTGAGCAATCCGGTCGCGTCCAAACATGGACCGACATCGATATCGAAGCAGGAGCCCAATGGGACAAGGAGTTGTGGCGCAAGTTGTCCGTGTGCGACATCGCGGTCTTGCTGGTAAGTGCCTCGTTCTTACAGTCCGATTATGTTAGGGACGTCGAGTTGCCTGTCCTCCTCGAGCGCGCCCGAACGGGCCGAACGCGCCTCTTATGGATAGTCCTGTCGTCCAGCGCTTGGAATGAAACCGAACTACGCGAGGCGCAGGCTGTTGTCGACCCACGCTTGCCGCTTGACAAAATGAATGCAGCGGATGTCCAAGTCGCACTGGTGCAACTGCGTCAGAAGGTCGAGCAATGTGCTCAAGGCAAGTCGTCGATCGATCCATCCGCCCCAGCGTAACCAGCAATTGGAGCCGACGGCGGGTCGCTTTCCTGCGAAACTCGCAACGAGCCTGCCGCGGCTGAAATTGCGGTCGTTATCCCGCTTGAGAGGCTCCGCACTCCCAGATGGGGCTCACCCGAGTAGAATCACGACCATGACCCTCAAAGAAACTCTCAAGCAGCTCAAAGCGCTCGGCAACGCGAAGGTGCGGGCGCAGAACGCCAAGAGCGGCGCCGGCGACAATCAGTTCGGCGTCAGTCTCGGCGACATCCGGGTGCTGGCGAAAAAGATCCGGACGGACCATCCGTTGGCGCTGTCGCTCTGGGAGACCGGGAACGTCGACGCCCAGTTCCTGGCCACTCTCCTGATCGAGCCGAAGAAGCTGTCGGCCGAGGAGATGGATCGGATGGTGCGGTCCATCACCTTTGTGCGCGTGGCGGACTGGCTCATCGCCTATGTCGTCAGGCAGCACCCTGACAAGGAGACGCTTCGCCAGGGATGGATGGCCACGGACGACCGCTGGGCGGCCCGCGCCGGATGGGACCTCACCTCGGAGCGGGTCGCGAAGAGTCCGGACGGGCTCGCTCTCCCGGCGCTGCTGGATCGCATCGAGTCCGAAATGGCCAGCGCCGATCCGGAAGTGCAGTGGACGATGAACAATACTCTTGCGACAATCGGAATCCACTTCCCCAAACACCGCAAGCGGGCCATCGCCATAGGCGAGAAGTTGGGAATCTATCGGGACTATCCCGTATCGAAGGGTTGCACGTCCCCCTTCGCCCCGATCTGGATTGACTTCATGGTGAGCCGGCAAGGCTGAACGAACACAGCGCTAGAGATCCGGCTCGATGGGATAGAACGCGATGGTGAGCCGATAGCTTCTTCCTCCAGGTTTCTCTCCGCCCGCGTGAGGATCTTCCAGGGACTTGAGCAGCTTCATGAGCCGTGCCTGGATCCGGCGTCCGTGCTTGCGGTCGGTCTGGATCTCCAGGTATGAGAGAACTCCCTGTTCCTCGATCCCTTCCTTCCCGCGGCCCTGCGCGATCAGCTCGCGCATCTCGTCGGATGTGCGGTCGAACACGGTGGAGATCATGGCCTGCAGGGCATCCCCCTCCTCCTCCGAGCCGAGATCCGCGGCAGAGAACATGCGTGAGTCGCCCCTGAACTGGCGGGCGACCGCCATGTAGTACTTCTCGATCGTGCCTCGGTTCTGGCGCGTCCGCGCGAGGCGGATCAGGCCTACCCGCTCGAGCGCGTCCACGTGGTGATAGAGCTTGGTCGGCTTCTCGCCGAGGAGCTTCGCCACCTGCTTGGTGGTCCGCTCCTCCTTGCACAGCTCCTCGAGGATCCGGATGCGCAGCGGGTCGGCCAGGACCTTCACCTGGTCGAGATCGGAGAGGGTGAGGGATGCGACCTGCCGGGGCTTCTTCGGTGTCCTGCTGGCCCCCTCGGACCTCGGCTTCCTGCGTGACGGCATACGATCTTTTCCTTTTGTTTTCTGTTACTTACGATTCGCTGCGTCATTCTAGCAGATGGGAGAGTGTTGTTGATTATAAAGTTTTTCTTGAATAATCAAATAACACGGGATAATCTTCCGCGTATCCCCTCTCCAGGAGGTACCGCGGATGACAGTGACGAACGACCGACCCGAGAACATGACCTCGTTTCTCGTCCTCTGGACCGGGCAGGCTCTCTCGCTTCTGGGGAGCCAGGCCGTCCAGTTCGCCCTGATCTGGTGGCTGACGCAGGAGACCGGATCGGCCGCCGTCCTGGCGATGGCGGCCCTGCTGGGCCTGCTGCCGACCGTTGCGCTCGGTCCGGTGATCGGCGTGCTGGTCGATCGGTGGGATCGCAAGCGCCTCATGCTGGCCGCCGACGGGCTCGTCGCCCTGGCTTCCGGGGTGCTGGCATACCTGTACTTCGCCGGGGCCGAGACCACGGGGATCGTCTTCCTGATCCTCTTTCTGCGCGGGCTGGGCGGCGCCTTCCATGCCCCCGCGATGCTTGCTTCGACGTCGCTGATGGTCCCGGACAAGCACCTCACGCGTATCCAGGGACTCAACCAGATGCTGCAGGGAGGGATCAACATCGTCGCCGCGCCGCTGGGTGCGCTTCTCCTGGCCCTGTTCCCCATGGCGGGAGTGATGCTGGTCGACGTCGGCACGGCCCTGTTCGCGATCGTGCCGCTTGCCTTCATTCACGTGCCGCGGCCCGCGCGCTCCGCCGGCGCGGCGGGCGAAGCCGCGGCCTCCCTCTGGGGAGAGATGATCGCCGGATTCCGCTACCTCGCCGAACGGAAGGGGCACCTGAGCCTCATCATCATGGCCGCCCTGATCAACATGTGCCTGGTGCCGGCCTTCTCCCTGCTCCCCCTTCTGGTGTCGGCGCAGCTCGGCGGGGATGCCCTCCAGCTCGGATGGATGAGCTCCGGCTTCGGCATCGGGACGATCGCCGGAGGGATCATCCTGGGAATCTGGGGAGGGTTCAGGCGCCGCATCCTGACCACGCTCTCGGCGCTGGTCGGGCTCGGGGTGGCGGTCGCGGCTCTCGGGCTCGCGCCGGCGTATGCGTTCGCGCTCGCCGCCATGCTCGTGGTCGGCCTGATCGCGCCATTCGCCAACGGGCCCATCCAGGCGATCCTGCAGGCCACGATCGCGGCCGACTACCAGGGCCGCGTCTTCACACTGGTGGGAAGTCTCGCCGGCGCCACGGCCCCGCTCGGGCTGCTGCTGGCCGCGCCCGTCGCCGAGATGGTCGGCGTGCGGGCATGGTACGTCACAGGCGGACTTGTCTGCCTCTCGATGGGAGTCGCCGGCTTCTTCCTGCCGTCGCTGATGCGGATCGAGGAGTCACCGGAGGGTGTGGCCGGAGGCGGTGTGGCACCGATCCCGACCTGACCGGCAGGGGTTGACCGAAAGGGCCCGTCCCAAGCGATCATATTCACTTTCCAAAAGCGTACAAGTGATTTTCGGTTCTCACGTAAATGTTGCGGTCGACCAATGCCGGTGTGGCCAGAATGGTGCCGTCAAGCTTGTTCGTCGCCAATACATTGAACTTTTCACCGGCATCCAGCACCACCACCACGCCCTCTTCGGATGCAATGTAGACCTTCTGGTCGGCAGCCACTGGTGAGGAGTAGTAGTAGCCCGGGACTCCCAGCCGTGCGGTGTACAACAACTCGCCGGTCCTTGCGACTCGACAGAAAACGATACCGCCGTTCTGGAAAGTGTAGAGTCTTCCGTTGTAGTACAAGGGTGAGGGAACACCTGGCACACCCCTTCTCTCTGACCACGCGATATTCGCCTGGCTGACTTCACCCGTGGTGCCCGGACTTACAGCCATGACTCGAGCCGCGTTCTTCTGCATAGAACTGCGCTGCGCGGTCAGGGTCCTTTCTTTCAGCTGCCGTCTCCAGAATAATGTCCGGCGCGGCCAGAAACAGCAGACCATCGCCAATGACTGGCGTACTCTTCCCGGACGGCGGCAGTCCTCCTACCCACCATCGCTCGGCTCCATCCGAAAGGTTGTATGCCATCAGACGTTGGTTCGGCTTGAAGTCGCCTCCGAGCACAACAATCTCGTCGATCCCGTCGTGCCGCCAATGCACAGGAGTCGACCATCCTGTACTGAAACATCGAACGGTCCGTCTTCCAGACCGTTCGGCCGTCACGGCGATTGACGCCGAGCAGGTAAGCATCTTTCCCTTGATGGTTGAGCACCAACAGTTCGCCCGCGACGATTGGTGAAGAAACCGCGCCATAGGGGTTTTCCGGCAAAGGAAGCCGTCTTTCCCATTTCAAATTCCCGTTCAGGTCGTACGACACTAACCCGTAAGACCCGAAGTAAACATAGACGCTCTCCCCGTCGGTAGCAGGCGTGGCGCCGGCAGGGCTACTGAGTTCGTGGACTTTTTCGATCTGTTCCGGCGCAACCGTACGCCGCCACAGGATCTTCCCGGTGCGGCGATCGATGCAGAGGGTGGAGAGTTGCTTGTTCGGCTGATCAACTTCCGTCAGGAAAACACGATCTTCCCAAACGATGGGTGACGACAGTCCAGCCCCCACCGCAGTCTTCCAGAGAACGTTTTGGTCGGGGCCGAAGTGAACGGGCGGTCTGCCTTCCCCGAGCCCCGAGGAATTCGGCCCTCTGAATTGAGGCCACCACACCTGGCCGCTCTTCTGCGCCGCGCTCCCGAAGCTCGACAACGCCAGGGCTGCTACAAGAGTGATGCAGGAGACTCGTGTCCTGAGAAATCCCAGTTTAGGTTTCAACGACAGGATTGGGCGAATCACCTATCCTGCTTCTTTCCGTCTTGGTGTGCCTGTGGCACAGTCCAGATTGACCACCGGAGTCTGACGAAGCCGCTCCCGCAACTACCTGCCAACCGTCGAGCTGAAAGCAGCCCGCCGTTGACCTTCGAGGGCATCTCCGCGGTCGCGACGGACAAGCACGGCATGTCTACGTTCTTCACCGTCCGGCGTCCAGTTGTCGTCCTCGATCCCCCAGGGGTTCTACATTCGTGGGCAAGGGCATGTTCAAGATTCCCCACGGCATTCGTCTTCGACCCTGCGGGGAATGTATGGACGGTAGATGCCCACACGTCCATGGTTTACCAGTTCAGTTCTCAAGGCCAGAAGCTGCTCGAAATCAGCGTGGGAGACGTGCCGGACGCTTCGCAAGATTTCTGCGGCGCAACGGACGTCGCTTTTGCCCCGAACGGGCGTGTCTTCATAACGGATGGCTACTGCAATGCCCGCGTCATCGAGTCACACGACTCCGCTGGTCGGAAGGTTCGCCAGTGGGGTCGCCCGGGCACGGGCCCAGGTGAGTTCAACGTGGTTCATGCGATCGCGGTTGGCCCTCAAGGGAATCTCTACATTGCGGATCGTGAGAACGGCCGGCTGCAGTGGTTTGACCTCGATGGGAAATTCCTTGGCCAATGGAAGTATGGCGGCCAACTCTACAACGTGGCATTCAACGCGGCCGGTGAAATGTATGTCAGCACACATCCGAAGCGGATATCGCTGGATGATGAATTCGACGTCGTGAAGGTCGACCCAGCCACTGGCAAAATGCTCGGGCGTCTCCAAGTTCGATCTCACCACCTGGCGATTGGTCCAGACGGCACTCTGTTCCCGGCAACCAGGAGCGGTCAATTGCTCCTCTTGCAGCCACGAAGGTAGTAGGGAGTAACGGCCGTCTACAGCACACGGCGTAAACCGCCACTTCTTCAAATTTCAGTTTCCCGGAGTCGCGATGACGCGATCGCGAGCCGACTCGACTGATGTACCCGACCACACGATCTGCGGTTGTGACCTTGAGAAAGTTCCCATCTGTTCCGCAGACCGTGACCGCCGCATGTTCGGGGAGTTGGCAGAGGACTTGTGACCATCCGTCCGGCTTTTCGTACACGGGGGTGACACGCGGAGGGTTCGCCTGACGCGACGACGAATCCATTTGAGCAAGCCTCGCGAGCGCGGTGCAGAATAAGTCGAAAAGTTTCTTCAGGAGTGTCTCGTCTTTCAGGACGCCACGGCATTTGAAAACAAGCTGATCCTTGTCCTCCCATGCGCCGTCGTCGTGTCGGATCTCTAAGCACAGATCCGGTTGCACCTGTATCAGCTCTTTCAGCGTGGCGTCTCCCAAGAGCCACCGTATCTTCCCGTGGTTGTTTCCCTGTATGACGAAATTCTCATCGAAGTACGGATCTCCAATCTGGATGTCGTGGATTCCGAGGAACGTTCCGATGGGCGCAAACAATCCCGCTCGGTAAATCTTGAAAGACAGCACGTCCTTGTTGACAAACAGGGCTCTCATCCGTGTGTAAGTCGTGGAGTCGTCACCGGCAGTCTCCGTCCATGTGTCCAGCGTGATTTCCCAGTCGCCTGACCGGTAACGCAGCACGTGCCGCCCGAAGAGTCCCCCGTCCTGGTACTCGCCACCGATATCGCTCGCTATCTGGCGCCAGACGTCGTTTTTCGACGGCCCCAAAATCGCGCCAAGAAAACCCCCGGCTTTTCCCCGTGGCGCGTCGCCTTCTCTCTGAACGGGCCGCGCGCGGACAGTCGCGAGGTGCCCGGCGTTCGCGCCTTCCTCGGCCGCGGCCTGCAGGACCGATTCGTCGATCCCAGTGCCCATTCTGGCCAGGAGCTGCACGCGGTCCTGAATCGGTGGGTGACAGGGGAACATCCGGTCCCACCACGGACTGTCGGCACGCAAGGGATCGACGATGCACAGATGCGACGCCGAGGGTCCGAGCGCGAGCCGGCCGGGGCCGCGCCACGCCCCGATTTTTGTCAAGGCCAGGGCGAGCCCCTCGGGGTCCCGCGTCAGCAGCACCGCCTCAGCATCAGCCAGATACTCGCGTTGTCGCGAGACCGCCTGCCGGATGAACAAGCCCAGGGCAGGCGCGCCCAAGAGCACGAAAAACGGCGACATTGCGACAAACACTTGCCGCCACAAGACCCAGCGCGGGAGGTGCGCGATTTCCGTATCGAGAAAGAAGGAGACCATGGCCGCTGCGAGCAGCCCCAGCAAGCCGAAGAAACCCACGAGGAAGAGCATGCCCAACCCCGGGTGAGCCTCGCGGAGAATGCGGTAGGCGCCCGTGACGATCCCGATCGGCAGACGGAGAGTTCGCAATCAGCGCGGCCACCGCCGTGTTGAGTCGACTGTCATGGTTCACGATATGGGAGAGTTCATGCGCCACTACGCCTTCGAGCTCGCGGGGAGTGAGGAGCGTCAATAGTCCTCGCGTGACGGTGAGCGTCGCGTGGGCGGGGTCCCGGCCGGTCGCGAACGCGTTCGGGACCACCGACTCGATCACGTACAGCCGGGGCGGCGGCAGGCCGGCGCCGATGCACAGGTTCTCGACCAGTCGCCGAAGATCCGGTTCCTGCTCGGGCCGAAGCAGCTTGGCGTCAGTCGTTCCAAGGAGCACGTAGCGATAGAGCATCGCCGTCAGCAGGGTCACCAGGGTCATGATCGTCACGACAATCCCCGCGGCAATCAGCGCCAGCCGCAGCTCGGCCCACAGGGGATCTGTCCCGAACCAACTCTCGAGAGTTGTCCCCAACCAACTTTCGACAATCTCACGATGGGCGATCATCCCCTCGATCAACACCCAGGGTGCCAGCCAGACTGCGAGGCTCGCCGCAAACGGCAACAGCAGCAGCGGAACCAGGGCCAGCAGGATGATCGTGCTCCGGTGGTTTTTCTCGATCCGGTTATGAACGAGGAGGGGCGACGGTCTCTCCGACATGAGCGTTATGCGATGCCCTGCGCCATGCGCGCCAGCAACTGGATTCGCTGCTCGAGGGGAGGATGCGAGGGAAACAGCCGGTGGAGCAGTGAATCCTCGCCTTCAGGATCGACGAAATAGAGATGCACGCTGCCCTCGCCCACTGATAAGCGCTCCCCACGGAACCTTCCAATCTTGATCAGCGCAGCGGCCAATCCGGCAGGGTCCCGCGTCAGAAGCGCCGCGTCGGCGTCGGCGAGGAATTCGCGTTGACGAGAGAGCGCCTGCCGAATCAACAGGGCAACAATTGGTGCGACGACCACCGCGTACAGTGGCGCGACCAGAGCATGAATTCCCCACAACTGGATGAAAGTCGGAATGTTGCCGGCCACCTTCTCGTCGGTGAGCGCCTGCAGCCCTTCCCACGTGATCAGGACGCACCACACCAGCACCGCAAATCCCATCGAAAGCGCGACCGCCCCGATCGCCCCGTTCACTCTGAAAGCGGCGCGAATCGGCATCGTCGAGACGCGAAACGGAAAGCTGAGCGTACCGACGATTGCCGAAAGTGCCGTGGTCAGGCGAATGTCGTGATTGCCAATGTGCGACAGCTCGTGGGCGACGACGCCTTCGAGCTCGCGCCGATCGAGCAGTTGCATGAGACCGCGCGTGACGACCAGCGATGCCTGTTCCGGATTGCTGCCGGTCGCGAAGGCGTTCGCGGCCTCCGATTCGATGACGTGAATCTTTGGCACCCGCAGCCCGGCTCCGATACAGAGGGCCTCGACGACGCGCCACAGCTCCGGCTCGTCCTCACGGCTGACCGCGCGTGCGCGAGCGAGTCGCAGGAGGAGCCGCGCACCGTATCGCGCAATCAGCACCGCTGTGGCGACGACGAGCGCTGTGACGGCGACGGCGAGTGCGATCCCGAGAATGGCCGACAGGATTCCCAGCAGGGGCCGCGGCAGGTCCAGGAGACCCGGCAGGCCGCTCATAGCCGGTGGTTCCAGCGCCTCAATGCGGGCCTTCAGTGCCGGCCCGTCGATGGCATATGCGATGGCACCGCCGAAGAAGGCGACGAATGGCACGACGAACACGGAGGCGGCGGTGACCGACGGCAGCATGGCCACGGCGAATGCCAGCAGCATTACGCGTGTCAGTCGTTTGTTGACGTCGATTCGGTTGTAGACGAGGAGCGGCTGGCTGCTCACTGATCGTGGCGGCTTGCGGCTTCGGCCGGACGCTCATCGTGAGTCGGCGTGCGGCCCGCTTTCAGGATCATCGCCGCCAGCACCACGGCCAGCGTGCTCACGCCCACGACCGCCAGGCTCTTGCCCAGCGTCTCAGGCATCTCGGATCCCGAGACGACGTCGAGGATGGAGAGGATCACGATCAGCGCCGTGATCAGCACCGCTGCCAACGAGCCTATCGCGACGATGCGTTTCGTTCCTCGTCCTGTCCGAGCCGGCGTGACGAATTTCACGGCCATAGCGTCACGCTGTCGGAGGCGCCGCGTTCTCCGCGGCCGGTTGTCTGGTGAAGGTCATCCGAACTTCCGACCGCGCCTCCGGTTCGGCCTCAAAGAACTCCGCCGGTGCGAAGTCGAAATGGCTGGCGATGATCGCGTCCGGATACGTCTCGAGCCTGGTGTTGTAGTCCAGCACGTTGCGGTTGTAGAACTGCCGCGCGAAGGCGATCTTTTCCTCGATCTCAGAGAGGTCATTCCGCAGCGCGATGAAGCTTTCCGATGCGCGAAGCTGCGGATAGTTCTCGGCAACGGCGAACATGCGAATGAACGCCTGGCTGAGTGCTTCGTTCGCGCTGGCCGCTTCGCCTGCTCCTCCGGCCTTCTGCAACGCGCCGCGCGCCCGCGCGACCTCGGTGAAGACCTCTCGCTCGTGCGCGGCGTAGCCTTTCACGATTTCCTCGAGGTTCGGCAGCAGGCTCGCGCGTCGCCGCAACTGCACGTCGATGCCGGACCACGCTTCCTCGACCCGCTTCCGTGCGCGGACCAGGCCGTTATAACGGGCAAACGCCCAGGCAACGCCAACCAGCAGGAAAGCGGTGACGACAATGGGTAGCCAGGCTGCGGGCACGAAATGACCGGCTGCAAGAACATCGCCACGGCAGCAAGGGAATGGCAGCCGTTTTCATGGTGTAGAACAAGTACTCGGGACGGCACGGCCAGAGCGGGTTGTCAACTTTGTAATCGACGGCGAGAAATGAAAGACGACTTGTCGGCCTGAGCGAAACAGCCGCACCGACCGCGTGGCATGTTCCACGGTGGAAAAGGCACATCACACCTGAATGATTTGGGTTTTGGTTCAGCCCCGCATCGCCGGCGGGCGTCCGAACCAGCGCTGAAGCCGGCTCGATCCGAAGTGCGCTTTCTCCGCAACCAGCGCCGCCGAAGGCTCCTGGAACGTGCCCCTCGGTTTGGGGCCGCTCAGGAAGTCCACGTCAACGCGTCCGACCTGGCCATGGCCGAACTCCACGTAGCAGGAGCCCTGTCCCTTGTAGGCTTCCGGTGACGGCCCGCCGCGCAGTTGGGAGATGATGGCCGCCGCCACCACCTGCGCCGAGCCTTCGGCGAATACGCCCGCTTTGGGAGTGCCCACGCCATTCACATCGCCCACGGCGTAGACGCCCGGAAACTTCGTTTCGAGCGTCTGTTTGTTCACTGGCACCCAGTCATGCGGGTGCGCGGCCAGCCCCGATTCAACGACGACCTGCGGCACCCGATGCACCGGGATACCGAGAAAGAGGGCGTAGGGCAACTCGGTGCCATCGCTCAGCACAGCGACTTTGCGTCCGGGGTCGAGGGCCTTCACGAGCTGGTCTTTCACAAACGTGATGCCGCGCTCCGCGAAGGCGGCGAGGATTGCCTGCGAGGTATCGGGCGACGGAGGAATCGGTGTGCCGAACGGCATCACGACAGAGATGTCCGTCGCGTCACGTCGACCGCGCTCCGTGAGGTAATCGTGCAGCAGCAGGGCGGTCTCGCTCGGCGCCGGTGGGCACTTGAATGACTTGCCGCACACGCCGACGATCGCTGGCCCACGCTCGAAGCGCGGAAGGACGTCGCGAAGCGCGAAGGCCCCGTCGACCGTGTAGAACTCGTTGCCGCCGTCAATCAGCCCGGGTGTGGCGGCGAGATCGTAGTCGGCGCCGAGCGCGACGACGAGCACGTCTGCGTCAAATGTTCCGGCGTCGGTCACGGTCCGCCGGGCCGTCGGATCGATCGACCGCACGATCGTCTGGAAAAACCGTACGCCGGGCTTGACGATGTTTTGGTACGGATGGCGGACGGCAGCCGGCAGCTGCCGTCCGAACATCACGTCGAGTTTCGAGAAGCCGAACACGAACGCGTCGCCCTTGTCAACGAGCACGATATCGATCGCGTCGCCGAACGCGCTCGAAAGAATTGTCGTCAGCTCGAGGCCGCCGAACCCCGCGCCGAGCACGACCACGCGTGTCCTCATCAGTTTCTCCACTCGCTGTTCGAACCAACCTCGGGGCGGTGGTCTGCTACGACGTTCTCGCCAGGACGGGCTGGGGCACGATGCGGATGTACGGCCGCGGCGCTTTCCAACCGCCCGGGTACTGCTTCTTCGCGTCCTCGTCGGACACCGAGCCGGCGATGATCACGTCCTCGCCCGCCTTCCAGTTGACGGGCGTCGCCACCTTGTGGGCGGCCGTGAGCTGGAGCGAGTCGAGCACGCGCAGGACCTCGTCGAAGTTCCGGCCGGTGGTCATCGGGTAGACGATGATCAGCTTGATCTTCTTGTCGGGTCCGACGATGAAGACGTTGCGCACCGTCTGGTTGTCGGCCGCGGTCCGACCTGCGGACGATCCTTCGGTCGATGCCGGCAGCATGCCCCATGCCTTGGAGATCGTCAGATCGGTGTCGCCAATCATCGGATAGTTGGGCGCGAACCCCTGCGTCTCCTGAATGTCGCCCGACCAGCGCTTGTGGTTTTCTACGGGATCGACGCTGAGGCCGATGACCTTCGTCTTGCGCTTGTCGAACTCGGGCTTGAGCCGCGCCATGTAGCCCAGCTCCGTCGTGCAGACGGGCGTAAAGTCCTTCGGGTGCGAGAACAGCACGCCCCATGAATCGCCCAACCACTCGTGGAAGCGAATGGGCCCCTCGGTCGTGTCCGCCTGAAAGTCAGGAGCCGTCTCACCAATTCGCAAACTCATCACCCACCTCCTTGCGCTCGCCGCTTTAGGCCGCCGTGTTGTCGGCCGTCAGACGTTGGCGATATAGTGCTACCCGCTCCGTGGGATGGCCATTGATCCGCGCTGAGTTCCCGACGAGTTTTCGATGAGTGTTCGATGAGGGCGCGATGACCGTCCTTCGTTTTGGGGCCTTCGAGCTCCATCTGGCCTCCGGAGAGCTTCGCCGCCACGGCGACCTCGTCAAACTTCCCCCGCAGCCGCTCAAGGTCCTGGAGGCCTTGGTCCGGCGAGGCGGCGAGGTCGTGACGCGAGAGGAGATTCGCCAGCAGGTGTGGCGCGGCGACACGTTCGTGGACTTCGACCAGGGGCTGAACTTCTGCATCCGCCAGATCCGCGAGGCTCTGGGCGACAACGCCGATTCCCCTCGGTACGTCGAAACGCTCCCGAGGCGGGGCTACCGCTTCGTCGCGCCGGTCGGAATCCGCCGACACGGAGACGGCCGAGTTGCCGACTCGCCTGATCGTGCTGCCGTTCCGCATGTTGCGGCCCTCTGCCGAGACCGACTTCCTCGCCTTCAGCCTGCCGGATGCCTTGACGAATTCGCTCTCCGGGCTCGAATCCCTCGTCGTCCGCTCGAGCCTCGTCGCCTCGCGCTTCGGCGGGGATGCGATGGATCCGCGAAAGATCGGGGCGGAAGCGGAAGTGGACGTCATCGTCGCGGGCACGCTGCTTCATGCCGGTGACGGAATCCGGGTCAGCAGCCAGCTCACAGACGCCTCGGCGGGCACGCTGCTCTGGTCCTACACGACGCAGGTGCCTGTCGGGGACCTGTTTCAGGTCCAGGACGAGCTGGTCCAGCGCATCGTCGACTCGTTGTCGTTACCGCTCACCGCGCGCGAACGCCGGATGCTTCGGACTGACGTGCCCGCCAGCAAGCGAGCGTACGAGGATTTTCTGCGCGGCAATCAGCTCAGCCTCGACGCGAAGCAATGGAGTGTCGCTCGCGACCTGTACGAGCGATGCGTCGAGGACGATCCGCGCTACGCGCCGGCGTGGGCGCGCTTGGGGAGAATCCGTCATGTGATGGCGAAGTATCTCGAGACAGGGAAGCCCGAGGAGTTGGATCGCGCGGAGACGGCGTTCCGCCGGGCACTCGAACTCAATCCAGACCTTACGATTGCCCACAAGCTGTACGCCCAATTCGAAGTCGATCTCGGGCGCGCGCACGATGCGATGGTGCGCCTCGTGAGTCGGGCGCGAAGCGCCGACCCCGAGTTGTTCGCCGGACTGGTGAGCACGTGCCGCTACTGCGGGTTGCTCGAGGCATCCCTCGCCGCTGACGCGCAGGCGCGTCGCCTCGAATCACGCATCCGGACGAGCGTGCCGCACACGTGGTTTCTGCAGCGCGATCACGAACGCGTCGCGGGCACCAAGCTCCACGAGAACCCCTACATCGTCGCGCTCTCGCTTGGGGCGCTCGGTCGTGAGCAAGAAGCCATCTCCGGCCTTCGAGAGCTCGAGAAGACCACAGCGACGCGGATGCGCGATTTCATGGTGGCCGCGCGGACCCTGCTGGAAGGCGACGCAGCGCAGAGCGTCGCCGCGGTCAATCGGATTGTGGCCTCGGACTTCAGAGATCCCGAAGGCCTCTTCTATCTCACGCGACATCTCTCGCATCTACAGCAGGTCAAGCCCGCACTCGAGCTTTTTGAACGAGTCGTCGAGGGCAGCTTCATCTGTTTTCCAGCCATGGCCCATGATCCTTGGCTCGACCCGCTACGCAGGAAACCAGCGTTCACGAAGTCGCTTCGTCAGGCGGAGTCCCGGCATCGCGAGGCTGCAGCGGCGTTCGCCAAGCTTCAGGGTGAACAGGTGCTGGGCGTCGCGCGCACTTCGTGACAGAAACAGATCCTTAAGGAAGCGGGGAGCCCGGCGATTCGGCGACGATATGAAGCAGGTTTGGCTGACGAGGTTCCGATGCCTGGAGCCGGTACAAAACCCTGACCAGCCTGACGATCTCCAACTCGATAGCGAGGCTCATCGAAGGCCCGTCACCCGGTACAGATCGGAGCGGTACTCTTGATACCCGTATACGTACGCCGACCGGTCGGGAGTCATCAAAGCCTGAACGAGTCCATAGACGCCGACACGGTCGGACGGCAGGAGTTCGCGAACCAGCTGGCGGTGGCCGCTCTTGAGATCGATCTCGGAGATCCTGGCCGGCAACGAGCCCGGGGTGAACACCAGGAGACGGCGTCCGTCCGGCGTCCACTGAATCGGTAAGTCGCTCGGGCCGCACCCCGGCACCGCCCGCGATCCTCCTCCATCGAGCGGCACCAGGAGGATCTCGCCGCTGGCGACAGAGGCCGCCACGAAGCGCCCGTCGGGGGAAACAGGTGACAGCAACCGATTGCTCCAGCTGGCGAATCGCAGATCGAGCGATTCGGAGATGCGCCGCGCACCACCGCCTGAGAAGCTCGTCACGCTCGCGACGCTACGGCCCTGCCCATCGTTGGCCAACACCAGCACGCGGTCACCGTCCGGCAGCCATCGCGCCGCGGTGACCATAGGAAAGCCTGTTTCGATCGTCCGTTCTTTGCCGGCTGCGGTGGGCATCGCGACGACGGTGCCGCCTCGGATGGCCAGCGCCCAGTTCCCGTCCCGGGAGAGCTCCTGCGGCAGCCCGTAACCGAGACGTACGGGCGACGAGCCGTCCATGACGCGTAGAAAGACGGCAGTGCGGCCGGGCTCCCGCTCGGACGTGACGCGGAGCAGCACCTTCCTTCCATCGGTTGAAAGATCCACGGCGCTCGATCCTTCCAGCCAGGAGAGATCGCGCTCCACAGGTTCCCCTTTTGTTCGACCGAGCACGTGGTTCTCCAACGTCACGTGCGCCACGAGTGCTGCGGAAGCCGTCGGCGCGTCGAGGAGAACCAGCGTGCCCGGAGCAGACAGCAGGATTCTCTCCTTGCTGGCCCGGTCGACTGCGTAGAGGCTCGAAGCCATGCCAGCGCGTGCGGCGGCAAACCGAATCTCGCGGCCGTCAGGCGACCACGCCAGGTTCCACCAGTCGGCCCAGTCCTTCGACAGAATCTGCCGCTTGCCGGAACGATCGACAACGACGATGGACCACAGGCCCGACGCGTCCAGCTCGAAGAAGGCCACGCTGTCGCCGGCTGGCGACACACGCGGCGCGAAGACCCGGGACGCCGACTCGTAGAGCGGCGTCCCCAGAGGGTATTCCAACCGCTGCTTGCTTCCGACGACCCTGAGCGCCGCCAGACTCGCGCCGTCCGGTGCCCAGTCGGCAGCAGAGACGTTCTCGGCGAGCTCCCGCGGGGTTCCCCCGCTCGCAGAAACGACTGCCAGCGTGCCGTAACTCACGTACGGATTCCCCGTTTCCACGCGGGGCAAGAGAAGGGCGAGCTCCCCGGATCGCGACACTGAGAGCAGCTCGGCGTTCGGGAGCCCGACCGGCAATTCGCGGGCCTGCGGCCGCACTTGGAAGACTTCCCGCCCCCCTCTCCAGGCCGCGCTCAGGAAAACCGTCTGCTCGTCAGGAGCGAAGCGGGCGTTGACGAAGTGGCCCGGCTGGTAGGTGAGGCGCTCGAAGGCAACCGGAGCCGCCGCAGCTGCGGCCGGGTCGCGGCCGGCGGGCCACCCTGCAAAGTGCCCCAACGTGAAGCCGAGTGCGAGCAGAGCAGCGGCAGACACGATGGTCATGGGACGCCGGGCGCGCGCACGCACCGCAGACATGACTCCGGCCGGTGGCACCAGCGCGTCGGCCTTGGGGCTCGCATCCTTCGGCAGCTCGTCGAACGCGACGCGCGCCTCGCCGATGTCGCGCAGGCGCTGCCTCGGGTTCCGTTCGAGACATCGCTCTAGCACCCACCGTAGCCGTGGTGGCGTGCCGGCGGGCAAGTCGCGCCAGTCGATCTCCTGGAGCAGCACGGCGGCGATTACGTCCGAGGCCTCATCTCCCACGAAGGGGCGCCGGCCGGCCAGCATTTCGAAGAGCACGACGCCGAAGGCCCAGATGTCGGCGCGGCGATCGACCGCCTTCCCGCGGGCCTGCTCGGGGGGCATATAGGCGGCCGAGCCGAGAATCGTCCCGTGCTTTGTGGCGCGAGCCGTGAGTGTCGGGTCGACGCCGGCAGTGTCCGACGCGCCCGGATCCAGCGCCTTCGCCAACCCGAAGTCGAGCACCTTGACGATTCCGTCCGGGCTGATCTTGATGTTGGCCGGCTTGAGGTCGCGGTGGACGATCCCCTGCTCGTGCGCCGCTTCGAGCGCCTCGGCGATCTGTTTCGCGATCGGCAACGCCTCGTCGAGTGGGATCGGCCCGTGGGCCATGCGCGCCGAGAGGTCTTGGCCGTCGATGAGCTCCATCACGAGCGCACGCCTGCCGCTCGACTCCTCGAGCCCGAACACCGTCGCGATGTTGGGATGGTGTAGCTGTGCCAGGAGCTGCGCCTCCCGGGTGAACCGCCGCAGACGCTCGCTGTTCTCGGTAAACGCGGCGGGGAGCACCTTGATCGCGACGTCGCGACTCAACCTCGTATCGCGCGCGCGGTAGACTTCTCCCATCCCGCCCGCGCCGATGGCGCCGAGGATCACGAACGGTCCAAGCTGGTCGGCCGGAGTCAGAGCCATTGTCAGAGTGCACCGCCGTCATCGGCCGTGTGACCTGGTTTCACAGTCGCTTCATTTATCGCGATACACCTCACCCATGTCGCCCGCCCAAGCCTGCTCAGCGGGTGACCGTACCGATGCGCTTTACCAGCAGACGCCGGCGACATGCGACATGCACGTCACCGTTCGTGGTCGGCTTTGAAGATTGAGGGTCAACGCCGCGAACGCACGATGCGGCGTCGCCGGACAAGTTTCAGAAAAGCATGTGCGCTAGGCGAACAGTAATCATAGCTCAATCCGCAACCCGTCGCGTAGTGCCTTGCAGATCGGTGTGTGCACTCGCCCAGTTTGGTGTCGTCCGCGGGCGACGCGGCGGCTAGCCAACGGCGTGGCACGTCCGCGTGGGAGTCCTCGCAACCTGCTGACAAACAAGCACCTCCGACTCAGGCACCCTTCTAAGCCGAGGGTCGCAGGTTCAAGTCCTGCCGGGCGCGCTTCTCTTGAATCGCCTGGGTCCCCTGCACCCCGGCTAGCTCACTGCGCTACGCTGGCTCTTCGCAGCTCGCTCCGCTCCGTTCGCCGCCTGGCAATAAGTGAAAGCTCGGCTCGGCTCGGCTCTGACCGGCTTGCACGAGTTCACAGCGGCAAGATCTCGGATGGCACTGTGTACCGTGTGTTCTATGACTTCGGGACTCCAGCGCGCGCCACGAAGGCCTAAGACGCCGCGGGAGCCGACCGCTGAAGAACGCAGCGGCTCAGCGGCAAACCGTTAGCCAGACAACCGCGCTGTGATCCAAATCCGACCGTGACTTCGCACACCTCAGCGAGGCCATGTTCACCCCGATGGTGGAGGCCACCTCTTGAAACTGAAGACGAAGCTGTCCACGTCGATGACCTCGACCCAGTTCGACAATGGCTATTGGTACGCGACCGAGCTCAAGGACTTTGCGGAGAGGATCGGGATCCCATCCGCGAGCAAGCTGCGCAAAGACGAGCTCGAAAGGGCTATCAAGGTCTTTCTCCAGACCGGCAGGATCGAGAGCCCTACCAGGAGAAGCCTTTCGACGTCAGGAGTTAGAGACGTCGAACGAGGGCTGAGTCTCGACCTTCGAGTCGTGGTCTACACCAACGACAAGGACAACCAAGGACTTTCTCGAGCGAGAGGCGCTCAGACTCGCGCCGGGTTTGAAGAGAAAGTCCGGCGCGCGCTACCGGCTCAATCGTTGGAGGGAAGATCGGCATCGCCAATGGTGTCAAGATCACCTACCGAGATTTGGTGAGAGAATACGTTCGACTGAGTCAGACCGCAGGACCATTTGCGCAAATTCCCCACGGGCGATACATCAACTTCATGAGCGACTTCATGGCCGCGGAGCGGAGCGCCACAAGAGAGCAGGCGATCAGGGCCTGGACGACGTTGAAGGCGCTGGATGTGCCGAAGGACTATCGATCGTGGAAGAGGTTCCGCCGCTCAACCGCAGGCCGTTAGGCCGTCTTGCGAGTTGAAAAGTCGGTTGGTCAGCGTTGTTCGAAGGGTCAGCCTCCAACATTCGACCCGACACTCCGCCGGTCAATACAGTATGACGACCGTGCCTGCACCTTTCGCGCGCGCCTAACGCATGCTGCAACCGTCGCAGCGGTGACTGTTCACCGGTTGGCCGGAAATAGCCCCGTCGAGCCAATCGACGAGGCGAACGTCGCCGACCGCGTGCGAGTAAAACTTGTCGGTCACAAAGAGCCCGTGATCCGAACCTGGCACCACGAAGCTCCGAAAGCGCGGTAGTGCCCGCTCCAGCGAGTCGAGCAATGCATATGTGGCATCGCGCGCGCTGGCCGATCCGGAGATCAGATAGAACGCTGACTGAATGGCGTCACGATCGCTCGTGACCTGCCCGAGCAACGCAAGCGGACGGACACCAGCGAAGTAAGCGTGCGCGCGTTCGAGCGTCAGGTCCGATTGTTCCAGAGGTCTCTTTGCACCTCGCTCTCGAGCCAGCGCATGACCCGCTCCCCACTTCGAGAGCACGTCAGGATAGTTCTTGAGCAACGGCACACCCGAGTCACCGATCAGCGTGATCCTCGCGGATGGAAACATCCGCGCGACCGTCGGAGCGTGGAAGAGCGCGCCGTACGATCCTGCGCTCGTGCCCGATACCACGACCTGCGATGGCGCTTGCCCCTTGCGTCGTTTGAGCCACTCCAGCGCCGCGCTCACGTTGCGATAGCCACGATGCGCGACAGGACGACTGTTGGAGGCATCGCCGTAATGCGTAACAGTGTCTCCGATATGAACGTCGCCGGTGCAGTACCGGGATGAACAACACCGAGTACTCACGGAACGGGTTCTCGCGACGCCCGAAGTCGAAGATACCCCTGAACTCGCTCAGCTCGTCCGAACTGACGCTCGTATCGAACATGCCCGAACAGCTCAGCATCTCCCAGCACGCGCCGCCACCCTCGAAGTACACGACGAGCTTTGCCGGCGAAGGTCCCGTGTGAAAAAAGAAACTGAACGGCGTATCCAACGCGCATCGAGTCTGGCCCGCTGGACTGATCTGCACCCAATCGGATTCTGGTGACCCGTCTCGACGCGGCGCGTTCTCGCCCGCGCCAAGGGGCGCCGGGGAGGACACCGCGAGCAGCGCGCCAAGCAATACGGCCGCGCACGCGTTCATGTTTGTCTCGAGTGGCATCACGATCCGGCCTTCGGGCTCCAAGCATATACTCGATCAGGCCCGGGAGCCGCCGCGGCTGAAGCCGGGCGTTTGCCAGACAACGGGCATGGTCATACTTCGGCCGACAAAGAAACTCGGCTCATTGCTGCCGACGGCGGAAACCGTTCCGGTCTGCAATGACACCGCGCTCGGCGACTGGTACGTCAATCGAATCGTCGTCGATCGGCAGCCGCTTCTGCTCCTGGTCAGCTCAGTCGCGCTCCTTCCAATGCTGCTGCCAGCGCGCGATGTTAGCGGCCTGCCTGGGAGGCTGGGCAGATTGGTCGCAGCGCGACTGCGACGTTGCGGCATCGACGCTCGCGCGGGCGACGCCGAGGAGCAGGCCATGCGCCCGGTTGTGATCGGCCCAACGGTTGATCGGTCCGTACTTGGCATCATGGTCGAGTTCGCCAAAGCGGTTCCGTACTATCTCGAGGCAGGGCAGTGGAACGACGACACACTCGAGATCGTGGAGGGTCGCTTGGCGGAAACGCCCTGCCACGCTGCCCGGTCCGCCGATCGCGTGATCTTCCCGGAGAAGAAAGCGCCAGACCTTCTTCGTTCGAAATGGCTGTCCAACAGGCCGCTGCAGCCGCGGAGCAGCGGGCGGATCCGGGTCATGTGACGATCGGGTTGCTGCCGCGACTGCATGACGCACGGTGTCAGTGGTGAGGACGTTGAACGGCACGCATGAACGTTTCGTCTTCAGCGACCTGCTAATGGAGGCAATTGAGATGAAATATTCATCCTCTAACCCGGTCTATAAATGGCTCATTTTGCTGACAATTGGACTATCGAGCGCCCATGCGAGCAACGCTCGTCCAGACTTTCTACCATGTATCGGTATGGGTAAACCTGACCGGCGGCTCATTGTTGAATGAGATCTTCCCTCGATAAAGTAGACACTTCCGCCTAACCACAGGAGGTGTCCCGTGCCCCGAGCCGGGCCGAAGAAGGTCCATCGCTATAGCCTGGAGTTCAAGCTCAAGGCGGTGAAACTGAGCCAGTTGAAGGGCGTGGACGTGCAGGCCGTCGCGGACGCCCTCGAGATTCATCCGTTCATGTTGTCGCGCTGGCGAAAGGAAGCCCGCGATGGCGTATTGCGCGGTTGCGTGTCGGTGCCAACGGCGGTGACGGTCCCGCCGGCGCGGACGATGAAGCGGTATCAATCGTTACAGCGCGCCCACGCGCGGCTCCAAGAGGAGCAGGCGCTGCTAAAAACACTCGCCGCCCGAAAGCCGACGGCTTCGCCTTCATCGAAGAAGAGCGGAAGCGGTTCGGCGTGACGCGGCTCTGCCGGCTCTTTGCGGTCACGCGCGCGGGATGCTCCGCGTCGCGGCGACGGCCGGTGAGTGCGCGTCGGAGGCAGGCCCGGGTCTTGCTCGAAGCCATGCGTGCGATCTTCGAGCGCAGCGGTGGGACCTACGGCAGTCCCCGGATTCAGGAGGGCCTGGCCGGGCGTGGCGGCTCGCGGCGTCCCGGGACTCCCGCGTGACCCGGGCGGTGCTGGACGCGGCGCTTCGACGGCGGCGCCCAGACGCCGGCCTGATTTTTCACAGCGACCGCGGCAGCGAGTTTCAGGGGACGCCGGTACGCATGCGCTTGGCGGCGAGCGGCGTGCGGCAGCGCATGACGCGCGGCGGCGCCCCTGGGGAGAACGCGCATCTGGAGTCGTTCTTCCACTCACTCAAGGCCGACGTGATCCACGGGCGGTCGTTTCTGATGGTGGCTGCTCTCCGCCGGCAGCTCCGTCGGTACGTGCGGTACTACAACTACCAGCGGCTGCATTCGTCGCTGGATTATCAGTCGCCCGTTGACTATGAACGTCGAGCCGCGTAGAACTTCACGTGTCTACGGAACCGAGGGAAGATCCGGCGCCGGCGCGAGCGATTGGAGCGCCGCAGCTTAGCGCCGTGTTAGGCAGCGGGAGTCACTCGGAGCCGAATCTCAGGCACGGCCAGATTACGACAGATCTTGCGGGCGAGGTTGTTGGGAATCTCGGTGTGGCAGGGAACAGCTTCGACGGCTCCGGTTCGTGGGTTCGTCCAGAGGGAGTGAGAAGCACCCTCTCGCTTGAGGACGCACCCGTGTTTGCGCAGGTGCTTCAACAGCGAGCTGCGCTTCACTTCACCGTCACCGTCTCCCGTTCGGCATCGGGCGGCACTCCGCGGAGGCCCTCTTCCCGGCGGTCCTCGAGAACCAGAGCGATCGCCTCTATCAGGCTCCGACGGGCCTCCTCCTTCGTGCGTCCTTGGCCATTGGCCCCAGTAATCTCCGGGCTATATGCGATCACCCAATCGGCGTCGCGTTCGAAGATGGCTGTGAATTCATTGTGCATCGGTGAACCTACGATCTACGATACCGCTGACTGAGGCCTGCTGTCTAACACGGCGCTGCACCCGACGCCTGCCGCGTCGCTCGCGCGCCCCAGCCGGCACGGGTGAGCGCCAACGTTAGCCGGATCGCGACGTAGCAGGGTTCCAGGAAAGCTGGCACAATCAATCCGTGAGCCCGACGGTTTTCAGGAGCGGTCCGTACAGGCTCTTCTTCTTTTCCAGCGACCGCGGAGAACCGGCCCACGTTCACGTTGAGCGCGACCGCAGGACAGCCAAGTACCTGGCTGTCTCCGGTGAAGCTGGATACAACTTGGGCTTCGCTCCCACCGAACTCAACAAGGTGGCCAGCGCAGTCCGCGAACACGAGGCTGAATTGCTTCAGGCGTGGCATGACTACTTCAAGTCTGGCAGCTGAAACGCCGCTCGCCATCAGAGTTAAGGTTACGGCTCACACGCTGGTCGTCGACCTGCAGGACGGCCGCGTGGTATCGGTGCCAGTCGCATGGTATCCGCGGCTGGCCGAGGGCAGTCCGCGGGAGCGTCGTCAGTGGGTGCTCATCGGACCTGGTATAGGAATTCATTGGCCGGCACTCGACGAAGACATCTCTGTTGACGCGTTGCTTCGCGGCCTCGGTTCCAACGAGAGTGCGTCTTCCTTGCATCGGTGGCGGGCATCGCGGCAACGCCCGGCTAACAAGCCGCTGCAGCCGACGAGCCGCACTCAGAAGCCTGCTAAGTCGAAACGCCGATCCCGCGCGGCTCGCAGCTGAGCGCCCGATCGTTAGACGGACAAACCGATGCAGGAAGTCCCCAAACGGATCAAACGATTAATCCGAGAATGGGCGGGGATCGCTCACGATCGCGACTTGCGCAAAGCCCTCAGCGAGCTTCGCGTGCAATTCGATCGCTGGGATCGTGGCGAAATTGATTCGTTCGAGCTCAACGCGCTTGTGCATCGATTCCATCAGGAGACCGCGCGGGAAATATGGAAAAGGTACGCGACGACACATCTTGAGCCGGCGGTGGCATCAGCGGTTGCTGCTGGCGTGCTTCGCAAAGAGGAGCTGCCCGCCGAACTTGTGCAGCACATCGCCGGTTTAATCGAATTCTACGAACACGAATTCTCGGCATCGTGAGCCGCAGCCACGTGCGTTAAGCTCGGAACAATGCGCACAACTCGAACGACGAACCGACTTCGCATGGGTGCGTTACCGCCGCGATATTCATTCGTGCTCAACCCGCACGTTGGGGAACGTTTCACGAAGTGCCCAAGCTGTCATGCATCGACTCGGATTCGTAAACTCCCGCTTGTCGTTCATGTCGAACATCCAGGCGGACCGAAACTCGTTCTTTTGAACAAAACATGCCGCCTGTGTTTGATTTGCGAAACGCTAATCGTAGATCAAGCCGAATTGGAACGCGTCATCATCGCCGCTGGCCTTTCCGCCACGGTCAAGCCGCCCGACTACGTCGTGCTCGGGACCGTTGACCGGCGCACCTGGCGCCGAGGACTGGGTGGCGATGCGGCGCTTCTGGATATTCGAGAGCACATAGCTGATTTCAAGAAGTATTTGAAAGTCAATGTCGTGCCGGCGCATTGGGAACGATCAAGTCGAAGTGCTGGCTAACCTTCGAATGGAGCCGACGCAAGATCAACGCGCCGCGGCTGATGCGGCACGGTTAGCCGGCTGAGATCGACCTGATCATTGAAAGCACGATACTTGGGCCACTCGTTCACGAAAATGCAGGGTCAGTATTTGGCGTTCATCGAGGGTACGTGAAATTGAACGGGCGCCCGCCAGCGGAGGCCGACTTTCAGCGCTACTTCGAATGACACCGCCGTCCGTGCACAACACGATTCTCACCCTCGAGCGGCGTGCGTTGATCAGACGAACGCCCGGTCGGGCTCGATCCAACGACGAACCGGGTGTTGTCTACCGCTTCCTACGAGACCGCGAGCTGTTGCCACCGTTCGGCGGATACCCCCTTGACCAAAAGCCACACCGGGAGCATCAACTCACCCAGAGCGGTGAACTGACTCACGGTCGCACGGCCTGGAAACATCAGGTGCATTCCCGAATCGACCAGATAGCCCGCCGCGCCGATCATCACGGCGACACCCAACAATCTGGGCAGAAACCCCGACCTGAAGACCAGAGAGCCCACGAACAGCAACCACAGTCCCCAGAACACCTGAGCGAGAAGGACGCCGCTCTGGCGCATGTCAAGGAACAACATCGCCTGGGTCTGCAGCTGCGTCGTCGTGAACGCCCCTTCGCCTGCACTGCTGAGGAGCTGCAGCGCCGCGAGATTGTTGACCTCGGTCAGGACCGATATGGGGACGCACAGCAGCGCCAGGACGACCATGACTGCTGCGTGCTCCTTGTTCACATGCTTGAGGAGCCGGTACATCGCCAACGCCAGGAACGGCACGATAATCTGGCTGATCAAGTGGCTGACGATGCCGCTGCGAAACAACCACTCGGAGGCCATGATGTTGCGGGACGTGGCGGCGGCGTCGCCGCGCACGAATAGCACGGACGGCACATAGACGAAGCTGAAGACGCCGAAGGGCACCAACGACAGGTACAGTCCCCCGGCAAGTCGCGCGGTCCTCTTGATGGAGGCGCACGTTTCGGCAGGCATCGTTCAGCTCACGCGACGGCGTCCCGGCGCGCTTGGACTCGCCTGCGACCGAGGAGCAGGCCGATGGTCGGGCGCCTGCCGCCTCCCATTCCAGAATTGTAAGTCGGCAACAATTCTGGACTACGCCCGGAGCTCCTGTGCAGCCCCGCCGCTGTAAGTTCCTGCCTCCACAACACCCGTCTAAATCGCGTCTCGGGGGCATTCGGCCGATATGAATCGGCGGCGCGTTCGGTAGCGTGATCGCGTCATCGCGCAATTCTGTGTGTTCTGGTACGGTCGTTGTAACGGGCCAAGGTCGTCGGAATTCCCAATCAGAGATACGCGCACAGCGGAAAACGGCGGATGGACGGTCGACGTCTGCCTGCGGACGCTCTCGTCAGCCTTGGAGAAGAAGCAACATGGCTCAGCAAAGCGATACGGGTGGCCCCAGCGCCGCGCTCGCACCACACGCGTTGTCACCGGAGGCCAATTCGGACTGCACGCTCGAGAACCTGTCGATCTTCTCTGCTCCTGCACTGGAAATCGTGTCTCAGTGGTGGCTCGAGAGCAACCGGCGGTGGACAGAGCGCAACGTCCCGAAAGCGCCGATTTTTCTCGCCGTGGCTCGGAGCGACGCGACACTCGGGCGGACCGATGATCCGCCAGACCTCTAACAAGGCTCCACGCTAATGACGGGCGTCCGTCTCAGTCGACCGAGTCGCGTGTCATACGCGCGACCGGCGCGGCCATGAGCGCGAGCGCCACGATGAACACTGACCACTTGAATGTCTTCGGCAATACCATCCTCGTCGCGTCGACACCCTGATGCGCGACGTGAAGCGCGTCGGCCATGAACGTGTAAAGCGCCAATACGATTCCGATCGAGGCCAGGACCCAAGTGGACGTGAGTGAAGTGCGGGAAGGTTCACTACGCCGCTGGCTGACGAGCGTGCCCCACAGGATCATCAGCGACGCAACGGAGACAGGCGCGAGCACGGGCCCCCACCACGGCAGCGGCAGCAGGAAGAGGATGTCCCAATCGAATAGTGACTTCGGCCAGTCATAAATGACTTTCAGGAACACGTAGTAGAAGATGTCCCAGACGCCGAACGCAATGGCTGAGTACCGCGAGCCGCGTCTGCCACGTCCGGCCTGCCAGCATGCCGACGCAGAGCAGCATGACGAGCGTCGCGGCTTCGCGCACGAGTTCGACGGGGCCGAGCGCCCCGTGTATCGGGAGTGGATTCGCCTGATAGGGATCCAGACGACCAACCAGAACGCGAAGATAGTAGACGGTGGCCGATTCGAGCCATGCCATCGCGATGGCAAACAACACGACGACCAACCAGCATGCGCGAGCTCGTGCGGGAGTATTCATGATCGCTCCGCTGCTGGCTGAACCCTGCACTCGCTTCGCTCGATGGAGAGTTCCCGGATGTGGCGCTCGACGCGATCGATGATGTCGTCCGGCGTCGACGTGCCGGCCGTAATGCCCACACACTCGGCCGTGAGGAACCATTCCGGACGAAGATCCGCCTCCGTCTGGATGTGATGCACGTGCGAACAGTGTTGGCGACTCGTGTTGACCAGCTCGTGCGTGTTGTTGCTCTTCGCGCCGCCGACCACAATGACGACGTCACAACGGCGTGCCAACTCGACAGCGGCGTCCTGGCGCTCCTTTGTCGGACGACAGACGGTATCGATGAAACGGACGTCGGATTGAGGGAACTGCTGCCGAATGAGCGCGACCAGGGCTCGCACTTTGTCGATTGGCTGCGTCGTCTGGGCAGCAATGCCCATGCGCGGATGACCCTCCAGCGCCAGCACCTCGCGTTCGTCGAGCACGACGTCGAACTCGTCGAGATCTTCCGTCAGTCCCCGCACCTCAACATGGGTGCGCTGGCCGATGATGACGGGGTGGTAGCCGTCCCGGACAAGGGCCTTGATCGCCCGATGCGCCACCTTCACGAGCGGGCAGGTTGCCTCGACGATCTCCAAGCCGAGCGCGCGGGTGTTGGCCAGCGTCCGTTCTGATGCCCCATGCGCGGTCACCATCACTGTCTGCGTCGTCACGCGCGCCGGCTGCTCGGCGGTCGCAATCCCCTTGGACCGCAGTGCGGCCAACACGTCGTCGTTGTGAACCAAATCACCGAGAATCGTCAACGGTGCCGTTTCGGCGCGGCGGAGAGCCAACTGGATCGCGTCGCGTACGCCAAAGCACATACCGAGGTGCTCGGCGCGAATGACGTCGATGGGGCGATTTCGAAGCATTGCGTCGATGACTACCCTTCTGGACAGAATGGCCCGCCAGCTCTGTTTTCAAATTACTTTGCATTGTAAAGCTGACCCTTCAACGTGTCAAGCGCCATCGCGAACGCCGGCCGGCCGCTCACCCCGCGTTGCACGCCGCGGGTGCTGATGCGATCATGGGCGGCCGCGAGTGAACGCGGGACGTTGGATGACAGACGCGCCTACCCGCCGATTGCCTTCCTGGCTCCGCGCCCGGGCGCGCTACGTCGCGCTCGCCGTCGGGACGATCGGACTGGGCTCGGCCGTGCACGTGCGCGGGGATGCTCTGTCGCCCGGTGTACGCGACGTCCTCGGCGACGCGCTCTGGGCGGCGATGGTTGCGTGGGCGATCGCTGCGCTCGCTCCAGCATTCCGGCAGCGATGGCGCGCAGTCGCCGCACTCGCCGTCTGCTTCATCGTCGAGTTCAGCCAACTGATTCATCTGCCAGCGCTCGACGCGCTCCGTCGGACGATCGTGGGACATCTTACGCTCGGGAGCGGTTTCGACCCACGCGATTTCAGCGCCTACACCGCCGGGGTGCTCGCGGCCGTGCTCCTCGAACGGGCAATCGAAAGACGCCGTTCCGACAAACACGCCATGGATCCGGTCCGCTCATGAGCCGCGGCTGAAACGGCAGGTTAGCCGGAGATCAACATGCAGTTCCCCAAGGTGCACGGCGTTATAGGACGACGGCTGCTGGTGAACTTCCGCGCCGAGCCTCGGGTGATCCAGCGCCACCTGCCCGCACCGTTTCGTCCGAAGCTGCATGCCGGCCACGCCGTCGCGGGTATCTGCTTGATTCGGCTCGAGAACATCCGTCCGAAGCCGTTCCCGCGCATGTTTGGGCTGTCCAGTGAGAACGCCGCGCATCGCATTGCTGTCCTCTGGGATGACCATGAAGGGTCGCACGAGGGTGTGTACATCCCCCGTCGCGATACCGGGTCATTGATGAATCACCTTGCCGGCGGCCGGCTCTTCCCAGGCGAGCATCAGCGGGCGATGTTTCATGTCGAAGATACGAGTGACCGTATCGCGTTGCGAATGGCGTCTGCGGATGGCCGGGTTCAGGTGGACGTGGCGGGCCGAGTGGCAACGGAACTGCCGACGACCTCGATCTTTCGGACGGTCGGCGAGGCGTCGGCGTTCTTTGAGCCAGGCTCGGTCGGTTATTCGGCCACCGCTTCCGGCCGACAGCTTGACGGCGTCGTCTTGAAGACGCATTCGTGGAGCGTGACACCGCTGGCGATCGAACGCGTGTCGTCCACGTACTTCGCGGACGAGACGATGTTTCCGGCCGGATCGATCACGTTCGATTGCGCGTTGATCATGCGTAACATCGCCCATGAATGGCAGGCGGGCGCACCAATGTACATTTGAGACCCGTATTGCCTGTCGTTCCGGCACGAATCGAGCTAGAGTCCGTCGAATGACAAACTGTACGCGCCTGCTCACGTTCGTCGCAGCGCTGCTGGCGGGGACGTTCGGGCCTGTCTCCGCTCAAAAAGCCGTTAACCTCGATTCGGCGACCATCTCCGACGTCAACGCCGCATTCATCGCCGGCACCCTCACCAGCGAGAAGCTGACCCAGATGTGTCTGGCGCGCATCCAGGCTTACGACCGTAAGGGTCCGCGCCTTCGCGCCATGATCACGGTGAACCCCAGGGCGCTCGACACCGCGCGAGCACTTGATGTTGAACGCAGGACGAGGGGGCCGCGGTCACCGCTGCATGGCATTCCCGTGGTGCTGAAGGACAACTTCGACACTGCTGACATGCCAACCACCGGCGGCTCCGTTCTGCTCGAGGGCTCCATCCCCCACGACGATGCGTTCGTGGTCAAGAAGCTTCGCGCCGCTGGCGCCATCATCATTGGCAAAAGCAACATGTCCGAGTTTGCCTCCGGTGCCGCCCACAGCTCACTGGGAGGGCAGATGCTCAATCCGCACGACCTTACTCGGACGCCGTCGGGCTCGTCCGGCGGCACAGGTGTCGCTATCGCGGCGGCCTATGCAATCGTAGGGTTGGGCAGCGACACCGGCGGCTCGATTCGCGGGCCGTCTACGGCGAACGGGATCGTCGGCCTCAAGCCAACGCATGGGTTGCTCAGCCGCAACGGCATCATCCCGCTCGCGCTCAGCTTCGACACCGGCGGCCCAATGGCGCGCAGCGTCTACGACGTCGCCGCCGCACTCGGAGTGATGACGGGCGTCGACGCTGCTGACCCGGCGACCAAAAAGAGTGAGGGTCGCTTTGAAACCGACTATACAAGGTTCCTGAAAGCGGACGCGCTAAAGGGTGCTCGCATTGGCATCGCGCGCGACTTTCTCGGCCAGGACCCCGATGTGGATTGGGTCGTCGATTCGGCACTCGACGCCATGCGGCGCGAAGGGGCGACCGTGGTGGATGTTCGCTTTCCCAAATGGCTCCTCGACGCAAAGGGTGAGTTCTACAACGCCATCCGATATCCGGAATTCACTGCGCAGATCGCCACGTATCTCGCCACCATCGGGCCGAGCTACCCGAAGAACATCGAGCAGCTCATCGAACGCGCCACCCGCATCAACGCCCTGCGTGACGACGGCGCAGGTCCGAACCCCGGGCGGTGGGGTTTGATGAAGCGGGAGGCTGGGAGCGGAACGCTGGACGATTACCGCTACACGTCGGTGCGTGACCACGCCCTGCCGATGGTGCGGGCAATCGTCGACGGGATACTCGCATCAGAAAGGCTCGACGCCATTGTCTATCCGACAGCGCCGCGCAGGCCCGCGCTGATCGCAGCGCCGCCCGACCCCCCAGGAGGCGGGCCGGGGTCGCCCGCAAACATCGCCAACCTCACGGGCTTCCCCGATCTCATCGTGCCGGCGGGATTCACGGGCGATGATCTGCCCGTCGGATTATCGTTCTTCGGTCCGGCGTTCAGTGAAGGGAAACTGCTGGCGCTTGGTTACAGCTTCGAGCAGGCCACACGCGCACGACGCCTGCCGGTGCACACGCCCAAACTGCAAGACGAGACCATTACCGTCCGCTCATCAGCCTTCCTCGTGCAACCGATCTCCACGCGTACGTCAACATCCGCCGTTAACACGTATCTCAGAGACACTTGGGCAATTCCATAAACTCGCGGCTACGTGTTCCACAGCTATTCGACCAACGGGCCCTGACAGCCTAACCACGGCTTGCAGCCGACGGCAGAGAGATCATGGAGCCGCCGCGGCCGAAGCCGCACGGTCAGGCTGCCTGATGGAATCACCGACGCTTGGGGCTATGCAGTCGAATCCAATCCGCGAGTGCTTCTTCTGAAACAGTGCCATCGGCCAGCGCCACGATCTCGGCCACGACCTCAGCGTCTGTGGCTGAAAAGCCGTGGTCATTCATTCCGAGGAATGTGACCATGGCCAAGAACCCGATGCGTTTGTTGCCGTCGCGGTACGGATGGTTCTTCACGAAGCCGAACGCGTAGGCCGCGGCGAGACTTGGCAGGTCCGTGCGATCGGTGTAATGCCACTTCTGTTGGGGTCGAGCCAGGGCGGACTCGAGAACATTCTCGTCCCGAATCCCGGGCAGACCGCCGTGTTCGCGCACTTGGTCGTTGTGGATGGCGTCGACGACGAGACGGCTCAGCCACTTGGGTTCGCGACGACGCGCGGCCACCGGCTACTTCGCCAACTCCCGGAGTGCGTTGCGATACTTCTTTGCAGCCTTGGCGGCCACTCGTAAGGCACGTTCGGCCTCAGGGTCGTAAGGGGTCAGCAGAATCCCACGGTCTGTCTCCACCGCAAGGACGCGGTCGCCGGCCTCCAGTCGCAAGCGGTCAGCCATGTCTTTGGGGAGGGTGGCGCTCACCGAGCCGCCGGCTTGACGCAGGGTCACTTCCTTGGTCATGCCAGAATGGTAGCATATTAGTGCTACGGCAGCCTACCGAGCGTTTGCAGCCGGCGGCGGCGGATTATTCGTCGCGGAGTGCAATCGCTGGATCGAGCCGCGCCGCGCGCCAGACCGGCAGGAAGCTGGCGGCGACGGCGACGGTCAGACAGACACTGGCGCCGAGCACGATGCTCCAGGATCGCAATCGCGAGCGCCACCTGCCGATGCGAGGCAGAATGACCGGCGCCCTGGGCGAATGCTGCGGAGTTTTTCGCGCAGATGGGGTGCCGACCGAGCCCGTTTGGCGCCGCGTCAGAACGTGAGCTTGGCGCCCAGCCTGATCACGGGTCCCGTTTCAGAACGCCAGGCTGACAATCGCAGGTTGCGGCCTGCTTTGTCGCAACGCCGCTGAGTTGGAACTGTCCCTGCATGACCAACACATTCGCCTGCAGCGTGTCCCTCTCCGGGGTCAAGGTCATCACGAGCGGCGCCGAATATCCCCATAGTTCATCCGTGTAGCGGAGGGCGATGCCTTTCTCCGTCTTCGTGATGTCCTGGACTCTGCGTTCGTTCATGAGGTCCGAACTGACGGTCGCCACAACCTTGCCGTCCTCCACGTTCAGCGCAAAGCGGAAGTGGATCGGTCCCGCTGGCCCCTCCATCGTGGACGTCCATGCGCCGAGGAAGGGAGTTGCCTCGTCGAGGGTGATGGGCGTCGGCGCGACTGTCGTCTGCGCCACATCGGCTCCTCGCAGCGCGGCGCACTGCGTGATCCAGTGGCTATTCGCAAGCAGCACACCCGGCACGGCGATCATCACAACCCACATCTTCGCGCCCTCGCTTGAGACAACGTTGCCAGCGCGAGTCGTGGTGCGATGTCCGGCCCGACCTCGTCCTGGTGTTCCAGGCAGTACTCGGCCGCTTTCCCCGGTCCGCGACGCGCTTGGACGAGTATCAGATTAGAACTCGCCGGCGCGCGAGTCATGACCCCACGGTAAGCGAATAGTTATCAAAATGGTTCGCGGCAACGGGCGATCGGCCCAAAAGGCCGCTGGCTCTACCGTATATCTCCCGAGGCCTCCCAGAAGAACGGTTCGGTGCGCGACGAGAATTATCGATGTCTCTGCGCTGGCTGCGACTATCGCACAGTCCGCTCTAACGGTCCGCCGCCAGCGGACTGACCGCGCCGCGATGGCAGGTGGCGCAGTTGATCGAACGTTCAGTCGCCGGCGCTTCGAGGTTTTCCATTTTTTCCAGTTGCTCGTTGATCATGCGGTGCATCTTTGCCATCTCTCGGGCGGCGCGCTTCTGCCGCTTGTCGTCGCTCGAGAAGTCCTCCTCGACGTGGCAATGCGTGCAGCTCACACCGAGGGCGCGGCTGTATCCCCCGTTCATGATGCGAAGAAACAGCCCTGCCGGAACCGTCTTCAGCCACGGGATTTGGATGTTCTTGAAAACCTGTTCGGCCGGGTCGTTTTCGCGCCCTTTGATCCGATCGGTCAGCTGCTTCAGAAGACGTTCGTTCACGTCCCGATTCTGCTGCGAGTTCGGAGGAGTCGCGACTGACGGCCTTGCCCGTGCCGGAGGCTCCTGACCGCCAGCCGGTGATGCACGCGTGTGGTCCCAAGTGAGGATGACGCACATGGCCATTCCGAGTGCGAAGACATTGCACATTCGTCTCATAGGACCTCCAAGCGCGTGATCGTACTCGCGATTTGTGGAGTGGGACGAATCACGGGACCAGTAAACTACGATGGCCATATAATCCACACAGTCTGACCCTCCGTCCCGGCACGCGCCTCGGCGCCTATGAAGTCACTGCCCAGAGCGGCGCGGGCGGCATGGGTGAGGTGTACAAAGGCCGAGACACCCGACTCGATCGTGATCGTCGCGATCAAGATCCTCGCGAGCGACATTGCGGACGATGCGAGCCTGCGCGCGCGCTTCGAGCGCGAGGCGCGGGCCGCCGCTGCCCTCGACCATCCACATATCTGCGGCATCTACGACGTCGGCGAGGCCAACGGCACGCACTTCCTCGTCATGCCCTATCTCGACGGGCAGACGCTGGCGGCGCGGCTCGAGAAGGGCGCATTACCGCTCGACCAGACGCTGAAGATCGCGGCCGAGATTGCCGACGCCCTCGACAAGGCGCATCGTCAGGGCATCATCCACCGCGACCTCAAGCCCGCCAACATCATGTTGACCAAGGCGGGCTCGAAGCTGCTCGATTTCGGTATCGCGAAGCTGAAAGCGCCAGCGGGTTCATATGGCGGGGATGACGCGGGTTGGGACAGCCACTCCGGCGACCGCGCAGGGGACGATTCTCGGGACCGTGCAGTACATGGCGCCGGAGCAAGTGGAGGGCAAGGACGCCGATGCCCGCAGCGACATCTGGGGGCTGGGCGCGGTTATCTACGAGATGACGACCGGGACGCGGCCGTTTGCCGGCGACACACCGGCCAGCGTGATTGGCGCCATCCTGAAGGATACGCCCCCGTCCATCTCCACGCGTCAGCCGCTTGCACCGCGGGCGCTCAACTACGTTGTCGAACGATGCCTTGCGAAGGACCCGGATGAACGATGGCAGAGCATCGGCGACGTCGGGCGGATGCTCGGGTGGATTGCATCGAATCAGGCTGCGGACGCGGAGCGGCACACTCGCCCGCGCGACGCGTGGAGGGAGCGCACCGCGTGGATCGCGGCGACCACACTGATGCTGGTCGCCCTGACGCTCGTCGCGCTCTGGCGCCGCCCGGTCGTTCCAACGGGTGACGTCGTTCGCTTGTCCGTGAACCCACCCGACGGGATGGCGTTCGCCGCGGACATCACTGCCACGGTTCCCATCCCGCAGTTCGCCGTGTCGCCGGATGGCCGCTCGATTGCGTTTGTCGCCAGCGGCGTCCGCACTCAAGCCCATGCTCTGGCTGCGGTCGTTGGAGGACGTTGACGCCCGAGTGTTGCCCGGGACGGAAGATGCGTTTGAGCCGTTCTGGTCTCCGGAAAGCCGCTGGATTGGTTTCTTCGACGGACAGGGCAGGCTAAAGAAGGTCGCCGTGTCCGGCGGGACTGTGCAGACGATCGCCGACGCCGGCTCGGATCCTCGTGGCGCCTCATGGGGCGGAGACGACACGATCTTGTTCGGGACAGGAGTCTCGCGGTGTGTACCGAGTCGCGGCAGCGGGTGGGACTCCCCAGGCCGTGACCGAACTGGACTCGTCCAGGGGAGAGGCATCGCACCGCTGGCCGCAGTTCCTGCCGGGTGGCCGGCACTTTCTCTTCACCGTGAGAGGTGGACCGGTTGAACAGCGGGGTGTGTACGTCGGCGCTCTTGACGCAAAGACCAGGCACCTCTTGATTCGCACCGACGGGAATGCGCGTTATGCGGCTCCCGGCTACGTCCTGTTTCTGAATGAAGACACGCTCCTGGGACAGTCGTTTGACCACGAGCGTCTCGAACTTGCCGGCCAGCCTGTTCCCGTTGCGTCGCGCGTGGGCCGCTCGAGCCGGGGAGACGGGGCCTTTTCAACGTCGAGCGCGGGGATGTTGGCCTACGCGGGCGCCAGCCTGCGGACGGGACGCCTGACCTGGTTCGACCGCAGCGGAAACCCGCTGGGCGTGGTTGGCGCGAACGGCGAACACGACTACGCTGACTTCCGGCTCTCCCCGGACGAAACGCGCGTGGCGGCTTCACTTGTTAGTCCGAAGAGGGGCGTTCCCGACATCTGGTTGATCGATCTGGTACGGGGCGGCGCACAACAATTTACGTTTGGCCCGGTGATCAACATCAACGCCGCGGCGGTCTGGTCGCCGGAGGGCGGGCGGATTGCCTTTCGGACCAATCGGACAGGTCTGACAGAGCTATATCAGAAGAGCGCGGGCGCCGGCGGCAGCGACCAGCCGTTGCTGCCTGAAGATATCGTGCGGGCAGCGGGCGTGCACTATAGCAATCTGACTCCCTCGGACTGGTCCCCCGACGGACAACACATCGCCTTCGCTGCTGGCTTCCCGGCCGATCTCTGGCTCCTGCCCACCGCCGGCAACAAGAAGCCGGTCATCCTGGTGCGCTCCCCATCAGACCAGGTCCACGCAAACTTCTCGCCCGACGGCCGATTCATTGCCTACTCCTCCAACGAGTCCGGAGGACGGTATGACGTGTACGTTGAGACGCTCCCGACGTCCGACCGCAAGTCGCCGATCTCCACCAACGGTGGATACGAACCGCGCTGGCGAGCCGACGGTCGGGAAATCTACTACTTGTCCGAAGACCGACAGCTCATGGCGGTTCAGGTCTCCTCGGACGCAAAGCCAATTGGCCCTCCCCGACGGCTCTTCCAGACCGAGGTGCATGCGGGGGTCGCCATGCTCCGCACACACTACGTCCCCAGCCGGGACGGCACGCGTTTCCTGGTGAACACGCGAAGCCGTGACCTCGTTCCCGTCCCAATCACGGTGGTGTTGAACTGGACCGCCGGGTTCGAAGAAATGAGTTCTCCTTCCAGCCAAGCACTGAAATCAGTTCGCGAACTGCCCGATACTCCCAAGTACTGAAACTGTTGATTCCCATAGAGATGAGGACGGCCAGAAGATCTTGGCCTACCCAAGTCCAGAATCCGAGTGACATATGCACAGACGTTTTGTCGCATCACGACTGACTCCAGCTGTGTTCGGCCTCGCGCTCGCCACGTGCACAATCCCTCTGGCGTCACAGGGCGTGCTGCCTCAGGTCATTGTCCTGCGCGCCGCGCGACTGATCGATGGCACCGGCACTCCTCCTATCTCGCCCGGAATGGCACGCGTCGAAGGTGAGTACATCACTGAGGTGGGAAGCAGCATCCGCATTCCGCCAGGAGCAAGAGTGGTCGATCTCGGCGACGCCACCATCCTTCCGGGGCTGATCGACCTTCACACGCATCTCACCGGCGACGAGCGGGTGCATTGGGAAGACGCGCTCGTCAAGACGACGCCCTCGCAGGCCGCCCTTTGGGGCGCCCGCAACGCGCGTATCACGCTCTTGAGTGGCTTCACGACCTGCCGAGACATGGGGCCGGTATGGCCGTTCGTGGATGTCGATCTGCGCCAGGCCATTGAGGAAGGCGCCGTTCTCGGCCCACGACTCCTCGTTGCGGGGAACTACGTCTCCTCAACCGGGGGAGCGGGCGACGCGCGACAGTTCTCCATCTACGTCGATATTCCGGTGGTGAAGAACCTCGCCGACGGTCCTGAAGAGGTGACGAAGGCGGTCAGAACCAACTTCAAAAACGGGGCTGATTTCATCAAGATCCTGGCCACCGGAGCCGTACCTGTCCAAGGGGATCTCACCTGGCGCGCAGCAGGTACCTCCGACGAGGAGATTCGTGCCGCAGTGACCGAGGCCCATCGATGGGGGCGACAGGTGGCCGCACACGCCCATGGACCGGATGGGATCAAAGCATCGATCCGTGCCGGTGTGCGCACCATTGATCACGGCTCGTACCTGGACGACGAGGCCATCACGCTCCTCAAGGCGTCCAACCGTCAGACGTTTTACGTTCCGACACTTTACACCTCGGCTGCAATCGAGTCGCCGAACAGTCCCGTGCCCGAGTCGCAGCGCGCCCGCTCGCGTCAAGTGCGAAGTATCAAGGAGGAGGGGTTCCGACGTGCGCTGGCCGCGCGGATTCCAATCGGCTTCGCCACTGATGCCGCGGTCATCCCGCACGGCGCCAACGCCAAGGAGTTTGGCGAACGTCGGAGACTCGGGGAGTCGCCACTGTCGGCAATCACATCGGCCACTTCACTCAACGCGGAAATCATCGGATGGCAGGATCGCGTTGGCGCACTAAAGAGTGGACTGCTCGCCGACATCATCGCGGTACCAGGCGATCCACTGCAAGATATCAGTCTGCTGGAGCGCGTGGGCTTCGTGATGAAAGGTGGTGTCATCGTGCGGGAAGAACTCGTGCGACGGTAAGAAGTGATCTGTGAAAGCCATGACCCGAAAGCTCATCTCCTCTGGGACCGCCTGGGAACGCAAGTACGGGTATAGCCGCGCCGTTCAAGTGGACAACCTCGTCGTGGTGGCCGGAACGACGGCGGTTGACGAGCACGGCCGGGTCGTCGCGCCCGGGCATCCCAAGCGCCAGGCGAAGTTCATCTACGAGAAGATCGCGCGCGCCCTCGCCGAGGCGGGCGCGTCGCTTGCCGACGTCGTTCGCGTCCGCACGTTCGTCGTCGACATTGGCCGCTGGGAAGAAGTCGCGGAGGTCCAGGGACGGGTCTTCGGGACCGTTCGGCCGGCGGCCACGCTGGTCGAGGTGAGCGCGCTCGTGAGTCCGGATCTGCTGGTGGAGATCGAGGTCGATGCGATCATCCCGTCAAAACCGCCCGCTCGGCCGGGCAAACGGACGAAGCGTGTGATCCCGGTCGGCGTTCACGACGAATTCGGGACGCTGCGCATGGCCGTCGTCCACGATGGGCGCAACGCGAACGACGTGACGATGGCCGACTGGAGATGGTCGCTGCCGCCCAGTGAACTCGCCAGGAATCCCCATTTGGGATCCTCGTCGAAGGCGCGGCTCGTCAAGCAACACGCTGCCCTGCGGAAGGCGCTCGCCAGGAGGGGCGTCACGCTGCTGGCTCCGGAGGTCCAGCATGGGGCGCCGGGCCAGGTCTTCACTCGCGACCCCTGTTTCGCGATCGGTGAGCGCTTGTTCATCGGCGGTCTCCGGGACGAGTGGCGGCATGACGAAACGATCGGGCTGCGCGACATCCGGACCCGGTGCGAATCCGTGATCGATTTGTCCGGCGACGGGGCGACCATCGAGGGCGGAGACGTGATGGTCTTCGGCTCGGACCGGCGAGTGCTCGTTGGCCTGAGCCGGCACACCAACGCGGCCGGTGTCCGGAAACTGTCGGACGCCCTCGCCGGGTCCGGTCTCGATATCGTGCGCGTGCCGCACGAGGCCCTCCATCTCGACTGCTGCCTGGCGCCTCTGCCCAACGGCGAGGCGCTGTACGCGGCCGCCTGGCTGCCAAAGTCATCAGTCTCCGCGCTCGAGCGCTACTTCAAGCGACTCATCCCGTTGAACCGTGATGAAGCCACCAGGCACCTGGCGGCCAACATCGTCTGGCTCGATCGGCGAACGGTGATCTCGGCCACGACGACGGAGAAGACGAACGCCCTTCTGCGGAGAAGGGGCTACGACGTCATCGAGCTCCCCTTTTCCGATCTCGTGCGTCAGTGGGGCAGTTTCCGATGTGCCGTCTGCCCGATCCAGAGGGATTCTGTCGGCGAATCTCGCTCCCCACGCGGCAAGCGCCGCGTCAGGCGATGAGGCGGACGTGGAGTCGCGGAAGATCATGGACGGGAGCAGCGCCTACTACTGCTCGTACGGGCGCGCGGTGGGCTTCGATTCCTCACTGCGGCAGCAGTACGTCGACAAGACTAGCGTTCACACCAGCAACCCGGATCGGTTGTCCACGCTTCATGCAACACTCGCAGACGGACAGTCCTTCAATAACGAACGCGTCGCGGTGCCCGCCGATTCCCCTCCCGCCCTGAAATCGGTCCGGGTCCGTCGTTGAGGTTTAGATAGAGGCTCTCAGGTCCTCCGACAAGATTCGTTTGAGTTCCGCAGGATTGTTCGTTTTCGTGAGAGCCAGCATCAGGAGAATCCGAGCCTTGTGGGGGCTCAGGGTGTCCGCAGTCAAGGTGTGCAAATCGACGTACTCCGGACCCGCATCGGTAGCACGACCATTTCCAGCGCGGCTCGCCCGCACGATGATAGGCCTTGATGCTGCTGGCAGAGCGTTGACCTTCTGAATCGCAAACCTCTCGAAGCTGGAAAGGCTCGCAGGACCCGGGCCCGCGAAAACGATTCCTTTCACCCCGCTCGCGACAAGGGCTTCGAAAGGCACGGTCCTCGGCTGGATGTATGAGTACAGGATCTCGACTGACGGCAGCTCCTTTATGTTGGTAATGTCGAACTCCGAGTTCGACGTATGACGCCTCGTAATCTCTCGGTAGAAAGTCACTTTGTCCTGGTCCACGTAGCCCAGGTAACCCAGCTCCGGCGTACGGAATGTGCCAGGACGATATGTATTCGTCTTGGCGACGTCCCGCGCGGAGTTGATCTCATCGTTCATGACCGCCAGCACTCCCTTTCCACGGGCCTCCGGCGTGACGGCCGTACGCACCGCTCCCAGAAGGTTCGCTGGCCCATCGGCGCTGAGGGCTGTTCCCGGGCGCTGCGATCCCACCACGACCACGGGCCGTCGGTCCTTCACGGTCAAATGGAGAAAGAACGCCGTTTCCTCGAGCGCGTTGGTCCCATGCGTGATGACGATCCCGGCGACACTGGGATCCTGGGCGAAGATCGCATTGATCCGCTTCGCCAGGGTGAGCCAGTCCGCTAGCGTCAGATCGTTACTGTAGACGTTGACGATCTGCTCGACCCTTATCTCCGCGTGCTGCTTGATTTCGGGCACGCGACTCATGAGTTCCTCACCGCTTACCGCACCACGTTCGTAATTGCTGCCGACCGTTGTTGAAGTGCCCCGGCCGGCGATGGTGCCCCCTGTGGCGAGCACGTACACTCGCGGGAGTGCCTTGGGGCTGGCATTATCTGCCCCGGCTGCCGCTGGATTCGCCTGGGTCGCAGGCGGCTGGCGCGCGGACCAAGCGGAGGCCGGAAGGCCGATCAGCATCGCCGCGAGGACTGTGGCTGAGGTACAGGTTCGACTTCGGGCGGACGATCTTGGCTGCGGGTCGTGACGTTTGGAGGCAGAGCGAAATGCAGTGCAACATGGCAATCCTCTGGCCGCTAACATTGCAGCGGCCTAGCACGGTCGGCGCGAGATCGGTGGCAAACCTATCACTATGTGGGGCAATGTGTGGCTATCAGAAGTTCGCACTAGGTGAGCCGGCGACCCGCACTCCGACGTCGCTGGTGCTCTTTCAGAGACTGACCACGCGGCGGATCAAAGCTCAAGCCGGTATCCTTGTAGAATTAGGCACCACTCAAGGGTCTCCATGGCGCTCACGCTCGGCACTCGCCTCGGCCGCTATGTGATCACGGCACCGCTGGGATCTGGCGGGATGGGAGAAGTCTATAAGGCGACCGATACCCGCTTGGACCGCACCGTCGCCGTCAAGGTTCTTTCTGATCGGATCGGCGGCGGCGCCGAGTTACGCGCGCGATTCGAGCGCGAGGCCCACGCCGTTGCCCTGCTCGACCACCCTCATATTTGCGCGGTGTACGACGTAGGACAGCAGGACGATGTGCACTACCTGGTGATGCCGTACCTCGAAGGCGAGACGCTGGCCGCTCGCCTCCTCCGGACGCCAGGGCCGTTGCCACTGCCGCAGGTGCTGGCGATTGGAAGCCAACTCGCAGATGCCCTCGAGAAGACCCACCGCATCGGGCTGACGCACCGAGACCTCAAGCCCGCCAACGTGATGTTGACGAAATCCGGACCGCGGCTGCTCGACTTCGGACTCGCGAAGATCAGGGACGCGGCCGCGCCCATATCGATGCCGGGAATAACGCAACCCATGCAGCCGTCCCTGACGGTCGCCGGCTCCATCCTTGGGACTGTGCACTACATGGCGCCAGAACAGCTCGAGGGTCGGGAAGCCGATGCTCGCACGGATGTCTGGGCCCTCGGAGCGCTGTTGTACGAGATGGCCACAGGGCGGCGCCCGTTCGATGGGGATTCGGCCGCCTCCGTCATCGGCGCCATCCTCAAAGATGTTCCGGCGCCGGTCTCCACACGCGCGTCGCTGATACCTCGCGCGCTGGATCACGTTGTCGAACGATGCCTTGCGAAGGACCCTGATGAACGATGGCAGAGCGCCGCGGATGTTGGCGCAGTGCTCCGCTGGATTGCGTCGAGTGGAGGAGAGCAGCCGGCCGGCATGCCAAAGCCGCTCCGGGCCTGGCGGGAGTACGCCGCATGGAGCCTTGCAGCGATTCTTCTGACCCTCTTGGCCATCACGATCAGTCGCCCCGCCTCGGAATCAGCCACGCCGTCAGCAGACGTTGTAGTGTTCTCGGTCTATCCGCCTGCGGGTGGAGCGTTCCGAAGCCTGGGGGCATCCGTTCGAACGCCAAAGCTGGCACTTTCACCTGATGGCCGACATCTCGTGTTCCTGGCTGCGGGCGCGGACGGCATCGCGCGGTTGTGGCTCCGCCCACTTGACGCCGGTGAGGCGAGACCGCTCGCAGGTACCGAGGACGCCACGGATCCATTCTGGTCGCCAGACAGCCGGAACGTCGCGTTCTTCGCGCGGGGCGCGCTCCAGCGTGTCGGTCTCAACGGCGGCGCCTCTCAGGTGCTCAGCCCCGCGGGAATCAACACGCGGGGGGGCTCATGGAGCTCGTCCGGCGTCATCCTGTTCAATCCCGAGAACGTGAGCGGCCTCATGCGCGTGCCCGAGTCCGGGGGCACGGCGGTCAGCGTGGATCCCAATGCCGGGAATGTAAAGCTCGGCGGCGGACGGTACCCTCACTTCATCGGCGACAGCGGGCGGTTTCTCTTTCAACGCCGAGTCGGAGGCGCCGGAGGCGTCTATGTGGGCTCGTTGGATGGTGGCACAGCGACGCAACTCGTGGCGACCGACTGGGGCGCGCAGATCTCCAAGGGGTTTCTACTGTTTCTCAAGGGCACGACCCTGATGGCGCAGGCGTTCGGTCCCGGGGACAGACTGACCGGCGATGCCGTCCCACTACGTACCAACGTTGCCGGTGGCTCTGCCGCGTACCCGGCCTTTTCCACGTCCACGACCGGCATCCTTGCCTACGCGAATCCGACGCGCGCCGCTCGCGAATTGCGGTGGTTCAGCCGCGGCGGTACTGCGCTCGACCGGGTGGCGCCGGCCGCCGACTACATTGACTTCCGTCTCTCGCCTGATGAAACGCGCCTTGCGTATTCCCGCGTCGATCCCGTCACGCAGGGGGTCGACGTGTGGGTGAAGGACCTTCGGAGCGGAGCAGATCGGCAGGTGACGTCTGATTCGCTCTCGGAAGCGTCGGCGCTGTGGTCACCCGAGGGTGACGCGCTCATCTATCGTTCCAATCTTGGCAGCGTCAGCAGCCAACTCTATCGCGTGACCGCAACGGGCGTTGGAGGCGCCGAGATCGTGCTGAGCGATACGCAGCAGCGCGAGTTGCAGCAAATAAGCCCGGTTCTAACAGACTGGTCGCGCAGCGGCGCCTACATCGTCTATCACGCGGCGACGCCGAAGTCCGGCTCTGATCTGTGGGCGTTGTCGCTGGCGGACCGGAAGGCCGTCCTCCTTCGGCGAACCCTCTCCAACGAGTTGCATGGCTCGATCTCCCCGGATTCCCGATGGCTCGCCTACGCATCGGATGAGTCCGGCCGGTATGAGGTCTACGTCCAGGCGTTTCCTGACGCGAAGGATCGTTGGACGATTTCAATCGAGGGCGGATCGCAGCCTCGATGGACCCCTAACGGTCGCGAACTGCTGTACCTGCAAGGCGACGGGACACTCATGTCGGTGCCGATCGAGACAGCGCCATCCTTCGTAAAGGGCGTCGCGGTACCCCTCTTCAAGACGGGGTTGACAGGCGTCGATGGTTACCGCCTGGAGTTCGTTCCGAGCGCCGACGGCAAGCGAATCCTCGTGAGCACGCCGATCAATGAAGGCGACCGACCCGCCATCACGGTCGTGCTGAACTGGCCGGCGTTGTTGAACAGATAGATCCCCACACTGGAATCCGGGCGCCGCGTGAGGCGTCGTTCACAGCGACGCGGGGAAGACTTAGAGCGTGGCACCCCCGGGTGGCACCTCCGCGTGGCAGGCCTACCACTGGAACCACCAGACCGGGAACAGCGCGTCGAACACCGAGCTGGAGGGCGAGAACCAGCAGCGCCCGTCTGGGCTCGGCTGGAAGCCACTTGATCGCAAAAAACGCAATAGCCGGCAGCCGTCCGCGATCGACATTGCGACCGGAATAGCGCGCTCGCCTGCCTCAGTAGTGCGGCGTCCAGCAAAACATAATCACGTTGCTGTTTGATCTGACCGAGCACCTGTTCGACGATCGCTTTGCGCACGGCGTAGACCGCCGCTCCGGCCTTCATGTGCAGCTTCCGAGCCCTGCGATCAAGATACGTTTGGCCATCGCACCGTCGTGCAGGCGCGCCGCACATGAATGCAAGATGTTAGAGCATTTCTTATAATCCCGGGATGGCCCTCATTGTTTTCCTCCGAGGTGTCAACGTTGGCGGACACAGGACGTTTCGCCCAAGCATCCTCGCAAGAGAACTGAGCCACTATGACGTCGTCAATGTGGGGGCTGCAGGCACGTTTGTCGTTTGGAAACCTGGATCTCGAGCAAAGTTCCGTGCTGAATTGCTACGGAAGCTGCCATTCGAAGCGGAAGTTGTGCTCTGCGCCGCCCGCGATCTTATCCGCCTGGAGATGGAGAATCCGTTTGGAACTGAGCCGGCACGCCCTGATATTGTTCGATTCGTGAGCATCCTGTCGAAAGCCGGCCCCGTCCGGGCTTCCATTCCAATCACACTTCCGTCAACCGGGGAGTGGTTCGTGCGAGTTATCGCGTCGAAGAACCGATTCGTCTTCGGAGTGTACCGTCGTCACATGAAAACGATCGGCTATCTTGGCCAGATCGACAAACTGTTCGGTGCGCCGGCGACGACACGGAATTGGAACACAATAATTGCGATCGTGCGGATTTTGAAAGGCCAGGGGAAGAAACACTCACCCTGCTAGTCCAAACCGTGTCGGCGGAGCTTTGCGTACAGCCTGGGCGCGCGTCAGGCCAAGGAGCTTCGGAGCCTGGGACTTGTTGAATCGAGCGGTGGAGAGAGCTTTTTCGATCATCGCGCGCCTTCAGCTCGCTGAGCGAGCTCGGCAGTTCTATTCCGACCGCAGCGCCTGCAGCACGTCTACACGTGACGCACGGGCAGCGGGCAGCAGCGACGCGAGGACCGCCGCAGTCACGAGAAGCGCTGCCGCCCCGGCGATCGGCAGTACGCCCGGCATCCGAACGACGCCGAACAGCCCGCTCGCGACCCGCGTCACCGCGATACCGCCGAGCGCACCGGCAATGATTCCCACGGCGGCTATCACCGCGCCTTCGCCGAGGACGCGGGTCAGCAGGTGACGCGGCGCGGATCCGAGCGCGAGGCGGATGCCGAACTCACGCGTGCGTGCGCTCACCGAAAACGCCAGCACGCCCGCGACGCCGACGATCGCGATCGTCAGCGCCACGAGCGCGACGCCGCCGAAGACGAGCGCGTTCAGTCGATCGGGGGCGAGCACCTCGGCGCGTACATCCTCCAGAGTTGCAGCCCTTTCGACCGGCTGCTCCGCCGACATCTGGCGGATGATGCGCGTAATCGAAGGCACCAGCACGTACGGATTCTCCATGCGCGTGCGTACGAACAGCCGGCCGCTGATCCCCGGGCTATAGACCGTCATCATAGGCCCCGGCACGATGTTCTCGTCGTCGAGGTCCGCAGTGACGCCCACGATGCGCCGCGGTTTGCCACTGACGCCGCCAAACTGCAGGAAGTTCGGCTCGGTCCACATGAGCCCGCGGTTAAGGGCGGCCTCGATGCTCGGGAACATCCGCTGCGCCAGGCTCTGACTGACGATGACCAGATTTTCGCTGTTGCGCACGTCGTCGTCAGTGAAATCGCGGCCGGCAATGATCGGCACATCCAGCGTTGCAAAAAATCCCGGCGACGTAGTGCGCCAGCGTGCCCGCGGATCTTCCTCACCGTCCGCCCTCGCGAACCCTTCGACAGAGAATTGTCCGCCGAACGATTGACCGAGCCCATCCCGCCAGGGCACCGACGATCCGAGCGACACGCGATCGACGCCGGGCAGCTGCCCGACCTGCCGCATGACGTCCTGGTAGAACGCGACTCTCTCATCCGGCGTCCGGCCGTAGGAGATCACCGGCACGTGCACCGCGAGCACCTGCCGCGTCTGGAAGCCGGTCGGCGTCCGCTGCAGCGCGAGGAGCGTCGTCAAGAGCATCCCGGCGCCGGCGAGCAGCACGAACGACGCGGCAATCTGCGTGATGGCAAACAGCCGGAGGCGGCGGTTCGTGCCCGACGTCATGCGCACGCTTCCGTTGGAGAGTCCCAGGCCGCTGGCGGCATCGGCCGACGGCAGACGCGGCACGAACGCGAGCAGCACCGCTGCCGTGAGCGCCAGGCCCACGCCGACCCACAGCAGGTTTGCGTCGACGGTCAGATCGAGGGCGCGAACAGAGAAGCGGGACGCGTATTGGCTGAGGACGGGCACCATCCACAGCGCGACGATCACACCGAGCATCGCGCCGCAGCCGCAGAGCAGCAGGCTTTCCGCGAGCAGCGTTCGGCGCAGCGCGCCCGAACCGGCGCCGAGCGCCGCCCGTATCGCCAGCTCGCCTTCCCGCCGGACCGATCGGGCCAGGATCAGGTTCGCGACGTTGGAGCACGCGATGACGAAGATCAGCGCAGACGCGGCCAGCAGGACGAGGAGCACCGTTCGCGCCCGCGATGTGATCTGATCCCGCAGCAGCTTTGCGTCGATCCGGAAGTCGGACTTCGGCGGGTACGCCTCGGGGTGTTCCGTGAGGATGGCGCCGTGAACGGCCCGTAGCTCGACGCGCGCCGCTTCGAGATCCGCGCCGGGCGCCAGGCGCCCGAACAGCTCGGTCATCCGATGGGTGCGGCCCGTCACCATCGTCGCCGACAGGTGGTGCGGGCTCGTGACGACGTTCGCGATGATCTCGGTTTCGGTCGGATAAGGCACCGATGGTTCGAGGATGCCGATGATCGTCGCTGTGCGCTCGCCCAAACGTACCGTCTTGCCAATGACAGTGGGGTCGCTCTTCAGTCCCGTGGTCCAGAAGCGATGCGTCAACACCGCCACGCCCGCGGCAGTCGGACCATCGTCTGTGGCGTCGATGAGGCGGCCACGCACGGGCCGCAGGCCCATCACGTCGAAGTACGAGCCGCCGACCACTCCCGCGCGAACGACACGAGGCTCGCCGAGACCGACCATGGTGAAGCCGATGGTCGAGAAGTCGCCGATCGCAGTCACGGTCTTCAGTCGTGAGCGTAAATCGCCGAGTTCAGGTACCGAGAACGTGGCATTCTCCACAGGGATGCCCGGCGCGCTCTGGCGAATGTAGATCAGCCGCGCTTCGTCCCGATTGACCAGCGGCCGCAGGAGCACGCCCTGGACGACGCTGAACATGGCCGCGTTGGCGCCGATGCCGAGCGCGAGGGTGACGATGACGGTCAGCGCCAGCCCCTTCGCGCGAGTGAATGACCGGAACGCGAATTTCAAGTCGGCGACGAAGCTCATAAGGCTCCCATGACACGTCGGCGGCGACGTAATCGTCACCGCTCTCGTTGCAAGACGCCGTTGACGCGTGGGAGGTCAGAACGCGTTCGACCAACCCGTGATCGAACTGAAGTATCGCAGCTTGCATGCCATATGGTGTCAGCGCATAACAGGCGAACCAACAATGAGTTACGACTGGGACCCCAGGATGGTCTGTCCGATCATGGGACGCGAGCGTCCGGGCGCGCGAAAGCGGAGCCAAACTTTCGCGATCTCGCCTTTGCGTGACACGTCGAACGTCACATCAATCGGGCAGAACCTGTTGAAACGCCCGCGCAATCACGGCATAACCGGCCGCGTTGGGATGGGCGTTCTCGAATGGTGTACACGTCCACGTCAACTCGCAGATGCGCGCAACGTTCACCGGAACGACGCGCGGCGGAACGCCGCTCGACGTGAGCGAGAAGTCCGTTGTCGAGAACGCTGCCTCGACGTCAGCCACAGGCGATCCTGCCAGCAGATAGCTGACCGCGAGAACGTTGTTCGCCAGCACGGTGAGGTTCACGATCGATATCGCCAGCGCGGGATTCTCGAACCACGCGGCGACGACCGCCGTCGAGAAGTAATTCATTCCCACGATTGGTACGCCTGGTCCGGCCGCTGCGCGCAGCGCTCCCAGGATATTCTCCAGGTTCGTTTGAATCGTCTGCAGGGCCGACGTCAGACAGGGCAAATCAGTGCCGCAGGGGATCACATCGTTCGCGCCAATACTGATCGTGACGAAGGCGACCCGGCCGGAATGATGCTCGAGGAACGCGACTGCGTCGTCCAGCTGCGAGCCGAACCGATAGTTGCAGAGGCCAACCGTATGTTCGGTCTGCCCGGGAAGCTCCGCGGGACCAGCGATCATCGACGACGTCGACTCGCCGTTGCATCCCAGTTTGACGAGGTGCAGGTTGGAGATCGTCTGGCGCTTCATCGCGGCCAACTGGTCCGAGAACCCTTCCCGGCTGAGCGCGCCCCCGAAACCGCCAGCGCCCATGAATGGAAACGGCCGGTGGAGATCGGACTGGTTCGGCTGGATGCCGACCGACAGCGAATCGCCTAAGGACAGGTAGTAGACCGGGGTGTTTTGCACGCTCGCTCCGGTCGTCGTCCCAAAAGAGACGGTGGAAAACGCAACAGCGACAGTCAGCAGAACGAGCTTGTTCATCATGATCTCCTTCTGACTCGGATTCGATCACGCGTCCGGATCGGGCATGTTCCATGGCGAGGCGTATCGACTTCACGCTCGGAATCCGTTCGGCTGCTCAGCTGGAACTCGCCGATGACGTAATGAGTGTCTTCAATTTCGCGGTCCATCGCAACACGACCCGCCATCTACGGGGGCGCGAACGTCTGCCCGCGGTCGTAACGGCTGCCGCGGTTCGCGAAGACGCCCTGTCGTCAAAAAAAGAAGTGAATGGTCCGCAGACCTGATTCGCAGCCAACCACGTTCACGCCGATGACTCCGTCATCGTGCTAACATCCGCCCGCGCAGGGACATCCGAGTTGAAGCAGGCGCGCTTCGGAGGCGGCGTCTGGACATGACGTACTTTGCGCTCTTCCCGATTTTCCACCATGCGTGAGACGACGCTGTACGAGCCGATCAAGCTATTCCTCGAGAAGCAAGGGTATGAGGTGAAGGCAGAGATCGGTACTGCAGATGTCGTCGCCGTCCGTGGCGATGACCCGCCGGTCGTCGTCGAGCTCAAGACTTGTTTTTCGCTATCGTTGTTTCATCAAGCGACAGAGCGACAAACGATAACCGATGTGGTCTATATCGCCGTACCGGCCAGCCAGGGCCGGGGTTTCGGAAGGGCGCTCGGAAAGAACCGGACGCTGTGCCGTCGCCTTGGACTCGGGCTGATAACAGTTCGCGAGCGGGATCAGTGCGTCGTTGTGCATGTTGACCCAGCTCCCTATCGGCCGCGTCAATCAACATGGAAGAAAGCCCGGCTTCTTGGGGAGTTTTCCAAGCGGGTCGGTGATCCGAATATCGGCGGGGCAACGCGTCGGGGGCTTGTGACAGCCTATCGTCAGGATGCACTGCGCTGCGTCAAGTTCCTGTCAGAAAATGGTGCGACGAAAGCCGCCCTGGTTGCGAAAGGGAGCGGTGTGAATAACGCGAGACGGATCATGTCCGACAACCACTACGGTTGGTTTCAGCGTGTCAGGGCTGGCATCTATGACCTCAATGCCACGTAGGCGAAGCGTGAGAGCCGTCGCTCGACCGACACACGATGCACGCAATCAAGAAACCGCTGCAGTCCCTGAAAGTTCGACTCGCCTTCCTTCTCAATCAGCGCGTCGCGATGCTGCACCCGCGCGTCGCGCCAGCGTCCGGCGAGGACTGCGGCCCCGGACGTGAGATCCTCGACCCGCATCACCGTAAAGCCCGCTTCGGCGAGCAGCCGCTCGTTCTCTCCAGGCGGCACGAACACGTAGAATCCGATGGAGCTCCTGGTGGCCACTTCCTCGTGCGTGACCTGACCGGTCAGGACCAGCGCATCGGTGAATGCAGCCCGCCCGCTCGGCTTCAAGAGCCGGTGCCAATCGCGCAGGACGGCCTGTCGGCCGTCGATGTGGCACATCGAATCGTTCGAGAGAATGGCATCGAAGCTCGCGTCGGGAAAGGGCAACGGATTGTGCGCGTCGACCAGCCGAAAGTCGACGCGATCGGCGAGCCCGCGGGCCTTGGCGAGCTGTTTCGCGTTGGCCACCCCATGCTCGTTGATATCGACGCCGGTCACGTGGCAACCGCGTTGCTCAGCCAGAAATACGGCAGGTCCCCCCGAGCCGCTGCCTACATCGAGGATCTGACTGCCTGGCCGGACCGCGGCCTCGTCGGCGATACGCAGCCACTCTTCTGCAGTCATCCAACTGCTCTGGCCGATGTCTTCGCCGTAGGTCTCGCGCCGGACGGCCTCTTCGGCAGCGCTCGAGAAATGGCCGTAAGAATGATTGTAGAGGTCGACTGATCCTTGCACGAGCGTATCTCCCGCGACGGCGATTCAATGCCGCGCTTGCGAATGCGGCCCGTTGAGGCACCATCTAATCATGCGGCCACCAGAATTGATGCCACAACGCCGACCAGGACAACAATCACGCCGGCGCCGAACAGCTTGACCGTTCTCTGATACCGAATCGCGTCATCGTCGCGAACGTCCAGTGCGCGGAAGAGTGAGGCGAGCTGCAAGATAATGCCGACACCAATGATGATCGCCGAAAGAACTCCCTGATGCGTCCACTCGCCTGGATTCTCGATTCCCCAGAATCGGAGAAACGCCATCGAGAAACCGAGGAAGACGGTTATCGCCGTGACCACGCCCTGGCGGTACCCATGCGGCAACGGAGACGGTTGTGACGGCTTCATCGAGACCTCGCGAGGTGAAGCAGATGCCGACTTCGTTCACTGATTTAGTAGACCACACCCGGATTGAGCCGCGCTATCCTTCGTCGGAGTACCTCTCATTGACGGATGCCATGAATTTTCCGCACGTCGTGGCATTGGCAGCCAGCCTCGGCTTACCTGACGCGCAGCGCCGTCTTTGACACTGGTTCATATAGACTTTCCGTATGAGCACTAACGTTGACGTCGCACCCATTCTGGCTACGGCTTTCGCCTTCTGGTCGTCCAAGGTGCTTTTGACCGCGGTCGAGTTTGGCGTGTTCACGACGCTCGCCGGTCGTCGGTTGACCGGTGCGGAGCTCGGCGCCGAGATCGGCATTCACCCTCGCGGGGTCGGTGATTTCTTCGATGCGCTGGTCGCGACGGGGTTTCTCGGTCGCGACGGTGACGGGCCGGCCGCCCGGTATTTCAACACCGAGGCCGCCGCGCTCTACCTCGATCGGAACAGCCCACGCTATGTTGGCGGCACGCTGGAGATGCTGAACGCGCGGCTGTTCAAGTTCTGGCACGACCTGCCCGAAGCGCTGCGCACGGGCAAGCCGCAGAACGAAGCGAAGCACGGACAGAAGGGGATGTTCGAGGAGCTTTACGCCGAGTTGCCCAGGCTCGAGCAGTTCATGGGCGCGATGACCGGTCTATCGCGGATCAACTTCGAGGCCTTCGCCCAGAAGTTCGACTTCTCGCGCTACAAGAGTCTCTGCGACGTTGGCGGGGCAACGGGTCTGCTGAGCATCGAGGTCGCGAAGCGGCATCCACACGTTCGCTGCACCACCTTCGATTTGCCTCCAGTCGAGCCCATCGCGAAAAGGGCCATCGCCGCGGCCGGCCTGAGCGACCGTGTCGGCATCGCCGTAGGCGACTTCTTCAAGGACCCGCTCCCCAAGTCCGATGTGATCACGATGGGGATGATCCTTCATGACTGGAACCTGGAGAAGAAGAGGCACCTCATTCGCGCGGCTTACGACGCGCTGCCGCCTGGCGGCGCGTTTGTGGCGATCGAGGCGCTCATCGACGACGCGCGTCGTGAGAACGCCTTTGGACTGCTCATGTCGCTGAACATGCTCATCGAGTTCGGCGACGCCTTCGACTACTCGGGTGCAGACTTCCGCTCATGGTGCAGCGAGGTGGGCTTCACCCGCTTCGATGTCATTCACCTCGCCGGTCCGTCGAGCGCGGCGGTGGCCTACAAGTAGGCAACTCTGGCCCGCTAGGCCCGGCACACTCGAGCCTCGTCAGAACGATCGTGGTTGGCGGCCACAGATATTGCCAGTGATACTCATCCTCGCTCGCGCGGCCACCTATTCGGTGCTCTTCATCGGACTCCTCCTCATATTCCTGCCGGCCCGGATCCTGTCCTCAACGGCCGTCGTTCAACCCGCAGCGATCGGCGTGTGGCAGGTCGTCGGGGCGCTTCTGGGAGCCTCCGGCGCAGCGCTCGCGCTCACGTGTATCCTCACGTTCGTGTTCGTCGGCAGAGGGACTCCCGCCCCGTTCGATCCGCCTCGTCGGTTGGTGGTTCGGGGCCCATATCGACTCGTCCGGAACCCGATGTATCTCAGTGCTGGCCTTGCCTTGGCCGGTGCCGCGCTTTTTTATCAATCGATTGCGCTACTCGGCTATGCCGGCTTGTTCCTGTTCGTCACCCACTTGTTTGTCGTGTTGTACGAGGAGCCCACATTGCGGCGGACGTTCGATACAGATTACGAGATGTACTGTCGCCGGGTCGGTCGGTGGTGGCCGAAACAGCGTTAGGCCGAACTGGCTCTACTGGCCGGGCGAGAAATCGCCCTCACGATTTTCCCTACCGCTTCTTCTTAGCTGAATCCGGCGACGAGCATCACGCCGATGACAACCATCGCGGTTCCTGCTACACGTGCCAGCACAGCGCCAAGTGGCCCCGTCTTCTCGACCAGCACGAACGCCGCCAGCGCCGCGACCCACACGAGGTTCATCACACCGACGACGAAGAGCACGCACATGATCGCCCAGCAACACCCGAGGCAGAAAACACCGTGTCGGCAGCCCAACCGCAGCGCGCCCATCGGGCCGTCGCGCCAATGCGCCAACAGAAAGCCCAGTGGGCTCCGGCACTGGATCAGGCAGGCATTTTTCAAAGGTGTCAGTTGATACGCGCCCGCACCAATGAGGATCGCGCCACCCACTTGCGGGCTGGCCGCGGCCATGGCCGGCGACAGCATCGCCGCCTCGTGCAGCACCCACTGCGCGAGCGCCGCGCATGCGCTGAAGCCCACCCACACAAGCATGTAGCCGAGGCCGAACGTCAACACGGCGAGCGAGACACCCCGCTCTCCCCGCGCGCGACGCGCCGCCCCGAACAGTAACAAGACCGGAGCGGCTGCACCGGCCATCATCCCCACCATCATCACGGCCCACATCGCGAACGTGAAAAGGACATCCGCCGCAGTCCAGGGCCTGTCCATGCTCATGCCCATCTCGGCCATCATCGTGTCGTGTTCCATCGACGCCGACATCTGTCGATCGAGACGAACGAGATAGGCCCAGGCGAGAGCGGTTACGAGAACGAGCGCGGCCGATATGATGAAGCGGTCGCGGCGTGGGAGTGCCGCGACCGTCGACACGTTACGCACTTCGCCAGGAAAAGGGGGCGTACTGTCCGTTGTTCCGTCCGCTCGCATCGTCCCACGTCAGGCCGAGCGCGCTTACGTGGCTGCTCAGCGCGCGAGCCAGCGCGAACCGATCCGCCGCCGGATGGCCGGTGTGGTCGAGGTGCATCGGCTCCGCAGCGTTGGGATCGAGTCCCTTCACGCCTTCGGCCGACATATCGACCAGGGTGGACGCCTTGACGGACCATCGGGTGCCGTTTCGCTCGAAGTGGATCGGCGCCGAGACGACACCGAGAAACTTGCCGACCAGTCCGGACAGCGCTGCCATGGGCCCGCCCCCGCTGCCGCTCGCGATCGCGGTGATGGCGTCGCGCTGCTCCGCGCTCGCGCGCTCGTCGGCGATGACGCCGACGGACCAGTTTCCCTTGCCCATCGCCTCCGGCGTCAGCCCGAGCACGATGAACCCGAGTCCATCGAGCGGGACCGAACCGTAACTTCCGCGATCGATTTGGAACGCCATCGCGAACGTGCACCATCCCTTGCTCGGGCTGACTGCCATCTGCCCAGGGAGACACGGACACACGAAGTCGCAACTGCACGTTTCGTAGTACTGACCACTGACCTGCCACGACGGCGTCGCCATGACTCCACCTCCAGTGGCCACAATGATACTGAATCCTCTTCTATGATTGCCGCTCGAATTTCATCTCACCTGCTGCACGAGCGTCCATGCGGAACTTCATCAGGAGCCCGCAGACGTCGAGCAGATCGCCGTCCTTCAATTCACAGCGTCCGCTCACGGGCCTGCTGTTGATGAGAACCTCGCCGCCGAGCCACGTCGCCACGTACCCCTGCCGGTTGCGGGTAATCGCAACCGCCGCTTGCGGCTTGAACCAGCCGCGCAGGCGGACCAGGCTGGATGTCCCCTTGCCGATGAGCGAGGTCTGAGCTGCCAGCGTGTATTCCTCCCGATCCGCGCGGCCCGCCAACACTCGTAGCACACCGGGCATCGGGTCGGACAACCGTTCCGCCGACACCCCTGCGGTGCGCGAGTGAGCCTCGACATCTCTCAACCTTGCCAGCAGCGCATCGTATTTCTTCGCCTCGGTTGGGGACTGCACGAGCCTGGCCATCAATTTCCTCTTGTCGATGAAGACGGTCGCCCCAGGATCTGGAATCGAGGGCTCGGCTTCGTCAGGTCTCTCAGACTCTACATTCAGCAGTTGGTCGAGCACGAGCTGGTGATTGCCTACGCGCAGCACATCGCCGTCCTGCAGGACTTGACGGCTCACACGCATTCCATTCACGAACGTGCCATTCGTGCTTTGCAGGTCCTCCACGGCGAACCGGTCGCCGTCGCGGAACACGCACGCGTGGTGGCTCGACACGGCGGGTTCGTCGATCGTGATGGTGTTGTCGGACTGTCGTCCAATCGTCGCCGTCGGTCCTACCACATACTCCTTCAACACTCGGCCTTCAAACTGCAGTGTCAGTCTCGCCATGGTGTCCTCCAGCCCGTAGCGTCCGAGCGATCGGAACGTGCTGAAACCAAAGGGAAGGAGTATCAAGTTCCAGGCCGTTGCAAACTGGATAAGTCCAAGCGCGGCGGACCGTGGGAGGCGACCGGCAGGGCTTCGGTCACCACATTTTGTATCTCGGAGGCGAAAAGCGTGATCTGCCCGCGCCCGGAGGGATCGCCCCGGTTCAGGCGATTGACACCTCCGCGCCCGCGTCGTACTGTATCCGCATCCCCAGCCCAGCGCCTCTGCACAAAGGCATGCTAGGCACCAGCGTCGGCAAGTACCGCATCGTCGGACAGCTCGGGCGGGGCGCCACGGGGATCGTCTACAGAGCCGTGGACGATTCGCTCGGCCGCGAAGTTGCCCTCAAGATCCTGGATCCGGGTCTTGCCGACTTCAGGATTCTTCAGCGCTTTTGTGCCGAAGCGACGGTGCTCGCCAGCCTGAACCACCCTGGGATCGCCACCATTTACGACCTCATGCGGTCGGAGACCGAGCTCCTGATGGTCATGGAGCTCGTTCGCGGCGAGACGCTCGAGCGCCTGTCAGATCGTCTCGGGCCGCTGGCGCCCGAGAGGGCGGCTTTTCTCGTCGACCGAATCCTGTCAGCACTCGAACACGCGCATTGCGCCGGCGTCGTCCACCGCGACTTGAAGCCGGCGAACGTCATGGTGACCGAGCTGGGCCGCGTCAAGGTCATGGACTTCAGTGTGGCGCGCGCACGGAGCGCCGAACACACCACAGCGGATGGCTATATCGTAGGGACACCAGCGTACATGGCGCCGGAGCAGGTGCTCGGGCAGGGCGTCGACGAGCGGGCGGATCTGTACTCGGTCGGAGTGGTGTTCTATCGTCTGCTGACCGGCGCGCTGCCTTTCAACGCGGACACTCCGATCGGGATCCTGCAACAACAGATCTCAGAGCCCGCGCCACCGCTGCGGCGGTATCGCGACGATCTTCCTGGGTGGTGCCAGGCGGTCGTAGACTGCGCGCTCGCCAAGTCTCCTTCCGATCGCTTTCAGAGCGCCGGCTCGTTTCGTGAAGCGCTTGCGGTGGCGGCCGGTATAGTCACCAGGACCAATCTCGCCGTCGGATTACTATCAGGCGAAGCCGCGAGAGCGGGCGTCGCGACGATGGCGCCCCGCAAGAGTTATAGCAGCAGGCCGGCAGCGATCCTTGGGGGGTTCGCGGCAACGGTGGCTGCGCTCGTCTACATTCCCTTTCATTACGCCACGCCCGCGCGGGCCATCGCAGCACCGGCGTCGGTCAGAACCTCACGGGCCGTTGGCTTCGAGGGGAAGGTGCTCGTCCGGAAAGGACGCATACACCGAGAACGTGACGCGCGACTCATGCTGTCGGAGCGCCAGTTTACCGTAACGGGCAACGGCGAGCGACCCGACCAGCTGCATTCTGTGCCTTACACGAGCGTCCTCTCGATCGCGTACTCGCGCGGTCGAGTTCCGATGGTGAACTCGTCGAAGGGACCGGCGCCCGCGACGCTCGCGCAGGACGGCGCGCTGCCGATTAAGGGAACATCGGCGCGGGGACACTGGGTCGCCGTGAAGCCGACTCCCGGCACGCGATTGGTCGTGCTCCGCTTCGAAAACGCACAGATTGAAAAGGTGCTCTCGGCGCTCCAAGAACGCACTGGCCGGACCGCAGAGGTCATCCAAAAGGCGGCAGGTGCCACCTCGCCGCCCGTACGTTCAGCTGGAACTGCTGAGCGCAGACAACGAAAGGACCGCGATGCGGCTGCGCGTTGGGGCGGCTACTGATACGGGTCGCGTTCGCACGTTGAATGAGGACGTCTACGTGCTGCGGACGGATCGGGGCCTGTTCATGGTGTGCGACGGGATGGGCGGCGCTCCGGCCGGAGAAGTCGCGAGCCAGCTGGCCGCGGACGTCATCCTCGAGCGTCTGGACATGGCTCAGGGTTCAGGGGCGCAGGGCTCAGGGCGCAGGGCTCCGGAGCATGGCGATCCCGACGACGCCGACGAGTGTTCGGAAAACACGCGCTGCTATCTGCCTCGGACGAATCAACTGGCTGAAGCGCTGCGCCGATCGAATCAAGTCATCTACGACCACGGCCAGAGCGACCGACGCCGCTGCGACATGGGAACGACCGTCGTCGGCGCATGGATGAACGACTATGTTGCGAGCGTGGCGCACGTAGGCGACAGCCGAGCCTACTTGTGGCACGACAACGACCTCGAGCGTCTCACATGCGACCACTCCCTGGTGGAGGAACAGATTCGCGCAGGCATTCTCGATCGCGCACAGAGCCTCGAGGCCGACGAGCAGAGTATGCTGCTGAGGGTGTTGGGAGGCGCGCCTGACGTCGACGTCGAGCTGCGCGAAGTGCCAGTGCAGCCCGGCGACTACCTGCTGCTCTGCACCGACGGTCTGACCCGGATGGTCCCGGATGCGACGCTGGCCGAGGCGATCGAGCGCTTGCGTGTTCCGCAGCGCATCTGTGACGACTTGATCGCCGCCGCCAATCGGAACGGCGGTGCGGACAATATCACGGTGGTGGTGGTCGAGGTGGTCCAGAGCCGCTGGCGTCGCCTCGCCGGCCTGTGGAGCGGATCGGCAGCGGCTCAGAATGATCGACAACTACATTCGTAGATTCGCCGAAATGATCAGAGCGGCGATTGGGGTGGCAGCGGCCTTTGCAGCGGCAACAGCGCTTGCCAGCCAGCCGCAGACGACGGCCGACCTCCCACCGCTCGACGTGGCTCGCATCCTCGCGACGACGTATCCGCAAGAGCGGTCGGTAGCCTCATATATCCCTGCCCTCGCGTGGTCCGGAGCATTGCGCCTGTCAACTTTGACTGGTGAACCCCGTTGGGAACAAAAAGCACGGCGCGAGATGCAGCCGTTCATCTTCGGCGAGCGGGCTGCTCTCGCGCCGCCTTACACGCTGACAGGCCTGGCAGGTTATCTCGCGCTGTCCGATCTCGGCGCCAAGGCGACCGGTGCCAGCACTGGCGACGCGACCGCGGCGGCGCTCGCGCAAAAAGCGGCGCAGCTCATCCTGCCGCAATCGGCTGACGACATCATCCGCTTTTCGCGCTGGTGGACGGACGACATGTTCATGGCCGCCGCTCTGCTGGCCCGGGTTTCGGCACGAACGAACGATGATCGGTACCCGCAGGTGATCGGCCGCTTCCTGGTCGCATACGCCGGTAAGCTGCAACGTCCCGACGGGCTGTTCGTTCACGCCGTCGAGGGACCCCACGCGTGGGGCCGCGGCAACGGCTTCGCCGCACTCGGCAGCGTCGAAGCCCTGACGCTCCTGTCGGACGGTTGGTCCGATCGCGCGAAGGTGCTCGACATCTATCGCCGGCAGATGCGAGCGATGCTCATGCATCAAGCCGAGGACGGCGCGTGGCGGCAGGTGGTCGACGAGCCTACGGCCTACAAGGAATTGACGGTGACTGCGATGACCGTCGCCGCGATGGCGCGCGGTGTCCGGCTCGGCTGGCTCGATCGCGACGTCGTACCCGCGATCGACCGCGGATGGCACGCCGTCCTCATGCGCGTGTCGCCCAACGGCACGCTGCGCGATGTCTGTGCGTCGACAGGCGCTGGTCCTACGAGAGCCTACTACCTGACTCGGCCCGCGATTCATGGCGCCGACGACCGCGGCGGTGCGATGGTGCTCCTGGCCGCGCTGGAGGTCCACGAGCTTCGCGAGGCTCGAGCAGCGCGTAAACTATTTGTGTGACCGGCGAACAGCTCGCGGGAATCCTCATCGGCGCCGCACTGCTGGTGCTCGGGCTCGCCTCAGTCCTGGCTTCGACGCTGCGACCGCAGCGCAGCATCAGGATCCTTCTTGCGTTCGGCCTCGCCACGGGTCTCTACGGCATCCGGCTCCTGGCGTTGCAGCCACCTGTACGAGCGACGGTCGGCGAGGCGTGGTTTCCGTGGAGGTACTCGATCGCCTTCATCACGTATCTGATCAACGTGCCGCTCACGTACTTTGTCGAAGGCATCATCGGCCCCGGCTGGAGGAACACGACGCGATGGGTGTTGCGCGTGGTGATAGCGTTCGCCATCGCCGCGATCCTCATCGACCTTGTGTTGGCAAGACCTGGCGCAGCCAATCCGGCGAACAGCTGGCTGGTGCTGATCCTCGTCATCTTCGCACTTGGACACGGTTTCTATTCCTCCACGGGCGCTCGCGCGCGGACCATTTTGACGGACCGCATCGTGGTGCTCGGCGCAGTGATTTTCGCGTTGTTCATCATTAATGAGAACGTCGGCCAGCCCGTTTTCAAGGGTACGAACATCGAGCCGATTGGAATGCTCCTCTTCGTCCTGTGTCTCGGGTACGCGGTCGTGCGAACCGTATTTCATTCGGAAGCCGAGTTCGCTGGTGTCCAGCGCGAGCTCGAAACGGCGAGGCGGATTCAATCGTCGCTGTTGCCACGTCAGATCCCGCGTCAGCCTGACCTCGACATCGCGGTCAGGTTCGTGCCAGTGACAGCCGTCGCTGGAGACATTTACGATTTCGTCCAGCTTGGACCGTCCCGTCTCGGCATCCTCGTGGCGGACGTTTCAGGGCATGGCATCCCGGCCGCTCTCGTCGCGTCGATGGTGAAGGTGGCGTTCTCGGCGCAGGTGGATCTTGCCAACGATCCGGCAAGAGTCCTGGCCTCCATGAATCAGACCCTCTGTCGCCATCTCGAACATGCATACGTGACGGCTGTCTACGCGGTCGTCAACAGCGATCGCCAGACGGTCACCATCGCCAACGCAGGGCATCCACCGGCGCTGCTGCACAGACGCGACGAGATATCGCTCGTCCAACACGATCATGGGGTGATGCTCGGCTTCTTTCCCGATGCGGAGTACACGAACACTGAAATCGCGCCTTTTCGCTCTGGCGATCGTCTCCTGCTCTATTCAGATGGCGTCCTGGAGGCACGTGATCGCACCGGCCAGTTCTTCGACGGTGAACGCGTGGCGCGCTGGCTGTCCGACATCCAGCACACTTCCGCGGAGCAGTTTGCTGAGACCGCATTGCGTGAGCTGACGCAGTGGACCGGTGGTGCTTTCGACGATGACGTGACCTTCGTGATTACGGAGTGCGTCGGTAAGGCAGACGCCCCGCTAACCTTTCGGTGAACATCAAGCTGGGTGGAAAGGTCGGTCCATATCAGACAACCATTGTTCGCCGTGCGCCAGGCTGACGCGAGCGATATCCCGCGCCTTGCACATCATCGCGCGGCGATGTTTCGGGATATGGGGCGGCTGGCCTCTCACCACGAAGAGGCCTTGGAACGCGCAACCGCCTCGTACTTGCGCGATGCCCTGCCGCGCGGCGAGTATCTGGCCTGGGTCGCCGAAGACAAGGGGACGCCCCCGGCAGCCATTGGAGGTGCCGGTGTTCAGCTGAGACCCATCCTCCCTCGCCCCGGCGAGCCCGGCGATGACCTGGAATTCGGGCCGGAAGCGATCATCCTCAACATGTATGTCGAGCCCGCCTGGCGGCGGCGCGGCGTCGCCGACGCATTGATGCGTGCCGTCCTGCACGCCCTCGCCGTGCGCGGCATCCGGCGTGTCGTCCTTCACGCTTCTGACGATGGCCGGCACCTTTACGAGCGACTCGGCTTCGTGCCAACGAACGAAATGCGGTTAAGTCGCCGGTGAGCTTGGCGATAAGAACATCACGATACTGGCGAGGGTACGTCTCACGTGTGTCTCCCTGAGAAATTGCCAGCACGATTCTCTCATCTGTACCCGGAATAGCCTCGTCCACGTATCGGCAGTCAACGAAGGAGCTCTGGTATTCCATTAGGTAGGTGGTAACATCCTGCCAGCCTGCACGGTCTACAGCGAGCGATATCGAGATGTTGAGGCCGCAGATCGAAGGCACCGTGTCGATTCGGTCGCCCGCCGAGTCGTTCATGCGGGCGTTTCGCGAGCGGGTCACGGCTGGTCTTCTTACTGGGCAGCCTCACCCTCGCTCCAACTATGTCGCGAGCGAAGCCGCCTCAGGTGCTCTCGTCGTCCGGGCTGCTGACTGGTGGACCGCAATCAACGTCGGTCTCAATAGGCTGGAGCTCCGGCACGTCCCGCCGGACCTGATTCGCTACGACGTGCGGTACTGGCGGTGGGCCGGGTATGCGCTCGGCCTGAGTGGCCTGCTTGGGCTCGTCGGCCTGGTCATGCTACTGAGCCTCGACATGCGCGGCTACGTCGCGCGGCATCAGCGCTCAATGATTCCGGGCCTTTCGATCGAGCAGAATGTCGCCATCGCCTGGCTGATGGTTCTCTTCTGGGGATTCATCTGGCCCTGGCTCCTCATTGCGCTCCACAAGCGTCCCCTGCACCGATTGGTTGCGCGTCTGATCGCCGAGGTTGATATGGGAGCTGCGCCTACGCCCCGGAAGTTAAGGTCGCCATTTGTCGGGGCTTCCCCTGCTCGCCATTGCACTGTTTGCTCTTCCTTCGCAGGTCGAGGGGCCGGTACATTCGATCTGGTACGGTGTATGTGCGCCAGCCCACACGCTGCGCCATCATTGCGATCGCTTCACGTTTCATTGCTGCTCCTCAGGCCCGGCTTGAGTGGGCAGCGTAACGCGACGGCCGGTCCGGGTCATGGTTGACTCCTGCACCCATCTGCGCCATGCTGCCGGCTCGCTGCGCTGAACGCCATCGGGCATCAGTCTTCATTGATCGGAGGATCAGCATGAACTCTCGGACGCGCTTTATGCGCTGCCACACGATCTCAGTCACTGCAATCGTGTTTGCGATAGTGACCGCTGCCGGTATTCACGCCGTGCAGTCGTACGAGTTCGCCACGCCGATATTCAAGCTGGCGGTGGCTCCCGACGGCAGTCTTCTCGTGGCTGACGCAGGAGCAGGCATCGTCGAGCTGCGACATGGCGTGGGGAAGCTGGTCGCCGAGTTGAAAGGCGTGACTGACGTAGGCCCGATCGGCCGGGGCGACATGTTCGCGCTTCGAGGCGGCGGTCCTGGCCTGACGACCGGGGCTCTGTTCCGCGTCTCACATGGATCGACGCGCCTGATCGCCGATCTCTACCAGTTCGAAGCGGACAACAATCCACACACCACGGCCGTTGATTCGAACCCGTTCGAGGTCGAGGCGTTGAACGGCGGCGAAGTGCTCGTCGCCGATGCCGGCGGGAACGATGTGCTGATCGTCGATCAGAGGGAGCGAGTCGACTGGATTGCCGTGTTCCCGGACGAAATCGTGTCCACCGCCAACATCAAGAGCCTTGCGGGGTGTCCCATGCCGGTCCCGCAGCTGGCGTTCGCCTGCGGGCTGCCCGCGAACCTTCCGGCGCAGCCAGTCTCCACGAGTGTGGCCGTTGGCCCTGACGGCGCGTACTACGTGGGTGAGCTGAAGGGATTTCCCGCGCCGACGGGCAGATCGCGCATCTGGCGCGTCGAGCCCGGCGCTCGCCATGTCAACTGCGCGACCAGCCCCGCCTGCTCGATTGTTGCCACTGGCTTTACATCGATCGTGGATCTGACGTTCGGGCCGGACGGGACGCTCTACGTCGTGGAGATCGATGAAGCGAGCTGGGCGTCAGTGGAGTTCGGGGTTGGCTCAGTAGGCGGTACCTGTCAACGCGTGCAACACAACCACCTGGACGTGCTCACAGGTGGCGACGGGCCTTCCGATACCGATCGGCGTCGCCGTCGATCGCCACGCCGGCGAGGTTTACGTGACCGTCAACGCGCTGGTCCCCGGCGCGGCACAAGTCATCAAGCTGCCCTGACGTCCGGTCCGCGTGCGGAGCTTGTTGAAGGGTCCTTTCTCCTGCTGGATGGAAGTAACTGTGCGTACGAACAGCACGGTGCTAGGTCCGAGGCGCCAGCACCATGCGCGAGAGCTGCGGGTAGGTCGCGCGATAGCCGCGCCAGCGCGCGATCGGTGCGAGTGTGCCGAAGATCGCGCGCTGCAACGCCAGCGGCGGCGAACGGAACACGATCACGTCGCTGAACTCGCGCGCAGTCAGGGCGAGTTGCAGCGGCGACGGCATCCCCCTGGCGTCTGTGTGCCCGAGCCGCGCGAGGCCGAAAAACGTCTCGATCATGTGCACGAACCGCCCGCCTGGAGTGATCTCCACCCGTACGCGCGCGTCGCGGTCGCCCGCATTCCACCAGTCGTGCCAGACGCCGGACTCGATGACGGCGGTCTCGCCCTGATGGAGAATCCGGATCTGCCCGTCGCGCTTCACGGTCAGGTCACCCTCGAGCACGGTGAATCGCTCGACGAGAGCGGGATGGCGGTGTTCCCCCATGACACGCGCCCCGGCGAGCGCGGTCAGCTCGGCGGTCGCGCGGCCCGCAGGATTGTCCCAGGGACGCTCCACGATCGTGGCGCGTTCCCTGGTGACGGGGTTCTCCCAGACTTCGCCGACTGTTATCGGTGTGCGATCCGGCGGGCCGTCTGGTGCGGGATGCGACATCAAGGAATCCTCATTTAACCCTTCCAGCGGGACCGGCTGTGCCAGCGGCGATTCGACCTCACCAGGTTAATCCGGGCCCATTCTATCGCCGCTTTCGCTAGCTACCAGACTGAGGGCAGGTATCGGCCCCAGGGTACTCTTCTGCGCGATGACTTCGAGGTCGAACGCGCGCTGGCGTTCGTGGTAAACCAGAAGCTGAAGTGCTTCTTTGGAGGGCCGAAGCTGCCGCCGCCATACACCGCGGAGACGTCGAGGCCGCAGCCCAGGCCGCGTTCGAGGCGTGGGGCGGCGCAGCACGAATGAAAGACCTGCGCGAGCAATTGAGAATTCAAGGTATGACGATAAGGATCACGGACAGCTGTTCGCTCGATCCAGAACTGGATCATCAAGCCCGCTGAAAGCAAGCTTGCGGAGCGCCGCTGAACCAGGCGATTGGCATTGGTGCACTATGGCACGAGTTACCAGGTGAAACTCCCCCCTGGCGGAGGCCACACGCCAAGCGCCTGACGCAACGTCACGATCTGGCCGAGGTGATGCGCATTATGCTGGGCCACGTGCGTCATCGCGTCCGCGATCGTATAGCTGGCCATGAGCGGAAACTCAATCGGCGGGTCGACGCGCCCCTCCGCTTTCAGCAGCACCGCGCGCCGCGCGCCCGCAAAAAACTGCTCGCGCACCGGCTCCCAATCGGCGACCGTCGTCGGAGGCCATCCTTCCGCGGCATGAGACGGCAGCGGTACCGCAATACCGGAGCACCGGTTCACGAACCAGGCCTGCCAGAAGACCATGTGTGCCACGATCTCGACGATTGAGTGGCTGACACCGGGGATCCGCCGGGAGGCGTCCTCCGGCGACAACCCGTCGAGCAATCGGGAAGGCGGAATGTAGGCGATCGGAGTGAGGAGTAATTCTTCTCGGTCCAAGCACGTAGCTTAACAGGCTTGTGATGATGCGAAAAAGCCTTCAGTTCCTCCGCACTGGCGTGTCCCACGCGCCCGGAGGCAAGTAATGGAACCGAATCAGGTACACGTTGTCGCCGCTGCCGTGTCTTGCGATTCGCAGCAAATCCTCCACGCTGTCGAACCCCGATTCACGGGCCAGATCGTACGTGACGTCGGTGATGGTAATCGGCGTTATCGAATCCACGACGATGTGACCATCGTCCATCTGGTAACGACCACCCACCTTTACATGGGGACGCGTCCAGACGCGAATGCTGCATCGGATTCTCCCGCGCCGGATGCCCTCGCGAAGGCGTTTGGTGAACACCATGACCGCGATCAGTGTAGCCGACCGGGCGCACGCGAGGGCCGGAAGAAGTCGTCGAACGCGTTGCGAACGGCGGCGGATAGGGCCGGGCGCGTGTCCATGACCCGCGCCCGCCTGAACAGAAACGCGAACGTGGCGGGCTGTGATCGCCTGTCAACCGGGAATCATCATTGCCGCACAATGGGCGAAAACGTCCAGCGTTCGCCAAGGAGCTGCACGCTCACGCTATTTCGGATCGTGACGTTCACGTCGACCATCTCTTCCAGCGAGTCGATACGATTGCCGTCGAGTTGTCCTCTGAACGTCACGAGAACATCGAACTCGTCCGACGTTCGTCGCAGGAGCCCTTGAAAGAATATCGCGCCCGTCGCGTCGCGGGTGCCGTAGCACGTGCCCTCCGCCACGGGCACAAAGGCCTTGACCGCAATCCGGAGATCCACATCTGGTATCTGCGGATTGATGTGTGAGATGTCCAGCACGACCGGCTCCGTCCGCCCGCGACGCGCGTCGCAGGGATCGGGGCCACCACCCTGTAACCGCCAGCAATCGGCGACCGTCACCGCGCCACGCCAGACGCCTGCAACGTTCGGCTTAGGCCCAGGCGGATCTGGCACTGGTGGTGGTGGCGGTGTCGGTTGCGTTGGCGGTATCACTCCGCATCCGCACACGAAGACGAGGCTGATCACGGCCGACCTGACTCCAGAGATCTGGCCCCGGTTCTCGCGTGACATCAGCCGGCGTGCCCGCAAAACAGGTGCCGGAAGCGCCGTTGCCCCGGGCCCTTGAATCAGCCGGCTCGCGCTTTGTTCTCTTGGAATTGCGCCGACGTGCCTCGGGCGTTCCTGGGCGCTATTGTTCAGGCATTACATACACGTCAGTTACCTGCAGAAATGTCCGGAGCTCCACGGCGAACAGCTCGCGGGGCCGCGCACGGCATCGACGCGGAACACGAAGGTCATGAAGATCGCGAGGAACGCTACGCTTCCTGGCGCAGGGCCAGCGTCGGATCCACGCGGGCCGCACGCCACGCGGGCACGGCAGAGGCGATCAGCACCGATAGTCCCATGACGGCCGCGGCGCCGACGTACGAGATCGGGTCGGCGGCGCCGACGCCGAACAGCAGGCTTCGCAGCCCGCGCGCGAGCAGGAAGGCGCCGAGCAGGCCAACCACGATGCCGGCGGCTGCAAGCAGCGCGCCCTGGCGGAGCATCATCGCCAGCACGTCTCCGGGACTGGCGCCGAGTGCCATTCGAACGCCGATCTCCGGCGTGCGCCGCACCACGAGCTGCGCCATCAGTCCGAAGACCCCCACGCCGGCCAGGAGCACAGCCAGCGTCGAGAACATGGCGAGCAGCCACGCCTGGAAACGGCGAATCGCGAGCGACTCGCCGATCTGCGCGTCGACGGTGCCGACGGCCGTCACCGGCGCCGACGGATCGAGCGCGCGGATCTCGGCGCGAACGGCTGTCGCGAGCGCGAGAGGATTGCCGTCGGTGGACACGAGCAGCTGCATGTTGCGGCCGATATTCTGCGTCGTCGAGAAGAACGTTTCGAGGCGGGACCCCTGATGTAGACCCCGCCGCCGCATATCGCCCGCGACGCCGACGATCGTGATCCAGGGGTTGCGCTCACCAGGAGATCCGAACACCATCCGCTTGCCGACCGGATCCTGATTGGGCCAGTACCGGCTCGCGAACGTTTCATTGATCACGATCGCGCGAGCGCCGCCGTCCCGATCCCGCGAGTCGAGGAACCGGCCGCGAACGATCGGCACCTGCATCATCTCGAAGAACCCTGGCGACACCATGTCTGTCGTCGCTTCGATCTGCTCGGACGGCGGAAACGGAGGACGGTCCTCGAGCGTGAATGTCCCCGAGTTCGGCGTGTTGCTCAGAAACAGATCAGACGCGACCGCCGCACCCCTCACGCCCGGTAGAGCCCGAATCCGCTCGAGCAGCTGATCATAGAACTGGCGGAGCTGCGGTCCCTGCGGGAACGATGCCCGGGACGCGTTTACCCGCATCGTGAGCACGCCGGCGGCACGAAAGCCCGGATCGGTGGCGTGCAGGACGCGAAGCGATCGAATGAGCAGGCCCGCACCCGCGAGCAGTACGATGGCCAGCGCGCACTGCACGACGAGGAGCAGCGCGCGGGTCCGTGCGGCAGCGTGGGAGCCGGACACACCGCGGCCGCTGTCTCGCAGCGCTTCCTGAAGATTCACGTTCGACAACCGCGACGCGGGCCAGAGTCCGCATGCCAGTGCCGTGAACGTGGTCACACCGACGGCAAACGCGAGCACGGTTCCGTCGAGCGCAATCTCGTCGACGCGCGGAAGGTCGCGCGGGGCGAGCCACACGAGTCCGCGAATGCCCGCATAAGCCGCGAGGATGCCTGCCGCACCGGCCGCTGCGGCCACCGCGGCGGCTTCCATGAGAAGCTGCCGCACGAGCCGGCCGCGGCTCGCGCCGAGCGCCGACCGAACCACGATTTCCCGGCCGCGCGTCTCGGCTCTCGCGAGAAACAGTCCCGCGACGTTGACGCACGCGATCAGCAGAACGAAGCCAACTGCCCCGAGCAGGACGAGCAGCGGCGTTCTGACGCTGCCAGCCACATGACGCTCGAGCGGGTTCACGAAGATGCCGTACCCCGCATTCTCGGCCGGATACTCCTGCTCGAGCTGCTTGCCGACCACCGTCATCTGCGTCTGGGCCTCCAGCGGTGTCAGTCCGGGCTTCATGCGAGCGACCATTTGAAGCCAGTATCCGACGCGCCGTTTCGCCCCTTCACCGACGACGAGCGGCGACCAGAACTCGGTGGTTTTCGACGGAAACGCAAACCCAGCGGGCATGACGCCGATGACCGTCATCCGGCGCCCGTCGAAGTCGAGCATGCGCCCGATCGCGTCGGCGCCGCCGAACCGCCGCTGACACAGACCCCAGCCGATCACGACGACGTCCGCCTTGCCAGCCACTTCCTCATCGCGCGTGAAGAGTCGGCCAGCGGCGGGCGCGACACCGAGCACCTCGAACAGCGAGGCCTCGGCGAACGCGCCGCGGATGCGTTCGGGCTCGCCGTCACCGATCAGGTTCATCGTCGGTTCGGTGAATGCCGCGAACGACTCGAACGACGTGCCGAGCCGCTTGTAGTCCTGATAATTGAGATACGAGGCCCAGTCCTCGCGCATCTCGAGCCGCCGGTTGTCCATCCACACGCGCGCGAGACGTTCCGGCTCTCGGTACGACAGCGGCTTGAAGATAACGCTACGGACGACGCTGAAGAGCGCGGTGTTGAGACCAATGCCGAGCGCGAGCGTCAAGATGGCAATCGAGGCGAACCCGGGATTGAGGCGAAGCTGGCGGAAGCCGTATTGCAAGTCGGCGATCATTGACGAGATGGAGTGCACGTGACGCCTCCAGGAGATCAACTTGACGTTTACAGTGAGACGCGACTGTCACTTTGGCTGGTTGGCGTCCGCCTTCGTCATGAGGTCGGGCCGGGTCAGATCGAGCTTCGCAGCCGGCACGATTGTGACCGTACCCAGCGCATTCAGTCCCTTCGCGAACCCGCTCGCGTTGCCCACGGCCACGATCAACAGCTGGTCGGGTACGAGATGGCGGTTGACGGCAGCCGACACGTCGGCAGCGCTGATCTTCCGCACGCGATCGCGGTACGTCTGCCAATAGTCGGCGGGCAAGCCGTGCAGGGCTGACGTCAGGACACGAGCCGCGACGGCGCCGGCGGTTTCGGTCTGAATCGCGAAGACGCCGGACATGTACGACGTGGCTTCGGCGAGCTCGGAGGGCGTGCTGGGGTTCTTCCGAAAGTCGTCGACGACCTCCAACATCACAGTCATGGCCTTGGCAGTCTCTTCGGTCCTCGTGAAGCTGGTGAGGTTCCAGATGCCCGCGAGCCGGCTGCTTTCGAGCGCCGAGTTCGCCCCGTACGTGAGCCCTTCCTTCGCGCGAAGCCGCAGGTTCAGCCGCGAGTTGAAGCCGGCGCCCAGAATCTGGTTCGCTACGGCCAGGGCCAGCCAGTCGGGATGGCTCCGCGGAACGCCCGAGCCGATCATGCCGAACTGGGTCTGCACGGCGTCGGGCTTGTCGACGACCACGATGCGGCGCTCTCGCTGGGACGTCGGCGCGCTGCGTGGCTGGCTGCCGGCTCCCTTCCAGGAACCGAAGTGCTTCCGCGCGAGCGCGACGGCGGCATCGGGCGTGATGTCGCCCGCCACTGCGAGGAACGATCCCGACGGCGAGTAGAGCTCCTTGTGGAAGGTCACCACTTCCTCGCGCGTCAGCGCGCGCACGGTGTCCGGCAACCCGTCGGTCGGATAGGCATATGGGTGGTCGCCATACGCGATGCGCTGTCCAACGACGTCGCGCAGGTATTCGGGGTCGTTATACGCAACCTGGAGCCCCGAGAGCGTCTGCTTGCGCCACCGATCGATCTCGGCTTGCGCGAATGCCGGCCGCTGCACGACGTCGGCGAGCAGATCGAAGCCGGTCTCGAGGTCGGACGTCATCACCGTGACCGACGCCTCGGTCGAATCGAGCCCGGCCGATGCCGAGAGGACCCTCCCACGCGGTCGATGGCCTCGGCGATCTGCTGGGCCGACCGGGTGGCCGTGCCTTGCCGGAGCAGCGCCGCCGTCATTCCGGCCAGCCCGGCTTTCGCCGCGGACTGGCTGATCGCGCCGGCGCCGGGAAGCATCAGCGTGGCCGACACCAGGGGCTGCCGATGATCCTCGACGACAATAACGGTGAGCCCGTTGTCGAGCTGCGTCGTGCTGTGGGCCGGGAACTTGAAAGGACGCTCTGCCGCAGGTGCCGGCGGCTGCTTGCGCTCGGCGGTCTGCGCCTCTGCACCGGGCACGGCGAGGCCAAGCGCGACGACGCCCGCCGCGAGAAATTCGAGGATCGTTGTGAGTCGCATGGTCATGTCTCGAGACGCTCGTGACACTAGTTCTTACCCGGCGCGCCGCCGGGCTGAATGAAGAGCCGCGTTTCTCGCGGCTCGGCCAGGTATTCCTTGACGACACGCTGAACGTCAGCGGCCGAGACGGCCTGGTACTTCGACAGCTCCGTGTTGTACCGCTGCGGATCACCCAGCAGTGACGCCGACCTGCCCACGTCGTCCGCCTTCTGCTGCGCCGTCTGGCGCCCCACGACGAGACGCGACGCGATCGTGTTTTTGACCTTCTCGAGCTCCTCGGGCGACGGCGGCTTCGCCGCGAGCCCGTCCACGACTTCGCGCATGCTCTTCGAGACAGCCTTCACGTCTCGACCCTGGTTGGCGACGCCGAAGAGGAAGCCGATGGACGGCCCTTCGAGCAGCAGCAGCTGGGCCTGCGCGGCGACAGCCGACTGTTCTTCGTACACCGAGGCGGCGGTACATCCGGGAGCTTTCACCCGCCGACAGGATATCGAACGCAACCTGCAGCGGGTACGCGTCGGCATGGCCGCGCGGCGGAAGTTTGAACGCGCTCGCGACGGCGGGAAGCGGCGCCTTCGGGTCCGGCCTGGTCTCGGTGCGCAGCTCGGTCTGCGGTGGTTCGGTGGCAGTCACGCGCGGCACTTTGCCGCTTCGAGCGATGCCGCCGAAGTGCGTCCGGATCTGGGCGAGCGCAGTCTTGGGATCGAAGTCGCCCACCACGACGAGCGTCGCGTTGTCCGGCACGTAGTACGTGTCGAAGAACTGCTTGACGTCGGCAACCGTCGCGGCGTTGAGGTCCTCCATCGATCCAATCGGCAGGTATTTGTACGGATAAACCTGAAACGTAGCGTTGAGCACCCATTCTGCGAGCATGCCGTAGGGAGGGTTCTCGAAGCGGAGCCGGCGCTCTTCCTTGACGACCTCCCGCTCCTTCTTGAAGTTCTCGTCGTTGACGACGAGCGAGGCCATGCGATCGGCCTCGAGCCAGAGCACGCGGTCGAGGTGATTCGAGGGCACCGTCTGCCAGTACACCGTGCGATCGAATTCCGTATAGGCGTTGACGGTCCCGCCGGCCTCGCGGATGTAACGCATGTGCTCTTCGGGCCCCACGTTGGCCGAGCCGCGGAACATCATGTGCTCGAAGAGGTGCGCGAAGCCGGTCCGCCCCTTGCGCTCGTCCTTCGAGCCGACGCGGTACCAGACCTGCACGTTGACGACCGGCCGTGAGGAGTCAGCCGCCAGGACGACCTGCAGACCGTTGTCGAGCGTGTGCGATTCGATCTGGAGCTTCGGGGGTGTGACGTCGGTGCGAGCCTGCGCCTCGAGCGACTGCGGGCCCGACAGCGCCAGGGCGGCCGTTATCCCTGCGATCAGCAACCGTGCGGAACGGTTCATTGGGTTCAAAGGGTTCATTGGGTTCATCAGGTTCATCAGGTTCAAAGGGTTCACGACGTTCAAGACGTTCAGGACGTTCAGGACGTTCAGGACGTTCAAGACGTTCAGGACGTTCAGCATAATCGAACGAATAGCCAGCGAAGAAGATTTCTGATGGTTTGTCGTCCCGATACGCGACGATGTAGATGTGAAGCGCGGTGAGGTACTCCTGCTTGTATCGGCCATTGCGTGGGCGAAAGTGGCATATCTGGTCGACTGGCAACCCGTCCGGTCATATGTGTCGGATGAATATTTCTGGATCCAGATGGCGTTTTTCGGGTGGACGGTATGTGCCGTGATCTGGTGGAAGTTCTACGGTCGGGATCGCTGGCGATGATTCTGAAGGGCCTTGGGCCCTTCGACGAACAGCTTCAGCACATGCGTCTTCTAAAGTCGTAGACTGTCTACGCTATGTCCAACGAATCGTCTCCTCGGAAGCCGCTTCGGCTGTGGCCCGGCGTGATTGCGGGGCTGCTGCTGGCGCTCCTCTGGTTCGTCGTCCCGGTCGTCTTTCCCGACGTCGGGCTCGCCGCGCTGGCTGGCGCACTCGCTGCTGTGTTGGCCATCGTCGTGTGGTGGCTGTTCTTCAGCCGAGCGCCGTGGCCCGAGCGGGTCGGCGCCATCCTTCTGGCGATTGTCGCGCTGCTTGCGACAAGGCGCATCGTTCACGAGTCCATCGCAGGCGGAATGATGGGCATGCTGCTCCCCGTCTACGCCGTGCCGGTCCTGAGCCTCGCACTCGTCACCGGTGCGGTACTCGGTGGTCGTCTGTCCAGCGGACTTCGGCGCGTGACGATGGCCGGCGCCATCCTGCTCGCCGCCGGAGCGTTCGCACTGATAAGGACCGAGGGCATGATGGGCTTCCAGTCGGTTTTCCACTGGCGGTGGTCGCCAACTCCCGAGGAGCGCCTGCTGGCTCAGACCGCCGACGAGCCCGCGCCTCCCACCCCGGCCCCGGCTGCCGCCAAGAGTCCCGACCAGAAGATTGAGGAGAAGGGCGGCAACGAGTCGAAGGCGCTACCTGCCGCTCCGGCAGCAGCAAACGTGCCCACCGACAGGCCTGCCATGAGCGAGCGCGTGGACACGCGAGTCGAGTGGCCTGGCTTTCGTGGACCGGAGCGCGACAGCATCATTCGAGGCGTGCGGATCGAAACCAACTGGTCGCAGTCGCCGCCCGTCGAACGCTGGCGCCGGCCGATCGGGCCTGGCTGGTCGTCGTTCGCCGTCAGCGGCAACCACATCTATACGCAGGAGCAGCGCGGCGACGACGAGATCGTGTCGTGCTACGACCTGACCACCGGCGCGCCGGTGTGGCGACACCGTGATGCGGCGCGGTTCTGGGAGTCGAATGCCGGCGCCGGTCCGCGCGCGACGCCGACCGTCAGCAACGGTCGCGTCTACACGTTGGGTGCGACCGGCATCGTGAACGCGCTCGACGCCAGCAACGGCGCCGTCGTGTGGTCGCGCAACGCGGCGTCGGACACCGGCGCAACAATCCCGTTCTGGGCCTTCTCGGGCTCGCCTCTGGTAGTCAACGACATGGTCATCGTCGCCGCGTCCGGCCGGCTCGCCGCCTACGATAACGCCACCGGCACTCCGCGCTGGTCCGCCCAGACGGGTGGCGAGGGCTACAGCTCGCCACAGATTGCAACGATCGACGGCGTCGCGCAGATCCTGCTGCTGAACACTTCCGGCGCGGCGAGCGTGACTCCGGCCGACGGCAAGCTGCTCTGGAAACACGAGTGGAACAGCGATGGCATCGTGCAGCCGGTCGTCATCGCAGGCAGCGACGTCCTCATCGGCAGCGGCTCCGGAGGCGTTGAAGTCGGTATGCGCCGCATCGCAGTCTCACGCGGCGCCGAAGGCTGGAAAGTGGCCGAGCGTTGGACGTCAATGGGGCTCAAGCCGAACTTCAACGATTTCGTCGTGCACAAGGGCCACGCCTTCGGCTTCGACGGCGCCATCCTTTCGTGCATCGATCTCGCCGACGGCACGCGCAAGTGGAAGGGCGGACGCTACGGCCAGGGCCAGATGATCCTGTTGGCCGACCAGGACGTGTTGCTGGTCCTGTCGGAGGAGGGCGAGCTGGCACTGGTTTCGGCCAACTCCGATCGGTTCACCGAAATCGCGCGGTTCCCGGCGATCGAGGGCAAGACCTGGAACCATCCCGTGCTGGTCGGCGACGTCCTGCTGGTTCGCAACGGAGAGGAGATGGCCGCGTTCCGACTGACCCCAGCGGGTCGTTGACCAGCCTTCGCCAAGCGCTCGCTTCGCTCGCGGCTACGGCCGGCAGGCTCAGCCTTCGCCAAGCGCTCGCTTCGCTCGCGGCTACGGCCGGCAGGCTCAGCCTTCGCCAAACGCTCGCTTCGCTCACGCTGACACACCCCTTCCAAGCCAGCCGTGGAGGCGACTTTTGTGGACCGTCCGAAAGACAAAGCGTTCGACCCCAGACGGAACACAAGCAGGTTGCCGCATGTCTCCCGGGTGCCTTTCTTGCACAATCGCGGATCACTCTGCCACTCCGAATTCTGTTCGCGTCGACTGTCCTGATGCTCACGGCGTGCGTGGCCGCCGGGGACGCTCGCGCAGCGCAAGATCCAATCTACGCTGGCGCGCACGGGTACGGCCGCCATCGAAGATCGGCGCTTCGGTGAAGCCCTGGAGGCGTTCACCAACGCGTTGGCGATGCAGCCTGGCGACGCGAGCCTGTGCTTCGGTGCGGGCATCGCCGCGTTCATGCTCGGGCAGAATGACGTGGCGCAGACCCGCTTCGAGTGTGCGCTTGCGCTCAACCCGACGTATCTGCCAGCGGCGGTGTGGCTCGGCGACCTGCACTATCGGGCGGGCCGTCTGCCCGAGGCGATCGCCATCTACGAGACCGCACTCCTGCGCTCGCCCAGAGCGCGCGAGCTTCAGGAGCAGCTCGTGACCTGGCGCAAGGAACAGGAGCTGCAGAGCCGCTTCCGCGAAGTACGCACGGAGCACTTCACAGCCCATTTCGAGCTGGCGGCCTACGAACCACTCGCTCGTAAGGTCCTCGAGCGCCTCGAGGCCGCGTACTGGCGAGTCGGCAACACGCTCGGCGTGCACCCGTCACAGCCCATAACCGTCGTGCTCTACACCCGCCAGCAATTCGCTGACATCACGAGGTTGGCCGCATGGTCAGTGGCGGCGTACGACGGACGCATTCGGGTACCGCTCGGTGATGCGCTCGAGCAGCTCGATGAGCTCGATCGCGTGGTGTCGCACGAATTCGTTCATGCCGTGGTCGCGCTGTTAGGGGGCCGCACCGTGCCCGCATGGGTGAACGAGGGCCTCGCCACGGTGCTCGAACCGGCGGGCCCCGAAGGTGCGGAAGTCACGCTGTCGCGCAACGACGAGCGGCCCGAGCTGTCACAGCTGCACCGCAGCTTCGTCGGTTTCTCCAGGCGCGACGCCGAAATCGCGTACGCCTCGGCCGCACGGGCCGTACAACGCTTGATTGACCACCGTGGTGCGGCTGCCGTCGTCGCGCTGCTGGAGGATCTGGCGCGAGGCGCGCCGTTTGCCAGCGCGTTTCATCAGCGAATCGCCATGCGCTACGAGGATTTCGAGGCGCTCGTCAATCGCTAATCACTAATCACTAATCACAATCGCTAATCAGATCGGTGATTAGGGATTAGAGGTCGACGCTCGAAGCCGCTGCCAGAGCGTCTGCGCGCCGTGAGGAAGCTCGTGGATGAGCGCATCGACGGTCGTGACAGCTGCAGCTCGATCGGTGGATGCGAGCAATTGCTCCACGTCCCATGCGTCCTGACTCCCGCCGGCATACAACTTCAGCAGAATCAAGCCAGTGACGTCAACGACGGGTATCGTCATGCCCGCAACGTCGATCGGTCGCGCACGGCGGATGATGTCCTGCTGCCATCGCGACCGTCCGACCACGACATCGACGTCGCGTTCTCCTGTCTGCGAGAAACGAATGACGCCTGCCAGCGGATCGTCAGCATCGCCGCGACGGACGTCGACGGCGACGCTCGCATCTGTGAAGGTGAGGCTCAACACACGCGGATCGACGACGAGCAAGTCGATGTCGACGGTTGAACGGCTGATGCCGTGAGCCGCCAACGCCGCCGCGCCGATGAGCGCGAAGTCGATGTCCTCGTGTCGGAGTATGCGCGTGACGTGCGCAAGCAACGTCACGCCAGCAGGCTCTCGTGACACGCCGAATGCGTCCGGCGGTGTTGCCGGCCGCGGGCCAGTAGCCGTCTCGCCTCGGGCAGCGAGATTCCACGATAGGCCGCGGCGAGCTGGCAATCGGCGTCACCCAGGCTGAGCGCCTGGTCCACCCGCTCGGCCGGCGTTCTGGCGATGTCGCGCCGCCTCGTGTCGTCACGCAAGCCGTCGGCCACCGAGCGCATGTGATCAGTATACGCTCGGCGGATCGGGCGGCCGCCCGCCTGCAACAGCTCAATCGAACGAATAGCCGGCGAAGAAGATTTCGGAAGGTTTGTCGTCACGATACGCGACGATGTACACGCCTTGACCGCGCTCGATGGCCTCGAACAGATCGTCGTTCGACTCGATCATCTCGCGCGTGGGCCTGCTCGTGCCGAACAGATCGACCAGATCTTCGTCGGAGAGCGCTGTGACCGACCCGTAGTCGGGATCGTCGGACACCCGCTCCATATCGAGAATCGAGCGTGTTCCGTCGGCGTCGGCGTCCTCGATCGCCTCTTCGATCGACGCGTGTCCCGCGCCGGGCCCGGCGGCGCCGGCATCGACGGGGAACTCCGGCATCGGCATCACGGGGTTGTATCGGCCCGCCCGGAACTCGCGCTGGCGCAGCGCCTGCAACGCGCTGTTGACGTCCGTCTGATACGGGACGAAGTAGAACCAGGGCTCGCCACCCATCTCACACCTCCTTGCAGTTTGGCCGGACCTCATCCGTCGACTTGTTACGGCGGGGGTGAACTTCTATACTCAGCCCTTCACAAGGTCCTTTCGCTGAAATCCTGCCGTCATCACTGGCCGCGGTTGAACGAACGGCTTCGAAAGACGGACGGTATGTTCATGGCATGGCCGATGCCTTACGACAAACCCGTGGTTCACAGCGATCCTGAATCCTCTGTTCAGTCTCTTTGCCCGGCTGTCCTCCTCGTCTCGTTTTTAGCCTGCTGCGTGCTGCACGCGTCGACGGGCGCAGGCCAGACGGTCGGCACCATGACCGGCGCCATCAACGGCAGTGTAGCCGACAGCACACACGCAGTCTTGCCCGGTGTCACCATCGTGATCTCCAGTGCCGCGCTCATGGGCACACGAACAACACGAACGAACGCAGAGGGACTCTATCGTTTTCCGGCACTTGCGCCAGGAGAGTACACGCTCGTCTACACGCTGGACGGATTCGAGGCAGTCAGGCGGGAAGGGATTTACGTCGGCCTTGGCCGCACCGCGACCGTCAATGTCGAGCTGGAGATCGCGACGCTTCGGGAAAAGGTGATCGTCGAGCGCAACTCGCCGGTCATCGACCAGCAGTCGACGGCGATTGCCGCCACCTTCGATGCCCATCAGCTCGCGAACCTGCCGAGCGCTCGAAGCATGTGGGCCATTCAGGCCGCGACACCAGCCGTGTATATTCCCCGCTTCGATCTCGGCGCCAGCGCCACAGGCCTCGGAGGCCCTGTGAGCGCTTACGGAACATCCGGCTTCAATCGGCCGATGGTCGAAGGCATAAGCGTGACCGGCATCAACCCGACGGGCTTTACCCTTGACCATGGCGCGTTCGAGGAGGTCTCGGTTGGCACGGCCGCGCACGGTCCGGAGTGGCCATGCGCCAGGCGTGCACATGCAGTTCATCAGCAAGGCGGGAGGAAATCAGTACCGCGGCGCGCTCTACATCGACTACCTGCAACGAAGACTGGCAATCGTTCAACATCGACGAAGAACAGATCCGCCGTGGGGCGCAGGGTGGACTCGCGCTGTCAGCACGCGAGGCCAACCGCCTCTGGACTTACCGCGACATCAATGCCGACATTGGCGGATTCGTCAAACCGGACACGGCTCTGGTGGTACTCCTCCGTTCGGCATCAGGAGGTCTCCGCCCGGCAGGTAAATTTCCCCGTCAAGCCGCTTCGGACCTCCTTGACGAACTACAGCGGTAAGGTCACGTACCAGGTCGCTCCGAGACCACAAGCTCGTCGCGTTCGCGCAGACGGGTCGGAACCATCAGCCGAACCGCCTGGATCCCTTCGGCCCTACCGGCTTCGGCGTCGCCCCGACGACGGCGATCAACGAGTCGGAGGAGGCGACCACCGAGCAGCTCGCCTGGGGCTGGGTCTGGAAGGGGGAGTGGAACTCCGTCATCAATGACACGCTGTTCTTCGATGTCAGGGTCGGACAGTTCGGCGCCAACCGCCCCCAGAAGCCGCATGGCGGCGCGCCGAGATTCGAGGATGTCGGCAATCTCGTTGTGACCGGCGGCAATCGCGACTGGCAGCAGGACCTTCGGCGCAACCAGGTGCTCGGGTCCCTCAGCTATTTCAAGGATGGCTGGTCGGGGAACCATCATTTCAAGGTCGGTGGCGAGATTTTCCGAACGACAGCCACAGAGATCTGGAGGAGCGCGTATCCCGGCGACGTGCTGCACGTGCTGCAGAACGGCACACCAATCCAGGTCTACTTGTTCCAGACGCCCTCGAGAGCGGAAAGTGGCTTGTGGACGTACTCTGCCTACGCCAACGACTCGTGGCGGGTGAACAACCGCCTGACGTTGAATCTGGGCCTGCGATTCGATCGCTATCGCCTGTTCCTGCCCGAGCAGGCGCACCCGGCGGGCCGGTTCAATGCGACGTTGCAGTCGTTTCCGGCCGTGAACAACCTGATTGACTGGAACGTTGTCGCACCCAGGATTGGGCTTATCCACGATGTCGCGGGCGACGGCAAGACGGTCGCGAAATTCAGCTACGGGCAATACTGGCTCGGCCCGGGAACCGATCTGGGTTTCAATGCGAACCCCAACTCGAACCAGTGGTGGCGGCGTTACACGTGGTCGGATCCGGACGGCAGCGGCGTCTGGGAGCCGGGCGAGGAGGGGCGGCTCGTCGACAGCCGCGGCGGCGTCGCGATCGAAGCGCTGGACCCCGGGCTCGAGCTGCCGATTCTCAATGAGGTCGGCGCCTGGATCGAGCGCGAGCTGCTCGCGAATGTTGGCCTTCGGACAGGCATCGTGTGGCGAGGCGAGCGACAGCACTTCATGCGACAGAACGTGAACCGGCCCTTCGACGCGTTCGACCGTCCCGGTTGCCATTTCCGATCCTGGCCCGGATGGGCGAGCCGGCACGGCAGACGATGGCTCCGCGATTCCGGGCTACGAGCTCAGGCCAGAGTTCTTGGATCTGGCGCCCGTCAACATCGTCCGCAATGTGTCCGACGCCGACAGCCATTATTGGACGTGGGACATCACGGCGACCAGGCGCTTTACGGACGGTGGTCGCTGGTGGCCGGCTTCGCGCACACCTGGAGCCGCGACCAGGCGAGTGGATACTTCGGTCAGTCCGTCCGCAACAACGTCTATCCGCTGACGCCGAACGACCTGATCAATGCCGGCGAGGATGGGCGATACGAGTTCCGGATCTGGTCAGCCAAGATTCATGGCACGTACGCAGGTCCATGGGACCTGCGGATCACCCCGTTTCTGCAGCATCAATCCGGGCAGCCCTTCGGGCGGACGTTCTCGACGGCGCTGAACTACGCGAACAACGTCCGGATTCTGGCAGAGCCGATCGGCACCCGCCGCATGGACAACATCACGCTTCTCGATGTGCGCGTGGAAAAAGGCTTCCGCCTCGCGGGGCACCGTCGCGTTGCGGGTTCGTCGATGTCTTCAACGTGCTCAACGCCAATCCGGAGCAGAACACGAACTGGTCGTCCGGGCCGTCCTTTCTGCGACCGCTCAGCATCGTGCCGCCGCGACTCGCGCGGATCGGCGTGAAGCTGGAGTGGTGATGATTACGGCAGGCCGAGTTTCTTGCGAACGGCGTCGAAGCGTGGGTCGCCACGAAGCGCCGCCATTTCCGGGTCCCTCAGCAGGATCCCCACACGGTGCGGCACCGTGACAGCCGCCCGGTCCAACGCCTCGAACGCGCGATCTGTTGTCCCCCAGCGCGGCATAGATCACCGCCAGACGGAACGGGTGGTCATGCGCGGCGGCCAGTCTTTCGACTTCCGCGCGGCGGCCGGCCAGGACATACGCGTGAGCCATCCAATGTTGCACGCCCGGTTCCGCTCTCCTCGTCTCCAACACACGTAACGCCTCCAACGGCCTGCCTGCGAACGTCAGCGCTCTCGCGAGACGGATATCCACACTCGAGAAGTTGGGGTCGACCGCGCGGATGTGCTCCAGGCTATCGATCGCCTCCTCGTACCGCCCGGTAATGAACTGCAGCCACGCCAATTCCCGTTGCAGACTCAATGAGAGCGGATCGCTTTGCAACGCCCTCCGCAGGTGCTGCTCCGCCTCGGCCAGCTTTCCCAGCGGGATGAGCGTCGAGATCGAATAGCTGGCATAGATGTGGGTGAGACTTGGGTTGAGATCGATGGCGCGTCGAAATGATTCCTCGGCCTTCTGCCAATCCAGCTTGCGGGAGTACAGGAGTCCCATGGCCGCGTGCGCCTCGGCCAGCAGCGGATCGAGCTGAAGAGCAGTCTCCGCAGCTGGGCCCATGAGCGCCAAGGCCGTTTCGGGAGGGATCGCGTTGGGCCTGAACGGACCTTGAATGTCCATCGACAGCGGCCGCGTACGCGTCAGCCAGCCCGGCATAGGCGGGAGCGAACGCCGGATCCCTGGCGATGGCCTGCTCGAATAGTTCCGACGGCCTTGCTGCGCGCTGGGAAGGTGCTCCCTGCCGGTCGACCACCGCACGCGCCTTCAGGTACAGCTCGTACGCTTCCAGATTGGTCTCATAGCGTCGCTGGCCCCTGCCTAACCTCAGTCGAAGTTTGTTGACGATCGCCCGCGAGATTTCATCCTGGACGGCAAAGATGTCCTTGAGCTCCCGATCGAACCGCTCGGCCCACAGAGGGACGTCGCCGGCGACCTGGACCAGTTGGGCGTTGATCCGCAGCCTCGATGCCCGACCGCATGATCGATCCTTCGACGACGAGGTTCACGCCGAGCTGCTCGCCGACATCTCGAAGGTTACGGGTCTTGTCCTTGAAGGCGAACGAGGATGTCCGCGACCGAACCTCCAGCCCTTCGATGACCGCCAGATTGCGGATGATTTCATCCGTCAGCCCGTCGACGAAATAGTCGCTGTCGGGCTCGGCGCTGAGGTTCTTCAAGGGCAGCACTGCAATCATGGGTCGCTCGGCAGGACTGACGTTCACCCCGCCGACAGGTTCAACCCGGCGAAACCCGCAAGCAGTGCGCTGGGTGTCCTCGAGGATCCCACCTGACGGCCAGCCACTTCCCAACCCACTCCTACAACGAGAATGAAGGCGGCGGCCACGCCGACTGCGTACGCCAGCCGTACGATTCTCGGGTGCCCCTTCAGCGCTGCCAAATCCGCGCCTAGCGCATCGGCACTCTCATAGCGTCGCTCGGGACGGGGGTCGATCGCACGCTCGATGACGCGGGCGAACTTCAATGGCACATCGCGCTGCGCGGTCTGAACAGCGGTCCGCTCGCCGCGCTCGTGGGCACGGCGAAGTTCGCGCAGTGTCCGTGCATGCACGGGATACGAGCCGGTGACGAGGTGATAGAGCAGGACGCCGAGACTGTAAATGTCGCTCCGCACCGTGGCTTGTTGCCCCTGCAGCACCTCGGGTGCAAGATAGAGGGGCGTGCCGGCCAGATCCGACGCTGCGTTGTCCTCGAGGTCTCTGCCAGTGCCGAAGTCCATGAGGACGATGCGCCCGTCTTCGGCTCGCATCACGTTGTGCGTCTTGATGTCCCGATGCAGGAGGCCGGCGCCGTGCACCGCCGACATCGCGCGACAGAGCTCGAGACCTATGCCGACAGCTTCGGCGGCGCTGACCACCTTTCGTTGGTCGAGGATTTGCTCGAGGGTGTGGCCGCGAACGAACTCCATCCACAGGCCGATCTGATCCGCAATCTGCTCGGCGCCGTAGATGGTGACCACGTTCGGATGCCGCACGCGGGCGAGCAATCGGCCTTCTTGGAGGATCGCGGACGCCACGCGATCGCCGGAGGAGGGACCGGCCGGCAGGAGCTTCAGCGCGACTTCGCGATCGAGCCGCGTATCCCAGGCCCGGTATAGCTCTCCGAACGCGCCCCGGCCGATCCGCTCGACGAGCCGAAGATGACCCCACAGCACAGGCGCGTCCGCAACCTTCGGCTCCAAGCGGGACGGCGTGACCTCAGAGAGCGTCGATGTACTCGGCGTGGTACCGCGATGGAGCTCGGCAACGGCCGCCAGCACTCTCAGTTGGCTAACGAGTGGCCGCGCCGTCCCTTCAGAGCTCGATTCGGCAGCCGCCCAGTCGATGGGGGTTCCGTCGAGGATCGCGTCGGCGAGATCGTCAATCAGCTGCTCACTCGGCAGCACGTTTCATCTCCTCGGCCAGCCGGACGAGGGCCCGGTGCGCCGTCTTGCGCGCCGCGTCTGGCGTCGGTTTGCCCAGCGCCTCGGCCAGCTCCTCGTAGCTGCAGCCCATCTCCACCCTGGCGATGATCGCTTCCCGCTCTTCCGCCTTCAGCCGCTGAAGCGCCCCCTCGTAGCGCTCAACCGCCTCACGACCGATCGCCTCTTCGAGGGGTGAGTCGCCACTCTCGACTTCGATGCCATCCAGATCGGTGATCTGCGGCTGCCGTCCTTTCCGCCGCAACTCGTTGCGGATGCGATTGAGCACCGCCTGACGCAGGTACGCCTGCAGCGCACCCACACGGCGCGGCTCGAAGTGTTCGATCCTCTTGAACGTCTGAGCCAGGGTGTCCTGGACAAGATCATCCGTGTCGGCGAGATCGCGCGCCCACTTCGGCAACCGGCCGCTGGCCCATCGTTGGAGCGGTTTGAGATGTCGCGCGAAGAGGCGTTCAAGCGCCTCCTGGTCGCCCGCGCGGGCCCGCTCGATCAGATAAAAGGTTGATTCGAGCTCAACAGAACGACGAGGCTTCCGCCTGGAAACGCGCGCCGGCATCCTGATCCAGGGACATAAGTTCGGAAACCGCTACATCCTACCCCGTAATCCCGATCGAACGGCCGCCAACTCGCTCCCCGCGGTTTGTCCGGATCGCCAGCGGTCGGTGTTTAGAGAGGTATGAGTCGTCGTGGCAACCGCCGACTGACGAATCCCGGCACCTTCGCCGTCGCCATGTTCGCCCTGGCCGGACTCGTCACGAGTTGCAACCAACCGCCTACGGTCCCAACGCCCTCTTCCCCGTCCACGCCGGCTCCAGCCCCCACCCCGGATCCTTCCAGTTCTATTCTGACTGGCGTCGTTTTCGAGGCAACCGAACAAGGGAGGCACCCGATTCCAGATGCCACGGTCTTTGTTGTGGACCTCCTCCACGGCCCATATGGATATATTCCCTGGCATGAGTTGACCAGTGACATGAACGGTCGATTCATGCTTGCCAATGCAATCCCTGGACGTGCCGTCAAGATCACCGCGTACAAAAAACCTGGCTTCGGGCTCTGGAATCAGTCTGGCCTGTTCCAACTCCGTGCGTGCATCCCACTGTAGGTGACGGCACGACGGTTGAGATCGAACTTGTCCGGCTTGGAGAGCAGCCCGGAATGTTCGACTCGCCGATCCTGTCGGGCGTGGTCTTTGAGAGCACTGCGGATGGACGGAGGCCCGCAGGGGACATGGCCGTCCTCTACAGCTCCTTCGGCCATGATGGGGCCGATGCTTACGCGCGAACTGACGCTCGAGGCCTATACAAATTTGGGAACCTTCCCGTGGGTGCCGGGTGCCTGCTGCCGGCGTGCACAAGAGCAAGGACTCAGCCGCCGGATTACCGCGTCGTCACATTTCCCGTCGATATCCTCGGCGACACCGTTCTGGACGTCACATGCCCGTAAGCACACACGACAGAGACGTGTGCGCCGCATTGTCGACGGCGATCCTGCTCGCAGCTGCTCTTCGTGGCCTGCGACAAGAATCCTGGTCGACCGACGCCTGTACCAGGGGTAGCCATCGGTCGTGCGGCTCGAGTTGGCCGGACCAGGCTCCATGGCGCCCTCCGCGGCCGGAACAGTTCCGGGTCATCGCACACATGTCGGATGGTTCGCAGCGCGATGTGACGGCCGAAGCAGCGTGGAGCAGCGCGAACGGCTCGATCGTGTCGGTATCGTCGGGCGGGCTGGCGACGGCGCACGAGCGGGGCGAGACAGACATTCGCGCGGCAGTCTCGCAGAGCATCAGCACGAAGGTGGTGATGGTGCTGCCCCCAGGGACGTTCAAGGTATCGGGGCAGGTGCTCGACGAACATTTCAGCGTGACTGATGCGCGCGTCGAGGTGACCGCCGGCTCCGCAACCTCGCTGTCGACCCTGAGCCAGCGTGTCCAATACGCCCTGTACGGCGTCTCGGGTCCCACCGAGATCCGCGCGGCGAAGAAGGCTACCAGCCGCGCGTGGAAACCCTCGACGTGATCGGCCATCGGATTCTGGACATCCCTCTGATCCTCCTGCCGCCTCCGTGGGATCCATCTGTAGCAAACACCCTCACGTTTGCCGCCGCGTCCGAGTGCCTGGCTGCGCTGCCGGAAGACGCACGAGTGCGCACGTACAGGGCGTCGCTGCAGCTACTTCCCAATTCTCGCTACGTAAGTGTCACCCTTGAAGGAGACAACTTCGAGTCGTTGAACCACTGGTTCTGGCGGGGCAGCATCGGCGAGACCAGTGTGTTGTTCGAATATGTCAACTACTACGGGTACAACGTGCCGCCGCTGGTGGAACGGGTCGCCCCATCCAGGTTCTTTTACGTCTGGGCAGGCAAAGTAGAAGTGGCGCGGCTCGCCAGGAGGGCTCGAGGGTTCATTCGACGGCACGTTCGAGATTGGGGAGGGCGAGGCCTAGTACAACGCTCGGACAACCGCCCTGTGCCGTTCCGCAAACCACCGCTTCACTTTCTCCCGGTAAGTCACCGTTGTGGTTGACGGAGTCAGAACCCAGCCCAATAGGCACATGCGACAGGAGCAATTTCATGACATGTGGAACTGCCCCGATGCGATCTGAAGAAGCTGGCCGGGACGTCGGCGCCGCGTTGTCGGCGGCGATCGTTCTGGCGCTGCTCTTTGCCGCTTGCGACAGGAATCCTCGTAGACCGACGCCTGTGCCGGGGGCGCCCTCGGTGGTGCGCCTGGAGGTGACCGGACCAGGTTCCATAGCGCCCGGAGGGGCCGAACAGTTCCGGGCCACTGCGCACATGTCGGATGGTTCCCAGCGCGATGTGACGACCGAAGCGGCGTGGAACAGTGCGAACGCCTCGATCATCTCGATATCGTCGGCCGGGCTCGCGACGGCGCACGATCGAGGCGAGGCTGACATTCGCGTCGCATTTTCGGAGGTCATGAGCACGAAGCGGGTGATGGTCCTGCCCCGAGGGACGTTCAAGGTGTCCGGGCAGGGTGCTCGACGGGGAGGTCGGCGTGACAGATGCGCGCGTCGAGGTAGCTGTCGGGTCCGCCACCGGACTCTCGACACTCAGCCAGGATGGCGACTACGGCTTGTATGGTATTTCAGGCCAGACGCAGATTCGGGGTTCGAAGAGGGCTACCAGCCGCGCATCGAAAACCTCGACGTGACCGATCACCGGACCTTGGACATCGGCCTGGCTCTGGTGCGGCCGCCGTGGATTCCATCCGGTAAGTACACGTTGACAATTGCTGCGGCGCCTCAGTGCCGGGCCGCGCTGCCGGAAGACGTTTGGCACGCATTACACAGCGGTCTTGAGATCTACAGCAACCAATCCGCGATACTTGAGTGTCGCACTTGAAGGCGCCTCCCTCCTCACGTTGAACCGGTTCTGGCAGGCCACGATCGGCCAGGACGGTTTGTCGTTCGATCTCGACGACTACTACGGGCCGGCCTTGGCGGAACGGCTCGCCCCCTCGAGATTCTTTTTCGTCTGGGGAGGCGGCAGGGGGAAGAAAGCAGAGGTGGCGCGCTCGCCTGCAGGTCTCGAAGGATCATTCTGAGGCACCCTCACTATCGGCGAGGGCGAGACTGAGGACAACACTTCGATTACCGCCCGATGCACTTCCGTCAACCACCGCGTCACATTCTCGCGGTGAGGCGCACTCGTGATTGGCCGGACCGGGCCCATTTCATCGTTGAGCGGCATCATCAGAAATAATCTCGCGCCGCTCCTGATCCTCGTGCCGGCCGCCTGCGCCGGGTTCTGGTGGAGCCTTGCGCATCGCCGACCGGTCCCGATTGGCGTTGTGATCATCACCCTCGACACGACACGGGCCGATCGCCTGCCGGCCTACGGCTACATGGACGCTGCGATGCCGTATCTCGATCGGCTGGCACGAGAGGGGATCGTCTTCAATCGCGCGATCTCGGTCGCGCCGCTGACGCTGCCGGCGCACGCCAGCCTGTTCACCGGCCTCTACCCTCCCCGGCACGGGGTCCGCGACAACGCAGGACAGGCGCTTGCGCCGCACCATGCCACGCTCGCCGAGCTGCTACAGGCTCGAGGCTTCCGCACGGGGGCGTTTGTCGGATCGGTCGTGCTGGATCCGGATCGCGGACTTGCTCAGGGTTTCCAGACCTATATCGGCGTACGCCCACGCGATGCCGTCGGCCCTTTGATGGGACAACGGCGCGCTGACGAGGTCGTGGACGACGCCGTCCGATGGTTGGATGGCGTCGAGGGGCGCTTTCTCCTCTGGGCGCATCTGTACGACCCGCATCGCCCGTACGATCCGCCGCAGCCATTCCGGTCGGATATCCACGATCCGTACGTCGGCGAGATCGCGTTTGCCGACTCGCAGATCGGGCGGCTGCTCGATGCGCTTGATCGTCGCCGGCTGCTTGACGAGACCCTGGTCGTCGTCGCCGGCGATCACGGCGAATCGCTCGGCGAGCACGGCGAGCGCGATCATGGAAGGTCCCTCTACGAGGGCGTGCTGCGCGTCCCGTTCATCATTCGCGCACCCGGATTCCGACCCGCGCGGATCGGTGCTGTGGTCCGTCTCGTCGATCTGATGCCCACCGTGCTCGATTTCTACGGCATGACCGCACCACGCCTGGACGGCGTCACCCTGACAGGTCTGATGAGCGGCAGGCAACCGGACCTCGGCCTCGAAGCCTATGCCGAATCGGTTGACCCGCGTCGTTTCGGGCGGACTACCCTCCGCGCGATGCGTGACGCTCGATTCAAGGTCATCGAGGCGCCCTGTCCGGAGCTGTACCGATCTCGCCGCCGATCCGTTCGAAACGACAAACCTTTATCAGGAGCGACGGCCGTTGGCCGACGCCATGAGACGCAGGCTTCAGGTGATCTCCTCTGAACGCCAGGCCGCTGACCCGTCGACCGAGCCCGTGCCAGGTGTGTCTCCGGATCTGAAGACACGTTTGTCGGCCCTGGGGTACTTGGGCACGCAACGCCCGGACACCCGCGGTCGCGACCACCTGCCGGATCCGAAGGACTGCGGTCACCCAACAGGCGGCAAGAAAGGTTCGTGAGCTGCGCGCGGCCGGCTTCTATCGCGTGGCCGTGACCGGCGCACCACTCACGACGGCCTGCATCACCGCAGTCTCGAAGTCGGCGTTGCGCCCAGGAAGCGCGGTCTGCGTCATCAGGATGGACACCATCTTCTCTTTCGGATCTACCCAGAAGTGTGTGCCATACGCGCCGCTCCACCCGAAGCTCCCTCCGAGAGATATAGGCCCACCGGCTCGCTGGAACTCGAGAGGAACGCTCTTTAACCGCGGGAGAAAGTCGGCGAGCGTTTCCTGAGGCTTCAACGCGACCTTTCCGCTCTCGCGATTGCTGATCGAACCACGTCACCTCGCCACCCATCTCGCACCTCCTCGCACGTGGACCTCGCCCGCCGACTGACGGCGGGCATCATAGCCCAGTCCGGGTTCACAGTTGGCTGATATATTGTTCAGCTGGGAACCGTCAGAAGAAGTTGGGCGATCCGAGGTTAGAACCGCTAAAATCAACGGTCCGGGCATCCAACTCACGAACCTGTTCTTGGCCTGACGAAGTCGTCAGCCTCTCACGAGCCATCCGCGGCCGGCGCGGGAGCTGTGTCCTCGAATGAGGTCCATGGCAACGAGGGGCTTGCGGGGCCGAACAGGCCCGCGAATTGCAGCCCGCGGGCCTGCTGACCGATAGAATCAAGGACATTTCTCGCGTCGGACCGCATGAAAATCCTGTATGTAGCAAACGATCGCGCCGTTGCGCAGCTCGCTGCGAACGCCCTTCGCGATATTGCTCCGGACGTCTGGATTGCCTGGGCCGGCTCCCTGTCCGCGGCTCTGCGCTGGGTCTCTGAAAACCGGGACGTCGCGGTGCTGCTTCTCGAAGCCGAGGTTCAGAACCAGGGCTGCGCCCCGCTCGTGACTCGCGTGCGCGACTTGGGCCTGGTCGCGCCAGTCATCGTTGTCGCATCAGCGCAGGCTGGAACGCCGATCGAGGCGCTCAGGGCAGGAGCAGACGACTACGTCGTCGACAACCAGTCGCTCCTCGCCGACCTGCCGGGCATTGTCCGCCGGGCGCTGCAGCGGGTCCAGGCCACGGCTGCCGCAACGAAAAAGCCGTTACGGCTCATGTACGTCGGTGACGCCGCGCTCGCGCAGCAGTGTCTCGAGAGTCGTGCGGGGTCGATCGAAATCATCGAGGCCACGCCTGGGCCGAACGGCAGGCTTCAACCAGTTCCCCAGAGTTTTCCTGGCTCGGGGTCCAAGCCTCCCTTCGACATCCTGCTCGTCGAACACGATCACCCTGGCGTCGATGCCTTCGGGATTCTCAAAGATATCGCAGACCGCGGACTGCCCGTCCCAGTCATCCTGGTTGTCGAGTGGGACGAGAAGCTCGCCGTGCCCGCCTTCAAGCTGGGCGCGATGGATTGCGTCGTGAAGTCAGCGGATGTCCTCCGGGCCCTCTTCGTCAAGCTCGATCGCACACAGGCCTACTCGCCGCCCACCAAGCAACATGCTGGGGCACCAGAGCGCGCTCGTGAAGGCGACGTCCGGCTTCAAGCAAGCATCGAGCAAGAGCGCGCCCACCGTCAGGCGCTCGAAGCCAAACTGGCGCACTCTGAGGCTGCGCGCCGCGATGCAGAACAGCGGCTGGCGTCGGAGAGGGCGGGCAGCGCGGCGCAGCTGGCCCAGCGTCAGGCGCAGTACGACGCCGGATTGGCGCAGGCCGCCGTTCCCGCACGACGCTCGAGGAGACGCTCACCGGCCAGATCGCCCAGCGGAACGCGGAGTTCACGGCGCTCCTCGCGCAAGTCACCCGCGACCGTGACAGGCTGGCGCAGGAGCTGTGCGATGCCGCAACGGCACTCGAACAGGCGCAACAGGAGCGGGCGGCGGAGAGTGTCGCGGCAACCGAGCGACTCACACGGCGCGAAGCCGAAGTCGGCGCAGCGATGGACGAAGCCATCGCGTCCCGGAACGGGCTCGAACGCCGGCTGGCTGGCGCCGAAGCCGCTCTTCAGCAGGCCGAACGCCGAGCGTCGGCTGACCGAGTGGCCGCCGCCCACGCGGCCGCGCAGCAGCAGGCGGAGCTCGAACGGCGGCTCAGTGAGGACGCCGCAGCGCACGCAGCGCTCGAGCAGAAGCTGCAGGAGAGTGAGGAGGCGCGCCACGACGCGGAGCAACGGCTCACGGCGGAGCTGATGGCGACCGCGGCGCACCTCACCGAGGTTCACGCTCAGTACGACGCTGGATTGGCAGTGGCCACTGCGGCGCGCGATGCGCTCTCGCGGGAGTTGCGCGAGACCACGGCGGCGCTCGAACGGGAGCGGCAGGAGCGTGCGACCGAGGCGACCATCGCGGCCGAGCAGCTCACGCGGCGCGAAGCCGAGGCTTGGCGCGATGCTCGCAGGCGTCACCGAGGCTCGGGACACGCTCGAACTGAGACTGGCGGCGGCGGAAACGGCGCGCCACGACCTCGAGCAACGGCATGCGTCGGAGCTGACGACCGCCGCGGTGCACCTCGCCGAGCGTCAAGCGCTGCACGACGCCGAAGTGGCGCAGGCCGCTGCAGCCCGCGACGCGCTCGCGCGAGAGCTCGGCGATCTGGCGATGGCCCTCGAGCAGGAACGGCAGGATCGGGCTGCAGAGGCCATCGCCACGGCCGAACAGCTCGCTCGGCGCGAAGCCGAGCTTGAGGCCATGTTCGAGGCACGGTTCACTCACGAAGCTGCAACACGCACAGCCCTCGAGCAGACACTCGCCGACGCGGAGACCGCGCGCGACGAGGCGGAGCAAGAGCATGCGTTGAAGCTGCGCGATGTCGCGACGGCCCTCGAAGAGGAGCGGCAGGATCGGGCGGCAGAGGCGATCGCGGCGGCCGCAGCAACTCGCACAACGCGAAGCCGAGCTCAAGGCCATGTTCGAGGCACGGCTCAGTCGAGAAGCAGCAACGCGCTCGGCCTCGAGCAGACGCTCGCCGACGCGGAGGCCGCGCGCGACGAGGCGGAGCAAGAGCATGCGTTGAAGCTGCGCGATGTCGAGACGGCCCTCGAAGAGGAGCGGCAGGATCGGGCGGCAGAGGCGATCGCGGCGGCCGAGCAGCTCGCACAGCGCGAAGCCGAGCTCAAGGCTATGTTCGAGGCACGGCTCAGTCGAGAAACAGCAACGCGCTCGGCCCTCGAGCAGACGCTCGCCGACGCGGAGGCCGCGCGCGAAGAGGCGGAGCAAGAGCATGCATTGAAGCTGCGCGATGTCGAGACGGCACTCGAAGGGGAGCGGCAGGATCGGGCGGCAGAGGCAATCGCGGCGGCCGAGCAACTCGCACAGCGCGAAGCCGAGCTCAAGGCCATGTTCGAGGCACGGCTCAGTCGAGAAGCAGCAATGCGCTCGGCCCTCGAGCAGACGCTCGCCGACGCGCAGACCGCGCGCCAGGACGCGGAACAAGAGCATGCATTGAAGCTGGCGACGGCTGCCGCGCAGCTCGACGAACGCCAGGCGCAGCACGACGCCGAGCTGGCGCAGGCCGTTGCGGCCCGCGATGCGCTCACGCTCGAATTGCGCGATGTGGCGGCGGCCCTCGAAGAGGAGCGGCAGGATCGGGCGGCAGAGACGATCGCGGCGGCCGAGCAACTCGCACAGCGTGAAGCCGAGCTCAAGGCCATGTTCGAGGCACGGCTCAGTCGAGAAGCAGCAACGCGCTCGGCCCTCGAGCAGACGCTCGCCGACGCGGAGGCCACGCGCGAGGAGGCGGAGCAAGAGCATGCGTTGAAGCTGCGCGATATCGAGACCGCACTCGAAGAGGAGCGGCAGGATCGGGCGGCAGAGGCGATCGCGGCGGCCGAGCAGCTCGCACAGCGTGAAGCCGAGCTCAAGGCCATGTTCGAGGCACGGCTCACTCGAGAAGCTGAAAAGCGCACAACCCTCGAGCAGACGCTCGCCGACGCGCGAGACGGCGCGCCAGGACGCGGAACAAGAGCATGCGTTGAAGCTCGCGACGGCTGCCGCGCAGCTCGACGAACGCCAGGCGCAGCACGACGCCGAGCTGGCGCAGGCCGCTGCGGCCCGCGATGCGCTCACGCTCGAGTTGCGCGATGTGGCGACGGCCCTCGAAGAGGAGCGGCAGGATCGGGCGGCAGAGGCGATCGCGGCGGCCGAGCAGCTCGCACAGCGCGAAGCCGAGCTCAAGGCCATGTTCGAGGCACGGCTCACTCGAGAAGCTGAAAAGCGCTCAACCCTCGAGCGGACGCTCGCCGACGCGGAGACCGCGCGCCAGGACGCGGAACAAGAGCATGCATTGAAGCTGGCGACGGCTGCCGCGCAGCTCGACGAGCGTCAGGCGCAGCACGACGCCGAGCTGACGCAGGCCGTTGCGGCCCGAGAAGCGCTCACGCTCGAGTTGCGCGATGTCGCGGCGGCCCTCGAACAGGAACGGCAGGATCGAGCGGCACAGGCCATCGCCGCGGCCGATCAACTCGCACAGCGCGAAGCCGAGCTCAAGGCCATGTTCGAGGCACGGCTCACTCGAGAAGCTGAAATGCGCTCAGCCCTCGAGCAGACGCTCGCCGACGCGGAGGCCGCGCGCGAAGACGCGGCGCAACGGCATGCGTCGAAACTGTGGGATGCCGCGACGGCGCTCGAACAGGCGCAGCAGGAGCGCGCGGCCGAGGCGGTCGCCGCGGGAGAGCGACTTACAGCGATCGAAGCCGAGCTCGGCACCGCGCGCGACGAGACCGTCGCGATCCGGAGCGCGCTCGAATTCCGGCTGACCGCCGTCGATGCCGCGCGGCAGCAGGCTGAGCGGCGCGCGTCGGCCGACCGCGTGGCCGCCGCACAGCTTCAGGCGGCGCTCGAGGCGCGGCTCGGTCAGGAAGTCACAACACGGAAGGGCGTCGAGCAGCAACTCTTGGACGCGGAGACGGCGCTCCAGGAGTCCGAACAGCGGCGGGCGGCAGAAGCGGCCGCTGCCGCCGACCACCTGGCCATTCGGAGCGCGGAGTTCACGGCCAGCATGGCCGATCTCGCCCGCTCGCGCGACGCCCTCGCGAAGCAGCTCGACGATGCGGCAGCGGTGCTCGAAGAGACGCAGCAGGCTCGGACAGCGGACGCAGTCGCCGCCGCCGAACATCTCACGCGGCGCGAAACGGAGCTCGGCGCGCAACTCGCCGAACGCCAGGCCCAGTACGACACCCGGGTGGCACAGGCGACGGCAGCCCGCGAGGCACTCGAACGCCGACTCGCCGACGCTGACGCCGCCCGTCAACTCGCCGACGAGCAAGCCTCGACCGACCGCGCGACCGCCGCGCAGCGTCAGACGGAGCTCGAGGCGCGGCTGGCGCAGGAAGACACCACGCGCAAGACCTTCGAGCAGAAACTCGCGAACGCAAAGTCAGACCTCAAGAAGTCCGAACAGCAGCGGGCGGCGGAAGCGGTCACTGCGGCCGAAAACCTCACGCGGCGCGAGACGGAGCTTGGCGCGCAACTCGCCGAACGCCAGGCCCAGTACGACACCCAGGTGGCACAGGCGACGGCAGCCCGCGAGGCACTCGAACGCCGACTCGCCGACGCTGACGCCGCCCGTCAACTCGCCGACGAGCAAGCCTCGGCCGACCGCACGGCCGCCGCGCAGCGTCAGACGGAGCTCGAGGCGCGGCTGACGCAGGAAGCCACCACGCGCAAGGCCCTCGAGCACAGACTCGCGGACGCGAAGGCCGCGCATCAGGGCGCGGAAGAGCGGCATGCGGCGGAGCTGACGGCTGCCGCAGCCCGCCTCGCCGAGCGCCAGACTCAGTTCGACGCCGAGCTGGCAACGGCCGGTGCGGCGCGCGAGGCGCTGCAAGAGAAGCTCGAGGACGCGCACGCAGCGCTCCAGGACTCCGAACAGCGGCGGGCGGCGGAAGCGGTCGCTGCCGCCGAACACTTCACGCGGCGCGAGACAGAGCTCGGCGCGATGCTCGCCGAAGCGAGAGCGACGCACAACAGGCTCGAACACGAACTCACGGAAGCGAAGGCCGCTTACAAGCACGCAGAGCACCAGCACGCGTTGGAGCTGAAGACCGCCGCAGGTCACCTCGCCGAGCGTCAGGCTCAGCACGACGCCGGACTAGCGGCGGCCGCGGCGGCGCGCGATGCGCTCGAGCGCCGGCTCGCCGAGTCCGACGCCGCCCGTCAACTCGCCGACGAGCGAGCCGCGGCCGACCAGGCGGTCGCTGCCGAGCGTCAGGCGGAGCTCGAGTCGCAGCTCGCCCAGGCCGTTGCGACGCGCCAGGCTCTCGAGGGTGACCTCTCGGACATCCGACTGGCCTCTGAGCAAGCTCGGCAGCGCTTCCTCGATGAAATTGCCTCGATACAGCAGCAGACGAGAGACCACGAGGCTCGGCTCGAGGAGCGCGCTGTCCAGGAACGCGCGGCTCACGAGCGCGATCGGCTGACGGCCGAGGGCGAGCGTCGCCGTCTGTCGGCCGAATATGCTGAACTGCAGCGGACGCTGGAGCAGGTCCGCGCCGACTTCCAGGCACTCGCGCGCATTTCGAGCGAGCACGCCGCTGAACGAGCCAGGCTCGGAACCGTGGTGACCGAACGCGACGCACAGCTTCGAGAGCAGACGTCGCGCCACCTGGCATCTCAGCAAGCCTCTCGGGACGCCATCACCCAGATCGAAGGCAAACTCCGCGAGGCGCTCGAAGCCGGCAGTCGCGACGTCGCGAAACTTCGGGCGGAGCTCCAGAGTGTGACCCGGGAGTTGGAGGCAACCAGGGGCCGCCGCGACGCCCTGCAAAACGAAGCCGACCGGGTGCCGCACCTGCAGAGTCAGCTCGACGAGAGCCGGGCGGAAATCCGCAGGCAGTTCGAGCACGCACCTTACGGCATTTCGCGGTGGGCTCGCGACGGCGCCCTGACGCACGTCAATCGCGCGCTGGTCCGGTTACTCGGCTACCGAACGGCCGACGAGCTCCGGGGCGTGGATTTCGCGACCCGGGTGTTCGAGTCCGCGGACGATCTGCGATGGTTGATCGAACGCTGCGTCAGCTCGGGAACGAAAGAAACGGTGGACACCACGTGGCGGAGAAAGGATGGCGCCCGCCGCGTCGTGCGGTTGCAGGCGGGCCCCGGCGCGGCTGGATCGATCGAGATCACCGCAGAGGACATCACGGATCTTCGAACGATGGAAGACAGACTTCGCCAGGCCCAACGCATGGAAGCGGTTGGACGACTTGCCTCGGAAGTCGCGGTGACCTGCGACAACCTGCTCCGCGACGTCAACCAGGATGCCCAGCAACTGCTGGACACGATCGGCAACGACATCGCCCTGCGACGGCAAGGTGAGCTGCTCCTTGACGAAGTGACGCGCGCGGCCAGTTTTCTGCGGCAGCTTGCAGTGTATGGCGAGAAGCAGACGAGCGCGCTCGAACCCGTGAACGTGAACCAGGTGCTGCGCGACCTGGAGCCCGTACTGAAGCGGGTCGCGGGAGACGACATCGAATTCGTGCTGCCAAAGACCTCGGGGCCGATCACCGTCGATGTCGAGTCGGAGCGTGTCGAGAGAATCCTCGTCAACGTCGCCAGCTACGCGCGTGAGCGTATGCCCTTTGGCGGGCGGCTGAAGATCGAGCTGGCCACGACCGTGTTGACCCGCAGATTCCTGGCGAAATATCCCAACGTCCGTCCAGGCGCTCACGCGCTGATCACGGTCGTCGAAGTGAAAGGCGCAGAGCGCCCCGCCGCGACTGGACATCCGAACGACCCCGCTGACGCGAACGCCGGCAAATCGCCGTCGGACAAACCGGGGGTGGACCTCGGGGTCCTCCTGGGCCTCATCGGGGACTGCGGCGGGCACGTGTGGATGTCGGCAGAACCTCCAGGGAACATGGTCTTGAAAATCCACCTGCCGCAGCGTGTCTCCGAGGGCCTGACCGACCCACCCACCCCGGAGGGGCAACCCGTCCGAGGCGGCGCGATGGCCCGCTGGTTCGGCCATTAATCGCTAATCCCTAAAATCCCTGATCACCAATCACTAATCGATTTTTCACAGTCGATTGGCCACGGACGGAGAAGCTCGACTACTCCCGCATCTCGTAAACGCCTATCCATCAGCCACTCACACCGATGTGGCGAACAAAACGGCGAAAACGGCGAGCCTCTTGCACTATCCCTCCTGTGTCGAGCGAATGTGAATCGCTCTACCAAGCCAGGCGGTGTGAAGCCGCTTAGCCGAACCATAGGAGGTTGTTCATGACGGTTGGCAAGGCCTCAGCTCTCGCGGCCGGTTTCGTCGGAGCGCTCGCCCTGGGAGTGGCGATCGGTCCAACGGTGCACGATAGATGGTCCGATCGATCGACACGGGATACTGTCGCGACCGACGCTGCGGCAGCGCCGGCGCGAAACGTCACACCGGCAGCGAAAAGACCGACTGCGAACACACCAGCAACGGCCCGGTCTCGACCCGCGCGTGCGGTGCGCCCGGCACCGCCGGGATCCGTGTCGCGCGTCGCCGTCGAAATGTGGGAGCCTGAACTGCGAGATCGCGCCAAGGCGGTCCTCAATCCTGGCACGCAGCTGGAGATTGCGGCCGAGAACTTCGACACGGCCGAGGAGTTCCTGACGGTGGCCCATGCGTCGCGCAATACCAGCGTGCCGTTCATGGTCCTCAAGCATCGCATCGTGAACGAGGGACAGAGTCTGGCTGACGCGATTGAGCAGTACAAGCCCGAGCTCGACGCGAAGGCCGAAGTCGCGCTCGCGCGTTCAGAAGCGCGATCCGATCTGACGGAATAACGCCGTTTCGTCGCCTGAGAACGACGCGGGGGATCTTCGGGTCCCCCGCCGCCATCCTCCCTGCTCGCTTCTCGGTATCGAGAAACATTCCATGCACGGCTCGGATTCGTTGTTGGATGATGGTCACGTGCCGCAAGAACCGCCTCTGGAAACGTTCTCATCTGGAAACTCTGGAATCGTGCGGCCGGACGGCAGCGTGGTTCAGACGGCGAGACCGATGAGCGACGATCTCGATCATCGCGGAGGTTGAAACCGTCCCGACCGCACGGCGTTGACAGCCCCACACCGTGCCGCTCAATATGCTCGGGCCGACCCAAGGAGCGGTCCACGTGCCTGAGGTTCACGCGCAACGGCCCGAGAATGACGAAAAGAGTTCCCTCGGACATGCGCTGGACGTGGGTCCCGCTGATTCGCTCGCATCAAGGCGCCAGCACCAAATCGGCCGAGAGCCCTGCTCAAGATCGGGCTCGACGTGCTCCTGATCAGCGCAGGCGTGTTCCTCGGGCTGATGGGCGACCAGTGGCGGGAACGCGCCCAGCACCGCGAGCTTGCGCAGGAGTCTTTGCGACGCTTTCGAGCGGAGATTCTGACCAACCGGGCCGCGGTGGAGAGGGTCAAGGACTACCACGTCACGACCAAAGCCAGGCTGGAACAGTACTTTGCGGCAGATCCCAAGACGCGAAAAACGAATGATGTTGAAATCCGCGGCCTGCAGCCGGTCTCCTTCGCCCGCACGGCATGGGATCTTGCGTTGGCCACGCAGTCGCTGACCTACATCGACTCGCAGCTGGCCTTTGACCTCTCCCGCATCTATGCCCTTCAGCAGGATTACACCGACCTGTCGCGCGCTGTCCTGCAGGCGATGTACTTTCGAACGCCGACGGAGAACCTCGAGCCGTTCTTTGGCACTGTGAATGTCTACTACGGCGATATCGTGTTATTGGAGCCAGCGCTGCTGAAGCTCTACGACGAGCTCGTTCCGCAGATCGATCGAGCGCTGGGCGATTCCGCACGGTGAAATCGTGAAGCCAACCAGGTTCGAGAACGCTCAACCGATTCTGAATGTCCGGGACATGGCCGTCAGCGTTCACTATTACGTGAACGTGCTCGGCTTCGCCAATGCGGACTGGGGCAGTGAGGACTTCACCTCCGTCGCGCGCGACGAGGCCGCCATCTACCTGTGTTGCGGTGGACAGGGTGAAGGGCGAACGTGGGTCTGGATTGGGGTTGAAGACGTGGAGGCCCTGTATCAGGAATACAAGACCAGCGGCGCCATGATTCAGAGCCGCCCCGGAAAACTACCCATGGGCGTACGAGATGGAGGTTCAGGACCCGGATGGCCACATCCTTCGTTTTGGGTCGGAACCGAGGCAGGACATTCCCTTCGTGGAGTGGAGGGGCTGACCAGCCTCAATGCCCGCCGGAACCGGCCGCTTTGAGGAACGCGAGAAGATCGGCCAGCTCCTGACGCGTGAGCACTTCGTCGAGGCCCTGAGGCATCAGCGAGGCCGTGCCCGGCTGCATGTCCGCGATGTGCTGGCGCGAAACCCGCGCCTCCTCGCGTTCGCCGATCGCCAGCACCACCTCGTCGCGAAGATCGCTTCGGAGCACGCCGCTCTGAATCTGCCCCGACCTCGTCGTCACGACGACGGACTCGTAGCCGCGCGCGAAGCTGGCGCTCGGAAACACGATGGCTTCCAGCAGATCCCGTTCGGTCCGCACCTGACCGATCTTCGTCAAATCCGGACCGAGCTTGCCACCGACGTAACCAATCGCGTGGCAGGACATGCACGCGGCCTTCGGGCTGTTGAAGACGTCCTGCCCGCGACGAACGTCGCCTCCCTGAATCGTCGCCAGCAGTTCCTCCACGCGTCGGGACTGCCGCGCGGAGTCGGCGTTGAGTGATGTCAGGAATGCTTCTCCCTCCGACCGCACGGACTCGGGATACTTCGCCAGGCGGGGCTGCAGCACGTCCGGACGCACGCTCGACGGCGACTTCGACTTCCGGAGGCCCGCGATCATCGCCAACCCCAGCGCCTCGTCACTGCCGTTGTCGAACGCGCGCAGCACGCGCGGAAGCTCCAGGGGCCCGAGTATCCCGAGCGATTGGGTCAGCTTCAACAGCTGCCCGCGATCCAGCTTCGACTTCTCGATGACGCTGACGGCCGCGACACGAATCATCACGGGATTGGACGGTTCGAGGCTGGCCGTCAAGAGCTCGAACAGATCCGGATCGACGCTGGAAAGACCCTCCTGGGTCGCAGCCAGGGCGTCGAGCCGGACATCGGTTGGCCGTCCGCGATCGCGTGCGATGCGCAGGAGAGCCGCGCGCAGATCGTCGGCGTTGTCCTTCGACGCCGGGGCAGCTCGTGCAACCGCGATCGCGCGCCGCACGACCTCCACGTCGTGGCTGTCGAGCGAGCGGACGAGCGGCGTCGTCCACCCGGACGGCAACGCCTTCATGCGCGGCGTAGTCGCCGAGGGTGCGCCGCCCATAGCAGCGAGGGCGGTCAAGCGCTCTTGCCGCGACGTCGCACCGGCAACAGTCGCCGCGAGCAACTCCTGAATCGCCGTGCTGCCCGCGAACCTCGCCAGCTTCTGCTCGAGATCGTCGAGCTCGGCGCGGCTGAGAGTTCGATCATCCAGGCGCTTCTGAAAGAATTCCGCCAGCGCACTGCCCCATTCCGGATGGCGACCTGCGATCCACCAGGCAGTATCTTTCAGCACCGGATCGGACGAGTCGAACAACGGCATCAGCCCGTCGGGCCTCAGCCCCGCACCACTCATCTGATCGAGCGCGATCAGCGCGACGCGTCTGGCTCGAGACGACGACTCCTGCAGCCCGGCCGCAACCGTCGCTGCCGAATCGTTGATTTCGATCAGCGCGTAGGTCAGCGAATGTTCGAGCACCCGGTCGGCCTTCGAAGCTGTCGCGACGAGATCCGCGACCGCCACAGGGTCGCCGGCGCGTCCGAGTGCCTCCGCGGCTGCGCGTTGAATTCCGGGTGCGCGGGACTTCAGCGCCTCCAGGAGCAGCGGCACCGCGCCACGATCGCGCCAGACCGCCGCGGAATGCACGGCTGCCAGCCGGACGGACTCATCCGGATCTTTCAGGGCGGATCGAACACTTTCCCGCGCTCGAGCACCCTCGATGCGCGCGAGCGCCCACACGGCATTGCGGCGCGCATCGGGAGCTGTCGAGGTTCTCACGACATCTTCCAGCGCGGGCACTGCGTTGCCGCCCAGCGTCGCGATTTGCCGTATGGCACGTTGCGCAACCGCCGGACGACCGTCGTCGAGGAGCGCCGCCAGGTTGGTCGGCCCCATCGTCTGCCACCCCAGCGTGAGGCCACGCGGGTCCCGCACGGCCGGCGCGTTGCGGCGCCGAACGCGGTAGATGGCCCCGAAGACCTCGGGCTTCGCGAGCTGCGACGTCGGACAACACAGCTTGTACCAGGGCCCGGTGTCGATGACGAGAAGGCTTCCGTCCGCGTCTTCGAGCACATCGGTCGGGTGAAAGTCGCGATTGCTGGACACGAGGAAATCGGAGTCGCGCGCCCGAAACGTCGAACCCTCCGGCTCCAGCACCACGCGCAGCACCTTCTGCATGTTGAACAGCGCGGCAAAGAAGTTGTCGCGATACTCGTCGCCAAAGACCGTCGACTCGTAGCGTGTGAGGCCGGCCGGAACTGCAGGACCGAGCTGGATGATCGGCGGAAGCAGATCACCGGTTCGTATATGGCCGTCGAGGACCGCGTGCGGCTTTCCGTACGCGCCGCCATATATCGCGTGAATCAGCCCGTCGCGCCGCCCGAGTTGCGGGTGCTCCACGAACGTCGACGTGAGGATACGCTCGCCGCCGGCCGTGAAGGCGACATCGACCGGGTTGTCCATGCCGCCGGTCATGACCGATTCGATGGCCGACTCGCCCGGCCGTCGCCGAAAAATGTGGGCGGCCTTCGTGACGAGCTGTGTCTTGCCCGGACGCTCGTAACGCTGCTCGGCAAACGCACCCTTGGTCCAGTAGATCCAGCCGTCCGGTCCGAGGTACGGGCCGTGCAAATCGTTCGCGCAGCCGGTGAGCGTGTTCCCCTGAAACCATTCTTCCCGCCGATCGGCAACGCCGTCGCCATTCACATCCGTCAACTTCCAGATGCTCGGCGGCGCTGCGACGTAGAGGGAACCGTCGAACCACATCGTGCCTTCGGGAAGCATCATCCGGTCGGCAAACACGACGCTCCTGTCGAATCGGCCATCGCCGTTCGTGTCTTCCAGGCGCACGATCCGGTGCGGCCTGTCGGCGAGCTGTTTCTCGACTTTGTCGTTGGAGCCGGAGGAATCCGCGACGTAGAGCCGGCCCTCTTCATCGAAGTCAGCGACGATGGGCCGATCGACGAGAGGAGGGCCTGCGACGAGCTCGATGTCGAACCCCGTGGGGACGGTGGGAAACTGCCCCGCTGAAGTGGCGCTTTCCTGCGCACCGGGCCGCATGAGCGCGGCGACGATGAGCGCTGTTGACGCGATGGCGGGCGGCGCCCAGTGCGCCGCCGACTTCAATACCGGCATGCGCGGGCTATTGTCGCGCCTGTCGGCTGACGCCGCAAGGAATCAGTGCTTCCGCTCAGGAGTGCTCGCGGATCTAGGTCTTGGGCGGATGGCTCTGCCAGAGAATCTGCGTGATCTTCCACTTGCCCTCGTACTTGCCGAGGAACATGTAGTCGATGCCCCACGAGGCCTTGAGCCTGACGACGGCCGTCTGGTCGAGCATGTCGAGAATCGTGATTTCACGAACGCTCGTGTCGCGCTTGCCTTCCTTGTTCCAGGAGGCAGCCAGCTTCAAGAGCTGCTCGTAGGTCATCGGCGACTCGGCATAGGGCGACGTCGCGTCTTTCTTGTAGAAGCCGCGCTTGTTGAGCGTCGGATGAACGCTCCGCTCGATGCGTTCGGGCTGGACGTTATAGATGCCTTCGAGGTAGTCGAGCGCGGCCTGTTTGACGGCCTCGCTTTCCGGGCTGGTGCCCTGCGCCAGAGCGGCTCCGGACAGCGCGATGATTGTCGCGCTCATCAGCATGATCAGCGTTCGGCCTGCTCGCATGGTTCCTCCTGGAGGGATCCTAACCCGACTCGTCCCTGATGGGGCTGGTATGTGACGAGTCTGGGACCAGCTCCGGCTACGGGAGCGGCAAGCCCTCAATTCCTCGACACAAAGTAGTCAAGCAGACAGGCAGCTTACGTCGCGAGCGGACGGCCGATTTCCCAGTGGTGGCCGAATGGATCGACCACGCGGCCCACGCGCCAGCCGTACGCCTCTTCCACCGCGACGACTTGTCGGGCACCTGCGGCAACCGCCTTCGCGAACACCGCGTCCGGATCGGCCACGGTCAGGATCATCCGCGCCGTACTGCCGTTGAGAGATTCCGGGCTGAAATTGCCGTGCTCCGGTGACTCGTCACTCAGCCAGAACTCCGCGCCGTCTATCGACAGCCGCGACACCACGGCACCGCCAGGATCCTCCACGCGGTAGACCTCGCGCGCTCCGAACGCCGACTTGTAGAACTCGACCGCCTGCGCGCCGCGTCGAACCGACAGCAGCGGCGCGAGCGAAGACGTGATCCGAGCGCTTGTACCCACGGATCCCTCCCGGTCCATCAGGCAGACTCACAGAAACCTTACCTGGTGCTTCCAGGAAGGACAAGACACTCGCGCGCGTCGACCTCACTTCTTGCCGGCTCTGTTGGGATCGTCCGCCGGGTTGACGTAGTTGATCACGAACGGCCCAATGCCGTGGACCTGGACCGTCGCGTCGCCGTCGGTCCACGCGTAATGCGCCATCTTCGCGGCGACAAACGCATACGCACCCGCCCGGAGTTCCGTCGTCGCGGACTCGTCGCCGCTTTCCCCCATGCCGAGCCGAAACGTCCCGCTGAGGATTGTCAGGTGTTCGTCGGCTGGGTGCCAATGGGGCGGGATGCGCGCCTTTCCGCGATACCGGAATCTCAGCACGAACGGCGATCCCTCCTTGTCCGGATCTCCCGAGACGACGGCGATCTCGGCACCGGGTCGCAGTTGTTTCCACTGAATACCGTCGGCCGCGATGACGGTGTGATGAGGGCCGGTTCGGGGAGCCTGCGCGAAAATATCACCCGACACTGACGCGAGCGACACAACCAGTAACGCTGCGCTTCCGCCGCGTAGGGCCGATTTCATGGGCCGGAAGTGTAGCATGGCCTCACTGCGATTGCTGGCGGATCGAGGTCGCCGCGGGCAGACAGATGCGTCGCCTTGACGCAATCCCGAACCAGCGGTAGAAACCATCCGGAGGAAACATGGTCAGGACGTCCGCTGCGGTTGCACTCCTCGTGATTGCAGGAAGCCAGACTGCCGCCCGGCAGTTCCCTCCGGGCTATGTGGACCCAGCGCCTATCCTGGCGGCCGCCGCTGCAGAAATCGGCGAAGCGAATCTGAAATGCATCACATTCGCGGGTACTGGATACAGCGGCGCTGTCGGTCAGACGTTCGAGAACGCCGTCAACGTCGATTGGCCGCGAATCGATTCGTTGGCGAACTACACTCGCACCATCAACTGGGAAACGGGGACGAGCAAGGAGACCTTCGACCGCAAACCCGGCCTGAGCCCGGCATCGTGGAAGTACGGCTTGGGCTGGCAGGGCGGCACGCCGACGCAGAGGGAGACGCGTCAGACCCACATCGTGAATGGCCAGTTTGCCTGGCACATCGACGGTGACGGGGAGCCCGTGGCCGTACCGCCGGACCTGGCAGAGCTGTACCAGCTGGACCTCTGGTTGAACCCTCCCGGATTCATCAAGGCCGCTCGCCTGCCCGGTGCCAAGTCCAATCGCCTTCTGGCGCTGGGAGCAGCTCGAGAAGGGCCGGGATGGGAACGTGGTGAATCCGGAGAAAGTGCACGTCGTCGCGATCACAATGTTCGGGAAGTACCGCGTGGATGCCACGATCAACTCGCGGAATCAGATCACACGGATCAAGACCACGGTCAACGAACCCGCGCTCGGTGATTTCAACATCGAGCACGAGTCCACCGATCAGATGACCTTCGAGAACGTGAAATGGCCGATCTCGTGGCATTCACACCACGGGATGGGATGACAACTGGCAGTTCTACCGCCAGAGCACCGGCCACAATGCTTACGGCGGGACATTCCCCAAGGTACAGCCGAACGTGTGCGGCGATCCCGTGCCGGTGCCTCCATCGGTGACCCAGGCGAACGCTGCGACGCAGGTGACGGTGGAGGCGATGGCCGACGGCGTCTACCGGCTTGGCGGAGGCCCCGCCAACAGCTACATGGTGGAATTCAAGGACTTTGTGGCGATATTCGAGGCGCCAGGAAATGAGGAGCGAAGCCTCGCCGTGATCGAGACCGTGGTGAAGTTGGCGCCAGGCAAGCCGATTCGCTGGCTGATCAGCTCCCACCCGCACTTCGACCACATCGGGGGCCTGCGAACGTATCTCCACATCGGCGCGACGATCGTCGCGCACATGAAGAACATCGCGTTCCTGAATCGGGACGTGTTGAACTACGAGCCGAGGAGCGTCAGGCCCGATATCGTGTCGCGATGGCCGCCCACGGAACTCTCCGAGGGCTATAACTACGAGGCCGTTCAGGAGAACTACGTCATCACCGACAACTCCCGGATCCTTCGCGTCTACTACGTGCAGCCGTTGCAGCACGTCGAGGGCATGCTGATGGCGTCCTGCCGGCCGAGCGCATCGCCTTTCAGGCGGATCTATTTGATACCCATGAACCGCCTCGGGCGTCGCAATTGCCGGCAATGCGGAGCCTCGCCAATCAGGTCGAGCGAATGAAGCTGGACGTTGCGACGCTGGCGCCGGTCCACGGCAGGCCGGTGCCCTGGAGCACGTTCGCCGCAGCTTTGAAATCGCTGGCGACTTCGAGTCGGCTACAAGCGCTGGGCAATATCCGGTGACTGCCGTTGATTCTGATAATCCGCTCGGATTGACGTCTCCTGACGCCCGATGAAAAACGCCTTACTCTGCGCGAATGGCTGTGATCGGATCCACGCTGACGGCGCGGCGAGTGGGCAGGATCGTGCCGGCGAGGGTCAGGAACAGCATCAGGCCGACGACGGCGACGTAGGTGAAGGTGTCGGCCGGCGTCACGCCGACGAGCAGCGTCTGCAGTGAGCGCCCGGCCAGATAGGCGAGTACAAGCCCGGGAACCAGACCGGCCCCCACCAGGAGTACGCCCTGCCTCACGACCATCGCCAGGATGTCGCGGCGCTGCGCGCCGAGCGCGATGCGGACGCCGATCTCCGGCGTGCGCTGCGAGACGGCAAACGAAAGGACTCCGTGGATGCCGATTGCGGCGAGCAGGAACGCGACGAAGGCAAACCCCGCCAGCACGCGCACCTGCAGCGACCTCGAAGCCGTCTCCGCGTCGATGATGTCAGTCATCGGCCGCACGTCGGAGATGGGCAGCTGCGGATCGGCGGCGCGAACGATGCCGCGGACGGCCGGAACGAGCTGTTCGAGCGGCGTTGACGCGCTGATGACCAGATCCTTGGGAGCGTAGCCCAGGATCCAGCCATCATCGACCTGCTTATGGGGCAGATAGACCTGCGGCTCGCTTCGGTTCTCCAGCCCCCTGAACGCGCACGTTGCCGACGACGCCGACGATCGTGCGGTCCTTGAAAGCGAAATTGAAGCGTCGGCCGAGCGGGTCCTGACCAGGCCAGTACCGGTCGACGAACGACTCGCTCACGACGGCCACCGGCTGCGTCGTCTGCGTATCGCCGTCGCTGACGTCGCGGCCCGCGCGCAGCGGTATCTTCAAGCTCGCGAAAAACCCGGGGGTCGTGTATCGCATGCTAGCGGTGTTGTCGTCGCGGCGCTCGAGCACTTCACCCTTCAGCCCTACCGGCCAGATTCCCCCGCGCCACGCCATCGGGACCGACGAGATGTAGGCGGCGTTCGTCACCCCCGGCAGCGAGCGCACGCGATCGAGCACGCGCGTATAGAAGTCGGCACGCCGGGCGGTCGCGGCGTATTGGGGATCGGCAGCGCCGTGCGAAGGGTCAGAACGCCCTCGGCCCGGAATCCGGGGTCCCGTGCCTGAATCGTCCAGAGCGCACGCACGAGCAGCCCGGTGACGATGAGGAGGACGATCGACGCCACCACCTCGCCCACGACGAGCGCACCGCGCAGCCGCTCCCTGCTTCCGCCCATCGTGCGCGTCCCTTCGCGCAGCCCACGGACGTCGACGTCCGAAACGGTGTGCAGCATCGGCGCGAGCCCGAATGCCACGGCGGTCACGAGCGTGAGACCGGCGGCAAACGCGAGCACACGGAGATCGACGCCGGGGATCGACGACGTCGGCAGATTGGCCGGAATCAGGCGCCAGAGCGTCGGCACGAGAAGCGCGGCCAGCAGAACACCGAGCGCGCCGCCGAGGGCAGCCAGCACGATGCTCTCGGTCACGAGCTGCCGAATCAGACGCTCCCGTCCTGCGCCAAGCGCCGCGCGGGCAGCCAGCTCGTGCCTGCGGCCGAGGGCGCGTGCGAGCAGCAGGTTCGCGAGGTTGGCGCAGACGATGAGCAGCACGCACAGCGCGGCGCCGCTGAGCGCGTAGAACATCATTCGAGACTGCCGCGTCGAGATCGTCGCGCAATTGATAGACGCCCGCGTCGGTGTGCTCGTTCTCCTTCGGGTACTGCTTCCGGGTTTGCGCCGCGATGACGCCCAATCTCGGTACGCGCGCTCTCCAGCGTCGCACCCGGCTTCAACCGGGCAATGGCGTAGAGCTCGTTGTTGTTACGGTCCTCGTAATCCTGCGCCGAGAACACGAGCGGCACCCAGAACTCGTCTTCGCGCCTGGGAAAGCTGAAATGCCTCGGCATCACGCCGATGACCGAATACACGCCGTCTTCCAGCGTGACCTTGCGCCCGATGATGTTGGGATCAGCGCCGAACGCGGCGCGCCAGAGCGCATCGCTCAAGATGATCGTCGGCGGCGCGTTTTCGCGATCCTCTCCATCGGTGAAGATTCGCCCGAGCGCCGCCTGCACGCCAAGCGTCGGAAAGAGATCGGCGCTGACGGCCGCGCCGCTGATTCGCTCCGGCTCGCCGGTTCCGATGAGGTTGGCGCCGCGTTGCGTGTAGGTGCCCATCCGCTCGAACGACGTGGCGGCCTGTTTCCAATCCCGATAATTGGCTGGCGACAGCTCCATCCGCGAGTAACCGGTCACGGTCTGCCACACGGTCACGAGCCGGCCCGCATCCCTAAACGGCAGCGGCCGGAACAACACGAAGTCGGTGACCGAGAAGGCCGCCGTGTTCGCGCCAATCCCAAGCGCGACGATGAGGATCGCGGTCAGCGCGAAGCCGCGGGCCCGCGTCAGGATCCGCGCGGTGTATCGCAGGTCATGGCGCAGGATGTCCCAGTGGACCGCCAGCGCGCTGACGATGATCTCGCCGGACGTGGTGAACCACAGCGACACGAGCGCGAGCGGACCACGGGCATCGCGCAGGCGGCGCCGGAAGATGGCGGCCATTTCCTCGCCGTACTCCGCGCGGAACGACGCAGGATAGAGGTGAAGGAGCGTCCGGTAGAGGCGCATCACGCTTTTCCCGCCAGGAACCCGCGGGCTCGCGCCAGCTTCAGCATCTGTGCCAGACGCCGCGCCTCGGCCTTCGCGACGGCGCGGCCGAACGGCGTAATGCGGTAGTACCGCCGCCGCTCGTCGTCCAGCTCGGGGGCCGGCCGTTCGCGCAGCTCCTCGATGAGCCCCTGCTCGAGCATGCGCTGAATGGATCGGTAGAGCGTGCCGGCGCCGAGCCTGACGTCGCTGGTCCGCGCGGCCACGTCCTGCATGATCGCGTAGCCGTGGCGGTCCTCGTCGGCCAGCGCCACGAGGATGTGGAAGGTTGCGGGTTGAAGCGGCAGGAGGGATTCAACGGTACTCGTCACATGTCGAGTATATCCACAGTGCATATAGTGTCAAGAAGCTGTCAGCTCTCGGCTCTCAGCTCTCAGCTTTCGCCTGTGGGAGAATCCCCTCGACGCGCGGGCACAGGCAATGTCTCGACATGAGGAGAACATGACCTGGGTTGAAGCCAATATCAAGTGGATCATGATCGTGTCGGGCGTGCTGACCTGCACGATGCTGTTCGCCGCGGTGGCCCCGCAGGCGGCGCTGCGCTCCACGTTCGGCGAAACGCTGGAGGGGCCACTCGCCGAGGTCATCCTCCGACCATCGCACCCAGAAGTCGCATCATTCTCGGTCTCCCTCCCGCTGATGCGGTCCCGATTCTCGTGGAACGTCGCGGCCGTGGGAAACGCGCCCGGCCGCAGGCGGACTTTCTTCCAATTCACCGGTGCGGCACGGGTAGTAGGATTCTCCTGGCGGAGGGAATGACCGGTGTTGCCGCATCTGCGTGAGCGCAATGAATGGAAGTTCTTCGGCGTTCTGCCGAAGGCCGACCGCCTCCTCGCCATCTTCTGGTGGGTCGTGCTCGTTCTGCGGGGTGTGCTGCCCGCAGTGTTCGCCATCGCCATGGGCCTGCTGGTGGGCGCCGTGCAGCAAGGCGACAACCTCGCCGGCCCGCTCACGTCCGTCGGCGGCGTGTTCATCCTGCTCCAGGTGCTCCAGCCCATCCATCAGGCGCTAAGTGCCAACCTCGGCGATCGGACCGCCGCCTGGCTGTACGACCGCCTAACCGAGGCATGCGTGCACCCGCCAGGCATGGGACACCTCGAGGATCCGAAGCTCACCAGCGATCTGACCGTCGCTCGCGATTTCGACATCGGCATGACCGGTCCGCCGCTGAACATCTCGGTGGACTTCATCGCTGACGGGCTGGTCGAAATGATCGGCGGTTTCGCATGCGCCGGGGTGCTCTTTGCCTATGCCTGGTGGGCACCGATCCTGCTCGGTGGCGCCTGGCTGGCGACACACTGGCTGCTGCGCGAGAGCGCCGTCTGGCGCGACCGCAACACCGACGACGTGCGCGCAGCGCAGCGCGACGCAGACTACGCGTTCCGGCTCGCAGTCGATCCGGCGCCGGCGAAGGAGCTGCGACTCTTCGGGCTCGCGGACTGGACCATCGACCGTTTCGTAACACGCCGCACACGCCTGCACGCGCTGCAGTACGAAGCGACGCGGCTTCGTGAAAAGCCGATGCTGTGGAGCCTGATGCTTGTCGCAAGCGCCAACGTGGCAGTGTTCTGGTCGCTCGCCAACGCCGCTGACGCTGGCAGCCTGAACCTCGCGCAGGTCGTCGTGTTCGCCCAGAGCGCCGTGGGCGCGTCGATGATCGCATTCGGCGGGCTCAACTGGGCACTCGATGGAGCCTCGGCGCCGGTCGGTGCCGTGCTGCGACTCGAGGCGGCCATGGCTCCCGCCGGCGCCCTGGCCTCCGGGATGGCGTCAGACAGCCGTCCCGCCGACGGTATGCCGGCACGCGAAATCCGGTTCAGGGATCTCTCATTTGCGTACCCCGGCGGCCCGCCGGTCCTCGACGCCTTCGATCTCGCAATCCCCGCCGGCTCGTCTCTCGCCATCGTCGGGCAGAACGGCGCCGGCAAGACCACGCTCGCAAAGCTTCTGTGCCGCTTGTACGACCCGCAGTCGGGTGCGATCGAAATCGATGGTGTCGATCTCCGCGACCTCGCGCTGGACTCGTGGCGGAATCGCGTCACCGCCGTCTTTCAGGATTTCACGCGGTTCGAACTGCCGCTGCGCGATAACGTCGCTCCTGCAGGCGCGCCCGACGACGTGATTTGGCAGGCGCTCGCATCCGCCGGCGCAGCGAATCTCGCCGGACTGGACACGGTGCTGGCTCGTGGCTACGACGGTGGTACTGACTTGTCCGGCGGCCAGTGGCAGCGCGTTGCGCTCGCGCGCGCGTTGTGCGCCATACAGCTCGGGGCAGGCGTCGTTCTGCTCGACGAGCCCACGGCGCAGCTCGACGTGCGCGGTGAGGCAGAGATCTTCGACCGGATCCTCGCCGCGACGCGGCATTGCACGACGATCCTCATCTCGCACCGCTTTTCCACGGTTCGCCATGCCGATCGGATCTGCGTGCTCGAAAAGGGCCACGTCGTCGAGCTTGGGACGCACGACGAGCTGATGGCGAAAGGCGGTCGCTATCGCACGATGTTCGATCTACAGGCCCAGAGGTTTGGCGCGGCCGAGGACGAGGAAGGCGCTCAGTATGACGTCCTCAGCTGAGCCAGGCCGCGACACGGCGCAGACCATGGACGAGGAACCGAGCCTGGCGGGCAGCGGCGCCCGCCGGTCAACGAAGGACGAGCTGCCACCGGCGCTGTCGTCGATGTGGCGCCTGTGCAAGCTCGGCTACCGTCACGAGCCGCGGCTGATGCTGGCGGCGTTCGTCTTGTCGCAGCTCGCGGCGCTGCCCGATGCGTTGCTCGCGCTCTGGCTGATGCTGCTCGGTGAGGGCGTCCTCGAGAACAAGCCGGGCCTCGTGCGCGCCGCAGCCATCGGCCTCGCCGTATCGGCTACGGCGACCTGGTTTCTCCGCACGGTCAGCACGCGAGTACAGAGGCGCTTCCGCGACAAAGTCACAATCGCACTCGAATCGCACGTCGCCCGGCTGCAGGCCTCGCTCGTAACGATCGCGCACCACGAGCGCCCCGAGCACCTCGATCGGCTCGCGATGCTGCGCGATCAAGTATTCGTGCTCGATCACATGTACATGTCGCTGTTCTCCACGTGCGGCTGGATCTTGCGCCTCGGCGTCACGGTGGCGCTGCTCGCATCCATCCATCCTGCGCTCGTGCTGCTGGCCGTATTCGCGCTTCCAACCGTGCTCACTTCGACATGGCGGCCCGCAGTGGAACGTGCCGCTCAGGAGCGCGCGGCACAGACCAACCGCCTGGCCCGTCACCTGTTCACGACCGCAACCACTGGACCACCAGGCAAGGAGGTACGGGTCACGGGGATCGGCGATCGCCTGGTGGCGCAACGCCGCGAGGCATGGGAGCACGGATACGCGCCACTATCGGCGGCCCGGTGGGGCTCGGCGATGTGGCACACGCTGGCGTGGGCGCTGTTCGGGGCTGCCTACGTCGGCGCGGTGGTGTTCGTGTCGTCAGGCCTCCGGTCATCAGCCGGCGCTGTGTTGCTGGTGCTCGCAGCGGGGGCCCGCCTCTCGGCGTACATCGGCGCGACCGTCGGCGAGATTGGCTTCCTCAGGGGCTTCTGGATGGACGGCTCGAGGCGTCTCGCATGGCTCGAGGATTATGCAGCCTCCCTCGTCGCCTCGGCCGATCAGCCCGTGCCCGCAGTCCTCCGCCGTGGCATCCGCCTCGAGCACGTCTCGTTCGCTTACCCGGGCACGTCGCGTCTAGTCCTCGACGACGTATCGGTGTCACTGCCGGCAGGTTCGGTTGTCGCCATCGTCGGCGAGAACGGCGCCGGCAAGACAACGTTAGTCAAGCTGCTCGCGAAGATGTACGAGCCGACGTCTGGGGCCATTCTTGTCGACGACACGCCGCTCGCCCGGATGCCGGCCGACCTGTGGCGGTCGCGCCTGGCGGGCGCCTTCCAGGACTTCTTCCGCTTCGAGTTTCGCGCGCGCCACACCGTCGGCCTGGGCGATGTGCCGCGCCTGGACGACGAACCGGCCGTGATGGCTGCGGTAGGGCGCGCCGGAGCGGAGGACGTCATCTCGCGTCTGACGTCGGGCCTTGACACGCAGTTAGGTCCGACGTGGCCCGGCGGCGTCGACGTCTCATTCGGCCAGTGGCAGAAGCTCGCGCTGGCACGCGGCTTCATGCGCGACCGCCCGCTGCTGCTCGTCCTGGACGAACCGACTGCCGCGCTCGACGCCGAGACCGAACATGCGCTGTTCGAACGCTACGCCGCCGCCGCTCGTCGCTCGGTCGACTCGCCACGTCCCGAGCTCGACAAAGCGGGACGCGATGATGTTGACGGCCGGATCACGATCCTCGTGTCACACCGGTTCTCGACCGTCCGGATGGCGGACGTCATCGCCGTCATGGACGGTGCGCGCGTCGTGGAGATGGGCACTCATGAAGCGTTAATGGCGAAGCGTGGACACTACGCTGAGCTGTACAGTATTCAGGCTGCTGCTTATCGCTAGTGTCGCGACCGCCTGGTCCCTTCGACGAGCTCAGGATCGCCCTGAGCTTTGCCCAAGGGCGACCGCGATAGGTTTTTAGCCATGCCGAGGGAGAATCGCCGAATCAGAGACCGTCCCGTCAGACAGGTTCTCCGAACCAGCCTCGCCGGACCATCCACTTCACGGCTTCCATGACCGGCACGATTGAAAACGCCAGCACCGTCGTCAGGATCCAGTCGGCCGGCGTCAGGCTGAACGTGCCGAACGCACGCTGGAGAAACGGTACGTAGAGGACCAGTACCAGCAGCACCAGCTCCCACACGACGGCTAGATTCAGCCAGCGGTTGGCGAACGGCTTGCGGAATACCGACAAGCGATCCGACCGGCAATTGTAGGCGTTGAAGAACTGGATGAGGACGAGCGCCACGAACGTCATCGCCATCACTTCCACGAGCGGTCGTCCAGTTCGCAGGAGCCATATGAACAGCGTCATGTTCACGATGGCAGACCACAGCCCGGCCGCGAGCAACAGCGCCACGACCGGCCGCGTGAAGATGCCGACGCGAGAGTCTCTCGGCTTGCGCTGCATCAAATCCGGTTCGGGCGGATCGACGGCGAGCGCCAGCGCGGGCAACCCGTCCGTCGCCAGATTCACGTAGAGGATCTGGACGGCGGTCAGCGGCATCGGAAGTCCGGCGACGACCGAGCCGGCCAGGAGCACGATTTCGCCGACGTTGCACGACAGCAGATACATCAGATACTTCTTGATGTTTCCAAAGACGATGCGTCCTTCCTCGACGGCCCCGACGATCGTGGCGAAATTGTCGTCGAGGAGGGTCATGCCGGCGGCTTCCCTGCTCACGTCGGTACCCGCGATGCCCATGGCGATGCCGACGTCAGCCTTCTTGAGGGCAGGCGCATCGTTGACGCCGTCGCCAGTCATCCCGACGATTTGCCCGCGCGTCTGCCAGGCCGTCACGACGCGGAGCTTGTCGGCAGGCGACACGCGCGCGTATACCCCGATGTCGGCAACGTCGTGTTCGAGATCCCCATCGGACATCGCGTCCAGATCGCGGCCGGACACGACCCGCCAGTCCTTGAGCATGCCCAGTTCCCTGGCAATCGTGCTGGCGGTCAACGGATGATCGCCGGTGATCATCACGGCGCGTATGCCAGCGGCCTCGCAGACCTGGATCGCGTCCCTCGCCTCGGCTCGAGGGGGATCCATCATCGCGACGAGGCCGAGCAGCGTCATCTGCTGTTCCGCATCCTCGAGAGACGCGCTGGATTTTCTCGCGATCGCCAGAACGCGAAGGCCTTCTCCGGCCAGGCGCCGCTCGATGGCGTGGATGTCCTCGCGGCCGGTGTCAGTCAGAGGCACTTCCCCGCTCGATCGCAGCTGGCTGGTGCAGCCGCCCAGCACTTCGTCGGCGGCTCCCTTCGAATAGGCGACCGAGCCGGATGACGTCGTGTGGAGCGTGGTCATCCGACGCCGCTCCGACGTAAACGGGATTTCGCCAACGCGCGGTTGCTGCTGGTTGAGATCGGCCTGGTTCAACCCCGCCTTGGCCGCCGCGACGGCCAGCGCGCCCTCGGTCGGATCGCCCTCGATGTACCACCGGCCCTCGCGGTTGACATGCCGAGCATCCGATGCGAGCACGCCGGCGGCGAGGAGTGCCAGGACGCCCGGCGACGGATCGACCGTCCGATCGCCATCCTTGAGCTGACCCGAGGGTTCGTATCCAACGCCCGACACCTGGAGCATGCGGTCGTCGGCAAAGATCTGCCGCACGGTCATCTCGTTCCTGGTCAGCGTGCCGGTCTTATCGGAACAGATGACCGTCGTGCTGCCGAGCGTTTCGACGATAGGGAGGCGCCGAACGAGCGCGTTGCGCGTGACCATGCGCCGCACGCCGATCGCCAGCGAAATCGTCACGACCGCGGGCAGCGCTTCAGGAACGACCGCAACCGCCAGCGCGATGCCGAACATGAACATGTCGAGGACGGGCAGACCGCGGGCGAGGCCGATCGCGACGACGAGCCCCACCACGACGAGCGCCGCTTTGCCGAGCGTGCCACCCAGGCGATCGAGGTTTTCCTGCAGCGGCGTCCGGCTGGACTCGACGGACTCGACCATGCGCGCGATCCGGCCGAACTCGGTAGACATGCCGGTCGACACGATGACGGCCTGGCCGCGCCCGTACGCGACGATCGTCCCCGCGTACGTCAGGTTCGTCCGATCGCCCAGCGGCAACCGCTCATCGTCCAGGCGGGCAGTGATCTTCTTGACCGGCGCCGATTCGCCGGTCAGAGCGGCTTCGTCGATGGAGAGGTTGACCGCCTGCGTGACCCGGGCGTCGGCCGGAACGCGGTCGCCCGCGCGCAGGAACACGACGTCTCCGGGTACCAGCTCGCGGGCCGGAATGGAAATCTCCTGATCGTCACGAAGCACGCGCGCGGACGGCGCCGCCAACTGTTTCAGCGCCTCGAGCGCTCGACCCGCGCGGTGTTCCTGGATGAAGCCGAGGAGGACCGCAAAGAGCACGATGACGGTGATGACCACCGCTTCGAGCGTGTGACCGAGAAATCCGGACACCAACGTCGCGCCAAGAAGAATCAGGATCAGAACGTTCTGAAACTGGGCGGCGAGCGTATGCCAGGCAGAGACACGTTTCAGCGTCTGAAGCTCGTTGGGCCCGTGGAGCTCGAGCCGTCGCGCCGCCTCGGCGGCGGAGAGGCCTGTCGGCGTCGTGCCGAGGCGCTCGATGACCTCATCGGCCGACAACGTGTGAAACGCCGGCGGCTGTCGTGCGTCGTGCTCGACCCGCTGCGGACTCGGTTGTTGCGACGGGAAGGGCGGCGGCGGGTCGACAGGCGCGTTCCGCCGGGATCTCACGCCCATCACACCCATCCGGCGACGGCACCAACCGCCACGTGAAAGCGTCCGGTCCGCCGGGCGAGCCGGAAGAGCACGAGCGGCAGACGCTCGACCCAACCAGCCTCGAAGGATTCCGCGGGGGACACGTCGGCGTCACGATTCCGGATGATCTGGTGGGCTCTCCCGCGCACCACCGCCGCCCATCCAAGGTTCAGCAGCAGAAGGGCGGCGGCCACCGCTGCGAACATGTCCAGCACGATTGCCCATGTGCTCATGGAACGACGATAGAGGATGATCCTTTCATTAACAAATAGATAGTTACGAGCTAATCGTGAGCTTTTTGTTATGCTTCCGTCCGGAGGTCGCCAGGTAATGGATGGGCTCAACTACCACCACTTGTTCTATTTCTGGACGGTCGTCCGGGAGGGCGGCATCTCGAGGGCGGCCGGAAAGCTTCGGCTGTCGCAGCCGACGATCAGTTCGCAGATCAAGCTTCTGGAAGAGGCGCTTGCTGAACGTCTGTTCCAGCGACAGGGGCGCACGCTCGTGCTGACCGAGGTCGGCCGAGTCGTGGACCGCTACGCCACGGAGATCTTCACGGCCGGCGGCGAGCTCCTCGAGACGCTCAAAGGGCGGCCGTCAGGTCGGGCGCCGCGACTCGCAGTGGGTGTGGCCAACGCGGTGCCCAAGCTCGTCGTCTATCGCCTTCTGCAGCCGGCGATCGACGGCGCTGATCCGGTCCAGATCACGTGCAGCGAAGGCGACCCCGAGCAGCTCCTGGCCCAGCTGGCCACACACGCGCTCGACGTCGTGATCAGCGATACGCCTGCCGCCCCGCACGTCCGCGTGAGAGTCTTCAACCATCTCCTCGGCGAGTCCGGCACCACGTTTTTCGCGGGACGATCGCTGGCCGAGCGACTCGGCCGACGATTCCCGCGGTCGCTCGACGGCGCGCCAATCCTGCTGCCGACCGTCAACACGTCGCTGCGCCGGACGCTCGAGCAATGGTTCGAAACCGAGGGTGTTCGTCCGGTCGTTGCAGGCGAATTCGAGGACCCTGCGCTGCTCAAGACGTTTGGCGAAGGTGGTCGGGCCGTGTTTCCGGCCCCCACCGCTATCGAAGGCGAAGTACTGCGAACGCACCGAGCGGCGGTCGTGGGCCGCACGTCAGCCGTCCGCGAGCGTTACTACGCGATTTCCGTCGAGCGGCGCCTCAGACATGCCGGCGTCGCCGCGATCACGAGTGCCGCCCGTGCCGGCATGTTCGGGGGGAGACGACGGAGGGGACGGAGGCGCGGAGGAATGATCCACACGGAGTAGCGGAGAATCGGATCGAGGTAGGCTAGGACTTATGAAATACCTGCTCCCTGGCATCGCCCTCATGGCCGCCGCGCTGACCGTCCCGGTTGACGGTCAGGCGCCCCGATCCCAGAAACCTGCGGCGATTTTCGATGGCAAGACGTTCGACGGTTGGGAAGGTGACCTGAAGATCTTTCGCATCGAGAATGGATCAATCGTCGGGGGATCGCTGAAGGAGCAGATTGCGCGCAACGAGTTCCTCTGCACGAAGAACAACTACGGCGATTTCGAGCTGCGCCTCAAGGTCAAGCTTCTCGGCGGCGACAAGGCCAACGCAGGCGTTCAGTTCAGAACGAAACGCATCCCCAACCATCACGAGGTATCGGGCTTTCAGGCCGACATGGGCACAGGCTGGTGGGGCGCGCTCTACGACGAATCCAGGCGGAACAAGGTTCTCAAGGGACCTGACCAGGCGAAGATGAAAGAAATCATCAAGCAGGGCGAGTGGAACGACTACGTGATCCGGGCGGAGGGAAATCGCATTCAGCTCTGGGTCAATGGGTTCCAAACGGTGGACTACACCGAAGAGGATCCGGCGATCGAGCGAACAGGTGTGATCGCGGTGCAGATCCACGAAGGACCACCGAGCGAAGCGTGGTACCGGGAGATCATGCTTGTTGATTTGAGTAAGTAAAGTAGGGGGTCCGATCAGATCTCGTGCGGCTCCCCGGACACGATCGCGTGGGCCCGGACGCGAGCGCCGCGGGCACTGCTTTTTCCGGACGCGGCAGCGAACAACTCGGTGAGCGCTCGAGCTCGTGGGCTCGCCGGCGTCGCCAGACCGGAAATCCAGTACGCCAGCTCCAGGGCGTCCCGATCCGAATCGATGTCGGCGACGCGGCTCTCGTCACGTGCCCTGGCGTCCCCCTGGGCCGCCAGCACGATGGCGGCGATGCGGCCTTCGCGACGCTTTGGGAAGGCCGTCGACAGGCGTTCGAGCCTGGCGCGAGCGTCGCTGCCCGGCTCCGCCTCGGCCAGGGCTACCGCGCGCCCGAGATCGCGATTCAGCGTGACCTCTGCGAGCTCGCGTTCGGCCGGCTTCGACGGTTCGTGCACGATGACACGACGCTCGTCGCTGACAATCGTCGGGCTCTTGACGGACGGATCGTATTCGAGCTGAAGCCGGTACTCCCCCGCTTCCGAAAACGTCAGACCGGCGCTCGTGAAAAACAGGTTGACCCCGGACTCGAGTGCCTGGCCCGGCGCGAGCGATGCCCGCCGCGGTGCCGAATCCACCTGATACGCGCCGTGGATTCGCTTGCCAGGCTTGTCCCCAGCGGTCAGACGGACGCGAACGTCGCCTTCGAACAGGTTCAGCCTCGAGGACACGTCGAGCGCCTCGCCGCCTCGATTCCGAACCGTCACGACTGCCCACACGAACTCGCCGCGACTGACTTCGCCGGGGACCTCGAATGCCAGGGTCAACTCTTCTTTCATCGTGCGAGCGATCGTTTCAGAAGCGTCAGGCGTTTCGCCGCCGCGTCACCTCCACGCGGCTGCGTCTTGCGGCCCTTGGCCCTGGTCCTGGCACCCTTGGATGGTTCGCCTCCCCCAACCTGCTTCAGGATTGGGGCGTCCACATCCGTGGGCGCGACGACGGCGACCGCGAGATCGACCAGTTCGGTTGCACTGCGGCTCCGTGTCGCAACGCTGAGCGCTTGCCGGCTGCGGTCGGGCTCGGCCTTCCGGGCGACCTTTCCCGTCCGGATGTTACGCAATGGTCGCGCCAGGCTATTGGCCAGCACGAGAGACGCCGCCGCGCCGCTCGGTGTGTTGCCGAAACGGGTGCTCAGCTCCTGCAGCCTGGCGCGAGCATCCGCCTTCATCCCGAAATCGCCGAGCGCAAGGCTGCGTCCAACGTCCTCGTCCATCATGAGCCGACTGATCTCACGTTCGACGTCGGTGTTGGGCGCACGCACGACGACTTCCACCGGCTCGCTCTGCAGGATGCCGGACTCGCCCGTATCCAGCTCGGCTGACACATAGTATCGACCGGTCTGCCTGAAGGTGCGGCCGACGGTCGTGTAGAACACTTGCGCCACCGCTTCAGACTGATCGCCAGGCGCCAGATCCATGTAGGTCCGGTCGCCGCACGCGACGACCACGTCGCGCACGTCGGCGGGCACGCCTCCCGGCGGCGTCACTCGGAGCCGCAGGTCACCCTGAGACAGGTTGAGCGCCGTCGTGATCCGCTTCGTGACCGTCCCGGTGTTGGTGCAGGTGAAGCGTGCCGCCACGAACTCGCCGCGGAATATCGTGTCCGGCAGCGCAACGTCCAGGCGCAGCCCCGTCGCGCGCCGCTGCGATCGTATGAGACCCGCGGCGTCCGTCGGTTCCGATACACCGCTCCACAGATCTCCATGGCCCCACGCGAACGGCTTCCGGCCTGGCGCGACTTGAGGGTCGGGCGAGTGTATGAGCGACGTGCGGTTGTGATCGTCGAACGCAAACGTCACGTTGCACGGGTACGGGTTGGCGTCGGTCGCAAAGCCAATGACGTCGCCAGTCTGGTTCATGATCGTCGTTCCAATCGGCACGGTGTGCACGTCGTGCTTGGGGTGGAACAGATTGAACGCGTGGCCCGCTTCGTGCACGAGCGTGCGCAGGAACGCCGACGGCACGTCACCGAGCTTCTGATTGCGGGCGCTGGCCTCGATGATCGAGTCGCCGGGCAGCATCGGATCGAAGAAGCCGGCGGCGCCCTCGCGATGAGGTTCCGTGTCGTCGAACATGATGCCGAACAACCCGCCCTGGCTCGATCCGACCAGCAGCCACAAGCGCCAGGCGCTCCCCGTCGCCGGATCGCGGAACGTCGTCAGCGCCGCCTGCAGCTCGGCGGTTGTGAGGTCGGGATCGTCGGGAATGCTCGTCTGGCTGACCTTCGTCTGGCAGTCCCAGCCGGCCGTGCGGTAAATGCTGACAAACGACAGCGCCGCGCCGGCGCACGTCTCGGCCGTCGCGGGAAACGTGCGCGTCTGCATCACGTCGACTTCCACCCGGCAGCCGCGGTAATACGGCGACGTCTTGCGCGCGACGATGTCGTAGGTCTCGCCGCCGATTTCGGCGGTCCCGGACATCTGGACCGTCGGCTGCGGCAGACCGGGATGCGTGAAGGCCTTGCCGCAGACGAGCTTCATCCATCCGCTGTCGGTGGCGGCGGCAAACTCCTGCGTGAGCGGATCCCACAGGCTGCGCTCGAACTTGAACGTCAGCACGCCGTTCTTGTACTGGACGCCCCGGCTCCGGAAATACCAGGAGTACTGATCGTGGTCGAACTGCGGATACCAGTTCTTCTTGATGATGAGCGGCGCGGCCGTGATCGCCTCCAGCGGCGTCGCGGCCGGACTCCCGGACCCGTCGTCAACGTAGACGTCTCCCGAGATACGGATCTTCGGCGCCGTCACCTCGATGCGCATCGCCCCTCGGATCGCCTGATTCGGGTGGACACCCTGCGGAACGATATGGAGGAACCAGCTTCCGTTGAGGCGGCGCGGCGGGCAGGCGCTGATTGACGAGTCGGCTGGTGCCGCCTCGAGCGCCGCCAACGCGATCGCGAGGCTGCCGTCCTCGTCGTATGTCATGGAATGGTCCTGCCCTCTGCAGGCGTCCTCACCTCCGAGAAGCGGTTCGGACTCGAGTTCGGGCGGTGCATCTTGCTCGTGTTTCATCGCGGTCCTCCTGATTGGGGCGAGGGGCCAGGCGCCTCTTGCTGTCGACAACGCGGGGGAATGAGGCTGCTGGGGAACGAATCTGATTCTCTTAACGACAACGAGAGTCAGATCGAACAGCTCTCAATGGAGGGTCAACGGGCGGATCACGACAACATCACGATGCCCACGAAGCCCACGAGGCCACGAAGACAAGCTTAAGTTCATGTGATCTTCGTGGGTCGTCGTGGGCTTCGTGATCATCGTGCGGTGGCCGTGGCTACGTGACAGCAGAGGTTGGTACGCGGAGTGGTGAGCACCCGCGTCAACGTCGCCCGATCGATGTTGCCACCGCTCATCACGCAGACGACTTTCCGATCTCGAAAGCGGTTCTGGAGCTTCAGGGCAGCCGCCAGGGGCGCGGCTCCTGCTCCCTCGGCGAGATTGTGCGTCGTTTCGAGGGCGAGCCGGACGCCTTCGAGGAGCTCATCTTCCGTAAGGGTGACCACGTCGTCGAGGTGTTCCCTGAGGATTTCGAACGTCAGGTCGAACGTCACGCGCGTAGCCATCCCCTCGGCGAACGTCGCGATCCGGTCGCCGACAACGCGGGTGCCAGTGCGCCAGGATTGTGTAAACGCGTCCGCTGCGGCAGCTTGAACGCCGATCACTTCGGCCTTGCTGCCGAGCCACGACGCGGACGAGGGCGCAGCCGCAGGCGCCGCTGCCGCCGCCTATGGGCACGAGGATGACGTCGACGTCTGGCAGGTCCTCGAAGATTTCGAGCGCATAGGTGGCAACGCCCGCGATGAGGAGCGGCTCGTTCGCGGAATGCACATAGCGCAGGCCATTGGCGCGCTGCAGTTCCTCGACGCGCTCGCGCGCTTCGTCGAAGTCGCGCCCGTGCTCGATGACCGTCGCGCCGAAGGCCCTCATCGCGGCGTTCTTTTCAGGGTTGTTGCCAACGGGGACCAAGATTGTGCAGGGCACTCCCTCGCGTTCGCAGGCCATCGCAATCGACTGGCCGTGGTTGCCCGTCGTTGCCGTAATCACGCCGCGCCGCTCGTCGGCGTTCAGGCTTGCAATCAGGTTCAAGCCGCCGCGGACCTTGAACGCACCCGTCGGGTTGTGGTTCTCGTGCTTGACGTAGATCTCGAGGCCAGTTTTCGCGTTCAGCAGAGGATGCCGCAGGAGCGGCGTCGGCCTGAGCGTGCGTGAAACGACGGTGCGTGCGGCGTGGACGTCGTTCAGAGTCATAGGCTCGGGGCTCGGGACTCGGGACTCGGGACTCGGGACTCGAGGCTGGGGCACAGTCGTTACAGACCATTTCTACATCAGCGACCGCTCAGACATCGATGCCATTTGCGCACTGGCCCGCTGGACGCTACTCGCGTCTCTGGCCATGTCCGAGCCCCGAGCCCCGAGCCCCGAGCCCGGCCCCTGGCCCCCGAGCCCCGAGCCCCGATTGAGCACCTCAGGATTGAGCAGATCCATCGCTTCGAACCTGCCCGCTTCGGCCAGGACGATGTTCTGCAGCACGCGCTCGGCCATCGCGAGGCTGGCCTCCGGCGTGGTGCTTCCCACGTGTGGGGTCAGGATGACGTTGGGAAGCGTGCGCAGGTCTCGAGAGGGATCGACCGGCTCGTACGGCTCGCGGTCGAAGACGTCCAGCGCGGCACCCCCAATCGTCCGCCCGATCAACGCATCATGAAGCGCGGCCTCGTCGACCACCGCCCCGCGTGCCGTGTTGATCAGCCAGGCGTGTTCCCGGAAGGCCGCCAGACGTTCCCGGTCGATGAAATGCCTGTTCTCGGGAGTCGCCGGCATGTGCAGGCTGACGAAGTCCGCCTCGCTCACCGCGGCCTGGAAGTCATCGGTCTCCAGGTCGAACACGCGGTCACCAGTCGTCTTCGACGTCGTTCCCGATCGACGGCAGCCGATCACCCGCATCTCGTAGCCGCGCGACGCAATCCGGGCAACCGCACGTCCGATTCGGCCGGCGCCGATGATCGCAAGCATCTTTCCTCGCAGCTCGACGCCCGGACGCGGCGCCCACACGCCTTCGCGCATCGCCGTACCGATCGTCAGCAGGCGACGCGCGGCTGCCGAAATCATCAGCATCGTCAACTCCGCGACGGACTGGTCGAGGACGGCTGGCGTGTTGGTGCAGAGGATTCCCGCGCTGGTCGCACGGACCTTGTCGATGCCATCATGGCCCACGCCGTAGCGCGCGAGGACGCTTCCCGCCGCCATCGTGGAATAAAGCGCGTCGCGATACGGCAGACCGCCGACCACGACGTGGACGGCTCGATGCTCGACGATGGCTTTCGCCAGGGCGTCCTCGTCGGAAGGCGCGACGACACATGTGATCGCCGTCGCCGACGTGAACACGGGCTCGCCTCTGATGAATTCCGGCTTGGTGACCAGGACGATGCTCGACGACATGGAACGGGGTTTATCATATCCGCGAGCGAATGAAGAAGGTCCTGGCGGGCCGGGCGATCGCCATTTCGTGCTGCGTCTGGACCGCTGCCGTTCTCAGCGTCACCGGCGCCGCCGCGCCGCAGGCCGTTCAACGATCGGGCTCCCGGCTCGTGGACTTCACAGCGCAGGTGCAGCCGATCCTGGCCGAAATCTGCCTCGAGTGTCACAGCCAGGACAAGCGGAAAGGCGGTCTGTCGCTCGCGAGCTACGGCGATGTCCTCGAGGGCGGCCGAAGCGGCGCAGCGGTCAGGCCAGGCAATAGCGGTGGCAGCCTGCTCGTCCACCGCATTGCGGGACAAATCGAGCCGCAGATGCCGAAGGACGGGCTGCCGCTCGGTGACGCCGAGATGAACCTGATCCGGCTGTGGATCGATCAAGGCGCGCGCGCGACGCCAACCTCGGCACCCGCCCCCGCACCGTGGGAAGCTCCACTGGCCCTCGATCCCCCGGCTGTGCCGGCGGTAATCTGGAAGGGCTGGACGTCTCCGCTCGACCGACTGGTTGCCGCGTATCTGACTCGGCGCCGGACTGCCGAACCGGCTGCGGTGCCGGACGCACTTTACGCCCGTCGCGTGTTCCTCGACGTCTGGGGGCTACTTCCATCACCGGATGAGCTGCGAGCGTTCGTGGACGATCGTGCACCCGGCAAACGCGCGGCGCTGGTCACCAGACTGCTGAACGACGATCAGAAGTACGCCGATCACTGGATCACGTTCTGGAACGACCTGCTGCGCAATGAAGATGGCGTCACGTACTTTTCCGAATCGGCCAGCCGGAAGAGCATCACCGATTGGCTGTTTGCGGCGCTGAAGTCCAACCTGCCGTACGACCAGTTCGTCACGAAGCTGCTCAACCCGACGTCGCCGGCGGATCCCGAGGGGTTCCTGGTCGGCGTGAACTGGCGTGGCGAAACCAGTGCGGCGGTCACGCCGTGGATGCAGGCGTCGCAGAACACGGCACAGGTGTTTCTGGGCATCAACCTCAAGTGCAATTCCTGCCACGACAGTTTCATCAGCAAGTGGACATTGAAGGACGCGTACTCGCTGGCGGGATACTTCTCGCCAGAGCCCAGGCTGCAGCTGTTCCGGTGCGACGTGGCGCAGGAGCAGTACGCCGAGCCGCGCTTCCTTTTTCCCGAGCTGAATCGCACGCCACCGTCCGGCTCGCTTGCGGATCGGCGCGCCACGGCCGCCGCGATATTCACCGATCCGCGGAACGGCCGGATGCCGCGCACGGTGATCAACCGGATCTGGCAGCGGCTCTTCGGACACGGCATCGTCGGGAATCCCGACGAGATGGACGGCACGCCCTGGAGCCCGGACGTGCTCGACTGGGTCGCCAGCGATTTCGTGGCAAGCGGCTACGACATCAGGAAGCTTCTGACCGTCATCCTGACGTCGCGCGCGTATCAGATGCCGGCGGTGCCGCGCACTGGTGAACCACCGGCGCGCGGGTACGTGTTTGCGGGGCCCGAAGTCCGGCGTCTGACGGCGGAACAACTGGCCGACGCTGTTGGTGCGATCACGGGCGAATGGGGCGTGTATTACGCTCGGCCGTCGGGAACCGGCCTTGGCAAAGCCGCAGTGTCCGATCCCCCGACTGCTGGGGTCTACGCACGCGAGTGGCGCGCGGCGTCGAGCAGCTTGACGCGTGCGCTTGGCCGGCCGATCCGCGATCAGGTGATCTCGGTCCGGGCCGCGCAAGCGACGACGCCGCAGGCGCTCGAGCTCGTCAACGGCGAGCTGCTGACGCAATGGCTGGCGCGAGGCGCCCGGAGGATGATGGGCGAGCTGCCGCCCGAGCCCTTGGGCCTGTTCAACAAAGCCGTGGCGGGACGCAATGCCAGCGCGAGCACGTTCGATATCGACGTGTCGAAGTCCAGTACGCTCTGGTTGATCGTGGAGGAAGCGGGATCGAACGCGCCGGAGCGGGTCGAACCCATCTGGGCGTCCGCCGAATTCGTCGGGGCCGATGGCGAGACGCCGCTGTCCTCCTTGACGCCGCGCGATGGGTCCGGCCTTCGTGCCAGCGCGGCGCCGGTCGTCGTCAGCGGATCGAACGGCGGCGTTCGAGTGAAGAACCCTTCACGCCTCGTGTACGACGTGTCTGGGAAGGGCTTCATGCGATTCCGGGGAACCATTGCGCTGGAGAACCCGAGAAGCGACATCGGCGCGACGCTGAATCCGCAGGTGCGGTTCTTCGTGTTCGACGCCGAACCCGACATGGACCGTCTGCTGCCGCCCGCGCCGGGGACTCCCCTTCCGTCGGGACCGGACTTGACCACGGCGTCGCAGGCGGTCGACCGTGTGTTCTGGCACGCGCTGGGACGTGCACCATCCAGCGCGGAGCGGCGTATTGCGCTTGGTGCGTTAGGAGATCAACCGCGGCCGTCCGCGGAAGGGCTGGCGGACTTGTTGTGGGCGATCCTGATGAAGCCGGAGTTTCAGTTGATCTATTAGCAGCTTTCACAGCTGAGACGACGGAATCACGACGACCACGAAGGCCACGATGATCACGAAGACCATATACTCTTCGTGTTCTTCGTGAGCTTCGCGGACATCGTGTTGGTTTCCGTGACAGTGAGAAGCGATGACTCCAGAAGACAACGCATTGACCGCCGAAGAGCGCCTGATCTACTCGCGTGTCAGTCGTCGTGGTTTCATGGGCGCGACCGCGGCCGCCACGCTGGCGGCGTTGGCTGGACGCGAACCGGTGGTGGCGCAAGGTACGAGCCGTCGGAGCGCAACGGCCGACGCGGTGATCGTGCTGTGGATGGCGGGCGGCATGGCGCAGACGGAAACGTTCGATCCCAAGCGCTACACGCCGTTCGCACCGGGCGTGAAGGTCCAGGACGTGCTGAGCACGTTCCCCACCATCGACACGTCGGTCGACACGATTAAATTCACAGCAGGTCTCGAGAACATTGCGAGCGTGATCGACCGCGGCGCTGTGATCCGCACGTTCATGGCGGCTGACCTCGGCTTCATCCTCCATTCGCGCCATCAGTACCACTGGCACACGGGCTACATCCCGCCGCAGCCGATGGCGATGCCGCACCTGGGCGCGGTGATTTCAAAGACGCTCGGCCCGAAGCACCCGGATGTCCCCGCCTTCATCGCGATCGGGCAGACCGTGGAGGGCGCCGGAGAAATCGGCACGCTCAAGGCCTTTCACACCGCCGGGTTCCTGGGCCTCGAGCACGGACCGTTCCTGATTACGGATCCCGCTGACGCCGCATCCGCGGTTCGTCCGCCGAAAGAGCTCGGGGAGCAGCGGTTCCGCAGCCGCCGGCAGCTCCTGGAGCAGCTGCTGGCGCAGGAACCCGTCCATCGATACGGAAGCGACTTTCAGCGTGAATCGTTGATCAGATCGCTCGACGCCGCCGATCGGCTGTTGAGCTCACCCTCGGCCAGGGCGTTCGACCTGTCGCTCGAACCCCGGAAGACGTTCGACGCCTACAACACCGGCCGCTTCGGTCAAGGCTGCCTGCTCGCCCGGCGTCTCATCGAAGCGGGCGCACGCTACGTCGAGGTCACGTCCGAATACATTCCCTTCGTGTACTGGGACACGCACGAGCACGGTCACGAGCGGGTTGTCGCGATGAAGAAGATGATCGACGCGCCGATCGCGCAGCTCATCCGCGACCTCGACGAGCGCGGGCTGCTCAATCGCACGCTCGTCGTGCTGGCCAGCGAGTTCGGACGCGACGCGATGACGGAGGGAAAGGTCGGCAAGGAAGTTCGCGACCAGGCGATCAACATCCCCGATGTCATGACCGAGCCCAGACATTACGGCATGCACCGGCACTTCACGGCCGCCGGATCCATTCTGATGTTCGGCGGCGGCATCAGGAAGGGCTTCGTGTACGGCAAGACGGCCGACGAGCGCCCGTGCACGACGATCGAGAAGCCTGTCGTGATGGAAGATCTGCACGCGACGATGTATCGCGCGCTGGGTATCGCGCCAGACACGTCGTACCTCGTCGAGCGCCGCCCCGTGTACGTGACGAGGGACGGCGTCGGCAAGCCGATTGAGGAACTGTTCGCCTGAGTCGGAGGAGCGGATGAAAAAGACGCGACGTGAGTTCCTCGTGGCTGCGGCGGCGGCACCAATCATGTCGCCGATTCTTCTGGGAACCCAGGACAAGGCTGGCACGAAGGCGCCCGTCCTCGGCAATGGTGCGTACACCTACGAAGCCATCCACGACTGGGGCGTGCTGCCGTCCCGCATCAGGTGGGGAAACACGCACGGCGTCGTCGAGGACTCGCAGGGCTTCATCTACGTTCACCACACGGTTCACGCCACGAGCGACAGCGCGGACTCGATGGTCGTCTTCGACAGCGCCGGCACGTTCGTCCGCTCATGGGGCAAAGAGTTTCGGGGCGTCGCACACGGGTTGCACATCCGCAAGGAGGGCGGCGACGAGTTTCTGTACCTCACCGTGAACGCGGCGAACCCGAAGATGACGCCGCAGCCCGAGATGCAGGCCGTGGTCCTGAAGACGACGCTGAAGGGTGAGGTCGTCTGGAAAATCCAGGGTCCACCTGAGGTCGATGCCTACAAACCTGGACTTGATGGCGCGCCGAAACGCTACAACCCGACCAACGTCGCGATCGCGCCGAACGGCGACGTCTACGTCGGCGATGGGTACGGCTCGTATTACGTCAACCAGTACAACAGCAAGGCCGAATACATACGAACGTTCGGTGGCAAAGGGTCGGACAGCGGGCTGTTGAACGAGCCGCATGGCATCTGGGTGGACACACGGGGCCGTCCCCCCGTCCTGGTCGTCGCCGACCGGCGGAACAATCGGCTGCAACGATTCACGATGGATGGGAAGCCAATCGATGTCGTGTCAGGCTTCAGGCTGCCCTGTCACTTCGACGAGTTCAAAGGCACGGTCGCCGTTCCCGATCTGCACGGCAGGATTACCCTCATCGACAAGAACAACGCCGTGATCGAGCACCTCGGCGACTCGAACGCCCCCGAATGGGCGAACCCGCTGCGGCGTGCGCCGCGCGACCAGTTCATCCCTGGACAGTTCATCTGCCCGCACGGGGCATGCTTCGATCACGACGGCAACATCTTCGTCGTGGAATGGGTCGAAGTCGGGAGGGTCACCAAGCTTCGCAAAGTGACCTGAGTCGGTTCAAGAGGTTTAAGGGTTCAAAGGGTTCAAAGGGTTCAAAGGGTTCAGGAGGTTCAGGGGGTTCAAGGGTTCAAGGGGTTCAAGGTTCATGGGTTCAGGGTTCAAGGGTTCAATGTGAACCTCATGAACCTCCTGAACCCTGTGAACCTCGTGAACCCTATGAACCCTTTTGAACCCCTATGAACCCTTTTGAACCCTGTGAACCCCCGTCGTGGGTTACCAATCGAACTTCACGCCAAACTTGATGATGCGCGGACCGAGGACGGTGGTGGCGACGTTGTACGACGTACCCGACCGCCAGTTGATGTTCACGGGCGTATCGCTGTTGAACGTGTTGAACATGTCGAGGAACAGGCCGATCTTGCCCTGTTGCGCAAAGGTGATCTGTTTCTCCACCCGGAAGTCGAACAGCACCACGCCGTCCTGCCGACGTGCGCCGATCGGTTCGGCCAGCACCAGCTGCGTGCCGTAGTTCGAGCAGTTGGTCAAAACCGTTGCCGAGCAGCCGGCCACCGAGAAGTACCGGCCGTACGGCGCGCCGCTCTGCGCCTTCAGTACGGGCGTCACCCGCATGCCCCAGCCGGCATCGATCGTCCCTGAGAACTTCAGGTTCCAGTTCGAGAAGTCGTTGTCGACATGCTCGTTCGGCGTCGAGGGATAGCTGCCGAAGAACGAGAAGTTGGAGATCGCCGTGCCGAAGCGGTTGTTGAAGTAGTTGTTCCCGAACTCGCGCGTCCAGGTGTACCAGTACGACGCAACCATCGACCACCGCTGGCTGAAGCGCTTGTTCGCGGATATCTCGAACGTCTTGTACGTGCCTTCGTACCCGTCGATGTTGGTCGTGAGCTGGCTCGAGCCGCGCGACGTGTCGTCCAGATTGAGGTACGCAAACGTCCCGTTGTCGGCGGTGGTGGCGACGCTGCCATCAGGTCCCGGATCGATGACCGTGATCGGGACGTTGAAGGCGCTGAGCGGCCGGAGAATGTTCACCTGCTGCCAGCCGTTCGTGTCCTTCTTCCAGACGTAGCCGACGCGGACGCCCACGTCGTTCCGTAGCGCGCGCTCGGCAAACACCGAGACCTCGTCCGTGTACGCGTTCTCGAGGTTCGGATCGATCGACGCGTTCGCCACGCCGCCGAACCGCGTCTGCAGCACGCCCTGTTCACCCGGCTGGAAGATGCGGTCGTTGTTCAGATCGTTCCAGACGAAGTCGGCGTACTGGTTTGCCGTGTTCGGGTTGACCGAATCGGCCAGGTTCACGCCAGGGTTGAAGTAGTAGCGGCCGTAGTTGCCCTTGAGCACGGTCTTGCCGTCGCCGAAGATGTCGTAGCTGGCCCCGATGCGCGGCGCGAGATGGTTGAACGCCACGACCTCGGAGACCTCGGGAAAGGTCAGCGCGACCGGGACGAAGCGCCCGGCCGGCAGCGACTGCTCGGGCAGCCAGACGCGATAGCGATCGAAGCGGAGGCCCAGGTTCATCGTCACCCGCCCGACCTGCCACGTGTCGGCCAGGAACAGGCTCGTCGTTGCGAGCGCGCTCCAGCTGTCGACGTTGTTACCCAGGCGGACGGCCGCCGCCGCCGTCGATGCTGGTCCGTTGGCGAGCGATCCGTTGACGAACTGGATCACGTTATCGGCGTAGTACCTGGTTCCACAGCGTTTCCCCCTTCTCGTCGAGGTACTCGCCGCCGAACTTGAACGTGTGCGAACCGCCGATGAAGTTGTCCTTGTAGTAGCCCATCGAGCCGGTGTACTGGTTCCGGCGCCGACGCAGCTCCCAGTCGCGCCCGCCTCCAAGGATGTCGTTCGTCGTCAGCGACTCATATCGGGTCGCTGCCGTGTTGCTGTCGAGTCCGAAGTTGTAGCCGAACTGCCCTGCGCGGAACTCCGCGAACAGGTTCTGCCCGAACGTGCCGTTCCACTCGCCCTTGTAGACCCAGCTCGGCGAGTCCTGCAGCACCGTCGAGTCTCCAAAGATGTGCACGGGCGCACCCAGCCGGTTGCTGCTGTCGGTGCGATTGGGCTGCTGCTTGGTGCCGTGCTGGAGGTAGCCGACGAACTTGTTGTTCTGGCTCAACTGGTACGTGCCTTTACCTGTGTAGTTGAACAGCTTGGTGTCGAACGGGGTGCCGTCCTGGATGGTGCCCGCAGGCGGGGCGGCCACGGAGTTCTGCTGGTTCAAATAGGCGAAGTGGCCCCATACCTTGTCCTTGACGATTGGACCGCCTACTCCGATATTGAGGTTCTTGTAGCTCTCCAGGCGATTGCCATCTGGACGAATCGTCGCGCCGACCGCCGGAATCACCTGATCCGCGTCGAGATTCTTCGCCTGGATGTCGCCGTTCTCGTAGTCGTAGTAGAAGTTCACCGACAACCGGTTGCTGCCGCTCTTGCCGACGAACTGCGTGATCACACCCGGGTTGGGCATCTCGGCCGAATTCGCGGCCGCGCCGATGAAGACTTCCTGGAAGGATCCGTAGTCGAGGTAGAAACCCGCGGCTGCGGTGCCCTCCGTCGTGTTGATGCCTTCAATCAGCGGGCGGTTCTGGCCCGAGTAGCCGTAGGCGAAGTACGTGGTCTGCGTGCCCGCCGTGCTGCCGCCGACGTCGACGCGGTTGAGCGTCACCGACGGCGTCGCCGCAAGCAGCGACCACATGTCGCGCGCGTTGGGCAGCGACGCAAGCGCTTCCTGATCGTAGTTGGTCTGCAGACGAGTCGCGGACGTGTCGACGACAGGCGATTCGCCAGACACCGTGACCGTCTCCTGCAGGGCCGCGACACCCAGCGAGACGCTCACGGCCGTGTTGAAGCCGAGCGTCACGCGAATGCCGTCCCGCACGAGCGTCTTGAACCCGGAGAGTAGGAATTCCAACCTGTACTCGCCGGGCGGCACGTTCGGAAAGCGATACATGCCTTCCTCGTTGGTGACCGCCGTCAGCGCGCCGATCTGCGCCGGCGACGTCGCAGTCACGGTCACGCCCGGCAGCGCACCGGCAACGTCGTCAAGCACCTGACCGCTGATGCTGCCGGTCGAGCTCGCGCCGCCGCCCTGAGCGAACGCGGACGTCGAGCCCGCGCACAACAGGGCGATCGCACACACGAGTGAGCCAAACCATTTCATTGCGCCCTCCTCACTTATAGCCCGACGCGCGTGCGTCACGTTCGGCGCGCGTCCGGGCACGCGAGATGCCCGCCCAACGACAGAGTGGATTGCCATGGGCCGGCACTGCCCGTGCATCTCCACCGCGGACACCGTCCGGATTCTGGCACGTCCACCAGCCGGATTCAATCGAACTTAAATCGGGCGTCCTGGGCCCACTCACCGTCACACAATTCGTCCCAGGCTGAGGGTGCGGCCGTCTCGAAATTGGCCAGTTTTCGCCCGCTACCGGTCGAGCTTCGGCGTGACCGAATTCACGGATGATTCACGACTGTCCGGTAGCTGGTCGAACATCGCCAGTGACGAGCCCGTAGAGTGAGATCCGCGTTCGGCCTCACACGCGAACATCATCTGTCCCGCCGACGGTGACGTCGACAGTGCTTCGTCTTCGCGCACCTGACCCGTCTACGCCACGACTTCGTCCTGTTGCAGATTCTTCAACTGCGCCGTCCAGCCACATGTCGTTCGTCGGAACTCGGTGTTCCGCTCCGATGTTTTCTGAGTGTCGTCGTGAAAACGGACGCATAGTGAATTGGCGTCGTCTGGTCGTCGGCGAAGACCACGCGCACTCCCTCTTTCCAAACTGGAGCGAGACCAGGCGGAGTGTTCTGCTCGTTCTCGGCCTGCCGAGCGGCCCGTGAGCAAAACCGGCTCGAAGTTCGCCGAGCACCACGAACGGCAGGAGCAATGGCTTCTGCTTCCTCCAGTCGAGCGCCACCGTTTCGTCGACGCCTTTGCAGAGATCGACGTACCGATTGCTGTCGAGGGCAACCCTCACCGCCAGAGGTCCGTGTCGACCCGATCCTGATCGGCGAGCGCTGACTCGACCGCCTTGTCGGCCTTCCACGTCCCGGCGATATCCCCGAGATTCCGTCGCTTTCGCGGCGCGCCGGCCATGCCTGACCCCTCCGACAGTGCATCGACGGCCGTTTCGTTCAGACTCTTGCCGTCCGCGCGCGCGCGAGCGCGCAGTGCGCTGTCGACAGCCGGCGGAATGCCCCGGATGGTGTATTGCATGCAATCAATATAGGCTATGCATGCACTTGCAGCAAGCAGCACACGCTCCTTTGATGAAAAGATGCACGGGCGACGCCAGCCGGAATCGAACCTCACACGAGGAGCGAACGCAGCAGGTCGCGGATGACGAAGTAGGCGAAGAACGCGTAGAACGCCGAGCACGCGAGCAGGCCCACTTCACGCCAGAGCGACGGTCTCACGGCCCTGGGCAGGAACCGCCGGTTCACCAGGAAGATCTGCACGCCGGCGACGAGCAGCACGATGCCGGCCATGTTCGCCAGAATCTTGAACAGCTGAAAGGGTGACGCTGAACGAATCACGAACATGCCCCAGACGGAGAACACGAGCAGGATCCCGTAGTAGATCGCGCGGATGCCCATCCGCCATTCGCGCGCGCGCCGGCTCGACATCCAAAGGCAGTCGGTGATGGTGCGCACGAGGATGTCGGTGTTCCCGAGTTGTGTCTTGAAGAGAATCCAGAAGCCGTTGAACAGCGTCAGGAACCAGAACCCCGGCCAGATCTTGCTCAGATACTCCGCCTGATACGCGCCGGCCGCGAGTCCCTGGAGATCGGTGCCGTGCGGGATGATCGCGGTCGCGAGGTTCACGTTCAGGAACATGCCGAGGAAACAGAACAACCCCCACACCCAGATTTGATCGGCGCGCACGTAGCGCAGCCACTCGCGCCAGCGCGCGAGGTTCTCACGCGTCGTCGGGAACACGCTGCCGACATGCGACAGCTGAATCGAATGGCCGCCTATCGCGCTCGGGATCGCGCCGACCATGGCGCCCATACCGAATCCCTTGTCGCGAACCCAGTTCGTGACGGTGAGGTTGCCGATGCCGCCCGACCCGGCGGTCGCGGCGAGCGCGCCGATGAGGCCCCAGTCGATCGGCTGCGGAAGACCGCTGAACGTGAAAAACCCCGTGAACGTCTGCCACCAGTGCGACGCCGGCACGAACGCCACGTTCACCGCCACGAGAAACAGGAACACGACCCCCAGCATCGTCCAGGCGAAGTACTCGAGCATCCGTTCGATCGTTCCGCCGAACGAGAGGATGAGGACGACAAACACGATGAGGCCCGAGGCGACCCAGGCCTGTGTGCCCTGATCGGGTGCGCCCGGCATTCGCCCCATCCAGGCGCCCAGCAGCGTGGCGGCGGCGCTCCCGGCCAGCGCCGGCCACCCGAGCTGAAAGAAACCAAGGAGCGTGTAGAAGGCAGCCCAGAAACGCGGCCCGGGCTTGAGGCGCATGATCCCGCCGAAGATCGGTTCGCCGGTGTAGAGCGTGTACCGGATCGCTTCCAGGTTGAAGATCACCTGGAGCACGATCGCGACCGTCGCGATCAAGAAGATCGCCGATGAGTACTTGACCGCCGCGGCAGGCCCGACCAGCCACTCGCCTCCCCCTATCGACGTGGCCGCCATGATGGCGCCCGGCCCTATCAGCTTGAACATGTTGCGAGGCCCGAAGGGGGGCGGCGCCGGCAGGTCCGCGACGGCCCATCTGGGCAACTCTCCGTGGACGGCCGGCAGCGTCTCGTCGGCCACGGTGTGGCTCGCAGGTCGGTTCATTCGCTAGAGCCTATCTCATGAACGTGACGTGTCCGCCCTTCAGCGGCGGCCCAATCATGGATCGAAGAGCGGGCGCAGCTATGACAATTCGTAGACAACCTGGAGACATGAATTGACAGCCCGCCGCTGGTTTTGCGTGTACAAACGAGGTGCCTTTCAGGTTCCTGGCAACGCCAGCAGCCTGTGAATAGTCACCAACGGAGAGGGAACGATGATGAAAAATCGTGGTGGTCTATGGTTGATGGTCGTGCTGTGCGCGCTCTCGCTCACGGTGGTGTCGCTGATGTCCCAGGAAAAAGGGGGGAACGGCGTCACTGGCCCGTATGAGCTCGTCGCCGGCTGGCCGCAGAACCCCTGTGGCGATGGGTACCAGATGGGATCGACAGCCGGCATCTTTGCGGAGACCCCCGACAAGGTGTTCATCTTCCAGCGCGGGTGTCTGCCCGTGATCAAGGCCGGAGAGGGCCGCGGTGGCGGTGGTGAGGGCGGCGGACGCGGTGGGAGCACCGTGTTCGGCCCCGGTTCCCTCGTCCCCGCCCGCAATGCATCAGGATTCGACATGTCCGCCAAGGATCCTGCGCGGCACCCACGATGGGACCACAACCTCTACATCGTCAACCGTGAAGGGAAGATGATCGCGTCCTGGGAGCAGTACAACGACAAGTTCGTGCGGCCGCACAAAGTGCTGATCAGCCCCTACGATCCTGAAAAGCACGTGTGGCTGGTCGACGATGGCGCGCATCAGATCTACAAGATCACGAACGACGGCAAGAAGATCGTGATGACGCTCGGCGAGTTCAAAGTGGAAGGGAACGACGAGAAGCATTTCGCCCGCCCGACCGACATCGCCTGGCTGCCCGACGGGACGTTCTTCGTGAGCGACGGCTACACGAACACCCGCGTCGTGAAGTTCGACAAGAACGGGAAGTTCCTGCTGACCTGGGGACAGAAAGGTACGCCGCCGAACGACACGAGACCGAGCTACATGAACACGGTCCACTCGATTGCGGTCGATGCCAAGCGCCGCGTCTACGTCGCGGATCGCGCGAACTCACGCATCCAGATCTTCGATGAGAACGGCAAGTTCCTCGACGTCTGGCCGGGCGTCACGCGGCCCTACTACATCATGATGTCGCAGGACCAGCACCTCTGGATCTCCGACGGCAACACGCAGAAGTTCACGAAGTTCGACCTGACCGGCAAGTTGATCCAGAACGCGACGTGGGGCACGTTCGGCGCCATGCCGGGCGGCTTCTATGGCGTGCATCAGTTCCACGTCGACAGCGAGGGGAACCTCTATACCGCCGACGTGCACGTCGGACGGGCGCAGAAGTTCAAGCCGCGCGCAGGCGTGGACAAGGCGCTGCTCGTCGGCCCGATGTTCAAGGCCAGCGGCTCTAACTAATCACTAATCACTAATCACTAATCCCTAATCAGTTTTCTAAATGCTGATTAGGGATTAGGGATTAGGGATTGCGTGGGCCCAGGTAGGGTTCGATCACCGATTTCCAGAGCGCGTATCCCTGCGCGCTTGGATGCAGGCCGTCCTCGACCAGCAGTTCAGCGCGAGGCTTTCCATCCGGTCCCAGCATCGGCGTGAACACGTCGATGTACACCAACCGCTTGTCCGTGGCGATGTAGCTCTTGACGAGGTCGTTCGCCGCGCGCATCTCGCCCACCATCTTCCACCGCGAGAGGCTCGGCTTGATCGAGATGAACGCCACCCGCGTTTCCGGAAGCTGCTTGTGAATCAGCCCGACCAGCGTCTTGAAGTCCGCCGCCACCTGCTCCGGAGTCTTCCCCCGGTTGATGTCGTTGTCGCCGGAGTACAGCACGACGAGCTTCGGTTTGTACGGAATGATGATCCGATCGGCATACTGGATCAGGTCCGAGTACTGGGAGCCCGCCAAAGCCCCGGTTGATCACCGGATAGCCTGCGAAATCCTCAGTCAGCGTCGTCCAGCGCCTGATTGACGACGCGCCGGTGAAGACGATGCCTCCGTCAGCAGGACGGTTCTGCTTGTCGCTTTCCTCGAACTTCCGGATGTCGGCTTCCCACCTGTCGGCCGCCGCGGCCGGCGCCTGTGCGGCGCCGGCAGCAGGTGGCTGTGCCGAGATCGTCCCTGGCGATACGACGAGCAGCCAGCACGACAGAACGAGCGGAAACGTGCGTCGCATGATCGCTCACCTGGCCGCGCTCGGCGCCGATGCCAGGCGCACTTCCTGCCCGACGACCTTCGCCGGATCGGCGCCCTTCTTGGGCCGGAACTTCTGCACGCGGCCGTTGAAGACTTCCGCCGTGTACAGGTTGCCTTCCTGGTCCACGGTGAGCTGGTGCGGCCCGGCGAATTGACCGAGCTGGCCACCCGGCGCGCCCCAGCCGTACAGATACTTTCCGTTCAAGTCGTACTTGAGGATCCGCTGTCGTGCCGCCGTCCGACACCCAGAGGAATTGATCCTCGGTGATGATGTGCGCGTATGGCGAGGACCGCACGCCGGTGGTGCAACATGTCGAGGAACTTGCCGTTCTCGTCGAAGACCTGGATCCGCCGGTGACCGCGGTCTACGACGTAGAGCTTACGGTCCTTGCTGATCGCGATGCTGTGGACGGTGTTCCACTCGTTCGGACCGGGATTCTTCGGGTCTTTCGGCGCGCTCCCCCAGTCCATGATGAACTTGCCATCCTTGTCGAACTTCGCGACGCGCACGCCGCCGTATCCGTCGCTGATGAAGAACGTCCCGTCGGGCAGCCACGCGATGTCGGTCGGACGATCGAACAGCTTCCCGGCGTCGCGGCCCCTCTTCCCCGTCGTGCCCAGCGTCATCACGAGCTTGCCGTCATACGTGAACTTGTGGATGACGTGCAGCTGATCGTCGAAGACCCAGACGTGCTTCTGCGGATCGTACGGGCTCATCTTGATCTTGTGCGGCCCGCGCCCGCACTTCACCGCGAAGAGCTTGTCGTGCTGCGGCCATTCCTGCACCATCTTGCCGTTGCGATCGACGACGAAGAGGACGTGATGATATCGGCGCTCCCACCCGCGCGGCTTCGTCGGCTCGCACGTCGCGCCGAAGCCGTCGTCATTGCCCGTGGCGTTCCCGCGCGACGGGTTCAGCAGACCGTAGGGCGTCCAGGGCTTGGCGTCCGACGGGCAGCGGCAGCTCGCCGCGCATCGCCACCCAGATTCGATCCGGCGTCTCCGCATAGATGCCGCCGACCGAGCCCCACGTCCAGCCGGCATGCGTGATGCCATCCGGGCCGTCCGGCAACGGCAGGGGCCAGTTCTCCACCGGCTCGTACGGACCAAACTCCTCCTGCCCGCCTCTCTCCTGCATCAGGGCAGCCATCGGCGCGACCAATCCAACCAGACACTGCTGCGAGCAAGCCTCTTCGTATGCGCATCGGTCCTCCCCGGCGGGGTGCAACCCCACTCTGCGGTTCGTTGGTCAGGCGATCAGGTCTTCAGCGCGCGGCGGTCGGCGGCGTCGACGGTCCGACAATCGGGTTGGTCAGCGTTCCGATCTTTTCGATGGAACACACGGACACGTCACCCGCCTTGAAGTAGATGGGCGTGGCGCGCGCGGTACCGACGCCGGCAGGGCTGCCGGTCGCGATGACGTCGCCAGCTTTCAACGTCAGGATCTGCGAGGCAAACGCGAGCATCTCGTACACCGTGTGCGTCATCCGATCGGTGTTCGAATCCTGCATGACCTTTCCGCTCAAGCGTGAACTTGATCCCCAGCTTCTGTGGATCCGGCACGAATTCCTTCGGCACGATGTACGGGCCCATGGGGGCGAACGTGTCGTGACCTTTGCCGATCAGCCAGTCCGATCCATGCCGCCGGTCTCCCCGCCCGCCGCGATCCGACACGTCGTTCTCGAGCGTGAAGCCGAAGATGTACTCGGCGGCGCGATCGACCGGCACCTGGCTGGCCGTCTTGCCGACCACGACGGCGAGCTCGCACTCCCAATCGATGCGCTCGCGGCCCGGCGGCAGGCGAATCGCGTCCCCCTCGCCGACGACGGCGGAGACCGGTTTGAGGAACAGATAGGGGTTGTGACGCGAGTCGCCTGGCTTGCGCTGCCACATGCCGGGCATCGACTCGGGCGGCGGCTCCGGTGCCGCATTTCCGCTGCCGCCCGCGCGGGCGCCGCCAGCACGGGCGCCACCCGCTCCGGCCATTTCGTTCGCGTGCTCCACGTAGTTCACGGCGGCGTTCGCCATCGTGGTCGGATACATGATTGGCGGCCGCGTGCGCAGCGACTTGACCTCGTGCACGTAGTCCGGACGGCTCTTGGCCGACGCGGCGGCGCGCGCGAGCGCCTGCAGCCGCTCACGGAACCCGGTGTCCGCCCACTGTGCGATGAGCGCTTTCATGTCGGCCGGCATCGCGACGCGTGGGGCGCCGGCCGTCCCGCTCTGGTAGGCCGCATTGGCCTGAGCCAGATCCACCACGAGCGTGTCCTCGAGCACAAGGCCGAGGAACGTGCGCCCGTTGCGCTCGAACGTCCCGAGCTTGAATGTTCCGCCCGCCGGCGCCGGTCCCTGCGCCGATACGAGCGACACGCACACCGCCACTGCAAGCAGTCCGCTGAATGTCTTTTTCATGGAGTGAACCATAGAAGCGAGGATCGGGGCTCGGGGCTCGGGGCTCGGGGCTCGCAGGATTCGAGCCTGAGCCTTGAGCCCCACGCCCTCGCACTTCCGAAGCTCCCGATTCGCCGAGCCCCGAATCCCTGAATCCGGGACCCCGAAGCCCCGAGCCCCGAGCCTAGAACGTGTAACGCAGGCCCAGCTGCACCGTCCGAGGATCGCCGGCAACGGTCCGAATCATGAAGTTCGAGGAGTTGCGGTTGCCGGTCGGGTTGCCGAAGTTGGTCTCGTTGGTCAGGTTGTACACCTCGAGAAAAACCCAGCCTCCTGGCCATGCACGCGCCAGATGTACTGGAACCGGCCGTCGAGCAGCACCTGCTTCTCGCCGTCGATCCCGTTGCGGATCGCGCGCCCCTGGCTGTCGAGCGGCGACAGAATGGGCTTGCGTGAGATCGTTGATCCCCGCGATCGGACGATCGTTGTTGTCGCCGTCTCCGTTGAAGTCGGTCCCGACCGTCTCGTTGATCGGATTGCCCGAGTAGTAGCGGAAGATGAACCCCGCGCTCAGTCCCTTCCAGATGTCGACATTGGCCGCGGCCGCGAGCGCGTGCCGGTTGTCGAAGGATGACAGACCGTAGTCTTCGCGGAGGTCCGTGTCGTACCAGATGGCGCCGACATCGCGCCCCTTCGACAGCGTATAGCTGATCCGGCCGGACCACCGATTGGCCATCCGCTTCTCGATCGCCATCTCGAGCGCCTTGTAATCGGTATTGAACTCCGGTCGCGACTGATACTGATAGGAAGCGGATGAAGCTCGTGCTTCGCGCCTGAGGCGGAACGAGCACACCGTCGGGATCGAAGGTGTCCACGCCAACCCTGCTGATCCGCCCGACGGCATTCGGCACACTTTCGTTGATGTCGACGAGCTGAACCACGTCGCGGCCCTCGTTCGCGACATAGTCGATCGAAAACGCCAGATAGTTCGTCAGCTGGTGCTTCACCCCGGCGCTGTAGGCCCACAGGTACGGCATCCGGCGGTTGCCATCGACGGTGGGCTGGTTGTTGACGAACCCGCCCGCGTTGACCAGATTCCGCTGGCCCTCGAGATACGCCCGACAGGCCGCGCCAATCGCGGCAAGGCCGTTGTTGCCGATTGGTGACGAGAGGCATCCCGAATTGAACGGGTCGGTCGGAATCTGGCCTGTTTGATCCGGCCGTGGCCGCTGCCCGGTGTCGAACACAAACGTAGGCCCGATGACCGCCGCAGTCAGGAGCGTCGAGAGGACGTTCAGCTGGTGGAGCTGATAGAACTTGCCGCACGCCGGCGCGAATCAGTGTCTTGCCGTCACCCTTCAGGTCGTAGGCGATGCCCAATCTGGGAGCAAAGGCGTCCTTCGTGAGCGGCGTCAGGTCCTGATAGTTGTACCGCAGACCCAGGTTCAGCGTCAGCTGCTTCTTGATCTGCCACTTGTCCTGGATGTACGCCTGAACCCGCTAGTCCTTCTGCGTGTATTCAATCTGGCCGAGCCGGATCTGGAAGCGGAATGGATAAGTCTGGGCGATGGCCGGATTGAACGCGGTGTTCGTCGGGAACGTGTACAGGCCAATCAAGTTGGCGGCGGTCCCCTGCGGCAACGCGCCGTTCTGGCTCCACCCGAATCCGACCTTGAATGTGTGATCGCCGCCCCACCCGGGCTTCATGTACGTGAAGGAGTCGTCAATCGCGTAGGAGCGGATGAGGTCCTCCTGGTAGTTGTTCCGGTTCCCGGAGTTGTAGTCGGGATGGGCATTCATCGAGCCGATGTCGAACTGCTCACGCCCATCGAGGCCGATGAAGTTCCAGTTGTCATCGAACCACAGCGCGGGCCCCTGGAGGAGATTCTCGCGGACGTGGCCGACCTTGAACTCGTTGGTCGCGCGGCTCCCGATCACCGACGTCCAGGCAAAGCTGAACACCTGGTCGCCGCTGTCGTTCTCATAGGTGGCGTTGTCAGGGGTGCTCTCGTTGCCTTCGATCTCGTCGCGCTCGGTCAGCACGGCCTCGCGGACCCACCGGAAGCTCAGGTGCTGATTCTCCGTCAATTGATAGTCGCCACGGACGAACGTGTTCCACCCCGTGAAATCGGTCGTGCTCGAATACGAGCACGGCCAGCGGTGCCGCGTTGGCCGGGAAGTTCAGGTTCGCCGCCTGCTGCTGAAGCGTCCGCTCGACGTTGACGAACCAGAACGCCTTGTTCTTGACGATCGGCCCGCCGGCGCTTCCCCCGAAGACTTTGCTGGTGGCGGCCGGGTTCTCCTCTCCTTCCAGCTTCAGGAAATAGTTGGTCGCGTTGAGATCATCATCCTGGTAGTAGTAGAAGGCCCGGCCTCGGAATCGATTGGTGCCGCTTCTCGTGATGGTGTTCACGATCGCGCCGGAGGATCCGCCGTACTCCGCAGAGTAATGGTGGGTCAGCACCTCGTACTCGGCCATCGTGTCCAGCGTGACGCGGGCCTGGGTACCTTGCGACCCGCCACGCCGATCGTCGTTGTCGTAGGCGCCATCCACCATGAACACGTTGGCGGTCGTGGCCTGACCGTTCGCGTTGAACTGGCCGCCTTCAAACGAGCCCGGGACTGAGGCTCGGCGTGAGCCCCGGGACGAGCTGCATGAGGCTGAGCTGGTTCCGGCCGGCAGCGGGCAGCGCATCGATTTCGGAATTCGTGATGTTGGTGCCCACCCGGCTCGACGTGGTTTCGACGAGGGGTGACTCGCCGGTGACCCTGACCTCTTCCGTAAGGTTGCCAATCTGGAGCGTGAGGCCGACGGTCAGCTCCTGCCCGACGAGTAGAACCAGGCCGCTCTGCGTCGCCGTCTGGAAGCCTTGCAGCTCGGCCTTGATCGTGTATCGGCCGGGTTGCAGCGTAGTGATGACGTAGCGACCGTCAGCGCTCGTGACGGTGGTGCGGACGAGGCCGGTGTTTTCTTCGGTGACTGTGACGGTTACGCCGGGCACGACCGCCTTGTTCGCGTCCATGATCGTCCCGTTGATTTCGGCCCTGCCTCCCTGGGCCAGTGCGGGTGCGGCGAGCGCGAGGACGACGATCGACCCTGCCAGGAGCTCGGAAACGTCGTCTGAGCATGAAGTCCTCCCCCCAATAGATGTGCCGGTGCCCCGCCGGCGCGAGAAGATACCTGGAGTTCCGGGTAACGGTAGCAAGAAGCGCTTCGGCGCGTTGTCAAATCATGTCTGTGAATTGTCTACAAACTGTCTCTATAGGAAATTGACATCGAGGTCAAGCAGCGGTAGCGTGGCAACACCTCGTGATGAGCCGGTGGGTTCGGCGCCTCGACCCGGTGGTCTTTGCCATCCTCGCGCTACTCTGCGCGGCCGGGCTGGTCGTGTATCTCCAGCACCGCGCCAACGCCGCCCTCGAACGCCAGACAGCCATCGTTCTTCAGAAGATCGCCGAGCAGACGGCGACGTCCGTACAGGCCCAAATCCGACAGAATCTCGATGCACCGGTGTTCGACACGCTGTCGTCGGTGAACCACCCGACGCTCATGGACGGACAGCTCGACCTCGTCGCCGCACAGTTGGCGCGTGGCCTGGCTGCCTACCCGCAAGTCGACCGGTTCTTCATCTGGACCGAGGCTACAGCGAACGTCGCTCCCGGGGAAGTGCTTTTTTACGGGCGGAAGCTGCCCTCCGGCCGGTCAGGTCTCGGTGAAGCCCTGCGGGGGTTTCAGCGCGACCCGACGCTCGGCCGCGTCGTGTACCAGCATGCCTGCCGCCACGGCGGCTCCCAACGCATCTACGGCGCCGTCACCGAGCAGGTCGCGGGCACGCACTACGACGTCTTCTCGCGCATCTTCTACGTGGACGCGGCGCGCGAGCGGTTTTTCGCCATGCTCGGCTTCGTGGTGAACGTCGACACGGTCGGCACGACGCTCTTTCCAGCGCTCTACGACACCAGGCTCAGGAACCTGCTGGAGCCGAAGGACGGCAGCCCCTCGTTCGAGCTGCGGGTGCTCGACGAATCGCAGCGTCTCGTCTACGGCCCGACGGGGGCACCCGCGGCGATGTCGGTACGGGCGCCGCTGCCGCTCATGTTCTATCCCGAAGACATCCGGCCGCGCATGGCGGCGGAGGTGGCGCCGCGGCCGTGGACGATCGTCGTGAGCCCCAGTCGGACCACGCTGGGAATGGTCGCGACGAGGCCCGTCCGCGACTTCGGGCTCTCCGCCTTGTCAATCCTGCTGATGCTGTCCGCTTTGGGACTCGTCGTCCGCAGCCGCAGGCGGGTGGCGGAGCTGGCGCGCATGGAAGGGGACTTCGTCGCGCACGTCTCGCACCAGATCAAGACGTCGCTCTCGCTCGTCAGCGCCGTCTCCGAAACGCTCGCGCTCGATCGCGTGCGGTCCCGCGACAAGCTCGCGCGCTGCCTCGACATCGTCCGCACCGAGACCTCGAAGCTCGAAGGTCTGGTTGAGCAGATCCTGGATTTCTCGCGCGCGAGGAATCATCGCCGGCCTGTACGAGTTCGAGATGGTCAACCTCGCGTCGCTCGTTCGGGAGACCGTCGACGAGTTCGGGGGAGCCGTCGCCGGGAACGGCTACCGGATCGCAGTAGAGGAAACCGATCCCTCCCTCGTCATCCCCGCAGATCCGGCGGCTCTCGAACAGGCGCTCATCAATCTGCTCGACAACGCGATGAAGTACTCCGGTGAGTCGAGAGATCTCACGGTGAGAGTCGGCCGGAGCGGTGCCGCTGCGATGATCGAAGTGAGCGATCGGGGCATCGGGATGACGGCGAGCGAACAGTCGCGGATCTTCGACAAGTTCTATCGGGGGCGTGGCGCCGCGCTGTCCCGGCAGGGGTTTGGCCTGGGCCTCGCGATCGCGCAGGAGCTCGTGGCGGCGCATGGCGGCCGGATCGACGTCGAGAGCGCACCCGGCGCCGGCAGCACGTTCAGGATCCGGTTGCCCATCCGACGTCCGTCGCGTGTCGCACGCGTGCACAGTTTCCTGCCGCGGTGGCTGCAGGGGAGGCGAATGGTACACGACGCGTCCGCTGTCGATGCCACAGTGGAGACCAGCCATGAAGGCGCCGCACAGTAACGACCCGCTGTTTCCACCGCCCTCGGTTCTTGTCGTCGAGGACGAGCCCGAGATGCGCTTTCTGCTCGCGGAGAACCTGGACTACGAGGGCTATGTCGTCGCGACGACCGACAGCGGCGAAGAGGCGCTGGCGGAGCTCGGCCGCCGGCAGTTCTCGCTCATGATCGTCGACGTCATGCTGCCGCAGATGAGCGGCCTCGAGCTCTCCCGCGAAGCCCGCGCCCGGGGCCTGCGGCTGCCGATTATCATGCTCACCGCGCGATCCGCGGAGGCGGACCGAGTGCTCGGGCTCGACCTGGGTGCCGACGACTACGTGACCAAACCTTTCAGCGTGCGCGAGCTCATGGCGCGCGTGCGCGCGCAGCTGCGCCGGGACGCCGGGCTCGTCTGGGACGGCGACGAGTTCGCCTTCGGCGACGTGCGCGTCCACCTCCGAAAGCGGCTGGTGATGCGCCGCGGCCACCGCGTCGAGCTCTCGCCCCGCGAGTTCGCGCTGCTGCGCTATTTCCTGTCGCATCGCGGCGAGGTCGTCAGCCGGGAACAGCTCCTTCGTGACGTGTGGGGCTATTCGCAGGTCGTCGTGACCCGCACGGTCGACAACTTCGTGGCCAAGCTGCGGCTGCACATCGAGCCCAAGCCGCACGATCCCCGCTACCTCGTCACCGTGCACGGCAGCGGCTATCAATTCGTGGTTTGATCGGGGGTAGACAACTCCGAGACGTCTTGCAGACATCTTTTGACAGCGTGGCGTCAGCACTCACGATATATCCTGCCTGTCTGCCTCGCCTGACTGCCAACTCAGCATGAATGCTCTATACATCATCCTGCCGGCGCTCTGCCTGATGGCCATCGCCTATCGGTACTACAGCGCCTTTCTCGCGGCGAAAGTCGCGGTGCTCGATGACCTCCGGGTGACGCCGGCGCACACGAAGTACGACGGGCACAACTACCACCCGATGGGGCGCTGGGTCCTCTTCGGTCATCACTTCGCCGCGATCACCGGAGCGGGGCCGCTCATCGGTCCGGTGCTGGCGGCCCAGTTCGGCTTTCTGCCAGGGCTGCTCTGGCTCGTCATCGGCGTATGCCTCGCCGGCGCGGTGCACGATTTCATGATTCTCTGGGCCTCGACGCGCCGGGGAGGCCGATCGCTGGCCGAGATCGCGCGCGACGAGATCGGTCCCGTGGCCGGCTTCACGACAGCCATCGCGATCCTCTTCATCATCATCGTGGCGCTGGCCGGGCTCGGGCTCGCGGTTGTGAACGCGCTCCGCGACAGCGCCTGGGGCGTGTTCACGATTGGCACGACGATACCCATCGCGATCGTGATGGGCCTCTACATGTATCGCTGGCGGAAAGGCGCCGTTCGCTCCGCCACGATCGCCGGCGTGACCGCGCTCATCTTCGCCGTCATCGCGGGTCGGTGGGTCGGGGAAGCAGAGTGGGGGCGCATCTTCGTTCTCAACACGAACCAGCTCGTCGTCGCGCTGGCCGTGTACGGCTTCGCAGCGTCGGTGCTGCCGGTCTGGCTGCTGCTCGCGCCTCGCGACTACCTGTCGACGTTCATGAAACTCGGCACCGTCGGGTTCCTGATCCTCGGTGTCTTCATCGTCCAACCCACGCTGCACATGCCGGCCATCTCGACCTTCACCCAGGGCGGGGGACCGATCGTGCCGGGCAGTGTTTTCCCGTTCGTCTTCATCACGATTGCCTGCGGCGCGATTTCTGGCTTCCACGGGCTGATCGGATCCGGCACGACGCCGAAGATGGTGAACAAGGAATCGGACATCCGCCCGATCGGCTACGGGGCGATGCTGATGGAAGGTGTCGTGGGAATCGTCGCGCTCGTGGCCGCCTCGGCGCTCTTTCCGGGCGACTACTTTGCGATCAACGTCGCGCCGGAGAAATTCGCGCAGCTCGGTATCCCTGAAGTGAACCTGGCCATGTTGTCGCAGCAGGTCGGCGAGAACGTCGAAGGCCGACCCGGAGGCGCAGTCTCCCTGGCCGTCGGCATGGCCCAGATCTTCTCGGCGCTCCCGGGCATGCGCGGACTGATGTCGGTACTGGTACCACTTCGCGATCATGTTCGAGGCGCTCTTCATCCTCACGACGATCGACGCCGGCACGCGGGTGGCGCGCTACATTCTGCAGGAGTTCGCGGGCCGCTTCTACGCCCCGCTCGCCCGTCAAGACTCGATCCCCGCATCGTTCGCCGCGACGCTGATCGTCGTCGTGTCCTGGGGCTACTTCATTTCTGCGGGAAGCATCCAGACGATCTGGCCGATGTTCGGGATCGCCAACCAGCTCCTGGCGACGGCTGCGCTGTCCATCGCGACCACGGTGCTGATCAACGCCGGTCGGGCGCGATACGCATGGGTGACGTTCGTGCCCATGTCGTTTGTCGCCATCACGACGGTGACGGCTGGCGTCCTGAGCGTCCGCGACATCTTCTGGCCGATGGCGACAGGGCCGGATCCCAGCGTCCGCGTGCAGGGCTACGTCAACACATCCCTGACGGTCGTCATGCTCGTCTGTGTCGCGGTCATCCTGGCCGCGGCCGCACGGCGCTGGCTGTCGATCGGAAACCGCGCAAGGCCCGTCGGTGACGAGCTCGAGGCTCGAACCCCCGCAATGGGCGGCGACTGAGTCGTGCTGGCCTGCAGCCCCCGGCACGAAACCATGAACCCAACGCGCCGCCCAGCCTAACCTGACGGACCTGCCCGACGATCCCGGTCCGCCGCCCAGGCGAAGCTGCGCAACGCCGCGGCCTCATCCTCGAATCTCTCGAACACGATGAGGAGCTTCAGCATCCCGAAGAGGCTTTCGGCGCGCTGGTTGAGATGGAGCAGCTTCATGTCGCCCCCATTCTGCTTCAGCGTTTTCAGCTGGAAGACCATCATGCCCACTCCGGAGCTGTCGATGTAGGTGACGCCGCCGAGGTCGAGCACGATCTTCGCGCGTCCCCGATCGATGAGATCGCTAATCCGTTTTCCGAATGCCAGATCCCCATCATCGAGCAGCATTTGTCCGGTCAGGACGAGAACCGTCACGTCGCCGGCGTGCCGCTCCTCGATCGTCAGCTTCGATTCGGCCATGGCGCTCTATCTTATCGTTAGTAGGTGGCTCGGACAGTCTGATCGATCGGGGGCGCCGGTGACGTGGAGCACAGACCACTTGCCCCATCGGCCCGGCCGGCGGTGCCCGTAAACGCTAGCGAATCCTGTGGGGTGGCGTCCCCGAGCGAGTTCGGATATGACTGTAACGTCGGTGGCGATGGTCAGGGATGGCCGGGCGGCACATTTCTTGACCAGGCCTCTGTACGCCCTTCACGGCTTCCGGTATGGAAAGGGGAGAGTTGATGACGCCTCCTGATGATGGCGACAGATCTGGCGCCGAAACCGAATTCCAGATGATGAAGAACATCAACCTTCTCCTTGTCGAGCATTGCAATCTTGCGTGTGCGCATTGCTCAACAGGATCACCCTTTGCGCTAAAAGCCTTTCACCCTACCGCGTCGTTCTTCAAGTGGCTAGACCTGCTCGAACATCTACAACTTCCATTCCAGTACATATCCCTGACCGGCGGCGAACCGTTTCTTCATCCGGAGGTTCGTGATGGAAGTTGTATTCGAAGCCTGAGAGATCGTTACCCATTCAAGAAGGTGGGAGCGACGACTAATTTCTTCTGGGGTAACGAAGAGGGCATCAAGGTGTACATACCTATCGTTGACAGGATGAATGGAGGGCTCGCTATTTCGATCTACGAGCCAATCGTGAGAAAACTGAGGGGGCTAGATGCTTTCAACAGGTTGGCGCAATCGCTCAAGGAAGCATGTCCCAACACATGGATCACTCTGGACGACCGAAAAGAGTTTCTCGAGTGGGAATTCCACGAAGATCAGCGTGAGGTCAAAGGGCCCTGTAGTACTTCCGACTGTTTCGTGCTGCATCCAAGTGGAAGACTATCTCATTGCTCCGTGGCTGTTGGCGCTCAGCACATACCACGATTCAACTCGATACTGAGAAGATCTTCGGAGGCATTCTTTGATCTGAACACTCTTGAAAGAGTCGGCGCTGAAGAGTTTCTGTCGTGGTCATCAAAGTATCCGTTTGATCTATGTTCCAATTGCACTATGTGGCGCGGCAAGCATCAGCCGTGGAGTTCGCTGAGGTAGCCTCAAGATGTGTGCACGTTCGATACTCTCACTATTGCCCATCGCGCCTGTGGTACTTGCCGTTGCCTGTGCGCCGGAAGGTGACGCAAACACCAATATCGCGGAGAAAGCGGCCGGGCCGCCTCCCGTCGTCACGCTCACGGCCACGGATTATGCGTACGAGGCTCCCGAAACGGTCTCGGCAGGGTTCACTGTTTTCAGGCTCGTGAATCGCGGCGATGACTTTCACGGGGCGACGATTGTCCGTCTCGAAGGCGGGAGGACTCTGCCGGAGTACGTTGACGCGTACGCGGCGGCGCAGCCTCGCGGCGCGCGGCCAACCTGGGCGACGTTTCTCGGGGGCGCATATGCTCCACCACATGGTGAATCGACCGCAGCGCTCTATCTCGAGCCGGGTAGCTATGCGTGGGTTTGCTTCGCGCCCGGTAAAGACAACGTTGCTCACCTGCTCACACACAAGCAGGCACACGCATTCGTCGTGCGCCCGCGCAGCGACAAAAGCCAGGAGTCGAGCGCACCCGAGCCCACCGCTTCCTTGCGGCTGCTTGATTACTCGTTCCAGTTCGGCGCGCCACCGACGGCAGGCAAGCACACGATCCGGGTCGAGAACGTGGGCGTTGAGCCGCACCATGTCCTGATATTCAAGCTCGCGCCTGGCAAAACCATGGAGGATTACCACGCGTGGATGCAGAAGAATATGCAGGGCGAACCGCCCGCCACGTTCGTGAGTGCCATGGCGGAGATCTCCACCGGCAATGCGGCCTACGTCGACGTGGAGCTGTCGGCGGGGAACTACGTGCTTGTCTGCTTGATTACGGGCCGGGATGAGGTCTCACACGCTGCGAAGGGCATGGTGCAGCACATTCGAATCGGGTGATTACACATCCGCTGAGATGGCTGCGAGAACATTGGTGCCGAGGATACGTGCGACGCTGACTACGGAGCTCTGCTCGAGATTGATTGTTCCTTTCGCGTGGAGCACTTTGAACCGGGCGCGGCGACGGGGTGGGGTCGAGCGTGAGACCTGGCGCAAGCGAGAGTGCCCGCGAGTCCGCGCGCACGGGCGGTAGCCGACCTGAACGTGCCGGGTCCCCACGGGGGCTTAACTGAGGCTCACCGTTCTCAGCGCGGCGTGCGGCCGCACGAGCCTCACCCGACGCCATTCCATTCGAGGGGCGGATCGAAGGCTTCGCCTACAGGTCCCACGCCGATCACGATCTTGCGGATGGTACCGGTGAACGTGTTGTCATACGCCTTGTAGTCGTGCGTCACGGGTGTCAGATCGTCCATGCCCACGTCCGCGGTCTCGGTGCCGGTGAAGAAGGGGATGGTGCGATCGATACGGCCCGAGGCCACCTGTTCGCCGTTGACGAAGACGTCGCCCCTCCCGCCCGCGCCCGGCATCTTCCCGCCGTCGTAGATGAACTCCCAGCGAAGCGTGACTGCGCCGGCCGGGAGCACCTTGGGGGCGCTCACTTCGTAATGCTCACGACCGAACCAGTTGTAGGCGAACTTCGGTTGGCCCTTGTGCACGTACAGGCTCCATCCGCCAGTGTGTCCGCCGTGCGCGATGATCACGCCCTCGGCTCCACCCTTGGGAATCTCCAGTTCGGCGGTGATGGTGTAGGAGCGGTTCTTCATGTTGATGAACGCGTTTTCCGACAGCCCGGTCATGCCCTCGTAGAGCGTCAACGACGTTCGCGGGCCCATGAGGTCGGGCCGTCCGGCGATGGACGCATTGAAGCGCTCGAGAACGCGATCGTCGAGCGGTAGGACGTTGTATTTCACCGCTTCAGTCAGGAACAGCGCCTTGAGCGCCTCGACCTTTTCGGGATATTTGGCCGCGAGGTCGTTCGCCAGACTGAAATCTTCCTCCGTGTTGTACAGCTCCCAGGTGTCGTTCTCGAAGGTGGCGCGCGGCGCCGCTTCCCAGAAGGCCTTGTGCAGGGTGGTCGCAAGCCAGCCATCGTGGTAGATGGCGCGGTTGCCGCCATACTCGAAATACTGCGTGGCGTGGCGCGACTTCGCCTTGGCGTCGTTGAACGTGTGGAGCAGGCTCCCGCCCTCCATCGGCTTCTGCGTCATGCCGTTCACGACCGTCGGCTCCGGCAGCCCGGCGGCCTCCAGCACCGTCGGAGCCAGGTCGATGACATGTTGAAACTGCGTGCGAATCTCACCCTTCGCCGTGATCCCCTTCGGCCAGTGGATCACGGTGGCGTTGCGCGTCGAGGAAAAGGTCGCATGGCCTTGCCCGCCGACCATCGGCGTGCAGCTCGCCTGGCCCCACGGCATGGCGTAGTGCCCGCTGGCTTTCGGTCCACCGAGGTCGTCGATATGCTTCAGCAGGTTCTCCATTGTTTCGGGCACGCCGTTGAACGACGCCAACTGGTTGAACGAGCCAATCGGACCCCCGAAGGGTGACCCGCCGTTGTCGCCCGCCACCCAGACGACCAGCGTGTTGTCCAGTTCGCCGAGGTCCTCGATGGCCTGCAGAAGGCGGCCGATCTCGTAGTCGGTATGCTCGGCCATGCCGGCATAGACCTCCATCTCGCGCGCCAGCACCCGCTGCTCCTCAGGCGTGAAGGAGCTCCACGGTTTCGCCATTTCTGGCATCGGCGCGAGCTTCGTGTTGGGCGGGACTGTGCCGAGCTTGATCTGCCGCGCCAGCGTCTCCTCACGGAGCTTGTCCCAGCCCTGGTCGAACTTGCCCTTGTATTTGTCGACTCCATTCCTTGGGCACATGATGCGGATCGTGCGTCCCCGCCGCCGCGTAATAGATGAAGAACGGCTTGTCTGGCGTGAGCGCCTGCTGGGTGCGGACCCAGACGATGGCCTTGTCGGTGATGTCGGTGCTGACGTGGTAATCCGGATTCCGTGGCGTCGGGATGCGGGTCACGCCATCGTAGAGGGCCGGGGAGTAGAGGTCGGACTCGCCCTGAAGAAACCCGTAGAACTTGTCGAAGCCAGAGTGCGCCGGCCAGCGGTCCATCGGCCCGGAGACACTCAATTCCCACGGCGGCAGCTCGTGGGATTTGCCGAACATCGCGGTACCGTAGCCGTTCAGCCGTAGTATTTCGGCCAGCGGCGCGATGGACTGGGGACGCACGCAGTTCATGCCGGGAAACGCCGTGCCCATTTCGGCCACGCCGCCCATGTTCGCGCTGTGCGAGTTGCGGCCCGTGAGCAGGGCCACACGCGTCGGCGAACAGACAGGCGCGGTGTGCATGTTGTTGTAGCGCAAGCCGCCGTTGGCGAGGCGCTCGAACGCCGACATGTTGACCGGCCCGCCAAAGCATCCCGGATCTCCGAACCCCATGTTGTCGATCAAAATGAAGACGACGTTGGGTGCGCCCGCTCCTTTGGGTGGTTTCAACTCGAAGCGAGGCGGCGGCGTGGCCTGGCGTGCGTCGATTTCGGTGATCGGCGGATGTTGTGGCTCGGGAAGCGGCAGAATCGAGCGGTCCGTCGTATTGTCGGGCGTGTCACTCATTGATGGGTCTCCGGTGTGCCTGTCAGTCTAGTGAATGAAAGCTGAACGGCAAAATTGCGGCCAGCGCTGGTGCCCATTCGCCGTTGGCTCACTTGCATCTACCGGCCGAAAAAGCGATGTCGCCGAAACGTCGAGGGCCTGGTTGGGTTCGCCGAGTACGTCCTGACGAACGCCGCGCGGCTGTGGATGGAGGCGGCGGCTCGAACAGAGACCCCTACTTTAGCGAGCGCTTTTCCCTGAAGGACTGCGTCTGAGGGACGGAAGGATTGGAACCGCGGGAACGTGCATGGGCTTCACGCAGTTACAAACAATCGCAGGCCACGATTCAGGTTTGGCGTCCCCAACGGGATTCGAGACCTGGTGGAAATTCGGTTCACGCGGGAATTTCAGGCGGCCTGAACGAGAACGGGACAGCGTTGCACGCGGAAATTCGCAGGAATTGCCGCATGAATCGCTGAGGCGGCTATTGTGCCTTCGACAATTCGATGAAAACGGCCTGGTACGACCCCGGCATCGGAAACGGAAGGAAGCTCTTCTCGCGCGGTGCGTAGCCGCTTGCCGCGCCACGAAGCGTCAGCTTTACACCCGGAGTCAGGTCGGTCAGGAGCAGACCCCCGTCATCGTCCCACACGCCGCAGGGAGTCCTCTGGGGGATGGGCTCGCCTGCCCCCTCCGCGCTTACGATCTGGATCGTCGCACCCTCGATGCATGCACCGCTCCCATTTGAAATCACCATCACGAAGAGCAGCGCGGAACCTGTGGGCGGAGCGGGAGCGACGGGCGAATCAGGAGCCGTTGGTATGGGTGGGATGCTTTCACGGGAGCATCCAGCGAGGGCGACGATTACCAGGATGGTTACGCCGAACTTCATGGCAAACCTCCTCACGCCCAGAACTACGGCCGAATATAGCATCGATGATGGAGCTTGTCGATCCCACGCGCCCCGTTAGGCGACTCTGACGTTACCGCGTATCGTCACCGTAGGTATGGCGACCCCAACGGGGACCGCTGACGGTTGGTCGATGCCGGTGAAAGGATTCAGCGACCTGAAGAACGTCGCGTAAAGTACTCTCGACTTCGGCGGCTAGGGTCTGCAGGCCGTGCAGGCAGAGGAGCGCCACCAAGGCGCCCACAGCGCGCCTGAGGAGACGGGCAGACATAGGGAAACCTCCGGCCCAAATGAGCAGGAATCAAACTGTTAGGGAGAGCTGGACCGTATTCTGTCGGAAGCTAGCTCATCTGTCAATCTGGTTTCGACATCTGGTTTCGACAGTCCCACCGGGAGAGCGCTGAATTGATTGGTAGACTTCCTGGACTCACCCGCACATCCGCACTCGAACACGTTCGCCAGAGTTGAGTCGCCCCACCCGCTGCAATGATCCGCGATCAAAGTTATGCTGTCGGCGGAATGGACATCAAGTTTCTCGCTGGTTCCAGAACGCTCGATGCTGGTTGCCGTGTAGCGCAGTGGGGGGCGGGGATCATTCTCGCCAGCGGCATCAACACGACGCACCGGAACCTCGGCACGGTGGAGGACGGCCAGGGGGGAATCTTCGTTCTTGCGCAACTCTCTCAAGGTTTTGTTCCCATGATCCGCGGCTCTATCTGTCCCACCTCAGCGCAGCCGGCGCGCTCACCTGCCAGGTGATTGCCGATCCCAATTGGGACGGTAACTCCTACAGCGGAACGCTGATTCGCTCGAGCCCCGTCGGAGTCTCTCGCACGCCCACCTGCATTATCGCTTGGAGCCGGTTCCCTGGTCCCGTGATGGCGGAGCGCTTCGACTCGGCCGGCGGCGGCGTGTGGGGGGCACCAGTTGTGCTCGCTCAAGGCTCCATCGTTGGGGAGTACTGGCCGGCAGGTGTCGCTACGGTCGGAGGTGGTGGCCTGGTCTTGTTCTCGGTTGGGGTTGCAGGTCCGGCTATTACGCGAGAGTTGCGCATCGCAGGGGTGGACTCTTCGGGCGGAGTGACAGGGCCGGCCAACGGGTCTGTCATCGTTACCTCGTCCAACCTCAACCCGTACCAAGCCGTTACCGCGGCCGGCGGCGCCTGCGTTTTCTGGCAGAGGGAAGCCACCTGAGCAACACCCTTAGAGCCCGGCGCGTAAACGCCAGCGGCGTGCCCACGGGCAACGCCTTCACAGTTGCGAGCGCGGTGAGCCAGTGGCCCGTCTTCCAATTCGTCCCTCGCGTGGTGGAAGACGGTTCGGGCGGATTCTTTGTGGCGTACCGCTCGGCATCGCTGCAGGCTAGCCCATTTTGTGGCTGGAAGCAACGCGGCCACAGCGTCGGCAGCAGTCGGAAGCTTGGTATTGGACGAAGCCTATTCGCTGAATTCAGACGGCCGCGGCGGCGCACTTGTGGCTCGCGTCTCCTCCAACAAGCAACTCTCGGTGTGCCATTACAATCGCCAGTGCATCGACCAGTGGGCGGGTGCCCAGGCACACGTCCTGCACACCATCGACACGAGCGCCCTGCATTGGGAGACCTCGATGCACTGGACCTCTGTCGTGCCGACATCCAGCGGCGGGGCAATTCTCGTATATTTGAGCTCGGTCGTCGCTAGTCCCTTCGGGGACCCGCGCTTGTTCGCGCAATGTCTGGACGCGCAGGGAGGCAGAATCGGCCCCTCGACGGCGGTGAGTCCCCCGAATTATTACTGGCTCTTTCCGATGGTCATCCGGTGCGGTTCGGACACGGTGGCCATCGTCTGGATGGGCGACCCGCCTAACTCATTGCTGGCCCAATGCATCGGATGTTGCCGCGAGCGGAGGGAGGGAATACCGGTCCCGTACCCGCCGCGGCTGTTCTGCGAAATTCCTGTGGATCTGCCCCAGATTACCTACGGTGGCTTTCAGCTGAATCTGCCATGCGGGACCCGCGGCTCTTTCGGGGGCGTACCTGCCCTCGATCAACTGGCACGGATTCCAGGAATCGTCGGGGCGCCTGGGTTCCTGAGCAGTCGCGAGGCTGCGCGCCCGGCTGGGTCGAGATGCAGCTCTTCGGACTCCCCCGTAAAATTGCTTTGACGATCCGGGACACTGCCGGAAACGTGGCGGGCGAGGTCCGTGCCGACGGCAGTGTCATCCCCGGCCGAGCAGGCCCCGAGACCCCGGTGCGAATTCTGACGCTCAGGCCGAAGCTAAAGACAGACTACACGTACTGGTATTCGAATCGAAAGCAAGATTCGACGTGCCACCGACCGTCGCGGTCGCGATGCGATTGCGGGGAGGATCCCCCGAGGTCGCGCCCCGTAGAAAGCGCCGCTCACAGCAAGCATCTGGACCACGGCGCTGAAGAAGCCACGACGACCGGCAGTGTCGAGTCTTGGCGGACGATCTTCGTGACACACCGCTGTGGTAGCGAACGAGATCCAGGCGGTGACCATCGTCTTGCAGGACAGACGGCGATTCCTCGAACGGCGGGTTCGACAGCGTGATCGCATCTACGTCGTTCGCCTACGTGTTCCGTGAGGACCTGAATCGTCCACGGTGATCTGATTGGCGACGTCCTCTACTCCCATGCGAGAACCGCTCAATGACGGGCTCGCATCCGAGTGACAGTGAGCCCTCTTCGCCGAACCAGGTATACGCGTTCGCACCCTGGGTGAGGCCCCCGCGGATTCGCGCGCCAGAAAGCCCTCTTGTGTCCGGCCGGCGCGGATCGCGGATCAGCATTTCAATTGCGCCTCAGCCTGGCCTAGTCTGCAAGACGTTCGGTCGTTAAGGCGGCGTTCGTTTAAAGGTATGCTCTCAGCCCAGATACGATCATCGGACGGTGCGTAACCGCAAATGCGCCTTGCAGACAATGTCGGATGAACGGCGACACGTCACACTCTCGAAAGCCAACCGAGACACGCCGGTAGGTCGGCAGTTGATCAACCTCCTGCCTGGCACTGACGCCATTCCTGCTGACGCCGCCGACACCACGGCTTGCCGCCAGACACGTTGTCTTCACTGTAATTGACGGTCATCCGCCGTCAAAACTGCGGTAGACACCACCGACCGAACAAATCCGCTGACTGACTAGCGCGGTACAGTGGTTGCGTCTGATCGACGGCGACGGGCATGACGTGAGACACTGCCATCTGGTGAGCGAACATCTTTTCGTGGCTGTTCTTGGCCTTGATCGACTCCGCCCGCGTCGGCAAGAGCCTGTTCTGACTCTCTTTATCTGACGACGGACAGAAGAGCTCGGCGTACTGGATTTCTGTCTCATCTCGTTCCACTAAGGATGACGATAAGCCCGAAATCCTCTCTTCCTCAAGACGCCAAAATCTGTCCCAGTGGCCCAGACGCCGGACAATCAGCCCTAGTTTTGATGCGAAGTTGCTAAAAAATTGGGAGCTGCCCCGTAAGGGGGAGACGTCACGCAGATTTCACGAAAATATAGCGTCCAGTGAAGCTGGCCATGGAGCTAAGGCCATGCCCAATAGTTGTGCAGTGACCGTCCGAACCGACCATGATGCGAACGGTTCCAGGGTTCGAGCTCCTCAAGTCGTCGCGGTTGAAGGGAATCGTGATCTTGACATTGGGTGAAAAGTGGCTGAAGCCGTCCCCGCCGACAATGGGCACCGTTAACAAGGTGATCTCCCGCGCGTGGGTCTCCCTGTAGTTCCCCTCGGCGATTGGAGATCGCGAGATCGATCGCTCACGATCGCGACCGCACCGAAGACCACAATGGCATGTCCATAGGCCCACCAGTCATAGGTGATCGTCACCTCGTATGTATAGGTCCAGCGGGGACATGGAAGTCTTGGCCGACGAAAGCGGTCGCTTTGCGCACCTCGACGGGGTATGGACTGAACAGAAGAACGGCCCAGCATTCCCCCCGTGATGTAGATGTTCCCCGTCGCCTTAGATGCTTCGGCACCTGGGGCGAACCCTTCTCCTATGCCGCCCTCAACAGGTCCTGATGCCGGCGTGCCATCCGCCCCCACCTCGCTGAGGCCGTTCTTAGGCGATGTGACGCACGACTGGACAACGGGTGGCGGTGGCGGATCGCCGAGGCCCTGTTGCACTGTTCCAACGTCTTCAAAAGTCCTCTTGGGCTGCAGTAGCATCGCACGCAGAAAGGACGTCTGCGGAACCCACGTAGTGCGGGAAGCCATCTCTGGGCGGAGGACCTGTGCGACCGCCTCGACCGAGGGCTGTAAGCGAACGTGCGGAGCGAGAGCGTCGACGAGTGCGTCCTCATACTGGTCTCGAAACGCCTTGTTGCGTTCTCGCGTCAGCCGCCGCCCCTCTTCGAACGGGATCTCGCACAGACAATTCTCTCCTGCAGCTGGCCGAGCTCCTTAGAGAATGTCTGGACCTCTTCGAGCAGCTTCCGGCAGGACTTCGTCTTTTGCAGCTCGGACTGTCCGGCCTCTTGGAGGGGTCGAGGAAGAGAACCTGGAGCGCCTCGGCACGCGAGGTGGCTTGCTCAGCAGCCTTCCGAAGTTCGGGGAAACTATCTCCCACCATCTTATCGGCTTGCCCTTCTTTGAAGCTGGCGCCTTAGTCTTTGGCCTTGAGGGAGGAGTGCGGGCGGCGGGGCTCACGCCAGTTTCCCCGGACGCTCTCCACGAAGTCTAGCGAGCTGCTGATCGGGCATCTTGCTCTCCTTGTGATTGACAAGGGTAGTACGGAGCGACTGGATTTGCAATCTACAATCGCATGCTCGAAAATTTTCGACTCTGCAGCCGCTGTCCCACCCCCGGGGCACCTACGCCACCTGTCCGGGGTGGGGCCCCCCTTGCAGATTAGCCGCCGGAAGCCCTCCCGGTTACGGCCGGCCCGGTTGCCGCGGTTCGCAGGTCGCGACTTTGACAAGCCGCATCGTTCTCTCACACACGCCGCGCAGGCTCCAGGCCCGAGCGGACAAGCGACGAGCGCAGGAGGCAACGGTGCTCGAGAGCCTTCACACTTGCTACGTGGCCCATAGTATTAGGATAAGATTCGAAGAAACTGAAATCGTGAGTCGTTCTGTCCAATGACCGCTCGGGCCTTGGGCAACGCCCTCCGCAATCCCAACGAGAGAGTCTGCAAAACCTTCGTTCGGAAAGGCGTTCCGGCACTATAGTCGCTTCAATCCAGTGGCCGTGGATAGCGCCTCGGCAATCACACCGTGAACCCGCACGGGTGTCAGGTCGTTACTATTCCAGAGCGCCCAAGCAAGGCCGGTTTGTGCGCGCGCATGATGGCGCGCGCGCACACTCACGCGGTCAGAGATGAACGTTTTAGCGCGAGGCACGGACTTGGCGGGCGAGCCATTGAAGCCTCAGGGCAGTGCGCTTGGTGAGGCGTCATCCACGCGTGGTAGTTGATCGTGCGAGGCTGCTTGTCCCGGAACGTTATTTCCCACTAACTTGTCGCCAGACACAGTGGTTTGGAAATTTAGCGTGATCCACTAGCCACAGATGTAGCGCTTTATGGAACCACAAAGAGCAAAGAATACGACGTCTTCGTTAGCTACTCGCACGTAGATAAGAGCGGTTCACCCATTGGCACGGCGCCTTCATGGGTACCGGCTTCCCGCCCCATGGTGGAGGTTTCCGTGGCCTCCAAAGCTCACCGTATTCGTGGATGAAGATGAGGCGAAGGGAGTATTGCTCGAAGAAGGTCTGAAAGAGGAACTCAACAACTCCGCAACGCTGCTGGTCGCCTGCTCGCCTTCGGCGCGAGCGAGCACCTACGTAAGTACTGGGATCAAAGAGTTCCGAGGAAATCGGGCCGAGCCCCATATCGTCCCCGTTCTGGTGGCCGGGCTGCCGAACGACGAAGCCCAACGGAAGGGCCAACCCCAAGCTGCGGCATTCCCTGATGAGCTCGTTGTGGCACTCCAGGGGAGATCCGTTGGCCGCGAGGTTCCTGGGGCCTGACGCGTTTCGCAAGGCTAACCGAAAACAGTGGTATCACTTGCTCGCCGCGATCTATCGCGTGGATCGCAGCGTGATTGAAGATGGGTACGACCGTGGTCGTAGGAGACGTGTCCTGGCGTTACTGTCGCCGCCCTCTTGGCGTTGTTGGGCACGGCCGGTTTCTTCGCTCGAGTGGAAATAAAGTTTCAGCAGTTGGTGGAAGGCCGGTTCTGGGCAGTGGGGGTACACCCTGCACGAAGAAGCGCCCGATACAAGTGTGCTTTTCAACGCATTCATCCTTGAGAACTCGCGCGACAACTTCGTCCAGCAGGGCGCCCGCTTCGCATCATCGCAGGCTTAGAGGCGTTCCGGTAGATGCGCTTTACACCTTAGACCCGAACCCGAATAAATAGCATCGCATGGGCACGCTCCGGCGTGATTGTTGCGGCCGGTGACAACGGGACCTACACGGTCAATCCTTCGGCGAAGACCTTCGAGAAAAGTCCGGCGAAGTCCTACGGAATGTTCGTACGAGAACATCCGACCGAGCCGATGGTCGCCAAGGTAACGTCTCAAGGCGACTTGTCCCTGTTCGACATCCGGACCCGCAATGAACGAATTTGCGCAGCGAATCAAGCCTTCAGCCAGGTTGTATCCTGGTGCGGCTGAAGCGACGCAGTTAACTCTTCAGCGATTCTAGGGAAGATGGGAGGCTCCTACGCTGGCCATTGGACCGAACCGAGCCGACCACATTGTGGGATGTGTTACTCGTTTCAAGTCGCCATGCTAAGTATAAGTTAAAACTCGCCCGAGACTCCTGCAACAATTGACGCCTTCGATGTTCGTCCACAATGTGATGTGGTGGCTTTGGCTGCGGAAGGTTATTTGATCCTTAGAAACATCGATGGGCGAGACTTGGCGCGCACTGAGCTTGACGGTCCCATCTCGCGTCTCCGGTGGCGCCCGGACGGTCAGTCGTTTGTCACGGCCGAGGGACACGATGGCGAGAGCACAGTGACGCACTGGACGTTCGAGAAAAGTAAACGTTGGAGCTCGGCATTCGTTGGGTCGCACAAAGCCGCGATTGTGGACGTCGCATGGAGTCCCGACGGTCGATTCTTGGCAACCGTGAGTCAAGATGGGGTTCTTAAGACGTGGGACGTTGATTTTAGCGGTGGGAACAGACCACAAGGCTGGTAGCCATTCAGTCTTGGCCGTGGCCTGGAGTCCAAACAATGACGCGGTCGCCACCGGGCATGCGGCCGGACTGGTCAAGATTTGGAGAGAGCGGGGCGCGCACTCGCGAAATCTTCGAACATGACGGTCGAGAGATCCGCCATTAACTACGCCAAACTACGATCGGCCACAAGGGCGCTTACGCTTTGTACGGGGCCACTTTTAGATGTGAGCGACGCCGGAGCTTGATTGACTTAGTCCGGCGTAGGCTCGGGAGGAGTCTCACGGATGCCGAGTGTGACGGTTATCTTGGCCTGCCCGGGTGCAGATGTCCGGTTCTGACAAGCTGCCGCGCTCCTCGCCCGATAAGTTCGCGGTAATCGTTAAAGCCTTGCATAAGATTATCCTGGAGCAGCTTCAACGCGAGCGCCGCCACCTCGTGCAGCGTCTAGACGGTCTACCTACATGACGTGCAGCAGTTTGAATTTGAAAACTCCGCTCAACACAGCTACACGGCCAGCCGACACGTGGTATCCCCCCGCATGTTTGCGGGCTCCAGGCCGCATCTGACAGACGGGATGCGCTGGGCGATTGTTAAGAATCGGCGTCCGTGGCGAGCAGTTGTCGGCAACGGTCGCTGTCAGGCGACCCCTGATGCGAGAGAAACACGATCATCGAGCAAAAATCTGGCCGCGGGCTACGGTTCAGCATACGAAGGATCCATCCGCCGAGGCTTGGCCTTACTTCAGTTCCGGATCCGCTGAACGCTATGCCCAATACTTCGCTGACAACTTGCTCACAGACGAACACGCAGGATACCGCAACGGCGAAGAGAATGACTATCGTCGTGCTATACCTGCTTGTGACCGACGTGGTAGCGTAACGATTGCCAGAGCGAGTCCTGCAGCGAGGACGAAGGGGGCACCATAGAACATCTGGACCGCTCTCGGGAGTGAGGCTGACAAACCAGATCTTCCTGAGGCAGGTCCAGACAAAAGACAATGAGTGGAGTTGTGAAGGACAAGATAGCCAGAGCCCTGATCGCCAATCGGCTCTTGCTCCGATCGGACACAATTGCACAGATAGTCGCCGCGGCCAGCGGACACAGCAGCGCGAATATCTTGAAGTCTGGCCCCAGGAATTCCCAAACCCTGCCCAATGATGTGCCAAAGCCAAAAATGATCTGTGCCAGTACGATTGTTCCCGCTGGAAGAAGGCGATCGATCCAGAGCCAGATTCGGTTGGACTCGAGGCTTACCGAGCTATCGTCGGTCGTTGTTTGGTCCTGCCCCCCTGGACTAGCGCGAGCGATTCCCTCGGTTACCAGCGTTGGGGTGTGTTGTTCAAGCAGCGCGCCTTTCTGAGAGTCGGTCGGCGCTGAGACGTGAGGCGTTGAGGCAAAGGAGGCCTGAGGAGAAACCGATACCGGAGACGTCACCTCTTTGCGACAAAATTCACAAACTTTCGCGCCGAGAGCAATGCGCTCCCGGCAGTGCGGACACTCTTGATAACCTGCCGGCTCGGTCGCTACCTCGACCTTCTCGCGTCTGCCTGAGATCGCGCTCCGTGGGGACGTGAGAACGACGGCGGTATCGCAACATGGACTGCGGCAGCGGATATGTGTTTGAGGTTTTCGACCAAATGTCCTGACGTCATATTCCCACCTAGTGTCGCTCAGTTCTGTCGCCTGACGACGCGCCAACGGTTGGAGCGACTCAGGGAGATCTTGCAGCCGCGGCATGGATGCGCGATCCACCAGCACGGAATCGTCCGAAGACGTCGGTTAAGAGCCGTTTCGATCTCAATGCGTACATAATCGCCCTCGTCCTCAAGCGGGGTCGACCCTGCTCGTCAACATCCGTCAGCCAACGCTTACCAATGACCGCAAGCATCAGATCGCATTTTTCCAGGCTGTTGTTGATCGCATCGACGAAGTCGTCTCCAGGGCGGAGCGTATCGACATCAATGAAAACGTTCTCGCGTCCAAATTCCTTGCGAATGCGGTCACAGAGCCGACCGGCATAGCCAGAGGTGTCGTCCCGCCGATAGCTAATGAAGATGATGGGCACCTGAACTGTCCTGCATGGGCAGCATACCGCAACTCAAGGCCCCAGCCTGACTTTCACGAGACAAATGACACATCGCGACCACGCGGGATCCGCACGGGATCGGATCGGATGGGTCCCCGACGTGCGTTGGTTTGAAAATCTGAAAAACTCCGCTTACCACCCCTAGGCGACCGACCCTGGGGTGGGGCCCCTCGCGGATTCGCACGCCAAAAGGCCCCCTCGTGATGGGTCGGCTCGGTTCGCGGATCGCGTTTGGACATTTCGAGCGCGCCACAGCCTTCGTAGCACCCATCCTTGCGCAGGCTCCAGGCTCGACTGGCGGGCAGTGACCGCAGCACGCGTCGTGCTCAAGGACAGCGACTTGTCCGTCAGTACTCACTCTGTGCGCGGCGGGATCACGGTTCTCAGAATTGCCCTTTCGGTCATCTTGTCCAAAATGACCGGTCGGACCTTGGACAGACTCCCCCGCCAATCACAACGAACCCCTTAATGACAAGGCCGGATTCCTTGTGTGAATTCAGCATCGCAATCTGAGATTTACTCAGATGCACCGGCAATCACCCGACCCGAAGAGGAGTCAAGGCGGGCGCCCGCCCCTAACAGCTTCGCCAGATTGCCTCGAGCGCCGTCGCTCAACCGATTGAGACCCGCCTCGATTGCGCGGGCCTGGCGATGCCGAGCGCCGGCGGCGTCGAAGCCGAATACGGGCAGATCACGTCCCCGTCAGCCGACTGCAGGTCCAACCGCGCCCCGGGCGGTGCGGTCGAGACCGCAATAAACGTCGTGCACGTCAAAACACGGGCGGCGACCCGAGTGGCCCCCAACCGAGGATGATGCCGCCGGACATTGCAGAGAAGGTGTACCCGGATCACAAGGACTTTTATGATCGGCTTCAGCACGATGTCATGAAAGCGTCGAAATCGGGCCGGGTGGTGGATCCGGACGCGGCGCTCGCGCTCGCGCACCTTGCGCCCGGCAAACGCCTGACGACGCTAGCTGCGAAAGCCAAAGCCGCGGTGATCCTAATCTCCGGCTGCCAGGACAACCAGACGTCGATGGACTGGATCCACAACGGCGCATTCACCGATCAGCTGCTCAAAGTCTGGAGCAAGGGAACCTATCGAGGCACCTACACGAAGTTCCACGCTGTGATCAGAGCAGGACTGCCAGCGACGCAGACACCCAACCTGTTCCAGTTCGGTGCCACCGCGGCCTTCGTGAAACAACAACCATTCTCGGTGTAGGTGAAAAGAGCGCCTGGGCGGCGGTCCCTACCACCGGCGACACCATCCACTCGGAGCACACGCCGTCGCTTTCAACCCCGATAGTGGTCGAGAGGGCGCGGTGAATCGTGACGCTGACTGGGTACACCAGGACGACGTCGATACTCTGAGGGTTACTATTCAGGGTGCTCATTCCCACCGGTAACGGGCAGCCGCATGGACACGAGCCGCACGTGATCGAGGTGCCCAGCTCGGCACCTGTAGGGAACATCCAACTGTCGGCGATGATTGCCAGAATCCGAACCTAGGCAGATGCGTTGGTGATGCACTCGTCGCCGCGCACAAACGGGCCGGTGAGCTGCAGGACCGTGTGGGAAATCTGCAGCGAGAGCTGGAACGCAACAGTGATCCTGAACGCCGGTCAGAGATGGAGAACGCCCTGCCGTTTCTCAAGCAGGAGTTGGCGCGTGCAACGGCCGAAATGCAACGGCTTCAAGCGAGGAGTCAGATGCCGCGTCGCAGGTCGCCAGCGAGCAGGCGCACTGGGCGGAAATCAATCAACGCCTCGAAGATTTGGATCGCGCGCTCACGCGCCGGTGAAGACGCGTAACGACCACCTGAAGGTGCGTTATGTGCTCGGCGGCGAGTACATCCACTAAGCAACATGTCCGGCAGCCTGCACGCTGACTCGTCCGCCGAACCGCGGCTCACACGAAGTGTCGCTCGCAAATGCTCGACCGGAGCCGCTCTTGAGATACCTCTCGAAAGCAAGTGCGCTGCTCGACTCGCGAATTCCAGCGAGACGATCCGGCGCCACAGACGATGCTGCGCGGTGTGCTGAGAACCGCCTGAGTTGTGAACACGAGGCGTCTCGCCACGTCGGACGTAAGACCAACATAGTGACCCGCGGAATCGACAGAACGCTTGACCGCCCGGCCTTAGAAGATCTTGTAGGCGCTGATCCGGACGACGTGCGTGCCGCGGCGGCCGTCGGCGCGCCGGCCCTGGATGCCGTAGCCCCATTCCGCGGCGACGAGCGTGCCGAACGGCGCCGGTGACTCGACGGCCAGGCCGAGCCCGGTGTACAGGCCGGAGCTCTGGATCGAACCCCGGATCGCGCACGAACGCGGCGTCGGCGAACCCGTCGATCCGCAGGCGCGGCGCCGCGGACCACCCGATCGCGCCGCGGGCGATCGCGCCGCGATCGTAGCGGATGAGCGCGCCGGGATAGCCGCGCAGGCGATTGTCGAACGCGCCGAACGAATAGCGGCTGAATCGATCGAGGTGGTGGCCGTCTTGCCAGGCGATCTCTCCGCGCGCGACGAGCGCCGGCGTCACGACCGTGGAGCGCGCCAGCGACGCGCCATAGCGCTGGAAGTCGCGATGCCCGGGATCGTAGTGGTCGCCGCCGGCGTCTCCCCACACCCTCCAGCGCTGGCGGACGGCCGGTGACCACCACGCGCTAGCGGTCCATCCATGCCGCTGCCCTTCGATCGCGAAGCGCGCCGCGTGGACCGTCTGAGACGCCGGCACGACGAACGCCGGTGCGGTGGTGTCGGCGCGCGAGTAGTGAAGGTATTCGAAGTCGTACGCCACGCGCAGCGTGACGCGCGGCGTCAGCGGGCGCAACGCCCACACCGAAGCCTGCGCGGGACGCTGCCGGATGTTCTTTTTGTACCGCTCGAGGCCTCCATCGAACGAACGATCGTTGAAGGACGATGCGATTGCGAACGCGCGCCCGGCGATCTGCCAGCGGCTGCCCGCGACCGAAGGCATGGAGAACGCCATCTGGCCGAACGTGCCGCCAAAGAAGCCGTTGAACTGCGTGCCCGTGCCGAGCAGATCGAAATCGACGTAGCTGAGGCCGGCGAACGGCAGCGGGTGCGAGATGTTGGGATCGGCAATCATCCCGAGCGCCACCGTCCGCACCCGTGTCGCCGGCCGCTCGAGCGCGATGGCTGGCACGGCGAGAGGCTCCCGGCGCTCGTCGGGATCGCCGCGCCGGAGGTAGCGGTAGCCCTGCGGCGTGTCCCGCACCATCACGTTCGGCGAGGCGTACACGGACGCACGACGGCTCTCGAAATTGACGGGATCGACATCGGTCCGATCGAGAGTCATCACCCGCTCGATGGGAGTCCGGTGCGCCGCGCCCTCGTAGATCTGGTTGACGCGCGACTCGCGCAGCAGCCACACGCCATCGACGCGGGCGAACGTGTCGACCTGATCGGAGGAGACGATCGGCCCGCGCAGCCCGACCTGCGTCGCGGCCACTTTGACCAGGCCGAAGTCGTCAGCGGCGATCCATGCCGTGCCGCGGAAGAGCGTGCGTCCACCCGCGGCGGGCGCGAACCGCACCACGTAGCAGAGAGTTCCCTCCATCGTCTGAGTACCCGCCAGCGCGTAGCGATAGACGTCGGTCAGCTCGATCGCGAGCGGAACCGAGGCGACGCGCTCGGGCTCGATGATGGGCAATCGCGGAACCCGGCCGCCGCCGAACGCGAGCCCGTTCACCCGGATGTCCTGCTGCTCGATCTCCACGAGCTCCCCATCCGCGAACATGACGACGCGGGAAGCGATCGTCATCGGAGCGGGAAAGCTGGGCGCCTCGAACGTCAGGGTGAGGCTGCCCGTCGAGATTGTTGTGCTGATGGCGTCGGCCTGGCGCGCCGCGGCAGCCTGATGTCGAGCCATGATCTCCGCCAGCGTCAGCGTGCGTTTCGCGCTGACGTTCACGCCCTCCGCGACGCGCGTCGACGACGGATTGGCGATGCGGACGATGAGGCTACCGTCCGCCAAAGCGGCAACGTCGGTCATGGTCATCGTCGAGGGAGCGATGCGGAGCTCGGCGGGATTGCAGCGTTCGACTATGGCGACATAACCTGGCGCCGACGGGTCGAGCCACACACCGGCGTTCGCGCCACTGCACGCCACGGTGACGTTGTCGGACGGAACCAGCCCGCGAGGCGCGAGCCGCGCCGCGGCCGCGAATCCGCCATCGTCCGCGCGAACGCCTGTCCGCGCTGTTGCAGATACCAGAGCGAGCGGTCGGAGTGAAGTGCTTGTTGCCGTATCCCTGCCAGCGCGCCCTCGAACTCGCCCGCGTCCCTCCACCAGGACACGGTCGAAGGCGGAGGCGTCGGGCTCACCACGAAGTCGGCGTAGGCCGCCGCGTCCCGCGCGCGCAGGGCCCGCAGCGTGGCGTCAGAAGCCGACAGGCCGACGCGCACGGGTCCGCGGAGCCGGGCGCGCAGGTTCGTGAGCCGCGTCTTGACGTCGAACGCGAGCGTGGCGGGATCGGCCGGCGCGGCCGGTACGCGGAGAATCACGGTCCAGAGTGAGGATGATGGGGACAGCTCTGCCGCGGCGAGGTCCTCTATCAGCAGACCGGGTGTGCCTCCGCGGGACGCGATCGTCCGGAGGTGTGCGTCGACGTCCTTCGACTCGAGCGACGGACTTCGAACCAGGATCTCCAGCCCCGCCAGGTCCGGCGGCAGCAGCGACACCTGATCGGCGTCGACGACGATCGCCAGGCACGCGCCGCACGGGACGACCGGCTGGGCGGCGGCCGGCGTCCCGACCAGGAAGATCAGTAATGAGAGGACCGGGAGAGGCCGCCAGGATCTCCGCATCGACTCAGATCGTACCAGCACGGCGTTCGCCCGGTCATCTACCTCCGCAGTTAGTGGTAGTCGTCGTCCACTGCGAAGAAGGACCTCTAATAACTCGAACGGCGCAGGCGTCGACACCCCTGGCACGCTGCCTGACACCCCCGGTACCCCTTACCGTGATGGGGTCAGCGCAGCACTCCGAAGGTTGCCGGTAGAGGCCTACTTTCTTGCGCTGGTCCTTTCTTGCGCTGGTCATCAACTGACAGTGAGCCACCCATCAGCGTCTTGAATTCTATGGTGAACCTCGCCATTGCGAAATTACTCGAGGTAATTGTTTTGTATGGCGAGGTCTCGCCCGGAAGAATTGGGTTGAAATCGATCAGAGCGTCAGCCGACTTAATGAAGTTGCCATCTTTATCGAACCAAGAGGCCACAGCGGTGACATTCTGAAGCGAACGATCGGATTGGAAGTGATGGGTTTCAGCGTGCACGAAACTGAGGCACTGGGGAAAGACTCGCAGCGACTGGCTGCGGGAGCCGCACGCAAGGTGGTGGGTGTCAAATGGGCGATGACGGCCTGTGGCGCGTCAGCTTTCGTCCCCTCGACTACGCGTTGCTGTGCTGACTGGCGCTCGGTCAGAGTTGGCGGCCAGGGATCCACGGAAGTGACGGCACTTCGGATTGAGTAGCCAGCCCCCGCGGTGATTCGACGTCAGAGCCACCTCATGCCGTAGTGGCGCAAACATGTTGTGTGCGTTTGTGTGCGCGTGTGTGCGCCTGTTCGCGAATCGCATCGTTCGACATGGGGAATACGAGCTTGTATACTCTCCCGTTCCGCGACCTCCCTCGACACCTTGGCTCCTTGCCTCCCCGGCGAACGATCGGTGAGGAGAGTCGTGCGCCCGTCGGCCCGTTCAGCACGGTGCATGCGATTACTTCCGTCAAGAGCGCGTTAATCCCGTATACGCTTCGGAAACCGGTTGCGCCTGATCATCAGCTCAGCGAGGTGTCATGGTCTCGATCCTTCGGATCCCCGGTCTCGTCGTTCTCCTCCTTCTCTTCGCCGTACCCGCGTCCGCGCAGCTCGTGATCAGCGAGTTCCGGGTGCGCGGCCCGGCCGGCGCCAACGACGAGTTCGTCGAGATCATGAACAACTCGGCGGCGTCGCACACCGTGGCCGGGGGCGGCACCGGCTACGCCCTCGCGGCGTCGAACGGCGTCGCGCGGTGTGTAATTCCGAACGGCACCGTCCTTCCCCCGCGCGGGCGATACCTGTGCGTCAACTCCGTCGCCTCCTCGCTCGCCGCGTATCCCGCCGGCAACGGCACCACGGCGACGGGCGATGCGACGTACACGACCGACATCCCGGACAACGCCGGGATCGCACTCTTCTCGACCAGTGTCGCGGCCAACTTCACGCTGGCCAACCGGATGGACGCGGTCGGCTCGACCAGCGAGGCGAACACGCTGTACAAGGAGGGCACCGGCTATCCCGCCCTGGTCCCCTTCAGCATCGACCACGCGTTCGTCCGCGATCAATGCGGAAAGGGGGGCTCCATCACGACGTTCGGCGCGTGCCCCAGCGGCGGCGCTGTCCTCGACTCGAACAACAACGCGGCGGACTTCATCTTCGTCGACACCAACGGGACGTCGGCGGGGGCCGGCCAGCGCCTCGGAGCTCCTGGCCCGCAGAACTTCTCGAGCCCCTGGTCGGCACGGCCTCGATGCCGGCCGGGCCGCTCGACCCCTGTGTCCCCGTCACGAGTCCGCCGAACACCGTCCGCGACTTCACGTCGGACCCTCCGAACAACTCGACGTTCGGCACGCTCGATCTCCGCGCGCGCTACACGAACAACACCGGCGTCGCCGTGACGCGGCTCCGGTTCCGCGTCATCGACCTCACGACGTTTCCCGCGCCGAGCGGAATCGCCGACCTCCGGCCCCGGACCTCGAGTGACGTCGTCGTGACGGTCGACCGTCCACCCTGCGGCTCGGGCACCAGCAACATCACCGTGCACGGCACCACGCTGGAGCAGCCGCCCAGCCAGCCGAACGGCGGCGGCTTCAATTCGAGCTATTCGCTGAACGACATCTCTTTGGCGACTCCGCTGGCGAACGGGGACGGGGTCGACGTGCGCTTCCTCCTGGGTATCCAGCAGAACGGCGGCTACAAGATCGGGCTCGTCGTGGAGACGCTGCCGGACGGTGTCAACACGCTGCACGAGTTCACCGGCTGCACGGACGCCGCATCGTGCCCGGCGAACTTGGCGATCACCAAGACGGACGGCGTCACGACGGCGACGCCCGGCGGCTCCGTGACGTACACGATCACGGCCTCCAACGCCGGCCCGAATAACGCCACCGGCGCCACCGCCGCGGATACCTTCCCCGCGTCGCTCACTTGCACCTGGACCTGCGTGGGGGCGGGAGGGGGGACCTGCACGGCGGCCGGCTCGGGCAACATCAGCGACACCGTCAACCTGCCCGTGGGCGGCAGCGTGACCTACACCGCCTCCTGCGCGATCGCGCCCGGCGCGACCGGGTCGCTCGTCAACACCGCGACCGTCAGCACACCGGCCGGCATCAGCGATCCGACCCCGGCCAACAACTCCTCCACCGACACCGATACGCTGGCCGCCCAGGCAAACCTCGCGATCACCAAGACGGACGGGGTCACCACCGCGACACCGGGCGGCTCCGTGACGTACACGATCGTCGCCTCCAACGCCGGCCCGAGCAACGCCCCCGGCGCAACGGTCGCGGATACGTTCCCCGCCGCGCTCACCTGCACGTGGACCTGCGTGGGGGCGGGGGGCGGGACCTGCACCGCCGCCGGCTCCGGCAACATCAACAACCCCGTCAACCTGCCCGCGGGCGGCAGTGTGACCTACACCGCGAGCTGCTCGATCGCACCCGGCGCCACCGGGTCGCTCGTCAACACCGCGACCGTCAGCACGCCGGCCGGCGTCACCGATCCCACCCCGGCCAACAACTCGGCGACCGATAGCGACACCCTGGGCACCTCCGCCGACCTCGCCATCAGCAAGAGCGCGGCACCCGATCCCGTCGTGGCCGGCCAGAACCTGACCTACACCATCACGGTCACCAACAGTGGCCCGAGCACCGCCGCGTCGGTCATGCTGTCGGACCCGCTGCCGGCGAGCGCCACGTTCGTCTCGCTGACCGCGCCTGGCGGCTGGACGTGTACGACGCCGCCGGTGGGCGGCAGCGGTACCGATCGCGTGCACGATCGCGTCGCTCGGTGCGGGCAGCGGCGTCTTCACGCTGACGACAGCGATCGCGCCGGCGACGGCCCCCGGGACCATCGTGTGACGAACACCGCGACCGTCAGTTCGCCCACCCCCGATCCGACTCCCGGCAACAACGCGGCGACGGCGAGTCACGCTCGTGAACACCACGGGCGCGGCGTGCGATGTCGACGGCGACGGCAACCCCGAGTTCATCACGGGCGCTGGTCCGGGCGGTGGGCCGCACGTCCGCGTGTGGAGCGTCGCGAGCGGGACCTTGACGGAACTCGCGGGGTTCTTCGCCGATGATCCCGCGTTTCCCGGCGGCGTGTTCTTGACGTGCCGAGATTTGACCGGCGATGGCGTGGGCGAGCTGATCACCGCCAAGGGACCCGGCGGGAGTCCGGACGTCCGAGTCTGGAGCCTCCAGGGGGCACAGTGGTCGAGGTGACGCGCTTCTTCGCGTACGACCCGGCATTCCCGGGCGGCGTGGCGGTAGCCGTCGGCGACGTCACGGGCGACGGCGTCAACGAGCTGATCACCGGCGCGGGACCAGGTGGCGGCCCGCACGTGCGGGTCTGGACCGTGACCGGCAGCAGCGTGTCGGAGCTTGGAGGTTTCTTCGCGTACGACCCGGCGTTCCCGGGCGGCGTCTCGGTGGCGGTGGGCGATATCACGGGCGATGGCGTCGGCGAGCTCATCACCGGCGCGGGGCCCGGCGGCGGTCCGCACGTGCGGGTGTGGAGCGTTGCGGGCGGCAGCGTGTCGGAGCTCGGGGGCTTCTTCGCGTACAACCCGGCGTTCCCGGGCGGCGTCTCGGTGGCGGTGGGCGACGTGACCGGCGATGGCGTCGGCGATCTCGATCACCGGTGCGGGTCCTGGCGGCGGCCCGCACGTGCGGGTGTGGAGCGTTGCGGGCGGCAGCGTGTCGGAGCTCGGGGGCTTCTTCGCGTACAACCCGGCGTTCCCGGGCGGCGTCTCGGTGGCGGTGGGCGACGTGACCGGCGATGGCGTCGGCGATCTGATCACCGGTGCGGGTCCTGGCGGCGGTCCGCACGTGCGGGTGTGGAGCCTGGTTGGCAGCGACCTCGTCGAGGTGGCGGGGTTCTTCGCCTACGACCCGGCATTCCCCGGCGGGGTGTTCGTTGCGGCTGGAGACGTTACAGGCGACGGCATCGCCGAGCTCATTACCGGTGCGGGCCCCGGCGGCGGCCCCCACGTCCGCGTGTGGAGCCTGACCCCGGCCGGCATCGTCGAGGTCACCGGCTTCTTCGCGTACCATCCGGCGTTCCCCGGCGGCGTCCGCGTGGGGAGGTGACGCTCTTCCGTCACAAGGCCGATCGGCTGCTCGAAGGGATCGTGCAAGCGGAGAACCGCGGCAAAGCTAAGCACTGAGCGATCGGGAAAGTCACGGACGGTATGGCGTCCCCAACGGGTACCGTCCGCTTTTCTTTGCCGGAAATTCGGCGCGCGCTGCGGCCAGCTGCGTAGCTGACGCCAGCGATGGAGGAATGACGCGTAGACTGTGGCGAGAATCGGACAATTGATTATCGAACCGCCCAGTGAAATTCATCATCGAGGACGAGCGCCACGCCGAACTGTAGGGCGAATTCCAAGACTTCAATCACGCCCTGGCTGAACTGAGGCGCCGCGCAAACATACCGTGGGACCGGCCTCCCAATATCGCGCCATGTACCGGCGGGCGGACGTGCGGCCGCGTGTATGAGGTGATCGTGTACGACGACTCTCAGACACCGTGGAAGGAACTTGACCGCATTCTGGTGTTGCGGGTTAGCGCGTCAGGGGTCACGTGGGCGGTGGCCACCACAGATATTTCAAACGGACTCCGCTAACCGAATGCGCGGCGCATCCCGCGTGCGGCGATTCGCTGGCGGCCCCAACGGGATTCAAACCCGTGTTTTGGCTTTGAAAGGGCGGGGGCCGAGGTACAATCGGAAGACATGATTCGTTCCAGCGCTCTGGCGGATGTGCTGCGCGCGCGGGCTGAAGCGCTTGCTCGCTTTGCCGAATGGGAGTCATCGCATCCTCTGCTGTTGACGCCTGCGGCCGCCGTTGCCGCAGTCGGCGCACTGTATCAGCTCCTCCCACCGGCTTCACGCCAACGACCGATCGACACGACCGGCGTCGCTCGCATGCACTGCGCCCTTCGTCTTCTGTCGCGATGACGCCGCTAGATCGCGCGGTACACGACATCGCAGGCGTTCTCGAGTCGCTCCACATCGAATACGCCATCGTCGGCGGAATCGCGAATGCGATCTGGGGCGAGCCGCGAGCGACCATCGACGTCGACGTCAGCGTGTGGGTCGACGAAGACGACCTGTCCGCGACCGTTCCGAGGATCAGCCGGCGATTCGGTGCGGCGGTATCCGATCCCGTGGCGTTTGTCCGGCAAACCCGCGTGCTGCCGCTCAATACCGGCGACGGCGTCCGCGTTGACGTGATTTTCGCACTGCTGCCGTTTGAGCTCGACGCGATTCGACGCGCCAAAGATATTGCGATTGCCGGTCGGACCGTGCATGTCGTGACCGCCGAAGACCTGGTCTTGATGAAGATCATCTCGGAGCGGCCCCGCGACGTCGCAGACGCCGAGGCCATCGTGCGGCGTCGGGCCGGAGAACTGGACCGCAGCTATCTTGAACCGCGAATCCGCGAATTGGCGACAGCGCTCGAAAGAGAAGACATCATCGACCGTTGGCGGCAGTGGACGTCTGCCTGATTGCGCACGGCCGAATGAGAGGGAAAGACAACACGTGTGGCGCGAGCGAGGTTGGCGTCACCAAACGGTATCCGACACGGCCGGTGATGATCACGTAGCCTCCCCACCCGTCGTCGCGCGGCCGGCGAGAGATCGCGGGGCAGAGGCGGCTCGTCGGATCCTGTCGACCTCTGAGCGGCGGGCTCGCCGTCACGCAAAACGCCCCGCAGCGGTTCCTCCCGGTGGCGGCGCCGATTCGTCTCCAGCGATCGAGCCACCTGGTTGCTGAACCGATTGGTCTGTGGCGTACGGATTACCCCAGCCCGCCTCCGCTCGCACCTACCCACACGCGAGCTACGGCGAGGCCTCGCCGTAGCCTTGGCGAAGGCGGGCCGCCGCCGGCTGCGACAGGACACGCCGCAGAGGGGCGTTTTGCCCCGCCGCGAAGCGGGGTCCCCGCCGCGCGTTTTGTTGCGCGGTGGGGTGAGAAGCGGGAGGCAGGAGCCGACGGGCCGCGGCTGCCCCTGCGCGTCCGCGGGCGTGGTGGTCGTGACGGAGCGCGGCGAGCGACGTCGCCGCCCCATTCGCCGCGTGACCCACGGACGTCCCCGGATGTCGAACCGATGCCGGCTGTCGTGCGGGAAAACGCCGGCGTCGGGAGCGACGTCGCGGTAAGATGTCGCATGCACGGTCGCGGCACGCGGGCGATTGCGATCGCGGCGCTCTGTTCCGGACTGGCGCTGGCAGCCCGGGTCGTGACGAGAGCCGCGCCAGCGGGGGAGCAGACGGCCCTCGCGCCGATCAGCTTCAACCGCGACATCAGGCCGATCCTGGCCAATAACTGCTTCGCCTGCCACGGGCCCGACGAGAAGCAGCGCGAAACGAAGTTCCATTTCGACACCCGTGAAGGCGCGTTCGCCGAGGCAGGAGTCATCGTGCCTGGGAACGCCCGAGAAAGCCTGCTCGTCCAGCGCATCACGCACGCTGACCCTGACGAACGCATGCCGCCGCGCGACTCGGGCCGCTCCCTGACCCAGGTGCAGATCGATCTGCTGCGCCGATGGATCGACGAGGGTGCGAAATGGGACACCCACTGGGCGTACACGGCGCCTCGACAGCCGGAACTGCCGGCAGTTACCGGGAGCGACTGGGTGCGCAACCCGATCGATCGGTTCATCCTCGCCCGACTCGAGCGCGAGGGGCTGAAGCCCTCGCCTGAAGCCGACAAGGTCACGCTGCTGCGCCGGGTGACGTACGATCTCACGGGCCTGCCGCCAACGCCGGCCGAGGTCGACAGCTTCCTCGCGGATCGATCCGCGGACGCGTACGAGAAGCGCGTCGACGCGCTGCTGAGTTCGCCCCGTTATGGCGAGCGAATGGCAGTGACGTGGCTGGATGCCGCGCGCTACGCCGACACGCACGGCTACCACATCGACAGCCTCCGCGGGATGTGGCCATGGCGGGATTGGGTCATCAACGCGTTCAACAGGAACGTGCCGTTCGATCAGTTCGTGATCGAGCAGCTGGCGGGAGACCTCCTGACGAACCCGACGCGCGACCAGAAAGTCGCGTCAGGTTTCAACCGCAATCACATGATCAATTTCGAAGGCGGGGCCATCGCCGACGAGTACCAGGTCGAGTACGTCATGGATCGCGTGGAGACGACGTCGACGGCGTTCATGGGGCTGACGATGGGGTGTGCGCGATGCCACTCGCACAAGTTCGATCCCATCAGCCACAAGGAGTTCTACCAGTTCTACGCGTTCTTCAACAACGTGCCGGAAGTCGGGCTCGATGGCAGGACCGGCAATGCCGCGCCGTTCCTGCTGCTCTCGTCTCCCGCACAGGAAGACCGTCTCGAGGAGCTCGACGCCGCCATCGAGGCGCGTGAGCTGGCGCTTGCCGATGAAATCGTGGCGCCGCTGCAGGACCGGTGGGAAAAGACGGTGTCCGCCGCGTTCACGCCTGCCGAGACCGCGGGACTGACGGCGCACTACGAGCTGGACGGGAGTTTTTCCGACATCTCCGGCCGGTACCAGCATGGCCGCACGGTCGCAGGGGATCCGACCTTCGATCCCGGGCAGATCGGCAGGGCCGTCTCCTTCGACGGCGACACCGAGGTCAGCTTCGGGAACGTGGGCAGTTTCGACCGCGGAGACGAGTTCAGCGTCGCGGTCTGGCTGAGGGGTCGAGGCAATCAGCCGATGTCGGCCTTTCAGAAGCTCGGCGACGGAGACCAGCGCCGCGGCTACGAGTGGCTCCTCGACGATGTGGTACTCGTCGGGATCCAGCGGTGGGCCGCTCGCCTGACGATCACGCTGCAGTCCGACGCGCCGGCCAACGCAATTCAGATTCGCACGCGGGAGCGGCTGCGGCTCGGTGACTGGTATCACGTCGCGCTCACCTACGACGGCTCGAGCAAGGCCGCCGGCCTCTCACTGTACGTCGACGGCAAGCGCTGCGATGTCGACGTCGTCCGCGACCGGCTCACGGGGTCGATCGCGACAGACGCGCCGCTGCGGCTGGGCAGCCGTGCTGGCGGCGGGCCATTCATCGGGCAAATCGACGATCTGCGCCTCTACGACCGGAAGCTGACGCCGGACCAGATCGACCAGCTCGCGATCCACAACCCGGTCCGCGTGATTCTCTCGGGCGTCACGGGCAAGCGATCGAAAGAGGGCGCGCTGGATGTCCGGGAGTACTTCCTGACCTACGCGGCGCCGGATGCGATGCGGAAGCAGGCGTCGGAGCTGAAAGCGTTGCGACTGCAGAAGCAGGAGCTCGAGAAGCAGATTCCATCCGCGATGGTCATGAGCGAGCGTGAAAAACCGCGCGAGACCTTCGTGCTGGCGCGCGGCGACTATCGCAACCAGACCGAAAAGGTTCAGCCCGGCGTGCCCGCGATGCTGCCGCCGCTCGCGAAGGATGCGCCGCTCAACCGGCTCACGCTCGCCAGGTGGCTGGTCGATCCCGGTCATCCGCTCACCGCGCGCGTCGCGGTCAATCGGTTCTGGCAATCCTACTTCGGACACGGCCTCGTCAAGACGCAGGAAGACTTCGGCGTGCAGGGTGAAGCGCCGTCGCATCCCGAGCTGCTCGACTGGCTGGCCACGGATTTCATCCGCACGGGCTGGGACACTCGCGCGATGCAGCGGCTGATGGTGACGTCAGCCACCTATCGGCAGTCGTCGGTGGTGACGAGAGCGCTCCTCGACAAGGATCCCGAAAACCGGCTGCTCGCGCGCGGCGTCCGCGTCCGCCTCCCTGCCGAGATGATCCGGGACACGGCGCTCGCGGCCAGCGGTCTGCTCAACGGCGAAATAGGCGGACCGAGCGTGCTGCCGTACCAGCCGAAAGGGCTGTGGGAGGAGATGGCGTTCGGGGAAGGCTACTCCGCTCAGTCATATCAGCAGAGTCATGGAAAGGATCTGTACAGGCGGGGAATGTACACGTTCTGGAAGCGAACGGTGCCGCCCGCATCGCTGGCAACCTTCGATGCGCCGGATCGCGAAAAGTGCACCGCCCGCCGCGCGCTGACCAACACGCCGCTCCAGGCGCTCGTCCTGCTCAACGACCCGACGTACGTCGAAGCGTCGCGGGCGCTCGCCGAGCGCACGTTGCACGAAGGCGGCAAGGACGACAGGAGCCGCGTCGCGTACGCCTTCCGCCTCGCGACGGCGCGCGTGCCGTCGGGGAAGGAGATCGGGGTGTTGCGAAGCCTGCTCGACAAGCAGCGCTCGACGTTCGCGCAGAATCGCCGGGCCGCGCTCGAGCTCATCGACGTCGGGGAATCGGCGCGCGACAAGAGCCTGGATCCGGTTGAGCTCGCCGCATGGTCGACGGTGGCCAGCGTGATTCTGAATCTGGACGAAACGATTACAAAGCAATAGTACTGACTCTGTCACAGCCACGAAATCAGCACGATGTCCACGAAGCCACGAAGTCCACGAAGAAGTTGATCTCAAGGTTGCTTCGTGTTCATCGTGGTCTTCGTGATCATCGTGTCTGGCGTCCGTGGTCAGTGACAGAGCGGTGATAGTTATGGACATCCAGCATCGACTCGATCTCCACCTGACGCGGCGGCAATTATTTGGTCTGACTGCTCGCGGCATCGGTGTCGCGGCGTTGGGATCATTGCTCGGGCGGGATCTGCAGGCGGCAGCAGCAGCCTTGCAGGGCGCGCGCGATCCGCGAACGGGCGGTCTCTCAGGCCTTCCCCACTTCGCGCCGAAGGCCAGGCGCGTGATTTTCCTGCACCAGTCGGGCGGCCCATCCCAGCTCGAGACGTTCGACTACAAACCCGGGCTCGCGAAATACCAGGCTACGCAGATTCCCGATTCGGTGCGCATGGGCCAGCGTGTGGCGCAGACCATGGGGCAATCGACGCTGCCGGTTGCGAAATCGATCTATGGATTTGCGCAGCACGGTCAATCTGGAACCTGGGTCAGCGAGCTCCTGCCACATACCGCGAAGATCGTCGACGACATCACCGTCATCAAGACGATGACGACCGACGCGATCAACCACGATCCGGCAATCACGTTCATCCAGACCGGCTTTCAACAGCCGGGGCGGCCGAGCATGGGCGCGTGGCTGAGCTATGGCCTGGGCACCGACAACCAGAATCTCCCGGCCTTCGTGGTGCTGCTCTCGCAGGCGCACGCAATCATCGCCGATCAGCCGTTGTTCTCCAGGCTGTGGGCGAGTGGATTCCTTCCCTCCAGCTACCAGGGCGTGCGATTCCGCGCCGGCAGCGCGCCGGTCCTCTTTCTGCAGGATCCGCCGGGCCTCAGCAAGTCAACGCGCCGGCAGATGCTCGACGCCGTCGCCGCGCTCAACACGATGAAGCACGACGCGTACGCCGATCCGGAGATCGAAACGCGCATCGCCCAATACGAGATGGCGTACCGGATGCAGACGTCAGTCCCGGAATTGATGGACCTGTCCAAAGAGCCCGATTCCGTCTTCGAGATGTACGGCCCCGAATCGCGAAAGCCGGGAACCTACGCCGCCAACTGCCTGCTGGCGCGACGCCTGGCGGAGCGAAACGTCCGGTTCATCCAGCTCTATCATCGCGGCTGGGATCAGCATAAGGACCTGCCGCGCGACCTCGCGCTGCAGTGCAAGGGGACGGATCAGCCGACCGCGGCGCTCGTCACCGATCTCAAGCAGCGCGGCCTGCTCGACGACACGCTCGTCGTCTGGGGCGGAGAGTTCGGGCGGACGGTGTTCAGCCAGGGCAAGCTGACCGACGTCAACTACGGACGCGACCACCATCCACGGAACTTCTGCATGTGGGTTGCTGGAGGCGGCGAAAGCGCGGCACCGTGATCGGCGAGACCGACGACTTCAGCTACAACGTCGCGTCGGATCCCGTGTCGGTCTTCGACCTGCAGGCGACGATCCTGCACCTGATGGGCATCGACCACACGAAGCTGACCTACCGGTTTCAGGGGCGCGACTTCAGGTTGACCGACGTGCACGGCGAGGTGGCGAAGAAGATCCTCGCGTGACACGATGTGTCATCGCGTGGTGATCCGAGCGTTCCTCGGCAGACAGCCGGAGTGAGATAGCCATCACGCGGTTTGAAGGCCCGGAACGATCTACCATGCTCAGCGAAACCACATGAGGGACGTGGAGACACTCGGCCGCGCCCGGAAATCGTTCGAGCAAAAACTTTGGACGGACTCGTATCGCCTGCTCGAAGCTGCCGATCGCGAAGCTCCGTTGGAACCGGAGGACCTCGAACGACTCGCAACCGCGGCCTACCTCATGGGACGGGATGACGAGAGCGAGGCGTTCTGGGCACGCGCGCATCAGACATTCCTGAACCGAGGCGACCCGGAAGGCGCCGCGCGATCAGCAGGATGGCTTGCATTCGGACTGCTACATCGCGGCGCCAGGGCTCCAGCCTCAGGCTGGCTCGCCCGAGCTGAACGTATCCTCGACGAGGCGCAACTCGACTCTGTCGTGCGCGGATACCTCCTGATTCCCACGGCGATTCAACGCATCGTGCAAGGTGACCCGGCGGCCGGTCACGCCACGTTTAACCACGCTGCCCAGATCGCGAGCCGGTTTGGTGATTGTGATCTTGCCTCTATCGCCTGCCACGGCCGGGGGCGCGCTCTCATCCGCCTCGGAAACATCCGCGAGGGCGTGGCCCTGTTCGACGAAGCGATGGTCGCGCTGATCGCAGACGAAGTGTCGCCGATGGTGGCGGGCGATACCTACTGCAGTGTGCTGGAGGGGTGCCAGGAGATCTTCGACCTGCGTCGCGCGTACGAGTGGACGACCTCGCTCGCACGATGGTGCGCCACTCAGCCCGATCTCGTGCGCTATCGCGGCGAGTGCCTCCTCTATCGCGCCGAAGTCATGCAGTTGCGTGGCCGCTGGAATGATGCCGCGCAGGATGCGCAGGACGCCTGCGAATTGCTGATGTCGCGGCCGGCAGCGGGTGCTGCGTTCTACCGCATTGGCGAGATCCACCGACTTCGGGGTGAGTTCGCGAAGGCGGAAGACGCGTACACGCGCGCGAACGAGTGCGGACGGAAACCACAGCCGGGCCTTTCGTTGCTTCGCCTGGCGCAGGGGCAAATCGAGGCTGCCGCAGCCTCGATCCGGAGTGTCCTCCTGGACACGCGAGCTCAGTCAACCCGCGCGAGCATCCTTGCCGCTGCCGTCGAGATCCTGTTGGCCGCGGGTGACCTCGAGCACCCCGGTGCTGCCGCCACAGAATTGTCGGAGATCGCACGCGCATTGGGTGCCCCGCTCCTTTCCGCAACATCCGCGCATGCCACCGGCGCGGTCCTCCTGGCGGCGGGCAACATCGCGGACGCATCGATGTCGCTGCGTCAAGCATGGGACATCTGGCGGGATCTCGAGATGCCGTACGAAGAAGCGCACACGTGTCTGCTGATCGCCGCCGTCTGCGAACAGCGGGGCGATCAGGACGGCCGTCGACTCGAGCTCGAGAACGCTCGACGATTGTTCAGGCAGCTCAATGCCGAGTCCTGTCTGGCGCGCATTGCCGAGCAGGCGAAGCGTGGTACGCGTCAGCCGGTCGGGTCGCTCAGCGAGCGGGAGGTGCAGGTTCTTCGCCTGCTGGCCTCCGGCAAGACGAATCGCGCCATCGCCGACGAGCTCTTCATCAGCGAAAAGACTGTTGCCCGTCATGTGAGCAACATCTTTGACAAGCTCGGCGTATCGAGCCGTACGGGTGCGACCGCCTGGGCGTTCCAGCACAACGTCATCTGAGCCCCGTACGTAGAAATACCCAATTTCAAGGGAACCTCGATTTTGGGTATTCCGTCGGATGCCAAAGCCTCCGGCGTCGCGTAGCGTCTATTTTGCCGCGGAGGCTCAAGTGAACGACGCCATCATCGTTGGCGCGCGGCGAGAGGAGTAAGGTCATGTACGTGATCCGTGAGGTCCTCAATTGCAAACCCGGGAAAGTCCGTCAGATGGTCGAGAAGTTCCGGGGCATCTCAACGGTCCTGAAAGAAATGGGGCAGGAACCGATGCGCGTGCTCACCGATGTCACGGGCGAGCCCTTCTGGACCATCGTCGCTGAGGCAAAGGTCGAGAAGATCGATGACTTCTTCGCCATGGAGCAAGTCCTGATGGCTAACGAGACTCTCCGGAAGACGATGGCGGACTATCACGACCTCGTGAACAGCGGCCGGCGGGAAATCCTTCGGACCGAGAATGAGTGATCAGCAGGTCGGGACCGTGGTGATCGGTGGAAGCCAGGCAGGTCTGGCTGTCGGCTATCACCTCAAGCAACGGGGTCTGCCGTTCGTGATCATGGACGACAACGACCGGATCGGTGATGCCTGGCGGAAGAGGTGGGATTCGCTGCGTCTCTTTACGCCGGGCCGTTACGACGCACTACCAGGGATGTCGTTTCCGGGATCGCCCTCGTCTTATCCGACCAAGGACCAGACCGCCGACTATCTTGAGGCCTATGCCCGCAAGTTCGAGCTCCCCGTCCGAACCAGTGTCAAAGTCGGCAGACTGTCCAAGGTCGGGGATCGATTCGAGGTGAGCTGTGGCGGTGGCGCGGTGTTCGCGCAGAACGTCGTCGTGGCTACCGGGGCTTATAACAATCCGAGGGTCCCGACGTTCGCACGCGAGCTCGACGAGAGCATCGTCCAGCTCCATTCCAAGGAGTATCGCAACTCATCGCAAATCCAGGAAGGAGCAGTGCTGGTGGTGGGCGCCGGCAACTCCGGCGCGGAGATAGCCATCGAACTCGCTCTCCACCACCAGACATGGTTATCGGGCCGGGACACCGGGCAGGAGCCCACGCGGGCGGGGAGCCTTCCCGATCACCTGTTCACGCCCATCATGTGGTTCATGGCGACGCGCCTGACTGTGAAGACGCCACTTGGAAGGAAGCTCCGCGACCACTTTCTCGACCCCCCTCGTGGTATCCCTCTGGGCCGGGTACGACGGAAGGACTTTGCCGCCGCGGGCATCGAGAGAGTCCCGCGAATGGCGGGGGTGAGGGACGGAGATCCCGTGCTCGAGGATGGAAGAGTTCTCAAGGTGTCCAACGTCATTTGGTGCACTGGATTCACACCCGATTATGACTGGGTCGACCTCTCGCTGCCGACGCACAACGGCCTTCCCATTCACGATCGGGGCATCGTCGACTGCCCCGGTCTCTACTTCATTGGGCTTCCCTTCCTCTACTCGCTGAGCTCGGCGCTTGTGGGAGGTGTGGGACGGGATGCGGCGCATGTCGTCGACCACATCGTTTCTACGCGGCTTGGCAAGAAGGAAAGAAATTAGATCGTGAGAACGAAGCGAGTAGGATGGTTTAGCCTGACGCATGCGGATGAGTGTCATCGAGTGGCTGCTCGACTCGGACCCCTCGATTCGGTGGCAGGTCATGCGCGACCTGATCGGCGAGTCGGATGCGAACGTTGCGCGTGAGCGAGTGCGTGTGGCCGTGGAGGGTTGGGGGGCTCGCCTGCTGGACCTCCAAGGAGCCGATGGCCATTGGGGCGGCGCGGCGTTCGTGCCGCACGCCTGGATCTCCACCAAGGATACGCTCCAGCTGTTGCGGGATCTCGGTGTCGACCCGACGAGCGATCGGGTGCGGAGGGCCATCGGCCAGGTGCGCGACGGCTGCACCTGGGGCGAGGGGTTCGGCCACTCGCCGTTCTTCGACGGCGAAGTCGAGCCCTGTATCAACGGACGGGTGCTTGCGATCGGTGCGTATTTCGGCGAGGCACGCGATCGTCTCGTCGACCGACTGCTTCACGAGCAGTTGAGCGACGGCGGCTGGAACTGCGACGCCCCGCCCAGCCAGCGATCGTCGTTCCACACGACGATCTGTGTCCTCGAAGGACTGCTGGAATACGAGACGGCGACGGGTCCGAGGCCCGACATCACCGCCGCTCGCCTTCGCGGACAGGAGTACCTGCTCGAGCGGCGCCTGTTCCGCTCGCGATCAACCGGACAGGTCATCACGCGCGACAAGAAGACCGGGAACAAGCCGGCGTGGACCGAGATTTCGTTTCCCACGCGCTGGCACTACGACATCCTGTGGGGCCTGGACTACCTGCGGCGGGCCGGCGTCGCACCCGACGAGCGCATGGCCGAGGCGATCGATCTGGTGCGGAAGAAGCGCGACGCGCTCGGGCGTTGGCCGCTCGAGAACCCGCATCCGGGTCCGGTGCACTTCGAAATGGAAGGCGGCGCCGGCGAGCCGAGCCGCTGGAACACGCTTCGAGCGCTTCGCGTGCTGCGCTGGGCGCGCCGTTGACTTCCCTCTCTGCCGGTCCTAAGATGCCCTTTCGCTGTTCAGCCTCGCCGCGAAGGAGTCAGCGATCATGCCGCTCAACGTATCCCTGCAGATCAACGGTCGCCCGTATCAACGCACCATCGAGCCCCGATTGCTGCTCGTGCATTTCATCCGCGACGTGGCAGGCCTCACCGGCACGAAGGTCGGCTGCGACACGAGCCAGTGCGGCTCCTGCACCGTGCTCGTCGACGGCGTCGCCGCAAAATCCTGCACGTGCCTTGCGGTTCAGGTTGATGGGGCCTCGATCACGACGATCGAAGGGCTTGCCGCAGCAGACGGCAAGCTGCACGCCCTGCAGGAATCCTTCTGGTCGAAGCACGGCCTCCAGTGCGGGTTCTGCACACCCGGCATGATCTTCGCCGCGCACGAAATCCTGCGCCGCAATCCAAGCCCGACGCCCGAGCAGATCCGCCACGGCCTCGAAGGCAATCTCTGCCGCTGCACGGGCTACCAGAACATCGTCCGCGCCGTGCAGGACGCCGCATCCGCGATGGGAGGCCGGCCGTGAGCACGAGAGTTTTCGGATCGGGCATCCGCCGACGCGAAGATCCGCGTCTGATTACGGGCAGTGCGAAGTACACCGACGACATCACGCTGCCCGGCATGGTGCACGCGGCCATCCTCCGCAGCCCGCACGCGCATGCGCGCATCAAACGGATCGACACCACGCGCGCGAAAGCTGCCCCAGGCGTCATCGGCGTGTTCACCGGGCAGGACATCGACGGGCACCTGAAGCCGATCCCCTGCTGCTGGCTGGTGCCGAACTCGGACTTGAAGATCGGCAAGTACTTGCCGATTGCCAAGGAGGTCGTCCGCTACGTTGGCGATGCGGTCGCGGTGGCGGTGGCGGAAACGAGTTACCAGGCGTACGACGCCCTCGATCTCATCGACGTGGATTACGAGCCGCTGCCAGCGGTCGTCAATCCGGAGAAGGCCGCCCTGGACGGGGCGCCGCAGATTCATCCAGACATTCCAAAGAACCAGGCGTTCCACTGGGTCGTTGCCGGTGGCGACGTCGACGCCGCATTCAAGTCGGCAGAGGTCGTCGTCAAAGAGCGGATCATCCAGCAGCGCCTGATCCCGACAGCGATCGAGCCGCGCTCCGCGGTTGCACAGTTCGTGCAGGCCACCGGCGAGTTGACGCTCTGGAACACAACGCAGAATCCCCATATTGCCCGGTTCGTAGGGTCGATCGTCACCGGGGTTCCCGAGGATCGGCTGCGCGTGATTGCCCCGGAAGTAGGAGGAGGGTTCGGAAGCAAGATGCCCCAGTATCCGGGTGAGTTCATCGCGATCTTCTGCGCGATGCGGCTCGGACGTCCGGTGAAGTGGACCGAAACACGCAGCGAGAACTACCAGGCCACGACTCATGGCCGCGATCACGTTCAGGACATGGAGCTGGCAGCGACCAGAGACGGCCGGATCACCGGCCTTCGCGGCACGGTGCACGCCGGGATGGGCGCGTACCTCTCGACAGCAGCGCCCGGGATACCGACAATCCTCCACGGCTTGATGCTATCGGGTCCGTACAAAGTCCCGGCGGTCCACGAAGACGTATACGGGATATACACGAACACGACGCCGGTCGAGGCGTACCGAGGCGCCGGACGGCCCGAAGCCACGTTTATGCTCGAGCGGCTGATCGATCGTCTTGCTGACGAGATCAAGATGGATCCCGTCGAGGTCCGCCGGAAGAACCTGATTCCGCGCTTCGACAATGGCTACGACGTCGTCACCGGCCTCAATGTACGACAGCGGGGATTACGGGGCCACACTGGACAAAGCGCTCGATCGCGTCGGCTACAAGGCACTGCGCGCCGAGCAGGCGGCGCAGCGAAAGGCGGGCAAATACCTGGGCATCGGCGTGTCGACCTACGTCGAGATCTGCGGCCTCGGGCCCTCGCAGGTTGCCGGCGCGGTGGGCTTCCAGGGCGGGCTCTGGGAAAGCGCGATCGTTCGCTTCCACCCTTCGGGCAAGGTGAACGTCTTCATCGGCGCGTCGCCCCACGGACAGGGCGAAGAGACGACGTTTGCGCAGATCGTCGCCGACGAAGTGGGTGTGGACGTCAACGACGTGAAGGTGTTCCATGGCGACACCGACAACACGCCGATGGGCTGGGGCACCTACGGCAGCCGCACCACCGCAGTCGGCGGCGCCGCGCTCGCGGTGGCGACCCGCAAGATCAAGGACAAGGCCAAGGCGCTCGCCGCACACCTGCTCGAGGCAGCTTCCGAAGACATCGATTACACTTCCGGACGCTTCTTCGTGAAAGGCTCGCCCGATCAATTCAAGACGATTCAGGACATCGCGCTGATGGCCAACGTCGCGTGGAACATGCCCGAGGGCATGGAGGCCGGGCTCGAAGCGACATCCTTCTACGATCCGCCGAACTTCACGTATCCGTTCGGCGCTCACGTCGCGGTCGTCGAAGTCGACGCCGATACGGGACAGGTCGCACTCAAGCGTTACGTAGCGGTCGACGACTGCGGCCCGCAGATCAACCCTGTCATCGTCGAAGGCCAGGTGCACGGTGGCGTCGTGCAGGGCATCGGACAGGCGCTCTGGGAAGAGTGTGTGTACGACGAGAACGGGCAGCTCCTCACCGGGTCGCTGACCGACTACGCCATCCCGCGCGCCGATCTGCTTCCCGACATCGAGGTTCTCTCGACCGTGACGCCGTCGCCTCACCATCCGCTCGGCGTCAAAGGCATCGGCGAAGCGGGCACCATCGCGTCGACGGTCACCGTGTACAACGCGGTCATCGACGCGCTCGAGCCGTTCGGCGTCCACAGTCTTCAGATGCCGCTGACGCCCGAGCGCATCTGGCGCGCGATCCACGCGCAGAAAAGCGGAGCGTGACGATGTACGCCGCTGAGTTCGAGTACTACCAGGCACGCACGCTGGACGACGCGCACCGTCTGCTGAAAGAGCATGCGGGGGCCAAGCTGCTGGCAGGCGGACACAGCCTGATTCCACTTCTCAAATTGCGCCTGGCCAGGCCGGCCGCCGTCATCGACATCGGCCGAGTGGCGGCGCTGAAAGGCGTCACCATTCAAGGCGACACGCTGCGGATCGGCGCGCTCACGACGCACGCGGAGCTGGCGGCGTCCGCCGACGTCCGTCGTGCGGCTCCGGCGCTCGCGGAAGCTGCAGCGCTCGTCGGAGATCCCGCCGTGCGCAACCGCGGCACGATTGGCGGCAACGTCGCACACGCCGATCCGGCATCGGATCTCCCGACCGTTCTCGTCGCCCTGGACGCCAGGATCGTTGCTGTGGGCTCGCGGGGCGAACGCGCCATCGAGGCGTCACGGTTCTTCCAGGGGCTGATGGCCACCGATCTGACCGAGAACGAAGTACTGACGGCGGTGACCGTCCCGGTCATCAAACCTGGCGAGGGCGCCGCCTACGTCAAGTTCTCTCACCCTGCCTCGCGTTACGCGGTCGTTGGCGCTGCGGCGATTGTCGGCATGCGCGCAGGCACGTGTTCGTCGGCGCGCGTGGCGCTGGGCGGCCTGGTGCCACGCGCGACACGGGTGTCGTCCGTGGAAGCCGCGCTCGTCGGACAACGATTCACGCCGGACCTGCTCGACAGCGCTGTCCAGCAGGTCAGCCGCGATCTGGGAAGCCAGGGAGACGACGTGCTGGGTGACATCTACGCCTCGGCCGAATATCGCAGGGCGCTCGCGCCCGTGTATCTGAAGCGCGCGCTCGCCACGGCCGCGGAGCGCGCGGGTTGAGCGGGACCGGCCAGATGCCGGGCACGAACAAGTGGGTGCTCCCTGCCTCCGTCGACGAGTTGCAGAGGCTGCTCGGGCGAACAGCTGTACATCGCTGATCGCAGCCTTGCGATCTCCCTCTACCTCGCGCTGAAGCTCCGCCGCCCGTTGTTCCTCGAGGGCGAGGCGGGCGTCGGCAAAACCGAAATTGCCAAGACGCTCGCGACGGGTCTCGGCACCGAGCTTATCCGGCTGCAGTGCTACGAAGGACTCGACATCAGCCACGCCGTCTACGAGTGGAACTATCCACGTCAGCTCCTCGAGATCAGATTGATGGAGGCCGAAGGGCACGAGGGCCTCGCGCGGCAGGAGGCCGCCAGGACGCTGTTCACGGAGCAGTTCCTCATCAAACGTCCACTGCTGCGCGCGCTCGAGCCTTCCGCAGACGGCCCACCGGTGTTGCTCATCGACGAAATCGACAGGGCGGATGAAGAATTCGAAGGCTTCCTGCTCGAAGTGCTCTCCGACTATCAGGTGACGATCCCCGAGCTTGGAACCATTCGCGCCGCCGAGCCTCCGATCGTCGTGATTACGTCGAACCGGACGCGCGAAGTCCACGATGCATTGAAGCGCCGCTGCCTGTACTTCTGGATTGAGTACCCGGACTTCGACAAGGAGTTCCAGATCATCACGACTCGCATCCCGGACGCCCCGCGCCGCCTGTCGGAAGAAGTTGCGGCGTTCGTCCAGGAGGTGCGCATGGAGGATCTCGCGAGGGCGTCTGGCGTGTCCGAGACGCTCGACTGGATCGCCGCGCTGATGGCGCTCGACCAGACGGAACTCGATGCGCAGGTGGTCCAGGACACGCTGGGCATACTCCTGAAGCAGCAGGAGGATATCCGTGCGCTGCGTGGCGAGCGGCTCGATGCCCTCCTGAACCGCGCGCGCGTGCGCGGGGCGCGGCAGAGCGGCTAGTCGTCACGCCGGTCCGCGTCCACGACGACGCCAATCACGATGATCACGAAGGCCACGATGATCACGAAGAACATATTTCCTAAAACCTTCGTGATCGTCGTGAGCTTCGTGATCTTCGTGTGCCCGGCGTGATCGTGACAGTGGCAGAGTGCCAATGCTGTTCCGCAACATCATCTGGTTCGGGCGGCTGCTTCGAGGAGCCGGACTCGACGTCCACACCGGCCGCCTCCTGGATGCCGTGCGGGCGATAGAGCACGTCGGGCTCGCGCGCCGCGAGGACGTCCGCTCGGCGCTGCGCGCCCTTCTCGTCCATCGGCACGAAGACCTCGACCGGTTCAACCGCGCGTTCGACTTGTTCTGGCGCCGGCGGGCCGCCGATGGGCCGCTGACCGAGCTGCACTCCCTCGGCGATCGGCCGCGGCGCGTGTCCGTGAAGGCAACCCGTCCGATGGAGACGATCGTCGCGGACACCGGCGATGGCTCGCAGAACGACAAGAGCCTCGACGCCGCCATGCGCGTGTACAGTCCGCAGGAGATTCGCCGGAGGAAGGACTTCGCGCTGTTCACCGATGAGGAGATTCAGGATGCGAAGGCGTTTCTGCAGACGCTGGAATTCGACGTAGGCTGGCGGCGGACACGCCGGTGGTCAGCCGGCCGCGGCCGCGCACTGGATCTCGGCCGGCTGCTCCGCCGGAACATGAAGCACGGCGGCGAGTATCTCGATCTGCCCAGGCGCCGGCGCATCGACAAGTTGCGTCCGCTCGTCCTGATCTGCGATGTCAGCGGGTCGATGGAGCGTTATACGCGGATGCTGCTCCACTTCGTGCACGCCCTGTCGCAGAGCCGAAGGAACATCGATGCGTATCTCTTCGCCACACGTCTCACGCGCGTCACCGATGCGCTGAAGCGCGAGGGCACAGACGAGGTCGTCTCGGCGATCTCGCGCACCGTGCCCGACTGGTCGGGTGGGACGCGCATCGGTGAGGCCCTGAAAACGTTCAACCGGCGCTGGGGACGCCGTGCGCTCAGCCACGGTCCCGTGGTGCTGTTGATCTCGGACGGCTGGGATCGAGGCGACCCGGCGCTGCTCGACGCGGAAATCGCCCGGTTACAACGCAGCTGCCACCGTCTCATCTGGCTCAACCCGCTGCTCGGCCGGGCGGGATACGAGCCTCTCACGCGGGGGATGCAGGTGGCGCTCAAGCACGTGGACGATTTTCTTCCCGCGCACAACCTCGCGAGCCTCGAGTCGCTCGCCGATCATTTGAATCGAGTGGCGCCGGCCCGGCCCGCGCGACGCCGATACCAGGAGGCCACGAGCGCGTGGACGTAACCGGCCGCTACACATTCGACGCTCCGCTGGTCAAAGTCTGGGACATGCTCATGGATCCCGTCGTCGTCTGCTCGTGCCTGCCGGGATGTCAGGGACTGCGCCCCCTGGGCGACGACAAGTACGAAGCCGTCCTGACGATCGCTGTGGCTGCGATTACCGGCACCTTCAAGGGCACCATCGCGATCGAAGACAAGTGGCCGCTCCGATCGTACGCGATGGTCGTAGAGGGCAGCGGCGGGCCTGGCTTCGTTCACGGCCGCTCGACGATTACCCTCTCGCAGGAAGGCGAAAAGACCGTGCTCGACGTGGCCGGGAGCGTCCAGGTCGGCGGGATGATCGCGCGCGTCGGACAGCGATTGCTGGCAGGCGTGTCGAAGATGATGATGGACCGGTTTTTTGGCCGGCTGCAGGAGAGGGCGACCGCAGGATGAAAGCGGTCCAGATCAATCGCCGGCAGTTCCTCACGTCTGCCGCAGCCGCGTCGATGCTGGCCTGCCGCCGGGAGCGGCGGCCGAACGTCGTCTTCGTCCTCACCGATGACCAGCGCTGGGACTGCCTGAGTTGCGCGCGGCACCCGTTTCTCGAGACGCCGAACATCGATCGACTCGCGGCGGAGGGCGTGCGGTTTTCGAACGCGTTCGTGACGACCTCGCTGTGCTCGCCGAGCCGCGCCAGCTTCCTGAGCGGCCTCTACGCGCACGCGCACGGCGTGCTCAACAACTTCACGGAGTATCCGGCCAACCTTCCGAGCTTTCCTCTGGAGCTGCAGTCCGCCGGTTATCAGACCGCCTACATCGGCAAGTGGCACATGGGCGAGGCGAACGACGAGCGACGTCCGGGCTTCGACTACTGGGCCAGCCATAAGGGACAAGGGCAGTACAACGACACCGAATTCAACGTCAACGGCACGCGTCAGATCATCAGGGGCTACTACACGCACGTCGTCACCAACCTGGCCATCGACTGGCTGAAGTCCGTACGTCGGCCGTTCTGTTTGATAGTGGGACACAAGGCCCCGCACGGCATCTGGGTGCCAGAACCGAAGTACGAACACGCGTACGACAATGTCGCCGTGAAAAAGCCGCCGACGGCAACGCTCGGTCCCGGGACGCCTGACTGGGTGCGGCGACGCATCAAAACATGGCACGGCATCGAAGGACCGCTCTACGGCACGAACGACTTCGGCACGTTCATCCGGACGTATCACGAGACCATTCTGTCCGTGGACGACAGCGTCGGCGTGATCTACGAGACGCTTCGCGCGATGGGCGAGCTGGACAACACGATCTTCGTCTTCGCGGGCGACAACGGGTTCCTGCTCGGCGAGCACGCGTCGATCGACAAGCGGACTGCGTGGGAAGAGAGCATTCGGATTCCGTTGCTGGTGAGATATCCGGGACGCATTCGCACACGAAGGGTCATCAACGACATGGTCCTGAACATCGACCTGGCGCCAAGCCTGCTCGAGATGTGCAACGTGCCAGGCCTGCCCGTCGCACACGGCCGCTCGTTTATTCCGCTGCTGGCAGGTCAGTCCGCCGGCTGGCGGACGTCGTTCCTCTACGAGTACAACTTCGAGAACGAGTTTCCGTACACGCCCAACGTCCGGGCTGTGCGTACGGATGATTGGAAGTACATCCACTACCCGAACGGCGGAGGACAGCCCGACACCGAGATCGCCGAGCTGTACAACCTGAGGGCCGATCCACGCGAATCGAACAATCTGATCGATACGCCGGATACGCATGGCACACTGGAGGATCTCAAGGCGGAATTGCGCCGGCTGCAACGGGAGACCGGTGGCCTGCCTGATTCGATGCCGGTCAACCCGCAGCTGCGGTTCGACATGCCGAGCGCGACTATTCGGTAGAAAGGTTCAAGCGATCAGCTGACGACGGCGTAAGACGTCATGGACATCAATCCCGAGACTCACGCAAAAAGGCTCGACCCCACATAGTACCCGGCGAATACGAGCATCACGGCGGTCGACACCCAGAGCAGAACGGTAGTCGCACGCGCCGGCCGAATCTCAGACGGCAGCTGCGAGTGGCGCAGATAGACGGCGGCAAGGCCGATGAGCGGAAGCATCAGCGCCTGTGCGACGCCGCCTGCAACGACCATCTGGACGGGGACGCGAACAGCCAGTAGAACAGGACCGGAACGATCGACAGCGCGATGACGAAGCGGTTTCGCCAGCGCAGTCGGCTCACCGTGTCGTCGCGTCTAAATCCTCCCAGCAGCCGGACGGCGTCGGCGAAGAGCCGGGCGTGCGCGGCGGTGGAGGCGAAGATCGTGCCGTAGAGGGTGACGACGGCGCCGGCGTAGAAGACCCAGAGCGCCCAGTTGCCGAGCGTCTGCGTGTAGATGTTCGAGAGGATGGTGACCGTATCGTGCGCGGCCGGCACGAGGCCCATCCGATTGAGGATGCCCGCGCCGAGCAGATAGAACGCGACGGTCGCCATCGTGTAGATCACCAGCGAGCACAGGATGTCGAGGTGCATCACGCGAATCCACCCGCGCGCGCGGGTAACCCACGCGCTCGATCCATCGCGCGGACCGACGAAGCGCGCGTAGCCCTTCTCGACACACCAATAGGGATACATGACGAGCTCGGTCGCGCCGACGCCGGTGATGCCGAAGACCGCGATCGCGGTTGCCAGGCCGGTCTCGGGCAGCTGAAAGCTCAGGCCGGCCGCCACGTCGCCCCATGACATGGCATCGGGGCGTCGCAGGAGAACGGCTGCTGCGCAGACCGTCAGCATCGTAAAGAGGCCAACCTTGACGATCGCCAGGCGCTCGATGCGCTCGTATCCGCCGCCGAGCAGCAGCGCGAGCGTGACCGCAAAGCAGACGCCCACCCACAGGTTGATCGATACCGCAGGCACGAGCAGATGAAGGACCTGGGAAACCCCGCCATACATGCCGCCGACCTGGAGGAGTGTGAGCGTCACCATCAGCGCCCACGCCCACACCAGCCAGCTGACGCCCGCGCGAGGGCCTGGCACAGAGTTGAACGCTTCGAGCCCCGTGTGTCCCGTGGCGATGGTGTAGCGACCGAGCTCTCCCTGGACCACCGGCTTGATCGCGCAACTCACCAGGATGATCCAGAGCAGCGCGAACCCCGCCTGCGCGCCGAGCGTCGTCGTGGCGATGAGCTCGCCGGACCCGACGATCGACGCCGCGAGCACCATACCTGGGCCAATCCGGCGGATCGCGCTGGACAGCGACGCAGGTGGCGCTTCGACCGCCTCGTTGGAGAGAACGTACGGATCGCCGGGCGTCTGGAGAGGAACCGGGGCGGGCGGAGTGGCGGAGGCGACGCTCACAGGATCAGCGGCGGACCATACTACATCGGCCGGGGGTGCGAAGTATGCGGAGAGCACGGAGAAGGGCACACCACGGAGACGCGGAGACGCGGAGAGGCGCGGACGAAACGGACTGACGGTCGTGAAACAGGGACTGGTCGCACCGCGCTGCGCGCGGTCGGATGCGAGCGAGCCAGCGGATCGCAAGCGACGCACGATCTTTTAAGCGCTTGCGATCCGTTGGCTCACTCGCATCCGTACGCCGGCCGGCAGGCCGGCGTGCGACCAGACCAGTGCACGTCGACATCTCAGTGTTTCTCCGGGCCTCCGTGTCTCCGTGTTGATCCCTTCTCCGCGCGCTCCGTCCCTCTCCGAGCCCTGCTAGTCGTGCTAGACTGCGCCCGCCATGACTACTTTGATCACGCTGTGCTCGATCGTCTTCGCCTCCTGGATGCCTCTGGCTCAAACGGAGGCCGGCTTCACTCAGCTTTTCAACGGCAAAGACTTTACCGGCTGGAAGATTTCCAACCCGGCCTCGTTCAAGATCGAGAACGGCGCGATTGTCGCCAACGGCTCACCCGGCCACGCCTACTACGACGGCCCGGTCGGAAACCACGTGTTCCGCGATTTCGAGCTGAAGGTGGACGTCATGACGCGCCCCAACTCGAACGGCGGCATCTACATCATGACGGAGTTCCAGGAGAAGGGCTGGCCGGCGAAAGGCTTCGAGGTGCAGGTCAATAACACCTACAAGGATCCGGTCAAGACGGGCAGCCTCTACCACGTCTCCGACATCAAGGAAGCTCCTGCCAAAGACGACGAGTGGTTCACCGAGCACGTCATCGTCAAGGGCGACACGATCACGATCAAGGTGAACGACAAGCAGACCGTGCAGTGGACCCAGCCGGCCGACTGGAAGGGCAGCCCCGACTTTGCCGAACGGCGGCTGAATCCCGGCACCATTGCGCTGCAGGCCCACGATCCGAACAGCACCGTGTTCTACAAGAACATCCGGATCAAGCTGCTGGATTGAGTCCCTACTTCCTGAGAGCGGGCCGCAGATGGAGGGTGCGGATCAGGCGATGCAAGTAGTTCGGGTGAACGCCGAGCAGCTTGGCTGCTGCTGTGAGGTTGCCGGCCGCTTGCTCGATCGCGCCGAGGATCAGCTCTCGTTTGCGCTCTCGGAGACCGTCGTGGTAGCGCGGCAACGTCACGTCAGCCGGATGGCCTGACTCGAGAATCGACTCGGGCAAATCCTCGGGCCGTACAGTTCCGCCGCTTCCCATACACAATCGCGCGCTCCACCGCGTTTTCGAGCTCGCGGACGTTGCCCGGCCAGTCGTGCGCCATCAGCACGGCCATCGCCTCGGGTGAGAAAACGACCGCGGTTCGGGCGGCCGTACGTGCGTGTCGCTGCGCCAGGTACTGCGCGAGAACAGGAATGTCTTCTCGTCGCTCGCGCAATGGAGGGATCCGGATTGGAACCACATTCAGGCGATAGTAGAGATCCTGACGGAACGTGCCGCTCTTGACCGCTGCTTCGAGGTTCCGGTTCGTCGAGGCGAGCAGCCTGAAGTCGACTTTGACGCGGCGCGTGCCGCCGACGCGCTCGAATTCCCGCTCTTGCAGCACGCGAAGGAGCTTGGCTTGCAGCGCAAGCGGAAGCTCACCGATCTCGTCGAGCAGAAGCGTGCCGCCTTCCGCCAGCTCCAGCCGGCCCTTCTTCTGGGCAATCGCGCCCGTAAAGGCGCCCTTCTCGTGTCCGAACAGCTCGCTCTCGAGCAAAGCTTCCGGGATGGCGGCGCAGTTGATCGCGACAAAGGGCTTTTCGGCGCGCGAGCTGTTGCGGTGGATGGCCCTGGCCGCGAGCTCCTTGCCGGTTCCGCTCTCTCCGACGATGAGTGCTGTCGACTCCGCCTGGGCGACGCGCATGATGCAACGGTAGAGATCAGCCATCACGGCGCTCGAGCCAACCATGTTGTGGTGCAGGTCGATCTCCGCGCGGACTCGGCGCGACTCTTCCTCGAGCCGCTCGAGGTGGCGCGCGTGATCGAGCGCAACAGCCGCCATGCCACACGTAGCCGCAAGTAGCAGCAGCTGGCCCTCGCGGAGAGCAGCGTCGGAGTCGAGATAGACGGCACCCAGCACGCGATCGAAAGCCAGCAGAGGAGCGGCGAGCAGCCACCGCGTCTGCGAACCGGTGGCACCCGACGCGGTGACGCCGGTCGTGCGGGCCAGGAGCGCCACCCCGTCCCGCAGCACGGGATCGATGACATCGCGAACAATCGGCACTGGCCCAACCGACCCGGTCAAGCGATCCAAGCCGGTCGCCGTCGCCGGCCGCAGCGAGTCGTCATCCTCGACAAACAGCACCACGCCACGGCGTGCAGGAATCGCTTCGAAAAGAAGTTCCAGCAACGGGCGCTCGAGGCCCACGTAACCACGGATGGAGCTGATGGCCGTACTGATTCGGAGAAGTGCCTCGAGCTCGCCGGGTTGAAAGCTCCGTGCGGAAGCCGGCTGCTGGGCGCGGTCTCCCGGGGCCAGCACTTCTTCCCGCTGGAGCCGCCGCAGGACGTTGACGGCCTCGTGTGTGAACACGATGTCCGCGGCGCCTCGATCGGGCGCGGACGCCAGCATCTGCACCGTGAACAGCGATTGCCCGATGCGTATTTCGTCGCCATCGGCGAGCATCCGGCCGCTTGCTGGCAGGCCGTTGACGAACGTCTCGCCGAAACCATCGAGGACCTGGACCACGAACCGGTCGTTTTGCTGGTGAATGACACAGTGGCGCGCAGCGACCGACTGGTCTGTCAGGGTGATGCTGTTCGCACGGATCCCGACCGATGGTGATCTCGGGCCCGGTGAGCGGGAGGAGGAACCCCCTGAGAGGACCGGCGACAGTAAAGAGCCTGGCCTGCATATCGGACTCAGACCGTCCTACGGCAGCGCAGGCCTATCCTAACAGATAGACCCCTCACCGATCGGATAGGCCGCCAGGTTCGCTTGACGGTCGTCGCTGGTCCGGCACCCGCCATGCGGCGTGTTGCTAACCGATTCCTGCCCTGGGTCTTGCCAGGAGTTCTTGTCTTCTCTCCCTCCGATGCTCGCTCCGGGCATCCCGCTTGCTCATGGTCGGTGCACGACGGAACAGACCAGACGGGCACCTCGGAAATCTCGGGAGACCGGCCATGGGTTACACGCCGTTCCAGCACGACATCTTCCTGAGTTTCGCACGCGCAGACACTGACGCTCGAATGGATGGACCACGCCAATGGCTTCAATTCGGCCCTGTTTAACCAGCTGTTGACCAGAATGAACCCGGGAGTGATGACGTGCGCACAATGAAAAACCCGTTTGTCGGCCTGCGTCCGTTCGAGACCCGTGATTGTCTCCTGTTCTTCGGACGTGACGGGCAGATTGAGGAGCTCCTCACACGACTGCAGCAGACCCGATTCGTTGCCGTGGTCGGGAGCTCCGGGTGCGGGAAGTCGTCGCTGGTCAGAGCGGGCTTGATCCCGGCGCTCGAAGGCGGGTTTCTTGTTCAGGACCGTGACGCCTGGACCGTGGCAAAAATGAAACCCGGGGATCGTCCGATCCACAATCTCGCCTCCGCCCTGACGACCATCTCGGACGGTTTGCCTCCGCCAACGGCCCCCGTCGGCCCCGGCTTGGAACCCTCAGTGGCACCCGGCTCGCGTTACTCGACTGACGAGATGGCGGGTGCGATCGAACGCTGCGGCGTTGCAGCGGTCCTGAAGCAACTGGGCCCGCGGCTCGCGAACAGCAACAAGAATGTCCTATTGATGGTCGACCAGTTCGAGGAGCTGTTCCGATTCGGCATCTGCTCCGGCAGCGAGGCACGCACAGAGGAAGCGGCTGTTTTCGTCGGCGTCCTGCTCGCTCTGGCGTGCCAACGCGACCTTCCCTTCTACGTTGTGCTCACGATGCGTTCGGATTTCCTGGGCAGCTGCGACGTCTTCCGCGGGCTGCCAGAAGCCATGAATCAGAGCCTGTATCTCGTGCCGCGGCTGACCCAGCGTCAGAGGCAGGAAGCCATCGAAGGGCCGATTCGTGTGATGGGTGGCTCAATCGCGCCCCGACTGCTCGACCGGCTCCTGAACGAACCGCCCGTGATTGTCGACCAGGATCAACTCGACAAGGAAAACGACCGGCTGCCTGTGCTCCAGCACGCCATGATGCGTACCTGGGAGCGACATCAGGCAGACGCCGCGTCTGGGCAGCCCGTGGACATCAAACATTACGAATTGGCTGGAACGCTGAGCGGCGCCCTGGAGCAGGATGCTGACGCGGCGCTCGAGGGCGGAGATGTGCCGCTGACGCGCTGTCTGTTCCAGGCGTTGACCGACACGGATGCCGCCAACCGCCAGATTCGCCGGCCGGCCAGGCTGAGCGAGCTGGAGGCGATCACCGGCGTTCTGCGCGACAGTATTCTGGCAGAGCTCAGCCGCTTCCGCGCGCAGGGCCGATGCTTTCTCATCTGGTCAAACCACGGGGCCGATCCTACGATCGACATCAGTCACGAGAGCCTTATCCGCCGTTGGAGCAAGCTGCGCGAGTGGGCGCGGGACGAGGCGGCCTCGTCCGAGCAGTATAAGAGCCTGGCCAAAGCGGCCGATCGGTACCCGCAACCCGAAGCGCTCTGGATCAATCCTCAACTGCAGCTGGCGCTCGACTGGAAGGCGCGCCAGGTTCCCAACGTCGCGTGGGCAGAACGTCACGTTCGTGGAACCAACTTCGAGCGCACGATGCAGTTTCTCGCGGACTCGGAGGCGGCGGCGAGAGCGAACGAATAGAAAGAGGAATCAGCCCCCACTTTCATTTTACAGAATCACTCCAGATCCACCGCAGGATGTCGGGCAGGATGGCGCCGCCGTGGTTGTCGGAGTGCGCGCCGTCGCCCCACTCGTGCTTCACCTGGTAGCGAGGCCCGGGTAGCTTCTTCGGTATCCGCAGCCGTGTTGGCGAACTGGAGCGCCGACAGCATTTGCTGGTTCGCCAGGAACCAGTTGCCGTGCACGTTGTCGAGGTCGTTCGAGCCGTCCTGCAGGAAAATCTTGATCGGTTTGATCGGAGACTTCCGGATGAGGGTCGGATAGAGATCCCCGCCGGGCACCATCGGCTGGCCGTCCTGGGCCGGCCGGTACGCGATCGACGTGTAGCTCCCGATCAGGCTGATGACGTTGCGGAATTGATCCGGGCGGTGCCAGGCGACGGTGAACGCGCAAATCGCGCCGCTGCTCGCGCCCCCGATGGCGCGGCCGGCCGGATCGGTCGTCAGCGTGTAGGTCTTCCCCACCTCCGGCAGCATCTCGTCGACAATGAAGCGAGTGTACGCGTCGGTCAACGAGTCGTACTCGGCGGCCCGGTTGTTCGGGTTTCCTGTACCGAGATCGTCTGGATACATGTCCCCCCGCTGACCGGGCGTGATGAAGATGCCGATGGTGACCGGGATCTCCTTCTTGTGAATCAGGTTCTCGAGAACCTGCGGCACCCGCAGCGCACCGGTTGGATTGGTGGCGCGCTGGCCGTCCTGAAATACCAGCACGTTCGCCGGCCTGCCGGGCGTGTATTGCGCAGGAACGTAGACCCAATACCGCCGGACCGTGTTCGGGATGACCTGGCTCTTGAAGAGCAGCGGACCCTCGAGCCGCCCCTTGGGGACACCCTCCTGCGGTAGTGAATCAGGACCCAGCGTGTAGGTCCCTGGCTGCCGTGATCCGGGCGCGGATTGAGGCGCCTGGGCGTTTCCAGCAGACTGGGCCGATGCCGCCGCAGCGCACGCGGCCACGAGGGCCAATCGCAGACAGCTGTCGAGTCGCGTCATGGGCATAGTGTCCGTGAGCGTGGCGGATTTGTCGAGCGCGTGTCCGGGTCGATCCGATTGTTGCGCCTCGCGAATCGTAGTTCGACCGTCACGACGAGCAAAGCACGAAGACCTCGATGATCACGACGATCACGAAGAGTCTTTTTCTCTTGAACGCAAAAAGGCTTCGTGATCGTCGTGAGCTTCGTGGCCGTCGTGAAGTCGTACGTGGACCCGCCACCGCCCTCGCGATTGGTTTTTGTGTTACTGTCCTCCCTCATGACAGCCACTTCATCGCTCTCGAGACGCGATTTTCTTGCCATGGCCGGCACGGTGCCGCTCGCGGCGTCGATGCTCGCTCAGACGAAGCAGGTGCCGATCGGGATCGAGCTCTATTCGGTCCGCAACGAGCTCATGAAAGACCTGACGGGAACCGTCACCGCCGTCGCCAAGATGGGCTATCAGGTCGTCGAGTTCTACTCTCCGTATTTCAGCTGGACGCCGGACAACGCCAAGGAGGTCCGCAAGCTGCTCGACGATCTGGGGATCAAGTGCCTCTCGACCCACAACGGCGGGGCGTCGTACACCGACGAAGGACTGCCGAAAGCCATCGAGCTGAACCAGATTATCGGGAGCAAGGCGATCATCATGGCCAGCCCCGGAAAAGTTGCGGACATCAACGGCTGGAAGGCGCTCGCCGGTCTGCTCACGACGGTCCAGGAAAAGCTCAGGCCTCTCGGGATGTCGACGGGCTTTCACAATCACCAGCTGGAGTGGAAACCGGTCGACGGACAGCGCCCGATGGACATCCTGGCGGCCGGCACGCCGAAGGACGTCGTGCTGCAGCTCGACGTCGGCACGACGGTCGAGGTCGGGACCGACCCGGTTGCCTGGATCAAGGCCAATCCCGGACGAATCAAGAGCATGCACCTCAAGGACTGGGGGGCCGGGGAAGGACGCGGATATGCCGTCGCGTTTGGCGAAGGGGACGCCCCCTGGAAAGCCATCTTCGCCGCCGCCGAGTCGGTCGGCGGGATCGAGTACTACCTGATCGAGCAGGAGACCGCCGCGCCTGGCCAATCGTTCGCGATGATGCAGAAGTGCCTCGACAACTACAAGAAGCTGCACGGCTGACGTGCAGGTGCAGTGTCGCTAGACGACGCCCGCCTTCTTCATGACGGCGAGGGTCGTCTCGAGCCCGAGCCGCGCGCCATCTTCGGGGGACATCTCCGGTGGCACGCGGCCGAGCGGCTCGGGGCTGATGCCGTCTTCGTAGCCAATCTTCCTCAGCGCCTGGAAGAATCCGATCAGGTCGATCTCGCCTTCCCCGGGCATGAACCGCTGGTTGTCGCGAACCTCCTCGGCCGGCCGCGGCTTCGCATCGGACACGTGGATGTGGACGATGGCGGATTTGCCAGCGGCGACGATGTCGGCGGTCGTGCCGCCGGAATGGTACCAATGCCACGCGTCGAGGACGACCCCGATGTTCGGGCCACATTCCTTCGCGAGCGCGAGCGTCTCGGGAAGCGTCCAGATGAACTGGTGAGGCTGCTTGGTGCGAAAGTACAGCGGCCCCAGAAACTCGAGTCCCAGCCTGATGTTGGAGGGCCGCAGGATCTCCGAAATCGGTGCGAGTCGATCCTTCAGGAATGTGCGGCGTTCGTCCTTCGGCATCTGACTGCCCGGCGACAGGACGACCATCATGCGGTTCAGGCCGATCGCGTCTGCGAATTGCGCGTTGTCCTCGAGTTGCTTCAACCCTTCCTCGTACGTAGATGCCTCCGCTGCCGCGTATTGGACGGGCAGATTGGTGACGGCCGGCTTCAGGTTCAACTCCTTGAGCAGCGCGCGCGTGGCGTCAACACCGTCCGCCTTCGCCGCGTTGAGATTGACGTCAACCCCGCCGTAGCCGAGCTTCGAGGCGAGCCTGACGAAGTCGGGCCAGGGCATCTGGCGCGTCAGCGAAGAGTTCAGCGAGACGTACATGCCGCCTGCCACAGCGCCGGGCCTCGCGATCGAGAGGACGGCTCCAGCGCAGGCCGTCTGCGCAAGAAAATCTCGTCGGGTCAGACAGCTTCGCATGGAGAGTCCTCTGACAGAGTTTGTAGGTTTATCGTCACGCGCCGACGGCCTATTCACGATGGACACGATGGCACGATGCGCACGAAGAATCATTTGTTATTCATCGTGTGCTTCGTGTCATCGTGCTCATCGTGCGTACCGTCCGTCCGTGACGCGGGTCAATTGATGACCCGGAGGATATCCCAGAACCGTCGTAGCAGGAATGCGCTAAACTCGCGCGAATCGAGCTTCCCGAAGGAGCGGGGGATGGCACAGATCGCGGACGGCGCGACGGTCCACGACGTGGCGGTGATTGGATCGGGGGCAGGCGGCGGGACGGTCACCAAAGTCCTCGCCGACCTCGGGATCTCGGTGCTCCTGATTGAGGCGGGCCCGATGCTGAACATGGCCGACCTCAAAGAGCACATGTGGCCCTATCAGGCGCCCAATCGCGGCGCCGGGCCCAGGGGCGAAGCATACACGGGTGGACGAACCGGATTCACCTACAGCGCCACGTACGGGGGCGCGCAACTGGACGGCGAGCCGTACACCGTCGCACCGGGCAGCGATTTCTCGTGGTTCCGATCTCGTATTCTCGGCGGCCGAACCAACCATTACGGACGCGTCACGTTGCGGTTTGCCGACTACGACTTCAAGCCGCGCTCGCGCGATGGTCTCGGCTGGGACTGGCCCATCAGCTACGAAGACCTCTCGCCGTATTACGACAAGGCCGATGCCTTTATCGGCGTCACCGGGAGCCGGGAAGGCATCCGCAGCGCGCCCGACGGCATCTTCCAGCCACCTGCCCCGCTGCGCGTTCACGACGTGCTGGTCCAGCGTGCATGCGCCAAGCTCGGGATCCGCGCGATTCATGGGCGTCAGGCCGTCATCACCCAGCCGACCAACGGCCGCCCCGGCTGCCACTATTGCGGCCAGTGCGGACGCGGATGCATGACGGCGTCCAACTACGCGTCGAGCTATGTCCAGATCTTTCCGGCGATGAAGACGGGCAAGGTCAAGATCGTGACCGATGCCATGGCGCGCGAGCTCATCACCGACGATTCCGGCAGAGTCGTCGCCGTCTCGTACGTCGACAAGACCACGGGAATGGAGCAGCAGGTGCGATGCCGCACGGTGGTGCTGGCGGCCAGCGCCTGCGAGTCCGCACGGCTGCTCCTCAACTCGAAAGCCCGACGGCACCCGCAGGGTCTCGCCAACTCCTCCGGCACGGTCGGCCGCTACCTGATGGACACCGTTGGCTCGAGCGCCTCAGCATTCGTTCCCGCGCTGGCCGGCATGCCTCGATATAACTCGGATGGCTACGGGGGACATCTTTACGTGCCCTGGTGGCTGTGGGACCGGAAGGATCTCGGCTTCCCGCGCGGCTATCACATCGAGGTCGGTGGTGGCTACGGCATGCCCGGCATCGGATCCTTCAGCGGCATCATCAACCGCCGTGAGGGCTATGGCCGCGCCATGAAGCAGCACATTCGCGAGGAGTACGGGGCGTCGGTGAATCTCTCGGGCCGCGGAGAGATGATCCCGAACGAACAGTCGTTCTGCGAGATCGATCCGGAGGTCGTCGATCGCTGGAAGATCCCGGTGCTCCGTTTCCATTGGGCGTGGAGCGATCACGAGCTCAACCAGGTCCGTCACATGCAGGAGACCTTCCGCGCAGTTCTCGAATCGATGGGCGGCCGGATGACGAGCGGGCCGCAAGGCGCGCAGACGGCGCAGGCAGGCGGACCTCCAACGCAGGCGTCCACGCGTCCGCCGATCTCGCGCGGCGGAGCCATCATCCACGAAGTCGGCACGGTCCGCATGGGTGATGATCCGAAGACGAGCGTGCTCAACAGGTACTGCCAGGCGCACGACGTGAAGAATCTGTTCGTCGCCGACGGTGGACCGTTCGTGAGCAATCCTGACAAGAATCCGACGCACACGATCGTCGCCCTCGCCTGGCGCACCGCGGAGTACCTCGCCGAAGAACTGAGGAAAGCGAATGTCTGAGATGACGCGGCGTGATGCGTTGCGACGGCTGGCGATCGCGCTGACCGCGGCCGGCGCCGTCGACCGCGCGGCCGCACAGGAAGTCCACGCGTTCGCCTCGCAGGCTGCTGCAGCCGCCGGCGGTTCCTATAGACCAACGGCGCTTTCCGCTCACGAGTACCGCACGCTCGAACGGCTGGCCGATCTGATCATCCCCGTCGAGAACGGTGCGCCAGGCGCCCTGGCAGCCGGCGCCCCGGCCTGGATCGACTCGCTCGCCGGCGCGAACGACAAGCTGAAGGAGATCTACACCAGCGGCCTGGCTTGGGTCGATGCCGCAGCGAAGAAACGCGGCGCCACCGATTTCGTGAGTGCACCAGCGGCCGAGCAGACGGCGCTCCTCGATCTCATCGCGTACCGCCGCAATCAGTCGCCCGAGCTGGATCCGGGCATCCAGTTCTTCACGTGGGTACGCCGCATGACGGTCGACGCGTTTTACACCAGCGAGATCGGCATCCGGGACATCGACTACCGCGGCAACTCACCGTCCGCGACGTACACCGTTCCGGTGGAGTCGATCGAGTACGCGCTGAAGAGGAGTGGGGTGTAGGCCGGGCACGGAGGCGTCGGAGGGCACGGGGAAGAGCCCACCGCGGAGACACGGAGACACGGGGGACACACAGGATCGGCTCGGGCGCATCGCCGGCCGTGGCCGGCGTTTCGGATGGCGAGAGATCCCGGAAGCACAAGCACGAGTCCGCGATCCGTACGTGCTTGTGCTTCCAGGATCTCTCGCCATCCGACCGCGCGAAGCGCGGTGCGACCAGCCCATGATGTGCCCCAGTTATCCGGTTCTCTCCGTGTGTTCCCCGTGTGCCCCGCGCCTCCGTGTTGGGCCCTCCCCCGCGCCCTCCGTACCCTCCGCGCCCGACACCACTACTTACTATTCCAGTACGCGTTCTGCCCGACGTAGTCATCGTCTGGAAAACTCGAAAGGATGAGGCGCCGCGTCTTGAGGATGTCGAGCGTGCCGTTGCCTCTGTACAGCACCTTTCCGCCCGGCGCGATGACGACGGAGTACGGCACTCCCCCGTTCCAGTCCGGATCGAAGGCCTGCACGAGCGCGGACGGATCCATCGACGCGGGCATCAGGTTGCGTGACGACGCCTTCTGCTCCTGAAGGAAGCGGCGCACGGCCTGCTCTTCGTCCGGATAGTTGATGCTGACGGTGACGAGCTGAAACGGGCGTTTGCGATACATGCGCCACGTGTTCATCAGATCCGGGAATTCCGCCGTGCACGGTGCGCACCAGGTCGCCCAGAAGTTCACGAGCAGCGTCTTGCCGGTGGTGTTCTGTTTGAGCGCCCGAATCTCGTCGACACCGATCCTCTCGAGCGCGACGGGCTCCTTCGCAAACGCGGCCTGCTCCGCGTCGTGCGACGCCTTCTTGTCGAGCCACTTGACGGAGCATCCAATCGCCGGAGTCTTCTCGACCGGCACCGCGCCTCCGGCCAGCAGCGCATCGATGGCGTTTCGTGCGTCCGGCACTTTCGCGAGCGCTTCACGGGGATTGCTGTCAATCCGGCCCTGATAACGAAGCTTCCGCTGCTCGTCGAACACGAAGGCGTGCGGCGTCGCCACCGGCCCGTAGAGTTTCGAGATCTCCTGTGTTTCGCCGTCGTAGAGGAACGGAAAATTGAACTGCCGGTAGTCGGCGCGAATCTTCATGTCCTCGACGGAATCGCCGAGATCCGTGTAGCCCATCTCGTCGAGCCGCACAGCCTGTGCGTTGTTGGGTTGTATGGCAACCACGGCGACGCTGCGATTCCGGTAGTCGGCGGCGATCTGCTTGATACGGTTCTCGTACACCTCCGCGGTCGGACAATGCACGGCGGTGAAGATCACCACGAGCACTTTCTTGTCCTTGAAGGTCCCGAGTGAATAGGTTTTGCCATCGACGCCCGGCAGCGAAAAGTCGGGCGCAGGCGCGTCGATCGCCAGCGGTGCCGGGTGCGTGCCGGTAGATTGAACCCCTGCTGCGCCGATGGCGGGATTATCCGTCTGGAAGCGTTCCGACGCGACGACCGCGCCGGCGATCAGCAGGGCCAGGAAAAGCGTCCGCCCGGCGCCAGGGTAACGAGTGCCCATCGCTTGTCCCTTTCAGCAATCGCCTGGAGAACCCGATTGCGACTATTATTCCTTCGGCGAAAGCGGATTCATCTTACACCCGGCTTACGTGCCTTCGATTCCCTTCCGCGTTTTCGGCGACACACGCGAGCTCGCGCGGGCGGCGGCTGAGCAGGCGGCGGCGGCGCTCGCGCGCGCGACGGCGGCGCGCGGACGCGCGCGGATCCTCGCGGCGACCGGTGCGTCCCAGTTCGCGTTCCTCGAGGCCCTCACCTCCCGGAGTGACATCGATTGGAGCCGCGTCGAGATGTTCCATCTGGACGAGTACCTGGGCCTGGCCGCTGACCATCCCGCCAGTTTCCGGCGATATCTGCGGGAACGGCTGATCACGCCGGCCGGCATTGAGCGGTATCACCTGCTCGAGGGGGACACCGATGCCGATGAGGCCTGCCGGCGCGCCGGAGCCGCGATCCGCGAGGCGCCAATCGACTGCGCGTTTGTCGGAATCGGGGAGAACGGGCATCTCGCGTTCAACGATCCGCCGGCCGATTTCGACACGCGTGAGCCATACATTGTCGTCTCGCTGGACGCTGCGTGCAGACGTCAGCAAGTGGGCGAAGGGTGGTTCCGAACGTTCGACGAGGTGCCGGAGCGCGCCATCACGATTTCCATCCGGCAGCTGCTCGAATCACAGGAGATCATCTGCGTCGTCCCGGACCTGCGCAAAGCCGAGGCCGTCAAGGAAAAGCCTTACCGGTCCAGTGAGCCCGGACGTCCCGGCCTCGATCCTCCAGACACATGCGAGGACGACGGTCTATCTGGACACCGCCTCGGCATCTCTGCTGTGATGGCGATGACCTCTCACCTGCGCTGGTACATCGCCACGCTGCTCTGCTTGTCGTCCACGCTCAACTACCTCGATCGGCAGGCGCTCTCGGTTCTGGCCGCGACGATTCAGCGCGATCTCAACCTGGACGACGTCCAGTACCTGTACGTGACGTCATCGTTTCTGGCGAGCTACACGATGATGTACGCCGTGAGCGGCCGTGTGATTGACGCCGTCGGCGTGCGACGCGGGCTGATGCTGTTCGTCTCGGCATGGTCGATCGCGACGATGCTGCATGGACTCGCAAGGAGCCTCGTCGGGCTCGCGTTCTTCCGGTTTCTGCTGGGTGCGACGGAGCCGGGCAACTTCCCTGCCGGCGTCCGGGCCGCGTCCGAGTGGTTTCCGATGCGGGAGCGGGCGCTCGCGGTCGGCATCTTCAACTCCGGCACGGCCATCGGCGGCGCGCTGGCAGCGCCGATCGTGTCGGCCATTGCCCTGACCTGGGGCTGGCGCTCGGCCTTCGTCGTCACGGGCGCGCTGGGCTTCGTGTGGGTCGCCGTGTGGTTCCGCTTTTACGAGCGGCCCGAGGCGCATCCGCGCCTGAGCGCGTCGGAACGGGCGGTGATTCTCACGGACCGCGGAGCGGCCGCCGCGCAGGGCGACCGAGTGCCAACACTGAAACTGCTGGCACTCCCCGAAACGTGGGGGTGCATGATGCCCCGCATTCTGCTCGACCCGGTGACGTATTTCCTGATCTTCTGGATCCCGAAATATCTGCAGCAGGAGCGTGGGTTCAGCCTGGCGGACCTGGGCAAGTACGCCTGGATTCCCTTCGCAGCGCTGGCGGTGGGCAACATCATGGGCGGGGCGATTCCGCGCGCGCTCGTCGGGCAGGGCTGGTCCGTCAACCGGGCGCGGAAGACTACCATGCTCGGCGTGTCGTGCGGAATTGCCGTCTGCTTCCTGCTCATCACGCGCGTCGGAAGCCCCGGGGTTGCGCTGCTGCTCATCAGCGCCGTGATGTTCGGACATGGCGCCTGGGGCAACATCACGCTGCCGTCTGAGGTCTTTCCACCGCACCTGGTTGGAACCGTGACGGGATTTGGCGGCTCACTCGGCGCAGGGCTGGGCTTTCTGACGCAACTGGCGATCGGGTGGATCGTGCAGAACGTGCTCGTACACCCCGCTCTTTGTCGCATGTGCGTTCGTTTACCTGCTGACCTTCGGCCTCGTCTCCTGGCTCGTCGGAGAGATCGGGGTCATCCGCCAGCCATGAGAATCGACTTTCCCGGCCTCGTCGACATCCAGGTCAACGGATTCGCCGGGATCGACTTCAACGCGTTCGGCTTGCACGCAGATCAGGTCCAGAAAGCTCTGCCGGCGCTGCGCGCGACCGGCGTGACGCGGTTTCTTCCGACGCTCATCACCTCGGCGTTCAAGCGCTTCGCGCACTGCGCGCGCGCGATCCTCGAGGTCGACGATCCGGCGATTGTCGGCATCCACCTCGAAGGCCCGTATGTCTCGCCTGCGGACGGCCCGCGCGGCGCGCATCCCCGCGCGTACACCGTCCCCGCGACCCGCGCCGACTTCGATCGACGGCAGGACGCGGCGTTTGGCCGCATCATGCTCGTCACGCTCGCGCCCGAGGTCCCCGGCTCGCTGGCATTGATCGAGTATCTGGTCGCTCAAGGCGTGCGTGTGGCGATCGGCCACAGCGACGCCACGCCGGAAGGCATCCGGGATGCGATCAAAGCTGGAGCGACGCTCTCAACCCACCTTGGCAACGGGTGCGCAGCAACGCTCTCGCGGCATCCGAATCTGATTTGGGAACAGCTCGCGGCCGACGAGCTTCTCGCGAGCCTGATCGTCGACGGACACCACTTGCCCGCGGCCACGGTGAAGTCGATGGTGAGGGTGAAAACGCCGAGGCGGACCATCCTCATCACCGATGCGATCGCCGCCGCCGGCTGCGCGCCCGGCTCCTACCGCCTCGGGGACACCTACGTTGACGTGGGACCCAACCGTCGGGTGTCGCTGCGCGGCACACCGTATCTTGCCGGGTCCGCTCTCACCTTGCCGGAAGCGATCGGCAACACCGTCCGCTTCACCGGTCTGGACGTGGACGACGTGTTGCCGATGGCCTCGACCGTGCCCGCACTTTTCCTCGGCATTCAACCGGCCGGAACCGTCACGGCGGAGTGGGACGCCATGGCGTGCCGCCTGGAGGTGCAGAGGGTGACTGACTAAGATTGGTTGGCGTTACATGGGCGGGGCGACTGTCTGTTGCGACAGCTCCGGCACGTCGAGGTTGAGCACGACAACCATGATGCGGCCATTGCCAGACTTCGAGAGGGTTCACGAGTTCACCGCAACGTGCGCAGGTCGCTGCAGACGGGCGACGCGCACATCATCCGCAACGCAGGAGGCCTCCAGGCGTGGTTCAGGATCGTGGATACCGACCAGCGGGCCGGACGCCGTCACGGTGCGCGGATTCATCTACGACGTGATGCTTCAGGTGTCCAGAACCTGCATCCGGTCAATACTCTTCGAAGGTTCTGACCTTCCGCCCGTTTTGCGCTATGCTGCGAGCTTTGCAGGGTCGGCCGAGGCACGCATGTCAGTCTACCGTCCGCGCCTTCCTACACACTCCTGGCCATTTCCATGGACATTCATCTCCTCCTCGTCCCCTACGACACCCCCGGCGCGGCTGGCGCAGCGGCGCAGGCCCTGAGCATCTGCTTCAGGCCGGGCTCACCACTCACCTCCACCGAAACGGTCACTTCGTCGCCGACGTCCAAGTCATCGAGGACGACGCAGCACAATCCCCCGCCGAGATTCGGACGGCTTTTGAGCTTGCCCGGCGCCTCGCCGCGGGCGTCCGTGTCGCCCGGGCTGCCGGCCGGTTTCCGTTAGTTCTGAGTGGCAACTGCAATTCGGCCATCGGGACCCTCAGTGGTCTGCTGCCCGCGCCGCGTGCCATCTTCTGGTTCGATGCGCACGGCGACTGTAATACTCCGGAGACGACAGCCAGCGGCTTCCTGGAGAACGCCTCTGGCGAAATCCGTATCGGACGTACTACGGAATCGTCGGCAGAAAAGCCGCGTTCGTACCGCGTGTCGCGCGAGGGCTGTGGTCGTCGGGCAGGGATGTTTATGATCGCGCGAGCAGTCGGACTCGGATGACGCACTTCAAGGATGTTGCGTTTGGACGAGTCTCCAGCTCGCGCACCGGTCGCGTGCCACCCTCGACGCTCAGGTTTGCTGCTTTTCAGTACTGCGTTTCTGTTCCGCTGCAGCGATCAACGTCATTTCGAGCACGCTCAGGTGCTCCGTATAGGCGTCCATCAATGCTGCGTGATACTGGATCTCATCCTGGCCGCGCTTCACCATGTTGAGCGCCCGCTTGATCCAAGTCATCCGCCACGCCGCCTCTTCAGGAGTCCTGGGCGGCTGCGCGAGGCTTTGTTCCAGCCATTTCTGCTTCGCCTGGGCTCGCGCCCTCCACAGCTGTGTCTGGAGCTCGAGCAAGGGTGTTTGGACCGAAGAACTCATCCTGGGACCTCCGTTTCGATTCCGTTCTTTTTGCCGAGTGCGTCTGTTCTTGCTGAGCCGGGACATAGGTGGCGTCATGTGAGCGTCTCTCCCGAGCCATCGGAGACCACCGCTTGTTCAGGCGCGTAGCGCCAGAACTCTGAGCCCTGCACCGAAGCGCGCAACTCAGAGTCCAGCGCTACCGTTGCGTCGAAGCTAATCTGCTTACGCGGACGCGTGGAGCCTCGCTCCGACCGCTGCCCGCTTGAGTAAACGGATTCGGCGCCGTGCACGGACGGCTGCGATTGAGAGCGCGCGGGCCTTCTTGCGTGCCCGGAGGGCGGCGACCGCAATCAGTCGTGTGCGCCGTCGTGCCCGGAGCGCCGCGAGAGCGAGCAGACGGCCGCGCCGTCGGCGCCGGACCAACGCGAGAGAGAGCAAGCGCGCACGGCGTCGCGCCCGAAGCGCCGCGACGGCGATCAAGCGAGCGCGGCGTTTGGCTCGGACGCCTTGTGCCAGACGCAGGCCCGGCATTCGCTGGCGGACGTATTGTGGGCTTTCTTCTCCCTCTTCTTCCTCTTCGTCCTCCTCTTCGAGGCTCAGCAGCTCCGCCGGCTCTTCTTCTTCGTCAGAGTCCGTCAAGTCGAACGGCTCTTCCTCTTCGTCCTCCTCTTCCCCTAAACCCATCAGCTCTCTGGGTTCCTCTTCCTCGTCCTCGGACCCGATCGTTTCCATTGGATCGTTCTCTTCCTCGAGTCCCATGAGTTCGCTCGGATCCTCTTCCAATAGACTCTTCATGCGTACCTCCATTCAGCGTTGTGAGATCAGATGACCGCATTGCGCGCAGCAAATTGGCCTTCCGATACGACTTGTGCGCCAACACGTCAGCGTTCCAGACGCCTCTCAGGATCTCGCAACCCATGTCTTCACAACGGGTTGTAACACTGCTGTGACCTCCTCGCAGAGCGGCGACAGATGAACAGTTCTGTGCTGCACAGCATGTGCCGCGAGAGGGAAGCAGGAACTGGCTGGATTCATCAATTGATTTCACCACTTCACACCCGCTTGCCGCCTCGAATCGTGGGCATGCCGCGGGCGGTCGTGGCCGCTTCGTCGTGGTCCAGAACTGGCTTGAAAACGTTGAGGCTAGTACAAGAGGCAGATGGGGTTCTCTCTGCCGATCATGCGGCGGCCGAGCTCCCAGCGAGCAGCCTTGGAGTGAGTACCAGACAAGGGAAAAGGGACACAGCGTCCCCGAACGCTCAAGGACGACGGCCAATGCCAAACTGATCGCCGGTGGTGACGGGCTTGCCGCCGTCAAACACCACCTCGACGACCTTTTCGCTCTGAACCGCCCGTCCGGTTTCGTCTTCGAGCGTGGTGACGATCTTTTTGGTCTTCGTGTCGATGACTTCTCCGGTCGAGGGATAACCGTACCGGCCGTCCAGGCTGAACGTTACCCAGCCAGGCTGATCGCGCAGCGCGATGCTGGCCACCTGTGTGGGCGGCAGGATGGTCGCGTCGAACACGTGGATGCGGCTGTTGGCGCCGTCGGCCAGCCAGATTTCTTTTTCGTCCGGAGTCAGCCCGATGCCGTGGCTCGGGCAGCCGTGGCGCTTGACCGGTCCCTTTTCGTAGCCGGTCACCTCGACCCGGTGCAGCTTCTTGCCCGTCTTCAAATCACCGACCTCGAACCCGAGGAGATCGTTGACGTTGACGAAACAGAGCGTCTGCTTCGCGTTGACGGTGAACGGCCGCACGGAATTGCTGAAAGGTCCGACACCGCCGACAACCTTGTGTGTGCTCGGATCTGCGATAGAGAGAATCGGCGATCGGAGCCCCGCGAGATACACCTGCCGGCCGTCGGGACCGTAGATGGTGTTGTGCGCACCCGAGTTTGTGACGATCTTCTCGAGCACCTCTCCGGTCATCGCATTGATGACAAGCCAGTGGGGCCCTTCGAAGGAGGGCACGTACAGGAGCGTGCCGTCAGGCGAGAGCGCCAGCCGGTCGCAGCCGCCTTCGTAGGTGCGGTTCCAGACCAGGCGGTCGGTTGCGAGATCGAACGCGGCCACTCGTTTCGGCGTAGTGATGTAGAGGCGCCCTGTCTTTGCGCTTGCAGCAATTCCCTTCACGTTCTCCGGCTGCTCGCCGACGGGAACGTCAAAGGTCGGGATTCGCCTGACGAAACGGTGGCCCTGATCCATGTCGAAGACCAGAATCCCGATGCCCCCGTATTCGACGTAGTTGCGGATCCCGGGGACTGCGGCGTAGAGAAAGTGCCGCTCGTTGCCTTGGGCGGTCGCGCGCACATGTCCGGCAACGGACGCGAGCACCCATAGACAGACGATGGCGTAAGCGACTCGACGTACGGTCATGGCAGCCTCCCGCCTTTTCCCTTTTGCCTTTTCCCTTTTCCCTTTTCTTTTCTAGCGAAGCGAGCTCAAAAACTCGACGACGTCGCGGACTTCGCGGGGCTTGAGGATCACGCCCACAGGCGGCATGGCGGACGTCGGGTTGCTGCGCTTCACGACGTCCTTCTTGGCAATCCGCTGCAGCTTCGGCGGCGTCCCGACCGCCACCACCAGCTCCGTCGGCGTTTCCTCGCGCAGCGTGCCGTCGACCTTCTGCCCGGTCCGAAGCGTCACCGACACGAGTCCATACCCTGGAGCGATGCGAGCGTTGGGCTCGAGCAGCGCCTCGACGAGCTGCTCGCGGGACAGCGTCGAGCCAATCGTCGTCAGATTCGGGCCCACGTCTGTGCCGGAATCGCGAACCGTGTGGCAGCGCGTGCACTGCGTTGCGGGATTCTGATAGAAGACCTCGCGGCCGCGCACGACGTTGCCGCCCCGAAGCAGCCCCGGGCGCATCGCCGTGAGCAGACTGTCGGCGCCCTTCGCCTTGCGATACGCGTCCAGACGAGCCTGAAGCGGAGCCGCCCCGTTGACTTCGACGGCGTTCGCGACGTCCAGCTGGATCTCCGGCGCCATCTTGCCGGCAGCGAGCTCGTCGACGAGCGATCCGAGTGCCTGGGATGCTTCCTTGCTCTTGAGCATGCCCAGCACGTCGATTGCCCCCTGCTTGTCCTGGATGGTCCCGTTCTTCAGGATCGACGCGATGTGCTGCACGCGCGCGGCGTCGCTGATTGGAAGTTTGGGCACGATGCCGAGCGCCGCCCGGCGCACGCCGGCATCGCTGTCGGCGAGCGCGAGCCGCATGATCTCGTCCATTTCGCCGGTGTTGAGCGCCTGCAGCGCGCGGAGCGAGGCGAGCCGCACCTCGGGCGACGATTCTTCACGAAGTTGGGTCAGGAGGGACGGCGCCGCTTCCGTCGCGCCGATTCGGCCCGCGGCAGTCGCCAGCGCAACCTTCAGCGGCGTGGCGCGCTCGGTGCGGAGTGATTCAACCAGCCGCAGGACGGCGGCGCGCGCCGTTGTCGCATCGCGCTTCTCAACCGGGCCCAGATACATCCCATCCACGCGGTCGAGGGGCGACGGCGCGGGCCAGACGCCGAGCGCACCAATCGCATCGGCGCGCGCCTCGTCTGGCCGGCCGCGGTCGGCCGCCAGAGTCGCAAGTCGCGCAACCCCTTCGTCGCCGCCGACTCGCAGATTCGCGGCGATCGCCCGGCGGAGCAGAGCCTCGTTCGAAAACCACGTCTGGTCCAACACGTGCGCCAGCGCGGGCAGCGCGCCGCTGATCGAGCCATCGTCGTTGATGGCCCTGGCCGCTTCGGTCACCACACCCTCGTCGCTGTCGGCGAGGAATCGTGCGACCTCGGGACTGCGCATGCGCCTCAAGGCGACGATGGCCGCGATCCGGACGGCGCGCGACGGGTTTTTTGACAACGACGCGAGAAACGCGCCGTCCCCGATGCGTGAGAGCGCCAGGCTGCCGGCATGCCGCAGGTACACGTCGTGATCGTCGTTACTCGCGAGCATCTCGACGATCGGCGCCGCCGCCGGCTTGAAGGCCAGGCGTCCGAGCGCCTCCGCGGCGAAGAAGCGCACGCGGGCCGAGCTGTCCTTGAGGAGTGGTGCGAGCGCCTCCGCTGCCGGCGCGTAGCGCGCGTCTCCGATCATCCTGATCGCCTGCGCGCGGATTTCGGCGTCGGCATCGCCCAGAAACGACGGCAGGGGTGCAGCCTGCGCGGCGTCCTTGCGGGCAAGCTGGCCGAGCCCCCACAAGCCGTGGATCCTCGCGAGCTGATTGCCGGATTCGCGCGCGGCCGCGAGCAGGTTCTGGCTGTCAGTTCGCCGGACGAGCTCGAACTGCGCCCTCAGGCGAACGCGCATGTCCACATGACGCAGTAACCCGCGGACGTCTGCAGCGGCGCGCGACGTGAGGTCCTGCAACAACAACGACGCAACCTCCGCCCTGACGGGATTCGACGCGGCTTCGGGCGCATCCAGCTTCCAGATGCGGCCGTCTCCCTTGACCTCCCAGCCAGTGATCCAGTCCGTGAGGTAGAGCGCCCCGTCAGCACCGAACTTCATCCCGACGGCGAGAATGCCTTTCAGCGCGACCTTCTCGCTCTCGAGCGCAAAACCGGCGCCCTGCTCTTTCAGCGTGAATGCGTAGATGCGAGCCCCGGACGGTGTGCCAGGGAAGCTGGTCACGAAGAAGTGCTTGCGCCAGGCGTCCGAGAGCGCGGTCCCGGGGTTGTACACCATCCCCGAAGGCCCGTTATGATGAGGCGCAATCGGCGGAACGATGTGCGCGGCCTGTCCCTGGAATCGAGGCTTGTACATCCCCTCGTCCATCCAGACGTTGTAGCGGTTGTTGGCCGGATCGGTATATTTCCCGTACTGCCAGTTCGAGCGCCACCCGCTGTCCGATCCGTCGGTGATGTACACCAGCCGTTCAGTTTCGCCTTCATGATCGCCGTCGTTGTCGACGCTGATCAAGTTGCCGTGCTCGTCGAATGAGAACTCCTGGAGATTGCGAATGCCCGCGGCAAACACTTCGAAATTCGATCCGTCGGGGTCGGCCCTCATGACGGCACCCTGATTCGGAATCGACCATCGCTTGCCGGACTTGTCGACGACGTCCAGGCCGATGTCGCCGACTTCCCAGTAGATGCGGCCGTCGGGCCCCATCGTGATGCCGGAGATGCCGTGGCCGCCGAATGCCGGATGGATGCTGTAGCCTTCGCTGAACGGGATCCGCTTGTCGATGACGCCGTCGCCGTTCTCGTCGCGCAGCCGCCAGACCCCTGGCGCCATCCCGAAGAACAGATCGCCCTCGTAGTACATCAACCCGCCGGCGACGTCGTAGGTCGGATCGTCGTTGAAGCCTTCGATCATCGTCTGCGCGAAGTCCGCGAGGCCGTCACCGTTGGTATCCTGAATGCGCTGCACGCGTTCTTTCACCTCAGTGAAATCCCGCAGATCGTGCGATCCGTCCTTGTTGAGATCCAGAATCCAGTCGGCGTTCTGAGCGCTGCGTCCCGGCGCCAGCTCGCGGTCGTAGAACTTGCGCAGATCCTCGACGGTCTTGAGAGTGTGCACCTCCGGCACCCACGTCGGATGCGATCGGATGTCCAGCGGGATGCTCGTCCGGCTGGAGCTCGTGGCATACAACGTCCCGCGCGGATCGAGATCGATCGCGATTGGATCGGTGATGAGGTGGCCGGACGCCCAGAGCTTCAGCTCGAGACCAGGAGCCGTTTCCGCCGAGACTGATTGACGCGCCTCAGCTGCGAGCTTCGCGGCCTCCTCTGGCGTCAGCCTCACGGTCAGCGGTTGCGTGCGCGGGACGAGCGATGGAGTCTGACCCACGACGAGCGTCAACGCGCCGGGGATGGCGATCAGAAGCGCAAGCCCGACGCCGACGACGGAACGACGTTCTGTTGAAGACACAGGAAGATGCCACTCCTCGGAAGGTCAGATTTGCGAGTACGCCGCGGGCCTCAGAAAGACGGTCGTGATGTTGGAGACAATCTCGGCGTCGCTATAGCCGGGCGTGGACGACACCTTCTTCCAGTCAGGATCGACCCTGAAGGCTCCCCAGCTCTTCTCGCGCGCCGCCATGTTTTCGTGCACGAGCATGTAGACCAGGCTCGGCATGCGAGCGCCAACCACCGTCCGCGAGAAGAAGACCGGCGTCAGACCACAGCGGCGAAAAATATCGACCTCGCCCATGTCGGTGAACATGCGCGTTTTTGCGCGATGGGCGCGCTCGTTGTGGCTCTCGTAGGTCCGCAGCTCGAACAGCCTTGGACCTTTGGCGGCTGTCGCCTGCGGAACCTCCACGCGCGGAACATTCGGGAAGGCGCGAAGGAGCGACACTTCCTGGCGCACGTAAATCGGATCCGTCGCCGGCGCGTTGAAGTACGCCTCGGATGCCCGCGCGAACGCCTCGTCTTTGTCGAGGCTCCCCTCGAGCTGCAACAGGCTCTCGAACGACGCAAACGGAACGAGGACGAAGATGCCTGGCGTCGGAAGCCCGAAGACGACCTCGAACACGCCAACCGGCTTGTGTCCAAGCCGGTTCACCGCCGGGATCCACGCACCTTCGAGGAACTCGGCGAGCCGTCGAGGCTGCGTGCCGGTGCGAACGACGAACTGCGACCACAAGTAGAGCTCAGGGCTCACAGCCGAACCGCCGCCGCCCTGAGCAGAGGCACCGCCCGAAGACCCCGCGGCAGCCATGAGGCCAGCACCCAACGCCGAAGTGAGGAACATTCGCCTTTCCACGTCTTTGATGATATCTCGCTCGGGACTCGGGACTCGGGGCTCGGGGCTCGGGACTCGGAAAGGGAAAAGGGACAAGGGAAAAGGGAAAAGGAAAGAGAAGGTTCGAACCCCGAGCCCCGAGCCCCGAGCCCCGAGCCCCGAGCCCCGAGTCCCGAGCCCCGAGCCCCGAGCCCCGGCCTACCAGTCGGCCGGAGCCCCGATTGGCGACTGCTCGAGATCCATCACCGCTCCGGTGACGAGCGCGCTGTCATCCGACGCGAAGTATGCCGCCGCCACGGCAATATCGTGCGGCACCAGCAGACGGCCGAACGGACGCGTCGCAACGGCGTCGTCTATCCAGTCGGCCCCCTTCCCGTTGTGTCGTTGCACGCGATCTTCCCCTTCGGTCAGCGTCCAGCCGACGTTGATCTGATTGACGCGAATGCGGTACGGCGCCAGCGCGGCCGCGGCATTGCGCGTCAGCGTCATCAGCCCGCCCTTGGAAACCGAGTACGGACCGAGCTTCGGCGCGCCGATGTACGCGTTGACGGATCCGATGTTCAGAATGGATCCGCCGCCTCGCGGCTTCATCGACGTCACCGCTTCCTGCAGGCAGAGGAACGGCGCGCGCAGGTTCACGGCCATCATGTCGTCCCAGAGCTCGACCGGGGCGTCTTCGAGCCGGGCGCGCGACGTGTCTCCGGCGTTGTTGACGAGCACATCGAGTCCGCCGCGCCATCCGACTGCGAAACGAACGACCTGTCGGCATGCGTTGACGTCCCTGAGATCGCCGGCGATCGACGCGGCCTGGTAGCCTGCGTTGCGCAGTCGCTGGGCCATCTCGCGAGCCGGTTCGGCCTCGAGGCCGTGAATGACGACCGGAGCACCGAGCGAGGCGAAATGCTCGGCGATACCGCGGCCTATCCCGGATGTCGATCCGGTCACGAGCGCTATCTTGTCTTTGAGCGAAGGCATAGGCAGCGACATCGCGATCAATCGGTGGCTGGCACCAGCACCGACTTGATGACGCGCCGATCGTGCATCGCGTCGAACGCCTCGCGCCAGCCTTCGAGCGGCGCCCGCAGGCCGATGATCGTCTCAGGCAGGGTCAGCCCGCGATCGAGCAGGTGAATCACCCGTTCCCAGACCGGATAGTTGTGGCTGAACGTGCCTTGCAGCCGGAGGTTCCGTTGCACGACCGGATTCATGTCGATCGCAAGGCTGTCTGGCGACCAGCCGACCTTCGTGACCTGGCCGCCTGGGCGCGCCAGACGGATCGCGACGTCGAGCGTCCCGCTCACGCCGCTTGCATCGCACACCAGATCCGCGCCACCGTCGCCACACTCGCGAACGACCTCGGCCAGATCCTCGGTCTGAACATCTACGGTTCGCGTCGCCCCGAGACGCCTGGCAGCTTCCAGCCGCGAGGCGTCTTCAGACAGGCCGGCGACAATCAGAGGATCGGCGCCTGACATCGCCGCCATCCGCGCGCACAGCAAGCCAATCGGCCCTGGACCCAGGATCACGACGACGTCGCCCGGACGGATCGTCGAGTTGACGCACATCGCCTGATAGGCGACGGCGTGCGGTTCCGCGAGACAGGCAAGGTCGAACGGAAGAGAATCCGGGATCCGGTGGAGGCATCGGCCCGGGACGCGAACCCACTGCGCCATCGCACCGTCGATGCCGTAGCCGAAGCCTTTCCTCGACTGGCAGAGGTTGTACCGCCCGGTCCGGCACAATACGCAGTCTCCGCAGATTTGTGCGGCCGTCTCGCTGACGACGCGATCCCCTTCGCGAAAGCCCCGAACGTTGCGGCCTCGAACGGCAACTGTCCCGCCGAATTCGTGACCGAGAACGACCGGAACGTTGACCGGCCACGACTGCGTATTGTGCGCCTGATGCACATCAGAACCACACACCGACACCGCGCCGACTCTCAAAAGCACGTCGTCGTCGGACACGTCAGGGACCGGGTGGTCACGCAACTCGACGGCGTGTGGTTCGAGCGCGTACTGCACGACGGCTGGGTGGGTTTTCATTGTCCACGGCGTTCAGGGTTCACGGCGTTCAGGGCTCCCGGGTTCAGGGTTCAAGTTCAGCGTTCAAAACGTTCAGGGGTTCAAAGTGTTCAGGCTACCACACACGAAGTGATCCTCTGAGGATTCGCCCATCTCCTGTCGGCTGGGCGTTCCACTTCGCTTTGCAGACGAGCGCGGGCGGAACCAGGGCCTGGCGGTGGCTTACCGGGTCTTCAAGAACTTCAGGGTGGGGATCTTCACCCTGAGACTAAAAGCCATCTCATAAATGGGATTCCCCGACCGGTGCGGTCGCGCGTGGACACACTGCAATGCCGGCATCCGCGCCTTCTTGCGAGGGCTAGGGGTTGCCGTGTCGGACCGGTCGCCTCGGGCCTCCCGCTTCGCGCCGTGGAAAATGCTTCCTCCGCGGAGGGCTCACGATCCCGCCGTCGCCTGGGGTGCGACCGTACGACAGCCGGCATCGGTTCGGCATCCGGGGACGTCCGTGGGGCACGCGGCGAATGGGGCGGCGACGGCGCTCGCGGCGCTTCGGAAGCATTTTCGGATCGTGGCGTCACGGCGCTCAAGGTCGGCCCGATTCGCCCAGTCCGTCACGGCCGGTGATGCTCACGTGGCCTCCCCCCGCACGTGGTGGCGCGGCCGGCGTGGGTTCGCGGGGCAGCCGCGGCTCGTCGGATCCCGCCGACTCTGAGCGGCGGGCTCGACGTCACGCAAAACGCCCCGCAGCGGGTCCTCCTGGCGGTGGCGCCGATTCGTCTCCAGCGATCGAGTCACCTGGTTGCTGAACCGATTGGTCGGTGGCGCCCGGATGACCCCAGCCCGCCTCCGCTCGCACCTACCGACGCGCGAGCTACGGCGAGGCCTCGCCGTAGCCTTGGCGAAGGCGGGCCGCCGCCGGCTCCGACAGGACACGCCGCGAAGGGACGTTTTGCCCCGCCGCGAAGCGGAGGCGGGAGCCGACGGGCCGCGGCTGCCCCTGCGCGTCGGCGGGTGACCATTGACCCCGACGCACACGCACCGAGTGGCATCGGACTCGCGGTCTTTATGAGATGGCTTCTACTCTCCGCGCAGCGCGATGACGGGATCCACTTTCGTCGCGCGGTGCGCGGGAACGTAGCTCGCAAGCAAGGCGACTATCACAAGAAACATCGAGACAGCGCTGAACGTGACGGGATCGAACGGGCTCACGTTGTAGAGCAGGCTCTTGGCCAGAGGCATGCCCGACGCGGCGAGCACGAGTCCTATGACGATCCCGATGCTCGCCAGAAGGAGCCCCTGACCGACCACGAGCTTCAGGACGGCTCCCCGATTGGCACCGAGGGCCATCCGCACGCCAATCTCCTGGGTGCGCTGCGACACCGAATAGGAAAGCACACCGTAGACGCCGACCGCGGCCAGCAGCAATCCCACGACGCCGATCGTTCCGAAGACCCACCCGTAGAGTCCGTACTGCCAGAAGCTCACGCGCCGCACATCTTCCAGCGTCCGAATCCAGTAGACCGGGATGTTTGGATCTGACGTGCGGATGACTTCGCGGGCGGCGGAGGTGATCGAGGCGGGATCGCCCGCGACGCGAATCGTCAGCCCGGTGCTCAGTGTTTCCTGATAGGCATACGGAACGAACGCCGCCGGGTTCGCCTGGCTGTTGCCCGGATCCACGCCGAACAGGTGCAGATCCGGAGCGACGCCGATCACGGTAAACCACTCGCGCGAATCGCCGTCGGCGGCCAGGCGGAACCGGCGATCGATCGGATCGCCATTGGGCCAGAAACGGTTGGCCATGGTCTGGTTCACGATGGCCACCGCGCTCCGGGACCAGCCTTCCGACTCCGTGAAATCGCGTCCGCGGATCAGCTTGACGCCGAGCGTTCGGTGGAAATGCGGGGTGACGCCCGTGAATGAAATGCGCGACCCCTCGCCCCGCTCGATTGCGCGTCCATCGATCTCGACATCACCCCCGCCGCCGCCCCCGGAGATCGGAATCAGGTTCGACGCAAACGCCGCCTCCACGCCCGCCAGCGCTTCAACGCGGCGCATGATGTCCTCGACGCGCCTCAGCTTCGCGCCCTCCGGTTCGTACGGGTCACCCGACATGTAGAACCGCATAGTCATGAGCGGCCTCGAATCGAAGCCGACCTGAAAGCTGTCGAGATTGACGAACGTCCGGACGAACAGCAGTGCCCCCACGAGCGCCACCAGCGCGAGGGACACCTGCGCCACGACGAGGGAGCTGCGCATCAACGATCGTCCGGCGATATTGCCGCGGGTTCCTTCCTTGAGGCCTTCGAGCAGCCCTCCGCGGGATACCTGCAGCGCCGGGAACAAGCCGAATATCAACGCCGTCGTGACGGCAACGCCGACTGCGTAGGCGAGCGAGCGCCAGTCGACCCGCCACTGGATGTAGTAAGGCACCTGGTCCACGGGCATCATCGACGCTACCAGCCGCGTGCCGATCTCGGCGAGCACGATGCCGAGCGGAACGCTGGCCACACCGAGCACCACACTCTCTGCGACCAGCTGCCGAATGATGCGTCCGCGTCCCGCGCCGATCGCCGCGCGCACGGCGAGCTCGCGCCGGCGTCCGGCCGCGCGTGCGAGCAGCAGGTTGGCCACGTTCGAGCACGCGATGAACAGCACAAGCGTGACACCGGCCATCATCAGGCCGAGCACCAGCGGCACTTCTTCGGGAAGAAAGGCCTGGCGAAGCGTCTGCGTAGACGCGCTCCAGCCTTCGTTGCTTGTCGGGTATTCCCGTGCCAGCCGCGCGGCAATCGCGTTCAGCTCTTCGAGCGCACGCTCCGGCGTCACACCCGGCTTCATCCGCCCGAACGCGAACAGGTACCGCGCATCGCGCCGGTCTTTGGTCGTGGTGGGCTCGAGCGGTATCCACAGGCGCTGGTTCTCCGGAAAGGCAAAGTTCGGCGGCATGATGCCAATCACCGTGTGCGGCTTTCCGTTGATGAGGATGCTGCGGCCCAGGACGCGGGGATCGGCGTGATAGCGGCGGCGCCATAGAGTGTCGCTCAGGATGACCACGTCGGCAGCGTTGGGCCGATCGTCATCAGAGGTGAAGCCGCGGCCCAGCGCAGGCGAAACGCCGAGCAGTGGAAACAGATCCCAGGAGATCGCCGCTCCGAGGTGCCGCTCCGGCTCGGTGATTCCATCCGAGACCGTGAGCGCCCGCCCCGCCGTGGCCGCGATCGAGCTGAACAGAGAGGTGGCCTCCTCCCAATCCTTCATGTTGAGAAACGAGAGGCCGGCCTCGTCGTCCGCCCGCTGGTTCTTCTCGCCGAGGACCAGGATGCGATCCGGATCGGTGTACGGGTAGGGCTTCAGCAGCACGCCGTCGATGATGCTGAATATGGTGGTGTTGAGGCCGATGCCGAACCCCAGACAGAGAGTGGCCACCACGGCAAGCCCCTTGCTGTGCCAGAGGCTTCGAATGGCATAGCGGACGTCCTGTTGGAACATGCCTCGTAATACGATGAGCCGTGCCGCGAAGTTGCGAAAGAACGCGGCGCGCCTAGACTAGCAGGTTGCTGAAAAAGCCAGCAACCTGAAATCCCTTGTGCCTTTTCCCTTCTCCCTTCAGGCTGCGTTTTTCAGCAGCCTGCTAGACCGTACCGGCGGGTGGCGTGTTCAGCCCGCGATTCAGCCGTGACGCACGCCAATGTCCGAACGCGTTGGTCAGGACGGCGCCGAATCCGCTGGCCCAGGCGATGCACTCGACGGCAAGGCCACATGCGATGAGGAGAAACGCCACGGGCGTTGCCGGCCATCCCGCCAGCGCCACGATGCGCCCCAGCAGAACAGGCAGCAGGATCACGAACACGCCGAGCGCCACGTCGAGGTATGCCGCCTGTCCGCCAAGCCCGAACCGGCGCCGCGTCCACTGGCCTACGGCATACGCCGTTCCGCTGAACCCCACGAGCGCAAGGAGCAGCAACACGAGAACTGCAAATGGGAGCAGCAGCAGAAGCGGAATTCCGATGATGGTGATCGCGAGCACGATCGCGGTGAGGATGAGCACCGGACCAATCACGATCTCGGCCGCGAGGCCGACGAGCGTCGCCTTGATCGGATTGTCGCTGACGCGTTCGGCGGATCGCTCCACCTGCGCCCGCGCCACGACCAGCGCGAGCCAGGTCAGCAGCACGAGGAGCAGCGCACGAAACCCGCTGCCGAGCAGTCGCGGGAATGCGCCAAAGCCGCCGACCCACCACGGTCTCCATCCGCCGATCCCGAACCACGGAAAGTCGAAGTGCACATCCGGATCGGCGAAGGCTACTTCCGTCACCCCGCCACGAACCTGAGCGCCCTCTGAGCGCCGCACGCGCCGGCCCACCGAGACGACGTCTCCATGGACGATGGCCTTTGGTCCAAGGTCGACGGTGCCCAGGACGGCCACGACCTGGTTGCCCACTTCGCCGTCGATGCGTACGGAACCCAGGACAGCAACCACCTCACCGGTCACCTCCTCGTTGGCCTCGACAACGACGTCACCGAAGATGCGGACGCGGTCGCCGACTGAGCGGCGTGGGCGCCTCGCGGTCGGCTCTGGCGCACTCGCGGCGGGTGGCTCGATCGCGCGCGGTGCTTCAGTCGGCTTCTCGACGGCCTCGGTTCCAGCCGCTACGAATGCGCGGCGCTCGTCGGCGCTGAGGTAGGACACGCGCAGGATCAACTCGGCGTCCGCTCCCAGCTTCTCGCGGAGCTCGCGGCCGGTCACCGCCGCACCGTTGACGCTGACGGCACCGTCGGAGATCTCGATGAGACGCACGTCGGGGATGCGCGTCTTCGGCCTGAAGGCCACGCCATCGGTGAGGGGAACGATGTCGTACCGTTCCTCGAGGCGCGTGCGGAGCGACCGCTGCTCTTCGGGCGACAGCTGCGCTGCCGCTGCCGCGCTCGCCGCGGTGATGATCACCGCCAGAAGGACTGTCATCCACGATCTCATTTGTAGGACTCCTCATTGGATCCAAGAAGACGCTGAAGCGCGAGCAGCCCGGCAATCGCAACCGCGTGGATGGCGACAATCGCCAGCGTGACGCGCGGATCAGACGCCAACGCTGACGTCGCCCTCCCGAGACCCGACAGCACGGTCCAGACGTCGGTCCCGGTCTGGAGTCCCGTTGCAATGCCGACGATCGCACCGACGAACAGGTCGAGCAGACCCATCGCGCCAGCCGACACGGCTCGGAGCGCCAGTCCACCACCGAAGTACGCCGCGACGACGAGTCCGAGGGCGCTTCCCCACATGAATCCCACACGCGCCCGACGCGCCCGCCGCAGGTCGCGCTCGGTTGCGACCGCAATCGCGGCCATCGTTCGCGTCGCGAAGTCGACCGGGATGTCGGCCTCGGGCAACGCCGACTCGAACAACCTCTGACACGCGTCATCCGCATCGTCGTCGCGTCCGCTGTCGTCCGCTTCCTGCCAGCGCCGGTAACTTCGAAACAGTTCCTCGTCCATCTCTTAACCAGGCTTACGCGCTCTTAACCAGGCTTACGCGCTCCTATCCAGGCTTACGCGGTCAACCGACGTGGCGTTGCAGCCGCACCAAAAAGGGGTTCAAAAGGTTCAGGAGGTCCCCTGAACCCTTTTTGAACCTTATTGAGTGGGCTGCCAGCCGGCCTCGCTCAACCGCCGCAGCAGTTCCTTGCGCGCCCGATGCACGTGTGTCCTGGCGGTGACCTGGGGGATGCCGAGCGTCCGCCCGATTTCCTCGAATGAGAGGCCCTCCTGATAGCGAAGGACGATGGCGGCGCGGTATTCGGGGCGCAGCTCGCCGAGCGCAGCCTGGAGGGCGCGACCGAGCTCGGCTCGCTCCACGGCGTCCTGCCCGGCTGGCGCCAGTGCGGGACTCGTGTCATCGATCGGGACGATCGGCGGTCGCGACCGTCGAAGCGCGTCGAGCGCGGTGTTGTGGGCGATCCGGAAGAGCCAGCTCGACAACCGGCGGGTCGTATCGAACGCCGCCAGATTGCGAAATGCCTTGACGAAGGTCTCCTGCGCCAGGTCTTCGGCCAGCGCCCGTTCACCGGTCATGCGGGCAATCAGATTGATGACCGGACGCTGATAGCGGCGGACAATCTGCTCGAAGGCTGACTGCGAGCCCGCCAGTGCCTGTGCGACCAGGCGTGCCTCGGTGACCGTCTCGAGATCGATCGGGATGGTGCGAGGTCCTCTATTGAGCCTTACGAGGGAGTAGGGTGCGGCGTTGCGTGGAGGTGCCGCGCGTCGGGCGCGGAGGGGACGGAGGGCACGAAGAAGGGATCACCGCGGAGACACGGGGACGCGGAGACACACGGAAACGCAGGAGCGCTCGCGCCGCGCGAAGCGCGGACTTGGGGATCCGCGACCCGGGATCGCAAGCACAGCTGGATACGATACGTGCTTGCGATCCCGGGCCGCGGATCCCCAAGTTCGCCGGCCTCCGGCGCGGCACGCGAGCTGTCCTGCGTTCTCCGCGTCTCTCCGTGCCTCCGCGTCTCCGTGGTGATCCCTTCCCCGCGCCCTCCGCCCCCCTCCGCGCCCGACAGTCTACTTGCTCATCCCGAAGTCGGAGACGATGACGTCGAGGTTGTGGCTCACGCGAAGACCGTAAATGCCGTCGGTCGATTCGAGCTTGCCCGGGCCGATGAGCTCGGTCTTGTCGAAGCCCGCGACGACGGTGCCGTTGATCGCGCATTCGGCGCGGTCGCCCTTGACCGTCCACGAAATGGCGTTCGTGACGCTGCCGTCGGCCGCTGCCTTGTTCACCGCGGCATTCGGCTGGCGCTTCGCGACGGTCGTCACCGTCGCGCCGTTGAAGCCGCGCACGAGGAACGTGCCGTCGCCGTAGGCGACGCAGTACAGGAAACTCTGTTGATCGGAATCGAGCTTGCTTCCGCCGATGAAGAGTCCATAGGGGTGCGGATGATCCGTAGACATCTTCGGTTCCTTGAAGCTCGCCTTCACCGTGTAGTCGCCCTTGGCTGTGTTCGCTGGATTCCAGTAGGTCGCCGCAGGGCCGATCGTGAGATGGAGCGACTTGCCGTCCTGGACGAACTTGGAGTCAGCGGTCGACAGGCCCTTCTTGGCGGCGCCCGGATCGACCTTCCCCTGCCACCCCGGAACGCTGATGCCGCCACCGGCAACTTTTCTGTCGGCGTCCTGACCTGTCGCACCCTGTATGGCAGGGATGGAAATGGCTACGACGATCGCAACGGCCGAAGCGTTGACCAAACGCATTGTGTTCCTCCTTGAACTGAACGCTGGAAGTATTCTACGCAATGTTGGCTCCGAGCTATGCTAATGCCGTTCGTCCCATGAACCTATATCCCTTTTTCCCTTGTCCCTTTTCCCTTGTCCCTTTTCCCTTTTAAGGCGCGCACGGAGGAGCGATGAAGCCACCTACCGTCTTTTTTGGCGAGATGACGAATCTCGAAGTCGAAGCGTTCTTGAAGGACCATCACACCGTCATCGTGCCGACTGGCGCAACCGAGCAGCACGGACCGCACGCGCCCCTGCTGACTGACGTCCTCATCCCGCAGGAAGTGGCTCGCCGCGTGGCGCCGCACATCGGTGCACTCGTCGCGCCACCGATCAACTATGCCCTGTCGTACCCGCACGTCGGTTTCACCGGCCTCGTGCACATCCGCATCCCGACATTCATGGCGCTCATCGAGGACCTCTGCGTCGCGTTTGCGACGTCAGGGTTCAAACGCATCGTCTTCCTCAACGGTCACTACGACAACACGTACGCCATCGCGTACGCGTGCGCGAATGCGGCGGACAAGCTGTCCAAAGAGGTCAAGGCCTTCCCGATCAACTACTGGGACGGCATGACGGCGGCCGAAGCCGCGGAGTTCTTCAGCCTCGAGAAGGGGCTGCATGCCAACGCCGCCGAGACATCGGCCATCCTCGCGATCAACCCGGACCTCGTCGACCTCGAGCGCGCCAACGCGGAGTTCCCGCCGTTTCCCGAGTTCACCGTCAACAGCGGGCCCGTCCATACCGCGTTTTTCTTCACGTCGCCAGGGTCGGTCTACTGGGCGACGAAGTCCGGCACGTGGGGTGACGCCAGGAACTCGACACCCGCTATCGGCGAGCGGTACCTCGAAATCTGCGTACGCTCCACCCGGGCCGTTCTGGAGAACATCGAAAAGACGTTTGCCGCCATGCCTCCCCGATAGCCGGCGGCGTTCGTTCCGTGGCTTGTGATCGTTGGGATCCGATGGCGAGGTCCCTTTTTCCTTTTCCCGCAGGACGTGGATGATGCACATGAACCTGGTTCGGACCCGGATGCTCTTCGGACTGCTGGCGATTTCGACGGTGATCGCGAGGCCCGCGGCGGCTCAGGACACCGCTGACGTCAAACAGGAGCTCGCGGCGCTTCGAGCTGAGCTGCAGCAACTGCGCGCCGAAGTGGCCGCACTCAAAGGCGCCCGGGAAACGGCCCAGGCCGCCGCCATCGAACCCGCGCCCCAGCTGCCGGCAGCCGTGGAGCTCCTGCAGACGCAAGTGGCCGAGCTCGCGCAGACGAAGGTCGAGTCGACGTCGCGCTTCCCGGTCAAGCTCTTCGGCACGATTCACGCGGATGTCTTCGGCAACTCGGGAACACCCAACTGGCTCGACATCCCGAACATCGTGAACGCCACGCCGGCCGACGGCCACACCGGCACCTTCAGTATCTCCCTCAGGCAGACGCGCATCGGTTTCACGGCTGACGGACCGACGCTGGGCAGGCGTTCGCACGAGCGGTGTCGTGGCGATGGACTTCTTCGGCGGGATTCCCGGGTTTCAGACCGGGCAGGTCATGGGGTTGCCGCGCCTGCTCGTCGCCTTCGCGCGCCTCGACGGCGAAAAAACGGCGGCAGAGATCGGCCAGGACCAGGTGATGCTGGCGCCGAAGGATCCGACCTCGCTTGCCGCCTTCGCCTTCCCGCTGCTCTTCCGATCCGGCAACCTGTACTTGCGCGCGCCTCAGGTCCGCATCGAACGCACACTGGCCGGACCGCTTCGGATTGCGGGCGGGATCGTCGCGCCGATCGGCGGCGATCTCGTCGGGGAGGACTACCGGTTCGTTCCGCCCGCGCTCGGCGGCGAACGGTCGCGACGGCCCGGAGTCCAGGCCAGGCTCGCATGGACGACAACCAACGAGCCCGACGCGCCGGCAGTGGTCGATGTGGGCCTCTCCGGTCATTACGGCTGGGAGCGCCGGCCCTCGCGGCTTGCCGACAGCTGGGCAGGTGCCCTCGATTTCACGCTTCGCCGCGGCTGGCTCGGCGTGGCCGGCGAGGTCTTCACCGGCGAGAACATCGACGCGTTCGGCGGAGCGCTCGGCCTCGACGCCCGCGCTGACGGCGGCTGGGCGGAGCTGCAGGTGAGGCCGTCAAGCCGCGTGTCGATGCAGGCTGGCGCAGGCGTGGACGAGATCCGCGGCGCCGCCGCTCTCTTTCCGCGGCGCCGCAACCTGAGCGCCTACGGCAACGTGATCGTCTCGATCACGCCGGAAGTGGAAACGTCGTTCGAATATCGCTGGCTCGAGACCACTCCGCCAGGGCTCGCCGAGCGCCGCAACAATCATTTCGACTGGGTCTTCGCTTACAAGTTCTGAGTCATGAGATTCTCTGCCACCGCTCTGATCGTCACGTTCGGGTTCGCACTCTGTCCGGCTGGCGCCGCTGGCGGGCCGGTCACGGGCAGCATCAAGACCGTCACCCGGCCAGGCACATCGTCTGCCCCCGCGCTGGTCTACGCGGAGCCGCTCGACACCGCTCCGACGCGACGGCCGGCGACCGTCTCGCTCACGCAGAAGGACAAGACGTTCCGCCCCCATGTCCTCGCGGTCCCGCTCGGATCGACTGTGGAATTCCCGAATCAGGACACGGTGTTTCACAACGTGTTCTCGCTGTCGGGGCCGCAGCCGTTCGACCTCGGGCTGTATCGCGCCGGCACCTCACGATCGCGAACGTTCGCGCAGCCCGGCGAGTACCGGGTGTTCTGCAACATCCATCCACAGATGACGGCGCTCATCCTCGTCGTCGCGACGCCGCATGTCGCGCACGCCGGACCCGATGGCCGCTTCGTCGTCGATTTGCCGCCTGGCCGGTATCGGCTGACGGCGATGTCCGAACGCGCCGCGCCGGTGTCGGTCGAAATTGTTGCCACCGCCGGCGCCACGACCGCGCCCGAGCTGACCCTCGATGAATCGGCCTGGATCGATGCGAAGCACAAGAACAAGTTCGGCCAGGATTATCCGGTGTCTGCGTACAAACGCTGATTTGTGAGCGGTTCAAAGGGTTCAAAGGGTTCAAGGGTTCACGGGTTCAGGGTTCACGGGGTTCACAGGGTTCAAGGTTCAGGGTTCGTGGGTTCAAGGTGAGGTGTGAACCTTGTGAACCCAGAACCTTATGAACCTCCTGAACCCCTTGAACCCTTATGAACCTTATGAACCCTGGTGAACCACCAGGAGGCGAACGCGGCCGCAAACGCGGCACACATCCCGAGGACGAGGAGCGCGGTCTGAATGCGCTGGAATGGCAGGAGCGCATCATCGCGCGACTGCGCAACGATCGCGGAGACCGGCGGCTCCTGAACCAGCGGAACTTCCCGCGCGACGAATTGCCGCGTGCCAATCTGTACCACCGACGATCGATCGGCGCGTCCGCCCTGCTGACGCCACTCAGCCAGCGAGCTCCAGGGCGGTTGGCCGCCCGGCAGCGTTGACGCCAGCAAGCCTGATGCAGAGAGCACGACGACCTCATCGCCGGTCGTCTCGCCGAGCGACTGGGCGAATTCCTGATCCAGAGGCGCCGCGGCGATGACGTACCCGAAGACGTTGCCGCCCGCCTCCGCCGCGGCCGCGGCTGCGTGGTGCGGGCGTCCCGCCATCGACACGACGGCAAGCGGGTTCGCGCTCGTGGTAACTGATGCCAGCCAGCCGTCCTCTTCAGTCGCGAGCGGGTCCGCCCGGTCAGTTCGGCCGAGGATCGTGCCCGTGGGCCCGAGCGCCACGAGTATCGGTGTACCGGGATTCCGCTGCTGGTACGTCAGCAGGAAATCGCGTATCGTTGCGGAATCGGTAGAGGCAAAGAGCGCTTTCAGCTCCGGGAACGAGGCGAGCAGGCGCGCGGTCAGCCGCAGGCGCTCGATCCGCTCGTTGTGAACGTGCGTCACGAGATCGCTCGCGCGCGTCAGATCGCGTTCGAGTCCTGCCGTCACGGCCTGGTTCGCGGTGGTCCGCACGAACAGCCAGCTCGCCGCGACGAGCGGCAGCAGCAGGCCGAGCGACACCGCCGCGAGAAGCTGCCGAAGGCGGCGACCGGTCGACGACGTCTCCACGAGGGGGATGGATGGCAGCACGCCAGTCGCGGATGCATCGAGGTAGAAAGCCAGGTCTCTGGCTGAGGCCGGCCTGTTGGCCGGTCTCTTTTCCAGACAACGTTCGATGACGCGAAGCGCCGACGACGGCACGCCCTGTGCGAGGCCCGAATCGGCGATGGCCGGCGGTTCCTCCCGGAGGATCGCCGTCATGGTCTCGACGGCGGTCTCGCGGCGGAACGGGTGCGAGCCCGTCAACATCTCGTAGACCACGACGCCGAACGCAAACAGATCGGACGGCGGGCCGGCCGGCTCGCCGATGACCTGCTCCGGCGACATGTACGCCGGTGTGCCGACGAACATGCCCGGCTGGGTCTGCGCGTGCGTCAGCATCTCGCCCGCATCTTCATGGCGCGGATTGGTACTGAGCGACGCCGAAGTCGAGGATCTTGATGCGCCCGTCGTGGGTGACGAAGATGTTCGCCGGCTTCAGATCGCGATGCACGATCCCACGCTCGTGCGCCGCCGCGAGACCCGAGGCAATCTGTACGGCCCAATCCAGCGCCTTGCGCGAGGCCGGCAGGCCCCGATCGAGACGGTTGCGCAGCGTCTCGCCTTCGAGCAGCTCCATGACCGCGTGGGCGATGCCGTTGTCGGTGCCGACGTCGTGGAGCGCCAGGATGTTGGGATGATTGAGCGCCGCGATGGCGCGACCTTCGAGCTCGAACCGGGCCAGCGCCTCTGGATCGCGCGAGAGCTCGGCGGGAAGAACCTTGATGGCGACCTCGCGACCCAGCCGTGTGTCGCGGGCTCTGTACACCTCGCCCATGCCGCCCGCGCCGAGGGTGTCGAGGATCTCGTACGGGCCGAGGCGAGCGCCGACCAGCCCGCTCATGATTCGGATTATACCGCTCAGTAGTTTCGCGGAGTCCGCCTGACCGGCCCGAGCGTCAGTCGGGCAGACGCGGCGTTGCGGTCTGGCCCGTTCCACGCCGCAGCGCAAGCACTCGATCCGCGCGGACGTCGGTCCACCGCTCACGAATGCCGTCTGGCCACTGGACGACGACCGCTGTGACCGCAGGCGAATCAGACAGCCCCATGTGAACGCGGACGTCGCTGGCGGAGAGATAGCTGCCGTCCGTCCGCACACGACGCCACATCGTCGGTTTGCCTGCGCGCTCGACGCCGACCCACGCGCCAAAGGCCAGACGGTTGCCCGAGCCCTGCGGTTGCTCGACACGCACCAGCAGCCAATGGATCCCGGCACGCGCCTGATTGAGCAGCAGCCGGACCGGGCCGTTGTTGTTGGTGACGACGATGTCGAGGTCGCCATCGTTGTCGACGTCGCCAAACGCGGCGCCACGACCGATGTCCGCGTGCGCGAACGCCGGACCACCGTCGATACTTGTCTCTACGAATTTACCGGTACCCGTGTTGCGAAACAGCTGGTTCCGCATGCGAAACGGCGACGGCTGACCGCGCTGAGCTTCCACGATGTTCACGGCGCCATTGGCGACGAAGAGATCGAGCCAGCCATCGTTGTCGTAGTCGAGCCAGTCGGTGCCGAAACCGGTGAACGCCGCGGTCGGCTGCGCGAGGCCCGCCCGCGCGCGCGCGTCCTCGAAATTGCCGCGGCCGTCGTTTACATACAACGCGTACGTCTCGCCGACGATGTTGGAGATGAACAGGTCCTCGTCGCCGTCGGCATCGAAGTCGCCGGACGCGATGCCCATGCTCCCTTCGGGATTGCCCGACGCGTTCACCGCCGACCCCGACAACAGCCCATCGTCTACGAATGTGCCGTTGCGCTGGTTGATCCACAGCTGGTTCGGCGTCGCATCGTTGGCGACGTAGAGGTCGAGCCAGCCGTCGCCGTTGTAGTCGCCGGTCGACACACCAAGGCCCGCGCCGTCCGCCTTGCTGATCCCTGCGGCCTCCGTCACATCTGTGAATCGGCCGGCGCCGTCGTTCCGATACAAACGATCGGGAACGGGGCGATAGGCGCGGGGGCTGCAGTAGTCGCGGGCACCAAGAGCATCGTTGCATCGCTTGTTGCCCGCGAGCGTGAAATCCAGGTAGTTGGCGACGAACAGATCCAGATCGCCGTCGCGGTCGTAGTCGAGAAACGCCGCGCTGGTGCTCCAGAGCGCGATCGCTGACGCCCGCCGCGCTCGTCACGTCCATGAATGTGCCGTCGCCGTTGTTGCGGAACAACGTTTCCGGTCCGAAAGAGGTCACGAACAGATCGAGATCGCCGTCGTTGTCGTAGTCCCCGACGGCCGCGCCCATTCCGTAGCCGCTCGCGCCTACGCCCGCGCGCTCGGTGACGTCCGTGAAGCGCAGCTTGCGGGCGCCATCGGCAGCCACCGAGAGGTCGTTGCGAAAAAGCCGGTTGCCCTTCGACGAACTGACGCCAGGCTTGGCCGACTTCGCCGAGCTGGCCCCCCTGCACGAGGAACACGTCGAGGTCGCCGTCGCTGTCGTAGTCGAACAGCGCGACGCCGGCGCCCATCACTTCCGCCATGTAGTACTGCCCGCTCGCGCCGTTGACGTGGGTGAACGAGAGGCCGGTTTCGGCGGCAGCCTCGATGAAGAGCGGTTCGGCCGCCGAGGGCGCACGTGGTCCCGCGAGCAGCGCACAAACGGCCGATCGCTGCGAGGCTGGAAGCTGGCAGCTGGCAAGCTGGACAGCTGTCATTTTATCTTCGCCAAATCCCGCTCGATGATTGCCGCGAGCTCCTGCTGGCCGTGCTCCAGCGCAAGCCGTCGTGCCTCGGTCGCCCATTTGACGGCCTCGTCACGCCGGCCGGCTCTCAGGTACGCGGCCGACAGCCCAAACATGTAGCGCGGCGTGTCGCCGTCCTGCGGTTCCAGCAACCTTCTGGAGCTCGGCGATCGCTTCGTCGTTGCGCCCCAGCGCCAGAAGCATGCGGCCCAGATTGAACCGGGCCAGGCGGAACGTCGGCTGGCCTTCCACAGCCAGCCGATACTCGGCGGCTGCCGCTTCGAACTGGCGTTGACGCTCCAGGATCTGTCCGAGGTTGTTGTGCGCCTGCACGTACGCCGGATTCAGCGCGAGCGCTTTCCGGTAAGCGTCGGCGGCGAGATCCCATTTCTCCTGCAGCCCGAGGAGGACGCCGTAATCGTAGTGCGCCTCGCTGAGATCGCCGCCGAGCGCGATGACGGCCCGGTAGTGCTCTTCGGCCTTGGCCCAGTTTGCCGTTTGTCCATAGAGCCCGATGAGATTCGCATGCGCCTGGGCGAGCGACGAGTCCTGCGCCAGCGCGGCTTCGTGCGCGGCGATGGCTTCGGCAACCTGGCCCGTTTCGGCGAGCCTGATACCCCGCCGAAGCGTGGCTGATGCGTCGTCTCGAACCGCGGCGACTGTGTCGCGCACGGGATCGTCGAGCGCCGGCCATCGGGCCCCGTACCTGCGAATGCTTCGCCAGCTCGCGCTGCGCATCCTCGGCGCGGCCCAGGGCACGATACGAGCGCGCCAGCGCATAATGCGCGGGACCGAATTCAGGATAGAGCTCGATCGCGCGCTGAAAGTGTTCGACCGCGCGGTCGTGGGCGCCCTTGGCGGCTTCGATTCGTCCGAGTCCGAATTCCGCAGCGGGCGCGGCCCGTGGTTCCGTCAGCAGCGACTCGAACAGGCGTCGGCTTTCCTCGTACGTATTTGCTTCAAGCAAGGCCTCCGCGAGGCCCACTCGCGCGGGCAGGTAGTCGGGTTTCGCGACCAGTGCCTGCCTGAACCGGCCCGCCGCGTCGGCATGCCGCGCGAGCCGCTGCAGGACGAGCGCGTCGAGATACTGGCACTCGAGATTCGTCGGGGCCAGGCTCTGGCATCTCGCGTAGGTTTCGTGTGCGGACTCCCACTGTTCCCAGGCATGCAGCACGCGGGCGAGCGTGGCGGTCGCCCGCGACGTCCGAGGGTCGCGCGACCGCATCCTTGTACGCCTGCGCGATGTCTTCGCGTGCCTGAGGAGGATATGTCTCGAGAGCAAGACGAGGCAATGCCGGCAGCGACGACTGAGCTGAAACTCCGGCTGGAGAACCGATCAGGAGGATGACCAGGGGGATGTGGGGGTGCAGTCGAACGAGGCGAATCACCCGGAAACCTGTGAACCCTGCAAAAAAGTCAGCCCCGCCGCGGACGATCCACGGCGGGGCTGATGTTCACTGGGGTCTAGAACTGGAACCGGACGCCGAGTCGGATCTGGCGCTCCAGGTACGACGGCGTTGCCCAGGCCCACATTGCCGGCTGGTCCGCCAAGAAGATTCGCGATCTGCATGAACGTCGCGCTTGTCACGTTTCCCTCGGGATTCCCAAAGACCGCGTGGTTCAGGATGTTCCCGCCTTCGACGCGGAGCTCGAGCCGCCTGGTCCCGCCCATCGCGATCGAGCGGAACATGGAGAAGTCCAGCGACCAGCCGCCAGGGCCGTAGAACTGGTTTCGACCCGTGGTCCCAAAGCGGACGCCGGTTGGCTGGGCCCAGGCCGCAGGATCGAAGTAGTGCTGGTTTGCACCGACTCCGCCGAGGGTTGTCACCGACCCGACGAGATCGGCCGTCTGCTGGTTGCTGGGGGTGTTCACGGCATCGCCGTTTCCGGTCACGGTAAACGGCGTTCCGCTGAACGCACCGAAGAGACCGTTGACCTGCCAATCCTGAACGATCGCGCTCAGGATGCCGTCGTAGCTGCCGTCGCTCTGCCACGGCAGCGCATACGCAAAGCCCAACTGGAAGTTGTGCCTGCGGTCGAACCCTGCGGGAGCCCAATTGCGGTCCAGCTCGCTGGGTGTGTTGAAGGCCAGGGTTGCCCTGCCATCGGCATCAGTCCCGTAATTCATCGCCTTGCTGAGGGTGTACGCACCCTTGAACAGGAATCCGTGGGTGAACGGCTTGTTGAGCGCGATCTGCAGCGAGTTGTATTCCGTCTTCAACCGCTGTCCCCAGGAATCAATACGGATGAGGCGCCCCTGCGGCGCGTACGGACGACCGCTATTGCCAACGCCTATCGTCTGCGGGGCATTGATGTCCAATCCGGCGTATCCACCCTTCCCCCTGGCCCCGACGTACGCGACATCCACGGAGATGTCGTACGGCAGACGCCGTTCGAAGGCGACGTTCCAGGTGTGGACGTAGCCGCGGTCGATGTTGTCGATTTCGGGTGTGTACTCCGCCGCCGCGCGATCGAGCGGCACTCGGCCCGAGCTGATGTCAGGGCCGACAATCAGGGGAATCCCCTGCTGGAGCAGGTTGTGATACGAGAATGAATTTGCGCCGACGAACGTCGACGCGATCGTGACGGGATAGTCGTTGTCCCCGCGCACCGCTCGCGCCCACGGCTGGGCGTTGTACGTGAGACCGTAGCCGCTGCGGAGGACCGACTTTTCAGTGAAGCGATAGATGCCACCGACGCGCGGCGCGAAGTTGTTCAAGCTCGCTTCCATCCCGTTGGTTTGCGGGTTGTTGCCCCTGCCAGCGACCAGGACATCGAGCGACGGGAGATCGAGCCGGTCGAGGCCGCGTCCGTCCACCCGGGTCATGATCGGGTAGTACTCCCACCGGAGCCCGAGATCGAGCGTCAGCTTCTCGTTCACGCTCCACCGATCGCGCAAGAAGAGCGCGTGCTGCCACTCGCGCGCGGTCATCAGCTCGTTCTGCACGCTCTTGTTGATCTCGCCGGTAGCACCGAGCATGAACGCCGCGTACGCATTGTAGAAGTTGGCGGTCTGGCCGCCGCTCAGCGCCGTAGTGCCGGTATTGAACGTGAATCGTCCCCGCGGGTTGCCGGTTTCCGGCTGCCAGTGGTCCAGATACATGAAGTTCACGAAGTATCCGCCGCGGAAGTCGTGACGCCCCTTCAGCTTCGAGATGTTCGTCGCCAGCGAGTACGTGCGCTCGTCGCGGAAGATGGGATTCCAGCCGTCGCGGTTGCCGAGCTGGCTGAAGCTGCTGATTTGGAACTGGGGATAGCCCGCGTAGCGTTGATCGCCAATCCCCTGGTCGTTCGTGCCCGGAATGCCGAGGACATCGAGCCCGTAGTTGCCGTCGTTGAAGTCCGGTCCGAGCACATCCTGCTTCTGCCGGGCAAACCCGAACGTCATGTCCATGAGCAGCGTGGGCGTGAACGTCCACGTCTGACCCGCCGTGAACGACCACACTTTCGTGAAACCGCCGTCTCCGGTGGCATCCGGATTCGGACCGAGATAGTTGGTCAAGTCATCGATGACCGCATCCATGTAGGCGAACTTGCCCCAGATCTGGTTCGCGACGGTGCGGTTCCAGTTGATCTTGACGTCGTAGTTGTCGCGATCCGCGGTACGCTTTTCGTCGCGCTTGTAGTTTTCTGTCAACCCGCCCAGACCTGACCCGATGGTGTTCGGGAGCGGATAGAGTTGCATGACCTTCAGCGCAGTCTGATTGATCATTCCAGAGGGAATCTGGTTGTTGGCAAATGGCTCCCGGCCAGTTCCGTTCGCGTTGCCGGTGAAGGGATTGTAGATAGTCTGCTGCGTGCCGGCGTTGTTCGTCGCTCTGCTGAAGTCACCCCTGCGGAGCGCTTCGTCCGGCACGTTGAAGAACGTCGTGATGCTGCTCGTCCGCTTGTAGCCCTCGAACGACCCGAAGAAGAAGAGCTTGTTCCTGGCGATCGGACCACCAAACGTCCCGCCGAACGTGTTTGCCTCGAGCGGCAGCTTGTCCGGTTTGGCAGCGCGGCCGAAATAGAACGGACTCGCATTCAGGGCGTCGCTGTTGTAGAACTCGAAGGCGGAGCCCCTGAACTGGTTGGTCCCGGACTTGGTGATGACTGTGACCGCGCCGCCACCGGCCATCCCCTGCTCCGCGTCGAAACTGCTCGTCGACACGCTCACCGAATCGATCGTCTCGGCGGGCGACACGTACATGTTGTGGTTCGGCAGCCAGATGTTCATGTTCGTGGCGCCGTCGGTCCGGGTCGAGTTGTTCGTGTTCGCCTGACCGTTGACGTTCGTGGCCAGCGACCGCGCCGGCGTATCCGTTTCCGCGTTGCCGAATGCCATTGGCGTGTTCCGGGGACCAGGTTCAGGAGCGCCTGGTAGTTGCGGAAGCGGTTCAGCGGCATGGCGGTGATTTCGGAGGATTTCAGCTCCGTTGACACGTCCGCCTTGTCGGTCTGCAGGAGCTGCGCTTCCGAGGCGACCGTCACGGTTTCCGAAACCGTGCCTACCTCCAGCGCCATATCGACGCGGGCGATCTGACCGATGGTGACGGGTACGTTCGACCGAACTCCCTCACGGAATCCCGTCAGTAAGATCTTCACGTTGTAGGTTCCCGCCAGGACGTTCACGATGGTGTAGGCCCCCTCCGCGTTCGTGACGGATTCCAGCGTGAGGTTGGTCTCGGTGTTGACGATCGTCACGGTCGCGCCAGGGACGAACGCGCCCTGGGAGTCCTTGACGACACCCACGATGCTGCCATAGAGAATCTGGGATATGGCAGGCGTGGCTAAGAGGCAAATGGCGAGTGCGGTGGGAACGGCGACGAGCGTACGCAACCAACGAGACTGGGATAGCTCACAGACTTCCTCCCTCCTCCGAAAAGAACCTGCGTGCAGTGTCTCCCTTGATCTAGTACCCGTATCTCATTGAGAAACAAGGACTTCCAGCCGTAAGGTTCAGCTCCCTGCAGCTGTGGCTGGATGCAATCGATTGCAAAGTAGCACAGGGCGTTTCTAGACGCAATACAGTTATCAAAACGGGCCGTTTCCGGTAGAGGTCTGCGATTGTTTCGGCAACCGCAGCGCCATGAGCGAGGTATTCGCGCCGGCGCCTGTCGCAAACACCAGGTACTGCTGTCCTTTGTGCATGAACGTCATGGGCACGGCACTCGTCCGGGACGGAATCTCTACAGACCCGACCTGCTTCCCCGTCGCTTTGTCCACGGCGAAGATCTGCGGTTTGGCGTTGGGCGGTCCGCCCTGGCGGCCCGTTCCGTAGATGACGAGCGTTTTGGTCGTGATCACCTGTGCGTGTCCCCGGCCCTGGCCCGCCGGCGGAAGCGTCACGCCCGCGAAGAGCGGATCCTTTGACGCGACCGGGACGAGCTGCCCGCCGTTCGGGATCCACCAGGCTTTGTCCCCGGTATTCATGTTGTAGGCGGTGACGCCGCCAAGCTCCTTCGGTTTCACGATCGACACGCCACCAATATTGTTGGTACCGGGTCCGCCGCCGCTCGCGCCGGGGCGAGGACGCCCACCCTCTCCACTACCGCCCCCTTTGACGTAGCCGGGAGGCGGAGGCAGCGCGCCGAGTTGACCGCAGCTGTCGTGTGTCGAGCTGTACCGGAACTCGGAGCACGGATCCTTGTTGACCTCGGTGGTGCTCATCCCAGTCTGCGCGGCAATGTAAAGAAGACCGCTCTCGGGATCGACCGCCGCACCGCCATCGATGTTCACGCCCCCGCTCGCCCCCGGTGCGTACCACGAGCACCCGAACTTCGATGTCCCGTCTCCCGCCGACGGCGGGATGAAGTACGGTCCCATGCGACAGGCTTTCGCGAGCTTGAGCGCCGCCTCCTTGATGGCCGGCGTGTAGTCGATCACGTCCTCTTCCACGAGGCCCTGCTGCGCGAAGGGCGCCGGCTTGCTCGGAATCGGCTGCGTCGGCGACGCCTGCTCGCCCGGCACGTCGCTCGGCATCACCGGCGTCTCGACAATCGGCCAGATCGGATCACCCGTCACGCGATCGAACACGTAGAGCCAGCCCTGCTTGGTACCCTGCGCGACGATCTTGCGCGGCTTGCCGTCGACCGTGACGTCCAGGAGGTTCGGCGCCATCGGCGTGTCGTAGTCCCAGATGTCGTGATGCACCATCTGGAAGTGCCACTTGCGCTTTCCTGTCTTCACGTCCAGCGCGACGAGGCTGTTGCCGAAGAGATTGTTGCCGGGCCGATGGCCGCCGGTACTCGTCCATGAGCGGCATGCCGACCGGGATGTACACGAGGCCCAGCTCCGGATCGGCCGAATAGGGCGCCCACGCATCGACTTTTCCGACACCCGGCGTGCCCGGCTTCGTGCCGTTGGTCCAGGTGTCGGCGCCGAACTCACCCGGCTCCGGCACCAGGTTGAACTTCCACAACTGCTTCCCCGTCCGCACGTCGAACCCGCGAATGTAGCTCGGGAGGTTGCGGAGACGAATCGGATAGTAGCCGTGGATGTGCGAGTTGCCGACGATGATGACGTCGTTGACGATGATGGCCGGGCAGCTGACCCCGATCTGTCCGAGGGCCGGATCGATGCCCACCGTGCCGTCGGCGCCGGTGCCCGTTTTCTCGTCCCACTTCTCGCCCGGCTTCGCCTTCCGCGCGGGCGCCGCGTCGCTGATGATGAGCGGGCCCGGATCGTCAACGGCCAGCGGGACCATCGGGTATCCCAGGCCTTCCATCAAATCGACGATGCCCTTCTTGCCGAACTTCGGATCCGGCACGCCGGTCTTCGCGTCGAGCGACGCCATGTGATAGCCGGGCGTCGTCACGATCACGCGTTCTTCCTTCCCGTCGGTCCAGTACGCCGGGCCGCGGCCGGCAAACTGCCGGGGCGCCTTCTGCCAGCGAATCCCCTCGTCCATGCGCCACATCCAGAGGGTCTCGCCATCCTCGGGGTTGATCGCGGCAGCGATCCGGCGAGTCGTGGCGACGGTGAACAGCCGGCCGTTCGCGTACAGCGGCGTCGTGCGGTAATACTCGTCGGTGCCGTTGACCTTCCACTGCCACGCCACCTGCAGCTTGTCGAAGTTCGACGCGTTGATCTGGTCGAGCGGCGAGTAGCGTGTGCTCCAGGCGTCCGCGCCCCAGTAGCGCCACTCTCCCGGCGGATTGCCGCGCACGAGCGCCGGAGCCTGCTGTGCGTTCACCTGATCGCCAGGGACCGTGAACACGCTGCCGAGCGCCACGACCGCGAAACAGACGACCCCAAGGGTCCGAGCCGATACCCACCGTGCGGTCATTGTTTCTCCCTTCGGCCTTGGGGGTCAGATCCCCCGCCCCTTTTGCTCTGCATTGACGGCGTCTCGATTCGAATCTTGCTCAATTCGTCCGTGTCGGCCGGAAGCTCGGTCTTGCCGGCGGGCACGTCGTTCTTCTTGAGAAGGTAGGCGACGACCTGCGCGTACTCTTCGGGGGTGAGGCTGCCGGGATCGGACTTCGGCATTTTCTCGCGCATGGCGGAGTAGAGATCCGACAACGGACGCCCACCCCACACCAGGGTGAACGCCTGTCCCGTGTACACGGCAACCGGATGACAGCTGACACAGACACCCATGTAGGTGTCCTCGCCACGGCCAGCCTGCTCCGCGCTGTACACCCCGCTCATCGTCGACCGGGCCGGTGGAGTGTCGGTTCTGTTCGAATCCTGTCCAGCCAGCGTCACGACCGGCAGACACAGGGCGAGCGCGAGGAGTGCCAACAGGATCGGCCGGGACATGCGCGGACCTTCGCTCGGCAAACGCCTCACATTAGCACAGGTTCTTCACGAGGGGTTCTTCACGAGGGGTTCTTCACGAGGGTTCAGCACGAGGGTTCTGCACGGAGGGTTCTGCACGAGGGTTCTGCACGAGGGTTCTGCACGAGGGTTCTGCACGCGGGGTTCTTGACCAGGTTGCTCGGAATTTCAATCGCCGACTCGGCAATCGGCTATTGTGATCTGCAAACCCGGCACGCTGAAATCTGAAACACTCTGCAATCTGTGATCGGCGATCTGACATGCTGAGTACGGTATTCCTGGATGCCGGCGGCGTCCTCGTGTTCCCCAACTGGACGAGAATCAGCGAGGCGCTCGCGCGGAGGGGCGTCGCCGTCGCGCCGGCGGCGCTCGCGCGGGCCGAGCCGCTCGCCCGCAAACAGCTCGACGATCGGCAGACGATCGGGACGACGACCGACGCCGGGCGGGGGTGGCTGTTCTTCGACCTCATCCTCGAGCATGCCGGGATCGAGCGATCGGAGGCGACCGCCGACGCCTTGAAGGAACTGCACGTCTACCATCAGGCCAACAACCTGTGGGAGTTCATCCCCGACGAGGTCAGGCCGGCGCTGACGGCGCTGCGCGATCGGCACCTCACCCTCACGGTCGTCTCGAACTCGAACGGCACCCTGGGCGCCCACATGGATCGGATCGGGCTCAGCTCATACGTCACCTGCATCGTGGACTCGTGTGATGTGGGGGTCGAAAAACCAGACCCGCGCATCTTCCAGATCGCGCTGGAGCGCAGCGGCGCCAGACCCGAGACCACGATTCACGTCGGCGACCTTTACCAGGTTGATGTGGTCGGCGCGCGCGCGGCGGGCCTGCGCGCCGTGCTGCTGGACGAAATGGGGCTTCACGAAAACGCCGACTGTCCGCGGGTTCGATCACTCACCGAGCTGGTCGAACTCGTCAACGCGGGGAGGTTTGATTGAGACAGGTTCTCCACGAAGGGTTCATCACAGTAGTAGTAGAACCTCTCGTGCAGAACCCTCTCGTGTAGAACCTCTCGTGCAGAACCTCTCGTGCAGAACCCGTCGTGCAGAACCCCTCGTGAAGAACCCTTTGTGAAGAACCTTTCGTGAAGAACCTTTCGTGAAGTCGCATTTTTCCAAGCGTTCGCCGCATACGACAGGTTACAGTCGTCGAACTGGGAGGTCGCGTGTATGCGTACGAGACTTGTGCGTCCCTGGACGCTCGCCGCCGTCATCGTCGTGATGACGTCGGGCGGCGTCGCGGCCCAGGAGCGCCCGGATTTCTCGGGGACCTGGACGGCCGCACCGGATCCGGCGGCCACCGGAACATCCGCCAGGCCTGCGGCGGCGGCATTCGGGCAGCAGTTTTCGATCGATCACAAAGGGCCGACGCTCACGCTCACGCGGGCCTTTGCGGGTTCTCCCGCCACGATTCACTACGTGCTCGACGGATCCGAAACCACGAGCCGGATGCCGGGACGTCTCTGCGAGCCCGACTCGGGTGCCCTCTGGACGGCAGCCTGGGACGGCCCCGCGATCGCGCTGACGATGGTTGGCGCGGTCACGCCCAACGGCAAACCGGTCAAGATGGACGTCAAGAGTACGCTGCGCCTCGAATCCGCAGACGCGCTGCGTGTGGAGGTGACGGCACGGACGGCGGGTCAATCCGCTCCGCGCACGACCTCGACGTTGTATACGCGCTCCAGTGCGGCTCTGGCGGCGCCCGCCGCGCAGACCCAGAAGATCCGCGCGACGCTCGCGCAGGTCGCCTGGATCTCGGGTGTGTGGATTGGCGGATCCGGTAACAGCACGTTCGAGGAGCGCTGGACGCCGCCCGCCGGCGGGTCGATGCTGGCCGTGGCTCGCACGGTGAGGGACGGCGTGATGGGGTCGTTCGAATTCCTGTGCGTGGTCGAGCGGGACGGCGGGCTCGTCTACACCGCCATGCCCAACGGGCGGTCTCCGGCAACGGATTTCACGCTGACGAAGATTGATACCGACAGCGCCACGTTCGAGAATCCGGCCCACGACTTCCCCAAGATGGTGAGGTACACGCGAAAGCCCGACGGGTCGCTCGAAGCGGTGGTCAGCGGCGACGCAAATCAGCGGGCGCAGACGTTCGTCTTCAAGCGGCAGGAGTAGATGGCATCCGACGCTCGCAGACGCTGTCGCAGCGCGTCATCTCCGCCTGATCCGGAGCCAACCGCAGACTGCCAGCTGACCGCAACGGGTTCCGAGGACGAAGGAGCACGCCGCCCGGCCCGCACCTGAGGCGACGGCGCGACGTTCCGACTCAGCAGCCCTCCGGCGATGCCGCCGCCCGCCGCGCCCAGCAGCGCGCTCATCCACACCTTCTGGTCACTGTTGATCGCATCGTCGAATTGATTGAGACCGATGAGGAGGCCCGCGCCAAATCCTGCCCCGGCGCCAAGGAGCGTCCACATGACCCGTTTGCCAGTCGACCGCGATTTGGTCTGCGGCGTCGCCGGTGGCTGGCCCGGGTCGGCAAATACCAGTGTGGTACAGAGGAGCGCGCTGACCAGAATGAGACTGCACACTTTTCTAAGCATGTCTTGCCCTCGGAAAACGCGGCGCGGCACCTGGGAAGGCGAAAACAAGAGGTGAGGCGGCTCATTTTGTGAGTCCCGAGCCCTGAGCCCTGAGCCCCGAGTCCCGAGTCCCGAGTCCCGAGCCCCGAGCCCCGAGCCCCGGTCCTATCCATAGATCATCGACCTGAGAAGGCTGCCCGAGCTTATCAGCCGTGACGACAGCCCAGCTTTGAACAGCTTGACTGGCCGCCCAAGGCTTAGGGTAGATTATCTTCTGGAGGCGACGTGCCGAAACGCGGGAACCCGCCGATGCAGGGCGAACTGCTGCAGGGAACGCTCGACCTGCTCGTGTTGAAAACGCTTGCCCAGGGCGCTGCCCATGGCCACAGCATTGCGCACGCGATCGAGCACCGGTCCGACGACGTGCTCCAGGTCGAGCACGGTTCGCTCTACCCGGCGCTGCACCGGCTCGAAGATCGCGGCTGGATCGCGTCGTTCTGGGGCACGTCCGAAAACAATCGGCGCGCGCGCTACTACCGGCTCACGCCGCTCGGGCGGAAGCAACTGACGCACCAGACGAGCCGCTGGGACGAGATCGTGCGTGCCGTCAACCGCGTCCTCCGTCCGGCCGACTAGGACAACGATCATGTCGTGGTTCCGCTTCTTTCGCCGCGACTACTGGGACAACGAACGTCGCCAGGAGCTCGAGAGCTATCTGGCGATCGAGATCGAAGACAACCTGGCCCGGGGGCTGTCGCCCGACGAGGCTCGACGCGCCGCCCATCGCAAGCTGGGCAACCCGACTCGCATTCGCGAGGAGATCCACGAGATGAACACCCTCGGACTGATTGAAACGACCTGGCAGGATCTGCGCTATGGCGCGCGGCTGCTGCGCCGCAACCCATCGTTTGCTGTTGTCGCGATTCTGTCCATTGCGCTCGGCGCGGGCGCCAACACCGCGATCTTCCAGATCGTCAACGCCGTGCGCCTCAAAACGCTGCCGGTCGAGCGCGCCCACGAACTGGCCGAGATCCGCATCACCTACGCTCCCAATGGGCGCACGGGAGCGTTCATCAGCCGTCGCGCGACGCTGACGTATCCGCTCTGGCAGAAGATACGGGAGCAACAGGAGGCGTTCTCGAGCGTGATGGCCTGGGGGACGATCACGCTGAACCTCGCAAACGGCGGCGAGGCACGGCCGGCAGATGGCCTTTTCGTCAGCGGCAGTTTCTTCAGCACGCTGGGCGTGCGGCCGGCGCTCGGCCGCACCCTGACCGACGCCGACGATCAGCGCGGCTGCTCGGAACCGGGCGTCGTCGTCAGCGACGCGTTCTGGCACCGCGAGTTGGCGGCGACCCTGCCGCCGTTGGCCGGACGCTGTTGCTCGATGGCCAGCGGTTCACCGTGCTCGGCGTCACAGCGGCGTCGTTTTTTGGCGTCGAGGTCGGTCGCGTTTTTGACGTCGCCCTGCCGATCTGCGCCGAGCCGATGATCCGTGGTGAAAACAGCGGGCTCGAGCGCGGAGATGTCTGGTTCCTCGCGATGTTCGGCCGGCTGAAACCGGACTGGACGCTCGATCGGGCCACTGCGCAGCTGGCGTCGATCTCGCCGGGCATCTTCGAGGCCACGCTCCCCCCGCGATTCGTTCCCGAGGACGAGAAGAACTACCGGGAGTTCAAACTCGGTGCTGTTCCTGCCGGGACCGGCGTCTCGGAGTTGCGGCGCTCGTATGCCACGCCGCTGTGGGTGCTGCTTGGTGTCACCGGGCTGGTGCTGCTGATCGCGTGCGCGAACCTGGCGAACCTGATGCTCGCGCGCGCGACCGCTCGCGAACGCGAGGTCGCCGTGAGGCTCGCCATCGGCGCATCGCGCCGTCGGGTGATCCGCCAGATGCTCTCCGAAAGCCTCCTCATCGCCGTCATCGGCGCGGCGGGTGGCGTGCTGGTGGCAGAGTGGCTGAGCCGATTCCTGGTGGGTTACCTCAGCACGCCTGACACACGCCTCTTCGTCGATCTCGGGTACGACTGGCGTGTGCTGGCGTTCACGACGGGTCTGGCGATGCTGGCGTGCCTGCTGTTCGGCCTCGCACCCGCGGTCCGCGCCACGCGGACGCCGCCCGGATTGGCGATGCGCACCGGAGGACGAGGGTCGACAGACGGGCGCGAACGCTTCGGACTCCGCCGCGTGCTCGTCGCCGTCCAGGTCGCGCTGTCGCTCGTCCTCCTGGTGGGCGCTCTGCTCTTCGTCGGAAGCCTGAAAAACCTCGCGACCGTCGACACGGGGTTCCGGCAGGATGGCATCGTCGTCGCCAACATCGACGTTCAGCGCGCGCTCGTGCCTCAGGCGAATCGAAGCGCCATGTATGACCGGATCGTCGAGAGCGTCCGCGGGCTGCCCGGCGTTCACGCGGCGGCCGAAGCGGCAATCGTACCGATCAGCGGGAGCAGCTGGAACAATCGAATCATGATTGACGGCGTGCGTCAGAAGGACTACCCGATGTTCAACAGCGTGGGGCCCGGATTCTTCGCCACGCTTGGCACACCCTTCGTCGCCGGCCGCGATTTCGACGCGCGGCGGGACGTCCGGTCGTCCCCCGCAGTCGCCATCGTGAGCGAATCGTTTGTCCGAAAGTACCTGTCAGACCGCAATGCCCTCGGGCGAAGGTTCAATATCGAATCGGCGCCAGGCTCGCCAGAGCAGTCGTACGAGGTCATCGGCGTCGTCCGGGATACCAAGTACGCCGATCTCAGGGAAGACTTCGCGCCGATTGCGTTTCTTGCGGCATCGCAGGACCCGGAGCCCGGCGTCTCAACCCGCGTCATCGTCCGCTCCGACCTGCCGCTCGATCGCATCACGCCTTCAATCACGCGGGCCGTTGGCGAAATCCACCCCGCGATCTCGCTCACGTTCCAGACGATGACGGCGCAGATACGCGGCACACTCCAGCGGGAACGGCTGATGGCTCTGCTGTCGGGGTTTTTTGGCGGACTGGCAGCCTTGATCGCCACGCTCGGACTGTATGGCGTCGTGTCCTACATCGTGGCGCGACGGCGGGTCGAGATCGGTGTCCGCATGGCGCTCGGCGCGGACGGCGCAAAGGTCGTGTGGATGATCGTGAAGGAGGCTGCCGCGCTGATTCTGGCAGGCTTGATCGTGGGCGCGATCCTGGCGGTGATCGCTGGCCGCGCCGCAGCAACGTTGTTGTTCGGCCTCAGGCCGTGGGATCCCGCAACGCTTGCCGTGGCGATGGCGCTGCTGTCGACCGTCACGCTGTTCGCAGGATGGATCCCCGCCCGCCGCGCGTCAAGGCTGGAGCCGACCGCCGCGCTTCGGGAAGACTGAGAGCTGGAAGCTGGCAGCTGGAAGCTGCCAGCTACTTTTCGACCACATCGACCAGCCCGACGTCGATGAACTGCCCCCCGCGCGTCTGGTGCGTGTGGACCGCTATCGTGTTGCGGCCCGACCGCAACGCTGATCGCGCGGCTGCGCCGAGCGGCACGAACGCAAAGCCCGAGTTGGCTCCAGTCAGTTCGGCCACCACTTGACCGTTGACGTAGATCTGCGTGTCATCGTCGTGGAAGACACGAAGATGCGGGTTCGACAGGCTTTCCGCCGGCAGATCGAAGCTGCGGCGTATCCAGATGTCGGACGTCTGCCACGGTGTGCCGACGCGGGCGTGGCGCGTGGCGGGCGCGCCGAACCCGCCGGGACCGCTTACCCAACCGGCATCGTTGAAGGCTGGTTCGAACCAGGTTGCCGCGGGCTGCGACGTCGTGTAGCGCCACGACTGCGGTGAGCGATCCGACGCCGGCATCACGTGCCGGATCATTGGCGGTCGCTCATACAGGCGCTTGTTGGCGGCAATGGCGTCCGCGGAGAGCTTGACGACGGAGCGATCGTAGGTCATCACGCCGTTGACCTCGATCTCGACATCGGTCGTCTGCGTGTAGATCGCCGAGGACAGGCCGTCGCCGACGTCCATACGCAGCTGCTCGAGGAGCTTCAGATAGGCTGCATTGAGCTCGTCGAGCGTCTTGAAGCTCCGATAGCCCCAGTTCCCCTTGTCGAGCCAGGTGTGGCCGTCGAGCGGCAGTCCCAGCCCGCCGAATTCCCCCAGCACTGCGGCGCGCGCCTCCTCGATTGGCGGCGTCGCGGGACCCGGATACGCGTGCAGATCGACGACGTCGCCGACTTTCATGTCGGTCCAGCCGCTCGCGTTGTTCACGAGGCGCGTCGGGTCGTAGGATTTGAGCCACGACACGTACTTCGCCGTCGCGTGCTGTCCCCAGTCCTCGTTGAACGGCACCCACATGACGATGGACGGGTGATTCCGCAGAGCGTCGACCATGGCCGCGAGTTCGCGGGCGAAGTTCGGCTCGCCCTCGGTGCTCATGTCTTCGGCGCTCGGCATGTCCTGCCAGACGATCATGCCCAGTCGATCGCAGTGGTAGTACCAGCGTGACGGCTCGACCTTCACGTGCTTCCGGATCACGTTGAATCCGAGCTCCTTCGTCTTCTGAATGTCGTATGCCAGCGCCTCGTCGGTCGGTGCCGTGTAGAGACCATCGGGCCACCAGCCCTGATCGAGGAGACCGAATTGAAACAGCGGCTCACCGTTGAGAAAGAGCCGCCGGACGCCGGATGCGTCCGCGCCTTACGGCGATGCTTCGCATGCCGACATAGCTCTCCACCGCGTCTCCTGTGTCGAGCCGGACTTGCAGCCGGTACAGGAACGGATCGGCCGGCGACCACTTTCGGGGATTTGCGATCGACAGCGTGAGCGGCGTGCCCGTCGTGCCAACGGCGCCTGACTGCCTCGCCACTTCCCGCTCGCCATCGAGCGCCGTCACGGTGACGCGGCGGCCGTCGCCGGCGACCGAGACCATCACCCGAACAGTTGCGGCGTCAAGATCGGGATCAATCCGAAGTCCGGTGATGTGCGGCGCGGGTACGGGCTCGAGCCAGACGGTCTGCCAGATTCCGGTGACTGCCGTGTAATAGATGCTCCGAGGCCGCAACACCTGCTTGCCTCGCGGCTGATCGCCGCCGTCGGTGGGATCGCGCACGGCCACGACGAGCTCCTGCTCGGTACCGTCGCGGCGCAACGCGTCGGTGATGTCCAGCACGAACGGATCGAAGCCACCTCGATGCTCGCCGACCTGCCGGCCGTTCACCGAGACGACCGCTTCCCAATCCACCGCGCCAAAGTGCAGCAGCAGACGATGTCCAGCCGCGAGAGCCGGCGCGGTAAAGGTCCGCCGGTACCATAGGCGCTGATCGGGCGAGACCCAGATACCTGCCTTGCTCAACTGCGATTCGATAGGGAACGGTACGATGATGCGCCCCGAAAATGACGCGGGCCGGTTGCCGTAGCGATGCGTCACGGCGTAGGTCCACTCGCCGTTGAGGTTCTGCCAGTCGGCCCTGCGCATCTGCGGGCGCGGATACTCGGGCAGCACCTTGGCAGGATCGACGGCGGCTGCCCAGCGCGTCTGCAGCTGCGTGGTGGGAACCGGCGAGGGTGGTTGCGGCGGCGGCGGCTGCGGTGCAGACGCCACCAATAAAGACACGAGTGCGCAGATGGCTCGACCTGTCACGACGGGATCATGGTTGGCCAGCCTGCGCGGCGTCAAGAGCGCGGGACTTCAGTCCCGCGATCCTCACTGCTCGCGTGCGACCAGCGCCTCGAAGGTTTTCTTGCGTCCGGCAATCAGCTTCCGATAACCCTCCGGATCCACAAATGCCGCTCCCGGGTCGTCCGCGGACATCCGCTGTCGTTTTTCCTTGAGATTGAAAAACCCCGCATGCCCGGACAAGAAGATGTCGGGCGTGAGCGATTCGAGGATCGTGAAGGTCTTCCTGAAATCAGCCAGGATGCCAGGATAGGAAGGATCTTTGACGAGGCGTGTGCCAGGGTTGACCGACGTGCTCGCGGCAAACACCACCCGATACTCGCGCGTGACGTCCCTGACGGTGGTCAGGTAGGTCGTGGACCCTGGCGTGTGGCCGGGCGTCAATCGAGCCGTGAGCGTGACGTCTCCAACCGACACGACGTCACCGTCGTTCAGCACCCTGTCGACGGTGACCGCCGGAAAATGGAACGCCTTGTTGGCCGCAAACAGGTAGTCGGATTTGCCGCCATCGCGGAGAAGCTGGTCGTCTCCCTTCATCACCTCGACTCGCGCGCGGCTCAGGCGCTGGAAGTACGCGTGCGTTCCAACGTGATCGTAGTGCGCCTGGGTCGTCAGAAGGATTCTGATGTCTTCGGGCTTGAACCCGAGCGTTCGGATCGAACGCTCGATCACGGACGCCGAAGATGGCATTCCGCCGTCGATCAGGATATGCCCGTTGGCGGTCGCGAGCAGGAACACGGCGAGCTCGCTCGTGCCGACGTAGTGGATCGGTCCAGCCAGCCGGAAGGGCGGCTCCGGATCGTTCCATCGTGACACCTCCACATTTGGCTGCGACGCGGCCGGCGGATTCTGCGCCTGGATCATCAAGCTGCCAACGAAAATGAACGTCACGGCGGTGCCACAGCGCACTGTCGACTCGAGCATGCGTGTCATACGGAGATTCTACGTTGCCTGACCGCTTTTCGTCCCTTCCCTTGACAGTCGACAAGAGATCTCGTTATCTTTTGTCGACAATCTACAGGTGAGCCTTGGACGAAGAAGTAGAAGTAATGACGAGTAGACTTTTCGCGTGCATCACGCTGGCATCCGCGCTCTCGCTCCAGCATGGCCCGTCAGTGATGTATCACTTTCCCCAGTGGTCGCCCGACGGGACCACGATCCTCGTGTCGGCGACACTCGACGGCGATTCGGAAATCTACGTTCTTCCGATCGACGGCGGCCCGGCGCGACGATTGACCGACAACACAGCCGACGACGACATCGCAATGTGGACGGATCAAGGGCGCCGGATTCTTTTCAGTTCAAGCCGGCGCGGCCAGATGGAGGGATTCGTCATGAACGCTGACGGCACCGGCCAGCGGCCAACCGACGAGCAGCCGCCTGTACCCCGGTTGGCCGATGGCACGCGGCTGATAGAGGATCACGCCGACGGCCATGGTGTTCTGGTCGCCGTTCGCCCTGACGGAACCCGGCGCGCCATCACGACGGGATTGCACGCCGAGCAGGGAACCTATTCCCCCGACGGCAGCTGGCTGGTGTACGAGCAGCGTTCGGCTGCCGCGCCGGACGACATTCCTCTATCAAATATCGTCGTCGCCAGGCCTGACGGCTCCGCGGCACGCGTCGTGGCGTCGGGCACCGATCCTTCGTGGTGTCCAGACGGGACGGCCATCGTCTTCAAGACGTTCGATCGCGTGCGGCGAGAGCGCTGGATCGCGACGATCGCAGCCGACGGCACCCGCTTTGAACGGCTCTCGACTGGCGTTCATCCGCACTGGTCACCAGACGGCCGGCGCATTGCGTTCATGAAGGAGACCGCCGCCGGACGAACGGATATCTGGATCATGGATCGCGACGGCCGTCATCAGCGCTGTTTGACCTGCACCTCGGCGAAGCAGGCTTCGTTCTTGCTGTAAAGATGGACACTACTGGCGGCGGGCTCGCGGGTGGCGCGGGACGGGCGCCCACGGGCGCGCGCGCGCACCCGTTGAGCCCCATGGTGGCGCGCGAGCACCCGTGACCTCCACCCCACCGCGCAAAACACGCGCGGCGGGACCCGGGTCACGCGACGGCCCCGCGTGGGTGCCCGCCACCCGTAGTGATTCATCGTTTACACGCCACTATTCGTTGCATTGCACCTCGATGATTTCATAATGGGCGCGCCACCACTCGGTCCAGCGTTGCCGCAGCCGGTCGAACGACGTGTCGTCGAACCCGTACGTCGTGATGAGCACCGATCCGCCGCCGTGCGGCGACTTTGACGTCGTCGGACGATCACTAACGACGAGGAGACCATTGCCATACGGCTCGACGGTGAGGCCGACCTGGTATTGGGAGCGGAACCACAGATCACCGGTGAGCTCGTCACCTGTGTCGATCGCTACCGCGTACGGTTTTCCTTCCGGCGCCGTACGAACCCCGTTGAGGCCGATGGCCTGCACCGGAAGCGGAGCGGCCTCTTGGGTGGCGCGGCCCGAGAGGTAGAGCGTTCGGCGATTCTCGCCTCGATGCCGCCCGAGCGCGAATCGCAGTTGCTGCACGAACGTGATCCAGCCTTCGACGACGTCATCGTAGATACCCTGCCAGCTGGCGCCGTCAGCAGGCGCTGCCCGAATCACGCGCACGACGGTCCCGTCGCCACGCGGCGCGAGCTCGAACCGGTCGCTCATCCCCTCGAAGGGCTCGAAGCGGATGACACGCTCGGCTTCTGACGCGGTCACTCCCGAACCGAAGATCAGCGCGATCTCCTCGTCGAGCCCCGCATAATCCCAGCCGAACCACCGGCGAATCTCTGCCGGATCGCGTAGCGCTTTCCAGACGGTTTCAATGGGTGCGGCGACGACGACTTCGATGAGAACGCGGTCGGATTCGCTCATGACTGGTACTCCCTGGCTTCCGCGGCGCCGGATGGCCGCCGACGACAATCCGATATCGGCGACCGCCGGACGGCGCGTCGTAGTGTGCAGCCGTGCGGGCAACGAGCTCGGCAAGCTCCGATGAAAAACGTTCGAGGTCTCCGGGGCTCGCGAAGCTCACTTCGGTTTCGAGCGTGAAGGTCAGCAGGCGCGTCCGTTGTTGCTCGGCGTTCGCGCGCATGCGCGTGACGTCCCGGACGATGCCCACGGCAGCGCTGAGGAGGTGCGCCGCGGCGAACCGATCCTGCGCAGCCGCCGGATCCATCTCGACGCCGGACGCCATGACCGCCGGGTCGACAATGAACGCATGGGCTCGCGCGACGAGGATCCGCTCGGTGCATCCGCGCCGCTGCCGTTCTTCGACCAGATCCAGCAGCCCGGCGCCCTCCAGCGCGCGAAGGTGGTAGTTCACGCGCTGCCGTCCCATGTCGAGCTCGGACGCGAGCTCGGTTGCCGACGACGGTTCCCTGAGGCGCTCGAGGAGCTGGCGTCGAATCGGCGACAGGGCGAGGCGAAGCTGGTCGGGCTGATGCAGCAATTCCACCGACGCGCGAGCCATGCGGCGCAGTGTAGATTAGGAAAATTAATTTGTCAAATACTGCATCAGGCTCGCGCTCGAACGGATTCCGACATCGATCTTCCCGGCGCTGCTTCTCTACTTTCCTGCTTTGCTTTCGTCGGGGATTCGTACGAGGAAGGGCTCGCGCAGCGACACAGACACCTCAGAGCCGGGTTCGAGCCGGATCTGATTGAACGCAGCAGGACCTTCGGCGGCAGGGTTCTTTTTGCCGGCGTCGACCTCGAGCACGCGAGTGTCGGTTCGAAGGGGGACGCGGCTTCCCGTGTGCGGATGTTCGAGCACGTTGAAGCGAAACGACAGCCGCGCGCGATCCCACTTGTCGACTGCGGGTGCGGCGTCGGTCACCGTGCCGAGCACCGTAGCGCCGGACGGCACGACCTCAACTCCGTCGATGGTCACCGCGGACTTGAGTACTCCGCGGATCGCGTCCGAACGCTGGCTCGAATCGGACGCGATCGCCGTGCGCAGCTCGATGAACAGCCAGGTGCCCGCGGGCACCTGGTAATCCTGATGAGACGCGCGGCGTCCCGGTGCCTTCGCATCGCGCTTCGGCGCCGCGGACGGTTTGCTCTGCCGCGTGGCGCCATTGCCGCCGACCGGCAGTCGCGCGGTATCCCGCCCGGCGGCCCCGGCCGTTACCGTCAGCGCGACAAGCAGAACTCCGCAACCGGGCAGCTTCACCTTCAACGTGGAGGCCTCCGCGAACACGCATTTGCAATTGCGATACCGGACCGGCGGCTTCGAACCATCACCGTGGGCGGCAGAAACGCTCGTACGGGTTGGTCCTGGGGATTGCCGCGCCAGGCGGATCGCAGATTTGTTTCGCGCTCCCTCAAATCTGCAATCGGAGACGGGTCAGCTTCGCTTGCTCTTGAGGCCGGCGAGAAACTCCTGGGGCGTTTCGACTCGGATTCCGTGGCGCAGCGCTGCAAGAAAGTGGCGGCGGTTGTCGGTGACGACGACGCTTGCGCCGGCCGCCCGCGCAACCTCGGCGATGTGCGCGTCGTAGATGCGTCCGCCAGCCGTACCATCCTGCGCCGCAGCCCTCCACATCGGCATCCGGTCGCCCGCCGGCAGATCGTGGACGGTCATGCGCGCCAGGATCTCGTCCTGTATGAGATGCACCGCGTCGGCAGGCGTGAGCCTGAACTCGGGCGGCAAGCGTGTGGCGACCGAGAAGAACTCCAGGCAGCAGTGCCATGCGGTGCCGGGCGCCGCGATGGTCTTCTCGGCGACGGCGTGCAACACGGATTGCGCCGGGGCGCTCTGCGGCCCGAAATCAACCAGGCCGGCCAGCAGCACGCTGGTGTCGAGAAACACGCTTACGGCCACCGGTTGCGCTCTTCTTCGACGAGCGTCGCGACGTCGAGGGTCGGCCGGGCGTCGGCAGGCACGGTCGGCCGCGCGACGAGGCGACGGCCGACTTTGATGAGACGCGGTCCAGCCGCAACCCGCTCGAGCCGCACGCCAAACTCGTCAACCGTGATTTCGAGCTCGGTGCCGGGGGTCAGCCCGGCGCGCTCGCGAATCGCGGCTGGGATGACAACCCGGCCTGCCTTATCAATGGTGCTTCGCACACCATAAGCCTACCATACACCCTGCCACGTCCCCTCGGGGTCAGGTCTTGTATTTCAACAAAACTGAGGCGCGCACCCCCGGACGCCCTAGTTCCAGAGCGCCGCAGCGCGCGCTGGCGATTGTTGAAATACAAGACCTGACCCTTGCGGGACAGGCGGGAGCCCAGGGGGAGGGCCGGCTAGGCCATCTTGGCCATGCGGGATTCCATCTCCTGGGGCGACACGTCTTCCACGTGTGTCGCGAGCTGCCAGGCGTGACCGTACGGATCGACGACCTGCGCGTAGCGATCGCCCCAGAACATGTCCGTCACCGGCACCACCGCGGTCGCGCCCGCCGCAAGGGCCTTGGCAAACAGCGCATCGACGTCCGGGACGTACAGGAACACGCTGACCGGACTGCCCTTGAAGGCCTTGGGGGACCGCGCGCCGGTTTCCGGATTCTCGTCGCACAGCATGATCGGCGAGTCGCCAATCATGATTTCCGCGTGCATGATCTGCCGTCGGGACCCGGCATCCGGAAGAGCTCCTGGGCGCCGAACGCTTTCCCATAGAACGCGATCGCCCCGCTCGCATCGTCGACCACGAGGTAGGGGCAGGCCGTATGGTGGCCCTGGGGAACGGGACTGGCTTTTGACATGATGGACCTCCGCGAGCCACGCCATGCAGACGGGCTCAATGACGCTCCTTTACGCGAATCCGACTGATTCTTTGCCCTGGAACGCGACGGGCGACGGTCAATCGGGGGCCGGGGGTCGGGAGCCGGGGACCGGGGTTTCCCTTTTTCCTTCTCCCTTTCCCTTTTCCCTTTTTAAAGCGAGCCAACGAGGTAGATCTGGCCTGTCGGGGCGGGGACGCCGCCAGCCGGTTCAAGCGACACGGCAACAGCGCCAACCGGGATGGTCGTGGAGGCTTCGCCGATCGTCATCACGCGGCCGTTCGGATCCAGATCTAGCAGGCCGGCGCTGACCGGATCTTTTTTGCCGGGCGGAATCACCCAGAGTTGATACTGACGGCCGGCGCCGGGCGGCGGCAGGTTCGACGCCGTGAACACAAGGCCGCGCGACGGGCTCCAATAGGCTCTGCCGGCCGCGCCGCGAGCGGGCGCCTGACCGGCGAGGTCGATGCGGCGGACGTCCTCGGCAGCCATGATTGCAGCCATCTGCTCCGACTCGTCGATCCGCGTGCGGAAGACGGCGATCTGCTGCGAAGCATCCGCGACCCTCGCGTTGGCGTCCCTCAACCGTGCCTCGAGCCCCGCGATCCGCTCGCGCAGCGTCAGGGTATAGAGACCAAGCGCCACCGCCGCGAGCGAGGCCGCGACCGCGAGCCAGACAGGCAGCGCGGTGCCGACTGGCTTGGGTTTGACCGCGATCGCGCGCAGCGGCTCCGACTGCTCGACCGCTTTCAACACGCGGGCGCGCAGCGCGGCTGGCGGATCGAGCTGCGGAACGGCATACGCCAGGCCGTTCGTCACGTGGATCAGGCCGCGCACTTCGTCGGCACACGTCGGGCAGGTCGAGACGTGCGCCTCGAATTCCTTGCGCTCCGGCTCGCTCAGGATGCCGAGCGCATATCCGCCGGTGAGCTCCCGCAGCTCCTCGTGCGTCATCAGTGGTCCTGCTCTCCGCGCAACACTTCCCTCAGCTTCAACAATCCCGATCGAATACGCGTCTTGACCGTGCCCAGCGGCTGCTGCAGGCGTTCCGCGATGTCGCTCTGCGACAACCCCTGGTAGTACGCCAGCTCGAGCGCGGTCCGCTGCCCTTCCGGCAGCGCGCCGAGCGCGCCGCGCAGGCGCTCGGCCTGCTCGGCCGTAATGGCGAGCGTTTCCTGTGACGGGTCCGGGTCGCGCGGCTGCGGCGTGCTGTCGTCGAGCTCGGTCGGGACGATGCGCGAGCGCTGCGCCCGCAGACGATCGAGCGCACGCGCACGCGTGATGACGAGCAACCAGCCCACCACCGGCGCGCGCGTCGCGTCGTACCGAGCGGCCTGACGCCAGGCCTGCGTGAAGACATCCTGCACGACGTCCTCCGCCTCCGCTGCATCGGACAGGATCCGAACGGCGAGCGAATAGATGGCCCGGGCATGGCGATCGTAGAGATCGGCAAGGGCCGAGCTGTCCCCTCTGGCCATGCGGTCGACCGCAACGCGGTCATCGTCGAAGGTGGCTATGCGTGCACTCGCCACGTGGTCAGTTTTCCCGGCTTACATCAAAATTTCGGTCCTACACCGGGCGTCATTATCTATACGGCCGAGACGCCCGATCGGATTGGGGCCAGTGTAACCCAATCCCTAATCCCTAATCCCTAATCACCAACCCATCCAACCTCCGCAACCGGGCGTAGATGTGATGAACCCAGCGGCACATGAGCGCTGGAGGAGGTTCTCAATGCGGAGCATGAAGTGGGGATTCGTGGTCGTGGCGCTCGCGGCTGGCATGGTCGCGGCACGCGCGCAGGAGAAGACGGTGATGGTCGGCGGCGCGCCGATGTTCCCGTCGAAGGACATCATCGACAACGCGGTGAACTCGAAGGATCACACGACGCTGGTCGCCGCGGTCAAGGCGGCAGGCCTGGTCGAGACTCTCAAGGGCTCGGGACCGTTCACCGTATTTGCGCCGACAAACGAAGCGTTCGCCAAGCTGCCGGCCGGAACGGTGGAAACGCTGCTGAAACCGGAGAACAAGGACAAGCTGACCACAATCCTGACGTATCACGTCGTGCCGGGCAGCATGGACGCCAGGTGGCTGATGGAGAAGGCGCAGGCCAACGGCGGCAACGTCGAGCTCAAGACGGTGAGCGGCGGAAAGCTGTGGGTCATGACGACCGGCAGCGGGCTGACGATTCGTGACGAAAAGAGAGCCACGGCGCACATCACCATCGCTGACGTGCGTCAGTCGAACGGCGTGATTCAGGTCATCGACACCGTGTTGATGCCCAAGTAGCCATCGCAACCCAACCAGGTAACGTCGGGAGCGGCGAGCGGCCGCTCCCTCCTTCACAACCGCGGAAACCTCGTCACACGCAAGGGAGAACGAAACATGTCCAGACACCGACCCCTCCTCGCGGGCGCTGGAGCGCTGGCCGCGCTGATGGCGCTGCAGTCCGGCGTCGACCACCGCCAATCATCGTGAGGCGCCCATCACGGCCCTCGACCACAAGGCGGACATCACCGACGTCTACGCCTTCGTCAGCTACGGCGCGGACACGGCGGCCAAGACGTCGAGCCGGAAGGCGACGCTCATCCTCTGCGTCGATCCGCTGCTCGAGCCGGCCAACGGCCCGACGCTCTTTCCATTCGATCCGGGCATCCTGTACGAGATCAAGATCGACAACGACTACGACGCCGATCGAGGACATCAGCTTCCAGTTCCGGTTCGACACCGAGTACCAGCTGCCGAACGTCTACACGGCGGTTGCGGGCTTCATGGACGGCGCGTTCCAGCCCGGCACCAACAATCTGGTCGTCCCGCCGCGCATCACGAACTTCGACAACCCGGGCCTCAATCAGCGGCAGACCTACACCGTCACGATGGTGCGGGGCCGCTCGGAAACGCCGCTCTACAGCGACGACGGCTCGCCATTCTTCGCGGTTCCCGGCAACGCGGGGCCGCGCACGATGGACTACGAGGCGCTCTTCGCACGAGGCACCTACAAGCTTCGCTCGGGCGCGTCGGTCTTCGCCGGCACGACCGACGATGCGTTCTGGATCGACCTGGGCGCAACGTTCGACACGGCCAACTTCCGCACGCTCGGAAGCGGCGTCCCCGGCGTGCTGACGGCCGCCGAGGACAGCGCAGCCCAGAACTTCGCCGCTGACTTCGTCTCCGGCTACGCCGTCAACACGATCGCGATCGAAGTGCCCGTCGAATGGCTGACGCGAACTGGCCGTCTCGAGCCCGCTACGTCGCGCTCGGCGACGATCGGCGTCTGGGGCACGACCTCCCGCCGTCAGATCACGGTCCGCCGCTCGCCCGATCCGGCGTTCGGTCTCGGCGGCTGGCGCCAGGTGCAGCGGATGGGCAACCCGCTCATCAACGAGCTGGTCATCGGCATCGGATCGAAGGATCGGTTCAGCATGGATCGTCCGAAGAACGACAGCCAGTTCGCGGACTTCTTCCTCAATCCGCCGATCGTCGGCATCGTCGAGGCGCTGTACGGCGGCAGCCTGAAAGTTCCCGCCGCGCCGCGCAACGACCTGCTGCCGCTCGTCACCTACGCGGCGCCGATCGCGGCGGCAGGCACACCTTCAGGCCCGGTCGCCGATCTGCTCCGGCTCAACACCGGCGTCCCGGCGACCCCGTTGAGCTCAGGTGAGCCGTCTCGGGCTGATCGGCGGCGACCCGGCAGGCTTCCCGAACGGCCGGCGCCTGTTCGACGACGTGACCGATATCACGCTGCGCGTCGCGATCGGCGGCGTGCTCGTCAGCCCGCCGTTTCCTGGCTTCAACGCGAACATCAACGGCCGCCTCGGCGACGGCGTCAACGTGAATGACACTCAATACCGCGCCGTCGTTCCCGTACATGGGCTCCGCGCCGGACGGCCGCAATCGGCGTCACGTGGATCCGGGCGAACTCGGCGGCGGCCCGATTAAGTAGGGGGAGGTCGATCATGATGTTCCTCGCCACGACGTTGCTGACACTCGGGCTGGCGGGGCTGGTTTCGGGAGCCGGGAAGACCGGCTCCCCCACACCAGCCGAACAGAAGATTGCCGCCGCACGGGCCCGCATCGAGAAGACCCCCGCGCGCTTCGAGGCGCACAACGAGCTCGCGATGGCGCTTGCCCGGCGGGCGCGCGAGACTGCCGAATCCGGATTACTACACACAGGCGGCTGCCGCGCTCATCGAGTCGCGCCGGCTGTCGCCAGGCAATCTGGAAGCGGACAAGGTCGAGACGTGGGTGCTGCTCGGCCAGCACGAGTTCGCACGCGCGCTCGAGAAGGCGCGGGCCATCAACAAGCGGAATCCCGATGACCTGATGGTCTACGGGATGCTCGTCGACGCGAACGTCGAGCTTGGAAAGTACGCCGACGCGGAAGTAGCGGCGCAGTGGATGCTGGATCTGCGTCCGGGCAACGTTCCCGCACTCACGCGGGCGGCGTATCTTCGCGAGATCTTTGGCGACGTCGAGGGAGCACTGGAGCTGATGACCATGGCGGTCGGCCAGGTGCAGCCGCGCGAGCTCGAGGAGCGCGCGTGGATCGTCACCCAGATGTCGCACCTGCACCTCGTCGCGGGCAGAGTCGAGCGCGCGCAGGCGCTGGCCGAAGACGCGCTGCGGCTCTTCCCCGACTACCACTACGCGCTGGCCGCGCTCGCCAAGGCACACGGACGCCGCGGCGACCACGCGCGTGCGGCGGCGTTGCTCGCCGATCGGTATCGCGTGGCCCCGCATCCGGAGAACCTGTTCGAATGGGCCGAAGCGCTCGACCGGTCCGGACGCCGCGCTGATGCCGAAGCCAGGTTCAGAGGAGTTCGAGACACAGGCGCGCGCGGAAATGAACGGGCCCGACAACGCCAACCGCGAGCTCGCGCTCTACTACGCCGACTACGCGCGTCGGCCCGAGGAAGCGGTACGTCTGATGGAGCGGGAGGCGAACGGCCGGCGTGACATCCACACGCTCGACACGCTGGCATGGGCGCTCTTCAAGGCCGGCCGGCGCGAAGAGGCCCGCAAGATCGCCGGCGAGGTGTTGAAGGTCGGAACCACTGACCCGACGATCCGCCAGCACGCGGACGCGATCGCCGGAAAGAAAGCCGGCGAACTGACCCGACGGGCGTATGATGGGGCGCGCATGGCACCTGCATGCCGCCCCTTCTTTCTGGCCTGCGGCTGGCCTGCCGTTTCGTGCTGAAAGTCGAGCTGCACGCCCACACCGACGGCGACCCGGCCGATCGGATTGACCACTCCACTCGAGAGCTCATCGATCACGCGGCGTCGCTGGGCTACGGGGCGCTCGCGGTGACGCTCCACGATCGCTACTTCGATCCGGCGCCCGACTCTGCGTATGCCAGGGAACGGGGGATCGTTCTCCTGCCGGGCATCGAGCGGACGATCGCCGGCCGGCATGTGCTGCTCATCAACTTTCCCCCCGCGTGCGCGGACGTCGGAAGCTTCGAGGACATCGAGCGGCTCAAATCGCGGAGCGGCGGGCTCGTCGTCGTCGCCGCACGCGTTCTACCCGACGCCGAGCGCGCTCGGACGCATGCTGGATCGCCATGCCTGGCTCGTGGACGCGGTCGAAGTCAACGCGATGTACACGAGCACGCTGGATTTCAACCGCCGGGCGATCGCATGGGCACGCGCGCACGCCAAGCCGCTCGTCGGCAACACGGACCTGCATCTCCTCGCGCAGATGGGACCCACCTACTCGCTGGTTGACGCCGAACCGGAGGCCGACGCCATCTGCGAAGCCATTCGCGCCGGACGCGTCGAGGTGCGGACCGAACCGCTGTCGCTGGTGCGCGCCGTTCACATGTTCTCGCTGATGTGCTGGGGCGGGATTCGCGGACGGCTCGGGGGTCCTCGCTGACACGACGCGCCATCACGAAGATCACGAAGGCCACGAAGATCACGCAAGGAGCGATGGCGCGTCGTCCCCGTCGTTTGACTCCCGTTGACGCCCGGCTTACAGTGCGAAGTGGGTCCGGAAGAGGAGGAGGTTCTCTCATGTCCCGCCGCAGGCTCCCCCGGAAACTTGTCGCGTCCTGCCTTCTGTGGCTCGCGTTCGGACCGGCAGCGATTGCGCACGCGCAAAGCGCCACCGGCTCGATCGAAGGCACGATCGTCGACCAGAGCGGGGCCGTGATGCCGGGCGTCACCGTCACGCTCGTCCAGACAGCCACAGGTACGACCCGCACAACGGCGTCCGACGAAAACGGACGGTTCCATGTGCCGCTCCTGCCCGTGGGCCTCTACGAAATCACGGCGGAGCTGTCGGGGTTCAGCAGCCGGAAGCAGCCGGATATCACCCTCAACATCGGGCAAACGGTCACGCTGAGAATCGAGATGGCTGTGTCGGGCGTGGCTGAAACGGTCAACGTGTCCGGTGGAACCCCGGTTCTCGAAACGAGCCGCACGCAGGTGAGCGACACCATCACCGAGGTTGCCGTCCAGAACCTCCCGGTCAACGGCCGCAATTTCATCGACTTCACGTTGCTGACGCCGGGCGTGACGCGTGATGTCCGGACGGGCGATATCAGCTTCGCAGGCCAGCGCGGCACGCTGAACAGCCTCGTCGTCGACGGCGCCGACAACAACAACACGTTCTTCGGTCAGAGTGTGGGGCGGACGGGTTCCGGTCGCGCGCCGTACCAGTTCAGCCAGGATGCCGTCAAGGAATTCCAGGTCAACTCGAACTCGTTCTCGGCGGAGTACGGCCGCGCGGGAGGCGCGGTGATCAACGTCGTCACGAAATCCGGCACCAACGAGCTGCACGGCTCGGTCTTCGAGTTCTACCGCGACAAGGCGCTGAACGCGGACAACCCGATCAACGTGCTGAACAACCGGCCCAAGTCGCCGTATCACTACAACCAGTTCGGCGGAACGATCGGTGGCCCGATTCAGCACAATCGGCAGTTCTTCTTCTTCAACTACGACGGCCAGCGCAACACGCAGCCCAACGTCGTTTTCCTGAACCTGCCAGCAAACACACCGTCGAACGCGCCGACGCAGGCGGCCATCGCCACGCTCCAGCCGCTCGCTGTGAGCTGGGACCGCAAGCTGGATCAGGACGTGTTCCTCATCAAGACCGATCACGAGCTGAACAGTGCGAACCGTCTGTCTTTCCGATACAACCATCAGAACTTTACCGGGGCGGGTTTCGAGAACGGCGGTGCCCAGAACTCGTTCGAGCACACCGGCGCGTCTCTCGTGCAGACGAGGACGTTCAACGCCAGCTGGACGGGCGTGTTCGGACTGACGTTCTTCAACGAGTTGAGGTTTCAGTTTGCGCGCGACAAGGAGCCTGGCCTGGCGAACAGCGAGAACCCCGAGGCGACCATCCAGGAATCGGGCACCACGGTCCTGACCATCGGTCGCAACAACTTCAGTCCGCGCGAGACGACCATCACGCGATGGCAGGTGGCGGATACGGCCACGTGGCTTCGCGGTAAGCACAAGCTGAAAGGCGGATTCGATTTCCAGTTCGACGACATCCTCAATCTCTTCCCCGGCTTCTTCAGTGGCTCATACACGTTCCGTAACTCTCGCGTCCTTCAACGGCGGACGCCCGAACGGACCCAACGAGTTCTACCAGCAGAACTTCGCGGGGGCGGGGACGAGCGGTCCTGAATCGAACCCCAACATTCAGGAGTACTCGTTCTTCGTCCAGGACGAGTGGAGGCCAACACCCGCGTGGACGGTCAACCTCGGGCTGCGCTACGACCTCATGAAAACGGCGCCGCCTCCGGTGCGCAATCCCGATCCGCAGCTCGCGGCGGCCGGCATCGACACGAGCCAGCTCGATGCCGACACCAACAATTGGGGCCCGAGGCTGGGCCTGGCCTGGAGTCCGGGGGGTACATACGTGGTGCGAGGTGGGTGGGGTCTCTTCTACGGCCGGACGCCGTCGATTATGCTCGGCACCGCCCACACGAACAACGGCATCAACATCCTGTCGCTGACGTTCACCGGCGATACCGTGCCCACATATCCGCAAAAGTTCGATCAGGCTCCGACCGGAGGAGCGGCCGCCAGGCCGAGCATTTTCTATATCAATCAGGATTTCGCGAACGCGCAGCTGATGCAGGCCAACATGGCCTTCGAGTGGGAGTTCATGCGGGACACGAGCCTGACGGTGACGTACCTGTTCGTCGACGGAAGCGACCTGCCGCGTTCGATCGATCGAAACATCGGGACGCCCGGGTCGAGGACGTTCACCGTGGTGGGCGCGGGCCAGGCGCTGCCCTATCCATTCTTCGCCGCAGATCGGCCGTTCAGCAACTTTCAGCGGGTGATTGCGTTCGAAGCGACCGCTGAATCGCGCTACAACGGGATCACGTTCGAGGTCAATCGGCGGTTCGCGAACAACCTCCAGTTCCGCGGCGCGTACACGCTCGGCAAGGTCGAGGACACCGTCCCGGACGCCACGGCCGTCGTCCCCGGCAACGCGGGCGACGATGTCAAGTACGCGTCGAATCCGGCGGACTTCGATGCCGATCGGACCTTCGGGAACAACGACCAGCGCCATCGGCTCGTGCTGAGCGGCATCTACAACACGAGCGGCCTGGCGAGCGGCGTTCAGGGATTCTGGGGCGCGCTCGCGAGAGACTGGTCGTTCAGCGCGATTTTCACCGCGCAGTCCGGTCAGCCGTACACGGCGCGTGTCGGCGCGGTCGATCTGAACGGTGACGGGAACACGCGCAACGACATCGCGCCCGGGACCGTCCGCAACCAGTTTCGACTGCCGGCGCTCGTGACGTTCGATCCTCGGATCGCACGCGACATCCGGATTCGGGCGACGCGGCTGCAGTTAATCTGGGAAGCTTTCAACCTGTTCAACCGGGACAATTTCAACAGCGTCGACACGACCTTTTACAGCGCGTCGACCGCGCTGCTGACGCTGACGCCCAGCACGACGTTCGGACGTCCGCTCTCGAGCACCGGCGAGCGCATCATGCAGCTCGCCGTCAAGCTGACGTTCTGAGACGGGGTCAGATCTGACCCCTGTTCTGTCTCGGAGCAGAGCGGTGTTGAATTCCTGAACACCACGCCGCCTTCCCACGTCAGCCGTATCGCTTTGAGCGCTCTCCATCGACCCCTGCTAACCCCATCCGTCACCATGGCTTAGCGTCACAGCGGCGTGCCAACGTGACGCGTGTGCATTCTGGCATCTCAGTTGCTGACTCTAAAGGACAGTAACGGACATTATTACGCGGCAAAACGATCATGAATACCAACCGCGCCCCGCAGAATCTTCGCAGCGTCGGGTCCGGACGCCTGGCGGCTGGCTCTATCCGTGTGTCCGGCGTCCTTGCCGGCCTTTCGCACGCGCTGGACCTCACCGAGGGTCATCCGCGAGGCCACGCCGCGCGAACCTCTCGCATCGGGCTCCGCATCGCAGAGGCCCTCGGGCTCGTGCCATCCGATCGCGTCGAGCTTCTGTACGCGCTGCTGCTGAAGGATGCCGGCTGCTCGAGCAATGCCGCTGTCGTGTACGAGCTGTTCGGGGGAAACGACCTCGAGGTCAAGCGCGCGGTCTGGCTGCGCGACTGGCGCCGTCTCCCCGAGCAACTCACCTACGCCTGGGAATACATCGGCCGCGGCAGCAGGTTCGCCTCGAAGATGCGACGTCTCGGACGAGTTGCCATGTTGGGCAGACGAGGCAGCGGCGAACGCATCTTCACGGTTCGATGCGAAAGAGGCGCACAGATCGCCCGGATGATTGGCCTCTCCGATTGAGTCGCCGAAGCCATCCGCGCGATGGACGAGCACTGGGACGGCGGAGGCTATCCGTATGGGCTCCGGGGAGGCGAATCCTCGCTCTTCGCCCGGATCATCGGCCTCGCCCAGGTGATGGAGATCTTCTGGAGCGAGGGCGGGCCGGCTCACGCCGTACGCGTGGCCCGCGAGCGGTGTGGCCGCTGGTTCGATCCGGAACTGGTCGGCACGCTTCGGGCGTTCGAGCGCGACGGACGATTCTGGACGCGGCTTCGAGATGCCACGCTCGACCTCGATGTGTTCACGAACCTCCCGGCAGATATCGAGGTGTGCGCCGATGACGACCGGCTCGACCGCATCGCCGACGCCTTTGCGCTCATCATCGACGCCAAGTCACCCTTCACGTTTCATCACTCGCGAAGCGTGGCAGCCTACGCGGCTGCCATCAACGAGCGACTCGCGGACCGGGTCGACCCGGTCGTGCTGCGGCGCGCGGCGCTCCTGCACGACCTCGGCAAGCTGACGGTGCCCAATCAGATCCTCGACAAGCCTGGCCCGCTCGATGCACCCGAATGGGAGATCGTCAGAAGACACCCGACGTACACGTTGAGCGTGCTGAATCGCGTGCCCGTCTTCCGGCCGTTTGCAGAAGATGCCGCAAATCACCACGAGTGGATCGACGGTAAGGGCTACAGTCGAGGCCTGTGCGGGCTTCAACTGTCACGGATGTCGCGCATCCTCGCAGTCGCCGACGTGGTCGATGCCCTGGCGGCCGATTGGCCGTATCGCAGGGGAATGTCGGCCGAACGCGTGCGGACGATCCTCAACAGCGAAGTCGGGACGCATTTTGACGCGGCGTGCGTCGACGCGTGCAACGTCGACGTCATCGAAAAACCTGCGAGCCGTCAGCCGCTCGCCCATCGCAACGTTGCGTGAGGAAGAGTAGGGTGCCAAGGTGCCAAGGTGCCTTGGTGCCAAGTGCCTTGGTGCCAAAGGTGCCATTGGTGCGCTTGGTGCAATGCCTTTGGTGCCAGAGTGCCTTGGTGCCAGCCTGGTGCTTCAGCATTTGCGCCATCAGTACTTGGGCAGCGTCGGATCAATCCGGTCGATCCAGGCCAGAATCCCGCCCTTCAGGTTTTTGGCCTGAGTGAGTCCGGCGTCCTGGAGCAGGCGCACCGCCTTGGCGCTGCGTGCGCCCGACTTGCAGTGCACGATGATCGGCCGGCCGACGGCCGTCGCGCGCAGCTCGTCGAGACGCGCGGGGACCATGCCGAGCGGAATCAGCGTGGAACCGGGGATGCGGCAGATCTGGAATTCCTGCGGCTCCCGTACGTCGATCAGCAACAGCGAGTCGTCGCCCCCGAGCGTGCTCTTCAGCTCTTCGACAGTCACCTCGTGCTCGGGTGCGAGCGTCGGAACGGCAGCCGCAGCCGCGCGCGGCAAGCCGCAGAACTGCTCGTAGTCGATCAGCTCGCGGATGGATGGCCGGTCGCCGCAGACCGGGCAGTCCGGGTCGCGCCGGAGCTTGAGCTCCCGGAAGCGCATGCGCAGCGCGTCGTACAACAGCAGTCTCCCGATGAGCGGCTCGCCTGTTCCGAGAATCAACTTGATCGTTTCGGTCGCCTGGATCGTGCCGATGACGCCCGGCAGCACGCCGAGGACGCCACCTTCCGCGCAGCTCGGCACGAGCCCCGGAGGCGGCGGCTCCGGGAAGAGGCATCTGTAGCAGGGACCGTTGCGGGTGGCAAACACGGACGCCTGGCCCTCGAACCTGAAGATGCTGCCGTAAGCGTTGGGCTTGCCAAGGATCACGCATGCATCGTTGACGAGGTACCGCGTGGGAAAGTTGTCGGTGCCATCCAGCACGACGTCGTAGGTGCGGAGGATGTCGAGCGCGTTCTTGGACGTCAGCGCGACCTCGTGCGGTTCGATTCGCACCTCGGGGTTCAGGGCCGTGAGCCGCTCGCGCGCCGACTGCAGCTTCGGCCGGCCGATGTCGGGCGTCCCGTGCAGGATCTGCCGCTGCAGATTGCTGCCGTCCACGACATCGAAGTCGACGATGCCGATCGTCCCGACGCCGGCTGCCGCAAGGTAGAGGGCGGCCGGCGAGCCGAGCCCGCCGGCGCCGATGCACAACACGCGCGCCGCCTTGAGACGACGCTGCCCATCCACACCGACTTCCGGCATGATGAGGTGCCGGCTGTACCGGTTGATTTCGTCGTTGGTCAACCCGGGCGGCTCAGACACCGTCGCCTCGCTCACGCCCGCCACTGAATCGGTCATGTCCGATCTCCCTGCTCACGCATTTTGACGCTCGTCCGCGTCCGCTTGGTCCCAGAAGCGCTCCGTCAGGTAGCGGCCGCCGCCATCGGGAAGGATGGTGACGATGACACCGTAGTCGAGTCGTGACGCCACGTAATGACTGGCCGCGACCGCGGCCCCACTCGACACGCCAACGAGCAGTCCTTCTTCCATCGCCAGCCGACGCGTGAACTGATAGGCCTGTTCGGTTGACACCCGAATATCGTCGTCGGCCAGCGACGGATCGTAGATACCCGGCACGATGGCCGTTTCCATGTGCTTCAGGCCCTCGATGCCGTTCAGGGGCGACTCGGGCTGCACCGAAACGAGCCGAACGCCGCGATTGTGATCGCGGAGACGCCGTCCGACCCCCACGAAGGTTCCGCTGGTCCCCAGGCCCGCGACGAAATGAGTCACGCGTCCGTCGGTCTGTTCCAGAATCTCGGGTCCGGTCGTGTCGTAATGGGCCCGCCAGTTTGCCTCGTTATTGTACTGGTCGGCGTAAAAGTACCGCTCGGGATCGGAAGCATAGATGCGCCGCGCTTCCCGGATCGCACCGTCGGTGCCCTCGAGCGCACTCGTCAACACGAGCTCGGCGCCGTACGCCCGGAGCGTGCGCGTACGCTCCGTCGTCACGTTCTCGGGGACGCAGAGCATCAGCCGATAGCCGCGCGCGGCGGCGATCATCGCGTAGGCGATGCCGGTGTTGCCCGACGTCGCATCCAGGATCACCGCACGCGGATGCAGACGACCGGATCGCTCGGCCTCCCCCAGGATTCGCGCGGCCGCCCGATCTTTCACGGACCCGCCAGGATTCAGGAACTCCGCCTTGGCATAGAGTTCGACGGCGGAACTCACCTCCGGCGGCAGCTTCAGCTGCAGCATCGGCGTACGGCCGATCAGATTGAGAATCGGTACTCGACGAGAGCGTGTGCGTGGGCATAGCGCGCTGCAAAATGAAAAAGCCCGGGAGGCCGTCTGGCCTGCCGGGCTCTGGTTCGACTGTGTGTCTGTTCTTACGACTTCTGCATCACATCGCCAGCGAAACCTCATCCGCGGCAGCCCCCGGTGAAACCGGGCTGCAACATGCGCAGGTGGTGACCGTGGCGAAATCCTTCACAACTGCAGCGTATTCGGTCGAAGCTCAGCGTGTCAAGTGTACGGCCCTGCCTCGTAGTGCCCGCTTCAGCCGGACGGGTCAGTCGTGCCGCAATGCCAGTGTCGGGTCGAGGCGTGCGGCCCGGAGCGCGGGCAACAGTCCGGCCAGCAGCGCGACGCCCGTCAGCAGCGCCACTGAGCCTGCGATCGTCAGCGGGTCGCCGGGCTTGACTCCGTAGAGCTGTGCAGACACGAACCGGCCCAGCCACCAGGCGAGCGGGAGGCCAATCGCAAGGCCGGCAGCCGCGATCAACAACACCTCCCGAAGAACGAGCCAGGAGATGTCCGTAGTGCTGGCGCCAAACGCGACGCGGACGCCGATCTCTCGAGTGCGCCGCGCGACGGTGTAGGACATCACGCCGTAAAGGCCGACCACGGCCAGCGCCGTCGCGAGCATGCCGAAGACAGCGGTCATCGTCGCGACGAGCCGCTCGCGGCTGAGCGATTGTGAGACCTGGCGGTCGAGCGTCCGCGTCGTGTGAATGGGCAGGTCCGGATCGAGCTCGCTCACGGACTTCCGTACGATGCTGAACATCGTGTCGGGCGAGCGTGTCGTGCGCAGATACATCGCAAAACCACCGGGACGGCTGCTCTCGAGGTACGGGAAGAACACCTGCCGCTGAATCTCGTCCCGCACGTCGGTGTACTTCGAGTCCCGGACCACGCCGACAATCTCGATCGGCGTGGGAGTGTTCGGGTCGTTGCCGAAGCCGATTCGGCGGCCGATTGGATTCGACGTGCCGAAGTACTGTCTGGCGAACTTCTGGTTCACGATCACGACTCGGAAGTCCGGCGTCCCCTCCGGCGCAGGCGCGGTTCGCTCGTCGCGGTCGGTGAAGTCGCGCCCCATCAGAATCGGAATTCCCATCGCCCCGAAATACCCGGGGCTGATCGTGTTGCACCATTGCGCCATGCTCTCGTCCGGCTTCGGCTGGTAGCCCTCAATGGTCATCGAGGTGTTCCATTGGTTGCCTTCGAGCAGTCGCACCGTCGCCAGGCCTGCGCCCTCGACGCCCGCCGTCCCGTTCAGTCGCTCGATGAGCGATTTTGAAAACTGTCGCGTGCGCTCCGGCGTGTAGCCGTTCAGCGACGGATCCACGCTGAAGGCGAGCAGACGGCCGGAGTCGAACCCGATATCGACGGCAAGGAGATTGTCGAGCGTCCGGATGAAGAGTGCGGCGCCAATGAGGAGCAGGAGCGACACGGCCACTTGCGATGCGACGAGCGCCTTCCGAACGCGTCCCTGTCCACCGAGGACGTTGGTCGCCTGGTCCTTCAACGTCGGGGCCAGATTGGGACGCGCCGACTGGAGCGCCGGCGCGAGCCCGAACAGGATGCCGGTGAGCGCGGACGCTGAGAACGTAAACGCCAGAATCCGCCAGTCCGGCGCGGTCGAGATCGGTTGCGGCGCATCCGGGCTGACGAAGAAACCCAGGACGATCGGCGCGCCGGCAGCCGCAATCGCGAGGCCGATCGCGCCACCGGCCAGCGCGAGCATCAGACTCTCGACCAGCAGCTGAGCCACGATCCGCCGCCGCGAGGCACCGAGTGCCAGCCGCACCGCCATTTCCCGCTGCCTGGCCGCGCCGCGCGCGAGGAGCAGGTTGGCGATGTTGGCGCACGCGATCAGCAACACGCCTGCGGCAGTGGCCATCAGCACCCAGAGCGGCGTCGTCAGCGCCCGACGGAACCGCGAACGTCCCTGCGACGCATCGACGATCTGAAGGCTGTTCTCCAGGTAACGCTGCCTGACGCGTTCGGCGGCCGCCGCGAAGCCGCGCTGCTGGAGATCCAGCTCGAGCAGCGAGCGGAAGTACGGCTGCAGAGCAACGCGCGCCTGGTCGCGGCTCGTGCCCGGACGCAATCGCCCAAATACGCGCACCCAGCGTGACAGCCGCTCGTCCAGGCCGTTCCACGTCGGTGTGATCTGCGCCTTCATCATCAGCGGCACGAACACCTGGGTGAGCCGGCCGAGCTCCACGCCGTCGAAACCGGGTCGCGCCACGCCGACGATCGTGTAAGGCTGACCGTTGACGATCATCGTGCTGTCGATCACCGCGGGGTCGGAGGCGAAGCGGCTCGTCCAGAACGCATGGCTCAGCACCGCAACCGGATGAGCGCCCGGCGTTCGATCGTCATCGGAGGTCAGGGTTCGTCCGAGGGTGGCTCCCACGCCGAGCGTCGGGAAGTACGTGCCGGAAACGAGCTCGCCCATCACGCGCTCGGTGCGGCCGCCATGGCCGATGTGCAGCGCGAACGGAAACTGCGCGAACATGGCGGCAAACACGTCGTTGTGATCGCGGAACTCGGTGTACATCGGGTAGGACAGCTCGCTGCCGTCGCCCCAGTTGTTGCCGTAGCGCGTGCCGCTGAACGTGACCTGAACCAGTTCTCCCGGGTCGCGAACCGGCAGCACGCGCAGGAGCACGTGATCCACGAGCGTGAAGACCGCCGCCGTGACGCCGATGCCCAGAGCAATTGACGTCAACGCCGTCGCGGCGAAGGCGGGCGCCTTGCGCCAGGACCGCAGGGCCAACCGGGCGTCAGCAAGCATTCGAGCCATGCAGGTTTGACGGCACCCTGCCGCCCGAGGTTTACCGACGGCCGCCTCCTGGCTCCTGGCTCCGGGAGGCTCCGGGGTGCTCCGGTGCTCCGGGGTCAGGTCTTGTATTTCAACATTCCCGGATCGTTCCCGCCTGGCGGCCTTCGCACCCTGGGGGTCTGGTCTTGTCTTTCAACGTTTGCCTGGACTGTTCCGGCTGTGGGTCGAGTCACCAGACGGCTGGCCGTCTGAAATCACGACTGTCACGGTTGAAGAATCTCCACCTGGCTGGGCTGACTCGTGTAGCAGATCTTGAATCACTCAGGGGAGCGAATCGCTCAAACCCTTGATTCTGCTGCGGCGGACGAGCTGGAACGGTTGTTGAGTCGAACCTCGCCGTGGCGCGACCACTTCGTCTCCTTGTTCCAGACGGCATCTACCATGTCATGTCGCGAGGGAACGCCAGGATGGCTATCTACTGCGACGATACTGATCGATTCCGGTTCCTGGCGCTGCTTGAACACATGGTCGAGCGGTACCGCGTCGAGTGCCATGCCTACTGCCTGATGGCCAATCACTATCACCTCGTGCTCCGGACGCTCGAGTCCAATCTCTCGCGTGCGATTCATTATTTGAATGGTGTCTATGCGCAATGGTGGAACCGACGTCACGAGCGCGTCGGTCACGTATTTCAAGGGCGCTTCAAGGCGCAGCTGGTCGACCGGGATGGATACTTCCTCGAAGTATGCCGGTACGTCGTATTGAATCCGGTTCGCGCGGGTCTTGTGAGTAACGCCCTTGACTGGCCGTGGACGAGTTATGCCGCCACCGCTGGGATGGCTCCGCGCCCGGCGCTGCTGACGACCGACCTGTTGCTGGGCCTTCGAGACAGAGCGGCCTCGTGCCGAGCGTATCGGGCATTCATCGCGGCAAGCGAACCGCACTCAGCAACTATCACGGCGATCCGCAGCGATGTCCCGATACTTGGCAGTGAGGCGTTCGTGGCACGTTACCGCCCGGACATCGAACAGGCTCACTCGGAAGTCACTCGTCGTCAGCGGCGGAGTGGACGTCCGACACTCGAGGATCTATTTGCTGACGTCAATGACAAGATGTTGCGTAATGTCCGCATCCGAGAGGCTCGCGAGCGATATCTGTACACGCTGTCCGAGATTGCGAGCCGTGTGCACCTTCACTACGGTACAGTGAGCCGAATTGCCTCAACCCTCGCGGCAAGCGACAACCCTCCTTCCACTGTGAACACTCCTCTCTGAGCTCTCCACACACGCACGGATAACCCCTTTCGCGTCGACGTCGATGCACGCTCGAGCGACCCTGGGACCCCTGGGGTCAGGTCTTGTACTTTGATCTTTCGACGAGATCGGCGGGCAATCAGCAGCTCGCAGCGCGACCGAACACGGGCCTTTGCGCCTGATTTCCTCGATTGACGGTGTGATCGAAGCCGCGCAGCGCGATGGACGGACAGTCTCCCGAACGTCAAAATACAAGACCTGACCCTAGGGTGTAACTCCGAATGCCCCACGGTGAACATCCGAACGTCAAAGTACAAGACCTGACCCCTGGAGTGGTGGCGTCCGGCGGCGCTGGAGGTGGTGGAGGTGGCGGTGGCGTCAGGCTTTGGCAGGTTTTCGAGTGCTGTTGCGGCCAATTATCAACAGCAGCAACACCGCAACCACGAGCAGGACGCCGCTGACGACCAGAATCCACCCCGGAACGAGCTCGAAGATCTGCTCGGCAAAGTACGCCTGGAGGTAGCACCAGGGCGCCTGCCCGACGAGGGTGCCAACCGCCACCTTCCACGCCGGAACGCCAGCGATCCCCGCTGCATACGACACGAGATCCGATGTCGTGAATGGGTTGAGGCGAAGCAGAAGAACGACCCAGAGTCCGCGCTCGCGCAGCAGATCCTGGTATCGCCGGAACTCCGAATCGTCGGCCCGTCGTCCAAGCAGCCGCTCCCCAATCAGTCGGCCGAGTACCACATGAGATCGCTGCACCGACCACGTTGCCCACGAGCGACAACGTCCCGCCCAGGAAACCGCCAAAGATTGCACCGGCCGGGGCGTACAGCAGCGTTCCGGGAAACGGCGCAACGATGACCTCGACGACGACGGCGAGTGTGTAAATGATCGGCGCGAGCCGTCCCCACCCGGCCACCACCTCGCGGACCTGCTCAAGCCACGGACCTTGACCAGACGGGCCACTGACGAGGAAGGCGGCCAGCGCGTAGGCCGCGCAGATGACGAGCGCACCAATCGTGATGACGAGAACCGGGCGTCTCACGAGGAAAGAATAGATCGCCGTCAGTCGTGTCTGAGGGCGACGACCGGATCGATCGTCGTGGCCCGGCGGGCTGGCACGAGCGTGGCCAGGAGCGCGACGAGGACGAGGCCGGCTGACACGAGGAAAAACGTCATCAGGTCGGTGGGCTCGACGGCATAGAGAAAAGCCTTCAGTGCGCGCGTCGCGGTGCTGGCGACGACGATGCCCACGACCACGCCAAGTCCGACGAGAACGGCCGCGCGACCGATCACGAGCTGGAGCACATCCCGGCCCCGCGCACCAAGCGCCCGGCGGATGCCCAGCTCTGCGGTCCGGCGAACGACCTCGTAGCTGACGATGCCGTAGATGCCGACGATGGCGAGGATGAGCGCGAGGCCAGCAAATGTGAGAAGCAGCGCTGTCCGGAACCGCGGCTCGGCAATGGACGTCGAGATGATCCCATCCAGAGGTGCGATGCGCAGGATCGGCAGGTCGGGATCGAGGGCTCGGACCTGCTCCCGGAGCGCCGCGGCAAGGCTGGCATCTCCCTGGCCCGGACGCGTCGACGGGCGCATGACGTAGGTCATCGACCACAGGAAGAAACTCCGCTGCTCCTGGCGGAGCGGCACGTAGATCGCCGCAACGGGTGCAGCCTCGAGGCTGCGCTGGCGGACGTCGCCCGTGACGCCAACGATCGTCATCGGACGATCGTCCATCCTGATCCGCTGCCCCAGAGGATCGCGGCCCGGCCAGCATGCTCGCGCGACGCTCTCGCTCACGACGGCGACGCTGGGCGCACCTTCGCGATCGGTTCTGTCGAACAGCCGCCCCTGCTTCAACGGGATGCCCATCGTTCGAAAGTAGTTTTCGCTCACGGCAGGCTTGGCCACCATGACATCAGGACACGCGTCTTCACCTCCCTCGACCTCGAAGTCACCAGCCCAGCCCATGACGCCGAACGGCAGCAGGTTGACGGCGGCGACATCACTGACGTGCGGAAGCTGCTCGATGCGCTCCAGCAGCCCTTCGTAAAAGCCCCGCTTGACCTCCTTCGCCTCGTAGGACCGCTCGGGCAGCAGTAGCGTCATCGTCAGCAGGCCTTCCGGGCGGAATCCGGGATCGACGTGCTGGAGCTTCCAGAAGCTCTTGAGGAGAAGCCCGGCCCCAATCAGGAGCACGAGGACGAGCGCGGTCTCGACGACAATCAGGAGTCCCCGAAACCGCCGTTCACCCCTGGTCGTCCCGCGCGCCGTGCGAAGCTTGTCGAAATGTGCCGCGTCGGCCCGCGACGACGAGAGCGCGGGGAGCAGACCGAAGACAAGACCTGTCACGATGCTCAGTGCAAACGTAAAGGCCAGCACGTGCAGGCTGACCTGCACTTCTTCGCTACGCGGCAGCATGTCCTCCGGGACCGAGCGCAGCAGAACCGGCAGCACCGCGTGCGCCAGCAGCAGCCCGACCGCCCCGCCGCAGATCGCGAGCGCGAGGCTCTCGGTCAACAGTTGTCGGACCAACCGGGTCCGGGTGGCGCCGAGCGAGGCGCGAACCGACATCTCCCGTCCTCGACCGTCCGCGCGAGCCATCAGCAGGTTCGCGACATTCGTGCAGGCGATCAGAATGACGCACCCGACAGCGCCCAGCAGCGTGAGCAGGAGCCAGCGAACCTTTCCCACCATCGACTCGCGCAGATCCACGACCGACGCGCGCGGCGAGGCCCCTCCCTGCGGGGGATTCGTCGCAATGTTGACCAGGAGAGCCTCGACTTCCGCCCGTGCCTGCTCTGCCGACACGCCGTGCGCCAGTCGACCGATCACCCTGTGCATCGCGTTGCCACGGTACGTCGGCCGCAGCACGAGCGGCACCCAGATGTCCGCGTTGACCGGGAAGCGGAAGTCAGCCGGCATGACGCCGATGACGGTGTGCGGCACGCCCTCGACCCTGACGACGCGGCCGACCACACCGGGGTCGGCCAGATAGCGTCCACGCCAGAGCGCGTCGCTCAGCAGCGCAACCGGCGCACCAGACGCCTGTTCGTCGTCGCCGAACACGCGCCCGAGCGACGCCCCGACGCCGAGCAATGGAAAGAGGCTGGCCGTGACCCGGGCGCGCTGCACGTGCACCGGGTCGCTCGCGTCGTTGAGCGAAACCTCTCCGCCGCCGAACGCTGCAAGCGCGGAGAATGACGTCAGCTTCCGGAATTCCAGGTAATCGGGATCGAAGAACGGTCCGTCGTTCCAGGTGAACGACCTCATCGATCCGACCGAATAGACCATGACGAGCCGATCGGGCTCGTGATAGGGCAGCGGCCTGAGGAGGACGGAATTCACCACCGTGAAGATGGCGGCGTTCGCGCCGATGCCGAGCGCGAGCGACAGCACAGCGCTGATCGTGAAGCCTGGGCTGCGCCGCATCAGTCGCAGACCATATCCGAGGTCCTGCCAGAAGCGTTCGAGTGACCCCCATCCCCACATCTCGCGGGTGATCTCTTTCACCTGAGCGACGTTGCCGAACTCGCGGCGCGCCAACCGGGCGGCCTCGTCCGGACGTTCACCGTCCTCGACCCGATCATGCGCCGCCATCTCGAGGTGTGTTCGCAGCTCGGCGTCCAGGTCGTCATCTCGTCGCTGTCGCCACCATGACATGACGGGGCCTCGCTTCCTTTGATGTCATTCAGTCATGCGACGTGCGGGATTGAGGATGCCGGCAATCGCCGCCTGCAGCTGCTCCCATCGTGAGCGCTCCGACGACAGCTGGCGTTTACCGGCGGCCGTCAGCCGGTACACCCGCACGCGCTGGTTGTTTTCAGAGACCTTCCACGAGGCCGCGATCCACCGCTGACGTTCCAGCCGGTGGAGCGCAGGATAGAGCGATCCGGTATCGACCTGCAGCACGTCGTCCGAGTCGGCGCGCATCGCCTGCGTGATGCCGTATCCGTGCCGCGGACCCCACTGCAGCGTCTGGAGGATGAGCATGTCGAGCGTGCCCTGCAGCAGCTCGATCCGGTTCTGGTAGCGTTCTTTCTTCGGCGCCATAGGGTGTAGTCATGCTACACCCATGGGTGTAGCGTGTCTACACCTGTCTCGGGGCTCGGGGTTCGGGGCTCGGGACTCGGGGCTCGTGAATGGGAACCTGAGCCATAGTTCGAATCTCGCCCGCTCGAGCTGCTCGAACGCCCGAGTCCCGAGCCCCGAGCCCCGAGCCCCGGCCCCGAGCCCCGAGATAGAATCGAACCATGACAGGCGTCAACGGGCTCCATCACATCACGGCCATTGCCGGACCCGCGCAGGAGAACCTGGATTTCTATGTCGGCGTGCTCGGCATGCATCTGGTCAAGAAAAGCGTGAATCAGGACGATCCGGGCACCTATCATCTCTTTTATGCGGATGCCGATGGCCATCCCGGCACGGACCTGACGTTCTTTCCGTGGACGCAGATGGCCCCGCCGCGGATGGGACACGGCCTGGCCGTGGAAGTCGACCTGGAAGTTCCGCACGGCAGCCTCGACTTCTGGAGATCCCGACTCGAAAAGTACGGCGCCCGAGTAGGCGCCACCGAACAACGCTTCGGCGATCGTGTACTGACGCTGGTCGATCCGCATGGTCTCCGGGTCGCCCTCGTCGAGCCTGCTGGCGAGCCACGCCGCAATTTCGCTCCGTGGGACCACAGCCCCGTCGCGGCCGAACATCAGGTCCGTGGACTGTACGGCGCGCAACTGTGGGAACGCGCGCCGGAAACGACATCGACGTTCCTCACGACCGTGCTCGGCCTTCGAAAGTTCGGCGACGAGAATGGATGGACGCGCTTCGTGTCCGACCATTCGACCGGAGTGCTCGATATCCGCGACGCATCCGATCAGCGTCGTGGGGCATGGGGTGTCGGGAGCGTCCACCATCTGGCCTGGCGCGTGGCCGACGAGGCGCAGCAGCTTGCCGTCCGGGCGGAGGTGGAAGCCGCCGGAAGTCGCGCGACGCCCGTCATCGATCGTTTCTGGTTCAAGTCGGTGTATTTCCAGGAGCCTGGTGGCGTGCTCTTCGAGATTGCGACCGACGGCCCCGGCTTCGCGGTCGACGAGGATCGCGAACATCTGGGCGAAACGCTCGTCCTGCCGCCGTGGCTCGAGTCCTCACGCAGCCGCATCGAGGCGATGCTCCCGCCGCTGCGGCCCGCGGCGTGAGGTGCCGTCCCCCGCTGGAGATCGAGCGGTCAGTGGCGGATGATTCGCTTCTGGAGCCTGTTCATGAGCGACTTCAACTCGTCCTCTGCTCGATTCCGAAACGCACGCTTCAGCGCCGCCTGCACGTCCACGAACACAGTCGGCGCCGACACGGTGCCGGTAATGCGGGCCGGCAGAACGACCCGATCGCCTTCGCGGGCCACTCGATAGAGATCGCGCCCTGCCTGGGCGCTCAGCTCGCGCGACAGCACGACGTCGGCGTTGAAGTCCACCGCCTGCGACCCGAGCGACATGGTTCCACGCCCTGCCATGTCGAAGTCGCGTGACGCGAAGGTGAGATCAGTGGTCGTCAACTGCTGACCCGCGACGGCCAGCGTGGCAGCGAGGCGCGTGAACGCTTCGCCGGAACCAGCGGGACGTTCGGTCGAAGACCTTTCCAAAAGCAAGAATCACGCTCCGGACGATTTCGAGGCCTGGAATCCGGCCGTCGGTGATCGCGACGCGCGCGCTGCCGCGTGCGCGCTGGATGGCCAGCTCCGGATCGACGCCTGGCGCCGTGATCGACACCGTGCCGCCGAGGCGGCCCGTAATCGAACCTGCGGCGCCGGCAAACGCCGCGACCTGGGGCACGTCGAGATTCTCGAAAGTACCGCGCCACTCGTACCGGCCGTCGACCGATCCCGTGCGCGCCGACTGGCCCTGCCCGCCGCGAAACGCCACGGACCCGTCGAAGCGGCCTCCGAACAGCTCCATTCGGAGTGTCTCGAGGAGAACGTCACCGCCCGCCATGCGACAGGTCGTCGTCATGTTCGCCAGCGTAGCGCCCAGCGCCCGTCCGCGCTTTGCGCGAACGGTGACGTCGAGGTGCAAGGGTTGCTGGCCTGTTTGCGGTACCTTGCCGGCACGCCCTGGAGCCACCTGTGCCCCGCCCGCGGGCGTGGCTGCCGCAAGGAACGCGAGGAGCCCGTCGAGATCCAGGGTCTCCGCGTCGACGGTGAACGTCCCCGTCCGCTTCGACACACTGCTGAACTCGCCGGTCGCGTGAAAGTCTGATCCATCGGAGCGACCCTGCAGACGATCGACCAGGAAGCGGTCGCCTCCCGTGAGAGACGAGTCCATGTCGACGTTCAGCGTGTGCGTTCCCGCCACGAGCGCGAGGTTGCGCAAGGTGATCGCGCCGATGGACTCAATGGCAAACGGAGGAGATTGCGGTGACGCCGGCGCGTCGACCGCGTTCGCGTCGACCAGCGCCGCCAGCAGCGCCAGCGCCCAGCGAACATCGATCTGGCTGCGCTCGACCTGAATCTCGGCATCCTGGATGCGCCGTTGCACGAGCGCACGGAAACCGGTCGCGAGCCTGACCTGTTCGATCGTCACCTCGCGTGCCTTCCCAATCGTGATGCCCCGGAGATCGAGGCTCACGCGAGGAAAGAGACGAGGCACCGCTGTCTGAATCGTGACGGGCTGACCGAGCGCAGACGCCGCTTGTGCCTCGATTGCCGCCTTGACGCGATCGCCCCCGAGCAGCACGCGAATCGCGATCGCCAGAGCCCCGATCAGCACGATCCCGGCAACGGCGACGATGACAATCAGCTTTCGCATGTCAACGACGCGTTGATTGTACCCTCAGCGGACGCGGTCGCTTCGACGGAGCTCGCGAACGCTACATCTGGCAGAGGCGATCAAACTGGAACCCGCGAGTCTGCAATGCCGGTGCGAGCAGCCGGACCGCCTCGCCGGCGTAGCGGCGATCCGGACGCGGATTCGCGTGGTGACCATCATGAATCACGATGATGTCTCCCGATGACGCCTTGCGCGCCAGGCGTCTCGCGACGCTCTCCGCCTGCGGTTTCCGCCACCAGCTCCAGTCCCACATTCCCCAGCTCCACCCCGCCAGCCGGTAGTCGATGACGTCGAGCCCGGCGTACATCCGCGCGCTGCGCCAGCCCGCGTGCGGCCGAAACAAGCGGCACGGCTGCCGACCCGTGATCTCAGTGATGCGAGCGGCGGCGCCAGACAGGAGATCAGCGAGATCCTCCGGAGACATCGCCATCAGCCGCCGCGACCCGCTGTGCAGCCCGATCGCATGCCCCTCGTCAGCGATTCTTTTCACGATTGGCGCAGTCTCGGGCGTGATGTGCTCGTCGATCAGGAAGAACGTCGCGTGGATGTTGGACGCACGGAGCGCGTCCAGGAGCGCCGGCGTCCAATCAGGGTTCGGCCCATCGTCAAACGTCAGGTAGATCGTCGGCGGCGCCCCTGTCTGCGGAGGGACACGCCACAGCGATTTGGATGGTCGAAATGCTTCGAGCAGGAAGGGAAACGGCGCGGTGTGCGACAGCGCCGCCGCGCCGACGATCGCGAGGACAATGATGACGATCAATTCAGGATGTAGTCGGACTCAACCGCCCGTAGCGCTGCGTCGCGTAGCCAACAATCAGGCCCAGCACGCTGCCAGGCAGCATGATCTGCCACCAGTAGTGGCCCCCCTGCTCGTTCGGCATGGCGGCAATCAGGAACGCGAAGAACGCGCCGATCGCCAGCCCCAGCAACAGACCGGCCTGCATCGAGCGAACGCGCGTTGCGAACCAACCGATCAGCACTCCGGCAAGAAGCCCCTTGAATGTCGATCCAATCACGATTCCTACAATGTCCTTCGCCACCTCCGGCGCCGAGATGAGCGCGCTGAGCCCGTCGAACACTCCAAGCACGCCGCCGAGAACCAGCCCGAGCACGGGTTTCTTCATATCCTGCCCTCCTGGCACTCTATTACGCCTTTTCCCTCGTCCCTTTTCCCCGTCTTTTCCCTTGTCCCTTGTCCCTTTCCCTTTTCCCTTTTCCTGTCTACCATCCCGCGACAAATGCCACGACTGCGCGCATGACGATGTAGGCGAGGACCAAGAGGATGGCAGTCCGGTAAGTCCGTCCGAACCGCACGACCCGATCGACGATCGTCTCGGGATACGCGTCGACGGGTCCTCCCGCCCGATAGCGCCCGACGTCGTCGGCCAGCGCCGCCACCGTTCCGTATCGTTCGGCCAGATCGGACGCGAGCGCGCGGCCGCACACGGCAGCGAGCGGGCGCGGCACGCCGTGGCGCCGCAGCTGCACGACCGGGTCGCGATCGGAACCAGGTACTTCATTCGTCAAGAGTAGAAAGAGAATCGCGCCGAGGCTGTAGACGTCCGCCCGTTGATCGATCTCATCAACCGCGGCACGCGCTTGTTCCGGCGCCATGAAACCCCGAGTGCCGACGACTGTGCCCTGGTCGGTCATGCTTGAAGAAGGCTGCTGACTTGTCTGCTGTCCGTCACGTGACGGCTTCGACCCGGCCGGTTCCTGATTGACGTTCCGCGCGTGTGGTCCCACGACAGCTTTTGCAACACCCCAGTCGAGCACCATGACTTCGCCAAACGATCCCACCATGACGTTTTCTGGTTTCAGGTCGCGATGGATGATGCCCTGCGCGTGCGCGAACGTTACGGGTTCGCAGATGCGTTCGAATACGCGGAGACGCTCGGTCAAGCCAGGCACGGCCTCGAGGTGCTGCCCGAGCGTTCGACCCTGGACCCGCTTCATCACGTAGAAGAGGCGCCCATCGGCGAGCCGTCCTGTATCGTGAATCGGGACGATGCCCGGGTGCTCCAGCCTCGCGAGCACGTGGGCTTCGAGCTGCAGCCGGCGTTCGAGCGCGGGACCGGCGAGCGCATTGGGCACCTTGATCGCGACCTCGCGGCCCAACTCCTCGTCGAAGGCGAGGTAGACGGTGCCCATGCCGCCGCGGCCGATCTCCTCCATCACCGAATAGCGCGAGGATTCGAACTCGGGCCAGCTGCCGAGCGATTTCAGACGCGTCACGGCGGCGTCCGACAGGCCGCTCATTCGACCTCCACGCCGAACAGCTCACGCGCCTCGCGTCGGAACTCGGCGTCGGTGCCACAAAGACCGCGCAGCGTTTCGAGCACTCGCTCGCGGAAGCGCCGGCGCACCTGCGCCAGGTAATTGGTCACCTGCGTCGTCGTCAGGTTGAACTCACGTGCGAGCTGCGCGTAGCTGACGCCGTCGGCTGGCGTCAGATTGTACCGCTCGAACAGCGTGAAATGCGTCTGACGGCCGCTCGCCGCATATTCCGCACGAACGGCCTGGACCGCCTTGTCGAACAGCGCCCGGATGAACTCCTGATGGAAGTACTCGTCCGGCTCGGGCATCGACACGAGCCGGCTCGACGCGACCTCGCGCTCGGCGCCGTCGAAATCGAGCGCCAGCGTGTGCACGCCGCCTCCGCGCTTCAACCTGGTCGCCGACTGGCGTGCGTTCATGACGAACCGATCCGCGCACACGCGGACGAACGTCCTGAAGCGCGCCTTCTCCGGTTCGTACCGCTCCAGCCACGCCTTCTGAAACGCGTCGGCAAAGAACCCCTGCGTGATATCGCGGGCGTCCTCGGGGTCGAGGCGCCACGTCATGCGCAGATGCTTGTATACCGGTTTCCAGTAACCCTCGACGAGATCGCCGTAGGCCGCGCGCCTGGCCTCGGGATCAGCGTCGCGGATCCGCTCGATCACCGAGTGGCGAGTGGCTGGAAAGCCGCCCTTCGTGCGCACGTCACCAGTATCCATGACACGTCAGGGGGCTATCATACCGCCCGCAGCGGCCGTCGTACGACCACGCTTGAGCGTCTGCCTTCCTGTATCCTTGGTCGGTGGTCGCGCAATCACTGGACGCCGAAATCGATCGTCTGTATCAGCTCCGACTCGACGAGTTCACCGCCGCGCGAAACGCACTCGCGAAAGAGGCCGGAAAAAACTCGGGAGAGATCAAACGTCTCCAGAAGCCACCGCTCGCGGCGTGGGCGATCAATCAGGTGTACTGGAAGCGTCGTCCGACGTTCGATGCGCTGAAGAAAACGGCGAGCGCGCTGCAGTCGACGCATACGGCCGTGCTTTCCGGCAAGCGCGGCGACCTTCGGGCCGCCGGTCAGGCTCACGAAGACGCGCTCGACGCGGTCCTCAAGGCGGCAACCGATATCCTTCGGGACGCGGGGCAACCGCCAACGGAGGCCACCCGTCAGGCGATCGCGACGACGTTGCGCGCGCTCCCCACTGCGCCCGATTCACCCGGGCGTCTCACACGGACGATGCAGCCAGGTGGTTTCGAGCTGCTGGCCGGTTTGCCTGTGCACGCGGGGAAGGCCGCTCACGGCCCCCGGTCCCCGGGCCCCGGGCCCCGGACCCCGAAGACGGCCGAACCGCCAGCACGGGTCAGCGCCCGCGCAAAGGCTGTCGCGAAAGCCAGGGAAAAAGCGAACGCCGCCCTGCAGGCCTTGCGCGGCGCCGAGCAGGCGGCACGGCGCGAGGAGTTCGAGGCCGCGCGGACGGCGCGCGAAGCCGACAGAGCTGCCGAGCGGCTCGACAAGGCGCGCAAGGCTCTCGAGGACGCGCAGTCGGCGGTGGACAAAGCGGAGCGCGAGGCGTCCTCCGCAGTGCGCAAGAAGGAAGCATCTGCCGAGCGCGCCCGAGAGGCTGACACCGCGCGCTCGACCGCTCAGGCCCGCGCCAATCTTGCGCAGGCGGACCTGGTCAAGGCCGAGCGCTCGTAGCGCGGTCGGACGTCAGCGAGTGGCCGGCCGTCGCGCTCGTTTTGCGGACGCGATCTCCGCCCACCAGTCGCGATCCGATACCGTGGCGAAGCGCGTTTTCGACGACCGGTTGCAGCGTGAGCGGCGGCAGCGGCCACCGACGCGCGTCCTCTCCGACGTCCCCCTCCACTCGCAACCGATCGCCCCATCGTTCCTGTTCGAGCGCCAGGTACGCCTGCACGTAGCGCAATTCGTCGTCGACCGTCCCCATCCTCTCGGCGGAGCGCGCAAGCGTCATCCGCAGCACGTCGGACAGGTTTTCGACGACATGTTCGGCAGCGCGCGGATTCGATCGCACGAGCGACGCGACCGTGTTGAGCGCGTTGAACAGGAAGTGCGGGTTCATCCGCGCCTGCAGCGCCGAGAGCTGCGCCCGACCTTGCTCGCGCGAGCCGCCGCTTGCTCGGCGTGTCGGAACAAAGTACCGCACGGACCTGTGGACCGTATGCCCTGCGAACACCAGCATGGCAAGGTAGACAACCAGACCTACGATCACAGCCCAGCGAGGCCCCACGACCCACCGTGCACACCTGCCTCGGACGGGTCAGGCTGGCCCCGTGCCAGCGCCCCACGGACGATCGGCCACATGGCACAAACTTCGATGTAAACGAGAACGAGGAAAAGGAGGTAAACGAGGACGAGGAAGACGAAAAGGATGGGCTTAGGAGATCGGCACGGGGCTTGAAGGTCCAGTGGAAGCGCTGGAGATAGCCCAGATGACCGAGAAGGCCGGGGCCCCCACCCTCAAGATGACCGAGCTTCGAACCATCGCCGATCTGCGTGAATGGGTGCAGCGTCTCGATCTCAGGCCCGATCTCGAGGCAGAACTGTTCGACGCCATGGAGCACGTCCTGTCGCGCCAGCGGCAGCTCGTCGAAGAATCCAAGCGCGACGCCATTCAGGCGCTTTCGGAGGGGTTTGCCGCCAAGATGGAGCGGCTGCAAAGTCAGCTCACCGAAAAGGACGTCACGGTGAGCAACATCGCGCGGTACTTCGAAGAAGTCGTCGCCGAGCTCACCGAAAAGTCCCATCGCGATCCCAAGACCAAGCTTCTCAATTTCAACTGGTTCATGGAACGGCTCGAGTCGTTTCTGGCCGTCGAGCAGCGCGTCCGATGGTGCAGTGTAGGAGTTGTGGACATCACGAGCTTCAAACGCTACAACGACACGCTCGGGCACCCGATCGGAGACCGAATCATCGAGCGCGTCGCGAGGATCCTGGCCGACCAAATCGAATCAGAGGACTTCCTGGCGCTCGAACGCGGGAGCGAGGCCCGGGATCTGCACGCGCGTTTCGGCGGCGACGAGTTCTGCTTTCTGATCCCGGACCTTCCCGGATGCCTGGAGGCGTCAGAGATCGCAGGACGATTCAAGCTCACGGTCGAAGCCTACGACTGGAGCCGCGAGGATGAACGGCTCGCCGCGAGCCCGGTCAAGGTCGACGTGGGCGTGGTGTGTCTGCGGCTCGGTCCCGTCGCCGAGCGGCGTGGAGTGGCACGGCACCTCGCGGCCGAACTGATTCAACGCGCGGACATGCTGATGTACAAAGCAAAGGGCAGCCGCTCGGATCGTGTCCATGCAACGGCCGTCGGAGTCGCGAACGGGGATCTCGTAGAACTCACGGGCGCGTTCGTGCGATCCGAACTCCGTTCTTGATGCCCCCGCCTTCGCCAAGGCTACGGCGCGGCAAGCCGCCTTCGCCAAGCCTGCGGCGGGGAAGCAGGCATTTGCCTGCGATCTGAAGCGGATGCTAAGATTTGAAGTTGGTCACTGCGCGCCGACCGGCAATGTATGCGTGCAGGGACTGAGATCAGCATCGACACTTCCGTCCAGACAATGGTGGGTGTAGCTCAGCGGTAGAGCGCCGGACTGTGGCTCCGGAAGTCGCGGGTTCGAACCCCGTCATCCACCCCAGACACCCCATTTCACGACGCTAACGCGCGCGACGCTTCGGCGCTGCCTTGACTGGCTTCTCGATGATGGCCTTCGCGGCCTTCTTCTTGCCCGTGCTGACGCGATCGAGGCTCTGGCGCAACGCATCCATCAGGTTGACGACTTTCGGCGGCGCCTCTTCCTCGGTCGCCACGACTTCTTCGCCGGCGATCTTCGCATCGATGATGCGTTGCAGCTCTTCCTGATACTGGTCGCGGTACTCGGTGAGATCGAGCGCGCCCTCGAAGTTGCCAATCACCTGCTTGGCCATCTGGATCTCGGCCGGCTTCAACTTCGACGGCACCTGATCCAGCTCCTCGATCTGATCCATGCCCCGGAGCTCTTTGGCGTGCCGCAGGGTGTACATGACGAGGCCCTTGTCGCGCGGTTGAACCGCGACGAGGTACTCCCGCCCATACAGCGCGAGCTTGCCGATGCCGGCTTTCCCCTTCATGCCCTCGCGCATCACCGCGAACGCATCGAGCGCCATGGCGCCGTCCGGCGCAAGGTAGTACGGCCGCTCGACGTAGATCGGATCGATCGCCGCGGCATCCGTGAACTGAACGAGGTCGATGACGCGAGTCGACTCGGGGCGTACTTTCGACATGTCGTCTTCCGTCATCACGACGTAGCGTCCCTTCTCGAACTCGTAGCCTTTCGCGATCTCCGAGATCGGGACCTCCCGCTCGCACTTGGGGCACCAGCGTTTCTGCTGGATTCGCGTCTGACACTCGGCATGCAGCTGGTTGAAGCTGATCGTGGCCGCGGCGTCAGTCGCGGGAAAGACCCGAACCGGAATGTTCACCAGGCTGATCTTGAGAAAGCCCTTCCATGTCGGACGCGCCGCCATCTCGCACGCTCCTGTGTCTGATGTACCTCTCGTTTCCGGCTTCAGCCAGATCGTAGTATCCGACCTGACCGTGGGTCCGGCTTCGGCCGGGCAGCGGCCGGACCAGGCCAACCCCTCCGGCAGCCCTGATTATCGGTGGAATCCGCCCCTTTCCCTACCAGCTGCACACTCCTGCCCACGCGCCCCGGCCGGCTCTCGGGAGCTTCCCGCCGACCTCCTCGATTTCGGGCGACACATTTTATTGAAAATAAAGACGTTCCACGGTATGTTGACGTAAGACTTACAATACATTACAGGTTCGCTACTGAGCCAATCAGCCAAGCGGGACGTACGAGGGAAAAACCAGGTCCACCTGCGAATCGTCCCAATGACATTGATTAATGGTTCCACTTGGTTGAATATGGTGCCAGCCGGTTACGGAGTATTCGGAGATTGAGCAGATTCGGCATTGGGGCATCCTCCTCCCGCCCTGACCCGCGGTCGTCAGTCTCCGAATACTCGGTAATCGTGCGCCGCTAGCCGTTCCGTGATCTGGCGCGAGAAGTCCGGCAGCGTGCGGCCGATGCTGGCCACGCTCGCCGAGCCCCCCCTTTCCGGCGCCCAGCTGATCTACGAACCCAAGTACCGACGGCATTCGTGCGCTCGTGGAAATCGAACCGGGCCGTGGCCGGGCCTCCGTCAGGCTCTGGTCCCGTCTCGGCAACGAGAAGACCGCGCAATTCCCCGCCATCGTTCACGCGCTCGAAACATTCGCCGCCCCGCTCCGGCAGCCGCTCGTCGTCGACGCCGAAATCGTCGCGCTCGATCGCGACGGGCAGCCGACCGGCTTTCAGCGCCTGCAGGGGCGTATCCACCTCTCAGATACAAAAGACGTAGCGCGCCTCGATCGGGATCAACCGGTGGCGCTCATCGCGTTCGATCTGCTGCGCGACGGAAACGAGGACATCCGCGGGCTACCGCTTGTGGAACGGCGGAAACGGCTCGAGCAGCGGTTTCAATCGCACGTGTCCGGAACGCTCAGGCTCAGCGAACAGGCCATTGGTGATGGCCATGCCATGCACGCGCGCGCGAAGAAGGAAGGGTGGGAAGGCCTGATCGTCAAGGATGCGCAGTCGCCCTATCAGTCCGGACGGCGTAGTCCCGCATGGCGCAAGCTCAAAGTGGTCCAGCAGCAGGAGTTCGTGGTCGGGGGCTGGACCGAACCGAGGAACACGCGGCAGCATTTCGGCGCGTTGCTGCTTGGGGACGTATGACGCCGGGGGCCGGCTTGCCGCGCCGAAGCGCGGCGTGACTAAGCCGCGCGAAGGCGGGGGCTCGAAGACCGGGGCAAGTAACAGCCAGCTCACCTACGTCGGGCACACCGGCACGGGATTCGATCAGCGGGAATTGCAGCGCGTCTCCAAGCTCTTGAAGTCTCTCGAGACGACGCAGTCGCCGTTCGCCGAGAAGATCAAGACCAACGAGCCTGCGCACTGGGTGCGTCCCGAGCTGGTGGCCCAGGTTCGATTCACCGAGTGGACCGACGACGGAAAGCTCCGGCATCCGGTGTATCTGGGGCTGAGAGATGACAAACGCGCGGAAACGGTCGTGAGGGAGGTACCTTCGGAAAGGGAAAAGGGAAAAGGGAAAAGGGAAAAGGAATCAGCGACAGCCGAAGTCGTCGAGAAGCTGCGCGCGCTCGAGGATGCCCGCAAGGATGGCACGATCGAGTTGCCGGATGGCAATCGGGTTGGAGTGACCAACCTCGCGAAAGTGTTCTGGCCGAAAGAAAAACTGACGAAGGGGGATCTGCTCCGCTACTACGCGACGGTCGCGCCGTTCATCCTGCCGGCGGTGCACGATCGTCCGCTCGTGATGAAACGTTTTCCTGACGGCGTCGAGGGTCCGGCGTTCTATCAGCAGCGCAAACAGAAGGAGAAGCCGCCTCCTGGGGTTCGCATCGAGAAGCTGCGGGACGACCTCGATCCCATCGCCGAGCCGGGCGTCGAACGCTTCGTCGGCGGATCGCTCATCACTCTCCTCTACATGACGCAGATCGCCGCGATCTCGCAGGACCCGTGGTTCTCGCGCGTGCAGTCGCCGCTCGACGCCGACTACGTGGCGCTCGATCTCGACCCCGGCGAGGGGACGCCCTTTTCCAGCGTGCTCGATGTCGCGCGCTGGGTTCGCGACGAGCTCGAGTCGCTGAAGGTGCCAGCCGTGCCGAAGACATCCGGGTCGCGCGGCGTGCACGTCTACATTCCGCTCCCGGCCAACACGTCCTACGAGTCAGGCCAGTTGTTCTGTCAAATCGTCGCCACCGTCGTCGCGTCGAAGCATCCGAAGATCGCTACCGTCGAGCGCAAGGTCAAGGCTCGCGGCCGGGGCACCGTCTACGTCGACTTCCTGCAGAACATCCTCGGCAAGACGCTGGCCACCGCCTACAGCGCGCGCGCCAGTGATTACGCAGGCGTGTCGACACCCCTCACATGGAAGGAGATCGACGAGGGCCTCGACCCGCGCGATTTCACCATCGTGACGGCGCCCGCGCGTTTCACCGAGGTCGGCGATCTCTGGGCACGCCTCCGCACGAGCAAGCCCGCGAATCTGAACGCGGTCTTCCGGAAGTACGCCTCCCGCACCTGACCCGCTCACTCGCGAGTCGAGGCCGCGCGCGTGCGGTATGATCGCGGAAAGTCATGGGCAAGAAGAAGGACCAGACGCCGTCGGAAGCTGCCAGGTCGTTCGGCGTCGGCAAGCTCAAGCGTCATATCTTCATCTGCATCGGGCCGGATTGTGTGGACCCTGACGACGGCGATCGGACCTGGTCGTATCTGAAGAAGCGGATGAAGGAGCTGAACATCGCCGGGTCGGATGGTCCGTGCTACCGCACGAAGTGCTTGTGCCTGCGGATCTGCACGGGCGGACCAATCTGCGTCGTCTATCCGGAAGGGTCGTGGTACCGCAACGTGACGCCGGAGAACGCCGAACGCATCATTCAACAGCACCTGATCGGCGGGCGCATCGTCGATGACATCTGCTTCGCCCGAAATCCGATCTAAGGTTTTCCTTTTCCCTTCTCCCTTATCCCTTTTCCCTTTTGAAGCGCACCGTCCCCTCGTGGCGATCGACGATCGCCAGATCGTAGGGTGAGGTGATGACCTGCGCCGCCAGTTCGTCCGCACCTGGCTTCCGCTCCTGGTAGCTGACGACCAGGTCCTGTCCTTCGACCTGAACGTTGGTAATCTCGACTGTGTATCCTCCAGTCGGGCGCGTTCCGAGGAACACACCCACCACCATCGATCGGGCGAAGTCGACCTTCGGCAACGCGCGGTCGGTTCCGACTTGCTTCCAGAACGTCGTCCACTCTTTCGCGCTGCGTATCACGACTTCTCGCGATTCCTCGATGGCGCTGTTCTGCCCTCGATCGATGCTCGTGAACTTCATCTGAGCAGCCTCACCCATCTGAAGGGCGGCCACGCACGCGGCGCAGACACCTAGAATGCCGAGCAGACGACGCGCTGAAAGCATGTTCTTCATGAGGATCCCGCTCTCGCGGAGATCTTACTGAGAGCTCAACCGGAAGAGAAGCCGATTCGCCGTCCCGGACGGAATTCCGCTCAGCACGTTGAGCGTCGCGGTATTGACGATCTCGTTTCTCACCGTCGCGGGCGACGCCCCGGTGTTGCCCTGGAGAACTCGGGCAGCAATACCTGCGACGTGCGGCGCGGCCATCGACGTCCCGCTCAGCGTTGCTGTGGCGGTGTCGCTCGTCCGCCAGGCCGAGAGAATCGAAGATCCGGGCGCGAAGATATCGACGACGCTGCCGAAGTTGGAGAACGACGACCGGGCGTCAGTCATCGTCGTCGCCCCGACGGTGATGGCTTGTGCCACCCGCGCTGGCGAGGAGTTGCTGGCATTCGTATTGGAGTTGCCGGCAGCGATTGAGTAGGTCACTCCGGCGGCGATCGAATTCTGGACCGCGTTGTCGAGCGCGGTTGATATGCCTCCGCCCAGGCTCATGTTGGCGACAGCCGGCAGTGATTCTGTTCGCCGTCACCCAGTTGACGCCGGCGATGACGCCCGAGTTCGAGCCCGATCCGCTGCAGTTCAACACGCGAACCGCGAAGAGGCGGACAGCCTTGGCCACACCGTACGTCGATCCGCCAACGGTGCCAGCCACGTGCGTGCCGTGGCCGTGGCAGTCGTTCGTGTTCTGTCCACCTCCAACTGCATCGAATCCCACGAACGCCCGGCCGCCGAACTGCGTGTGCGTCCGGCGTATCCCCGTGTCGATGATGTAGACATTCACGCCGGAACCGGTGGTGGTGTACCGAGTACGCGTTGTTGAGGGGCAGATTGCGCTGCCCGATTCGAATCGAGCCCCCAGGGCGGATTGTTCTGCGTGACCGATGCTTCCATGATCTGGTCTTCCTCGACGTAGGCGACGCGCGGATCCTCACTCAGCGCGGCGGCCTCCGCCTCGGTCATCCAGGCAGAGAATCCGTTGATGGCGTGCGCGTACACGTTGGTGATCGCGCCAGGCATTGCCCGGGTGAGAGCCTCCGCCTCGCTGTTGACGAATGCGGCGTCTCCAGCCTTGCCGGCCGCGTCCTGATCCAGGACGACGATGTAGTGATTGGGAATCGCCCGATCGCCCTTGCGATGCAGCCGTGGCGCGTCGGCACCAGGGCGGAGCTGCGTGAGTTCCTGCTGCTGCGCTCGCGCTGGCACGAGCGCGAGCAAGGCGACGAGAGCGAGAGTGAGGGCCGAAAGCGTTTTCTTCATCCTTAACTCCTCGCAGAAGTAAGTCCGTCGGCCACTCCGCTCCTCAGCCACTCAGCAGCGCCGAACACCTTACGCTCTCGGCCGTCGTGTGTAAAGCACGGCTGTAGTATGATGAAGATTCCGTTCAGTCGCGACTGGCGTGTGCTGTGCGCCCGTAGCTCAGATGGATAGAGCGCCGGGCTTCGAACCCGTAGGTCGGGGGTTCAAATCCCTCCGGGCGCGCCAACCTTCGCCGGTCTTTCTGAAGCGGCCTCCCGAAGCGAGGCCAGGGACGCCGCTTGAAAACCCCAATGCTACAATCCGCCGGTCGGCTCCCACTGTGAAAGCATTTCACCGCTGAGAACGCAAGGCGCAGAGAAACACAGTTTGGCTCTGCGTGCTGGCCGTCAGCGACGGCAACGCCGCGATTGCGTTCTACAAAGCGGCGTTTGGCGCGACGGTGTTGTGGCACCTCGACGGCGGCGGGCACATCGTCGCCGGGCTCGAGATCGATGGCGCGCCGTTCTTTCTCGCCCACGAGTCACCCCGCACGGCACTCGCAGTCCGGCGTCGGCTGGCTTCACCACTGTCAGGATCGAGTTGTTCGTCAACGACCCTGTCGCGGTGCACAAGCAGGCGCTTGCCGCCGGAGCCATCGACCACAGTCCGGTGAGAGAACACACCCATACCGTCACCGGGCCGCGTCCGATCGGCCGGCTGCTCCAGGGCGCCGTCGTCGACCCGTTCGGTCATTTGTGGCTCGTCGGGAAGTTTCCTCGACTAGAGACCACGGATTACACGGACAACACGCCAGATCGGGTTTTGTGGGATGGCGTCCAGCCCGAGGGCCACTTCCAACCCAATTCCGCCAGAATCCGTCTAATCAAGCCGACCGGCGTACGCCCGAGAGGAGAAGCCCGTGGAAAGCTGGAAACGAGACATCGTCTATGCGGTGCGGTCCCTCGCCTCTGCGAAGAAGTTCTCCGCGATCGTCATCCTTACCCTCGCGTTGGGACTGGGCGCGAACACGGCGGTCTTCGGCGTGCTGCACGCCGTCGTGCTCCGGCCTCTGCCGTATGACGATCCGGACCGGCTCGTCCGCGTGTATCACGTCGCTGGCGAGAACGACAACTACATGCCCCAGCCGGCGTTCCGCGCCTTTCGGGACAACAGCACGACGCTCGATCTGGCGCCGGTGTACACCTACAACGCCGAAGGCGCGGACCTCACGGATCGCGCGCAGCCCGAGCGCGTTGGCGTGCTGCCTGTCGGATCCGACTACTTCCGCGTTCTCGGCGTGCGGCTGCTGGCCGGTCAACCGTTCGACAGAGACGCCGAGCGCGCCAATGCCGGCGTGGTCGTCATCAGCGAGCGGATCTGGCGCGAGTATCTCGGCGCCCGTCCCGACGCGGTCGGACAGACGTTGTCGATCAACGGCGTCCGTCAGCAGGTCGTCGCCGTCGTGCCCGATGCGTTCGAGGACCCGCTCGTGCCAGGCGTCGAGATCTGGACGCCGCTCGACTTCCAGAGTCCGAACCGGACGCAGTGGTACAACCACTACCTGAGCGTCATCGGCCGTCTGCGGCCTGGGGCCACGCTCGAGCAGGCGCAAGCGGAGCTGAAAACAATCGCGCTGCAGATCGAGCCCAACTACGGCCGGAGCCAGACTCGTCGGTGGGCGCGCGTTACGCCGCTGCAGGTTGACACCGTCGGGACGGCCGGAAGCCTGCTGTGGATACTCCTCGGCGCGGTCGGGCTGCTGCTGACGATTGCCTGCGTCAACGTCGCCGGGCTCGTCCTGGCGCGCGGCGCGGCGCGCGAGCAGGAGCTCGCCGTTCGTGCTGCGCTCGGCTGCTCGCGGTGGAGGCTGGCGCGCCAACTCATCGTCGAAAGCCTGCTGCTGTCGCTCGCCGGCGGCATCGTCGGCCTCGCCAGCGCGCAGGCCGTCACGCGCCTGCTGCTCGCCGCCGCGCCCGAATCGGTCGCCCGTGTCGCCGCCGGCTCGAGCGGGAGCGCTGCCGTCTTCGCCTTCGGTTTCATCGTCGCGCTCGTGGCCGGACTCGCGTTCGGTCTCGCACCGGCGCTGCAGCACGCGCGCCCGAATCTCGAAGGCGTGCTGCGGGAGTCGGGCCGCGGCACGAGCGGCGGCCGCCGTCAGGCCCGCTTTCGCCAGGTGCTCGTGGTCTCCCAGATCGCGCTCGCCCTCGTGCTCCTGACCGGCGCTGGACTGCTGTTGCGCAGCTTCGAACGGCTCGCGGACGTGAATCTTGGCCTGCGCGCCGAGAACGTGCTGACCTTCCAGGTGAACCTTCCCGCCGGCCGGTACTCCGAGCCGGAACGGCGGGCGGCGTTCCATGTCGCGTTCCAGGATCGGCTGGCAGCCATCCCCGGCGTGAAAGCGGCGGGCGCCGTGTCGCGCCTGCCCGTGACCGGCACGTATCACACGTGGACCAACGGACGAACCGACAGGCCGGAAAACGCCAACGTAGGGGCCGATCAGCGCGTCGTCGAAGGTCGTTTCTTCGAAGCGCTGGGCATCCGCGTCCTGCGCGGAAGAACATTCAGCGCGCAGGATGGCGCCACGCCGCGGCAGGTCGTCATCAACGAGCGGCTCGCGCGAACGCTCTTTCCGGACGAAGACCCCATCGGCCGCCGCCTCCGCGTCTCTGGCGGCGAGGCCGAGATCATCGGCGTCGTCGCCGATGTCGCGGTCGCGGCGCGCGCGTCGACGCCGGCGATCGTCTATCACCTGCACCGCCAGTTCGCGGCCAATCGCAACTGGGCGCTCACCGAAGTCGTGTCATCCGACGTGCCAGCTGGGCGACTCGTCGACGACATCCGTCGCGAGCTCCACGCCATCGATCCCGCGCTCGTGCTCTATCAGCCCCGGATGCTCGCCGACATCATCGGCCGCGGCATCGTCCAGGAACGGTTCGCCCTGCTCGTCGTTGCTGCCTATGCGATCCTGGCGCTGACGCTGGCGGCGGTCGGGCTCTATGGGGTCCTGAGCTATTCGGTGAGTCGTCGCCAGCGCGAGATGGGCATCCGCCTGGCGCTCGGCGCCCCGACGAGCGCCGTGCGAGCGCTCGTCGTCCGCGAAGGCGCGGCGATCGCGCTTGTCGGAGCGCTCGTCGGATTGGCCGGCGCGTTTGCCACCACACGCGCGCTTGGCACGCTCCTCTACGGCATCACGGCCCGGGATCCGATGACGTTCGCGGTTGCCGCGGCGGTGCTTATCGCGATCGCGCTCCTTGCCAGTTGGATTCCGGCCAGGACCGCGACACGCATCGATCCGATCCAGGCGCTGCGCGGCGACTGAGGGCCGGCGACCGACGCCTCTGTGCTACGATTGCTGTTCGCGCCGGTCGAAAGTCGGCTGACGACTGACATGCGCCCGTAGCTCAATTGGATAGAGCGTCGGCCTCCGGACAAGCCGACCGGGTGTACGCCCGAGAGGAGAAACCCGTGGGAAAGGCTGGAAACGAGACATCGTCTATGCGGTGCGGTCCCTCGCCTCCGCGAAGAAGTTCTCCGCGATTGTCATCCTTACCCTCGCGTTGGGACTGGGAGGAACACGGCGGTCTTCGGCGTGCTGCACGCCGTCGTGCTCCGGCCTCTGCCGTATGACGATCCGGACCGGCTCGTCCGCGTGTATCACGTCGCTGGCGAGACCGACAACTACATGCCCCAGCCGGCGTTCCGCGCCTTTCGGGACAACAGCACGACGCTCGATCTGGCGCCGGTATACACCTACAACAGCGAAGGCGCGGACCTCACCGATCGCGCGCAGCCGGAGCGCGTGAACCTGCTGCCGGTCGGAGCCGACTACTTCCGCGTCATCGGCGTGCGGATGCTGGCCGGGCAACCGTTCGACAGAGACGCCGAGCGCGCCAATGCCGGCGTCGTCGTCATCAGCGAGCGGATCTGGCGCGAGTATCTCGGCGCCCGTGCCGACGCGGTCGGACAGACGTTGTCGGTCAACGGCGTCCGTCAGCAGGTCGTCGCGGTGGTGCCCGATGCGTTCGAGGACCCGCTCGTGCCCGGCGTCGAGATCTGGACGCCGCTCGACTTCCAGAGTGCGAACCGGACGCAGTGGTACAACCACTACCTGAGCGTCATCGGCCGTCTGCGGCCCGGGGCCACGCTCGAGCAGGCGCAGGCGGAGCTGAAAACAATCGCGCTCCAGATCGAGCCCAACTACGGCCAGAGCCAGACGCGTCGGTGGGCGCGCGTCACGCCGCTGCAGGTTGACACCGTCGGGACGGCAGGAAGCCTGCTGTGGATACTCCTCGGCGCGGTCGCGCTGCTGCTGACGATTGCCTGCGTGAACGTCGCCGGGCTCGTCCTGGCGCGCGGCGCGGCGCGCGAGCAGGAGCTCGCCGTTCGTGCGGCGCTCGGCTGCTCGCGGTGGAGGCTGGCGCGGCAACTCATCGTCGAAAGCCTGCTGCTGTCGCTCGCCGGCGGCATCGTCGGCCTCGCCAGCGCGCAGGCCGTCACGCGCCTGCTGCTCGCCGCCGCGCCCGAATCGGTCGCCCGCGTCGCCGCCGGCTCGAGCGGGAGCGCTGCCGTCTTCGCTTTCGGTTTCGTCGTCGCGCTCGTGGCCGGACTCGCGTTCGGTCTCGCACCGGCGCTGCAGCACGCGCGCCCGAATCTCGAAGGCGTGCTGCGGGAGTCGGGCCGCGGCACGAGCGGCGGCCGCCGGCAGGCCCGCTTCCGGCAGGTGCTCGTGGTCTCCCAGATCGCCCTCGCCCTCGTGCTCCTGACCGGCGCTGGACTGCTGTTGCGCAGCTTCGAACGGCTCGCGGACGTGAATCTTGGCCTGCGCGCCGAGAACGTGCTGACCTTTCAGGTGAACCTGCCCGCCGGCCGGTACTCGGAGCCGGAACGGCGGGCGGCCTTCCATGTCGCGTTCCAGGATCGGCTGGCAGCCATCCCCGGTGTGAAAGCAGCCGGCGCAGTATCGCGACTGCCCGTGACCGGCACGTATCACACGTGGACCAACGGACGAACCGACAGGCCGGAAAACGCCAACGTCGGGGCGGATCAGCGCGTCGTCGAAGGTCGTTTTTTCGAAGCGCTGGGCATCCGCGTCCTGCGCGGACGAACGTTCGGCGCGCAGGATGGCGCCACGCCGCGACAGGTCGTCATCAACGACCGGCTCGCGCGAACGCTTTTTCCGGACGAAGACCCCATCGGCCGCCGCCTTCGCGTGTCTGGCGGCGAGGCCGAGATCATCGGCGTCGTTGCCGACGTCGCGGTCGCGGCGCGCGCGTCGACGCCGGCGATCGTCTATCACCTGCATCGCCAGTTCGCGGCCAATCGCAACTGGGCGCTCACCGAAGTCGTGTCATCCGATGTGCCAGCGGCGCGACTCGTCGACGACATCCGGCGCGAGCTCCACGCCATCGATCCCGCGCTCGTGCTCTATCAGCCCCGGATGCTCGCCGATATCATCGGCCGCGGCATCGTCCAGGAACGGTTCGCCCTGCTCGTCGTTGCGGCCTACGCGATCCTGGCGCTGACGCTGGCGGCGGTCGGGCTGTATGGGGTCCTGAGCTATTCGGTGAGTCGTCGCCAGCGCGAGATGGGCATCCGCCTTGCCCTCGGCGCCCAGACGAGTGCTGTACGAGCGCTCGTCGTCCGCGAGGGCGCGGCGATTGCGCTTGTCGGAACGCTCGTCGGATTGGCCGGCGCGTTTGCCACCACCCGCGCGCTCGGCACGCTCCTCTACGGCATCACGGCCCGGGATCCGATGACGTTCGCGGTTGCCGCGGCAGTGCTTATCGCGATCGCGCTCCTTGCCAGTTGGATTCCGGCCAGGACCGCGACACGCATCGATCCGATCCACGCGCTACGGGCTGATGGATAGCGACAGTCGCCAGTCTTCAGTCGGCAGTCGTTAGTCACAGTCGCCAGTCTGAGTCCGTCAGTCACGTCAGTCGACAGTCGTAGTCCCGCCCACTTTGGACTGAGGGATCGAGCTGACGACTAACCGCGGTTCTATGCTACGATTGCTGTTCGCGTCGGCATGGGTGGTCGACTCAGAAGATGGACTGCGCCTGTCGACTTGAAGTGTCGACTTGGACTGTCGACTGGCGACTCGGATTGACGACTGTGACTGTCGACTGACGACCGTCGACTGACGACTGTCGCGCCCGTAGCTCAATTGGATAGAGCGTCGGCCTCCGGAGCCGAAGGTTGCAGGTTCGAGCCCTGCCGGGCGCACCAAATCCTTCGCAACTGCGTGAGCTACGGTTGGCATCAGCCACAGTCGAGCAGGCGGACGGCGCACCGACAAACAGTCGGCAGTCTTCAGTCGTGAGTCGGCAGTCACAGTCGTCAATCAGAGTCGACAGTCCGAGTCGACAGCCCAAGTCGGTTCAATTCGTTCCGACTAACACCCAGGTCCGACTCGTCCTCGTGAGTTGCGTCTTTGACTGACGATTCTGGCTGACGACTGCGACGGCCGACTCCGACTGACGACTGCCGACTCCGACGGACGACTGTGACTGCCGACGGACGACTGAAGACTGCCGACTGAAATGTCTTCTTTAGATTACGAAATCCTCGATCCGCGATTTCTCGACTGCTTCAATCGAACCGCGCACGTCGAACGCCTCTGGACCGGCGCGCGATGGACCGAGGGCCCGGCGTACTTCCCCGCCGCGCGCCACCTCGTCTTCTCGGACATCCCCAACAACCGGATGTTGCGATACGACGAGTGCGACGGCTCGGTCAGCGTATTTCGCGAACCGTCCGACTACGCCAACGGCAACACCGTCGATCGCCAGGGCCGGCTCGTCACGTGCGAACACGGCGGTCGGCGCGTCGTCCGGACCGAGCATGACGGCCGCCTGACGGTCATCGCCGACAACTACAAGGGCAAGCGGCTGAACAGCCCCAACGACGTCGTTGTCGGATCGGACGGGACGATCTGGTTTACCGATCCGCCGTACGGCATCCTCTCGGATTACGAGGGTCACAAGGCCGACAGCGAGCTTGGAAAGAACTACGTGTTCCGCGTCGACGGCGCGAGCGGAGAAATTCGCGCCGTCGTTGACGACTTCGTCCGACCAAACGGCCTGGCCTTGTCCGCCGACGAACGCCAGCTCTTCATCGTCGACTCGGCCGGCGGCACTCTCCCGAAGCACATTCGCGTGTTCGACGTCGGCGCAGACGGCACGCTCTCCGGCGGCAAAGTGTTCGTCGATTGTGCGTCAGGACGTTTCGACGGCATGCGGTTCGACAGTGCGGGCCGGCTGTGGGCGGCGACCGACGACGGCGTGCACTGCATCGCGCCGGACGGAGTGTTGATCGGCAAGATCCTGATCCCCGAGATCTGCTCGAACGTCGTGTTTGGCGGGCCCAAGCGCAACTACCTCTACATTTGCGCGACGACGTCTCTCTACGGAGTGCGACTGCACGTGAACGGGCTGAAGACGTTCTGACACGCGGATGTTTCGACGGGACGCGGATTGCGCGAATTTCTTGTCGGGACGGGACTGCATGAAGTTCCTGATTCGTGGCTCGTCTTGCGAGCGGCCCTTCCCGGAGAGAGATGCTATAATCGGCAATTGTCCCTACCGCGTCGGAGCAGCCATGCCGACGCCGCGCAACTCAGTGGGCCGCTAGCTCAATTGGCAGAGCAGCAGACTCTTAATCTGCGGGTTCTCGGTTCGATTCCGAGGCGGCTCACCACTTTCTCCAAGCAAAACCGGGCGGACTGATCGTGTCGTGATCTCCTGACACACTATCTGACACACATTCCGGTTTCAAAAGCCCCGTTGAGGGCGTAATCTCTAACGCGCGGCCGCGCGGCTGCATTCTGAGGGGTGTCCGACTGGACGCCCGCTGACGCCACGGAGGTCGAGCAGTGGCTGAAGTAAAGAAAATCGTCAACTTTCACGAAGCCTTAACGCATAAGCGACTGGCGGCCGTTTGCGAGACATACGGTGCGTCGGTTCACATGAAGATGCGCGTAGCGGATGTGCTGTCTATAGAGCACTCTGGTATCGAATCCGCACTCTTCAACTTCGCTTTGCGGTCGCACTTCGACTTCGTGGTAGCCGAGAATGACGCACCGATCTTTGCGGTCGAGTTCGACGGCCCGACTCATCAGACCGCGGCACAGCAGACGCGAGACGAGCAGAAACTCGCACTGTGCCGACGATTCGATTTTCCGATCCTTCGGATTACGGCACGTGATCCTCCGCCAGCTCAACGCTAACTACGACCTCTTGAGCTGGTGTGTGGAATACTGGTTCCTTCAACGCGAGATTGACAAGGCGTATGCATCGGGAAGCATTCCATCAGACGAGTATTTCGACCCGATGATGTTCCTCTCGCTGCCCGGCAAGACCGGGCGGTTCCCGATGTGGATCTCAGCCGAACCGAGGATCACGATTCAGCGCGAGTGCAACGCCGGACGATGCCGCGACATGGCACCGTCCTATTGGATTGGGGCTGACGATCGCGACATCTATCACGGGATGGGTTGGCTCGGCGTCGATGATCAGAGGTGGGTGATGGTCAATACGGCGGCGCGGAGCCAGCTGTTTCCACTCCCTCTGAGCGAGTTGCTCGTTGAGATTCTGAGCTTCGAGGTGTTGCACGCGCTCAAGGGCGTGCTGGCGGGCGGGGCCGAGGCCATCGACCTCGTTACTCTCAACGCCGCAATTCAGGATTATCAGCAGCGATTCAGTTGTATGCGCAGCGGTGGGGTCGGACGAAAAGATGTGCTGGCGTTTCGGCAGCTGGAGTAGCAGGAGCAGGAGGGAAGAGTTGAAAGCCGCAGTGACGGCACTTCTACCAGTGCGACAAAGACGGCTCGGCTCCCCAACCCTTCTCGGCACGATCCGGTAGGGATTTCAGCACGCCTCGAAGCGTAGCGTTTCCGTTCCTTTTGGCTCGGGCACGGCTCTAACCGGCGGACAGAATCGTGTTCATCTTCTGCGCTGCATCCTCTCGAAGAGCCGGCAACACGTGACTGTACGTGTTCAAGGTCAGGCTGATCTGCGAGTGCCCCAGCGTCTCCATGATCGTTCGCGGGTCGACGCCTTGTGCCAACAGCAGCGTCGCCGCGGTGTGACGCAGATCATGGAACCGTACCGATGGAAGCGCTGCCGCCTCAAGCAGCGCGTGATACTCCGCGAGGTGCCTCGCGGATCTATCGCGGTTCCCATTGGCGTTGTGAAGATCAGCCCAGAGTCTTCCCAATCCCCGCCGGCGGCTAATCGCTCCTCGAGCTGGCGCGTCCGGTGCGCCTTCAGCGCAGAGACGACGACCGCAGGCATTCGAATCGTTCGGCGACTGCGAGCCGACTTCGGCTCTGCCGTCCTCAAGGTCGTGCGTACCTTGCGCCACTCGACACGGAGGGCCTCTAGCTCCTTCCGCAGCGTGCGCCGCTCTGCGCTTCGCTTCGTCGCTGCGTTGAGCCGCTTGGTTAACTCACGCTTCGCTGCCATGAGGCGTCGCCTAGCGACGGCATCTCCCCCGCTGCGCTCGAGGGACTGCCGAACGCTCAGCGTCCCCGCCTCGAAGTCAACGTCCTCCCACCGGAGGCCTAACGCCTCACCAATGCGCAATCCGAGCGCCGTCGCCACAGACACGACGGCGCCAAGTCGATGGCCCTTTGCAGCCGCTAACAACGTCCTAGCCTGCTCCGGTGTGAATGGCTGAATCTCCTTCGCTCGATGCTTCGGCGGCTCTGCTAGTGCCGCTACGTTCTGCACAACGAGGCCAGCCTTGCGCGCTCGGTTCAATGCGATGCGCAGCACCGCACGTGCGTATCGGATCGTGCGTCCAGTAGCGCCCGCTGCCTGATGACGGTGAAACCACGCCTCGACTTGGCCCACCGTCAGCCGCGCGATCGGGAACTTGCCGAGGCCCGGTGTGAGATGCAGCCTGACAGCCTGCTCGTACGTCAGCCAAGCGCGCGGCCGGAGCCGGCTGCGCTTGTGCTCGAGCCAAGCATCAAGGAACTGCGCAACCGTCTGACGCTCGTCTGGAAGCGCAACACCCTGCTGTACTTCGCGCAGCAGTTTGGTCAACTTCTCGCTGGCCTTACGCCGGGTGCGTCCGTAGACACTCTTGTACTTCCGCTTGCCATCCTGCCAGCCGAGATCAGCCCGAGCCATCCAGCGGCCGTCAGCACGCTGCGTGATGCTGCCTTCACCGCGCCCTCGTCTAGTCGTCATTTGCATGTCCTTTTAGAATTGACCCCGGCTGTCATTGCTCGTGCTACTGTCTGCGGCTGTGAGCCAAGACGTTGGCCTGCTGCACGTGTACGCGTTTCTTCGTGACGGGTCCAAGTAATTCGTCGACAACCCCAAGACGCTCGAGGACGGTATCAGGAACGCCGAAAACGCGCTGAGTGATCGCCGCCGTGGCTTCGTGCGGGCCGAAGTAAAAGACATTCGCGCCCTGAAGGTGCTTTGGACGTCCGCCCCTCGGCCAGACGGCGTCCGGTGAAGTGTCGCTCTGCGCAGCAAGGCGGTCTGTGCACATAATGGACGGCTACCTAAAAAGCTGTCCCCGGCCGATATTGACTTCTGGTACGGGTGGAGTAATCTGCTTGCACCCTCAGCACTATAAAGGCGGCCACCATGGCGCTTCCCGATTGCTTGCACTGCGGCCAACCCGGCCGTCGTCTGGACCACACGAGCGCCATCGCTTGGGCCGACTTCTACCGCTGCGATGGATGTGGCCAGGTCTGGTCCTCCGACGGACCAGCGAAGAGACGCACGGCCAAAATCGTCATCGCGCCTAAACGGCCCGGCAGACGGTCAGGAAAATACTCGCCGCACTAGCCCTGTTAGTGTTGGCCTGTATGTGGCCTTCCTCCAATCGTCATACTGATCTCATGGCTTGCCCTCTGTGCCAGGACGCGCGATTCGTCTGCGAGAAGCACCCCGAGAAGCTGTGGCCGCACGATGACTGCGCCGGTCCCGGTATGCCGTGCCCAGTCTGCCAGGAGCCCGGCGAACCGCCGGAGCTCCCTGAAGGCTGGATCTCGATCGCCTCGACCAAGGACGATGGCGGCACAGACTGACGGATACTAACCTTGCCGTCAACCCTCTGCTTGACTGATGGCGTCATCGAGCGCGCGCCGGACTTCCTTCGCCTGATCCACCGTGAGCGAGCACATGCGGAGATCGCTTCCCTCTGGGTTGAGCGCCAGCCCAATCCCCACATTGCCGTCGCTTTCTGCGATCTGGAGATGCAGATGCCCTACTCCGCCGTAGTGAAGGACTTCCTCTTCGTAGAAAATTTGTGGGCTCATACGTCAGCTCCAATCCCTTGCCAGATGGTGTGGCATCACGACGTTCCAGATCCCGAGCCGCACCGACGTGGAGAGAACGGCCCGGAGTGACCGGACGCTCTCTCTTCGTATTAGTCATCGCAGCTTTGAGATGGCGTAGCCCACGAGAAGCAGAGCCAGCACGACGATCACGATCAGGGCCTCCACTCGGCGCAGCGTGTACTCGTTCCAGCGCATCGCAGGCTCCATTCAATCGCAGTAGAGAGACTCGCCTCGACCGAAGACGACGACTGGCCCCAGATGATCGCGAGCCTTGGTGACATGGTGGCCTCCAAAAGAGGCCGATCGGCTGACAGCAGGGATAAAAATGCTGGCAAGCCGTCGGCAGTTAGCGCTGCTGACGAGCCAGGGTGCCGGTTCGTGTTTGCGCACGACCGGCGTCCCGACTTATACCCCCTCGCGGCTATCTCTGTGCAACCCAATTGCACGTCGAGTCCCCAGGCACCGCCATTCGAACACCGTAGGAGGGCAGTGCAAGATCGTTATTCAGAATCAAGAGATTGCCCTAGGCATGGACCACGCCTTGCGAAGCTGCTGACGACCCGACTCTAACCCAAGGAGTTACGCCACGAAGGCTGCCCCCGTGGTTCCCAAATTCCGCTCTCCGGAAGAAAAAGACCAACGGCTCGAGTCTTCGCACGGTTGCCACCATGCCCGTTCCCAGCGTGTCACAATTGCCGCCATGCCCGAAGTGCGCTTCAACGCGCGTGCGTTGTACGGCCACGACCACCCGAGGGTTCTTCTGCCGTTGCGACAGATGCGCGAACATTTGGCACCACGACGCCGACCTTGAGTCCAGTAACTGACATCTTCTACGCACCTTTTGCGCAATCCACTCAGCCCGCGGCCTCCTCGCGCAAACGCGTGCAGTCGCCGCGCTGATTGTGCCGTCTCGCGACGGCGCCTTCTGCCGTCGCCAAAACCGTTATTGATTCCGTAGCTGATTTGTTCCGGCCGCGTGTCGGTTGTCAGCCCGTTTTCGGGTTTCTCGGTAGTGGTCACGTTTGGCGACGAGTAAAAAACCCGTTAGGATGTAAACCATGGACACTCAAATACCGGAACCGTCGATTCCTAAACCACCGATTCCAGAAGCACCACCGACGCCAAAACAACGTCCGAACCCAAAACCGAAACCAGATCCAGGGATGCCGCCACCTGACAAGCCTGATACTGGGCCTAAAGAGTAGTCAGTTCCCAAACTTGACCAGTACCTGTTGCTCAAGAGGCTCCATGCGGCCCTGTCCTTGCTATTCCCCACTCGAGAACCCATGGACGCGCATACCGGCAGACCCGGCCCTGGTACTGACAGACTCACGTCAAGAGACGTGCGGGTCTGGGTCGCGTCCGAACCCCTCGACAATCTCGTGCTCGCCGCGGCCGACGACTCTGCGCCTGAGAACATGAACCGCCCGGCTGTCGACACAGACGTCGGCGGTTCTTTCTACCCACCCTTCGCGCACATGCACAGGATTTGAAAGTTCCGCTATTCGAACGGCGTGCGGAACAGCTCGTGCGGGTCGGTCGTCGGTAGACGGGGCTGCTGCTCGCGTCCGGTGAATGCCGCGCGCCGGCACGACGGCCTGCAGAACCTCTGGTGAGGTCTCGTTGGCTCGAACGTCTCGCCGCAATGCCCGCACCGGCTTGTCAGAACGTGTTCGGAACGCGTTTCTCGGATCGGGTTTGGGTTCATGTGGGCTTGGGCCTCGACTCGCTCTGGGCCGCGATGTTCCGCCCGGAGCCCCACGCGGCCAATCGCCACGCGGTGCGGGCGCTCGCTTCGGCCAGCGCGGCCCGCTGCTCCGCCTGGCGCAAGGCCGCCTCAAGCCGTGCAGCCCGTTGTCGTTCACAGGTCAGATCCTCAACGAGCTCCGCGCGGGTCAAGATGTCGCTCATTCATTTACCTGCTCTGTTCATCCGCAAAACGGAACCGGCGGCTTAGCCCTCCTAGGCAAAGGGCGAACGGGGCGCCCGCCGGCCCCGAACCGAATTTCTGCGCCCGGCGAAATCTCAAAACGAGACGGCGTTGGAACACCCCGCAGCATTGGGGATGGGCGCCACCGTCTCAAAAACCTCGCGCCCAGGAGAATCCGCAAACCTTCACGTCAGAGCAGTGGAGCGACGCACGTTCTCAACGCGCGTCGGCTCCACTGCCCGAGGCCGCCGGCACGTATGTGCTGCAGCGGTGCTCCCCTCAGCTCGATGTTTACCGCAGGTTCAACTATTGCCGGATCGCTGCGGTCCAGTTGTCGATAATGTGCTCGTCCCACTTATTCCGACCGATGCCGAACGCGCCCTTGCGTGTAGGGAACCCGTTGGCCTTCGCGGTCGCCAACTGCTCACGCGACCAGTGGAACTTCTGGCAGATGCCATCCTCGTCGAGCTCGCGCACCGGGGGCGTGCTGACCGTGGACGGGTCGAGCGCTCCCACTCCACAGGATCAAACTTTGTCGCGTTGTGGACTGGACCGTTGAACGGTTCGCTGTGCCGCTCCAGGATCGTTGGGGCCCAAACCCCCTTAGGGGAGAATCCAGACCTCGTTTTCGTTGAAGCAAAACCCCTGACCCGCGACCGCCTTCACTATTCGGACTGCACGTTCTGGTAGCAATGTTTTGAGCACGGTGACGATCTCCCTTAGCGTTGATTGAGTAGTTGTTCCGCCGCGTCGAGCACTCGCAGTCGTGCGGCCATCGTCGAGCGGTCGCCGCCTTGAAGGATTCGCGCTCGATGATCCAGAATCTTTCGCTCGCTGCAAGATGGGCAGACCACGTAGAAGATGTGGCGCCGCCCTTCCCGTTCGCCCACAATCCGCTCGGCGCCCGCACCAGTGGCACCGCTCACAGGCCGACGGGGTCGTGGCCAGTTGCCGCAAACGCCGCAGCACGTCCTCGGCGCCAGCGACCGGGGATCGTCCTTCACCACTGGCACCCGCGATCTCAATACCATCGCCACGGGCTGTGACGGTTGTCGTGGCGTAGGCGGGATAAGTGACCGGCGAGACGTCGAACAACTCCGCCTCGAGGATTTCACGAAGTGGCACCTGGCCCTGGAATCCATCGCTCCTGATGGACGCGAAACGCGAAACTCGATTGCGAGATGTCCCCCGCCTTGATGGACGCCCGGAGATCGGTGACCCAGGTAGCGGTAGGCGGGTCGATGTCATACTTCAACCCACGGTCGTCCTGGGTCAGACGCAGCGTGCCTGATCGGGTTCGGCCCAACACGAAATCAGGGTTGTGATTAAACAACGCCCTGACATCGTCGCGGCGCAGCAGCGCCGCGCTGAAGGCTTTTGGCCGGATCACTTCCCGGAACAGGCCCGCAATGTCCGTCTCGCGGTCGAAGACGGCGGCATAGCCGGTGATCGTGGTTTCCATTTACCGCACCTCGGCGTGAAAGGGCGGGCGCGTTGTGGCGGCCTCACGGGTCAGGCGGCGCAGTTTTCGGCAGGCCCGGCAGCGCCGTGGCAGCTGCAGCCCGCGCTGATCCGATTCGGTCAACTCGTATTCGCCAACGCATTCCTGGCAGACTCGCCGTGTCTCATCACTCATTGGCATCCATCCTCGCTTCACTGCAGTCCTCGTAACGTGTTCATTTCCAGGCCACTTTACTGGCACGGTTTTTCGAAAAACTCGCGTGTTGGCGGGAATGGGTCCGCGAGCCCCCGCCTGTAGAGATTGAGGCCCCCCCTACGCTCGGGGTATTCCTAGTAGCTCCCCCTCCATAACCGATGTAGGTTGGAGCCCCAGCCATGGCGCCCGTCCCGAAGTGTCCAGTGTGCGACGACGGTGAGCGGGTCCGGTTCCTGCCGGCCCTCAGCGCACGCTCTCGCGTTGACTACTACCGTTGCTACTGCAGCCACGTCTGGAGCGTGGACAAGGAGACCCGGGAGCTGATCGAACAAAAGTCACGCCACGTCCATACACGCTGCACCCCCGCCACTGAACTAGCGGCTTGCACAGGGGCCACCCCGAGGTTTTTTTCCACATCACGCCCCTTCCCAAGAAACCCAGCCCGCCTCGCCCGTCGAGTAGGCGGCAACCCTTTCCAAAATCTCCAAACCCGTAGACACATAAATCTGAGCCGGGACCGGTCCGGGACACCCCACAACCAGAGATGGAGGCCCCCGGCGGGACCGTCTGTAATCCTCCAAGCCGACGAAAGGGATCGCTTCCCATGCCTTCGGCCTTACAAAACTGTCCAGACGGCCCGCAACGTGGCGCAAATCGCTTGTGGCTGAGCTGGCACATTCCGTGCGGGAAACGATGACTTGTTCAACGCTCCGCCCTGTCCTGCGTGTGGGAAGAATGCCGCCAAATATTTGCCGTTGCCGAGCACACCGGCTTACTTGTGGTTTCGCTGTCCTTGCGGACACATCTGGAGCGTGCATAAGGACAACCCGCAGATGGTCCATCACGTCACGCCACTTCCTCCGAAGCCGTAACCATTTTGCGAACAGTAGGCGGAGGACCCCGACATGCTGAGCCCCAGCTACGATGATCGCCCTGTCACACGCTGCCCGATTGCAAACGTGCCGACGTCAAAGCGGTAACCATCGCGGGCAACCTTGTGTGCCTGCGTTGTCGCGCGTGCGAGTTTCTCTTCGTCATTGACGACCGGCGTAGCGGTGTCCGCTCGGATCATCAGGGCCGGATCTTTCGCTAGTAGCGGAGGGATCTCCGGGAACGGTTCCCGACTCGACGGCTGGCTGCGATTTACCAATTCCACCGGGGTCACAGCGTCACTTCGTCGCAGTAGCGGGTCAGCGCCAACAGATCGTCGCGGTGCTCGCGGATCGCGGCGTCATCGTCCGGCGTTATCTCGCCTTGGGTCGAATTGTCAGCAGTGTCCCGTCCGTGGTGATGGTGAAGCCGCGCGCCTCGAGATCCCACGCCAGCCGCAGCACCGCCATCGGCACACGGTGGCCGCCCTTTAGGGTCACGTAGTCAGTACTGACGCCGTCGTCATACACCTCCGAGGCAACCTTGCCAGTAATGTCGTCGTTCGTGATCTTGGTCTCTATAAGAGGGATAGGCCCAGACTCTTCGGCGTCTGTGGACTGTGCGGGTTCCGACGAAACTGGCACGGTCATCAGCGCCAACCATTCGCGGGTCTCGTCCGTCAGCTCCCAGCGGTCCGCCTTGCCTTCGCCGCCGGCCTGTCGTCGAACAACACGATGAGCGGCCAGATCCTCAAGGCCACGCCGCGTAGTCCGGCTGGGATGCTCGACATATTCGGCAATGTCATCGTCGTAGCCGTCGTCGCACGTGTGCCGAGGTAGTCGAGGATGGAGCGCCGCAGCTTCGGGATCGAGTCCATACCCACACGGCGCACGAGCTCCCAGGCGTTCGGCTTGTCCAGCCCCAACAACCCACAGGCACGCCAGAACTGCGTCAGCATCTTCACGATTCGCGTCGGCGCTTCTGGGTCCAGCACGAGCCGGATCTTGCCCCGGCTGTCACGGTCCACGGGCGATCGGGCCCGGGCGACGTAGGTCGCGAGCGCGATGATGGGTTCCCGAATCTCGGCCTTGTCGTAGGGGTCCCGGGCAGATGCTCCAGCAGGCCATGCACGGCTGCGCGTAGCTCGTCGCGCATCGGCGTTCTTGGCCGACGTGGTCGAAGGCGGACCCGGCCAGGTCCGAGTCCCCTGGAGACCAATCACGAGGAAGCGCGTGCCCATGACCGACATCACCCTGTGCGCGGAATCGATTGCCGCGTCAGCCGGCCACGAGTCCGAGGCGCCCTGTCCAGGTCAAGGTTCGCCTGCCCTCCTGCCGACACTGCGATCCCATCGACCGTCGGGACCTCGCGCAGCGCCGCC
>CAWACZ010000014.1:0-174680 GCA_963780685.1 uncultured Acidobacteriota bacterium | reverse complement strand
CTCGCGATGGAGACCGCTTCGCTTCTCGGCTCTGCCAGCTCCAGAGCCTGATCGAGTGTCAGCGGCCCGGCAGGAAGCGCCGGCGCCCTTTGTGCTCGAATCCCGGTCGAGGAGGCCGTCAGTGCCGAAAACGCCAACACGGCTGCGACCCTCCGGAGAAACCTGCTTCGTCGATCACGCATTGGTCTGATTGTTCTTTCTGGCCGTATTACCGCACGCAGGGTAAGACGCCTCGGCCGACACCATCGGTGCCGGCGTCTGAATCAGGCGCGCATCCCCTCGGACATGGAGGCGCGCTCGCCGCCAACCGAGCGCCGACGACGCGTGACCGGCCTGCGCCGCATCGTCGGGGGTTGCGTTTGAAGCCATTTCGCGTGCTCCGCGGCGAGGCCGAGCGCATTGGACAGATAGTCGACGACGAGGGCGAGCTCGCGATTGTCATACCGCTCGTGAAGCCGCGCCGTAGATGCCGCAAGGGGCCGATAAAGTGGTTCGATCAGTTTGATTCCGGCGGGCAGCGCTTCCACCAGCACACACCGCCGATCCTCCCGGTCGCGCAGCCTGCGGACGAATCCCGCCTCTTCCAGGCGATCGATGACGGCAGTCATGGCGCCCGTCGTCAAGCCCGAGTGCCGCGCCAGGCGTCCTGCGGTGGTCGGGCCAGCCAGATACAGCAAATCGAGGCATTCGAGGTCGGTGGCGTTCAATCCCACGAGCTTGGCCACGGTGTCGCTGATGAGCACAGACTGCGCGCTGACCTTTCGGAGCGCTTCGTCGAGCTGCTTCAACAGCGCGGATCGGACTTGCATCGCAGTCGGCACAAATACCTTCCTTATCCGAGCATCTCATTCGTCAAGATACTTGTCAAGTAAGCGTTTTGACGGAACGAACGGCGCACAAGTTCCGCGGAGCGTTGCCTGGTCCATCAATGCCTGCATGTTTGGCTTCCGCGGAGCTTGCGAACATCGCCAGCTCGTCAGCCGAATCGACCTCCGCGATACGATAGGCCACGCAAATCACCCACCACCCATGGACGTTCGCGACACTTCAGCTGTGACACCGGTCTAGACCGTTATGCGTCGCCTTACGAGGATTCTGTTCTCGCTGCCGCATGACGGCGGCGCGTACAGCGCGCCCGCGAGGGAGGGGCGCCGCGAGGCGGACGGGGGGCTCCGCGAGCCACCGAAGCCAGGTCTGGGGCAGAGCCCCACGCTGGTCAGAGAACTGCGACGATGGGATCTCGTCGCGTTTGTGCTCAACTCGATCGTCGGTGCCGGGATTTTCGGCCTCCCGGCGCGTGCGTTCGCGCTCGCGGGCACCTACAGTCTGTTCGCGTACCTCGTCTGCGCAGTGCCGGTCGCTCTGATCGCTCTGTGCTTTGCGGAGGTAGGCAGTCGCTTCAACCAAACCGGCGGAATGTACTTGTACGCTCGCAGAGCGTTCGGCTCGTTCGTTGGATTCGAAATGGGGTGGTTGGCGTGGCTGGTGCGGGTGACGGCCTTTGCTGCACTTTGCAATCTGTTCGTGGATTACCTCGCGTTTTTTCTTCCCGGGTCCGCTTCCGGTTCAGGACGAGCCGCCACAATCGTGCTGGTCGTGACGCTCCTGACGGCGCTCAACCTCGTCGGCGTCCGCGCCTCGTCGGCCGTCATCAATGTCTTTACCGTGGGCAAGCTGCTTCCATTGGTGTTGCTGGTTGGGTTCGGCGTGTTCTTCGTCGACCCTGGCGCGTACTCGGTCGCCACTCCGCCAAGCTACGATGACTTCTCGTCGGCAGTGCTCGTTCTCGTGTTTGCGTTTACTGGATTCGAGCTGGCGCTCGTGCCGGCCGGCGAGGCTGTGGATCCGAAACGTCACATGCCCTTCGCCATCCTGCTCGGTCTCGCAGGGGCTGGGCTGCTCTACATCCTGATCCAGATCGTGTGCATCGGGACGCTGCCAGGCCTTGCAACTTCCGAGAGGCCGCTGGCCGACGCAGGAACCCGCGTACTCGGCCCGGCCGGCGCCTGGATCATTTCGCTCGGCGCGCTCATCTCGGTGACAGGCACGATGAACGGGATCATGCTCGCGGCGCCACGACTGCTGTTTGCCATGGCCGAGCAGGGCCAGTTTCCAAGAGTGCTTTCGGCCACGCATCCGCGGTTTCGCACGCCACACGTGGCCATCCTCGTGTCGGCCGCTTCGGTGTTGGCGCTGACGCTTTCCGGCACGTTCATTACGGCAGCGATCATCAGCACCCTGATCCGGCTGATGACGTACGCATTGACGTGCGCCGCACTGCCCGTGCTGCGATCGAAGAGCGGCGAGGGTCGAGCGCCTTTTACCTTGCCGGCCGGCGCGGCGATTTCTGCGGCGGCGCTGGTACTGGTGGCCTGGTTGTTTTCCAGCAGTACCTGGAACGAGGTTCGCGTTGCTGGCATCGCTGCGTTAGTGGGGTTACCTTTCTATCTGGTCCGGGGCGGTTCGAACCCTGAACCTTGAACCTGGAAATGAGGCCCCTCCTGTGCACCCGCGACTGCTGACGCTGCCGTTTTTCACCCTCCGGACCTTCGGCGTGCTGCTTGCGGCGGCGTATCTGTCGTCCCTGTGGTGGCTCACGCGCGGAGCGAGGCGCGATGGCCTGAACCCTGACCAGTTCATGTCGATTGGTCTGTGGGCGATCGGGGGCGCAATCCTTGGCGCGAAGGGGCTGATGGTCGTCAGGTTGCTGCCCGTCTACCTGGCAAACCCTTCACAGCTTTGGTCGCTCTCCATTCTGACGAGTGCGGGCGACTTCTACGGCGGCTTCATTGGGGGAATTGTCGGGTTCATCCTCTATTTCGCGCTTCACACTCATCCGCCGTTCTGGCGCGGCGCCGATCTCTGCGCGCCCGCCATCGCGCTCGGCCAAGCCATCGGTCGCATCGGATGTCTGATGGCCGGCGACGACTACGGCCGTCCAACCAGCGTACCGTGGGCCGTCACCTTCACGGATCCGGATGCGGGCAGCATAGGCGGCGCTCCGCTTGGTGTTCCGCTTCATCCCGTCCAGCTTTACGAGTCGCTGGTCTGTCTTGCGCTTTTCGTCTTTCTCGAGTGGCTCGCACGGCGGAAGCGGTGGGATGGGCAGGTGTTCCTCGCGTACACTCTTCTGTACGCGATCAATCGATTCTGGCTCGAGTATTTTCGAGGTGACGCGGATCGCGGGTTTGTCTTTGGCGGCGCGCTGTCGACGTCTCAGTTCATCGGTATCGTCGCGTTCGTCGTCGCTCTGGTCTTCTGGATGATTCGTCGCGGGTCGCAGCCCGCGATGGTTGTGGCGGCCCCTCGCAAAAAAGCGCGGAAGTAGCGTGGCGTTGTCCTTCTTCTGGCAGTCGCCTGAGGTCGTCGATGAGTGTGAAGGGGCAGTTTCCAGCCGAGATGAGCGCTGCAGGCGCCTTCGTTCGGCAGCGATACTCGATCCGCGATCGCATCACGGCTGACGGATCGTCCGGATTCCGGGCTGAACCCGACCGATATCACCTGTACATCTCGCTCGCCTGCCCCTGGGCTCAGCGCGCCAACATCGTCCGACGTGTGCTCGGTCTTGAATCGGTCGTCTCGATGTCGGTCGTCGATCCGGTCAGAGACGAACGAGGCTGGGCGTTCCGCGAAGGCGTCGGTCACGGCCCAGATCCAGTCTGTGGCTTTCAGTTTCTGTCCGAGGCGTATCTGCGGACCGATCCCACCTACGTGGGCCGCTTTACCGTGCCCTGCATCTGGGACCGCATGGCCGGGCGGCTCGTCACCAACAACTATCCCGATATCACCATCGACTTCGAAACTGAGTTCACGGCGTTTCATCCCGCCGGCGCGCCCGATTTGTACCCCCTGCCGCTTCGCGCGGACATCGACGCGGTCAACCAACTGATCTACGAAGACGTCAACAACGGCGTGTACAAGGCCGGCTTCGCCACCAGCCAGTCGGCCTACGAGACGGCTGTCATCGCTCTATTCGACCGGTTGAACTGGCTTGAAGCACGGCTCGGGCAACAGCGGTATCTGGTGGGGGATCGGATCACCGAGGCCGACATCCGGCTGTTTCCGACGCTGGTACGTTTCGATGCGGTCTACTACGGCCATTTCAAGTGCAACCTGCGACGGCTCGTCGACTATCGGAATCTGTGGGGATACGCGCGGGACCTCTACCAGAGTCCAGGCTTCGGCGAAACCGTGGACTTCGATCACATCAAGCGCCACTACTACATGACACACCCTCACATCAATCCGACGCGCATCGTGCCGGTGGGTCCGATCGTCGACTGGGCGGCGCCGCACGACCGGGAACGGCTTGGTTGAAGCGCTCGGAGATCGTTTTTGAATAGAATCTGACAGCACGCCGTCAGACCCATGCAGAAAAGGATGAAATGATGCGGAACTTGAACGGGATCAAGCCAATTGCCAACCGATTGGCGGCAGTCGTTGCCGCGTTCGCAGTGGTCAGCGCCGTACCTGCTGCGCAGCAACGTGGGCAGGGTCCGCCGCCGTTGGTGAAGGAAAACGCCACGGTGAAAGTATCGGAGCACACCTACGTCATTCCAGACGACAGGGTTCCGGTCGTTCCCAATGTCGGGATTGTCGTCGGCAGCAAGGCAACGCTTGTCGTCGACACCGGTCTCGGTCCGCGCAACGCGCAGACGATCCTCCGCGAAGTCGCGAAGATCAGCAAGAACACCGAGATGTATCTCGTCACGACCCACTTCCATCCAGAACATGCCGCCGGCAGCTCGGCGTTTCCGGCCACCGCGAAGTTCGTGGTGTCTCGAGCGCAGCAGAAGGAGCTCGACGAGCTCGGGCTCGAGATGAATGCGCGATTTGCCGGCTTCTCGCCGCTGAATGCCGAGTTGCTCAAAGACGTCCAGTTCCGGCGCCCGGACATCCTGTTCGATCGCGAGCACGATCTGGATCTTGGCGGCCTGCGCGTGCGTCTCCTCTCGCTCGGTTCCATGCACACGCGCGGCGACACCATGGCGTTTGTCGAGTCCGATCGGGTGCTCTTTGCCGGCGACGTGGTGATGAACCGAACGTTCCTGGCCTTCGGTCAGACCGGCAGCGCCCAAACCTGGGTGGACGTCCTGGGACAGCTGAGCGCGCTTCGCCCGACCACGGTCGTGCCGAGTCACGGCCCCAATGGCGACGCGACCATCATCGATGAGCAACGCACCGTCCTACAGGCTCTGCAGGCTCGAGTCCGCGAGCTGAAAGCGGAGGGGAAGTCAGCCGACGAGGCGGCGCAGCTTCTGACCACAGAATTTCAGAGCAAGCACTCGGACTGGACCGGAGCGAACCGGGTCGGTGGAGCCGTGCGATCGATCTACGCGGAACCCCGATAGGCTACTGGTCGAACTTGGTCCCGAGGGCTTTCAGCTGTCAGACGTAGCGCAGCCCTTTAGGGCTGCCAAGCGGCCGTCGGCAGGCCTGAAGGCCTGCGCTACCAGAGGCCGCCGGTGATTTGCCGACCCACGCAGGCTGAGAGCTGAGAGCGAGAGCTGAGAGCTGAAAGCTGAGAGCTGAATTCAGAGGAGATGCTCGTGACATCAATCTCGGATGCCGTCAGTCAACTCGCGCCAGACTTCGCCGGACAGCTCCTCCAGCCCACCGATGCCGGATACGAGGACGCCAGAAAGGTGCACAACGGGCTGGTCGATAAGCATCCGGCGCTGATTGCTCGCTGTCGCGGTGTGGCCGACATCATCGAAGCCGTCAAATTGGCGAAGGCCCTGAACCTGGAAGTGGCCGTCAGGGGCGGCGGACACAATGTCGCGGGCCGGGCGACGGTGGATCGCGGTCTGATGATCGATCTGGCGCCGCTCAAAGGCATCCACGTCGACGTCAAGGCGCGTCGGGCGCGCGCGCAGGGCGGCGTCATCTGGAGAGAGTTCAATCGCGAGACCCAGGTACACGGCCTTGCGACGACCGGCGGCGTGGTCTCCACGACCGGGATCGCGGGGCTCACGCTCGGCGGCGGTCTTGGCTGGCTGATGCCGAAGTACGGCCTCGCGCTCGACAACCTGCGGTCCGCCGAGATGGTGATGGCGGACGGCCGCGTGCTTCGGGCCAGCGCGGACGAGAACGCGGATCTTTTCTGGGGCATCCGCGGTGGGGGCGGCAACTTCGGCATCGCAGCCTCACTCGAGTACCAGCTTCATCCAGTGGGGCCGATGGTCACGGGCGGTCTCGTGGCTCACCCCGTGGAGAAAGCCAAGGACGTCCTGACGTTTTTCCGCGACTTCGCTGCATCGGCACGCGATGAGGTCATGGTGTTGGCCGGGCTGCTTCCGGCATCAGATGGCGCCGGTCCGAAACTGGCCGCGTTTGCCGCGTGTCACTGCGGCGCCCCCTCGGCCGGCGAAGCTGCCTTGAAACCGCTCAAGACGTTCGGATCGCCGGTCATGGACGAGATGGGGCCGATTCCTTATGCGGCTTTGAACAGCATGCTCGACGCGTCCTACCCGAAGGGCGCTCTCAACTATTGGAAGTCGCACTTCCTGAATGAGCTCAGTGACGAGTGCATCCAGACGTTGGTCGAGTGCTTCGAAGCGTGCAAGCCGCACACAGCGCAGATCATTCTCGAGCATTTTCACGGCGTTCCCGGCCGGATTCGACAGGCGGACACTGCGTGCACTCTGAGAGAAGACGGCTTCAACCTGGTGATCATCTCCGAGTGGATGGATCCATCCGATACCGAACGCTGCATCGCCTGGACGCGAGAGACCTACGCGGCCGTGCAGCCGTTTCTGGGGTCCACGCGCTACGTGAACTATCTCGACAACGACGAAACCGGCGATCCTGCGCTGCAGGCCTACGGGCCGAACTATGCTCGATTGCGGGAGCTCAAGACGAAATACGACCCGGAGAACTTCTTTCGCAACAACCTGAATATTCGCCCGCTGTAAGTCGATGCCAGGAGATCGTCGTTGGCGTCGACCCAGCCCGGGCGCTCCCGCCCTGGAGGAGTCATGCTGAAAAGTACGCGAATCCTCGCGGCCTCGTCGACCATCGTTTTCGCCGCCGGCGTCTGGTGCGGAAGCATTCTGCGATTCGAGCCCGAGGTCCACGCTCAGGCGGACAAGCGCATTTTCGAGGTCAGGACGTATGTTGCGAAGGAGGGGAAGCTCGACGCGCTCAACGCACGCTTTCGAAATCACACGGTGCGTCTCTTCGAACGGCACGGCATGAAGAACATCGGCTACTGGGTTCCTCAGGACGCGCCGCTCAACAAGAACACCTTGATTTACATCCTCGCCCACTCGAGTCGTGAAGCGGCGGCCAAGAGCTGGGACGCGTTCCGGAAGGACCCGGACTGGCACAAGGCAAGAGCCGAATCCGAAGCCCAGGGCCCGATTGTCGACAGCGTCGATTCGGTGTTCGTCGAACCCACCGACTACTCGCCGATGAAGTGATCGGACCGCATGCCACCCGGGCGGCCGGCACCACCGCGGCCGATCTCAGAAGGTGCGAGAAGACGTCGCCAAGGCGCTCGGGCACGGGCGGCCCTGCGCCCGCTACGCCCTTGTGAAAACCGCAGTAGCCGACGAACGACCGACGACTACTCGAGCTGCTTCTCGATTGCGGCAGTGAGCTCGCGTGCCCCGTTGAAGCTCTTGCCAATCACTCTGGCGCGCTCGATGCCTTCGCGGTCGATCAGCACGTACGAGGGCAAGGCGGTGATGTCGAAGCTGTGCTGGATTGTGCGATCGTCGTCGAAATACTGCGGCCACACCATCCCGTTCTTCTCGACAAACGCGCGCCAATCTTTCTCGCTCTCGTCCGCACTGATGCTGAGGATGACGAGTGGATCTGCTGCATGCGCCTTCTGGAACTTCTTGATGGCCGGCAGCGCCCGCACGCAGAGCTGACACGATGTGTCCCAGAAGTCGAGCAGCACGACCTTCCCGCGTAAGCTCTCCAGGGTGACGCTCGCTCCGTCCGACAACACGATAGAGAAGTCCGGCGCGTAGTTCTCGCGCGCCCGCCGCGGATTGGCGATCAGCTCGCGCGCCCGCTCGGCCGTCGTGCCATTCGCCCGGATCTCGAGCTCTCGCTTCATCTCGGCGATGCCTTCAGCGTCGCGACTCTGGAGCATCAGAACGAAGCCGAGATTGAAATGGAGATCTGCCACCAGGGAATCCGGGTCGACGACAAGGGCCTGACGGAACTCGGCCTCCGCTTCCGGCAGCCTGGCGGGCTCCTTCTCCGCGAGGGATTGCAGCGCCAGACCCTTTACACTGTGCGCGCGCGCCAGCAACCGAGAATCGCCCGGAGCGAGCTCGATGGCACTCTGGGCGCTCCCGACGGCGTTTTGGTATGCCTTCATGCCCGTCATGGCTCGAGCCATCGCCAGATGGCACTCGGCGGAACGGCCTCCTGCAAGCTGATTGGCGCGCTGAAATGCCTTGAGCGCCTCGAAGTATTCACGACGTTGAAGGAGCTGGCGGCCCCGCTCGAACTCCGCCTCGAACGCCTGAGACTTGTCTGCCTGCGGGCTTTGCGCAAGCACGATCGCACCACCGATCGAACGAGGGCCCTCAGAAGCCAGCGCGCTGAGGCAAATTCCGCACACCACGAGCACCCACCCTCGTTCGCGCTTGCTCACAATCGGCCTCCCCCGACCAGGACTATCGTTTGACCGCCAACAGTCGTGAATTGCAGTACGCCTCGGTAGCGCAGGCCTTCCGGCTTCGCTGAAGCTACGGCGGACCGCCGAAGCCTTGGCGGAGGCTGGTCAGGCCTGCCTGCTGGTCGCTCGGCAGCCCTGAAGGGCTGCGCTACATTCGTCTTCTGAACTGGCCGCCCGGCAGCCCTAAAAGGGCTGCGCTACATTCGTCTTCTGAACCCCGAACCCCCGAACCCCCGAACGTCGAACGATCCGAACGCTCCGAACGACCCGAACGCCCCGAACGAGTATTAGTATTCCCTAAACACATACTCGCTGAGCAGCGCCACGCCGAGCAGATAGGCCGAGGCGAGCAGCGCATTCAACGGAAAGAGCAGGTCTCTTGCCGAGTTGACCCATCTGTAACGGAAGGCGCGGGGCAGGAGCTCGAATCGGATCGGCCGAATCGACAGGGATTGGGGCGTCACCGGGTCGCCCTTGACCGCGACGCTCTCGGCGAAACGGTCATCGTATCGAATCGACCCCTTGCTCTCGGTCGGGACACTTGCTGCAAACAGGGAATACTGCGGGAGAGCGATGACGGTGATCGGGCGCGTCCTGTCAATCGTCATCGTAAAGGGAACATTGTCCAACCCGGCTTTGGGCAGCCTGGCGCGGCCACGTACGAGCGTGTCGGTCCCCTGCAGCCAGCGCAAATCCGTGCGCGAGAACGCGACGGCGGTCGAGAAGGTCCTCATTCCACACGTTGGTGCGACCAGTCCCGGGACGCGCCGGACAATTCTCAACTCGACGGTGCCTTGATTCGGCGGAATCGGAATGGACCTCGGTTGGGCGGGAAGTGCGCTCGCGCCGGCGCCGATCAGCACTTCGGCCTCGGGGGCGTCTTCGTACTGAGAGAGCTTTACGACATCGCCGGCATCGAGCTCGATCAAGTCGATGGTCCTGCCGGTGAACCAGATTGATTCGTTGAGGACCCACATCGATGCGGCTTCGTCGAAATACGCAACGACGCGTTGTTCCGTCGTCAAGCCTTCTTGCGCGACGAACCGATTGATGCCGTTGCGCAGCTCGGTCAATCCGGCGGTCACCTGGTCGAAGGAATCCTGAACGACCGCCTCGTTGAAATCACGTCGCAGCGTGGTGAAGTCCGAATCGGGTTGAAGCGCGCCGACCGTCTGGTGCCAGTCGTCCAGCGTCTTCTGAAGCCGCGAGGCGCGGAGGTCGATGTCTGATTGCGCGAGCAGCCCCGTCGATCGCAGCAGCTCTTCCAGCGCATCAGCGTGCATCCTGAGCGAGGCGCTGGAAGCCCCGCTTTCCGAGTATTGCGCGATACGACGCGCGTCCGTGATGAGCGTCGTCGCATCTTTGACGTCGTCGATCTGCCGAAGCAGGCGGACGATCTCGCCATTGATTTGTCCGGCAAAGGCCGCCTGAGGCGTCGAGCCGGCCGGTTCGGTCGCCGGAGGCGCTGGCATGAAGACCCTGATCAGACGAGGCGTCAGATCCGCGCACGACGAGGGCGCCTGGGCGCGGTGAAGGCCGTAGCGCGCAAACCAGGCGCCGAGGCCGAATGCAACCACAAGATAGAGCACGGGCTTCCGCCATCGCGGACGATCCCGTCGCCGCTTCGAGAGACGAACCGCGATGGCGATGAGAAGAGCGACGGTGGCGATCCAAAGGCTGAAGAGCGAGCCGACGAGCGCGAACACCAGAGCCGCGGCGTACCTGGCGATCGACTGGGCGAAGCGCTTCACTTCGTTCTCCCGGGAACCCTGGCTAGCGCGTCGCTTCGGTCGCCCATTCCCAATCGCAAAGGATGTAGCTGTTCAGCGGCGGGTTGTGGCGTTGACCGACGAGAACCCCATTTCGGTATTGGCTGGGGATCTCTTCCTGCGTGCGATCCTCCCGTCGAAGGACGAGATGGGGTTTTACGCTGAACACCTTTTCATAGTCGAGGGCCGAAAAGTCGAAGATCAGCATCGCCGATTGGGTTTCCGTATGGATGATGATGCCTCCATCGCTCTGGTAGCCCTTGCCATCGGGATTGGACTGAAATCCATTGTAGTAGTGGCGACCCAGAATGACGTATTGGTGGAAAACGACGTCCCCGTTCGGACCCGTGTCCTTCAGCATCACTTCGTATTTCAGCGCCCTTCCGCCCTGACGCTCGTAGCCCTCGCGGTCGATGCTCAAGCCCAGCGGAAAAAGCGCCGTGAGGTCGGTGATGCCGCTCGACTGCAACGAAGCCTTGAGAACGTCCTGGGTATGAGCGTTCAAGTACAGAACGTCGAGATACAGCGCTTCGTCGTAGATGTCGCGGGGAGTGTTTCTGATCTCGGTGTCTCTCAAACCGACCCGTGCGTTCTTGATGGGCTTCTCTTTCAACCGGCGGTCGCGGAAATCGATCATCCTGGCGTACAGGATTCGGCGGTCAACCGTGGCTTTACGTTCGTCCTCGATCGGACGCTCGGAAGCCGCAGGTTTGCTGTTGGCCGGATTCGACGGAGCCCAGATGCCGGAGCAATAAGGCGACGCAATGACTGCCGCGAGGAGACCCGCGAAGGCCGTAATCAGCGCGGCGAGAATTTCCGGTCTCGTCCGCTTGCCTGCATCAACTGGGTCAGGCATGTGACTCTTCCTCGGTCCCGTCAGAAACCGACGGCGCCGCTCGTCGATCGACGACGGTCGAATCCTCCTTCGAGCACATTCCCCCTTGGGTTGACCACGATCACTTCCGCCGCTCCTTGTGAAGCGATTGAATGGAGCGAATGGCCGCGAGCTTCCAGTTTCTCGAGTGCATCCGGCGACAGCAAGAGCCGCTCGTAGTCGAGGCGGTCCGGCAACCACTGATGGTGGAAGCGGGGTGCATCGACGGCTGCCTGGGCATTCATGCCGAAGTCCGCCACATTCAGCACCGTCAGAAGGACCGTGCTGATAATAGTCCGACCGCCCGGGCTGCCTGTCACCATCACCAGGGCGCCGTCTTTGGCCAGGATCGTCGGCGCCATGCTCGACAGCATGCGCTTGCCGGGCGCAGCGAGATTGGGAGGCGTACCGATCAGCCCCTCGCTCGTCGTCAAGCCAGGCGCCGCGTTGAAATCTCCCATCTCGTTGTTCAGGAGAAAGCCCGCGCCCGGAACAACGATACCCGCGCCGTACGATCCCTCGAGCGTGTAGGTCAGGGACACCGCGTTTCGTTGTTCGTCGACGACCGAAAAGTGTGTCGTTTCGGCGCTTTCGGACGGCCAGGTGAAGCGGTCAGGCGACGACTTCGATGCGCGGTCGTCACGAATGGACTTTCGCAGCTCGGCGGCGTACGTCTTCGAGATCAGCCGGTCGATAGGAATTTCTGAATTGAAGTCGGGGTCCCCCAAGTACAGGGCGCGATCTGCAAAAGCCCGCCGCATCGACTCAGCGACAAGATGGACAACTCGGGCAGATCCGAAACCGGAAGCCGCCAGATCGTAGCCTTCCAGGACATTCAACATCTGGATGAGCGTCATCCCGCCCGAGCTCGGAAGCGGCATCGAGATCACGTCGTATCCGCGGTATCGACCGTGAATCGGCGTCCGCCTTTGCGGTCGATAACCTTTGAGATCGTCGAGCGTGATCAACCCGCCATGCGCGGCCATTTCGCTGGCGACGAGACGGGCGGTCTCGCCTTCATAAAAACCGGCTGGGCCCTGCGACGCAACACGTTCCAGCGTCCGCGCGAGATCAGGTTGTTTGAGGACGTCGCCCGCCTCGTAAGGTGACCCACCCTTCGAGAACTGCTCACCCGCGGACGGAAACCTCCTCAGCCGGGGGAGCGCGCTCTTCAGGGAACCAGCCAGGTCTGCGTTGACCGTGAACCCTTCGCGCGCCAGGCCGATCGCTGGTTCGACGAGCTGCTCCCAAGTCAGACGGCCTTGGTCTCGCCATGCGAGATGCAAACCAGCGACGGTGCCTGGAACACCGACCGATTTGTGCCCACTGTGGTGCGCCTCGACGTCGTAGCGGCCGTTCGTCGTGAACATCGCCGAGGTGGCTGCTGCCGGCGCCGTCTCGCGGAAGTCGGTACGCCACCGGCTCGCCTGAAACCGGACGGTAGACGAGAAAACCGCCCCCGCCGATGTTCCCGGCTGATGGCTCGACGACGGCGAGCGCGAAGGCAGTGGCGATGGCGGCATCGACGGCGTTTCCACCCCGTTTCAAGATGCCGACTCCGACGCGCGACGCCAATTCGCTGACGGACACGACCATGGCCCGGCGCGCGCGGACGGGCTCGGATTCGTTCGCGGAACCATTGCTCGCTCTACGTACGGTGGCAACGACCAACGCACACAGGACGAACAGGAGGGCGAGCGCGGCGAGCCCGCTCCAGCGAGAGAACCACGAAGGTTCGCTAGGCCGGCTGGCTGGCGGTCCCATTAGCCAACCGCTGGGCCGTCGGAACAACGGCCGAGGCGGCGTCTGTTCAAGGTGTTGCCGAGACCGTACCGAGACGCGGTTGATGCCGGCGCAACGGTGCGCCGAGTCGAGGAATGCCCTGTCGCGATTGCCGCAAGAGCAGGAATACGCAGCAATCGATGAAGCATGCGGTGCAGCCTGGCGGCGTCGGACACTGCCAGGCCGTTGCCTCCAAATCCAGCTATACCGGGTTCTGCCCCGGCTCCCCGTCTCCGCCGAGCTACGGCGAGGCTCGCCCGAAGCGGGTACGGCGGGCTAGCCTATAGCTAATCACCACTGGTGGAGAGTTCTTCACCGCGAAGTAGCCTAAGCCGTACCGCGAAGCTGATCCGCGCGAATGGGCAAGCGATAGATACGCTTTCCCGTGGCGGCAGCTACGGCATTGACCAGCGCTCCCGCCGCGAGCGCGGTGCTCGGTTCGCCGATGCCGCCGGGCTCGGCTGTACTCGGAACGATGTACGTCTCGAGCTCCGGTGCCTCACCCATGCGCATCATGGGATAGTCGTTGAAGTGGCGCTGGGTGACGCGGCCGTTCTGAATGGTAATCTCGCCCTTCAAGGCCGCCGTCAGCCCGTAAATCGTCCCGCCTTCCATCTGCGCCTTGATGGTGTCCGGGTTGATCACCCAACCGGTGTCCACCGCGCACCAGATCTTGTGAACGCGCACGCTGCCGTTGGTGACTGATACCTCGGCAACCTGACCGACAATGCTTCCGAACGCCTCCATGAGTGCGATTCCACGAGCGCGGCCTTGCGGCAGCGGCTTGCCCCAACCCGCTTTGTCGGCGACGAGCTCCAGAACGGCCTTGTGCCGCGGGTGTTTGCTCAACCGGCTGCGGCGGAACTCGAACGGGTCCTCACCGGCGGCCGCCGCCAGTTCGTCGATGAACGCCTCGACGACGAAGCCGTTCACCGATGCGCCCACCGAACGCCAGAAGCCGAACGGGATGCCGGGATCCGTCTCGGTGTACTCGATTCTGATGTTTGGAATGTCGTAGGGCAGCGAAGCCGAGCCGTCGACGGAAATGAAGTCGACGCCGTTCGGCGGCAATCCGCCGATCCGTTTCATGAGCGACTGCTGGACCATGCGCTGCATGAATACCGTCGGCTTGCCGGGACCATCGACCGCGCCCCACATCCTGACGTATGTCACGGGGCGGTAGTAGTCGTGCTGGATGTCGTCCTCGCGGGTCCACACCACCTTGACCGGTTTGCCGACGGCCTTCGACGTCTCGACCGCGTCGGTCACGAAGTCGGCTTCGCCGCGCCGGCCGAATCCACCCCCAAGATAGGTCGTATGAATGTGCACGGCACTCTGAGGAAGGCCCGATGCCGCCATGGCTGCTTGCTGCGATGCGGTTTGTCCCTGCGTCGGCACCCAGACGTCGCAGCGGTCAGCCCGCACATCGGCCGTGCAGTTCATCGGTTCCATGCACGCGTGAGCGAGGAACGGCACTTCGAACACGCGCTCGAACCCGCGCGGATTGCCCTTGAGCGCAGCCGGGGCGTCGCCGTCGTTGCGCGCGACCTTGCCTGGCTGCTCTGCAAGCTCCGCGTACTTCTTGCTGATGTCGGCGCTGCTCAACTTCGCGAGCGGCCCCTCGTCCCACTTGACTTCGAGCGCTTGTGCGCCGCGTGATGCGGCCCAGTAGTTGTCCGCGACCACGGCCACGCCGGTGCTGATCTGGACGACCTGGCGAACGCCGCCAACGGCCTTGGCCTTGTCGGCGTTGAAGCTGGCGACTTTGCCGCCAAACACCGGACACCGGACGACGCGCGCCACCAGCATGTCGGGCCTCTTCACGTCGAGACCGAACTCCGCCGTTCCGTCCACCTTTTCCGGAACATCCAGCCGCGCCAATGATTGACCGAGCACGCGGAACTGCTTCGGATCCTTCAGCGACACCTTCGTCGGGACGGGCAAGGCGGCCGCCTTGTCGACGAGCGCACCGTACCGGAGGCGGCGCCCGCTGGCCTTGTGCACGACCTCTCCCTTTTCCGTGGATAACGTGTCTTCAGGGACGCTCCATGTCTGCGCGGCGGCCGTCACCAGCATGGCACGAGCGGTTGCGCCTGCTTCCCGTAACGGCTTCCACATGCCGCGGACGCTGTTGCTTCCGGCGGTCAGCTGCTGGCCGCCAAAGCCAGGGTTGCCGTACTTCGGATCCGCAGGCACCCACTCCGTCTTGATCTTGTTCCAGTCGATGTCCAGCTCCTCGGCGACGAGCATGGGCATCGAGGTCATGACGCCCTGGCCCATTTCGAGCATCGTCAGCATCACGCGTACGCTGTCGTCCGCGTTGATCCGGACCCAGACGTTTGGCTCGAAGGCGCCGGCTGCGGCGGCCGTTGTGGGCGCACTGAAGCCTGGAAGGTAGACGCCGATCGCGAAGCCGCCGCCCGCAACGGCACTGGTTTTCAGGAAGGTTCGTCGGTTGAGAGTCGACACTGACATGTGGTGTCTCCCTTTCAGGGATCAGGGATCAGGGATCAGGGATCGGGATCGGGGCTGAGCATGTGCTCAAGCCCGAGCGGCGCGGTGAATCGCCCGGCGGATGCGTTGGTATGTGCCGCATCGGCAGATATTGCCGGCCATCGCCGTATCGATGTCGGCGTCCGAGGGATTCGGATTCTTTGCCAGCAGGGCGGCTGCGGACATCAATTGTCCGGACTGGCAATACCCGCACTGGGGTACCTGTTCGGCAATCCAGGCGAGTTGCAGCGCATGGCTGGCCGTGGGCGAGAGTCCTTCGATAGTCGTCACCTTCTTGCCGGACGCGCGCGAGACTTGCGTGGCGCATGACCGGATTGGCTCGCCGTCCAGGTGTACCGTGCAGGCACCGCACTGCGACAGGCCACAGCCAAACTTGGTCCCGGTCAGGCCGATCGTGTCGCGAATCACCCAAAGCAGCGGGACGTCCGGACTCACGTCGACGTCATGCCGCTTCCCATTCACGGTCAGCGAAATCATGTGAATCTCCTCTTATTCGAGCGTGACACGAATTTACCGCAGCCGCGCTCGATTGCCAACGAGTTCGTGTTCGCCGGACTGGGGGGCGATGCCGCGCCGTAGCCTTGACGGAGGCTGGTCAGACGGTCCCGCCAGGCAGCCGCAGTGCGTGAAGGGCCAGTCTACGGAAGCGCTCCTTCTGGGGGCCGGTCACGAACATCCAGGTCAATACGCGTGCGGAGAGCGGCGTTCTTCCACTCGCTCCGTGCCGCGCCGCAGCCATGAGACGATCGAGCGTGTCAACCGGTTGTTCGCGCAACTCGTCGAGAAGAGCGACGCGGTGCACACAGGAAATCGTGCAGAAGGACGCACACGACTTGATCGAGCCGTATTCACGCTCCAGGTCGGCCGGACCGTACTCCGCCAGCGGAATACCGGGATGACCGCGCTGCTGCGAACACCAGTGAACGAGGCCATCTTCGCAGATGTACAGGTAGCGGGATCCGGCCCGGCACTGCCATTTGTTTGGCAGACCGGCTGCGAGATTCTGCTGAAAGAGGCTGTCGTGTCCATGCGTATAAAAGCCTTGCGTCAGCTTCCCAATCTGATCGAAGGCCGCGCGCTCCTTGGCGTCGAGTGAGGCGCGCTGCCCCGAACCGTCGTGAATCAGGCCGACGGACGTACCGAAGCCAAGCGCGCGCGCACGCTCCGCGATTGCCAACGCATCCTGCGGATTGCGAATGCCAGCGCCGACGACGGTATTGATATTGACGTCGAAGGTGGCATATCGAGCCAGCCATCGAAGCTTCTGGTCCAGGACACTCAGGCTCTTGTGGGAGACGTGATCCGGCGTCACGTTGTCGATGCTGATCTGGAGTCGATCGAGTCCGGCTCGATTGAGCCGCTCTATCCGCTCCACGGTCAGCAGGTATCCGTTGGTCAGCAATCCGGCGAGAATGCCGTGCCGGCGAATCCGGCCAATGATTGCGTCGAGATCGGGATGGAGCAGCGGCTCGCCGCCGCTGAGATCGATCATGGTCGTTCCCAGCCGAGCGAGCCGATCGATCCGCTCGAGCATCAGCTCCGTAGGCACGGGCGACGACACCTTGTCGAATTCGTTGCAGTACGTACACGAGAGATTGCAGCGTCGGATCGGAACGATCTGAGCGAGGATCGGATGGTCTCGAGACTTGAGCGCCTTGGCGATTATCTGCGTCGTCGCGCAAACGTCGCTCGGCGGCCCGGACGTATCGTGAGGCGCGCACTATACCGGTATCTCCCGTTCGCTTCCCATCATAGACCACTCGGTCCGGTTGTAAGCTACGCGAATGTTCGAGGGATTCGAAGAGCGCCTGATCTCGACGCGCGGCGCGCGGATCTTCGCGCTGACCGGAGGTGTTGGTCCGCCGCTGCTCCTCTTGCACGGCTACCCCCAGAGCCACGTCATGTGGCACGCGGTGGCGCCGCTCCTTCGCGCTCGGTTCTCTTTGGTGATCCCCGACCTGCGCGGCTACGGAGCCAGTTCGGGCCCTGCGCCGGACCCGCAACATCTGAACTACTCGAAGCGCGCGATGGCGGCCGACATGGTCGAGCTGATGTCCGCGATGGGGCACGAACGATTTGCGCTCGCTGGCCACGATCGCGGCGGTCGCGTTGCGTACCGGCTCGTCCTGGACCATCCCGCCAGCGTGGTCCGCCTTGCCGTGCTCGACATCATTCCGACGTTCGATATGTGGGAGCGCATGAATGGAAAGTCGGCGCTGGGCAGTTACCACTGGTTGCTTCTAGCTCAGCCGCCGCCTTTGCCCGAGCGCTTGATTGGCTCCGACCCGCAGTTCTTTCTGCATCACCTGTTCGAACGCTGGGCCGGCCGACCAGAGGCGCTCAAGCCTGAAGCCATCGTCGAGTACCGTACGCAGCTTCCGCCAACCGACCGTGATCGAAGCCGCGTGCGAAGACTACCGAGCAGGCGCCACTGTCGATCTCGAGCACGATCGCACCGACCGGGACCGGGGGCTCCGGATACAATGCCCGACGCTGGTGCTTTGGGGACGACGCTATCTTGCAGCCAAGGCCGATTCGCCCATCGAGGTCTGGCGTTCATGGGCGGACGATGTGAAAGAGATAGCGCTCGATTGTGGGCACTTCGTCGCCGAGGAACAACCTGATGCGTGTGCCGCGGCGCTCGTGGAATTCTTCAACGTGTGACCGACCGAAACCGGCGCAATGGTGTCGCCAGCGGAGCTAGGGACGGTGGAGAGTTTTGGATGTCGCAGGCCGAGGGCATGTCACTAAGCGCTGGAACAAGACTCGGGCAATACGAAATTCAGGCCGCCATCGGGGCCGGTGGCATGGGCGAAGTTTACCGCGCGACCGACACGAAGCTTGGTCGGAGCGTGGCCATCAAAGTCCTGCCAGAAGTCTTCGCGGCCGATGCGGATCGCGCCGCCCGATTCGAGCGTGAGGCACGCGCGCTTGCCTCGTTGAATCACCCTCACATCGCCGCCATTCATGGTTTGGAGGAAGTCGGCGGGTGGAAGTTCCTCGTCATGGAACTGGTGGAAGGTCCGACGCTTCAACAGAGGCTCGAGGCTGGGGACATCCCTCCTGACGAAGCGCTGGCGATCGCGCGGCAGATCGCGGAGGCGCTGGAGGCCGCGCACGACAGCGGCGTGATTCACCGGGATCTGAAGCCGGCCAACATCAAGGTGACGCCGGCGGGACAGGTGAAGGTCCTCGATTTCGGGCTCGCCAAATTCTGGATGGGTGACGGGGCTGAAGGCGGGTCAGGCGCGATGAACCTGACGCATTCGCCGACGATGACGCGTGGCTGCGACGAATACGGGCGTGATTCTCGGCACGGCCGCCTACATGTCGCCGGAACAGGCCAAGGGCAAGTCGGTCGACCGTCGGACGGACATCTTCGCGTTCGGCTGCGTGCTGTACGAAATGCTGACCGGTCATCCGGCATTCGCCGGTGAGACGGTGACCGAGATCCTGGCGCGCGTGATCGAACGGCAGCCGGATTGGGACCGTCTGCCGGCAGGCGTCTCTCCTCGGATTCAGGAATTGCTCCGTTCGTGCCTCGAGAAGGATCCGAACAAGCGGCGTCGAGATAGTGGAGACATTCGCCTCGAGATCGACCGAGCGCTGGCCGAGCCGCTTCAGCCTCCGGCCATCGCGCATTCGAGTCCTCGGCGGGCCGCGTGGCTGCCGTGGATGGTTTCGGGCCTGCTGGCGCTCGGTCTGGCGGCAGCCGTTGCGGCACTCTACCTTCGCCGCCCCAACGCCGCGCCAGAAATGGTGCTCGAGGTCAACACACCTCCGACCTCCGAGCCATTCTCATTTGCCATCTCGCCCGACGGCCGTCAGCTGGCTTTCGTTGCGTCGGGTGATGGCCAGTCGCGGCTCTACCTCAGGCCGCTCGATGCGACAGTTGCGCAACCGCTGGCCGGGACCGAAGGGGCCCATTACCCGTTCTGGTCGCCGGACGCGCGCTCGGTCGGGTTTTTTGCCGACGGCAAACTGAGGCGGATCGACATCGGTGGCGGACCAGTGCAGGCCCTTGCGGACGCTCAGCCCGGCGTTGGTGGGGCGTGGAGCCGCGATGGCACGATCCTCTTCGCGCCGTTTACAGCAGGCCCGCTGCTTCGTGTGCCGGCCTCGGGAGGGGAGGCCGTGGCTGCGACCAAGGTCGTCGGAAGCCAGCTTGGTCATTCATTTCCGTCGTTCATCGCCGGCGGCCGGCAATTCCTTTTCTATGCGCGGGGGTCAGACGAGTCCCAAGGGATCTATCTCGGCTCGCTTGACGCTGCCGACGCGACTCGTCTGACACCGGCCGATACGCCTGGCCTTTACGTCCCGCCGGGTTGGCTCCTGTTTGTCAGCCAGGGGAGACTCGTCGCACGACACTTCGATCCTGCGGGGAGAGAGTTGAGTGGCGATCCGGTGACGATTGCTGTCGTCGGCTCTCCGTTTGTCGCGCTGTTCGTGGCCAGGAACTTCTCGGCCTCCGAATCGGGCCACATCGTGTATCGCGTCGGTGCACCGGCTAGTACGCAACTGACCTGGTTCGACCGATCGGGTCGCGTCCTAGAGACACTGGGGACGCCGGAACGCGCGAGTCTCGCGAATCCCGCGCTGTCGCCCGACGGCCGTCGTGTGGCGTTCAACCGTACGGTGCAAGGCAACGTCGACATCTGGCTTCTCGACGGCGCTCGCCTGACCCGGTTGACTTCAGACCAAACCGTGGATCAATTCCCGATTTGGTCGCCAGACGGCGAGCGCATCTTCTTCGACACGAACCGCAACGGAACGGACGTGAACATCTATCAGAAGCCGTCGCGCGCGCAAGGCGCCGAGGAACTTGTCCTGGAAGGTCAACCGCCGATAAAGATCGCGACACACGTGTCGTCGGACGGCCGCTTCCTGATGTATTTCAGCGTCGATGCCAAGACCTCAACCGACTTGTGGGTGTTGCCGCTCACGGGAAACGCCAAGCCGTTTCCGTTTCTGACGACGAACTCGCCGGAAGTGTGGGGTCAGTTCTCGCCTGACGGACGATGGGTGGCGTATCAATCGTTCGAGTCGGGCCAGTGGGAGATCTACATGCGGCCCTTCCCTGGACCGGGGGGCCAATGGCCGGTTTCGACATCGGGCGGCGCGTATGCGCGCTGGTCCTCCGACGGCAAGGAGCTCTATTATCTCGACCCGACAGGAAAGCTGATGGCTGCACCGATTGCGGCAAAAGGGGACTCGCCCGATGTGGGCACGCCCGTCGTGCTGTTCCAGACTCGGATTCTGGGTGGTGGCGTCAACACCGTCGGCCGCAACCATCAGTACGATGTCGCCCCTGACGGCCGCTTTCTGATCAACGTTATGACCGAAGAAGCCGAGATTTCTCCTCTGAAAATCCTCTTGAACTGGAAACCTCGGGCGGACAGGAACTGAGAGGGCAGGAGGGGCAGGAGGGGCAGGAGGGCAGGAGGGGCAGGAGGGGCAGGAGGGGCAGGAGGGCGGAAGGCAGACCAATGTGTCTGGTGCTGTTCGATAACCCTCTGCCAGACGTTAAGGCCCATCAGGGACATTTGTGGCCAATTGATTGTCCTCTCTGGACATCAAGCTGGCCACATGTAACTCTCTAGAGTGGCTATGCCCCCCGGCAGGTCGTCGCCCCGTGAGCGACACGCGCAGCAGGCGCGTGTGCTCGAATTGATCTACCAGGCGGAGACGACCGCCTCGGGAACCGGTACGTCGCTGGCCGCGTTGGCGCGGCACCTCGGAACCTCCAACCACGACGCCTCCGAGACCGTCGTTGGCCTGGTTCAGCGCGGTGAAGTCGTCCAGGATCCGTCCAGCGGCGAGTACCGCTTGACCGCCAACGGCCGTCTCGAGGCCGCCAGGCGTCTAACGCTGATACGGCCTTCGCCCCCTCAGAAAACGTCGATGGCGCGCACAGACGACGAGCCGAGCGACGCTCCTTCCGGGTTCCGCTCCGGACGAGCACACAACCGTTAGCCGGGCCTGGTCCCCGCCCGGGATCCGGCGACGAGCAGAGGACGACTCGCGGGTCCGAGGGGCGAGGGCGCAGATGCGACGACCGGCTTCGGAGACGATCGGTTCGAGGCGAAGGAGGGGACGACCGGTCCGCTGAACATCGGCCAGCGGTTCGGGAACCGGTACCGCATCACCCGGTTGCTTGGCGTCGGCGGCATGGGTGCGGTGTACGAAGCCTGGGACGGCGAGCTCGGCGTATCCGTTGCCCTGAAAGTGATCCGCCCCGAGATCGCCGGCGATTCCGAAGCTGCGCGCGATCTGGAGCGCCGCTTCAAGCGCGAGCTGCTGCTCGCCCGCCAGGTCACCCACAAGAACGTCGTCCGCATTCACGATCTGGGCGAGATCGACGGCATCAAGTACATCACGATGCCGTACGTCGAAGGCGACGATCTGGGCTCGATCCTGAAAGCGGAGGGACGGCTTCCAGTGCCGCGTGCCCTGGCGATTCTGCGCCAGGCGCTGTCGGGACTCGTCGCCGCGCATGCCGCCGGCATCGTCCACCGCGATCTCAAGCCGGCCAACATCATGGTCGACACCGAAGGCCAGGCGCTGCTGATGGACTTCGGCATCGCCCGATCGATCGGATTGCCAGCGGATCAGATCCACAAGGGAGCGAGCCGGTCCGCAGCGGGCGCATTCGGAGAAACGATCGTCGGCGCGGTTGTCGGCACGATCCACTACATGGCGCCCGAGCAGGCGAAGGGGCAGGAGGTCGATCACCGCGCCGACATCTATGCGTTCGGTCTGATCCTGCGCGACGCGCTCCTTGGCTTCCGCCGGCAGGAGGGCGCGCCGACGGCTCTCGCCGAACTGCAGAAGCGCCTCGATGCGGCTCCCGCATCGCTGAGAACGTTCGATCCGACGATTCCCGAACCGCTCGACCGGATTGTCACGCGGTGTCTCGCCCCCGATCCGGCCGACCGTTATCAAAAGACCGCGGAGTTGGAAGCCGATCTCGATCGCCTCGACGACGACGGCGAGCTGATTCCGATCAAGCGCGTGGTCCGTGGCTGCCAGTCGCGGTCGCGATCGGTTCGCTGCTGGTGCTGCTCTCGTCAGGCATCTGGTGGTATCTGCGGCCGCCGCCTCCGCCCGTCGCCCACGACCCGGTTTCGGTGGTGATTGCGGATTTTGCGAACGGCACGGGTGATCCGGCGTTCGACCGCACGCTGGAGCCGATGCTCAAGCGGGCGCTGGAGGGGCCGGTTTCATCAGCGCGTACGATCGCAGCGGTATCGGCCGCACCCTCGGCGTGCAGGTTCCCGAGAAGCTGGACGAAGTCGCCGCCCGAGAGATTGCCGTGAAGCAGGGGCTGGGCGTGGTGCTGTCGGGTTCGATCGATCGCCAGGGCAATGGATACGGGATTTCGGTCAAAGCGGAGCAAACGGTGACGGGTAACGTCATCGCCAGCGCCAACGGGAGGGCGTCGACCAAAGAGCAGGTCCTCGAGGTGGCGACGAGGCTCGTGACGACGGTTCGCAGAGCGCTCGGCGACGAGGCATCAGAGTCCGCGCAAATGTTTGCCATGGCGAGTCTCTCGGCTACTTCTCTGGACGTGGTCCGCGACTATGCGGCGGCACAGGACGCCGCCTCCAACGGCAAGTTCGAGGAAGCGCGGCAGTTTGCCCAGAAGGCCGTGGACCTGGATCCGAAGTTCGGCATCGGCTACCAGCTCCTGTCGGTTGCGTCGCGGAACATGGGCAAGCTCCAGGACGCCGAGACTGTACATCAATCAGGCCCTCAGCTATCTGGACGGCATGACCGAGCGCGAGCGGTACACGACGCGCGGGATGTTCTACAGGGTGACAGGCGACTATCCGCAGTGCGTCAAGGAATACGGCGAGCTGATCGCCCGGTACGCGGCGGACGTCGTCGGGCACAACCAACGCGCTCTGTGTTTGACGCAGCTGCGAGACATGCGCGGCGCCGTGGAGGAGATGCGGCGGGTCGTTGAGCTTCTGCCCAAGCGCACGCTCTTCCGCATCAATCTGGCTCTGTACGCGAATTACGCTGGCGATTTCCAGACTGGCGAGCAAGAGGCGCAATCGATACTCGAGGCGGACCCGCTGGCTGGCCTGCCTCTCACTTTTGCACAGGTTGGACAGGGGCGGCTGCCTCAGGCGAGCGCCGGCTATCGGCAGCTCGAGGCGATTGGCCCGCTGGGGAAATCCTTTGCCGCGTCCGGTCTCGGCGATCTGGCGGCGTACGAAGGTCGCTACTCGGATGCAGTTGGGATTCTCGAGGAAGGGGCTGCCGCGGACCTGGAAGCGAAGAACGCCGACAAAGCGGCGGCAAAGTTCGCCGCCGTCGCCCACGTTCAACTTTCTCGAGGACGGAAGGCGGCAGCGCTCTCAGCCGCCGAGAAAGCATTGACGAACAGCAAGGCGGTGAAGATCCGCTTCCTGGCGGCACGCACGTTCGTCGAGGCTGGTGAAACCGCCAGGGCGCAGCCTCTCATCGCGGGACTCGCCTTGGAATTGCAGGCCGAGCCTCAGGCCTATGCCAAGATTCTCGAGGGTGAAGCCGCACTGAAAGCCGGAGACGCGCGGCAGGCGGTCAAGACCCTGACCGAGGCCAACGCCCTCCTCGACACCTGGATCGGCCGCTTCGACCTCGGGCGCGCCTACTTGGAGGTTGGTCAGTTTCCGCAGGCCGATTCCCAGTTCGACGAATGCATGAAGCGCCGAGGCGAGGCGCTGGCGCTCTTCCTGGACGAAGAGCCGACTTACAGCCTCTTTCCGCCCGTGTACTACTACAAGGGTCGTGTGCGCGAAGCGTTGAAGAATGCCGGCTTTGCCGATTCGTATCGCGACTACCTGAACATTCGCGGCGCATCGAAAGAAGATCCGCTGCTGCCAGAAATCCGCCGCCGCGCCGGCCTCTAGGCCTAAGCCAAAACGCCTACACCGGAACGAAGACGCTGCAGCCCTTAAAAAGGCTCCCTAGCGGAGCGGCCCACCCAACTGCAGTGATCTCCGGAAATAGGGCGGGCAATTCGAGAGGCAGTTCGGATAGGTCCGGAAGGTCGGGCTGCCAGATGTCACGTTGATCTTGGCGGGCGCCAGTCGAGGCCCGTCGCCTGCCACGCTCGGAGTGAGCGTGGCAGGCAACCTGGTTTATGGCGCAATCAGGGAATCGGGCTGGGGATGTAGGTGAATTCAATATTGTCGATCAGGAAATCCCACAAAGCAGGCTGTCCCGTTGGCCTGATTTCGACGTGAGTGACTCCTGACTGCGGTAACGATACTGTCGCTGCCCCTGACTCGCTATTTGACACGAGCGTGTGCGTCTGTGTCCCGCCTTGATTGTTTTCAACGACGTAGGTGACGGTGAAAGTTTCGCCGTTCATCAGGAACACGCTGAAGTCGGAAACCCCCGGAGTGAAATCGATGGTGATCGTTGAGGCACAGCCAACACAGAAATTTGCCGTGCCGTAGACGACGGTCGGATTCACGGGCAGACTGCTGGTGAATTGCAGCAACTGGCCGCCGCTGATCGTCGCAATGCCCACGGTTAACGGCGGTTGGACCGAACTGAAAAATGGTGAACCGGGAAATTGCTCGAAGTCGATAACGGCTGTGGTCGGCGCAGGCGTCGTTATCGTGACGGGATCGGAGTCGGGACTCACGGGCCCATCATCGTCGTCGTACTGCGCCTTGACGGAGTAGGTATACGTGGTGTCGGCGGCAGCACCGCCATCGACGAATGTCAAGGTTTCACCGGATACCGTCTCCAGTTCCTGAGCACCGGCGAGCGTGTTCCCTAAGGCACGGAAGATCAGGTACTGGAACACTGGTGGCGCCGGCGCTTGCGGCGGCTGCCAATTGAGACTGACCCCGCCCCCGACGTTCGCCGCCGTTAGATTCCTGGGCGCCGGAGCAAAAACGTTCCCGGACGCCCTGGCCAACGTGAAGCTCAGCTCGGTCTCGGTGACTGCAAATTCAACAGGAATGTTGACAATGATAGTGCCGCCGCTGAAGTCGAAGCCGGCGTCGACGCCGCCGCCGAAGTCGAAACCGCCGCCGAAGTCGAAGCCGCCGCCGAAGTCGAAGCCGCCGCCGTAGTCGAAGCCACCGCTGTAGTCGAAGCCGCCGCTGAAGTCGAAGCCGCCGCCGTAGTCGAAGCCGCCGCCGAAGTCGAAGCCGCCGCCGAAGTCGAAGCCGCCGCTGAAGTCGAAACCAGCGGAAAATCCACCCATGTTGCGCCTGACTCCGACTTGATTCAAACGGAGTACGGCCCACTCGTCGGACGAACTCGGAATGGTGTCAAACGTGCCGCTGAAGTTGATATCCTGTGTCACCGAATCCACAGTGGTCCCATTGGCGTTCCAGTCGATCTTGAACTGATTCCCCTCAGTTTTCGCGTCAACGCGAACCATTCCACCGTCGAGCGGGATGGCATCCTGCTCAGCCTTGCTCAATTTGGTGCCATTGCAATGTTTCGTCGCCGCCTCGCCCGTGTTGATGACGTTGCCCAATCGCGGTGCGTACCAGGCGGGCTGCGGCTGGGACGTCGTCACGACACCCTCGATCAGAGGGCCGTTCTCAACACCACCAGCAAAAACTCCAGTGGAGAAATCGACGCGACCAACGCCGTTGGCGTCCACCACCCCCGTGCCCTGGTACAGATAGTTCATCACGCTGAAGTTGTTCGTGCCGCAATTGCCTTCTGGCAATTTGAACAGCCCGCCGCCATGGCTGAGCCCGAAACCGTGCCCCATCTCGTGCGCCGTCGTGAACGCCTGCACGGGCTCGGGGCCGACGAAATTGTTCCCCCAGCCGCCAAGGCTGACCATGAAGTCAGCACCCCCAAGGGCGAACACTCCCAGGTCGGACTTGCCCGAGGAGGTCGACGGCACGTGGAAATCAGCAGGATTATCAACACCAGCAGTAGGCAGACCGGCTCGACACGTGGCTCGTAGATCGATGGGGGTGGTGGCGAGGAGCACGCCGAACCTGTCGGTTAGACAGGTCTCCTTCGGTATCCCGCGGTAGTGGACGTACAACCCGTAGCGAAAAAAGGGCAGGCGGACGCGATCGAATCGCCGCCGACAGTTGCCGGTGTAACCGGGCGTCCGGCACAGGTCCTGTTGGACGTCTTGCTCGGCGGGAGTCATTTCTTCGCCGTCGGCCTTGACGGGCGCGTCCCGAAGGAGCTGGAAGCCGAGCTTCCAGCTCACCACGCCGTCATACCCTTCGAAATCGCATTCTATGGGGGGCGTTGCTGGGTTGCCGTCATGGTCTGGCACGCACCTCAACGATGTTTCTTTGATCAATTCCCCACCGCGGGCCAAATCCTTCCCAGCGCTGTCCTTCGGGGGGACGACATAGTCGTGGGCGGCGGATCCGTAGGTCGCCTCATAATCGGGTCCCACATCGAAATGCACTTGATGCCTTTCGCGTCAAATGCGTCACCGACCATCTTCAGGACTGTTGGCAAGGGCAAATGATTGTGCGGAACGGACTCCTCCAATCCGTAGTGCGCGCTCGGTCCTTGCGGAGGAACCCACAAGGCGCCGATTTCGACAAAGACATCTCTCTGGGTCGGACGAGCGCCCATGTCCCAGAAGTTCGGCAGCGTCTGCCCGTTCGGATCGCGGAGTGGTGTCGAATTCTGACTCTCCACGATGTCGATGATGCCGTCGCCCTTGCCGTTGTCCTCCGAATCCTTGACCGTCGTGCTGAAGATGATCGCGCTGAACGTCAGGCAGTCCGACAACAGCGTGTGCGGCTCCACCCTGACGATCGGCGGGTTGGGTTGATCGAGAGTGCCCCCTGGGAGGTGCTGGGCGGTCAACGTAAACTTCCTGTTATCCCATTTCGGCCCGTCGGCACTATTGAAGGGATTATTTGTCCCAACCTGCAGCCCGTTGAACAACACTTTTTCCGAGAGTATCGGCCGCCCGTCGCCGACGATCATCGTCATGTTGGCGGTTGGATTGTTCGAGGCCTGGTAAAAGCCGCGGATGGGCTGAATCATGGTCGAGAACGCACGCTTGGTGAAGCCGCCGTCGTTGATGACGATCATCTTGTAACTGCTCGAAGGAATCGAATAAATCACGACGAGGCTGGCGCCGATCGCGCGCGGACCGAGGATGTTCCCGACCTCGATGCCGCCTTCATCATCGTCGCCAAACAGATTTCCCGCGTCGGGCACCACGACACGGTGTACACCAGTCACCACCGCTTCGCCATTTGCATCCTTCGGCAAGTACGGGAGGACGTCCGCGCGGTACGTCACGAGTTTGCGGCCGCCCACAACGAGGACGCTCCAGCATGGCGAGGGTGCGAGTGCCCAGTTGGGCGTCAGCGCTTTCGCGAGTGACTGGTTGCCCGGGCCGAGGTCAAGCGGCTGCGTCCCCGGCCGGAGCGTCTGGAACGTCGCATGGTCGATGCCCGACCACTGGACGCGTTCGGCCGTCTGCACGTACAGGATTGCGGCCACGATATTGGCGCCCGTGGGGACCGTGATCGGGATGTCTACGGTTGCTTTGCCGTTGACGCCTTTTCGCCACAGGCTCTTGCCGGCCACGACGTAGTCGCCCGTGATGTTGTAACCCTTGAAGAACGGCAACGGGTCTTGTTGCGCTTGTCCCAGGCTGGGAAGCAGCAAGACGAAGAACAGCGAAAAAAACGCAACCGCCCTGCTCCACGCGCCAACTCCAGCGGGTGATTCCGAGGCACGAGTTTTCATAACCGTCTCCTTCACGATCGCAGTGCCTTGCTTCTTGGCCGTCGCTCGACCTTGACTGCCGAAGGGGCGCGTGGAGGTCGCAAGGCGGGCATTGGGAGAGTGCTTTTCGGTGCGGAAATCGCCAGGCAACCGCCGACCCGCACCGTCCGCGAAGCCCTACTTCGCCGTCAGGCTGCGCGCCTGTTCGCCGGCCGTTGGCCGAACCGGCCAATAAACTGGCCTTCGTCGGTGGTAACGACCGTCGGGAAGTCTACTAACAGTTGAGCGGCGAATGGTTACCGAAACGAGGCCGGAGCATGAATTTGTCGCCGTACGAGATGACTTCTTTAAGGTGAGGCCCAACCCACCAAGCTGAGGTTCGATGCCCTTCCAATTGTAGCCTGGCGACCCGGAATCAGATCACTTGATTTGCGCTTGCCGGCGGTGGGAGGCTCGCGGCAGGCGCCATCGAATCTACGGTCTTCGCGGGTCGGCAACGCAGGTTGCCGTCATTCCCCGTTCCAGAACCCTTCGAAGTGTTAGATAATCCTTTATCCGGCGTTCAAATCTCTTAAAGGACGATGGTGGCCAATTGGTTGCCCTCACTGGACAACAGACTGGCCGCATGTAAGTCTCTACTCTGAACTATGCCCCGCAGGTCGTCGCCCAACGAGCGCGCGGCGCAGCAGGTGCGTGCGCTGGAGTACATCTACCAGGCCGAGACGACCACGTCCGGAACCGGGACGTCGATTACCGCCCTGGCCACCCATCTAGGAAGTTCCGACAACGACGTCAGCGAGACCCTGGTTGGCCTCGTCCATCGCGGTGAAGTTGTTCAGGATCCGGCGAGCGGCGAGTATCGGTTGACTGCCAACGGCCGTCTGGAGGCTACCAGGCGGTTCACCCTGATCCCTCCGTCGGGCTCTCAAAAAAAGGCCACCCGTGAGGTCGAAGACGTGACCCGCCTGCCGAGTAGCAGTCCAGACGATCAGATGACGGTCGTCGGCGGCCGTCCTCAGCCGAGCGATGACGACGGAAGGACCGTTATCGGTTCGGATCAGGGCGGAGACGGCGGTGGCGCGACGATCCTCGGCGACGGTTCAGAGCCGAGCGAAGGGGCCAACGGTCCCCTCAACGTCGGCGAACTTTTCGGGACCAGATACCGCATCACGCGGCTTCTCGGCGTCGGCGGCATGGGCGCCGTGTACGAGGCATGGGACGGCGAGCTCGGCGTCTCGGTTGCACTGAAGGTGATCAGGCCGGAGATCGCTGGCGACTCCGGGGCGGCGCGCGACCTGGAGCGCCGCTTCAAGCGTGAGTTGCTGCTCGCTCGTCAGGTGACCCACCCGAACGTCGTCCGCATTCACGATCTGGGCGAGATCAACGGCATCAAGTACATCACGATGCCGTACATCGAAGGCGACGACCTGGGATCGATCCTGAAAGCGGAGGGGCGGCTTCCGGTGCCGCGGGCCTTCGCGATTTTGCGGCAGGCGCTCTCGGGCCTCGTTGCCGCGCATCGCGCGGGCATCGTTCACCGCGATCTCAAGCCGGCCAACATCATGGTCGACACCGAAGGCCAGGCGCTGCTGATGGACTTCGGCATCGCCCGATCGATCGGCGTGCCGGCAGAGGAGATCCACAAGGGCAGCAGCCGCTCCAAGCCTGGTTCGTACGGCGAAACGATGGTCGGCGCCGTTGTCGGCACCATCCATTACATGGCGCCCGAGCAAGCGAAAGGGCAAACAGTCGATCACCGCGCCGACGTCTATGCGTTTGGTCTGATCCTTCGCGACGCGCTGGTCGGCCTCGATCGGCAGGAGGGTGCGCCGACCGCGCTCGCGGAACTGCAGAAGCGCCTCGATACCGCGCCGGCGCCGCTCAGGACTGTCGATGCGACCATTCCGGAACCGATCGACCGAATTGTCACTCGGTGTCTCGCGCCCGATCCGGCCGGCCGTTATCAAACGACGGCGGAGCTGGAGGCCGACCTCAATCGGCTCGACGATCAGGGCGAGCTGATTCCGATCAAGCGGGTTCTGGGGCTTCCAGTCGCTGCCGCGATCAGTTTGCTGCTGGTTGCGCTCTCGTCGGGTATCTGGTGGTACCTCCGGCCGCCACCTCCGGCGGTGGCCCGCGATCCGGTGACGGTGCTGATTGCCGATTTCGAGAACACCACAAACGACCCGACGTTCGAGCACACGCTGGAGCAGACGCTCAGGCGCGCGCTGGAAGGCGCCGGCTTCATCAGCGCGTACGACCGGAGCAGAATTCAGTCGACGTTTGGTGTTGCGCCGCCGGAAAAACTCGACGAGATGACAGCACGCGAGCTCGCGGTCAAGCAGGGGCTCGGCGTCGTGTTGGCGGGTTCGATCGCGAATCGAGGAAACGGTTACGAGATTTCTGTCAAAGCGACTCAAACAGCGACCGGAAAGTCGATCCTTGCGGTCCAAAACCGTGCGTCGAGCAAGAATCAGGTCCTCGGCACGGCCACCAACTTGGCGACTACGCTTCGCAAGGCACTTGGCGACCAGGCATCAGGTTCTGCTCAACTGCTCGGTATGAAGGGTCTTTCGACAGCTTCGTTAGAGGCGGTCAGTCACTATGCGACCGCGGTCGCCGCACAATCACAGGGCAAGTACGAGGAGGCGCGACTGAGCTTCCTCAAGGCGATCGACATAGACCCGCAGTTTGGCCTCGCGTATCAGGGCCTGGCGGCGGCCTCCAAGAGCTTGGGCAGGCTGCAGGATTCCGAAAAATACGCCAGTGACGCTCTTCGTCATGTCGATGGGATGACGGAGCGCGAGCGTTTTGCCATCCGCGGGAATTACCACAGGATGACGGGCGACTTTCAACAATGCGCGAAAGAATACCGTGAGCTACTCGCCCGGTACGCCGCAGATACGGTGGCACTGAACAACCTGGGTGTGTGTCTGGCGAAAATGCGGGACATGTCTGGAGCTGTCAACGCCATGCGGCAGGCGGTGAAAGTTCTGCCGAACCGCGTGACGTACCGAGCCAACCTCGCCTTGTTCGCTGATTACGCAGGCGACTTCGCGACTGCGGAGCAAGAGATACGAGCGATGGAGAATCCGGACGCGCATGGAATGGCTGCTCTGGCGCTGAGCCTATTAGGTCAGGGCCGGTTGTCGGAGGCCGCCGAAGCGTACGAGAAGGTAGCAACGATGGACGCGTGGGGGGCCTCGTTCGCGGCGTCAGGGCTGGGCGACCTCGCCCTGTACGAAGGTCGGTTCTCGGATGCCGTGCAAGTCTTCGAGCAGGGCGCCGCGGCGGACCTGGCCGCGAAGAACACCGACGGCGCCGCGATGAAGTTTGCCTCTGTCGCCTACGTCCATCTCAAACACGGGAATACGGCCGCGGCAATCGCGGCTGCCGACAAGGCTCTGAGAAACAGTCAGGCAGTGGCGATCCGATTCTTGACGGCACGGGTGTTTATCGAAGGCGGTGCCGTCGCCAAGGGCGCCGGCCTGGCTGCCAAGCTCGCCTCCGAACTCGCAGCCGAGCCGCAGGCCTACGGCAAAATCCTTGAAGGCGAGATTGCCCTGAAGAAGGGAGACCCGCGCCAGGCGATCAAGATTCTGACCGAGGCGAACGGAGTCCTTGATACGTGGCTCGGACATTTCGATCTTGGCCGCGCGTATCTAGAGCTCCGCGCGTTTCCGCAGGCTGACTCCGAGTTCGACCTGTGCCTCAAACGCCGTGGCGAGGCTCTATCATTGCTGGACGAAGATCCCACTTACGGCTACTTTCCACAGGTGTATTACTACCTCGGTCGTGCGCGGGAAGGTTTTGGAACCGAAGGGTTCGCCGATTCCTACCGCGAGTACCCTCAAGATCCGCGACAAGTCGACCGAAGATCCCCTCCTCAAGGAAGTTCGTTCGCGCGCCGGTCTCTAGCTCGTTTCCAGCAATTCCCCGCGCTTCCCTCTGGGCCGTCTCCCCGCGGTCGCCGCGTATCTAGGTCAAGTCGCTACAGGCGACTCCTCGCGGACAGCACGGGCAAGTCTGTGGTCGCGACCGATACAGGCGCTGTGTGCGCGCTTCGTCTCCCCAATGCCATGGAGGGAACTTGTTCTACACTGCGCGCCCAGCATCGTTCAGGCACTCCTGGCTTCGCTGTAGGTGGACCCTGGATCTTTCCGTCGTCCCAGAGTGGGGCGCCGCTCGGAAAGTGATCCACTCGCCGGTCGGAAAGTGATCCATCTGGGTCTGAGGGCGGTTCCGTTCGTGCGAAGACGGTGCCACGACGTCGGCCGATCTGGGAGGCGGTCGGTCCGCGACTCGAAGCACTGCTCGCGGAATTGGCGCAGTGGATGGGCGCCAAACAGCAGCTCACCGCCACGCGGCTTCACGAGCTGCCGGTGGCTGAAGGGCACCGCGTCGGTGTCACTCTGGTGCAAGAAGCAGTCGCGGAATGGCGGCGCCAGCGGCGCGAGGTGTTTGTGCCGTTGACGCATCGGCGGGTGACCTTGCCGAGGTCGATTTCTTCGAGGGCTCGTCGACATCGACCATGCCTGCCAGAAAGCGCGGGTGTTTCTGCTGCGCCGGATGTACTCCGGCCGCGATTTCGCGTGGATCGACGAGCCGCAAGGATCAAGTCGGCTTCCTCGATGCCCACGTGCGGGCGTTCGCGCGTTTTGGCGGGATTCCCGCGCGGATTGCCTTCGACAATCTGCAACCCGCCGTCGTGCGGGTCTTGGTCGGCGGCGATCGGGCGCTCACCCTACGCTTCGCAGCGCTCGCGTCGCACACGCGCTCCGTGTCACATAGCCCGAACATCGACTCGTTGCGCGAGTCGTCTGTTCGCATCGGCAGCTTCCTTCCAGCAGGGCGGGAGCATCGTAATACGACGGGATCAGCAGGTCGATCCCTTAACAGTCACTTTGTCAGCACTTGCTGCCTGCCTCGACCGTCCCCTTGCTGCTCGAAACCGAGGCGGGGCTCAAGCGATCGTCATATTCCGATGCAGTTGGTAGCGCTCCAGCCCGAATCGCGGGAAGCAGGATCGCGGAGCAGAGATGAAGCCCGGTCGGGCGTCTGCTTGCTGGAACGCCTGCATGGCGGTCCGCAAGACCGGGCCGTGTACGCCCGAGACGAGTTCGATTCGAGGCAGTCGGCACGTCCGGAGTGAGCAAGGACACGGCGCTGGCCCTTCTTGCGGAGTGAATGACGATTAGTCTGGACGAACTGAGCAGGGCGAGATTTCCTCACCCTGCTCAATGGTGCAGTCAACTCCTAATTGCCAACTACGATCGAGATGGTCGTATTGCTCGAGAAACCGCTCAATGGAATGGTTGTCGAGCCCCAGAGCCCGTCGTCCGACTTGTAGGTGATGCTATCCGGCCCGCTATAGCCGTTTGCGGGGTCGTAAGTGAATGAACCGTTGGCGCATATCGATGGCGCCGCCTGCGTTCCGCACCTCACCGTTCCATGAAGCGGTCCGGTGACGAGAACGGCCCGGCGTGCACGGAATGCCGTTGGGCTGTCGCCGTCGGTGTCGTTGGCGAGCACTCCGGGCGCTGCCACATCGAGCTTCTTGTTCTTCTTTGTAGTGTACGCCGCCCCGCTGTCGGCGACCCCGTTCGGCGCGTCGTTCTTCGCGTTGATCGGGGAACGGTTGGACTCGCCGCTGAATTGGTGTGGCGTTTCGTCGTCGAACTCCGCTATCGCGAAGTATCTGAATTGGACCCCGTCCGGGAGCTCCTCGGGGTCGTCTAGGGTCGTATTGGTGGTCGGCGATCCCTGCACCTCCACTTTGGTGGTCTCGTCATTCCCTCTGATTCGATAGACGTGGTAGCCGAACACATGACCGAACGTCGATGCGTTCCAACTCACTTGAATCCTGTGATAGAGGGGAGTGTTCGGGCTCGCCGATTTGCAGTTGGGTATCCCCTATGATGCATGTCTTGAGGCCGTGGGGGGCCGCTCGTCCCAAACGTCTCGCCGACTTGGCGTCCAACTCGTCTCCCTCGAACGTAGAGCCCTCGAAGGTTGAGCCTTCGAACGTAGATCCCTCAAACGTGGAGCCCTCGAACGTCGAGCCTTCGAACGTCGAGCCTTCGAACGTCGAGCCTTCAAATGTCGAGCCCTTCGAACGTCGAGCCTTCGAATGTCGAGCCTTCGAACGTCGAGCCTTCGAACGTCGAGCCTTCGAACGTGGACCCCTCGAATGTCGAACCACCGGCCACGTATTCCGAAAATCTCCCCGTACCTCGTCCGGCGCTGATTTGGTCCAGGCGGATAGCGGCCCAGTCGTTGAATCCGAACAGCGCGCTGGTGATGATCGGAGAGCCGCCCGTGAGTCCGTTGAAGAACGTGGCGTCGAAGTTTACGTTCTGGTTGACGGCTGGACTCGCGCTTCCGTTGCCGGCCCAGTCGATAACCTCCGAGACGGTGTCTGCCTCGGCACGAGCCATCATCGGCGCGGGCGGAGAAGCGGGATTGAATTTCGAATTGCAAAACTTCATCGCGGCCGAGAGCTGCTTACTGGTAGCGAGAGCACTGGGATATGGCACAAACCAGGCGGACCGGTAGAGTGGCGTCGTGAGCCCGCCGAGCGCCGCATCATCCAGGGCGTTCTCGCTGATGCTCAGTGGGTTGCCAAAGCCATGCGATGTTTCGGAGTAGTTCAGGTGAACACTCCCATCATCCTTGTAGAGACCATGCACCTGGAACATGTAGCTCATCGAGCTCAGATAGTTCGGCTTGCAATTGGGTTCGAAATAGCTCGCGGTGCCCTGGCCGTTGACGGGCTTGCTCCCCAAAATCGCGGGCAGGCCGCCATGCCAGAGATCCAGGTTGTGACCGAGCTCGTGCAGCGTCGTCGACGCCTGGACGAATGGTGTGCCGACGAAGTTTTCCCAGAGACCGAGCGTGATCATCAGGTTGGCGCCCGGCAGATCCGCGCTTCCCGACACGCTCTTGGGCACGTGGAACTCGGGGTTGTCTGTCAGCGGCGCCGAGCAGGTGCCGTTGACAAATTCCGTGACCTTCCCAGTTGAATCGAGACAGGGAAATGGAGACTTTGGCTTCGCGCGTGCGTGGGCGTACAAGGCATAGTGGAAGAAACTTCGGCGGTTGCGATCGAATCGTCTCCGGCCGCAAGCAGGGTTACCTGGGTTTGCTTGGCAAAAGTCCTGCTGGGCGGGCGTGAGCTCTTCGCCGTTCGGGCCGACGAACGCGTCTCGATGCTCTTGCAACCCGAATTTCCAGGAGACCGTTCCTGGATAGTTTGGAAACTGACAATCCACGGTCACGCTCGGAACACACGACGTTTCTCGAATAAGCTCTCCGCCGCGGGCTCCACCTCCGACGAGGTACGAATCTGCCACGGTTGATGCGTAGTCGCCGCCTAAGTTGTGGTAAGCGCTGATGCTTCCAACGTCGAAATGCGGCGTAATTCCGTGGGTTGCATAGACGTCGCCCACCATCTTGATAACCGCAGGTGTCGGCAAGTGATTGTGACCGGTAGTGCTCGTTGCCGAGATAGTGGTCGGAGGGTCAATCGGAAAGGCGGCCGATCCGTAAGTCGTCCCGGGGTCTGCCTTCATGGCATTGACTTCAACGAACAGGTCCTTGTGCGACGAGCTGGCGCCCATTGCGTTCAGATTGGGGAGCGGTTCGCCGTTCGGATTCAAGAGCCCTCCGGACGCGTTCTCCAATCCGTCCGGCAGGCCGTCACTGTCAGCGTCCAGTACGTTCGTGCTGAAGATTATGGCGGCCAACGCCTTGCAGTCGTTCGGATTGGCGTTGTTATTGGCGAGCGTTGTCGTGACCGTTTCGCCGTGCGGGCCCGTGCTTGTGCCAGACATGGACGTTATAGAGAATGTGGGATTCGCCCATGAGCGGTCCGACGACGGGCTGGTCTGCGGAAATGGATCGCCAGTGTTGATCTGCAGGCCGTTGAACCTGACGACTTCCGTCTGGTTGTTTCCACCGGCCGCGCCGATATACGTCAGTTTCGCGGAATCGCCGACGTGCTGATAGAACCCGCCGATCGTCTGCGAGATCGGCACGCCTTGAATCTGGGTGAAGACGCCGTCGTTCACGACGATCTTCCTCAACGGTTCGGACGGGTTCCGATAGATGATCACCAGGGTGGCCCCGGCGCTCTGAATAGCCTGATTGCCGGTGAGTTCCCTCAGACTCACGGTGTGCAGCTGGTAAGGATTTCCCTGGAAGTCACGATTGCTCGTGAGATCAGCATTATTGACAAGCCGCTTCCCGGTCCACACGCCGTTGACGTCGAATCGCTTTGGCAGCAGGTGCAAAACATCTGCGCGAGCCATCGTCAGTTTTGACCCGGAACCGCCTGCAGACCCCCAGCATTGCGCGAGATTGTTTCCACCTAGGTCAGTGGTCGTGCTCGCGTCGATTCCCGTTGATACTAAGGTAGCCCCTCTGAATTCGACACCCGCCGTCGGATCCAAGTTGGCCGCATGAATCGCCTCGTAATACAGGAACGCCGCGACAATATCCGCGTTTGCCGGAACCCCACTGACATTGATCGTGCCGGTGGAGAGGCCATTGACTGCGGGATTCTGCTGCGGAGTGAGGTCGACACCAGCGACGAGATAGTTTCCGGTTACGAGGTAGCTCGTCGAGTACCGGCAGCGCCCCCGGCAGGGCCCCCGTCTGAGCCTGGCCGGTCTGTTGCGCCGTGAGCACGGCCAAGCCGACCGAGAGAAGCGCGGCCGTTGTCAGCCTCTTCAACCGCGGAACCCTGGACGTTTCGGCTGGAATCTTCATCGGAAGCTCCTATGCGACCTCGAAGGGCGCGATGGAATAGATGAGTGGGACGCTGCAATGGATCACACGGCCATTCACGTCGGTCCGGGATGAACCGGCATTGCGATTGATCCAATGGGACTGGAACGAGCGTCCCAGCTCATCCGACAGGAGTCGGACGAGCCTGAACCGCAATCGTCCAGGTGACGAGTCAGTATCGCAAGCGTGCATTGGGGGGAGCCTTTTGGTGCGGGGACCTATGGGCAATCGCTACCCGCACCCCTAGCGATGCTCTACTATACAGTTCTGCTCAGTAATGCGCCAATCCATTAGCCGCACCGGCCAATAAATTGACCGTCGACGCTGTAAACGATGAGCGAAGAGGAACCTAACAGTCGGGTCGTCTACGAGGAAGGAGCGGAAATTAGTCGGCTGCTTGGAAGACTTCTAGCGTCTGGAGGCCTGCCATCCATCCGGCCAGGTCCGTGAGTCGAGTGTCAGGCTTGGCTCCGCTCGACAGTGACTCGGTAGCGTCCGAACTGCGACGTAGCTCACAGCCATCAGCTCTCAGCAAATATGTCGGCTGGAAGCTGACGGCTGGAAGCTACGCCATCTCAAGTGAACCTCGGGACTAGAACGAGAAGCGTGCCCCAATCCGGAGCTGGAAGGGCGTTTGAAATTGCGGCAGCGCGCTGGTGGCGACCCTGGAGACCGGCACACCGAAATCCGGGTTCGGTACACCGAACGAAAGCTCAGTCCAGCTGTCGTAATCGAGCGTCCGGCGCTGGTTGAATACGTTGAACACGTCGGCGATCAACGTCAGCGTCCGGGTCCCGTTGAGTTTCAGGTTGTAGGACGCCTGAAGGTCCACTTGGCTCTCGAAGGGGGTGCGCGTCCTGAATCCATCGATCGTCGCGATCCCCGAGGCGCGTGCGGCTGTCGGAATCTCACCACCATTGGTGTAGTTGGGATTGGCGGCCAGCGGCGTCAGCGGTTTGCCAGAGTTCAGGTTGAGCCCGAGGCCGAGGTTCACGCCGTTGTTCCACGCATAATTCCCGAACGCCTTGAAGTGGTGCGGCCGGTCGAGCGGAAGAATGCCGTCGGCCCCCAGAAATCGAATGTCGCCTTTATAGCCGTACGTCGGGCCACCCACCGCCGTATAACTCGGATCGTTGGTTGGAAAGTCGTAGAGCGACGTCCACGCCGGATCCGACTGTCCATTGTCCTCGCGGTAGAAGCCTTCGAAGTTGCCCCGCAGCCGCGACCAGCGGTAGGACGTGGTCACGGCCCAGTTCTCGGCTAAACGCCGGTTCAGCGTCACCTCGACCGCCTGGTACGTGTGCAATGGATCGTCAAGTTTCGCACCGAGGAACTCCGTGCCGGGGAGCACCGGAGTGCTCGAGCTCGGATTCATGAGAGTGGTCGTCACACTCAGCTCGGGGTGCGACTCGAAGTGCACCATCGGAATGTTCCCGACGTCCTCGAGGACACGGCCGATATCCCGGTAGATATAGCGAATCCCGAACGAAGTATTGGCCATGACCTCTCGCTCGATGCCGAGCGCGAACTCGTTGATGTACGACATCTTCGCGTCGGGATCGATGGCGCCTGCCACGGGGTTCTGCAGAATGAAGTGATTCGTGACTCCACCGGCCGCCACCCCCGCCGGAATCGGACGTGTCAAGGCTGCGTCGAAGTAGTCCGCGCGGGTTGTTGAATCGTCAGCCGACAGGTGCCGGGCGGCAACATCGTTCGGGATGCGTGCGAAGAATTGGCCCCAGTTGCCGAAGATTTTCGTCTTGCCATCGCCCGTGGCATCGTACGCGGCGCCGATGCGCGGCGCCCAATTGTTCTTCAGAGCGAAGCCTTTGACCTGGACGCCGTCCAGCGTCTCCTGCTCGTACCGAAGACCCGGATTGATTGTCAGCCTGCTGCCGGCCTTCCACGAGTCCTGCACGAAGAAGTTCCAGTACCGCTGTGCCGTCACGCGGCCGCTGTTGAAGTTGGCACGAGTTACTCGGTAGATGCTGCCAAAGACCGGATCCCGTAGGATGGTAATACTCGCGCCGGTTGCCGTCGGCCGGCCGTCGGGAGCGGTAAACGTCGGGCCCGTGCGCTGATTGAGGTTGGTAAAGTCAACATCGTCGTATGCAAAACCGTACTTGATCTGGTGGTCGCCGACGATGTTCGTCGACTTGATCGTCCATTGGCTATTGAGGCTTCGGTTGCCCGCTTCGTAGAAGCCAATGCCGCCCGTGATCCGCTGAGGAGAAACGGTCTGGTCGGTGATACGCCATTCGTCGACCGACGGCAGCTCACTGATCTTGTTCACGGCACGCGCGTACGCACCTTCGACCAGCCAATGGTTGCCCAGGATGCCGTCGTACCGGACAGTCTGGTTGTGCCCGCCGTAGTCGACTTCGCTGAACGACGACGTGCTCGTCACGAGCAACGATGATGTTCGCTGTGGCCCCATTTCGCCGTGCGACGGATCGCCAAAGAACGAGGCGTCGATTCGATGGGCGCTGCTGAGCTGGCCGGTGCCCTTCAGAGAGTACGACGTGTTGCGCCGCTTCCGGTCGTGGCCCTCCTCGTTGAAGAGAGGGAAGCCTTCCGGCGCCTGAAATGTTTGCGTCTCCCACTGAGAATCGACGGCGCCGAAGAAGAACACGCGGTTCCTGATGATTGGCCCTCCGCCCTCGACCCCCACATCGTGCAGCTGAGACGACAACGTCTGGACGGTCCCGTTAGTCGACTGGTACTGCTTCCATGTGCCTTCGAGGCCGGTCGGGCGAGTGTAGCCGAACACCGACCCACGCACGTTGTTCGGTCCCGCTCTTGGTGATGACGTTCACCACCCCGCCCACCGTCTGGCCGAACTCGGCTTCGTAGCCTCCGGTCTTCACCTGGACTTCCTTGAAGAAGTCGAACGGTATCGCGTTGCCTAACGAGCCAAAGACAATCGAGTAAGACCCGAGCGCGCCATACCCCTGGTTCGTGATGTTCACACCATCGACCACGTACTGGTTATCGAGGCCGGTGGCGCCTGAAATCGACGGGTTCTGCCGTCCGACCGATCCGGAGTTGCCCACGCCCGGCGCGATGTAGGCGAGGTCGCTGATTCGCCGCCCGACGGGCAGGGTGCGCACGAAGTCGCTGTCGACGACGCCGCCGGTTGTGGTCGACTTGGGATCGATCGGGGAGGCGGCGGCAGACACGGTGACCGTCTCCCTGATTTCACCAATTGCCAACTGGAGGCCGAGTTCGACCGTCTGTCCCAGGCTGACGTTGACCTCTTCGTGCTGGACGGACTTGAATCCCTGAAGCTCCGCACGCACCTGGTAGACACCAGGCGTCAAGAAGGGAACGGTAAACCGCCCGTCGGTGTCGGTAACCGTCATCTTCTCGCCTTGCGGGCCGGTCGCCGTGACCGTTACCCCGGGTACCGGCAGCGACTGGGCATCGACGATGCGCCCCTCGATGCGTCCGGTTGTTTCTTGTGCAGCGAGCGAGCCGGCGCTCAACAACGCGATCACGAGTGTGAGTACGACATTTCGTAGACGCATCACATGCGCTCCTTCTTGCTTGGTCGGCGCCAACACGAACCCCTCGATGGCTTGAAACGAGCTAGGCAGGCAGATCTAACACGAAACGCGCAAATCCCGCATTTACCTTTGTACGCCGACGTCCTTCATCCCTTCCAGCTTGGCAAGGTCCAGGCTCCCGACGCGCTTTTGAGATCGTTCAAGGTGAGCCCCTCGCCTTTGGCGCTGACGACGAAACGCTCGCCCAGCACCACGGCGAACTCGTTCTGGCCACCTCGCTTGGACACGCTCTGATGGAAGAGCCGGCCGTCGATCTTCTCAGTCCGTTCGGCGACGTCGTCGTTGTCTTTTTCGCCCAGCACGCCAGCCCGACCAGCCCGCTCATGCCTCCCGCATCCGAAAGTGCGAGCGTCGCTTCTTTTTGACCGCCGTCACTGTAGGTTGCCTCGGCCTTCGAGACCATCAGCCCCGCAATCCCGGTTTTCTCGGCATTGCTCCGCGTTTTGGGAAGGCCCGCGAATTGCTCCAGGACGAACGATTTCTGCCCCCGGCGATCCCGCTCAGGGCCCCCGAGCTATAGAGGCCAAAGCCGCCCACCAGGGCCGTAACCACGGACAGACAGGTCGTGACGACGATGGCAGAGATGACCACGACGACCGTGTAATCGAGGGCCTTGTCTGCGGGGGGCTTCATCAGACGGGGCAGGCCCAGATACAAGAGATAGAGACCGTAAAGTCCGCCGAGGATGGCCAGGGGGCTCAGTAACGGGAGGATCTGGAGCACCCCCGCGACCCACGCAGGCGTGTGACCAGTACACCGCGACCTTCCACGCTTGATTCGGGTTCTTTTCGCCACCGAAACTGGGCGCGAGCGCGTTGATGATCGTGGCGAGGATGGCGACGGCGATGATCGTCATCACGAACGTCACGACCGCGATGGCCAGTCCCGCTGTGACTGGCGAAGGTACGGTGCCCGCAAACGGTATGGTGACGCCGACGATCGAGCCGCCGATGAATCCTGCCAGCGCCGAGATGGCCACGAGCGGCGCCGCGTAGCCGGTTACAAGCTGCCGGGGGTAGGATCAACCACGGACGGAGCGGACTTGGGGGATTCCTGGAGCCGTCGAATCGCGCGGGCGAAACAACTTGCGGGCGAACAGGGAGCGAGCGCCTCGATGCTCGCGTTCTACGCCGATCTTCTGACGTTCCAGGAGCGATCGTACCGGTCGGTGGAGGCGAAACTTGCTCGCGAGCAAACAGGCTCCCTGGCGCGGGATCTTCCTGTCGTTCGCGCGCAGCTTCCAGACCTGTTGGAGATGGTGGCTCGCGCGGGCCCGCCCCCTCTGGCGCTCGAGGCTCGTCGACTTCTAGAAGACGAGGCTACGGCCATCGACGACATGCTGCTTGCCTACTGGCGGGAGCCGTCCGATCGCGGGTTCTTCCCGAAGGCCGCGCTTCAACCGTATGCGTCGTGGCTCGCCGACGCCCGGAAACCGACGACCGACCGGCCGTTCACGCCTGCCGACAACCGCTGTCCCTTCTGCGGCGGTGCCCCACAGCTTTCAATCCTGCACACTGCAGGCGATGGTGAGGCTGGCGGCCGGCTGCTCCAATGTGCGACCTGTTTGACGACGTGGCCGTTTCGGCGCGTCCTGTGTGCGCACTGTGGCGAGGAGGACGAAAAGAAGCTGGGGTACTTCCACGCCGAGCAGCTCGATCACCTGCGCGTCGATGCCTGCGACAGCTGCAAGCATTATCTGAAGGCCGTCGATCTCACGCGGCTCGGCCTCGCGGTGCCCCTCGTCGACGAGGTCGCCGGCGTCGCGCTCGACCTGTGGGCGCGCGAGCGGGGCTACCAAAAGATCGAGTTGAATCTGGTGGGGCTTTAGCCTAGTGTTGGGACACTAGGTGCGAGGCGAAATTGAAACCTGAAACGAGCCACCGACAGTGACTTGAAGTGCGTCGAAGACGCCGCACTTCTCGAAGGGTCGTGAATCGTCACCTGCCCGACCTCGTCGTTCGCAGCCGACGCGTCGTACTACCCACCGGGATCAGACCCGCCGCTCTCCACGTCTCGCACGGCAAACTGATCGGCATCATGGAGTTCGACGATGTCGGCTCGGGCTGTGCACTGGATGATGCTGCCGACGCCGCGATCTTCCCGGGCATCGTCGACACCCACGTGCACGTGAACGGGCCCGGTCGATCCGCATCCGAGAACTTCGAGGCTGTGACGCGGGCGGCGGCCGCCAGCGGCGTCACCACGATTGTCGTGGCGCCGCTCGACGCCATTCCTGCGACGGTGAACGTCTCGTCTCTCGAGACGAGCCAGAGCGCCGCAGCGGGAAAGTGCTTCGTCGACGTCGGCCTCTGGGGCGGCGTCGTTCCTGGCAATGCGTCAGAGCTTCCGGCATTGGCTGCTGCAGGCGTGCTCGGATTCGAATGCTCGTTGGTGTCGACCGGATCTTCTGCTGATCACGAGGGGATCGACATCGGACCGACCAGGGGCGGGCGATCGCCAACCCCATTCACGTGACCGAAGCCGACCTGCGGAACGCCATGCCGACCGTGGCGAAGGTCGGTTTGCCGTTGCTCGTTCACGCCGAGCTTCCCGGACCGATCGACGCGGCGACCATGCGCCTGCGCGACGCGCGCGGCTGGATTTCGCGGACGCTGCGACGGTTGCCGGAGGGACGTCAATACGCGACATACCTTGCGACCCGGCCGAAGGCGGCCGAGAACGAAGCGGTCGCTTTGTTAATCGACCTGTGCCGCGAGTTCCGCGTCCGCACACACATCGTCCATCTGTCTTCATCCGAAGCGTTGACGCCGCTCTACCACGCCCGCGCATCCGGCTTGCCGATCACAGCCGAAACATGCCCCCACTACCTGACATTCGTGGCGGATGAGATCCGGGATGGCGCGACCGCATTCGCCTGTGCCCCGCCGATCCGCGAACGTGAAAACCGGGAGTATTTGTGGGCGGCGCTCGCTGGTGGGCTGCTGCAGATGGTGGCGTCGGATCATTCGCCGGCGTCGGAAATGCCCAAGGTGCCTGGTGCTGCCGACTTCTTGCGCGCGCGTGGTGGCATTTCGTCGTTGCCGATCAGTCTGTCCGCGACGTGGACCGCGGCAAGCGGGCGGGGATACACCCTCGAGCAGCTCGCTCAATGGATGTGTCGTGCGCCGGCCGCGATGGCTGGCTTCAATCGCAAAGGTGCAATCGAGGTCGGCTACGACGCGGATCTCGTCGTCTTCGATCCCGATGCCGATTTCATTGTCGATTCACGAGCGTACAAATCCTCAGATTCTCAAATCCCAAAATCCTCAAATTCTCAAATTCTCAAATCCTCAAATCCGCAAATTGGTGTGGTCTCGCCGACGCCCTATGAGGGACGGCGGCTTCGTGGAGTCGTGAAACGAACATACCTTCGCGGTTCCCTTGTTTACGAAGAGGGGAGGAAAATGGACGCTCCGCGCGGCCGGCTTTTGACTTGGTAGAAAGCAGACACGTCATGTGTTAAGCGTTTGCGAAATCGGTCGTATCGCAGCCCGATCCGTGGTGGGAAGCATTTCGGGCCGTCGCGCCGGTTCCGTCAGCCCGAAAAACGGCGTTGCGCTCGCCGCCCTTTCGCTGGCGCGGCCGTCCTGCTTATTCGCGAAATCGCTCCGATCAACGAGTCCCGCCTCGGGCAACGCCTCGCTCCGAGTGACCTCGCGGCAGACGGCCGCGCAGGCCTCGGCTTCACGCCGTTTTTCCGGCCCGATGGCGGGCTGACTCCAAACGGCGCGCGGCCCGAGACGCTTCCCGCCACGCCCCGAGCCGTCGCCGGCGGCCGCCGTGTCGGCTCTCGGCGCCAAATGTGGCCAACGCTCGGCAGCACAAGCATTCGGCTCATTGAATTTCCGACAGGCGTTGCCGCAAAGGCCTGCGCTACAGGAGGCCGCGGCCGATTTTGCAGGCGCACTAATTTCACGCGGCGGCGGCTGGGCTTATACTGCGCCCATGCTGAAGAAGTTGGCAGTCATCATGGCGGTGCTGGCGATCTCAATCAGCGTGGCCGCGCAGGGGCGAGGACGTGGGGGCGGCCAGCCGGTGCAGGCCATTCAGCAGGTCAAGCCCGGCCTCTACCTCGTCGCGGGTGGCGGCGCGAATTCGGTGATCCGAACGACGAACGAAGGGTTGATTGTCGTCGACGCCAAGCTGCCCGCCGAGCCAAACTACAACGACTTGATGACGCAGGTCCGGACGGTGACGAATCAGCCTGTCAAGTTCGTGATTGTCACCCACCACCATGCCGATCACACCGGCAACACCTCGAGATTTCTCGAGGCGGGAGCGCAGGTGATCGGGCACGAAAATCTGAAAAAGAACCTGGCTTCGTACCAATTCGATCCGTTGCCGGCGTCGCCGACCATCACCTACGACAACCAATACCTCGTTCGGCTTGGAGGCGTCGAGGTCGAGGTTCGCCACTATGGCCGCTCCCACACGAGCGGCGACAGCATCGTGTACTTCCCCGATCTCAAAGTCGTCTTGACGAGCGACGCTGTAACAGTTGGTGCCATGGGTCCTCTCATCGACTATGCCGGCGGCGGGAGCGCTCTCGAGTGGAAACAGGTACTCGACTCCGTGCTGAAGCTGGACTTCGATACGGCAATTCCTGGCGCCGGGCCGGTCCTGACGAGAAGCGACGTCCAGTCATTCAAGATGAAGTTCGACACCGTCATCGATCGTGCCACCGAATTGGTTCGTCGAGGTGTCGCGAAAGATCAGCTGCTCGCGCAAATCCAGACCGACGACATCGGCTGGACATTGAGGGTCCCTCAAATCGACGGCCTTGTTGACGAGCTCGCGAAGAGGTGAGAGTCTGAGAATCGAGAGAGTCCGAGATCAGAGAGTGGATGACGAAGTTAATCGCGGCCTCTCGTAGCGCAGGCCTTCAGGCCTGCCCCACGGCCGGCTGGCAGCCCTAAAGGGCTGCGCTACGTTGATTTCTCGGGGATTTGAGAATTGGCGGATTCGAGGATCTGAGGATTCAGAAAATGGGCATCTCACGACGGCAGTTCATTCAGACGGCGATCGCGGGTGGAGCGACTGTGTCGGCCTTCGGGTTCGACGTGGCCCCGCTCCAGGCTCAGGCGAAGACGCTGAAGATCTCGCAGACGAGCGAAACGCGCAGCACGTGCCCGTATTGCTCGGTGAGCTGCGGCGTCATCATCCACACGCTGGGCGACAAGTCCAAGAACGCGATCCCCCAGGTCGTCCACGTCGAGGGCGATCCCGACCATCCGATCAGTCGCGGCACGCTGTGCCCGAAGGGCGCGTCGCTCGAGCAGGATATTCTGAACGACCGGCGTCTGCTCAAGCCGCAGGTCCGGCGTCCGGGCTCGGATCGTTGGGACGACATCGGCTGGGACCAGGCCATCGACGAGATCAGTCGATGGGTCAAGAAAACGCGAGACGAGACGTTCGTCGCGCGCGACGCGCGCGGCCGCACCGTCAATCGCTGCGAAGGCATCGCCTGGACCGGCGGCTGCACCGACACCAACGAGTTCAACTATCTCGTCGTCAAGACGATGCGCAGTCTGGGGGTGGTCTACCTGGAAAACCAGGCCCGAGTTTGACACGGGCCGACGGTCTCCAGTTTGGGGCCCACGTTCGGACGCGGCGCGATGACCAACGGGTGGATCGACATCAAGAACGCCGACATGATGTTGATCATGGGCGGCAATCCGGCCGAGAACCACCCGTGCGGCTTCAAGTGGCCGATCGAAGCCAAGCTGCAGCGAAACGCCAAAATGATCGTCGTCGATCCGCGGTTTACGCGGACCGCTGCGACCGCCGATCTGTTTCTGCAGATTCGGGCCGGCAGCGACATCGCGTTTCTGGGCGGGCTGATCAACTACGCGATCGAGAACGGCCGCATCGCGCGCGATTACCTGCTGCACTACACCAACGCCGCCTTCATCGTCCGCGACGGCTTCAAGTTGGCCGATGATGGCGTCTTTTCAGGGTTCGATGCGGCCAGTCACGTTTACGACAAGTCAACCTGGAACTACGAAGCCGCGGGGCTGAAGCCGACGAATCAAGGCCAGCGGCAAGTGGGGCGAGGTCTCGAAACCAGCCCGGTCGGGGCACTTCCGCCCGAGGTCGCCTTCGACATGACGCTGCAGCACCCCCGCTCGGTATTCCAGTTGATGAAGCAGCACTATTCGCGCTACACGGCCGACATGGTGGAGAGGATCACAGGTATTCCGAAGGATCAGTTCCTCAAGGCAGCGGACCTGTTCACGTCGGTCCGCAAAGACGGCGACATGACGAAGGCCGCGACGATCATCTACGCGGTCGGCTGGACTCAACACACCTTCGGCACGCAGATCATTCGCACGGCCGCGATGTTGCAGTTGTTGCTCGGCAACGTCGGGCGGGCCGGTGGGGGCGTGAACGCGCTGCGCGGTCATTCGAACATCCAGGGCGCGACAGACATGGCTGGCGTCTTCGACCTGCTGCCCGGCTACCTGAAGATGCCCGCTCCAGACGACGTCGATTTTTCCAGCTACCTGAAACGGACGACGCCGACCGCGTCGAAGCCGCATGAGTGGGAATCGTTCAATTACTGGTCGAACACGCCCAAGTTTGCGGTCTCGTTCCTCAAGGCGATGTATGGCGACGCCGCGCAAAAAGCCAACGATTGGGCATTTCACTACCTGCCGAAGATCGACCGGCAGTATTCGTGGGTCGAGCTCTGGGACGAGATGTACAACGGCCGCGTCAAAGGGTTGTTTGCCGTCGGCATGAACGGCGTCCAGATTGGACCGAACTCTCAAAAGAACATCGACGCGTTGAAAAAGGCGGACTGGCTCGTCGTCGGCGAGATTTATCCCGACGAGACGAGCGAATTCTGGAATGCCCCTGGAACAACGCCTGACGAGATGAAGGCGATCAAGACCACCGTCTATCGCCTGCCATGTGCCGGATTCGCCGAGAAGGACGGATCGTTCACCAACGGCGGGCGGTGGCTGCAGTGGAAGAATGTCGCGCTGCCTCCGCCTGGCGAAGCGCGCCTGGACCAGGACATCCTCGCGCAGATCTTCCTGAAAGTTCGGGCCCTGTATCAGAGCGAAGGGGGTTCGTTTCCCGATCCCGTGCTGCACGCGCGATGGCCGTACACGCAGCCGGAGCATCCGTCGCTCTCGGAGGTCGCGCGCGAGATCAACGGGCAGGCGATCGACGACGTCACGGATCCGGCGTCCGGGCAGACGATCAGGGCTGGTCAGCAGCTGCCGACATTCACATTCCTCCGCGACGACGGCAGCACGCTGTGCGGAAATTGGTTGTACTCGGGATCGTGGACCGAAGCCGGGAATCAGATGGCGAGGCGGGGTACCGAGGATCCGTCGGGCCTGGGGATCTACCCGAACTGGGCGTGGTCGTGGCCGGCGAACCGTCGCGTGCTGTACAACCGCGCGTCATGCGATCCCGATGGCAACCCGTGGGACCTCACACGCCGTCAGGTCTGGTGGAACTCGGGGACGAACCGATGGATTGGGGCCGACGTCCCCGACTTCAAGGTCGATTCTTCGCCGTCCGAGCACATGGGGCCGTTCATCATGAACGCGGAAGGCGTCGGTCGTCTGTTCGCGCCGCTGGCGGCGTTCCAGGACGGCCCGTTCCCGGAGCACTACGAACCGATTGAAAGCCCGATTGCGAATCCGCTGCACCCGCAGCAGTCAACGAGTCCGGTGGTGAAGAAGTACACCGCGCCGATCGACAAGTACGGCACGACGAGCGACGGCTTCAACCTCATTTGCACCACGTACCGCCTGACCGAGCACTATCACTTCTGGACCAAGAACAACCCGATGAACGTCCAGCTGGTGCCGGAACCGTTCGTCGAGATTCCTGCGGAGCTGGCCGACGAGCTGGGAATGAAGGGCGGCGAACTGGTGAAGGTGACGAGCGCGCGCGGCGCGTACGTGGCGAAAGCGTTGGTCACTCGTCGCATCAAGCCGATGATGATCGATGGCAAAAAGACCTATCAGATTGGCATCCCCATTCATTGGGGCTATCGAGGCATTGCGGAGGACCAGGGGCGCACCGCCCGAAATTCAGTGAATGCGCTGTCCCCGACGGCGATCGACCCGAACGCGTATACGCCCGAGTACAAGGGGTTTTTGGTGAAGCTCGAAAAGGTCAGGTAGGCCTGGTGGGTCAGGTAGGCCTGGTGGGGACCCACCCGACTTACCCGACCAACCTGACTTACCCGACGGATAGATCGAGAGATGCCAACCGGGACACTACAGATCAAAGCGATCTCGGGCCACTCCGGCAGTGTGCCGGGCCGTGGTGTGCAGCGCGACGAGGACGTCTGCAAGTACATCGACGTGACGACGTGCATCGGCTGCAAGGCCTGCGAGGTCGCGTGTGTCGAATGGAACGACATGCCGTTCCAGCAGACCACCTTCGACAACACCTACCAGACGATGCCGTCGACGACGTGGAACTACTGGAACCTGATCAAGTTCAACGAGCACCAGCGTGAGGACGGAACCCTCTCGTGGCTCATGCGCAAGGACCAGTGCATGCACTGCGAGGATCCCGGGTGCCTCCGCGCGTGTCCGGCCGACGGCGCGATCGTCCAGTTCACCAACGGCATCGTCGATTTCCAGCAGGAGCACTGCATCGGCTGCCAGTACTGCGTGTCGGGATGTCCGTTCGACATCCCGAAGTTCAACGCGTCGACCAAGAAGGTCTACAAGTGCACGCTCTGCTCCGACCGAGTAGGGCAGGGGCTCGAGCCGGCGTGCATCAAGTCGTGTCCCACCGGCTGCCTCAAGTTCGGGACGAAAGCCGACATGCTGGCGATCGCCGACGCGCGTGCCCGTCAACTCCGAGAACACTCTGGTTTCCCGAATGCGGGCGTGTACGACCCGGCATCCGTGGGCGGAACGCACGTCATTTACGTCCTGCACGACATCACCAAGCCCGAGCTGTACGGCGGGCTTCCGTCCAACCCTCAGATTCCGGCCACCTACACCGTCTGGAAGCGGTTTGCGAAGCCCATCGGCCTGTTCCTGACGCTGCTCGCGGCGCCGGCCGCGTTCTTCCACTTCATCATGGAGGGGCCCAAGGAACCGTCGCCTCGGCCGGGCCCGAAAGACTCCGAGTGAGCACCGCCGTCCATCGCCATTCGTCGGGAATCGGACGGACGGTCGTCCACGACGACCAACTCCTTCGTCATTCCGTCTACACGAGGGTCGTGCACTGGAGTGCGGCGATCTTCTTCGTCCTCGCGCTGGCCTCTGGATTCGCGATCTACACGCCGTGGCTCTTCCGCTGGCTCACGCCGATCTTCGGGGGCGGGCCGATGACCCGCCTGCTCCATCCATGGTTCAGTCTTGCGTTCGTCGTCGTGTTCGCGCTGCAGACGCTCAACTGGCTGACGCCGATGACCTGGACGCCGGCCGATCGCAGATGGCTGCGCCACCTGAGGGCGTACGTGACGAACGCCGAAGCGGTGGAACCAGAAGACGTCGGGTTCTTCAATGCCGGCCAGAAGCTCTATTTCTGGGCGATCGTGGTGAGTGCTCTCGTCTTTCTGATTACCGGCATCCCGTTGTGGTTTCCTGCCACGTTCGGCAGACTCGCGGTGGCGATCAGCTACATCCTGCACGACATCGCCGCGCTCATCATGCTGGCGGGCTTCATCATTCATATCTACGAAGCCACGGTCCAGCAGCCGGGCACGTTTCAGTCGATGACCCGCGGAACGGTCGAGAAGCGGTGGGCGTGGACACACCATCCGGGGTGGTATCGGTCGCAGGTGGAACGGAGGAACTAGACCGTTCGGGTCGTTCGGGCGTTCGGACCGTTCGGCGTTCGGGCGTTCGGACCGTTCAAAACCTGCTAAGTCCCAGTTGCGATTTGATTGCGGTTTCTGCGAACTGACTCGCTGATGCGGTGAAGTCCGGGTCGGTCCGTTTGGCACGCGCGTTGTTTCGTCGAAGCGCAGTGGCTGGAGTGAAACGGTTCGAGGAATTGTTCGCGTGGCAGCGCATGCATGAACTGAACACGGAGGTATGGAAGATCACAAATGAACCGCCTGCCTCCCGAGCTTGACTCCCTTGCCAATCGAGGGATCCAAGCCATTGCCAAGCTTCAGCGCAATGCCTGTCGGAAATTCAGTGAGCCGAAAGCTTGTGCTGCTGAGCGTTGGCCGGATTTGGCGGCCGAGAGCCGACACGGCGGAGGGTCGTCAGCTGGCGCGTCGGGCCGTCATCGTCGACCCGGAAAACCCGCGCTCCGTTCGACCTCTGGCGCTGCGCGGCGGTCCTACCACCTTGCGGCATCGCTCAGATCAACTAGCCCCGTCCGGGATGCTTGGGGCCTTCGGGTGACATCGTGAGAGACCGCCGCGACAGAACTCACTGCGCGCGGGTTTTCGTGAAGCATTGACGGGCCGACTTCACGGCCCTTGCGCCAGCTGACGACCCTCCGTGTCGGCGGCCGCCGGCGCCGGCTCGGAGCCGTGGCGGGAAGCGTCTCGGGCCGCGCGCCGTTTGGAGTCAGCCCGCCATCAGGGCCGGAAAAACGGCGTGAAGCCGAGGCCTGCGCGGCCGTCTGCCGCGAGGTCACCCGGACCGAGGCGTTGCCCGAGGCGGGACTCGTTGATCGGAGCGATGTCGCGAATCGGTAGGACGGCCGCGCCAGCGGCAGGACGACGAGCGCAACGCCGTTTTTCGGGCTGACGGAACCGGCGCGACGGCCCGAGACGCTTCCCACCACGGATCCGTCGCGCAACGGACGGCTGTGCGGTCAGCCACGAATTTCCGAACGGCATTAAGCTTCAGCGCTACCTTTGGTCACCCCAAGCCAAACGCAACGCAGCCCGCCGTTACCAGTCGGAGACGTAACGTCCCGAACTTTCCGAACGTCGAACGCGCCGAACGCGCCGAACGCCGAACGCGCTAACGCCGAACGCCGAACGCCGAACGATCCGAACGACCCGAACGATTGGCTATTTCCCCCCAACCCCCTCCACGAATCGATGCACCGCCCGCCAATAGATCTGCGGATCGCGAGGGGTCAGGTCGTTGTGATCGCCAGCGGGAATCGTGACGAACTCCTTCGGCCCCTTCACACGGTCGAAAAGCGCACGACCCTGCGCGAAGGGGATCACGTGGTCGTCGTCTCCATGCATGACCAACACGGGCGCCTCGATCTTCTGCAGGAATTCTGCGGACGGGAATCGATAGGTCGAGAACAACGCCAGAAACGCGAGCAGCGGTGAGCTGCGGACGAGCGAGCGAGCGTCGGGAAACCCTGCCTCCAGTATCAGGCCGGCCGGTGCGTGAATGGTGGCGGCATAGGTGGCCATGACGGTGCCGAGCGATCGTCCCCAGTACACGACCGGCCCCGAGCGATCGGCGTTTCGCCAGAAGTGATTGACCACCGCCTCGACATCCCGATAGACGCCGCGTTCGGTGGGCCGGCCGGTGCTCTCGCCGTAGCCCCGGTAGTCGAAGGCGAGCACCGAGAAGCCTTGCTGCGCGATCCCGGTCAGGATCGGCGCCCACATCGATAGGTTGCCTCCGTTGCCGTGGAAATAGACAAGTTGTGCCCGGGGCGCGGGTTGCACCAATGCCCAGGCGCGCAGCCGCTCACCGTCGGCGGTCGCGATGGAAATGGATTGGAACTCGACACCGAAATCGCGTGGCGTGGCGGTCTCGCCGCGCGTCGGAAAGAACGCGAGCCGCGGCTCTAAAAAGCGGACCAGCAGTAAAAGAAGGAGGAGGGCGCCGACGAGTTCGAGAGCGTATTTGAGGGTCGCCGGCATACACCCGCCGGAGGCCGGCTCTACTTCTTCAGAGCGGCCGTCCAGTTCTGCACCACGGTGATAGGTGCCCCCTGGCCAGCGGGCGTCAAGCGCTCGTTTAGCAGAAAGCGTTGGCCGTCCGCGGACACGTCGTACGGAATGTCGATGGTCGAGCCGCGGTGGTTCTGGATGAGGGCGCTCGTCTTGAAAAGCGCGCGTGGCGTTCCCGCCTTGAAGGCCGCGCCGTCTGACTGGACATCGACGGCCATCACACTAAGGTCGGCTCCGAGGTAGAGGAGCTCCTTGCCGCTGCGCGCCCACCGTGGAAAGTTGCCGCCTTGCGTCGAGATCTGCCACTTGCCGGTCGCCTGTGGATAAGGTTGTACGTACACCTCCGGCCGGCCGGACTCGTTAGATGCATACGCGATCCAGCGGCCGTCCGGCGAGAACTTGGAAAAGTAGTCCATGAACCGACTCGTGACGACAGGCTCCGGCTTGCGATCGCCACTCAGCGGCAACCTGAAGATATCGACGCCTCCTTGGCGTTGTTGGCCGAACAGAGATCGACTGGCCGTCCGGCGCCCAGTCTTCGGGAAACTTCGGGACGTCAGATTTCAGGACGGGCTCGTCGTTCCCCGCGCCGCTCGACGACTTCTGATAAATGTTCATGGGCCCCGCGTCGCGATCTGAGCTGAACGTGATGAGATTCCCATCACGGGACCACATTGGCGCGATATTGTGTCCAGTGAACGTCAGGCGCGTAAATGTCCCACGCTCCTGGTCGAGCACCCAGACGTCACCGCCTGCGGGTTCTTCGTGACGGTGGACAGCAAGGCGCTTGTTGTCTGGCGAGAGCGAAAGGCCGCGGTATTGACCTTGAGGTACATCGACGCGTCCCAGCGGCTTCCCATTGCGGTCGTACCACGTCAGCTGCGTTTCGACAAACGCCTCGCCGGTGCGATACAGCAGAACGCCTGTGTTCGATGTGCTGAATGCCGCCCGACCGACTTGTGGAATGCTCGCGAGACCATCCGCGAGGCGAATCGGGTCGCCGCTCACAGTGAACTTCTTATCGTCGAAAGGCTGCGCCATCAACGTGCCGTCCCGGTGAAACAGCAAATACCCGGGTAGTGCGAATACAGGCATCGACGAGGCCTTCAGGACGTGGACTCGCTCCTTTGAATCCAACGATCCGACGTAGATCGCTCGACTTTCTGACCCGGCGCCGCTTCCTCCCAAGTACAAGAAGTGGCGCCCGTCGGGCAGGAAGAACGGCCACGCCTGAATGGTTTCTCCGCTCGCTTGGTCCAATGTCGTGACGTCAACAGGTTCGCCCCCCGATGCCGAGACCCGCTTGAGCGTCCCCAGGCCCACAGCGAACACGATCACGCCGTCGTCGTTCCACGTCCCTCCCGCGAATGTCGTCACATCGCTGATGTTCTGCGGCGACCCGCCGGCAATGTCGATTCGCTTCAACTTGCCTTGAGCAACGAACCCAATGTGGCGGCTGTCCGGCGACCAGAATGGCGGGCCGGCCTGCTCGGTGCCGGGAAGTGGCCGCGCTTCGACCGAATCCAGAGGACGCACAAAAAGCTGCGTCGGCGCGTCTGGTGAGCTCTGCGCGACAAAGGCGATGTGACGACCGTCGGGCGAGGCGCTGAGGAGAGTCGGGTTGGGTGTGAAGGGCGTGGAGACCGAGAAGCGTGTTTGTTCGGACTGTTCGGGGGTCCGCAGGTAGCGAAGCGCCGCCAGCGCCGCTGCGACGAGCACCGTGGCGAGTCCGGCCGCCACAATCCAACTCAAGCGCCCCCGACGTTGTGGCGAAACCGCTGCGACCGTTCCGACTTGCGATCCTCCGGCCGCGATCCACTTCAGCTGCTTCATCACGTCGTGCGCCGTCTGCCAGCGATCCTCCGGAGCTTTCGCGAGGCATCCCTGAATCACGTGCTCCAGCGCAGGAGGACTGAGCGGCTGCAGTTCCGAGATGGAGCGCGGCTCGCGCTCGAGAATCGACGCCATTAGGCTCGCTTGACTCTTTCCCTCGAACGCCTTCCGACCGGTCACCATCTCATAGAGCACTGCGCCCAGCGCGAAAATGTCGCTCCGCGCGTCCGCCTCACGCCCTTCGAGCTGTTCCGGCGCCATGTACTGAATCGTCCCGAGGACAGTTCCGTGCGCAGTCAGCTCGACGTTGCCTGTCGGCGCCTGGGACAGTCCTGCCGGTGTCACGACCTGGACCTGCGCCTTCGCCAGCCCGAAGTCCAGAAGCTTGACGCCGGCGGGCGTGATCATGATGTTGGCCGGCTTCAGGTCGCGATGGACGATGCCCTGGCGATGGGCCTTGTCCAGCGCGTCTGAAATCTCAATCGCGTATCGGAGCGCCTGGTCGAGGGGCAGAGGGCCCTTCTTCAAACGGTCCGCAAGCGTCTCGCCCTGGAGGTGCTCCATGACGAGGAAGTCCGTGCCGCTATCGTGGCCGACGTCGTGAAGGACGCAGATGTGGGGGTGATTGAGCGCGGCAATCGAACGGGCCTCGCGCTCGAGACGTTGGCGGAGCTCCGGATCCGAAGCGACGTGCGGCGGCAGGACTTTGATCGCGACGGTGCGGTTCAACCGCGTGTCTCGCGCGGCATAGACCTCGCCCATGCCGCCAGCGCCCAGCATGGTCGCAATCTCATACGGGCCGAGCCGGGTCCCGGCGGTGAGTGCCACAGTGCGGAAAGCATACACGCGTTCGGGTCGTTCGGAACGTTCGGGAGGTTCGGATCGTTCGCGCGCTCCGGCACCCGCTCGCTCGAATCCTGGTCAGGTGGCCGAGTGGCGTGTTGCGCAGGATTTGATAAAGTGCAGGGTGGCGGAAGGACTTGGGTATACAGAGGAGACCGATGGCCTACGTTCAGGTATCCTCGCTCCCGCGGCGGTTCGGTGTGACTCAGCGACGCGACGCGTGGTGGACCGCTCCGCTCGGGGTGTTCTGCGTGCTCTCGGCTTTCATCCTCTACTCGACTTGGGCCGCATTCCAGAGCGCGCACTATACCTTCGGTCCGTACCTGTCCCCCTTCTACTCGCCCGAGCTCCTCGGCGACACTTCTCACAGCTGGTTTGGTCCCAAGCCAGGCTGGTGGCCACTCTGGCTGCCGTTCTCGCCGGCGCTGTTGATTCTTCCGGTGCCGCTCGGCTTTCGTTTGACCTGTTACTACTATCGCGGCGCTTACTACAAAGCGTTCTGGGCCGATCCACCGTCGTGCGCCGTCGGCGAGCCGCGGGCGCACTACCACGGTGAGCACTCGTTTCCCCTGATTCTCCAGAACGTCCACCGCTATTTCCTGTATCTCGCGGTGCTATTCCTCCTGGTCCTCGCGTACGACGTCTGGAAAGCGTTCTGGTTCGCCGACACGGCCACCGGCCAGCCGACGTTCGGTATCGGCCTCGGCACGGTTGTCCTGGCCGTCAACGTCGCGTTGCTGACCAGCTACACGTTCAGCTGTCATTCGCTGCGGCACTTGTTCGGCGGCGGTCGCGATTGCCTCTCGAAGTGCAGCGACGGCGGAACGGGATACGCGTGCGTGTCGGCGCTCAACCGCCGGCACATGCTGTTCGCGTGGTTGAGTCTCTTCGGCGTGGGCTTTGCGGATTTGTACGTACGCATGTGTTCGATGGGGATCTGGACAGATTTCAGACTCCTCTAAGTCAGGTACGGCCAGGTAGGTCGGGTGGGTCGGGCCCGGCAGGTTCGATAAGGCAGGTCCACCTGTCCAGCCGTACGCCTGGGACACGACGATCGATCGGACCACCTGACCCACCAGGCCCACCCGGCCCACCAGGCACGGTTCAGTTGTTGGAATCGCATGGACTACACGACTCACGAACACGATGTTCTTGTGATTGGCGCGGGAGGTGCCGGCCTTCGGGCAGCGATCGAGGCGGCGGCGCAGGGCGTGACCGTCGGCCTCGTCTGCAAGTCGTTGCTCGGGAAGGCGCACACCGTGATGGCGGAAGGTGGAATCGCCGCCGCCCTGGCCAACGTCGACGACCGCGACGGCTGGACCGTTCACTTTGCCGACACGATGCGTGGCGGGCAATACCTCAACAACTGGCGGATGGCCGAGCTTCACGCCCGCGAAGCACCCCAGAACGTGCGCGAGCTGGAAGGCTGGGGCGCGCTCTTCGACCGCACGAAGGACGGGCGCATCCTGCAGCGCAATTTCGGCGGGCACAAATACCCCCGACTTGCACACGTCGGCGACCGAACCGGCCTCGAGATGATCCGTACGCTTCAGGATCACGGAATCCACCAGGGTATCGACGTGCACATGGAGTGCACGGTGGTCACTCTTCTGCTCGACGGCGGCCGCGTGGCCGGGGCGTTCGGTTACGAACGCGAGCGCGGCCGGTTCAAGCTGTTCCGGGCGAAGGCGGTCGTGCTTGCGACCGGGGGCGTCGGCCGGGCGTACCAGATCACGAGCAATAGCTGGGAATACACGGGCGACGGCCATGCGCTCGCCTACGACGCGGGCGCAGAGCTCATGGATATGGAGTTCGTGCAGTTCCATCCCACTGGGATGATCTGGCCGCCCAGCGTCCGAGGGATTCTCGTCACCGAAGGCGTCCGCGGCGAGGGCGGCGTGCTGCGCAATCGCGACGGACGCCGGTTCATGTTCGGCGACATTCCCGACGCGTACAAGAGCCAGACCGCCGACAACGAAGAAGAGGGGTGGCGATATACCCAGGGGGACAAGAACGCGCGGCGTCCGCCCGAGCTGCTCACGCGCGACCATGTCGCGCGCTGCATCGTGCGCGAAATCAAGGAAGGACGCGGCAGCCCGCACGGCGGCGTGTACCTCGACATCTCGTGGATCAAGGCACGCCTGCCGCATGCAGCCGAGCACATCAAGAAGAAGCTGCCGAGCATGTATCACCAGTTCAAACAGCTGGCCGACATCGACATCACGACCGAGGCCATGGAGGTCGGTCCGACGACGCACTACATCATGGGCGGGGTGCGAGTGGACGGCGATACCCAGATGTCGACGGTCCCCGGTTTGTTCGCGGCGGGAGAATGCGCCGCCGGCCTGCACGGAGCCAATCGGTTGGGCGGCAACTCGCTCTCGGACCTGTTAGTCTTCGGCAAACGCGCAGGCGCCTACGCCGCCGCATACTCCCGGGACAACGGCACGGTGAACGTCGACAAGTCGCAGGTGGAGGACGCGGCCCGAAAAGCCCTGGCGCCATTCGAGCGTGGCGGCGGCACCGAGGGGCCGTATCAGATCCAGATGGATCTTCAAACGCGGATGCAAGCCCTGGTTGGCATCGTTCGGTCCGAGGGCGAGATGCTGCAGGCGCTGGACGAGCTGACCAAGCTTCGCGACCGCGCCTCGCGCGTCGGCGTGGCCGGGAATCGCGAGTACAACACCGGGTGGCACACGGCTCTGGACCTCGCCAACCTGCTTGCCGTGTCCGAGGCGATCACGCGCGCGGGACTCGAGCGGAAAGAGAGCCGCGGGGCACATTTCCGCGAGGACTGCCCCGACAAGCTCAGCGCATTCGGCACGTTCAACATCGTCATCCGCAAGGGGCGTGACGGCGAGATGACGATCAGCCGGCAGGCGATTCCGGAGATGCCGGCGGAGCTGAAGAAGGTGATCGAGGAGAACAAGTAGGGGGAGGGGCTGGAAGGGCTGGAAGGGCTGGAAGGGCTGGAAGGGCTGGAAGGGAGCGCCCGCGGCCATGCTGAGCCGAGGACATGAGAATCCGAGGCGAAGCATCAGCGTCAGTTCGCGCTGGGGGTGGGGCCCCAGCGCCAGTGCAGAAAAGACGGGCAGGTAGGGCAGGAAGGGCAGGAGGGGCAGGAAAGGAGGACGTAGCGCAGCCCTTCAGGGCTGCCCATTGGAAAAGGCAGGAAGGACACGGCCGCGATGAGCACAGCAACGTTCCGCGTCTGGCGCGGAGATGGCGCCGGCGGCGACTTCAAGGAATATCAGACCGAAATTTCCGAGGGCATGGTGGTCCTCGACGCCGTGCACCAGATTCAGGCGCGCCAGGCGAACGATCTGGCCGTTCGTTGGAACTGCAAGGCCGGCAAGTGCGGCTCTTGTTCGGCCGAAATCAACGGGAGTCCGCGATTGATGTGCATGACGCGGATGAACTCGTTGCCGCCGGACAAGCCCATCACGATCGAGCCGATGCGGACGTTCCCATTGATCAAGGATCTCGTCACCGACGTTTCCTGGAACTTCAAGGTGAAGCGGCGCGTCAAGCCCTTCAAGCCCAGGCCCCCCGACGCGCCGGACGGGACGTGGCGAATGGCGCAGCAAGACGTCGACCGGGTGCAGGAATTCAGGAAATGCATCGAGTGCTTTCTGTGCCAGGACGTCTGCCACGTGTTGCGCGAACACGAGCTCCACGACCAGTTCATCGGGCCGAGACACCTGGTCTTCGTCGCGGCGCTCGAGATGCACCCGCTCGACACGGAGAGCCGCCTCGCAGATCTCAAGGACACCGATGGCGTGGGCTACTGCAACATCACGAAATGCTGCACGAAGGTCTGCCCGGAGAGCATCACCATCACCGACAATGCGATCATCCCGTTGAAGGAGCGTGTCGTCGACGAGTTCTACGATCCGGTCAGGAAACTGCTGCGTGTGTTCCGGAGGTCATCATGATGTTCGATCTCAAGGCTCTCTCAGCGGACGCCGTGCCACGGGCCCTCGCCAAGGCCGAGCGCTATCGACTGCTCAACGAGCCCGGCGAGGCCGAGAGCATCTGTCTCGATGCGCTCGAGGTCGACCCGAGCAACCAGGAGGCAATCATGACCTTGGTGCTCGCGCTCACCGACCAGTTCGACGACAACACCTCGGCCCTCGCGGAAGCCTGGAAGCTGATCGACCGCCTTCGCGATGACTACGATCAGGCGTACTGCGCCGGGATCATCTGCGAGCGGCGCGCCAAGGCGCATCTCCGGCACGGCACGCCAGGCTCCGGCTCGCGCGCCTACGGATGGTTGCGCGAAGCGATGATCTGGTACGAGCGCGCCGAAGCGATTCGGCCGCCCAACAACGACGATTCGATTCTGCGCTGGAATGCCTGCGCGCGGCTGATCATGCGCGACCAGCACGTCGTGCCGGAAGTCGAGGAGCGCGGCGAGCCGCTGCTGCTCGAATAGGGCCGATCCGAAAGATTCTTGACACGGGCAGCTGATTTTCGGTATTTCTGTAACGACAGAAATGACTGCCAAGTCAGTCCTCACGCCCGTTCAGCGCCGGTTCATCCTGCATTGGGGCGAGATGGGGTCCCGGTGGGGCATCAACCGCACCGTCGCCCAGGTCCACGCGCTCATCCACATTTCCGAAGAGCCGGTCAGCGCCGAGTCGATTGCCGCCGCGCTCGGCGTCGCGCGGTCCAACGTCAGCACCAGCCTGCGCGAGCTCCAGGGCTGGGGCATCGTGCGCGCGGTGCATATCCTGGGTGATCGCCGGGCGCATTTCACCTCCGTCAGCAACGTCTGGGAGCTGTTCCGCGTCATCGTCGACCAGCGGAAGCGGCGCGAGATCGATCCCACGCTCGACATGCTGCGCCAGGCCCTCGCCGACCTGGAGCCGTCGAAGCCGGCGGACCGGTTTACGCGGGAGCGGCTGCAGGAGCTTCTCGAGTTCTTCGAGACCACGACCGAGCTGTACGACGAGCTGCGACATCTGCCGGTCAGCGCCCTTCGATCCGTGGCTCGCATGCGAGGCAGGGTCCGGAAGCTGTTGGCGTAGTGATGTAGTGATGCGTTTCGAACACCAAGGAGGCATGCCATGAGCCCAGTCGCCCTGTTTCTCGTCGGTGTCGCGGTCACCGCAGCGCTGGCGATCGGTGTGGTGTGGTACCTGAAGCCCTATCTGTACGACGTCCTCGTCGACTTGTGCGGAACCGCGACGAGAGCGGCGTTCTGGACGGCGTTTTCGACGGTGACGGTTGCCCTCACCCCGATCATGTTCGCCTTGCACTACCGCCCCGATCCGAGCGAGCCGGCGCATGCGGTGTTCGAGATCGGATCGCAGGTGGAGTGGGCCCTCGGTGGTCTGCTCCTGTCGGTGGTGCTGCTTGCGCTCGTGCTGGCCAAGTTCATTCCTCGAGAGCCGATTCGAGGCTGATCCATGGCGGCGGGCGATTGCGGAAAGACTGGACGTTCGGTACAGCCGCGTTCGAGTTGAAGGGCATCTTGAAACTGCGAGACCTTCCGCGCGCATTTGGATTGGGAGCCGCTCCGAAGGAATACCCGTACGAGATCAAGACGTTCCAGCTTCGGGTCGACGGCGAAGTACAGCTCGCGCGCTGGCTCCACCCGGGTGAGACACCGAAAACGGTGACACAGGAAAGCGTCGACGCGCTGCGAACGTTCCTGCGCGACGGCGACGTGGCCATCGACATCGGCGCCCACTCGGGCGATTCCGCGCTGCCGATGGCGCTCGCCGTCGGATCGCGTGGCACCGTCTTTGCGCTCGAACCGAACCCGTACGTATTCAAGGTTCTCGAGGTCAATGCGTCGCTCAATCGCGGCCAAGGCCTGCATCGTGCCTTTGATGTTTGCCGCCATGCCGGAGGACGGCGAGTTCGAGTTCGAGTACTCGGATTCAGGGTACTGCAACGGTGGGTTTCACCAGGGCATCGGCCGCTGGACGCACGGCCACTTCTCGAGACTGCGGGTTTCAGGGCGGAGACTCGTCGACTACCTGCGGCAGGAAGCGCCACAGCACGTCCCGCGGATCCGGTACATCAAGATCGACACCGAAGGCTACGACCGCGCGGTCGCGCGGTCGCTCGACGAGCTCCTGACCTCGGTTCGGCCGTACATCAAAACCGAGTTCTACAAGCATCTTCCGGAAGCCGAGCGGGTCGGATACTACGAGGATCTTCGCCGCCTCGGGTATCGCGTGTTCAAGTGCGAGGGCGACGTCTATCGCGGCGAGGAACTGGGGCCCCCCGACCTCACGCGCTGGAAACACTTCGATGTCTTCGGGGTTCCAGAGGAGCTCTCAAATCCTTAGATCCTTAGATTCTTAGATTCTCAAATATCTTGATCTCAAAACGAGAATCGCAGCCCCAGGTGCACGGCCCGCGGCGGCTGCACGGCCGAGGGGAGTCGAGACGTCGGGCCGGTGATTTGGTATTCCTCTACTTCGAACCCGTGGTTCAAGACATTGTAGGCGTCGAACAGAATGGCAAACGGGCGCTGGGCCACCGTGAAAAGTTTCTGCACGCGGGCATCGAGGGTCGGGGTCATCGTGAAGCGCGTCTCGCCATTTCGAAACGCCCGAATCGATGACGTTCCCTGATTCAGATCGCTGACGATGACAAGCCGGGCGAAATGCTGGCCGTCCTGGTACCGCGCCGCGTATCCGACCCGCAGGTTCCAGGGCAGCGGGAACACGCCGGCCGTCTTGATGGTGTAGCCGCGTTCGCTGAAGATGCGGCCGTCTGCGTTTGTCCGTGCATTGGGATCGATGAAGACTTCGCCAAGAATCCCGTGGTCGTTCTCGAGCGGCCCGAATCCGATGTTGCCGGAAATGCCGTACGAGCGTCCGGCCGTCGCGCCAAACATCAGGGTGAGGCGGCGAATCGTGGCCTGCATGGTGAGCTCGACGCCCACGAACGTCGCCTGGTTGTCGGGAGGGTTCGTCAGCAGATATCGATCCAGCCCGTACGCATCAGCCGGTCGATTGAAGACCGGCAGTGTCTGATAGCCCGCGTGATCATCACCCGGATCGGGGATCAAGGTCGTGGAGTACATCGATTGGGGGACTCCGACGTTGACCACACCCATCACTCGCTTGTCGCGCCGCGCGATCGCCGCCAACCGAATGACGGCATCGGCGCGCGGGCGCCCTTCGAAGCCGGTGACGAACTCGTCCATGTAGGGACGCGAAAGCTGGGGATCGATCGCGGCAAATCGCGGGTCGCCGCCCGTCCCAGGCCCGACTCTGGAGATCAGCGGACCAGGGTTCGGGCGCTCCATGTCGGCGTTGGCAACGTTCCAGCGGTACACGTCTGCGTATGGAGCGTTCGGGTCGCCGGTCGCAAGCTCGTTGACGAGCAGGCGATGTCCGTAGCGGCTGAACCCGGCGAACGCCGAAATGTTTCCATACTCCGTCAATCCCCATCGCAAGCTCCCCCGCGGGAACCAGTTGTGCCAGCGGACTCGCTCGATGCTGCCATCCGCCGATCCGCGAACCGCCTCGAATCGGATCCCGGCGTCAAGCGTCAGCCGGGGATGAAGGGGCACCGTATCGGCGGCGTAGATCGCCAGCGAGCCGCTGTGCCAGTCGGAGCCGCCAGGAGGACTCGTGAAGTCCCACACACGCGCCGGCACGCCGTCGACCAATTCGCCGATGCGGCCGTCGAACGTCGAGTGCGTGGTCGCTTGGGCGCCGGACAGCACGATGCCTCCCCGCACCGCATGGGAACGGTCGAAGATCGTGACCGAGGCGCGCTTCATTCGCGCCCCCACGGACCATGACGCCTCGGAACCATCGAGCGGGTGCAAGAGCTCGGAGATCGGGCCATCGCGCAGCCGTTCCACCACGAGGGTAGGCTGCGGCTCCAGATCGTTGGTCTGGGCGCGTCTGCCAAAGCTGCCGAAGATCGCCCAAAGCGTATCCGGGGTGGCTCGACGCTCCCACGTCACCTGCGTGTGGACCGCGTTGGCGCCTTCGCTCGACAACGGTTGGCTGAACGCGACCCGGTTCACATACGGTACCCGGCTTCGTTCTACCCACCCGAGCACGCGTATCTCGTCGCGTTGGTTGGGTGCAAACACCACGTGGCCGAGCGCGTTCCCGATGGCAGAGTCGAGGCGCGTGGGATCGCTCCGCTCGAAGCGGCTCGAGCTCGTCCACCCGCTGACGAACATCAGACTCAGTCGGTTGGGAATCACCGGTCCACTCAGGAACAGGTTGCCGGAGTTCCAGGAATGCTGACGCGCAATCGCCGGCGGATCCGTCGTTTCCTGCCGTGCGAGCAGCGAAGGGCCGGCGGCGAAGACTTCGAACGTGCGAATCCACTTGTCGGACGGCCGTCGCGGCGTCAGCGAGACCGCCATGCCAGGCGCGTTGACCTCGATGGGCATCAGGCCGCTGGCGATATCCACTCGGTCCCATGCCATCGCACCCGGCACGAGCAGCGGCGTTCCGCCAGCGTAGGGATTGGTCACATCAGCGTCGCCGATCCGAAACATCGTCTGGGTCCACGAGCTTCCGTGGCTGCCGATTCGCGCCAGCTCGCCGGTGAACAGGCCTCCCGTGTCGATGCGATCCGAAATCACCTCGGCCGGCATCGTGTCGAAAACCGAGTACAGGCTTCCGCCGGTCGGAAGATCCGCCAGCATGGGCACGTTGAGCGTCGACCCCAGCGTCCAGTCGTCGCTCGATGTTTGCGCGAGCGCCGTCGAGGCAGTCAGTAGCAGCGCGGTCAGCACAAGCAGCGCTCGACCAGCGGTGGAGGCTTCCGCACGCGCCCGCGGTTTTGCATGAGGCCCAGGAACCGCACGATACAATCGACGCATGAAGCCATCCAAGGAAGGCGAGCTCCTGACGGCGATCACAGCCGGTGAGCTCGAACTTGTAAAAGAGCTGATCTCGGAAGACCCGAGGCTGGTTGACGCACGCAGTGCCGCGGGTGAAAGCGCCATCCTAACCGCGGTCTACCACCGTCGAAAAGACATTGCGAACCTGCTCGTCGCTCGAGGCGCGACGCTGACGCTGTTCGAAGCCTGCGCGGCCGGCGAGTTCGACCGTGTGGAGCGGCTGGTGGCTTCGGGCGCGGGCGTGAATGCCTTCAGTCACGATGGATGGACGCCACTCCATCTCGCCGCATTCTTCGGCCACCCCAAGGTCGCGGAGCTGCTGCTCGCCCACGGAGCCGACGTCGCCGCTCCTTCTCGAAACCCGAATGGCAACACACCCCTGCACGCCGCGCTGGCGGGAAATCAGAAAATGGTGATCGGGTTGCTCATTGGCGCCGGCGCCAACGTCAACTCCCCAGACGCCGCTGGCTGGCACCCGCTTCATCTGGCCGCGGCAAATAATAACCTGGAAGCCATCAAGACGCTGATCGCCCAGGGTGCCAACGTGCGCGCCGAAAACGGCGACGGGCTCACGCCGCTGGCGCTTGCCAAGAAAGGCAATCACCGTGAGGCGGCTGCATTGTTGCAACGGCACGCGGATGGTCGTTAGTCGTTGCTAATTCGTCATTGATCATCGGGGGTCATCGGGCGCAAGACTCGGCGCAATCCGAACGACCCGAACGATCCGAACATTCCGAACGACCCGAACGATTACTTCTTTTCGATCGCAACCGCCTGAATCGCCACATCCTTTATCGGTCGGTCGCCCGGTTTGCTCGTCGGGGTGCTGCCGATCTTCTTGACGATGTCCATCCCCTCGACGATTTCCCCGAAGATGCTGTGCTTGTTGTCCAGCCAGGGGGTCGCGGCCAGCGTGATGAAAAACTGGCCGCCGTTGGTATTCGGGCCGCGGTTCGCCATCGACAGCAACCCGGGTCGATCGTGGCGAAGTTTCGGTGAAAATTCGTCCGCGAATGTGTAGCCGGGGCCACCGGTGCCCTGACCGAGTGGATCGCCGCCCTGGATCATGAATCCCTCGATGACACGGTGAAAGATCGTGCCGTCGAAATAGCGGGAGTTCGTCTTGCGACCGGTCCGAGGGTCTGACCATTCTTTCGACCCATCCGCGAGGCCAGTGAAGTTGGCGACGGTCTTGGGCGCTTCGTCGTCGAACAACCGCGCGGTGAAGGTACCTTGGGTCGTCGTGAAATGTGCGAGCAACATTGGTATCCTCTTGAAGCTTTCAGCTGTCAGCCTTCAGCTATCAGCCAGATCGAAAAACGCCCGACGGTGACGAGTTCTTGTCGAGCTGACCGCCGAGAGCTGAGAGCTGAGAGCTGAGAGCTGAGGGCTGAGAGCTGAATGATGGCGCGATCATACCGCTATCTCCATTTCGACGTCTTCACCGATCGTCTCTTCGGCGGGAATCAACTCGCCGTGTTTCCCGACGGACGCGGCCTGCCGGCGGAAACGATGCAGGCGATCGCCAAGGAGATGAATTTTTCCGAGACCACCTTCGTGCTGCCGGCCGAGCGCGCAGATACCGATGTGCGGATGCGCATCTTTACCCCGGCAGCGGAGATGCCGATGGCGGGGCATCCGACCATCGGCAGCACGTTCGCGCTCGCGCGCATTGGCGTCATCGAACCGGACCGCGATCGGTTCGTGTTCGGCCTCGGCGTCGGTCCGGTCCCCGTTTCGCTACGGTGGGAGAACGCCCACACGCCGAACGCTGAAGTTCGCTCCGAGTCTGCAAACGGACGCGACCGACAACTCTCCTTTGCCTGGATGACGCAGCTCGCGCCGGCGTTCGACGACCCGATCCGGAATCGCGCGGCGGCCGCGGCGGTCCTCGGCTTGCCGGAATCGGCTCTGCGTGCCGGATTGCCCGTGCAAGTCGTCTCGTGCGGCGTTCCGTGCCTGCTCGTTCCGCTGGCCGGTCGTCGCGAGGTCGACCGCGCTCAGCTCGATCGATCGGCCTGGGACGCTTTCTGGTCTACGGTCGCGAACCCAGCCGATTGCGTGTTCCTGTTCTCAGTTGAGCCGGGTGGGGATGGGGCGACGGCGTACAGCCGGATGTTTGCGCCGGATCTCGGCGTTGGTGAAGATCCGGCAACCGGCGGCGCCAGCGGGCCGCTCGGCTGCTACCTCGTCCAGCACGGCGTGGTCGGCGTTGACGAGGCCAGGACGATGCTGAACCTGCAAGGTGTGAAAATGGGCCGCCCGAGCCACATTCATATCTCGATTGGCGTGGAACATGGGAAGATCACGAGCGTTCAAGTCGGAGGGACGTCGGTCTTTGTCGGAGAGGGCATGGTGTACGTCGGTTAGACTGCTCAGGGCTCAGGGTGCGAAAAGGAGAGAAACATGCGGCTTTGTTCGACGATGTTGACCGTGTTGGCGTTGGGAATCATGACGGCCACAACCGGTGAAATCGCAGCGAGTCAGGGTTCGGGAACCGGTCAGGCTGCGCAGGGTGGAACGGCAGCCAGCGGCGGCGTGAATCTCAATCGCGCCAAGCTGCGGACGCCGGCGCAACTGAACGAAACCGCGCCCGCGGTCTTCAAGGCGCAGTTCGATACGAGCCAGGGCGTCTTCGTCATCGAGGTGCATCGCGACTGGGCGCCTCTCGGTGCCGATCGCTTCTATAACCTCGTGAAGAACGGCTTCTACGACGACTGCCGATTCTTTCGGGTCCTTGATGGTTTCATGGCGCAGATTGGCATGAACGGCGACCCCAACATTCAGCGTGTCTGGGGCAGCGCGAACTTCAAGGATGATCCGGTGAAGGGCAGCAACAAGCGTGGATACGCGACGTTCGCCAAGTCCTCGGCGCCGAACTCGCGCTCCACGCAGTTCTTCATCAATTTCGTCGACAACACCCGTCTCGACGCCGACGGCTTCGCCCCGTTCGGCCAGGTCGTTACCGGGATGGAGGTTGTGGAGAAGTTGTACAGCGGCTACGGCCGAAACAACGTCCCCGACCAGGGCAGAATCACGGCGGAGGGAAATGCGTACCTGGCCAAGGAGTATCCGAAGCTCGACTACGTCAAGACGGCCAAGATCGTCCCCTGACAGGGCGGGAAGGGCGGGAAGGGCGGGTAGGGCAGGTAGGGCGGGAAGGGCAGGTAGGGGGTATAATTCGGCAGCGTCGCGCATAAGCGCTGAAACGGAGTGAACCATGGCAGATCCCGGGTTCCGTGGCCGGTTGTCGTTTCTCCGGAAAGGCGCGTGTCTGGCGCTCGGATGGGGCGCCTTCGTCACCCTTCCTTCAGTCGTCCTCGCCGCCGACGCGCCGCGGCCGGTCACATTCGCCAAGGACATCGCCCCGATTTTCCAGGAAAAGTGTCAGTCCTGCCATCGGCCCGATTCCATCGCGCCGATGCCGTTGCTGACCTACGAACAGACGCGCCCCTGGGCCCGCTCAATCCGCAGTCGCGTCGCATCGCGGCAGATGCCACCGTGGGACATCGACAAGTCGGTAGGCATCCAGCATTTCGAGAACGACCGCTCTCTGAGTGACGCTCAGATCGACACCATCCTGCGTTGGGTCGACGCCGGCGCGCCGCTGGGCGATCCGAAAGATCTTCCACGCCAGCGCGAGTGGCCGACCGAGAACGTCTGGATGTACGAAGGGCAGTTCGGTCCGCCCGACGTGATCATCAAATCGCCGTCGTACGCGATGCCGGCGGCCGGGCAGGACGCCTGGTACAAGCCGGTCGTGGAGACTGGCATTACCGAGCCACGATGGGTGCGCGCCATCGAGATCAGGCCCTCCACAATCAAGGGACGGCGAATCACCCACCACGCCGTCGCGCGGTTGCGGCAGGACGACGGGTTTGACGATCGCGGCGCGTCTGGCGGTCTGCCGCAAGCAAACCCACGACGGACGACAGGCGCCAATGCGGCCGGAACTCCCGGTCTCTTCATGGAATGGGCCGTCGGCAAGCAGGGAGAAATCGCGCGACCCAACACCGGTAAGCTCATGCTGCCCGGTTCGAAGATCGTCTGGGACATTCACTATCACGCGGTTGGCGAGCCGATCACTGACAACGTCGAGATGGCGCTGTACTTCTATCCAAAGGGCGAGGAGCCCAAGCACCGGCAGGTCCTCAGCCAGTTCGACGCCATTACTGGAGGTCGCGCGGCCCTCGATATCCCGCCCAATACCGTCAGCATCCACCAGGCGTTCCACGTGATGAAGCAGGGCGGGCGAATCGAGAATTTCCAGCCGCACATGCACCTGCGCGGCAAGGCCATGTCGATGGAAGCGATTCTGCCGGATGGCACGGTTCGGATGCTGAGCCACAGCAACTTCCAGTTCAACTGGCACAACAATTACATCTACACCGAAGACGCCGCGCCGCTGTTGCCGAAGGGCACCGTGCTGCGCATCACGGCGTGGCACGACAACACGTCGGCCAACAAGTCCAATCCCGATCCGAGCCAGTGGGTCGGCTGGGGCGATCGCACGGTCGACGAGATGGCGCACGCCTGGGTGAATGTCACCTACTTCAGCGACGAGGACTACAAGCTCGAGGTCGAGAAGCGGAAGGCGACGCAGCCGGTCACGTCCACGGCTGCCCGATAGCAGCTGTGAACGTCAACGTGAAGCGCCTGGCCCCGGCCGGCGCGCTCCTCGGACTGGTCGCGATCGGGGCCGGTGGGTCTGCTGCTCAACTCCCGCTCGAACCGAGCCGGGAATCCGGGCAGGGTGTGACAGCCGCGTACGAGGGCTGGTTCAAGAACCCGGACGGCACCTTCACTCTCCTTGTCGGCTATTACAATCGCAATTCGAAGCAGACGCTGGACATACCGGTCGGTCCAGACAATCGGATTGAACCGGAGGGACCCGATCGAGGCCAGCCGACGTACTTCATGCCCAGGCGCCAATGGGGCGTCTTCACGATCAACGTGCCCGCGGATTTCGGCGACAAGAAGCTCACATGGACGCTGACCGCCAATGGCAGAACGACGTCGGTGCCGATGGGTCTCCATGTGGACTACGAAGTCGACCCGTTTCGGGACTCAGCCGAGAAGAACACGCCGCCGGTTCTGAGGTTCGAACCGGCCGGCAGCACCGCATTTCAGGGCCCGCCACGCGGAACCAGCGCTTCGCTTACCGCAGCCGTCGGCTCTCCTCTCACCTTGACCGTCTGGGCGAGTGACGACGCCATCGTCGATGCGAATCGTCGTCCGACCGAGACGCCTGTCACGGTGAGCTGGAGCAAGTTCCGTGGGCGCGGCATGGTCTCGTTCAGCAACGCGACGCCGCCTGTCGACAAGACGGATGGAAAGTCGACGACGACTGCGACGTTCGATGACGCGGGAGAATATGTGCTCCGCGTTCAATCGAACGACGTATCGGGTGACGGCGGCAGCGGGTTTCAGTGCTGCTGGACGAACGCCCACGTGAAAGTCACGGTGAAACCGTGATCGTGCTGGGTGCCGCGTGCGGCGTGCTCTAGCGGTCGTAGCGTCGGGTGCTCGAGCGGCATCCCTTCTCCTTCTGTTCTGTTCCACGCTCTCCGCACAGTGGCTCAAGCATCCGACCGCCGGCGTTCCGCGAACCGGCTCAGGCGAGCCGAATCTGAGCGCACCGGCGCCGAGAGCCGCCGACGGGAAACCCGATCTCTCCGGCGTGTGGGAGGCCGAGCTGACGCGGCCGTGCCCGCCTGGAGGGTGTCTCGACATGCAGACCAGCGAACAGTTCTTCGACCTCGGGTGGGGACTGAGCGGCGGGTTGCCGTATCAGCCATGGGCTGCCGAGCTCGTGAAGTCGAGGAAGGAACAGAACGGCAAAGACGACATCATCAGTCGGTGTCTTCCGACTGGTGTGCCGCGGATGCACGCCATGCCGCTGCTTCGCAAGGTCGTCCAGACGCCAGGTCTGATGCTCATTCTCAACGAGCAGAACGCCTCCTACAGGCAGATCTTCACCGACGACCGCCCGCTGCCGGTTGATCCGCAACCCACATGGAACGGCTACTCCTCGGCCAGATGGGACGGGGACACGTTGGTCGTGCAGAGCAATGGATTCCGTGATGGGATTTGGCTCGACCGCTCGGGCAGCCCGATGACTGATGCCGCCCGGATAACCGAACGGTTCCGACGCGTGAGCTACGGCAAGCTCGAGGTCGAAGTGACGGTCGACGATTCGAAGGCCTACACGCGGCCGTGGACCGTGAAACTGAATCACCTCATCGCGCTCGATACGGATCTCCTGGACTACGTCTGCCTGGAGAACGAGAAAGACGTCCCGCACCTGGTTGGGAAATAGGTTTCACCAACCGGCCCCTCGACTGGCTTTCGGCAGCTTGATGCGTCCCCCCGGATCCACGATCGCCGCAAGCGTTCGCCGGACGCGATCCTGGTACGCGGTGGGGCCGATGCCGATTCCGCGCACGGACGGCGGCTCGCCAGGGCGAGAGTCGGCGGACGCGTGGTACTCGACGCTGCCGATCGCGCCGTGGAGCGCGACCTTGAACTCGGCGAGCGTTTTCGTCTTGCCCCGATCGCCCGAGACCCGAACCGGGTGCTTGAACTTGAAATACAGCACGTAGTTGCCGGCCTTGATTTCGTGGATGTCGCTCCACGGCACGTCGGCTTCGGCGCGCAGTCCGTCGAGGCAGCCGCCCAACGCGCGCCACAATCCGGTCGCTTCGGGTCCCGGGAATTCGGGAACACCAAGGTGGCGCTCGAGCGCACCAACGGCTTCACCGAAGCGGTAGACGCGGATGCCGTCGGCGTTGAACGCCATCAGGAAATAGTCGTGCGCGTCGACCTCATAGAGCGTCGCCGTCCAGACGATGGCGCCGCCGGAATCGAAGACGCGGGCGATCTGCGAACGTGCACGATCGCCGTCGTCGCCGAGGACGACCAGCTGCCGCCCGACTTGTGAGTGCGCCAGCATGTTGCGATTGTCAATCTCGAGCGCTCTTTCGGCGATCGCAAGCGAGCCTTCGTTGATCTCGGCGAGCGCGTCACGGTAGGGCTCCAAGGTGATGTCGAACGCGTCCCACCACTGTGTGCGCGGTCGGGTCAGGTTCAACGCCTGCGCCTCGGTGGTGAGGCGATAGCTGTCTGCATGCAGTTGCGCGGGATCGCACGTGAGCGTCGGCTTACGACTTTGTGCCTCCACGATCGAAGAGGACAGCGCCAGCGCTAAAGCGACCGGCAGCGAGGAAAGACGAGCCATGGCGACACCTCTAGCTCGTCTTATCGGCCAGTGCCGTACCGCACAGCGCTGTAATCAGCGCGTCGAGGTCGCGTGCTGAAGGAATCGCAGCGAACCGTCGGTCAGCTTTTCTTCCAGGTGTCCCAGGTCCGAAGTATCTGTCCCGCAATCTTTGTCGGATCCGCGCCGGGAATCGGCTCGAACTTCTGCACGCGTCCCGCGAAGCAGTCGGCGAGATACAGATTCCCGAGCTGGTCGGTCGAGATCCCGTGCGAGCAGGCAAGCCGTCCGGGCTGTCCACCAGTTGCGCCCCAGCTGTACAGATAGTTGCCGTTGAGATCGAACTTGAGGAGCCGGTTCGTGGGAGCGTCGCCCACCCAGATGAAGCCGTTCTGGTCGATGAAGTGGTTCACCATGAGCGTGGTCTGGCTGCTCGGCCAATGCGGAGAGCGCAGCGGCCACATGTCGAGGAACTTGCCGTTCTCGTCGAAGACCTGCATCCGCTGATGGCCACGATCGACGACGAACAGCCGGCGGTCGGCGCTGATCGCGATGCTGTGGACGGTGTTGAATTCGTTCGGACCCGGGTTCTGCGGATCGGCCGGCGCCTTGCCCCAGTCCGTGATGAAGTTGTCCTTCGCGTCGTACTTGGCGACGCGCGTGCCGCCGTACCCATCGGTGAGGAAGTACGTCCCATCGGGCAGCCAGGCGATGTCCGTCGGCCGGTCGAAGGTGTTCGGCCCGCGGCCCCGTTTACCCAGCTCGCCCTTGCTGTGGACCAGCTTTCCGTCGTAGGTGAAGCGATAAATCATGTGGAGCTGGTCGTCGATGATCCAGACGTGCTTCTCGGGATCGTAGGGACTGATCTTGATCTGGTGCGGACCGCGGCCGCAGGGAAGCTTGCTGAACATCTCGTCGAGATGGGGCCACTCACCGACGAGGTTGCCCTGGCCGTCCACGATCAGGATCGAGTGCTCGAAACGCCTCTCCCATCCGCGTTTCGCCACCGGTTCACACGTCGCGGAGAGGCCGTCGCCGTTGCCTGTGGCGACGAGCGACGGAGTCAGAGCAACGTAGGGCGTCCATGGCGCGGCGCCCTTGGGAAGCGGCAGCTCGCCCCGCATGGCAATCCAGATCCGGTCCGGGCTCTCGGCGTAAACGCCGCCGAAAGATCCCCAGGTCCACCCGTCGTGGGAGTGGCGGGTATCTGGCAACGGCTTGGGCCACCCCTCAACAACCTTGTAGTGGCCGGTCGGCCAGTCCTGGTGGCTGATACGGCTTGCAGGCGCGGCTTGAGTCGCCGCAGGCGGCGTGGTGCTGGTGCCGCAACTCGCTGAGGCTAACGACGACAACGTTAATGCCAGGAGCAGCGGGGTCACAGAGCAGTTGCGGGACATATGGCCCTCCGTGGAAGGACGCGGTGCGCCCGATGGCTCAGTTCAGAAATTTGATTGGGTGATTATAGGCAAAATCCCGTCACGTGCCTGTACTCATTGGTGAGATCTGGCCGGGCACATGGCCGACGTGGGTTTGCTGTGGACGATGGGCAGAGATCCGCGTCGCGTTGGACTTATATGCCCGCGCGAATAAACGAGAACCGATGGGATCCGGAACAGCGGATTTCGGCACCGCTTCCCCGGACGACGGCGGTTCCCTCTAGAGTGCCTGAGATGCTCGACTCGGCAATTGCCATCTCGCCGCTGCCACTCAGGTGCAGCTGGCGGGCGTCTGTCAGCGTTTCTGGATAGCTCTCGTCGGACTCGTTCCACCTGAGCCGCGTCGGCCATCGGAACCCGCGCGACTCGTCGCGGACCCAGAGCTCTCCGATGACGGGTGCCATGCTGAATCCGTTGCCGAGCACTCGCACCAGCAGAAAGTGCCAGCCGGGATCCTCGACAACTACGTCGTAACGTCGTTGTCTCAAGGCCGTCGGGAATCCGGCACAGCTCTCGTCAATGTCGACCGTCAGCGCGTAGGAGCCCCTGGCAACATCGGCAAACTGGGACGGCTTCGATGGCGCCGGAGGGGGAGCCGTTGGTGAACGACTGCACGCAAGCAACGTTGGTAACAAGACGACGCCGATGGCGGTGATTGCGCGCTGGTACATGGCTACTTCCTTTCGAACCCGAACCTCTGACGGTGACCGGGGTGAAGCCGAGTCAGTCGCGAACCAGTTCGACGTCCTCCACGAGGGCCCGATCGACTGAATGGCGGTGCGGTACCCGTCCGTGCGACCCCGAGATGAGGGTGCTTCGCGGAGATCCTCGCTTTTCGGCACTCCGCACCAGGTTCAACCTGCCCTCACCACGGTAGCACTCGACTCTCGCCTTCTCATTACGCGCTGTAGACGTCACACGGGTAAGCCGAGCTCCTTGGCCGCCTGTTTCTGCAGGCTATCCAGCGTTACGAAGCGATCGATGTTGTCGGCCGCGTGGAACCAGAATGCGGTTCGAAGATGAGCCAGGTCAAGTGAGCGCGGGGTTGAGATTGCAGGCAGGACATTCGACTCGAACAGGTCCAGCGTGAGGTCACGCAGTTCGAACAGCTTCGAATCTTCTTCCACGCGCTCCATGCACGTCTTGTACTGTTCCGCCGTCAATGTTCCGTCCCTCGTCAGTCGGATCAGATTGCGCTTGGTCTCGAGCACGAGCAGCACACTCGAGAGCAACTCAGCGCCCGCCGTTTCCTCTGACAGGCGCTGAGACCCTTCCTCGGCGAGCAGGATGCACAGGTACGCCGAGGTATCCAGGTACAGTCGCCGGGCTCGACGGGGCTCTTCCCGATCGGGACTCAACGATTGCCCCGATCTTCCATCAGGATTGCCAGATAGCGGCCCTTGGTCCCGCGTTTCAAGGCTGGCGCGAGGCGTCCGGTGCCGGCGCTCCGGCCGCGGTGAATCTGTTGGGGACGAGCCGGGCTCAGCCGGGCAACCGGTTCGTTGTGACGAGTGATGATGATCGTGCGGCCGGATTGGGCCTCTGCAACGGTCGCAGACAGCCGCGCCTTAAGGTCTTGAATGGAGATCCGTTTCACGTCGAATATTGTACCTTATTCAGGCCAGAATTCTGGACCTTATTATGGACCGAACCTGCCCTCATTGGAGCAATCCTCGATAGATCAGTTGGACGGCACCAGACGCTTCACCTCCTCGAACCAGTTGACCACGACGCGAACTTCAGGCGTCGGAGCTCTGGACAAGCCCTCGCCCGGCGCTGGCGAGACGCTGACGAGCCGCCCGTCCGGGAGCGCGTCGTATCCACGTACATCCAGGGACAGGAGTCCCGGCATTGGCGCGCGGGGAAGTTCGACAGGTGTCCCAAAGGCGATGGCGGGTCGAGTGGTGACGGGCACAGAGACGGTCGGTCTGTTCGAGCCCGGAACGAAAAAGATGCTATTGCCGTCCGCCGCCCAGACTGGGTGGTAGTCGATCAGCCGTTTGGGAACTTGATGCTTCTCGCCCGTGGACGGAAATGGCTCGACGAAGACGCCGCGGTTGGGAGACAGGTTGCCTCCCGCTCCTTCGGTGAACGCGTAGGCAACCCAACGGCCATCCGGTGAGAAGCTCGCGCTCAGCGATTCAAGCGACTCGACCTTTCCGAAGGGCTCGATCTTCCTCCCGTCGAGCTGAAACACCCACAACGAAAACACTGGTCCTTTGCGTCTGGAGAACAGCAAGCGGGCGCCGTCGCGCGACCACGACTCCGGCGCGTGTTCTTCGCCCTCCGCGGGGCTCGTCAGACGTTCCGCCCTGCCGCCATCGGCAGGCTGCCACCAGATCGCCCGGTCGCCTTCCCGAGCCGACTGAAACGTCACGCGCCGGCTGTCGGCGGACCATACGGGAAAACGACTCTGCCCCCCAAACGTCAACCGCTTGATCTCGGCCTTGCCGGCAAGGTCGTAAGTCCAGATATCCGACGATTGGCCATCATTCCGGCCCACCGCCATGACCCGGCCGTCGGGAGAAACCCTCGGATGCACGTAGACCGCGGGTGGAACGGGAAGCTGCACCGGGTCTCCACGGCCGTCGCCGAGTACAAGGCCGCGAGCGGTCGCTGGTGTCGTGGTGGGACCCCGTAGGTACGCGAGCGTGCCATTCTCGGAGATTGCCAGTTGCGCCGTACCGTTTTGCGCGCCGAGTACTCGTCGAACGCCTACGATGACGGGCACCGGCGCGCCTGTGACCGTCAGCGTGGCTGCATCGAAACGCTTCGCGTAGACCGTCCCGCCGACCGCGTAGACAAGATGGCCGGTCTGCACATACCGGCCATCAGAGCCGCCTTCGATCAGGACGCGGCGCGTGCCGTCCTTCAAGGTCTGCGCGACAATCTGAGCTCTATCCCAGAGGTTGTCATCGCCGGCTTTTGCCAGTGTGAAGATGACGGTTCGCCCGTCCGGCAGCATCTGGGGCCCATGCGCGATCTCGCCCGGGCCGAGGCTGACGACCTGTTCAAGCAGCCCGCCGCCAGAGGGAACCCGCAGAATTCCCCTCTTGTCTCCCGGAACACCTATCAAGATCCCGTCGCGGCTCCAGCTGAGGCCTGAAAAACTCGGGATCCCTTCGAGCGTGACAAGGGTCGACGGTGTACCGCCGCCGACCGGGACGCGTCTGAGAGTAGGGCCGCCTTCCGACAACGTAGCGAACACGATGGACTCGCCGTCCGGTGCGAACACAGGGTTGGCGGGTAATATCGCCTCGGTCACGGCGCGAGCTTCCAATTCCCCAATCGAGCGGACGTAGAGTCGGCTGTTGGCCGTGTAAGCCAGTCGCGTCCCGTCAGGTGAGATGGCAATGACCTGTTGCACCGTTCCGGTGAACGACTGGCCTTCAGGCGCGAACGAGAACTGCACGACGGCTGGCGGCCCAGGCGTCGGCCGCAACGCCCAAGCGCCGGCGCCGACGAGCGCTGCCGCCGCCAGCGCTCCCACCGCAGCGGGGAGCATCCAGGACCAGCGCGAGCGAAGGGGTGCGGTGCTTCCGGCCTCCGTTGTCGCCGAAGGCTGCGATTCGTTGATGGTTCCTAGTTCGGACAGGACGAACCTCACCGTGGATATGTCGGATACCCGCTGGCGGCGATCCTTCATGAGGCACCGGCGTATCAGCGTCCGGACCGCCTGCGGTACGTCCTTGGGAAGCAACGTCCAATCGGGATCGCTCTTGAGAACGGAGGCCAGCGTGTCGGTCACCTCCTCGCCGTCGAACGCGCGGCGGCCAGTGAGCATCTCGTAGAGCACCGCACCGAACGCCCATATGTCCGCGCGTCTGTCCGTCGGTTTTCCGCGCGCCTGCTCCGGTGACATGTAGGCGGCTGTGCCCAGGATCAGCCCCGCCTGAGTCATCGCCGGCGTTGTGATCGTCGGCGACGCTGTCGCGTCCAGTGCCGTCCCTCCCGCCTCTCCAGCCCTTCCCGCCCCTCCAGCCCTTCCTGGCCCCTCCAGCCCTTCCCTCCCCGCCTGCCTCGAGCATCTTGGCCAACCCGAAGTCGAGAACCTTTATCGTGCCGTCGGGCTTGACCTTGATATTGGCGGGCTTCAAGTCGCGATGGATGATCCCCTGCTCGTGGGCTGCTTCGAGCGCCTCGGCAATTTGCTTCGCTATCGGAATGACATCGTCGATCGGAAGGCCGGAAACACCTGGGCGACCCTCGCGGCGTTCCGCAATCAGATCGGCCAGGGTGGGACCCTCGACCAGCTCCATCACGAGCGCACGGATCCCGTCGGCCTTTTCGAGGCCATGAATGATTGCGATGTTCGGGTGATTCAGTGAGGCGAGTGTTCTGGCTTCGCGCTCGAACCGGGCCAGGCGCTCGTGATCCTGTGCGAACGCCTCCGGCAGCACTTTGATGGCGACGTCGCGACCGAGGTTGGCGTCCCTGGCCCGATACACTTCGCCCATCCCGCCGGCGCCGATCGCGGACTGGATTTCGTAGGACCCGAGCCGAGTACCGGCAGTCAGCGCCACCTTTGCCCTTTACTTGTGTCCGATGCCTTGTGACCTTGCGGCGAAGCCGTGCGGATCGATTATCGCTCAGCCGAGGTTCAACTCCAGACGTCAGTACCCCAGCACTTCAAGGCCTGGCGTGTGCTCGAAGTGTTTGCGGTTCGCGGTCACGAGCGGTGCCTCGTCAACGATCGCCGCCGTGGCGATGAGGAGATCCATCGTGCTCATGGTTCTCCCGATTCGCTGGAGCTTGACGAGTACCTCACCATACGCTGGCGCAAAGCGCTCGTCAGGATAGACCACAGCCATGGCCTGGAGGAGCGATCGAACCCGCGCCAGCTCGCGTGAGGGCGACGAGGCATTGGCTGCACCGGCTTCGAGCTCACAGACGACGAACACGGAAGCAAAAAGGCGATCGGAGGCGTGGTGTTCGAGAAAGGCCGTTGCCTTCCCGTCTGTCCCTCGCAATTGCTCGCGGAGCAGATCGATCACGTACGAGGAATCGACGTGAATTACCACTTTCGAATCCGCGCCCGGCTGCGGCGACGAGCACGAATTTGCGCCTCCATCGCGTCGAGAGCGTCTTCCGAAAACCTGCTCCGCTTGACCGCCTCCAGGAGATCGCGACCGGTCGATCCACTGGCGAAGTGCTGTTTGATCACGTCGGAGAACGATTGTCCGGGTCGCTTTTGGCGTGCAAGAGTCTCGTAGGCAGCGAGGTCGATGGTGATGGTCTTCACAGCCATGCACTTATCGTGCACTTATACCCCGATGGCGTCAAGCCGTCGCGTCTGCGGCGCTCGGGGACGTGGTCCAAGACCGTTGCGTTCTCACGCGTGCGGGAGGCCGTGTACATGACAAGGGCCGCTCCGGTCTGGAAACGGCCCATGTGCACGCGCCGAGTTACAGGTGTTTTGGCGTCAGGCGACAGCGGCAGCAACCTCGGCGATCGCCTGCTCCTCTTCCTTGCTCACGCGCGTGCCCCCGATTCCAAGAAACCCACCCTCCTTAGAAGCTTCGGCCACCTTTTGGGCCAGGGCCACCAGGGTGTCGCGAAACGATGTGGCATTGACCGGGCTCTTGGCCTTCACCGCCGCCGCTGCCGCCTGAACGACGCCCAGCATGCTGCCTCGGGGCGCGCTCTCATCGAAGCCTTCTTCATTGTCGATGTCCAGCTTGCCCTCGAAGCTTCCGAATGCCACGTCAACGAGCGAGGTGGGCAACGCGTCCTTGACGAGCGCTTTCATCGCATCGCCAGCGGCGATCACTTCCTTGGAAACGCCCGACACGCCGGACGGCGATGAGCTGACGACGTAGAACGTCACGGCCAAAGGCGCGAGCCGGATCTTCTTCCACTCCTCGTCGGTGAAGGTCGCTTTGAGCTTCTCGGCCCTGTCCCCGAGCTGGAAGGCCTCGGTGAGAACCGCCTGCACTTCCGGCTTTGCGGCTGCCATGGTGGCCGTGTGCTCCGCCTGAAGCGTCTTGGCGATGTCGGCCGAATTGAGCTTCTGTTCCTTCGCCGTCGTGCTGATCAAGCCAAGGATCGCCGGCGTCGCCACCGACAAGAGCTGTGTCGCGTCGAAGCCAAGCCGCCCGCCGAGGGCCTTGCCGATCGTGCTGACGCCGGGGCCAAGCACGTTGGTCAGGAGACTGGCAGAGCTGATGGGTCCGGGTTGACCGGCCGCGCTGAGTACACGACCCAGGAGGCCTCCTGCAGTGTCATCCGGCAGCAGGCGCATGATCGAATCCATCCCGCCGATCGTCTCGCTCTTCTTCGCAAGGCTGCCGAGAACGAGTGGGCCGATGACATCCAGGCCCTTCTGGGCCTGAGTGGTGTCGACACCGACAGCGCGGCTAAGCTTGCCGACCGTGTCGGGAGTCAACAACTGAGTGAATGAATTGAGCACAGACGTCATTTTCTGACCTCCTTACCAGATCCAGGGGGCTTCGCCCCCGCCAACCCCCCACGCCGTCGCTCGCGGGGTCCCCACGATCCCCGCTCCGCTCGGGCGGGCGCGCCGTTGGCGCGCCTAATAGTTGATGTCACGCGACGATCCGGCGCAGCCGCAGCGCCGTGACGATGCCGGCGATGCCGCCGATGATGGCCAATAGCGCTGTGACCTGAATGAGCGCGATCGCCGAAAGGACAGGCGAGGCCAGGAGCAGGAGCCCCATCAGTATCGACAGCACGCCGAAAAGGATGATCCAACCCTCGCCGTGGATGTCGTGACGAACGCGCACCGCCCAGACTACGCTCAGAATGCCACTCAGAATCGCGCCCATCGCCAGGAACGCGACGAGCGTGACCGAGGTGACGATGGAACCGAGGACGGGCCGGCCCAATAGGAACAGTCCGACGATGATGCTCAGAACGGCTCCCAGGAGCGCGAGAAGCCAATGCCGGTCCGAATCACGTCGCGATAAGGCGCCAACGGCATCGAAGACGCCGCCGACGAGCCAGTAGGCTCCCAGAAAGATCGTCAGCACGACGAGGGTTGGCGCCGGACGAGTCAGGAGCAAGACGCCGATGGTTACGGCCGCGATCCCTTGAATCAGCGAAATCCACCACGTCTTACGGATGGCATTTCTCAGGACATCGGCTGCCACGCTGAGTTCATTCATCACGCACCTCATCACCTGCGAATGCGACCCACAAACCACGACTATCAGCGTCTACCCGCGACCCGCCGTGGCGCGGGGCGGGCCCGAGAACGTGCCTCCACGCGATCGGAACGATCCAGCGCCGGGAGGCTTCAGCACAGGCAGGGTCCGTGCCACACGGCGCCGCGGTCGACCTTGCGCATCTTGGCCGCAGAAAGCCGATGAGCTGCGGTGTAACGCTTTCGGGTCCTCGGAGTCGCCGACGACGTCCAAAAGCCGCTCATCCGTTATGATGGGCCGCCGGCACGGACGCGTCGGCTCCCGTGACCGTGACATTGTCCATTTCCGATTGTCGATTGACGATTTCATGACACTGCAGGCCGGGACGAAGCTCGGGGTGTACCAGATTCAGTCCGCCATCGGTGCAGGTGGGATGGGCGAAGTCTATCAAGCGACGGACACGAAGCTGGGGCGCGAGGTCGCGCTGAAGATCCTGCCCGATGCCTATGCGCTGGACCCCGATCGCACCGCTCGGTTCGAGCGCGAAGCCAAAGTTCTGGCCTCGTTGAATCACCCGCACATCGCCGCACTGTACGGCTTCGAAGAAGCCGACTCGAACCATTTCCTCGTGATGGAGCTGGTGGAAGGGGAGACGCTCGCCGATAGGGTGCAGCGCGGGCCGATGCCGGTTGCCGAAGCACTCGAGGTCGGGCATCAGATCGCTGAAGCGCTCGAAGCCGCGCACGAGAAGGGCATCGTCCATCGCGACCTGAAGCCGGCGAACGTGAAAATCACGCTCGATGACCGCGTGAAAGTCCTCGATTTCGGCCTGGCCCGGCTTGCAGGACGAGCCCGGCAGTGGTCGCGCGCCCGAGCCTGACGCATTCACCAACGCTGAGCCTCATGGCGACGCAAGCCGGAGTGGTGCTGGGCACCGCGGGGTACATGTCGCCCGAGCAGGCGAAGGGACTGGTGGCGGATCATCGCAGCGACGTGTTCTCGTTCGGCTGGTGCTGTACGAGATGTTGACGGGTCGGCAGGCGTTCCAGGCCGAGACGCCTGCCGAAACCATGGCGGCAGTTCTGATGCGCGAGCCGGATTTCAGCGCGCTTCCCGGCGATCTGAATCCCAGGATTCTGGAGCTCCTTCGGCGTTGTCTGGACAAGCAGCCGAAGCGCCGCTGGCAGGCGGCGGGCGATCTGCGCGCCGAGATCGAAACGGTCATGGCGACGCCGCGGGTCGTGCCTGCGGGGCCCTCCACGGACGTCGCCGCACGGCCCATCTGGCGCCGCGCGATTCCTTTTGCGGCTACGGCAATCCTGTCTGCGGCAATCGCTGGTGGATGGGTGTGGTGGAAAGTTGGAGCACCGACGACGCGTCCGAGTGTCGTTCGTTTCCCAATCGTCCTTGGAGAAGGCCAGTTTTCGAACACGGCGTTTCGAACGCTCGGCATTTCGCCGGACGGGACACAAGTAGTTTATGCGGCCAACGCACGCTTGTATGTCCGAATGCTCTCAGAGATTGAGGGAAGACCCCTCACTGGTACCGAACAGAACGTTGCCGGAGAGCCGACGTTTTCGCCCGACGGCCAGTCGATCGCGTACGTTCAGGCGTCCGATCGGACTCTCAGGAAAATCGCAGTCCGTGGAGGAGCGTCAATCACACTCGCTCCAATCGAGGCACCGTTCAGCCTCAGTTGGAGCCAGGACGGAATCTTTTTCAGTCAACCGACCGCGATCATGCGCGTGCCGTCTATTGGCGGCCCCGCGGAAACCATCGTGAGCTTGAAACCCGAGGAGCGCGCCCACGGGCCCCAGATGTTGCCCGACGGCGACACCGTGATCTTTACGCTCGCGCGAGGCACGGGCATGGATGCCTGGGACAAGGCCGAGATCGTGGCCCATTCGCTCAAATCCGGCACCCGGCGAACGCTCGTTCAGGGCGGGAGCGCGGCGCGTTACGTGCCCACGGGTCACCTCGTGTATGCGCTTGGTGGTGTAGTCCTTGCCCTTCCATTCGATCGCGCACGACTCGAGGCTCGTGGTGTTCCGGTCCCGGTCATCGAAGGTGTCGCCCGAAGCCCGTCGGGTTCGGCGCAATTCTCCGTGTCCGACACGGGCTCGGTTGTCTACATTCCTGGTGTGGCATCGATCTCGACCCTGCGGGCGAACACGAACCTCGCGTCACTCGACGAGAAAGGCACGCTGGAGCTCTTGAAGGTGCCGTCGGCTTCCTACGAATCGCCGCGGATCTCGCCCGACGGCAAGCGCGTCGCATTCGGCACTGACGATGGGAGAGACGCGAATATCTGGGTGTACGACCTCGACGGCGCGAGCTCGCCGCGACGTCTCACGTTCAACGGCAACAACCGATACCCGATCTGGTCCGCCGATGGTCGTCGTATCGCGTTTCAATCAGATCGAGAAGGGGACCTCGGAATTTTCTGGCAGCCGGCCGATGTCAGCGGTGCCGCAGAACGCCTGACGAAGCCCGAGAAAGGGGAGGCACATATTCCAGAGTCCTGGTCGCGGAAGGCCGACGTGTTTTCCTTCTCCGTCGTCAAGGCGATCACGGCAACGTTGTCCACATTTTCGCTTCGAGAGCGAGTGGCGACACCATTCAGCGACATCCGATCCACAAACATGCTGAACTCGGAGTTCTCGCCTGACGGACAGTGGATTGCCTACACGCTGCGGGGCGGGCCGTCACTCACCAGCATCTATGTGGAGCCGTTCCCGGCCACGGGCGCCAGATACCAGATTTCGACGTCCACCGATCTCGGGCATCATCCCCTTTGGAGTCCGAACGGAAAGACGCTTTTCTACGTTCCGGGGGCCTTGCCTCTGGCGGCCGTCAACATTACGACGCGGCCGTCATTTTCGTTCAGCAGTCTTGAAACCTGGCCAGGCAAGCTGCCGAACAACAACCCCTTTGGTGGGCCCAGGAACTACGACATCGGCCCGGACGGAAGCCGGTTCGTCCTCGTCACCGCCCCGCCCGGCCAAACGTCGCTCATCGCACCGCCATACATTCAGGTCATCGTCAACTGGTTCGAAGAGCTGAAAGCGCGCGTGCCGAAGTAAGAGGCTCGTGCGTCGGCCGCTGGTATACCATTGACCCTGCACGTGGCTTGAATCGGCCCGATCAAGAAGGTGTTGCGACGTTGATTCGGGCTGGTTCCCGCAAGGAGCTCTGGATGCTCATGACTCGACGAGCCATTCGATCGCTCCCGGCCTTCTCACGTCTCGCCTGCTTCGTTTCAATCGTTCTCTGCGCATCCTTGACAGCCCCCGTAGTCGCCCGCTCACCGCATGTTCTGGCTGCGGCTGACGAGGGATCCCCATGGGTGGACGACCTTTCGCCAATCACTGCCAAAGACTGGACCTACGATCGCGCCGCCCACCTTCTCGAGCGCGCCGGCTTTGGCGCGACGCCCGAAGAGATCGCCCGCCTCGCCCGCATGACGCCAGAGCAGGCGGTGAACTGGCTCGTGGACTACGAGTCGATCGACGCGGCGCAGTCTGAAGCCGTTCGACGAGTCGGGCATCTGGGATCCCGGGATGGATCCGTTTCCGCCGAGCCGGGCCGAAGCCGTACGACTCGCTCGCGCGCGAGGTGAAGGGCTCGGCATCAAGGTCCTGCCCGAAGGCACCCCGCGCCGACTCCAGCCGATCGTCGACAAATTCTTCTACAGTCTGACCGCGAACAATTTCGAAACGCAGCGGCTCGGTCTCTGGTGGGCGAACCGGATGTTGACCACGTCCCGGCCGCTCGAAGAGAAGCTCACTTTCTTCTGGCACGGACATTTCGCGACCGGGCAGAACAAGACGCGGGACTACCGGATGATGCTGCGGCAGAACGAGCTGTTCCGCGCTCACGCGTCCGGGAGCTTCCGCGATCTGCTGATTGGGATCCTCAAGGATCCGGCCATGCTCGTCTATCTCGACAATGGCGAGAACATCAAAACCCATCCCAACGAAAACTTCGGTCGCGAGCTGCTCGAGCTGTTCACGATGGGCGTGGGTCACTATACGGAGCGTGACGTTCGCGAGGCCGCTCGCGCGTTCACCGGCTGGACGAACGACGTCCTCGAGTTCAAGTTCGACGCCGGCCAGCACGATTTCGGCAACAAGACGTTCCTCGGCCGCAGCGGCGCCTTGAATGGCGACGACGTCATCGACACCATCCTCGAGCAGCCGGTCGCGGGCGAGTTCGTGGCGGCGAAGCTGTATCGGTACTTCGTGCGCGATGAGATTTCGAATCCGATGAAAGCCGACTTGGGTCGCACCTTCAGGGAGAGCGGCTATCAGGTGAAGCCGCTGCTGAAGCGGATGTTCCTTTCGAAGGACTTCTACAGCCCGCTCTCGGTTGCGACGCAAATCAAGAGTCCGGTGCACCTGGTGGTCTCGACATACAAGAAGATGGGACTTCGCGAAGTGCCTACGATCCCCGATTTCGGTCGCCTGACGGGCGGCCTGGGGCAGACCTTGTTCGAGCCGCCGAACGTCGCGGGCTGGGCCGGCGGCCGCACCTGGATGACGCCGTCGACGCTTTTGCAGCGCGGCAACCTGATCAGAGATGTGCTGTTTCCCGATGTCTCGTCGTTCCGTCCGCCTGACCGATCGATGTCGGCGACGGATGCCCGCGTCGGTCAGCGGTTGACTCAGGGGATGGACATCACGGCGGCCACTCGGGAAGGGGACGCCGAATCGAACATGATGGTCGACCGCGACGAAGACTACAACACGCGGTACGGAGGTTACAAAGGCTACCTGCTCGCGTTCGAGCGGGTGAAGCTGATCCCTCGACGCACCGCCGCCGTCGATCTGGCGGGCATGATCACCGACGCAGGCGCCGACACGGCTGACGAGGTCGTGGATCATTTCGTCCACCGGTTTCTCCGGGTGACGCTTGCCGACAAAGACCGCGTGGTACTGATCGGTTTCTTGCGAGACAAGCTCGCGGCGTCCGGCGCACGTCTGGGCGAACGAAGCGAGAAGCTCGATGCGGTGCTTCGCGAGCTGTTGTATCTGGTGCTGAGCACACCGGAGTATCAGCTGGGGTAACTACTCGAGGTGCAGCATGAGTAGGAATTGTCCTTGTTCCCGCCGAGAATTTCTCGCTCGCGGCCTCTATGGCATCGGTGTCGGAGCCGGCCTGCCGCTCATCTTGAGCCGCACGTCGGCGGCGTTGGCCGCACAAGCGCTGCAGGGAACCAGTCTCGAAAAGCATCCCGAACGAATCCTCGTCGTCATCGAGCTGTCGGGGGGCAACGACGGGTTGAACACGGTCGTGCCGTTCGGCGATGCGGCCTACTACCGGGCCAGGCCCAAGTTGGGCATTGCCGAGCGCGAAGTGATCAAGGTCACCGATGGATTCGGCTTCCATCCTTCGATGATTGGCTTCGAGCGGCTCTACAAGGACGGCTTGCTCGCTGTCACTCACGGCTGCGGCTACGACCATCCCAGCCTCTCCCATTTCTCGTCGATGGGCTTCTGGCATACCGGCATTCCGAACGGCGGCGAAGCATTGGGGTGGCTGGGCCGTCTGGCCGACGAAACCTATCAAGCGACCGCTCGCAACGTCATCGTGAACATCGGAAACACCCAATCACTCGCAGTGCGGGGCCGGAAGCATTCACCGCTGGTGTTCGACGACCCTGCTCGCTTCCGTCGCGATGGCACCGAGGATCAGCAGCACGTGCTCGCCGACATCGGCCAGACGCGGACGACGACGAACTCCAGCCTCGAGTTCTTGACGGCGATGGCTCGGAATGCGACGGAGAGCTCGGAGCTCGTGCGCCAGGCGTCGGCCACCTATCGGACGCCGGTGGACTACGGAGCCGGGGGAGGCCTGGGCATCAACCTGCAGAGGGTTGCCGCGCTCATTGCTGCCGACATGCCGACGCGGCTCTACTACGTCAGTTATCAGGGCAATGCATTCGACACTCACGTCCAGCAGGCGGATCTCCATGGCCGGCTGCTGATGTACACGGCCGACGCGGTCCGAGGTTTCCTGGACGACGTCAAGCGAATCGGCCGAAAAGACGACGTCGCAGTGATGTTGTTCACCGAATTCGGACGGCGCGTCGAAGAAAATGGCAGCCTCGGTACGGACCATGGGACGGCGACGCCGATGTTCGTCGCTGGTCACGGCGTCAAGGGTGGATTCTACGGACAGCCCCCGAGCCTGACGGACCTTGACGATGGGAACATGAAGATGACGACCGACTTCAGGCGCGTGTATGCGTCCTTGATCCAGGAATGGCTCGGATACGACGACACGCCAACCGTGCTCAAAGGCCGCTTCGAGCCGATCAGTATGTTCACGTAAAAGCAATTCACAGTTCCCGGTTCACAAAGCGATGGGACAGAATCGCCCAGTCGCTTTGTGAATTGTAAATTGTGAATTGTGGATTGATATGTCTGTGCAAACGCACGGTCTGACGCATGTGGCCCTCGCCGTGCGCGATCCTCAAAGGTCCCTGCGCTTCTATCAGGCAGTGCTGGGTGTCGTTCCCGTGTACGTCCAGAGCGATTTCGTCCAGGCGCAGACGCCAGGCAGCCGGGACGTGCTGGTCTTCGAGCGCAAGCCGCGCCGGGCGGGGAAGCTTGGTGGGGTCGCGCACTTCGGCTTCCGGTTGAAGCGAGCCGCTGACATCGGTCGGGCGGTCGCCGTGATTCGGGCCGCAGGCGGCAAAATTCGCGAGCACGGCGAATTCGTGCCGGGCGAGCCGTATGTGTTCTTCAACGATCCCGACGGCTACGAAGTGGAAATCTGGTACGAGCTGCCGACTCCGGTCGACCCGCCGCGTTCTGGGGTCAGACCCCGGTGACGGGGCGTAGCGGGGTCTGACCCCAGAGCTACCGTCGACCCGATCCGTACGCCTTGGCCTGGCGGCCGACGAGGTCCACCAGATTGCCCATGGCGAGGTTGACATCGATTAAGTGCAGGCCCCAGTTTGCCAGGACCTGGCCGTTCCCGCTCAGGTCCCCGGTGATGTCGTCAGTGCGCGGATCGGATGGATTTCCGTTCACCGTGACTTCAAGGTACGTGGCGTGTTCATTTGACGTGCATCTCGCGGTCAGCAGACCCGGAACGCTGACCCATGGTGTCTCGACCTTCTGATCTGGAGCCACCCACGGTTTCGGCGTTGACGTGCCGACGATCGTCTGGCCGTCGGTCGCCAGGTAGGCGTGCAACTCGCCGCTGCCGCCGCCGAGCGCCGCCGGATTCGTGCACGCAGCGACCAGATTCGGGTCGGCTACTCTCCCAAACAGCGTGTTCGCGGGCGGTGTCACCGTCGAGCGGAACGAGGCGTAAGTGACGACGCACCCAAGCTGCGAGGCTGCATGGCAGATCGGGATCTGCTTGAACGACCCGCCTATATCCTTTCCTCGCGCCACCGAGAGCGTCGCTCCGAGCAGCAAGGCCGAGACCAGCCGCGCTTGAACCGGCTTTCCATCGATCTCGTTTCGAATGAGCTCGGCGAGAACGAACGATCCTTGCGAGTGGCCGACCAGGACGAAGCCGCGTCCTTTGTTGTCGTGTTCCAAATAGTAGTTCCACGCATCCCGCACATCGTCGTACCCTCGGCCGCGTTCGAGTGACACACCGCCGCCCGCCATCATGCGACGGAGTCCGGCGAGGCTGACTTGCCGATACAGGGGGGCGTAGAGCCGGCACTTCGATCCAAAGCGCGCGAATTGCTGGCGGATCACGTTCAGTTCGGCGGGATCGGCAGTCATGTCACTGTTGGGGGTCTGGTCCGTCGAGACCGTCGGGTACACGTAGAAGCAGTCAATCGGTGCGCTCGGGTCGGCCTTCCATGCCTCTCGAGTCAATCGACCATTGGCGGCCACCACGGTCGTCGTCAGGTCGACGTCGCAGGCGTCGTGTCGACCTGGCCGGCACAGCCATGACTTGGCGTCGCTGTAGTCGTTTGCCTTCACGGCGTCGGCGGCCGGCTGCCGTTGGTGCTTGGGCGGAAGCTGGCACGGCGGCAAGCAGACTTGTGAGGAAGATGAGGGCGAGCTGGAATGTCTTCACCGAGCCTCCTTCCATCGCGGGCAGGCCTAAAGGCCTGCGCTACATTTCAAGCAGGCCAAGGCCTGCGCTACATTGCGAGTGCTCCTTCCATCGCGGGCAGGCCTAAAAGGCCTGCGCTACATCTCAAGCAGGCCTAAATGCTTCAGCGAAGGCGGAAGGCCTGCGCTACGTTTCAAGCGCTACTCGATGTAGCGCAGCCCTTTAGGGCTGCCCTCCAGCTTCAGATGTAGCGCAGCCCTTTAGGGCTGCCCTCCAGCTTCAGATGTCGTCGAGCTTCGGGTGCATAGTATGCCACTTCGTCGCGCGCTCGTACGCCGCGGCGACTCGCAGGACGGTCGCTTCGTCGTACAAGCGACCGGTGATCATCAACGCCTGCGGCAGGCCGCCGACGAAGCCCGCTTTCAAGCAGAGCGCCGGGTTGCCGGTCAAGTTCGTCAGCGGCAGGCTGGCGCTGTCGCGCGCAGACGACAGAAAGACGTCGTACCTGGACATCAGCGCGTCCATTTTGCGGCAGAGAAGAGTGCGAGCCCGCTGGGCGCGGATGTACTCCACGGCCGGTACGAACCGAGACGTGCGGAACGTGTTCGGCCATGACGCCGGTGCCTGCTCGGTCAGTTCGTCGATCCCTTTGCTGCGCGTCAGGTCGTCGAACGCCGCTGCCGCTTCCGTCGCCAGGATGAAATTCATGGCGGCTACCGGAAAGTCGGGCAGTGCGATCGGTTCCGGTGTGGCGCCGATCGAGCGGAAGACCTCCAGCGCGTCGCGCAGAATTTGTGGATTGGCGTTCGGATTCGGAGGCTCGCCGTTGAACTCGCGCTCGATGTAGCCGATGCGCAGTTTGGAGAGCGGCGTCGAATTCCAGGCGAACGGCGCGTCGACCACCGTGTCGTCGCGATCGTCCGGGCCGTAGATGGCATTGAAGACGAGCGCGCAGTCCTCCACACTGCGGCACATCGGCCCGATCTTGTCCATCGTCCAGCTGAGCCCCATCGCCCCGAAGCGGCTCACCCGTCCGTAGGTCGGCCGAAGCCCGACCACGCCGCAAATGCTCGACGGCGTGATAATCGAGCCGCGCGTCTCGGTGCCCAGCGCAAAGCCCACGAGCCCGGCGGCAGTGGCGGCACCCGGTCCGGCCGAGGATCCGCTCGATCCTGTCCCAGGAGACCACGGGTTGCGCGTCGTTCCGCCGAACCACACGCCACCCAGCGCCAGCGATCCCATCGAGAGCTTGGCCACGAGCACGGCACCTGCGTCACGCAATCGCTCGACCACCGTCGCGTCCAGGTCGATCACCTGGTTCTCGTACGGCTTCGCTCCCCACGTGGTCCTGATGCCTTTGGTCGCAAAAAGGTCCTTCGCCCCCCATGGGATGCCGTGCAGGGGGCCGCGGTAGCGTCCGGCGGCCAACTCGCGATCGGCTTTGCCCGCTTGCGCCAGGGCGAGCTCTTCGGTGAGCGTGACCACGCAGTGCAGCGGTTCGCCGTATCGCTTGAGGCGGTCCAAGTACATTCGGGTGAGCGCGGTGGACGTGATTCTTCGCGTCTCAATCAGCGACGACAACACCGTGACCGGCTGAAAGGCCAGATCCTCGAGGTTGGACGTGACGCGGACTCGCGCTGCAGTTCGTGCGATGGCAAGTGGCGCGTTGCGCGTCGCGCGCCCCCTCGGCCGCTTCCCGGGCGGATACGGCCTGAACGCGAAGGCCGGCTCCGTATCGAGGGGAATCTCGAGGCTGCGCAGCGTCTCAAAGCTGTCGAGGTTGCGGTTGACGCCCGCGATCGCCATCTCCTCTTCGGCATCGGTGAATCGAAGGCCGGCAATCTGTTCGGCACACTTCAGGGCTTCCTTCCCCACGCCCGGAACTGTGGTGTTCTGCAAAGCTGCGGCAGCGCTCGCGTCCTCACCGACGACGGTTGTGCTCGCCCCATCGGCGACCATCCCGTCCAAACGCGAAGCGGCGACCGTAGCGGCCGCAGCCGCTGGCACCTGTGTGAGGAATCGACGGCGACTCAGTTGTTTCATGGAAGAACTCCGATCGACCTACCTGACCTACCCGACCCACCTGACCTACCTGCACCTGACCTACCTGGCCCACCTGACCCACACGACCCACCTGACCCACCCGACCCACCTGACCTACCCGACCTACCCGACCGGCCGGACTCATCTGACCAAGTGCTGCGAAGAGCCGGTTCTAGCACAAAAGCCGCTAAGATCGTCGAGATGTCGGTTGGTCAGGAGAGCTCGCTCGAATCGGCACTCGCCGCTCTAGCTGCTGGCGAGAACAACGACCCGTTTGCCGTCTTGGGTCCCCATCCTGATGAATCCGGCCGCGGAACCATCGTCCGGGCCTTCTATCCGGCCGCCCAATCGATTCAGCTGCGCCTGCCATCGGGCGATGTCTCGATGACCGAACGCAAGCCCGACGGTCTTTACGAGTGCGCGATCGGCTCCGGTGTCTCGGACTACAGACTGCGCGTGACCTACTCCGGGGATCACGTGGTCGAATTCGACGACCCGTATCGCTACGGACGCGTGCTGACCGATTTCGATCTGCACCTGCTCGGCGAAGGGACGCATCATCGAGCGTTCGAAAAGCTGGGGGCGCACCGGATAGTTGTCGGATCGACCACAGGTGTGCACTTTGCGGTCTGGGCGCCCAACGCCGTGCGCGTCAGCGTGATTGGCGACTTCAACAGCTGGGACGGGCGTGTCCACGCAATGCGGTTGCTCGCGCCAGGCGGCATCTGGGAGATCTTCATCCCGGACCTGCCGGACGGCGAAAAATACAAGTTCGAGATCCGCACGCGGCAGGGCACGTTGCTCTTGAAGAGCGACCCATTTGGCTTTGCCTTCGAGATGCCGCCGCACTCGGCCTCGGTGGTTCATGATGCGTCCGGCTACCAGTGGCGGGACGAACAATGGATGGCGGCGCGGCAGAGCCAGAACCAATGGCTCGACCGGCCGATGTCGATTTACGAGGTCCACTTGGGATCCTGGGCCCGCGTGCCGGAAGAGGGCAATCGGTTTCTGACCTATCGCGAGATGGCACACCGCCTGGTGCCGTACGTCAAGGAGATGGGGTTCACGCACCTCGAGCTGTTGCCGGTGATGGAGCATCCATTCTCGGGATCGTGGGGCTATCAGGTGTTGGGATTCTTCGCGCCCACGAGCCGGTTCGGTCCGCCCGAGGACTTCAAGCTGTTCGTCGACGCCTGCCATCGAGCCGACCTGGGGGTCATCCTCGACTGGGTGCCCGGACACTTTCCGAAAGACGGACACGGACTCGCGCGCTTCGACGGCACGGCGCTCTACGAGCACGCCGATCCTCGCCAGGGCGAGCATTTGGAGTGGGGGACTCTCGTCTTCAACTACGGCCGGAACGAAGTGAAGAACTTCCTGCTGTCGAACGCGCTCTTCTGGCTCGAGGAGTACCACATCGACGGCCTGCGGGTCGACGCCGTCGCATCGATGTTGTACCTGGACTATTCACGCCCCGCCGGCGACTGGATCCCCAATCGTTTCGGGGGCCGCGAGAATCTCGAGGCCATCGATTTCCTGCAAGCGCTGAATCGGCTGACGCACGGGAGCTTCGCGGGAACCATCACCGCCGCCGAGGAGTCGACCTCCTGGCCCGGCGTGACGCGTCCCGCTCACCTCGGCGGCCTCGGCTTCACCTACAAGTGGAACATGGGCTGGATGCACGACATGCTCGGGTACGCGCAGCTCGATCCGGTCCATCGCCGCTGGAAGCACAACCTCGTGACTTTCTCCGGCCTCTACATGCACAGCGAGAATTTCATTCTGCCGTTCTCGCACGACGAGGTGGTGTACGGCAAGCGGGCGATGCTCGACAAGATGCCTGGGGATGCCTGGCAAAGCTACGCGACGCTGCGCACGCTGTACGGCTACATGTACTTTCATCCCGGAAAGAAGCTCCTGTTCATGGGCGGTGAATTCGGGCAGTGGAGGGAATGGAATCACGATCGCAGCCTGGATTGGCACCTGCTGGACGACCCCACGCACGCGGGACTCCGGCGGTATGTCCAGGATCTCAACTGGCACTATCACGCGCAGCCGGCGCTGCACGGGTGCGACTTCACCCCCGATGGCTTCAGGTGGATCGACTGCGACGACAACGAGAACAGCGTCGTGTCGTTCGTGCGCTACGCCAAAGACCCGAGCGATTTCGTCGTCATGGTGTTCAACTTCACGCCAGTGCCCCGCGGCGACTATCGCATCGGCGTGCCCGCGTCCGGCCGGTACGACGAGCTGATGAACAGCGACGCCGCGCTGTACGGTGGCAGCAATCTGGGCAACAGCGGCGGCGTCAACACCGAGCCAGTCGCCGACCATGGGTTCGAGCAATCGCTCCGGCTCCTGGTCCCGCCGCTCGGGTGTTTGTTGCTGAAGAAGCGCTGATTGACAGATCGCTGCTAGTTGCCGATTTCAATGAAGTCGTCACGGACCGCCGTACTCGCGCTCGTCACGCTCGCGACCTTCACGGACATCGTCGCGTACTCGATTGCCATCCCGGTGCTGCCCGACTTGAGCCGGAAGCTTGGCGCATCGCCCACGACCATCGGCCTGTTGTTCGCCTCGTTCGGCGTCACGCTCCTCAGCGTCTCGATACCGATGGGCGCTGTGTCTGACCGCATCGGCCGCAAACGCCCGCTCGTAAGTCGGCCTGGTGGCGCTGGCGGTTTCGACACTCGTGTTCGCGTTCGCCGACACACTGCCGGCTCTCTTCATCGCGCGACTTGCCCAGGGCGCCGCCGATGCCGTCACCTGGGTCGTCGGCCTGGCCCTGGTCGCCGATCTGTACGAACCCTCCGAGCGCGGGCGCGCAACCGGGACCGTGATGGCCGGGGCCAGTTTTGCCTTCATGATCGGACCGTCGCTGGGAGGGTGGCTCTACGAAATCGGCGGCATCCGTCTTCCGTTCATCATCGTCGCAGGCCTGGCGGTGGTGGCGGGCGTGGCTTGCTGGAGTCTAAAGTTTCCGGATCGGCGTGCAGAAGCGGTGGCAGTGCCTGTACTGACGGTCGTCCGAATTCCGGCTATCGGCGCCTGCGCCGCCGCGGTCGTCGTCGCCTCGGCAACGATCTCCATGCTCGAGCCTGTCCTCGCGCTCCACCTCGAAACGCTGGGCATCAATCCCGGGCGTGTCGGCGTTGTGTTCGGTGTGGCGGCGCTGGCATCGGCCAGCCTGCATCCGATCGGTGGACGGCTCGCAGACCGCTGGGGAGCGCGGCGGTTGACGCTCTGGGGACTCGTTGCCTGCGCGGTTGTGCTGCCATTTGTAGGCCTGACGCGAGACTTTGAATCGGCGCTCCTGCTGTACGGCGCGCAGGCAGCGACGTGGGCGCTGATAATCGCGCCATCGCTGGCGTATATGGGCGAAGCGGCATCGAGGACCGGAATTGGATCGTTTGGGGTCGCTTACGGTTTGTACAACGTTGCGTGGGGTGCCGGACTTCTTGCCGGACCGGCCATTGGCGGGTTTCTCTTCGAACGAATAGGCTTCGCGAGCCTTACGCTTGGCTGGGCGCCGTTTGTCGTAATCGCGACGATGCTGATCGCAAGAGTCGAGAGCAGGCCAGAATCGATGTCGTCACAGCAGCCGGCCGGAGGCGTCCGCGTCGTCGACGACCCCTGATCGCCTAGAGCATTTTCGATTTTGATGTAGCGGCCCCGACCCATTTTCGCGTGCGTCGGACATCGGCCGGGACCACCCGGGCGGCCGCGCCGGAACCGCGGTCCTTCGGTTCGTACCCTTCCGCCGCCGCGGCGATCAGCGGGTAGTTCCCACAACATCTGTCTCGCGCAATCACCGCCAGGGGTCATGCCAGCAGCACGGATCACGGGGCCGGAGATCGCCGCGCGGAGAACCTTCGGCCCGCGGTTGCTGCGAGCGCGCCCGGCCGCGCCGCAACGGGTGGCCCGCCCGATGCCCGGCGCCCGCGAATGCCTGAGAGCTGTGAGGGCCGGGCGCCAGCCGCCGTCGGAGCACGCCGACGTCGCCCCGTGCCGGAAGGCGCGCGCGGCGCAGGTGCGCGTCGACTTCGGACCGCGTGATCCGTGCCGTGGGGATCAGCTGTGCCGGTGCATGCCACGCACGCGACCGTCGCGGAAGCCAGCTCGTAGTCGACGCCAGGGCGGGAGAGTGCGCAAGCCGCGCGCGGCTTCCCGGCGTGCGAAGTTCGGCGGCAGGCGGCCGACCCTCACGGCTCTCACGGCGGCCTTCCGCGCGTGGCGAACTCTCCGGCGGGCCCTTCATTTCGACAACAACGACTGCACCTCTACAGCCGCTACACGCTCATGAAAAACGCGATAGTCTTCCAACCTGCGATCGAGGACGCGTCAGCGATCGGCCATTTCGACGATTCGTTTCCACTCCGCATCGCTGACGGGCATCACCGACAGGCGTGAAATCCTCACGAGCGGGAAATCCTTGAACGCCGGGTCGGCCTTGATCTCGGCGAGCGTCACGGCTCGCGGAAGCTTCTTCACGGGCGCCACATCGACAACCGAGTGTTTCCCCGATTTGTCGCCCGGATCGGGATACGCGTTGCCAACCGCCTTGGCGACTGCTACGACGGATTTTTCGTCACCGGTGTGATAGTAGAAGATACGGTCGTCCTTCTTCACCGATCGGAGATGCTTCTGTGCGAGCGGATTCTTCACACCGCTCCACCTGGTCGTCTTGTCCTTGACGAGCTCGTCGTAGCTATAGTGTGTGGGTTCTTCCTTGAACAACCAATTCATAACAATTTACAAGGGACAATTTACAATTTACCAAGCGATGGGCGACCACCCTTCGCCAGGTAAATTGTAATTGGAAACTGTGAATTGCTCATTGCGCGATCGAGTCGGGCCCGGCCTCCGCGTTTTGTTCGTGGGCATCAACCCCGGACTCAGGTCGGCCGAGGTTGGTCACCATTTCGCCGGCTATTCGAACAGGTTCTGGAAGCTGCTGTGCGAGGCGGATCTGGTGCCCGAGCCAATCTCCACCTGGGACGATCACCGTTTGCCGGAGTGGGGATTCGGCATCACCAACCTGATCCCTCGGGCGACGAGCGGCATCGATTCGCTGCGGCCGGAAGAATACGTCGCCGGGACACGGGTGTTGCGGCGCAAGGTACGGCGATGGAAACCGAAGATCGTCGCTTTTGTCGGTGTCACGTTGTTCCGTTCGGTGTTTGCCCGCCCGGCTGCTGTTCCCGTGACGCTTGGCCCACAGATGGAACGCTTCGAAAATGCTCGCGTGGTCGTGCTGCCGAACCCGAGTGGCCGCAATGCGAATTTTTCGTACGCGGAAATGCTCAGCGCGTATCGAGCGCTTCGTCCCTTCTTGTCCAACCGTAGCTCGGATCCGCGCTCAGTCGGGCGGCCGCGCTTGAGACGCAGCTCATCGCAACAATCCACGTCGCAATCAAACCCCACGAATGAAAAGAGTAAACGGTGACTGCAGTCCAGGGAGTGAATGGGGCGTGGCCGATGACGAGTGGCATCGGCCACATGAACGCCAACCACGGAACGAGGACTTTGGGCCTTCGTCGCGCAACCGCTGTGAGAGGACCCGCGAGAAGGGGCAGATAGTACACCCAACCCAACGGACTCACCAGCAGCGACACAATCCCACTGACGAGCCATCCACCATCCAGGTCGTCGGCCTTTCGGACGGCCGCGATAGTTGCCAACAGCATCAGCAGCGCAAGAGACAGCCAGATTTGCCATCCGACGTCGCCGCGTGCAAGCAGGCCCGCGAGCGACGCGTTGAGCGGGTGGTTGTACCAGGACACCTGACGGCCGATCTCGATCCAGCGTGAGAACGCGTGAGTTCCCGCGAGCACGACAGCCGCGGCGATGCAAGCGGCCGCGGAGGCCATCGACCAGAACAAGGTGGTCCACCGCCGTCGCAGAAGCCCGACCAGAAGGAGACATCCGAAGAACGGTTTGACGCTGACCAGGATACCGAGGAGGATGCCGGCGCGCCTCCATTCGGCTCGCCGCTCCGCCTTCCATGCCGCAGTGCAGAGCAGGGCGAACACGCCTACGGGCTGACCCTCTTCGAACGCGAATTGGACGCTCGTGCTGAGGCCAGCAGCCGCCACCCCGGCCATCAGCGCCAGGGGCGAGCGAGGCAGGCCGAGCTCGCGCCAGATGATCACCGCCGCTCCAATCGCCATCACCAAGTTGAGTGCCAGCCAGCCGCTAATCGCGGTTTGGACGTCGAACCATGCGAGCGGCGCAAGCGCGATGATGAACTGGGGTGGATTGAGATTGGGTAACGCTCGAGTGGTTTCGTACAGATCGAGTCCAGTCCTCCACGCCAGCGCGCTCTGGTAGAAGACGGTGAAATCGATGTCGCCGCCCGCGCGCACCCATGCGTTTCGAAGCGCGCTGGCAATCAGGCCGATGCCGAGGCCCGCGGCAGCCGCCAGCAGCCAGCGAATCAGTCTCGACCGATCGAGGCCCGCGGGGAGGGGATTCACGTTCATCGTCTGAACACCTGCCACGTCGCATCGGTGTGAGTGGCTCGCCAACCATCGGTCGTCAGTCGAGCCGCGAGCGGCGAATCAGTCCGGGTCAGCGCACACTGGATTTCGTATCGATCGAACAGCGCCCGATACTCGCCGGAGAGCTCCGCGCGGATGTGAGCGTCGACCAGCGCCGGCGGATACGGATCCTGACGGCTGTCGAGAAAGACGGTTCTCTCGGGCACGAACCAGATCAGATACCCCCCATCGTCATAGTTGTTGTAGAGCCGGCCCGGGCACGCACGGACGGCTGCAACGGTTTCGACCGGCATCGGACGCCACTGCAGTCGAGGACTTGGGATAGTCCAGGCGGATGCGACGACTGTCGCAGAGGCCACGAGCCCGATAGCCAGCACGCCGACGTTCAGGATCGGCCGCTCGCGACGATCCGCTCGGCGTTCAGGCTGTGGAAATCGGCTTTCAAGCAGCAGGAGGAGCGCAGGAGCGGCAACCAATACGAATGCAGGCACATTCCTGGATGTTGTGACGGCAAACGGCAGCAAGCTCAATGCGCCGACTACCAGCCAATGGCCCATTCGGAGCTCGCCCTGAGGAGCGGTGGCGGTTCGACATTTCACCTGTGACGGCCGGCGCAGAACGAGCACGACCAGGGTGGCGGCCATCAACCAAAACGGGAGCAGTGAAATGTCCCAAGGGCTGGGCGGCCGCCATTCGAGGACCTGGTATTGCCGCAGACGGGCCAGAGAGGCAGGTATTTCAGTCCACAAAGAAAACCCGAGCGGGGTGACGGCTGTCGCAGCGATGCACAGTGCGCTCGACGTCACCAGCGTCGTCGGAAGCCGCCGGGTCTGAATGAAGTCGTGAACGATCGCCGCCATCAGAAGCGCGATGCCGAGAACCACACCTCCATGCAGATTGGCCCACACCAGGAACAGGATTGGCAGACCCCAGTACCGACGCCTGTTCAAGAGATGAGCTGTCAACGCAACCAGAAAGAGTGTGAACAGCTGTGGTCGCAGCGACCACGCCATGGCCGACGGAATCACGGCAAGCGAGACGATGATCAGCCGGCGAGTCGGATCGCTAGGGGCCAGCCGCCAGACGATGAGCCAGGTGGTCATCACCAAGGCAGCCGCACTTGCGGTGAGAAGCGGAAGCCCACCCAGTCGGTAGATGCCGTAGAACAGCACTTGAGACAGCCATTCGTGATTCGGCCAGTATCCGCCGTTGACGGTATGGGAGAAGGTGTCACGCAGCTGAACGGTGCCGCTCTCCCAGATTTGCCGTCCCGTTCGGAGGTGCCACCACGTGTCGCTCTGAGCCGGCATGAGACACGCAGCGCAGCCCAGCGCAAGAAACAAGAGCGACGCGCTGAAGCGATCGAACGTGAACGACGCAAGCGGCGCATTGCGCGGCGATTCGAGCAGCGATGTCGGCGAGGAGCGGGCGTCGGCCAACATCATGATTTCCCATGCGGCGGCGCAATGACGATGCCAGGAAAAGGGCAGGAGGCCTGGAAGGGCAGGAGGGGCTGGAAGGGCAGGAGGGGTAGGAGGGCAGGAGGCGGGAAGGGCAGGTAGGGCGGGAAGGGCTGAAACGCGCGGGCTTCCGAAATTACAAGTCGGTCATCGCGTCCACAAGTTGGGTGAGTTGGACGGCGATCGAGCGATCGTCAGATCCCGAGACGCTCCTTCAGCTCCTTGACGCGGTCGCGCGCGACCGACGACTCCGTCTTGCGATCGTCCTTCAGTCTAACCAGGACGCCCTCGATGCCGGGATGAATCTCCTGGACGAAGCCGATGTTGACGATGGTCGCCCGATGGATGCGCACGAAGCGGCCGTCGAGCCGCTGCTCGAGCTCCGAGAGCTGAAATCGATGACGTGCTCGCGCCCGGCGGAAGCAGCGAAGGTGAGCTTGTCCTTCGAGAAGCAGTGCGTGACGCAGTGAGCCCGATCGAGTCGTCCAAGCCTGGCGCTTCCTTCCGCGAGGCCAAACAGCAGCTCGCCGCGCGGGTGGTCGCCCAGCGTGTCGAAGTAGCCGGCCTGAATCCGCAGCACCTTTTCGTAGTCCGCCACCGCCTGTTCGAGCAGCGGCCGGGCCGCGGCCGGCTCCATCGTTCGATTCGCAGAGCGCCATGGCTTTCTGCAGCCGTGCCTCATCCGAGGATCACGGTCACAAACGTCATATTCCGGTACTCCTTTAGTCCCCACGGGTAGGTCGTCGCCCGGCTGACGCCGGGGTGTTTCCGACTAAAGGCCGCACTTTCCGGATGGAAGGCAGCCGGGAAGGGAAGGAAGGGAGAGTGGCAGGTGAACGAGCCAGTGCTATTCGGGCGCGATCTCGACGGCCGTGCCGCTGGCGCTCACCATCAACATGCCGCCTCCAACATCGATCGTCTCGTAATCGAGGTCCACGCCGACGATCGCGTTGGCGCCGAGCTCGGCGGCCTGCTGCGACATCTCGTCAATGGCGATGCTCTTCGCGCGTCGAAGCTCCTTCTCGTAAGAGGCCGAGCGGCCGCCAATGATGTCGCGGACACCGGCAAAGAGATCGCGGAAGATGTTGGCACCAAGAATGGCCTCGCCGCTCACGAGCCCAAAGGAGCGCACGGCGCGGTGGCCCGGGACGTTCGGGATAGTCACGATTTGCATCGGCGATTCCTCTACAACCTCATTACGTGGGGCCGGTCGTGCCGGTTCAATTCGCCATCGTCTATCAAATGGTGAGCCGATCGCGATACCTCAGCCTACTGCTGCTGCTGTTCCTGCTGCGGCGCGCTCTCGAGCGACCTGACCTCGCGCGGCGCCGCGGTGGTCTCTTCCAGGTGTTCTTTCCCCTCATCGTCCAAGGCGGGGCGGAGTCCGACATCGACGAAGAGCTGCTGACCAGCGTGTCCTTTGTACACGCCGCGAACCGGCGCGACGTCGCCGTAGTCGCGACCGTGCGCGACTCTGACGTGTCTCGGACCGATCGGCTGGCCCATTGTCGGATCGAGGCCAATCCAGCCGAACCCGGGCAGGAGCATCTCCATCCACGCATGCGACGCCTGCCCACCGACGACGTCTTCGGCACTTGGATCGCCGACCGGTCGCCGGCATCGGCACCAAATAACCGGACACGTATCGTCCAGGGATGCCGCGCATGCGCACCGCCGCCAGCATGACGTGCGCGAAGTCCTGACACACGCCAGCCCCGCGTGTGGAGCGAGTCCAATACCGTCGACTGGACATGGGTGGCACCCTTTTCGTAGCGGAACTGCTCGTGAATGGTCGACGCAAGCGCGCGAGCGAATCCTGACGAGGTACCCGATCGCTCGCCGTTTCCGCCGCATCGACGAGGCGCTCGAGCGCAGGCGGATGCGGCACGTACGCCGTCGGCGCGAGAAAGTCGAAATCGCTCGTCCAGCTCGTCGCTGCATCGCGTCGATCTCCTGGAACCGATGCCGCTTTCGGTCGGCATCGAAGGCGGCTGGTAGACGTGCACGATCGATTGCGTTTCGATCCGCAGGACGCGATGCTCGCCGAGGACGTTGAATCCGTGCACCCAATTGCCCCAATTGTCGATGTACGACGACGCCCTGGTCGCCGGCTCTGTCTGCAGCTTGAACGACAGACAGCTCTGCCACTCGTCGTCTCGCGGACGCAGCCTGACGGTGTTGTAGCTTTCCGACACCGGGCCGTCGTAATGGAACTCGGTGACGTGGACGAGACGATATCGGTTCATAAAACAGCTATCGGCTTTCAGCTATCAGCTCTCAGGCCTCAGCCGATAGCCAACTGACAGCTGACAACTGATGGCTGACAGCTGTTCATGCAACCGCATAGTAGAAATATTTCCGGGCAATCTGCTCGCCGATCGCTCGACACGTCCGCTGCAGGTTGCGAAGGAACTCGTGCAGGCCGCGTTCGAAGATGTCCTCGATGCGGTCGTAGAGAAGCGCTTCGTGAACCTTCCCGGTCAGTCGCTCGGCTTCGGTGGCGTAGGTATGCGGCGCCGCCCGGCTGATAGCCTGCAACGACGCCTGGAGCTCGCGCGATATTGAAGCGGATCGAGCGCGGGTGGCGCGGGTGCAGGACCAGCAGTTCGGCGACTTTGCGCGGATCGATGCTCGAGTGGAACTCGCGCCGGTACACTTCGTAGGCGGCGACCGACTTCAGCACCGCCATCCACTGATGGTTGATCGGGCTCGCGTGCCGCCCGGCCTTCGAGCAGCGTGTGGTATTCGACGTCGACGATGCGGGCGGTTTTCTCCGCCCGTTCGAGCGCACGCCCCGCCCGGAGGAACTGCCACCCTTCGTCGTGCGGCAAGGTGTCGTCGGCGACGCCCCGGAACTGATGGCTCGAGAACTTGACCTCGGTGCAGAACCGATGAGGGCCGGCGAGCACTTCCGATCGCGGCGCGGAACCCTCGAACCCGGTGATAGAAGCTGTTGATGTCCTCCCACAGCTCGCGCGAGATCCGATCGCGAATGGTTCGCGCGTTTTCCCGCACCCGCGTGATGCAGCCGACGATCGAATTGGGGTTGTCTTCGCGGAACGCCAGGAACTCGAACACCGTCTGCGGCGTCGCCTCCGTGTAGCTTGAAGAACTGCTCGTGCTCGCCGCTGATGCTGATCATCGAGTCCCAGCGGAGCAGGTAGGTCTGCTGCGACTGCTCGAGCAGCGTGTGGAAGTGGACGTCGAGGAGCCGTGCGGTATCTTCGGCGCGCTCCATGTAGCGCCCCATCCAGAAGAGCGACTCCGCGATGCGCGACAGCATCAGCGTGATCCTCGCAGCACCCAGGTGTCCTTGCTGCCGCCGCCTTGCGACGAGTTCACGACCATCGACTCGGCTTTCAGCGCGACGCGCGTCAGCCCTCCCGGGACGATCGATCACCTTCTCGCCATCGAACAAGCAGTAGGGACGCAAGTCCACATGCCGGCCGACCATCCTGCCGCGCGGACGGCATCGTAGGATGGCACACGAGAGAGCGGAACGACCGGCTGGGCAATGTAGTTGCGCGGATCGACACGCAGTCGGCTCGCGGAATTCATCGATCGCCGCCCTGGTCGCCCAAGGGCCCATCAGCATCCCGTACCCGCCCGATTCGCCCACCGCCTTGACGACGAGCTCGTCGAGTGTGGTCGAGGACGTACGTCGAGATCCGACGGTCTCGAGCAGACATAGGTGTCGACGTTGCGCAGGACGGGATCCTCGTCGAGGTAGTACCGAATGATCTCGGGAACATAGGCATAGACGGCCTTGTCGTCCGCGATGCCGTTGCCGATGGCATTGGCCAGCGCGACGTTTCCAGCGCGGTACGCCGCCATCAATCCGGGAACCCCCAGAAGCGAATCCGGCCGAAACGCGACCGGATCGAGAAACTCATCGTCCACGCGCCGGTAAATGACGTCGACTCGCGTCAGCCCGCGGATCGTCTTCATGTAGACGACGTCGGCATCGACGATGAGGTCGCGGCTTTCCACGAGCTCGACGCCCATCTGCTGGGCGAGAAAGCTGTGCTCGAAGTACGCGCTGTTGTGGACGCCGGGCGTCAGCGTCACGATGACCGGGTCGGCTGGACGCGGCGAAATCGCGCGAAGTATCTGGCACAGCTCCGCCGGATAGTGATCGACCGGCAGCACTTCCTGGCGCTGAAAGGCGCGCGGAAACATGCGGGTCATGACCAGCCGGTTCTCGAGCACGTAGGACACACCGCTCGGCGTGCGGACGTTGTCCTCGAGCACGAGGAACTCGCCGGTCGCCGAATCGCGGACGAGATCGATGCCGGCGATATGGGTATAAATGCCGCGGGGAACCTCGACACCGATCATCTCGCGACGGAACTGCCGGCAGGAGAGAACCAGCGAGCGTGGGATCCTGCGGTCCTTCAGAATCCGCTGCGGGCCGTAGATATCTTGAAGGAAGAGATTCAGGGCGACGACACGTTGAGTGAGGCCGCGCTCGATGCGGTCCCACTCCGCACGCGGCAGAATCCGGGGCACGAGATCGAACGGGAACAGCCGCTCGGTGCCGAGCCCGTCGCTGTAGACCGTGAACGTGATGCCCTGGAGCAGGAACGCCAGATCCGCGAGCCGACGGCACTCCTCGAACTGGCTCGGCGCCATCTGCGCGAGCTCGTCGAGAAACGGAACGCAGTGCGGCCGCGGGTCGCCGGCGGCCGCGAACATCTCGTCGTAGAAGCCCCCAGGATCGTAGCTGCCAAGGAGCGTTGCCGCATCTGGAATGTCTTGGATCTCCATGGGCGCGCGCGGCGACATCTTGCTTCACGGGCGGGAGAGGCGTCCGATGAAAGTCGTCAACGTGCCGCCGCGCGCGATCGGTGAAAGAGCAAGATGGACGCCAAGGCGCCGCGAGAGACTGCAAAAGTTTTCCCGCGTATTTCATTCGGCCGTCGGCTGCTGCAAACAAGGGATGTCGACATTTGCGTCTGGCTCGATTGTTTGAGCCAACAATTATGTAGATATTCGATCGAGCGAGATTCGACGTTCCGCCTCGAGCCAGTCGTCCACATCGTGCCCGTGATCGCCGCCTCTCTCCAGAAACAGCCGATACGCGAGCTCGGCGATGGCATCGCGAGCAACCAGGGCTCGTGTCGATCGGTCGTCGGCGGCTGCTGGCGGCAGGTTGGTGGTCTTTCGAGAAGGTGCGCGTCCTCGTTTTGGTCTCGGTGTGGTCATCGTTTCATCTTTCGTTGAACAGACGGCGATTCAGTGTTTTGGCGTGTTGTGAATACGTCAGCGCGAGGCCCGTTCGGGCGTGCTAGGCAGAGCTTCCGGTGTCTGTTTGTGTGGGTCGCAGGCGATTTGCGCGCGTCACTCGGCGCGGCCAATGGTTCCCGCTGCCGTCCATCGCAGGAAGTCGCGGTCGACCAGCACATCAATAGCCCGCCCGCACGCGGCCGGATCGATCCCCCAAAAGCGCGTCGCCTCTGCGAGTGTCAGACGGAGGCCTGGCATCTCGAGAAACTCCGCCCGGATGCGCCGAACGAGTGTGTCGATGTTCGTCTCGCGGTTCATTGCTTTCGAGCTCAGGAAAATCTGTTGGATGCTTCGCGCATAAGCAAGATGCGCGCCGTAAGCGAACTAATCACCACGTGGTGGAGAGTTTTTCAACGGATAGTCGCTAGAACCGGCTCATATCGCAACTCGTGCCGCCGGCGGCCGGAATGTACGCACTGAGGACGTAATCCATCACCATGCGGTCGGCGCTGAAGCGCCAGCCCAAGGTTCGGATGGCTCGCTTCATCCGCGCAATCCACTTGCGGGGCAGTCCGTCCTGGTCGCGGTCGTAGTACAGCGGAATCACCTCGTCGCGCAGCGCTCTGAGAAGCGACTCGCCGTCCCGGAAGTCGTGCAACTCGGTCGACGTATGTGTTTCACCCGTTCCGATGGCGAAGCCGTTCAGACCGTCGTAGGCTTCTGCCCACCAGCCGTCGATGATCGAGAGATTGAGGCCGCCATTGAGCACCACCTTCTGTCCGCTCGTTCCGCAGGCTTCGAGCGGTCGTCGCGGATTGTTCATCCAGACATCCACGCCCTGGACGAGGTGGCGGCCGACGTTGATGTCGTAGTCTTCGATGAACAAGACCTTGCCCGCGAAGCGTGGATCGCGCATCAACCGGGCAACCGACTGCAGCATTTCCTTGCCGGGCCGATCGTGTGGGTGAGCCTTGCCGGCGAACACCAATTGGATAGGCGTCTGCGTCTCACTCGCAAGTGATGCAATGGCCTCGATGTCCTGCAGGACCAGGTTCGCTCGCTTGTAGGTGGCGAACCGGCGGGCGAACCCGACGGTCAAGGCGTCCAGCCGCAGCGATCGGCGGAGCTGGCCGACGAACTCGGGTGGCTCGCCGCGACGCTCCGCGGATGCGGCCGCACGCTGCCGGGCGATCTCGATCAGACGGACTTTGAGAGCCTGGTGCGTCTCCCACAGCTCGCCGTCATTGACCTGATCGATCGCCTCCCAGAAGCCTGGTTCGCGACATCGCTGAGGCCAGTCCGGACCCAGGTGTCGGTCGTACACCTGGTGCATTTGTGGCGCCAGCCAGGTCGGCACGTGTATCCCATTGGTGATGTGGCCGATCGGCACGCGGTCTTCGCTGCGACCCTGAGAGTCGGAGTAGAGCGAGACCCACATGGCGCGAGACACCTGGCCGTGCAGCGACGAGACCGCGTTGGCACGCCGTGACATCTTCAGCGCCAGAACCGTCATGCAGAACTCTTCCAACGGATCGTAAGGATCGACCCTGCCCCAACCCATGAGCTGTTCGTGGCCCACCCGCAGACTCTCGCGCAATGGACCCAGATGCTCCTCGATCAGCTCGGAAGTAAATCTGTCGTGGCCGGCTGGAACGGGCGTGTGTGTGGTGAAGACGATCTGCGGGGCGACCCGACGTACGGCTTCGACTGCGTCAATGCCCTCGCTGGCCATCCTGTGTCGCACGATTTCAAGCGCGGCAAACGCGCTGTGCCCTTCGTTCAGGTGAATGACGCCGGGTGAGACGCCCATCGCTGCCAACGCCCGGACCCCGCCAATCCCGAGCAACAGCTCCTGTCGAATCCTGACCCGATGATCCCCGCCGTAGAGGCGTGACGTCAGCTCGCGATCTTCCGGCTGGTTGCCGTCGACATTCGAATCGAGCAGCAGCAGCGTCCGGCGGCCGACCGACAGTTTCCACACCTGCGCGCTGATGGGACCCGTTCGTGTATCGATCGACACGCGAATCGGCACGCCGTTGGTGGTGGCGGGCTGCATCGGGAGCACTCGACTGTCGACGTCGATGTAGTCTTCGTGCTGCCAGCCGTCTGGATCGAGCCGTTGCCTGAAATAGCCCTGGTCGTAGTAGAGGCCCACGCCAATCAGGGGAATGCCCAGGTCCGATGCGCTCTTGATGTGGTCGCCCGCCAGAATCCCGAGGCCGCCCGAATAGACGGGAATCGATTCGTGGAGCCCGAACTCCGCCGAGAAATACGCAACCGGCCGCGCCCACAGCACGCCGGCGTGGCGATCGCCCCAGGTGCTGCGCGAGCCGAGGTATTCCTGCATCCGCCGGTAGGCGTAGTTGATACGGCTGTGCAGCGCCAGCTCCGATACCCGCTCTTCGATCTTCTCGATCGGGATGTGTCGGAGTAGTGCGACCGGATTACGGCCCGATTCCCGCCACACGATCGGGTCCAACTGCCGAAACAAGGTGCGGCTGTCGTTGTCGAAGCTCCACCACAGGTTTTGGGCCAGCGTCAACAGCCGTTGATGGATTGGCGCGACGAACTGGCCGAGGGTCCGCGCTTCGTTGACGATGGAGGCCAGCTGGGCTCCCGCCATCACCATCATCCGCACATCGTCCTGGCTGAAGTTGCGTGGCTCGATGGTCTGCACGATCAGCACGCCCTGCAGCAGTCCCCGGTCGATGACCGGGACGCCCAGGAACGAGTGATACGGATCTTCGCCGGCCTCTGCGAAGTACTTGAATCGCGGGTGTGAGGTGGCGTCGGCGACGACCTGTGGCTGCATCTGCTCGGCGACCAGACCCACCAGCCCCTCGTCGAGCCGCATGCGGATTCGACCGACGCTGTCGGGCCGCAGCCCGAGGGTGGCCGCGAGGACCAGGCTGGTGCGATCGGGCTCGAGGAGATACACCGAGCACACGTCGGTGTCGAACCGGTTGCGGATCAGACGGACGATATTGGTGAGCGTCTCGGCGGGACTCCCGCTGTGCGAGACGAGGCGGCTGATTTCCTCGAGCGTCCACAGCAGCGAGCCTTCATGAATCGACACCACATCCGTGCGGCTCACCTGCTCCCTCCCAGTGTTCGACAACGGGCACCCTCGCGCGTCTCGGCGTCTGAAGTGCTATCGATGGATTGCGCAGTCCGCCCGTGCCTGCTCAGCAAGAACGCTGCCTCGACGTTGGAAAAATCCTTCGGATGCCGCGGCGCATCGCAGTGGCAGCTCGACAAGATTGTCTGCCCGAGCCTCAAAGACGACAAACTTGTCGGAAGGAGGAAATCTCCCGGGACGAGCACGCCCTCCCGGGAACAGCGGAATTCACGATTGGGAATTTATGATTAGGAATTGAGTGAATTGTTAATTGTAACTGTTCGTTGAGTTTACCGTCCTCCCGGTCCGCCCTCGCCCCCTTGAGTAGCGGGGATCGGACGCGCGCCAGCGTCGAGGCCCTGCTGAACACCCTTGCGGGCCCGGATGATCCCCTTCTTGGCGTCCTCTTCCAGCGCCTTGTCCTCGGCACGCTCGCCTCCGAGCACCGCGCCGAGCATGTAGTTGCCCTCGTGGCACTCGTACGGGAGGAGCTGGAAGCCCTCGGGTGAGATGAGCGGAATCGAAAGCTTCCACGGTCTCGTGTACGTCTTCGGGTCTTCGATCGTGACCTCGTACCTGCAGCACGTCCGCCTCGACGCGCGTGAAGCGCTCGATCAACTTCATGTCGGCGCTGTGACGGAGCCCGTTGCCGTTGGCCCCGATGCTCGTCTGGTCGGTGAAATTCGTGGTTTCCACGACGAGCGTGTTGCCTTCCCAGCGGCCGCGCGAATCGCCCAGATACTGGCGGATCTTCGGGCCGACGTGCGGCCGGCCGTCGAGGGGAATCACCCGGGTGTCGTGGACCATCTCGTAGCTGATCACGACCTGCCCTGGCGTCTGCAGAATGCGGTTTCCATTGCCATACACGACCGGGAGGATCGATCCGACGACGCCGCGCGTGATGCAGCGGTCGTACATGGTGAAGTCTTCGGGACCGTAGAAGGGGCCTTCGCCGAAGCTGCCCCGGTCCCGCGGTGCGGCCCGCAGCTGCGACTCGGGCGTGAGCGGCGGCCGCCGTCCATCCGCCGGTTCGACGATCAACGAGGTCTGCCGGAACGACTTCTTGAGCCATGCGCCATCGTTGCGAAACGCGCCTTCGGCATTCTCGGCCCGGGCTCTCGTCTCGTCGTCTCGCTTGACCTTTGCGGCGAACTCTTCGTCCGACAGCTCTGTCTTGCCGGCGAGCTCGGCCGGCCGCTCCATCGGGATGCCCCGAACGCTGTCGCTGGTCCATACGCCTTGAAGATCCGGATCGCCCCACGACGTCTTGGGTGCCGTCCAGGTATTTGTTCTCGACGACGCCTTTCCCGACGAGGTCTGTGCCGAAACTGGAGCGACGACGAAAAAGACGGACACCATCATGGCCGTCCATGGAGCGCCAGAAGCGAGCCATCGCCTGGTCATTTGAAAATCTCCTTATTGCACTGGCGCTGGGGCCCCACCCCCAGCGCGAACTGACGCTGAGGCCTCGCCTCAGATACGCATGTCCTCGGCTCGGCCTGGCCGCGGGCGCTCCGGCCGCCATTATAGGCGAGACCGGTTCGCTAGCGGCATGAGCCGGCTAATCAAAACGACGACAACCGCCGAGCACGCCGAGGTCGCTGAGGAGTGTTTGACGAAGTCAGATTCTCGGCGAACTCTGCGGTCTCAGCGGTGAAATCACGATGTAACGGATCGCGAGATTCACGAATCGCTGACCCGCGGCGCGCGCCGAAATGTCGCGCGCATGCGTCGCCGCCCAACAATCGTGTTCCCCGGCCGCGTCCGAGATTTCAACGAAAGTGTTGATTTGCAAAATCGATCGCGGCGCACGCGAGGCTCGTCGATCGTCGTTTTTGTTCGATAAACCGCGACAATTCGCGCGTGCGATGCCAGCGTCTGATTGCCGGATCCGTTTTTGCTCCAACTAACGTATGGCAGACAGAATGCGTTGCACGATCTTTTCAGACTGTTCTCGGTTTGTTTTCGCGATGGTGTTGTCGCTTGGATTCGTCGTAGCGCACGCCCGCATCGAGGCCTCTGACGCTCTGACGGCGACCCCGGATCCAATTCATGTTTCTCCCGAGCTGCAACCGACACTCGCCCTCATGTTGCAGACCTCCGCGACATTCCGGACGCAATATGAGCGGCTTGCCCGAGAACCGAGATTGTACGTGCGCGTCCTCATCGACCCGTATCTCGACCAGCGCCCCTTCCGCGCCCAGAGCGTGATCAACCGTACCCATTCCGGCGCCATCGTCGCGTTCGTCAGCATCGCCCCCGGCTACGATCCAACTGAATGGCTGGCGCACGAGTTCGAACACGTGATCGAGCAACTCGAAGGGGTGAAGCTGAATGTGCGGGCTGCGGCCCACAACGATGTCTGGCGGACGGAGGTGAACATGTTCGAAACCGGTCGAGCAATCGATGTGGGCCGTGCAGTGGTCGACGAAGTGCGCGGCGCCTTGCGACTGGCGGCCCAGGTGCCGGCGGATCGGCAGCGGCGCTCGGTCAGAAGCCACATCGTCGAGCAAGCTGCACGGAAGGGACATGGAGACTGATGTGCGTCAGGCGACGACGACCGGGACGGGCGGCTCTCGATTGGGAATGGCTACATGATTGTCGAAGCGCAGACTCTATCAGACAAATATGTATGGTACGCTATCGTGCGAGTGTCGCAGACCCCTGAAAACACGGCGATTTCGCGATCATCGCCCTCCGTCTCGATGGAACCACTCTTGCTCCGTCGGAAAGTGAACGTTCCCTACTCTCGGTGAAGTTGGCCGAGCTCGTATCGCTCCCGAGAGGCTGATTCTCCGTACGGACGTCGAAACCCATGGCCAGCCGCATGTCCTCGAACCCGGTGGCGAACTGGATGGCGCCAGCCGACAGCCACACGGGCGAAGTCCGGAAGCTGTCGACGCTTCTGGAAGCGAGCCAGGCGCTGTCGGCGACGCTCGATCTGCGCGCGTCCCTCCATCGCGTGCTGGAGATTCTCGGCGATCACCACGGCGCGATTCGCAGTACGGTCGTCCTGCTGAACCAACAGACCGGCGATGTCGAAGTGGAGGCGTCGGCCGGAGCCGTGCCGCCCGGCAAGCGCGTCCGCTACCGGATCGGCGAGGGGATCACGGGACGGGTGGTGGAGAGTGGGAAGCCGATTGTCGTTCCCCGCGTCAGCCGCGAGCCGATGTTCCTCAGTCGTGCGGCGGAACGGCCCGAGCTGCCGGCGCAGGAGCTGAGCTACATCTCTGCGCCCGTCACGCTCGAGGGGAAGACCGTCGGCGCCATCGGCATCGATCTGCGATTCAAGGCCGACCGCGACTACCACCGCACGGTCAAGTTTCTCGGCGTCGTGGGGTCCATGATCGCGCAGGCGGTCAAGGTTCATCGGCTGATCGAAGCGGATCGCCAGCAGCTGGTCGACGAGAACACCCATCTCCGCCAGGAGCTCAAAGAGCGATACGACTTCTCGAATCTGGTCGGGACGAGCGGCCCGATGCGGCAGGTGTACGAGCAGGTCGCGCGGGTGGCCCGGACCAACACGACGGTGCTGCTCCGCGGCGAATCCGGCACCGGCAAAGAGCTCATCGCTCACGCGCTCCACTACAACTCGCCCCGTGCGAAGAAGCCGTTCGTGAAGGTCAGTTGTGCAGCGCTGCCACAGGACCTGATCGAGTCCGAGCTCTTCGGTTACGAGAAAGGCGCGTTCACGGGGGCGCAAGCGGTCAAGAAAGGCCGGTTCGAAATCGCCGATGGCGGCACGCTGTTCCTGGACGAAATCGGGGACCTGAATCTCGGGACGCAGGTGAAGTTATTGCGGGTGCTGCAAGAGCGGGAGTTCGAACGGCTGGGAAGCACGGAGACGATTCGCGTGAATCTGCGGTTGGTAGCGGCCACGAACAAGGATCTCGAGAAGGCGATCACGGCCGGGGAATTCCGCGAGGATCTGTATTACCGCCTCAATGTGTTCTCGATCTTCGTCCCTCCGCTGCGCGAGCGGAAGCCCGACGTCCTGCTGCTCGCGGATCACTTTCTCGAAAAGTTCTCGCGCGAGCACGGCAAGAACGTCAAGCGCATTTCGACGCCGGCCATCGACATGCTCATGAGCTACCATTGGCCCGGCAACGTGCGAGAGCTCTCGAACGTCATCGAGCGGGCCGTGGTTGTCTGCGATGCGAATGTCGTGCATGCCCACCATCTGCCGCCGACCCTTCAGACGGCCGAAGCGTCCGATACGACCATCATGCTCTCGCTCGAGGAGATGATCGGGGCCGTCGAGAAAGACGCCCTGCAGGACGCCTTGAAGAGCACGCGCGGCAGCCGCGCCAAAGCGGCGCGATTGCTGTCCACGACCGAGCGGATCTTCAACTACAAGGTGCGGAAATACGGGATCGACTGGCGAAGATTCAGAACTTGAAGGCGGCCTCAAATCCTCAAATCAGAACCTAAGAACACGTTGCAGAATTGGCGGCGTCAACCGCAGAGGCCGCAGAGAACGCAGAGTCAAATGGCTCTTCTCGGCGTCCTCAGCGGTTAATTCCGAAACGGACTCTAGATTAACTAATCACCACGGAGGACGCCGAGGACGCGGAGGTTCAAGTGTCAAGACTGATCCTCCGTGGCCCCCGTGTCCTCTGTGGTGGAGAGAGTTCTTCACCAGAAACTAGATTAGGGTTCGTCGGATGCGCGCGCACCGGCGAGGATATTCGGCAAGCCGTAGTTGCCTTCGTGACACGCGTACTCGAAGAGCTGGTAGTCGGGATCCAGCTTGAGCGGATACGCGACCTTCCACGTTCGCACCCACGTCTTCGGATCGGTGATGGTCACTTCGTATTGCAAGGTGTCGGCATCGACCCGCGTGAAGCGCTCGACCAGACGCAGCGACTCGCTCATGGGAAAATTGTTGCCGTTCCCGCGTGCGCCGGTCTTTCCGTTGAAGTTCGTCGTTTCGACGACGAGCGTGTTGCCCTCCCAGCGACCTCGAGAGTCGCCCATGTAGGACCGCATCGACTGCGGAAGGTGCGGGCGGCCGTCGACCGGGATGACGCGGGCTTCGTGGACCATTTCGGTGCGGATGACGACGAATCCGGGAGACTGCACGATCTGATTCCCGTTGTTGTAGGCCGACGGAAACATCGATCCCAGTACGCCGCGAGAAATGCACCGGTCGTACGGTCCGAGATCTTCCTGGTCCATGCCACGGGCCCGGACCAAAGCTATCGCGCCATGCCGTCTCGTCTCGGAGGCGTCCTTCGGGTGTGAGCGGAGGAATCCTGCCGTCCGCCGGCTCGACGATCAGCGAGGTGAGCCTCGTCGGCTGTCGCTGCCATCGTTCGCCCCAATGCGCCGGGCCCCCTCCGGACTCCCCGGGTGGCGGGGGAGCGACCTGGGCGCCAGGTTCAATCCCCTGTCTGACGCGTTCGGCGTCTGACGCGAACTCCTTGGCGCGAGCGGCGAATTCCTCGTCGGTCAAGACCGCTCGGCCCGCAAACTGGTCCGGCCGCTCGAACGGCGCACCGGCAACGTTGGTACTCGGCCAGAGACCTTCGATGTCGGGATCCCCCCACGGCGTACGTGGCGGCGTCCAGGCCTTCGTCGTCTGTTTCGACACCGAGTCTTTGCCAGCAGCCGGGGTCTGCGCGACCACGGGACCGACTGCTCCGACGACTACCAGAACGGTCGCTGCAAGAATTCGGCGGTCCATTGGGCTCTCCTCCAGTGGTCAGATTCGAAATTCTCAGATCCTCAAATCCTCAAAGCGCGTTGCAAAATTACTCGTAGCGCAGCCCTTCAGGGCTGCCCCGCGGCCGGTTGCAGGCCTAACCAGCCTCCGCCAAGGCTACGGCGGTCCGCCGAAGCTTCAGCGAAGGCGGAAGGCCTGCGCTACAAGAGGCCGCGGCTAATTTTGCAACGCACTCTTAGATTCACAAATCCTCAAATTCTTAGATTCTTAGATCCTCAAATTTCTTGGATTCCCCAACCTCCCAGTCATTTCCTCGGCAGCGCGAACGCCATGTACTGGCCGGGCCCTGGAGGCGTCTGCCCAGGCATCCGCGGAGGAAACAGTCCCGAGCCTCCGACCGAGATCGCGAGGTACTGCCGCCCGCCGACCTCGTAGATGGCGGGGACGCCTTCGGACGCAGCCGGAAGGTCATGCTCCCAGAGCACTTTGCCAGTGTCCTGATCGTACGCGCGCAACTTTCGGTCGGATGAAGTCGTCACGAAAATCAGTCCGCCTGCCGTCACGACCGGCCCTCCCCGCGGCGCGTGACTGCCCGTAGGCGTCCCGTTGCGGCCGGTGATTCCAGAGACCTCGCCGTTTGGAACCTGCCACAGGATCGTGCCTCGATTCAGATCGTAGGCAGTCAACCGTGACCAGGGAGGTCCGATCGCCGAGAGTCCGTTCGTCATCGACATCATGAAATCGTACGGGGCGTCGTAGGCGACAAAGTCGGGACCCACATTGGGCGGCGGCACAGGCGGACCACCTCGGCCGCGACCGCCTCGACCCGGAACGGCGGGAGGAATGTCCTTGGGATGGATCAACTTGAGGTAGGTGGGGATCTCTTTCGAGACGACGTACATCGTGCCCTTCACCGGATCGACAGCGGAGCTGCCCCAATTCGCCCCGCCGTTGTGTCCCGGCATCTGAATCGTGCCTCTCAGGCTCGGTGGCGTAAAGAGCCCCTCGTTTCGCGACGTTCGAAAGAGCTCGCGCAGCTTGGCCTGTTCGTCCTCAGGCAGATACGGATTGATATCGGCTTCGGTGAACGTCTGCCGCGCGAACGGTGGCGGCGCGGTCGGGAACGGCTGCGTGGGCCAGGTCTTCTCGCCGGGTGCATCCGTCTGGGGCACCGGCCGCTCTTCGATCGGCCAGAGTGGCGCGCCGGTGACGCGGTCGAACACGAACACGAAGCCGTGCTTCGTGGCCTGCGCCACGACGTCGACGTTTCTGCCGTCGTGGCGGACCGTCAGAAGCTTCGGAGCGCCAGGAAGATCGTAGTCCCAGAGATCGTGATGGATGGTCTGGAAGTGCCACAGCCGTTTTCCAGTCCGCGCATCGAGCGCCACCAGACTGTTGCCGAACAGATTGGCGCCGTGCCGGTTGGCACCGTAGAAGTCGTACCGGGCAGTGCCGAATGGAATGTAGGCGATGCCGCGCCGTTCATCGATCGTCAGCTCGCTCCAGTTGTGGACGCCGCCCCCGGTCTGCAGCGCGGATTCGGGCCAAGTATCGGCTCCGAACTCGCCGCGCTCGGGTACGCTGTGGAACGTCCACTTCAGCGCGCCGGTCCGCACGTCGTAGGCGTGGACGTCACCTGGGCTCGAAATGTACTGAGGCGCCGCCCGCGGGCAGCGACATGATGATCAAGTCCTCGAAAATCCGGCCGGGATTGCCGGTCTGCAGCGGCCGCACGTTCTCCACATCGCGATTGAGGCCGACCCTCATGTCGACGCGACCGTTGTCCCCAAACGAGGCGATCGTGTTGCCCGTGCGCGCGTCGATCGCGGTCAGGAACCCGACGTTGAGGTAGAGAAGCCGGCGCTCGGACCGGTCTTTGCTCTCCCAGTAGCTCATTCCGCGATCGCCAACCGCGCCTTCGTTACGGTGGACCCAGATCTCTTTGCCGGTCGCGGCATCCAGCGCGACGATCGATCGACTTCCCGTCAACACATACATCACGCCATCGACGACGACCGGATCGAACCGGATCGTTCCGTCGCCGGCCGGAAAGGTCCAGGCCACTTCGAGCCGCTTCACATTGGACTTGTCGATCTGCTTGAGCGCCGAGTACTGGGCAGAGTCGGGCGTTCCCAGATAGCTGCTCCAGGTGGTGTACGGCCGGTTCGAATCGCCGCGCGGAGTTGCCTGTCCTGGGGCCGCCTGGACATGCGGGCCCAGGTGCCCGCCGATCGTCATGACGACAATCGCGGCCAGGAGCAGACATCGACCAGAAACACTCATATGAAAGGTTCCTCGGTTAAGGTTTGGCCGCATCGATGCGAATGAGCTTCAACGGCTCGAGCTCGATGGGGATTTCTGTGTTCCCGGTCGGGAACTTGTTGACCGCAAGAATGTAGGCGACGAGATCGGCGTAGACCTCCCGGCTCAACGAGCCGGGATCGTCATCGGGCATCGTCAGACGGATCAGGTCGAAGAGATCGCCGACCGTTCGGCCGCCCCATGCAGCGGAGAATGCCGGGCCTGCAAGCTCCGGCGCCGGGCCACCGACAAAGCCGTTCCCATGGCACTCCACGCAGAGTCCCGACTTCAAGGCCCCGCGCTTGGCCTGGTTCAGCGTGTACACACCGTCCCAGACCGAGCGCACCGATGCCGGGGTTGCGTTCGCTGGCGGCGCTGGCTCTTGTGCGACGAGCGACGTTCGAGCACCAGCACCCGCCAGCCCAATCACGGCCAGCAGCGCCAGAGACCATGCACGTGCCATAGCACCGGCATTTTACAGTGGAACCTACCCTGGGCCATGAACCTTGGCCACGGCGACCGCACGGTTCAGTGCGACGACGGGGGAGGCGTTGAGCGTGAGGAGCTGATCGTTCAACCCGAGGATGAGTGCCGCTCGTTCGGGCGTTCGGAGGTTCGGCCCGTTCGGATTGTTCGGCAGAGAACGATCCGAACCGTTCGAACCTTCGCACAACCAGAACCAATGGTCCGAACGTTCCGAACCCCCGAACGTTCCGAACGATCCGAATGGTCCGAACGGTCCGAACGTTCTGCGACGATCGCACCCGGAAGCCTGAAACCTGAAGTCTGAAGCCCGAAGCCCGCGTCTAAGTTCCGGTCGAATCCAAGTCCGTTTTCGCTGGAAGGGTGACGACCTGCGCGTCTCGTGCGGTTGGTGCAAGCCGGGCGGGGACGACGCAGAACCGGTTGCGGCCTTGCCGCTTCGCTTCATACAGTGCCGAGTCGACGCGGTCGATGAAGTTCGTCACGTTCGTTTCACCGGGTATGGCGGCTGCAACCCCGATGCTGGCCGTGACGGAGATCCGCTTGTCGCCGGCTGCAACTTCGACCGTACTGATCTCGCGCCTGAGGCATTCGGCCACCTGTTCGGCGCCGATCAGGGGCGTATCGGGAAGCATGACGAGGAACTCGTCGCCGCCGTATCGGCACCGCAGATCGCTGTTCCGCAAGATGCGAGCGAGCAGGGCACCAATCGCCCGCAGCAATTCGTCGCCGCGAACGTGTCCGAGCTGGTCGTTGACGGTCTTGAAGTGGTCGAGGTCGAACATCACGATCGACAGCGGGTTTCCGGAGCGCTTCGATCGTCGCAGCTCGTTGTCGAGCACTTCGAGCGTGTGACCGCGATTGAAGCAGCCGGTCAGGCTATCGCGCAGGCTGAGCTCCTTTGTTTCCCGAAACAGCTGCACGTTGGTGACGCCAATCGCGATGACCGCCGCGGCCGCACCGAGCATCCGGCGATCCTCGCGTGAGAGTGGCGGCTGGTTGCGAATCCCCAACACTCCAACAACGGTGTCCGTCGCAATCATCGGGAAGCAGATGTCCACATCGTCCGGAATGCCTTCGGCCGATCCATCCAGCGCCGAGTGCGAGCAGAGGGTCCGCTCGGCAATCACGCGAAGCGCGTCCACACTCCGGCTGTTGAATGTCGTCGCCCCTTGGACGAGCGGCACCCAGCGATCGGCGGTTCTGAGCATCGCCCAGAACTCGCGGTCGTGGGCGAAAGCCGGCACATGCCGCCACAGCACGTGGAGCAAGGTGGAACGATCGAGCGTATTGGCCAGCGCGTGGCCCAGCATCATCAGGCGCTCGAGCTCTTCCGAGCGCCTGCGGGCCTGTGCCGCCTCCGCGCTGGCCGTTGCCTGGAGGGACTTCCAGGCCTGGTGTTTGCGGAAACCGTGGAAGATGCCGACCGCGATCAGAATGGTAAGGCCCGGCAGCAGATCGATGCGATAGCGGGTCTCGATTTCACGAACGATGTCCCACAGGTCGCGCAGCGGCTGCTGGAAGACCAGGACGGCGGCGGCAACCAGACCACCGGCGAGAATCGCGTCCTCGCGCTCGATGAGGCGAAACCGCATCGTTGATATGCAGGGGACGGCCCCGCAAATTCTCAGTTTTTCCCGAGATTTTGCAGCCTAGCGGGAGCCCACGGCGGAGGTCCACCACCGCGTCCGGACGACAGGCTCGAGCTCGGTCCAACTCGCACCAGCCGGCCGGCACGTCCAGTCCGTGTCGCGGCGCCCACCGCGCCATTTCGAGCGGCGATCCGGGCAGCGTCGGCGGTCTTGCGTGGCTTCGAATCGGATGCTGGCGGGCCGATCGGCAATGCGTTGCATGGTCGTCATATCGGCGCGAAACGAGGCCGGAAACAGGTCCGACCGGGCTATTCGGGATCCGCCACGAAGCGATACCCGACGCCGCGGATCGTCTGCAGATGGCGGGGGCTGGAGGGTTCGTCTTCGATGTAGCGCCGAAGGCGCACGATGAAGTTGTCGATGGCGCGCGTATCGGTGTCGTCTCGAACGCCCCAGACTTTTTCCAGGATCTCCTTGCGCGAGATCGGACGCCCCTGATGTTGCACGAAGTACCGAAGCAGCGCCGCCTCCATCATGGTCAACGGCATCCGCTTCTCGCCGACCCGGACCTCGAGCTGTTCGAAGTCGACGTTCCTGTCGCGGAAGGAAAACTGCGACGCGACCGACGAACTCCGATCTGCCAGTTCCAGGCGGAGCCATTCGTGGCGGCGAAGCAATCCCCGGACGCGCGACAAGAGAATGGGAAGCTCGAATGGCTTGGCGAGGTAGTCGTCGGCGCCGGTCCCGAGCCCTTGGATCATGTCGTCCGACCGGCCACGCGCCGTCAACATCAGCACAGGAACGAACTGGCGCGTCCGGCGCAGTTCTTCGACGACGTCGAATCCGTCGATGCCGGGAAGCATGAGGTCCAGGATGACCAGATCGTAGCGAGTCGGGTCGCTGGTCAGTCGCTGAAGTGCGTCCTCGCCGTTGTCGACCAGGTCGACGTCGTACTGTTCGGCCTCGAGGTTATAGCGCAGGCCGTCGGCGAGGTGCTGTTCGTCTTCGACAACCAGGATGCGGCTCATAATTACATGGGGCTCCGCCCCATACGCCGGCTCGGTCGCTTGCGGGGACCCCTACGCCCCGCGCCGCTCCCTCGCAGGCGCGCCCCCGACGCGTCTACTGCTCGACCGGCGCCGCGATCGGCAGCTGCACGGTAAAGGTACTGCCATGTCCGGGTCCGTCGCTTTCGGCGAACACCGTCCCGCCGTGATGTGAGACGACGGATCGAACGATGAACAGTCCCAGGCCCGTTCCCTTGATCCGCGTGGCCATGGCGCCCGGAATGCGGTAAAAGCGCTTGAAAATTCGCTTGAGCTCGGGCGGAGAAATGCCCACGCCCTGATCCCGGACGCGGAGTGTGGCCTTCGTCGCGTCCGTTTGCTCCAGCTCCACGAACACCCGGACCTCGGGGCCCGAGTATTTGATGGCGTTGTCCACGAGATTCGAGACCACCGCCCTGAGATCGTCCTCGTCGCCGAGCACGCGCCGCCCGGCGCCGTTGCTGAGGGTGTCTCGATAGGTCAGCGCTTCTGGCAGGAGCCGGTGGCGTACTCTCGCGAGAGCCAGACACTCTTGCACGATCGCGCTCAGGTCGATCGGCAGATGGCTGGAGTGGTGCCGCGTGCCGATCCGGCCTGCTCGGAGTACTTGCTCGATGGTGCCGAGCAGGCGGTCGCTGTCGTCCACCATGATGCGGTAGAACTCCTGACGTTTCGTCTCGTCGACGTGACGGTTTTGCAGCGTCTGCAGGTAGAGCTTCAGCGACGCCACAGGAGTCTTGAGCTCGTGTGTAACCGCGTTGATGAACGCTTCGTGTTGCTCGTTGCGTCGGATCTCCCGAACCAGGAAGATCGTATTGAGCACCACGCCGGTAATGATGAGAGGAAAGACCAGGATGCCGGCGATCAACAGTCCCGCCTGGCGCCAGTTGACGATCACCCAGCCGATATTGAGCGCCAGCGCTCCGGCGGCGAGGCCGATCCCCAGGACGATGAAAAATGCGATCGACTTCCGGCGCCCGCTGACCCTCATATCCTTGTATAAGGATAGAACGAAGGGCGCCCGGGCGGCGATGAAGCCGCTGGCCTTCTACGCGGCGACTTCTGCCTCGGGCGTCCCCTTGATTTTGGCCACTCTGACGTCCCACACGAGGCCCAACGCCTGGAGGAGCCGGAGTTGGATCCACGTCACGTCGAGCTCGTACCACGCGAGGCCATGGCGCGCCGACGTCGGGTGGGCGTGATGATTATTGTGCCAGCCCTCGCCGAATGTCAGGAGTGCCACCCACCAGCTGTTGCGAGAGTCGTCTTTGGTCGCGAAGCGCCGGCGTCCCCAGAGGTGTGTCGCTGAATTGACCAGCCAGGTCGAGTGCAGGCCGAGCACGACACGCAGGAATATGGCCCAATTGACGAGGCCCCATCCGCCGATTGCCAGGAGCGTGAAGCCAAGGACTGTCAGCGGGACCCAGTGATACGTCGTCAGCCACCGGTAGAACGGTTCCTTCGCCAGGTCGGGTGCATAGCGCGCCATCCGAGCCGTGTCGTTGTGATGCGCCTGGCCAAACAGGATCCAGCCGAGATGGGCCCAGAAGCCGCTCACGCGCGGTGTGTGAGGATCCTCGGACTGGTCCGAATACTGGTGATGCAACCGGTGGATGGCGACCCAGAAGATCGGACCACCCTCGAGTGTCAGCGTGCCGCAGATGGCCAGAAAATACTCAAACGGCTTGAAGGTCTTGAACCCACGATGGGTGTGAAGCCTGTGATACCCCATGCTGATGCCCAGGCCGCCGGCGACCCAGTACAACGCGAGGGCCGCGAAGAGATTGGTCCAGGTGAACGTCCAGAACGCCGCGATGGCCTGGATATGAAACCAGATCAACACGACGAACGTCAGGATGTTCAATTTGCTGTAATCGGACCGGGTCGACGCGACGGTGTCGTTCATGCACGCTCCTCACGCTGGGAAGTTCCACTGATACCGTATCGAAGCGCGCGCCCGGCAACTGTAAGACTTCCGTAATATCTGTTGAGCTCGTGCAATGGTGTGCTACGGCCGAGGATTACTGATGTACAGGTCAACGACTTACCCGGGGGTTTCGCACGGCGCACGCCCTGACATGGTTGGCGGCGCTGGCGGTTTGGAGCGTTGCGTGTTCGGAGCAGCCGCCCCCCGAACCTCTGCCTGTCCCTCCAGTCGAGGCGCAAACGTACTGCGTCGCTGCGGACGTCAGAACTCCCGAGGGCGAGCCCATTCCAGGTGCTCGCGTTTCCGTCGACGGCCGACAGGGCGTGACCAACACGGATGGGTTCCTCTATCTACTGGTTCCTGGGGGTCGGCAGCGCGAGGTGACGGTCACCAAGGCAGGCTTTTCGCCCTACCGCGGCGCCTACGACATCGTCGCCTTGGACTGTAATCTCCCGATCACGCTCATGCCGCTCGGACCTCCTCCACCAAAGGGCATGGTTCGGCTGAGCGGGCGGGCGACCGTGGATGCCGACGGTCCGTTTCTCGCGACCGGGGCGTCGCTCTTCTGGGCGATTTCCGGCGAGCGCGACGATCCAGAGCGACTGGACCGAAACCTCGCCACGCTCGCCGGCCGCGTGCAATTCATTCGATTGTTTGCAGATGTCGGCGGCCCTGGTTACTGGCAGGACCGCGACACGAGAGCGGCGGACGCTGACTATTGGAGAGTGATCGATCGCCTGTTCGCACGATTGAGGCGCCACGCGCTGCGCGCCCAGGTGACGATCTTTGCGGGGTCGCCTGCCTTTCAGACGTTCGAGACGCGGGCGGCCTTCGTCGATCGCTGGGTCGGCTTCGCCAACTCTCACTCCGACCAGGTGATTCTGCTCGAGATCTCGAACGAGGCGATCGGGGCAGGGGACCTGGCCGAGATCCGCAGGTTGGCCGAACGGGCCGCACGCCAGACCGATGTCCTGGTGACGGCCACGTCAGTGCCTGCGGGCGAGCACTGCCGTGTCTATGCGGCGGCTGGGCTTGACGTCTGGACGGAGCACTACGAACGCATTTTTCTGGCCGATGGACCGTTCCGTCCGATCCGGCAGCCGTGGGGCGCTCCCGGCGAGTACGACGAGGCGTGTCCCGGCGATCTCCCGACCGCCTGGAATGGGGAACCGATCGGTATCCGGTCGAGCGTCCAGCACGATGAAGATCCGCGGCACCATGCGTTGGCTGCGATCGTCACCTTCATTGCCGGGAACGCCGGTTACGTACTGCACTCGGGAGCCGGAGTCCGTGGATTGAAGGACGAGGGTCGCGCGGCGAATCTGATCGACCAGCCCACATTCCAGCACGCCATCGAGGGCCTGAAAGCCGCCGGTGAGTACCTTCCGCCGGACCTGCCGAACTGGAATCGCTGCAACCATCACTGGTCGTGCCATCCGTTTGAAGGGGTTCTCGACGCCATCAACGCAGGTCGCCTCGTGCGTGCTTACGCTGCCCTGCAGGACGAACGGTTCGTCGTCGCGGTGATCGGGGCGCGTGGACCGATGACGCTCAGTCCGAAGGAGGCCGCGGAGTTCGACGTGCGGGATCCGCTGAATGGTCAGGTCCTGGCCCGCTACAACCTCCGCGCCGGGCAGACGTTCACGCTTGACGCCGCGATCGACGCCTACGTGCTGACCGGTCGAAGACTGTGAGCGTCATTTCCGAATGTCGTTCAAGCGCCGGTCGAGATCGTTCTTCGACAGCCAGCGGCCGCCGACGATGACGCCTGCAATCCGGCTGGTGTTCGAGATGTCTTGCAGTGGATTCGCGTCCAGAAGCACCAGGTCGGCACGCTTACCCACCTCGATCGTTCCAGCGCGATCGGCGGAGCCAAGATGCACGGCAACGTTCCGCGTGCCGGTCGCGAGCGCCTGATACGGCGTCAGTCCCGCGGCCACGTACGTGGCGAGCTCGCGGTGAATCGAGAACCCGGGCACGTTCCATGTCTGCGGCGCATCGGAACCGAGCAGCAAGCCGACGCCGCCATCATGCAGCGACTTGATCAACTTGCGGCGAAGGGCGATGTATCGTTGACGATAATCTGCCGGGTATGCGGCCGTGAAATTGCGCTTTGCCGTGATCCACTGATCCACTTGATTGCGCGGCGCGTAGGGCATCTCGGGCCACGCTCGCATCGTCTCGATATCAGTAGTTCCATACCAGTTCTCAATGAGAATCTGGGTGGGAACGATCCAGGTCCCAGCCGCCTTCGTGTCTGCGACGAGCGACGGGATGCGAGACTCGTCGATGTGGTCGACCAGATTGATGCCGAAAAACTCCGCGGTTGGCGCCCCTGGTCGCGCCAGTGCTTCCACGTACCCATCCACGTGATCGATCGTCCAGTACTTGGCTTCGAGGGCCCGTCGCAGACCCACGTCAGCAGGCACATGGCCGGCGAACCGGATGCCCGCCTTGCCGGCCGCCGACGCCATCGCGTCGAAGACTCCGCGTGACAAGCCTGGATGAATCTTGAGAAGGTCGTAACCCGCCTGCTTTTGCTCCGCGACGCGCGCTTCGGCCGCTTGGGGTGTGGTCACCGTCTGGCCGCTGAAGGACGGTCCCGACAAATACATGGTCGGTGCGACGATCTTGCCGCTCCTGGCACGCTCCCTGAGGTCGAAATGGCTCGGATCGCCGAGCATGCTTCGAATCGTGCCGATGCCGTTCGCGACGTACAGGAACAGCACGTCTTCAGCGTCTGACGCGCGACCGACGGGAACGTGGGCGTGCATCTCCGCCAGCGCCGGAATCAGGAACTTGCCGCTGCCGTCGACGCGAGCCGCGCCGGGCGGGATGGCGGTACGTCCCGCGGCGCTCACCTCGACGATGCGCCCGTCGCGGATCGTGACCGTCTGATCGGTAAGCACGTGTTCGCGGTCCATCGGGACCACGCTCACGCGTTCGATAGCGATGACGCTGGCCTGTTGAGCCCCCGAGCGAGCCCCCGACGCGAGCGTCAAGAGCGCACAGATCGCAGCGGCAATGCAGATGCGTGGCATACGGCCTCCCAGCTGCCGAACATATTCCAGAGTGCCCATCGCGGCAAGCCGAGCGGTAAAGGGATTCGCTACTTGGGCGCGGCACCCACAACAGGAAGGCCGTGGGCCTCGGCAGCCACCGCCAGCGCACCGTCATGAGTGGCCATCGTCAAGTCCTCCCTGGTCATCTCCTTCCAGAGCAGCGCAGTGGCCAAATGAATGGCGTCGAGCGTCCCGATCTCGGTCGGCATCGGCTGGGCGGCGCGGTCCAGCACGGCGGAATCGATGTCGACGAGCTCGAGCGAGGCGATCAACTCCAGGGTCTTCGCCCGGCGTTTCGCGACTTCGGTGTCTGCGAGCCTCACCCGCAGGCGGAGGCGGTCCAATGTGCGCAGGCTCTCGGTCGTGACGAGAGCGCTCGACACACCGCGCTCGATTCTTGGACCACTCAGGCAGCGAATCCGGTTGCCCGAGAGCGACCCGGAGCAACACCGACGCATCCACGTACGCAATCACCGCTGCCCTTGGCGCTCCTCGAGAAGGAGCTCGACGATGTCGATGCCGAGCTTGGCCGGCTTCGGGCGGGGCACACGATTGGGCGGGAGGGCACCCGGCGCTGGCTTTCGGACGCGCAGGGCCGGTCGTTCGCGAATCGGAACGATCTGGGCGACGGGCGTATCTCGATCCAGCACCGCAATCGTCTCGCCGCGGCGAACGGCCCGCAGGTACTCGCTCAGCCGGGCCTTGAGTTCAGCGATCCGCACGTGCTTCATGACCACAGTATGACTAGAAGTAGTCATCACGGCAAGGCAATTTCCCTGTTGATTCTCACGCGATTCTCTCGATCGAGTTTCCTGCCGACGCGCGCAGCGTGGCGTAGAATCATCTCACCGGATCGCGCTCGGCCGTCCCGGTCCTCACCAGGCGAGCGGCCGGTCAATCAACGAGGGACTCGTATGACAATCAGCGCTCTCATCCGTTGGAGCGCGATCATGCTCGTCAGCATGCTCGCAGTCGGCCGCGCTCAACAGCCGGAAATCGGCGTACCCGTACCCCCACTCGGCGCCGGACCGTTTGTGTTCGATACGGCCGAACAGCACAAGATCCGCGTGAGCGTGGTGACAAAGGGGCTCTCGCATCCGTGGAGTATCGCCTTCCTCCCGGATGGCGGCATGCTGGTCACCGAACGGCCCGGGCGGCTCCGCCTCATACGCAACGGCGTACTCGATCCGACGCCCATCTCCGGCGTGCCTCCCGTGAGAACGGATGGCAACGGCGGCCTCATGGATGTCGCGATCCATCCACGGTTCGCCGACAATCGGCTGGTCTACCTCACTTACACAAAGCCTGTCGAAAACGGCAAGGGCACGCCGTCGCTCGCGCGAGGCCGACTCGAAGGCGGCGCGCTCACCGACGTCCGCGATCTCCTGGTGCCGGAGGCCTATGAAGGCAACTCGGGTCTGAACGGCCGCGTCGCCTTCGGGCGCGATGGCATGGTCTACATGTCGACCGGCGGCAATATCGGCAAGATCGCGCAGGACCCCGCCAGTCTGCGCGGCAAGATCCTGCGTCTTCGCGACGACGGCTCGGTCCCCCCGGACAATCCATTCGTCGGTCGCTCCGGCTATCGGCCGGAAATCTTCACTCTTGGGCACCGCAATACGCTGGCGCTGATCGTTCATCCGGAGACGGGGGCCCTGTGGAACAACGAAAACGGTCCCAATGGTGGCGACGAAATCAACATCATCCTGCCGGGCCGCAATTACGGATGGCCGCTCGTGAGCTTCGGGCGCGAGTATCCCGGCCCGCGCATTTCCGAACATCCCACCCGCGAGGGGATGGAGTCGCCGCTTGTCGCCTGGCTTCCTCAGATCGCGGCCGCCGGCATGGCCGTCTACACCGGCGACCGATTCCCGGCGTGGAGGGGCAACGTCTTCGTTGGCAGCATGCGCACCGGCGGAATAGCCGGCACCGGCCACCTGGAGCGCATTGTGTTCAACGCAAAGACCGAGGAATTGCGGCGCGAATCGATGCTCAACGAGCTCAGGCAGCGCATCCGGGAAGTGCGTCAAGGCCCTGATGGGTTGCTGTATCTGCTGACGGACGAAGACGACGGCGCCCTCTTGCGCATCGAACCGACTTCCTGAGCGGTGGAGTTGGGCGCACATGAACAGCAAAGTGTTCCGACACGTGGTACGGAGCGCGGTGTTCGGCGTGCTCCTGTCGCTGACACTGGCGCAAGCCATGGCTCAACCACCCTCCTCGACGCCGACGCGCCCGCGAGAGGCAGGATCGGCCGTCGCGCGCACGCCGTGGGGTGACCCGGACCTCCAGGGAACCTGGGATTTCACCACCATTACGTCGCTGGAGCGTCCGCCCGAGCTCGCTGGACGAGAGTTCCTCACCGAGGGCGAAGCCGTGGCGCTCGAGAAGCGAATCAATCAGCAGCGATTCGAGACCGAGGCCAGGTCGCCGGGATCGTTGAGCGCGGCCGGACGACCTGAGTCCGACCCCGGTATTTACAACCTCGGCTGGTGGTGGGAGCCGGGCGGGCGGAAAGTGGTTCGCACGAGGAGAACATCGATCGTCGTCGATCCGCCTGACGGCCGACTTCCACCCCTGACGGCACAAGCGCAGCTGATCCTCCGGGCGCGGGAAGCCGCCCGCGAGCGCAGCCATGGGGCGGAGGATCTGCCGCTGGCCGAACGCTGCATCCTGGGGTTCAACTCGGGTCCGCCGATGGTGCCCGGGCCCTACAACAATCTGGTCCAGCTGTTTCAGGGCCCCGGCTACGTGGTGATCGTCAACGAGATGGTGCACGACGCGCGCATCGTTCCCGTCGACGGCCGCCCGCATGTGAGCGGAGCACTTCGATCCTGGGCGGGCGACTCGCGGGGCCGCTGGGAAGGCAGCACGCTCGTTGTCGAGACGAAACACCTCACTGACAACGGCACCGCCACGTTCGGAGCTCCCGGATTGATCGACCGGAACCTGGAGCTGGTGGAACGCTTCACGCGGATGGACGAGAACGTGCTCATGTACCGGTTTACCGTGAACGATCCGACAGTCTGGACCAGATCGTGGAGCGCCGAGGTTCCCATGACGAGGATTGACGGCTCCGTGATGGAGTATGCGTGTCACGAAGGAAACTACGGCCTGGCCAACATCCTGTCGGGTGCCCGTGCCGTCGAACGCGGCCCGGAAGCGCCGGCGCGTTAAGGTCATCATCCTCACAAGCAGCCCTAAAGGGTAATGCCGTTAGGAAGTTCGTGGCTGACCGCACAGCGGTCAGTTGCGCGACGCGACCCGCGGCGGGAAGCGTCTCGGGCCGCGCGCCGGTTCCGTCAGCCCGAAAAACGGCGTTGCGCTCGCCGCCCTGTCGCTGGCGCGGCCGTCCTGCTTATTCGCGACATCGCTCCGATCAACGAGTCCCGCCTCGGGCAACGCCTCGGTCCGGGTGACCTCGCGGCAGACGGCCGCGCAGGCCTCGGCTTCACGCCGTTTTTCCTGCACTCGTGGCGGGCTGACTCCAAACGGCGCGCGGCCCGAGACGCTTCCCGCCACGCCCCGAGCCGGCGCCGGCGGCCGCTGACACGGAGGGTCGTCAGCTGGCGCAAGGGCCGTGAAGGCGACCCGTCACGCGTCAGGAAAACCCGCGCGCAGTGAGGTAGTTCGCGGCGGTCTCTCACGATGTCACCCGAGGGCCCCAAGCATCCCGGACGAGACTAGTTGCTCTGAGCGATGCCACAAGCTGGTAGGACCGCCGCGCAGCGCCAGCGTTCGAACGGAGCGCGGGTTTTCCGGGTCGACGTGACGGCCCGACGCGCCAGCTGACGACCCTCCGCCGTGTCGGCTCTCGGCGCCAACTGTGGCCAACGCTCAGCAGCACAAGCGTTCGGCTCATTGAATTTCCGAACGGCATTGCCCTAAAGGGCTGCGCTACGTACGCGGACGGCGTCAACGCAAGTGTCTCCGAGGATTAAGATCACCGTCTTCCCGGACCCGCCCTGCAAGGAAACCGGCGGTGATCGTTCTAAGGCCAGAGGTGCTCTGGCATGGCCGACCCACGCCTGTATCAAATCGGCACACTCGCGTCCCTGCTCATCTACGGGATGGGGTGGCTCGACTTCGACATTACCGTTAGCCGAGTCGTTCTCCTGCTGGCCACGGTCCTCGCGACACAGTGGATCTGCGATCGGTCGGTCGGAGGGCCGCCGTTCGGATCGAGCGCGCGCAGCGCCTTGATCTCGGGCCTCTCGTTGTGCCTGCTGCTGCGCACGAACCGCGCTGAACTGGCCGTTCTCGCGGCGATCGTGACGATTGCCAGCAAGTTCCTCGTTCGCATCGACGGCAAGCACGTCTTCAACCCGACCAACGGCGGCATCGTCGCGATGCTGCTGCTGACCAATCAGGTCTGGGTATCGCCCGGCCAATGGGGCGCGGCGGCCTTTTTTGCCTTCCTCCTCGCATGCGCCGGCTCGCTGGTCGTCAACCGCGCTGCGAGGTCGGACGTCAGTTTTGCGTTCATCGCCTGCTATTGCGCGCTGCTCTTCGGCCGCACGCTCTATCTCGGTGAGCCGCTGACAATCCCCTTTCATCGGCTGGAGAGCGGCGCGCTGCTGCTTTTCACGTTTTTCATGATCTCAGATCCAAAGACGACGCCCGATTCGAGGTTCGGGCGCGTGCTGTTCGCGGCGCTCGTGGCCTTCGGTGCGTGGTACGTGCAGTTCCGGCTGTTCAGAACGAACGGCCTCCTCTGGTCGCTGGCCGCATGCTCGACGGTGGTGCCGCTTATCAACCGGATCGCGCCTGGCCCGCGGTACGCATGGGCGTCGCAGTCGAAATCACACCCAACTTCGATCCCCACGCTGCGGGTCGCTTAAAAGGAGAGCTAGTCATGAGACGCACGCTGTTCGGTGTCACCTTGGTGTCGATCGTCGCCTGGTCGACGCCGACGATTCTCGGCTTTTGTGGTTTCTACGTGGCGAAGGCGGACACGAAGCTGTTCAACAAGGCGTCGCAGGTCGTGCTCGTCCGCGACGGCGATCGCACCGTGATGACGATGGCGAATGACTTCGAAGGGGAGCCAAAGGAATTCGCGGTTGTGATTCCAGTGCCGACGTTCCTCAAGCGCGAGCAGATCCACGTCGGCGAGAAAGCGCTCGTCGATCACCTCGACGCGTATTCGGCGCCGCGCCTCGTCGAGTACTTCGATCAGAACCCGTGTGAGCGCCGCGACTACCGTTTTGCGCTGCCGATGTCGTCGGCGCGTGGGCTCGGTGCCGCGAGGGAGTCGGTACAGCTCGCCAAAGCGCTGGGCGTCAGCATCGAGGCGCAGTACACCGTCGGCGAGTACGACATTCTCATCCTGTCGGCCCAGCAAAGCTCCGGGCTCGAAACGTGGCTGCGGGAGAACGGCTACCGGATTCCCCCCGGCGCGTCGGAGGTGATCGGCAGCTATCTGAAGCAGAACATGCGGTTCTTCGTCGCCAAGGTGAATCTCGCCGAGCACAACAAGCTCGGGTTCTCGTACCTCCGGCCGCTGCAGATCGCCTACGAGTCGCCGAAGTTCATGCTTCCCATCCGCCTCGGCATGGTCAACGCGAAGGGACCCCAGGAGCTGTTCGTCTACGCCCTGACGCGCAACGGCCGCGTCGAACCGACGAACTACCGCACCGCGAAGTTGCCGGCCGACATGGATCTGCCTGTGTACCTGAAACAGCCGAACGAGTTCGCCACGTTCTACAAGGCGATGTTCGCGCGGCAGGTTGAGAACCAGGCTGGCCGCGCCGTATTCCTCGAGTATGCGTGGGACATGAAATGGTGCGACCCATGCGCCGCCGATCCGCTGTCGAATGACGAACTGCGACGGTTGGGCGTCTTCTGGACCGAAGCCGGCGACCGCGGGTCGCCGAACGTGTTCCTCACCCGGCTGCACGTCCGCTACGACAACGCGCACTTTCCCGAAGATCTGGTGTTCCAGGAAACCGGCGATCGCACGAATTTTCAGGGCCGTTACGTGCTGCGCCATGCCTGGACGGGTGGAGATACCTGCAGCGCGGCCACCGAATATCGGCAGGCGCTGGTCGACCGCCGCGCCCGCGAGGCCGACCAACTGGCACGCCTCACCGGCTGGAACATTGTGGACATCCGGAAGAAGATGGGTGACCTCCCGCTTCGGTCCGAGGCGGCCTGGTGGGAAAGACTCTGGCAGAAGTGATAAAGAAGTGTTGACGGGGCTGGCCGGCTGAACGTGGGCGCCCATACCACCGATCTCGAGCTCGCACGGTTGTGTGCCGAAGGCGACGAGCACGCGTGGGAGAGGTTCGTCCGCGAGTACCGGCCGGTCCTCTATCGCGCCGCCGATGCTCTCGATCGCACGCAGGGCGCCCGCGAGATCGCCGATTCACTGTACGCCGATCTGTACGGGATCAAGGACAGCACAGGCGAGCGGCAATCGCTCTTCCGCTATTACCAGGGCCGAAGCAGTCTCGCCACGTGGCTGCGCGCCGTGCTGGCACAACGCTATGTCGATCGCCTGCGCGTCCAGCACAGGGTGGAGTCGCTGCCCGACGACGAAGTACCGGCCAACCCTGGCCGCAATAGCGAGCCGGATCCCGATCGAGCGCGCTATGTGGCGCTCCTGCGGCAGGCCCTCGGGCGCGCTGTGGCCGCGCTCACCGCCCGCGACCGCCTTCGTCTCGGCTGCTACTACGTGCAGGAACTGACACTCGCGGAAACCGGGCGCGTGATGAAGGAGAGCGAAGCGACCTCGTCGCGCCAGCTGGCGCGCTCGCGTGTCGCGATCCGGCGCGACGTCGAACGGCAGCTGCGCGACGACGCACGGTTGAGCGACGATCAAATCGAGGCGTGTTTTGCGTCGGTGGCCGACGATCCCGGTCCGCTGGATCTCAAGCAGGTCATTTATGAGTGACGTACCCACACGATTGCTGCGAGAGACGCTGCGCGACGGGATGCAGCCAGCGTCGTCGCCCGGCTGCATCGACACCGAAACGTTGGCCGCATGGTCCGAAGGAACACTGAGCGCGCGCGACCGGGCGGCCGTGGAATCGCATGCGTCGAGCTGTGCGCGGTGTCAAGCGAGCATGGCGGTGATGGCCAGAACGGCCCCGGCGGTGCCGGCACGCAGATGGTTGCGCGCCTCGAACCTCGGCTGGATGGTTCCGCTCGCTACCGCTGCGGTCGCCGTTGTGGTGTGGATCAACATTCCAGAGACACGACTCGAGCAGACGGCTGCGCCGCCGCGGGCCGCGGAACCGGCGTCGGGCACCTCCCTGGCCGCGCCGGCGGCGCCAGCCGCGTCGTCACCTGCGAGCACCCCACCGACCGCTCCTGACTATCGCCCGGCGGAGTCGAAGGAAGCCGAGCGGACGAGCGCTGCATCGGCTCCGCGTAAAACCGTCGAACCCCAGAGCGAGGCCCGGGCCGATGAGCGTCGCGCGACTGACGCAACAGAGGCGGCGGAGTCCGCGCTGGGCCGGGCGGAGTCGGTCAACGCCGCACCGAACAGCACGCGCGAGACGGTCATCGCCCAGCCTGCGTCCGCACGGGCGATGGCAAAAGTGTCGGCAGTACCCACGGAGGTCGTGTCGCCGAATCAGAACGTACGCTGGCGAATCCTGGTAGCCGGCGTCGTCGAGCGATCGACCGACGGCGGAACGAACTGGCAGAGGCAATCGACCGGTGTTCCAGTGATGCTGACGGCAGGAGCCGCACCGTCACCGACGATCTGCTGGCTCGTCGGGCCAGGCGGCATCGTTCTGTTGTCGACCGACGGCCGCACCTGGCGCCGCATTCCGTTTCCGGAGGCAATCGATCTCGCGTCGATCCGCGCGTCCGATGAAGCGAACGCGACGGTGACGGCAGCCGACGGCCGCATGTTTACCACCAACGACGGCGGGAACACGTGGCGGTCGACGTGAAGTCGCCTCCGCGCCGCACTCACGCAGCTACTGCGGTTTTCAGTCTTTTCGCACCTTCTGAGATCGGCCGGCCGGCGCCACCGCGGCCTGTCGTCCCGGGCGGGCGGTGTCGCCTCAGTCATACTCTGCGCGAAGGTCAGCAACGCGCGAGCAGCTACTTGTAGATGAGGAACTGCCGCCGCTCCTCGAGCCAGGCCTCCTCATCACGACGGAGTATCGCGTCCCAATCCCGAACCGTCGCCTCAGGGTCGTCCACCCACTCGCGTAGCGATGGCCCACCGTTGATCACGTCAATAGGGCGGCGGCTGGCGGGCTCGTACTCGTAGTAGAAGTCACGCCACAGCTCGAAGTCGGGCGCCACCGCGCGCACGGACTTGAAGAGTGCGGAGATCAGTCGGTACGGCCTGAAGCGATCGGGAGCGTATCCGGGGAACGTCGCATGGATCTGCAGGCCCGCACACAGCTTCTTCGTGTGCTTATCGAAGAATGGCGCGAAGAAGCACGGACGCAGGTAACAGCCGTCGCAGAACTCTGGGGCTGTCGCTCTCATGTGCGTCAGGAGCTCGTCAACCGGTAAGCCCGGCGCGCCCACGACCTCCAAGGGTGTCGTGGTCCCTCGCCCCTCGGAGAGATTGGTTCCTTCGAGCAAGACCGTACCCGTATAGCATCGGACGCAATTGAGATTCGCAATCGCTGGACTCGGATTGACCCATACCATGTCCATGGGCCAGCCGAACCCAGGACTCTCATCGGGGAGATATCGATCCATCGGAACCACATCGAGAGCAACGTCCAAGGCGAAATGCGAAACCATGTAACGGGCCAGCTCGCCGAGTGTCAGCCCGTGTCGCTGGGGAATCGGGACGACGCCGACAAAGCTTTCCTCCCCGACCGCCAGCTTCTTGCCCTCCACGGGCCGACCCGCGGGATTGGGCCTGTCGAGGACCCAGACGCTCTTGCCTTCTCTCGCGCACGCTTCAAGCATGTACAACAGCGTGGCGACCCACGTATAACCGCGCCAGCCGACGTCCTGCAGATCGCAGAGCAGCACGTCGAACGTCTCGAGCATCTCTCGCGTGGGGCGCCTGGTGTCTCCGTACAGGCTGAACACGGGTATGTCGTGTCTCGAGTCCCGATATGTCGGGGATTCCTCCATGTTGTATTGCTTGTCGCCTCGCATACCATGCTGCGGCCCGAAGGCCACGCACAGCGCGTCGCCAAGCGTCGATGCCAGTGCGTCGAGTGCATGCTGGAAACCAAGGTCGACGCTCGTCATCGAAGCCGGGTGAGCGAGCAAGCCGACCCGCTGTGTTCGGAGCCTGCTCAGACGCTTCGCGTCGAGCAGCAACGTATCGAGTCCAGTCTGCATTTGAATGAGTATTGTTACCGAAAGCGACAATTCGCAGCGGGAGAATGGGTGTCCGCCCCACCGCGTCCCGGCAGGTTGCTCGCCAGGCTGCTCGGCTGTCATACGGCCATCCAGTCCAAGCCGTCGCGCGAGGCGCGGCGCGAGCGGACGCCGATCCAGCCGAGGACGAGCATGGTGACCACCGCCCAGATCACGATCGATGCGAGCGCCGCCGCATCGGGCGCCACGAGGCTCTGTCCCCGCAAAGCCTCCCAGAGCAACAGGAGAAACAGCGACGCATAGCTTGCCGTGGCCGCCAGCAGTGCCCTGACGCGAGCGGCCTCGGACCGGCGCCACCGCCGCAGGCCGATCGCGACGAGCGCGAGCGCCTGGATCGCGTGCAGGCCGATGAAGTGTGGAACCCGCAGATCGCCGTGCTCCCGGCTCCACCCCGTTACCGGCACGCCGGGACCGCCGTCCGGACCGCCAACCGAATGCGCGCCCGCTATTGCCATGCGCCCTCCCGCGCGGGCGTCCGCAAGCTGCGCCGCCGTCGGGCGTGTCATCAGCGGGCCGATCAAGGCGCCGACAATGGTGAGCGTCATGCCGAGACGCAGGGCCCATCCGAGCGCCCTGTCAGTGAATCGCTGCCGCCACAGCGCGACGGCGACCGCCACGCTCACCAGCGTCTGCATCAGGATCGCGCCGCCCATCACGAAAAACAGCACCGCATCGAGCGGTGTCGACACGTTGAAATGGCTGGTCGTTCCGCGCCAGGCCTGTGCGTCGATGATCGCCACTTCCAGCACGAACACGATCGCGGTCGTCCAGCCCACGACGCGGCGGACGCGCGGCCAGTCCGACAGCGATTCGAAGATCCATGCGAGCGTGAGGCTGTAGATGGCGGTGGAGACCGCGAACTTGAAAGGCTTGAGCCACGCGGGCGCGCCTGTGATCATTCGCGGATCGACGAGCATCGCCACCAATGACGCGCCGGCCACGACGAGCATCAGCACTCCCACCGTCGTCAGCGGCGGGCTCGTACGCCACAAACGGTCGAGCAGGGCGGCGGCTCGAGTCCCCTCAGTAGATCGGAGGGGGAGGGCACGTGATGTCGAATTCATGAGCAACTCCTCTGATGTTGTCATTGTCAACATAGGATTATCGCACAATGTTGACGATGTCAACACGGTCGTTTAGGATGAGGTGGTATGGCTCAATCGAGGCGGGTGGCCCGCAAGCCGCGCCGCCGCTACCATCACGGCAACCTGCGCCGCGGACTCCTCGACGAGGCGCTCGCCACCATCCGCGCTGAAGGCGTCGAGGGGCTGACCCTGCGCGAAATCGGAGCCCGGCTGGGCGTTTCGCGTACTGCGCTCTACCGACATTTCGCCGACAAACGGGCGTTGCTCGCTGCCGTCGCCACCGAAGGGTTCCGAACGTTACGCCAGCAACTGGTCGCAGCGTGGGAAGAGGGCGGCCGCGGACTCGCGGCGTTCGAGTCGATGGGGGTTGTCTACGTGCGCTTCGCGTCCACCAACCCGTCGCACTATCGCGTCATGTTCGGCGGTTTCGTCGACCCGAAGGCGTGCGAGCCCGAGCTGGCCGCCGAGGCGGCGGGCGCCTTTCAGGCGCTCGTGGACGCTCTCGACGGGCTGCAACGCGACGCGATCGTTCGCGGCGACGACTCGGTGAAGATGGCCAGGTTCGTCTGGGCCGTCGTGCATGGCGTGGCCATGCTCGGCATCGATGGCCAGCTGCGCGAGCCGGGTGGCCCGGGTGGCCCGGGTGGCCCGGGTGGCTGATCTGAAGAGCTGATGCGATACGCGCTCGAGCGGCTGCGGACCGGAATCGAGGCCGACACCGCTCTTCGGCCGACCGGCGCCCGCCTGGCATCGTCGCGATGACACGTCGAGGAGCGTTGCTCAATTGAGGGCGACTGGTGCCATGCGATTTCGGCACTCAGCGGCAGCGCGCGGTTCCGAGCCCACCTTACACAGTTTTTACACGATTCCGTCGCCACGACATTCCACATGCCGATGTCGTCTCCAAAGATAACGAGGATGTTCGGCATCTTCGTGGTCGCCATTGGTCGCTCTTTGTGACTGAGCCGCTCGAGTAGATCGGAGACGGCAGTAAGACACCAACGGAATTCGAAGGCGTAGGAAGTTGAAGCGTTACTTGATCTCGACGATGTCGTCGGGCTTCCAGGTCTTATCGAAGAACGGCTCGAGCGGACCATAGAAACGGAAGAGCGTGAACCAGCCTTTGCCGGGAGTCGTCTGGATCCAGTTCTTGGCGTGGCTCCCGGAACCTGTGGGCGCTTCGGACCCGAAGTCGATATCGATGGAGCCATCGGCATTCGCGGTAGGGCCGGTGTAGCTGCTCACCGACGGGAACGGCTGGCTGCTGCGCAGGATCGAACGGCTGTCGGCGTCGTAGGCCACGACCGACCAGAAGTTCTTCACCGGGATGTTCGGAGGGACGTGCAGCCGATAGCGCTTGCCGCCGTCGAGGAATGCGCCGCTCCGATCGCGCGGCGTCCAGAGATACTGCGAACCGGTGCCGATGTGCTTCTCGACCATCGCCGGTGACATGCCGATCGCGATGTAGGCGAAGCTGGAGCGGCGGTCGGTGTTGACGTAGCCCTGCGAGTCCCAGCTGGCCGAGCCGCCGATGAACGCCCACTCCCACATCCGATCGGGGTAGGCGAGCCGCGCCGGATCATCCGAATCGAAGCTGTTGGTGCGCGCGATCGCCGAACCGAACCGCGCCGCATCGTCCAGCAGCGCCTTGCGCGCGGCATCAGGCGCGAATGGCTTGCCCCTCTCGATGCCGATAGCCGCGAGCTGGAAGCGCTCGTGCGACGCAATCGTGTCGTGCGGCTCGCGCTCGATCATCCAGGCCAGATCGGCAAAGTACTGGTCCGAGTCTGAAAAGATCGTGTCGATCTCCTTTCGTGAGCCGTTGATGAAGACGGTCGCAGGCGGGTTGGCCGCTTGAGACAGTGGATAGATTCTGGTCGTCTTCATCAGCGAGACCGCTTGGGCGGTGCCGCCGGCCGATTGAAAGCCGCGCACGCCACAGACCACGCCATAGGTTTGCGATGTGGCAGCCATATAGCCGTCGGGCACGGCGCTGTCGTGATCCGGTGGCAGCAGCAGGAACTTGCCACCCCTGCCCTTGTCGCGCCCGGTGGGGCCGATGCCCATGATCTCGCGCTGCCACAGATCGGACAGGCCGCCGAGCAAATTGGCCGGCGCCTCGATCACGACCGGGCCGTCGCGCTTCAGGTCGATCGCGCACAGCCCGTAGACCGTTTCGGTGTTCCCGGTGAGCAGCAGCGTTGCGCCGTCCATCAAGTTCTCCCACAGCACGACCTGATTCGGTGTCTTCGCTCCAGCATCCATCGTCCCCTTCCAGACCCGATACCAGGAGACGCCATGCATCTGCGCGAGGTAGGCTTCGACCGCGCGATTGAAGAGCAGCGCCTCACGCAGTTGTTTCGCCGCCTCTCGCGACGGATAACTGTTCCTGAAGTCGAAATTCCCGAGACGGGTCTTCACCGTCTCGGAGCCGAACCACCCATGGTCGGCCGCAGCCGTCGATTTCGTGGTCGATGATTGCGTGGCCATGCGTGCGCCTCCAATGTGGGAATCCCTGCCTCAGCCCGCTCTCAGCTCAGGAACGATCGGCGTCGTTACAGCCGCTTCAGGGGTGGAGCAGTCCATCGTCCATCCAGGGCCTCGGGCTTTGGCCAGTACAGCCGCAACACCGTGAAAAAGGGCCCCTTCGGTGCGGGAAGCCAATTGGACTCTTTGTCCTGGCCCGGCGATTCGTGCTGCACGAGCAGCGCGACGCCGCCGTCTGAATCGCGCTTGAGTGCCGGCAGCATTGGCGAGTTGATCAGATACCGGTTGAGCAGGTTGGCTGACAGCAGGCTCGCCGGTAGTTCATACAACGTCAGCGACCAGAAGGCATTGACGGGAGGCAACTGATCCGGCGCGAAACGCAACAGGTAGCGCTGAGTGCCGTTGAGCGGCTGCCTGTCCGCGTCCACGAAGTAGACGGGGTACATCGCCTCTTCCTGCGAGTTGCCGTAGATGCCGAGCACCGCTCCGCTCATGCGTTCCATGTAACGGCCATTGAGATGTGCACGCGTGCCGAACGCATCGGCACTGGTCACTTTTCCTTCGTCGAGTAACTTCTTGTGCTCTGCAAATGCCTTCCACGCGTCGGCCATGCCGCCTTCGATCGCCGTCCGCAGCTCCCCTGACAGGGCTTGGCTGGCGAACGTCTGACCCGCGCCGATCCCGATCCGCGCGAAGCGCGCCATCAGCTCCACTTCAGAGGGATGAATCGGGCAGAACTGCAGGACGAAGCTCAGGAGGTTGAAGAACGCGGCCGACGTCTTCTCTTCCTCAGCGCTGATAGGCTTCGGGAAATTGACCGGCGCAGCGGCAGGGGCCGGTTGCCCCAGAAACGTCGACAGGGTCTGCACCTTGTACCCCGCTTGGATCGCCTTCACCTTTTCGATATCGGCGGGATCGAACAGCTGCGTTCGGAAGAGCACGATGACGAAATCCGTTTCCGACTGAATCACCGACGCGATCCGGTCCGGTTTCGTGCCCTTCCATCGCGGCCCGGCCAACAGGAACGAGCCGCCCTCGTTCCCGGTGGCGCGACTGCCGACGTAGGCGAAATTGAACGTGTATTGATCGATGAACTGCAGCGAAAAGTACCGGCCCTTTTCAATCGCCGGCACGGTGAGGACGATCGGTTCAGCCCGCAGATCCGCGCCGACATACGAATAGGGCGTATCGGAGTTCGGCGTCTGAATGGCTTTGTCGTCGGGCGTGTAAACGCGCGCGTTGTTGTAGATCTGGTTCCACGACGTCTTGAACTCCTGGCTGTTGCCGTCAGCGAAGTACCAGGTACTGGATTCGATAGCTGTCGACCAGGGGGAAGCCGTAGATGTACGCCTCCTTCGCGATGGTGCGGGCTTCAGTGGGTGTCGTGACGAGTGTGTCTGCAATTGCCATCGCTTGCTCCCTTCGAACCGGACGTCCTGGTCCCTACGTGCTTTTCGTCCTGACACTGAACGTGCGCCGGCCGAAGCAGCTCAAGAATCGGCGTACGCAGACCACGGCATCTCGTGGCTCGTGGAAAGAGACATGTCAGTTGCGAGTTTCACCATTCGCCCAGCCGCGGGACTATGCGCATTCGGCAAAGCCGTGGACGCGCGGGAACGCGAGAAGACAGCTCGACCTTCAGGAATCCCGTTCCACGCAACCTCGATTCACCTTGCGCGGCCATCGCAGCACACGTCCGTTTATCAGGAGCGAACGACGTGCCGACCCTCAATTCGACAGCTGTTCGATCGAGCAAGCACTCTTCGCGTTCGCGACGTCACGCTCCGGTTATGCGCGCCTACCGTTCGTGTCATGACAGTGTCTGGCAGACCGGCTATCAGGCTGAGCTGCGCCAAGAATCCGGTTGCGTCATCTGGCGCATGTCGTGCCGACGCTCTTTGTCGGACGCATGTCAGATCCGGCTGTCTTCAGACTTTCTGGACGGGGTGGTGCCATCGATACGCCCTGAGGCAGCTGCTTGAGGATCCGCTCGCGTCTTTTCAGAGCGACATTGTGGGCGACCTGAAACAGCCACCCGGATAAATTCGTCCGGTCGCGACCCAAGCTGAGATCGCCATCGGGCGCCTCGAAATAAACAGTGAACAAAACGACCGGCTCAGGAACGTATACAGTGATCGCGACTGCTCGGCGATCGGATGTCGGCAGTACACTGACCGGCCGGGAGGAATTCGTGGTGACGTGTTCGCTTCAGCGTGTCGCCGCGGCGATGCGGATGACAGGGACGATTGCGGGGTTTGCCGTTTTGGTGATGGTCTGGAAGCCTGCGTCTGCTGCAGCGCAGACGGCGCAGACCCCGCCCGCACAAGATTCTCCGGCACAGAACCCGTCGACACAGAATCCGCCACCGGCCGACCGCCCGATTTTCAAAGTGGAGGTGATCGAAACGACGCCGCTGCCTGGGCTCGATCTGAAGCCCGAACAAGTCCCGGCGCCCGTTCAGACCGCGGTGGGCGCCGACATCGAAGCGAGTGGGGCCCTCGACCTCTCTGACTTCCTCAATCGACGGTTCAATGGCGTCTTCGTCAACGAAATGCAGAACAACCCCTTCCAACCGGATCTCAACTACCGCGGCTACACGGCATCCCCCTTGTTGGGAACACCGCAGGGCCTGTCGATCTACATGGATGGCGTCCGGATGAACCAACCATTCGGTGACGTGGTCAGCTGGGACTTGATCCCCCGCATGGCGATTGGATCGACGACGCTCATGCCCGGCTCGAACCCGTTGTTTGGGCTGAACACGCTTGGTGGCGCGCTCTCGATTGAAACCAAGGACGGCCGGACCAGCCCTGGGACAACCGTCCGTGCACTCTATGGCTCCAATACACGCCGAGCTGTCGAGTTCGAGCACGGCGGGAGCCGCGCAAGCGGTTTCAACTGGTACGCGGCGGGGAACCTGTTCGCTGAAGACGGCTGGCGGGACGATTCACCATCGAACGTTGGGCAGTTGTTTGGCAAGCTTGGCTGGCACCAGACGAAAAACGAGACGGCACTCTCGGTCGGCTATGCCGACACTTCGTTGACGGGCAATGGACTTCAGGAGCAGCGATTCCTGGATCGCGACTTCGCGAGCCTCTACACCAAGCCCGATGAAACCGACAACCGTGCGACATTCTTGAACCTGACGACCCGCCGCGACTGGAGCAACACCCTCAGCTTCAGCGGCAACGTGTACTACCGAAACATTCGGACCAACACGTTCAACGGCGACATCAACGACGACTCACTCGATCAGGCGGTGTATCAGCCGAATGCCGCGGATCAGGCGGCGCTCGCCGCAGCGGGCTACACCGGGTTTCCGACCAGCGGCGAAAATGCGTCCAACACGCCCTTTCCGTACTGGCGCTGCATCGGCAACGTCCTGCGTCAGGACGAGCCGGGCGAGAAATGTAACGGCCTGCTGAATCGCAGTCATACGACCCAGCACAACTTTGGTCTGTCGGGTCAGGTCACCTGGCGGGACTGGCTGAGAGGCGGCAATGCCCTGACGGTTGGCGGCGGGTATGACGGGGGCCGATCATCATTCACCCAATCGACCCAGTTGGGGTACCTGAATCCAGATCGGAGCCTCACTGGCTTGGACGCGTTCGCTGACGGTGAAACTGGCGGAGATGTGGACGGCGAGCCGTACGACAATCGCGTTGATCTGGATGGTCATGTCAACACCGGGAGCATCTTTGCGTCGGACGTGATTGCGATTCGCGATGTCTGGAGCATCAGTCTATCCGCCCGGTTCAACCGGACGAGCATCAGCAATCTCGATCGCCTGAATCCGGGCGGTGGATCCGGATCGCTCGACGGCGAACATGCGTACAGCCGGCTGAATCCAGCCGCCGGCGTCACGTTCAGTCCCAGGCGAGATCTCAATCTGTACGCCGGCTACAGCGAAGGCAGCCGTGCACCGACATCGATCGAACTGGGCTGCGCCGATCCCAATCAGCCGTGCAAGCTGCCCAACGCGCTCGCGGGCGATCCGCCACTGGACCAGGTGGTGACGCGCACGGTCGAGGCCGGCGTGCGTGGCGCGCGCGGATCGGTATCGTGGAATGCGGGCTTCTTTCATGCCGACAACTCAGACGACATCCTGTTCGTCGCATCCGAGCAGACGGGATTCGGCTACTTCAAGAATTTTGGCGAGACCCGTCGGCAGGGCATCGAGCTCGGCGTCAACGCCCGCAAGGGCCGGCTCGCTGGCGGCGCTGGTTACACGTGGCTGGATGCGACGTTCCAGAGCGAAGACACGATCGATGGAACGGGCAACAGCACAAACGACGCAGGCAGTGGCCTGGAAGGCACGATCGAGATCGAGGCCGGTGCTCGAATTCCGCTCATTCCCCGACAGATGTTCAAGGCGTTTGCGGATCTGCAGGTCATGCCCAAGCTCTCGGTCGACATCGATCTGATCGCGACATCTGGCGTGCTTGCACGCGGAAACGAGAACAATGCCCATGAACCGGACGGTGCCTACTACCTCGGCCCAGGGTCGACACCGGCCTATGGCATCGTGAACATCGGCGTCCGCTACGATCTCAACAAGTGGCTGCAGTTGATCGCGCAGTTCAACAACGTGTTCGACAGCCAGTACTACACCGCGGCGCAGCTACAAGGCACGGGGTTTACGGCCACCGGAGACTACATCGCTCGGCCGTTTCCTGCAGTCGCCGGGGAGTTCCCTGTTCAGCAAGCCACGTTCTATGCGCCTGGTGCTCCGGCCACATTTTGGCTCGGCACGCGGGTACGGTTTTGACCAGCTGGCGCACGCCCTCCGCAGAGCCCGCGATCACGACGCAAGCTCCATCAGCAGGTCCGCGACTTGTTCGGGTATCGTGACGGGCGCGTGATGGGAACTCGCCAATTCGCGATAGCGCCAAAGCTCGGACCGCTGAGCCATCGCCGCGTGCTGGTCGAAGCGGGGGTTTGGAAACTGCCGACAACCACAAAAAATTAGAATTCCACCCGATCCCTCATCCTCTCTCATGAGCCGGCGTGGGCGCGTTTCATCGATGAGATCTGTGGATTTCTGGGAGAGGACGAACCGCAGCGACTCACGGCGGCCGTGTGATTGATCGGTCCGGTTCTTACGTCTTCTGTTACCGCTGCTGGAGTACGGACTGGCCGAGCCACTCCTGAAAGCGGATCTCGCCGAGTCGCGCGTCGTCGGCAGGGATCAGCGAGCGCTCGCCGAGTTCGGCCCCGAAGTACCGCGCGTGCGGGTCGACGACAACCTCGCGGGGGTCGTTGCGCGCGCCGAGGCCCTGACGGATCAGCTCATCGAAACGGAACTGTTGGGGACCGGCCACTTCAACGGTGCCATTCACTGGCGCGCCCACAGCAATCGTGCCGACCGCCTTGGCGACGTCATCAGCTGCCATGGGCTGAATGAGCACCGCTGGCAGCCGAACCGTCGTTCCGACGGTGGCTTCATCGGCGATGCGCTTGACGAACTCGAAGAACTGCGTCGCGTGAACGATCGAGTACGGGATTCCGCCACCCTTGATCAGCGCCTCCTGAGCGTTCTTCGCTCGGAGGTAGGGACTGTCGGGTATCCGCTCGGTTCCCACCACGGACAGCGCGACGTAATGCGTCACGCCGGCCGCGGCCCCGTATTTGAGCAGGTTACGCGTGGATGTGGTGAAGAACTCCATGACGGCGGTCTCCTCGAACGAAGGAGAGTTCGAGACGTCGACGACGACCGACGCGCCCTGAAGGGCCTCAGCCAAGCCCTGGCCGGTGAGGGTGTTGACGCCCGTGTCCAGCGATGCCGCCACCGCCTCATGGCCGTGTTCCCGCAGTCTGGTCACGAGCTTCGATCCGATGAGCCCGGTGCCGCCGATGATGACGAGTTTCATGATCGATGTCCCTTTCTGTGTGAGCCGATTCAATGTTGCCGACCGTGCACCCGCTATGACCGAGCGACACACTGACTTGTGACAACGAAGGCCTGCTGACTACTTCAAAACGGCGACGACGTCGCGACCAACGACTGGCAGGCGCGCACCGCGCCCCAATCCTGTGAAGTCGAAACGACGTCCGAGGCAAACAAACTCTCGAGCCTCGCGAGATCACCCGTCCTCGCAGCGGCAACGAACGCATTGAGCAGACGCCGCTGCTCGGCCGGACTCACGGGCGCGCGCCGTCCGCCCGACACATGCTCCCGCGCTCTGGTGACGAGTTGCCGCGCGTTGGCTTCTTCGACCCGAAGGATGGCTGCAATCTCCCGGTAGGGATAGTTGAAGGCCTCTCGAAGCACGTACGCCGCGCGCTCGGTTGGCGAGAGCTTCTCCAGCAGAAGCAGCACCGCAAGGTTCAACGCCTCGCCCCGCTCCGCCCCCAAGCCCGGATCGGTGGTGGTGTCGACCAGCTCCGGCAGCCATGAGCCTGCACAGGTCTCTCTGCGCGCGCGGGCGGAGTGGAGCACGTTGATCGCGAGTCGTGTGGTCGCGGCGACGAGGAACGCCAGCGGATTGCGGACCGGGCTCCGATCGGTGGTCTGCCACCGAACCCAGACGTCCTGGACGATGTCCTCGGCCTCCGCCGCGCTGCCCAACATCCGATACGCAATGCCAAACAGCCGCCGCCGGGCGCGTAGAAAAGCCGAAAGTCCATCGTCAGGGCAGGTCGCAAGGGGCGCCGTGTGCTTGGAGTCTGCCGCGTGCGAGTCGTTCACGCTCGAAGGAGGCTGAGATGGAACACCAAGGGCAGTGGTCATGTATGGTCTCCGTTGCGCTGCAGTTCAGATCGTCCGCCTTGACAGACAGAGACATCGCAACGTCGACGCCACCGGAAAGCATCAAAAACCACGCGTTTTCCACGGGGAGGGCCACGAGATTCTCATGGAGCAGGAGATTTCATGGCGAGCTCGTGTGTTGGCCGGCGGAATTGAGATGAAGAAAGTTACTGGACAACGGATGCCCGAGAAATGCATCCTCGGTGGATTGTTGCTTGCGGATCGGTTTCGAGAATCGGGCAGTGCACCTTGAAGCTCTGCAGGAACTCGCGTTGCGTATCTCGGGCGAACGCTCGGTTGACGAAGTCCTGCAATCTATCGTCCACGGGTTAGCGCAGCAGCAGAGCGTCGCCCTCGCACGAGTGTGGGTCACGGGACCGGGGGATGTGTGCGGCTCGTGCCGCATGCGAGATGCCTGCCCCGATCACACGTCCTGCCTGCATCTCTCGGCGAGCGCGGGAGCCTCGCTCACGGGTGAGCGGTGGTCACGGATCGATGGCACCTTCCGGCGAGTCCCATTCGGCAATTCGAGCATGGAGTTCTGCCCTTCTCCCGTGAGGGCAATTGCGACCGATCGCACCGGACAGCTGCTTCACGTTTCCGCGTGCAGCCAGTGGGCCCACCCCGAATGGATTCAGCAGGAAACCATCGAGAGCTTTGCGGGTCACCCACTCGTCTTTCGTGGCGAAACACTGGGTGTACTCGGCGTGTTCCGCCGGGCACTCATCAACGAGCAGGAGTTCGGCTGGCTGCGGATGTTTGCGAACCAGGCGGCGGCGGCGGTCGCAAATGCGCGCGCGTTCTCAGAACTCGACAGGCTCCGGCAACAGCTGGAATCGCACAATGCGTACTTGCGGGAGGAGGTCGACAGCGTCTTGAGCTTCGGTCGGATCGTCGGCCGTAGCCGCTCGCTTCGCCATGTCTTGCAGCAGGTCGACGACGTGGCATCGTCGGATGCAACGGTCCTGATTACCGGCGAGTCCGGCACGGGCAAGGAACTCCTCGCGCGAGAGATCCACGAACGGAGCCGACGGTCACAGCGGCCGTTTGTGCGCGTCAACTGCAGTGCCATCCCGCGCGAGATGTTCGAAAGCGAGTTCTTCGGTCACGTGCGAGGTGCGTTCACGGGCGCGATGCGCGACCGGCCCGGCCGCTTCCAGATCGCCAACGGCGGCACGATCTTTCTCGACGAGATCGGCGATCTTCCCCTCGAACTGCAGCCCAAACTCTTGCGGGTGCTGCAGGAGGGGGAGTACGAGCGGGTCGGCGAGGATGTCACGCGCAAGGTCGACGTTCGGGTCATTGCCGCCACGAACCAGAACCTGGCCGAAGAGGTCCGCGCGCGCCGGTTCCGCGAGGATCTGTTCTACCGGTTGAACGTGTTGCCACTCGCGTTGCCGCCTCTTCGTGCCAGAGCCGACGACATCCCGCTCCTGGCGACTCATGCCATCGCGGAAGTGTCGAAGAGGCTGCGAATACAGGCGCCCACCTTGACACAGGCGGACGCCGCACGGCTCCAACAGTACGACTGGCCCGGCAACATTCGCGAGCTCGAAAACGTTATCCAACGCGCGGTCATCCTGTCGAAGGGCGTTCGACTCCGCCTCGACATCGCACTGGCGGATCTGCCAACGACAGCGACCTCGGCCTCTGACTCCGGCATGACAGAGGTCATCCTGACGGACAGCGAATGTCGAGCGCGCGAGCGTGCGAATCTGATGAAGGCGCTGCAGCGTACCGATGGTCGCATCTACGGCCAGGGAGGCGCAGCCGAGCTACTTGGGATCAATCCGACCACCCTTGCGTCGCGTCTGCGCGCTCTGAAGATCACACCTCCGAAGCCTCGCTGATCGCATTGCGACCGGCTTCGGCCCCACGTGCCTGGGCCTGGTGCCTTGGAGGATCCGTGGCGAAGAGGCCGTTGATCTCGGCGTACGGCACCAGGCTCGCCAGTCCAGCGAAACTGCCCTTCGACCTCAACGTCTGTGCGGCGCGCATGAAGCCGGTCCAAGCCGCCAATGCCAGCGCGCCGCCGACGCTGATGCGTCGCACGCCGAGCGCCGCGATCTCCTCCACACGCAGACCAATGTCCCGAACCACGAGAAGGTTGAGTGGCCTTGGCGCAACCGCCGCGACGAGCGCCTCGATCTCTGCAGGCGTCTGTGGACCCGGCGCGAAGAGCACGTCTGCGCCTGCTGCGACGTACGCCTGCAGGCGTCGGACGCTCTCGCGGAAGGGATCTGGATGGCCCACGTGGTAGCACTCGGCTCTTGCGGTCAGCAGCACGTCCTCGCCTGATTGATCAATCGCCTGTCGCGCGGCACGGACGCGCTCGGCCGCGATTGGCAGGTCGTAGAGGGGTGAGGACGAATCACCAGTAGCGTCCTCGATCGACAGTCCCGCTACGCCCGTCGCGACACAGCGAGTGACGCTTTCGGCTACGTCCTCCGGCTTCATCCCATACCCCGACATGAAATCCGCGCTGACCGGCAGATCAACCGCGGCCGTGATGTCCGCGATATAGGCCAGGTTCCGGTCGCGAGAAACGACAGCGTCGTCCCCCGAATCCGCAAGCCCCTGTGAGAATGCAAACCCGGCGCTCGTCGTGGCCAGGGCGGGGAATCCCAGGTGCTGAAGGTACCGTGCGGAACCCACATCCCAAGGATTCGGAATCACGAAACATCCTCGCTCATGGAGCGCGCGAAAGGCTTTGCGCCGCGCGGCCAACGAGGCTTGCGACGCCGCGTCATGCGCGCCCGCAACGAGACTGGGCCCCGACGTTGATGGGGTAGACAAGCTCATGGTGATGCTCCATAGTGAGCCGAGTTGAGTGACCGCGGCAGCCGCGCGTTCCACTGTCGCCAGTACAGACCGCACCGAGCCGCTGTTCTGTGACACGTCGACAAATCGCGCTGTCACATCCCAACGTGATGCCCGGTCTTCACGAATGCACGCGGACCGCGGCTGCAAGCAATCCCGCTTCGCAGGCAGATCATTCAGGAGATACGCAGATGAGCACGATCACAATGAAAGACGGCACGACGATCTATTACAAGGACTGGGGTAGAGGCCCGGTCGTCACGCTCTCCCACGGATGGCCGTTGAACTCCGATATGTGGGACGGCCAGATGTTGTTCCTCGCACAGCACGGCTTCCGAGTCGTGGCACACGATCGTCGTGGCCATGGCCGATCCAGCCAGGCCTGGTCCGGAAACGACATGGACGGATATGCCGACGATCTGGCAGCCTTGATCGAGGCCTTGGATCTCAAGGACATCACGATGGTGGGCCACTCGACTGGCGGCGGAGAAGTCGCGCGCTACATCGGACGGTACGGCACGAAGCGTGTGGCAAAGGCGGTCCTCATAGCCGCCGTGCCGCCGATCCTGTTGAAATCTGCGGCCAATCCGGAAGGACTCCCCATCGAAGCCTTCGACGGCTTGCGGAGCGGCCTGGCCAAGGACCGCTCGCAGGCCTACAAAGACTTCGCTCCCATGTTCTATGGTGCCAACAGACCTGGTGCACAGGTGTCCCAAGGCACGCTGGATCAGTTCTGGCTCTGGAGCATGCAGGCCGGCCTCAAGAACGCGTACGACAGCATCAAGGCCTTTTCTGAAACCGACTTCACTGAAGACCTCAAGAAGTTCGATATCCCGACCTTGGTCATGCACGGTGAGGACGACCAGATCGTGCCCGTCAAGGATTCGGCGAAGAAGTCAGCCAAGCTGATCAAGGGGGCCGTGGAAATCTACTATCCGGGCCTGCCGCACGGCCTCACCGCCACGCATGCCGACCTCGTCAACCGCGACCTGCTCGCGTTCTGCCAGCAAGGCAAACGGCAGGTCGCGTAAATTCGCATCGGGGGAGAGGGCCAGTGGGACGAATCCCGCCCTCTCCATCCGGATGGAATGAAGACACATGACCAAGTCACTATTGAAGCCGATGTCATCGCTGAAGGGCGCCGAACGACACCGATGATGCAGTCTGTCGCCGGCCCCAGCCTCTTGACGAGCGTCCCGACGATCGATGAGGTTCTGCACGATCACGCGTCGGAGTTGGGGCACGACTTCATCGCCTATCGGAACCATGCGTACCGCGTTGTGAACCTGTGCGCCGCCATTGTGAAAGACCGTGTCGACCTCGAGAAGATCGCGGTCGCCGCGGTCTTCCACGACCTCGGGATCTGGACCAACAAGACGTTCGACTACATCGCGCCGTCCGTCGCGCTCGCACGCGAGTACCTCGCCGCCCACGGTCGGGCGGCCTGGATCGCTGAGATCGAAAGGATGATCGCGGACCACCACAAGATCACGCCCTCCCACGCCAATCACGACTCGCTCGTCGAGCCATTCCGACGAGCCGATTGGATCGACGTGACGCGCGGGCTGAGAACATTCGGGCTTCCACGTCCGTTGATCCGGTCGGTGCTCGCTGGTTGGCCGAGCGCCGGGTTTCATTGGCGCCTGGTGCAGTTGACTCTCGAAAGATTCCGCACGCATCCGCTGACGCCGTTGCCGATGGTCAAACTGTAATCGCGACAGGCTCTGGTCCAGACGCGCTGGTGGCGGAACAGCAAGTTGTCACATCGGGACATGCTGCTCGGTCCTAGCCAGCATGAAGGCACTGCTCGCCAGCTAACGGACCTGCCGTGTCGAGCGAGCGCCACAACACCTAGCGTCCTGTTGTCACGAGAGACGAGGAGGAGGAGATGACCATCGCAACCACCGAGCCGACCATCACTGGCCACGAGGCAGCTCAGGTCGAGCGCGCGAATGCTTCGAAGGCCACACCTGTCGTCTTCGTTCACGGACTCTGGCTGCTGCCCTCGAGCTGGGACCGCTGGGTGACGCTGTTCGAGGAAGCCGGCTACGTGGCGTTGACACCGGGCTGGCCCGACGATCCCGAGACGGTCGCCGAGGCCAGAGAGCACCCTGAGGTGTTCGCGGGCAAGGGGATCGGCGAGATCGCCGACTACGAGGAGGCGATCATCCGCCGCCTGGATCGGAAGCCCGTGATCATCGGCCACTCCTTCGGGGGCCTGCTGACCATGATTCTCGCGGGGCGCGGGCTCGCCGCCGCGTCGGTCGCGATCAGCCCTGCTCCGTTCCGCGGCGTGCTCCCGCTGCCGATCTCGGCGCTGCGCACGGCCAGCGTCGCCCTGCGCAACCCCGCGAACTGGAACCGCGCGGTCCCGCTCAGCTACGAGCAGTTCCGCTACAGCTTCGCGAACGCGGTCGGCGAGGACGAGGCGAAGGAGCTGTACCTCGGCTACTCCGTCCCCGGCGCCGGCGAGCCGCTCTTCCAGGCGGCGTCCGCGAACTTCAATCCGTGGACAGAGGCGAAGGTCGACTCGATGAACCCGGAGCGGGGTCCGATGCTGATCGTCTCGGCCGACTCGGACCATACGGTCCCCTGGGCGATCGCGAACGCGTCCTACAAAAAGCAGAAGCGCAACAAGGGCGTGACCGAGATCGTCAAGATGCCGGACCGCGGGCACGCGCTGACGATCGACGCCGGCTGGCGGGAGGTCGCCGAGAAGGCGCTCGAGTTCGTCAAGCGGTTCACGTGAGCCCGATCTCGCGTGGGCGCCAGGGACGGCGCCGGGCGGATGTGGAGGTGCGAGTGTGAAGATCGTCGTTGTTGGCGGCAGTGAGCTCATCGGGTCAAAGGTTGTCACGATGCTCAGTCAGTCGCTGCATCTCACCTTGCCTTACACCCCCTGCTAGCTTCAGTACCTGTCCATTTCGGAAATATGGCGACGTATTTTCGGCCACCGAGCCACCCGAGACACCGAGCGCCTCGATTCGACGGCCGCCGCCACGCGGCGCGTGCGACCGGACCCGGTTCGCGGGATGCAGCCGAAGCCCCGATTTTCCATCGGCTCATCCCCCGAACCGGGCCCGGTCGGCGGGCTGGCCTGCGGAGCAGGCCAGCGCCGTCGAATCAATTGGCGTTCAGCCGTCGCCGGCGTTTTACGAGCGTGCTCAGCTTTGTGACTTGGTGACTCGGTGGCTATATACATCACGGCAATTGTGAAACCCAGTACCTCGCCAATCACCACTGGGGACACCGAGGACACGGAGGTTCAATCGGTACAAGGGTGATCCTCCGCGTCCTCTGTGTCCGTGGTGGAGAGTTCTTCACCGCAAAGTAGCTAGACGAATGACGGAGGCCGTCTGTGACACCGGCGTGCCCCGGCGCCGGTGTCACAAGATTATTCCTGATTCGTCTTGATGATGGAGGTGAAAGACATCATGAAAGCTCGAATCGATCTCATGCACGTGCCCCCAGGCGTGATGCAGGCCATGCTCGGCCTTGAACGGCAGGTTCGTCAGGCGGGCTTCGATGACAAACTGCTCAACCTCGTCCAGATGCGTGCGTCGCAAATCAGCGGCTGCGCCTATTGTCTGGACATGCACAGCAAGGACGCGCGCGCGAACAGCGAGACCGAACAGCGGCTCTACGGCCTCGACGCGTGGCGCGAGACGCCGTACTACTCGGCGCGCGAGCGCGCCGCGCTGGAGTGGACCGAATCGCTCACGCTCGTCTCCGAGACTCGTGTCCCGGACGACGTGTACGAGCGCGTGCGGGCGCAGTTCTCGGAGGACGAGCTGGTGCACCTGAGCCTGGCGATCGTGTCGATCAACGGCTGGAACCGGCTCAACATCGCTGCGCGCACGGTGCCCGGCGACTACGTGGCCGGCGGCCTCCCGAAGGTGCAGGCGGCGAGCTGATCGGGCGCGTTCCGCCGGACTGACGCGACGAACACTCCGGAACGTCCGGGTTCGAGCTCCGAGTGATTGAACGGTACCACTCGCGGCTCGAATCCCGCGTCCGAGCGCGCGCGCAGCCATCGTTCGCGTGAGAACAGCCCCTCGACGTGACGGTCGAGCACGGACGCGCGAGCCGCGAGGTCCTCGCCGTTCATCGTTCGCGAGCAGGTTGATGATATCCCGGGTGCGGACGAACCCGGCCCGCCAGCTTGGATGGCGCGGGGTCCAGCCCTGCTTGCGGCGGGCTTTCTGGCTGGTGACCCCACGACTGAGGAGCGGATCGCGCCCGGCCGCCCGGAGCGGTGGCGGCGCCCCGATCTCGGCGGCGTACTGCCGGAGCCAGTCCGACGCTGCCGCCGGCTCGTCGTCGGCGATGTTGTACGTCCCGGCCGGCCAGCCGAGCGCCTGCTGGGCGCTGATCGCGGCGTCCTCGATGTGGAGGAACGAGACGACGTTCTCGTTGGCCGGCATCTGGCTTCGCCGGACCCGCTCGGCCGTCCGGCCATCGGGATCGAACGCGGTCCCCGGCCCGTAGAACAGGCCGTAGCGGAGCACGACGCTCTCCGGTAGCTCGTCGACAATCTGCTCCATGATCGCGACCGGCCGTGCGACCCCGTCCCACGGCTCGGGTGCGTCGACGTAGAGCGGCGTCTCTTCGTCGGCAAGCCCTTCTCCTGGCACGTAGACGCCCCAGAAGCTCTGGGTCACCATCCGGCGTACGCCGACTGCCTGGGCGGCATCGACCAGATTGCGGGTGCCCTCGGTCCGGACCCGCGCGGTCGCCGCGAAGTCCAGGCGGGTCAGATCGGTGAGCTGGTGGAGAACGGCGTCCGGGCGCGCAGCCCGGACGGCGGCGAACAGGCCGTCGCGGTCATAGACGTCGACGACGACCGGCTTCGCCCCCAGTGACCGGAGCAGGTCCGCCTTCTTCGGATCTCGGGTCGTTCCCGAGACGGTGTGACCCTGTGCGGTCAACAGCGGGATCAGCGATCGCCCGACCACACCTGATGCGCCAGCAAGGAAAATCTTTATTCTTCAACCTACCATGGCCCATGCTGGGCCGCTGAATCGAGCCGGGATGCTTGAGGCGACGAACGATCTAACGCACCGCGTTGTGAACTGATGAATTAGCGCGGCTCTGGCGAGGGTCCTTCGGTTGTGGCCTGTGGATCTCACTCTGGGGATGCTTCCGCCTGACGTGACCCAGCCCGTTTGACACCTAGCCGATTGCCAAGCATCCTTAGGGGGAGTGCTGAGGTCCCGTGCGGTTTCGGCAGTATTGCTCGTTGTGGCGCTCTGCGCCGGCAACGGAGCAGTCTGCGCGGGCTGGCTGCCAACTCCCGAAGCCCGGATGGCATGCTGTTCTGAGGACACCGAGTGCCCGATGCACAAGGGCGATTCGCACAGGTCCGGGTCCGAGCGCGTTCTTAGCCAGGCCCAGGCCGACCGCTGCTGCGCCTCATCCGAGCGCGGGGATTCAAGTCAGCCGAGCCCGACGTTCGTAGCCGCCATCACCACCGCAGTCCTCGGCGTACCGGGACCGTCCTGCCCGCCAGCGCGCCTGCTCTCGTTCTGAGCAACGGATGGCGCGCGACCGTGCCCGTTCCGACGGCGCCGATTCCAAAGCACGTTCTCCTCTCCGTCTTCCTGGTCTAGCCGCTCACGGTCGTCGTGTGTCTGCTCGGACGTGACGTCTGGGCACGTAGGCTCGCGCGTGTACGCGCGGCATGACGAGTGTCGTGGCTCCCGCCTTCGCTCACTGAGCGAGGGCGAGCTTCGGCGGGGCAAGCATGATCAATCGACTCATTGACGTTGCGCTAAGGAACCGGTTTATCGTCGTCGTCCTATACCTCGGCCTTGCGGGCTGGGGATGGTGGGCGTTGACGGCCACCTCGATCGACGCCATTCCCGATCTCTCCGACAACCAGGTGATCGTCTTCACGGACTGGCCCGGGCACAGCCCGCAGGAGGTTGAGGACCAGGTCACGTATCCCCTCACCACGAACCTTCAAGGCCTCGCGGGTGTCCGTGTAGTGCGATCGCAGTCGGCCTTCGGGTTCTCGATGATCTACGTCGTCTTCGAGGACAACGTGGACCTGTACGTCGCACGGACTCGCGTCCTCGAACGCATGAGCCTCGTCACGAAGAGCCTGCCCACTGGCGTCACGCCGACGCTCGGACCAGACGCGACCGGTGTCGGCCACGTGTTCTGGTACACGGTCGAGAGCCCGTCGCATTCACTTCGTGAGCTCCGCACGCTGCAGGACTGGTTCATCCGCTACCAGCTCAATGCCGTGCCTGGCGTCGCGGAGGTGGCCTCCGTCGGTGGCCATGTCCAGCAGTACCAAGTGGATGTCGATCCGAATCGCCTCAAGACCTACAACCTGCCCCTGAGCGCGGTGGTGTCGGCCGTCCGCGCCAGCAACCTGAATGTCGGTGGCAACGTGCTGGAGTCGAACGGTGCCTGGCTGATCGTGCGAGGCGTCGGGTTGATCGCTTCCGTCGACGACATCAAGCGGATCGTCGTCGGCGGCGCGAACGGCGTCCCCATCCACGTCGAGCAGGTGGCGAACGTCCAAGTCGGCAACGCGTTCCGAGTCGCCTCGCTCGTGAAGGGAACGCAGGAAGCGGTCGGCGGCGTCGTCGTCGCACGAACCGGTGTCAACACGAAGGACGTCATCGACGCGGTGAAAGCTCGCATCGCCCAGATTGCGCCTGGCCTCCCGCAGGGCGTCACGATCGTACCGTTCTACGACCGCTCAGACTTGATCGAACAGGTGGTTGGCACACTGCGGACGGCGTTGATCGAAGAGATCGCCCTCGTCACGCTGGCACACGTCATCTTCCTGATGCACTTCCGCTCGATCCTGATCGTCACCCTTCCGCTTCCGCTCGCGGTTCTGCTGTCGTTTTTGGGCATGTACTACGCCGGCATTTCCTCCAACATCATGAGCCTCGCCGGCATCGCCATTGCGATTGGCGTGCTCGTCGATGCCGGCATCGTGGTCACCGAGAACGCGTTCCGATTCGTCGAGCAACGAGGGGTTGACTCCGGCGATCGTGGCCGCATCTGGGAGACTGTTCGCGACTCCACGCGATTGGTCGGACGGCCCGTGTTCTTCTCGATGGCGATCATCCTGCTCGCCTTCATTCCGGTGTTCGCGCTGACCGATCAGGAAGGCAAGCTCTTTCAGCCCTTGGCCTTCACCAAGACGTTTGCGGTGCTCGCGGCGACGGTCATCTCCGTGACGCTCGTCCCGGTGCTCTGCACGTTGTTGCTCGGGGGGAAGTTCCATCCGGAGGAAGCCAACCCCGTCATGCGCGTGCTTCGTGCAGTCTACCGGCCCGTGCTGCAGAGCGCGCTCGGGCATCGGGCACTCACAATCGCGGTCGCCGCGGCCCTTTTTGTCGGAGCGCTGGCCCTGGCCCGTGGGATCGGGAGCGAATTCATGCCGCCGCTCAACGAGGGCGACTTGATGTTCATGCCCATCGCCGATCCCAGCATTTCGCTCGAGGAGAACACGAAGATCGCGGCGCGCCAGAACGCCGCCTTGATGAAGTTTCCGGAAGTCGCCTACGTCGTCGCCAAGGTCGCACGCGCCGACACGTCGACCGATCCGGCACCGCTCAATATGACCGAGACCATCGTCCACTTGAAGCCGAAGCCGGAGTGGCGGTCGGGAATGACGCTCGATGGACTGCGCGCAGAGATGGGGCAAGCGGTGCAGCTGCCGGGCGTTTCCAACATCTGGACGATGCCCATCATCAACCGCATCGACATGCTGACGACGGGGATCCGCTCGGAAGTGGGCGTGAAGATCTTCGGCACCGATCTGACCGTGCTCGAGGAATTGGCGCGGAAGGTCGCTGACGCCGTGCGCCGAGTACCGGGCGCGAGCAACGTCTATCCCGAACAGGTCACCAGTGGTCAGTACCTCAACATCGAGATCGACCGCGGCGCCGCCGCGCGCTACGGGATCGGCGTCGGGGACATCCAGCAGGTGATCGAAACGGCCATCGGGGAGACCACCCTGACGACGACCATCGAGGGCCGTCAGCGGTTTCCCGTCCGTGTTCGGTATGCCCCTGAGTACCGGGCGGACCCTCAGGCGCTCGGTCAGGTGCTCGTGGTCTCGTCCAGTGGCGCGCAGATTCCGCTCAGCCAGGTCGCTCGGATCGAGCATGGACGCGGTCCCGCGATGATCTCCTCGGAAAACGGCCTGCTGCTCGCGACGGTGCTTCTGAACGTGCAGGGTCGTGACGTCGGGGGCTTCGTTGGGGAAGCTCGCGCGACCGTCGCACGGGATGTCGCGTTGCCGGCGGGTTACTACATCGGCTGGAGCGGACGGTGGGAGAACCAGGAACGGGCGCGAGCCAGGCTGCAGATTGTCCTGCCGATTGTGTTGCTCGTGATCTTCGTGCTCCTGTACTTCACGTATCACTCGGCGCTCGAAGCCGCTCACGTGCTCCTGGCCGTGCCCTTCGCATTGACCGGCGGCATCTACCTGCTCTGGCTCCTTGGCTACAACTTCTCCGTCGCGGTGTGGGTCGGGTTCATCGCGCTGTTCGGCACCGCCGTGCAGACCGGTGTCGTCATGGTGATTTATCTCGAGGAAGCGGTCGAGCGGAAGCGACACGAGCTCGGCGGAACGTTGACGCGGGCCGGCCTCAGGGAGGCCGTGACGGAGGGCGCATTGCTTCGTCTTCGGCCGAAGGTGATGACCGTTTCCACTGTCATCGCAGGACTCCTCCCGATCATGTGGAGCACGCGAGCGGGCGCAGAAGTGATGAAGCCGCTTGCGACGCCGGTGCTTGGCGGCATGGTGTCGTCGCTGCTCCATGTACTGATCGTCACACCGGTCATCTTTTTCTGGATTCGTGAGCGCCGTCTGGGACTCCACCACGAGCCACTGGCGCGAGCCGAGCAGGTGAGCGGCAGCCGGCGGCCTCTGTTAGTGGCGGCGGGAGTCGTTGCCCTCATTGCGGTGATCTCATTCGTGTGGCGGCCCCGACCTGGTGGTATCGAGCCCGCGGCTCAGAGTGCAGGACCGGTCGTGCAAACGATCCGCGCCGGTGACCTCGATATCGCGCTCCTGTCGCCAACCGGCACCTTGCGGCAAGGACGGAACAGCTTCACGTTCGAGTTCAGGCGCACGGGCACAACCACGTTGGTCGACGTTGGCAGCGTGCGCGCCAGCGCCAACATGGCGATGCCCGGAATGGTCATGTCTGGCGGTCTCCAGGTCACGCCGACCGGAGTGCCCGGCCGATACGCCGCGACCGCGGAGTTCGGCATGGCCGGCGCCTGGCAGATGGCGATCGAGTGGAGCGGGCAGGCGGGCCAAGGGTCGGTGAATTTCCAGGGAGGCGTGCAATGACCGTGCGAATCGCGTTGAGCGTCCTCATTGCGACGCTGCTGACCAGTGTGTCCACATCGGCTCAATCACCCGGTGCCCAGGCGCCGCATGCTGGCCGATTCGTGGATCCTGCGAACGGGCTGTCACTTGAACAGGCCATTGCGAGGGCCATCGAGCAGGAACCCTCACTTCGGGCGGCGCGCAGTCAGGTGGAGGTGGCGCAAGGCACGAAGAGCCAAGCGTCGCTCAGGCCCAACCCATCGGTCTCGTTCGAGTGGCGTGACGAACCCGGCGGCACGGACCACTTGGCCACGATCGGCGTGGAATGGCCGCTCGATCTCTTCCGGAGGAGCGAGCGTCTTGCAGTCGCCGACCGCGAAGTCACGGTTGCGCAGCTGTCTGCGTCAGATCGCGAGCGCCTGCTGGCAGCCGAAGTCCGCACGCGATACGGCGACGTCCTGGCGACGATTCGAGATCTCGCGCTCTTCGACGAACTCGTGGCAGCGATGCAAAACCAGTTCGACTTGCTCCGGTCTCGCGTCGAACAGGGAGCCTCACCCCCGCTCGAGCGGGATCTGTTGGATGTCGAGCTCAGACGTGTCCAGGCCGAGCGCCTGCTCCAGGTAGGCCGCACGGAGACCGCGATGTTCGACTTGAAACGCGTGCTCGGCATGAAGGCAGGTACCATGCTCACCGTACGTGACACGTTCGACATCTCGTCCAACGCGAGTCGGCTGTAGCGCCACAGGTGGGGGACGTGTCGACGGCCGTCGAACAGCGGGCTGACGTGCGAGAGGCGGCGGCCCGCATCGACATGGCCGTGGCGAAGATCGACCGAGCGCAGTCGCAGGGCGGGTTCGATGTCAGCGTGTTCGCAAACTACATGCGCATGGATTCGGGGTTCCCGCAGCGCGGGTTCGCGCCGGACGGTGGTCTCGAGCGCGTTCGGGGGCAGTTCAACTACTGGTCTGCTGGCGCGATGCTGAGCATTCCCGTACTGAACCGGAATCAGGGAGACGTGGCCGTGGCGCACGCAGAGCGGACGGGTGCGGCCGCCGCCTACGATGCCGCGCGGCTCGGCGCGGAGGCCGAACTGGCGTCCGCTCGCGCGCGGGACGAGCGTGCGAGGGAGGCCGTCAAGATCTATGGCGCCGGCGCGCAGGCACTGGCGCGCCAGAACCTGACCGTGGTCGGTCAGAGTTACGAGCTCGGGCGGGTGACAGTCTTCGAGGTCCTGGCGGAACGACGGCGATACCTGGATGTGGAACGCGCCTATACCGAGGCCCTGCGTGCGGCGTACGAAGCACGAACAGCGCTCAAGCGGGCGCTTGGAGAGAATCGATGACGAGCGACTCACGCATGACGATGCCCAGGGGTGCTGCAGCGTTGGTCGCCATTGCTCTGCTGGCAGCTGGAGCCGGAGCCACGTACCTAGTGATGCGAGGAGATACCGGGGCCGGCGGACACGCTGCAGACATGCCGTCACCCACAGGTGCGCAACCGTCTCCAGCTGCATCCGCTGGCGCGAGCAACGCGCCACTCTCTGACGTCGTCGTTCCACTCAGTCAGGACGCGGTAGAACGCGCGGGGATCGTCGTGGCGCCAGTCGCGAGTGGAACGTCAGCGACGGAGCTTCGTCTGCCCGGTGTCGTCGAGCCGAACGCCTATCGTCAGGTGGTGGTGACGCCGCTCGTCGCCGGGCGCGTGACGAAGGTTGGGCCCGCGCTCGGCGCCCGCGTTGGTCGCGGCCAAACCCTGGCGGAGATCTACAGCCCGGCGCTTGCGGAGGCGCAGACGCGGTACGTGTCGGCACAGGCCATGCTCGACGCGCATGACCTCGAGTTGCAGCGGACCCAGAAGCTCGTGGAGATCGGGGCCGCGAGCCGACAGGAGCTGGAGAAACTTCACGCTGAGCACGCGGCGCAGACAGCGGCTGTCCAAAGTGCGCGATCACAGCTCGAACTGCTAGGCGTCTCCGCGTCGGCGCTCGACAACATGGCTTCTGGCCGCAGCGTGAGCGCTGCGACCAACGTGCCCGCGCCGATTGACGGCGTCGTCACGGAGCGCGGGGCAAATGTCGGCCTCAACGTGGATGCGGCAACCAAGCTCTTTACCGTTGTCGATCTTTCAACCGTCTGGGTTGTGGCGGACTTGTACGAGAAGGATTTCTCCCGAATCCGCGTTGGCAGTGAGGCCGCAATCACCACGTCAGCCCGTCCAGACGTCACGCTGCGCGGCCGCGTCAGCTACGTCGATCCGCAGGTCAGCGCCGACACACGAACTGCGAAGGTTCGGATTGAGGTGCCAAACCCGGGCGGCGAACTGCGGCTCGGAATGTACGCGGATGTCGTGGTGGCCGGAGCGCCGGGTACGTCGACGCCTAGAGTCCCGCGCAACGCCGTGCAGAACGTTGGTGACCGTACGGTCGTCTATCTGGCGAACCCGAAGGAGCCCGGAAAGTTTACTGAACGAGAGGTGCGGCTAGGCCAGACCTCGGGAGAACAGATCGAAGTCGTAACAGGCGTTCAGCCAGGCGACGTCGTCGTGACCGAGGGCAGCTTCTTCGTCAGAGCAGAGCGTGAGCGTCTTGGCCTCAGGCCCGCCGGCGAGACATCAGCCGGTGCGAGTCGAACTCTCCGTTGATGAAGACCATCGCGCCTTGGTCGACACCTGAGGGGGGCGGCCCGCTCCAAGCGGCGTCGCTCGCAGATCAGACCGTTTTTCGGGGTGCTTTGGAGTAGGCATCTTTCACCTCCCATAGTGCTGTGGGGGAGTCCCGGCTACAGAGCTCTCCGAGAAGACAGCGGGCGCTGTCAGCAGTTGGTCGCGCGCTCGGACGTCGCCGGAAACCATTGCCATAGCTTCCCGCCCACCGTGATCGGGCTAGTTCTACTCAACGACGGTGCGGACGCAACTTGTTCGATCTCGTCCGTTCTCCAACTGTTGCACGCCCATTCTTGCGGGCCGGGTGGAAACGATGTGATCGACGATGTGCTTGGCATCACGTCCCACACCACCCAACAGCGCCGAGCTCAGCGAGTAGAGGAAGGGAAGCCCCATGAAGTACAGACCGGGAGCGGACTCGACGATGCCCCGATCATGAATGGGAACACCGTTGTGGGTCGGTAGTGAGAGATCAATCCAGTCGTAATCGGGTGTGAATCCGGTGCACCAAATGACGTTCGACACCTCGAGCACTCTTCCATCCTCGAGGACGGGACGTCCGTTCGTCACGCCCGTCATTCGCGGCACTCTTTCGATGCCCGCTGCCGCAAAGTCTTTCCTTCGCACCCGGCCCAGAGGGATTCCACGAGGGGGATCGAGAAAGTGGTCCCGGAGCTTTCTCCCGAATGGCGTCTTTACCGTCAACCGCGTGGCCATGAACCACATGATGGGCGTGAACAGCTGATCGGGCAGACTCCCGGCCCGGGTGGGCTCCTGCCCCGTGTCCCGGCCTGATAACCACGTCTGGTGGTGGGGAGCGAGTTCGATGGCGATCTCCGCGCCGGAGTTGCCGGCGCCCACCACCAGCACGCCCCCTTCCTGAATCTGGTAGGGGTTACGGTACTCGTTAGAGTGGAGCTGGACGATGCTCTCGTCGAGCTCGCGCGCGACCGGCGGGACCCTGGGGTTGTTATAGGCGCCGGTCGCCACGACCACGTTCGCGGCGAACAGCGTGTGCTCACCGCAGATCACCTCGAAGCGATCCCCGACCTTCGACAGTCTGTCGACTTTGACCCCTGTCCGGACCGGGAGCTCGAACTTGCGGGCGTAATTCTCCAGATAGTCGGCGGTCTCGTCCTTGGTCGGATACGAGGAGGGCGATCCCGGAAACGGCATCCCCGGTAGTCCGTCGTAACGGCCGGGTGTAAACAGCCGCAGCGAATCCCACCTCCTCCGCCAGGCGTCACCGATCCGGTCGTTCTCGTCCAGGATCACGAACGGCAGACCCCGTTGCATGAGGTGATAGCCGACCGCCAGACCTGCCTGGCTTCCGCCGATGACCACGGTTCCGAGCTGACGATCGCTCATTCGGCCACCGCCTATCCGGGGCATCAGCTCTCGATTCGATAGATTTCCCGCCGGCCGCTGGCCACGAGGTCGTGATAGTCAGCCATCGTCTTTCGCAGAGTCTCGTTGGCCATGAGGGTTTGCTCCATGGCGAAGAAGTCATCGATCTTCTCGACCTTCGCCTCGGCGATGATGGTCCAGTAGGGCTCGCCCGTGACATCGGTGAGCACGCGGAGCGGTTCCCGCCCCATTTCTTTCAAGACCGTTGAGATGCCCTGGAACTTCTCAACCATCTGGCGGACCTTTCCGGGTTTGCAGTTGAGGACCTCACGGATCACGTACATGACCTCACTCCTTTCACATCGTGATTCATCTGTGGAACTCCACATCCTTCGCGGCAGCCCCCTCCCGAACCTCGACGCCGGCCTCGGCCGCTGCATTTGCCAGGAGGCTGTCGAGCACGGTGCGGCGCGGACAGTACCCGCCCATGCCATCGTTCGCGTCGGGAATGGCGCCGCAAAGGGCGAACGGGCCGACATCGAACGTCATGTGGCGTCTGAGCCTCCGCGTCGGTACGGACGCTATCCGAAGGCGGGAGCCGTTGGCATCCGACGAAATACCCAAAATCGAGTGGCCTTGAAAATGGGTATTCCTACGTACGCAGGCGGCTCAGACGAGGTTGTGCTGGAACACCATCACTCAACCTCGGGCGGACCTGTCTCGCCGTAGCTCCACGTCTGTCCCGATCAAGCGGACGCGGAGCGAAGGCGGATGTTCTGGTTGTGATGGAAGACGTTGTCGGGGTCGTACGTGGTCTTCACATCCACCAGGCGGTCGTAGACGGAGTCGCCGTACGCCTCGCGGACCCGGTCGGGGTCTTCGTCGCCGCCGAGGAAGTTGACGTAGACGCCTTCACGGAAGCGGCCGAGGGCGGCGAAGAATCCCTTCGTCCAAGCGGTGTCCCGGTCGCCGAAGTCCTCGCCGGGCCGCCACACACCATCGAGGGTGATCGCGTGCGACGCCTGCCGGTTCCCGAACGCCGTCGCGCCCTCGGCCACCCGGCTCACCGCCCCCTTCAGATGGAACATCGCCACGTACGATCGCGGCGACGAGCAGCGGAACGCGTGCTCGGCGATCACGTCGATGAGGTCGTCGCGGAGCTCGGGGAGGTGGGTGGACTTCCAGTAGTAGTTCCACCCGTGGACGACGGTCGAGTCGAGCGCGCTCTGGAATCGCACGTACGGCTTGGGCCCGACCAGGTCGAGGAGTGGAGTCCGGGATGCGCGGAGCGGGCGGAGCACCCGCTCACCGTCCTCGATCGGCCCGGCGTAGCAGGTACCGACCATCACCACCTGGCGCCAGTGCAGATCTTCGGGGATGACCGGCAGCGGCGGCGCGGTGCCGAACCTCACGACCGTGCCGAGCTCGTCGGGAGCGTCGCGGACGAAGTCGCGGTAGAAGCGGAGGACCTCCACGGCGTTGGTCGCGTCCCAGAGGATGGGCCCGGCCAGGACGGTGGGCCCGACGGAGTGGAGGCGGAACTCGAACGAGGTGACCACGCCGAAGTTGCCGCCGCCGCCTCGCAACGCCCAGAACAGGTCGGGGTGCTCGTCCTCGGACGCCCGCAGCAGCTCGCCGTCGGCCGTTACGACGTCGACGGCGAGGAGGTTGTCGATCGTGAGGCCGTGCTTGCGCATCAGCCAGCCGACGCCACCGCCGAGGGTGAGCCCGGCGACTCCGGTGTGGCTCACGATTCCGCCGGTGGTGGCCAGACCGTGCGCCTGCGTCTCGTGGTCGACGTCGCCCCACAGTGCGCCACCCTGCACCCAGGCCCTGCGGCCGGCGGGATCGACCCGCACGGCCCGCATCGCCGAGAGGTCGATGACGATCCCGTCGTCGCACACGGCGGTGCCCGCCACGTTGTGGCCTCCGCCCCGTATGGCGATCTCCAGATCGTGGTCGCGGGCGAACCGCACGGCCGCGACCACGTCGGCGGTCCCGATGCATCGGGCGATCAGGCGCGGCCGCCGATCGATGGCGCCGTTCCACACTGCGCGGGCGATGTCGTAGTCGGCGTGGTCGGCAGTGATCAGCCGGCCTCGGAACCCGTCGATCTCCACGACGGTTGGCTCCGCCTCCGCTGAAGCTGCGGCGGACAAGCCCTTGCCTCCATGGCCGACTTCCGCGGTTGTCGATGTCGTCATCGGGTCCTCCTGTCTCGAACAAGGTCTCTACCGCGCCGCAATCACATCCTTGGAGTTCATGTCGATGGTGATGGTAAATCCTGAGGTCCCATGAAACTCGAACGGTGCTGGCTTGAGCCCGCGACGATAGGCGGTGATTTCGACCGGCAGGATATTGAACCCGTCATTTCGGGCGGCGGCGAAGTAGCTCATATTTTTGATGACAGTCGTACCTTTGCCTGTGGCGCCGGAATATCGAGTCAACGCCACTTCAGCCGCCTTTCCGCCATCGAGCTTGGCCTCGGCGCGCACTGCCTCAGCTTTCCACTCGATCTTCGCATCAGGTCCTTCGGTGAAAGACTCCCACTCTATCGGCAGGAAATGGGACAAGAACTCGCGGATCCCCTGCCGCTGCTCCTCGGTCGCGGAAGGCTCGAAGGTCAGTTCGACGGTCCTGGCGTCGCCCTTGTCTCCCGCGAACCAGAACTTCAGACCATCCAGACTAACCTTGCCATGATGGCCTTTATTAACGCGAAACGCCGAGTTGAAGTAACAGGACCTGTGTCCCTCATGCTCGTGGGTCGCAGCTGAGCCGAGTGTGGCTGGCGATCCGAAGATACACGAACACATCATTCGGCAGCTGCAGCCATCGATGATCGTCGCATTCATGGCCCAGCCGACCGAGCCTTCGTTTGCGGGCGCCTGCGCGAGAACGCCGGCAACGAGTAGGGTCGCAACAACTGCATGACCTCTCATGGGATCCTCCTTGAGCTGAACTGCGGGACTCCAAAAGTCCCGCCGACGGCCTCCATCGGACCACGGCGGACCGGAGCTGTGAAGTCAAGAATCTGGACTTCACAACCGAAGGCGGGTGCGCAACACTGGCGTCGTGAGGACGTACGGGCAGTACTGCCCCATCGCACGTGGCGCGGAGATCTTCGCCGAGCGGTGGACGCCGCTGATCATCCGCAACCTGTACCTTGGCTGCGGAAGCTTCAGTGAGATCCTGGAGGGCGCGCCCGGACTCTCCCGTACCCTGCTCTCCCAGCGGCTCAAGCAGCTCGAACGGCTTGGTGTCGTCGAGTCGGCACCCAAGCCCGACGGGCGCGGGCACCACTACGAGCTCACGTCTTCGGGCCACGACCTCTTCACGGTCTGCCAGTCGCTCGGCGAGTGGGGTGCGCGTTGGCTCGAGATCGCCCCCGAGAACCTCGACCCCTTTGTGGCCCTGTGGTCGATGTGCAACGCGCTCCGCCGAGACCGGCTCCCGGATCGACGCGTCGTCATCCGCTTCGACTTCTCGGGCCGCCCGCGCCGTGAGCGCTATTGGCTACTCATCGAGCGCGGAGACACCGAGATCTGCAAGACGTACCCCGGCCTCGACGAGGACCTCTACATCACGGCGGAAGCCGAAGCCTTCGTCAAATGGCACGCCGGACAGCTCACCTGGGCCCAAGCCACACGGGAGGGCCGTATCCAACTCGACGGCCTCCCGTCGCTGGTAAGAGCCTTCCCAACCTGGAACGCCCGCAGCATGTTCGCCCACATCAGGCCCGTCTCCCGCACCGCCACGAGCCCCGCAGGCTGACATCCTCGATGCGGCCTCCCACTGCGACACCGCACCGCCGCCGGAGTGTGACGTGAACAGTCACGGCCGATCTCGATGTGATATAGCGTTAGTGGATGTCCAACTTCGATTTCTCCGACGTGTCCGATTCGCTGTACCGGTTTCGCAGTGCTGCGTCTGAGACCGTGACAATCAGGAAGTTCGCGCTCTCGCTTATGTTCTTCGTCAGAGCCTTCGGCCATTTCCGGTACGTGGGGTTTTCAGATGTTGATGCGCCGGTTAGTCCTGCGCATTGATGCTCTGTTCCTGACGGTGGCAGGTGTCTTCGGCCTGATCTCTGACCTGCAGTCCTACGCGTCAGGGAGCGGTCCGTTCGGCCAAACGTTTTACCAGAACCCTACCGTTATCGGCGTCGTCGAGGCGCACGGCCTCGCCATTTTGACGGCAGGCACCCTGTGGTTTCTGGCAACACATCACACTGGACGGTTCGGACACTGGGTTGCGGTTGTCGCCCATGCCGTGATGGGCGGGAGCAACATCGTTTGGTTCGAGGTGTTCACGCGGGTGCAGGCGGAAACTCAAGGGATCGCAGTCACGGTGGTGCATTTTGCCTTCGTCGTCGTCAACGCATTGTTTGTCCTCGGCGCAGCTCGCCGCAGCCAGGATTGAAGGCCGCGCCGCCTGGCTTGGGCTGGTAGTGGGCCTGTTCCTGGTCTTCGGCCTTTTCCATGGGTCGGTCAAGGCCCCAACGCGTCGGTGAACTGCGCCTCCGAGCGAGGCGTCGGCTGGTTGTGGCTTGGGCTGACTGTCAGGCCTTTGGCGCGGATCGTAGGCCGAGGCGCGCGGCCATTGTCACCAGGTCGGGAAGCGAGTCAGCCTTCATCTTGCGCATCACCTGGCCTCTGTGCGCCTTCACCGTGATCTCGCTGATGCCGAGCTCGCCACCGACCTGCTTGTTCAGCAAACCCGAGACGACCAGCTCCATGACCTGGCGTTCGCGCTGAGTCAATGAGGCGTGGCAGTCCCGCAAGACTTGTATCTGCGAATTCTGGCGGAGTGCGGCGCGACTCCGCTCGATGGCGCTGCGGATGGCGTCCAACAGCACATCGTCCTTGAACGGCTTCGTCAGGAACTCGACGGCCCCCGCTTTCATCGCCTGCACGGTCATGGGCACGTCGCCGTGGCCGGTGATGAAAATGATCGGCATGTCCGTCCGCTCGGCAAGCTGCTGCTGCAGTTCCAGACCGTTGAGCCCCGGAAGCGTCACGTCCAGCACGAGGCAGCACGGAAGCGCGGCGCGGGGGCGGGACAGAAACTCCTGCGCCGACGTAAACGTTTCCGGCTGCCATCCTGCCGTTCGGAGCAACAGCTCCAACGATTCGCGCACCGAGACGTCGTCGTCAACGACGAAGACGATTGGCGTGACGTCCGCCATAGTGGCGACCTCGATGGAACGGACAGCCATAACAGGATGCACAGTATACGGCGCGTGTGTGACGTTTCCGGTGCCCACCATCATGTTTACCTCATCCGCAGCGCGATGTTGAGCGCATCGAGCAGGGCCGTGTCGCTGAACGGCTTGAACAGACACTCGACCGCGCCGTGCGCGACCAGGGCCGGACGGACCGTCTCGTCACCGTGCGCCGTGATGAAGACAATCGGGACGTTGTGCTGCCGGCGTATGAGTTCCTGTTGCAGATCGGGGCCGGACATGCCCGGCATCGCGATGTCGAGGATCAGGCAGCGTGTCTCGCTGAGCGCCTCTGAGGCGAGGAACGCTTCGGCCGATGAGAACGCCTGGGCGGCAAAGCCGAGCTGCCGCAGCAAGTCTGGCAGCGACTCACGCACGGACTCGTCGTCGTCGACGACCGACACCAGTGAACGCTTGCCTATCATGGCTGCCTCATCGCGGTGCCGCGTCCGTACCGCTCTCTGAACCGCTGGGAATGGAAAACGAGAATGTGGCACCTGGACCATCGTTCGACTCTGCCCGCCTACTCTGCTCGTTCATGGCTCGGCCGCCGATGGTCCAGAGTCTGTCCGCTCGCAGTAGCGTGTGAGAATCATCGCTACGCCCGCACGCCGTCGCGGGGATGTTCGATGCGGAGTGCGCCCTCTGCAGCCGCCTCCTCGGGGGTCCGCCCCTGCACGCGCGCCACGACGTACGCGGCGTACCACTCCGACCAGTGGTGCTTCGGCGCCGTCGGTTCGTACTGCCCATGTCGCTTCTCTGTCTCCTGCAGAAGCGCTGTCATAGTCGCCACGTCCACGCTGAGCCCGCGTCCTGGCAGCCGCCCGTTGACTTCCTGAAGCAACCAGCCGTTGCCGTCTGGATCGCTGAATGACGCGAAGGAGAGGTAGGAGCGCCCTTCCGGGTCACGGCCGGGTGTGCGTCCCTTGGTGCCGACGACAAGGCGATTGCCTTCGAAGTGGAACACCTCGCTCACGTCGACGCCGTGTCCGACGAGCTCGGCACGCGCGGTTTCGAGGTTATCGACCGCGAGGAACGTTCCCTGAACCGATCCCGGCACGGCGGTCGTAAACCCCTTGCCAAACATGACGGAGCATGGCGATCCCGGAGGCGTCAGCTGCACCAGATGCCAGTCATCGCCGTTGGCGAAATCAGCGTCCAGCCGCCACCCCAAGCCCTCGTAGAAGCGCTTGGCGCGATCGACGTCGGCCACCGGGATGACGACGACCTCGAGCTTCAGATCGACGGTTGCAGCGGTGCGGGTTTGGGTAGCGTCTTCATTGATTGTCTGAGTGCTCATTGTGACCTCCGTGTCTGGTGTTGGGTGGATCAGGATTGCGCCACCCGTTGCCTGGCCGCTTTCGCTACGAAGAATGCTCGCGCCAAGCGCAATCGTCTATAAGACCTTGGTATTGGTTTCGGCTCACGCGGCGGTTTCCTCAAGAGTCACGACCGCATTCGTGTCGTCGATACCTTCGTCTAATAGATCCGGCGTCGCGCGTCTGGTTTCATGTGCTCGAGGAGGTTGCCATGAGCACCATGACCCCAGCCATCGCAACACAACAAGGCAGCGAGCCTTCAGCCGACCAGACCGCGATCCGTCCGTTTCAGGTGAATGTTCCGGAGGCGGAACTGACCGAATTGCGCAGGCGCATCAACGCGACAAGGTGGCCCGATCGGGAGACGGTCACGGATCAATCGCAAGGCGTGCAACTCGCTACAACTCAGGCTCTCGCGCGTTATTGGGCGACCGAGTACGACTGGCGCAAATGCGAGGCCAGGCTTAACGCCCTCCCGCAGTTCATCACCGAGATCGATGGACTCGACATCCATTTCATCCATGTGCGTTCGAAACATGACAATGCGCTGCCGCTCATCGTCACGCACGGCTGGCCCGGCTCGGTCGTCGAGCAGATGAAGATCGTCGACCCGCTGACCAACCCGACAGCGCACGGCGGGAGCGCGTCGGACGCCTTCGACGTGGTGATCCCATCCATGCCGGGCTACGGGTATCGGGCAAGCCGACCGAGACCGGCTGGGGCCCCGCCCGCATCGCCCGTGCCTGGGCCGAGTTGATGAAGCGCCTCGGCTACGAGCGGTACGTCGCGCAGGGCGGCGACTGGGGCGCGGTCGTCGTCGACCTGATGGGCGTGCAAGCTCCGAAAGGATTGCTCGCCATCCACACCAACATGCCCGGCATCTTTCCAGCCGACATTGACGGGGCGGCCTTTTCAGGGGCGCCCGCGCCAACGGGTCTCTCAGACGATGAGAAGGTCGCTTACGAACGTTTGCAGTTCGTCTATCAAAAGGGAATCGCCTATGGGTTCCAGATGGGGCTGCGGCCGCAGACACTGGTCGGAATCGCGGACTCACCCGTCGGCCTGGCGGCCTATTTCCTCGATCACGACGCGCGCAGCTACGAGCTGATCGCGCGCGTCTTTGACGGACAGTCCGAGGGCCTCACGCGCGACGACATCCTCGACAACATCACGCACACCTGGTTGACGAACACGGCGCTTTCTGGCGCCCGTCTCTATTGGGAGTATTGGGGCCAAGGGTATTTCAATGCCAAAGGCGTCTCCATCCCGGTTGCCGTGAGCGTCTTCCCTGACGAACTCTATCCAGCCCCGCGGAGCTGGGCGGAGCGGGCGTATCCCAAACTGATCCATTACAACAAGGTGGAGAAAGGCGGCCACTTTGCGGCCTGGGAACAGCCGCGACTCTTTTCAGAAGAGGTTCGCGCGGGATTCAGATCGCTGCGCAATTAGTCGAGGCAGGGCAGAGCGCGCTCGGAGACGGGACGGCGTGGCAGCACGTCGTCCCTCATCTCGAGGCGCGCCACTCGTGTTCACGGACTGCTCGACGAGGTGAATAGCGTGGCTGAATATTTCGATCACGATCGCCGACTGTTTCTCGGGAGGACGGCAATGACGATCGCTGCGGCGCGCCTGGGCATGTTCGAAACGTCGGAGGCGAAAGAGGGCGGGTCGCGTGAACTCGCGGCCATCGGCGGCGCGGCCGAGTGGCTGAATTCGCCACGCCTGACGCCATCGATGTTGGCCGGAAAGCTCGTACTCGCCAATTTCTGCACCTACACCTGCATCAACTGGCTGCGGACCCTTCCATATGTTCGCGCTTGGGCACAAAAATACCGACAGAGCCTCATCGTCGTCGGCGTACACACCCCCGAGTTCGAATTCGAACGGCATGTCGACAACGTCCGCCGTGAGGTGCGCTCGCTGGGGATCGACTACCCGATTGTCCTCGACAACGACTACGCCATCTGGCGCGCCTTCGACAACCATTATTGGCCCGCCCTGTACTTCCTCGATCCGCAGGGCCGCGTTCGCCATCATCACTTCGGCGAGGGCGAGTACGAGCAGTCCGAGAAGGTCATCCAGCGGTTGCTCGCGGAATCCGGCGCCGGCAGCGACGCGGGTGTCGTGTCGGTCGATGCCGCTGGCGTGGAAGCGCCGGCCGACTGGGCCAACTTGCGATCTCCGGAGAATTACGTCGGGTACGAGCGGACGGAGAACTTCGCATCACGGGACGGGGTTGGGCGGGACCGACGTCGCCTCTATGCCGCCCCTGCCCGCCTGGCGCTGAATCAATGGGCGCTGGTTGGCGACTGGACGATGGGGAGGCAGGCAACGGTCGGGAACGGTCCCAACGGCCGGATCGTGTATCGCTTTCACGCCCGCGACCTTCATCTCGTCATGGGACCGCCGCGGCAAGGCGTCTCCGTACGTTTCCGCGTGGCGATTGACGGGCAGCCGCCGGGTTCTGCTCACGGCGGCGACGTGGACGAGGGCGGCAACGGCACGGTTGTCGAACAGCGTTTGTATCAGCTGATCCGACAGCCGAAGCCGATCGTCGATCGACAGTTCGAGATCGAGTTCCTTGATGTCGGCGTGGAGACGTTCGCCTTCACGTTCGGCTGATCCGGCCATCGAAACCTCTCAGTCTCACTGATTCGACAGGAGTACACCTTCCCGCGTGTTACGTTCACAGTCGACGCGCCTTTGAAAGAGCACGCCTTCAGAATCTGTCCGCGTCTGGCAGTCTTTGTCCGGACGACCAAGTCGACGTCACAGTTGAGCACTTGCAGCAAGCGCGAGCAGCTGATCGACAGACTTGCGGTAGTTCGTCTGATCGAGCAGGCGATACAACTGCGCGGCGGAAGTCCCGAGCCGGCGCACGATCTCGCGCTTCGACAGCGGGCTCTCTGCGACTCGCTTCTGTGCTTCGAGCGTCAGTCGGTACAGCAGGAGATCGCGGAGGTACGTTGGATCCTGGTTGTACTCGAGCACCTGCTCGACGTGGACCGTGCCGGTGCGACCGGAGTGGAGGACGTAGGTAAACGCCTCGCGGCCAGCCTCCGGGTCGACGGAAAGCTCCGTGACCGGGTCGTCGGTCGTTGGTGTCGGCTTCGCCTTCGAGAACGGGAACACGAGCCTCTTCGTCGAGGTGGCGACCTCGAACACCTTTTTCCGATTGTTGTGCCTGACAGAGCGGATCTTCACAGCAGCCCCTCCGCCTCCAGTTCGGCGATGAGTTCCACGATGCGCCGCGTCGCCGCGCCCTTCATTGGCTTCTGATTGTCCAAATCCCACTTCACGACCAGCCTGCCGTCGCGATAGACATGCACATGGCGCGGCGGGTGATCGCCTTTCCACGTGATGAAGACGTACCCGCCCCGCCGATACTTGCCCACCGATTTAAAATGTCACCATGTGAGGTAACGTTTGGTCAGGGCCCCAGGCCAAGAGTGTCAGGGAGCACCTGAAAAACGATGTACCGCTTCGATGGCCGGAATCCGCGGTGCCGCAGCGCCGCTAGGCAGAGTGCGCGAGCGGCGCTATAGGCGAGACCGAACCGGCTGTCGAGTGAGTTCGCTTCGCTCTCCGCGTCTTTCAGCCGCGCCAAGCCCGAACGCACGAGGCCGGCAAACTCCTTCGCATCGGGAGCTTCCTTTCCGAGAACGTTTCCCGGACCCGCGAGGCGCTCAAGCGGCGACGGGGAGGTCATCTTCCGATCCAATCACCCAGAGTTTCGGCTGCTCGAGCACCCGCGTCACGAACGCGTTTTCCGTCCGGGCGCGCTTTGAAAACTCGGCGGTCGTGTACACCGTGGGGTTGACCTTCCGACCCACGGCGCGCGTGACGCGCTCAACGGCGCCGAAGACGTCGCCGTATGTGAGGCTGTCGCTAATACGTTCAGTTTCAAGACGGGTGGACGGTCATGCCGTGTGGACGGCGGGAACGGAAAACGAGAAGGTGGCGCCTGGTCCATCGTTCGGCTCGGCCCAAAGACGCCCCTCATGTCTCTCGACGATCGAGCGGCTGACAAACAACCCGATGCCCATGCCGCCGCTCTTCGTGGTGTAGAAGGCATCGAACAGCAAGTCCAGGCTCTGCGGCGTGAGACCCACGCCCGCATCGCGGACGGTCACACGCACGCGGTTGCCGTCCTCCCCTTCGGTTTTGATCAGCAAGTGTCGCGGTCGATCGTGCACGTCGACCATCGCGTCCGAAGCATTGCGGAGCAGGTTCAGGATGACCTGCTGGAGCTGGATACGATCCCCGGTGACGGTCGAGAGACCCTCGGCTAGTTCCGACTGAAGAATCACTCGATTTCTCTGAAGGTCGTTCGACGACAGCGCAATGACCTCTCGCGTGGCCTCGTTCAGATCCAGCGGCTCGAGCGTCAACTCCCTCTTGCTGAACAGCGCGCGTAACCTGGTAATCACTTCCGAGGCGCGGTTGCCATCGCGAATCGTGCGCCGCGCCGTTTCGCGCGCACCCGCGATGTCGGGAGGAGCGGCATCCAACATCCGCAGGCATGTACCGGCGTTGGTGATGATGCCCGAGAGGGGTTGGTTGACCTCATGGGCGATCGACGCCGTCAGTGCGCTCAGGGTCGTCGCCCTCGACACCTGCGCGAGCTCGGCGCCGGCCCGGTTGAGAGCCTCCTGGGCCATCTTGCTCGCCGTCACGTCCTGCACCGCGCCGACGAACACCGGCCGATCCGCGATCCGATGGGCGAAGCCGCGCACATGCTTCACGCCGCGGGAGGTCACGATTCGGAAATAGAAGTCGGGGTCGGTGCCAGCCATCGCACGCCCGATCGCGCCCTGGTACAATGGCACGTCCTCAGGGTGGACGATCTCCCCAAGCCTCTGAATCGTGACCGGGGATCCGGGCTCGAACTCGCAGATCCGGTAGAACTCATCAGACCAAAAGTGCTCGTCTGTCGTGAGATCCGAGGTGAAGCTGCCCGTTTGGCTGAGCCGCTGGGCCTCGGTGAGATGGTCGTAGGCCCGCCGAAGCTCCGCCTCGGCCCGCTTTCGCTCGGTGATATCTGTTACCGCTCCCACGAATTCAGGCTTTCCGGGCTGCCCGATGTTTTGAAGGACGACGTGCACCTGTTTGACGGATTCATCCGGCATGAGCAGTCGAGTTTCAAAGTCCATGTTCACCCCTTCGCGCGCCGAGCGATCGACCATCTCTCGCACGAGTGAGAGGTCCTCCGGGTGAACACGGTTGAGAGCCAGTTCGAGGGTGGGCTTAACCGATTTGGGCACGTCCATCACGCGAAAGGTCTCATCAGACCAAATGATTTCCCCTGTCGAAACATCCCACCACAGGCTGCCCGTCAGGGTCAGGCTTTGGCCTTGGGCCAGGAACGCCTCGCTGCGTCGCAACTCCTGCTCGGCGCGTTTGCGTTCGTCGATGTCGATGAGCAGGTTGTACCAGCGGACAATGTGCCCGTTCGTATCCCGAAGAGGAAGGCCGCGAGACTGAAACCAGCGGTAGACGCCATCGAAACGTCGAGCACGTAATTCGATCTCGAAGGGATCACCTGACGCGATCGACTGCGTGAAGAGCTCGGCGACGCGCGGGAGATCCTCGGGATGTGTCATGCCTCCGGTTCCCCAGTGCTTTAGTTCCTCCAACGTCTTGCCGAAGTACTCGAAGATCGGACGGTTGACGAATTCGACCTCACCGCCCGGCGTAAAGACCGCGACCAATCCTGGAATGCTGTCCACGATCAGGCGCGACGCGCGTTCGCTTTCGCGCAGCGCTTCATAGGCGATGGCGAGCTCGCGTGTGCGCGCCGCTTCATCCGCTGCAGACTTGACTGGGGCGTCCATGTCACACCTCCGCCGGGCAGGGGCCGCTCCGCTCGCTCGCGCCGGCGCGAAGCCTCGATCGTCCAGGCCCCACCATAGACCTGGCCACACCATTAGGCAAGGTGTGAGCGCGGCTCCGGACTGATACGAAGGTATCGTCGATACCTTCGTCTGATAGATCGGAAGCCGCGCATCTGGTTTCATGTGCTCGAGAAGGAGGTCAGCATGACACCAGCCACTGTTTCCGAACGACGCACCGAGCAGACTACTGACAAGACCGCGATTCGCCCATTTCGCTTCGAGGCTCCAGAAGCGGAACTGATCGAATTGCGCCGGCGTATCACGGCGACACGATTCCCGGAGAAGGAAACCGTCGCGGACTTTTCGCAGGGCGTGCAACTCGCCTTCATTCAAGCGCTCGCGCGGTATTGGGCGACCGATTACAACTGGCGGAGGTGCGAGGCGCAACTGAACGCTCATCCCCAATTCATCACCGAGATCGACGGGTTGGATATCCACTTCCTTCACGTCCGGTCGAGACATGAAGATGCCATGCCGCTCATCGTCACCCACGGCTGGCCTGGCTCGCCCATCGAGCAGCTGAAGATCATCGATCCGCTGACCAACCCCACGGCTCACGGCGCCAGCGCGTCGGACGCCTTCCACGTGGTGATCCCGTCGATGGCCGGCTACGGGTTTTCAGGCAAGCCCACGACGCCCGGTTGGGACCCCGCTCGCATGGCGCGGGCGTGGGTGGAGCTGATGAAGCGCCTCGGGTACAGCCGATTCGCGGCGCAAGGCGGTGATTGGGGTGGGTTCGTCACGAACCTGATGGCGCAACAGGCACCTCCGGAGTTGATCGGCATCCATGTGAACTTCTCCGGTGCCGCGCCCCCTGACGTTGCCAAGGCGCTTCAGTCCGGCGGGCCGCCGCCGGCCGGTCTCTCGGCTGAGGAGCAGCGGGCATACGACCAGATGGCGTTCCTTTACCAGCACGTCCCGACGCAACTGATGATGGCCGCACACCCGCAAACCCTGTACGGGTTGGCGGACTCACCCGTCGCCCTTGCCGCCTGGATGATCGACCACGACGTGGCCAGCTACGGGCACATCGTGAAACTCTTTGTCGATGGGGAGCCCTACGGCGACCTCACACGGGACGACATCCTCGACAACATCACCCTTTCCTGGTTGACGAACACGGGCGTGTCCAGCGCTCGGCTCTATGTGGAATACAAGGGCGCCTTCTTCAACGACTACGACATCTCCGTTCCGGCTGCCGTAAGCGTCTTCCCTGAGGAGGTCTACCAAGCTCCGCGGAGTTGGACCGAGCGCGCCTACCACAATCTCATCCATTTCAACGCCCTCGCCAAAGGCGGGCACTTTGCCGCCTGGGAACAGCCGCAGCTCTTCTCAGAAGAGGTTCGCGCGGGCCTCAGATCGCTGCGCAAATAGTCGACGCAGACCGCGCTCGAAGACGGGACGGCGTGGCCGCACGCCGTCCCTTTTATGCAAAGGCAGAGGCAAGCGAAGGATTCCGACGCTCGAGGTTGGTCTCTGCACGTCGGAACCCCATCACGCGGACCTACGATCTCGGCATCAGTTTCTCGACGATCTGATCGACCGTGAAGCTCGCCGCCTTTTGTCGCGGTGGGAACTCTTTGAAGCTCTCGAGCCACTGGTGCACGACCGCCTGCGCCAGGTACTGGTGGGGGACATGCTCGACGAACCAGTCGTTATACCTGATGCTGTCCTCGCCGGCCTCGAACGGATCCGATCGCAGATCGAACAGCTTGGGGATGCGCATCTGCTTCAGAGGCTCGCGCCAGACCTGGAGTCCCGCCGCGAGCTGCTCGGCGAACACTATCTTGTACTGCTGCACCCGCAACGCCATCAGGTCGCCATCGTCGCTCCAGTAGATGAAGCCGTCGCGCGGGCAGGGCTCCTTGCCGGACAGGAACGGCAGCAGGTTGTAGCCATCGATATGCACCTTGAACGTCGTCCCGCCGACATCGTGTCCCTTCTTGAGTTTGGCGACGATGTCCGGATCCCCGGCTGCAGCCGCGAAGGTCGGGAGGAAGTCCGTGAGAGACCCGATTTCGTTGATGATCTCGCCGGGCTTGATGACGCCAGGCCACCGCATCACGCAGGGGACGCGCCAGCCGCCCTCCCAGTTCGTGTCCTTTTCGCCGCGGAACGGCGTCGCGCCGCCGTCCGGCCAGATGCACTCTTCGGCGCCGTTGTCCGTGGTGAAGACGACGATCGTATTGTCGGTCACGCCGAGGTCGTCAACCTTCTTCAGCAGGTCACCGACGTAGCCATCGAGCTCGACCATCCCGTCCGGGTAGAGGCCGTGCCCGGTCTTGCCCACCGACGACGGCTTCAGATGCGTGAACACGTGCATGCGCGTGGGGTTGAAGTAACAGAGCCACGGCACGTTCTCTTTCGTCTTGCGCTCCATGAAGTCGAGGGCGGAGGCCAGGAACTCCTCGTCCACCGTCTCCATCCGCTTCTTGGTGAGTGGGCCAGAGTTCTCGATGGTCTGCCTGCCAACCTTGCCGAACACGGATCGACAGTCGCATCGTCCTTGTCCGTCGCCTTGCACTTGAGGACGCCGCGGGGACCGAATTTCGCCTTGAACTTCGGGTCCTTGGGGTAGTCGACATACTCGGGCTCTTCCTCGGCGTTGAGGTGATAGAGGTTCCCGAAGAACTCATCGAAGCCATGCACCGTCGGCAGGTGCTCGTTGCGATCGCCGAGATGGTTCTTGCCGAACTGGCCGGTCGCGTACCCGAAGCCCTTGAGCACTTGCGCGATGGTCACGTCTTCAGCCTGATCCCCAGGGTGGCGCCGGGCATGCCGACCTTGGTCAGGCCCGTGCGGATCGGCTGCTGGCCCGTGAGGAACGCCGCACGGCCAGCGGTGCAGCTTTGCTGGCCATAAAAGTCCGTGAACATCGCGCCCTCGCGGGCGATGCGATCCATGTTCGGCGTGCGATAGCCCATAAGGCCATGGTTGTAACAGCTCAGATTGAACCATCCAATGTCGTCGGCCATGATGAACAGAATGTTCGGCTTGCCAGTTTTTGCCATGTGAGTCCTCCTGTACCGCTAGTAACACCCGCGCTGCATTCGATCACCTTCGGACAAGTGCCCTCACCCGCGCCAACGCGAAACGCAGCGAGTGGCTTTCACCGACGATATCGTCGAAGTCGTGATAGCTCTTGAGAGGAGCCCTGGTTCGACCTGCCGGCCTTACCCGACTCCATTCCATTCGAGGGGCGGATCGAAGGCTTCGCCCACCGGTCCCACGCCGATCATGATCTTGCGGATGGTGCCGGTGAAGTTATTGTCGTAGGCCTTGTAGTCGTGCGTCACGGGCGTCAGGTCGTCCATGCCCACGTCCGCGGTTTCGGTGCCGGTAAAAAATGGGATCGTCCGATCGATCCGGCCCGAGGCGACTTGTTCGCCGTTGATGAACAGATCGCCCCGGCCACCGGCGCCGGGCATCTTCCCGCCGTCGTAAATGAATTCCCACCGCAGCGTGACCGCGCCGGCCGGGAGCGCGTTGGGCGTGCTCACTTCATAGTGCTCGCGCCCGAACCAGTTGTAGGCGAACGTCGGTTGGCCGTTCTTGACGTACAGGCTCCATCCGCCGGTGTGTCCGCCGTGTGCGACGATCACGCCCTCGGCCCCACCCTTCGGAATCTCGAGTTCGGCGGTGATGGTGTAGGAGCGGTTCTTCATGTTGATGAAGGCGTTCTCCGACAAACCGCTCATGCCTTCGTAGAGTGTCAATGACGTTCGCGGGCCCATAAGATCTGGGCGTCCGGCAATCGACGCATTGAAACGCTCGAGCACGCGATCGTCGAGCGGAAAGACGTTGTATTTCACCGCTTCTGCGCTGAAGAGCGCCTTCAGCGCCTTGACCTTTTCGGGATGCTGGGAAGCAAGGTCGTTCGTCAGGCTGAAATCTTCGTCGGTGTTGTAAAGCTCCCAGGTGTCATTCTCGAAGGTCGCCCGTGGCGCCGCTTCCCAGAAGGCCTTGTGCAGAGTAGTGGCCAACCAGCCGTCGTGGTAAATAGCCCGGTTGCCGCCTGGACTCGTAGTACTGTGTGATGCGGCGCGACTTCGCCTTGGCGTCGTTGAATGTGTGCAGCAGACTCGCGCCCTCCATCGGCTTCTGGGTCATGCCGTTCACGATTGTGGGTTGCGGGAGGCCCGCGGCCTCCAGCACCGTCGGCGCCAGGTCGATGACATGTTGAAACTGGGTGCGAATCTCACCTTTGGCCGTGATGCCCTTGGGCCAGTGGATCACGGTGGCGTTGCGCGTCGAAGAAAGGTCGCGTGGCCCTGCCCGCCGACCATCGGTGTGCAGCTCGCCTGTCCCCATGGCATCGCATAGTGGCCGCTGGCT
>CAWACZ010000013.1:305000-769184 GCA_963780685.1 uncultured Acidobacteriota bacterium | reverse complement strand
TGACGTCATAGTTCGGCCAGAGAGCGAGCGTCGGTTCGTAGCGTTGTTCGAAGAGCCGCCGCGGCTTGCCCGCGCTGAATGTTGGACGGGTCGCGACGTCGACGACCATCATGGTATCGCCGGTTCGGTAGAACACCTCGCGCCCATTCCGAAGACCAGACCGGCTCGTTGCCTCCTTCCGTCGAGATGGTGATCCGCTCACCCGGACCGGGTAAGGGTCGAACATGGATTCCGTTGCGACCTGATTCATTGGACACGTAGACGACGCTTCGACCGTCCGGCGAGAAGACCGGGGCGCCCTCGCCGAACGGCGTCTCGAGAAACGATGACGGTTTGCGAGGTTGTTCGGGGCCAAGAATCCAGATGTCCTGCAACGCGCGCGGATGCACCAGGACGTAAGCCAAACTGCTGGTTGGCGACCAGGGAAAAGGAATAGTTGGGCCGCTCGCTCGCAAGCAGTCGCTCCTCCGGCCCGCTGCCGTCAAAAGAGTTTCCAGGCACATGTTGTCGGGACCGGCCTTGTCCGACACAAATGTGAGCCGCCGCCCGTCGAGGGTCCAGAGCGGGAACGCGCTGTTTCCCTCCGACGTGAAACGACTCCACGCTTCACGAGGTCAGGCTGTACAGCCACACATCGTCGTGCTCTGGCCCACTGACGGTGACGGCCACGCGCCGGCCGTCTGGCGACAGCCGCGGCTGGAAGTAGCCGCCACCGGACGCCCAGTGGGTTGTTCGACGCCAGCGCGATCCACCCACACGAGCGCGTTGCGCCTCGGTCGTCCACTCGCCGGAACTGTACGCGATGATCTTGCCCGTTGAAAAGTTGACCAGGGGTGCGAGACTCGCCACGGGACCGTTGCGAAGCGTCGCCACTTCCATGAAGCCCGACAAGACGGCTACGGGGGTCCCGGTCACTTCCAGGCGAACCGGATCGAACGGGACAGCCATGAGCGTGCTGCCCTGAACGTAGACGAGATGTCCGCTGGAAAGGTATCGGACGCCAACGCCCTTCACCAAGGGCCGTCGCTGTCCTGTGTCGAGCGACAGGGCGTAGGCCTGCAGATCCGAGGCCGTCGCCGCACTGAACAACAGTGTTTTGCCCCCGGGCAAGAGCTGCGGCCACCGATGGCTGTTTTCGGTCTCGGTCAGCGTCGTCACGGCGGTCGGTGTGCCACCGGCCGCAGAGACCCGCCAGATGCCGGTTCCAACGGCGGGCGTAAAGAGAATGGTGTCATCGCTCTCCCAGCTCGCAAAGGTGAACGTGCCACCGATTTGCATGGTCTCGGTAATGGTCTGCGGCGGTCCGCCGGTGAGGGTCGTCTTCCTCAGCCTCCCGTTGGCGATGAAGCCAAGCCACTGGCCGTCCGGCGAAAAGAACGGGCTGTTCGCTCCCTCGGTTCCCGGTATCGGCGTGCTGTTGAAGTCATCGATGTCGCGCAGGTAAATCCGTCGACGGCTCCCAACGCCGGCCACGAAGGCCACGTGTCGGCCGTCCGGCGAGATCGCCATTGAGGCTCCGTCCACCGCAATCGGCTCACCAGGCGGAGATGCGATCACGAGACGCGCAACGGATCCGGACGTGGACGCTGGCGAGGACCCGCTCGGCTTGAAATTCCACACAAGGATGCCTGTACCAACGGCCGTGAGAATCAGAGACGCGACCCAGTGCAATGTCGTCCACCAGCTCGGGAGCCGAGTGGGTCCTCCGACAGCGCTTCCCGACCACGCTGGCGCTTCAGCAATCTCCATCGTCACATCGCCGATGTCGCGCAACCGGAGCTTTGGATCCTTTGTGAGGCATCGCTCGAGGAGGCGCCGTACCGTGGCCGGTGTCGAGGTCGGCAACACGGTCCAATCCGGCTCGCGCTCGAGAATGGCAACCAGAGTGTCTGAAATCGTGTTCCTTGCGAACACAGCGCGGCCGGTCAGCATCTCGTACAGCACGCAGCCAAACGCCCAGATATCGGTCCGCTTGTCGACCGCCTGGCCGCGCGCCTGTTCCGGACTCATGTAGGCGGCCGTGCCAAGCACGGCACCTGCCTTCGTACCGCCAATGGAAAGGTCGGCGATTGGGAAAGATCGTCAGGACTGAAGCGATGCGCGACGTTCTGCCCCGTGCCACTCGACGTGCCCAAGGCAAGCTTGGCCAGCCCAAAGTCGAGCACTTTGACCACACCCTCGTCCGTGATCTTGATATTCGATGGCTTGAGATCCCGGTGAACGATCCCTTTCTCGTGCGCGGCGTCCAGCGCATCGGCGATTTGGCGCGCGATCGTCAGCGCGTCCTTGACCGGTAGCGCGCCCTTCGTCAGCCGATCCTCCAGCGTCGGCCCTTCAACCAGCTCCAGGACGAGCGCAGGGGCGCCGGATGCTTCCTCAACGCCGTAGATCGCACCAATGTGTGGGTGGTTGAGCGACGCGAGCACGCGCGCCTCGCGGTCGAACCGGGCGCGACGGTCTGCGTCCGCAAGCCACACCTCGGGGAGGATCTTGATGGCCACGTCTCGGCCAAGCGCCGCGTCGTGCGCCCGATACACCTCGCCCATGCCCCCCACGCCGAGGAGTGTGCGGATCTCGTGCGCACCGATGCGCGTTCCCGCGGTGAGAGTCATGTCAATGTCCCATCGCGCCTGTTTCTTACCACAGTGATGGTGATCGACGACGCCTTTTTCGGCGTCCTGGCTTGGCGGACACCGTCAATCGTCAATTGGGTAGTGCGTAGGCCAGCACACTATCGGTGGCGACGACGGCCACGTACTGTCGGCCGTTCCTGCCGCGATACGTGATCGGATCGGCGTTGCCTCTTCGCTCGAGCCTCGTCGCCCACAACTCTTTGCCGGTCTTCACGTCGAGCGCGCGGAATCGGTTGTCGTCGGTCGAGGCAATGAACACGAGGCCGCTGGCCGTGACGATGGGACCCGCCAGTAGCGGCCGCCCTGTGTGCTGCTTCTCGAGAGGAAGTTGATCAGTAATCCCGAGTGGGACCTGCCACGCGAATTCACCAGTCGATGTGTTGATTGCCGTCAGGCGACCCCATGGTGGTTTCTGGCACGGCCAGTTCGCGTCGCCAATCCGGACATCGAACGTGCTCCGTGCCGGAGTGGTCTTTTCGTACGGCACAAGTGATCCGTCTTTGGCCTTTTCTATCGATCCCAACGCGCCGACGTCCTGCGTGGCCACGAGTAGGAATCGCGATGTGGGATCGAACGCGGTGCCGCCCCAGTTCGCGCCGCCCAGCCCTCCCGGAAACCCGAGCGTGGTCGCGGGTGGAGCGCCTTCGGCACGGTATCGCCACGGTGTGAACGGGCCGGCGTTGTAGACACCGCCGACCTTCTCGACAAGCTCGGCGCAAGCCTGCGCGTGCTCCGGTGTGGTGTCCGCAGCGGTCACAAGATCAGCGGCGCTGTATGCGACTCGCGCCAACGCAGGCGGCTTCACGGGGATCGGCTGTGTCGGAAACGCGAACTCCCCAGGCACATCGCTCTTCGGAACCGCCCGCTCTTCGACGCCGAAGATCGGCCGGCCGGTCTCGCGATTCAGGATGTACAGATAGCCCGACTTGGTCGTCACTCCGAGCGCGGGTATCGTCCGTCCGTCCTGAACGATGTCGAAGAGTCCGGGTGGCGCCGGCGGATCGTGATCCCACAGGTCGTGATGGATGGTCTGGAAGTGCCATGTGTATGCACCGGTCTGTACGTTCACCGCGACGACTGAGTTTCCAAACAGGTTGGCGCCTTTACGGTCTCCGCCAAACGCGCCGGGGATCGGTGAGGCCAACGGCAAATAGAGAAGGCCCCGTTGTTCATCGATGGTGAAGTAGAAGGGCCATGCATTGGCGCCGAGTCGGCCTTTCCAACTGTCGCCCTCCCAGGTGTCATGCCCGACGGATCCCGGCTGCGGCACAGAACTGAATTCCCACAGCTTGGCGCCCGTGCGCACGTCGAATGCGCGGGCATTGCCGATGCCGCCGATCGTTCCAGGCGGCGTGTTCGCACCGACGATGACCACGTTCCTGAAGATGCCGGGCACGGAGTTGTAGGGAACTTCGATATCGACTTCGCCTTTCGTACCGAAACCAGAGGCGATGACGCCGCTGCGCGCATCGAGCGCGATCAGACGTCGTCCGGCCATGAAGAGGATCCGGGGAGACATGTTGGCTTCGCCGGGCCAGTACGCAACGCCGCGACGTGATGGCGCTCCACTCGTAACTGGGTACTGCCAGATTTCCTTACCTGTCTCCGCTTCGAGTGCCACCACGCGGTTCGCGGCGGGTAGATACATCACGCCGTCGATGACGATCGGTGTCACTTGAGAATTCACACCCGCGCCAGCTCCACCTCGTCCCGCTGGTGCAGCCGGCGCCGCATTGCTCTGGAGTCGATACGTCCATGCCTGTGTCAATCTCGCGACGTTGGCGGACGTGATTTGCGTGAGCCGCGAATACCCGGTTCCGGCCAGGTCATGCCGGTACATAGGCCAGTCGGCGTCATTCCTCGCGGCGGGTCGTTGTTGTGCATGACTCGATGCGGTGAAGAAGGCCGCGAGCAGCGCACCGATCAAGACACTCGAGCGCATGAGATTCAGCCCTCCGGGAGCGTTGCGGAATGCGCCAAGTATATCGCTCGGTCTGTCGCAAGCGCCCGTTGCGAGCGGATCGCCGCCCGCGGATAATCGGGAACCACGAAGACCGCGAAGATCACGAAGGGCCAAAACCCATTAGGCATCGATATCCGGAGGCTCGAATGCATCGCTTGAGAATGTGTGTCTACCTGTGTCTGTTCGCCGCGGCACTCGCGACCATGGCGTTCGCAGCGGCGCAGCAGCCGACGGGCGACCCGTTCTCGACCGAGATCAGGAAGATCAAGGACGGGCTGTTCGTGATCCCTGGCTACGACGGTGCGGTGACCGGCGGCAATGTCGCCGTCCGGGTCACCAGCGAGGGCACGATCATCGTCGACGACCGGTTCCCGCCTTCGTCGAAGGAGATTGCCGGCAAGGTCAGGTCGGTCACGTCACAGCCGATCAAGTACGTGCTCAGCACACACAGTCACGGCGATCATTCGGGAGGACATCCGGAATTCATCAACGTCGCCGAGATCATCGCGCATCGCAACAACCGCGCAAACATGATCCGGAACAAACAGGCGGCGCCGCCTCGGCTGGTGTTTGCCGATCAGGCCGCGGTGTTTCTCGGTGGTGTCGAAGTGCAGGCGATGCACCTGGGACGTGGACACACCAATGGCGACGCGGTCATCTACTTTCCCGATCTCCGAACAGTGCACACGGGCGACCTGGTCGTCTGGGGGAAGCGCACCGACGGGACGATCCTCACGCCGTTCGTCGATCGCTCCAACGGCGGCAGTCTGGTGCAATGGATTGCAACGCTTGACGGCGTCCTGAAGCTCGACTTCGACAGCGCCATTCCTGGCCACGGTCCCGTGCTCACGAAGGACAACGTCCGGACATTCCGTCAGAACCTGGTCACGCTCCGGCAACGGATGACCGAAGTCGTCAAGGCAGGTGCGAGGAAAGAGGACCTTGGGAAACGGCTCAAGACGGACGACCTGGGTTGGCCGTTTCCACCCGAGCGGTTGAACGAGTTGTGGGACGAGTTCGGCAGCGGGAAATAGCGGTGTAGACTCGCCCCGGAGGATCTATGACGCGTCGGACTGTGACCGTGGTCGTTGTCGGCATGCTACGTGGCGGGTGCCGCAGCAATCTCGATGCTCCCGGCCTTCGCGCAGGGTGCCATCACGGCGGATCTGATCCTCTCCAACGGAAAGATCGTCACCGTCGACGACCGCTTCACGATCGCTCAGGCCGTCGCCATCAAGGGCAATCGCATCGTGGCGATCGGCGCGAATCAGGAGATGGACCGGCTTGCGGCGCCGAATGCGAGGCGCATCAACCTGAGGGGAAGGACGGTCATCCCCGGTCTGATCGACAACCACAATCACCTCCTGCGCGCCGCCACGACCTGGCCGCTCGAGCTGCGCTTCGACGGCGTCGGCACTCGCAAGAAAGCGATTGAGATGATTCGCGCGCGGGCGAAACAGGTCGGTCCGGGCCAATGGCTGTTCAACATCGGCGGCTGGGCCACGGCTCAATTCACTGACGACCCGAAGCCCTTCACGCGCGAGGAGCTCGATCAGATCGCTCCGGACAATCCGGTGGCGCTGCAGGAGTCGTACTACCAGGTCTTTCTGAACAGCCGTGGTCTGAAGGCATTCGGAATCGAGCCGAACGCGCCCGACCCCTCAGACTTCGTCAAGGGCTCGATCATGCGCGACGCGGCCGGCAAGCCGACGGGCGTGATCAGAGGAGACATCGCGGCCACGCGTCCCGTCGCCGCGAGACTTCCGAAGGTGCCTCCCGATCGTCTCGAGGCCAGCAGTCTGTCGCTCGTCAAGGATATGAGTCGAGCAGGCCTCACGACGTTCGGCGTCGCCGGATGCAACGCCGACGTGCTGGACATCTTCAAGAGATGGAAGTCGCAGGGGCGCCTCGATGTGCGCGTCTTCTGCATCGGCGGTGCCGCCGCGGGCAGCCCCGAGCAGGTGGACAAGTCGCTTCAGCAGATCGCACAGATGAAGCTGTATCAGGGCGACGAGTTCATCGACGATGTGGTGTTCGGGGAGAGCGTGTACACGCCGCTGCACGACCGGATGTTCGCTACCAAATCAGATCCGACGCCCGATCAGCTCGCGCAGTGGCGGCGGATGGCCCTGGGAATCGCTCAGGCAGGCCTGCCGCTTCACGTACACGCCGAGCTGAAAGACACGATCGACGCGTTCCTGGATCAGATCGAGGCGGTGAACAAGCAGTACCCCATAAAGAATCTTCGATGGGCTCTCGCCCACGTGAATCAGATCAACGCCTCACAACTCGAGCGCATGCGGAAGCTGGGAATGTACGCCGCCGTGCACCCATGGGCCGTCATCAACGGCGGCATCATGCACGACTCGTTTGGCGATGGCGCGTACGACATGCCGCCGCTGACGACAATTCAGAACAGCGGCGTCACGTGGGGGCTCGGCACCGATGCCACGGCGGCAAACCAATACCTCCCGTTCACGACGCTGGCTTTTGCCGTGACGGGCAAGATGGCGGGAGGCGCAAGGACCGTGATTCACCAGACGGTCAGCCGTGAAGACGCCCTCATTGCGCACACGCGGAAGAACGCCTACTTCGTCTTCCAGGAGAACAATCTCGGGTCGATCCAGCCAGGCAAGCTCGCTGACCTGGCGGTCCTCGATCGTGATTACCTCACGATACCGGCGGACCAGATCAAGGACATTTCGCCCCTCATGACGATTGTTGACGGGCGAATAGTGTTTGACGCGGAGGCGGGACCGTCGACTCGATAGACGACGCGCCCCGTCTTCACTTCTTGATCGCCGGCTTCGCCAGGTTGTCGAAGAACCGCTGATTCTCACGTACAGAGCAGATCTGCTGGTAGCGCAAGAACCCCGTCGTCGACAAGATGAAGTTGCGGCGCGCGTTCCAGGGCTTCTCGTACGCACCCGGATCGTCGATCGTCATGTCGAGCTCCATCGTGTTCTTGTCGACTCGACGATAGCGTTCGATCAGATGCAGCTGCTCGGTGTGCGGATGGCCAACCTGATCGAGCCAGGTCTTGTCGTTGAAGCCGATCGTGTCGACGACCAGTGTGTTGTCGTTCTCATACCAGCCGATCGAGTGCCCCCACCACTGCGGATCCGGGTCCTCGGGATGTTTGCTGTTCAACCAGACGACGCGGAAGAAGGGACCGTACTCGTGCAGGATGTAGACGGCTTCCGGCGTCTGAACGAGCTTCGTCTTGATCGGCCACAAATAGATGTGCGGGACGCCCGGCGGCTCGCAGTAGAGGACCTGCGGGTCGGTGGTGTTGGCAAATCCCAGGTCGGGACCCGTGGAGGATCGTTCCGACAGCGTTTTCTCGCGAGCCCACGGCAGATACGGAATGTCCGTTTCCTTCCCCCGCTGCCTCCCGCCGTTGTCCGAGAGGCTGAGGCTCTGCCCGATGCCACCTCTCTTGGGATCCGGTGCCCAGTCTCCGGAGAGATCCGCCACCTTCGACGTGGCGCCGGGAGGCGGACCCGCCGGCGCTCGTGAGGGCGCCGGGTTCTGCGCGCGCACCACGAGCGAGAAGATCATCAACGCCATCAGGGCGATGGCTGATAGCAAAGCGCGGTTTCGCATAGGACGCTACCTCGCCGACAGCTCTTTGCCGTCGGGCAACACGAGCCTCTGCAGGTTCCCCACCGGCGCCCCGTTCGACGCAACGAAGGCGTAGACGGTGACCTGGTCGCCTTCCTTCAGCGATCTCCTGGTCCATCCGCGCTCGAGCATCACCTGCGGAGGCTCGGTCGCGACGATCCAGTGCACCACGTTGCCTTTGTCATCCTTGACGTCGAAATAGATCTGATTGTGGGGATTGGTCCACTCGAACTTGGTGATGGTCCCCTTCATCATGACGGCCTTGGACACGTCATACAGCCCCGCAGCTCCGTGATGCGCGAGTACGGGGCGGGCAACGACCAGACCGACCGCCAAAGCGAAGAGGATGCCGACTGTACGTTTGCTGTTGCCGTTCACGCCATCCCTCCTAGAACTCTGAGTCACCGCGAGCCATGCGAACGCCGTCGGCAAGGCGGGTCCCAGGACCCGCCTCGCCGATCGTGAAAGCATCAGAAGTTCAGTGTGCCACTGAACTGTACCATGCGTGCGTCCTGCAGCAGCGATGGCTGCAGCCACGACGAGCCGTAGTTGAGGTTCAGCACCGAGCTCGCGCTGCCGTTGAACACGTTGTAGACGTTGAAGTTCGCCTGCAGGCGCACCCGCGTACTCGATCGCGAGGCGCTTGGCGAACCGCAAGTCGAGCCGCGTCAACCTGCCGTCGAACATCGTCTGCGGAACGATCAACGGAACGGTCGCGGTGGCGACGCAGGAAGCCGCGCCCCTGCAGGCTGCCAGATCGCGATTGAGTGATGGCCGGATCGAGGCATTGCTTGCCGCGTAGTTCGCCGAGATCGCCGGTCCCGAGATGTTCTGGAACACCGCGCTCACGACGAAGTCGTAGGGCAGCGGATACGTCAGGAAGCCTTTCACCTGCGTCTGCCCTCTGAACGGCGTCACGATCCGGCAGATGCTCTGTCCATCGATCGTCGTACGTGTGAACGGCGTCGGCGTGGAGAGGATGCCCGCACCTCCGCCCACGATGTTGCCCGGCAGCGCCGTCGCGACGGCGCCAGGCGAGTCCACTTCGAAGCACGCGTCGTTGACGCTGCGTCCGGTGTCCACACCGCCACCGAGTATGAGGTCCGCCTTGAGACGGGCCGTCAGGGTGACGTTGAAGAAATCGTTGACCCGCTTCAGCTCGCCGTAGTTGTCGGCCTGTGTAATGACGCTGTTGACCAGACCGAACTTCGTCGGCGTGACGTCGTACAGGCCGCATACCTGATAGCCTCCGCCTCCGGGAAGGCGCGAGTCGCTCGGCGCGGTGATGCAGAACGGATCGAAGTCCGCCGGCGTCACGACCGTGTTATCGGTCACCAGGTGGTTGCCGAACCAGTTGCGGTAGTAGCCGGCGGTCATCGACACGCCCGTACGGAGCTCGTGCTGCACCTCGGTCGTGAAGTCCCAGTTGTAGCTTCTCGCCCCGTACCCGAGCAGCGCATCGTCGGCGTAGCGGGTCGTGGCGCCGAGACCGCCGAAGTTCTGATTCGCCCACGCGCCGCACTCGCCGTTGAGCGCGCGGTCGGCGAGGTTGCAGTCCGGGACGAAGTTGCCGCGGCGCGGATCGCCCTCGGGAAACGTGAGGTCGTTCCAGGTGCGGTTGACCGAGTTGATCGCGGTCTGGATCGGGTTGTTGTTCTGGGTGATGCCGATGCCGTTCTTGCCGACATACCGGCCGATCGCCACCTTGACAGCGGTCTTGCCGTTGCCGAAGAGGTCGTAGGCGGCGCCCACGCGAGGATCGATGTCCTTCCACAACGGGACGTTCTTCACCTCCGCGAAGTTGCGCTCGGGCACCCAGCCGTTCGGCGTGGCCGCCACGTGCTGCGCAGGCACGTATCCGTTGAAGTACTCGTAGCGTATGCCCGCCGTCACCGTCAGACGCCTCAGCGTCCACTGATCCTGCACGTAGAACCCGAAGTCCTTGTTCTGCGCTTTGAGGCCATACGGCGTGGCCCACTGCGTCAGGCTGACGGGCACACCCCTGTTGAACGCGTATTCGACGTTGTGGTTGCCATTCTCGGCCTCGATCTCCAGGTAGCTCTCCTCGAACTGAAGACCGGCCTTGAAGTTGTGGCTGCCGGTCACGTACGACGCCGAGAACCGCTGGCTGAAACGCGGCACGAGCTGCGTCGTGTAGTACAGCGGTCCGAATGTCGGTGTGCCCGAGTTGTATCGCATGCCGGTGGATTGCTCGACGATGGAGATGTCGTCGCGTGTCACCTCAGGCTGACGGTAGATCGGCCAGCTTCCATCGGCGCGCCCAACGCCCGCTTCGAGCAGCAGCTTGCTGGTCAGGGTTGAGCTCCACGTCACCTGATACAGACCCGCTGGCTTGAGCTTGTAGCTGAAAAACGCCTCGGGCGCGTTCACCGATCCGCTCGCGGTGAGCGCCGGGCAGTGGCAGTCGCGCTGCGGATCCGCGAACGCGTTGATCTTGTTCTTTTCCGTGACCCGCCACGTCAGGCGAATGGCTTTCGACTCGTACCACTCCTTGGCGAAGGCCGGGCGCGTGAGGTCTGGCGTGTAGACCGGCGTGTGTTGCGTGGCGTTGTAGAACTTGTTCGCCGCCTGACGCTTGTTGCCCCACTCGCGGAACGAGCCGTAGAACCACAGACGGTCCCTCTTGATCGGCCCACCCAGCGTGAAGCCGGCGTCGTAGATGTAGTTGAGACGGTTGACGCTCTTGAGGCCGCGAGCGATCAGCTCGTCGCTGAGGTTGTCGCTCATCAGGTTGTCGTTCGAGAACAGTCCCGACAGGCTGCCGGCGAACTGGTTGCCGCCCTCTTTCGGGATCATGTTCACGATCGCGCCGTCGGCGTTGCTGTCCGCGGCGATGCCGCTCGTGTACATCACGAGTTCCTGGACGGTATCGGCATTGGCGTTATAGCCCTGATTGCCCGAGGCGTGCTGGATGCCCATGCCGTCGAACTGGACGTTCGTGCCGCCCTTGCCGTGGAACGCTCGCGCCGATCTGACCGGTGTACGCGCCGGTCACGTCGAATCCTTCGTTGCCGCGGAATCCCGGTGTCAGCGCGACGAGGTTGTTCAGGTTCTTCACGCTGCTTGGAAGCACGTTGAGCAGGTCGGCGGAGACCACCGTCTGCCTGCGCACGTTTCTCGTGTCGACGAGCGGCGATTCCCCGGTCACCGTGATGGTTTCCGTGAGCGCGCCGACCTGCATATCGGCGTTGACCGTCGCGGTAAACCCCGACGTCAGCTCGATGCCGTCACGCCGGAACACGTTGAAGCCGGAGATCGTGAACGTGACCTGATAGACGCCCGGACGCAAATCGACGATGTTGTACCGCCCTTCACTGTCGGTGACGATGCTCCGGGTTTTTTCGATGAGTGCCGGACTCGACGCTTCCACGATGACGCCGGGCAGCACCGCGCCCGACGTGTCTCTGACGACTCCGGCGATGCCGCTCGCCGACGCCTGCTGCGCCGACGCCATTGACGGCAGCAGCAGGACGCATGTGATGATGCCCGCGCCCAGACGTGCGATGGTTCGTGCCATTGGCTGATCCTCCTGCCGCTGACCTGGCCGTGCGAGTTGCCGAGGGGACTCCAACCGGTGGGGAGAGCCGAGGCACGCAGTGGATACCGCGCGTCTGTGCGTTGTCAAGGTGTGAATGGAATGGGAACGGACCGGTTCTGGCGCGCTCCTTGGGTGGCTCGATCAGGAGCAACGGATGTGCTCGGCTTCCTCCGCGAAGAGAACCGCGTGGTCAAAGCGCAACTAGGCCGCCGTCGGTTGCGGCTGGACGACGCTCAGCGTCGGCGGCTCGCGGTACGTGGGGGGTACACGCGCATCCAAGGTGCATTGCCGGAGCACGGCAATTCCGGCGTCCGCAAGACGTTGCGAGGTTGCCAAGGCGAGCATCATCCGCAGTTCCTTGTATATCTCAAGGCCAGTGCGACGGTCAGGAGCTCCCGTGCTCGGATGAATCTTCCACAGCCACTCGATAATGTGAATCTTGCTGAACGCAAGCTGGTGCGCCATGCACGCCTAAGATACGGCCCTTATCGCCTTACGGTCGACGACTGACGCGCCCTCTGCTTCGCGCGCTCAGGGCATCGCGTCAACCTTAGTGTTCGCCTGCAGAAAATCGATTTCCCAAGGATGATTCTTTGGGATCGAATCGCTGTACGAAGTTCCGTTGTTTTGAGTCGATTGCATGGCCGGTTCTATCGTTCGTCCCATGCCTCCCGCGCGGCCGATGTCGTCCATCCAGTCGTTCGTGTCCCAGGTGCCTGTTCGAAATTCCGAGATCCCACGTTTTAGCAAGTGACCCTGGAACAGTTCAAGGACGGGAGCCTCAGGGAACTTCCGCTCTATCCACTATGGACGAGGCACAGCAGCAACAGACGCACGAGAATCTTGCTTGACTCACGCTTACGGAGTGCACCAAGCTCCCGCACACACAACCGAAAGGCGGGCTTGTGAGTTTACCGCCCGGACCGTTTACACATATTCCGACTCTGCAAGGGGGGCCCGACGCCCCTCTCTACCTCATTCCTTTCGACAAGAAAGGCCGCTGCGAGGGACCAAAAACTCTCGCGCACATGCTCGCGGCCGCTGCCACGCCGGCGTTCACCGACGTGCACGTCTTCTCCCATGGCTGGAACAACGTGTTCGAAGACGCCGTCGGCCTCTATCGCGAGTTCTTCGACGAGTACTTCGCGCTGCGGGCGAACCACGGCATCTCGAACGCCGGATATCAGCCGCTCCTGGTCGGCATCATCTGGCCGAGCACCGCGCTGGTCTCTGGTGAAGAGCGCGGCCCCGCGATTGCCGCGACCGCGTCAGGTCCCGAACTGGATGTGGCGTTCGCCGAAGGACAGACGAACCTCCGGGAGCTCGCCTCCGAAATCTCGGACGCGCATGTCGAGCGCTTCTACGAGCTGGCGAATCTGGATCGGGCACTCACGCACGACGAAGCGATCGAGCTCGCCCGGATACTGCTGCCGATTCTCGGCCGCGATGACCCGAGCGGCGAAGAGATCCCGCAGGCGGTCACCGTAGAAAAGATCGTCAAGGCCTGGGAGAAGACCTCGACGGCACGTCCGGCAGTAGCGGCGGGAGCCGGAACGATCGGTGCTGCCGGCAGTCTCCCCGATGAGGATGCATCGCCCCTGTGACCGCGCCCGCGGCCGCGGGCGTTTTCTGGACTTTCTCAACCCGCGAGAAATCATCCGAAAGGCGACTGTCTACCAGATGAAAGATCGCGCGGGCACGGTCGGTGCGTCTGGAGTCGGTCCGATGTTGCGGCAATTGCTCTCGATCGGCGGACCACGGATTCATCTGATGGGACATTCGTTCGGCGGGAAGGTGGTGCTTTCGGCGCTGACGGTTCCATCGCACCCGCGCAGGGTCGAGTCCGTACTGTTGTTACAGCCAGCGATCAACCATTTGTGTTTTGCCGAGGACGTCGACGGACGACGGGGAGGCTATCGGCCGGCGCTGGACCGCACCATTCGACCAATCCTGTCCACGTTCAGCTCGATGGATAGTCCGCTGGGATGCTTCTTTCACCTGGCGGTTCGTCGAGACGGTGACCTCGCCGAGCAGCGGATCGCGGCCGCGCCCAGCCAGTTCGCGGCGCTCGGCGGGTTCGGCCCGGGCGGTCTCGCGCCGGGTGAAAGCAACACGATTGAGATTCCCGCGCCACCGAGCCGGTACCCGGCGCTTCCGGCCGGAGTCAAGATTCGAGCGCTGGACGGATCGGCCGACCGCATTACAGGTCACGGCGACGTCCGCAACCCATTCACCGAGTGGGCCCTCGTCAGTCTGACAACGTAAGGTGTCGTATGGAACGGATTCAAGTCGATCCCATTGCACGCCGGCTGCAGGAGCGGTACGGACTGACGCTCATGGCGGTGTGCCTCGATCGCAGTTCTGGCGAACAACAGGTCGTGATCGAGGTGACGTCGATCGGCAGCGATGGCGCCCTCAACCAGTGTGCGTTGCTGACGTGTCCGGCTCGATCGATGGGTCTTCCACGGCATCTGGACGAGCAGAGCGTCTGTAACGAGGAGTTCCATCTGCCGGAGCACATCGGCCACGCACTGAAGGATGCGCTGGCGCAAACCTCGTCGGAGGAGACGCCGATCTGGCTGCGGCTGACGCCGCCAGTGGGGCTCCTGCCGATCGTGCCATGGGAGCACCTTCTCAAGACGGTGATCGGTCGCCCGGTGCTGCGCCTGGGGTACCGACGAGATCTCGCCGACCCTGCCCACTCACGGATTCGACTGCGTGGTGTGCTTCAGCTCGCCCGTCGCGAAGCGGGAACTGTCGGTGGGCGAGATCCTGTCGCGGTTCCTCGTGCAGGTGCCGGCCGACCTCGTTGCCAAGACCGCGATTCACGTCTTTGCGGACGCCGAGGCGCAGCCTGCGCTCAAGGCGACGCTGAATGGATATCCAGCGTTCAGCATTCGCATTTACGATCCGGCCGAGTCACAGCGAAACCGGCGACCGGGCGGAAACTCCCCGATCACCAATCCATGGCTGCTGTGGATCAGGGACTCCCTCGCCGGGCGTAGCGCCGATGTCGTGCACTTCCTCGGTCATTCGTACCTCAGTGGCGAAGAGGGAGCGCTGGCGCTGGCTGAATCGCCGACGAAAAACGACGATCCGGATCGAACGCGATTCGTCTGGGCCGACGAACTGGTGGCGTTTCTCAACGCCACGGGCGCGTGGTCCACGGCGTTCACATCGCCCGCCGAGAACCATGCACTGACTGGGCTGCGCATGCTGCAGGATGCGATCGCCCGGTGTCGCCCGGGACCCTGTCTTCTTCACGACATGGCGGTGACGCAGAGCACCGACGCGCTCGGTGATGCATACCGGTTCCTGTATCTTCCCGAATGGCATCACGCTCCCTCGTCGCCAGGAATCGCGTTGTACCTGTCACCCGCGCCGCCAGTCCGTTCACCATCGAGTTGACGAGACCAGCGAGTCGCTCCTGCACGAGGTCACGTTGGAGGGGCAGGTTGGCGTCGGCGGGATCGGCGGCTCCAATCCCGCCTGGGTGGCCACCGCACAACGCGTGCTCGAGCAGTCGGCGACGCAGCTGACTGCGCCGCCCGGCATTGGCACTGACGAGGAGCAGGCTCTGATGTCAGGCCGAAAGGCGGCGCTGCGCTTTGTCTCGCAGGCGCTGGCTCAGCATCTGTCGAACTCGGATGTGACTCCGGACGCCGCGACGGAGGCGCCGGGTCTGAAGGACGCGGTCCCGACTCGCGCGAGGGAGGACTGACGTGGCTGATCGATTGATGATCTGGCTGCAGAAGACGTTGAGCGGCAATCCGCAGATTCTTCTCGACGAGCCGCTCGACGATCCGGAAGCGGAAGTGGCTGTTGATCTCGCACTCGACGCTGACCAGCTCGCGTTGCTCGCGCAAATGAAGACAGGGCCCTGGGATCCGAATCTGGTCGAGGAGGTGGGTCGGGCGCTGTGCGAGTTGCTCAAGAAGCAGCCGGCGATCGGGAGAGATTTCGCCACGCGGCTGGCGCTCGACGGGCCGGTCGCGGCGCCGATCTATCTGCGCGTCGATCCGCCTGATGTGGACGAATGGCCGTGGGAAGCGCTCAGCGACAAGAATGCCGGCTTCCTGGCACTCGAGCGCCGCTGGCCGATTGCGCGCGTGAAACGGGTCAAGGCGCCGGTGATCAAGTCGGAATATCTGTTTGCTCCACCACTGCGCATTCTCGCGGTGCTGGGCGCCGCCGCGAAGGACCCCCTCGCGCGGATTTCGGCAAAGGAAGAATGGGACGCGCTCTACACGGCGGTGAAGAAGTCGTCGCTCAACGTCGACCTGCACGTCTACGTGTGTGAAGAGGATCTCAAGACCCAGATTCAGGATCTGAAAGAACCGTGGATCACGGTTGGCTTTCTCGAGGAGGATCGCGCGCTCTTCGACCGGATCAAGGACTTCAAGCCGCAACTCCTGCACTTCTTCTGTCACGGCGTGGCCGACACGCCGCCGTTTCTCCAGATCGGCACCCGCCTGGATTGGCGAACAAAGGAAAACGGCAGCATCAACATCGAGGCGAGTCAGCTTCGCGACCGCGCCGACCCGGACCAGAACGTGTGGCTCATCACACTGAACTGCTGCGAGGGAGCGGCACAACCGGCGGAGAGCGCGAATGGGTCCAGGTCGCGGTCGATGGCGAGTTCCCTCGGTACTGGGCGGCTTTCCGGCGGTGGTGGGCATGCGCCAGCGCGTGGACAGTCAACACGCGAGCTGCTTCTGCGGCCTGTGGTACGAGGCGCTGCTGGCCGAACTGCTGACCGGCTTTTCGAGTGCCGCACCGGCGCCGTTTCACTGGGCGATTGGATTGTTTGCGGCGCGACAGGGCATTTGCACGTTTGTCGAGAAGGTGCCTCACACTCAGGGTGCGCGCCGCCACATCGAGTGGACGATACCGGTCATCTACACGCGCCAGCAGCCGTTTACGATCCGCCTCGCCCCCGACATTGAGGGAACCCATCCCGTTCAAACGTCCATTCGCGCCACCCCCAGTCGCGCCTCTCGCGCCGGTCCCGGCGGCACAACCAGCGCCGGTGACACCTCCAGCACCAGCAGCGGCTCCGCCGCCGGCGCCAGCTGTCGAACCGGCGCCTGCCGCTGCGAAGCCGGCATCGACTGTCGCGGAGAAGCTTCGACTCGCAGGCGAGATGCAAGAGTTGCTCGATGCCAAAGTCAAAATCGCTGCGCAGGACAACCTTCCGCCAGCGGTTCGAGCGGGCGTCCTTGCCTCCATCGACGCCCAGCTCGCAGCGATCGAAGCGCAGCTTACGTAAAGGTGCACCCCCGTGAATTCGATTGAATGGCCTTCGAAACTGTCGATCAATGCCTTCACGGGTGACGAGCCGGCATCGTCTGTGCCGGCTCCTGACGCCGAAGACTGGGTGCTGAGCAGCGGACCGCCGCGCCTCCGTACATTCCTCAAGCCCGAGAAGCCGGCAGACCCCTCGAACTGGCGTGATCCACGCGTCGGGTGGGGACTCGTGCTGCCTGACAACGCGGCGCTCTCCGAGACCGACCTCGCGTCAGCCACGGACGCACCAGAGTCGATTCGAACACTGGTTCAGGAGCGCGGGGCGAACGGATCTCCGGCACCGGTATTCCGATACCGGCCGGGCGCCAATCGTGCCGGCTTTCTTCGCCGGGCGGGATTGGACATCCCCGTCAGCCAGGCGCCCAGAGGCACAGCGCCCGGATCGATTCCCCGCTATCTGCTGATCTATGCCACACCGCAGCAGATTCCGTGGGAAGTGCAGTATCACCTCAACGCGGTCTGCGCCGTCGGTCGGCTGTCGATATCCGGGGCGGGGTTGGACAACTACGTCAGCGCGCTTCGGAGTGGCTGGAAGGATGCCGCCGCTCGCAGCGATACGGCCGTACTGTGGGCGGTCGATCACGGTCCAGACGACATCACGAATCTGATGCGGCTCGCGGTCGCGCAGCCGGTCTTCGACAAGATTCAAGCCGACGCTCAGATGGCCGCGTCGTCGATTTATCTGAATGGTGCGGACGCTGGTGCGGCCACTGCCCCCCGTCTCGTGGAAACGCTCGCCGCCCGGAAACCGTCGCTGATCGTCACGACGAGTCACGGTCAGACCGGACCTCTGGACAACGTCGCGTTGATGCGGGAGAACCTCGGCCTGCCGGTGGACGAACATCGCGCCGTGCTGAAGCCATCGTCACTGCTCGATGCCTGGCAGCCATCGGGAGCGATCTGGTATGCCCATGCGTGCTGCTCCGCGGGGAGTGACTCGCAGACGCTCTTCGACGGGCTCGTGCAGAAGAATTCCCCGGTCGATCGAGTGCTGAAAGGCGTGGCGGCCGTCGGCGCGCAGGTGGCGCCTCTGCCTGAAGCCCTGCTCTCGACGAAGCAGCCGCTTCGCGCATTCGTCGGGCACGTGGAACCGACGTTCGATTGGACGCTGCGCCAGCGCCTGACGGGACAGTTCCTGACGGCGGCGATCCACGAAGCCTTGTACGACCGGCTCCTGCAGCCAGAGCCGCTTGGCCTCGCGCTGCGCAGCGTCTACGATCAGCTCGGTCCGATCTACACGGAGTACGACCTCCAGCTGCGTCAGTTCAACAAGGGCACGCCGAACAGCGAGTCGCGAATGCTGTATCACCTGCTGATCGCGAGAGACGTGCAGACGATGGTGCTGCTGGGTGATCCGACGGCGACGCTGCCATCCATGGACTAGCCGGCAGCAGGATCGCAGCCCACCTGTTCAGAATCTCTTCGTTCGTCGTTCTTCTTACGTAGAGCCCGAATATCCAAGCTTCTATGTCGCTCGCGACCCATCCGACCGTTCTGACTCCCAGCCGCCGCGGCTCCGGAAACTTCCCTTCACTGAGAAGCTTCCATACGGTGGACCGGCCCAATCCGATTCGGTCACAGACTTCGCCGATACGGCATACCTGAGAACCTATCGGCGCCGGAAGGGGCGCCGGTTGCGGGCGCGTCTCCATCGGACGTTCCTTTGCGGCAGTTGTCAACACGTCGATTTCAGCGTGGAGTTCCTCTACCACCTGACGATCCCACGCGAGGCTGTCGAGGCGCGGGTGCTGGCGGCGCTCGAAGAGCGGTTCCTGCAGGGCCCTGCGTTCGAGGAGTTCTGTCGTGTGTTCTGGTCTCTGGAGAACGAGGCCCGCATGCAGCGCCGAGCGAACGTGACCGCTATGGAACATGAGCTTGCGCAGGTGCGGAAGGAGATCGAGCAGGTGGTGGATGCGGTCACCAAGGGATGGGCCGACGCGGAACTGCGCGAGCGCATGGACGGCTTGCAGGCGCGGAAGCAGGCGCTTGTCGCGACGCTCGCAGTGGCCGGCGATCCCCCGCCACTGCTCGGGCCGAATATGGGTGCGCTGTTCGCGGAGAAGGTGAAGGGCCTGCGCGCGGCGTTGACCCAGACGCGTGTGGACCCTACCGGGGCGCAGCAGAGTGTGCGTCAGCTGGTGGAAGAGATCGTCCTAACGCCCCGGGACGGGGTGCTGGCGATTGATGTGAAGGGCAACCTCGCGGCCATGCTGACGGCTGCGGTTCCGGCCGATTGGGACAGGTATACGGCTTTGGTTGCGGGGGCTCGCAACCATCTGCATTTGGACTTCTGCTGGACCGCGGCGTGACGCCAGGTTGGATTCGAATCCGTGCCTCCCAGCCAAGTCCGATCCCCGGGTCGGCACCTCACGTAACGTTTCGATTCACAAGCACTTCGTCGCTGCGAACACTCCTTCGCCCGCGGAAACACGTTTCTCCCAACCCGTTCCGCCAATGTCGAGCCATTTCTTGCGCAATTGGATGTTTTCGCACTCGTGAACGCGGAGTGACATTTCTGAGTGACATCGGTCGGCCAAGCAACGTGCGGCGCCGATTTCGGATCGTCGCTGCGACGGCTCGCGTACTTCGCCGTTCTCATCGTTCTGGCCAGTCGCCTATCGTGCCGGCTCGAACAACTCAATCGGATTGCCGTCGGGATCCACCATCTGGATCTGTCTGCCGCCTGGGCCGGTTTCAATCTCGTTGCGGAAATGGAGTCCGGCCTTCTTCATGGCGGCAATACAGCCCGAAAGATCGGTAACGCGAAGAACCACACGGTTCCACCCACCCGGTTCCTGGTGCTGCCCATTCGGCATCGGCCGAGATCCGGATGCCTGGGGACCGCTGAGCAGAATCTGCGCATGACACACGAGCGCGACGCGACATGGGAGGTCAAGTCTGGAGGAGCCCGTCCCTCAGGACTTCCCCCGTTCGGACTCGATCCGCACGTGATCGAGATTACTCGACCAACGTTTGAGACGTGTCAACCGTCAAGGCTTGTGCATCGTCGAACGGCACTGGACGCGAGAATAGAAATCCTTGGCCGTATTCGCAGCCGAACAGTTTCAGCTGCGCCAACTGCTCGGGCGATTCCACGCCTTCGGCGATAACATCCAATCCTAAATTGTGGGCCAAGCCGACGATGGCACGGACGACTTCCGATGCTTCCTTGTCGGCAGTCAAACGGCTCACAAACGATCGATCGATCTTGAGCGTATCAATCGGAAAACGATGCACATAGCTCAACGAGCTATACCCGGTTCCAAAATCGTCCATCGCGAGCTGAACACCTAACGCTTTCAGATCGCGGAGCGTTGAGATCACCGACTCTGTACGTTCCATGATGGTACTTTCGGTGATTTCAAGCTTCAATCGTGCGGCAGCGAGACCAGTCTCCCGCAAGATGACATCGGTGTTTTCAATCAAGTCTGGCTGCATGAACTGCCGCCCCGACAGATTCACACTGATTGTCAAAGGCTGACAGTGCACCGGATCGGACTGCCAGTCGGACATCTGCGTGCACGCTTCGCGTAGCACCCACCAGCCAATCGGAATAACGAGTCCAGTCTCCTCGGCCACAGCTATGAAATCAGACGGCATAACCAGGCCGCGCTCGGGATGTCGCCACCGCAGAAGTGCTTCGAACCCCTCGATGCGATTGAATTGCAAGGACACAATCGCCTGATAGTGCAGTTCGAACTCGTTTCGATCGACGGCTCGTCTGAGGTCTGTTTCGAGTTGAAGACGTGCGACGGCACGCTCACGCATTTCGCTGTCGAACAGCTCGCACCTGGCGCCGCCCAAGCCTTTCGCGCGATACATCGCCGTATCGGCGTCTCGCAGTATGGCCTGAGGCGTCTCATAACCTGTTGCCGACGTGGCGATGCCGATGCTCGCGGACGTAAACACCTCGTGACCACTCAGATCGAAGGACCGGCCAAGATGCTCCTGAATTCGCTCGGCGACGCGCAGCGCATCGCTCACATGTTTGATGTCATCCAGCAAAATCGTGAACTCATCTCCGCCCATTCGCGCGAGCGTGTGATCAGTGCCGAGCCTGGCGACCATATCGTTCGAACGGAGACAGCCTTCCAATCGTCGCGCAATCGCCACCAATAACTGGTCGCCCAGGACGTGCCCCAGACTGTCGTTGACGACTTTGAACCGATCCAGATCGAGGAACAGCAGCGCGCACAAATAGCCCTTATACCGTTTGGCACGATCGAGAGAGTGCGCTAGACGATCGGTAAACAAGATTCGATTCGGCAGACCGGTTAGCGCATCAGCAACCTTGCCTTCCGTAATGTCGGTCTGCGATCCCGCCATTCGATACGCTTTGCCCGTCGAGTCTCGAACGGCAAGTCCTCGCGTGCGGATCCAGAGGAATGTGCCGTTCTCGTGCAACATGCGATGCTCAGTTTCGAAATGAGACGTTCGTCCTTGCAGATGGGCGTCAATGTCGTTTCTGACCCGATCGACCTCCTCAGGGTGCAGCCGGTTGAACCATGTTTGCGGATCGTCCAGGACCTCGCTTTCGTCCAGTCCGAGCATCACTCTCCAGCGCGGCGACAGATAGATTTGGTTGGTCTTGAGGTTCCAGTCCCATAAGCCATCGTTCGCGCCGCGGACCGCAAGAGCGTAGCGTTCCTCACTTTCGCGAAGAGCGGTCTCGGCCTGCTTGCGTGCCAGCTGAGTCTCAATGCGCGCGACGACGACGGCGAAGTCGACGGGCTTGGTTACGTAATCATTCGCACCCAGTTTCAGTGTTTCGACAATTGACTGGCTGTGCTGCCGGGCTGTCACCATGATGACGGGCAATTCGTTCGATGTACGGCTCTGGCGAATGGTCTTGAGAACCTCGAGGCCGCTGATCCCCGGCATCTCGATGTCGAGCAGGACCAGTGCACAGTCGTGCGTATCGAGAACGTCGAGGGCCTGTCGTCCATCGATAGCGACCATGACGCTGTATCCTTGCCGCTGAAGGCGTCGGGACAGCATGTCTCGATTCATCTCGTTGTCGTCGACAACGAGAATGGGCCCAGGATCGGTCGTCACCGGATCATCTGCTGACGTAACGTTGATTGGATCTTCGAAACCAGCCGTTTGAAGTCCACCGGCTTCGTATCGTAGTCGTCGCAACCGGCCTCGAGCGCCCGCTGCCGATCGCTGACCATCGCGTGTGCGGTCAGTGCGATAACCGGAATGTCGCGTGTGGCAGCGTCGGCCTTGAGCTGCCTCGTCACCTCCCAGCCGTCGAGTTCGGGCAGGCTCATGTCCATCAGGATCAAATCGGGCGACTCCGTGCGGGCGGAAGACAGGCCCTTCTTGCCGTCGGTGGCGGCGACAACTTCATACCCTTCGCGCCGCAAACGTCTCGAGAGCATGTCCAGGTTCATCTCGTTGTCTTCGACCAAGAGGATCTTCGACATCGGTCCTCCTTACGACGTCGTCCCGGCGAGGTGTAAGCACGCTTTCACCTGCTCGCGGACGGCGAGCAGCAGCTCTTTCCGCCGATACGCGCCTTTGCGGAGGATGGTCTTGACAAATCCGTTCAATCGGCCGCGTTCGTCCTCGGTGACATCCTTCGCCGTGACGATGACCACTGGAATGTCGCGCCACTCCGGACTGTTGCGAAGCTCCATGACGAAGGTGAGCCCGTCCAACTCCGGCATCAAGAGATCGAGCACGATCACTGAGGGCGGCTGCTCGGCCAATCGAGCCAATGCATCGCGGCCATTTGCAGCCTCGGTGACGTCCCAGCCCGCCGTGGTTAGCAAACGACCGGTCATCTCACGCATCACCGGATCATCATCGACGATCAGCACCGACGCACGCTGAGTCACCTCGGTGTGCTTCTTCAGGACCGTCACCAGCCGTGCAGGATCAATCGGCTTGGTCAGGTATTCCGAGGCTCCGAGTGCGTAGCCCATGTTCCGGTCGTCGGTCATGGTGACGAGCACGACGGGGATTTCTGCGAGCGTCAAGTCGTCTTTGAGCGCAGACAACACCGCCCAGCCGTCCATTCCGGGCATCATGATGTCCAGCGTGATCGCGCCAGGACGCATCGCCTTCGCGAGTAGAATCCCTTCTTCTCCGCTGGACGCCGTCACCACGCGGAAACCTTCTTTCGTGAGCAGCCGGCCCATCAGGTCCTGCACGATCGGGTCGTCGTCAATCACCAGGACCGTGTTGTCGGCCGGCTCGCCAGGCACCACCGAACGGCCCGGTCCGTCTGCCGGGCCAATTCGCTCCTCGGTCACCAACGTGTCGACTTTGGCCGGCAGCCGGCAGACAAACGTCGATCCTTTGCCTTCGACGCTTTCGACGAGAATGTCCCCGCCCATCATGCGGCAAAATTGCTGACTGATGGCTAACCCCAGGCCTGTGCCGCCGTACTTTCGCGTGGTCGAGGCATCCACCTGAGAGAACTCGCGAAACAGCTTTTCCATCTGGTCAGGAGACATCCCGATTCCGGTATCGGTCACTCGAAACTGCACTCGGTCGGTTCCGCCGTCGCTCTGACGCGATACCTGCAGACTGACTGACCCTCGTTCAGTGAACTTGCACGCGTTGCTGAGAAGGTTGAACAGCACCTGCCGAACTCTCATCATGTCGGCGCGCATGTAGCCGATGTCATCTGCGCAGCTGACCTGAAACGTGTTGGTGTTCTTGTCCACGAGGGGCTTGATGGTCGTCACCACGTCGTGAACCAGCCCTGAGACGTCGAAAGGTTCGACGAAGAGCTCCATTTTACCGGCCTCGATCTTTGACAGGTCGAGTATGTCGTCGATGAGCGTTTGCAGGTGCTTGCCCGCCGAATGGATCTTCTCGAGGTCCGGGATCGTGTCCTGCTGGCCAAGGTCCTCGGCCTGCTGCTGCAGCATTTCGCTGTACCCGATAATCGCGTTCAGTGGCGTTCGGAGCTCGTGACTCATGTTCGCGAGGAACTGACTCTTGGCGCGGTTAGCGGCTTCCGCCGCATCCTTCGCCTTCAGCAGTTCCTCTTCAGCGCGCTTTCGTGCCGTGATGTCGTGGAAGACGGCCACGCCGTTGTGGAGGACGCCCTCCTCGTCTTTCAGCGGTGTCGCGTTGACACTGACCCACCTACCGCTGCGTGCCCGTGAGTGGCTGACGAACACCTCGATGCCCTCGAGCGCCTCACCTTTGACCGCGCGCATCAGCGGAAAGTCATCGACCGGGTAGGGTGTGACCATGTCTGGCAGGTAGACCCCATGTCGTTTGCCCCAGCCCTCGCTCGGCACATCGCTTTTATGCAGATGCAGCATGTCTTCGGCAGCCGGGTTGACGAGCATGAAGCGCCCCTCATCGTCGGCGACTATCACTCCGTCACTCATGCTGTCCAGGATCGACTGCAGGATTCTCGTCTGCTTGGTGAGTGCTGCTTCGGACCGCGCAAGCTCGAAGGCACGCTGCTCAGCGGCAGCGCTGCGGTCGGCCACACGTCGTTCCAACGTCGCGTTGAGTACTTTGAGTTCTTCTTGCGCCCGAAGGCGCTCGGACGCTTCGGTTTCGAGTTCCTGTGTGCGAACTGTCAGGTCGGTATTGGCTCCCTGAAGCGCTGCGTCCCGAGTCTGGATCTCGGCAAGCATCGTGTTAAACCCATCGATCAAGCTTCCGATCTCATCGCTCTGCGACTTCACGGCGCGTAGCGAGAAGTTCTTTTGGGCCGAGACGTTTCTCATCGTCTTTTCAAGGCCCAGGATGGGTTCGGAGATCACCCGTTGTAAACGCGATGACACGAGTAGTGCCGTCAGTGCTGACCCGAGCATGAGCACGCCGACGAGACCCGTGTAACGGCTGACCCTCTGGTTCCACTGCTGCATATCCGACTCGATGTACACCGTTCCGAGTCTCTCGGACTGCAGGCCAATTTCGTGGAAGACCGTCAGATGATGGCGATCGAACCGATACCCGAGGTGCTGGGGCTCGTTGGGAATCTCAGTGGAGGTCCCTCCATCCCGTCGATAGTAGGTAAACAGCTGGCGGTCCGGCGTATAGAGCGCCGCCGAGACAATCCCTTCCTTGGCTTTGAGCGCCGCCAGAATTTCTCGGGCGGTATTCGGCTCGCGGAAGGCCAGCGCGGCCGTGCTGTTGGACCCGATGACCTCAGCCTGCGTCATGAGGTCTTCGCTCATCTGGCTTCGAAATGCCAGCAGGTCATACGCGACGAAGCCCGCTGATGCCAACAGCAGCGCCAGGGCGCTGGTCAGCATCGTGATCAGCATCAGCTTGCGCTTGATGGACAGGTTGCGAATATTCATACCTGCGTGTCCCTGTGTCAGGTTCCGCCTACGACTCGCTTCGCTACATCGAGCAGCCTCGCGCTGATATTCAGGCGCGACTTCTTTGCGACATCGACGTTCACTTCAAACCGGATCTTGTTGTCGTCGACGGTGAAGTTGATCGTTCCACCACGCCGGGCAGAGTCGGACGACTCGCCGACAATAAGGATTGGAAGACCTTCGAGGCCAGCGGGCATGTCGGCGCCTTTGGCGGCTTCGGAGGCGGTGATAAACAGGATGTGGCACTGACGCAAGTCGTTGCCCCAGTGGAGTCGCCTGACGACAATCGGCCGTCCGTTGATCCGCTTGTTTTGCACCGTGCGATCGAGCGCCTGATCGAAGGGATCCGATCCGACGATACCGATTACGAGCGGGGCGTCTGGCGCGGCGAACGCATCTGCGGGCCAGCCGACGAACAGAGCAAAATTGTAGAGATAGGCGGCTTTGATCAGATACTCCGGCGTCGGCGCCGCGAGTACGTTTCCAGCGCTTGACGATAGCGCCAGCAGACACATCGCGAGGACGACGCGTCTCACAGCTCGTTGGGCGTTCGTTCTCATGCGATAGGGTGCAGACACGTGAGCTCCCTATCCATTATGGAAATCTATAGGTCAGCTTGAGACGAAACGTCCGTCCGTCCTGGATGATGGTGTCCTGACGATGTTCTTCTGATCCGGGGTCTTCATACGAACTGTTGAATACGTTGTAGATGCTCCCCGACAACTCCACATTCTTCAGCAGCCCGGTGCTGAACAGTGTGAGATTGGGAATGAGCGCGCCGGGAGCCTCACCGCCAGCGATCGTTTTTCGAGCGCCGACGTACTGTAGCTCGACGCCCGCGGAGAGCTTGTTGGTGGCAAGCGGCGCCACCAGGTTCACCTTCGCCAAGTGAGTCGGCGAGTTGGTCAGGCGCAGACCCGTATCGTCGTTCCGACTGCTTTCGATCGTGTGGCCGACTCGCAAGCGCACGCCGCTGGGCCATCGGCCTTCAGCTTCCAGCTCGAGTCCATTCACTCGAATGGACTCCACGTTGTTGAAGACGAGAAGCTGGCTCACTGGATCGGTCTGTTGCGTAATAAGCCCGTTGATGCCGTAATGGAAACCGACTGCCGTGACGCGGAGATGAGTGCCGAGGTACTGTTCGAGGACGAGTTCGCTGGTCTTGTTGGTTTCCGGTCGCACCGATGGGTTCGACTGCGCGACGCCGTGTTGCTGCCAGAACAGCTCGTAGGCATTCGGCGCGCGGAACGCCTGCCCGTACAACACCTTGAGCGCCGTCTTCGGGACGGGGTTGTAGATCAACCCGGCTCTGGGATTGGTCGTGCCGCCGAAGGTGTCGTAGTGATCGTGGCGAAGGCCGACGTTGAGAAGCAGCGTCCGGTGGAGGGCGATCTCGTCCTGGACATACAGTGCCCAGTTCGTGGACGAGCGGCGATCGTCGAGGTGTTCCACGAACGGCTGTTGGTCGTAGTTGAACTGGTCCTGACGGAAGTTGTTCCGATAGTCAGTCCCGATCGTCAGCGTATTTCGCTGCTGCACCTTCCTGGTGAGTTTGAGCTCAGTTCCCCACGAGTTCCCGCGGGCAAAATCCTTGTTGACGACCAGGAGCGGATCGTCTGTTTCCGAGTAGTCGAATACGTAATCGCCGTTGTACCCGTACCAATCGAGATATACCCGTGTGCCCAGACCCCAGCGGTCCGGTAGCGCCCGGTCGTATTGCAGATCCACGAATCCTTGACGTTCGACTGTTCGCGAACGCGCATCGTTGAAGACTGTTCCAAATGATGCGGTCGGAATGGCTTTCTCTCGCGCTCCAAACAACCCCTGCAGTGTCAGGTTGCGAAAGGTCATTCTGCCAAAGAACTTCTTGAACTGGTCCGAGTCTGCATGTTCGGCGAAGCCGTTGTTCGTCGCCGGGTTGGCAAACTCCTGGAAAAACAGCCGTTGGGCTCCGTCGCTTTCGTACGATGACCCCGAGACGAGGAAGTCGATGCCGCGGTCTGCCTGGCGGCCAAAGGCGATTCGGCCTTTCCGGGTATCGAGACTGGCGAGCGCCCCGGCCGCCTCGAGGCCCTTCATCGAATCGAGGCGCTTCGTAATGACATTGATCACCGCGAAGAAGGCACTCGTGCCATACAAGGACGAGCTCGGTCCTCGAATGATCTCAACCCGCTCGATGAGATCGATGTCCAGGGGAAACTCGGTCCCGATTAGTGCGGCTCCGAAAATGTTGTCGTTCAGTCGATGACCGTCGACCATCAGCAGAATCCGCGCGTTGTAATCGCCTGGCCTCGAAAAGCCGCGCACGCCGAGATAGCTGTAGTTGCGGTCGTAGGTGACGTAAAACCCTCTGACACTGCGCAGAATGTCCGCGAGTGTGCGATAGCCAAATCGTTTGATTGCGTCAGCCGCGACAATCGTCACCGATGAGGGCGCCTGGGTGACCTTCTGGTTGTACAGCGACGCGCTGTAGACCGAATCCATCTCCAGGTCGGCCAGTTGCTCGAGTGTGAGAGCAGAGAGCTCGGATGGCGGCCCGGACGGATCCGGATCCTGAGCCCATGCAAGAGTTGCAGATCCGACAACGAGCAGGACCATCGCTGTCAGTCTGATCGCAAACAACGATGGCTTACAGCTCCCGCTCACGATGCGCTCCCACATAACTGTGATCACCTCTCCTCTCTTGTGGTACACGTCGGCTACGTCGGCCGGAGCCTGTAGCAGGGAGGTGCGCACTTTGGCGGTGGAAAGACGGCAAAACTACAGCGCTTGCCCCGTTACACCGAAATCAGGATGGGATGGCATCAAGGGCTAATTCACTGCGGGACCGTTACAGCGGCGACGAGCGCCTTAGCGGGAATGCAGATCAGCGCACCGCCGAGAACGCGCGCAAGGCTTTTCCGATTCCGCTCACCACTGCGCTTCTCGAAGCGGCCGTCCACAGCGTTTCGTTTGCGACGCCAGGTCATCGTTGTGGCCGCAGCTGCAAGTCATGGCTGGAACCGTGACGCCCGTGCACAGCGATCAAGGCGTCCTGAAGGGTACGCGCCTCCTCCAGGGTGCCTTCCAACTCGATCACAGCACGTCGATCGCTGATCTCGGCAGCCTGTTCGTCTGGCACGGGGACAAGCCGGTGCAACAGCTCAAGCGTCACCTGGCCGACGCTTACGGCGCGGTGTGGAGCTTCCCGTCGACGCACGGAACCACCATCCTGAACATTCTGGCGCTTCTCAGTACGTGCCCGGCCGGCGGGCGCGTACTGATCAATCGAGACGCTCATAAATCAGTCACCGCCGCGATGATTCAAGGCGGGCTGCATCCGGTTTACCTAGTTCCCGACTACGACGCCGAGCTCGGTCTGTCTCTCGGACCCACACTCGCCGGTTTTCGCGAGGCGCTGAGCCGCGAGCGTGTCGACTGCGTGTTTCTAACGTCCCCCAATTATTTTGGGATTGTCGGCGAGCTTGGCCCGATCATCGCGTTGGCTCACGAGCGCGGTCTTCCGGTCGTTGTCGATGCCGCGCACGCTCCTCACTTTCACTTCTGTGAGGGGATGCCCGAGGGCGCTGAAGACCTTGGAGCCGATCTCGTCACGCAGTCCACTCACAAAGTCGCGAGTGCACTAGCTCAGGGCAGTCTCCTGCTCGTCGGCAACGAGGCATTCATCGAGCCCCTATACGAACATGTGAACGAGCTGGGACTGGTCAGCACCTCGTTCTCCTACCCCATCTTGGCATCGCTGGAGCTGGGAATTCGACAGCTCGTCGAGGAGGGGGAGACACTGTGGAGCACAGCACTCACGCGCGCGGACGTGTTCAGGAATGCCTGTCGCAACTTGCCCGATGTCAGGTGTTTCGGTCGCGCGAACGCGGGGGGGTCAGGTTTTCTGGACATGGATGCGACGCGAGTCACACTCGATGTCTCGCGAACCGGGCTGACCGGATTCGAGATTGAACGCCAGCTCAATCGCGAGCGCATTTATCCCGAGATGTCGACCGTGCAGCATGTGCTCTTCCTGGTGACACCGGGAACCACCGACACGGATCTCTACTTCGCATATCAAACGCTGAAACGCATCTGCAAACAAAGCAGGCACACCGCCGGCGTTGCGATACCGCCGCCTCCTCCTCTACCCGAGATGGCGGTGATTCCGCGAGTGGCGAAGTTCTCGCCTCGACGTGCTGTATCACTGGATGCGGCAGTCGGTCAGGTGTCTGCGGAAACAGTGGCAACGTATCCGCCTGGCGCTCCCGTACTCGCGGCTGGAGAAGTCGTGTCCTCAGACGTCATCGACTACCTGCGTTGCATGAAAGCGAACGGAGCCGTGTTAAAGGGTGCTTCGGACCCCTCGTTTGAAACGCTGAAGGTACTGGCCACCTGATGTCTTCGGACTCGGATCACTTCATCGGCGTCCCGTCGTTGACGCCGCAAGATGCCGTTTTCGACTTCAACGGCGTCCCAGATTTTGCGCGCGATTACCTCTCCACGTACTACTCGCAGCCGCCTACAAACGATGAAAGAGTCGTACTCTCGTTTCTTGCGCGCCACTACCCCCTGATCAAGTCGCAGCCCTGCGCGATCGAAATTGGATGCGGCCCGACCGTGCATCACGTGCTCTCGTTGGCGCCGTTCGTGTCCGAGATTCACATGGCCGATTATCTGCCGGACAATCTCGACCAAGTACGACGGTGGCGAAACGGGATGCCTGATGCGCACCATTGGCATGACTACACGGCGTTCGCGCTATCTCGCGAAGGGCGGGAGAGCACGAATGCCGAAATCGAGCGGCGTGAAGCCGACGCCAGGCGCAAGATTACGAGATTGCTTCATTGCGATCTGAAGCGGGATCAGCCCTTACCAACGCAGCAAGATTACGCGGTCGTGACGAGCTTTTATTGCGCCGAGAACATCGGCATTACCCATGACGAATGGTTTAGAGTGCTGCGGCGTCTTGCGAACCTGACGGCGTCTGGCGGGTATCTGTTTCTGTCGGCTTTGCGAGAAACTCACTTCTATGTCGTCGAATCGGCGGATGGACGACGGCAACGTCTACCGTCGGCATATTTGACGGAACAACACTTCCGGGACGCGCTCCCAGCTCTCGGATTCGACATCCGTCGGACGGTCATCGAATCGGCGTCGCTGGAAGGTCAGGAAGAAACGGGGGTTAATGGTGTGATTCTGGTCGCCGCCTCGAAGGCTTAGATTAGAGGCCCCGTTGTGGACGGCGGGTTTCTTCGTCACTTGGTGTTCTGGGCACTCCGACGCGGTCAGGCGTCAACTTCAATCTCTCGTTCACGGCTTCAGTCTCATGAGACCACCAGTACCATCCAAGAAGGACTTGGGTGTTCGCTGACTCGAGTGACATTGTGAGTGACATCGCGCCGGCAAGCGCAGAAGATTCAGCAAACCGTCGCCAAAGCTCGCAAACGCGAGTGTGAGCTAAACGACAGAAGCCGAAGGAATTGGCGAGAGCCGGCAAACAACGGCGAACAGGCGCCAACCGATTCCGAAGAATACTCACGGACGGATCCGATGTCCTGCTACCCCGGCAAGCCGGTGCTCGCCATTGAGTGCGACGGTGCGTCGTATCACGGTTCTTGCAGCACTAACGGCCGGCAATGACGGCAGCCGACGTAATTCGTACGCACACGCAGAGGTTCAACCGGGCGCTGCTGTCGCGGGACCTGGAAACGCTGTCGAGCATCTACGCCGACGACTACATGCTGGTCCGTCCTGACGGCTCCTCATTGTCAAAACATGAAGTGCTGCATGACCTCCGCGACGGCGGGTTGATGTTCAAGTCCGTTGAGCTTGACGACGTGAAGGTTCGAGTCTACGGACCCACGGCGCTACTAACGGCCACAGCTTGGACGGTGACTTCTAGGGCTGGTAAGGACACACGTTCGCACGCTCGACTTCTCGCTGTGTATGTAGCTGATGGCGACCAACTACGGCTCGCCCACTTTCAAAGCGTTCGCCTGGACGGATGAATCGAACATTCCCGACACGATCACGAGGAGGCCAAGGACATGAAGTCCGCCGAAGAAACCAAAGCGTTCGTGCTGGAGGCGTTCGATCTTCTTTTCAACCAGCGTGACTACGCGACGGCAGCGCGCTTCTGGTCAGAGAACTATATCCAGCACAGCGCTCACATACCTCCGGGGCGAGACGGGCTGTTCACTCTCGTGCGCAACGCTCCGAGTACGTTGCGTTACGAGAATGCGCGGATCGTGGTGGACGGCAACTGGGTCATGCTACACGGACGCTTCAGCGGACACGGCCGCCCTCGCGCATGGGTTGCCGCAGATATCGTGCGCATGGAAGGCGGTCTCCTGGCGGAGCATTGGGATGTACTGCAGGACGAAGCCACAAAGTCTGAGTCGCAGAGCGGCCTGCCGATGTTCGGTACTGCGTTCGCAGAAGCAGATTAGCGTTGGTCGGGACCGACGAACCGTGAGGCGGATTTTCGGTTAGCAAGAGCCGCTGGAATGTTCACGCCGCACGGTCGGCCGGGCCGAGACACAGGGGGGATTCGATTACCGCAGGTGCGCTTTCGCGCCGCGCGCTCATCAAGGCTACCGCGTCGAAATGAATACGCGCCGGACTTGGCTGATTGCTGTACAAAGTAAAAGAGCCCCCGGGCACAGCCGGGGGCTCTTGCTCGTGCAGCAGGGTTGATGCTTACCGGCTGGCCTGGAGGCTGGCTCCGCCACTAGGGCCGTTACCAGGGCCGCTGCCAAGGATGTCACCGGTGGAGACAAGCTTGACCCAAAGCGAACCGTTGCCCTTGTAGTACCGAGGTGGTGTTGGCCTTGCGCAGCGCATCCAGGCTGTCCTGCGCCGTACCCGAGGCTGCGGTGGTGAATCCCGGCAGCTCGAACATCACCCACGAACCGGCATCCAGTTCCGTCACGCTGAGGGACAGGGACGGCCTTTCGGTGGTTACCTTGTACTCGGTGCCCGCTCGTACGTTGGTTGCACCGTTGGCGGTGAACTCCTTGCCATTGCGGCTGAGAACGACTGGCGGCCCTGAAGGTGCAGCGGTACCTCTGATTCGACCACCACCTGGGGCAATAGCAAAGGCAGCAGGTGCAGCAGCACCGCCTCCGGGGGCACCTGCGCCAGGACCAGCACCCCCAGCCCTCGGGGCACCTGCACCAGGACCGGGAGCTCCGCCTCGTGCGGGACCGGCACCGGGACCACCGGCACGACCGCCGCCGCCGGCCGAACCCAACAGCACCACCGCCGCCGCCAACATTCATGCGCCCGACATCGCCCTTGCACACCACAGCGTTCCAGGTGGGCTTGACCTCGCAGGCTTCGTCGACGTCGATTCCGGTGATGTTGACGATGTAGGAATTGGCGACACCGGTGATGGTGCCGTCCTTGTCATTGAACACCGAGGTCTTGTAGACCGTGTTGCCGTAATCATCGTTGCTCCACCTGTTGTCGATCGGCGGGAAGTACACCGGCTTGGCGTTGATGAATTTCGAGCGCTGCACGGTGTTGTTGGAGCTCATGCCGAAGCTGGTGAACAGCAGGTAGGAGATCGCTCCCGTCTTGCGGGTGGCGTTGTCCTGGTAATTCACGAAGGTGTTGTTGTCCAGTTCATGATGGAAATCGTAGAACTCGTAGGCGCGGATCGGGAAATCCGCGACTTGGGGGAACGGCAAGCTGCGGCCAGCAGCCTTTTCCTCCGGCGTCCTGGGGTTGCCGATGTTCTCGGTTTCGCCCACGAACAGCGAGTCAACCACCCGTGACGTATAGGGGGAACGACCGGTGTTGCCGGACGCATGCGTGAAGCCAATTCCGTTGTCGGCCATCTTCAGGTTCTTGTAGAGGTGCAACTCACCGCGGGCCCAGATGCCGCTATTGCGGTTCTTGTAGCTGGTGAAATCCTCGACTACGGACTCCACTTGAGCGCTGTTCGCGTCAGCGGGATTGACAAGGGAAATATACCCGCCGACGGCGAAACGGCCATCGGCCCTGGGGGCGCGGTCACCCATGAAACTGTCAAAGTTCGAATGGGCGACGTTGCCCTTGAACTCGCGGAACTTCGTGCGACGCGGCCAGGTTGCCCTGCTGATCTCCGTGCCTTCGAACTTACCCGTCGGATGCTCCGGGAAGGCGAACCAGAAACCTGTCGCGTCGGAACCCGCGGCCACGTTGTCGCGGTAGGTGTTTTCCGGATTGGTGATCCAGAAAGACGACACCGTGTTATCCGAAGGGATCAGGACGTCCTTGGAGTCCTGGCCGGTCGTATTGAAGTTCGTGCCGGCCGTCGCTCCGAACGGGGCGAGGTTGGTCGGGTCGCAGGGCTTGGACGTATGACACTTGGTCTGGATCGCCAGGTTGCGGATGTACTGGTTGCCGGTCTCGATGCCGTCTTCGAGGAAGAAGCAGTGACCGACGGTGTTGTAGGTCACATTGTTCTCAACCTGCAGATTGTTCGTGCCGTGCACGGTCACGCAGCGGTTGTAGGTGTCGTGGATCGCGGCGTTCCTGATGTACTGCCCTTTTGCATCGCCGACCAGATGCCAGTGGATCGGATACCGGGCAAGCGTCAGGTTCTGGCCCATCCGATTGAACTCGACGCCCTCGACAAACATCTTGCTCGCGCCCATCGCCATCACGTGCCCGCCGTAGAATGGCTGCTTCCGCGTCGGCCGATGCCTGGAGACGGATATTGCGCGTCAGCAAACCGACTTCGCCACGTTCATCCACGTCGAAGGTGATCTTGCCGAAGTGCATGAAGTCCAGCTTCCTGATCGAGCGTGATCGTATTTCCCCTGATGGCGGAAATGGTGCGCCGCTCGGCCTGCCGGGGATCGAAATCCGTGGACGCGAGGACAATCTCGTCGCCGACCCGCCAGCCAGACGGCGTCCAGGACCTGTATGGAGGTGCTGCCTGCCGCGGCTGTCTGTGCCAGCTTGGTCCAGGTGTGCTTCCGATCGCCGTGCAGGTTCAGGGTTCCGCCCATGAGCATGATCCCGCGGTCACTGCGGTCATTCGCTCCACCCATTCCACCGATATCTTCGTCTTTGACGTTGTTGGTGAAGGTAATTGTCGCCTTGCGTGTGTGGGGCCTGGCTTCGGTGCCGATTTCCAGTTCCCCGTGCAACATGATCCACTCGGTGGTCAGTTCAAGGTCGGCATTGTTTGCGAAGCTGAGTTTGCCGTCGATCGTCAGACTGCCCAGCGCCGGCGGACTGACGTCGAGGACTACTTCCTTGCCCGCTGCAATGGTGACCTTGTCGCCTGCGCGGGGCACGCGTCGGTCTGGCCAGGTGGCAGGATCAGACCAGCGCGCCCCCATGGCCGCCGGCGATCTTCCTTCCTGGGCCTGAACGACAGCGAATACGCTGACGAGCAGGAATGCTGGAAGGAGCGAAGCAAGAAGGAACGAGCGATGTTGCTTACTCACGGCATCAACTCCCCGTATTCGAAATATGACCAAGAACCGCAGCGGCAAAGCGTAGGGCGATAATCTGGCGCCCAGCAAACATCAGGCAAACGTGCTATCCGAGACTCTCGAACCCGAAGAGAATAGCCGAATTCCGAAAATCCCAGGTATGCGACTCCCGCCCGCCCCGCTGCACGGGGCAGATGACCCCTTGGAACAATCGATCCCGTGAGATGGAATGCGATTCGGGTTAACCCGCGTGGATCAGCCAGTTGCGGAAATCGTCCCGAACACCCAGCCAACTCCTTCGCTCACGCTCAGTCGTTGGCTAGTCGGCCCGTCTTCGGGAAGCGCCGCGACGCGCTTTGCGCGTTGCGAGCGGTTCCGAATCCCGAAACTCGCCCAGGGTGATTTCACTATCCAAGCGTCGAGGATTTATTTCGTGACGCCCTCGCCCCGCCGCGCTGCCTCGATGGTGGCGATGTCGATCTTCTTCATCGGCATCATCGCCTCAAAGGCACGTTTCGCCTCACCGCCACCAACCGCAAGCGCGTCGGTCAGCGCGCGCGGGGTGATCTGCCAGGAGAGGCCCCAGCAATCCTTGCACCAACCGCATTGACTTTCCTTGCCGCCATTGCGAACGATCGCGTTCCAGTAGCGGTCCGTCTCTTCCTGATTGTCCGTCGCGATCTGGAAGGAAAACGCCTCGCTGTGCTTGAACTCCGCGCCGCCGTTGAGACCGAGACACGGAATGCCCAGAACGGTGAACTCCACCGTCAGCACATCGCCCTCCTTGCCGCCCGGGTAGTCACCGGGCGCCTTGAGAACAGCAGTCACTTGACTATCCGGAAAAGTGGCGGCGTAGAAGCGCGCCGCCTCATGCGCGTCCGTGTCGAACCAGAGGCAGATCGTGTTCTTTGGCTTCATGTTCGTGTACTCCTTGTGCCCATGCCTTCCTTCAGCGCGTGGCAGGCGGCTGAGCCATCGCTGGGTCGAGCCACCTCATGACCGCACGCAGGCCACCTCCGGCATCGCAGCGATGCCTTCGGCGAGTGCATGCAAGTTTTTGGACAACTGACTGCTTTGAAGACTAACCTGCGGAGCCTGCTCCTCCGGCCAGAAGACCTACAAGTTGCATGTGCCGGAACGTGCCGGCGAAGCAGCTCGGCCGTGACAGCCTACGATCTCGACACGGCGTGTAACATGGACGATGGGGGGACATCGAGCCGGTGCAGTGAAGCCGCGTGTTCGTGGTGATTCCGCTCGACGCACCGGGCGGCAGGGGCTGGCCGTCACGCCGCGGATTGCGTCAAGCCGCTCACGACGCAGTGACGAGCCAGTTGCGAATTCCGTCCCTGACACCCAGCCACTAAACACGTCCTGTTTTTTCAACGACTTCCGGCGTAGGGCGATTTCCAGTATTGAACTCGAGTCGCCATAGCAGCGTTGCCGGCAAGGATGACAACAGCTTCCTGAACCTAACGTTCTTCATCTCGCCATTTGAAGATCATTCGTTTGACAGGGCCTCTACTGTCGGGCATCCTAGCGGCGTGAGGCTCGTCCAGCGTCTCGCGGCTCTCGCGCTCACGTTCGCCCTAGTGGCAGGGAACGCCGCGATATGCGGCGCGTTGATGCCAACCCCTGAAGCCCGAATGGCCTGCTGCGTTGATGGCTGCGAATGCCCCATGCACAAGAACGATTCGCACCGCTCCGGGTCAGAGCGGGTTCTGACGCAGGCCCAGGCCGACAGTTGCTGCACGTTATCAGAGGGCAGGAATTCCAACCAGTCCAGCCCCACGTTTGTTGCCGCTATCACCGCGGCAGTTCTCAGCGCCGGGATTGTCCTTCCCGCTAACGTCCCTGCTCTCGTTCTGAGTGACGGATGGCGCACATCCGCGCCGATACCCGTCGCGCCAGTGCCGAAGCACGTTCTCCTCTCCGTCTTCCTCGTCTAGCCATTCACAGTCGTAGTGTGTCTGCTCGGACTTTAGGTCAGAGCGCGCAGGTTCGCGCGTGTACGCGCGCGGCATAACGAGTGTCGTGGCTCCTGCCTTCGCTCATTGAGCGAGAGCGAGCTTCGGCGGGGCAAGCATGATCAATAGACTCATTGAGGGCTCTTCTATATGCCGCTGAGGATTCTCGTGGTCGAGGACCATGCGCAATTCCGCCAGCTCATTTGTATGGCGCTTCAACGACGGGCGGAGTTCCAGACCATCGAGGCGGCGGATGGGCTGGAGGCCGTTCAGAAGGCCGAAGAGCTGCAGCCGGATTTGATTCTGCTCGATATCAACTTGCCGAAGATGGATGGATTCGAGGTCGCTAAACGGATCCTCAGGCACGCTCCCCACGTACGACTTCTCTTCATGAGCCAGGAGTCCTCGTCGGATGTCGTACGAAAGGCGCTCAGTTTGGGCGCCCGTGGTTACATTCGGAAGGTATCTGCCGCGACCGACCTGCTGACCGCGATCGACGCCGTACTAGCGGGCCAACGATTCGTGAGTCGCAGTGTCGCGTTTACCGAACCGATCGATGCTCCCGCTCCACGCCGTCACGAGATTCTCTTCTGTTCGGATGACGCAGCTGTCGTCAATGGCTTTACTCGCTTTATTGCCGCCGCCCTGAACGCCGCGGATGCAGCGATCGCCTTGGCGACGGAGTCTCACCGGAAGCGTCTTCTGCAGGAGTTGCGCACGCAGGGCGTGGACATTGATGGCGCCATCGAGCGCGGCACCTACCTTTCATTTGATGCTGACGTAGCACCTGACCCGGTCCGATTTCTTGAGGCGATCGACGGTGGGCGTGAGGCCGCCGCCAAAGCCGGGAAAGCACATCCCCGCGTCGCTTTTTGCGGGGAACGTGCGGGACGCCTGTGGGCCGCAGGCAGAACGGCGGAGGCGGTTCAGCTCGAACAACTCTGCAGCGAACTCGCCCATGACGTCGATATTCTGTGCGCGTATCCGGTGCCGTACACGGAAGACGATCAGGTGCTCACGCGCATCTGCGCGGAACACACCGCTGTTTCTGCCAGCTAGCCGCCGGAACGCGACGGCACTGTCCTCTGCTCAGGTCTTAGAATCGAACGCGAAGCCCACCGTTGATGTTACGGCCTTCGAGCGGCGCCCATGCATCGACTGTCCATCTGCCGTCAGCCGCCCGAGTTGGTCGAAGGAGCGGGTCCCAGCGCGTCTGCCTCACTCCCGTCAGGTTTTCCCCGTTCACAAACAGTCGGACCCGCCTGAACTGCTTTTCCGCCAGGAGACCAAGAATCATGTACGGCTCGCTGACGGCACGGTACGGATTCTCCTCGAGGCTCTGGCGTCCGGTGTAGTACCACTCGATGCCGACTCGCCCGACGTCCTCCGCCTCCCACATGCCGACGACTCCTGCGCTATGACGCGGCGTCAGCGGTACGTCTTGTTCAATGGCATCGACGGTCTCACGAGCTCGCACATAGGTGTAGGTCGCAGTCACCGAGAATGGTTCTTTGCGCAATGTCCCCAAGAGTTCGAGCCCTAGGTTTGTGGTCGGATCTGGCAAGGTGCTGAGGACGTACGATGGCGATCGCTCCACATGCAACGGATCGTTGACGCGAGAGGCGAACAGTGTGGCCGTGTATGACACCGGTCCGTCGGTGCGGGAAACGTCAAACGACGCGCTCAAGCCACGCTCGGCCTCGACAGGCTGGCGGACTTCGAGGCGCGTGAGGCCGGCTGCCTCGGTTTCCTCGGTGATCGGCGTGGGCCCGAAGAAGCCGGTTCCGACCGAGAGCCTGCTCGTCCAGCGTCCTGCGTGCGCCAGCGCTGACACGCGAGGACTGAAGAACGTGCCGTACTCGCTGTGAACGTCCAACCGAGCACTCGCAGAAAGCGATATGTGTTGTGACGCAGTGATGTCGTACTGCGCGAATGCGCCTGGCACGGTGAAGGCGTAATCGAATCGAGGTACATCGCGGGCCGTGTACGCGTCCCGTTCGATGGCGAGCCCCCCGACCCAGGTTTGGCGACCTGCGGTCCCACGCACGGCCACTTCCCCGAAGACGGTGTCGTGTCGATCGCGCTCGATGACTTCACCAAAACGGTGGTCGTGGCTCTGGCGTGCGACCGCGGCGCGCGCACTCGCCACGTATCGGCCCTTGAATAGGAACTGCCCGAGGGCGCCGGCGTCGTACCGCTGGGTCTCCAGAGCTTCAACATACGGCTGGCCAGTGGCGGCAAGCACCTGACCCGGGGGAGTGCCGCCTTCGCGGTCCTCGTACGTGAACCCGGTCGTTGCAAAGAAGGTCCGACCGTTGCCGCCGTCCCAGAACACTCGAGGCCGAACGACGGCTCGCCCATACCCCGGCAGATCTGCCCACGCATCATCGTTGACGTCGTTCGTTTCCTGCCAGTGGCCGCCACCCAGTAGGGAGGCACTCCAGCCGCGAGACAGCGGGCCGGAAAGAAAGGCGACGGCATCCGTCGCACCGCGCGTCGAGCGGTTCAGCAGGAACTCCTGCTCATGCTCGCGACCTGGACGCCGAGACAACAGATTGACCACGCCGCCCATCGCGCCGGCGCCATACAACGCCGACGCCACGCCTTTGATGACCTCGACTTGCCCGAGATCCATCGGCGGGATCTGCAGCAGCCCAAGCCCGCCAACCTCACCAAACAATGGCAAGCCGTCGGAGAGCACACGCGTGTACCGGCCTCGCATACCTTGAATGCGGACGCTCGCGGCCCCGAGCGACGGCGAGGTCGCCTGCACCCGCATCCCGCCCATTTCGTTCAGCATCATGACGATGTCACCCGGCGTCATGAGCATCTTCTCCTCGATCTCTTCGCGAGCCAGGACTTCTACTCGCATCGGCAGATCCTCTAGCCTCTTGTCGGTGCGAGTCGACGCCACGACCGTGACGGTCTCCTCGACGGTCGGTTGTGCCTGTAACTCCACCACCACTTCTTGAGTGGCGCCGGCTGCCACCTGCACCGATGCGGTCGTCGGAGCGAAGCCCGGTTTCAGCACGGTGATGTCGACTGTGCCGGGAACGGAGACGATCGTCGTCGTACCATCCGCGCCGGTCCGGTGGGTTGTGCCCGCCACGACGACTTCTGCGTCTTCGACAGGCTTTTCTGAGGCACGGACCTGAATACGAACTGTCGCCGTTTGAGTCTGGGCGCCGATCGTAGCCGTTGGATAGCAGACAAGAACGACAAGAGCACTGGTCATCAATATGAGCGAGCGCATACACATCTCTGCGGGTGCTTCCGTACGCACCAGTCCATCCGTCTTCTCAACCCGTTAAATGACTCGGAGATCTTTAGGAACGCGGAGGGTGGTCGGGTGGCTCGGATGGCGCGTCGAGGTGATGAGTGTACAGGGATGGTGCGAAGCGATTCGTGACGATGCCGGATGCTGACGACACTTGTGGAACGGCTGATTCAACGCCGCCGAGGCACAAGACGCAGGCGCCGTCAGACGACTCCCGGTCGTGTTGCGAGGTCGCCTCTTGCTCGTGGGTACAGCCGTCAGGACAGCAGATGCCATCGATCGCGTTCAGGGACGCGAACAAGACGAGCATCGCCGCGGCCACGAGCCTTCGCACACCCTGATTATGCTCTGCTTCTGGGCGACCCTGGAGGTCCCGATGATCGCCGATCACTCAGCGACCCAGCACATGCCCAAGAGCAAACGTTGGGGTTTTCGGTTGAGCATCCTGTCCGAAATGTGGATAGACATTCCGGGACACCTCCTGGTGCGACCGGCGAGCGGGTCTCGCGCAACAGACACTATGATCGGCGCCAGGAGGAGACGTGAGCGCACGCGATGTGATTGCCAACCTTCGCGCCTTGGCGGCGCGGACCAGCGACGCTGATGGCGCCCAGCGAGTTGCGTGGGGTCCGGTATGGCGTGAGGCTCGGGGCTGGCTCGACGGCCTGCTGGCCGAAGAGGGGCTGCACGCAGAATCCGACATCGCCGGCAACAGGTGGATCACCGTGCCGGGCGCGCGCCCGGAGACGGTCATCATCGGCGGTCACCTCGACTCGGTGCCGAACGGCGGCTGGCTCGACGGCCCGCTCGGTGTACTTGCGGGCATCGAGGCATTCCGCCGGTTCGCTGGCGCCACCCCGCCCGTGACGCTGGCCGTCGTGGACTTCGCCGACGAAGAGGGCGCGCGTTTCTCGCGCAGCCTGCTGGGGTCGTCGGGCGCGAGCGGCAGTCTCATGCCCGACAGCGTGCGAGGCCTGGTGGACCGCCAGGGCGTGCGGCTCGCGCAGGCGTTGGCCGAGAACGGCGTCGATCTGGACCGCATGCCCGAGGCGCGAAAGGCGCTCGACCAACGCCACCCGCGCGCATACCTCGAGCTCCACATCGAGCAAGGGCCCGTGCTCGAAGCGATGGGGCGATCCACGGGTGCGGTGATTGGCACCTACGGTGTCGAGCGCCACGTTCTGCGGTTCGTCGGCCAGGCCGCGCACTCGGGGTCTACGCCCATCGCGATGCGCCGTGACGCGTTCCTCGCGGCCGCCGAGACGGCGCTCGCTTGTCGCGAGATCGCCCGGCGCCACTCGACGCCCGCCGCCGGGATGGTGTGCACGGTGGGCACGGTCTCGGTCGAGCCGGCGATCGTGACCGCGGTACCGGGCGTGTGCGAGATCGCGCTCGATCAACGGGCCCTCGAACCCGACACGTTGCGGCGGGCACTCGCCGACGCGCACGAGGCTGCATCGCGCGCGGCCGCGGCCAACGGCGTGACGGTGACGTGGCGGCACCTGTGGCGCATCGATTCCTGCCGGTTCGATCCGCGTTTGATCGACCTGTGCGCCGACGCGGTGCAGGAGGCGACGGGGCACGCGCCACGCCTGCCGTCGGGACCGCTGCACGACGCGGTCGAGATGAGCCGCGTCATGCCCGCGGTGATGATGTTTGCCCGTTCCACCAACGGCTTGTCGCACTGCAAGGAAGAAGACACGCCGGAAGCCGACCTCGAGGTGACGATCGACGCGTTCCTGCGACTGGTCGACAAGACAGTGGAGGCGGTCGCGGCGGACGTCCAGTAGATCCGATCGGGCGTCACGCCGCGTGTCGGCCGAGAGCTGAACTTATCAATCAGGGAGCGATCGCGGCAGCCCGAACCATGGGAGCACGGTGTTGTCGAAGCGGGTCATGGCGCAAATCCGGTCGCCGGTGAGGGTGAGCACGAATAGGCCGGTCCCGTGGCGGATAGCCGCCGGTGCGGGCGCGAAGGTAGGTCCCGAACGCCGGCTGACCATTCGCCCGCGTCGGCACGAGGTCGTGCGTTCGGCGGGGGATGATGCTGGCGCAGAAGCGGGCCACGACGTCGCGGCCTTGGTATTCGAGCGGAATTGGTGGCATGGAGACGCAGACATCGGCGGTGAGCAAGGCGACCAGCGCGTCGACATCGGCGGACTCGTACGCGCGGACGAAATTTGCCACGAGCGCCTGCTCGGCGGGTGAGTCGGGAGCAGGAGGCGGTTCGCGCTCGCCTATCGGCGGCAGGCGGCGCTGCAGGCTGGCTCGGGCCCGTTTGAGGGCACTGTTGACCGATTCGACGGTCGAGTCGAGCATGTCGGCCACCTCGTTGGCGTGGTATCCGAGTACCTCGCGCAAGATGAGCACGGCGCGCTGGCGAGCGGGCAGGACCTGCAGTGCGGTCACGAAGGCCAGGGAGATGGCCTCGGTCTGTGCGTAGCGTGCCTCCGGGCCGAGCGGGATATTGACGAGCGCGTCGGGATACGGCTCGAGCCACACGACTTCGCCGAGCCGAGTCGGCTCGGGCGGTTCAACCTCGGGAATGTCCCACTCCTTGGCCGGACGTCGGTTGGCCGAGCGACGCGCGTTGAGGCACTGGTTGGTGGCGATCCGGTAGAGCCATGTGCGGACCGAGGCGCGTCCCTCAAATCCTCCGAGGCCTTGCCAGGCGGCCAGTAGCGTGTCCTGCAGGGCGTCCTCGGCGTCCTGGAAGGATCCGAGCATCCGGTAGCAGTGCACCTGTAGCTCTCGACGGTGCGGCTCGGTCAGATCTCGGAACGCGTCGCTGTCGCCAGCCCGCGCCCTGGTGATCAGAATCGGTTGTCACGACTCCACCCTGCGTCACGTCTGTCGCCCCCCAGTATAGACACCGGCCGAGCCGCGAACTGGGCGCGCCCACTTTCTCGACATCGTGGTGTCTGCATCTTTGACGGCTCGGACGGTCCGAGCGTCGACGGCTGCGAAAAAAGCAGTCAAGGAGCCGGAGATGATGCTGAAGGACAAGGTTGCGGTGATCTACGGAGCCGGAGGGGACGTCGGCGGCGCTGTCGCGCGCGCATTCGCTCGCGAGGGCGCGAAGCTCTTTTTGAGTGGACGCAACCTTCGTAAGGTGGAAGCGGTCGCGGCCGACGTCATCGGCCGCGGCGGAGTCGCCGAGGCAGCGCAGGTCGACGCCCTTGACGAGCAGGCGGTGGAAAAGTACGTCGGCGCCGTCGCGGCGAAGGCCGGGGCCATCGACATCTCCTTCTGCGCAATCGGGATCTCCAACGCGTTGCCGCAGAGGGCTCCGCTTCTGGAGCTCTCGGCAGAGCAGTTTGCGCTTCCCATCACGACCTATCCGCAGGCGCATTTCCTCACGGCGCGGAGCGCGGCGCGCCGGATGGTCGCGAGGCGATCCGGCGTGATCTTGACGATCACCGGCACGCCGGCTCGCATGGCATTCCCGAACGTCGGTGGCAATGCGTCGGCGTTTGCAGCGGTCGTCGCGCTGACCCGCACCCTCTCCGCCGAGCTCGCACCGCAGGGGGTCCGGGTGGTGTGCCTCATGCCGAACGCAATGCCAGAGACGGGAACGATCCGCGAATCTTTCGAGCGTTACGCAAAGGCCACCGGCCTCAGCCCTGCCGAGTATCAAGCGCGTCACGAGGGCATGACGCACCTCAGACGCCTGACCACGCTTGCGGAGCTCGCCAACGTGGCCGTCTTCATGGCGTCCGATCAGGCCAGCGCGATGACGGGCACGGTCGTCAACCTGAGCGGTGGAACCATCGGCGAATGAGAGGAATGCCACGACGCCGACCCGTTGAAACGCACACTTAGAATTCGACCATCAGCTGCACACCGCGCCGGCCCCGCGCGACGATCGGTGCCAGCGTGAGGATGTGCTGCGCGCCTGGTGCCGGTGCGGCGTAAACGACGACATTACCGTGAATCAAAGCGTCGATTCCGAGGCCAGCGAGTGCGCCAAGGCCCGCGTAGACTGCCACCGCCTGATAGCACACGGGATCGTCGCGGCACTCGTTGTCGAGGAACAGCAGCGAGGTCAGTCCCCCACCCACGGCTGCGCCGATCAGCGCGCCGTTGGCGAGGGAATCCTCTTTGCGGACGCGCACCGAGCGGATCTCCGCTGCCGCGAACCGGCGAATCTCGCTGCCGATTCGCAGCGAGAGGAACAATTCGGAGGCGTCGGCAATCGTGCCGCGGAACTCCTGACTCTTCGTGTCGGTCACCGTGACTGTCGATTTCGCGCTCCCCAGTCCCTTCAGTTCTCCGAGGGACGCGGCGATGGGCTGAGCGCCGGTGGCACTCGCCCACATAAGCGCCAAGGCCAGACTGAGGAACCCCGAACCCAACCGGGCGGATCTCATGGCAAGCTCCCAGGTGTCTACCGGACTGGCTGAATCGCTTTGCGCTCTGATGAGGAATGCGAAATCTGGCAGCCTGGGAGCTCAACCAAGCCCTCCGCGCACGAGGTCACCTGGCTTCCACGGTTTACATCGAGCTCCCGGTCTCGAGCACCGACTTCATGTCGCTGAGAATCCAGCCCCAGCCACCGGTGCCCTGCTCGGAGAACTTGCTGGCCACCATGCCGGCCATGATCGGCGCGCCCTCGAGCTCGTGGACTACGGTGAGCCGCGAGAAGCCGGCTGCGACCTTCTCGATCTCCCACGTGACGCGCGTAAAGCCCTCGGCCTTCATCTCATCGCTGAACAGGAAGCGATAGGTGTGCACCAGCTTTCTCGGCGGGTCGGCTTCCTCGACCACGCCGTCGACGACGACGTCCGGCAAGCCAAACGACTTCATCTGGTCAGTCGAGTGCGCCCGGTACGCGCCGCCCGGACGCAGCTCGTACTCGACGGCGCCCTGGTAGCCGTACTTCACCGTCCATTCCGGCGACGTGATGGCGTCCCAGATGGCCTGTGGCGAGGCTTTGATGTAGACCTCGTAAACTTGCGTCGTCGTCGCTATGCCGGCTTTCGACTCTGTCGCCATGCCTTTGCCTCCAATTCGGTCTTGAGCTCCAACAGCGCCGACACCCGATGCGCTGTGTACTTGTCGATCCAGCGGTCGTGAATCATCCGGATCGGCACCGGGTTCAGGAAGTGCAGCTTCTCTCTGCCTGACCTCCGCGTCACGACGAGGCCCGCACGCTCGAGGACGCGCAGGTGCTTCATGACACCGAACCGCGTCATCGCCAACTCCGACTCGAGCTCCGTCAGCGTGCGACCGTCACGTTTGAAGAGCAGATCGAGAAGGAATCGTCGTGTCGGATCCGCGAGTGCCTTGAACACCGCATCGTCGTCGAACACCCGCCGATTTTATGTGACCATATGGTCACATGTCAATCAGGGCGTCGTTCTACCACCCTGCGGCTCACCTCGGCAATCCAGGCGGCAGAACCTCAACAGACCAGTACTCCGACCCGATAACAAACCGGGGGGAAGAAACAGCTGCCGTCAGGGGCTTGGAGCCTGCCCTTCACGCCGATTTGCGAGTGAAATATGCCATTGAAAGACCCCACTGAATGGTTCGACGACCTGAGCGTCCACATCAACGACGAGGAGTTGATCGAGCAGGCCAGGGCGCTCGAACCGACGCTGCTCCACGTCGGGTCGAGAATCGGCGCGGCCGCGTGGATCGTCCTCGTGTCCGCGGTTGCGGGCGCCTTTACCGGCTTTACATTCAGCGACGAGGTGCGATCCTCCTGGTTGATCTTGATCACGCATCTGATAGCCAGCGCGTTTCTCTTGCGCGTGGTCAAGCCGCTCAGCACGCGACTCCTCGGCCCGACGGTCGCGTGGCAGGCCGTCCTGGCATTGTTCTGGTCATTTCTTCTGGCAATGGTGGCGGTGTTGGGTGCCCGGATCGACACTGTCTGGCTCAGCTACGTGGTGAGCGTTGGGGGTGGTCTGTTTATTGGACTGACGTACGGCTCGCTCAATCCGGGCTTCATCAGAAACGAGGACGCTTGGCTGCTCGCGGCGCTGCCCTTGGGTGGCCTTTCTACGTGGTCGGCGACCGCCCTCCAACGCGCGTTCTATGCCAGCGCGAATCTTCCCTGGTCAGAGGCATTCGTCGGCACGATGGCGGCATCGGTGTTCATGGTGCCCATGGCGGTGCTGATGGCCATACTGTCGAGCAAGTCGAACGGGCTCGCGAAAATGGCGACGCTCTATCTCCACAATGAGAATTTCACCACCAAGGCCATCGAATATCTCAATCAGGCGATCGCCCTTTCACCGCGGTCGGCTGACCTCTACAACCTGCGTGGCATTGCGTACTCGAAATTGGGGGACGGCGATCGTGCCGACGCGGACTTTCGGAAAGTGACTGAATTCTCTCCGAGAGCTGCCGAAGCGCACATGAACCGGGGTGTCGACTTCTTGAGGCAGGAGGACTTTGATCGCGCGATCGAAGCGCTGAAGTACGCGACGACCGTCAACCCGAAGCTCGCGATGGCGTTCAGCAATCTCGGCACCGTGTATCAGAGGAAGGGTGACTACGATGCCGCGATCGAGAGCTACAACCGCGCCATCACGCTCAGGGCGACGTACCCCATCGCCTTCGCCAACCGCGCCTACGTCTATCACCTGAAAGGGGAGCACGATCTCGCGATCGCTGATGCCACTCACGCCATCAAGCTCGACTCTCAACTGCCGATGGCGCACACCAATCTCGGACACGCGCTTGCGGGGAAGGGCGATGTCGTCATGGCGGCGCGTAGCTATCGGCGCGCCCTTGCGCTCGATCCCGATTACACCGTCGCAGAAGAGACGCTCAAGGCGCTGGAAACACTCGGCGTCCGCGCAGACGACGTCAATCCTTCGGGAGAAGCGCGGTGAAGCTTCCCTGAGCGTGCACCACCCCTCCACCCACGAGGGTCAGCACCGATTCGATCTTTCGGATCGTCTGCTCTGGGACGGTCAGGTAGTCGTGACTGAGTACGGCGAGGTCCGCGTACTTGCCAGGCGAAAACGAACCCACCTGATGATCGTCGAAGGAAAACCACGCCGCGCCCTCCGTGTACAAGCGAAGCGCTTCCACGCGCGAGATCTGCTGGCCATCGTTCGTCAGCGTGCCCGCGAGGTTTCGACCGGTCGTCATGTAGAACAGCGACAGCCACGGATCGAGGGCCGACACGTTCGTCGAATCCGTGCCGACACCCGCGCGGATGCCCGAATCGACGATGCGCCGAAACGGCGGCCCGCCATTGGCCGACAGATAAGTCCACGTCTGTGCGCTGGCGCCGGCGCCGAGGTCTTTCAGCGCTTCGAGTCGAGCGGCATCGATGCGTTGCAGGTGCAGGAGCGACCACCGGAGTCGATCGATCGGATACTCGCGCGCGATCGAACGAAACGCTGTCAGATGGAAGTCGTTCTCCGCGATGGTGATGGAATGCTGCTGGAGCAGCCATCCGTGCTTCGCGATCGTGCGCGCCGCGGGCTCGAACTGCGGCGACATCGTGTCGGTCCCGCCGATCCGTTCGCCGAAGCCGGCGACCCTGAACAGATCGTCGTGTTCGGCGCGGGCCGACTGACTGAAGTTGTCGAGCCCCCTGGTTTCGGCCTCCTGGGGCGAGTCCGCCGGCAATACCTGCCGGAGGCGGACCGTCAGCTTGTTCTCGCGCCGCAGATGAAGCGCATGTTCCTGGTCGGGGAGGTTGCCGGCGTTGATCACACCGGTCAGCCCGAGGCTGTTCGCGTGCCGATTCAAGTCGGCCATTCCGCGCAATTTGTCGTCGGCCGTTTGCGCGGCCTGCAGCGCGGCAAGCGCCGCCTGCGCTGACGCGATGCCGCCGGTTGCCTCGTCGACCATGACGCCTTTGCCAGCAAAGAATGCCCGGCCCAGGCTGTTCGTCATGGCGCCGGTTCCTCCACCCGTTCCTGAAATGTAGACGGCATGCCTGGGCGCTGCCTCGTCGAGCTCCGCCTTCGTTGGCGGTCGTCGTTCCGCCAGCTGCGTGTGGTTCCAGCCACCGATGCAGGTGATGAACGCCCCAGGGGAAATCGATTCGGCGCGTTTCGCAATCGCCTCCTGCAGTTCGGCGATCGAGAAAGCTCGCTCGATTCGACGCGCTTCGAAACCTGGATTGACTCCCGCTCGCATGTAGTGCACGTGCGCATCGAACAGACCCGGAACGACGGTGCGACCTTCGAGGTCGATCGTACGCGCAGCTGTGCCCAACTCCTGACGCCGGCCGACCTTGACGATGCGGCCGTTCTTGATCGTGAGCGCCGTCGCCACCAGCCCGCGGCCATCGATAAATGTTCCGTTCACCAGAAGGAGATCCGCGGGCGCCTCGGTTGGCTGCGCCGCGTTGCCGACGATCGTCGGGAGCGCGCCAACGAGCAGGCCGCCGCCGGCACACGCTGCCGCCCCGGCGGCTGCGCGCTTCAGCAGATCCCGCCGTGACAATCTGCGGCGTCGGCTTGCACTCATGGGATCCTCGTTCACTCAAAATCGAGTCTCAAACCGGTGCAGTCCCCATTGTCATTCACAGAGCTCGGAGACGAGCGGCGAGAACTGTGTACCGGTTTCAGATGAGGTTGTGCTGGTAGGCCCACGCGGTGGCGCCGGTACGACTCGACACCCCCAGTTTGTCGAAGATGTTACTGACGTGGCGGGCCACGGTTTTGTCGCTGATGAAGAGCTCCGCCGCGATATCACGATTGGTTTTGCCGGCCGCAAGCAGGCGAAGGACCTGCACTTCCCGTTCGCTGAGCGAGCCGGCCGACTGACGGGCGGCGCGCCCAGACTGCTCGGCGATGCGCGCGAGGCCGGGCTCGGCGTTGAGTTCCTTGAACAGCCGTCGCGCCGTATCGAGTTCGAGATGGCGGCCGTCCTGATCGCCCCGCCGGTCACAGACGGTCGCCATCAGCAGGCAGGTATGCGCCTCTTCGTACGGCGTCTCGAGATTCCGCCAGATTTCCGACGCACGGTGCAGCGCTGTCGCCGCCCCCGCAACGTCGCCCTCGGCCAGGAGGACTGCGCCGGTGGCGTGCGCGGATGCCGCCGACAGGAGCGCTGCGTCGAAGGCGCTTGCGATCTCCGACAACTCTGCGGCGCCGGCGCTCGCGTGCTCGAGGTCGCCGGCGGCCAGCAGGATCTCGACGGCAGCGCCGAGCATTCTGGCGCGAGCGTCGGGGGCCCGCGTGTCGAGCAGAACGCCTCGGATCGAGGCGGCCGCCGTGTCGTTCTGGCCCTGCGCAAGACGAAGCAGCGACAGTCCCGGCTGCGGTTTTCGTCCGCGCTCGTTCGCGCGCGTGTACGCCGTTTCAGCCTTCGCGAACTCGCCCCGTAGTCGATGAATCTCACCGAGCCGGTAGAATGCCGCGCCCGCCGCCGGCCGGGACATCAGCAGCTCACAGGCGGCGTGCGCATCCCGTGCAGCATCATCCCATTTGCCACGCCACTGCATGACTTCGGCGCGATAGAGCAGGCACTCGCCTCGATAACGCACGAGGTCGGGCTGAGCGGCACACCATTGCGCGAGCGAAACGGTCCACTCGTAGGCGCGGCGCAGATCGAAGGTCTCCTGACAGGCTTCGAGCACACTGCAATAGATGTCGCCCGCCAGGAGTGGCGTCACGTCGCCGGCAATCACCGCGACCATCGCTTCGTCGAGGAGCTCGACACCTTCGGCGATCTGTCCGAGGCAGATGAGCGCCCGACCGCGTCCGCTGCAGGCAAGCGACGCCAGATCGCGATCGCCAAACCGGTTGGCGATCTCCGCCGCCTGCGTGAATGCGGCGTGACCTGCCGATGGATCACCCTGCACGATGTGCTGAATGGCGGTCGGAATCAGCAGGAATCCGCGCACGACGCAGTCGAGGTGCGCCTCGTCGAGGATGCGTTCAGCTCTGGCGAACCAGCCGGATGCCGGAGCCCTGGCGCCGTGCTGCAGCAGGCCGAAGGCCAGCAAGGAGGCGGATCGAGCGGCTCCTTCGCAGTCGCTACGAGCGAGAAATATCTGATGCGCGCGTGCTCTGAAGCCCTCGCTCTCGTCATCCCGTCCCATGAGGTACGCGGCCGTCGCCAGTCGTTCGAGGTCTTCGGGTTCAAGAGGCGCTTCGCGGTCGGCTGCTTCCAACAGGCGATACGCTTCCCCCCAAGCCTTTCGCTGGAACAATTCCCGACCACGCGCGAGTGCCGGCAGATCGGTCATGTGGATTCGCTGAGCATGGTAGATCGCCCGGGGGGCCCTTGATTCGTCGGTCTGTTCCCCTGCGTGCCCGACAGCCCATCAGAAAATTGCCGCCGTAACGCCAGGCCGCCGTCACCACACATAGTGGTTGTAGCGCGAACATCCGGCCCGCGACGTCCGATCGACGAGGAGAACCCGATGATCACACAAGGCCTGCAGCCCTACGTCAACACGACCGAGGAACCGCCGATCTACTTTCTGGGACTTCCAACCATCCTGCGAGCGACCGGGCAGACGACCAACGGCGCGTTCGGCCTCGTGGAGAATGTGATGCCACCGGGGTTTGCGTCCCCGTACCATACGCACCATCTCGAAGACGAAGCGTTCTATGTCCTCGAGGGCGAAATGGCCTTCGTGTGCGACGGCAACTGGACGATCGCCGGGCCCGGCACGTTCGTCTTCGGGCCGCGCCAGATCCCTCACGGCTTCAAGGTGCTGGGCGACGCGCCCGCACGCATGCTGCTCCTCTGCACACCTGCCGGCTTCGACCGGTTCGTCGTGGAAATGAGCGAGCCGGCGCCTGCACCGCCCGACATGGCGAAACTCATGGCGCTGGCGGCGAAATACAGCGTCGACATCCTCGGACCGTTGCCAGAGCAGACCGATGTGCCGGCGCCGGCGACGAACGAACGATCGTAGGCAAAACGCGCATGCCGCCTTCTGCGTGCCTGCTCCTTCTACGTAGAATGGTGAGCCATGTGCGTGGGGCTCAGCGATGCCGACCTCGCGCCGCGCATTGCTGAAGGCGATCGCGAGGCCGAGGCCGAAATGTGCCGCCGGATGGGGTCGCGGATTCGGCTCTATGGCCTTCGCCACCTGCGATCGCCATCCGCCGCAGACGATCTCGTGCAGCAGGTGCTGCTGAAAGTCCTCGAAGCGCTGCGGAGCGCTCGCTTGCGAGAGCCTGACAAGCTCGCCCACTTCGTGCTGGGCACTTGCCGAATGATGGTGCTCGACCTGCGGCGCAGCTCGCATCGCCAGGAAGAATTGCTGGCGATGTTTGGAGGCGATCTCGTGCCAGACCCGGCTCCGATGCCCAGGCTCGACGACGGTCAATTGGCCCGCTGCGTTCAGGCCCTCAAGGAGCGCGAACGCTCCGTCGTCGTGATGACCTTCTACGACGAGCAGACGGCGGCGGAAACCGCGCGCTTTCTCGGGATCTCGGAGGCGAATGTTCGCGTGATCCGCCATCGCGCCATCCAGCAACTGCGCGCCTGCATGGGGGCCATACCGTGACCACATCGCAACGCGGCGGTCACGGCGATTGTTCGAGTCCCATTGAGGCGGCGGTCCTCATGGACTACTGGCTCGCCGCCCTGACCTCCGCGGCTGAGGAAACCGTCGAGCAGCACCTGATGACCTGTGACGCATGCGGAGATCGGCTGCGCGAGGTGATCGCCCTGGCCGAGGGTCTCCGCGGGCTCGTGCGATCGGGATCGCTGCAGGTGGTGGTCAGCGATCAGTTCGTGAAGCATGCAGCGGAGACAGGTCTGCGCGTGCGGGAATACGCCCCTCCGCAGGGGGCAAGCATCCAGTGCACCGTGGCGGCCGACGATGACCTGCTCGTGGCGCGTCTCGCGGTGGATCTCACCACGGCATCGCGCGTTGATCTCAGTTGGTGCGATCCTCGAGGCGTCGAACAGCAGCGCATGGCGGACATCCCCATTCGCGCCGACGCGGACAGCGTCATCTGCCAGCAGTCCATCGCATGGGCGAAAGGCTCACCCTCGGCGACGATGATCGCGCGGCTCCTTGCGGTGAACGAAAAAGGGGCCGAGCGGCTTCTCGGCGAGTACACCTTCCATCACACGCGAACGATTCCTGGCCCGCCCGGATGGGAGTTGCCCTGCAGCAACTGACGATCGGGTCGTGTGGGTTCGTCTCGGGTGGAGTGCGTCTGCGCCATAGCGGGGACTACAGCGCCACCCGAGACAGGCAACGGCCGAAGACCGTTCTAGGGTCGGCGTGATTCGGTGAGCACTTCTTGGATGGCCTTGACTACCGCTGCCGGGTGCGACAGGTGGATCTCGTGATACGAACCTTGGATAACCTCATGCCGGCCGCGGGTCGACTGTGCGGCGAGTGACGCGTGCCGCTCACGTTGTTCCTGTCCTGAATCCAAACCTCGCGTCAGAACGACGATCGGCAAGTCGCCGAGCGGATGTTTGCTTGCTCGCGATGCCTGGAGAAGCTCGGACAATGCGGCATGTTCGCCCTGGACGACATCGACAACCAGTTCGCGGGTGATGTCCGCATTTGCGACCATCGCGCTCAACCGCCGCTCGAACTCGATGCGAATTGGGTAGAGGTTCGGCGGCAGTCGATCAAAGGGCGCGCCCGTTTGCGGATTCCGGGTGGGGGGACGTTGGGGCCTGCCTTGAGGGATGGTGGCGATCAGTTCATCCGGAGTCAACGACGCAATCATCACCGCCCGACCGTTCAGCATCGTGAACAGTCCGCCCTCATGGCCCGGATCAACCTGCACCATCCCGACCACTTCCGACGGAAATCGGCGCTGGTAGATCCGCGTGTAGATGCCCCCGCGCGACGCTCCTACCAGCACATACGGTGGCTTCTCGCCCGCTGCTTCCAGAAGCGAATGCAGGTCCCGCACGACGCGGTCGGCGCGTTCCGGCTCGCCTGCATCGCTCCAGCCCATACCAGCGCGATCGTAAGAACAGACGCGGTTTGTTTTCGCAACGGCCGGTTGAACCAACGCCCAATCAACGGCGAATGAACTCGCGCCCGACTCAAGAACGACTGTCGGCGATCCAGCACCGACGCAGTGCAGGTGCAGCTTGCGGCCACTGATGTCTACCAAACGTCCGAGCGGTGCGCCAACATCTATTCCGTTGGCCTGCGCCGCGCCTACGGTTGGAGTCAACATCCCGATGCAGATCAGAAGTGCTATGGCGCGCGTCTTTGTGAGGGGTTCGAACGCTCGTTGACGTTTCGTAAACAGCGCGAACAATGCGTCGATAAAGAAGAACTGCCCGATGAAGGGAATTTGCCGGAGCACCGATTGACCCAGGCTGATTCGGGCCCCAGATTCTCTGACTACCTGAATCCCCATCAACCGCTTTCCGAGCGTCCGGCCGGCGCGATACTCTGCGATCACGGTGTAGGCAACAAAGGCAACAATGCCACCTACAACAGATAGGAGCGGCACAAAGTACGACGCCTCCGTCGGCAGGACTGCCCACAACGTCACGCCGATCGTGATAGTTACGGCGAGGACAGTGGCTGCGTCAATGAGCTTTGCGGCGAGTCGAGCCATGAGGCCAGCGCTCTCGAGGGGGACCGCTGCAAGATAGGATTCGGCAAGCGTCAGGGGATCGCCGAGCTGCCGCAGCACTTCATCGAGCGGCTGGCCGCGTTCGAGACGCTCGGCGATGTGACCGCGCAATTCCATTGCGACTTGATCTCGGAGCGGCAGCCCGTGCGGCACGTGATCGATTACCGATTGCACGTAAAGATCGCCGGTCATTTTCCCTCCTCATTTGCGAGCAGCTTTGCCATCGCGCTGACGAACGAATTCCATTCATGCTTCAGCCGCGAGAGTTCGTCGCGGCCGGAGTCGGTGAGGCGGTAGTACTTCCGCGGCACTCCTCGTTCCGGGGTTTCCCAACGCACGGCGACAAATCCCGCGCGCTCCAAGCGATACAGAACCGGGTACAAAGTTCCATCGGTGACACCGAGAGCGCCGTTGGTCTGGGTGGTTAGCTTGGTAACGATCTCGTATCCGTAGGCCTGACCCGGCTCGAGGAGATGCAGAACGATGAGCTCTAGGGACCCCCGCTTCAGCTCCCGTTCGATACCTGTCCGGTCATCCGTCCGGTTAGATTCCTTGGCCACGCGAAGATGGTAGCGCAATATATATTGTTACGCAAGATATATTGCGAAACCGTGTATAGTCGCGGTGAAGCCCTATGGCCTCCCCGAGACTGGGCTGCGGACTGTAGAGCTCCGCTGGCAGGATTAGCCTGGCAAGCGTATGACGGACGAACCGGACCATCTCCTGTTCGAGACCCCGACGCCTCTCGGATTCCGCGTTCGCGTCACATCGGCGCGCTGGAAGGTGATCGTCACTGCCAAGCACCCGGCGATCGCCGGACGCGAGAGCCTGGTACGGGCCGCGCTCTAGGCGCCCGAGGAAGTCCGCCAGAGCCGGATAGACCCTGAAGTGCTACTCTTCTATAAGGCGGAAGGGACGAAGCGCTGGACGTGCGCGGTCGCGGAAACGGGTCGGGGAGGGAGCGTTCCTCATCACCGCGTATCCGACCGACGCGATCAAGGAAGGCGTTCGAATATGGCCGAAGTGAAAGTATTTCACGACCGGGAAGGGCAGACGTTGACGGTCTGGTTCACAGACCCTTCGCTGGAGTACGTGTCCGAGGAAACCGGCGACGAGGTCGTCCTGATGAAGGATCGCTCGGGACGAGTGATCAGCTTCGAGAAGCTCAACTTCTCGGTGCCCGAATCCGACTCTCTCCACGTCGCATTGGAGACGGCGCCCGCCTGATGCCGCGGCTCGTGGTCCTCCGCGCGGCCGTCTCCAAAATGTCTCCACGACTTGGGTAGAATCGCGAGGACTGGTGAGGACTGAGGCGGACGACGAAAAGCTCGTAAGCGGTTGGAACTTGAACCCTTAGCACCAGAAGTCGCGCGCCATCAACCAATTAGAAAAGCGCGGTCGTAGGGTTCGAATCCCTGCCTCGCAGCCAAACTCCCTCGTTTTTAACTCGGTCGTTCGGTGGCTCGGCCATTTGCGGGTCGCAACGCGGTTCGCTGCGTGGACCCCGAATGGGACCGAATCGCTTCGTCGTTGTGACAGACTCCTTACCCGCCAGGGCCCGCTCGCTGGTATCGATGCCGGACGTGTTTGGCTGATCGCCGCGCTCTTACGCCTTCTACGGTTTGTCGCTTGCGCATCACAGTACAGATCCGTGAACACGAATCGCGTGCCTTTTCTGCTTGGTCGTAAAGGAGGAGGAGAGCTGTGGTGAAAAGACTGACTCTAGTCGCAATCTGCCTCGCGTACCTGGGTGGGAACGCGGTGGCGCAGGACGCATTAACCGAAATCGCCAAGGCGCAGAAATCACTGGGTGATCCCAAATCCATCACGTATTCGGGATCGGCGAAGGATGTCGCATTCCAGCAGTGTGGCGCCAATGCCGCCGACATGATGTGCCGGGGCACGCACGATCCGATGCGGCCGATCAACAACTACGTCCGCGTGATCGATCTCACGGCGCCCGCGTCGCGTCATACGGGAGCGACCAACAACATCGGGCCCGGCGGCTCGACGACGGTGACCCCCGGAACATTCTTCCAGCAGGTCACACCCGAACAGGCGAATCTCTCGCAACCCTGGGGCGCCTCCCTGGAGCTGTACATCACGCCTTGGGGTTTTCTGAAAGGTGCGGCTGAGAACGCCGCGACCGTGAGCCGCCGCAGAATAACCGGCCAGAACTACACCGTCCTGACGTGGAGTCCCACGGTGAAGGCGCCTTCAGGCAAGAACTACATCGTCAACGGCTACGTGAACGACCAGAATCAGGTCGAACGCGTCGAGACGTGGCTGGGCGAAAACATCATGGGCGACATGCACATCGTCGTCACCTACACGGGTTGGAAAGATTTCGGCGGAGCCATGGCGCCTTCGAAGATCGTGCAGACGCGCGGTGGCTTGCCCTTTTTCGAAGTCGACGTGACGGCGGCGAAGGCGAATCCACCGGATGTCGCAACGCTGGCTCCTCAACCTGCACCGCCGGCAGGTCGTGGCGGACCCGGTGGTGGCGCACCGCCTGCCGGTGGCGCCCCACCCGCGCTGACCGTGACGTCCGAAAAGCTGGGTGACGGTCTTTACAGGCTCACCACAGGACCCGGCAGCTACGATTCGCTGATTGTCGAGTTCAAAGACTACATCATGATGCTCGAGGCCGGACAATCCGAGGCGCGTGCACTCGCGTACATTCCCGAAGCGAAGAAACTCATCCCCAATAAGCCGATCCGTTACGTGATGAACACACACGCCCACGCCGATCACACGGGCGGGCTGCCGGCGCTGGTGGCCGAAGGCGCGACGATCATCACCCAGAAGAACAACGAGGTGTTTTTCGACAAGGCGCTCAATACTCCGAGGACGCTGCTGAACGACACGCTCGCCAAGAATCCGAAGAAAGCCAAGATTGAAGCCGTTGCGGAGAAGAAGGTCTACTCGGATGGAACGCGGACGGTCGAGATGTACCACACCTCTCCGGTTCCTCACTCGAACGGCTTGATGATCGCCTACTTCCCCAAGGAGAAGATCGTCTTCCAGGGCGACTTCTCGCTGCCTGCTGCGGGGCAGCCGGCGAACGACCACGTCATGGCCCTGGCGCCGATCCTCACGAAGCTCAATCTGGACTACGAGCGCTATATCAACGTGCACACCTCCGCGGCTCCTCAGACCAAGGCCGAGCTTTTGAAGGCGGTGGAATTGAGGAAATAGGTGCCGATCATCTTCCAATCGCCCTGGGTCTCGCCGGGTTTCGGCAGTCCTGAAACGTCCGAAGCGCCTGCAAGAGCGTGACGCGGGATCCGGCGAACATTGTGCCGGTCAACTCCGTCTGTCTTGTGAGGTTAGGGAGGCGCCACATCAATGAGGACCCTCTGGCAGGACTTCCAATATGGACTCCGGATGCTGGTCAAGCGCCCCGGCGTCACCATCGTCGCCGCGCTTTCGCTGGCGCTGGGTATCGGCGCCAATACCCTGATCTTCAGCCTGATCAACACCACACTGCTGCGTCCGCTGCCATTTGACGATCCCGGCTCCCTGCTCGTGATCTGGACCGTGCCGGCCCAAGACAAGAGCGCTCGTAATGGCGTGAACTTTTCGGCGTATACCGAATTTCGCGAGAAGAGCCAGTCCTTCGAAGCGATGGGCGCGCTCACGCAAATCAGCAAGAATCTCGGTGCGGACGAAAACGGCGCGTCCGCCGAAAGGATTTCCGGCTGGCGATTCGCGCCATCGGTGCTCCAGGTGCTTCGAGTCAAGCCGGCTCTGGGGCGCTTTCATCACGGAAGACGAAGACCAGATCGACAACGCCGCGCCGGTCATCGTGATCACGCACCGTCTGTGGAAGCGTCACTTCAACGGCGATCCCGGTGTGATCGGCAAGAAACTCATGCTCGACCAACAGCCGGTCACCGTTATTGGAGTCTTGCCGGAAAACTTCAGCTTTTTTGGCGACGATGTCGACTTCATCACGCCGCTTGGCACGGCGCGGCCTCAGGTCACCAGCAAACTAGGATTCTCTATTCCTCTGGGGCGTCTCAAAAAGGGCGTGTCGATGCGTCAGGCCCAGGCGGAGATCGAAACAATCGCGGCGCAGCTCGCCAGCGCGGATCCGGAGCGGCACGGAGGGAACGCCGCCCGCCTCCAGACTCTTCAGGAAGCCGCTTATGGCGACTTGCGCGACCCGCTGCTGATCCTTCAGGGCGCGGTTGCGTTCGTGCTGCTGATCGGATGCGCGAACGTGGCCGGGTTGCTGCTGGCTCTTGCGGCGTCACGCAGGAGGGAGGTGGCCGTTCGTACGGCCCTCGGCGCCGGACCCGGGCGAATCGTCCGTCAACTGGTGACCGAGACGTTTCCCTTATCGGTCGTCGGCGGAGTCTTGGGCGTGTTTCTCTCCTGGGGCGGCTTGAAATTGTTTATCGCTGCGGCGCCGCCCGGATTCCCGCGCTTGGATGAGCTCTCGATCGACGCGAGCGTGCTCGGATTCACGGCGGTCGTGGTGGTGCTGACGTCCGTCATCTTCGGAATCGTTCCAGCGTTGCAGGCGTCCAAAGCAGACCTGGTGGTTTCCCTCAAGGAATCGGGCCGCGGTGGAACCGATGGCGTGTCGCGTCAGTATGCGCGGAGTGTGTTGGTCACCCTCCAGATTGCGATGTCGCTGGTGCTTCTGATCGGCGCGGGGCTGATGATCAATAGTTTCGTCCGCGTGCAGAAGAACGCGCTGGGCGCAGACGCGCGCCAGGTGCTGACCTTCGACTTTCGATTTGCCCAAAACGATGCGATCAAGCCGTACGGACGCTACCGCGGAGTCGGGCTGTGGGATGTCCTGCCGCTACCCGGGCTCACCTTCGATCGAGTTCTGGAGCGCATCAGGCTCATTCCCGGCGTGACGTCAGCCGCTGGGATCAGCCGGTCGCCACTCAATTCCGGCGGCATTCAGATGCAGTTTCTGATCGAGGGCCGGCCGACGCCTCCGCCAAGCGCCGCACCCGGCGGCGACCCGCAGCAAACCACCCAGACGGCCGACTATTTTTCTGTGACGCCCAATTACTTCGCGACGATGAAGATTCCGATCCTGCGCGGCAGGGACATCACGGCTCAGGACACCGCCGCCAGTCCGCTTGTCATTGTCATCAATCAAACGTTGGCGCGCCGGTTCTTCGCCAACGACGATCCCATCGGCAAGCGCCTGACACTCGATTTTGTTCCCGACGAGCGGCCGCGTGAAATTGTCGCCGTCGTCGGAGATACCAGGAGCAGCCGGATGCAGCAAGAGCCGTCACCGACCGTGTACGTGCCCCATGTTCAGCAACCCGCCCGCTGGCCGGGACCACAGTTCGCGGATCGAGCTGGGATGTATTTCTTGCTTCGGACCCCGGGCGACCCGCTCACGCTGGTCGAGAGCGTGAAGCGCGCCGTGGCGGAGGTCGATCCCAGCAGGCCCGCGGCCAATTTCCGGACTGTCGAGCAGAACCTGAGCCAACAGACGCAGTTTCTGCGGCTCTACATCCTTCTTCTGGGGGTCTTCGGCGGGATCGCTGCCGTGTTGGCCGCGATCGGCATTTACGGCGTGATGGCCTATTCTGTCGCCGAGCGGACCCGCGAGATCGGGATTCGGATGGCGCTGGGCGCCGGTTCCGGAGACGTCGTGAAGATGGTGCTCCGGCACGCTCTCCTGATCGTCCTCATCGGACTGGCAGTGGGGCTGGCAGGTTCATTCGCTCTCACGCGCGTCATCAAATCCGCGCTCTACGGCGTCACGGCTACCGACCCGGCGACTTATGTTGGCATCTCGGCGCTGCTGCTGCTGGTTGCGATCGTCGCCTGCCTGATTCCGACGCGGCGTGCCGTCGCGGTGCATCCCACAATCGCCCTGCGATACGAATAGCGAGTGCACGCGCGGACTGTGCAGAGGCGTCAACACCGGCACCGCACTCCACCGCGCCGCGTGGGACGGCGACCTGCGCAGGGTCAATTGCGTCACCAGTGGGTCGCGTCGAAACCGTTCCGCCCCGGAAGTTCGCCTTCGCATAGTATCGTGGACGCCCGTCATCGTGAGTCCGGATTCGCCCCGCAGGAAGCCGGTCGCTGACCCGTATGTGAAATCTGGGTGTCTAAGCTGGTTGTGTCTCTCTGGCGGATCCACGTGGAAGCAAAGACGTAATGGAATTCAGGCACTTCGTTCAATTGATCGCGATCGGCTTGCAGGCTCGCATCCCGATGCACATGACGGGCTTTCCCGGCGTCGGCAAGACCGAGTTCACGAAGAGCCTCGAAGCGGGATTCACCCGCGCGGGGCTCAAGTGCAAGGTCATCATATTGGTCGGCTCCATTCGGGAGCCGCAAGACTTCGGCGGCTTTCCGGTTTCGACGCCCGACGGAGTGAGGCTGCTGCCGATGGCGTGGGCGCGCGATGCACAACGCCTGGCTCAGGATGGCTACCTGGTGATCGTCTTTCTGGACGAGCTCACCACGGTCCCACCGACGACGCAGGCGGCGATGTTGCGCTTGCTGACGGAGAACGTCTGCGGCGAGCTGTCGCTGCCGAATTACGAACCGGGAAAAGGCGGCGTCGTCTATGTGTGCGCCGGCAACGCCGTCGAATGGGCCGCTGGTGGACAGGAGATTCAGCCGCCGATGGCGAATCGGTTGTGGCACGGCGAATTCCCGATGGACCACGAAACGTGGTGCGACATGATGCTGAGCGACTTTCCGGCGCCGAGCGATCTGCCGATCCTGCCGGCCGACTACCTGCACAAGCATCATCATCGGCAGCGCGCGATCATCGCGGCGTACGTGAAGGCTGCGGGGCGTGATGCCTGGATGGCGCCGCCCGACGATCCGGCCCGGCGAAGCGGCCCGTGGCCGTCGGGCCGCACCTGGTATCTGGCGTCCCGACTGCTGGCCGCAATCGAAGCCGTGTCTCCGGGCAACCGTCTGCTTCAAGGCCCCGCGCTCGCCGGTCTGGTGGGCGACCAGGCCCTGCCGTTTCTCGAGTACCGCGAAATGTTGAACCTGCCGGATCCTGAGGACATCCTCAAAGATCCGCGCCGGTTCGTGCTGCCCGATCGTGTCGATCGCGCGTATGCGATCTGTTACTCGCTCGCAGGCGCGGTCATCAACCACAAAACACCGGAGCGATGGGAAGCGGCGATGATTGCCCTCGGCGTCGCGTGCCGGAAGAACGCAGACATTCCGACGGCCGCGGCGCGCACATTGTGCGACAAGAGGAACCGCCCCGACGGCCTGATGAAGCTGCCCGACGAATGCCGTCCGTTCTACGAGTTGATGCAGATGGCGAAGCTGGTTCCGAGAGAGTGACGTGAAAATCAACCTCTTCGAGCTGATTCGCAGCTCCGATCAAAAGGCCGAGGGGTATGCGCTCGCTCTGCAGGTGGCGCGCGTGCGGGCGGCGCACCAGCGCAGCTATTTCGCCCCGGCGCTTTTCAGTCTTGTTCCGGTCGAGACCGATTTGATCGGGAGCATGGCCGTGGATTCACAATGGCGCCTGTACTACAACCTTGACTGGATCAGCGACACATACGGTCGAGGAAAACGCGAGCCTGCTGATTCACGAGGTGAGTCATCTGCTGCGCGACCACGAGGCGCGCAGGAAGGCCGCCGGCGTCAATATTTCCGGGACCACCGGCGCTGGAACACCGCGGGCGACTGCGAAATCAACGACGATCTCCACGAAGAGGGACTGCCGCTGCCAGGCGATCCGCCGCTGCCCGGCAAGTATGGATTGCAGAGCGGGCACAACGCCGAGATCTACTACAAGCAGCTGCCGTCTCCGCCGCGAGTGCATGGACACGACCCGGCGGACGGAAGTCCGCAGCCGTGGCAGGACTGCGGGTCGGGCGCGCACGGCGAACGGCGATTCTGGGAGCTTCCCGCCGATGATAGGGCCGACGGAGGAGTACCGAGTGTCGATCGGATCAAGGCCGAGCTCCTGCGGCGCGAGGTTGCGCGACGCATCGAGGACATGTCCCCGTACGACGGCGACGTCCCTGAGGGCTGGCGTCGTTGGGCCCATGCGACGCTCGCCCCGAAGGTCGACTACATGGCGACGATCCGTCACGCGGTGCGGCGAGCGTTGCGCGACAGCACGCTCGGCCGGTACGACCGCACGTACAGGCGTCCGCACCGCCGGCAGGCCTGCTATGGCGAGTTCATCATGCCGAGCTTCTATCAGCCGCGGCCCCGGCCAGGGTTCCTGATCGACACGTCGGGCTCGATGAAAGACTCGCAGCTGGCGAGAGCCGTCACGGAGCTGGGAGGTCTGACGCGACAACTCGGCTACGGCGCGGATGTGATTGTCGCGTGCTGCGATGCAGCCGTGCACGACGTGAGGAAGGTTTTCACGAGCACGCAGGTCGAGTTGTATGGCGGTGGCGGCACGGACATTGGTGTCGGGCTGCGCGCGTTCATCGAGAGAAAGGTCGCGCCGATCGACCTCCTGGTCATCGTCAGCGACTGCCGCACGCCGTGGCCGAAGGAGGTTCCCCCGTTTCCCGTCATTACCATCCGCGTGGGCGATGGCGCGCCGCCGCCTTGGGGGGATCACGGCGCGAATAAAGTGATTACGATCGAGGAGCCGGGTACCATTCCTCTCGAGACTAAACCGCGAAGGAGATGGAGATAGGATCTCAATAAGATGGCGGCGCCGGTATTGCCGGATATGAGCCCATGGAGGCGGCGTCCGCTGACGATCCCGCCGGACTCGCTGCGCGCCTGGGCCAGGCTCGCCGTGTGGGAATGCTGGATGGGCATCCTCGTGTGCGGCGCTCTGGCTTTCGGCACGCGGCTCATCGCCTCCGCTCCTGACAACATCGTCACCGTCTTCGATTTCACGAACTGCTACGCCGCCCCGCCCGTGATCCTGCCGTGCGAACGCATCGCCTACAGAGCGGGCGCGATGAACGTGGTGCTCAATGTCTGGTGCGGCCTGCTGCTGATCGTGGTCGCGGCATGGCTCCTGTGGGAGCTGTGGAGCGCGGCAGCACCGAAGCCGATCACCGACGACTTCCTGAAGCTGCTCCACGACTCGTTCGGGTCCGACTGGCGCCGTCCGCGCACCTGGCCCTGGACGCGAATGGGGTGGGCCTACGGCTTTACTCTCGTCGGCGCCATCTCGGCCCTCTGTATGGTGCTCCTGGTCTCCACCGCAATTTCGTCGCTGAGGCCAGCCAAGGCGCCGACGGTTCACGTCGAGACGTCGCACAGCTTCAGGCTGGGTCAGTAGCGGAACGGTCATCGCCACGCGTCGATCGACACTTTCGCCCGCAACGAGCCGCTGATCATCTTCCAAGCGCCCTGCGTCTCGCCGCCTGCGACGACGATGTTGATCTCCGACGGCTCGAAGATCTTGATCAGCTCGTCTGGTTTCGCGTGGAGTCGCGATGCGTACGGCTCGACGCCGGCGACGGCGCGCGGCCGCATCAGGTACTGAATCCACTGGTTGTCCCAGTACTCGCGCGCGGTCAGGCGCGCGTTCTCGGCGCACCAGTCGATCAGCTTTTCCTTCGTGTCGAAGCCGAGATCGACGAAGCCGCGCGCGGCGACTGGATCGATCACGACGAGCGGCGGGCTGTACTGCTCGACCGCGGCGAGCGCGTGCCGCATCTTCTCCTTCCAGGTGGCGCGCGGGCCGTAGCCGGCATGCGTGTACCACCCGCCGAAGAAGACCGTGGCGACGCTGTCGGTCGGCTTGAAGCCCTTCTGCACGTGCAGCGGCTGCCACGGACTGCGCTCCTCGGCCTCGGGCAGGACGGCCGTGTATCCGTACCAGTTGCCGAGCGATCCCATGTAGGTGTCGCCCGGGACCGACCCGCCCTGGAGATTCTGCGACAGCAGCCCGTAGGCGCGCCCAATCGTCGAGTTGGCGCGGTTGTACGGTCCCATCGCGCCGATGCCGGAGTTCATCCCGATCTCGTTGCGAATCGGGCCGTTGACGACCGCCATCGTCGCGAAGGAATTGGTGCTGCTCGATCGCGCCGTCACGCCGCTCGCCGCGAGCGCGAGAATCACCGGGAAGTATTCGGGCCGCGCGCCGGCCATGACGGCGTTCACCGCCACTTTCTCCACGGTGAATTCCCAGAACTCGCGGAACGCCGTCGGGCGGAGTCGGCCGACAATCTTGTCCGGTGGATGGCTCGTCCCCTCGAGCATCGCTTCCACGCGCGCCTCGGTCGGCAGCGCGATTGGCAGCGAATCGGTCCAGTGGTTCTCCTCGAACAGCCCCTGCAGGTGGTCTTCGGTGTCGGTTTCGAGCAGCCGGGGCGTCGTCCGCTCGAAGGACACACCCTGCATGTCCGCTTCGTCGAGCGGGGACGTGAGGCCGTCGAGCACCTCCTGCATGAACGGCCGGCCCGACACCGCGTCGTTGCCGTCGATGTACGCGCGGAGGTCTGCGGCCGAACGGTCGACCACCGGCTGCGGCACGTACGCCTGGCGAAGGCGCGGCATGCCCATGGAGAGCGCCGTGGCCTTGCACAGCCGCGCGAACACGTGTGTGTGCACGGCCACCGACGGAATGCCGTCCTGCTCCAGCGCCGCCGCCAACCCGACGACCGTCGGGCTGCAGGTGCTTCAAAGACCGACGCCGAGGATCGCGGCGTTGCCATCGGAGGCGATGCTGGCGCGCATCTCCTGGTCGTCGGCCCAGGTCTCCTTCGGTCGGATCGTGCGGACGTTCGCCGCGGGCAGGCGCTCCACGAACCAGTGCTTCAACTGGTCCATGAACACGTCCGAGTTATCGAACAGGCAGTCGACCAGATAGATCGTCTTTCCGTCGAGCGTCGACAGCCGCGGCGCCAGGCGCTTGCCGACGACCTTGGGTGGATAGCCGCGAGGATCGTGGACGGTCAGCTTCTCAATCATTGCATCCTCACTAGTCACACCTTGGAGCGCTTTGCAAAGTTACTGTAGCCCTTCCCGCCTTCGCTCGCTCGAGATCCCGCGAGCTTCGGCGAGGTCTCGCCGGAGCGCAAAGCGCGAAGGCGGACAGGGCTGCCCGGCGGCCGTTTTGGCAGGCCTCAAGGCCTGCGCTACGAGAGGCCGCCGGCAGTCCTTGGACGCATTGATTTGATCACGTTAGTCATGTCGTCCACACGCCGTCTCTCAAATACCTGTCGGCGGCGATCGCAGCCGTCGCCCCATCCCCGGCCGCGGCCGCCGCCCGTCCGGCCGATGCGAAGCGGACGGTTCCGGCCGCGAGCAGGCCCGGCTGACGGCACCGCATCGCGCTGTCGGTCGGGATGCGTCCCGAGGGATCGAGATCGATCAACTGGTTCAGCCACGCCGTTGCCGGCGCGAGCCCGACGTACACGAACAGACCGGCCAGCTCGAGATCCTCCAGCCGCCCATCGCTCACCGTCCGCGTGCGGACACCCGCGAGCCCGCCATCGCCGACAACTTCTTCGACCATCGTGTCGAGGCGGACTTCGATCTTCGGATGCTCGCGGACGCGTTGGCAGTACGCGGCCTGCGCGGAGAACGCCGTGCCCCGGTGCAGGACGATCACGCGCGCGGCGTGCTGCGCCAGCGTCAGCGCCTCCTGCAATGCGGAATCTCCGCCCCCGACGACGGCAACGACGCGCGCGCGCAGGAGCGGACCGTCGCAGCTCGCGCAGTGGCTCACGCCTTTTCCGCGGAGGCGCGCCTCGCCGGGAATACCGAGGGTCTTCGACGTCGTGCCGGTGGCAGTAATGACGGTTCGGGTCCAGATGTCGCCCGCGCCCGTCGTCACGCGCCAGCGTCCTTCGAGCGCGCCGAGGCTGGTCACTGCCGCGGCGTCGAATTCCGCGCCCGCTGCGGCGGCCTGCTCCTGGATCATCGGACACAGCTCATAGCCGGGAACGCCGTCGGGAAAGCCGGGATAGCCGTCGATTCGTTCGATGCTCAGCAGGTGGCCTCCGAGTGTCGGGCCGGTCAAGACGCGTGTCTTCCGCCCAGCGCGCGCGCACAGCAGACCTGCGGTCAGCCCGGCAATGCCGCCGCCGGCGATCATGACGTCGTAGTCGTTGTCCGACATCGGCTAGCTGATTCGGCTTCCTCACAGGACAGTTGAGGCCGAGATAAGACGATATTCGTCCTCGCCTTTGGAATCAACACGCTGTAGGCAACGCCTTCCGCCGTTACGATTGTCCAATGTTTTCGCTCGACGACCCGTACGAACGATTCATGGGCAGATGGAGCCGCAAGCTCGCTCCGCTTCTGGTGCAGGTCGCTGGCGTTCTCGACGGCGACGCCGTCGCGGATATTGGGACGGGGATGGGAGCCCTGACTTCCGCCGTCGCTGCAGCCGCTCCCTCGAGTCGCATCTTCGGTGTCGATCTGTCGGAGCCGTTTGTCACTTACGCCCGTGCGCATCATCGAGCAGAACGAGTGCGGTTCGAGGTTGCCGATGCGCAGCACCTTCACTTCGCAGACGCAAGCTTCGATCGCACTCTATCGCTGCTGATCCTGAATTTCATTCCGGATCCCGAGAAAGGGTTGAAGGAGATGGTCCCGTGACGAAGCGTGGCGGGAGGGTTGCCGCGGCGGTGTGGGACTACGGCGAAGGGACGGAGATGTTGCGTGCGTTCTGGGACGAGGCGGTTGCGCTCGATCCAGGAATAGACAGCAAAGACGAACCACATGCGCCGCTGCGGTGAGCTGTTGGGGCTGTGGCGCAGGCATAAGCTCGAAGATGTGTCCGATGAAGTGCTCACGGTTGAGACCCGGTTCTCATCGTTCGACGAATACTGGTCTCCGTTCCCCGAAGGACAAGGTCCAGCCGGTGCGCACGTGGCGACGCTTTTGGCAAGCGATTGCGAGCAGCTGCGGTTGAATTTGCGGACGCGACCGCTCGGCGACGGCACCAATCGTGCGATCATGCTCGACGCGCGTGCCTGCGCTGTGCGGGGCACCGTGTCTTCGCTCGGTCGTTGGTAGACACGTCGACCGAGAGTGGCGCGGACGGACAAGCCCGACCTTACTGGGTTGAGGACGGTCTAGGTGCCGGATCAGCGCTCAACGGAGCGGCTCAGCTCCAGCAAGTCTGCGAGCGTCTCCCGATTCTTGCGGTCGTTCCAGGCGTTTGTGATGGCAGCGATTTCATTGCGACTGAGCTGCCACGATAAAGGGGCGGTCTGCTCGAAGGCGAACTCAAATTTCCTGATTTCGACGCCCCGCGCTTGCCAGATGCGTCGCAGAAGGTCGAACTCGAGGCTGGCGCGATTTTTCTGTTCGCCCTCCAACACGGACAGGAACACGTCGAGGGGACCGAACACCTGGTAAAGCCAGCCACGATCCTTGGGCTGGGCTGTGGGGTGGGCCTTTGATCGAATCTGCAGAAACGCTACCGTCGTCGTTCCTTGAGGACCTGCTTGTGTCGACAGCGCATCGTCAAGCCATCTGAGCGCGACTTGGCTACCCGTTTCGTCGTAATAACCACCGTCAGCGAAATGCCAACCTTGAATGGGCCCTTCACGATCCGGGTGAGCTCGCGAAATAGGCGTGACGTACGGAAAGGTCGCGGACATCCGCGAAGCCGTCGTGATATCCACGTCCCGATCGGGAAACGTAGTGTCGAAGCTCGCAATCCCCCAACTCTCCGGCACCGCGAACGTCGCGAAGGCGAACGGGCGACCGGCCTCAACCTGAGTGGCGTTAAGCGAGATGGACGGCCGCCAACCCTCGGTAATCCCTGACCGCAGGGTGTTAAGTGTCGGTACACCCTCGGGCCACCCAAGCCGCCACATCTGCTCTAGCGCCCAACCCCGGTCTTTCTCAAATCGAGCGAAACCTGGGATCGGCAAGAGGAGACGCCCGAAGTCTGGATAGGTTGCGCCCCATACGATGGCATGGAGGGTCCTGCGTTGACTGAATGAGTTCAGGCCCTCGAGTTCTTCTGATGTAGGAGGGCGATCGTGCAGGTGACTGACGAAATGGCTCGCCGTTACGGCGCCACCGGAAACCGCGCTAATCAATCGGACGGATTGGTAAAACCGTGGCCAACTTCGCTGGACACCTGAGAGGACCCGTGCGGACCAAGCCGATGACTGAATGCCGCCACCATCGATGGCTACGACCGTGAGCAATGGGTGCTTGCGACGCGCGGTAATCTGAGCGGGTGTTTGAAGGGGCTCCACCGACGGGCCCGCACGTTGGACCACAAAGTGATAGTCCGACTTGGAAACGGTCCAGACGGCAAAGGACAGGATGATGATAAGGGTAAGGGTGGGAATACGATAACGGTCAAGGTAGAAGGCCAGTCCAGTCAAGATCCATGTTGTGAGCGTGGCGAGTATCAGCAAGTACCCAAATGCGGGTGTCCAGGACTCAATCGTTGAGCCAGGTGTCCAAGCAACGTAGCCAATCGCGTAAATGAGAAGGTAGATGGCAGCCAGGCATAGCGCGTACACATGGCCTGGTAGCAGACGGCCCTGTGCGTTGAAGTATCCGGGGCCGCAATATTGGCGGACCCACGCGAGAAGTCGAGCGAGCAGGTGACCGCCGGGCATTCCTGGACCGCGTGCACCGTGTAGTGCTCGTATAAGTCGAGTGTTGCTAGGGATTACCAAGGCGGGCAGTCCGTCTAATGGGTTGGTGAGAAGGACGTGGAGGGCGGTCGTCGTCCACATCACGAGCCAACCGCCTACAACACCGCCCGTGACACCCGCGGCGACTCTCCAGGAGATCCATGCCCCCTTCCACCATGGATAGAGTTGCTGCCGTGCCGACGATCGGCGCCGATAGCACGACAGGGTAGAAGAGCGATGGGGTTAGTCGAAGCTGCGACGGTGGTGGCGCGCCGGGCAGGTTGAAGCGCTCAGCGCCGTGGAGAAGGATCGTTCGGTAAGTGGCCCGGACAGTCATCGAAGCCGAGAAGGTCAGTCCAGTCACCAGGGCTAGCTCCGCCGACGTTAGAATCAGCGTGCTTCGAAGCATCGTTGGCAAAACCCACGTAGAGGTGATTGGATAGATCAGCAAGAAAAACAAGAGCGCAAGCGAGAATCGAGCGTAATGCGCGCGAGTCGCCCACGTCGTGATTCTGACCCCGAATCGCGCGAAAGGCCGGGACGCTCTCAGGTCACCAGTTGATGGCGATGATGTCACGTTCATCAATGCTCGCCGGGAGTCTATCGTTTGTGCATCGGGTAGACAATCTGGTCCGGCTTCACCAACTGGGATTCGTCACGTTGTGGCCGCTCCTTGGACTCGCATCGGTTTCCGGCTGGTCGTTCACCCGATTCGTCGGTCTTGTTGCGGTCATGTTGTTCTTCAACACGTTCGGCGTCGTCCTTAACGACATCGTCGATGTGCCAGTCGACCGCTCAAGCCCGTACAAGAACCAGTATCCGTTGGTGCGCGGAGACCTGACCCGCCGGCAGGCCGTGGGCATTGTGCTGCTCCAGCTCCCCTGCGGTCTAGTCGCACACCTGACCGCAGGGTTCCCCGCTCACGTGCTCTGGTGGCTGGTTGCGGCGACTATCTGCATGACCCTCTACGATCTGTGGAGCAAGACCTGCCGTGCTCCACTAGTGATGGATGCGATGCTGGCACTATCGGGTACTTGCTAGTCCTGTACGGCGCGAGCATCACCGGTGCTGAGCGGAACAATCTGTTGTGGTTGACAGCCGTATCAAGCGGCGTGTTCCTCCTCTTTGTCAACGCCTTCAGCAACGGACTCCGCGATCTCGAAAACGATACGCGTTGCGGTTGTCGCACAACGCCGATCTGGTTGGGGTGCCAGACTGCTGATGGACGCCTGCTTATTTCGGTCGCAATGACCGTGTATTGCATAGGGCTGCAGGTCTTCCTTGTGGTCCTCGCCTGTTTAGCACTTCGACAGGCGTTGAGTGTTCAAATTGAACGAAGTCTATTCGCTATGGCGCTGCTCGGCCTGGTCGTTCTCATACTCGGTGTTCTGGCGCTTGCAGAGTACCGAGTTCCGGGAGTCGACCTGGGCGGTTGTAATGCGCGCACACTTGCTCATACTCCCCATTCCACTGATGGTCGCGTTCATTCCCTACCTGGGCTTGTCTCATGAACTGGTATTTTTGGCAACGTATCTGATTCCCAGCATGGCGTTTGCACCAATCGTATCCGGACGGAACCCGGTCCGGGACGGACCGTCGATGTCGCGAATGAGCTCAACATACCTGGCCGCTGAGCCACTTGGAGATCGGGGACGAACGACATCAGTTGGGTTTCGTTGCCGAGGCGAAGAGATAACAGAAAGGCCCATGAAGCAGCCCGTGATTGAATGCGACGCAGGCAGCCACGTGTCGCCGGTACCGCGTGCGCTTGGCTTCAACATAGCCATAAATCAGACCGTCGAGGCCGGCTTTGGTCGACAGATGAAACCCGATGCTGCCAAGCAGGATTAGCCAGGCGGTTCGGCGAATCCGCTTCGTGACATCCCCGACTACGACGTTCCTGAAACCAACGCTCTCAAGGTTGCGCTGCAGCTCGGTCGCGTTGAACAGCGATGAGATTTCAAATCCGTCAAGAACGGCCCTGCACTTCGCCTCGTCCTTGCGGGTTCGAGGCCCAGGTCGCAGCGCCAGATCGACCATGCGCAAAAGCCCACCCGGCCGCAGCACGCGGTAGACCTCTGAGACATATACAGCCTTGTCGCGCGAATGGCATAAGGTTTCCTGGTTCACGACCAGGTCGACCGCACCATCTGGCAGCGCCAGTGAGTCCATGTCCATCACCGCAAACGCGCAATGATCGGCCACGCCGTTGGCTTTGGCCAGGGTGCGGCAAAGTGTGCCGTGCTCGTGAACGATGGTGATTCCGAGCACATGATGACCGCGGGCGGCCGCCCACGTTGTCAATCCGCCTTCACCGCATCCCACATCAAGCACTCTCGGCGCGGTCTGTGACGAGATGCCCTCGAAAAGCACTTCGTTGCAGCGAACAAGTGCGTCCTCATGAGAGCTGATTCCACGATCGTAAAAGCCGTAGTGCCAACCGTGAGCGGAACCTCCGTACCACTGATAGAGGAACGCCAACTCACGGTAATAGGTGGCGACGTCTTGAAGACCGCGCGCAGGAGAGGAGCGCGTCATGCTACCGTCGGCGAAGTCCGAAAATTACAGCGAACGCCTGCCACCACGTATCCACGCCGCACAGAGCCTGAGGCCATGTTCGTCAGCGAGAGCGCTTTGATCTTGGCAACCTCGTAAACGACCATCACGCTCGTGCCGGTTGAGATCCAGAGCCAGGGACCTTCGATTGGGATATTCGACCACGGTCGAACGTAGATCCCGATCGTAGAGGCCTGCTGATAACCCCACCAGCCATAAGGAATGGCCAATGTTGCCTCCCATGCGAGGCTGATGAGCACGGTAAAGACCGTCAGAAACAAGAAGCCGCGAGGATTTGTGAATCTTCGGACTTGATCGAAAAAACCAGACACCGGCACGAACAGGATGATCAGTTCTGCCATGAAATAGAACGGCCATCCTTCCACCGAACTCCAGTCCACTGGGAAATATCTCCCGTACCACGTCGAATTGAAGAGCCAGGGCAGCAGTGCCTTCTTCACAAGAACAGCGGCGCCAAAGAGTCCGACACCGAGACTGGCGTAGGACCAGTTCCATTTCCACAGTGGTTCGATGCCATACTGCTCGTAGACTGATCGGGCAGGAGCATATTTGCTGAAGAAGTCTTCTGTAATCCACATGTACATCAACCTCAGCGCGAATGCCGAACCCAAATAGAAAAGCGGTTCTTCCAGCGGGATATTGGGCCTGTAGCAGCTAAATCTTAAGAGTGTCCACAGCGTGGTGCAGCCTGTCTCGCTCCACGTGTAGCCCCAAATGATGGGAGGAAAGTGCGCGCTGTCGACTGGGAACAGGAAGAACAGTTTCGCGAAGAAGACATCGAGCAGGATCCAGACGATGCCCACTACGGCTACCGTCTGGAGTTGAGCCTTCATGATCTCTCTTAGCTGGAATTCGTCACGACTTCGTCGATACCAACCGAGAAGGACCGCGATGGGGATATAGACAAATGCCAGGCTGACGGTATAACCATGGTGGGCGTCGTATCCCGGCTGCATCCAAATCGGCTCGAACGGGCCGCCGAACCGCAGGAGGGCCGCTCGAGTCATCGCTGTCGCCGCCCACATCGCGATGAAAGCCGCGGCCTTGCGATATCCCGTGTCCGGCTGGTTGAGCGTCGCTGAGGCGATCTCCACGCCGGCAATTTCGTCCGTCATACAGCCTCCTCGCGCAGGGAAGAGAGTGGTCGAGCGTCTCCAGAGCGGCGGGAAAGTGGTGTATTCTCGCACGCAGCGGGGGTTCTTAAGCCTGATCGCGTGCGATGTCACTGCTTCCCTATGTACCTGCGCTCGCCTTTCGCCTCCTCCGCGATGCCCGTTTGCCCTCGAGGCGCCCCCGGTCGGCAACGCTTCATGCCGCCGTTTTGCTTGCGGATCTGTCGGGGTTCACCGCCTTGGCGGACACGCTCGCATCTCGATATAACGACCGGGGCGCGGAAACCCTACAGGACATCCTCAATCGTTACTTTGGCTCGTTAAATGAAGTCGTAGACGATGCCGGTGGTGAAGTCCTCGTCTACCAGGAGATGCTGCGCTGGCGCTCTGGGTGGACGATTCTGAGGGACGCGAGGTCTCCACCTCGATTGGTCACGCCGTCGCCTGCGGTCTTGAGCTGCAAAGGCGGCTGGACCACCTGCCGGCGATGGACGGTATTACTCTGCGCCTCCGGGTCGCGATCGGTGCTGGATTGGGAAGAGCCACGATTGTTGGGATCGGCGAGGGGCAAAGTCACATCGTGTTCAACGGTCAACCCGTCGAGCAGTTATCGGCGGCCTTGGGAGTATCGCAGCCCGGTGAAGTTGTGCTGTCGCCGGCTGCGAAGGCTCTGGGCCGGCTGACGGTGACGGGTGTGGAGCGTGCGTCCCACCTCATTGCCATGGGCACCAAGTCAGTTGACCTGCGCCGGCCGCCAACCCATCCAGATTCCACGCTGCCAGATGAGAGCATCAGGACGTTCGTTCCGGCTGCCGTTGTCGCGCGCATCAGCGCTGGTCAATCGGCATGGCTCGCCGAATTTCGAACTGTGACTGTGCTTTATGTCAGTTTTGCGGGCCTCAACTCGGAGGACGGTCGCAAGATGCAGGACGCCACGGTGGCCGTTGAGAAGATCGCCAACGAATTCGAAGGCGCCATCAATCAAATCCTCGCGGACGACAAAGGTGTTGCCGTGATCGTGGCATTTGGCGCCATGGACCGGTCGCATGAGAACGATGCCGAGGAGGCGTTCGGGCCGCGTTGGCGATTGTCGTCGCCCTGAAGCAACACGAAATAACAGCGCGCATCGGAATCGCAACGAGCCGACTGTTCACTGGCGTGCGTGGTGGTCGGACGCGACTCGAGTTCACGATGGTTGGTGCAGGTGTTGTCCTTGCGGCACGGTTGGCCTTCGTGGCAGAAACCGTTGTGTGTGACGCGGGTACGCGCGCTGCGTGTTGGCAATCGATTCGGTTCGATCCACCCTCGCAGATCGTCCTCAAGGGGAAGGCAGACCCCATCGAGGTCTGGTGCCCCGCCTTCGTTAGAGAAGCGAAGCGCGGAGTCAAGCCAGTCACCGTCGGCCGAACCCCGGAACGAGGCCTACTCGAGGCGCGCGTGTCGGCGCTCGAGCAGCACGGACGAGGGAGCATCCTCCTTCTTCTGGGCGAAGCCGGGATCGGTAAGACCACATTGATCGATGACCTTGTCAAGTGGACGCAGGGCCGTGCAGTTCGTTGCTTGGTGGGACGTGGTGACGCCATTGAGCGCCGCGCGGCATACCGCTGCTGGCGCCCGATCATCACCAGCCTACTGGGTTTGGCCTCCCCTGACGTGGAAACCGTGCGGGACAAACTAGGGACGATGCTCGGTGATGAGGGCGCCACACTCGCGCCTCTCCTCAGCGGCCTCTTGCCGATTTCACTCTCGGACAACGACACAACGGCGGCATTTGATGCCGAGACTCGGGCCATGGTGACCCGCGATCTGGTCGGCAGAATAATCGAATTAGCTTCGCAGGCATCGCCTATGCTCGTCGTACTCGAAGACGTGCATTGGCTGGATTCAGCTTCGTGGAGTTTAGCCGAGCATCTCATCCAACACGTGCCACGCCTCAGTCTAGTGATGACCGCTCGGCCCCCAATCGACGCGATTGCGGCCGTGACCCGATTGATGTCACACGACAGCGCGACGACACTGAGATTGGGCACGTTGACCGACGACGAGATCAGCGAGCTCATCTGTCGTCGCCTTGATGTGGATAACATTCCTCAGGCGCTGACCGAATTGTTGCATCAGCGTGCTGAAGGACATCCTCTTCTGGCCGAAGAGCTCTGCCATGCTCTTCGCGATAACGGCACGCTAGTGGTTCGCGACGGTGTGTGTCACTTGAGTGCCACTCTGTCGCAGTCCGCATCGGTTTTGCCCCGCACAGTGGAAGGCCTGTTTCGGACACGAATCGACCAACTCACCGTGCAGGAACAGTTCACTCTGAAGATCGCGTCGGTGCTCGGCCGGCAATTTGCGCAAGCAGACGTGGTTGCCGTTCACCCGCTTCATCAATCCGAGGCCGCGATTTCTCATGAAATTGACGGCATCGTCAGGTCCGGCCTCGCACAGCCGTTAGAAGGGCAACCGGGTTCGTTCTGGTTCACGCACGTCATTATTCAGAAAGTGACGTATGACCTGCTCCCTTTTACCCAACGCCGGGAGCTCCATCGTCTTACGGCTGCATGGATCGAACACGAGGCAGTATCCCGGTTAGATGAAGTGTCCGGGTTACTGGCGCACCATTTCGAAGGAGCTGAAGCATGGGACAAGGCGATCCTATACCTCGAGCGAGCCGCTGTCCGCGCGCTTCAGCGATTCATCCGACAGAGAAGGCGAAGTATTCCTCCGGCGGCTCATTGAACTGGCGGATCGCGACGGTCGACCGGATGGCTGGATCCACGTGCCGAAAATCGGTCGCCTGAGCGAGCGCTCCATCCGCCGAGCATCATGGGAACGATTGCTCGCGCAGGCAATCGTCCATCAAGGCCGACAAACGGAGGCACTAGACCACCTTACGGAGAGCCTGGAGATGCTGGGCCAGACTGTCCCAGCTCCGACAATGCGCGCCACCGTGCAGCTTGTTGCCTGGATCGCGGTGCGTTTGATGCGGCGACCAGCTCGAAAGACCCCCCCTGAGCTGGCCCCACCCGCCCGGCTCGCACTACTCGAAACGATCCGTGGTTACAACGCCCTTGTGCAGTATCGATATCTAAGTATTGGCGGCGAGAGAACAGCGCGAGGCCGCGAGGCGATCATCCAGTCCTCATACGCCCTCCTCTACGCGACCCGAATTGCTGAGCGACTTAGCACAACACCCGAACTGAGCCGCGCCTATTCGGTACTCTCGACCCTGCTCTCTTTCATCGGTGCGCCAAGCCAAGCACGCTTCTACTCGGTTCAGGCTCGTCAAATCGCCAAGCAGGTCAGTGACCGTCACGCCCTGTTTCAGGCGCTGACGATCGGCCAGCTCCACGCGTTTGTCAGGGGCCACTGGGACGACATCGGGGCGTCGCTCCACGAGGCGATGGTGATCGGCGCCGACCTCAGGATGACACATGATTGCCTGCTGTTCGAACACGCTCTGGCGTTGGTGCACCTCCATCAAGGACGGCTGACCGAGGCGACGTCACGCCTTCACGATGTCAGGGCACGCGCGCAAGCGCACGAAGATCGTCTGCCGGAGTTGTGGGCGATGGCCACTCTAGCTGAGATCGCGTTCCGCCGCGGCGAAGCTGCTGAAGCGATCTCACTCGCTGAAGGGTCGTTGGTCCTCGCCGAGCGTCACAAAATAGTCGACCACAACAGCCACTTTCAGGCGCACGGTCTGCTCGCCGCCGCATACTTGCGTCAGACGCAACCTGATCTGGCCAAACGCCACATGAACAAGGCTCGACTCGAGGCAGACTCCGGAGGTTACTTGTCGTACTCACCGCAGGCTGGCTTCAGCGGAGTCGCCGAAGTCCTTCTGGCTGGTGTGACCCAAGGTGACGCGCTTGCGAGGGTCGCTCTCAAAGCGTGGTTGCGGCGGTTGAGGGTCATGTCGTTCTGTCGTCCGATTCTCAAGCCTTGGGCCGGTATCCTTCGTGCCCGCTACGACGTGGTGCAAGGTCGGCGCAGAATGGCGCGGCATCAGGCGCGCCGAGCTGTTGAGGCCGCCGACCGTCTGTCTCTGGTTTACGAGGCAGGTGTGGCGCGTACCGAACTAGCGGCCCTGCTGAATCCCGCCAATCCGGAGCGCCGAACACTCGAGCAAGGAGCCCGAGAGATTTTCGAACGACTCGGAGTCAAGCCAATACGTTACGAAGCCTTTTGAACCGCTTCAAGACCTGATTGAGAGCCCGTCAGCCGACTTCGGATCAATCCGCGCAAAAAGACAAGAAAAAACACGCTGCTTGCTCTCGCGACCCAAGCCCGCAGTCTCGACGCAGAGCGCGCTTTCACGCGCGCCTCTGACGTGGGCAGGCGAGTCACCGTCAGCATGATCGCCGAAAACGCTAGGAGCGCTGCAACGGAGCTCCAGGTTTGTATCGCGTACTGAACTCGCCCCCATGTGCGTGGCAGCGAGTTGGAGGCTTTGAGGTGACGCCGAACGGCCGATCCAAACCGAATCGCATCCCGAATGCCTGCATTTAGTCCGAGGCCCGTGTAGGGGCTGGCCGAACACGCGGCGTCGCCCATCACAAACACGCTGTTTCCAATGGTCATGCGACGAGAAATCCCGGCCGTGTGGTCACATACGGAGATGCTCGCGGGGTCCAGACGCCCAGTGGATACCGAGCACATGCGCACCGGCTTTGGCAACGGCTTTTCGCTCGTCCGGTGATTCCAGTAACCGGTCTGGGGGAACATTGACGATCAGGCTTGTTTCCACCTCGTCGAGACAAGCAAGAAAGAGCTGTCCACCGGCGCTTTGCGTCGCCTGAAGAAATGTAAAACCAGGTCGGCGAGGCACATCGTTCGCCGACCTTGCGAAGCGAGCGACGAGTAGTTTCTGATTGCGAAAACCGATGGACACCCGCCTGACGCTCAATTGCCTCATGGCGTCACTCCTGGAGCCATCGGCGATCCCCAGCACGCGCGCGCCGATCCGCTCGATCTGACCAGGAGACTCTGGCGAGTCGGTTGAAATCGGACACTCGACCCAAGGATGGCCGCTCGACAGGCCTCCGATGACGACCACGGGAGAATTGAAGCGCACTTCGATCCCCCGTTCTCGAGCGGCGGTAAGGTATCCCGATTCGATCTCCGCGAGCAGCGCGGTGTGCCGAGGAGACCGCCGAAAAAAGACATGTCGAGTCCGGCATGCGCGACAGGCGTCTTTGCCTACCCCAGACGACGTCGGATGCCACCGCGGCGGAATGTTAAACGTAGCCCTTGTCCGGTTAGCCTCGATTGCTGCTGTGAAGTGATCGATGCGCCTGAAAACCCTGTCGTCTGACGTGGCGAGACCATGGCGTTCAAAATCTGCCATGACGGCGTCCTCAATGAGGACGGTTCGAAACTGCCTTGCCGCTGAACCGCGCCGTTCCAATACGAGCACGTGTGATGCGCCGTTCAGCGCAGCTTCGATCGCGGCGGCTAGGCCTGTCGTCCCACCACCAATGATCACTACGTCATAGTCGAGCGGACCGTTTCCTGCGCTGTTTCCGTTGTTGTGTTGGACGTCGCACATGAACGGTGCCTGGCCAGTGATGGCGCGCGAGGTTGGATTTTCTCGGATCCGGGTCACCCAGGGTAATACACGTTCGGGTCGTCTGGTTCCAAAAATTCGAGTCGAGACGAGCCCGAATGTGTCATCCAGACGTTGAAGGCGCTTGTCTTGACACAGAGAAGTGTCTGGAAGAGGCCGCACCCAGACGGCTTTCTCGCCCGTTTCGGTCGGTCTGAACGAGACTCTACGCGATTGGTTGTGGTCAGCACCGCTCGGCCAGAATCGTTCGTAGACAGCAACTGCAAGTTGAAGCGCATCTGCAGAATTGACAGCGCATCGATACTTCCCATCACAAGCAACGCTCATGTCGGCGAGGGCGGCCGGGCTTCGATTTTCGACGACGACGTCGTCTTGTCGAAGAGCGGTTCGGTCGGTCCGACAGCCGAAGTAGCCAAGCGTCCCAGGCGGGGCAAACTTGTTCGTGTGGTTTGCTGATCTGGCGCGTCCTGTCAGTGGAGCGTCGCATCAGAATCCGGGCGGTCGCCTCCGAGCAGTCTCTCCAACAGGGCGATCTCTCCCGGTTTGACCAGATGCACATCGAAACCTGCGGCGAGGCACCCCTCGCGCATGTCCGCGCCCGCGTAGCCGGTCAGGGCGATCATGTACAGCTGTGCCGGGGTAAACACCTCACGCAGACGACGAGCGAGGTCGATCCCATTCATCCTCGGCAATGAGATGTCCACGATGGCGCACTCGGGCTGGAAGCTCTCCGCAAGCGAGAGGGCGCTCCAGCCGTCCCTGGCGATGGCGACCTCGTGCCCCCATGTGCGGACGAGCCGCGCGATCGAATTCCCGACCTCCTCGTGATCGTCGACGATCAGCACCCTCCGTGTCCGCCGCGTCACGAGCGGAGCCAGCCTTCTCACCGGGCTCTCGGACCTCGGGTCGTCCGCTTTGGTCGCCGCCAACACCGGTAGCGAGGCGACGAACTCGCTCCCCATTGCAAGACCGCCGCTGGTGGCCCTGATGTGACCACGATGCAGTTCCAGTATTCGCCGCACGACGCTGAGCCCCAGCCCTAATCCGCTGCTGGCGGTTGCGAGCGCACTGTGTGATTGAGTGAATGGCTCGAAAACCCGATCCAGATTCTCGGCGGCAATGCCGATGCCGCTGTCGCGCACGCGCAGCACGGCTTCATCGTCTCGCTGTTCGAGCGTGACTGTGATCTGGCCGCCCGGATCCGTGTACTTCGCGGCATTCTCCACCAGATTGGTGATGACCTGATTCAGCCGCCCCGAATCCCCTTGGACGTATATCGGGGCAGCAGGGAGATCGAGCGACAGCACATGCTGCCGCTCCTCGATGAATGGCTGGAGCGCTTGAACAGCCTCCCGCACGACGGCGACGAAATCGAGGCGTTCCCGCCGAATCTCAATAAGACCCCGACCGATGCGCGCGACGTCCAGGAGCTCATTCACGAACCGCAAGAGTCTTTGTGTCTGTGTATCGATCGATTGAATCAGTTGGGCGGTTGTCGAATCCGGGTTACCTCGCCGCAACAGATAGACCGCGTGGGTGATCGGCGTCAGCGGGTGTCGCAGCTCATGCGCCAGCACGGCGAGGAACTGATCCTTCCGCTCGCTGTTGGCGAGGAGACCCGCAGTGATGTTCGCGCGAGCCGTGACGTCTTCGAACGCGAGCAACAAGAGTTCGGCGCGGTCACCGTCGCCGGGGATCCTCCTCGCGGTCAACGACAACACCACGCGACCCTGGCGAGCAAGGTCTACCGTGATCTCCCAGTCTTCCAACGGTTGGGCGTCGGCCCGAAGTGCGCCCAATCTCTGGCGCAACTCCGGGATGTTCCACCGGCCATCGTCCACTTCGTGGAGGAAGCGGCCTTCAACCTCCTCAAGAGGGACTTCGAGATTCGCCGAGAATGCCGGATTGGCTCTCAGGATTCGCTCCGCTCCATCAAGCACCGCCAGGGGCTCGCGTACCGTCTCGATGATAATGTCCGCATAGGAACGCGCTCGATCGGAAGCGATGCGCGTGCGGTCCAGCTCCGCATTGAGGGCTGCGAGCTCCTGGTTTCGGCTCCGCAGCTCGTCGATCGTCGTCGTGAGCTCCTCGTTGGTCGATTGCAATTCCTCCTTCGAAGTCTCGAGCTCCTCGTTCGTGCTCTGTAACTCCTCATTGGCGGACAACATCTCCTCGTGCGCCGATCGGAGCTCCTCCTGAACTGCTCCGTGCTCCTCGATCGCGGCCCGCATGTATTCACGCAGTCCGTCGACCTCGTGTTCCAGTTGGGCGAGGCGTCGGTCCTTCTCGGCCTCGGGCAGCGTGCTAGTCGCGGTCGCAGGCAAACGCCCGCGCATTGCAGAGTGCGACCCGTCGTCGAACAGGATCAGAAAGGACCGCGCGCCGGTCGGGCCCGCCAACGGGATGATTTCGATGCTGATTTCACGCCCATCGTCCAGCCGCACGCCGCGGCGGGAAGACACACCGGTATTGCCGGTCTCCTGGATCGCTGGAAGGATCTGGACCAGCAGCTCCGGGCGAATGACGCGTCGCAGATCGAAACTTGGCGGGCCGCCGGCGGGCTCGAGATAGGGGCCGGTGTGGCCGCGAAACTGCAGGATGGTGAGGGCCTGGTTGACTAGCAGGCATGCAGGCGCAAAGCGCGCCAGCAACAGCCGGTCCGCTTCACGCGGCAGCGAGTCTCCCTCGTGAACCGGCGGGTCGTTCTCTTCCGGCCCGAGTGCCCGCGAGCCGGATACGCGTGCCCGCTCCGCGATCGACCCCCCACCGGTGTTCGGCATTCGACGGAACACCCGAAAGCGCTTGTCGGCCTGCTCGAACAGCTCAGACGACTGGCCGACGCTTTCGGCGGGACCAAAAAACAGCATGCCCTGCGGGCGAAGCGCGTAGTGGAAGGTTCGCAGGACCCGACGCTGAGCAACATCGTCCAGGTAGATGAGGAGATTGCGGCAGCTGATGAGGTCCAACCGTGAGAACGGCGGATCGCGCATCACGTCCTGCCGCGCGAAGAGACACAGATCGCGAACCTCCTTCGCAATCTGGTACTCGGTGTTGTGTTTGGCGAAGAATCGCTGGAGGCGCTCAGCAGAGACTTCTTGCAGGACATTCGCGTGGTACACTCCCGCCCGCGCCTTCTGCAGCGCCGAGTGACTCACATCCGTCCCGAAGATCTGGATCCCGGACGCCGGCAGGCGATCGCCGAGATATTCCAGAAGGGCGATTGCGACTGAGTATGCTTCTTCGCCAGTCGCGCAGCCGGGCACCCAGATCCGGATCGGCTGTTTTGCGGACCGACCTTCACACAAAACAGGAACGACGTATCGGCCCAGCGCGTCGAACGAATCTGGATCCCGAAAGAACTCGGTCACTCGGATCAAGAAGTCTTGGTACAGCGAAGCCATCTCGCCACGATCGCTGTCGATCAACGCAGCGTACTCCTCTAGACTCTCGATCCGTCGCAGCATCATTCGTCGCTCGAGGCGTCGCTTGATCGTGGTTCGCTTGTAGTGGGTGAAGTCCACACCGTGTGCCGAGCGGAGTCGCTGGAAGATATGCCCCAGCCGCGCGTCCTCGTCTTCGGTCCAGACCTCGGGCGTGCTCTTCGATCCGGATCCGGGCAGCGAATCCCCGAGTGGGAATCGGCGCCAGAGACCCATCAGCTCGCCGGCGACCTCGTTCGGGCGCAAGACGAAGTCAACACAACCGGTGTCGATGGCATGCCGAGGCATGCTCGGGAACCGCGCCGATTCGGGTCGCTGCGCGAACGTGAAGCCCCCTGCGTGCTTGATCTCGCGGATCCCGAGAGAGCCATCCGAATCGCCACCAGAGAGCACCACGCCAATCGCGTGGTCGGCATACGTGACGGCGAGCGACTTGAAGAGGACATCCACGGGAGAGGACCGTTCAACAGGTACTCGTCCGCCGTTTCAGGTTGATGTGACCATCGTGGACCGTGAGGATCGCATCTGCCGGAATGACGTACACATGGTCGGGCTGCACGACCTCGCCCGAGAGCGCCACCGACACGGGAATCGCTGTCTTCCTCGCGAGAATCTCGGACAACAGGCTCTCGTGTGTGGGGTCCAGATGCTGCACCACGATAAAGGCCATGCCAGGTGCGGCCGGAAGGGCGCCGAGAAGCTCGGTCACCGCCTCCAGCCCCCCGGCAGACGCTCCGATGCCGACGATGAAGAACCTCATGTGCGACCAGCCTGCTGCACAGGCCGAGTATAAGCCTTCGCGCACATTCAGGGCGGCCCGATGCACGGCTACGCCATCCCCGAGCACCTGCGGGTCGCGTCGCAGGATGGACTCGTCGCCGGGCCGAGGCAGATTCGTCGGGGGAAGAGAGCCGAATACAACCAGCTTGAATAGCCACTCTAGAAAGGCTATTCTGGCTCGATGAAGAAGGCCAGTATCACCGAAGCCAAGAACAACCTCAGTGCACTGATTGACAGCGTGAAGGGCGGGGCGCCCGTGCTCATCGTCGACCGCGGCCGCCCGGTCGCGAGGCTCGAGCCAGTGGGCAGGATTGGCTCCGACGACGACAATCGGCTGGCGCGGCTCGTTCGCGAGGGAGTCGTGCGACCAGCACGAGGTGCCGCGCCGAAGGCCCTGTTCGTCACGAAGCCGCCGCGCGCGAAGAAGGGTGCCTCCGGCGTTCGAGCCCTCCTAGAGGAGCGCCGGGACGGCCGATGAGATTCTGGGATGCCTCCGCGGTCGTGCCGCTGCTCATGACGGAGGCGACCACTAAGACATTGCAGAGACTCGCCGCGTCTGATCCGGCGATGCTCGTGTGGTGGGCCGCTGAGGTGGAGTGTGCGTCAGCGATTGCGCGTCTCGAGCGCGACGGCGAGCTCGACCCACCGGGAGTGATCGAGGCGTTCAACCGATTGAGGCGCCTCGCCGATGGGTGGCACGAAGTCGACCCGAGCGACGGCATCCGAGAGGCAGCCGTCCGGTTCCTGCGGGTGCATCCACTTCGCGCCGCGGATGCGCTTCAGCTCGCCGCCGCCTTCATCGCAGCAGAACGGCGACCATCATCACTCGAAGTGGTCACGCTCGACGAACGACTGTCTGTCGCCGCCCGCAAGGAAGGCTTCACCTTGATTGAGGTCTCGTCGAGCGAGTAGCCACCGGTCACACGAGCCTCGCCGGCTCGTCCTCGGCACCGGTCCCGATGCCTCACTTCTTGGGATCCACCAACGCCTGATACACCAACTGTCGGGACAGTGGTCGCACCTGGGGCGAGCCGCCGGTCGGCGAGCTGCCGCCGACGTTCTGTATCATTCCTACCACGACGACATCGTTCGCCGGGTCAATCCAGAACCAGGTGCCGAATGCGCCACCCCAGTAGAAAGAGCCCCGACCCTCCGGGGTGTTCGCCGCCGCAGGATCCATGACGACCGCGAAGTCCAGCCCGAAGCCGAGGCCTGGCTGGCTGGGACCGTAGGTATCCACCTTGACCCCCTCGGCGAGCACGTTGGTCCGCATCAGCTCCACGGTCGACGCTTTCAGGAACCGCTTGCCGTTGGCCTCGCCGCCATTCAGCAGCATCTGCGCGAACCGGAAGTAGTCGTCGGCGGTGGAGAGCAGCCCGCCGCTGCCGGACAGAAACACCGGCTTTGATGTCGGGTTTCTTTCCGTCGGCGCCGTCATGATGCGCTTGTCCGGACCGTAAGTGAACACGTGCGTCACGCGACTCGCATTCGATTCGTGCACCCAGAAACCGGTGTCCTTCATCCCGAGCGGCTCGAAGATCTTCATTCGCAGGAACACATCGAGCGGCTGGCCCGACAGCTTTTCGACGATGTAGCCCTGGATGTCCACACTGGGTCCGTAGCGCCAGTCGCTGCCCGGCTGGACGGCGAGCGGCAGCTTGGCCAGCTTGTCGATCATCGCTTGGAGATCGGAATCTCTGAGGTTGGCCTTGGCATATCCGGCGGTCACGTCGAAGCCCGCCGTGTGGCTCATCAGCTGTCGCATCGTCATTGGTCTGGTCTGCGGCGCCTCGCCGTTCGGTGAGGCCACCTTGAGGTCGGCGAACTCCGGGATGTGCTTGGCCACCGGGTCGTCGAGCGTCCATTTGCCCTGCTCCCAGAGCATCATCATGGCCACGCCCACGATTGGCTTGGTCATCGACGCGAGGCGGAAGATCGTGTCCTTGGCGACCGGCTTCTTGGTCTCCAGATCCTGGACGCCGTAGGCGTCGAAGTACACGACCTTGCCGTGTCGTGCGACGAGCGTCGTGACCCCGGCGAGTTTGGCGTCGTCCACCAGCGCGTGCATCGTCCGCTGGAAGGCCTTCAACCCGTCGGTGGAGAAGCCGACCGACTCCGGGGAGGCAAGCGGATCCTCCGCCCGCAGACCTGCGGCGCCCCCAATCAGAGCGAACACCACCAACGCCAGCATCGACCGTCGAGCACGAGCCTGCATATTCGTCCTCCGTCAGCAAACATCCGCGCCCACGAACAACATGACGGGGCGAGTATAGCTTGCTCCAAACCGCGGTGCCTTCGGATTCTCGTGCTCAACGCCGGAGAGGTTGGTAAAGCCGCCGCTTCGGGGCGGCTGCCGAATTGACACGCTCGCGGCGCCGATTCGATACTTCCCATCGACAAACGATGGGAGTAACGAATCAACCGCCGGATCTGCTGCCGGGCACGCTCGATCTGTTGATCCTCCGAACGCTTCAGCGCGGCCCGATGCACGGCTACGCCATCGCCGAGCACCTGCGGGTCGCGTCGCAGGATGTGCTCGTCGTCGGCGAGAGCTCCTTGTACCCCGCGCTGCAGCGATTGCTGCTGAACGGCTGGACGAAGGCGGAGTGGGGCGTATCGGACAACAACCGGCGGGCCCGGTATTACACGTTGACGCCGGCCGGCCGCAGGCGCCTCGCGGAAGAGCGCAAGGGCTTCGACCAGCTCGTCGGAGCGATTTTTCGCGTATTGGAGGCATGAGCCTCGATGACGAAATGGCTTCGCCGCCTCCGCTATCTGGTTCTGCAGCGTCGTGCCGAGGACGAACTGGCCGAGGAACTGCGGATCCATCAGGAAATGGCGGGCCGCCCGATCGGCAATACCCGGCTGGCGCGCGAGGACTCGCGCGCCGTCTGGATTGCGCCGTGGCTCGACAGCCTCTGGCAGGACATCCGCCACGGGTTGCGCAGTCTCCGGCGAAGTCCGGCGCTGGTGGTTGTCAGTGCCCTGTCGCTCGGTCTCGGGATCGGGGTCAACGCGCTGCTCTACATGGCCGTCACCGCGATCTACGGACACGAGCCGTCGATGGTCGAGCCCGCGCGAATGGTCGGCGTCGAGCCGGGAAATGGGCGCCAATTCTCGTATCCCGACTACCGCGATCTGCAGCGCAGCGCGATCTTCGCCGGTGCGGCGGGCTTCAGAACCGCCACGATGAACCTCCGCTCGGGGGATTCGGTGAGACTGGCCGGGGTGATGAATGTCACCGCCAACTTTTTCGAGGTGCTCGGCGTTAACGCGGCGATCGGTCGAACATTCTCGTCGGCGGAGGCCGCATCGGAGCGGGATCCGCGGGTCGTGGTCGTCACGTTCGATTTCTGGCGGAGCCGGCTCCGCGGCGATCCGGCTGCAATTGGCCAATCGCTCACGCTGAGCGGACAGCCATTCGTCGTCGTCGGCGTCCTGCCTGAGGATTATCGTTCGGTGAGCGGCTGGTTCGCGCCGCAGTTGTACGTGCCAGTGAGCCGACTGACGTTGCCGACGCTGGATGAGCGCGGCAGCCCCAGTCTTAGTGTCATTGCGAGGCTGCTGCCGGCGAGCACCGCGACGCAGGCGCGGGTGGCCGTCACATCGCTGGGCGCATCCCTCGAGCGCGCCTACCCCGAGCAGAACGACGGAATGGGAAAGCCTGCGAGCGTGTACCCCGTTGCCGAGATGCAGTTCCGCGGCACGCCGTTCCAGTTCCGCATGCTCGCGCCGCTGACCCGCACCATAGCGGGCCTCGTATTACTCATCGCGTGCTTCAACGTGACGGGATTGCTGCTGGCGCGGGCGGCGCATCAGCGTCACGAGATCGCCATTCGCGTCGCCCTCGGCGCGGGCCGCGCGCGCGTCGTCCAGGCGATGCTCGTCGAGGGCTTTCTGATTGTGGTCGCCGGAGCGATTGTCGGCCTGCCGATGGCGTTCGCCCTGGACAAGGTGCCGTTTCCCGCCAGCCTGGCGTGGATGCAGGACACGATGGCGCTCGACGGCAGACTGCTGCCGTTTGCGCTCGCGATCATCGGCGGCGCGACGCTGATCTGTGCGCTCGTCCCGGCCCTCAGGGCCACGCGCGCCGATGTCCTCGCCGACGTGCGTCAGGGCGGCGAGACCACCACGCCTCGTCTGCGGCTGCGCCAGACGCTCGTGATCGCCCAGATGGCGCTGTCGCTCGTGCTGATGATGGGCGCCGTTCTGTCGATTCGAAGTCACCAGCACGTTGCCGGCGTGGACGTCGGGTTCGACCTCGATCACGGTGTTGTCGCCAGGCTCGGCCTCGATGTCACCCAGTATCCCGGCGACGAACGAGCACGGTTCGCCGACCGCGTTGTCGAGCGCATCGCGCGAATTCCTGGTGTGTCGTCAGCGGCTGCGGCTGACCTGGTGCCGCTCGGCGGCGACTCCCTGGTGAGCACGTTCCATCCCGCGGGGAGAACCGACATCCCCGGGACGCGCCCGTCGACGTTCAGCGTCGGTCCCGACTACTTCCGGACACTCGGCATCCCATTGCTCCGAGGCCGCGATTTCGACGCCTCCGATGTTGCCGGCTCGCCTGCGGTCGCGATCGTCAACGAGACATTTGCCAGGACCCACTTTCCCGACACCGACGCCGTCGGGCAACGGATCGCCACCGCCGGCAAGCCGGAGGCGGTGGTGATTGGCGTCGTGCGCGGTCATCGCATCGATACGATCGGCGAAGCGCCAAAGTCGGTTGCGTATTTCCCGTACGCGCAGCTCCCGGGCCGACTTATCGTCCACGCTCGAACGTCGATTGCGCCCGACGCGCTCGTCGCCACCGTTCAGGGGGCGGTGAACGAGGTCGATCCGGCGGTGCCCGTATCGGTGCAGACGCGTCGGCGGAGCGCCAGTTTCGAGTTAGGGTTGCGGCGCGGCGGCACGATGGCAATGGGAGCGATGGGCGTCGTCGGGCTGTTGCTGGCGATGGTCGGCCTCTACGGCGTGATGGCCTACGTCGCCGCGTCACGTACACCCGAAGTGGGCATCAGAATGGTGCTCGGCGCGTCGCCCCATCGGATTCGACGTGAGATGTTACAACGCACCCTCGGCCTGGTCGGCGCGGGCGCTCTGGCCGGTGCGGTCGCGGTGGCCGGGACGATGCCCGCGCTCGCCACCTTCCTCGCCGGGGTGAGCCCGTTCGATCCGATCGCATTCGTAAGCGCGGCAGTGGTCCTCGTGCTCGTTGGATTGGTCGCCACCTACGTACCTGTACGGCGAGCGTCGCACGTCGATCCCGCGCGTGCGTTGCGGCACCAGTAAGCCGCCGCCCCGGCGAAAGGTGGGAAAGGCGACCTCGAGACGGGGGAACTCACCGCATCCGGTCGAGCATCGCCTCGTGCTCGCCGACGGTGCCGGTGAGTCGGGACAGAAGCATTCGTTCGGTTCCTACAAACCGTTCGAACGTGGCGAGAGCCTCTCGACCCGCCAACTTCTGTTCGTCGTGCCTGCCCATCGGCAAGTCGTGGGATCGCGCCATATGCCCGGCCGTGGCGGCCAGCTGCGCCGAAATACTCCGGAGTTCCAGCACGAGAGTCACATAGGCATGATGCTCCGGCCTGGCGTCCTCGTCAGTGAGATCGAGCGCCTGCTGGTGCACGTCCAACACATCGGCCATTGCCGCAACGAGCTCGCCGATGGTCGCCGGCAAGGTTGCGTGTGCCGCGAGTCCTTTTCCGCAGGTCGGCTGGTCTTCCATGTGTCGCCTGATCAAGAGGAGCGTCGTTGGTCAGCAGACGCCGTGGCACTTCGGTCAGCGCGCTCGGAGTCGATCTTCGGCGGCACTGCAGACGCCAGCCCTTCGAGGATTCCGGTCCATCCGGATTCGGTCCGGCTCACGTACTCCGGCAGAACGCCGTCGTGTGTGAGCGTGAGCTCACATCCGGTGCCCAACGGCACGATCTCGATGGTCACACGTGTAACCGCCGCCGAGTACTTTGGAACCGAGAACGTGAACACCAAGCGACGCGGGCGATCGATCTCGAGATAGATTCCCGTGTGTTCGACATCCTCGCCGTCGCGGCGGTCGACAAAGCAGAATGCGCCGCCAACGCGCGGATCGATCTCGGCACGAACCATTGCCCGGACGGCGTGGCGAAAAGGAACGTGCCGGCTTTCCTGGGGTCGAGCCACGCATCGAACACACGTGTTGCAGATGCGTCGTACGTCCGCGTCACCCGGACGGTTGCAGCAGTCTCGGCAGTCATCGTGACCGTCCTTTCTTTCTCGCCCTTCCTGAAGATCGCAACCGAGCTCGAATCCTCCGCCTTGAGGATCGTGTCGAGCGCGTCGAGGCGCGACGTCCACGAGGCGCGCTGCGCTTCAATCCAGGCCGCAACCCCGTCCAGGGGACGGGGGTTGAACGAGAGGTACATGCTCGCGGCCAACACGGCGGCGCGCCACTAACCGCGCACGCTCGAGCATCCGAATGTGCTTCGACACGGCGTTGAGCGACATCGAGAATGGCGCGGCAATCTGGGTGACCGTAGCCTCACCCTTGACGAGTCGGCGGAGAATGGCCCGCCTCGTGGGATCCGCGAGCGCCACGAGGGCCGAGTCGAGCGGCGATTGCGCGGGGAGCAGAGTCATTCAACCTTATGGTTGAATATAGCCGCACCAAAGACCCGCGTCAAGCGGTCACGGAGGTCAGCCGCTTTCGTCGTTGCGCCCCCACAGCTGTGGTGGTCTACTGCAGAAGCCGAACGCGAGCCGAGAAACACGAGGGCAATCAATGAATGTGAGAGCGGCCGACGAACGTGAGCTCGATCAGTTGGCTCAGGTGTGGTTCGATGGCTGGCATGAGACTCATGCCCCTATCGTGCCGGTTGAGCTCACGCGACTCCGTACCTTGGACAATTTTCGAGACAGACTTCAGGCAGCACTTCCGAACGTCCGGGTGGTTGGCCCTCCTCGCTCACCGGTGGGCTTCTGCATCGTCCGAGGCGACGAGCTCTATCAACTGTTTGTCTCCGCAGGAGCCCGTGGGTCTGGCGCAGCCGCGGCGCTTTTGACCGACGCAGAGGCTCGGCTCCTGGCGAGCGGTGTCGAAACGGCGTGGTTGGCGTGCGCGATCGGAAACGAGCGAGCGGCCCGGTTCTATGAGAAGTGCGGATGGCATCAGGTCGGAACGATGGTGAACCACGCGGAAACGCTGGAAGGGACGTTCCTGTTGCAGGTGTGGCGGTATGAAAAGTCGCTGACGCGGTGATCGCCCCGGAGAAGTCAGCCTTCGCTCGCCAATTGCAAAAGCGGATGACGCGTTCTGTCGCTGGCGTATGATCCGCACGGTTGCATGTCTCTTCAGCCCGGTAGCCGCGTCGGCCCATATGAAATCACGTCCGCGATCGGATCGGGCGCGATGGGCGAGGTGTATCGCGCACGCGACATCAAGCTCAACTGCGCCGTGGCCTACGGCGCACAGTTCGATGTGGCGCCGGACGGGCGGTTTCTGGCCCTCGTCCCGCACCGAGGCCTCTCCGCCGCCGCGCATTCGCGTGGTGCTTGGATGGCACCGCGAGCTCACACGGTTGGGATCACGCGATCGGCATTGACTCACCGAGTCAGCTCCTCGTGTGGCGCAGGGCTTCAGAACCTGCGAAGGAACCCTGAGCTCTGCTATTAAACACCAGGCGCGCTTCCGGGCCCGAATCGCTACGGCCCTCCAGCGTTTTACGAGCTGCACGTCTGGGCCTGGAAACACAACCCTCGAGGGGCCTTCGCCGACTGGAACCCCACGGTGTCGTGCGCGGAGTGGAAAGACACACCGTTTTAGCTAGAGCCAATGCACTTGCCGGCAGGGGCCTTGGAGACCAAGGTCATTCACAAAGCGGATCGCCCCGTCGTCAAAAGATCCAGAGGAGCGTCACGTGCTCCAGGGAGACCGACATGCGCATGTTTGACGTCCAGGGCATCGAGATTCGCGCGCCGCGCGACAAAGTGTTCACGTTCCTACGCGACCCCGGAAATCTCCCTCGATGGGCCGAAGTGTTCGTGGCGGTAGGGAATGGTCGGGCCCGGCTCGAGACTCCCGAAGGAGCTGTGGACGTTGCGCTCGAGGTGTCGGCCGATGCCGACACAGGGACCGTGGACTGGCATCTCGCGTTCCCCGACGGGAGCGTCGGCCTTGCCCAGTCACGGGTCACGGAGACGACCCGCGGAACCTGCATTTACAGCTTCGTACTGCACGCGCCGCCCGTGGCGCTCGAGCGGATAGAAGGCGCGCTCGACGCCCAGCGCGCCACACTCCAGTCCGAGCTTGCCACGCTCAAGTCGCTGATGGAACGATGACGTGATGGAAGGGATGACACTCGAGGACACCGCCCGGCGCGCCATCGACGGCGATCGTGAGGCACTCGACAGTCTAGTGAGACAGCTCCAGGACGATGTGTATGGCCTGGCGCTGCGCATGCTGTGGAACCGCGAGGATGCGGAAGACGCGACGCAGGAGATCCTCGTGCGCGTGGTGACGCGCCTGGCGAAATTCGATTTCCGCAGCCGGCTGAAGACCTGGGTCTATCGCGTCGCCGTCAACTACATCCTCGACGTGAAAAAGAGCCCGGTGGAGCGCCTCAACCTGTCATTTCAGCGATTCGCAGACGACCTCGCGGAGGGGTTGTCGGCTGATGGCCCCATGGACGCGGAGCGGTCGCTCCTGGTCGAGGAGGTGAAAATCGGATGCACGCTCGGGATGCTGCAGTGCCTTGACCGCCCGCACCGCCTCGCGTACATCTTCGGCGAGATCCTGGACATCGCGGGTCCGGAAGCGGCTGAGGCGCTGGAGACGACCGCCGACGTGTTTCGCAAGCGCCTTCAACACGCGCGTGCGGCGGTCGAGTCGTTTACGCGGTCCTATTGCGGGCTCGTGTCTGACACGGCGGCGTGCGCCTGCAATCGTCGTGTGGCGGCAGCACTGCGCGCCGGACGAATCCAGCCCGACGCTCTCGCCTTTGCGAGGACTGGGTCATCGTTCGAAGAGGCCCATGCGCTCATCCGGCAGGTGACGGAAGCGAGGCGGGCGCTCGAGCTCTACCGTACCAGCCGTCCTCGCGCATCGTCCGTTGACTTCGCACATCGATTGGCCCGAACCTTCACTTCGACGCAGACTGACGCGTCAGGACGGTAGGATCCATGGAAGTGGAGCGAGTCGTGACGCATTCTGCAACTGCTGCCTTTCACCACGTGGCAAACGGCTCGTGTACGACCCGCCTGATCGAAGCGGCCGGAATTCCGGGCACGATGTCGATTTGGGCGGATCCGCTCTATGAAGGTCCGGTTCCGGCCGGCCTGACCGATGCGGAGCTGCTCGAAACACGCGAACGATTTCTTGCGGGTCCGATCGACCAGGCGGCGATTGACCCGGTCAACGATCTGAGGCGATGGCGGGCCGCGATCGAACGCCACGAGGCGTACGAGGAGTTGGTCCTCTGGTTCGAGCACGACCTTTTCGATCAGCTGAATCTCGTCCAGCTCCTCAGCTGGATTCGCCAGCGTCTTCCTGCTGCGAAGCCGGTGAGCCTTGTCTGCATCGCGTCGTTTCCCGGTCATCCCGGGTTCAAGGGGCTCGGCGAACTCACGCCGGACGAGTTGGCCTCGCTTCTCGAGACGCGGCTCCGTGTTGGCGAGGTTCAGTTCTCGTTGGCCGAACGCGCGTGGGAGGCGTTCCGCGCGCCGACCCCGGAAGCGCTGGAAAACCTGCGTCATACCGACACGGCGCCACTGCCGTACCTCGCCGCAGCTATCGCGCGCTTTCTTCAGGAATTTCCCTGGACGAGCGACGGACTCTCTCGAACCGAGCGCCGCCTCCTGCAGTTGGCCGAGCCCGGAGAGATCGACCTCTCGGCAGCCTTCCCGCGGATGCATGAAGGGGAAGACGCGTACTACGTCACCGACTCTTCGCTCACGTCGCTGGCTGGAGAGTTGTCTCGGACGTTACCTCCACTGCTGATGCCGTCGCGGACGCCGATCGCGGATAACGAATTGCTGCAGGGTTCGGTGAGACTCACCAGCACTGGTCGGGCGGTTCTGGCAGGCCGGCAGGACAGGGTTGCCGCCTGCGGCATCGACCGCTGGCTCGGCGGCGTGCACCTGCAGACCAACCTGAACCTGTGGCGATGGGACGAGGCACGTCAGAGAATCACGAGGCCGTGACGCCCGCCCGAGTCCCGATCGCGACGTCGCAGCGAGCGGCCCGCCGCATTCCTCCTGGGCCTCTCTTCGCATGATTCAGCGGACCGCGTGTACGAGGCTTGACAAACAGCCGCGAGGCGTTGTATTAAACCCATAGATTAATTAACCTACAGGTTAAATACAATGCCAGCCGATCAATTGAGCGCCACGTTTGCCGCCCTGGCCGACCCGACGCGACGGGCGATTCTGGCGCGCCTCGCTGCGGGCGAATGCTCGGTGACCGAGCTTGCCGAACCGTTCGACATGAGCATGCCCGCCGTCTCGAAGCACCTGCGGGTGCTCGAGCGCGCGAGGCTGATTGCACGGGGACGCGTGGCCCAGTGGCGGCCCTGCCGCCTCGAGGCGGCGCCGCTGAAGGAGGTGGCCGACTGGGCCGAGCACTACCGCCATATCTGGGAACAGCGCCTCGACCGGCTCGACGACTATCTTCGGGAATTGAAAGCGAAGGAGAAGAAACATGGCCGTCAGCAACGTCGGAAATAGCGACACCTTCACGTCAACGCTGCCGTCCGAGCGCGAGGTCACGTTGACGCGCCTGTTCGATGCGCCCCGCCGCCTCGTGTTCGACGCGATGACCAAGCCAGAGCACGTCAGGCGATGGTGGGGATGCCTCGACGAGAGGTATTCCGTCACGGTGTGCGAAATCGATCTTCGTCCGGGTGGCGCGTGGCGGTTTGTCGGTCGCGGGCCCCAGGGCGAGTATGCGTTCCACGGAGTGTATCGCCAGATCGCCGCGCCCGAACGGCTCGTCTACACCGAGATCTACGATCCGTTCCCCGACGTCGAGTCGGTCGTCACCCAGATCCTCACCGAAGAGGACGGCAAGACGCGCCTGACGATCACGGCCCTCTATCCGTCGCTGGAGGTGCGCGACACCGTGCTCAACACCGGTATGACGAAGGGCGCTGCCATCAGCTACGACCGTCTCGAAGATCTCGTGATGGAGCTGCAGCGGTCCTGACGTCCGTGTGCCACGCCCACGAGTCCGGTGCTTCCAGATCGCTCGCTTCGAGACGCAGGGGGCGTGCGAGAAGAAGCAGGGCCGCGTGCGCGGCTACCGCCGTCTGGCCTTCCGCCCACCAGCGCGTTTCCGCACCCCTTTGGCGTTCTTTCGCGCGGCCGATTGTGGCTTCGATGTCACGCGTGTTGGTCGGGCCTTTGCGGCCGTCACGTCAGACAGCTCGTACGCTTCCTGCAGCCAGTCGGTGAAGGGCGCCTCCACCTCGTCGCGATGCCTGATCTGAATGATGTGCACGAACTTCGACTTCGATGCCGGCTCGACCCGTCGAACTCGAGGCGTCTTCAGCGGACGGCCAAGAAACACGCAAACCTCAAGGAAATTCGTCTTGGGACGCACGAAGAAATAGCAGGACCTGCGCGAAAACATGATCGATTTGTGCGACGCGTAGATGCGCTGATCGCCGAGCGCGACGGCGCTTTCGCGCAGCCGCTCCCAAGCCTCCTGAAGGTCCTCCGAGAGATCCTGCGTGAGAGCCGCCTCGGTCGTCGTCCAACAGTCGTGAGCTTCTCCCTCCTCGACCCACTGCTTGCAGTGATAGCACTCTCGACCAGCCATGATTTCATTCTAGAGTGAACTTCTGATGGAAGGTGGGGTGTGTCAGGTTCGACGATGGGTTACCAAGGGTATGTGCACAGGCCTCCGGCGCGGCACCGCTCATCGGAGGGGCGATGACCGCGTCGGAACCTGGTTGTCCGGCCGCTATTTTCGGCCGGCCACCTGCGCCCTGATGGCTTCCTCCTGGCGCCTCAACTCCGGCGTGAACTCCGGCCCGAAATCTTCTGCTTCGAAGACCTGGCGAATTTCAATCTCGGTGCCTCCATCGAATGGGGCGCGTTTCACCCATTCGATCGCCTCTTCGAGAGACTTCGTTTGGAAGAGCCAGAAACCGGCGATGAGCTCCTTGGTCTCGGCAAACGGACCGTCGATGACCGTTCGCTGACTCCCCGAAAACCTGACCCGTTTGCCCTTCGAGCTCGGCTGCAGTCCCTCTCCTTCGAGCATCACCCCTGCTTTCGCGAGCTCCTCGTTGTACTTGCCCATGTCGGTGAGGATCTTTTGATCGGGCAAGACGCCCGCTTCCGAGTCCTTGCTGGCTTTGACGATGATCATGAATCGCATGAGTGTCTCCTCTCAAGTGGTGCCGGTTGTCCGTTCAGTTCGGAAGCTCCTGGCTCACCTCGACCGTTGAACCAGGCCTCACCTTCTCGTCGAACGAGCCGCGACGAGATCGACAAGTGAGGATCCGGCGAAGACCGCCGCAAGCCGGCTGCCATCGAGCGGCGCCCCAGTGGCTGAGAAAACTCAGCCGCTTGGGCGCAGTTGAGCCGAAATGAGGCCGGGTCCTCGCTACCCGACGAACTTCTTCAAGCGACTGAGTGCCTCGTCCCACTGGTTCGAGACCTCGTCGAGAAAGCGCCGTGCCTCGTCGAGACGGTCGACCTCGACGCGCCAGATTCGGAGTCGTCCGCGCTTCACGCTGCGGACCAGCCCGGCGTCGCCGAGGACCTCCTCGAGTCGAAACTCGACGAGCGTCATCGGCTCGCTCGAAACGCCCCTCGAGCCTGACGCCGAACCATTCACCGAACTCTTCGGCGGTGGGGGAAGTACCGATCTACTTCTGGAAGGGGTAGATCACCTTCCAGTCCTGCTTCATGTCGACGAGCGTCCAGCCGCGCGTCGACGCTTCGTCGAGGCCTCGCGCGAGCTGACCGATGTGTGACATGCGGTCGTACGCCCATTCGCGGTCGGCGTCGGTATGGTGCACGATGAGCCCGAAGCGCGGTCCCTTGTGCGAGGTGACCCATTCGAGCATCTCGAAGTCCCCATCGGAGTTGCCGAAGGCCGCAATCGGGACCCGGCCGATCACCTGATGAATCCCGACGGGTTTCCCCGCTTTGTCGTCCACGAGATCGATTTCTGCCAGCCGGAACAAGACCGGCATCCCGTTGCGAACCTCGTACTTGACTTTCGCCCGGCTGCCGACGACCTGCTCTGGAGGAATCCCATACACGCGCTCCACCCACGGGCGCATGAACTCCACGCCTCCGCCCGAGACGATGAACGTCTTGAAGCCATTGGCACGCAGATAGGCGAGCAGCTCGAGCATCGGCTGGTAGACCATGTCGGTGTACGGTCGAATCGAACTTCGGATGTCGTGCCGAGCCGATCCAGCCTGCGACGATTGCTGCGAATTCATCGGTCGTGTTGCCGGCGTGCGTGGCCGCCATCACTTCGAGCAGTCCCCGCTCGCCGGCTGCAGCAATGGCCGCCATGTCGCCCTCGAGCACGCCTTTGAAGGGCTGCCGTTCTCTCCACTCGGGGTGTTGTGGCGCGAGCGCCTTGACCCGGTCGAAGGCGAAAGCGACCTGAAAGTAGATTGGCTGTTCCGACCAGAGCGTGCCGTCGTTGTCGAACGTGGCGATCCGCTCGGCGACGGGCACGAAGTCCGCTCCGCCTTCCCGCGTCACGCGACCGACGAAGTCGAGAATCGCGTTCTTCGACGCGACGTCGTTCCACGACGGAAGCTGATCGGCGGCCGACCGAGTCCCCGGGGATGTCGCAGCGCTTGGCGGAGGAGCCCCTGGTGCTTCGGCGCGACAGGCCGACGTGACGATCACCACGAGTAGTGCGATAAGGCAGAAAGACAGGTGTCGAAGCTTCGTGCTCATGTCGGCTCCAGCCCTCGACGTCAATTATCGCTCTGGGGCCTCTGAGCCAGAAGTGCGGGCTACTCCCCCCTCAACGCTTCGACCGGATTCAATCGGGCCGCGCGGTGGCTGGGAAGAAACGCGGCCGCTGTCGCGATCGATAGCAGGAGCGCACATGCTGCGCCGAAGGTGCTGATGTCTGAGGGCGACACTCCGTAGAACACACTGCGGAACGCTGGCAGCACGGCTAAGGCCAGCGCGGTGCCCCCCGCAGTGGCCGCCAGGATGGGCCGGAGTGCTTCGCCGAGTACCTGCGCGACTATCTGGCCGGACCGGGCACCCAGGGCGATTCGCACGCCGATCTCTCGAGTGCGCGAGACGACCGTCAGCATCACCAGTCCGTAGAGCCCGAGCGCCGCCGACATCAGCGCGCCCAGAGCGAAAACGCCCAGCAACGCCGCATTCACGCGGGGCCGATCGATGGACCGAGCGAGATAGTCCTCAATCGTCGTCATGCCGAACACCGCACGCTGCGGCGCAAGCCGGCGAATCGTGTCGCGGATCGAGGGAACGAGCCGACTCGGATCGCCGACTGTCGCGACGATATATTCGGGGTCGGGCCACCCGCCGCCCGGCATGCAGACGTAGACATACGGCACGGGGGCGGCATCGAGCGAATCCTCCGTGACATCGCCGACGATGCCGATGATTTCCGAACGGTTGAGGAAATCGGTCCGATGCCAGCTGATGTGCCGGCCCACCAGATTGCCGCCGCCGGCCTTCTCGACGAACGCGCGGTTCACCAGGGCCTTCGAAACGAAGCCGGATTGAGGGCGCTCGAAGTTGATGATGCTTATCGGTTCGGGGCAGCTTTCTCCCGCGAGCATCGGGACACCAAGCGCGCGCAGGTACCCGCCGCCGACGCTACGCGTACCGGTGGCGATCTTTCCGTCGTCGCCAAACTCCGTTCGGCCTTCGACCGTGACCTGGTCGCGCAACGTGGCGTTGCTGGCGGGCAGGAAATTCGCAAATCCTGCAGCCTTGACACCCTGGATCCGGCCGAGCTCCTCGAGCAACTGCTGCTGCAGCAGGCCGACCTGAGCGCGGTCCTCTCTCCATTCGGCGCCGACGTGGAACGTCAGGATGTTGGCCGGGTGAAATCCGAGATCGACACGTGTCAGATTGTGGTAACTCCGCAACAGCAATCCAGCGCCCGCCAGCAGCGCCAGTGTCACGGAGAACTGAACGGCGACCAGCGCTCGATGAGCGCGATAACGCCCTCCCGCTTGCGTGCGGCCACCCGCCGCGAGTACGTGACCGAGGTGGCCCCGCGTCGCCTGCCAGGCGGGCACGCCGCCGAAGATCACGGCCGTGCAGAACGCCGCTGCCAGCGTGTACAGAGCAAAGCGCCAGTCGAAATGCAGCTCTTGAATGCGCGGCAGCGTCGCGAAGATCTTGGTCAGTATGTCCATGCCGTACCAGCTGAGCGGCAGGCTCAGCGCCGCGCTCAAGGCGGACAGCATGACTGCTTCGCGCAACACCATGCCGGCTACCTGAGGCCGCGTGGCGCCGAGCGAGCTTCGTATCGCCAGTTCGCGCTCGCGCTGCTGAACCTGTCCGAGCATCAATCCGGAAATGTTGGCGCACAGGATCAGCAGGAGGGCGGCGATGGCGCCGAACAACAATGAGAGCTGCCGCGAGCTCGATCCCGTCTGGGCCTGGTGGTAATCGTTCAGCAGAACCGACCAGCCTTTGTCGGTTCGCGGAAACTGTTCGCCGAGCCGTTCCGCGAGCCGCCTCACCTCGGATCGCGCCTGTTCGAGCGTGACGCCAGCCTTCAGTCGGCCGACGCCTCTCAGAAAGCGCGCGTCGCGCTGGCGGAGCATTCCTGGCGGGATACGCGGTGGGCAGCCATAGATCGATGGCGGCCGGCGCGAAGGCCTTCGGCATCACGCCGACGATGGTGTAGCCCACGTCGCCGAGCAACAGGCGCCGGCCGATGGCCGCGGGATCGCGCTGGTAGCGGCGCGCCCACAGGCCTTCGCTGATGACCGCAGCCGGCGGTCCACCAAACTGCTCCTCGTCGGGAGTAAAGGTTCGACCCATGAGTGGCGGCATCTCGAACACGTCGAAGTAGCGCGGCGCCACCCGGTGGCCTGCGAAGCGCTGCGGCTCCGCACCGCTCAAGTCGGTGACGCTGTCGAACGTGCTGCCGGAGACCGCATCGAAAACCTGGCTCCATGTGTTCCAGTCTTCCAGATGGGCCGGAGAAACCAGACGCACGGACTGATCGCGCGCCGGGCTCGCCTCGAAGGCTGTGACGATGCGCTCGCCGTGCGGAAACGGCAATGGCCGCAGGAGGACGGTGTTCACGAGCGAGAACAGCGCCGTGTTCGCTGCGATGCCGAACGACAGCACGACCACCGCCGTGCAGGTGAACAGCGGGCGGCGGGCGGCCGACGCCATGCAGCGCTCCAGTGGTGCATCCGAACCTCCGGTGACGCCAGTTAGACGAGTGCGGCTGAGAGTTCCGTTGGCAAGCCAACAGGCGGCCCGTTTCCGGAGCGCGACGTTCAGCCGAAGCTCGTAGCTCGCCTGTATCACAGAAGAACATCTATGTCGTAACAACGTCGTATATCAGTAGCGCAACTGTTATTCTGGACAACTCTTCTTGGGTCGATTATCTTGTGGAGGCGATGCCGAAGCGTGGGAATCGCCCCGATGCAGGGCGAGCTGCTTCAGGGAACGCTCGATCTGTTGATCCTCAAGACCCTCGCGCTCGGACCGGCGCACGGGCACACCGTCGCGCACGCCATCGAGCATCGGTCCGAGGACGTGCTGCAGGTGGAGCACGGGTCGCTCTATCCTGCGCTCCATCGGCTCGAGGATCGCGGCTGGATCGCCTCGTTCTGGGGCACGTCCGAGAACAATCGCCGCGCCCGCTACTACCGCCTCACGCCGCAGGGGCGTGCGCAGCTCGCGGAACAAACCTCGCGGTGGGATCAGATCGTCCACGCGGTCAATCGGATTCTCCGTCCAGCTGACTGAGGCATACATGGGCTGGTCACGGTTCTTCCGCCGCGCGCAGTGGGACGAAGAGCGCGCCAAGGAGCTGGAAGACTACCTCGCCCATGAAATCGACGATGACATCGCGCGCGGGATGACGCCAGCCGAAGCGAGGCGGGCAGCACAGCGGAAGCTGGGAAACCCGACGAGGATTCGTGAGGAGATCTACGACATGAACACGATGCCGTTCGTCGACACTTTCTGGCAGGACCTCAAGTACGGCTTTCGGATCCTTCGCAAGAGTCCGACGTTCTCGCTCGTGGCGATCCTGACCCTGGCGTTGGGCACCGGGGCCAATGCGGCGATTTTCCAGCTGGTGAACGCTCTCCGTCTCCGGTCGCTTCCCGTGGAGAAGCCGCACGAGCTTGTGTCGATCAGGATCGACCAACACGGCAAGGGGCGGGTAGGTCGCGGATACTCGGGTGGGGTCTTCACCGAGCCGCTCTGGCAGGAGATCCGCTCGCAGCAGCAGGCCCTCTCATCGATGTTGGCCTGGGGCGTCGAGAGATGGGACCTCTCCACCGAGGGGGAAGTCGTCTGGGCAGAGGGTCTCTACGTCAGTGGAGGTTTCTTCGATGCGCTCGGCATTCAGGCTCACGTCGGCCGCGTGTTGATCGAGGCGGACGATCAGAACGGATGCAGCTCGCCCGGCGTGGTGCTGTCGCACGGCTTCTGGCAGGCCCGCTACGGTGGCAACCCCGCTGCGATCGGACAGAGGATCATGCTGGACCGACTTCCGTTCGATGTGATCGGGGTGGCGCAGCCGGGCTTCTTCGGCGTGCAAGTCGGCCGCACCTTCGACGTGGCTCTCCCGCTGTGCGCCGAGCCGCTGCTCCGCGGCCGTCTGGCCGCAACCGGGAGGCGGGACGCTTGGTGGCTCGACATCATGGGACGGCTGAAGCCGGACTGGACGATCGAGCGCGCCCAGGCGCATGTCGCCGCGATTTCACCTTCTATTTTCCAGGCCACCGTGTCGCCGTCGTACAACCCGGAGTGGGCGAAGAACTATGCGTCCTTCACGCTCATCGCCAGGCCTTCGGGTGCCGGTGTGGACATCCCGCCGCTAGCCGCCACCACAGCGGTCCTCTGGGTGCTGCTCGGCGCCACCGGCCTGGTGCTTCTCCTCACATGCGCCAATCTCGCGAACCTGATGCTCGCGCGTTCCACCGCACGCGGCCCCGAGATTGCGGTCCGTCTCGCGATTGGCGCCTCGAGGCGCCGCCTCGTCTGTCAGATGCTGTCCGAGAGCGCGATCGTGGCCGGATTCGGCGCGCTGGGCGGTCTGCTGCTCGCGCGCTGGATCAGCCAGATGCTTGTGATGTTCTTCAACTCAGGCAACCTTCCCGTCAGAATCTTCCTGGACCTGTCGCCGGACTGGCGGGTGTTCGCGTTCATCAGCAGCGTCGCCGTCTCGGTATGCGTGCTGTTCGGCCTCAGCCCGGCGCTCACGGCCACTCGCCGTGATCCGGCCACGACCATGCGGCCTGGCGGCCGCTCGACGGATGGGCACGAAGCGGTCGCGCTCCGGCGCGGCCTGGTCGTTGTGCAGGTCGCGCTCTCGATGGTGCTCGTGGTCGGCGCGCTCCTCTTTGGCCGCACCTTGAGAAACCTTGGCGCGGTCAATCTTGGCTTCAGTCCGGACATCGTCGCGGCGTCAGTCGACCTGCGTCGAACCGCCGTACAGGCCGAGGCTATGCCTCAGGCGTTTGCGGATATCGTTGCGCGTCTCCACACGGTCCCGGGCGTTCGCTACGCCGCCGAGACCCTGATCGTGCCGCTCAGCGGCGCGGACTGGAACGGGCAAATCCTCACCGGCGGTGTGGTGCGGGACGGCGACGTGCACTTCAACGCGGTCGGCGGCAATTACTTCCGCGTGATGGAGACACCGCTCCTTGCGGGTCGAACGTTCGACGATCGAGACCGGCCCGAGGCCCCTCGGAGCGCGATCGTGAACGAGACCTTTGCACGGCGGTATTTCCTGAATACCGATCCGATCGGGCAGGCGTTTCAGTTGGACGTGCCGCGCACGCCCAAGCCCACCTACCAGATCGTCGGGCTGGTGAGCGATGCGAAATTCATCCAGGTACGGGACGAGCGCACCCGCGCCGCCGTGAGATTCTCTGCCACCGAGTCGAGCGCGAGGTTCCTGCCGATCGCCTACCTGGCCGTCGCGCAGGAGATGATCCCTCCCCTGCCGCAGATGCGGATTGTCGTCCGTGCCGATGTGGCCCAGGAGTCACTCACGCCAGCGCTGACGCGCGCCATCGCCGAGGTGGCGCCCGGCGCCGCGGTGTCGTCCGACGCGGTCGCGAGCTACATCCACGCTCTGCTGATGCCAGAACGCCTGATGGCCTGGCTGTCCGGATTCTTCGGCGCATTGGCCATGTTGATTGCGGCGATCGGGCTCTACGGCGTCATGTCGTACAGCGTGACGCGTCGGCGCGTAGAGATCGGCGTTCGAATGGCGCTGGGCGCGGCGCCGCGCCAGGTGATCCGGATGATTCTTGCGGAGTCCGGCACGTTGTTGGGAGTCGGCGTCGCGATTGGAGCGGCGCTCGCGATCGTCGCGTCACAATACGCGGAAAGCCTGCTTTATGGCTTGAAGCCGTTGGATCCGACGTCGTTCGTGCTCGGCATCGTCGTCCTCGCCGTTGTCAGTGTTCTTGCGGCGTGGATTCCCGCACGCCGCGCGTCGAGGCTCGCGCCCGCGGAGGCGCTTTACGAATCGTGATTCAACTTTCGTGGCGGCCCAGGTAGCGGAGCGTCAATACGGTGATGTCGTCGGCCTGCGGCGCGCCCCTCGCAAACTCTTCGACGAGGGTGAACACTGCTTGCGTCAGGGAGTAGGCGGTTTCTACCGTCGTGATGGTGACCGCATTCATGAGGCGCTCTGGTCCGAACATCGCACCGCCGGTGTCCATGGCGTCTGTGACGCCGTCGGTGAATGCGACGAGACACTCCCCAGGCTCCAGCCTGCCGTGATTCACGGGATAGGTGGCGTGTTCGAGGAGCGCGAGTATCGGCCCGCCTTCGAGCGCCAGCGGTTGTGGCGGGAGGCCGGGGCGGACGCGCAGCGGTGGATCGTGTCCCGCTGATGCATATGTCAGCTCGCCGCTCTTCGGATCCAGCACACCACAGACGCCCGTGACGAACATGCCGTGTTCGTTCTCTGCACAGAGCTGGTGGTTCAATTCGGTCAGCAGCGCACCAGGATCGCGCAAACGCGGAGCCAGCGCGTCGAACAGCGTCTTGGTGCGCGCCATGAACAGGGCCGCAGCCACCCCTTTGCCTGACACATCCCCGAGCATGAACACCGCGCGCCCGTCCTCGACGAAATGCACGTAGAGATCGCCGCCCACCGCCCGTGCTGGAACGAGGTGAGCGGCCACCTCGAAGCCTTCCTCGGCACTGCCCGCACGTTCTTTCGGCAGCATCCCCATCTGGATCCGGCGTGCCACTTTGAGCTCGCTCTCGAGGCGTTCCTTTGCGGCCGTCGTCTCGCGTAGCGTGCGGATGTGCTCCTTCAGCGAGTCGCGCATGTGATGGAACGCGCTCGTGAGCGTGCCGAGCTCGTCACGACTCGTGACCGGAGGCAGCTCCAGGTCGAGGTCGCCCGTTGCCAGCTGCCTGGCGCGATCGGCGAGACCATGGATGGGCGCAGTGAGCCGACGCGACAACGCGACGACGACCCCGGCCAGGAGAGCGAGACCTCCCAGAGCAAGAACGATTTGGAGCCACGACAAGCGGCGGGCGTCGGCCATCAATTCATCTTCCGGATAAAGCGCTGCGAGCAGCCATCCGGTGCCGGGGTTGATCTGTTGAAATACCGCTCGATAGCTTTGACCATCGACCACGATCGGCTCGAAACCGCTGGCGCCGGCAAGCATCCTCCGGACCAGCGGCTCGAGACGCTGGCGAGTCTGTGGCGGCGTCTCGGGTGAGAGCTGAACGGCAAGCAGCGAGGAATCCGGATGCGCGATGACCCGACCGCTGCGCGTGACCAGCACGCCGTAGCCGGTTTGGCCGATTTTCACATCGCTGATGAAGCGGCGAAGCCAGTCGAGCTGCAAGTCGGCGGTGACGACGCCGATGCGAGTGGAAGCGCCGTCCCGCGTGCGCCCCATCGGGACGGTATAGGTGACCATGAGAGTGTCCCCGCCCTCTTCGTCGAAGTAGGGCTCGGACCACCGTGCCTGCGGGACGATGAGTGGAAGGCGGTACCAGTCTCGTTCCCAGTATCGATAGGTTCCTGTCGCCAGGTCCCTGGCGACGAGGCTCGTGCGATCCGTCGGATTGCGGAAAAAATACGGCGCGTAGCGCTCGACGCGGGCATCGAAAGCAAATGGCTCGAAAGAGGCCGTCGAGCCGTACACGTCAGGATTTCCGGCAACGAAGCGGCGCAGCAACGTCTCCAGAGTCGACGCTTGCAGCGGCACCGCTTCGACCGAGGCGCCCAAGACCTCGGTGCTCCTCTCGACGGAGCTCAGAACCGTCAACACACGGTTTCGGGCCGCACCGGCGGCATTGAAGGCTTCCTGCTCCGCGGCCCGGACGGCGGTATCCCGCGCCAGGCGGCTCGAAAGCGCTACGGCCGTCAGAAAGACGGCGCCGCTCGCGACGAGGACCCAGACGATCATGCGGGTTCCGAGGCTTCTGAATCCGCGCCGGATCGTCGTCTGTGGAGTGTCCATCAGCGTCGAGTCACGAACCGTTCAAGCGTCGTTCCAAAACTGATGACCATTGTAGTCAGGACTATTTCGGCCTTAGTGTGAAGATACATCAAACAGGCATCGGATGATGTCGCCATCGACGCTGACGCGTGTACCCGGCCTTCGCTGTTCGACCCACGCGATGAACTCTTCGAGGCGGGGATAGCCAGCGGTTCCGTCGAACAATCTCGCATCGTCGATCAGAACAACGTGACCGCGCACGCGATGTCCGATGAGCGCAGTCATTTCGGCGATCACGGGCGTATCCCGAGCACCCCGGCCACTTTTGCCGCCCATGAAATGACCGTCCAGCCAGAACAGCGCCGGCTCTTCCAGCGATTCGAGCACCGCCGGCAATAGTGTGGCGCTGTCGCCCAGAAGCAGGCGAACGCGCTTCTGACCCGCGAAACGTCGCGAGGCCCGTTCGTGAAGCGCCGGAGCGACCTCGATCGAAATGACGAGGTCGACATGCTCGCTCATCGCCTGCACCATCTCACCCGTGTACGTTCCTGTTTCCACGAAGGTCCGCAATCGGTGGCGCGTTTGGTATCGGATCACCGTGCGCTGTTTGACGATGTTCGGCGGCGGAACCGGCTTGCCTGCGAGCCACCACTGCATCGTCATCCGGGCGCGAGTGGCTCGGATGACGTGTGGAGAAACGGACCAGCGGCGCCAGGCAGCCCGCATTCGCGTCAAGACGGTGCCGGAGTCGCTGCTCATAGTTACACAATACCCAATCTCGCGTTGACAGCCCGGCAGTCTCTGTGCGAAGTTACGCCGCAGCGCGCGTTGGGGCGCCTCCTGTCCGCGGCAAGGGATTAATCCCACCCTTTCTCAGTTCGGCCGAGCGCCACCTTCTTCCGGCCTGTATTCAGCGGACTTCAGGCGACTTGCGGAAGGAGGACTCCATGAGCGACGAGCTCAGCCCGCCAACGACTCTCGAAGGTCTCAGAAAACAGGCGAAGCGGTGGCACAAGGCATTGCGTGCCGGCGATCCGTCCGCGCTCGCTCGGCTGCGGCGCGTGTACCCCGCCGCGGCGTCAGCACCGGTACTCCGCGACGTGCAGCACGCGCTCGCCCTCGAACACGGGTTGTCAAATTGGAAGACCCTGAAGGCAAACGTTGGCGTCTCGTCGACCAGCCGTGCGCAATCGTCCCGTGACGACGCCGTGAGGGTGCTGCTCGACGGGGCCCGCCGTGGAGATGCTGACACGGTTGCCAAAGTTCTCGATGCGTATCCAGACATCGTCAACGAGCGGGGCCTCCTTCCCGGCATGTTCGGCATGCGCACGGCCCTGCACTGCGCCATGGAGCAGCCATCGGAGGACGTCGTCACGGTTCTGCTGGAACGCGGGGCGAATCCCAACATTCGCTGCGAAGGCGATTGGGCCTTCCCGCTCCATTTCGCCGTCGAGAAGGGTCAGATGAGCATCGTCAAGCAGTTGATCGAGCACGGTGCGGATCCTGTTGGCGATAACGACTACCACGAGCTGGAAGTCATGGGGTGGGCGACGTGCTTCGAATACGGCAAACCGAATCCCGAACTCGTCGAATACTTGCTCGCGCACGGCGCCAGGCACACCATTTTCTCGGCCGTCGCCGTTGGGAACGAGGCGGCGATTCGCGAGATCGCCGAGCGATCTCCCGCCGATCTCGAGAAGCGCATGGATCTCACGAACCATCGTCGCCGTCCGCTGCACCTTGCGGTCGTCAAGAAGCAGGCCTCGGCACTGGCGACGCTGCTCGATCTTGGGGCCGACACGACTGCGCTCGACGAGTCCGGCCTGGTGGCGCTCGACCAGGCGGCGTTGAGCGGCCAGCTGGGGATGGTCGAGCTGATGCTCGGTCGCGGTGTGGAGCTCACTTTGCCAGCCGCAATCGTGCTCGAACGGGAGAAAGACGTCGAGCGCTTGATGCGGAAGGATTCGGATGGGCTGAAGCCTGGACACCGGTGGGGGACGTTGATCATCCGTGCGTGTGAGCGCTCGAGCGCTCGCGTGATCGAGTCGCTCATTCGGCTGGGGGCTTCGGTCGATGCCTGGGACGATCCAAAGACGGCGGTCGACGGCGCACCTCGGTTCACTGCCCTCCACGCCGCGGCGACGACCGGCAATCTCGAGGCCGCGGTCGTTCTCTTGAAGCACGGCGCCAGTCCTGCTGTCCGTGAGGGTCGGTACTGCGGAACACCGGCCGGCTGGGCGAACTACTTCGGCCATGCTCAGGTTCGTAATCTGATCTTGGATGGCCCAATCGACCTTTTCGACGCTATCGACTTCGATCTGCCCGCCAGAATCCCTGAAGTGGTCGCGCGCGATCCACAAGCGATCGGCCGGCCGTTTGGCGCTGTGGTGACCGGCGCGCCCCGACCGGACCAATGGTGGCCTGAACCGTGGTGCACGCCGCTGATGTGGGCGGCGATGCGGGGAAAAATCGACATCGTCCGCGCGCTGATCGCCCATGGAGCCGACATCACGCTCCGCACGCCGGACGGGCGCACGGTCGCGGAGCTTGCCCGTCCCGAGATTCGCGAAGAGATCACCGCCATTCTGAACGCGCATCGCACAGCTGAGAGCTGAGAGTGTGTGAAGAAATCGCTGTAGCGCAGGCCTTTTAGGCCTGCTTTGTCCGGCAGCCCTAAAGGGGCTGCGCTACATTAGTGCGATTTCTTCTGAGAGCTGAGAGCTGAAAACTGAAAACTAACGGGAATGAAGCCGGCAGTGTGGCACACTTCACGTTCGGATCAGCAGCGAGGCGAGAACTGAACAAGGGAGGGCCCGCTCGGCAAAGCCAAGCGCGTCGTCGACAAGCGCCCGTCATCGGGGTAGTGGCGCCCGATGTCTGAGTCGGTGACAGTCACGCGCGACCGCCTCAGCCCTGGGGCGCGCCTTCGTGTGCGGATGGTCCCGCGCTCTCCGCTCGAAGCGCATCGCGCCGCCACACCCCTCGAGCTCTTCTTCGACCTGGTTTTCGTGGTCGCCATCGCCGAAGCCGCCAGTGGACTGCATCACGCCCTCGCAGAGGGGCACACGGTCGAGGGTGTCCTCGGCTACCTGATGGTCTTCGCAGCAATCTGGTGGGCGTGGATGAACTTCACCTGGTTCGCCTCGGCGTACGACTGCGACGACGTGCTGTATCGGCTTGCGGTGTTCGTGCAGATTACCGGCGCGCTCATTCTGGCGGCGGGTGTGCCGGCGATGTTCGAGAGCCGTGGCCCCAACGCGGCAACGGTTGGCGGCTACGTCGTGATGCGGCTGGCGCTCGTCGCGCAGTGGCTGCGAGCGGCGGCTTCGGATTCCGACCACCGGCGCACGGCCCGCCGATTCGCGACGGGAATCGCGGCGCTTCAAGTCGCGTGGATCGTTCTCTTGTTCGTGCCGAGCCTTTGGGTCTCGGGATTTCTCACCCTTTTTGCGCTGGAGCTTCTGGTGCCGGTCTGGGCAGAGGGCGCACGGCCGACGACATGGCACCCGCAGCACATTGCAGAACGCTACGGCCTGCTCACGGTGATCGTGCTGGGCGAATCCATCCTTGCCGCGACCGTCGCCATCCAATCTGCGCTCGCCTCAGGCGAGGCACTGAGTACGCTTGCCCCGCTCATCGTCGGCGGCCTCTTGATTGTGTTCTGCATGTGGTGGGTCTACTTCGATCGTCCGGTTCACGACCTGCTGACCAACCTTCGTAAAGCTTTTGTCTGGGGGTACGGACACTACTTTGTCTTTGCCGCCGCCGCGGCCGTGGGTGCCGGGCTGGGCGTGGCCGTCGATCAGGCGAGCAGTCACGCGAAGATCGATGCCGCGGGCGCCGGCGCCGCCGTCGCCGTGCCGGTTTCGGTCTACCTGATGTGTCTGTGGTTTCTCCACAACCGACCGGACTATCGTCGGACCCGATGGCTCGGCCCGATCGCCGCGGCGCTGGTCCTGGTGACGCCCTTCTTCGGTCAGGCCGTGCCGTTGATCGGTGGCATTCTGACGGCGCTGGTGGCGACGAAACTGGTGATGCTGCGTCATTGACGCTCCTGCGATGCGCGCCAGCGCAATCGCGTCGGTGAAGGCGACGACTCACCGTATCATCATGAGAATTTTGGAGCGAACGGGAGCGAGCTGATGAATTCCGCCATCGCCAGGCTGATTGTTGCTTCGTGTTTGGTTGGAACGGCCGTCGACGGGAGCCCGGTTGGGTTGGCACAACAGCGCGGCGGCGCACAGCCGCAGCCGGCCAGAGATGTCACGGTCGCCGCGATTGCCGGCGTCGTTGCCGCTGGCGCGACATGGCACCTTGCGTGGCAGGGGCTCGATAACGCCGACGGCCTCGTGGGCACGCCCGATGGCGGCGTGTTGTTCGCCCAGGAGCAGCCGAATCGCGTCAGCAAGCTCGACCAGAACGACCGCGTTTCAGTTTTCTTGCAGGACACTCACGGCGCCGGCTCTCTCGCGATCGACTCGAAAGGCCGCATCATCGCGGTCCAGCGGACCTGCACCGATCCGGGCAGGCAGGGGCGTGGGGAAGGTGCCGCTGCGTGCCTCGAGCCGACGGCGGTGGCTGCTCTGGCGCCGGATCGTCAAGTCCTCGCCGACAACTTCGAAGGCAAGCCACTCGGGAGGCTGAACGATTCTCGTCGTCGACAGGAACGGCGGCGTCTATTTCACATCCGGCGGAGCCTATTACGCCAATCCCGGCGGCCGGGTGGTCAGTCTCGGCGACGACATCCGCGCCAACGGAATCATGTTGAGTACGGACGAGCGCATCGTCTACGTCACCAATGGCGGAGTTGTCCTCGCCTTCGATATCCAACCGGCGGGCTCGGTCCGGAACCGGCGCGATTTCGGTAAGCTTGAAGCCGGTGGCTCGGGCGATGGCATGGCAATCGACGCCGTCGGCCGTCTCTACGTCACGTCGGGCCCCGGTGTTCAGGTGCTCAGCCCGGAAGGAACGTTCCTCGGCGTCATTCCGACCCCGAGGAACGCGATTAGCGTTGCGTTTTCAGGGCCCGACAAAAAGACACTCTACATTGTCGGTAGTGGTGCTCTTGGCCCCGATGGCAAGGAGTTCACAACTCCCGAGGGCGTGCGGAACAACGCGAAGACGATCTACAAGATCGCCATGCTGGCTCGGGGCTTCGAGGGCCGGGCAAAGTAGCCCAGCTAACGGGCCGGAGGCGAAGAGGATACCGGGAGGCCGAGTGTCGACACGAGTTTCTGGAAACGCGGATCGGTCCTCAGCGGATTCAGGCGCGGATCGATCTGCACCCACATAACCCACCACGACTGGTCTTCGCAGGCGCGGTCGAGCCAGGCAAAGGCCTCGTCGTTCTGCTTCAGCGCCGCGTGGATCAGCGCGATGCCATAGGACGGGACATACCGTTTCTTGGCCAGCGCTGTGAGCTCTTCCAGAACGGCGCGCGCATCCGCGACGTGACCCGCGACTGCGTAGGCATGTCCGAGGAAGGTGACCATCTCGGGACCGCCGAACAAGCGGACCGCCTTCTGCTGCTCGGCGAGCGCCTCGTCGTACATCGATCGGAGGCGATAGGCTTCGGACAGCCACAGGTGCCCGGTCGGCAGGCTCGGCTCGCGGCGCAGCAGCGCCTGCAGTTCCTGGACGGCGCGCTCGGTGTCGCCGCTCCATGCATACGCCCACCCGAGGTTGGACTGATTGTTGGGGGAGAGCGGGTCGAGGTCCACCGCGCGCTGCAGCTCGGCGACAGCTTCCTGCGAGCGCCCCAGCGCCAGCAACAAGAAGCCAAGCCATTGCCGCGCGGTCGTGTCGCCAGGGTTCAGCGCTGACGCGCGCCGCAGTCGCCTCTCGGCGTCCAACCATTTCCAGTCGAACGCAGCTTCGGCGAACCCGAGCGTCGTATGAGCCTCGGCCAGCGATTCATCGAGGGCCAGCGCTTTGGCTGCTGCGTCCTTGCATGACGTGGCCACGTCGCGAGGCCGGCGAACTCCGAACGTGCCCAGATACAGAAACGACTCGGCCAGCTCGGCATGCGCCGGCGCGAACGCCGGGTCGCGCTGGATCGCCCGCTGAAACGACTCGATGCTCGCAGTCAGCCCGTCTTCGGTCCACTGATTCTGCAGCTCTCGTCCACGCAGCCACAATTCGTACGCGTCCGCTTTCACTGACTTCGTTGTCTGAAGTCGGGCGCGTTCGTCCGGACTGACGGCCACCTGTATTTCGTCGACGATGGCCCGGGCGAGCTCGCGCTGGAGCGCGAGGACGCTGGAGACGTCACGATCGTAGCTTCGCGCCCAGAGGTGGGTGTCGGTGGCGGCGTCGACCAGCTGGACCGACACGCGCACAGCACCGGCGTCCCACAGCACCGTGCCTTCGACGATCGCGTCCACCGACAGCTCGCGCGCAATCTCGGCCATCGGCTTGCGGGTGCCTTTGTAGCGCATCGCGGAGGTTCTCGAGATCACGCGCAGCGCCTCGATTTGTGCGAGATCGTTGATCAGCGCGTCGGTCATCCCGTCGGCGAACACCTCGCGGGCCGGATCACGAGAGAGGTTCTCGAGTGGCAGCACGGCAAGCGAATGTGTTCGCGCCGTGACGGAAGCGCGAGGCTTGGTGACGTAGGAGGTTGAGGTGGTCGGTGGCGCCGCCTGCGGCCGAGGACGCTTCACCGATGTCTTGGAGGCGCGGTCCCCGGCGATCATTTCGAGCGCGGCGCGAATTTCGCCAGCGCGCTGATATCGGCGTGCCGGATCTTTGTCGAGACAACGGCCCACCACCGTGCCGAGCGCCTTCGGCACCTGCCGTGGAAGCGCCGTCGGCGTGTCGCGCAGAATCGCCGAGCTCAGATCGACGGGCGTCTCACCATTGAATGGCCGCCGACCCGCCAGCAGCTCGTAAAGGACGACGCCGATCGCCCAAACGTCTGCACGGCGATCCGCAGTTCCGCCGCGCAATACCTCGGGCGCCATATACGCCAGCGTACCAGCCGTCAAGGCGGGAGCGAGCGTCGGCATTTGCGTGGCGGAATCCAGCTGAGGATCGGCCAGCCGCTGCGCGATGCCGAAATCCAGCACTTTCACGCGGCCGTCGGACGTCAGCATCAGGTTCGTCGTTTTCAGGTCGCGATGCACGATTCCACGATCGTGTGCGTGGGCCACCGCATCGGCAATCTGGATGCCGTATCGAATGGTTGTCTGAATTGCCGGACCTTCGGCGACGACGTCGGACAACCTTCGACCATCCACGTGTTCCATCACGATGAAGAGCTGCTCGTCGATATCGGCGATTTCGTGAATCGTGCAGATGTTCGGATGATTCAATGCGGCCGCGGCGCGTGCCTCTTCGATGAGGCGTGCGCGAACATCACCACCGGCCGCGACGCTCGTCAAGCACTTGACGGCCACGAGGCGATCGAGACGCGTATCACGGGCACGATAGACCTCGCCCATGCCGCCCGATCCCAGCGGTTCGAGGATCTGATACGGGCCGAGGGAAGCGCCGATCACGAGCGGCATGGGCTCGGAGTCATCATTTCTTCACTGGCGTCGGGGGGCCACGAGTCGCGAACCGGCGGTGAGGAGCATGCGGCGCACATTGTATCGCCTGGAGTCGGCGCCAGCCGACCACGTCGTGGGTAGCGGCGTAACCGCGAAAACCTTTGTCGCTGTCACTTTCCTCCGGCCACGCGTGTATTGCTATAGTCATGCATCATGCCGACAGCGACGCAGCTCAATCTATCGCTCGACAGCGAAATCGGCACGCTGGCACGGCTCTGCCGCGATCTGGCACATGGCGGTGTGAACGTCCTTGCGCTCTCCGCGCCCGAAGTGGGCCGCGACAAGGGGCTCATCCGCCTGCTCGTGCCGAATCGGGAGCTGGCGGCGCAGGCGCTGACGAAGGCCGGCTATACGTTCGCCGTGGAAGAGGTTTTGTTCGTCGAGTTGAAAAACCGCCCCGGCGCTCTGGCCAAGGCCGTCGAGAAACTGGCTCGGGCCGGGATCAGCATCCGCTACGCATACGCCACGGCGTCCTCACGCACGAGGACGACCGCTGCAGTTGTTGCGGTTGCTGAGGGAGAGCTCGCGCGCGCGTTGAAACTCCTCGGATAGAACTACTCACCACGGAGGACCCGGAGGACACTGAGGTTCAATCGTACTAAGGCCGATCCTTCATCCACCTGTAGTGGCGAGCTCTTCAACAGAGGTTCGTCAACGACTCGGACTCGGTGGCTCTGGCGGCGGAGGGTCGAAGACCCAGTGCTTCAGAATCGTCATCTGGCTGTCGCAGAACGCCTCCAGCAGTTCGGTGTCTGGCAGGAGGCGCAGTGCGATCGTGTTCGTCCACGGCTTCACGTAGGCCTTGGGGTCGTCGATGGTGACCGTCAAGTTCATATGGCCGAAGTCGACGCGGTCGAACCGTTCGATGACATGGAGCGCGTCGCTGTTCGGGTAGGCTTCTCTCGCGCTCAGCCAGCCTCTGTCGCGGAATCCGGTCGAGTCGACGACAAAGGTGTCGCCGTCCCACCTGCCGACCGAGTATCCCAACCACGTCGGTTCGCTGTCGGCCGGCTTTGGCAGCGGTCGTCCGTCCGTGAACACCTGGCGGAAAATCATGCCGACGTACGTTTCGTGCAGAAACGCCGTCAGCTTCGGCGTCTGGAGGATCTTGAACGCGCTTCGAAAGTTGATGCGCGGCACGCCCAGCGGAAGACAGTAGCCGTAGGGATCGTCGACGTGATTTCGATCCATACGTTGCTTGCGAATGGCCGCCGCCCACGGAGTCGGTTCGACCTCTCCAGGCTTCAAGCCCTGCGCCAGGTCGTGGAAATACAGCATGTTCCCAACGTCCCAGATGCCTGACAAATCCGGATGGCCATCTGCCCCTCGCGGCGTCTGCGCGGTGAGGTTCGGCTTGCCGTCAGGCAGACGCGGAATTCCAGGCGTGGGGTAGTTCTGCCACTGTGCGTGAAGCGCCGTAGAGAGCAACACGAAAGCGGTGACGGTGGCGCGTCCCGTGCCGATTACTGTTCATGACGCTCCTCCCGGGTTTCCCTGTGCCAGGCCGACACCAAGCACTACGTTCCAACCTGGTCGACAAACTAGCCTCTTCCTTCGTGTCCTCCGCGTCCTCCGTGGTGGAGTTGCGGTCTGTAAAGCAAGATGTAGCGCAGCCCTTTAGGGCTGCTTCAACCTGCGTTACGGCCGCAACTTGTACTCAGGCGCGGTGTCGTTCTGTCCTTTGAAGCAGCACGAACCCAGAAAGTTCGGCCGGTACGGACTCGAGAGGCTGTTGTTGCCCTTGGGGAGCGCGCCGATTTTCGCGGGCCCGTTGATTCGGGCGAGCACCCGCTCGCGCGACTGCTCGATCCGCTGCAACAATCGCTCGACGTTCCAGCCGACCAGTTTGCCCTTGTAGTACACGACTTTCCCCGCAATCAGCACGTCACGCACATGCCGCGGGTTCATCATCGTCACGATGGTACCAGGCACGTTGTTCATCGGCCAGGTGTTGATGTTGCGTGCCTCGAGCACGATGATGTCGGCCTCCTTGCCGGGCTTCAGCGTGCCCACCTTGTCCAGGACGCGATTGGCCGCCGCTCCGGCAATCGTGGCCATTTCGATCACCTGCCGCGACGTGAGGAGTTGCGGAACAGGAAGGTTGCCCGGGTTGCTGTTCGGGAACGCGAGATCGTTGGCCAGCGCGCGCTGCAGAGCGAAGGACGTCCGCATCAGCGAGAACGCGTCGGTGGTCATGTTCGTGTCCACGTCCGGGCTCAGGCTCGGCAGAATCCCGTGATTGAGCGCCTCCTGGAACGGAGGCATCCCGTGCCGCATCTGCATCTCGATGAGAGGGGTGATTGAGATATGAACGCCTCTGTCTCGACAGATTTCCCAGGCCTTCGATTTGCTGTCGTTTGGATAGCCGGTTCCGCTCGTCCCGATCTGCGCGAATGCGTTGTCCTGCCACCGGGTGCAGTGAACCAACGTCACGTCGGACCAGTCGGTGAGATTTCTCGAATCGGCGGCGGCGCTGACGACGACGTTCGTGTTGCCGACGTTGTGGTTGTTGATCAGGGCTCCGAAGGAGCGGCCCAGCTGCCACCCAGTGTAGCCGGCGCCAGGGAACGCTTCGGTCGATTGGGCGCCGGAGCCGAGCGTCACGAGCTGATCCTTGGAGCTGAAGAACTTTTTCGCGATCCGGCCGATGCCTTTGGAGGTGTCGCCCATGGCACCGGGGTACTCGGTACGGCATCCCTTCCGCGCTCCGGTTGGTCCCGGCGCTGTAGTCGAAGACCATCCGGCGTCCGGAATCCATCAGCCCCTGAACCATGGCATCGGTGTGCTCGGGCGTGTGATTGGCCTGCGACGTGTCGGTGCCCATCGTGATGCCTTCGCTGATCTGGCTCAGACAGGCCACGAGCTCGGAGATGTACAGGTCTTCAGGATCGTAAGGCGGTCGTCCCAGGTCCCAGATGATTCTGCTCGGGTTGGCAGGGTCGGCGACCCGACCGGCCGTCCAGATGTTCTGAACCACGGAGCCGTAGCTTTCCTGCGGCCAGGTGCCGCCAAGCAAGCCGTCGGGGATGATGCTGCGTTGAAGCGTCTCGTACTGATGATGATGCGTGGTGATGAAGCCCGGCATCACGATGGCGCCCGAACAATCGATCACCTCGGCGTTGCCGGCGGCCAGGTTGGGGCCGATGGCGGAGATCTTCGTGCCATCGATCAGAACATCCGCCCTCTCGAAATCGCCCACGGCCGGATCGAGGCTGAGCACGACGCCGCCCCGCAGCAAGATGCGGCGTCTTCGGCCGTCGCCGGTGAGACCCTGCAGGTCCGCGTCAGCGGCCGACTGCAGGCCGGTCAGTTGCGCCGGGATTGCGGCGGCAAGTCCTGCGGCGCCGGTTTTCAGGAACTCGCGTCGCGGGAGGCGCGGAGACGAGAGGTCGTTGCTGGACATTGGAGCCTCCGGAACGGGAAAACCGGAACGGTAGGGCGTGATTGTAGCTGAATGGCCGAAAGAGGGCCCCACAATCCTGTGCCCGGTGCGCCAGGGGATCGGCTCGATATAAACCGGCAAATTGAGCGACATGCCGATCGGGTTCGAGGATCTGAAGCGGCTCGTGCCGGTGAAGTAGGATGGCGTTCAGGCGGGTCTGAAGACCCGCCTCTACCGGGCAGGCACTACTACCAGGCAGGTACTAGGCCAGCAACAGGTCGGTCTTCGAGAAATCGTCGCCGACACAAAGCAGAGGCTGATCGGCAAGCCTCGCCACGGCATACGACAGACAGTCGCCGAAATTCAGCGCCGCTTTGTGATGTCCTCTTCCGAAGCGGGCGTATGCATCGGCCGCCTTCTTCCAGTGATCCTCGCCGAACGGCACGACGGCGACCGCCCACTCGTGAAGCAGGCGAATCAACGTGCCGTGCCCTCGTGCACCCAGGCGGGCCGTGAGCACGATGCTCGTTTCGGCGGCCGTCGGACCGCCGATCGCGAGCACGTCGGCGTCCGCGATCTTGTCGAGGACCGCTTCGAACCCGGGTTCTCTGAAGACCACGGCCACGATTGCGGACGTGTCGAGGATCATACGCCGCGGGGCCCGTAGCCGAGAATTGCGTCGTGCTCTTTGCGGCTCAAGCGCCGGCCGAGCATCTGGCGAGGGACCATCGGCCAGATGTCGCGCACCAGGACCTGCAGGAAATCGGCGCGACGATCCTTTCGTACTACGCCCAGCCGGAGACGACTCTTGCGCTCCTCGAGTGCCCGCCGGATGGCTTCGGTTTTCGTTTCACCGGCCAGGCCAGCAACCTCCGTGGCGAGCTGCTCGACCGCCGGATTCTTGATGTTCAGCGCCATCAGGGCGATTGTGAGGTGGATTGGTGTAATCTGTCAATAATGGTGTATTGATCCCAGAGCGCGTGCCTGAATCGCAGCGATTGAGCGACGGGAGTTTTGGAGCCAATCGAGCCCGTGTTACGGAAGCCCCACCAATCGCCCGGCGATGGCCACCGTCGACCACAGCGCCAGAGAAACGGCAGCCACCAGTTTGGACCGGATGGGATTCAGGCTCGTCTCCGCCGCCATCGCCACGCGGCGCCGGACCGAAAACGTGAAGGTCAGCGCCAGCACGAGCGCCGCCATCTTCACCCAGAAGACCGGAAGGAAATAGCACTTGACCGCCGAAGCCATGAACAGCAGGATTCCGGTCGGCAACATCACGAAGAGACTGACGATCTGCCACCGGTAGGCGTCTCGTGCCACGAGGGCGACAGGTTGGCGCTGAAAGCCAAACCCGAGGAGGCGCAGATCGACCATCAGCACGGCGCCGCCCATCAACGCCAATCCCATGAGATGGGCGCTTTCGATCATTGGAAAGAGCCACTTGGAGCCGCGCATCGCGACGATGAGGCCGGAGCTCTGGCACCATTCGAAGAAGGGCAGCAAGGACATGAGGTTTGCCAGTCGCTATGGCGAGGCAGTCACGCAACCCGCGAGCAGATTCACAATCGCAGGCTGCGGCTGATTTCCGCAGTCGAACCAGTCGTACGCGACCATGCGCCCTGACGTGATCATCGCGGCCCACAAGACGATCGCGAGTCCGCCAGCCAGACGGGCCCTTCGCGGCGGAATCGGATCGAGATCCCATTCAGCCACGTTGCGATAAACCGTGCGATGAAATATCCATGCGTTCACGGCGGCCAGGACGAGCATCGTCATTTTCGCCCGGAAGAAAATGTTCTGATACCGTAGAGGCGGATTCGCGTAAAAGAGCAGCGCTCCCGAGCAGAGCATCAAGAGAAATCCTACAGCCGTCCAGGGAAAGAGCCGTCCCGCCACCTCCGAGACCGGAACGCGCCGCATGGTGGCGCCCAGCAGACGCAAATCAAGCATCACCGCCGTTCCGACGAACAACGACAACGACACGACGTGGACCGTCGAGACGACCTGGTAGGCGTAGAGGGACTCGTGCAGGGCGATGCTTCCGGGAGTCGTGGCCAGCCATTGGCAGAAACGAAGCATTCAGGGCTCAGGGCTCAGGGCTCAGGGCTTAGGCTCAAGGCTCCAGTTTCAAGTCGGTTCAGACTTGAGCCTCCAGACTTCAGCCTTCCGGCTTCTAACGGCCTTGACTGTTGGGGTACCAGTTGAGAAGGCGGACCTCGATCGGCGTCTCTTTCAACGCGGCGGCGAATTCCTCCGGCTTCTGGCCCGCGTAGTGATACGGGATGGCGATCTTCGGGGCGAACCCTTTCACGCATTCCGCGGCTTCCGCCGGCGGCATGGTGTAGGGGAGGTTCATCGGAACGATGGCCACGTCGACTTGTGGGCGGCGCAGCATCACCTCCATCGCAGGGACGCATTCGGTATCGCCCGCCACGTACACCAACTTGTCGCCAATCGTCAGCAGGTAGCCTTGGCCGCGCTCTCGAGGATGATAAAGCTGACCAGGTGCCGGGCCGCGCTCGATGTTGTACGCAGGGACCGATATCACCCTGATCCCGGCGGGCGCCAACTCGTTGGCCCTCATCTCCCGATTGGTCATGGTAATGACCGGGTCGGCAAACTTGTTCGTTGCGGCGACGGCCGGTGGCATCACGAGCGGAGCTCCTGGCTTGCGCAGACGGCCGATCACGGCGGGGTCGAGATGATCCGGATGAATGTCGCTGACGAGGATGAGATCGGCGGGCTTGGCCTTCGAAAGGTCGGTCTGGGCGCCGACGGGATCGACCAGAATCACCTTTCCGGCCTGCTCGATCTGCACGCTGGCGTGCCCGAGCGCGGTGATCGTGATGTCGCCGCCCGTCGCCGGAATACTCGTCGTCGACGGCGTCTGAGCACGAGCCAGCGACGCCAGCAGGAGCGTGAACAACGCCGCGATCGACCGGAATGTCATTGTTGAAACATGGCAGGAGACGCCCTGTGCCACAGAACGCTCCTATTGGGTCGTTAGCGCTGCCGACGAAGCAGGCCTTCAGGCCTGCGCTACAGTGCCCAGCTACTTCGGCGTCGCCCCGGCAGCAGCCTCCCCGCCGCTGGCGCCTGGCGCCGATCCGCCCATGAACACTTTTCGCCCATCGAGATATTCGACGAATACGCCGACGCCCTTGGCCTCGCCGGTCTTGGACTGATAGCCGAAGAGCTTAATCTCTGTGCCGACGGGCAGGCTGGCCTTGGTGATGCCGTTCCGGAACAGATTGCTCGGGGGACCGCCTTCGATTCCCCAGTTCACCACCGTGCCGTCTTTGCCTTTGACGTCGAGCCAAATCCACGAATGCGGATTGACCAACTCGACTTTCGTAACCGTCCCCTGCAGGTTGATCGGCTTGTTCTCATCAAATGCCGCAGAGAACGCGTGATGTGCGGGCAACGGCACCGTGACCAGAAGCAGACCGACCGCGATTACCGCACCGACGAGCGTCTTTGTGATCCGCATGTGGTCCTTCCTTCGTTTGACGTCTTCACGAATTCGTTTCCGCCCTTTCCAAGGCGTGCCGTTGCTCTCGGTAAATGGCCAATTGGAAATTGTCAATCGCCTACCGTTCCTCACGCGCGGGTTGCGCGGTCTGACCGCCCTGGGCCGCGGCCTTCTCCGTGACCTGCGAGCCCGTCGTCCAGTTGATCAGGCCATAGTTCTGCTCGTGACAGGCGAACTCATAGATCGGAGGATCGATCATCGGCACGAGGCTGTCGATCGACCAGGGCCTCGTCCACGTCGTCGGATCGTTCACGGTGAACTGGTAGCGCAAGGTCTTCGGAGCAACGAGCGTATACCGTTCGATGAGGTGCATCCCTTCGTTCGACCCGCGCCAGTTTCGTTGGCTGAAGTTGGTGGTCTCCACGACGAGCGTATTGCCTTCCCAACGGCCACGCGCGTCCCCAAGCCACTGGCCGACAGTCTTGGGAAGATGCGGCCGCCCGTCCAACGGAATGATGCGTACGTCGTTGTTCGACTGGGAGACCATGACGACGTACCCAGGAATCTGCACAATCTGCGATTCGGCCGTCACACCGCCTGGAATTCTGGGTGGCCCGCCGTTACCGGTAACGCAGCGTGTGTACAAGCCCGGCGTCGTGACGTCGACGCCTCGTGCGCGGGACGCCGCCGCGGCCGCTGCCAGGCGTTTTTGGGCCTCCGGCGTCAGCGGCGGAATCTTCCCATCAGGGGGATCGACGATGAGCGAGGTACGCAGATTGGGCCTGACGCCATTCATCTGCCAGGCGTCCATCCCATACTCTTTCCAGTCGTAGTGAACAGTCCTGGGATCGACCTCGGCGTCCGCTTCGACGGCCTTCTTGAACGCGGCAAGGGCTTCTTCCTCCGTGTAGAACTCTTTTCCGGCGAGCCCAGCCGGCCGCTCCAGTGGCGTGTAGCCACTGTGATTGAAGTAGTAGCCTTGCAAATCCGGGTCGCCCCATGGAGTGCGCGGCGCCGTCCAATTCTTCGCCGCCGCCGCCTTCTTGACTTCGTCGGTGGCTGCCTTGATCGCCGCCCCGGGATCAATGGCTGTGGGGTCGAACGTCTTCGTTCCGGACGGAGCCTGGCCCGCTACACCGGTGGGGACGCCCAACGCTAGGACCGTCAGAGTCACCGTACCGAACAGCCCGACAACTCGATGACGCATTGAATCCTCCAAGATCGCTATTTCACCTGAGCCTTAATTCTACTTTGGCCGCGGCTTGTAAAGCCCAAGAGGGGCGTAAATCATTTCCTCGACAAACGGCACACAATTGAACTCGACCAGCTGCACATTCGGCTCCACGCGACGGTAGAGCGGAAAGCTCACCTTCCACGGGCGCGTGAAGACCTTGGGGTCCTCGATAGTCGCTTCGTACTGAATGTGATACGGGCTGACCGGCCTGTAGCGCTCGACCACGTGGAGCTGGTCGCTGTGGAAGTTCCCCGCCCGGTCGAACCAGGTGTACTCGTTGAAGCCGGTGACGTCGACGACCAGTGTGTCGCCCTCCCAACGGCCTTTGGACCACCCCATCCACGTATCGCTCGGAGCCTCGTCCTTGCTGTTCATGTATATCGTCCGTACTGCACCCTTGTACTCATACACGATCAGAATGTGCTCCGGCGTCTGAAAGATCTGAAACGGGAAGGGCATATAGTTCGCGCGCGGGACTCCCGGTCGGTAGCATTGGAGCTCGGGCTCGCCCGTGTCGTAGCGGCGCGGATCGTTTGTGACCTTGACGATCATCCGCTTCTCAAAGTTTTCCTTTTGTTTCGCCGCTGCCCAGGGCTGGTAAGGGATCTCATTTCCCTCGACGATGCCTTGCCCGCCGGGAGCCGCACCCCAAGCGCCCATCAGCTCTGGATGGGGGCCGGGCTGGGCGGCGTGGGCCAGGATGTCCCAATTTGCTGTGGTGAAGGACTGCCAGATCCCATTCAAGTTGGGCTTCCCGTCAGCTGTGCGGGGTGCCTGATACGGAGGGAACTGCTGGGTGGATTGCCCTTGCGCGGCGGTTCCGATAGCGCCCAGCCCGAGTGCGGCCGTCGCGGCTACGGCCAACGCCGCCGCCCCTTTCACCCGAATGTGCATCGGACCCCCTCTTCCTGTGCGAACGCTGTATCACCTCGATTGGACAATGTCAAGAATCCATCACTGCTCTGACTCGAGCTCGGAAGCGCGACGAGGCAAGGGTGACTGCGCTCGCCTCGGGGCTTCAGGGAACGTGCTTCCGCCGCGTGATCACGCCGGAGTCGACCACCTGGCCGTCGCGCGCGATCGTATTGAATGTCATCTCGTCTTCGTAGATTTCCGCAGCGAGGAATGAGAGATCGGTGTCGAATCCCCGCGCCGTCAGGCCTGTCCTCCGATCGATGTTTCCGTCCCGCAACTTTCCGGCGCTGCCGACGACGAAGTAGGCGATACCTTTTTGGGGCTTCAGTCGTTCGTAGAAGTGATCGTGCCCGGCGAACACGACGCTGACATTGTGCTGCAGGAAAATCGGCTCCAGCGTGTTACGAAGCTCTATGTCGGAGCCGTGACGCTCTCCGGAGGAGTAGAGGGGATGGTGGAGGTACGGGATCTTCCAATCGTCCCGAGAGCCTTTGAGCTCGTCCACGACCCACTTGACTTGCTCGGGGACAGGATAGGAGCTCTCGAGCGCGAAGAACCGAACGTTCTGTTTCGGAGCCTTGAAGGAGTAGTAGAGCTTCCCCTCCATGTTGAAGAGCTTGTAATAGCGTTGGTTTCTGTTGTCGTGGTTGCCGAGCGACGCGTAGAACTTCACGCCGGCGTCGAGCAGCGGCTTGTATGGGATTTCGAATTTCTTTTGGAAGTCCGACGGACGCTCCCTGCCGTACAAGTTGTCGCCAAGCGTGATGACGAGGTCCAGCGGAAAGCGCGCCTGGAGTTTCGCCATCTGCTCGGCCAGCTGATACTGAGCGCGGTCGCCAGTCCCGAAGTCTCCAAAGGCAGCAAACTTCAGCGATCCCTCACGGTTGGGCAGGGGGATCGGCGCCGCCTGTGGCGGCGGGGCCTGGACGGCAACCTCGCTGACGGCCGTCTCCTGTCCGGCGATTTGCCAGACTGCCGTTGGGCCAATGACAAGAAGAAGCGCGAGAAAACGAAGTCTGGCTTGGAACGGCTTGGACAACATGACGACTACGCGCGTGGAAGCGCCCGCTCGACATAATCGACGACGAGCTGAGCCTCGGAATCGAAGAGAATCAGACTCTCTCCCACGAAGCGGTACTCGAGGTCCTTGGGCAGCTTCGGAATGGCCTCGAGCACTGCTGGTGGCATCGTCGCGAGGGGAATAACGTCTGGATATGGACCGTTGATGCGTATCGGAGTCCGTACCGGGTTCTCGTCCAGGATGGACGAGCGCAGCAGCTTCCGATCGGGGCTTTCGAACACTTTCGTCAACACACGCCGCACATAGTCCTGCATAGCCGGGTGAAAGATGTCTCCAGGCTTGGCGCCCCTCCGAGCCGCGACGATTCCCTGGCTGAGGCCGCGCTGGTTCTCCTGTATTTGCGCCGGCGTCGCCTCGTTCGGCAGTCTCTTCAGTGAGTCGTCGATCTTCTTCCGAAGCGCGACATAGTCGTTGACGCGCTTTTCGAACTCGCTGACGACCTGCGAATCTCCTTGAGCGGCTGCGGTCCGCTGCCCGGCCTGGCCAGCGTGTATGGCTGCCGGCGTTCCCGCAGTCGCCAGCACGACGGCGATTGCCACAGCGCCGAACGTCGTCGACATAAGTGACCCCCGTCGCCCGACAGCCCAAGTCAACGTTGTCATCGCCTGCCGCAAGGGCTGGACGTAATCCACCGTCAACATTCTAGGCCAGCCAGAATTGCTTTTGTACAATCGTCAGATGCCCGCTCGAGCTGCTTCAAGCCCGCCTGCTGTTCTCACGAAGCGGCGTCGCTCGATTCTCACAGCCGGCTTGCTGCTCGGAATCTTTCTCGCGGCGCTCGAGGCCACCGTGGTCAGCACGGCGATGCCGACCGTGGTGGCGAGCCTCGGCGGTCTCGATCACTACAGCTGGGTTTTCTCGGCTTACTTGCTCACGTCGACAGCATCGGTTCCGCTCTGGGGCCGCCTCTCCGACTTGTATGGCCGACGGCGTCTCTACCTCGTGGCGATCGCGCTGTTCCTGGTCGGCTCGATGCTTGCCGGCGTGTCGCAATCGATGGTTCAGCTCATCGTCTTCCGCGCCCTGCAGGGCCTGGGCGCGGGAGGCTTGATTCCGCTTGCGCTCACCATCATCGGCGAAATCTACACGCTGGAGGAGCGCACCCGAATGCAAGCGGTGTTCAGCAGCGTCTGGGGCGTGTCGTCGATTGCCGGGCCGCTGGTCGGCGGCTTCATCACCGATTCGATCTCGTGGCGATGGGTCTTCTACTTGAATTTGCCGATCGGCCTCGTCGCCGCGGCCATTCTTCACCGCACGCTGCCGACCGAAGGGCGCATTCGCCGGGTCACGGTCGATTGGCAGGGCGGTGTTCTGCTGTTCGTTGCGATCACGCTGATCCTCGTCGCGCTGTCGGAAGTGAGTGCCGTCTGGGCGGTGGCCGCTCTTGTGGCCATCCTTGCATTCGCGCGCGTCGAGCGCCGCGCGGCCGATCCGATCCTGCCGTTGGCCCTCTTCAAGAATCGTACGGTGACCGTGGCCAGCACTGTGGGATTTCTCGCCGGGATGGCGCTCTTCGGGGCGATTGCGTTCATCCCGTTGCTCATCCAGTTGACGACCGGAGGGTCCGCGACGAGCGCGGGGCAGATCCTGACGCCCATTTATCTGATGTGGGTGCTCGCGTCGATTGTGGCGGCGCGGTCGTTGCTGTACGTTGGCGCAAGGCTCTCCGCGATTGCCGGCATGACTGCGGTGTTCGTTTCGCTCATGGCGTTGCCCTGGCTTGCCGTCGGATCGTCGCGCGCGGCCGTGTTCGCGGACATGGGACTGATGGGAACGGGACTGGGCTTCGCGATGCTCTCGCTCCTGCTTGCGGTACAGCACTCGGTTTCGCGGAAGGAGCTCGGCGCCGCGACTTCGCTGAATCTGTTCGCGCGCACGATTGGAGGAGCCGTCGGCGTCGCGATCATGGGTGCCATTCTGGCCGCAAGCGGCGCTGGATCGCCGCGGCTCACCCCATCGGCCCTCGAAGGCGCCGGGCTGTCTGGCCTCAACCCCGAGCTGCGTCAGCGGTTGATCGGTGGACTGCAGCGCGCGTTCGCGAGCGGCGCCGTCGCGGCAGGCCTCGGACTCATCGCGTCATTCTGGGTGCCGCCATTTGCGGGCGGTGTCGAAGCGAACGCCGGCGAGCAGATGCTGGCGGCGGAAGCCACCACGCCGGACCCCGAGAATGAGCCGGTGAGCGCGCACGACTGAGCGGGGCGTTCGCGGCTATCTCGTAGAACCACTCGACCTGAAGAAAGGGCGCCGCGAATTGCCAGCTCATGGTGTGACGAGCCGGCACGTCACCGGGATACCGTCGAGGATCGTCACGCGACATTCCGACGGGACCGGTCGAGCCTCGAGCCCGACGACCCGCGCCCGCACCTGATCGACCTCGATCTGAAGCATCGACAGGCTTGCGGCCAGGTGTTGCAACCCGGCTTCGAGCTCGACGATCCGGGCGTCCACGTGGTGGGCAGGCGGCGGAGGTGGCGGCGCGGAAGAATCACCCGGATCGAACGGCGCGCGCCACAAACTGGCGTGGCTCGTAATCTGAAGCCAATGCGGTGTGTTCGGACCCTCAGATCCGCCCCCGATCACGTCCCACGCTCGACCGTCCGGCAGGATGACCGCGTCGACCGCGTACTTGGGTTCGTCGAGGGTGTTGGTCGCGCTGCAGCCGTTTTGCCCACCGAACTTTGCAATCAGGCCAAAGCCCTCCGCGCGGTGCTCCCAAACAAAACGTTTGACCACTTCGAAACGCCCGCACTCACCAGGTCCGTGCTCGAGGTCAATGCCTGCCGCAATCACGCGGTCCCGGACCGCGCGTACCTCGGCGGCGCGGTCCTGGGCAGAGACCGACGTCGACAGAATGCTGAGAACGACAATGCTGAACGTGCCTCGATGGACCATATTCCACACTCCTTTCGCTCGCGTCTGAACTTCACGGCACCAGCGTCGTGAGACGCACATGGGCGATGATCGGTCCGGGATCGGAAAGTGTCCTGAATGGACGACTGAAAAACGCTGAAGTCTCGTACCAAGAGCGCTGTAGCAAAAATTGGCGTTACAACTGGCCGCGGGGCAGTAGCGGAATTGGGCCTCGGCTTCTTGTAGCGCAGGCCTTTAGGCCTGCAATCGGCCGCGGGGCAGCACTGACCAGCCTCCGCCAAGGCTTCGCCGGTCCGCCATAGCTTCAGCGAGGGCGGAATGACCGCACTACAAATGATTTCGCAACGCGCTCTTAAGGTGTGGGAGGGGAAGGAGGCTCGATACCCGGCGACTCGATCATGCAGCCCTCTTCCACCAGGTCGTGCTCGCAGTGAGCGTCCAACGGCGGGGCGGTGATGGGAGAGGCAAAACCGCATAGACCGGAGATGATCGTCTGGCCATCGTCGTGGAGGTGGAATTCCGCATCTCCCTCCTCAGCAAGGTCGAGGCCGTTGTTGAGCGCGGAAAAATCACCCACCAGATGAACGTGGGTCATCTCGCTGGGGTTTGGCCCGAAGGCGGAGAACCCCGCCCGCTCGTTCAGCGAGGCAAGCACATTCCAGAAGAACAGCTCGTGGGAGGCGAAGACGGCGATCCCATCGCCAAAATGGGAGACGGGCTCGCCGGGCTCTTCGAACGTGAAGCCCGCCGTGACATTGAACAGCAAGGTCTTGGAGACGTCGAAAAGCAGAACGCCAAAGCGAAAGTTGAACGCGGCCCCAGTATTCTGCATGCAGACGGTCCTGAAGCTCGGGGCCGTGCCCTGCCCCACGATGGCGATGCCACCCTGACCGTTGGTGTTGGCGCTCACGTCGTTCATGAAGATTTGCCCGGTCCCTTCCAGATTGCAGACAAGGATCCCCCATCTCTCGTTGCCTTCGAATTCAGCGTCTTGGATGACGATGTCCCCGGTCGCGTTCGCGATGTACAGGCCGTTCCCCTGGCCATTCGCGACGACTTCCACGTCCTGGAGGGCAAGCGAGCCGCCCTCGAATTTGATGCCATCGAGCGCGGGCGCTGCGATTGACACGTCCTTCAGCGCCAGGTCGACTCGAAACCGATCAAGAGGATCATCGATGCCTCGACAGGGTTCTTTGAGGCCGCCCACCAGGATTCCCGCGCCGACCACGTTGAGGTCTCTGATGCTGACCTGGATATTTCCGCCCATTCCTTCAATTGAGAAGGCAGGCGCCCTGACGCCAGCCGCCACCTGGATCTGGGTCGTTGGCTTGCCTGCCTTCCTGCCAGGCCCACCTCCGGCGCCCTTGATACGGACGGATTTGTGGACCTCGAGGGGGCCGGAAATCGCGAAGGAGCCCGGCGGGAGCTCACAGTTCGATCGCGTCGGGCAGTCGTCAATGAGCGCCTGGAGGAATTGGCGGTCGTCGCGGGGCGGGGCTTGTGCACTAGTGGAGAACGACGCGGTGACGATGAGGATCGACCCAAGAACGACCAGCTTTGCCAGGACGTGAGGAGCTTCCGACGCCGGCTTTTTCAGCATCATGGGCTCATTCCCTTCGATTGCGGGTAACCAAGTCACTGAGGATCAACGCCCTGTCCGCCGCGAACGCACCAGACGAGAGACACGCGCGCTTCATGAAGGCCCGCAAGGCGTCCGATCCGTCGGTGAAAGCGCAGAACCGTTGAGCGTGAGACGCGATTTCTACGAGGCCGAATCCTGATATCGCCGTTTCAAGAGACCGAATGCGACCAGGGCCGACGTGAAGAGCAGCGCGGTAGACCCGCCCTCAGGCACGGCTGTCGCAGACAGAGTCGCAGAAAAGATGGTCACCGGACCAGACAGAGAAAGGCCGTTCGGTCCTTGAAGAGGGAAAAACATGCTCAGCGCACCATTGGTTGGAGCGGTCGGCGGCACCGGTGCGAGATGCGAGCTGTCACTCAGAATGGGGGAAGCAAACATGATGAAATGCGGCGAAGGTGCGTAGAAGTGAACCGCGGTGACGGGGTTGCCGAGACCGCCAGGGGAGTGGTACTCGACCTTGTTGGCCGCATTGACAGGCACCACCCCAAGCGTCTCAATTTCGACTTCACCCTGGTGCGGTCCGATGAACATGATGTCGGGAAAACTTGGATTGCCCATGAATGGCACGAGATCGGTATCCAAGAAAAACCGCAATTCGAAGTCGAGCCCGCCAATCGGCATGCTGTTGAATTCACTGGAAGAGCTCGCGGTGCCTGAGAAGTGCCAGGTGAGCGGAGCAGCGTGGACGGGGTAGGCGATCACGAACAGCAGGGCGAGAGCACTGACGAAGGAGCCAAGTGCGCGTCGAGCCATGGGACCTCCCTCTGAGAATGTTGGCGAGGTCGCGCGGTGCGATCGACAGTCTTCTTACCCTCATTTTCGCATGGCGGTCAACGTCCTAAAAGGAGGGTAGGGCGGGTCTGAATCCATTTCAACCTGCAATTCTCAGTTCCAACTGACGAATCGCCCGTTCAAAAGGCGCGCGAGTCCTCTGCCCAAATGGGTGGTGATCGCGGAGCGTCGGACGACTAGGATGGGACACGACTTCGGTATTCCCTGAGCGAATTGTTGGCGCTGACCGAGCCGACCACCGCCTGATGGCAAACCACCGCGACACCGCCCGGGTCGAAGCGTTCAGCGATGGCGTCTTTGCCATCGCGTTGACGCTGCTCGTCCTCGACATCAAGGTGCCGCATGAAATCGCGCCACCGGATACGTTGCTCCGCGCCCTGGCGCATCAATGGCCGGTGTATCTGGCCTTCCTCACCAGCTTCGCCACCATCCTGATCATGTGGATCAATCACCACCGGCTGTTCGCACACATCGCCCGCTGCGATGACCGGCTGCTGTTTCTCAACGGCGTCCTGCTCCTTGGTGTGGTACTCGTGCCGTTCCCCACCTCACTCGTCGCCGAGTACCTCGGCCATCCAGGTCAGACGACGGCAGCGATGATCTACAACGGCACCTTCATCGCGACCGCCATCTGTTTCAATCTGCTCTGGCGGAGTGCGTCGAAGCACGGTCGGCTGCTGCACGCGGACCACGACCGCGAGGCCGTCGCGCAGATTACCGCGAGCTACCGGTTGGGTCCGTTGTCGTACGCCGCCGCTCTCGCTCTGGCGTTCGTGAGCGCCACCGCGAGCGTCGTGCTCAACCTCGCCCTCGCCGTGTACTATGCGTTGCCATCCAGGACCGCCGCCGGAATCGGGCGGGGGCGTGTGGGGCGTCGGGTAATCTGAGAGAGAGGGTCCCCTCCGACTCAGCCTTCCGAAGCCGCGTCGTCTTGCTCGCCAGAAAGCGCGCGCTTGAGCCAGGCTCGCGCGTGCATCCAGTCACCTTCAACGGTTCGCAACGAGAGCCCGAGATGTTCCGCAACTTCGGCGTTGGACAAGCCGGAAAAGAACCGCAGGACGACGACTTGCGCCGCGCGGGGATCGACGGCTTCGAGACGCGTCAGCGCGGCCTCGAGCGTCAGAAGATCTTCGACCGGGACCGCGTCGGTCGCGCCAGCCTTCATCAGGTCGTCCAGAGACACGGGGTGGGCACCGCCCCCTCGCTTCTCGCGCTTCTGACGCCGGCCGTGGTCGACGAGGAGCCGCCGCATCGCTTGCGCGCCGAGCGCCAATCCATGGGTGCGCCCTTGCCATTCGCTGCCCCGCTCGTTCTGAAGTCGCAACCACGCTTCGTGAACCAGCGCCGTCGGCTGCAGCGTGTGATTTCGCCGCTCGCGTTCCATGTACCGGCGGGCCACACGGCGCAGCTCGCCGTAGATGGTCGGGAAAAGCTCGTGAGGTGGGGCGGGGCGCTTCGCCGACATTCAGCGAAGCCGGGAATGCTCGAGCCGTGCGGCCTTCAGCGGCTCCAGATTCGGGTCGGCATCCTTCCAGATGGCCAGGAAGTCTTCGTACGCCTTTCGCGCCTTGGCCGTGTCGTTCGACAGGGCGGCCGCGCGCGCAAGTCCGAGGTGAGCGAGAGGATAGAGCACCGCGCCCGGGACCTCGCCGCGGTGGCTGACGATGCCTTGGAATTCGACGCCGGCGGCCTGACCGTTTTTCGATTCGAGATAGGCCTGGCCTCGAACGTAAAGCGGCCAGAATTCCATCGACGGCGAGTGGTCGGTACGACCTGACCGGCTCCAACAACTTGAGTGCCTGCGCCGGATCTCGGCGCTGAAGAGCGAGAGCGGCGGCGGTGACGGGCAACGCGGCCCGGGCCGTCAGTGTCGCCTCCGGAAAGCGCTCCGCCAGCTCTTTCGAGATTTGCAGCGCTTCGCCGCTGCCGCCACAGAGCGCGAGCGCACGGCTGGCCCGTTCGAGCGTCAGATTGTCGCGGCTCAATTCCAGACCGGCCGTCACCTCGCTTCGTGCCTCCACACACTGTCCGACGACCGCATGGGTCTCGGCATCTTCCATCGTCAACTGCGCTGCGACTTCCTGGAAGCTGCCTTGCAGCGACATTTGAATGCCGCGGCGGTACTGCTCGTGAGCGTCGGTGATGCGACCGCCAGACCTGGAAGCATGCGCCTGCCAGCCGAAGGCCGCATTGTTTTCACGAACTCCGACCGACAACTCCAACTCGCGCGCCATCGTCTTGGTATCGCCCTCGAGGAACGCAATGTAGTACGACAGGCGGCGGGCGCCAATGAAGTCGAGGCGCCGGTCGGCCGCCTCCTGAAGAACGCTTCTGGCCTCGCCTAGCCGGTCGAGCGCCATCAACGACGCCGCGAGGTTCGAATACGCCGGGATGAACCTCGGATCAAGTCTGATGGCGTCGCGAAACGGCTGCACCGACGATTCGAACTGACCGTGCCGGAGCAGTGCGGTTCCGAGGCTGTTGAATGCGAACGACTCCCGTGGATAGGTGGCCGTCCACGAGCGCGCGAGCTCGAGCGCCTTGTCCCAGGCTTGAATCGCATCCCGATAATACCGCCACGAAATGAAGAACCGTTCACGCTCGCTCACCCTGTCCCGCAGCTCGAATGCCTTCCGGGAGAATTCCGGAGCCAGGGCCGACTGCCCCGTGTTCGTGTAGACGCCGGACAGCAGCGCGTGCGCCATCGCAAATGTCGGGTCGAGCTCGATCGCGCGCTTGAGATGTGGAATCGCTTCGAGACGGGGAACCTCGCGGCCTTCATCGAGCGCGAGCGCATAGGCGTGGAGTGCGTCGAGCGACGGGGTGGTCGCCCGCGGCAAGAGGACGTCGAACTTCTGGATGGACGCGAGCGACTCCCCGAGCTTCTGACGAAGCCTTGATGTCGCCGCGCCCAACGACGTCAGCACTTCCTCCTTGCTGGCGGCTTCCGCCTGCTCGCGCGCCATGACGTCGCCCGTCTCCGCGTTGACCGCCTCGAGCGCGATCACGTAATTGCGTCCGAGGCTGCCGATCGACCCGGCGAGCAAGGCTTTCAGTTGCTCGCGTCGCGCAATTTCCCGCGCGACCGATCGGGTGATGCGCTCGTCAGGCGATCGTTCCATGAGGCGCAACGTCTCCAACACACGGTCGTCGGGAAACACCTTGATGAACGGCGACTGCTCGAGCGCCACTGCGAGCGCCACCTTGAGCGCTCCGTCGAACACCGGCTCGCCGGTCGTGTTTTCGAAGTCGGCCACGACGATGGTGTCCTGTTCGGTCAACGTGCGACCGCTCGAGGAGAGGAAGAACGCAGACACCACCGCCAGGATGCCCACAACAGCGAGCGCCGCACCGAAAAGCCACGGTGACGTCCTCAGCCGGCGTTGTAAGGTGGCCGCTGCCGCGAGGCCGCCGCCGTCCTCGCCGAGATCCGGCAGGCTGGCGGCCATCTCCTTAGCCGAAGGCGGACGATCGCCCGGATCCGGCGAAAGCGCTTGCATGACTACGCGTTCGAGCTGCGGGTGAACGTCGGGGACCAGGATTGAAGGCCGGGGTGGCAGGGTCGTTTCGCCAGCCCGATGGAATGCGTGATGGCCGACGATAAGCTCGTATAAGACCAGACCCAGAGCGTAGATGTCGGTCTGCTCTGAAAGCGGTCTGCCCAGCGTCCGTTGTTCCGGAGCCATGTAGGCTGGAGTGCCAGCCAGCGTACGGACATTGGTTTCGGTCCGAGGGATCGCGATCCCGAAATCGGTGATCCGCACCATTCCGTCTTCGTCGATGAGCACGTTCGCGGGCTTGAGATCGCGATGAAGGACGCCACGTGCGTGCGCCGCAGCCAGCCCGGCACAGAGTTGGCGGCCGATGTCGATGACCTTCTCGGAGGGCAGCCGTCCGACACGGCGGAGGAGCGCAGCCAGATCCTCGCCACGGACGAGCTCCATCGAGAGGAAGATTCCGCCCTGCGCTTCTCCGACATCAAAAACGCGGCAGACCGAGGCGTGCGTGATCTGACGCGCCAATCGAACCTCGTTGACGATGCGCTGGCGCTTTTCGGGCTCGGCCGAGTAGATCAACTTCAAAGCGACGGCAGTCTTCAGGATGAGGTCGTCGGCGCGCCAAACATCCCCCATGCCACCGCGGCCGATCCGCGTGATCATCCGATATCGGCCCGCGAACACCTCGCCGGGGGCGAACACCGCATCGGTGGGTTCGGCCGTGGTGTCCCGGCCAGGCTCTTTGGGAAGACCGTCCTCTTCGTGATGCGCCAGCAGCGACTCAACTTCCTGCCGCAACGCGACGTCGTCGCCGCAAGCCTCGATTAGAAAGGGAACCCGGTCGTCCTCTGGTCGGGCGAGCGCCGCAAGAAACACGTCCTTCGCGCGTTGGTGTAGCGACGACATCAATGAGGGTTCAAGGAGTGTACTACCGAGCTGGGTGTCTCGCTGTGACTCGTCGAACCATCCGTTGCCGGGAGAAGAACTGGGAACTCCACCCTGTTTGGCCAAGCGTGGACAAAGGTTTACGGACGGGTCGCTGTCCCGCAGACTCCTGGCCGCGCGACCAACGACCGATTGCGGAACTCCAAATTTATTGACGCATGACCAGCCGGTCGCGTTCGAAGTCTGCGCCAAACTGCTCAAATGGCGCGGTCGACCCGCCAGCTCGGCTCGGCAGGCCCCGGCCAGATAGTCGGATTGCGGGGTTCGGCGCCGTTTGACGCGTTAAGAGGCAGATACGGAGATACCGATGTCTCGAGCCGCGAAGACCCTGACGCTTGCCCCGAAGTCCCGGCTGGATCGCACGCTGTCGCTCTTCAGTGACGTGCGGGCCGGCGAAGGGGTTACCGCGATGTTGATGCTGGCCAACATCTTCCTGCTCCTGGTCTGCTACTCCATCATCAAGACGGTCCGCGAGCCCCTGATCCTGCTGGGTGGGGGGGCCGAGGTTCGGTCTTACGCAGCGGCCGGCCAGGCAATGGTCCTGATGGGCTTCGTGCCGTTGTACGGCTGGTTTGCCAGCCGCGTCGATCGCGCGAAGCTGCTCACCGCCGTCACGCTGTTCTTCGTCGTCTGCATCGAGCTGTTCGCGACGGCTGTCGCGTTGCGTCTCCCCTACCTCGGTGTGGCCTTTTTCATCTGGGTCGGCATCTTCAACATTTCGCTCGTCGCGCAGTTCTGGTCGTTTGCGAACGACGTCTACAACAAGGAAGCAGGCGACCGACTCTTCCCGATCATCATGATCGGGATGACGGCGGGCGCGCCGATAGGGTCGTTCATCGCGGCGCGCCTGTTTCGTCTGGGCCTCCAACCCCAGATCATCCTGCAAGTCGCAGCGGCACTCCTGGCCGGGAGCATGTTGCTCTACCGATGGATCAACGATCGCGAAGAGCGCCGGACCGCGTGCTCGAAGCCGATGCTGTCGGCTGCCGGAGGGTTCCGGCTCGTGCTCGGCAACCGCTATTTGCGGCTGATCGCGGTGTTGGTGGTCCTGCTCAACGTGGTGAATACGACAGGCGAGTATTTGGTCGCTCGGTTGCTCACCGATCGCGTCAGGGAGCTGGCGTCGGCGGATTCGACATTCGACATGCAGGCGTACATCGGGGCATTCAGCGGGGACTATCAGTTCTGGGTGAACGTCGTGGCGCTGCTTCTTCAGGCCTTCGTCGCTTCTCGACTCGTGAAATACCGGGGTCTGCGGGGAGCGCTCCTGGCTCTACCGCTCATCGCGCTGGGCGGCTACGCCATCGTCGCAGCGGGGGTTGGCTTCTCTGTCGTCCGCTGGATCAAGACTGCGGAGAACGCGACCGACTATTCGATTATGAACACCGCGCGACAGCTCCTCTGGCTTCCGACGAGCCGCGAGGAAAAGTACAAGGCGAAGCAAGCGATTGACACGTTCTTCGTACGCGGCGGCGACCTTCTCTCGGCGGCGGTGGTCTACCTGGGCGCTGGCGTCCTGCATCTGAGCGTCGAACAGTTCGCAGCCGGGAACGTCCTGCTGACGCTGGCGTGGATCGGCGTGGCGTTCATGATTTTCGAGCCGCACAGAGTGTGGACGACGCCGAAGCTGGCGCTTCGCCCGCTGGCAGGCGCCGTGGGCGCCGCCGTTGTCGCGATCGCCGCACCCGCGCTCACGCAAGAGACCCGCGAAGGACTGTCGGCCAACCAGCGACCGGAGAAGACCGCACGGTTGCGGCCGTACCAGCCGTTTGCGCCGGGACAGCGACTGATGAAAGCGAGGATTCAAGCGGATACCGCAGCGCTGACGACTATTGCAGTTTGATCTGCTACACGAAGCACCCTGCAGTGCCTGCCGCCGCAAGAACTCTGTGCTTGCGGCAAAGTCAACCCGAACTCCTCAGACTGACCAGCCACATGTGAGCATCGCCTGCAGGCGGCGTGCTACGATCCAGCTCTTCCAGCGCGTTCGCTGAACGGGGGGGTGATGCGCCGTTCGATACGGCCGCTCTTCAATGCGCTCGCATTGATGACGTGGCTTGTCGCTTCTGCACGGGCAGCCGACACCGGCACGGTGTCGGGCGCGGTGTTCGATCAAAACGGAACGGCCGTGCCCGAAGCCACGGTCCGAATTGCTGGCGACCGGCTGCCTGTCGGGCGAACCGTCCAGACCGACGCCAACGGTGTATACCAATTCGAGTACCTGCCCGCAGGCGATTACACGATCGAGGTGGAGAAGGCGGGCATCGGCAGCGCCAAACGTGCCGCCGCGGTGGCATTGGGCAAAGACACGCAAGTCGACATGGTCATCGGCCTGACGGTTACAGAAGAACTGACCGTCGTGGCTGCGAATCCGGTCGTCGATGTTCGCTCCACCGAAGTCAGCTTCAACTTCAAGACCGAGACGCTCCACTCCCTGCCGCTCGAGCGCTCGTACCGGGGACTGTTCCAACTGATTCCAGGTGTTGCCGACAACCGGAGCCGCGTCGGTCCGGCCGCCGGCAGCGACCGGCAGGGGAACACCTACCTGATGGATGGCGCGAACATCAGCAACCCCGCGTTCGGGACTCTGGCCACGGAGGTCAACGAGCTCGACATCGCCGAGGTCAACGTGAAGCGCGCGGGCATCAGCGCCGAATTCGGCCGCGCGAGTGGGGTGGTGATCAACGCCGTCAGCCGCAGCGGCTCGAACCGGCTCTCGGGCATCGGTCGTCTCGACTGGCTGTCCGAGAATCTGGTTGCCCAGTACAGCCTGCCGGACGAGTTGATTGATGCCGGCGTCAGGCCCGGCACATTTCGAGATCCGTTGCTGACGACCGAGACCGGGCCCGCAATCGGGATCGGCGGTCCGGTCGTGAAGGACCACATCTTCTTCTACGGATCGGCGAAGTACTTCCGTGAAACGAAGTGGGACCGCGTGAACAAAGTCGGCACGTCACTGCCGGATGAAGTTCGAACGGGTCCCGAATTCTACGGGAAGCTGACGGCGACGCCGGTGAGCAGTCATCAGTTGACGGTCAGCGTTCGAGAACGCCCGATGCAGATCGACAACTTCGGGCTCGATTCGAATACCGCACCCACGGTGGCGGTGGCGACCGACAACGGCGCGCGAATCGCGACGGCGGACTGGGCGCATTTCATGTCCGCCGGCAGCTCGGTCAACGTGCGGTATCTGTACATGAAGGAGAACAACCAAGACGTGCCGGTCGTGGATCTGGGAGACCTGCCGCCGTTCAATCCCGGCAACCTGGCGGCCATGGGCCAGTACATGGATCCCGCCCAGGCCAATCTGACGATTGGCGCCAGCCAGTTCACGGCCATTCAAAACTATCGTCGCCACGAGGTCCGCGCGACCTTCAGCCAGTTCTTCGATGTGGGCAGAAGCAGCCATGTGCTCAAAGCGGGATTCGGCTACGAGTTCGGGGAGGAGATGTACAACCGAATCGCCAACGGCTGGGGCATCATTGCGAACGTCAACCAGAGCGGCGTGCCGGCTTTGCGGACCCGCTACTTCACGCCTCAGGAGCCCCAGTTTGGTCAGGGACGCACCCATTCGCTGTTCGTTCAGGACACGATAGCGGTGGCCAACCGGACATCCGTGAACCTCGGTCTGCTTCTGACTCGCGACCAGTTCTCGCAGACGCTCGAAGGCAGCGGCGGTTGCCCGCAGACGATAGCCTTGAGAGGTGGCCCCGCGGTCTACGAGTCGAGAGGATCGACGTGCGATTTCCTTCGCTTTGGTTTCGGCGATGAGATTCAGCCCCGTCTGGGGATCAGCTATGAGGTGCGGGACGGCAAGGGCGACAAGGCCTACGCCAACTGGGGCCGCTACTACAACCTGGATCAGAAGTCGAGCGCCCGCAGTCTGGCGCCGCACCGCGTGTTTCAGACGCAGACGATCTTCGATCTGGCGGGCAACGTTCTGTCGGACGGTCCGCTCGCGTCGACGACCGGCAAGACGATCGATCCCGACCTTCAGCCGATTTACACCGACGAGATCCTCGTCGGGTATGCCATGCCGTTCGCGGGCATCTACAGCATCGACGTGTTCTTCATGAACCGCTCGATGAACAACTTCATCGAGGACGTGCCGTCGCGCGTGAACGGCACCGCACCAGACAGCGGGCCCTTTGTCGCTGCCAATCTTCCGTGTGTCAGGCTCGCGTCGTGCCAATCAGCCGATGCCCGGCGGACGTACCGTGCGGTCACGGTGGATGTCGCGAGACGCCTGGCGAACAACTTGACGAGCGACGTCAGCTACACCTGGAGCCGATTCGAAGGCAATTACGATCTCGATTTTGCGCCGGTCACCGCCTTCAACACCTCGTCGTTCGTTCAAGACGGGCCAGGCACGAACGTCGAGGACCCGAACCGTTTCGGTCCGCTGTTCGAAGATCGGCCGCACGTCTTCAAAATCTTCGCCTCGTATGCGGCGACCAGCCGGGTGACGACCGCCGGCTACTTGCGCGTCCAGAGCGGGACGCCGTGGGGGGCGCGCGCCCGCGACTGGGAAGGCGCTGTCCTGAACTACCTCGAGCCGGCCGGCAGCCACCGCAATCCGACCTGGGTCAATCTCGATCTGATGGGCACATACAGGCTCCCCCTCAACAGCCGCACCAGCCTGTCGTTCGAGGCACGCGTGCTGAACGTGTTCAACAACCAGACCCAGCTGTCGACCGATGCGCAGCAGTACCTGGATTTGCGACAGATCCAGACTCCGCCGTACTTTGCCCCGTACCAGCAGCCGAACCCCTTCTTCGCCACCGGCAATTCCTTCGCCCCGCCGCGTCGTCTCTACCTTGCGGTCGTCGCCAATTTCTGAATCCATCGTTTTCCAAGGTCATGATTGCGGCATGAATTCAGCCACTGAGGCACCGAGTCACGGAGGCGCGCGACGCGGTCGGCCTGCAACGCAGGCCGAGGACCAGGACGCGACACTCGGCAGATGAACGACTCTCGCGTGAATGGCCTTCGTCGTGCATCTGCTGAGTGTCGCGCCCTGATGCGCCGCTTCGCGGCGCCGCGTCGTCCTCTCCCAAACGCATCCTCCCGATTCCCCTCTCGTGACTCTGTGACTGCTGTGGCAAGAATGGTCTTTTGAGTCATGGCAGGGAGTGCTCAGGAAAGGATCAAGGTGTCCCCGTTGCACGACATGCGTGTCAATACTCCGCGGCAGGTGCTGTTTGCCAGCCTCGTCGGGACGACCATCGAATTCTTCGACTTCTACATCTACGCGACGGCCGCGGTGCTCGTCTTCCCGAAGCTGTTCTTTCCTTCGTCCGACCCCTCTACCGCCACATTGGCGTCGCTCGCGACGTTCGGGATCGCCTTTCTGGCGCGCCCGATCGGCTCGGCACTGTTCGGTCACTTCGGCGATCGAGTTGGTCGCAAGACCACACTGGTGGCCGCGCTGTTGACGATGGGAGTGTCGACGGTCGTGATTGGCGCACTCCCCACCTACGACGCAATCGGCCTGGCTGCGCCCCTGCTGCTGGCACTCTGTCGTTTTGGCCAGGGACTCGGCCTCGGCGGCGAATGGGGCGGGGCGGTGCTGCTCGCCATCGAGAATGCCCCGCCCGGGAAACGGGCCTGGTACGGGATGTTTCCGCAGCTCGGCGCGCCGATTGGGTTCTTTTTTTCCGGAGGAGTCTTCCTGGCGCTGTCGCGGTACCTCACCGATCAGCAGTTCTTCGACTTCGGCTGGCGAATTCCGTTCCTCGCAAGCGCTGTGCTGGTGTTCGTTGGCTTGTATGTGCGGCTGACGATTACCGAGACGCCGGCATTTCGCGAAGTCGTCGACCGTCAGGAGCGCGTGAAGGTGCCGATGATCGTGGTATTTCGCGATCATTTCAAAACGCTCGTGACGGGCGTTCTCGTGTCGCTCGCGACCTTCGTCCTGTTCTATCTGATGACCGTCTTCGCGCTGGCTTGGGGCACGAGCGCGCTTGGCTACGGCCGCGAAGCGTTTCTGCTGATCCAGCTGCTCGGCGTGGTCTGTTTCGGGGTGACCATCCCGATTGCCGCCGTTCTCGCCGAGCGCGGTCGCCGCCGGACGCTGCTCGCTGTCACCGTCGGGATCGTCATCTTCGGTTTCGTGATGGCGCCGATGTTCGAGGCGGGGACGATGGGCGCCATCCTGGCGATGGCTCTCGGTTTGTCGTTGATGGGTTTGACGTACGGCCCGCTGGGGACCGTGCTGTCCGAGCTCTTTCCCACGGCGGTGCGGTACACGGGGAGCTCGTTGACCTTCAACTTTGCTGGCATCTTCGGCGCCTCGTTGGCGCCTTACATCGCCACGTGGCTCGCCAATCGGTACGGGCTGCAGTATGTCGGCTATTACCTTTCCGCGGCGGCGGGTCTCACACTCATCGGGCTGATGGCGACACGCGAGACGAAAGACGACGACCTGAGCTCGACTGCGCTGGGAAAGTCGGCGTGACAACCCCGTCAGCGAAGCTGCGTGAGCACCGATCTTTCAATCACGCAAGAAACGGTTCTCGCCTTGCCGACAAAGTCGAGCGTGATGCCAGCGGTCGCCGCGAACGCGGGATAGTCGAACGTGAACCGCCCGCCAGTGTCGCTGATCGACCGGTCGACCGGCGCGACTGCCCGGCCCGCGCGCTTGAGTACCGAGGTCCGTGAGCGGATTCTTCGAGCCAGCTGACGTGACGCCAACGGTGATCCGGGTCCGCTGCGCCTCCTGATAGCTCGGCATCGGCGGCGGCTGCTTCCGTCGAACGGCATTCCACACTTCGTACGCCACCATTTTGTACGGCGTGTACAGCGCGAGCGCGAAGTCCTCGTTCTGGCAGAGGCCGGTGTCGTAGAAGACACAGGGCGGATTCTCGCCGCCCTGCTTGCCGCACTCGATGGCGTTGTAGTAGCTCTCCCGGCTGATGGGCAGGATGCCCTTGTTCCAGGCCGGCGTCGCCGCAGGTCGCACTTGCCCTTTGATCTGTGCGAGCGCCACGAGTGACTGCGTGATCACGAACGCCGCAACAGCTAATGCCGTGCTGCGCCGGACCAACCAACGTGGGGCTCCGCCCCACACCCCGGCTCGGTCGCTCGCGGGGACCCCGACGCCCCGCGCCGCTCCCTCGCAGGCGCGCCGTGCGCGCCTAGGACCGCTATGCGCCCACCAGAACGAGAACAAAATCCTCGTAAGCCGCCGCATAGCGGTCCAAGCCGAGTGAGAGCGTAGTGTGGTCCTCATGATCGCCGCCGGAGTATACAACTCCCGAGTTTGAGCGTCGACCGAAGGAGCGACGGGAGAAGGTGCCGGAGTAGAATCTCATGCGTCCTCGACCTGCGCTCCGGTCCGCCACCCTGTTTGGGGCCGGACGTCGTGGCGGGTCTCGAGAGCCATTCAGGGACTATGGCGGTGAATCATGCCCGGCGACGATAACTCGCTGCTGAAACTGGCTGGCGCCGTTGCCGACGGCGGCACGGTTGAGTGGCGCCAGGAAGTGTCGGCCGCCGGCGGCGCGGACGAGAAGGAGATCATCCGCCAGCTGGAAGTCGTTGCGGCCGTGGCGGAGGCCTATCAGGATCTTCCCGACTCAAGAAACGATGGCTGTGCCAGGCGGGCGGGGGTTGTCCGTGCCGAGCGCATGGGGACGGCTCGAGATCCGCCGCGAGATCGGCCGGGGCGGTTTCGGGACCGTGTACCTGGCATGGGACGCCGCGCTCGAACGAGATGTTGCCTTGAAGGTCCTGCGCGCCGACGAGCGATCGGGTGCGGTCGTCCAGGAGGGCCGGTTGCTGGCCCGCGTGCGGCATCCGAACGTCGTGACGGTATACGGCGTCGACGAATACGAGGGGACCGTCGGACTCTGGATGGAGCTCGTGGAGGGTCTGACGCTCAAACAGATTCTCGCGGCGCGCGGCGAGATGGGTAGTCGGGAGGCCGCGCTCGTCGGGGTTGATATCTGTCGCGCGGTCGCCGCGGTGCACAAAGCCGGACTTCTTCATCGCGACATCAAGCCGCAGAACGTCATGCGGGAAGCAGGCGGCCGCATCGTGCTCATGGACCTGGGCGCTGGCGAAGTCCGGACCGACCTCGTGTCGTCGGCACTGCATCTGAGAGGGACTCCACTCTTCCTGGCGCCCGAACTCTTCGACGACAAGCCGGCCACGATCGCGAGCGACGTCTACAGCCTCGGCGTGCTGCTGTATCACCTCGTCACGATGCGATATCCGGTCGAAGGCGACACGTTCGAGGCGGTCGCAGCTGTGCACGCCAACAGCCGCTTCACACCGGTGAGCGATCGTCGGCCCGACCTGCCGGCGGGCCTGATCAAGGTGATCGACCGCGCGCTCGAGCGCGACCCGGCCCGGCGGTATCGCAGCATCGCCGCCATGCAGGAGGATCTGGCCGGCGCGGCCGCGCAGGACGCGTCGGGATCATCGATGGAGCACCTGGCCACCCCTTCGAGCGGCCCGCGTATGCCCTCGATGGCCGTGCTGCCCTTCGAGAATCTCGGACCGGATCAGGATTTCGAGTATTTCTGTACGGGCCTCGCGGAGGAGCTGGTGACCGGACTGGCCGAAGTCGAAGGGCTGCGCGTGGCCTCGAGAACGTCCTCCGCTCACGTCAAGCAGCGAGAGACCGACATCCGGCGGATTTGCCGGCTGCTCGACGTGGACGCCGTGCTCGAGGGCACCGTGCGGAAGGCCGGCGAACGACTGCGAATTACGGCGCAGCTCGTGAGCGCGGAAGACGGTTGCCACTTGTGGTCTGAAGGCTACGACCGGAGCGTGGCGGATGTCTTCGCGGTGCAGGACGAAATCGCGCAGAGTGTCGTCGACCGCCTGAAGATCTCGCTGGCGCAATTCCCGAAACGGCGATTGATCCGCCAGCACACCCAGAACCCCCGTGCCTATCAGCTCTACCTGAAAGGGCGGTTTTTCTGGATGCGCCGTTTTCATGGCGGTTTCCTGACCGCGCTGGAGCATTTCCAGAAGGCCATCGAAGAGGATGCGGCCTACGCCCTGGCCTACGCGGGGCTGGCTGATGCGTACTCGTTCATGGCCACCTACGCGGTGCAGAAGCCGCGGCTCGCATTCGCTCAGGCGTTGGCGGCGGCCGAGCGCGCGCTCGCGATCGACCCAGACCTGGCCGAGGCGCACACGTCGCTCGCATGGATCCGGCTCGGCGACTGGAACTGGTCGGACGCCGAGCGCGAGTTCAGGCGGGCGATCGAGCTCGATCCGGCGCAGGTGCTGCCGCGAATTTATCATTCGTGGCTGATGGTGCTGCAGGGCGACGTCGCCGGCGCCATGATCGAAGCCCGAAGGGCCCAGGAAATCGAACCGCTGTCGCCGCTCGTGAACGCGGGCACCGGCCATACCTTGTTTCTCGCGCGGCGCTACGACGAGGCGATTGTCGAATGCGAGAAGAGCCTCGAGATCGATCCGAGTTTCATCCTTGGAATCCACGTGATCGGCATGTGCCGGGCGCTGCAGGGCCACCTGACCGACGCCATTCAGATCGGTGAGCGGACGGTGTCGATGTCGGGCCGTGCACCGTTCTATCTCGCCGTGCTCGGCCACTACTACGCGCGAAGCGGCGCGACCGAGAAGGTGCGCGAGATCATCGAAGAGCTCGAGCGCGTCTCCAGCACCAGGTACGTTGGCCCTCATTCCTTCGCGTACATCTACGCAGGGGCCAATGACCTCGACCGCGCCTTCGAGTGGCAGGCCAAAGCTTACGAGGATGGCGCGTCGCCGTTTTTCTACTTCGCGCCATTGATCGACAACCTTCAGGCCGATCCTCGGCATTCCGCAGAGTTGCGGCGAGTGGGGTTGAACCGGAATCTTCCCGGAGATCGCGCCTGACGCGTCGGAATCAAGCGGCGCGACCCGCTTACGCTGATGACGACCGCGGCGCCAGCGCCGCTTCCACGGCGGATGGGACGATGGCCGTGACGTCGCCCTCCAGGCGAAGCGTCACCGACGGATGTGCATCGTGCTCGCTGGCTCCCCGGTTGACGATGACGTAGGGCGTGCCGCGCTCGGCGGCGAGCAGCGGAATCGAGGCCGCAGGATACACCGACAGCGTCGATCCCAGTGCCAACACGAGATCCGCTTCCGCTGCGGCTGCAGCGGCACGCTCCAAATCCCTGGTCCGTAGCGCTTGACCGAAACTGATGGTGGCCGACTTGAGAATTCCACCGCATTGGCAGCTCGGTGGACGTCGTGTCGCCTTGAAGTGTGCGAAGTGAGGCGAGGGATCGCTCGTCGCGTGGCACATCTGGCATTCGACGAGAAGATCCGTTCCGTGCAGCTCGACCAGCCGGTCGGGCGACGTGCCCGCGCGGCGATGCAGGCCGTCGACGTTTTGCGTGACCACCGAGAGGATCTTGCCCGCGCGCTCGAGCGCCACGATCGCGTCGTGGACCGGGTTGGGGCGCGCGAGCTGGTAGATCTCCCATGTCTCCAGTTTGAAATCCCAGTACCTCGAGTCGGGCCTCTTCCGAGGCCATGAACTGGTCGTAGTAGACCGGCCGGCGGCGCGTCCACACACCGCCCGGGCCGCGGAAGTCCGGGATGCCGCTGGCGGTTGATACGCCGGCGCCCGAGACGACGAGAATCTTCCGGGCGGCCCTGAGCAGCTCGACGAGGTCCCGATCGGCCATAACTCACGCTACCACCGGTTCCACGACCTGCCAGACCCGGACTACGATTCTGTCCCTGATTTAAGAGCACGTTGCAAAATTACGGTAGCGCAGCCCTTCCGCCTTCGCTGAAGCTACGGCGGACCGCCGAAGCCTTGGCGGAGGCTGGTCAGGGCTGCTCGGCGGCCGTTTGGCAGGCCTGAAGGCCTGCGCTACGACAGGCCGCTATCAATTTTGCAATGCGCTCTAAACTAGAACCCATGACTGAGACCTTCAAGGCACTGAGGCGACTGCTCGCGGACCGGGCGGTGATTCGTGGACGCATCACGCTGAGCAGCGGGATCGAATCCGAGTACTACTTCGACTGCAAGCGTGTAACGCTCGGCTCCGAAGGCGCACCGTTGGTCGGCGAAGCGGTCGTCGACGCGATCAAGACGCTTCCCGAGCTTCCCGGCGCCATTGGAGGCCTCACCCACGGCGCCGATCCCATCATTGGGTCCGCCATCATGAGCGCGGCCGCGTCGGGCTTCCATCTCGACGGCTTCTATGTTCGCAAGGAGCCGAAAAAGCACGGCACGCAGAAGCTGATCGAGAACCCGCCGCTCTCGGGCACGCCCGTCGTCATCGTCGACGATGTGGTCACCAAAGGAGGGTCGGTCGTCCAAGCCATCGACGGAGCGGAGAGCATCGGGTGTTCCGTCGCCGCCGTCATCGTGCTGATCGACCGGCTGGAGGGCGGCACCGACAGGATCCGGTCGCGGGTCCCGAACGCCCGCTACATTCCGATCTTCACGATCCAGGACTTCCTCGACATCGAGGAAATCAAGCGGGAGTGGGCGAAGACCACCGAGCGGTTGTCCACGGCAACCTCTCATTAGTTGCAATTCATCTGATACTGCCGGGACGCGCACCTTCGGCCTCGAAGGCCCGCGTGGCAGCGGCAAACCATGCCTCCAGAATCTTCAACGCTTTCGGGTTCTGGTAGCTCGCGCTGTGCATCAATCCAGTTGGCGCGCGCTCATCCCTGTCGTTTGGGCTCGCCGCGACCTGCCATGTGCGCGGGCGACCACCTGCCGAGAGAATCCTCAAGAATTCAGCAAGCACAGCGCGACGGTGATTGGGATCTAGCGTTTGCGCGCGGTGACGCGCGCTGGGAGCCGCGCGCGGGAGGCTCGTCGTCTCTGAAACACTCGCGTGAGTTCAGGGTATCGAGGCTGCTGGCATCATCCCCTTGAACGTGTACCTGTAATAGCGCTGGCCGTTGTTGACCTCGCCGATGAAGAGGTTCCCCTTCGAATCGGACGCGGCGCTATGGATGTGAAAGAACTCCCGCGCGTTGTGTCCGGCGTGGCCGCCGATATTCGACAGGATTTCCAGCGTCCGGCGGTTCAACACGCGCACCGCCTTGTTCGAGCCATCGACGACATAGAGAAAACGCTGATCCTTGTCCGGCGACAGGACGAAATGGTGCACGGTGCCTTCCGCCTGAAGCGTGTGTTTCGCGATGGAGATCTCATTGACGAATGTACCGTCGATCCTGAACACCTGAAGCCGATTGTTGGTGCGGTCGGCGGCATAGACGAGCTCGTCGTTCGAGACTACGACCGAGTGGACGGGGTTGTTGAACTGCGGCGGAGGCGGACCTTGAACGAGCTGAGCGCGAGGAGGGAACTTGTAATCGTCCTCGGGCTTCTTTCCATACGCTCCCCAATGCCGCTTGTACGCGCCAGTCTCGGCATCGAAAACGACGATTCGGTGGTTGAAGTAGCCGTCGGCGACGAATAGTTCGTTGGTCTTGCCGAACACGAACAGGCCGGCCGGCCCTCCCAGGTTCTCGGTGTCGTTGCTTCCCTGATTCTTCCCCTTGTGTCCGATCTGCATCACGAACCGGCCCTTGTTCGTGAATTTCAGGATCTGGTTGTCCTCTCGTGCGCTGCCGCTCAACCAGACGTTGTCCTTGTCGTCGACGAAGATCCCGTGTTCGGTCGTCGGCCACTCGTATCCTGCGCCGGGCCCGCCCCACGCCTGCAACAGCTTGCCGGCCGGGCTGAATTGCAGAACAGCCGGCGCCGGGATGCAGCATTCCGCCTGAGGCGGATTGAGCGATGCCGCCTTCTCACCGTCGGGGATTGTCGCGGAACGGTGGAAAACCCAGACATTGTCGTGCGAATCGACAGCCACGCCGCCCACCTGTCCGGTCACCCACTTGTTTGGCAATGCCTCGGACCATAGTGGATCCGGTTCGAATCGAGGCACCTGCGGCCGGGCGGTCTGCGCGTTTGCGTTCTTCTCGACCAGCGCCGTCCATGCGGCGGCGATCACGGCGGTCGCGGCGATTCCGATGACAAAGGCTCTTTTGTTCATACGGCTCTCACTCAGCCGGCTCTATGCGCAGGATCGTCCCATCGGCATCGTCGCCGCCGGATCGCTTCTCGGTCGCGACGTACAACAGACCGTCTGGGCTCTGGCGCACATCGCGGATTCGGATGTCGAGCTGGGTGAGCAGCGGCTCGCGCCGTTCGGCCTGCGAAGGCTGGTTGAACGCGACCCGCTGAAGTTGTTTGCCGTTGAGCGCGCCGACAAAGAGGTTGCCCTTCCAGCTCGAAAATCGGTCGCCCGTGTAGAACGCAATGCTCGAAGGGCTGATCGACGGAACCCAGAACATTCGCGGCATTTCCATGCCGGCCCGCGTCCATGGCTCTTCCGAGACGAGCGTACCAGTGTAGTTGCGGCCGAGCGAAACGAGGGGCCAGCCGTAATTCCTGCCCGGCAGGAGCACGTTGATCTCGTCGCCGCCAAGCGGACCGATCTCAGATTGCCACAGCGCCCCTGTCTCGGGGTGGAAGGCCAGCCCATAACCGTTGCGATGGCCGTAGGTGAAGATCTCCGGCTTGGCGCCGGCCCGGTCGACGAACGGATTGTCCTTGGGAACGCCGCCATCGTCGCGAAGTCGCAGCGTCTTTCCGATGTGATTGCCGAGATCCTGTGCGCGCATCCGCAGGCTGTTGTCGTCGCGGCCGATGCAGCACAGGCGGTCGCGGTCGCCAACCGTCACGTACAACGTCCCATCGGGCCCGAACAAAATCCTTCCGGCGAGATTTCCGGAAGTCTCCCACGCGTCGGCGACGAACACGTCGCCAACGTCAGTCAGGGCCATGCCTTCGAGACGACCACGAGCCACCGCGAGCGTCGAGCCACGTTCCCCTCGTTTCGGGTACGAGACGTACACGAAATGGTTCTGCGCGAATTGTGGATGGATGGCGACGGAATGCAAGCGATCCGCACCCGTCTGGGCGGTCGGAGTTTCCGCATCGGGCGGCGGCGGTGGTGCGGGAGGTGCTTCCCAGATCGGCTTCGGATCGAGCACGCCGTTGCGGATGATTCGCAATCTGCCGGCCCGCTCCGCGACCAGCATGCTTCCGTCGGGGAGAAAAGCGATGCTCCAGGGGTGCACCAGCCCCGACGCAACCGGAACAACGCGGATGCGCTGTTTGGTGTTCGTGTCGAACACCTGCGTCTTGAGATCGGGGAGGGCCGGACCACCAGCACCTTGTGCACTCAGAGCACCTCGTTCGATGACCTGTGCGGCCCCAATCAACAGGAGCAGTGCCATCAGTACGGTCCGAGGCTGGAACGAACGCTGCTTCATAAACGACCTCCGTTGAACCTCCCTCGATTCAGGGCCTATCTTCAATCTCGAGCCGCTTTTTCCCAAGTCCTTTTTGCCGCCTATCGATTAAGCTTTCTTGAAAAGTCCATTCATCGCCTGGGGGGACTATGTTCGTGCGGCGGCGATTGTTCCAGCTGTTGCGATTGTCGGCATGTTTGATGTTCGTTGTGTCGGCAGTCGCCCAGGAAGGGCATCCCTTGACGGGTACCTGGTCGGGCGACTGGGGACCGACACCCACAGAGCGGCATCACCTCACGATCGTGATGAACTGGGATGGGAAGAACGTCACTGGGACGATCAATCCGGGTCCGGACGCCATCACGATTGCCAGCGTGTTCGTGGACCTGCCGAGCTGGACCGTCCGCATTCAAGCCAGTGGAAAGGATCCGTCCGGCAATCCAGCTCGCATCGAGGCCGAGGGCAAGCTCGAGGACCTCGGGTCGGCCCATCGTAGGATGAGCGGCACATGGAATCAGGGAACGGCGAAGGGCGATTTCAGGATTAGCAGGGATTAGTCGGTTGGTCGTTAGTCGCTAGTCGGTAGACGTTGAGCAAAGTGTCTCGGCTTATGAACCGCTCTCGGTCGGCTGTTCTTGCCGTGTGTTGCGGGCTCTTGCTTCCCGCCGCACTGGCATTCTCGCAGCAGCCTTTTTCTGCGACCTACGATCGCGAGAGACAAGTCAAGCTGCAGGGGGCCGTCACGAGGATTGAATGGGTCAATCCTCGCGCGTTCTTCTTTCTGGATGTCCGCGACACCGCCGGCACCGTCGTCAATTGGGCAGTGGAGGTGGGCAACCCGCTCGAACTCGAACGGAACGGCTGGAGGCGGAGCTCGTTGCGTATTGGCGACGTGGTTGCGGTCGAAGGCGTTCTCGCGAGGGACGCCAGCCGACAAGCGTTCGCCAACTCCGTCACGCATTCTGGCACGGGCAAACGACTCTTTGTCGCGCCGCCGGCCCGCCGCGCATCCGCTCCCTCGCGCGAGCCGGCGCCACGTTGGCCCGACGGCCAGGTCAGGCTCGGGCCTCCGGCTGGAAGGAAGGGCTACTGGGGAGCCGCCAGCGTGAAGGCATTAGTCGAGAACGGCGCGAAAGTCGTGATGAATGACGATGGCCTGCTGGCAAACATCGCCGATGCAGAGAAGGTGGCGCCGTTTCAGCCGTGGGCGAAGGCGCTGTACGAATACCGCCAGCGGGCCTTGTTGAAAGACGATCCTCTGGGCCGTTGTCTTCCACCGGGCGGACCGCGGCAGTTCCACACGCCCAACGGGTTTCAATTCGTCGAACAGCGGGAACTGGGCCGCATTCTGGTCCTGCTTGGCGGCGGCAATCGCAATTGGCGAGTCATCTACACCGACGGACGTCCTCAAGGTCAGGCGGCGGAAGTGGTGCTCAGCTACTACGGCAACTCGGTCGGTCGTTGGGAGAAAGACACGCTGGTCGTCGACTCGGCCGGATTCAACGAAAAGTTCTGGTTCACGAACGGCGGGCTGCCGCACACCGAGTCTCTTCACCTCGTCGAACGCTTCACGCGACTGGACCTGCAAACTCTGAGATATGAAGTGACGGTGGACGACCCGCGAACGTATACGCGACCATGGTCTGGGGGCTGGACGATTCAGTGGGTTCCGGATTGAGAAATCCAAGAATACTTCTGTGAGGAGAATGCCGAGTCAACGTTCATCCGGTAGGCACGTCCTGTCCCCCTTGTCCTCCGTGGTGGCTCTTGTGACGACGAGGAACGACCTATGAAACTCAGAACGATTTGCTCGCGAGTCGGTCTCACGACGGCGCTCGGTCTCCTCCTGACTGCCGGGCCGGCCGTGGCACACCATTCCTTCGATGCCGAGTACGATTCGAGCAAGACGACGACAATCACCGGATATGTCACGAAAGTCGACTGGGTGAATCCGCACGCGTTTGTCTTCATCGATACGAAAGACGAGAGCGGCGCGGTCAAGAGCTACAAGGTGGAAATGGGGCCGCCTTACGCCCTGGCCAGAGGCGGTTGGAAGAGAGACACGCTCAAGATCGGGGACAAGGTGACCGTGGAAGGGGCCGCACTTGCCAGAGACGGAACCAACTCTGCCGGATCCATGCAGACGACCGCAATGGTCCTGGCAAACGGCCAGAAGTTGGTCATGAGGTAGCCGTCAGGGCAGGTAAGGCGGGTGGGCGGGAAAGGCAGGAAGGGCGGGAGGGGCGGGAAGGGCGGGAGAGACACGAGGGGCTTTAAGGGCGGGTAGGGCAGGTAAGGCGGGTGGTGTAAATATGAAAGGGCTCCTGCGGGTCAAGTTGATCGCGAGACATCGAATCGCCCGACGTCTCTGCCGAGTCGCCGGGATGCTGGCGTTAGCCTGCGCGATCGCAGCACCCGCGTGGGCTCAGGCGCAACCCCCTGCTGGAAGTCAGACGTCTGAACCCGCTCCGCGCTGGCCCGATGGCCGAGTGAACCTGGGATCGTCGGCCGATAAGAAAGGCTACTGGGAAGTTCGGCCTGGTCTTGGCGGCCTCCCACGCGCCGCCGATGTGCCGTTTCAGCCGTGGGCGCGAGCGCTGTACCAGTACCGGACGTCGCGTACGGATCTGCATCCGCCACTCGTCGGCTGCAAGCCGGCTGCAGGACCGGGATTCTTCAATGCGCCGGGCTTCGAGATCGTTGACGTGCCCGATCTGAAGAGCATCTTCATTCTCGGCATCGCCGGCCCGCATTCCTGGCGAGTCGTGTACACGGACGGGCGTCCGCATCCAACCGGTGACGATCTGCGGCCGACCTACTTCGGTCACTCAGTCGGCCGCTGGGAAGGCGACACGCTGGTGATCGATTCGGCCGGCTTCAACGAGAGACAGTGGGTGGCCGGATCGTATCCCACCACCGAACAGCTTCATCTGATCGAACGAATCACGCGACCCAATCTGAAAACGCTCGTCTACGAAGTGACGTTCGACGATCCCGGCGCCTACACGAAGCCCTGGTCGGGGCGATGGACGATTACAGAATCGACCGCGTCGAAGTGGATTCCGGGCGGTGAGATATTCGAATACATTTGTCAGGACTCCCGCTATTGAGCGTCATTGGACGCGCTGCCCAATTGACCGTCCCGCAGCCTTTCAGAGCTCGTCAACGAAAGCCCTCCTACCGCAGAGCACGCGGAGATCGCCGAGCATTGCAAAGGGCGCATTGCAAAATTACGGTAGCGCAGCCCTTCAGGGCTGCCCGGCGGCCGTTTGCAAAATTGCCGGCGGCCTCTCGTAGCGCAGGCCTTCAGGCCTGCCAATGCGCTCAAAGGACTCCGCGCTTCCGGGATGCCGTGCGGCGGTTGGCAGTTCTGGCCGCATTTCCAACCGCACTCGCCTCGGTTCTGGCCGGCCAGTCGCCGACCGTCACCGACGTGATGCAGCGTGCGCACGCCTACATCGTCGAGTACCAGGACGATCTCTCCGGGATCGTCGCGGAGGAACGCTGGCAGCAGCGCATCGTTCTGCCGGACGGCTCGACCGAAAGCGAGCGCGTCCTGCGCTCGGACTACCTGGTCTACCAGCTTCTTCCCGAAGAGGAGTGGTTCGGCTTTCGCGACGTGTTCGAGGTCGACGGGACGGCGGTCGGCGATCGCGAAGCACGGTTCCGCGACCTGTTTACGCGCGGGCCGACGAGTGTGGCGGAGCAGGCCGCGAAGATGGCGGCCGAGAGCGCCCGCTACAACCTCGGCGACGTCTACCGGACGATCAACCGGCCGACGCTCGTGCTGGCGTTCTTGAGGCCGGCGTATCGCTCACGATTCGATTTCGCCAAGGTCGGTGAAGAAACCATCAATGGGACTCCAACCTGGGTGATCAGCTACAAGGAACTCAAGGAGCCGACCTTCATCCGCACACAGGACGGCAAGTCGCTCAAGTCTCACGGGCGTTTCTGGATTGACCCCGCGACCGGGCGGCTGGTGCGGAGCGAGCTCGTGACGGGAGCGACCCGCGCGGTTCGCCAGCGGGCGACGATTGTCGTGACCTACGGACCCGAGCCGGGACTGGGGTTCTGGGTGCCCCTCGAGATGTCCGAGGTGTACGACACTCCACGAAAGCGGTCGGCGAATCGCATCACTGGACTGGCAACCTACTCCAATTTTCGCCCGTCCAGGCTGAAGGCCGGCCTGGCGCCGCCGCGTTGAGATCCGATCGTGCTCGCGGCACTGGCGCAGCAGCTGTCCGATTCCGGGTGGTTCACTGGTGGGATTGAGCCGATGTTGAACACGGAAATCGCCCCTGCCGATGAGGCCCGAACCACGCTAGGATAGGCAGGTTTCCGCCGGGGTCGTCCGGGTTGCATGGGAGGAACTATGACCAACCAAATGGCTCGCCTCAGCATGGCGATTGGCGCCGTCGCGCTCGTCGCGGCCGGAGTGTCGCCGGCTGCAGGCCAGGCGCCAGCGAACGGATCCAAAGCGGCTCCGGCGAAGAGCGCCGAGAAGCCATGGACCCCGCCAAAGACTCCTTGGGGCGATCCCGATCTCCAGGGGACCTGGACCACCGATTCGGCGTTCGGCATTCCGTTGCAGCGCCCGCAACAGTTTGCCGGCCGCGCCGAACTGAACGACGAGGAATTTGCGGCAAAGGTCAAGCGCGACGAAGAGACTCGAACCCGCGCGGAGAACGCGGTCGGATCCTTCCGCGGCGATTCGGCGTGGCTCACCAAGTCGTTCCGGCAAACATCCCTCATCGTTGAGCCCGCAGACGGCACGTTGCCGCCACTGACGCCCGAAGCGGAACGAAAGCGCCAGCTGGCGCCGCGCGGCACCTACGGCGATGGTCCGTTCGACGGTCCGGAAGACTTCACGATGTACGACCGCTGTTTCACCTTGGGGGTCGTGGGGTCGATGACGCCCAAGATCTACGGCAACGGTCACCGCATCGTGCAAGGCCCGGGGTATGTGGCGATCATGAACGAAATGATTCACGAGTCGCGCGTCATCCCCCTCGATGGGCGACCGCATCCGGGTCAGAACCTGCAAATGTTCATGGGAGACGGCCGCGGCCACTGGGAAGGGCAAACGTTGGTGGTCGAGACGACGAATCTGAACGGCCGCACCGGCTACTCCGACGTCGAGGCGAAGCTCGTTGAGCGAATCACCCGCGTCGAAGCGGACGTGCTCCGGTACGACGTCACGATTGATGCGCCGAGAACCTACACACGGCCGATCAGGATTTCGATTCCGCTGACGTCGCCCGCCGGGTATCAGGTGCTCCCGTACCGACTGCCACGAAGGGAACCTTGCGCTCATGCAGGCGTTGAGCGGCGCACGGGCCGAGGACCGGGCGATCGAAGAAGACCTCAAGAACGGCATCGTCCGGGCCCGAAAGCCGGTGCAGAACGGGTTGACGGTCGGCGGCGCCAGAATCGGCGAGCCGGGTCCGGGCGGAGCGGCCACAGGGGCACCACCTGCAACAGGAGGGGCAGCACCGGGCCGTTGAGCTGTCGACGCTCATGTCGTCGTAGCCGTGACGTCATCGATTAGGCCACAGAGTCACCGAGCCACTGAGACGCTCGATCCAGGCACGCCCGAACCGCCGCCGTGCGGCGCCGCGTCGAGCGTTCTGCCGCGACTGCTCTTGCATTGCCCTCCGTGACTCGGTGACTCCGTGGCAGACCATAGATTCCGTCATTGTGAGACGGAGTAGGTGCGGATTGGAGCCATGACGCTTCGCCAACGATTCATCCGACAGCCGCAGAATGTGTTCCTGCGCCGCGCCCTGTTTCAGATCCACCTCTGGACCGGCATCGGCGTCGGCCTGTACATGCTGATCATCAGCATCAGCGGCAGCGCTATCGTCTTTCGGCGTGAGATCTCCAAGCTGGTCTGGGAGCGGCCGACCGTCGTGCCAACCGGCCGTTTGATGACCGCCGACGAGCTGAGTGCCGCGGCGAAGCAGGCGAATCCACGATTCGACGTCGTGGGTGTGAGCTTCTCGAAAGATCCGACTCGTGCGGCCGAAGTCGCAATGATGCGCGGCCAGCGACGGCGCGATCGCGTGTTCGATCCGTACACCGGTAAGGACCTCGGCGACGTCGCACCCGAGGAGCCGCACTTTCTGACGTGGCTCGTAAAGCTGCACGACGACCTGCTGGCCGATCGCACGGGCCGCCTCGTGAACGGCGCCGGTGCCTTGCTGCTGACCGTGTTGTGCCTGACTGGCGCGATCATCTGGTGGCCGGGCGTGTCGCGCTGGCGCCGTAGCATGTTCGTGCGGTGGAAAGTCGGTTGGCCGCGCTTCAACTGGGACCTGCACAGCGCGATCGGCTTCTGGATGTTCGTGTTCATCCTCATGTGGGGGGTGAGCGGTATCTACCTGTCCTATCCCGCGCCATTCACGGACCTGGTCGACTATCTCGAGCCGATCGATCCTGAGAGCACCGAACTGCGGTTTGGCGACAACGCGCTCGAATTGCTGGCTCGCCTTCACTTCGGACGCGCTTACGGCATCTGGGTCAAATGGCTGTACACGATTCTTGGACTTGTGCCTGCGGCGCTGTTCGTAACCGGTTCGGTCATGTGGTGGAACCGGGTGCTTCGCAAGGTGGTGCTGACGAGCAACGTCGCGCCTGCGCTCGGCCGACCCGCGACGACGGAAGGCGGCGTGCAGAGAGTCCTGACACCGGTCGAGCCCGCGCAGGATTGACGTGCAGGCGCAGGAGTGGAGAAGCGAGCTATGAAATGCCACATTCGAATCAGGGAACGGGTCGTCGCTCTGGCCTTCGTGGCCGCGTTTCTCGCGTGGCCGGCGGGCGCCGCCTCGAAGAAGGCGAATCCCGAGGAGGTGGGGTTTTCGTCCGAGCGGCTGGAGCGAATCCAGGACGTCGCTCGCCGGCACATCGATTCCGGCGATTTTTCTGGCGCGGTCACGCTCGTGGCGCGCAAAGGGCGCCTGGTGCACCTCGAGGCCCACGGGCTGATGGATCTCGACGCGAAGAAGCCGATGCCCAGGGACGCCGTCTTCCGGATTGCGTCGATGACCAAACCCGTCGTCGCAGTCGCGATCCTGATGATGATGGAGGAAGGAAAGCTCCGATTGTCGGATCCTGTTTCGAAATTCATTCCCGAGTTCAAGGGGACTGAAAGTCGCCGTCCCCATTGATACGCCTCCGGCACCCGCAGGCGCGGGTCTGAGTGAGCCGCAGTTCTACACCATGCCGGCGGTCGCGTGAGATCACCGTTCGCGATCTCCTGACGCACACGTCGGGACTGGTCAGTGGCGGCATCAGCGCGAGCGAAGCCACTAAAGTCGTCCGCAAGCCGACCGACACGTTGGCGGACTATCTCCCCAAGCTTGCTGCAGTTCCACTGGCGTTTCAGCCTGGATCCCGGTGGGCTTACAGCCCGAGCATTGGCTTCGAGACATTGGGGCGGGTCGTGGAAGTTGCCTCCGGACAGACGTTCGACAAGTTTCTCCGTCAACGAGTCTTCGAGCCGCTCGGGATGAAGGATACGTTCTTCTACTTTCCGCCGCCCGACCGCATGCAGCGGATGCCCACCGTCTATCAGCGGACGCCGAAGGGTATGGAGAAGGCCGCGAATCCGGACGCCGCACGGAGCGCTGTGTACTTTGCGGGTGGAGGCGGACTGGTGAGCACTGCCGAGGACTATTTGCAGTTCGGCCAGATGCTGCTGAACGACGGGCAACTGGACGGCAAGCGCCTCCTCGGTCCCCGGACGGTGGAGCTGATGCGGTCCATTCACATTCCCGACACCCTGACGGGCAGGCCTCGCGGCCGCAGCTTCGGACTCAGCGTGCAAGTCGTCACGGATGCGGTGGCGTCGGGCCTTGCGATCTCCACTGGCAGCTACGGCTGGGACGGGGCGTTCGGGACGCACTTCTGGAACGATCCGAACGAGCAGATCGTGGGCCTGATGATGGTTCAGACGTCAAACCCCAATCGCGAAGCCGATCGCGATTTCGAGACCGCCGTGATGCAGGCGATTGTCGAATAGCGCGTTGCCTTAGCATCCACCGCATCAACAGGTTGCGGTCGAGAATCTCGACGCAGCTTCCGGACGTTGGCCGCCGCGCTAAGTATCGGTGACGAGGTCTAATCAATATTGGTTAGACGGTCGAGCGACTAGCCCGTTCTTTGGGAGCCTTTGCCAATAGAGACGGGTACGCATGACGAAGCCTCGAAAAATCATCGTTCACATCGCAACCAGCGCGGACGGTTACATCGCGCGTTCTGACGGCGATCTCGAGTGGCTGACGTCCCGCCCGGCACCAGAAGGCTTCTATGGCATGAACGCCTTCATGAAGTCGATCGACACGAAGGTACTTGGCCGGAAGACCTACGAGGTCAGCCTGCGAATGGGGGCGAAATTCGACTCAAAGAGTCGAAGTATCGTCTTCTCCCGGCATTCTTCACCAGCGGACGCCCCGTCAGGCGTGGAGTTCGTGAACGAGGCAATTGGCCCGTTTATGAGCCGTCTTCGAGAGCAGCCTGGCAAGGATATCTGGTTGGTGGGCGGCGGCGAGATCATCGCCTCCTTTCTTGACGAGCAGGCGATCGACGAGTTCATCATCAGTGTGACCCCGGTCTTCATTGGGGAGGGCATTCCACTGATAGCGCGGCGTCACCGCCACGTGCCCTTGGATTTGCACTCCATCGAGCGGTTCGAAGATGGCCTGGTCCAACTGCACTACCGTGTGCAGAAGAACCATCCTTGACGACCCGGAAAGCTACTCGACCGAGGGACCCTCTGTCGTATGAGCAAGCGTTAGGCACCTCAACCCCGCACGAGTGATGCACAGACCAGTCGTTGCGGCGATGAGCCTTCCGGGGCGCAGTTGGTTGGGCGTCGTAGTAATTGCTGCGCACAACGCCGAGGAAGCCTTGACTGCGCCAACGTGGCTTCAGCCGCGTCTCCCAGAACTCCTGCAGCGCTTCGGGATCGTCCCATTGGCGGTCGATGCCGAGCGACTGTATGTGGGACTCGCGCTGGTCACGCTTTTCAGCGCAGGGTGGGTGGCGCTTGCGAGTCCGGCGGCTCCGCGGAGCCTCGCCGTACACTCGCTCATTGCGCTCTACGCCATATTTTTCGTGAACGCGTTCATTCCGCATGTGGCTGGCTCCGTCTTGTTGGGCGGTTATACGCCAGGGGTGTTCTCGGCGGTCGCCCTTGTGGTGCCGTATTGCCTGTGGTACTTCAAGCGAGCACTCAGCGAACATTGGGTCGGCGGCGTAGGTTTCGTGGCGGCCTTTGCTGTTGGTGGAGTTCTGTACTTCCCTGCTGTGTGGACACTCCTGGGACTACGAGGCAGGTAACGAGTTCTCATCCGGCGGTCTTGCTTCGGTGCCTGACACCGCACGCACCAGACGGCCAGATGCGATCGTGAGCGGCCGCTGGTGATGCGTGGCCGTTAGACCGCTTTCGAGGGAGGTGCGGGCCAGTACTCCCGCAGGATTCGCGAGGAGGACACGAACCATCGTGCTCGCCCGGAGTTCTACTTCACGATAACGCGCACGCGGGCCAGGTTCTGTACACGAGCATATGGAGTCCGGGCATCGCCGTCTCGGTGCGACGTGGCCCGAAGTACGGGGAAGTAGGTGCCGGGTGCCGAGAAGGCATGGGCGACCTTCAAGCTTACCGTTGGCTCCACAGCGCGGAGCTGCTCGGCGACGGGGTAGTTGCCGGAGCCTTCGAAGTCCCATTCCGCGGCCACCACTCGGCCTGTCTGGGGCGGCACCTCGATCGTCGCGGTGAAGGTGACGGGCTGGCCGACGGCAATCTCGGCGCGCTCGCCGCCGTTGACCTTCAGTTCCACCGCCGGCTGAATGCCCCTGCGCTCTGCGGCTGTGGGCGGCACCTCCACCTGACTCTCGACCACCTTGTAGCGGGTTTCAGCAGGAGGCCGCACGCCCCTCTCGACCCATGCACTGAGGTCGCGGACCGCCTGCTGCAGCGCGCCCTGGTAGCTGACCGTGCGTGCGTGCGCCGCCGGGCCGACTGGCGCGCCATGCTGGGCATGATCGATGAAGTAGAGGCGGAAGCTGTCGTCGAAGCGCCGCCCCAACGCCTGCTGCGCCTTCGTCCGGTACCAGTCGGCCTGCCAGGGCAGGGCGTCGATGTCCATCAACGTCTGCAGCACGATCATCTTCCCGTTGAAGCGGCCGGTCTGGTTGGAACCAGCCCCGTTGAACGCCCCAATCGGCCCTATCAGGACGTTACGCTGCGGGTAGGTCGGCTTGCCGTCGCGGCCGCGGAACTGATTCCACCCGTACATGTCGGGCGTGGGGATCTGGTGGCGATGATACGTCTGAAGGGCGAGATACCACGAGTTGTCGATCCGCGCGGTGTCGCCAGTCTGGATGCGGTTCACCACCGCGGGGCTTGCGCCGAACCCGAAGCCGATCGTGTTGCCCGCTACCGGTCCCAGAGGGAGCCGCTGACCTGCGGCCGCGCCGCTCGCGATCACGACGTCGGCGCCGGTGAGGTCACCCGTGGGCACGCTGGTCAGCTCGATCCGGCGCGGAGGGCCAGCGACGACGTTGACGACGGTCGTCTCGTGCTGGATCCGCGCGCGGGCAACCGCTGACCTCGAGTCGCTACCGAGGTAGCCAGGCTTGGTCCAGAAGTCGTCGACGTAGGTGGCGTCCAGGATCGGGACGTAGCCGGCGACGAGGCTGAGCGGCCCGCCGGTCAACGTCGCGTGGTTCCACCATCCACGCGGCGGAAATCCCAGCCGCGTCGCCTCGGCGAGCGCACTACGCTCCTCCTCGTTCAGACCGGCATACGGATCGCCGCTGCCACCGGGGTCGATCGCATCCATGACCTCGGGGAACTTGTTCCGCATCCTGAGCACGCGCAACGCATGGATCCGCACCGTGAAGACGCCGGGAATGGCGTTTGGCGCACCCATGACGAACGGCACGCCGCCGTCCCATACCGTGGTGTTCTCCAGGCTGCTGATCGTCTGGTATGCGCCGCCGCTTCCTCCGTAGAGATATCCATAAGGGCGATGGTCGCCATACATCCTGGCCGCCAGGGTCCGTGAGAACTTCGCCGCTGCCGCGTTGACCCGGTAGCCGACGACTGACGGATCTTTCTTGAGGACGAGGGCGTCGTCGACCGAGCGGATGCCCTCGTTGCCGCCAATATTCGTCTGCACGAAGTAGGCGCCGCTGGCGACACCGAAGCCGATGCTGTCCGGCGAAGCCTCCTCGCTGGTCAGCAGCTGATGGGTGGTCTGGAAAAACCGTCGTTGGTACTGTTCCGGCGCCGGGAAGTAGAACGAGAACTTCGCATCTGTGCCTTCGAAGTGGCCGTTCACGTACCGGTGCCGCACCGGCGTGTCCCGCCATTCGTCGCGGTCGATGACGGGCCGGTTGAACCGGGGATCGACACACTCCGCGCTCACGAACATTGGTGCGCCGGCTTCCGGCGGGCGACACGTCGGCGGTTCGGCGGACGCCGTTGAGGTCGATTGTGTCGAGGTCGCAGTCGCGCCGAGCATGACCACCAGCACGGCCGCCATCGCGTATGTGAGGGGTCCGCGTCTCCTCAACAGCGCACGGGCTCCGGGTACGCACCGGCCACTCTTCGTCGGCACATCATCCTCCTCGACTGCCGGGGGGAGTCGCTCCAGAATCCGATAGTGCGAAACGGTTCGACCGAGCGTGATTCGCACGGCGGTACGTCTTGCGCGATTACTCAGCAACTGAATGTCAGGACCACGACAGGCCGTCATCCCGAATCGCCGGACGGTAGTCTTTCGCCGGATCCACCTGGCGGTTGAAGCGGTCAGCACGCGGCGGCCGTTTCTTGGGATGCGCTCCTATCCCAGCTTCTGATCGATCGCCACGACCATGCGCCAGCGGATGGGGCCTTGGTGAATCGTGTGCTGATGGTGGTTCTTGGCCGGTAGGGACCTGCCCTCCTCAGAGATGACTTCGACGCCACACCCGGTGCAACGGAAGATCGCGGAGTGGGGCGCCGAGTCCCCTGGTATGTGTTCCTTCTCGAACGCCATCGATTGCGATTTCTGCAGGTAATTGCCGAACTTGTACAGCGCCATTTTGTGGGGATCGTACCGCAGCCGAGCGCTGAACCGGTTTAAAGATTCGTAAAGGGACGGTCTAACCACCTAGCCACCAAGCGCGCGCCGCGCACGTTGAATCAGCGCGTTGTCCGGCGACCCCGAACCACTCAACCAGAAAACGCTGGCTGCCAGGTACCGCTCGCGCCACGATGGCGAGAGGTGGCCGTAGTCCTCGAGCACCGCCGCGCTGAACTTGTAGTCGTGTGAGTCGTTGCCCTTGAGGAACACGAGCCTGTTGGCGGCATCCAGCAAGGGCTTGGGCGTGGGGTTTCGCGCCAGGTACCCGAGAACCTGGCTTGCGGCGCTCGGGTTGTCGCGGCCGATCGCTGCAAGAATCGTCGAGACGGCCTGATCTCCTGAAGCCGCTGGCTCGGTCGCGGTGAGCTGGTCGATGCGTGCGCCGGATCGGCTGCCTCGCAAGAACGGAAGGAACGACGCGTTCTGAAGCAGGAGCATGCGGCGAGTCTCGTCGTTCTGCGAGCGCTCGTAAATGTATCGGATCGCGTTCGTCGTAGTCACGGCGTGGAGAGGGACGACGCCGGGATTGCGCATGAGAATCTCGGCTGCACCGCACATCATGCCGTCCCAGATGGATTGGGGAGCGATCCCGCGCTGAATCAGATCGACGACCCGATCGGCGGTGACATCCTCGGTGCCTTCGCGCAGGGACGCGAGCATCTCGACGGTCGCTCCGGCGTCGCTCTTGCCGACGCGCCAATCCGGGCGTAGTCCGGCGGCGAGCCGCTGATTGCGACGCCACGGACGATCCACGCGCTCGTCCCCTCGCAAGGGGTCGCTGCCCTCGCGCGCCAGGAGTGCGTAGGCCAGCGATCGGAGCACCGGCTCGCTGTGCTGCCAGCCAATCGTCTCGAGTGTGCGCCATGCGTTGGCGACGTAGATCGCCTTATGGCCGATAGAGCGCATGTCGCGGGCCGCGTAGCGCGCGAAAATTTCGAAAGCCTCCTGGGAGCTCAAGTCTCGCGCGAGGCCGGCAGCGGCTGCGTCGGCGGCCGATTCGTCCCACTGGTCCATCGCCGTGGTGAACGCTCGGACCGACTGATTCTTCGTAGGCACCGACTTCGCGTTCACCGCCTGCATCGTCCAGTCGCCTTCGCGTGCATCGTCTGCCTGCGAATCTTTGAAGTGGTCGAGGGCCCAGAACAGTGGAAGCCAGCGCTCCGCGTCGGGTGAGGCCTGGGCAACGAGGTGGGCGGAGTGCACGACCATCACCGCGTGGAACTTGAATCCGACGGCAGGACGAGGCTGGACGTTGCGGATTCCGGCAAGGAGTAGTGCCGCGAGGCACTCGCGGTACGTCAGGCCCTTTCGGATCCGAGCCCCGACTTCTTCCAGCAGCTGTGCGCGCGGCGTGTCTTCGAGCAGGCGCACCAGAGGCTCGATGGCCGGGTCGAACCGCACAATTCCTGGATCGACGCGCGCCTGCGCGGCCGAGACGGGCGTCAGCCCCGTGAGAAATGCGAGCTCGCCGTAACTGAGGAGCGTGGCACCGGACTGAAGAAAGTGACGCCGGTTCATGGGTCCAGACAGCCTGGTTGGTCGCATGTTACACCCTTTGCTTGGTCAGCCACCTCGACGCCCATTTCTTGCCGATGGCATCAAGGCCGCTGTCGTTTCACCAGAGTTCGCCAGTTCGCCACTCAGCGGTCAACAGGGACGACGTCACCAGAGCAACTGGAGTCGCGGGAAGCCGAAGAATCATCACCTGCTCATCCGAAGGTGTCAGTTCTACGCGATCTCCGCGACGGATCCCCAACGGGCCGAGCCAGAGCTCCCACCCGAGACGAGCGTAGAAGGCGGGATCTGACGGAGACAGCGCCCCGAGTTGCCACGTCGAGTCCATAACAAGCACGTCGCTCATATAACGGAGCACCGTGGTTGCGAGTCCTCGTCCCTGCTGTCCCGGGGCGGTCGCGACCGCCTCGACGTAGGCCGTTCGTAGTACCGGATGCTCACCAGGCTGCAACCACCGCGTCACCCACTCTGCGTGACCCACCAGCACACCGCGTTCATCACGCGCGAGAACGTGTACGGAGCCGGTCAGCTCCTCAAATAGACGTGTGAAGTCTTCGCCGTACGCTGCCTCGCAGAGGTCGATGATCTCAGCACGTGCCGCTTGGTCCAGCATGTCAGCTGAGACAAGCTCAAGATGCACAGGCGCCATCGTTTCAGTCCTGCCAGCACGACGCCGGCGAGACCTTCGCCCGCGACCAGGCCCGACCGTGCGGGCGCTCTTCTTCACCAACGCGGTGGGAAGGGCTGCCTCGCACCGTCGAGCACGTGGACTACGCCTTGGCGCATGACGAACCGGATTCGCTCGAGCCGAGTGACGTCCGGAATCGGGCTGGCGCCGACGGCAATGATGTCGGCGTCCTTGCCCGGCTCGATGGAGCCAATCCGGGCGGCGCGGTCGAGCAGCGTGGCCGCATCGATCGTGGCCGCGCGGATCGCTGCCGTGGGCGTCATGCCGGCCTTCACGAGCAGCGCGAACTCCTTCGCGTTCTTGCCATGATCCGAGACGCCAGTGTCGGTGCCGAACGCGATCCTGACGCCGGAGCGAATCGCGCTCGCAATGTTCTCGTTGTGGACGGCGACAGCCTCCTCGGCCTTGGCGAGCGTCGCGCGGCTCCGCGCGCCGGCACGCGCCTGAGCCAGTGCCGCATGCGGCGCCACCATGGTCGGTACGAGCCATGCCGCGGAGCGCCTGAACAGCTCATTGGTTTCGGCGTTTGTGTAAGTTGCGTGTTCGATCGAATCGACCCCCGCCTTCAGCGCGGCGGCAATTCCGTCGGCACCATGAGCATGCGCCGCGACCCTCCTGCCGAACAAATGTGCCGTATCGACGATGGCCTTCATCTCGTCGTCGAACAACTGCTGCCCGAGGCCGCCGGCGATGTTGCTGTTGACGCCGCCGGTGGCCGTGAACTTGATCACGTCCGCCCCCTGCGAGATCTGGTCGCGGACCGCCCGGCGGCAGTCGTCGGCGCCGTTGCACAGGTTGGCCGCGCGCGATCGACGCAGCTCGACGATGTCGCGATTGGCGTTGTTGGCGGCGTCGGCATGGCCTCCGGTCCCGGAGATGCCGGAGCCGGCAGCCACGATGGTCGGTCCAGGGACCAGGCCGGCGGCGATCGCGTCGCGCAACGCAGTCACGCTGTGGATGTCCGAGCCGAGATCGCGGATCGTCGTGAAGCCCGCCTCGAGCGTGCGCCGTGCGTTGTCGACACCGATCAGGAGGGTATCCTCGATGTCTCGACTGTTGGCTTCCAGCCTCGCGCGCATCTTGTCGTCGTCGCTGAAGATGTGCACGTGCGCGTCGACGAGGCCCGGCAGCACGAAGTCGCGTGTCAGATCGATCAGCCGCGCGCCGGACGGTGCGGCGACATGGCCGTCGACGATCGCCTGGATCCGGCTGCCGCGCACCTCGATGGTCGACGGACCGCGAGGGTTCTGACCTGGACGATCCAGCAGCCCGCCGACATGGATGTAAATCACCGGATCGGCCGGCGTCTGGGCGAATGTGGCGATGGCGAGGGCGGCTGCGAGCGCGCCGGCGCAGAGCGTCCGTCGAATCAGGCCCATAGTGTTCCTATCGGGATGGCGTTTGGTACGCGAGTGTACTCAGCTTAACTGTATTCCGCATCCCCGGCAGCGATGCCGTTGACGGCCACCTTGCCGCAGGCGCCGATCGTGCGCGTATCAGTCGTGTCGGCGGCCGAACGAGCGGCTAATGCGGCGGCGGGACAACAACCTGGTCCGCCGGGCCTTCACGCCGAGCGCTCAAGACTGACCGAGGAACGCGCAGCCCGATAGAGAAACGCACTCACGCCGAGCAGCATCGCCAGGACGGCGATCTCGCCCGTCAGGCCCGAGAGTCGCGGCGCCACCGATCGCGGGACGGCTCCGGCGGCAACCAATCCGGCCAGCACGACGCCCGCAAGGCCCTCGCCCGCGACCAGCCCTGACGCCGCAAGAATTCCAGGGTCGGCGCCCTCCTGCGTCCGGTCGGATTTTTCGCCCCGGGGCGCGGCGCGTTCGCTCAGCGCCCGCACGCAACCTCCCAGATAGATAGCCGCCATCGTCGACAGCGGAAGGTAGACGCCGATCGCAAAGGCCAGCGGAGAGACTCCACAGAGAAGGGCCATCACCGCAAGGCCGACACCCGACAACACGAGTCCCCAGGGCAACTCACCGGCGAGTACTCCCTCGACGATGGTTTTCATGAGCGTTGCCTGCGGCGCCGGAATCTCACTCGACCCGAACGTGTAAGCGGTGCCCAACAGGATGACCGTGGCCGCGACCGCCCAGCACGCGAACGACGCGCCAATCAGTTGTCCGAATTGCTGGCGCGCCGGCGTGGCACCGACGAGGTACCCGGTCTTCAGATCTTGTGAAATGTCGCCGGCTTTCGACGCGGCGACCGCGACGATCGTGCCGACGGTCAGGACCGCGGCACGGGCGGATTCGTCGACCCATCCCGAAGCGGCAAATACGGACGCGACGCCGAGCAGCGTGACCAACGTGATCCCGGACGTCGGCTGGGACGAGACGCCCACGATGCCGACGATGCGGGCAGCAACGGCGACGAAGAGCATTCCGAACACCGCGACGCCGGCGGCGCAGACCGCGCGCGGAAGCGGTCCCATATTGCCCGCGAATACGCCGGGTGTGATCGCGGCGACGACGACGACCACGACAATGGCCGTGACGACGAAGCTGCCGGGCAAATCACGATCGACGTCCGCCGAGGATTGGAGCGGCTGCCGGCCGTCACGGCTGCGCATGCCGCGCGCAACGGCCATGAATGCTCCGGCCATCGTCGGGAGGCCGCGCACGACAGACATGATGCCGCCCGCAGCAACTGCGCCGGCGCCGATGTACCGGACATAGCGCGTCCAGATCTCACTGGCCGTCATGTCTCCGATCAGCTTGGTCGGTTCCGGATAGAGCGGTGCGGACAACGTCGCGCCGATCCACGCGATCAGCGGAGTCAGGACGATGGCAGAGAGCAGCGAGCCGGCGACAAGTACTCCCGACTGCCTGTAGCCGAGAATGAATCCGACGCCAAGGAGCGCCGGCGCCAGCTCCACCGCCAGTTCGGCCTTCGGCAGAAAAGGAAGAAGGCCATGAACACTGCCGGGCATCAGAAAGGCAAGCGACACGGCGAGCTTGATCGCGGCACCGAGCGCCATCCCTTTGAAGATCCATCCGCTTGCCGACGAGCCACCGACGGTCGCCCTCAAGACCTCGGCGCACGCCGTACCTTCCGGGTACGGCAACTCGCCATGGCTCTGCACGATCAGCAGCCGGCGCAGCGGAATCATCGCGGCGAGACCAAGAATCGCGCCGAGGTAGCTGAGGACGACCACCTGCAGGTACGGCGGGACCATCCCCCACATGAACAGTGCCGGCACTGTAAAGATGGTTCCGCTCGCAAGCGAGGTCGAGGCGGATCCGATCGTCTGCGAGAGGTTCGCTTCCAGGATCGTGCCGCCCCTGCCGAGCATCCGGAACACTGCGACGGTCATGACCGCCGCGGGGATGGACGCCGAGACCGTGAGGCCGACGCGAAGACCCAGATAAGCGTTCGCAGCGCCGAAGAGGATGCCAAGGAGCACACCTGCGACGACAGCCTTCAGAGTGAACTCGGGAACTGCTGACCTCCCGGCAAGAGTGGACGACATGGCGGCGATGATATTTCAACGCGATGCAAATGAGCGTTTCTGTGGCGGTTCGCGCTCAGCCGGCTGTGACAGAATGATGATCCAGGCCTCTACCGGAGCCTCTACCGCTCGTCGAATCGAACTTGCCTCGGCTCCTCTGAGGTCGTCGCCGCCGGACGGCGCGGGGCTCGTCGTCGTTCGCGCACATGAAGGTCGATGTCCAACCTGCTCGGAACTCATCTCGGGCCGTACGAAATCGTCGCGCGTCTGGGTGCCGGCGGAATGGGAGATGTGTATCGGGCGCGCGACAGCCGACTGGCCCGCGACGTTGCCATCAAGGTTCTGCCGGCCGCGATGGCGACGAACCCTGAAGCCCTGGCCCGATTCGAACGCGAAGCACGGGCCGTCGCCGCACTGAATCATCCCAACATTCTGGCGCTCCACGACGTCAACCGGGATGGAGAAATCGCGTATGTGGTGACGGAACTGCTCGAGGGGACCACGCTGGGAGACAAGCTCAAGTCAGGTCCGCTGCCTCCCCACCGCGCCCAGGAGATGCTGGTGGAGCTCGCCCGAGGTCTTGCCGCGGCGCACGACCGCGGCATCGTGCACCGCGACATCAAACCCGCGAACCTCTTCATCATGAAGGACGGCCGCGCCAAGATCCTCGATTTCGGCGTCGCGCTTCGTGAGACGGCCGCCGATACGACCGGGGAGTTGTCAACGTTGGTCACGCAGCCCGGGACGCTGTTGGGGACGCCGGGCTACATGTCTCCCGAGCAGCTTCGAGGCGAACCGGCGACTGCCCGGTCCGATCTCTTCGCGTTGGGCGTCGTGGCCCGTGAAATGCTGACTGGCGTTCACCCGTTCAAGCGATCGACGTCGGCCGAAACGATCGCTGCCATCTTGAGTGCCGAGCCCGAGTCGCTCGAGCGCCTCGTGCCGTCACTGCCTCAGGGCGTAGCGAAGCTTCTCGATCGCTGTTTGGACAAAGACGCGTCTCACCGGCCGGCGTCGGCTCGAGACCTCGCGTTGTATCTCGAGTTGCTCGGGACGCCGCCGAAAGCCAACGCCACTGCAACGGCTCCCGTGGAGCAAACGACGGTGGGAGGTTTGCGCCGCCGGTTTCTCGCCGTCTGGAGCGCCCTTCTGATTCTGGTCGTCCTCTTGATGTGGTCCTACGTTCGGACCATGGCCGATCGCGCCGTCGCCGGGGCCATCGAAGCCGATCTCGGCCGCGCCGAACGGCTGGTCGCGCGTGTCCACAACGGGCATCTCAAGGAACTGATGCTCACGGCGCGTCTGCTGGCATCGATTCCGGAGCTCAAGGCCCTGTTCGTGGGGACTGACGCAGCGACGGTGCGCGATTTTCTGCTCGGCTATCAGTCGCGATATCCCGCGGCGCCGATTCTCGTGGCGCTCGATACACGCGGCCGGGTTCTTGCGCGCACCGATGCCGCGGCTGCGCTGGAGCCCGAAGCGCCCGAGCCCTGGCTTGCCGCGGTCGCCGACCGACAGGGCGAACCGTCCGTGGTGGAAGTCAGGGGGCATCCCTTTCATGCCGCTGCCGCTGCCGCCGAGGCGGGCGGTTCGGTGTTCGGTTACGTCATTGCGGCGATGCCTGTCGGGGAGTCCTTCGCGCAGGAACTGCGCGACGCGACGCAGGACGAGGTCGTGGTGATGTCCGAGAATGGGCTGCTGGCCTCGACTCTCAGGGATACTCGGATGCCGTGGACATCGTTGAAGGAGTGGCGGCAACAGGGCGGGCGGGTCGACCGGGTCAGCGACGTGCGTCTCGGCGTGCGGCGATTTGCCGCCCGCGAAGTGCGTCTCGTCGAGGATCCGCCGCTGTCGGTGATCGTGGCCAAGTCACGCGACGAAGCGGTCGCTCCGTTCCGTCAAATCCAGGGGGGCCTTCTCACCGTCGGCCTGGTGTGCGCCGGCGCCTGCCTCGCAATCCTGTACTGGATGATGGGCAAGCCTCCGAAGTTGTCTTGAGCAACGACCGTCAGGGCTCGTACGCAGCCGCCGGATAATCCTTTCCGAACTTGTTCTTGTGCGGGACCAGCACCCAGCCTGATTCATCGAGCGTCAATTCCGGCGCGCTGGTCGCCCCTTCAGTGCTCACGATTTCCGCGGAGACCGGCGCGGCCCGCTCTGAAAGTGCCGTCAGCCGATACCGTCCGGGGGGCAAGTCCAGGACATAACGTCCGTCGGCACCGGTGAGCTGCGTGTGCGTTGTCGGCACGACGACAATCAAAGCCGTCATCTGAGGATGAATGTTGCAGAAGACCCGGTACGAGCCCGCCGCCGTAAAGGTGCGTGTCCGCGACTCCCCCGCGCGATACAGGCCGAGGTCGAAAGGCTGAGGCGTAGACAAGGAAAACACGTTATGAAAAATCGGATCGTTGTTCGGGAAATCGACGGTGGATCCCACCGGCACGGCGAGAACCCGCGGCAGAAAAGTCTTGTTCTTCTGTCCGAGGACGAACTTGCCGGGCCTTCTTGGTGGGGCGGCGTCTATCGGCTCCGCGTAGACGACGGCGGCGGTGGGGGCGGTGCCCCGGTGGGTGAGGACCCGAACGCTTCCGGAAACGGGTCCCGCCCGAGCGGCTTCGGGCAACAACGAACACGCTGCCAAAATCGCCGCGAGCCCCCACTGATTACCCCTGTCCATAGGTCGCATTTTGGGTCGCCCGCGGGTCATTTTAGCCCCGCCATGCCAAAATCCCGCGCGGGAAACTCGTCACAGGGCGGGACTCAGATCCGTTGCAGAATTCACGAGATCAACCGCGGTGAATTCTGAAACGCACTCTTAAAACTTGTAGGCCAGGACCCAGTCGAGGTGGTGGTTCGTGCGCTCATCGGCAGCCATTGGTGTCGTGCCGAGCCATCTGTACTCGAAGGATCCCTGAAGCTCTGGCGTGAACGAGATGATGATGTTGCCGTACGACGATCGGTTCTTGCGTCTCGGAAAGGACGCACTGCGGCTATCACGGTTGTCGTCGATGCCGGTTCCGGCATTGATTGACCAGCGCTGAGAGGGAAAGAACTGGATCTCGGCCCATCCGCCTGCAGCTCGTGCGTTCAGACCCAGCGCTCCGCCGAATGCGTCGATGTTGTCGCCGACGAACAGCTCGCCCGCAGCGCCGATCCAATCGCGACGCAGCGCGAAATCGAACGCCGTGGCCCAACTCTCATCCAGTGCGCCAGCCTGGCGCTCCCACCCGTAGTGGCCGGAGATCGCCGCATTGACCATTCGAGTGGCTTCGGCGTCCAGCGTTCCAACCGCGACTCGCCCTTGCAACCCCGGCCGCCGCGAGCGTTCGCCGCCGAGGGCCGGAGGCACAAAACGATAGTCCTGGTCCGGCACGTCTCCACCAATCGGCGCCACGATGCCCGCCATCGCCCGCACGTACCGGCCCGCGACGTGTTCGACTCGGACATGTGGCGCGCGGAGATACAGGTTGCCCGAGCGGAAGAGCAGCGGAAATGCGAACCCCGCGAGCGATGTCGGATCGCGCGGCGCGAGGATCATGTGATCCTGTCCGACCTGCAAGGCGGTGCGCGGGCCATCGATCCGGGCGAATGCCACGAGCAGGCGCGGCAGGCCCATCACCTGTCCGGTCTGGAACCCGGGAATGCCGCCAAAGAAATCCATCGCCAGCACGCCGCTGGTTCGAGCCGAGCCAATTCTGGGGCCGTCGGCCGTGAATCCGATCCGCGACTGACGCAGCGACGCGCTGAACGTCCCGTTCGCGCCGTCGTCGGGTGGCGCGTTGATCAGGTTCGGAATGTCGAGCCAGTTCGCATTCGCCGAGTTGCTGAACACCTGGGTGTGGATGTTGCCGAACAGTCTCACAGGGAAGCGGGAGGTGGATTCCACTTTCACCTCTGCCAGCTCAGCCACTTGGGTCTGCAGTGTCTCGATCTGCGCTGCGGCGAGGATTGCGTCGGGCGGCGTCGCCGTGGCGCGCGCTTTCAGGGTTTCGACTTCGGCGCGCAGTTGCTCGACGAGCGTCCGGAGAGACGACAGTTCCCTCAGAACCTGCTCGTTTTGCGTCTGCGCGTGGAGGTGCGTGTCCGCGATCACGACCGCCATGATGAGTGCTGCGAGCAATCGGATCGCTTGTCGAAGATTGACGGGCATTGGCGTAACCTCCGCAATAGCTGTGGTGTGCCGGACGCGGCGATTTTAGAGTGCGTCTCACAATTAACCGCCGAGGACGCCGAGAAAGGCCATTTATTCTGTGTGCTCTGCGGCCTCAGCGGTTGACGTCGTCACGCCTTGCAAGGCGTACCATGATTCAAATGCACGAGTCTCCACTGTTTTCATCCGAGCTCTTGTCGGCCTCCACGATAGCCGTCCGCGACTGCATGGGTGCGCGCGCCGGCGAAAGCGTCCTCGTGGTGACTGACGAGCCGCTGAGGCTGATCGGTTACGCGCTGCGACAAGCTGCGACCGACCTGGGGTTCGACGTGATTCTGGTTGAAATGCTGCCACGTGCGACCAATGGCGCGGAGCCGCCGCCGCAGGTCGCGCAGCTGATGGCGCAAGCCGACGTCGTTCTGTGCCCGACGTCGAAATCGTTGACACATACCGACGCCCGTCGTGCCGCGAGCTCAGCTGGCGCCCGCGTGGCGACGCTGCCTGGGGTGACCGAGGACATCATGGTTCGCTGCATGAACGCTGACTACGATCGGATCGCCGACCGGACCCAGAAGCTCTGCACGATGATGGCGAGCACCAAGGCGATTCGCGTCCAGTCACCCGCTGGCACCGACATCTCTCTTCCGATCGCGGGTCGGCGCCCGCTTGCGAGCAGCGGATTGTTCAGAGAGCGCGGCCAATACGGGAATCTGCCGACTGGTGAGGCGTACCTGGCGCCGCTCGAGGGTCAGTCGACCGGTGTCGTCGTTGTTGACGGATCGATGGCCGGCGTCGGCGTCGTCGCGACGCCAATCCGCATTGTCGTGAAAAACGGCTACGCAACCGATATCAGCGGCGGACCCGAGGCGGACCAGCTGATCGGTCTGCTCGAGCCGCACGGCCGGGATGGTCGCAATGTCGCGGAGTTTGGCATCGGCACGAATGATCGCGCACGCCTCAGCGGAGTCGTTCTCGAGGACGAAAAAGTGATGGGGACGATCCACATCGCGTTTGGCGACAACAAGTCCATGGGTGGAACCGTGGGCGTCCCCAGTCACCTGGATGGTGTGGTGAAACAACCCACGGTCTGGTTCGACGATCGCCGGATCATGGACGCGGGCCGGTTGCTGATTGAGTCCTAGAACCCCACGTTTGACGGCGGTGGTGTGCCGGCATAGGATGCCCTCGGCCGGCCACGCATGTGCCGGCGTTCTGTACCGCGAACGCCTCGTTCTCGCCCCGCGCATGACGATGGACCAGCTCTTCGAGGCCGGCCTGCCGCCGTTGCTGCAATCGCAGGCGTAGCTGCGCACAGTTGCTGTGAAATGACGACCCCCTTCGCCTGAGGCTGCGTGCCCTCGCGAGGGGGCAGAGACCCGGCATGCGTCGCCTGCGGCGACGAGACTCTGAGGAATCGATGCAGGAGCGCACACAGGTCGCGATTGTTGGCGCCGGTCCGGCCGGGCTGCTGCTTGGCGCGCTGTTCCGCAAGGCCGGCATCGACGCGGTGATCGTCGAGCAGCGCAGCGCCGCCTATGTGTTGGGCCGCATCCGCGCCGGCGTCCTGGAACAGACGACGGTCGAGCTGCTCGAGCAGGCCGGTGTTGCCGAGCGCTTGCACCGCGAGGGACTGCCGCACCACAGCATCGAGCTCGCATTCGACGGCCAGCTGCACCGCATCAACTTCCAGGTGCTGACCGGCAAGCACGTCACCGTCTACGGCCAAACCGAGGTCACGCACGACTTGATGGACGCACGCGCGGCAGCCGGCCTGACCACCGTGTACGAGGCCGAGAACGTGAGCGTGCACGGCTTCGACGGCGATGCGCCGAGCGTGCGCTGGCGATCGAACGGCGCGGAGCACGAGCTGCGCTGCGACTTCATCGCGGGCTGCGACGGCTACCACGGCGTGTGCCGTGCGAGCGTGCCCGACGGCGCGATCCGCACCTACGAGAAGGTCTATCCGTTCGGCTGGCTCGGCGTGCTGGCCGATGTGCCGCCGGTCGGCGACGAGCTGGTCTACGCCAACCACGAGCGCGGCTTCGCGCTGTGCAGCCAGCGCAGCCGCACGCGCAGCCGCTACTACGTGCAGTGTGGGCTCGACGAGAAGGTCGGGAACTGGTCCGACGCGGCGTTCTGGGACGAGCTGCGGTCCCGGCTACCCGATGAAGTGGCGGCACGCGTGACGACCGGCCCGTCGATCGAAAAGAGCATCGCGCAGCTGCACAGCTTCGTGGCCGAGCCGCTGCGATTCGGCCGCCTGTTCCTGGCCGGCGACGCGGCGCACATCGTGCCTCCGACCGGCGCGAAGGGCTTGAACCTCGCAGCCTCGGATGTCGGCTATCTGGCGCGCGGGTTCGCCGAGTTCTATCTCGACAAGAGCGCAGCGGGCATCGACGCGTATTCCGACCGATGCCTGCGCCGCGTCTGGAAGGCTGAGCGCTTTTCGTGGTGGCTCACGACGCTCATGCACAAGTTTCCGGAGACGGGTGCCTTCGGTCAGCGCATGCAGCACGCCGAACTCGAGTACCTGGTGGGCTCCGCCGCAGCATCGACCGCGCTGGCGGAGAACTACGTCGGGCTGCCGCTCGAGCACTAGATGCAGTTTTCAGTTTTGAGTAGTGAGTTTTGAGTCCAGACCAGGCCCGCTCGCTGAGAACTCATGACTCACAACTCAGAACTACGCTATGAAGAACTGCAAAACGGAATAACGTGCGACGCGAGTCTACATCGTCGATAGCACGGCATTTTGGAGCGGTCACGCGAACTGATGAGCGCGACTGGCGTTCGATAGATGTCCAGCTCAGGCGCTCGACGCGACAGACCGACTGGGTTCGAGCTCGTTCGCAGAGGAATAGATCTCAAATTTTGAATGGCGTTTGATCTGACGGTCTGAAGGATCAGTAGAACGACGCTTGCACGTCAGGCTGCGGCCACCGAGACACCGAGGCCGAGTTGCTGTAAGAACGTCGCCATGTCGAAGTACTGACGCAGTGATTGCGTCTTCCCGTCGACGATCTCGAAGACGAGGCAGGCCCGCATCTCGAACGATTTGTGCGTGGGCGCAACCGGCCCGCCCGATAATGCCAAAGGTCCCTGGTGCGTGCCACTCCACGTCACCTCCAGCACGACGGTGTTGCCGCTCGCTGAAACGTTCTGAAATGTTGCCTTCGAGTCTGGCAGGGCCGTGGCCCAGCCTTGCCAGGCAGTGACGAATTCCGCGGTGCCTTGCGTCTTCCGGTGAGTCGCGACCTCGTCGTATACGAGGTTCGGGGCACACGCAGCCTCGATCGCGTTCCAGTTCTTCTCGTTGTACCCATTCACAAGCGCCTTCGCTGCGTCAATTGGAGACTGAGCCATGATGACCTCCTGTTGAGTGTTGGGCGCGCTGACCTCGCCCGCTGTCAGTGTCGAGGGCGTGCGCGACCTGGTGATCGTAGGCGCAGTCGCGTTGGGAAGCTGTGCCCTATTGCACACGATCGGCGTAGGACCACGCGTTCCTTGCCCGCGTCAACGTCTCGGCCGTCTCAGCTGATTGCCGGTTTTGGTGTCCACCGAGGGGTGGAATCATCCCTCACTTGGAAGGATGGACTGGGCGAACAAGTGTCGCCTGGAATTCGCCGGACTTCTGCTCGACCTCGAAGGTCACCGTTGCACCTTCCGTCAGGTCGTGGAACCAGACGTTGCGTACATCGCTGCGTCGAAACGAGTAGGCCTTCCCGTCTTCAGCAAGGAGCGATCCGGTGCCTCGTTCGCGCCGGAGTTGTGTAATGGTACCCGTCAAACTGAGAGCCCTTTTTCTGTGCCTTGGTCGCTATGGTCTGGATATCTGACGGCGCAAATCTGCTGGATCGCGTGCGCCGAGGCATTCTCGGCGGAGGTCAGGACGAGATCCTGCATGCACCGGCACTGAAATCACGTCCCACCAGCACGGGCGTCGTCCATGCTAGCGACCGTTGACCGACGGACCAGTCTCGGGCATCACCTGGAGCAGCACATCGGCGCCGACGGACACTTCGCCGGTGAACGGCCGGGCGTGCGACGCGACCATCAGAGCGGCCACGGCCGCGGCGGTCGCGAAGACACCCATCGCCACGCCGGCAGTGGACCGATTGTCGCTGTGGACCATCCCGATCGCCAGCAAGGTCAGGATGGCTTCCAGAATCAAGCCCCACCACTTCACCCAGTTGATCGTCGACCGACTGATGATGATGCGCTGTCGCCGCGCATCGAGCGCCTCTTGCAGGGCGTCGACCGTTTCACGCTGCGCGACCGCTTGCCCTTCGTGCTGCGGCGTTTGCGCCAGAGCCAGGCTCAACGCCTCCACCAACGCGGCCGGTGGCCTCGTCAGCCCGATACTCTGGCTCGCCATGGCCGGCCACTCCACCGTCGTGGTTTCTTGAATTTGGCGGCGCACGAGCTCGCGCAGTTGCTGCTCAATCGGTTCCTGAAAGCGGGCGCTCAAGAGCACGACGGCTCTCAAGGCGCTCGCCTCGCGATTCACCGCGTCGTGGGCTCGTTGCTGGTCGGCCCAGACCTGCGACGCCAGAAATGCCACCAAAAGGGCGTAAAGGATGCCCATCGGTGGCAGGATCCCTGGCGAGATCCCTTTGAACGTACGGAGGCGGTCACCCGCCGCCAGCGCCATGATCAGCGCGTGAATCGCCCACGTGATCAGGTACGTGACCGCGAGACAGACGAGCGTCATCCACACGACGGGCAGGTGAAACAGCCATTCGGACATGATCGGTCGAGCACCTCGCGAACTTCGGGCGACCTGGGCAGATCGATCAACACGATATCGGACTTTCTCGTGCAGCGGTCGGTTCTGGCGATCTAGTTGCCGCTCAATCCGCCGGGCCAGGGCGAGTTCATGTGGTACGTCGCCGCTGGGCCGATCATCTCGACGCGCTTGATCTTGCCGTTTTCGATGAGGAACGCTTCCGTCACGAGGATGCTCCCGGGCCGGTTGAACCCCTGATACCGATGCTTGGTGCCGTCCGAGAGAGTCCCCTCGTTCACGGTGCCTTGATCGAAGACCGCGTGGGCCCAAACGACTCCGCGCTCTCCGTCGACGAGTGGATAGCGGCGATTATGGATGTTCTGCACGACGTAGTAGAGCCCCATCTTGAACTGCGACAGGCAGTCCATTGAAAACAAATTGATCGTCCCCGGGGCCTCGTTGGCCGGCCTCGGCACATTCGTCGTCGGCGCGCCGTTTTCGATGCGGTGGCAGTCGGTCGTGAATGGGTACGTCCCCGTGCCCTGGATGCCTTTGCCGTCATTCTTCTGCAAGCCGGTGAAGTATCCGTCGGCGATCGAGATCATCTCCTGACGCGACAGCCGCTGCGCGGGAGGAATCGACTTGAACCAGATCTCCTCGGGTTTGCCGGCCTGGTCCATCGCGGCGATGTTGTTGGGACCGCCGCCGCCCGGGCGGAAATAGACCGATTCGGCCTCCGTGATGCGTCCCAGCTCGATGCGGAGCCGCAGGCTCATCAGCAGTGACGTGCCGGCTTCCTGCATCGTGCCCATCATCGCCACCTGGCCGAACTCCGGGTCGGCAAAGACATGTTTGTATTTGCCGAGGCCTGCGGCTGTCTTCCAGAACCCATCGCCCACCTTGAGCACTTGATTGTTCTCGGTGTAGATGACGTCTTCGGAGAGCGGCAGGCCCTTGGGGTCGTGCGCAACGACGGCCGCCAGGTATTGGTCGATCACGCCTTCCAGGCACGCACGATTGCAGTTGAGGGGGATCGATCCCGTCGAAGCGGCCAGATGGGCGGTGAGTGCCGCGGCGCCAAGGACAAAGGTGCCAAATACAATCGAACGCATTGAGCTCCCTCCAATGCGGGAATTCTAACGAAATTGACAATCTACAATTCACAATTTACAAAGCGAAGGCGGGCGCTCCATTGCTTTTGAAGTAGCGCAGGCCTTTAGGCCTGCATTCGCCGCAGGGCAGCCCTAAAGGGCTGCGCTACGACTGTAAATTGTCAAATTGCTCACCGACCGTCTGCGGCCAGTGACGCCGCGATGATCTCCTCGTCGTTGCGGGCGTAGATGCGCCTGTTGGCGTACGCGGGATGCGACCAGTTGACGTTCACGAGCGCTCGGCGGTTGCCCGGGGGTGTTGTCGGCTTGATCAGGTTCGTCCGGCTGATTTCCTGGTATCCCTGAGGGCTCGGGTTCACGATGACGAGCTCGCCGCGGTCGTTGTTGATGAACAGGCGATCGCCGTGGCGGACGATTTGTCCACCGGCCCACCGCGCGCGCTCCCGAGCGAGCGCCTGGGATTCCCAAAGACGAGCCCCCGTCCTCTTCAACAGGCAGCGGAACTCTCCGTAGCTGCACATGCCGTAAATGTGGTCGCCGATCACGGCCGGCGTGGCCGTCACGGCATGCAGCGTGTCGGTCTGGATTTCGCTGTCGCTCTTTCCTTTCCAGAGAAGCGTCGCCGTCGGCTTGTTCTCGTCGAGCGACATCATCAATCCGCCGTTGTAGAAGCTCGAGACGAACAGCAGGGCGCCGCTCTGGACGGGCGTCGATACGGTCATCGAAGCTCCAACCTTGACCGGCTGCTCCCAGAATGTCGTGCCGGTGACTGGATCCAGCGAGGCGAGCGAGGTCGGCAGCCAGACAATCAGCTGTCGCGTGCCGCCGGCGGCGATGATAATCGGCTGACCGACGCCGAGGTCGCCGGGCAGGGAAAGCGCCCGCCAGATCTCCTTGCCAGTCATTTTGTCGAACGCGACAACCGCGGCGTTCGGCCTGCCTCCGACCAACGCGATCAGCCGGTTGCCGTCGACGATGGGCGCACTCGCGAAGCCCCAATGGAATCCCCACGACTGCGGGCTGGCTCCAAGATCGACGACGTAGTCCTTCTGCCATCTGACTGCGCCCGTGGCCACATCGAGGCACAACAGCTTGCCGTCGGCGCCCGCCACGTATACACGGTCGCCGTCGACCGTGGGAGTGGCTCGTGGGCCGTACGCGTACCTGCATCCCGCTGTAGTCAACTTCCCACTCTCGCGTCCAAAGAGTCTGTCCCGTCTTTTCGTCGAGGGCGAGGGCCCGCTCTGTGCCTTTCGGACGTCTCGTTTGCAAGTAGTCGAGAACGAACACGCGGCCGTCGGCGACTGCGGGTCCGGCGAAGCCGACGCGCACGGGCGTGCGCCAGAGGACCGAAAGTCCCTGCGGGGGAAACCTGTCGACGATGCCCGCCTCGGTCCACACGCCAAGGCGTCCCCGGCCGCGAAACTCAGGCCAGTCTTCTGCCTCGATGCGCGGGGCCGTCCAAGCAGCGGCCGCAATGACGACGACGAGGCAGGTGATACACCTCATGAAAGGGCATGGTATCCCACCTGTCGCGTGTTCGATCTCCGCGACGTCCAGGTCCACCTATAATCGGTAGAGACGGCGGCTTCGGTTCAGGCCGCGGAGGTATGCCTCGGCTTCTTCGAAGAGAGGTCCGATGACAGCTAGATCGGCGTACGGCGGCTCTTGGTTGCTGGCGCTGGGCGTCGGACTGGTCCTGACTCTCCTGCCGGCCGTCCCTTCGGGTCTTTCAGCGGCGACCGAGCCACTCGTGTACGTGGCTGAGGTCGACAGCATGATCCATCCCGCGTCCGCCGAGTTCATGCGAGACACGATGAACCAGGCGGACCGCGCCGAGGCGGCACTCCTGGTGTTCACATTGCGCACGCCAGGCGGTCTTGTCGACTCCACGCGTGAAATCGTCACCCAGATGATCGCGGCCAAAACGCCGATCGCGATCTTCGTCGGTCCCTCCGGTGCCCGGGCAGCGTCCGCCGGTTTCATCCTGACGATTGCCGCAGACGTCGCTGCGATGGCGCCCGGTACCCACATCGGGGCGGCACACCCTGTCGACGGTGGTGGTGAGCCGCCGGACGCCACAAGGGCGAAAAAGGCGGCGGAGGACGTCGCCGCATATGTGCGCACGCTAGCCGGAGGCCGCCACCGCAATGTGACGCTCGCGGCCGAGGCGGTGAACGACAGCCGCGCCTTTACCGAGCAGGAAGCGCTTTCTGCATCACCGCCGCTCATCGATCTTGTGGCTTCTGACGTCCCGGATCTTCTGCGCAAGTTGGATGGTCGAACGATTACGCGGTTCGACGGCTCGACCGTGACACTGAACCTTTCGGGCGTGCGGACGGTCTCGATCGAGATGACCTTGCGGCAGCGCGTTCTTGGCGCGATCGCGCATCCGAACATCGCGTATCTGCTGCTCACGCTCGGGACGCTGGGTCTCACGATCGAGCTGTGGAGTCCCGGTGCCGTGCTGCCGGGAGTGGCCGGTGCGGTCAGTCTGCTGCTCGCCTTCTTCGCCTTGTCCGTCCTGCCCGTCAACTACGCCGGACTGCTCCTGGTTCTGTGCGGGCTGACGTTTCTGGTGCTCGAAGTCAAAGTCACGAGCTACGGACTCCTGACCCTCGGAGGACTGGTGAGCCTGGTGTTCGGATCGATGATGCTGATGGACTCGTCGAGCCCCGAGCTTCGCGTCAGCCTCGGCGTCGTGCTTCCGGTGGTCCTGGGACTCGCCGGCATCGGGGCCTTCCTCGCCCGGCTCGCCGTGGTTGCCCAGCGGCGACGTCCGGTGACCGGAGAAACGGGGATGATCGGCCAGATCGGCGAGACGTTGACGCCGATTGCGACAGGAGAGCCGGGCCGTGTCGCGACCCACGGTGAGATCTGGAACGCGATGTCGCCCGAACCGATTGCGGCCGGAACCAGAGTCCGGGTGACGGCCATCGACGGCCTGATGTTGACCGTGGAAAAGGCCTAGCGCCGGGCCTCCATGGCAAGCGGCTGTAGCAATGGACAATCTACATGGCCAACTTACAAAGCGAGCGTGAAAGGCTCCATTCAACCTGAGCGTGCCGCTTGTCCACTGTGAACCGCGAACGTGTCACTTTGTAAATTCCTAATTGTGAATTGTAAATTCCACAGAGGCCGCCATGTCGATTCCGCCACTCATGATTCTGATCCTCATCGTCGTCTTCTACTTGATCAGCTCGATTAAGGTGCTGGCCGAATACGAACGAGGTGTCATTTTTCGACTCGGCAAGTTGTTGGCCGGCGCCAAGGGCCCGGGGGTCATCCTGGTGTTCGCGCCAATCGATCGGATGGTGCGGGTGGGCCTCCGAACGGTCGTGTTCGATGTACCGCCCCAGGATGTGATCACGAGGGACAACGTGTCGGTGAAAGTGAACGCGGTGGTCTACTTCCGCGTGATGGATCCGCGCCGGGCGATCGTGGAGGTCGAGAACTACATCTACGCGACGTCACAGCTGGCCCAGACGACGCTTCGGAGCGTGCTGGGACAGGTCGATTTGGATGACCTGTTGTCGCAGCGGGAGCGCCTCAATCAGCAGCTTCAGCAGATCCTCGACCAACACACCGATCCCTGGGGCGTAAAGGTGTCGTCCGTGGAGGTGAAGCACGTCGACCTCCCCCCCGACATGCAGCGCGCGATGGCGCGCCAGGCGGAGGCGGAGCGCGAGAAGCGCGCGAAGATCATTCACGCCGCAGGGGAGCTCGAGGCATCGGAAAAGCTCGCCCAGGCCGCCGCGGTCATCGCGACCCAACCCACGGCCATCACGCTGCGTTACCTTCAGACGCTGACCGAAATCGCGGCCGAGAAGAACTCCACGATCGTTTTCCCATTGCCCATCGAATTGCTGCACTTGTTGCGGCAGGCAGCCGATTCGGGACCAGCGCGTCCGGGCGGCGCGGTCTCCGCGTAGCGGGTCGCGGTTCACGACGCCTGCGGTTCAGAAATCATCGTCCGGCAGTTAGAGAGCAGTTAGAGAGAAGTAGCGCAGGCCTTCAGGCCTGCCCACATTGCTCACTTCCCGAGCGGCATTCGATTTAACACGAGGGTAATCGGCGCTCCGGCCTGCTCGGTAAGCGTGTTCATCAGAAACCGCTGGCCGTCTGGGGACACGTCGTACTCCTGTTTGCTGCCGCCGGTGCGAGTGCTGCCGACGCGGGTCTGAAACAGCGGAACTGGAGAGGCTGGTTCGACGGTCTGGCCGCGTGGCGGGAAGCGCAGGGAGACCGCCATCAGCCGGCCATCCGGTGCAACGTAGAACAATTCCTTGCCGTCAGGTCGCCATCGAGGCTGCAGCCCACCGCCGGTCGAGACGATCGTTTTTGCGCCGGGATCCGGAAAGGACTGGACGTAAATCTCGTAGCGTCCTGACTCGTTCGACTCGAATGCGGCCCACTTGCCGTCGGGAGAAAACTCGCCGGGCCGTTCGTCGAAGCTCGTCTGAGCGACGGGAAAGGGCTTGCCGTTTCTTTCCATCGGAAGAGCCCACATGTCCCACGCCCCCGACGGCCCCTGGGTTTCATACAAGAGAAAGCGGCCATCCCGCGACCAGTCGATCGGAATCATGTTTTGAGAGGTTTCGAGCAACAGCGTCTCCTCGCCCGTGCCCGAAGTCGGCTTTTGGTACAACCTGAACCCTTGCCCCTGCGGGTTTGGCGTGGGTCGGGCGAAGACGATGCGGCGCCCATCCGGTGACCACACCGGATAGATCTCCGGTAGTGGGTCGGACGTGAAACGACTGAGCACTCCGCGCGTCAGATCGTGGAGCCAGATGTCGGCGTTTCCATTGACCGACCGGTTGAGCGCGACGTGACGGCCGTCGGGAGACAGAGACGGATTCAACGGACTGGCCGAATCGGGAGCCTGCGGACGGCCAACCTGGTTGCCCGATCGATCGAACCAGGTGAGCTGACGCTCACGACCGGCCACACCGATCCGGTAGGCGATCGATCCCACCGTGGAGGCGGATATCGCGCCAACACCAGAGTTATCGACCGCGACGCCCTCCGCCACCGGCACGGGTGTCCCATCGAGTGCCGCCTTGTCTGGATCGAAACGCTGGGCGAAAAGCGATCCAGCTCTGAGGAACAGCACCTGTGCCGGCGGGACGAACACAGCCGCCGCGTCCGCATCGAACAGCCGGCGTCGGTCCGGCCCGTCCACTGTTCCGACGTACACTCCGCGGCCGGGTGCGTCGGCCATGTAGTACAGAAAGTGGCGACCGTCCGGCAGGAACTGTGGAAATCGGTGTCCGCCTTCGCGGAACTGGTAGCGGGTGACGGGAGCGACTTCACCGCCGACGTCGGGTACGCGCATGATCGGCGCATCCGGAACCGGGGGGAACAGGATGACGCCGTCACGGCTCCACGTACCTCCGGCGCCAACCGGGGCCCTCGCGAGCGCCTTCAGCGAGCCGCCGTCGATATCGATGCGGTTGACCGTGTCGTTGGCAAAGAAACCGATGGATCGGCTGTCCGGCGACCAGAACGGGAAACGGGCGCCGTCGGTGCCGGCCAGCGGTCGTGCCGAGCCTGTGACCAGCGAGCGCAGCCACAGCTTGGGCCCTGCCCTCGGAAGAAGCGACGAAAACGAGCTTGTCGCCGTCGGGCGAGAGCGCCAGCGACACCGGATCGGTGGTGGGCGGCGTCGTGATCTCCACATGCATCTCGGCGGGTGGCGGAGCGGGCGAACTGCTACTTCCACGCCAGACTATTGCGGCTCCGGCCAGCGCCAAACACGACAGGAGCGCGGCTGACCACATCGCTCGCTCGCGCCGATGCGACCGCGCAGGCGGGAGGATGGACGTTGAAGGCTCGCTCCTCGACTCTTCGAGATCGAGGCGGGCATCTCGCATGTCGGCCAGCCGGCGCCGGCGATCCTTGTCCAGGCACCTCCGCAGTACGCGCATGACACTCGGAGGCGTGTCGGCGGGCAGCAGGGACCAGTCGGGCTCTGCGCGGATGATCGCGGCAATCGTGTCGGTCGCGTCGACTCCGGGAAATGTACGGGTGCCGGAGAGCATCTCGAACAGCACGCATCCGAAGGCCCAGATGTCTGCGCTCTTGTCCACCGCGTGGCCGCGCGCCTGTTCCGGGCTCATGTACGCTGCGGTGCCGAGGATCACGCCCATGCGCGTCATGGCCGGACTCGTGATCGTCGGCGATGCCGACAGATCCAACCGATCTGCCCCACCCGCCCCTCCAGCCCTTCCTGCCTCTCCCGCCTCCAGCATCTTCGCCAACCCGAAGTCCAGCACCTTCACCACGCCGTCCGGTCGCAGCTTGACGTTTGCGGGCTTGAGGTCGCGATGGATGATTCCCTGTTCGTGCGCGGCTTCCAGCGCCTGTGCGATTTGCCCCGCGATCGCGAGCGTCTCGTCGAGGGGAAGCTGGTGTTGTCCCAGGCCTCGAGCGTCGAGCCTCTCCTGTAGCGTGGGACCTTCGACGAGCTCCAGGACAAGGGCGGGGACGCTGCCCGACTCCTCGAGTCCGTAGATCGCAGCGATGTGCTGGTGATTCAGCGACGCGAGCACATGGGCTTCCCGCCGGAAGCGTGCGATGCGGTCGGGGTCGTGCGCAAAAGCGTCAGGGAGGATTTTCAGCGCGACATCACGCCCCAGCTTGGTGTCCTGCGCTCGATAGACCTCGCCCATGCCACCTGCCCCGAGCGGCGCGACGATTTCATACGGACCGAGACGTGTTCCAGCGGTCAGCGGCATGGGCTCGGGCTACGGGCGTCAGGCGTGATGCTTACGAATGTCGAGCGATTATAGGGCGAGTGGTTGAGCTCCCGCAGTCTGCCCAGAGTTGGTACCACGCACCCACCAGGCACGAGGCACCAAGAACCAGGCACCTGAATGATCATGCCGGCGTAAAATGACCCCGAGGTACCACCTATGAAGCGCAGGCGCGTGCTGCAACTGGGAGCGGCGTTCGGCGGAGGTTTGCTGGCGAACAAGAGCGCATCGGCCAGCGAGTTGGGCAGGCCGCTCGGGCCGTACGGCGAGCGATCGCGGTTCGAGAAGTCGGTGCGATTCACGCGTCAGAGCAAGACGCCGGAGGCAGGAGCGAGCTTCACCCCGCTTGCGGAGTCCAACGGCATCCTCACCCCGTCGGCGCTGCACTACGAACGGCACCACGCGGGCATACCTGACATCGATCCCGCCCGTCACCGGCTGGTGATCGAAGGCATGGTGGAGCGGCCACTCCTGTTGACAGTGGACGAGATCAAGCGGCTGCCTTCGGTGTCTCGCGGATTTTGCTCGTCGAATGCGGTGGCAACAGCGGCAGTGAGTGGGCCGCAAGAACCGGGGCCGACGTACAGCGGAGCCATGGTCTGGCGAGCTGCAGCGAATGGACCGGCGTACCGCTGCGGCTGCTCCTCGAGGAGGTCGGCGTGAAGCCGGGAGCGTCGTGGCTGATCGCCGAAGGAGCGGACGCAGCAAGAATGCAGCGGAGCATTCCGCTCTCGAAGGGCATGGACGACATGATGCTCGCCTACGGACAGAACGGCGAGTCGCTCCGCCCTGAGCAGGGTTACCCCTTGCGGTTGGTCGTACCGGGATGGGAAGGCGCGACGCACGTGAAGTGGCTGCAGCGCATCGTGGTCGCCTCGCAGCCGTATCAGAGCCGCGACGAAACGTCCAGATATACCGACCTGATGCCGGACGGCAAGGCGCGTCAGTTCACGTTCGTGATGGAAGCGAAGTCCGTCATCACGTTTCCCTCCGGCGGACAGACCTTACCCGGTCCGGGCCTCTACGAGCTGACGGGTCTTGCCTGGTCCGGCAGGGGCCGAGTCGAGCGCGTCGACGTCACCTTCGACGGCGGACGAACCTGGGAGGAAGCGCGTTTGCAGGAGCCACGACTCCGGCTGGCATTCGTGCGGTTCCGGCTTCCCTGGCGATGGGATGGCCGGGAGGTGACGATAGGGTCGCGAACGGTTGACGAAACTGGATACGTACAACCAACGCGGGAAGCGCTGATCGCCGCCCGCGGCGTCAACTCGGGTTTTCATTACAACGGCATCAAGTTGTGGAAGGTCGCGGCAGATGGCAAGGTGACGAATGCCGAGGCCTGAGTTGCGCTGCCGGCGGGCGAGCGTCGTCGCCGCCGCAGTGCTGCTGGCGAACGCGGCGCTTGTCGCGCAGTCGCCGAGATTCGGCGTCGGCCGGCCGCCCACCGACGAGGACACGCGGGTCCTGGGCATCGTCGTTGCGCCCGACGGAACCGGACTCCCCGCCGGATCCGGGACGGCACTCAAGGGAAAGGATGTCTTTGCCGCGCGCTGTTCGTCGTGCCATGGCGCAATGGGTGAAGGCGGCGACGGCCCCGCATTGGTCGGAGGCCAGGGCACTCTCGCCACGGCAAGGCCCAGGAAGACGGTTGGCAGTTACTGGCCGTACGCGACGACGGTGTGGGACTACGTGAACCGGGCGATGCCGTTCAACCAGCCGGGCACGTTGAGTCATGACGAGGTCTACGCCGTGTCCGCCTACATTCTCTACATGAACAACATCGTCGGCGAAGACCAGGTCATCGACGCGAAGAGCCTGCCGCTGATCAGGATGCCCAATCGCGACGGGTTCGTGTCCGATCCGAGACCTGACGTCTCGTCGCGCCCCGATTAAGGCTAATGCATCTCGGAAATTCGGCGCCGCTAGGCGGATGGGGCCATGTCGCTCCGAAAACCCGCCTCCGCACGCCGGAAAATGCGGCTTCGACTCGGTACCCTGCCGCGACGCGGCGGTCAGGGTGCGATCGGCCCCTCAGGCAGGCGAAGAGCAGCAACCGGGTGGCCCCCTCGTTCAGCTGCCGCCAGCAGACCGCCGCGAACGCTCGCTTCGCCGCATTTTCATGCGGACTTGTCGGCGTGCTCCGGAGGGTTTTCTGCGTGACATGGCCCCATCCGCCTGACAGCGGACTCCCCGCGTCGAGGGTGTTGCCTTCGCTGTGGCGCGAATCCGTGTGGAGGCGGCCGATGGGGTTCGCCTGACCGCGCGAGAAGCCTCTGGGGAGCGTGCGAGGTCACGGACCTCGCCGCGTTCGGCCCGCGGCCGGCCTCGGAGCGCGGTCCGGCCCCGGAACCCGGATTCGCGCCGCAGTGACGGCAACACCCTCCAAGCGTGGAACAATATCCGACAGGCATTGCGATTAAGGCGGATCTCGAAAGGACGGTCTTAGAAGACCGTGCCCTGCCCGTTCGTGCCCGCATTCGCCACATGTCCCGTCTCATCAAAGCAATCCTCGCCGCCGCCGCGATCTCTGGACTTCTGGCGGCCTGTGACGGCGGCAACGGCGATGGCGACACGTCGCCGCCGCCGGCAGCCACGCCGAATCCGTGTCCGACGTCGCCGCTCCAGCCTTCGTCGGAGTCGCAAGTGCTGGCGCCGCAAAGTTTGAAGACATCCGGGGGGTTGAGAGATCCAGATCCGCGCGGCACCATCTTCGACGTTCTCTGGCAGCATCGGAGTACCACCGGGAGCGGCGCGTTCGCGCCCTTCCGGACGGTCACGCCGAGCGCAACCGAGGATGTCGGCGACATCGCGGTGATCCAGGACGAGGGCGACCTGATTGCGCCGCCGAACACGTTCGACCTCAGGGCCTCCGGTCTTCGCTTCGTTCCCAGAGGCGGCGGGGGCTTCAACATCATCCGAATCGATTCCGGCTTCCGCGCGGAAATTGGCGATCGAGTCACGCTCAGCGACGATGACAGCGTGGAGAGGGCGGTGGCGTTTGGGTTTCCGTACTACGGTCAAACGCAGTCGATCGCGTTCGTGAATTCCGACGGCAACATCACGTTCGGCGAGGCCGATCGTTCGAGCTCGGACCGCAACATCGCGCGGCTGTTGACCGGCGCCCCGCGCGTCGCGGCGTTTCTGGCCGACCTCGATCCCGTCGGTCGGCGGGTCGGTGTTCGTGCGCGCCGGCTCCGATGCATTCACTGCCACCTGGTGCGGCGTGCGCGTGTTCGAATCGACCCGGCAGATTACGCTTTCAGACGTCGCTCCTGCCGGACGGCTCCGTCGAGATGAAGTTTGCCGACGGAACGCAATCGACGGCGACCGACGCGATCGTCGGCGTCTCGCCGGGCCGCACCGGGACGTTCGCGCCGGTGGACCTGAGCACGGCCACAACCGGTAATCCACTGGCCGGAGGGTCGGGTGCGGTGGGTGAACGGTTTGCCGAGCGGGCCAGCCTCGATCTGGTCTCGCTCGTGCGCAAGTTCTACCGGACGCATTCCGATGCCTACGACCAGCTCGTCATCTGGACCGACACGCCCCTGATAACCCAGGGGTTCGCGTTCGAGGTGATCGTCGCCAACGAGATCGCCGGCATCGGCCTCGAGCGATTCGACACGGCGCGCGATTTCGGCAGCGCAGGGCGCCTGCGGAGCCTGGTGCAGATGGACGACATCAACAAGTTTCCAGACGATCCAACGCGAAAGTTTCTCGGCGAGAACAGCACGCTCAGCGTTCTGGGACAGGAGGTCGGGCATCGATGGCTGGCGTTCCTGCGCTTCAGCGACGTCGACCGGCGCTCCTCAGAGGCGCTGCTCGGGCGCGACAGCGCGCATTGGAGCTTTTTCTTCAATTCGGATGCATCGGTGATGGAAGGGAATCGGATTGAGGATCTTGGCGGCGGCATGTTCAGAACCGTGGCAGCAGTGGAGAAGTACAGCCTGCTCGATCAGTACGCGATGGGGCTCGTCCGCGACATCGACGTGCCGCAGTTCTTCTACGTCGAAAGCCCGGCCAACGTCCTGCCGTTCGCGCAGGCCGAGTCGCCGCCGAGAGTCGGTGTGATGTTCAACGGCACGCGGCGGAACGTCCTCATCAACGATGTGATCGAGGTGATGGGGCGGCGCCAGCCGTCGTCCGCCGATTCGCCCAAGAGCATCCGCCAGGCCTTCCTTTTCGTCGTCGGGCGCGGACGGACTGCGGACGCAGCCGCAGTCGCCAAGATCGATCGGATCCGGCGGGCGTGGGAGACCTTCTTCACACAGGCAACCGACGGACGCGGCAGTGCCGAGACGCGGCTGTTGCCGACACCGTGAGTGTCATGCCGTGCGTAAGTTCGTGGCTGACCGCGCCCCTTAGCTGCGCGACGCGCGGCGGGAAGCATCTCGGGCCGTCGCGCCGTTTCCGTCAGCCCGAAAAACGGCGTTACGCTCGCTTTCCTTCCGCTGGCGCGGCCGTCCTACTGCTTCGCGGCATCGCTCCGATCAACGACTACCGCCTCGGGCAACGCCTTGGTCCGAGTGACCTCGCGGCAGACGGCCGCGAAGGACTCGGCTTCACGCCGTTTTTCCTGCCACTGTGGCGGGCTGACTCCAAACGGCGCGCCGCCCGAGATGCCTTCCTGCCACGCTTCCGGACCAGCTGCTAACGGCGGGTGGGGACGTGAAGCGGAGGGCCGTCAGTTGGCGCAAAGGGCCGTGAGGTCGACCCGTTACGATGCTGGAAAACCAGCGCGGAGTGAGTCCTTCGCGGCGGTCTCTCGCGATGTCACCCGAGAGCCCCAAGAATCCGGGACGTAACTAGTTGATCGGAGCGATGCCGCAAATTGGCAGGACCGCCGCGCAGCGCCAGAGTTCGAACGGAGCGCTGGTTTTCCGGGTCGACGATGACGGCCCGACGCGCCAACTGACGGCCCTCCGCCCGCCGTGTCTCGCGCGTGCCGACGTTCCCTGACGCCGTCCCTGAACTCTTTGCTGAAAGCTGTTCGCCGATAGCTGAATGCTGAGAGCCGACAACTGAAAGCGGCTCTTGTCAGCTGATCGGATTCGGCCGCGCCGGGTGAATCAAGCTCGGTGCGGGCAGACGTTCGCCGCGATAGGCTTTCACGTCGCCGAATCTCCGGTGCTCCTCCCAGTCCGATCGCGCCTGCGCGATCTCTTCCTGAGTGCGAGCCACGAAATTCCACCACATCAAAATCGGTTCGGGAAACGGCGGTCCACCGATCAGCAAGAGCCGGCATCCCGTCCGACTGTTGAACGATGCGCCGGACCGGTTGGCACCCAGGTAGTACAGGTGTCGATCCTCCAAGGGCTGATGCTCGATTGCGCAGTCGCCACTGAGCACGAGAACGGCGTGCTCGAAGCGAGGATCCAGCCCCAGTTCCACTGTTCCACCAGCATGGATCTGCACATCCGCCGCGACGAGATCCGAATAGTGCGGTCCTGGGGAACGGGGAGAAGAGCCGTCACCCAGGACGCCGGCAAATACCTGAGCGAGCCCGCCGCGATGTTCGACGGCCGGCACGCGCTCGATGGCAGCGAAGGAGGGAGGGAGATGGCGATGCACGTCCGGCAGGGCTACCCAGAGTTGCACCCCGCTCAGGCGGCCGCTATTGCGGATCGGCGTCTGCTCGGCGTGGGCAATGCCGCTGCCTGCCGTCATCACGTTCACACCGCCCGGGCGAACGACGGCTTCAGAACCCAGGCTGTCATCGTGAAGCACCTCGCCGTCGAGCAGCCATGTCACCGTCTGCATCCCAGTGTGTGGATGGGGTGCGACGTCCATGGGCTTGTCATCGGCGAAGGTCAACGGACCGAAGCGATCGAGCAGGCACCATGGTCCGATCATCCGCCGTTCTTTGAGCGGAAGGGCGCGGGCGACGTGCAGGGCGCCGATATCGAGGTCTCGGCTCCTGTAAGAAACGAGTGGTTCGCTCGTCACATCGGGGTCCATGGTCACAGTTTAGACCACCGTTCCCGTCCTCTTGGCGCCGTTCGGTCCTCTCGTGCTGAGGCACGGCTCCGCGCCGGGCCCGCAGCCTGACGCAGCGACGTCACTGACGTCACAGCGATGTTGCGCGGCGATCACGGCCACGTCATCCCGACGGGCTAGATTGCCACGGCCTGCCGAGCTGTGCCGGCGGCATGCCAACAAAGGAGAGCCATGCGACGACTCGATCTGTCCTGCTGCCTTGCTGCCACTTTTCTCGCCTTCGCTTCCGGCGCCTGGGCCCAGCCCACGTTCGTCAATGGTCTGGTCATCCGGGGCGATGCTCTCGACGCGACGAACCAGCCTGGCGCGAACGCCGGGCGTCTCGGAATGTTTTCGGACCTCTACTACGACTCGATTCGTGACGAGTGGTGGGCGCTCTCAGACCGAGGGCCCGGCGGCGGCGTGCTGGACTACGCCACGCGGGTCCAACGGTTCACGCTCAACGTGGACTTCGTCACCGGGGCCATCTCGCGGTTTCGCATCAAGGACACGATCATCTTTAGAGATCCCGATGGCCTGCTCACGGCGCCCACGGCCCCGGTGGACAGACGCCGCGCGTTGAACGGTCTGAATCCCCTCGGGCTCAACAACGACGCCGGAGTCCTCGGCCGCAGCTTCGATCCGGAAGGGCTCGTGATCGATCCGCGCACCGGGCATCTGATCGTCGCCGACGAGTACGGCCCATCGGTGTATGAATTCGACGCCAAGGGCCGCCTGCTACAGGTTTTTGTCACCCCGGAGAATCTCATTCCGAAGGTGACTGGAGTGGTGAACTTTGTGGCGATTAGGGATGCGTGCTCGGCGATGCTTCTTCCTCCCCTTTGTGGTCTCAACGGTGGTCGCCAGGACAACCGCGGCTTCGAAGGCCTGGCAATTTCTCCAGACGGAACGAAGCTCTACGCCGTGTTGCAGGATCCGCTCGTCAACGAACCTACGCCGAACGACGGCCGCAACGGTCGCAATCTTCGGATCGTGGTGTTCGACAACGACCCCGGTAGCCCGACCTACCTTTCGAGCATCGCGCAGTACGCCTATCAGCTCGAGCCACAGGCCCTGGTGGCGGCGCGCATCAACGCCCTGAAGCCAGGGAACGCCACCGCCACGGATCCTCGTCAAGGACGGAACATCGGGCTGTCAGCGATTGCTGCCATCAACGACCACGAGTTCCTGGTCCTCGAGCGCGACAATCGCGGCATCGGCGTTGACGATCCGGCGGGGAACAATGCCGTCGGATCGAAGCGCATGTTCAAGATCGATATCGACGGCGCGACGAACATTGCGACGCTGAGCTTGCCGGATGACGGGAATCTGGCCGGCGCCGGCATCGTGCCCGTCACCAAATCGCCGAGCGTCTTCATCGATCTCGCCGGCAGCACGCTGCTCCCGAACGGCAAGCTCGCCGAGAAGTGGGAAGGGATGACGATTGGGCCGAAGCTGAGGAACGGCGGCCACCTGATCTTGACCGGCAACGACAACGACTATTCGGTGACGCAGAACGCCAACAGCGGCGAGCAGTTCGACGTCTACGTGAACTTCGGTGGAAGCTTCGTCAGGTGTGTGATCGACGATCCAACCAGGTGCGAGGTCGATCCCGCCGCGGGCGATCTCACTATCGACAATCCCGTGCCATTACCTGACGGCTACTCGCTCATCCCAGGTGTACTCCACGCCTACAAAGCCTCGAAGGCAGACCTGGCGGGCTATGTGGAGCCAACAGGTCACCATCACGGGCACGCCAACTGATTCGGTCGGCTATTTCTTCGGCGGGAACTTTTCCAGGAGATCTTTCACGGCGTCCCGGACGCGCTTGGTCCGCTCTGCGTCGCTCGCGTCTGGCTTTACTTCGGACTGGGCGATGCCGCGCCAGACCACGTGTTCGGTGGAGCCGGCGGCGACGTCGATCACGAGGGAGCCTTCGGGATAGATCTTGAGCGAAGTGGTCGGCGCCGTGAACGGCGGGACGCCCCACTCTGTGATGTTCGGCAGAAACTGTCCCAACTGTTGCGAGTTCATGCCGAGCGTGACGAGGACGTAGTAGGTCACGAAGAAGTCGGGTTTTCCTTCGGCCCGCGTGAACTTGCGTTTGGCCAGCTGCTCGTCCACGGCCTGCATGATCATCGGCTCGACCTGGCGCTTGAGGGGTGCTGGATCTGAGTCGGCGGTCACCCACACCTTGACGTCGCCCGGCCCTGATGGATTCCAGGCCCATGTCTTCAACGTGGCGAATGCGAACTTTTCGTCACTGTGGCTCTGGACCTTGACGCCCGCGATGATCGCTGTCGATGCGACGACGGTGAGAATCAGCGCCGCGGCACCCGCGCGTTTTCCCGTTGATGAACGGCCCATGGTCCGTCACACTCCTGGCGTCACGAAAAGTTCAGTGAGCGATGAATGGATCGAGCCTAACGCCCAGAAACGACCCCACCCATCCGAATTCTGACGCGGACATTGTGTTGGAGCGCTCGAGGGTTTCACCGGTTTGGTGGCTCTTGCTCCTCGCTCTGCTGGTCCGCCTGGTGTATTTGCTTATCGTTCGTCCCCCGTTCGAAACGGTGCACTGGACGCTCTCGACCAGTCTGCTGCGCGATGGATCCTTCACGGTTGAAGGCACACCTGTCACAGACTTCGAGCCATTCTATCCGCTCTTTCTTGCCGCAGGTCGGGTTTTGTCAGGGGATCGCGTTCTGATCGTCCAGGCTCTTCAAGTGACCGCAGCGTCTTTCGGCGCCGCTTTCTTGTTCTGGCTTGCGCGCGCGTTGACCGGATCCCAAGCCGTGGCGGCCGTTGCCGGTTTGCTTTATGCAGTCGATCCGCTCTTGGTCCGGCAAGGCGCAGGTCCTTCGGACCTGGCGCTGGCCACGACGCTCTTAATCGCCTTCGCCAACGGCTTCGTCCGCGGCGTGACGACAGTCAGGATGTACTGGTGGGATCGCTGCTCGGCCTTTTGATCCTGACGCGGGCGATGACTCTGCCGCTCTTGCTGTGGGGAGTCGCCATACTCATTACCGAGCGTCGGCTTGCGGCTGCCCTCGCGCTGACGGCCGGGACTTTCGCGTGCGTCGTGCCGTTTCTTGTTCGCGGCCCGTTACCGGGCGCTGCCTGGTGGCCGACGCGCAGCGGATTGAACCTGTACATCGGCAACTCGCCTTACACCGCCGCGCTGCTGCCCGATCACGATGTTGACATCCTTCAGGATCAGGCCTGGGCACTGGTCGAGCGTGAGCTGTCCGACCTCTCCGAGGGGTCCGTAGCCTTCAATCGCGCCGCGGATGCTTTGCTGGCAAGCGCGCCATTCAGTACATGTGCTGAAAACCCGGGCTCGGCACTCACGCAGAAGGCCCTCAACGTCTGGTACTTTTTCTCTCCGCGCGTCGTTCCGCTGCACGTCTCGACGGCCGAAACCCGTGCGGTAATCGACGCCGCCGGACGTGTTGTCGTGGAGAACGAGAGACGACGGCCGACGATGGAAGTGATCTCCCACTGGATCTTCTTCGCTCCCGTCCTCGTTCTGGCGGCGGCAGGCATGTACTGCCGTGGCCGCGATTGTCGACGGGACACGCTGCTCTGGTCCATCCTCGGAACATTCGTCATCGTCCACTCGGTGTATTTTCCCGCGACTCGTTACCGGGCGCCCGTGGAGTTCGTGCTGCTGTTCTATGCCGCGGTGGCGATCCACTTCGGCTATCAGGCGTGGCGTCGATCAGCTTGATGTCTCGTGAACGTCAGGTGGTCCACCCGACTCTTGGTCACACAAGCGCGCCGCACTCGGCGTGCTCGTCGGTCATTGTGGTACTGAATCAGCGCATACATTCCACTAGAATGTCGGGCGATGTCATTGATGTCGCGGCGTGCTCTGTTGCAGGCGCTTGCCGTGCAAGCGGTGTCGGCCGGGCGCGCGCTCGGGCAGACTCGCGTCCACGCGAAAGCCAAGCCGCTGTCGAAGGATGCCAAGACCTCGGATTGGAGCTCGTTCCTGGGACCCTCCCACAACGCCGTTTCTACCGAGACGAAGCTGAGCCGGACGCTTCCGCCGCCGTTGGTGTGGGAATTTCCGAGGGGCACCGGCTACGCCTCGCCGGCAATCGCCGGCGATCGTCTGGTCTTTGTGCATCGAGTGAAAGACGAAGAAGTCGTCGAGTGTCTTCATGCAGAAACCGGGTCGAGCCGGTGGCAGTTTCGATACGGCACCGCGTTCGAAGATCGTTATGGATACAACAACGGTCCACGGTCGAGCCCGGTACTGGACGTTGCCGACCGTGCTGGAGCCGACGGCGGGCGCGTCTACACGATGGGCGCTGAAGGAACGCTGCATTGCCTCGAGCTTGCATCCGGAAAGATGGTCTGGAAGCGCGACCTGCGCGTGGACTACAAAGTGTCGCAGGACTTCTTCGGCACCGCATCGACGCCGCTGCTGGAGGGCGGGCTGTTGATTGTCAATGTCGGCGCCCCCAACGGTCCGTGCGTCGTGGCGCTGGATAAGACGACCGGGCGCGAGGTCTGGCGCGCCGGCAAGGAATGGGGACCCAGTTACGCTTCACCGGTGCCGGCGGCCGTCCACGGCAAACGGCGCATCTTCGTGTTTGCTGGAGGCGAGTCCGACCCTCCGAGCGGCGGCTTGATGTCGATCGATCCGGCCACCGGCCGCGTCGATTTCGCATTCCCCTGGCGCAGCCGAAGCTACGAGTCGGTCAACGCATCGTGTCCCGTCGTGTTCGACAACAAAGTGTTCGTGTCGGCGAGCTACCGTGCCGGAAGCGCGCTCGTGGAGGTCCGGCCGGACTTTACGCATCGCGTCGTGTGGACGACGAGGGACTTCGGGCTGCATTTCAGCACGGCGATTTATCGCGACGGCTATCTCTACGGGTTCGACGGACGGAACGAACCGGATGCGTCGCTCGCCTGCGTCGACGCGTCGAATGGAAAGATCGTGTGGCGGGAGACTCCCGAGTGGATGGAAACCATCGACGCCCGCGGCGGCGGACGCCAGCAGCTTCTCAGCACGTACCGCGGGTCGCTGCTCGCGGCCGACGGTCAGTTCCTGGCGCTTGGCGAGTTGGGACACCTGTTGTGGATGGATCTCACCCCCAAGGGATATCGCGAGGTCTCACGGGCGTGGTTGTTCGCGGCGCGCGAGTCGTGGACGCTTCCTGTCCTGAGCCGCGGTTTGCTGTATGTCGTGCAGAACACCCGCGACACGTTGCACGGCACAAGTCCGCGCCTGCTCTGCTACGACCTTAGAGCGTAAAGGCGCAGAGGTGCAAACCTTTATCTTCCCTGACCCGGGCGCAGCGTGAGCTTCTGGACGCGCCAGTTGCTCAGCTCTCCGACGAAGAGCTCGTTCTCGTTGCGGCAGTCGATCGAGTTGACGAGGCCGAACTCCTTCGCTTGCTTGCCGGCCCGGCCGAATCGGCCGACGATTTTTCCCTCGAGATCCACTTTGTAGATCGCGGCGTCTTCCATGCCGTCGGGGTCGCCGCTGTGCGCGACGTAGAGGTACTGGCGGTTTCCACCCGCGACTGGCGTCATGCAGACGGCCGTGGGCGTGCCGACGTTCAACCATTGCGTCTTGAACGTCCCGTTGCCATCGAACACCTGAATGCGGCGGTTGCCTTCGTCGGCCACGTAGACGTTGCCCTGTGCGTCGACGGCGATGCCGTGGACTACATTGAATTGACCGGGCGCCGTGCCGCGCGAGCCCCAGGACTTGATGTACTTGCCGGTTGGCTCGTACTTCGCCACCCGCGCGTTGCCGTAGCCGTCGGCGACGTAGATGTTGCCGGCGCGGTCCCAGGCGACGTCTGTCGGCCGCTGGAAGCTTTCGCCTTCGGCGCCCGCGCCGGGCAATGGGCCTCCCCCTCGACCGTCGCCACCGGCAGGAGCCGGAGGAGCGCCTGGACCAGCGGCGGCGCCGGGTCCCGCCCCTCGGCCGCCGGCGGGCGGTTCCGCGCCTCGGCCTCCACCAGGGGCTGGCCCGCCGCCCGGCGCTGCAGGCGTTTCCGGCGGCGTTTGCAAGACGGGAACTCCGGTCGCCAGGGGAGTCAAAGGCAGGGCCGGCACCCGCATGGCTTCCGGCTTGCGGCTCAGAATCATCTGGATCCGCCCGGTGGAATCGAACTTGATTACCTGCGTCGACATCTGATCGACGATCCAGACGTTGTCTTGCGGATCGACACGCACCTGTTGTGCCTGGAGCATGCCGTACGCGCCCTGGCCGATTTCGCGGACGAACTTACCCGTTCGATCGAACTGGAACAGCCGCGAACCGCCGTGCGACACGGCACGCGACGTCCCGAGGGTGACGGAAGGATTGCCGGTCCGCGTATAGACGAAGATGTCTCCCTTCGAATTGGTCGCGACACCGGCGGCCTCGCCGAGATGCGCGTTGTCGGGGAACTTCAGCAGGTCTGGGGTGGCCACCGAATCGAAGGGAATCTCGGGCATCGAAAACTGAGCGACGAGCACGCCATTGGCCCCGAGGACTGCCGCGAACAGCATGGATTTGATGAGGCGCTTCATAGGCGGATCCTTATTATCACTGGCACCGGCTCGCCCTTCGACTCGGCTCGGCGCGACCGTGAGCGCGTCGACGGGTCGACATGGCCGCAGGCTATCGGGCGCTCGCTGTGGCCGGCACTCCCGACTTCCCATTCAGAATGATCTTCTGCGCCCGCCAGGCCGAGATTTCGGCCACGAAGAGCTCGTTCGGATTGCGGCAATCGATCTCGTGGACGGTGCTGAACTCGCCGAGCGCCTTGCCGGCTTTGCCGAACCTGCCGACGATCCGTCCGTCCAACTCCATCTTGTAGATTTCGCCCGTGATCGCCCACGACGCGGCGGGGTTGCTGTCGGGGTTCGAGTTCGAGACGAACAAATACTGGTTCGGCGGCGGCGAGACGCAAACGGCCCACGGGTTACCGACGTTGTCGTAAATCGCCCGCAGCACGAGGTCGTTGTCGAAGACCTGCACGCGCGCGTTGCCGCGGTCGCCGACATAGATGTTGCCCTGCGCATCCGACGTGATCGAATGCGGGGTGTTCAACTGGCTCGGTGCCGAGCCGCGCGTCGTGCCCACTGACTTCACGAAGCGGCCGTTCTTGTCGTATTTCACGACGCGAGAGTTGACATACCCATCCGACACGAAGATGTTTCCCTGAGGATCGAACGTCACGTCGGTGGGGCGCCCGAATCGGTACTTCTCGGGCGGTGCAAAGGGCAATGTGCTGTCGAAGGCGCCGGCAACCGGCTCAGGCCTTCGACCGAGCACCAGGACGACCCGTCCTTCGGGGTTGAACTTGATGACCATGTTCGTCCCCTCGTCGACCGCCCAGATGTTGTCCTCCCGGTCGACGCGGATGGTGTGCGCGAACTCCAGGCCGTAGAGACCCTGGCCGATCTCTCGGACGAAATTCCCGTTCTGGTCGAACTCGAAGATTCGTGTGTCGCCGCTGCGCGTGTACACGAACACGTGACCCTTCGAATTGGTCGCGATGCCGATGCCTTCACCGAAGTACAGATCCGGCGGCAGCTTGAAAAAGTTGGGGACCGACGTGAACGGAATCTCGGGGACGTTCTCTGCCTTCGCCTTGGTCTGCGCGAACAGCGGCGCGGCCACGAGCAACGCGAAGACGACCGGAACGCCGAGGCCGATTTTCAGGGTGCGCCTCATGTGGAGCCTCCGCGGCGCAATCTATACCTGTCGGCGCGAATCTTCAACTGGAGGCTAGAGGCTAGAGGCTGGGGGCTAGGGGCTGGGGGACAAGGGGCTGGAAGCTGGAAGCTGGAAGCTGAAAGCTAGATCTACGGATTCGGCAGGTTGGGGATCAGCGCCACCCGCCGGTTCAGCCGCCGGGTCTCCTCTTTCGAGTTGTCGTGTTTCGGGCGGTTTTCGCCGAAGCTGACTGTGCGCAATCTCTCCGCAGATACGCCCTTCCCGACGAGATAGTCTTTCACCGAATTGGCGCGACGCTCGCCGAGTGCGAGGTTGTACGCAGGCGTGCCGAGGCTGCAGGTGTATCCTTCCACGCTCAAGCGCAGCGACGGATCGTCATTGAGCGCGGTCGCAATCGCGTCGAGGATTTTCGTCTCATCAGGCCCAAGTACGTGCTGATTGCGCGCGAAGTGGACGTCCTCGAATACGTAATCCTTCTGTTGGAGTCGCAGGGTCACCCGGTCTGACGACGCCACAACTTCGGGGGCGATGCCAGCTTGTGGCGGAGCAGCGCTCGCCGGCGGCGTTTCAGCCAAGACCTGAGCCGGTTCTGTACCTACCCGCGCAGTCTCTATGACTGCCTCGACACTGCCCGTGGCGATGTAGCCTGCCTTTCGGGTGCCATGCGCATCTCGGGGAGTGACAACCCAATAGTAGTTACGTTCCCGGGTCAACACTTCGAGCACTGTTCCCGGCTCGAGCGTCATCATGACCTCGCGCTTGACATAGGGGAACCACTGGACGATTTGAGCGGGTTCACCCACGACGCGGACGTGACCAGGAACCTGCGCGGCTGCGGTGCGAGCCGAGGCCGCAACGCCGATGACGAAAATGGCGATGAGGGAAAGAGAGCGGAGTCGCACGGGCGCCACGGTCTGTTCGCAAGTTGTATGCCGCCACATCTTGATTTGCAAGTTCCTTCTCCCTAGGCACTTAGTTCTTTCGAAACACGAGCCGTCTTCGATCTGACCCCACGAGTCCGAAGGTCGTGCAACAAATTTAGCTCAAGCGGGAACCCTACCAACGGCGGGCTGGCCGGACCGCAAGGCACCCCGTTACTGCTAGCGGATCTTGAACAGCCTGCACGCCGGCCTCACCTGGAACGAGGAGTGTTTCGCTCGGGGCTCGGTCAAGGTCGAACACGGCGAGCCGGCTGTCCTCGGCATATTGCTTATAGCTGACCAGGCCGCCACGTTTACCGAGTTCCTGCAGGACGAAGTTGTCAAAGCCCGGCGGCTCGACGTTGAGTCGAAATCCAAGATAGACGATAACGCGCGAACGACCGTTGAGCACGGCATTCATCTGCTCGTGCCATCGGGCGCAGTCGCGACCCGGAGGTACGTGGCCGACCTCGAAAATGGGGCTGCCGTCCGGCAGGGCCTTCCCGCGATCGGGTTCCGCAACGTTGAGGCCCCCATACCACCAAATGGCCGCGAGTCCATAGTGTGTGGTCAACACGACATCGCCGGGACGATGGGTGGTCAGCAACCAGCGGACACTGCTCCTGTCGTCCAGACCATAGTTGCTCTGGGGCCGGCTCTCGAGGGCGCCTTCGCCTCGTTGCAGGACGTTGATGCACACGAGCGTCGCCGTCACCCCAGGGGCGATGGCGAGCGCCAGTCCCGCGAGGCGCCTGCGGAGGTCCCGCTGTCCATCTTCCTTACCGCTCGCCAGCCACACGGCTGCGTCCGCGCAAAGCCCAATGCCGAGGTACACCGCGGGAACGACCCACAGCGAGAGCCGTTCGAAAATCGGGACGATGTGGAAAACGGCCAGCGCTGCAGCCGAAAGGGGCACCGTGGCTGCCAGGATACCCAGCGAACGGCGGGTCGCTATTGCGAATACAAAACCGCCGACGGCGGCGAGCCAGAACAACGCGGTGGTACTGCTCCCGCCTGGCTTCAGCGCGAACGACTGGAACTGTACGACGAGGGCCTGCAGCGTCTCGCTGACGGCACCGGACACCGGTGGAAAAGCAAATGCCCAATAGTTCTGGAGGTAGGAGTTTCCGAGCGCGTGCCGCAGAACGAGCCAATAGTTCAAGCCGAACGATGCCAGCCACACACATCCCACGAGGGCCGTCCAAGACGCCACCCGCCATCCTCGCCGTCGCCAAGCTTCGATTGAGAGTGCGATGCCGCACAGGGGCGTAATGAACAGAGCGCCGTTGCTGAACCATTGGACAAGAGCTGCGACTCCCCACCACACAGCGACCCGACGCCTGAACCCCGGATCGGCATCGCCCCTCGGACTCTCCCAACTTCTCGCCTGACTGCTTTCCGAGCTTTCCAAGGCCCAGGCGCCGAGCGCTGGCAGCAACAGCGCCATGAACGTGTCGGCGGAATAGTGCTTCAGTTCCAATGTGAAGAAAACCAGCCACTCGCCGAGCGCACAGAGCAGCACGAGTACGGTCGCGCCAAACGGACTCATCCATCGTCGGCCGATCCAGGCCCCTGTCAACAGGGTGGCGGTTCCGAAGATCACGGTGAGCAGACGTACGGCGCGCTCGCCGGTGCCGAGCGTGAGCAATACCAGACGTTCCAACGCGAGCCAGCCGAGCGGAGCGCTTTGGTCGAGCCAGAGCGCACCAGCGAGCTCGGAGAAGCCGCGGTCGCGCACGTTCAACAGGAGCATCTCCTCGTCCACCCAGAGTGGGCGCGCGGTAGATGTCCAGTAAATCAGCACGGCGGCGCCCGCCAGCGCCGTCAACGTCGGAATCCAATAGACCGGTTTCTTGCGGAGAGTCGCCATTTGAGCTCGGCGTACCACCCGGATAGTAGCGGAACCCTCGCCTCGGGCGGGTGCGGAAATCGCTCATCTGCAACGGCGGTCAACGCTTTCGGTCGTCCTGGCCGATTCGCCGTCGGATATGTGCCGTTCCCTCGTACTGGTATTTGTGGCGTGCCATGAAGATGGTGAGTACACTCCGCGGTGATCTGTTGGAGAACGTCATGAAAACAACCGCGGTCGCCTTGCTTTTGTCGGTTGCCTCGTCGCTTGCCTTCTATTCCGCCCACGCCCAACGACCGTCTGATCCAGCGCTCCTCGTCCCGCAGGATGCGCCTGCTCTGGACTACGTCGCGGTTGCCGATCCTCTTTCGCTTCCCGCCGGAATGACGATGGGCGCCGCCGCCAGCGTGGCGTTCGACTCGACGGGCCATCTCTGGGTCCTGACTCGAGGCCAGCAACCGCTGATCGAGTTCGACGCGAAGGGAGCGTTTGTTCGGGCCTTCGGGGAAGGGCTCTTCACGCGCACACACGGATTGAAGTTCGACCGCGACGGCAATATCTGGGTCACCGACGTCGGCGCTCACATCGTCGTCAAAATGAGCCCGCAGGGGCAGCTCCTGCTGACGCTCGGCACAAAAGGGCAGGCCGGTGAGTGGAACGAGGCAGCCGGGTCGCGCCGCTTGAATCAGCCGAACGACGTCGCGTTCGGCGTGGCGGGGGAAATATTTGTCGTGCAGGGCCATACGCCGGGTGCGGGCGGAGATCCACGCGTGCTGAAGTTCGACAAGAGCGGCAACTTCCTCAAGTCTTGGGGCGGCAAGGGCAAGGAACCTGGCAGATTCGAAGTGGCGCATGGAATTGCGATCGATTCCAAGGGCCAGCTCTGGGTCGCCGACCGTGAGAATCAGCGGATGCAGATCTTTGATGGCGAGGGGACATTCGTCAAGGAATTGAAGTACGCCGGTGTGCCATGCGCGCTCGTTATCGGCGATGAGTACATTTACATGGTCAACGGTTTCGCCGGACAGGTTCTGCGGCTGGACTTGAACGGTCGAGTCCTGGCGGCCACTGGGAAGCCCGGGAAGGGCGTCGGCGAATTCGGAGAGGCGCACTTTGTCGCCGTCAGCCCGAAGGGCGAGATCTACGTCGCCGACAGCGTCAACGGCCCCGTGCAGAAGTTCGTGAAGAAGTAGGGACGCCGGGATCGAGATCACAAACGAGTGCTGCTGGCGCGCCTTCGTTCAACAGAGGCGCAGCGCCGATCCGGCGACATTTTCGCCAGACTGACCGGCTGATCCCGATGACCGATATAATCGGCACGGGCGATGCACCACCAGACGAGCTCGACTCGAGCACAGATTCAACGCGAACCTGACGGAGATCTTGTCTGGCGCGTGGTTCAAGCCGCGGCTCGCAACGCCGACCGGCTCGCGGCGTTGAATCAGCTTGTTGTCTTCGCCGTCGGAGACAGTGGGCAGTTGAAGCCCGTGGCCCTCGACGATCCAGCTGCGCTCATCGCTTGGCGTCCCGGAACGGGCTGGGAGTCTCTGCTGCCGGCTCACGATCCACATCATGCGTTGATCGATCTATACCTGCCGATTTGCAGTGCGACTCAATCCAGGCCGGTCACCGTCGGCCACCTCGGTCAAAGCCTCGACGGGTTCATCGCCACACATGCGGGCGAATCACGCTGGGTCACGGGCCAGGAAAACGTCCTTCATCTCCATCGTTTACGCGCACTCTGCGACGCAGTGGTCGTCGGAGCAGGTACGGTCGCCGCCGACGATCCACAGTTGACCACACGCCTCGTCTCGGGCCCGAACCCGTTGCGCGTGGTCCTCGATCCCGATCGCAGGCTCGGGGATCATCATCGGGTATTCAGCGACGGCGAAGCCGAGACGTTGTATGTGTGCGCCGAGCCATTGGCAGACCCGGACGAGCGCCGGTTCGGGCTTGCCTGGGTCGTGGGAGTCCCCGGAGGCAATGGCACTGACAAAGGCGCCCTGGCAGCCGAGACGGTCGATGTCGAAGCCTTGATCCGTCTCCTTCGAGGCCGCGGCTGCGCCAGGATCTTCGTCGAGGGCGGCGGCGTGACCGTGTCGATGTTCCTCGAAGCGAATCAACTCGATCGACTGCAGATGGCAATTGCCCCGCTCATCATCGGCGACGGCCGCCCGGCGATTCGCCTCCCGGCTCGAGAGATCCTGGGCGAATGCAGACGCCCCCGCTATCGAGTGTTTCGAATGGGCGGCGACGTGCTATTCGATTGCGATCTCCGGGCGCATGAAGGCCAGGAGACGAGCCCACCGCTGGGCGCTCCTTCTGCTGTCACGCGGATCATCTAGGCAACAAGACAGATCGAAATTTACAATTTGCAATGCGGAATTTACAAAGCGAACGGATCGCTTGCGAATTCCTAACTCTAAATTGTCAATTGTCAGGCCCGCTTTTCGCTGGCCTCCAGGCGGTCGGCCAAGTCCCGGCATCGCCCCGAACGCGAGGCCATCCACGAGCACAAGCGCATCGTCGATGGGGGCGTGAGGCCGCGGCACGCCTAAAGGCTAATGCCGTTCGGAAATTCGTGACTGACCGCACAGCGGTCAGTTGCGCGACGCGACCCGCGGCGGGAAGCATCGCGGGCCGTCGCGCCGGTTCCGTCAGCCCGAAAAACGGCGTTGCGCTCGCCGCCCTGTCGCTGGCGCGGCCGTCCTGCTTATTCGCGACATCGCTCCGATCAACGAGTCCCGCCTCGGGCAACGCCTCGGTCCGGGTGACCTCGCGGCAGACGGCCGCGCAGGCCTCGGCTTCACGCCGTTTTTCCCGCAGCGGTGGCGGGCTGACTCCAAACGGCGCGCGGCCCGCGACGCTTCCCGCCACGGCTCCGAGCCGACGCGCCAGCTGACGACCCTCCGCCGTGTCGGCTCTCGGCGCCAAATGTGGCCAACGCTCAGCATCACGCTTTCGGCTGATTGAATTTCCGAACGGCATTAGCTTAAAGGCCTGCGCTACCAGCGTCGCTGACGCTGCCTTCGAAGGCTGCCGAGGCCACGTGTGATTCATGGAGTGTGACACGCAAGCGCTCGACGGCGTGCCCACTGGGGCCGAGCTCGTCGCGACGAATCGCCGCGACGATCCGGTCGAACGCCACACGCGCAAGGACCTCGGTCGTCGTATTTCGACCCTTGAGCGAGGGCTCCTCGTCCAGATTGCGGAAGTTCAAATCCGCCAGCACCGAGCGCACGACCTCGGTCGCCCGGCCGATGTCCACGACGATGCCGGTGTCGTCGAGATCCCGCCGTCGAAACTCGACGTCGACCACATAGGTGGCGCCGTGAAGCCGTTGGGCCGGTCCGAAGACGGCGCCGCGCAGGCTATGAGCAATCATGAAGTGGTCGCGTACCGAGACGCTGTACATCGCAACTCCTTTTCAGGATCGAGTTCTGCCAAAACCGGGGACGTTGGAGTGTTGCTCTTTGCTAAGCCCCTAGCCTGACCGAACTACTCACCACGGAGGACGCCGAGGACACGGAGGTTCAATCGTACAAGGCGGATCCTCCGTGCCCTCCGTGTCCCCTGTGGTGGAGCGGTCACGATCAATAGCTAGTACCGGATACGATGGCACAACGTATCGCCCGGCGCAGTCGCGAGCCGCCCCATCACCTCTGGTAAGGCGTCAAATTCGCTCTCGCCGGTGATCAGCACGTCGAGCTCGGCGTGCGCGAGCAACGTGAGCGCCAAATTCATGCGGCGCCGACTGTCCCAGCGTCCTCGCTGCGAGCGAGCCACGCTTCCTACTTGCGAGGACTTCAGCGTCAGCCGCCGTGCGTGAAAGCTCTCGCCAAGCGCAACTGGCACTACGTGATTTCCGTACCAACTCAATTCGACCACCGTCGCCTCGAAGCCGGCGACCCGTAGTGCGGTCGCGAGGCCAGCGGGGGAGCCGCTCGCATGGATCACCACGTCGGCATCCTCCGCGACTTCATCGGGTGCGACGAACCGGACGCCGAGCTCGCGGGCGACTGCGGCGCGCTGCGGATTGGTGTCCGCGAGCTCGACGGTGCATCCGAGAATCCGCCCGGTCAGCCAGGCCGCCAGGCAACCGACGGTACCCGCGCCGACGACGGCGACGCGATCGCCTATTTGCGGTGCTGCGTCCCAGACGCCATTGATGGCGGTTTCGAGGTTTGCGGCGAGCACGGCTCGAGGCGGTGGCACCTCCTCCGGAACGAGGTGGACTGAGTGTGCCGGAACCACGTATCGCGTTTGGTGGGGGTAGAGGACGAAGACCGTCCGGTCGTGCAGTTCGCGCGGACCTCGCTCTACGCGTCCGACACTGGAGTAACCATATTTGACGGGAGCGGGAAACTCGCCGGACTGAAATGGCGCCCGCATCCGTTGGTGCTCGGTGGCCGGCACACGGCCCTGGAAGACGAGCGCCTCGGTTCCGCGGCTGATCCCGCTGTACAGCGAGCGAACGACGACCTCATCGGGGGACGGCGTGGTCAGCGGTTCCAAGCGGATCTCGCCCCGGCCTGGCGCTGCAACCCAGAACGCGCGAGCATGGTCGTCGGCCATCCGCCAAGTCTAACGAAGCTGCGCCTCAAACCGACCAGTCGACGACATCGGTTGCCGTCATTGGCGCGTCACTCCTTCGGGGGCTGCATCGTTCAACGATCGAAGTTCGGAGCCGAGGCCTTCTCAGTCTGTGGTTCTGGACCACACTTTGCACTTCAAAGTCGTTAGAAGAGGAGAGGGTCAAGCGCAGCTACTGAAATGAGGAAGAAATCATGAAAACGATGTGTTTGACGGCACTGTTGTTCTGTTTGGGTGTCAGTTCTTTGCTGGCTGGCAAGGAGGAGGAGGACCGGCTGGCAAACGCGGCCAAAGCATTCGATGAGATCATGTCCGCCCCGGACAAGGGGATTCCTGGGAGCGTTCTCGACAAGGCCGACTGTGTGGTGATCATTCCGGGAATGGTCAAGGCAGGATTCATCGTCGGCGGACAATTTGGAAAAGGCGCGGTGAGTTGCCGCGACAAAGCCAAAGCGGGTTGGGGAGCGCCAGCCATGGTGGAAATGGGTGGAGGCAGTGTTGGGCTTCAGATTGGAGCTTCGGCCACCGATGTCGTGATGCTGGTCATGGATCGGACCGGGATGGACAGCTTACTGAAAAGCAAATTCACCTTGGGAGGAGATGCTTCGGTGGCCGCAGGACCGGTTGGCCGCGCCAGCGCTGCTGAAACTGATGCGGCGATGAAGGCCAAGATCCTCAGCTACTCTCGGAGTCGTGGAGTATTTGCCGGAGTCGCGTTGAAAGGCACGACCTTGAACCAGGATGGCAATGCGAACCAGGCGCTTTACGGCAAAGAGATTGACGCCAAGGATATTCTGGCAGGCCAGCTTGCCACTCCGTCAGCTGCGGAGCCCGTCAACCAGGTCCTCACCAAGTATTCGCCCAAAGGCAAGTAGGCGATGGTGACGGGTATCTCCCTCGCAGCAAGAGAAACCTCTCGTACGGGATAATCCGATAGAGTCCAATTCGGCGAAAGCCGCCAGGGCGTAACCCTTCACTATGAGCAATCGCTGGCTTGACTGGACCACGCTCGCGGTGGCCCTCGTGCTGCTCGACGTTTCGGTCACGTTCCAGAACCTCTGGCCGACGCCCGCCGTTCGCTGGCAAGGCGAATTGTCGGTTGAGCTAGCCGTGTGCGTGCTTGCCTTGGCGATCGCGAGTCGTTGGCGTGCTTCGCTGCCTCACGGACTGCTTCGCGGCCTGAGTCTGCTGTGGATTCTCCTCGTCGTGGGCCGATACGCGGAGGTGACCGCGCCCGCTTTGTACGGCCGCGACATCAATCTCTACTGGGACCTTCGATTCGTCCCCGAAGTTGTCGCCCTCCTGGCCGGGGCGGCGCCGCCGTGGCTCGTCGTTGCTGCCAGCATGATGACCGTCCTCCTTCTATTTGTGCTGTACAGGATCTTTCGCTGGGCTCTCAATCACCTCGGTGCCGCGTCGATGAAGCCGGCCGAGCGGTACGCGCTCGTGCTGATGGGGACGGCGGCGATCGCGCTGTTTGTTGGCGAACGACTCGGCCTGCACATTCCGGGCATGCCTGGCTTTGCGACACCGGTCACCCGGGCCTACGTGCGGCAGGTCGGATTGGTTCGAGAAGCGCTCACCGCTTCGAGGTCGCTCCCGGCGAGCCCGACGATGAGCTCGGATTTATCGCGCGTGCGGGGCGCGGATGTTTTCCTGGTCTTCCTCGAGTCGTACGGCGCCGCCAGTTACGAACGACCCGAGCTCGCGGCAGGCCTGGCGGCGAGTCGGAGCCAGTTCGAAACGGCGATTCATTCGACGGATCGTGAGGTCGTCTCGGCTTATGTCGAATCGCCGACATTTGGCGGCTCGTCGTGGCTTGCGCACATCAGCCTGATGTCGGGCATCGAGGTTCGACAGCCCGATACGAATGCGCTGCTGATGACGCAAAAGCGCGAAACGCTCGTCACGACATTCGGGCGACATGGTTATCGCACCGTCGCGTTGATGCCTGGCCTCTGGCAGAGTTGGCCGGAAGGTGCGTTCTACGGATTCGATGAGATCTACGGCACCGTCCGGCTCAATTACCGCGGTCCGGGGTTCGGGTGGTTCAACATTCCCGATCAATTTGCGATCGCCCAACTCGATGCCATTGAAATGGGCCGGATGTCGCGAGCGCCGCTCTTCGTATTCTTTCCGACGATCAGCACGCACACGCCGTTCCGTCCCACGCCGCCTTATCAATCCGATTGGCCGCGTGTGCTGACGGAGGAACCCTACGAGGTCGCCGATCTCGACCGCGCGTTCGAGCGAGAACCCGATTGGATGGATCTCGGACCGAGTTATGTGGACGCCATCTCATACTCCTACTCGATGCTCGGCGGGTACCTGACTCGCGCCAGGCGCGATTTCGTCCTGATTGTCATTGGCGATCATCAGCCGCCGGCCATGGTGAGTGGCGAGGGTGCACCGTGGGACGTTCCTGCGCACGTGATCACCAGTCGCCACGGTGTTCTCGAGCAACTCAAGATGCATGGCTTCCAGGCCGGCCTCACGCCGCACCGGCCGACTGTTGGTCGCATGCACGAGCTGCTTGCAGTGCTGCTCGACGCGTTTGGCGACCGCGAGCTCCCGGCCGTGATGGCTGCCGGTTCCTAGATGTTCTATCCTGCCGCTCCCAGTATCCACAGGCCGGCCCGAGATCGGCCATTGCGGCTATGCTACGGTCCACATTTCGATCGCTCCGAGGAAACGGGAATGCCAAACCGAATCGCTCTTGTCCCTTCCATCATCGCTACAGTGATCTTCGGATTGATGCTGTCAATCGCGTCTGGCCCGAGCTCCGCGCAGTGGTTGCGCTATCCGACGTCTGGAGTTCCTAGGATGCGCGACGGGACACCAAATCTCTCCGCGCGCGCGCCGCGAATGGCCAACGGCAGGCCGGACTTTTCTGGCGTCTGGGAAAACGATGGATTCGATCCCAACCGCGCCGAAGGTCTCGATGCCGGCGGACCGCCAAAAACCCCGTTCTTCGACCTCGCGCATGGGCTGAAGGATGGTCCGCCCTATCAGCCCTGGGCAGCGGAGCTCTCGAAAAAGAGGAAGGCCGACTTCGGCAAGGACAATCCCGACGCGCGTTGTCTGCCGCTTGGCCCGCTCCAGATGATGGCCCATCCACTCCCGAAGAAGATCGTCCAATCGCCAGGGCTTCTGGTGATCCTTCACGAGCGCAACATGGAGTTCCGGCAAATCTTCACGGACGGACGCGGCCTGCCCGCCGACCAGCAGCCCTCGTGGAACGGCTACTCGACGGCAACGTGGGAAGGGGACACGCTCGTGGTTCAAACGGCGGGCTTCCGGGACGGTCTATGGGCGGATTTCAGCGGCAGCCCGCTGAGCGACCTCGCCAGGATGACCGAACGGATTCGGCGACCTGACTATGGCCGACTCGAAGTGGAAGTCACGATCGACGATCCCAAGGCGTACACGCGGCCGTGGACGATCAAGCTGAACCAGCACATTGCACTGGACACGGACCTGCTGGAGTACGCCTGTCTGGAAAACGAGAAAGACGTCGCCCACCTGGTAGGAAAATAGTCAGCGGAGAACGGAAGCTATCGCGCCGGCGACATACTCGACGTTCTTGGAATTGAGCGCGGCCACACAGATCCGCCCGGATTCGATCGCGTAGATCGAATATTCCTGCCGGAGCCGCACGACCTGATCCCTGGTCAACCCGGAATAGGAGAACATCCCGCGCTGGCGCAGGACGAAGTCGAAATTCGTGCCGGGAGCTCGCGCGTGAATCGTTTCAACCAGCGCCATGCGCATCGCTTTGATCCGCTCCCGCATGGTTCCCAGCTCCTGTTCCCACAGGTTTCGTAGCTTGGGAGTGGTCAAGACGGCGGCCACCAGCTCGCCGCCGTGCGTGGGCGGACTCGAATAGTTGGTCCGCACCAGCCGTTTCAGCTGCGACAGGGCTCTCGCCGCTTCGTCGGCGTTCGCCGCGACAATGCTGAGCGCACCGATGCGCTCGCCGTATAGCGAAAACGACTTGGAGAACGAGCTCGAGACGAAGACAGGAGACGTGGAACCCGCGAACAGACGCACGGCGTATGCGTCGGGTTCGAGCCCGTCACCAAATCCCTGGTAGGCCAGATCCAGAAACGGCACGAGCCCGCGCGTCCGAACGACGTCGAGGACTTCCATCCACTGTTCGGCCGACAGGTCGACGCCCGTCGGATTGTGGCAGCACGCGTGCAAGACGACAATCGATCCGGCCGGCGCCTGGGCGAGGGCGTTGACCATCGCGGAAAACCGCAAGCCGTGGCTTGCAGGGTCATAGTAGGGATAATCCCGAACCGTGAAACCAGCCACTTCGAACAGCGCGCGGTGGTTCTCCCAACTCGGATCGCTTATCCAGACGGTTGCGTCGGGCGAGAGACGTTTCAGGAGGTCGGCTGCGATCTTCAGTCCCCCGGTTCCGCCGAGCGCCTGCACGGTGATCACCCGGCCCTCCGCGACGGCCGGCGAATCTGCACCGAACACGATCGACTGGACGGCATTGTCGTAAGTGGGCAGGCCGTCGATCGGCACGTATCCGCGCGGCGGAGCGCTCTCGGAACGCTGCCGTTCGACCCGGCACACGCACTCGAGCAGGGGAATCTTGCCGTTGTCGCCGTAGTAGACCCCGACGCCCAGATTGACTTTGTTCGGATTGGTGTCGGCCGCGAACGTCTCGCTTACGCCGAGAATCGGATCCGTTGGCGCCATCGGCACCGCTGCGAGCGGCGACGGGTATGTCGATTGGGCATTCTCGGGCGCAGAGGCAGTGCGTTCCATCTCACAACAGCATAACGTGGCCGGCGCGTTGGAACCAAGCCAAACGCGGAAGGCACTTCGATGCGCGCGCAGCGGAGGGAACCACAAAGGGCACAAAGCTCACAAAGGAACAGGCAATTCTTGGTGTTCTTCGTGTGCTTTGTGGTTCATCATGTCGGCAATTCGTGCTCGGACGCCTCAACACAAGTGGCTTTCGCATCAAGTCAAGAATCGAAGCCAGCCGACGACACCCAGAATCATCCCTAGAACCATCAGCATGAACAGAAACAGCAGTTGCGAATTCTGTGTGTTCGGTTCCCACATGGCTTCCTCCTCCAACGTCCCCCGTCCCCGCCTTTCGCGCTACGGCGAGGCTCGCCGTAGCGCCTACGGCGCGAAGGCGGCCGACTCCGTCACTCGATGCCGGTTCCGCTCTCGCGTCCGTCAGGGCCTCTGCCGGTCAGCCGCTCCTGCCTGAGGGCAGCCGCGCCGAGCAACCCACCCATGCCCATCGACTCGACGGCGCTGCTCGGGATCAGCATCAGCGCGCCTTTCTCCTTGAGTCCCTCGTAGAGCATGTTCATCGCGCGCAGGTGCAGTGCGGTCGGGTCATCGTGGTACGCCTTGGCGGCTTCCTGGAACGAGTGCGCGATTTCCATCTCCGCCTGGCCGAGGATGATGCGCGCCTGTTTCTCGCGGGCGGCCTGGGCCTCACGCGACATCGCGTCCTGCAGGGCGATGGGAATGACGACATCGCGCATTTCAACGGATTGCACGGTGACGCCCCAGGGATTCGAACGCTGATCGATCAGCAGTTGCAGCTCCGCCTCGATCCGTTCGCGGCCGCGGAGGAGGTCCGTGAGTGCCGTGCGGCCGATGATGTCGCGCAGGGCCGTTTGCGCCGCCCAGCTCACCGCCTGGGCGTACTCCTGAACTTCGAGCGCGGCCTTCTGGGCGTCGTGGACCATCCAGAAGAGCACCGCGTCGACGTTCACGGGCACGGTGTCCGAGGTCAGACGTCTGCTCGGCGGCGAAGCTGGTCGTGATGGTGCGCTGGTCAATCCAGGACGAAACCGTATCAGCCAGCGGTACGATCCAGAAGAGGCCGGGCCCGCGCAGTCCGACGAACCTGCCGAGTCGCAGAACCACGGCCCGTTCCCACTGTTGCGCAATCCGCGGCGACTGCATCGCGACGAGGCCCACCAGGACCAGCGCGATGAAGGGCACGGGGTTTCTCGTTGCGATCGACCACGCCCCGCCAATGGCAAGCAGGACGATGAAGATGGCAATGGCGACGACGTTGACACGAGGTGTTGAACCGCCTGGCAAGTTCGAAGTCATCGCTTCTCCTCCTCAGAATCGCTCGGAATTGTGGCCGCCTATTCGCGAGCTAGTCCTGTGCATCCAGCGCGGCGCGCACTTCGGTGGCCGTGAATCCCGCTGCGGCAGCGTCCGCGAGAATCTTGGTCACGAACGCGCGGAGCCGCCGGACTTTTTCTCCGGCGGGTCTCGCGTCGGCGCGACCCGCCGCACTGATAAAGGAACCGACGCCGCGCCGCGTCTCGAGGACGCCGGCACGTTCGAGCTCCCCGTAGACCCGGGCCACCGTATTGGCGTTGACCCGAAGATCGACCGCGAGCTGGCGGACGGTCGGCAACTGATCGCCCGGACGCAAGCGGTTCGTGGCAATCGCCGCCCGCAGACCCCGCTCGAGCTGAGCGTAGATTGGCGTCGGGTCGCGCGCGTCGATGGACACGACGGGCATTGAATTATTATACTAGTTCATTAGTACAAGTACGCAGTCAAGCCGATCCGGTCACGGCAGCCAAAGCGAATCTCGAGTCCAAGGCTGATCATCATTGCTTGACGGTCCATAGATTGGCGGTTGGAATCACGTTGATGCGTATCAATCAGCTCGGCACGACCGGGTTGGTGGTCAGCAGAGTGGGTCTCGGGCTCGCCGCGCTCGGGAGGCCTGCGTACATCAACCTTCACCGTGATGTGGATCTCGGTCCCGACCGTTCGATGGCGGCCATGGAACGCCGGTGTCACGAGATGTTGGATGCTGCGCTCGAAGCGGGCCTCAGGTACGTGGACGCCGCTCGATCGTACGGCATGGCCGAACAGTTTCTCGCCTCCTGGCTGCGCTCTCGCAAGGTCCCAGCCGGCGGGGTCACAGTCGGGTCGAAATGGGGCTACAGCTATACCGGCGAGTGGCGTCTCGACGCACCGGTTCACGAGATGAAAGAGCTGTCGGTGGCGAATCTTCTGCGGCAGGTTGCTGAAAGTCGCGGCCTGCTTGGCGACCACCTCCAACTGCTGCAGATTCACTCGGTGACGCTCGAGAGCGGAGTGCTGGACGATTGACGTGTGCTCAACGAGCTCGCACGGCTTCGTGCCGAGGGCCTGGCCATCGGGCTGACCGTCAGTGGCGCTCGCCAGCCCGACATCCTCCGCCGCGCGCTGCGCGTCGAGGTGGACGGCACGCGGCTGTTTCAGGTGGTGCAAGCCACATGGAACCTTCTCGAACCCTCGTCGGGCGCGGCGCTCGCCGAGGCGAAGACGGAGGGGTGGGGCGTGATCGTCAAAGAAGCGCTGGCGAACGGGCGGCTGACGGACCGCGGAACGGAGAACGAGATTTCCGCGCTCCGTCGTTTCGCCGCAACGCTTGGGACGAGCGTCGATGTGCTGGCTTTTGCAGCTGTGGCGGCTCAGCCGTGGGCGGATGTCGTGCTTTCGGGCGCAGTGACGCCAGCGCAACTACAGCGCAATGTCTCGGCGTTGGGCCTGAAGGTCCGCGCAGAGGACGTGCCGGCAGTCGCTTTGGCCCCGGCTGAGGTACTGGACCCGCCGCTCAGCGGTCGCGTGGCGATAGTAAGATCGACGTGGCCATGTCGAAGAGCCTAACCGCCCCCGAAACGATCCCGCGACGCACGGTCCTGAAAACCTTCGGGTCCATCTTGTGGACGTCGGGATTCTCGCGACTGGTCGAGGCCCAGAACGCGGGCGTCCAGATGATTCCGATCGAAGGCGAGGGCGCCCGATACTGGTCTCGGTGGCGAGGTCCGTCGGGCCAGGGTCTCGTCACGGGCAGCTATACCGACACCTGGTCCGCAACCCAGAATGTCCTCTGGCGGACGCCGGTTCCCGGTCGCGGCAACTCGTCGCCCATCGTGTGGGGCGATCGCATTTTTCTGACCACCGCGCACGACGGGCGACGGCTGTCGATTCTGGCCTACCAGCGCTCCAACGGATCCCGGCTCTGGGAAACTCCCGCTCCGGACGGACGAAGCGGGTCGCCCCACCCGAAGAATGGGCATGCCTCCGCTACGCCGGCGACCGACGGCGAACGGGTGTACGTCTCTTTCGGTGGTCGCGGATTGGTGGCGGTCGATCTGAACGGCGCGGTCGTCTGGCACCGCGATCTCGGTGCAATGGACGCGTATCACGGAACCGCCGGATCACCCCTGGTCTATCGGGATCGGATCATCCTCTATCAGGATCAATTGCAGGGCTCGTTCGTCGCCGCCTTCGAGGCACGCACGGGCCGACCGATCTGGCGCACGAACCGCGATGCCAACGTCGGCTGGGGTACACCTGTCGCGATTCGGGCCGGCGATCACGACGAAATCGTGGTGCACAGCCAGAGCCGCGTGCACGCCTACGATCCGGAGACTGGCCGCGAGTTGTGGCGTTGCAGCGGAAGCAACTACGAAGTGATCCCGACGCCGGTAGTGGGCCACGGTCTCGTGTTCTGCTCCTCGGGCCGCGCCGGCCCGACGCTGGCCATTCGCCCCGGCGGGCGTGGCGACGTGACCGGCAGCCACCTGGTCTGGTCGAGTCCGCGCGGGTCCCCATTCGTGCCGTCGCCGCTCGTGTACGGCGACCACCTGTACATGGTCAACGACATGGCGAGCATCGTCACCTGCCTCGAGGCCTTGACCGGCCGGACGGTGTGGCAGGGTCGACTCGGCGCTGCTCAGCGCGAAGGGTTTTCGGCGTCACCCGTTGCTGTAGACGGCAAGATCTTCTTCACGAACGACGACGGCGACACGTTCGTGCTGCGCGCGGGTTCAAAATTCGAGCTGCTGCACGTCAACCGCATGGGCGAAGGCATTCTGACCTCGCCGGCCCTGGTCGAGGGTCGTTGGTACATCCGGACGGACCGCAGCCTGGTTGCGGTGGGCAGTTGAGCGCCTGGCTGGTCACGTAGCCTGGCTGATCACGTAGCGCAGGCCTTTAGGCTAAGGCTAATGCCGTTCGAAATTTGTGACTGACCGCACAGCGGTCAGTTGCGCGACGCGACCCGCGGCGTGAAGCGTCTCGGGCCGTCGCGCCGGTTCCGTCAGCCCGAAAAACGGCGTTGCGCTCGCCGCCCTTTCGCTGGCGCGGCCGTCCTGCTGATTCGCGACATCGCTCCGATCAACGAGTCCCGCCTCGGGCAACGCCTCGGTCCGGGTGACCTCGCGGCAGACGGCCGCGCAGGCCTCGGCTTCACGCCGTTTTTCCGGCCCCGATGGCGGGCTGACTCCAAACGGCGCGCCCGCCCGAGACGCTTCCCGCCACGCCCCGAGCAGTCGCCGGCGGCCGCTGACACGGAGGGTCGTCGGCTGGCGCAAGGGCCGTGAAGTCGACCCGTCTCTAGCCTTTAGGCCTGCGAGACCCGCCGCGGGCAGCCCTGCCGCCTTCGCGCAATGGCGCTTCGGCGAGCCTCGCCGAAGCTCGCACGATCAATCCGCGAGCGGAGGCGGGAAGGGCGGCGCTACTTCCGAACCCACAGTGTGCTGGCTCTCCGTGACTCGCAATGACTAACGCGTTTTCACTGGAGATCTCAGGCCAAGCACGGCATCGCCCTGCAACCCAGCGAACGCTGCCGCCGCTTTGCCATGCTCCTCGCGGGCCTGCCCGAAAGGCTTCTCGAACGCGGGCCTTCCACGGAGCGGATTCAGCCACGGGTCGTGCACCATCGCGGGGAAGCAGAAGAAACCCCCTGCGACGACGCGACGGAACAAGTCGAACGCCGGCTCGACCTCGTTCAAGTACGCGAGGTGCCTCGTCAAGTAGAACAAGGCCTCGGGGTCGCGGAAATCCGACGCCAGGATGCGGCCAACGGCAGCGACGCTTGCGGCCGAATCGCCCTGGAGCAACGTACGCGCGGCAACCATGAACTCGCGCATCCGCGTGTTCGTCTTCGGTTCCAGCTCTCGCAGTTGGTCGACGGTTTCGGCTGTCCTTCCCACGGCGGCGCGAGACAGCGCTGCGACGTAGGGCGCTTCTTCGAGCCTCACGGACGCAACTCGAGAGTAGTCTCCGAGCAGGAACCAGGTGTGGACGATGCTCGTCCGCACTCGCGGCTCGAGCTGCCTCGCCCGCTTGTCTGCGGCAACCGATGCGTCGAGCAATCCGCAATACCGGCAAGCGCTCACCAGTCCGGCGTATTGTTCTGAGTCGGCGGTTCGCGCGCGTTGGAGCAGCCGCGCCATCGCATCCCGCGCCCTGCCGAGGTCGACTTCCAGCTGCGCGTACAGTTTGTGAGCGAGAGGCAATTCCGGATTGATCTCCAGGGCCCGCCTGAACGCGACCTCCGCACGAGCGAAATTCTCGCCTGAGCCGGTATCGAGGTACTTTTCGATCACGTGGTGGATACGTCCCAGCCGCGCCCAGGCGGGAGCGTAGCGTGGGTCTTCTTCGACGCAGCGCAAATACAGATCGCGAGCGACCATCCATTGTTTCGCGTCGTAGCTCAACTGATTGCCGCGGAGAAAGAACTCGTACGCTCTCGCACTCGACGGAACGTCGCGACGGAGAATCCCGTGCTCACGGCTGGTGAGCGGCAGTGACAGGGAGTCGACGATCCGGTGCGTCAATTCGTCCTGAACTTGAAAGAGATCCCCGATCGGCACCTGCGATGTTTGCGACCAGCGCAGCGTCCCAGCCGGCACTTCGGTGAGCTGGGTACTGACACGCAGCTGCTCGCCGGCCTGCAGGAGAGTGCCCGAGAGCACGACGTCGACGTCGGCTTCTGCGGCGATCTTCTTCGGATCGATTGGCGCGTCCGCGAACCGGGCTGCGACGATGCTGGATCGCACGACCAGCGATTCGAGGCCGGACAGCGAGCTCGTAATCGCCTCCGGCAGGCTGAAGGTCAGAAACTCAATGTCCGGCGCAGGCCGCAGCATCCGGAATGGCAGGACGATCAAACGAGTCACCGTCATGGCCGCGCTGGTGCTCGCCGATTCCACAGGCATCAGGAAACGGTAGCCGCGTCGCGGCAGCGTCTCAATGTACCGAGGCGTATCGGCATCGTCTCCCAACGCTTCACGGATTTGTCGGATGCAAAAGTTCAAGCCCTGGTCGAAGTCGACGAAGGTCTCGTCGTGCCAGACCTGCTCCCGGATCTCGGTCCGGCTGACGATCTCTCCGCTCCGTTGAGCGAGGACCGTGAGCACCTTGAAAGGCTGCGGGGGGAGCTTGACCAGATCGCCGTTCTTCAAGAGCTCGCCGCTCTTGGGATCGAGATCGAACGATCCGAAGCGCAGCACGGTGGGGTTGGGGGTCGGGACGCTCACGGCATCATTCTTTCATTAACAGCCGAGCGATCGCACCGCCTGATGTTGAAAGCCCACCCTGAAGCTGGCCAATAATCGCCGCAGCAGTCTTTTGCGACGACCGCAGCTTCACGGCTCGGCGAACGGTGGCCTGAATTTCGAAGGAGGTAGTACATGCGGCGAAACGTGGCTCTCATGACCGTGGTCTTTCTCGCAGCGTTGCTCGTTGTGCGCCTATGGGCGCAACCATCGGGCAAGAATACGTCAAGAATAATCCAGGGCTATTGGATGGGTGTCGATCCTCTGGATGGAGGTGATTCGCGCCGTGGGTTCTTCCAACAGCAAAACGGGACGTTTGCCATGGCCGGGCGCGATTCCTATCTGACGCTGTGCGACAACACCGACCGGGGATTCATCGCCTTCGACGATGGCGTGGTGGCTGGCCGTGGAAACATGAGGACCGATAACCTGAAGATCAGCTGCCTCAATACCGGCGCCGTTGTGCTGCTGAAAGCGCGCTACGTCTTGATCGATGACAGCACGATGGTCGAAGTCGTGACCGCCCAGGACGACACTCCGGTGGACACGATTATCTTTCACAAAGTGAGCCAATGAACTAATTCCGAACGGCTAGGCGTGCCGGCGCCGCGATGGCAGGGCTGAAGCCCTGCGCTACGCGAGCGGCGGACCGATACGAGTGCTCTCCGGGATTAGTTGGCGTAATATCCACGGTGATACTGGAGGAAGTATGAGAGGGCGACCATTTTTCTGCCTCGCGCTTGTGACGTTCATTGCCTCGGCGTTCTCCAACCCTACAATCGGGCAGCAAGCACCGGCGGGACGACAGGGTGGTCCCGGCACCCAGGGCGGGCGGCAGGGGGGACCGCCACCCGTACAGCTGCCGGAGGGGGCTGGCCGTGAGCAGGTGCAGGCCGCATGCACGCGCTGCCATGGTCTCAACCTGATTGCCAACTCGTGGGGATACACCAAGGATGGGTGGCAGGACCGCATCGCAACGATGATGAAGCTGCCGGCGCCCGAGCTCGAAACCATATCGTCGTACCTGGCGACGCACTACCCGATCAAGGACGTGCCGGGCGCAGTTCTGATCTCGGGTCCAGCCACCGTCACGATCAAAGAATGGCTGGCCCCCACGCTCGGCTCGCGGCCTCACGACTCGCTTGCCGCAGCTGACGGGTCGATCTGGTGGACCGGTCAGTTTGCCAGCAAGCTCGGACGTCTCGATCCGCGGACGGGCCAGATCCGCGAGTTCGACCTGCCCGCCAATAGCCAACCGCACGGTCTCACCGAGGATTCGCAGGGGAATATCTGGTACACGGGCATTCAGAAGGGCGTAATCGGTCGGCTCGACCCACGTACCGGACAAGTGCAGGAGTATCCGCTCAACGAAGCGGGTACACGCGGGCCGCACACGCCGATTCTGGATAAGCGCAGCGGCGACCTGTTCTTTACGCTGCAGTCGGGACACGTCGGCCGGATCAGCACCGCCAACGGCGAGATGGTGATCAAGAAGACGCCAAGCGACAATACCTACCCCTACGGCATCCGCCTCGATTCGCAGGGCGTGCCGTGGTACGTGGATTTTCGCGGCAACCGTATCGGCCGCGTCGATCCGAAGACGATGGAGATCAAGGAATATCCGCTGCCGAGCCCGGATGCGCGCCCGCGCCGGTTGACCATCACTTCAGACGACGTCATCTGGTACACCGACTTTCCGCGTGGCACATTAGGGCGCTTCGATCCGAAGACCGGTCAGGTCAAGGAATGGCCCTCACCAGGGGGCAAGGACTCCGAGCCGTACGCCATCACCTCGATCGGAAACGTGATCTGGTACAGCGAGTCCGGCGTGCGGCCGAACACGATGGTGCGATTCGACACGCAGACGGAAAAGTTTCAGACGTTCGCGATTCCGTCCGGCGGCGGCGTGCTGCGCCACTTCGAGGCCACGGCACAGGGCCACATCGTCACCGCAAACAGCGGCGTGAACAAGATCGCTCTGGTCGAGATCGGAACGCTTTCAGCAAACCGGACCAATTAATGTGGGGCTCTCGCCCCACACCCGCCGGCTCGGTCGCTCGCGCCCTTCGATTCCTGCTCAGGGCGCCCCGAGCGCAGTCGAGGGGCGGGGCCCCGCCGCCCCGCCGTGCGCGCCTGAGTGGCGTTCCGGCTGATTCACTACCATGACAACCGCTGAGCACGCCGAGCTCGCTGAGAATTCCTAGGCCAAATGAGTCTCGCCGCGCCGGCAGGCGCCCTGCTTGCAAGCGTTGCAAGCGTTTCCAAGCGTGCACAGCACCCATCCGAAGCTCAGCTGGCAGGGCCAGCTTTTTGACCAGCGGACCGAGCCTGTGATATTGAAACTCTGGCAAGATTCCTAAGCGCTCTAGGGGTCTGCGCGGCGAAGCGGTGGCGCGCCCACGCGCGAGGGAGAAGTGGCATGGGCACGACTTCGTGCAGCGGTTCGGTGCTCGTCGCATTGATCATCACGTGCGCCGCCTGGCCGTCGGCCGGAGCACCCGACGGACAGGTTGCGGACCAGGTCGAGCAAACCAGGACCCGTTGGCCCGCCGGCAACTTTCGCCATCTCGCATCGATGTCAGGGAATATCGAGTCCCTGGTCATGGCGTTCGAGCACCCGAACGCCGGCGGCTACGGCAAGGTCAGCTCGTCACGCAAGGCGCAATTCATCACCTTCTTGAACGGCCTCTTCCAGGCGATCGACGACAGCCTCGCCGACGGCGACACGGGCGACTGGTGCGGCGTGATCGCCAAGGCGAACGCCGCGGGGTACGCGGTGAGGCGGTTTTACGACACCACCACCGGCCACTGGTTTGTCTACGGCAACGACACCACCGTTCAGGGACAGAGCTACTTCCTCCTGAATCCGTTCGCAAAGCGGAACCTCGTCATCGAGGTGCCGCACGCCGGATTCGAGGCCCAGACCGACCGTCAGGGCGTGCGGATCTTCAAGGCGCTCGCCGCGCGCGCGTTGCTCGTGAACAAAGAGCACCGTTGCTCTGACCGGGATGCGACCACCTGCGACGGCAGCACCACGGAGTGTGCCGGCTTCTTCCCCGAATCCGACGTCGCACACCACCCGGCGAATACCTTCACGCTGCTCCACGAGCGGCTCACCCGCGAGGGGAGCCGATTTGTCCAGTTGCACGGGATGGCCGGCCGCATGGGTTCCGGGCCGCGCAACGTCGCGCAGATCGGCGACGGCACGGTATCGGACACGAACGCCTCCTCGGTATCGCTGACGTTCGCCGAGCGTCTGCGGCGGTACGTCCCGACGAACCACGGCGTGCACGCCTGTCAAGATACGGGAACGCCACCGTCCCCCGTACTCTGCGGAGAGACAAACGTGCAGGGACGCCACACGAACGCGCCGACGCAAGACGCGTGTACGACCGGCACGACCACGATGAGCGGGCGATTTCTGCACATCGAGCAGCACCTCAGCCTGCGTGACGGCGACGATGCCGACGGCTTCTTTTGGGGCGACGTGCGCGACGCGCTCAAAGACACGTGGCCCGCGTGCGACATGAACAACGGCGCGACCGATTGCTCGCTCGGACCGGTTCAGACGCGACACAGCCGCCTGTCGTGCACGCCATCGACGACCGATCGGCGCCGGACAGTTCCTGGCCCGCTGACACGCTGACACTCTGAACCTGAGCCGCCTCAGAATCCTCCCTCGGATGTCCCGGGCCGAGCGCGACCGGCGCAAATGTTGGGACAAAGCACCGCTCTGGCAGCTCGGCCAGTCGCCTCCAGCAACTCATTGAACAACAAGGATTTCTTGACGAGATGCCGCGCAGAAGCCCGTATGGACCGACTGGCCTATACGCGCTCAGACAAAACTCATCGACAACTCAGCGCGCTCGAATTGAAGAGCGGGTCACGGAAGAATACAAGGAGTGCTGACAAAGGAGGTTGTCATGACGACACCTGCAAACTACGCCAGGCCAGATACACTCGTCAGCACCGAATGGGTTGCCAACCATCTTCAGGATAAGAAGGTTCGTTTCGTCGAGGTGGACGTCGACACAACCTCCTACCAGCAAGGTCACGTGCCTGGCGCAATCGGCTGGAACTGGACGACGCAGCTTTGCGACACCGTGGTTCGCGACGTGATTCCCAGGGCTAAGCTCGAGGTCCTGATGGCGGCGTCCAGCATCGGCAACGAGACGACCGTGGTTCTCTATGGCGACAACAACAACTGGTTCGCCGCCTGGGCACTATGGCAGCTGAAGCTCTACGGACATGAAGACGTCCGCATCATGAACGGAGGCCGGAAGAAGTGGGTTGCGGAATCGAGGCCGATGAGCACGGAGGAACCGCGCTTCGAAGCCGCCAGGTACGTGGCACGCCGGCCGGATCTGTCGCTGCGCGCGTTTCTGCCCGAAGTGCAGCAGGTGGTGCAGCGAAACGGTACGGCGCTTGTCGACGTGCGCAGCCTGCAGGAATTTACGGGGGAGATCCTGTCGCCTCCCGGACTTCCAGAAACCTGCCAGCGTGGCGGACACATTCCAGGCGCGAAAAGCATTCCGTGGGCGAAGGCGTGCAATGAAGACGGAACGTTCAAGAGCTACGAGGAGCTCGCACAGCTTTACGAAGGCGCCGGCGTCGCACGCGACAAACCGGTGATCGCTGTATTGCAGGATCGGCGAGCGGTCCAGCCACACCTGGTTCGTCCTGAAGTATTTGTTGGGATACCCCGACGTGAAGAACTACGACGGATCGTGGACCGAGTGGGGGAACCTCGTTGGAGCGCCGGTGGAAAGATCGTAAAAGCAACCGCACATTCCTGACAGTCGGGGGGCCGGACGCCACGGCCTCCTGGTCGACTTCCCCAATTCCTCATTTGAGCCGGAGGTAGCGATGGCATTGTTCGTCGTTCGTCATCAGCATTCTGCAGAACGGTGTCCGGCCCATGACCCATACATGGGCGCAAAGTTGCTCAACTACCTGAGCCGGCCCAGCGTCAGCAGGCATGGGGTCCGAATCCAGGGCGAAGCCGTCATCGCGAACGAACACACCTTCTACCTCATTGTGGAAGCCGACGACGAAGTCGGCCTGCGCGCGTTCATGCAGCCGTTCCAGATGGCCGGCAGCGTGGACGTGTATCCGGCCTCGACCTGCGCTCGAGTGGTGACGAGCGGCGGGTGCGGCTCGCCCATGCCAGTAAGCGACCTCGCGCCTGCGCTCGATCCTGAAGAGGCCTGCCAGCGGGCGATCGAAGCCGGCCTCGTCGTCCATCGGGCCCATCCGCTCAACTGCGAGACCTCGATCCCCGCGTTGATCGGCGGCGTCGTGATGCCGAACGCCCGCTTCTACGTTCGAAATCACTTCCACATCCCCAACCTGGACGCGGACACCTTCCGACTGATGGTTGGCGGCCTCGTCGAGCGGCCCCAGAGCCTGAGCCTCCGCGATCTCCACAACATGCGTTCGCAGACGCTCGTGGCCACGTTGGAGTGCGCGGGCAACGGCAGGACGTTGTTCGATCCTCCAATCGAAGGCGAGCGATGGGGGCATGGGGCCGTCAGCACAGCGGAATGGACCGGTGTGCCACTGGTCGAGGTCCTGGACCGATCGGGCATCCGCCACGGTGCGCGCGAGATGTTGTTCCGAGGCGCCGATTCTGGAAGAGTCGATGGCCACTCGGAGTCCATCCGGTTCGAGCGCAGCCTTCAGCTCGACGACGCTCGCGACGCGCATCTGCTGCTCGCCTATGCCATGAACGGCGAGCCCTTGCCGATTCTGCACGGTTTTCCCTTGCGGCTGATCGTGCCGGGCTGGTACGCCGTGGCGTCAGTCAAGTGGCTCACCGACATCGAGGTGACCGACCAACCCTTCGCCGGTCACTATCAGCATGACAAGTACAACTACGAATTCGATCGCGAGGGTCGGACCATCCGCGAGCCGGTCACCTTGCAACGCGTCAGGGCGTTGATTACGGAACCACAGCCTGACGACGAGGTCCCCTGCGGTGAGGTGGCGCTCCGTGGCGTGGCCTGGTCGGGTGCGGCTCCGATCGCGCGTGTCGAGGTGAGCGTAAACGATGGCGCCTGGCAGCAGGCGCGTCTCGTAGGAGAGCGCACTCGACACAGTTGGCAGTGGTGGGAGCTGATTACCCGCGTCGACACGAAAGGCGCGAACACGATCCGTGCACGGGCCACCGACCTTGCCGACCGCACTCAGCCCGAGCGCCCCGAGTGGAACCAGATGGGCTACGGCAACAACGCCATTCAGAGAGTGCCGATTCGGGTGGTTTGAGGATCAGCGGCGGGAAGGGCAGGAGGGGCTGGAAGGGCACCGGGCACGATCGCGATCTAATCCCTGTACGGATCGAACAGATCCGCGCCGGCCATGACGACGATGAGCGGGCGCAGTGTGTGCAGGACCTCAACCGTACTCTTCTGTGCGGCGAGGACGTCGGGCAGCCGGCGATAGACGTGCGGGCTCTCGTCGAGACCGCCACCTCGAAGGACCACGCCTTTCCCGCGAACCCACTCGTGCATCATCCCCGGCGACACTGCGCCGGGGCGGACGACCTGGCCCGTCCGCCGGTTCATTTTTCCAGCGGCTGCCGTACGCGACATCACGCGACCGGCGCCATGCACCGTTGAAAACAGCGCGCTCCTTTGCCGTGCTCGAACCGCGTCATCGGCCGGCACTGCACCTCGCACGATCACGGCATCGTCGCCCATCGATCCGCCGACGAATCCTTTCTGGCCCGGAAACGCCGGTGTCGCGCCCTTGCGGACGACAACCAACGCACGCCCATCGTGTTCCTCGCGCCACGCGAAGTTGTGATGGTTGTGCACGAGCTCCAGTTCACGACCGCCGAGCAGGGAAACGACCTTGCGGGCAACCCATTCGCGTCCTGCGTACGCATACTCGCCCGCGAGCGTCATCAGCTCCCAATAGTCCTGGCCCATCGGCTGACTGAGCGACAGTAACGTCTCACGCTCGGGCGCGCGAGCGCCCCATTTCGCGCCCTGTGAAAGCGCGAGGAAACCCGAGGCGATCGTGTGTCCCAGGCCGCGGCTCCCGAAGTGGACGCCGACCCAGATCGCATCTGATTCGTCGACAAAGACGTCGACATAGTGATTTCCGCTCCCGACGGTGCCGAGCTGGGCGCGGGCCTTGTCGCGCAGACCGTTCCGGGCGTGGTGCGGCAGGGCATCCCAGGCGGCCGACTCGAAAAGCGGGTGATCAACTGGCGCATCATCGGACCGGTTCCGTCGGCCAAGTCCGAATGAAATGGTCTCCTGGATGGCGTCGGCCGTGTCGTCGACGTGTTTTGTCAGGCTGGTCGCATGGCGCAGCGACAGGTCGGTGCGAATCGCCGCATTGCCGCAGGCAATGTCGAAGCCCACACCGACGACCGAGATCTGGTCGCGATAGGCTGCGACGCCGCCGATAGGCATCACATACCCGAGGTGGCCGTCGGCCATGAGGGCCGCACGTTCCGCGCGGCTCGCGACGTCCTGGAGCTGTGCCAGCGTGTTCGGCTCGTGATCGCCGAAAACCGCGATCTTGCTCATAGGACGGTCTTAGGTCTGCCAACGGCGGGCAGCCCTGACCAGCCTCCGCCAAGGCTTCGGCGGTCCGCCGTAGCTTCAGCGAAGGCGGAAGGGCTGCGCTACGCTAGGTTCCTCCGTGTCCTCCATGGTGAAGAGCTTATCGTTGTGGCGAGCCGATTCGGATCTTCTGCAGCCCCTGTTCGTCCGCGTACTCGCGGTTGTCCTCGCAGATGTACCTCGAGCAAGGTGTAATCCGGCATGCGCTTGTACGCGTACGTCACGGTCCATGGCTTCTCGAGCGTAACCGGATCCTCCATCGTGATCTCGTTCCACAAGATGTTGGGCGCGACAAGCCGGATCCGCTCTCTGATGCGCAGCTCTCTGGAATGCGGCGCGTTCTGATAGCGGACGTGCTCCTTGATGCCGATCGTGTCGACGACGAGCGTGTCGCCCTCCCATCGTCCGACGGAATGGCCGTAGAAACCCGGCTCGACATCGTCGAGCGCTTTTTGCGGTCGGTCGAGCAGGATTCGGCGAACCTGGGTGAACGCCTCCTCGATGACAGTCATCTGCCCTCTGCTCTGAAGAAACTCGATCGGGAACATCGCGCCCATCATCGAGGGCATGCCGTCTGGCAGGCAATGGGTATAGCCGGTTGCCAGCGGCTGTCCTTTGGCATCAGCCTCGCGCATGGCCTGCACTCGGGACTGCCACTCCTTGAGGTACTCCGGCTTCAGCGGTGGCGGAGGCGCGGGCGGCGGAATGGTGGGATCGCGTTGCTGGGCCTCGGTCCGCGGTCCAAAGACGAATCCATAGCGCTCGTAGGCGCCGGAGATATCAGGGGGCCCCGCTGCGTTTTGCTGCGCTTTGCCACTGAGGTGCGTCAACGCCAGCAGAGCGCACACGATCGAGCCTATGCGTTTCATGCGTGGCTACTCCGTTTCGGGGGTTCGCTTGAAAGTGCTGATGCCAGGAACGCCCGGCTCCATCTTTCTCCCGTCGGGAAGGATGATGTCCAGGAGCAGCCCGCCCGGCTGACCGCTCAAGAGTGGCGCCACCGTGGCCTTCACCTGATCGCCGGCCTTGATCATGTTGGAACGCCAGCCGAGACGCTGCATCATGTTGATGCTGGTGCACTCGATGGTGAAATGCGTGGTCGTCCCACCCTGCGACGGAACGTCCAGCTCGATGTAGGCGTGCGGGTTGGTCCACTGAAATTTCGTCACCGTGCCCTTGAGGGTGAGGGTTCGCGTGTGGTCGAACATCGCGAAGGAGTGATGGGCCAGCACGGGCGCCACGGCGGCAAGGCTGACGATCAGGCTCAGGAGTCCAACGAGACGTCGAGCGCGCTCCACTCGAGATATGCCATAGCCGACATGCATGTCTGAGCTCCTCCCAAGTGTGGCAATTATGACGCAGCCGGCGTGCATCATACCGCCCAATCCTTCTCGATCCACAATGCTCCCATGCGTTTCCTCTTCATGGCCGCGTGCCTGACCCTGCCCGCCATGGCTGCCGCGCAGACCGCCAATCCGGGTCCGGGCATCGCTGAGACGCTGGCGGAAACGCGAGCCGCACGGGTCAGCAACGTGCGCTACGCGCTTCGGCTGAGCGTTCCTGCCTCGCCGAGTGACGCGATCGAAGGCATCAACACCATCAGCTTCGAGCAAAAAGACCCTGGTGAGCCGCTGATCATCGATTTTGCGACCAGCCGAGAGCACGTGAAGAGCGTCACCATCAACGGACTCGAGACAACTTTCACCTGGACGAACGGCCACATCGTGCTGCCAGGGACGGAGCTGAAGCGCGGGGCGAACGAGATCGCGATCGCATTTCGGGCCGGAGACGCGCCGCTCAATCGCAATGCCGATTTTCTTTATGCACTCTTTGTCCCTGCGCGCGCCCACCTTGCGATTCCCTGCTTCGATCAACCGAACCTGAAGGCGCGCTGGTCGCTCAGCCTCGAGGCCCCTGCGAAATGGGCGACGGTCAGCAACGGCGCCGAAGCCGAACGCCACGTCACGGGCGATCGCGTCAAGGTCCGGTTCGTGGAAACCGAGCCACTCTCGACTTATCTGTTCTCGTTCGTCGTCGGTGACTTCAAAACCGAGACCGCCGAGCGCGGGGGCCGCACCTTCCGCATGTTTCACCGGGAGACCGATGCCGCGAAAGTCACGAGGAACAAGGACGCCATCTTCGACCTTCATGCAAAAGCGATCGAATACATGGAGGAGTACACGGGAATCCCGTACGCCTTTGGCAAGTTCGACTTCGTCCTCCTCCCGGCCTTCCAGTTCAGCGGTATGGAGCACGCCGGAAAGATCCTCTACAACGCGTCAGGCCTGCTGCTCGACGAATCTGCGACACAGAACCAGTACCTCGGCCGCGCGTCCGTGATTGCGCACGAGACGGCGCACATGTGGTTCGGCGACCTGGTGACGATGAAGTGGTTCAACGATGTGTGGATGAAGGAGGTCTTCGCCAACTTCATGGCGGCGAAGATCGTCAATCCATCGTTCCCCGAGGTGAATCACGAGCTCCGCTTTCTGCTGGCCCACTACCCGGCGGCCTACGAGGTGGATCGGACGCGTGGTACGAATGCGATTCGCCAGGAGTTGGACAATCTGAACGAAGCCGGGAGCTTGTACGGCCCGATCATCTACCAGAAGGCTCCCGTCGTCATGCGCCACCTCGAGAACCTGATGGGCGAGGTGCCGTTTCGCGATGGTCTGCGCGAGTATCTCGAAAAGTACTCGTTTGCCAACGCGACGTGGTCCGACCTGATCGAGATTCTCGACCGGCGGACGCCGAGAGACCTGGGGGCCTGGAGCCACGTCTGGGTCGAGGAGCGGGGCAGGCCAACCATCAGCACGAACCTCGCGACGCGCGATGGGCGCATCGAGGCCATTTCGTTCAGCCAGAGGGATGCCACGTTCGACAGGTCGATTGTCTGGCCGCAGCCGCTGCGTGTGACGCTTGGCTACGAGAAGGGCATCGATCACATTCTCGTCCAGTCCGATGCTGAGTCGACCAGTGCACGCGAAGCGGTCGGCAAGCCGGAGCCGCTGTATGTTCTGCCCAACGGGCAGGGCTGGGCGTACGGGCGCTTCGTGCTCGACGACAGGTCGCGAGCCTACCTGCTGCGATCTCTGCCGGAGATCGGCGATCCGCTCACGCGCGGCGCCGCCTGGGTGACGCTGTGGGACGAGATGCTCTACGACCGACGGATCGCGACGAGGTTCGTCGATTTGGCGATGGCGGCCCTGCCCAGGGAGACCGACGAGCAGCTCACGCAGCGCGTGCTCGGTTACCTGCGGACAGCCTGGTGGCGTTTCCTCAGTCCTGAAGAGCGGCATTCGCGCCAGGTGCGGCTCGAGGCGCTGCTCCGAAGCGGCCTCGTTTCAGCCAAGACAGCGAGCCAGAAATCTGCCTGGTTCGGCGCGCTTCGAGACATGGGGATGACTCCAGACACCCTCGCGTGGCTCAGGCGGGTCTGGGAGACGAAAGAAGCGATTGCCGGGTTGCCGCTGGCCGAGCCGGACTATTCCGCGCTCGCCCAGGAGCTGGCGGTACGCGAGGTCCCCGGCTGGCGGGAGATCCTCGAGACACAGAGACGGCGCATCGAAAATCCCGATCGCAAAGCCCGCTTCGAGTTTGTGATCCCGTCGCTCTCCGCCGACCCGGCCGAGCGCGAACGGTGGTTTCTCGCCCTCCAGGACGTCGCGAATCGCCGTCGCGAGCCGTGGGTGCTCGAAGGCCTGAGCCACCTGCATCATCCACTGCGCGCCGCCGCATCGGCTAAATACGTGTTACCGAGCCTCGAGCTTCTGCAGGAGATTCAGCGAACCGGCGACATTTTCTTTCCCACACGATGGATGAACACCACGCTCGCTGGTCACAACTCGCCGGCGGTCGCGGCGACCGTACAGCAGTTCCTCGATCGACAGCCGCCCACCTACCCGGTGCGATTGCGGAATATCATCCTGCAGGCAGCCGACGAGCTCGTTCGCGCCGCCGGGGCGCCATAACCTAATCCCGGAATCTCCGAAAATCACCTGCGTTGCCGCTGGCCCGCTCTGGTAGCGCAGCCCTTTAGGGCTGCTTTCGGCGGACGTTTGCAGGCCTGAAGGCCTGCGCTACATGGCACCGAGAGTGATCCCCGGGACTGGCCGGTCAAAACTCCGGCGTTTGAGTTCTTCGATTAGTGGAATGTGCGGAGGATGGTACGATCTCGCCCAATCATGACAACATCCAGAAGGGCCGGGCGCGCGATCAAGGCTGCACGACGGACCGGCGACCGCCCGGCTGCGCCGGTCATTCCACTGAGCGACAAATCGGTTGTGCCCCTCGGACAGGATCGGTCCGATCCTCTCGCAGCGAGTGATGGCGCCTTCGGCTTCGACCCGGCCGAGGCGTTGCTGCACCTGCGGCGGTCAGACCCTGCGCTCGCGCGCCTCATCGATGCCGTCGGTCCCTTCAACCTGCGGCTCAAGGAAACCCCGAGTCTCTTTGGCGTGCTTTCCGAGGCGATTGTCTACCAGCAGCTCACCGGCAAGGCCGCGGCCACGATCTTTGGTCGCGTCTGCGCGCTCTTCCCCCGCGCACATGCCGGACCTTCGGCCAAACACATCCTGCGTGCGACTGACGACAAGCTCCGCGGCGCCGGCCTGTCGCGATCGAAGCTCCTCTCGCTGCGGGACCTCGCGCGACGCACTGCCGGAGGCGAGCTCCCCACGCTCGCCGAAGTCCATCGCCTGGAGGACGAGGCGATCATCGAACGCCTGACGACGGTACGCGGCATCGGCCGGTGGACGGTAGAAATGCTGTTGATTTTCCGCCTCGGTCGCCCGGACGTCCTGCCCGTGGACGATTACGGCATCCGCAAGGGTTTCGCATACGCCTTCAAGAAACGCGATCTTCCGTCGCGCCTGGACGTGGAGAAGCGCGGTGCGCGATGGAAGCCTTATCGCACGGTGGCGAGTTGGTATTTGTGGCGCGCTGTGGAGCTGGCGAACAAGTCGCGTCGACGCGCGGTCACTGGCCGCACACCATGAATCACGGCTCGCGACGTTCACCGCCGAGACCGCCGAGTTCGCCGAGAATTCATTTGGCCACAAGGATTCTCAGCGAGCTCGGCGTACTCAGCGTTTCCCGTGGTCGCGTCAACAGCCAGGGCATGCCGCTACTTTCGACGACTGCATCGAGCGAGCCCGAGGAACCCTGTGGCTCTTGCCACGTTTTGCCGAGACAGTCCGAGATGTTCGTCAGTCACTCGACAAACGCCGGCGACTTGGGAAGCTTCATGTGCGTGGCGATATCGTGCTCGATCCAGAGCTGCGCTTTGGTTTCTTTCACGAACGCCTCGACTTTCGCACGAGATGCTTTCGACTGTTCCGCGTTGAACTCGAAGGTCGGGATGCGGCCCGTCGTTCGCTCCTCGGGGTAGTGATACAGATCCCCCGCCAGAAGTACCGGACCGGTCTTGGCCAGCTTCACAAACACCACTTGATGGCCCGGGGTGTGGCCTGGCGTCGACTTGACGACCACCGTGCCGTCGCCGAACACGTCGAAGTCCTCGTTGTTGAGGATCTTGGTCTTCGCGTCCTTCAGCAGGTTGTAGTGTGTTGGCTGGATGATGCCTTGGGGCTTCTCGGCGAACATCGCGTCGCGTTCGGCTTTCTGCACAATCCAGGTCGCCGCCGCAAAATCGTTCGCGTTCGCGGTGTGGTCTGAGTGGTAGTGCGACATGGCAAAGTAGGTCACGTCCGACGGCTTGTAACCGGCGGCCGCGAGTTGCGGTTTGAGCGGCTTGGTCGCCGACATGATGCCTTCGGTGACCGGACTGCCATCCGCCTTGAAATGGCTGTCGGGGACGGCGCCCGCATCGAACATCAGCGTGCCCCGTGGGTGCACGATGAGGTACGAGATGTTCACGAAATCGACTTCCTTGAGCTCCTCCCTGGTGAAATTGAACAACTTGGGGTCGAGACCCTTGATGCTTCCATTCTCGAAGATGTAGATCCGCGGGGTCGTGGGCGGCTGCGGACGGTTTTGTGCCGTCAGCACGGACGACAGCAGCCCCGCCGCTACAACGAACAGAACGACTCGTCGGCAGATGGTCATGATCAGCTCCTCGACAGCACGCGGTGGCACACTTCGGTTTGGCAGAAGGATACTCCGTCGGCAGGGAAAATTTGTAACGGATACGCTGTGTCAATGAGGATTTTCGGCCGCGTGAGGTCTTGATCGATGTCCGGGCGAATTCTTGCGCTTGTGTGTGCTTTGACCTGCATCACATGCAGCCGGCCCCCCGTCTCCACGACGTCGGCAGCTCTCGTCGAGCGCTCGCACATGACCATGGGCTCGGAGTTGCGGCTGAGCGTCTGGACGGCCGACGAACCTCGCGCGAGAGTCGCGACTGACGAAGTCTTCTCAGAGTTCGAGCGGCTCGACAACCTCATGAGCGTGTGGCGCGAGGGCAGCGACATTCAGCGGTTGAACGGCGCAGCAGGCGAGCGCCCGGTGCCCGTCAGTCCCGACGTTCGCGAGGTTCTACGCGTCGCGCGTCAGGTGAGCGACTCGACCGGCGGGAAGTTCGACGTCACGTTTGGCGCTTTGTCGGGCCTCTGGAAGTTCGACCACGACCAGGACAACGTCATACCCGAGCGATCCGAAGTCTTGAAGCGACTTCCCCTTATTGATTACCACGCTCTGGAGGTGGACGAAGGCAGTAGTACTGCGTTTCTCAGGAAGAAGGGGATGCGCGCTCACCTCGGTGGAATCGGTAAAGGCTATGCGGTCGACCGTGCGGCGACCATTCTTCGACGACGAGGATTTCTCGACTTCATGATTCAGTCAGGCGGGGACCTTTATGTGGCAGGAAAGCGTGGCGAGCGGCCGTGGCGTGTGGGAATCCAAGATCCAAGAGGACCGGCTGACAAAAGCTTTGCGGCACTCGATCTGACGGACAGCGCATTCAGTACATCAGGCGATTACGAACGCTTCTTCATCAAGGACGGGCGGCGCTATCACCATATTCTCGATCCTGACCTCGGGGAGCCCGCAGCGGGTTGCAGAAGCGTCACCATCGTCGCCGAAAGCGCCACGTTGGCTGACGCGCTCTCGACGGGTGTCTTCATTCTCGGTCCAACGGCCGGAATGGCTTTGATTGAGCGACTCCCATCCGTCGATGGCGTCATCGTCAGCGCCACCAACGAGGTCCTGGTCTCGTCGGGCTTGCGCCAGCACCTTGTGCTCTTGGCGCCGCCGACTGATGGTCCGTAAAGGCGGCGAACTTCGGGCGCTGGCCTTTTCCGGTGGCGCCTCGTCACGTCCGTGGTCTGCCACGGACTTATCTCATCGCTGGACGGCGAAGTCGCTCTTCCTCTTGATGATGATCCAGTGCGGACACTTCTGCGTGTCCATGTAGAGCCGCTCGCAATCGTCGCACCGTACGCATTCGGTGACGAGAATCTTCGGCCCCTGAATCGCACCCCATTCGCACGTCTTCTCGCAGATCTTGCAGGTGTTGCATTCCTTCCACCGCTTGATTCGGAAGACGGTCAGGTTGGAAAGGACTGCCAAGGCAGCTCCGACCGGACAAAGATATCGGCAGTAGAGGTTTCTGACGAAGACAGTGGCGAGGAGCAGCAAGCCGAGCGCAATCCACAGCGCCGTGGACGAGTGGAACCCGAACATCCAGAACGGCTCGATGTATCGGTAGATCGAGCGGTCGCGCGTGAGGATGAAGTAGAGGATTGCTCCGCCGAGGACGACATATTTCACCTTCACGGCGTGACGCTCGAGCCGTGGCGGCAGCTCGCGACGCCACTTCGGCGGAACGATCCGGTCCATCAGCTGCGTCATCGCACCGAAGGCGCAGAGACGCCCGCAGTACAGCCGCCCCCAGAGGACTGTGGAGAGGACCGTGAACGACGCCAGCAGATACCACGCCAGGCTGTACTTGAAGATCGGCAGGTTCCACTCGAGGAGGGCGAAGACGTTCACGATCGAAATCAGCTGACTCTTGGCAAAACCCAGATAGACGAGGGTGATGATGAGCGTCGCTGTCTTCAAGCCCACGCTCTTGCGGAAAAAGCTCACCAAGGCGAGCGCGGTCAGCGCAGCGAATCCCCCGAGGTCCCACGCCTGAGCGCCGACGATCTCGCGCCAGCCAGGCTCCTGTTCCTCCTCGTCAGCGAATTGCCACAGATCTGCCGAGGGCTGCCCGTCACTCTGAGCAGGGACAGACGGGTCTGCCGCGGGGGATGGCGGTTGCGCGTGGACGAGAGTGCCCGCCGACACCGAGAGAAGGAAGGCAACGATCAGTGCCTCACGTCCGAACCGGCTTGTGGTCATTTGCTCGCCGCCGGAGGCGTGAGCAGCTGTCGCGCCGCGCGCCGTGCGCTGTTTCTCACCGCACGGGAAGCGCTCGTCACGGTGATGGTGGCCCGCGAAACGGCGTCGATGTCCGAACCCACCTTGAAGGGATCGCGGATGTTCTTTCCCCTGAACTGAGCGGCGAATTCTGAACGGTCAATCGAGAAGTCGCCGTACGGTTCGTGATGCTCCACGACAATGACGCCGGTCAGCAGGCCGTTCGGGTCCATGCCGACCAGCATCTTGATGGGACCGTCGTAGCCTCGCTCGAGTGGATCCAGCTCGGTCGTCCAGAATGCGAGGCCCAGCAACGTCTGCAGCCCGGACCGCTGATCGGTGACGAACGCCTTGAAGTGTGGAGGGTCGCCGCCTTTTGGCGAAAATGCGGTCGCAGTCGGGAATAGGCGCTTGAGCTGCGCCTGCAGCCTGGCATCGCTCGAGGGTTGACCTCTCAGAGTGAGCATCGATCCCGCGACAAACAGCATCGCGACGGCCATTCGAGCCGCGGGCGACATCTTCGGTCGTTTCGACACTGCCGACATGAGCTCCAGCAAGACTCCGAGAGCGCCGATTATATCGTGTATATTCGTACTCTCTCAGAGGGCCCAATGATTGACAAACGCGCTCTCGCGTTGGCGGGTGTCATCCTCGTGCTCTGTGCTCCAGGATCCGGTCAGAGCCCCGATCAGAATCCGCTGGCTCGTGTGAAAAGCCTGAAGTGCAAGTTCATGGTGTACGCGGTCGGGTCCTGGAAGGGCGGCGTGCCGCAGGGTGAAGTGAAGCAGGCGCAGCTGTCGCTCGATATCGATGAGATTGAGACCGAGGACGGCACGGCCCGCGTGACAGGAACAGCGGGCGCTGTCCACGTCACAGCGCTATTGACGGCGAGCAGCCTGCACTTCATGGAGCGAAGTGTCACCGGCACGCTCAACGTGACGACCGTCTTCGCCCCCGGAGGCACTGCGCAGACGTTGCGAGCCGTTCACGCCAGGCACGACTATCTACCGATGAGCATTCCCGGGTTCGTCTCCGAGCCAACCGTCACGCAGAGCTACGGAATCTGCGAGCCCGGCAAATGACGACAGGAGCCAAGGACTGAGTCACGACCTGCCGCACAGCGCCCGGATGTTGGACGGTCTGGTTCCACCACTCCTGGTGATCGCCGCCGCGCTCGCCTTGATCGCATTCCGCCAGGGCGTTGTCGGTGGGCGCAAGAAGCGCGGCTTGTTGAGCGACATGGCCGTGATGTCGGCGGTCATGTGCGTGACCGGGGTCTTGGAGCTCGCCATGGGTCGGCCGCTCACTTACACGAACGGACCGGTCAAGCTCTGGTCCGGCGACGTTCGAAGCGATCAGAATTCCCAGCAGATCTCCGATCCATACACAGCGACCCATATCGTGCATGGCGCAGCGTTCTACGGGCTGACGCGGGCGGTGCTCCCTACGGCGTCGGCGGGTTTCTGCGCCATCGTGGCGACAATCTCTCGAAGCCGCATGGGAGGCGTACCAGAACACCGATCAAGTGATCAATCGGTATCGCGCCGAGACGATTTCGCGCGGCTACTATGGCGATAGTGTGATCAACTCCCTGGCCGACATGCTTGCGTGTGTCGCTGGGTTTCTTCTTGCTCGGCGTCTGCCGGCGATGGTGACCGTTCTGTGGGTGTTGGCCACGGAATTGATGCTCGCGTTCTGGATTCACGACAACCTGACACTCAATATCCTGATGTTGATTCATCCGATTGACGCCGTCAGGCAGTGGCAGATGGCTATCTGAGACTACGGAGCTTTCAGCTCTCGGTTTTCAGCTCTCAAAAGGGCCCGTCAATCAGAAGCTGAGAGCTGAGAGCTGAGAGCTGAGGGCTGAGAGCTGATAGACGCCGGCTCGAGTGCAGTTTCGGGAAGACCCGCCTCAACGAAACAAGAAGATTGTAGAAATCGCGGTCATCACGAGGATCAAGCCTTCGAAGAAACGTTGGGGGATTCTGTGGACCAGCCACAGGCCGGCGAGAGCACCGCAGACCACGGCCGGGATCATCGTGATGTCGAAGAGCAGCGACGAACGGCTGAAGAGTTGATGGCTGGCGTAGATCGGCAGCTTTGCGATATTGACGACCAGGAAGAACCACGCTCCGGTAGCCACGAACTGCTCTTTCGGCAGGTTCTTCATCAACAAGTACATGCTCATGACGGGACCTGCGGCGTTGGCGACAGTGGTCGCAAAGCCGGCCGCGATTCCGTAGTAGGACGGATGGCCGCTCACGCGCACGCCAGGCTTCCAGCGGCGCACGAGGTTGACGGCCAGCATCGCCAGCACGATGCACCCGAGGATCCGCCGAAGTACGGGCTCGCTGAAGCCGAGCGCCGCACCACCGCCAATCATGCCGGCCGCAACCCATGGAATGAGCGAGAAGAGCGTGCGGGCTTCAGCGTGGCGGCGCCAGTAGGCGACCGCAAAGATGTCGCCGGTGATGAGAATCGGCGCCATCCACGCGGCGGCGTGCCGGGCGTCGCCAACGGTCATCACCATCAAGGGAACCGTCAACGTTCCGACACCGGGCGCCCCGGTCTTGGCGATCCCGATCAGGAGAGCGCAGAAGCCGCCGAGCAGCCACTGCCAGACGGCCAAATCAGGCATGTATCCTTGTGGTCAGATCCTGAATTCTTGCACAAGGACATCGGGAATCGGATGGTACGCGTGAAAACCGCCTGACGGACCACAGCCAGCGCCAATATCAGACCCGGAGCGCAGACTGAAGCGGCAGGCCGGGACAGACCCCTCGGCGCTTCGATCGTCCGCTCGAACCTTCGACGCCGCCATCCCTCTCGAGGAACACCCGCCGCGAGAACAGCTGTTTGATGTAGCCAAGGAGCGTCTCAACGCGGTGTCGCAGACGCTGCAAGACCGGCAGGTCTCGTCGTTCACCAAGTTTCAGCGTGTCCAGCCCGGGACAGTCATCGCGCATCTTAAGAGGAGGCCAGGCAGTTGCCGCAGCGGGTTTCCACCGGGCAATTGGCAGGTCAACATCCGCGCGTTCTTCCGTGGCAACGGACGACTCCGCCGGGATTGTGGGAAACGACCAGGAACGGAACGGCGGCATGCGCTCCGAACGACTACCGATTCGCGGCGCGTCCGGCGCTGATGGCTGGCGCGGCCGCCTGGATCGCTCGAGGAGCCCCACCCGAATGCGCTTTGCGACCGTACCAGTCAACATCCAGTCGATCGGCCGATTGTTCTGCACCTCGTCGTCAGACCAGGCGTCGCGCATCAACCCAATCGGCGAGTGTGCCGACGTTCCCAGCAGCAAGTGAATGATCTCGTGAGCGATCACGCGACCCAACAGCCTTCCGGGGTCGGATTGTGTGCGCGTCGCCATCGCCTCGATGCGGTCGCCGAACGCGGTGGCGAGGCAGTCGACGTGATGCTGGGTGTCAACAAACGAGTACCCGAGCCTGTTGTCGGAGTCATCCGATCCTGTAACGATCCGGACGATGACTTCGTCCCGTTCGATTGGGCGATGGCAGAACAGACTCGAGTGCGGAGACGCGGTCGTCTGGCATTCTCGCCAGATGACGTCGATTCCGGCGCTCGAGAGAACCGCCGCCGCCGTTCGATGCGCCGTCGCCAATCGATCCGCCGCGGCGCCCGAGGCGTCATAGACTCGTACGACGAGTTGGAGTTCAAGAGGCTTGGCCGTGGCGCGCGCCGGCGCGAGTGCGGCTGCGACTCCCACGACGGCCAGCAGGATACGGTTCGGCTGGGCCGCGAATTTCGTGCCGGATTTCCGGTGGCGGCTCGAATGGCACCGGGCCCACCATGCGTAACCGGTGCGTCTGATCCGGATGGCATCTGTGTTCGCTCGCACGGACTCACCCTCCCAGCAGCCCGTGTCGACTGCACCATCTGCAGAGCGGGCTGGCCGCGACTATGGCGTTCGGAGTCGTGAGGCCTCAATGACGCCGAGGTGACCGAAGGTGAAATGTTTGTGACCTGGTATCTCACTGAGGGAACTGTGATTGCGTAGATCGAGGAGCGGCCCGCGGGCCAATCCGGCACTCTCGCCGGACCAGTCCATTCAGCGATTGGCCTGTGCGCCAGATCGGCTTCTAGACGATTCTTGGTTCACATGCCAGGGAGCGGTACTTACGTGGCGAAGACCTTTGCCAGAAACGGATCAGTGTCCGCGATTCGGGAGGGCTTCCGGTTTGGGCGATTCGCGCTCGACATCCGCGCACGCGAACTGCGAAAGGACGGCCAGCGGATTCGACTCCAAGACCAGCCATTCGATGTGCTCCTGATGTTGTTGCAGCAGCCAGGTGAGGTTCTGTCGCGCGACGACCTGCGGTGTCGATTGTGGCCGGACGGTACCTTTGTCGATTTCGAGCACGGGCTGAACGCAGCGGTGAAGCGGCTGCGCTCGCCATCGGCGACAAGGCCGATCAACCTCGATTCGTCGAGACGCTGCACCGGCGGGGATACAGGTTCATCGCACCCGTCGAGCGGATTGGCCTGTGCGCCCTCGAGCGGCCGGGCGAGAAGCCGCGCCTGGCGGTGCTGCCGTTTTGCGATCTCGGTGAACAAAACAACCACGCGTACTTCAGCGAAGGCTTGACCGAGGAAATGATCATCCAGCTGGGACGGCGCTGCGCCAGTCGTCTCGCCGTGGTCGCCCAAAACTCGGCCAAACGGGCGCAGACCAAGGCGATCACCCTTCGCGGCATTGGAGAGATGCTGAACGTCGGGTTCGTATTGGAAGGCACTGTCCGCCGGGAGGCCAATCGCGTTCGCATCACGGCTCAGCTGTTCGAATCGGCCTCGGAAACGCAAGTCTGGGCCGACACATATGAGCGCGATCTGTCAGATTGTTTTCTCGTGCAGGCAGACGTCGCAACTCGGATTGCCCATGCGCTCGCATTCGAGCTGCTGCCGGGCCCCGGGAACCCGGGCAGTGTCGGAACCCGCCATCTAGCAGCTCACCAGGCCTATTTGAAGGGCTTGTATAACTGGAACAGGCCGGCTGACGAAGGGCTGCTCGAAGCGGTCTCGCACTATGAACAGGCGTTGGCGCTCGATCCTGAATTCGCGTCGGCTCAGTCCGCGCTCGGCCGGGCGTATGTGGCAGCCGCGGGTTACTACATGCGGGAGCCCTTGCCCATGCTCGAGGCTGCGCGCAGCGCCGCGGTGCGCGCGCTGGAGCTGGATCGCACCGATGCCAATGCGCACCTGACGTTGGCCGAGGTGTACAAGTCGGTAGATTGGGACTGGGGAAAGCCGAAGAAGAGTATCGCCTGGCGTTGTCGCTCAACCCGAGCAGCGAAGGGGCCCACAGGCTATACGGACTATTCCTGGCAGATCGACGACGTCCGGCTGAGGCGGCGCTTTCCTCGGTCCGTGCTTACGAGCTCGATCCGCTTTGTCTCGTCGTCAACACCAGTGCGGCCTGGGTCCGATATCTCGACGGCGACTACGTCGAGTCCATGGAACGGTGCCGCCTCACGCTCGGGATGAGCACCAATTTCATTCCTGCCCAACGGGTGCTCGCCGCGGCCCTGTTTCAACTAGGCCGCACCGACGAGGCAGTCGCGACGCTCGAGCGTGCCCTCACCGACAACGAGGACCCGGTGTCGGCGGCGTGGTTGGTTCACATGCTAGGCACCACGAATGCTGAGATCCGCGCAGCGGCACTGATGGAGCGCTTGATATCGATTGGTTCGCATCGGTACGTGTCTCCCTACCACTTGGCACTCGCCTGGACCGGCCTTGGAAACCCCGATGCCGCGCTGGAGGCATTGAACGATGCCTGTGAGGTGCGGGACCCCTCGCTGACGAACCTGGCCACCGAACCGAGATTCGTGCCCCTGCGTGCGGATCCACGGTATCGTAGTCTGGTCGGTCGGCTTGGACTGCTGTGAGAGTGGTGATGTCTCTGGACAGCGTGTACCTTCGCAGAATTGGTTTGGTGCCATTTGAGCCCGACCGGACGCGACCCGTTTACCAGCAGATTTCTCGCGCCATAGAGCGAACTATCACAAAGGGTGGGCTGACGCCTGGCACCAGATTGCCTGCCGAGCGCGCCCTCGCCCGGTCGTTGTCGGTCAGCCGTGCAACGGTTGTGAACGTGTACCGCGACCTCGAATCGCGAGGCCTGGTTCGTGGTTACGTCGGCCGCGGAACGTTTGTCTCGGCGGCCCCGGACACCTCCGGCGCGCCGTTCGCGTGGCGCGGAAAGATCGCGACGACGGCGCTCAGGGCCAACGATTCGGTGATGCGGGATCTCGTCAGCGGATCGACCGACCCGGCCCTGATGTCGGTAGCCGCCGGCATGCCCGCGCTCGAGTGTTTTCCAGAGGAGGCGTTCCGCCGGACGGTGGATTGCGTGCTCCGGCGCGATGGGCGGGCTGTTTGGGGCCACGGGGGAACCGAAGGCCTCCCTGCTCTGCGCGACGCGATTGCCCGTCGCTTCGGCGCGCAGATGGAAAACGTGCTGGTGCTTGCCGGCGCCCAACAGGGCCTCGATCTCCTGGCGCGCTGCCTCATCGATCCCGGTGACACCGTCATCGTCGATCGGCCTGGATACCTCGGGGCGATTCACACGTTTCGCGCAGCTGGCGCGCGGCTCGTCGGATGGGACGTCCTGCGCCACGATCCGGACGAGCTCGAAGAGCAGCTCGTGCGATACAGGCCAAAGTTCATTTACACGAATCCGACCTTCCACAACCCCACTGGGTGGACGATGTCGACCAAGCTGCGGCGCGAGTTCCTGGCGTTGGCCGCGCGGCACCGCATTCCGATCATCGAGGACGACACCTATCGGGAGCTGTATTTCGATTCGGCGCCTCCGCCGTCCCTGCACTCGCTCGATACGCAATCGATCGTCATCAACCTGAACAGCTTTTCGAAGGTACTGGCGCCGGGCCTGCGCCTGGGGTGGCTGATTGCCGCCGAACCGATTGTCGATCAGCTCTCGCAGATCAAACAGCGAGCCGATCCGCACATGCAGAATCTGATGCAGCTCGTCGTCAAGGAGTTCCTGGACGATGGCACCTTCGACGAGCATTTGCGGCGGCTGCGTAGCGAACATCGCCGGCGTCGCGATGCCGTCGCGGCGGCGCTTCGCCGGCATCGCGCCGACACGCTGCTTCAGTGGGCGTCGCCGGAGGGCGGCCTCTATTTCTGGTGCCGGCTGCGTCCGCGCGTCAGCGCCGCGAGCGTGTTGAAACGGGCGCTCGCCGATTCCGTCGCGTTCGTTCATGGGCAGCCCTTCTACGTAGATCACGCAGGAGACAAAGAGCTCCGTCTCTGCTTTTCGAGCATTCCGCCGGCCCGCGCCGATGATGTCGCTCGCGCGCTTGTCCGGAGCATCTCGGCGGTCCGACGCGAGACGAGTCCCGCTCCACCGCTCGTGGCCATTGTCTAGCGAGGCTTCGCTTCAGACCACCGAGAGGCTCCGCTTCGCTAGGTCACATTGCTCAATAACGCCGCGCTGGCGCGCGGACGGCCTTGACCGAAAACTTGACTCAAAAACTCGGAATCGAGTCGGTCAAGGCCTCTAGCGCCATCTGACTGGCTGATTCGCCGTCACATCAACCGCCGAGCACGCGGAGCTCGCAGAGAATGGCTGGAGAATGAATTCCCGGCGAACTCTGCGGTCTTGGCGGTGAACGTCGAACCATTTTCTGCTTGCAGCCGTCGGCCGAACCGAGCAACATCCCGCCTCATGGCCGTTTTCCATCCGCATACTGTCAAGTGCCTGTGCGGGCAGACACTCACCGTGCTCCTGGCCGACAGCATCAACGTCAAGCGGTCCCCCGAGGCGCGCGAACGGATTCTCCGCGGCGAGCTGCACCGGACCAGTTGTCCCGCGTGCAAGCGGCAGATGACCGTGGAGAAGCCCTTCTACTACACAGATCTCACGCGCAACGCCTTTTTCAAGGTGCTCCCCCGGGGTGAGCGACACACCTGGAAGAAAGCTTCGAAAGACCTGGACGCGGCCTCCGACCTTGTCCCCGATACGATTGCGGCTACGAAGGGCCGGACGCTTCGCGTGCTCTTTGGCATGGACGAGCTTCGGGAAAAACTGATCGCGCAGGACGCCAACATTGACGATCGCGTGGTCGAGCTGCTCAAGGTGCTCGTCATCCACGAGCACCCGGTGCTCCTGCGCCGCGCGCGTCTACGCCTCATCCTCGCCAACGTCAAGAAGGACACGTTCGAGTTCACGGCTGCGTACGAGCACCATCAGCAGCGGTTCCGGCTCGTCATTCCGCGTGACAGCGTCGACGAGGTCGCGGGACGACCCGAGCAGCTGAGAGCCTGGGTCAAAGGTGCGCACCACACGGAGAACATCTTCGAGGAGCCCGATCACTGGGTGAACATGTGGCGATGGTCCCCGCAGCCGAGCGCCTTGGACAGGCTGAAGGCGTATGCGGTTCAGATTCGGGCGGGTACTGCGATCAGCACGACGACCGTCCCCTTCAAGCAGATGCTCGTCGGACTGCCGCGCGGGAATCACCTGCCGCCGTGGGCGAAGAAGGACCTGAGGACTCTCTTCGAGTACTGCAAGGCCAAGAAATTGCAGGCGCTGCAGGACCAGCTCTTCGAAATCCGCTTCGGGATCGAGCTGGAGGATGACTGGTCGATGAACAACGACCCCGAAGACATCGATACGTTGTGGAAGCTATTGAAAGACCTCCCAGATACCAGCGTCGAAGGCAACACCAAGATCCACGAGATTCTCTTGAGCGAAGGGGAGGGTGGCGGTCTGTACGACCCGGAAACGTTCGACATCAGCATCGGGTCGGAAGCGCTCACCAATCGCGAGAAATTCGAAGATGTGATGAGGCACGAAGTCGGCCACGCCGTTCACGAACAGAAGAGCGATTTGGTCAATGACTGGTTGGAGTCGAAATTCGGCTGGCGCGTGTTCGGCGCCAACGATGCGGACATCGATCGTTGGATCGGGTTGATGGGTGGTTGGGGCACTCTGACGCCGGTTCAGCGGACCGACGTGCGTCAGTATTTGCGGACGGCCCTTGGAGGAGGTTCGAGTTGGCAGCCCGGCCCGCCACCGGCGGCCCCGGCCGGCCATCCCTGGTACGGCGCCACGTTCGGTCCGCGGCTCGCCTTCGAGAGATCCGGACCGTACTGGTTTCAAAACTACAAGAGCTGGTACAGACGGGGCACTCGCGCCTTTTTTCTGAACTTCTGGTATCGCGCGTTCATGTGCGTCGACACGAAAACACTGGACCTCGTGGCGAAGATGCCAGACGCCTACGCCTCGATGTCGCATTTCGAGTTTTTTGCGGAGCTGTTCGCGTTGTACTACGATCTCGACGACCCGAAGCGCTCGGTCATTCCGGCAAACGTGTCGAAGTGGATCGCGGCCAACCTCGGCGCAGCCGAGGCGGGAGCACCAAAGGCGGCATCGCGTGCGAAGCGTGAATGGGAGACGATCGTGCGGCCGCGTGGTCGATCCAAGAAGCGATAATCCATGAATTTTCGTTGGCTCGCCGCGGGATTGTTCCTGGTCACGCTGGCGACCCTCATGCTCGAGATCCTCGACTCGCGCCTGCTGTCGGTCCTTACCTGGTACCACCTGGCGTTTCTTGCGGTCTCGCTCGCCATGCTGGGCATGGCCGCGGGCGCCGTCCTGGTGTTTGTCGGCGGCGACCGATACACGGGCGAGCGCGCCATCCGCGAGTTGCCGCGCGTCTCGGTCTGGCTCGCGATCGCGATTCCGGTGTCGCACCTGCTCAATCTGTCGATGCCGATCCCGATGCTCGAGCAGTTCAGCGCGATGGAGGTCACGGCCATTGCGCTCGCTACTCTCGTGCTCGCCACGCCATTCCTGTTTGCCGGCGTCGTCGTCACATTGGCTCTCACGCGAGTGGGTGGTTCGACGGCCCGACTGTACGCGGCGGACCTGCTCGGTGCAGCCCTGGGCTGCCTGCTCGTCATTCCGCTGCTCGACCGGAGCAATATCTCGTCGGTCGCGTTCGTGGCTGGCGCCATTGCCGCCGCCGGCGCGTACTGTTTTCGGCGTTTCGCTGCGGTCCGGCTGAAGCCGGACACTACTGCGGACACTACGACTGATTTCGCGGGTACTCCCCTCGTGGGTAGTGTCCAGCCTCAGCGCTCCATACGTAGTGTCCGGCTTCAGCCGGACCGGGGATGGTTGAGCCTAGTGCTGTGCCTCACACTCCTCGCGGCGGCCGGACTGAACGCCGTCGCCGATCGAGGCATCGGCGTCGTGTACGCCAAGAACCGTATCTTTCGGGCGAGCAGTGCCAACGAAGAGCGGTCGTCAAGGGATGGCGAGCGTGTCGAGTGGTCGGCTTGGAACACGCACTCCTACGTCATGATCACACCGCCGTATCCGGGAGCCGCGTTCTACTGGGGTCGTGGCCGGGGCGGTGAGCAGTTCCGAGCCACCTCCGCGTGGATTCTGATCGACGCCGATGCCGGCACGCCCATCACCAAGTGGGACGGCGATACGGGGAATCTCGGATGGGTTTCCTACGATGTCACGACATTGCCGTATCACCTGCGCAGCGGCAGCGTTGGCATCATCGGCGTCGGAGGCGGGCGCGACGTCCTGTCGGCGCTGTGGGGTGGCAATACCTCGATTACGGGGATCGAAATCAACGAGAACCTGATTCACGCGCTTCAGGGGCCATACCGGGAGTTTGCGGGAATCGCAAACCGGCGTGAGGTGGAGCTCGTCTACGGGGAAGCGCGATCCTACTTGAGCCGGACCGACAAACGCTTCGACATCCTGCAGATGTCGCTGATCGACACCTGGGCTTCCACGGGCGCCGGCGCGTTCACGCTGACGGAGAACGGCCTGTACACCCTTGAAGGTTGGCGGCTGTTCCTCGATCGGCTGAAGCCTGGCGGCCTGTTCAGCGTCTCGCGCTGGTTCTCCCCGGCGACGACCTCCGAGACGAGCCGCCTGCTGGCCCTCGCGGTTGCTGCACTGCTCGACCGTGGGGTGCAGCGGCCGCTCCAACACATGGCGATGCTGTCTCGCAACAGCGTGGCCACGCTGGTCATGTCCAATCAACCACTCACCGAAGAGGATCGAGCCAGCATCACCAGACTGGCGGGCGAGCGCCAGTTCGATGTGGTCGTATCGCCCTGGACCGGGGCCACCGATCAATGGCTGACCGGCATCGTCCGGTCTTCGTCGATGCCCGAGCTCGCAGCAGCCGTTCGCCACCCGACGTTCGACTTTACGCCCCCGACCGACGAGCGGCCTTTCTTCTTCAATACCTTGAAGCCGAGCAGCTTTCACCAGGCGTACGCGGTGCCCCACGGCGGCGTCATGTGGGGCAATCTCCGGGCCACCTGGACGCTGGTGCTGCTGTTCGCGATCGCGACGCTGATGGTGATCGGCATCATCGTCTGGCCGCTTCTTCGATCGGGACTTCCGACGATGGATGCGGCCAGCTTCGGGACGTCAGTCGCGTATTTCGCGATGATCGGCGTCGGTTACATGTTGATCCAGATCCCGTTCCTGCAGCGCTTTTCGGTATACCTCGGACATCCGACGTACACCTTTGCCATCATCCTGTTCTCGATGATCTGCTTCACCGGCATCGGCAGCTTTGTCTCGGATCGATTCCCGATCGAGCAGCACCGCTGGGTTCTGCGGCTTCCGCTCGCGATTGGCGCGTCGGTCTTGGGGCTGATCTATGCGATCCAGCCGCTCATCGACGCGACGATTCAGTACAGCCTGCCGGTGCGCTCGTTGCTGGTGATGGCGTGCAGCGCGCCGAGTCTCGCTGCTGCTCGGATTCTGCTTTCCGGTCGGGATCAGTCTGGTCGGCCGCTTGTCGCCGAATGCGGCGGCCTGGATGTGGGGAGTGAATGGCGCGGCTGGAGTGCTGGCGTCAATCGCGGCCGTGGCCATCTCGATGTGGCTGGGGATTCATGTCAACCTGCTTGTCGCGGGCGTGCTGTACCTGCTTCTGCCCCTTCCCGCGCACGTGCTCGCCCGCAAGGCCCACGTCCCGGACGTTCGCGCCGTCGTAAGAATTGGGAATTCGGAATTGGGAGTTCCGAATTCCCAATCATGATTACTGCGTGAGCGTCTTCGCGGCGTCGCCCACCTTGAAGCCAGTTCCCGACGCAATCGACGCGACCGCAGACTCGTCGTCCACGTTCGTCACGCGTACGACGCCAACGCTCGTCGTCATCCGGCGAATCACCTTGCCGGAGGCGGGATCCTTGATCTCTCGCGACACGCGCTCGATGCTCAGCTGGTCGCCAACCTTGACGCCGGCTTTCGACCCGACGTTGAGGATAATCTCGCCACCTTCGACGGCCGCGACCAACCCTTCGACCGTGACTGTGCGAACCTGCAGCTTGTCCTTGCCCGCAATCACTTCGGCGCTCAACTGCTCCGTTGCCAGCTTGGTCGCCTCGCCGATGATCGTCGCCTGAAAATCGCTGCTGCCGAAGTTCACGCCGCCGGCGCCGAATCCGCCCCAGCTCCCGCCGCCACCGGTCAAAGAGGTGCTCGAGCGCTTGGATTCGCCTTTCCCTTCTGCGACCGCCAGAATTTCGGCAGTGTCGATGTCAACCAGCCGCGCGGTCAGCGCCACAATCGCTTTCGAATTCTTTCGGCTGACGCCTCCCAGACCGAGTCCGCCCAACGCCCCTCCGACTCCGCCAATACCAGTCGACTTCGTGTCGTTGCCGAACTGCGTGATGCTGCCCACGAGGATGGCGTCGACACCCAGGAGCTTCCCGATCTTGGCGGCGGACGTCGCATTGGCGCGGTCGCTGTTCGAAAAATTCTGCTCCGCCAAGATCTTGTCGAGAGACTTCCGCTCGATCACGGAGTAGGTTCCGTCTTTGATGAGATAGGTGACCAACAGGTCGGCGACACCCTTGCCGACGTCAATGTCGGTCCCGAAAATCGAGGAGATGTAGTTGTGCACGGTGCCGTAGTCGAAGTCGAAGACGGCCACGCGCTTCTTGCGGACGGGTTGTGGCGACGGGGTCTGCGCGTTCGCGCCGGTGGCGAGAACCAGACCCAGCGCGCACGCAAGGGAAATCAATCTCTTCATACGTTCCTCCGCGCCAGTCGGTTTAGAGAATGCATGGGCTGCCGACGAATGTAGTGCCAGTTTCCAGGGCCTGTCAACGGCCAACCGGCGGAACTTCCGGAACTGCGCAGGCCTGCATCCAAGCCTTCCCGGCGACCGTAGTCATCCAGGTAGAACAAACGCGCTGGGCCTCCAAACCGAACACGGGCCCGGTGGGAGCCGGCGGCTTGTTCTAGCGAAGCTGCGCGTCAAAGTTCGAGACGAGCGAAACCGGCGCAGCGCATCTTCGCTAGGCCACCTTCATCACAGCCCCGCTACGCGGGGGCTAGGGGCCCGGTTTTCCAAGTGCAAAGGAGAAGCTATGAAGCGATTGAGACGAGGATTGATGGCCAGCGCTGTGGTCGCCCTGGCCGGCATCACGCTGCACGGGTCGAGCCACCGCGAGGCACCCGGCATCACAAGATCACCCAAGGTGGACGGCACGGACTTCTACATGTTTCGGAGCTATGAGGCCGGTCGCTCCGACTACGTGACGCTGCTCGCCAACTACGTCCCGCTGCAGGATGTGTACGGCGGGCCAAACTTCTTCACGATGGATCCAGAAGCGTTGTACGAAATCCACATCGACAACGACGGCGACGCTCGTGAGGACCTCACGTTCCAGTTCCGATTCAAGAACACGTACCAAAACTTGACGGTTCCGGCGGGCGACAAGAACGTGGCAGTGCCACTGATCAACATCGGTGGGATTGGGCCCGGCCGCAACGACATCCAGAATCTCAACGTTCTCGAAACCTATTCAGTGAGCGTGGTCCGGGGCGATCACTGGCGGGGGCATCGGTTGCCAATCACGAAGGCCAGCGGCGGCGGCGCCACGTTCAAAAAGCCCGTCGATCGCATTGGCGACAAGTCACTCTCGGACTACGCGCAGTACGCCAACAATCACATCTACGACGTCACGATCCCGGGGTGCGGGGCCGGCCGCCTGTTCGTCGGGCAGCGGCGCGAGGGCTTCGTGGTCAACCTGGCCGAGGCATTCGACCTGATCAACTTGAATCCGCTCGGCCCTGTCGACGCCGAAGCCAACGTGCTGGCCGACAAGAACATCACGACGCTCGCCCTCGAGGTTCCCACAAGCTGCCTCGTTTCAGGCAGCGACCCCGTCATTGGCGGCTGGACGACCGCGAGCCTCAGAGACCGGAACTGGTGGAATCGCGACTGGGATTGGGACAAGAACAAGTTCGAGCAGGTGTCCAGGCTCGGCAGTCCGCTGGTGAATGAGCTCGTGATCGGTATCAAAGACAAGGACACGTTCAACGGCAGCGAGCCGAAGAACGACGCGCAGTTCGCCACCTACGTGACGAACCCCACGCTTTCGGTCTTGATCCAGGTACTGTTCGGCGTGCCGGCACCGCCGACGCCTCGCAACGATCTGGTGCAGGTGTTCCTGACCGGCGTGCCCATGCTGAACCAGCCGCAGAAGGTGAACCCTGCGGAGATGCTCAGACTGAACACAAGCATCGCGCCGGTGCCGGCCGACTCGCAAAATCCGCTGGGTGTCATTGGTGGCGACGTTGCCGGCTTCCCAAACGGGCGGAGGCCCGGTGACGATGTGGTGGATGTCGCGCTGCGGGCGGTTGAAGGCATTCTGTTGCCGTCGCATCCGACGGCCATCGAAGGCCTGACCGACGGCGCCTTCGTCAACGCCACCATCGCCTACGCGCCGGATGGCAGCATTTCGGGTGACAGCGCATTCCGGTTGTTCCGCGACACGTTCCCCTACTTGCAGACGCCGCTGTCGGGATCGGCAGGGCCGACGCATCCCTAGCGGGAGCGTGACACGGACCGATGGCTGAGAGCTGATGGCTGAGCCCGCCATGCAGCTCTCAGCTCTTGGTTTCGGGTTGACGACGCCGACAGAGGTGAACCGATCATGATTTTTCGGGCCAAGACTTCAGAGCGCTCATTCCCTTCGAGTGCCCGCACCCTGCTAGTGCTGACGGCCATAGTCGTAAGCGGCGCGTCGATACGCGCGCACGATCTGTGGATCGAGCCAACGAAATTCACAGTCGACGCGAGCACCGTCGTTGGTGCCCGGCTCCGCGTCGGGCAGGACTTTCTCGGCGACCCGGTGCCGCGCGATCCAGCGCTCATCAAGGACTTTGTGATCATGGATTCCGCGGGGCGCCGGCCGGTTCTGGGCCGCGACGGAGCAGACCCCGCCGGTCTCGTCCGCCTGACGACGCCAGGGCTGTCGATACTGGGATATCGGAGCAACCCCAATCAAATCGTGCTGACGGCCGAAAAATTCAACCAGTATCTGAAAGAGGAAGGCCTGGATGCCGTCGCTGCGCTGCGGGCCCGCCGCGGCCAGACCGGCGTTCCGGCTCGCGAGATTTTCTCGCGTTGCGCCAAGAGCCTCGTGACTGCGGGATCGGTCACTGACACGCAGAACGACCGGGCTCTCGGTTTCACGCTCGAGCTGGTGGCCGAGCGAAATCCCTACACGATGAAAGCCGGCCAGGAACTGCCGGTGCGCTTGACGTACCAGGGGCGTCCGCTGCCCGGGGCTCTCGTGGTCGCGGTAAACCGTCGATCGGAGAAACTTGCCGCGCGAAGCGACCAGAACGGACGTGTTGGGTTCGTGCTCCCGAGCTCCGGCATCTGGTTGGTGAAGGCCGTCCACATGGTCGAGGCCCCCGCCGGCGCGGACGCCGAGTGGATCAGCTACTGGGCGTCGCTGACGTTCGAGCTATGACGAACCAGGCAAAGTGCCGGCAACAGGATGTGTGGGGCATCGCGACGTCGGCGGTGTTGTGCCTTGCATTGGCATGCCTTGGCGGCAGATCCAGTGTCCAGGCACATGAGCTCGGCACGACGCGCGTCTCGGCGGTCCTTCGGGACGGAAAGACGTACGAAGTCGAGATCGTGACCGATGGGACGTCGCTGGTTGAGAAGCTCAACGCAACGGCTGGCCAGGACCCCCTCTATTCGACGCAATCAGCTACAGATCTTGGCAAGCGGCTCGTCGAACTCGACGAGGTCTTCCGCCGCCGTGTGCGCGTCCTGTTCGATGGAACGGCAGCATACCCGACGATGACCTATTCGGTCTCCCCCGCGGTGGACGCGATGGCGCCGGTCAACGCCACGATTCGGCTGACCGGCGAGATTCCACCGGCTGCACGCCACTTTTCGTGGGTTTACTCGTGGACGTTTGCTTCCTACGCCCTCACGGTGACGAGCGCGGGCGTCCCATCCACGGAATGGCTGGACGGCGGACAGCCGAGCACGCCTTTCCCGTTGACGCTGGCGTCGGCGCCCGTCGGCGCAGTCCCCACCGCCCTGCGCTATCTCACGCTGGGATTCACACACGTCGTGCCCCACGGGCTCGATCACATGTTGTTCGTGCTCGGGATCTTCCTGCTGAGCCGGCGACTGCGGGCGGTGCTATGGCAGGTGAGTGCCTTTACCGTGGCTCACTCGATCACACTCGGCTTGAGCAGCTACGGCCTGCTCGTGGTACCGGCCGCTTTCGTCGAGCCGTTGATTGCGATTTCGATCGGATACGTGGCCATCGAGAACCTCGTGCAGACCGAGCTCAAGTCGTGGCGAGTCGCGCTGGTGTTCGCGTTTGGACTCCTGCACGGTTTGGGTTTTGCCGGCGCTCTCAAAGAGCTCGGCCTGCCCCGTTCGGAGTTTCTGACCGCGCTCGTCATGTTCAACGTGGGAGTCGAGGCGGGCCAGCTGGCAGTGATCGCCGCGGCGTTTCTGCTCGTGGGGTGGGCCTTCGGCCGGTGTGACTGGTACCGTCAGCGCGTCGTTGTTCCCGCGTCGCTGCTTATTGCGTGCACAGCCGCCTACTGGACCGTCCAACGGGTCGTCGTTGGTCATTAGTCGTTGGACTCAGGCCCGGAAGCCTGATGCCCGAAGCCTGACACCTAACGGCTAACGACGACCTGTTTCTGGATGCGCGCGTCCGGAAACTGTCTGGCGCTGATCGTCGCGGTCGCGTCTCGCGCTTCCTCGACCGTCAAGTAGGGGCCCACCAGCACGACGTACCAAGGGTCGTCGCTCCGTACGAATGCTGGCCAGCCGAGTCCGGACAACTCCTTCGCCGTGTCCGCGGCAAGCTGGCGGCTCCGAAACGACGCCAGGACGATGACGAAGCTGTCGGCGCTGGGCAGCTGCTCGACTGGCTCCGTTTTGGCCGCGCCCGCATTCGTTTCGGCGACGCTCGCCGCATTCGCAGGCTCGGGAGTGGCGCCCGGCTGCGGGGATGGCGTGAGACCCGCCGCGGCGACTTGTCGAGCGGGCCGGTCGGCTGGCTTTCCGGGCATCGTTCGAAACATCAACAGCGCAATGACAACGGTGGCGACCGCCGTAGCCGTCAGTACGGCCAAGCGAGTGGTGGGATAGCTTGCCGGGACCTCCAGGTGCAATTGCTTCGCCGATTCGATCATCATGCCGTGGCTGATCCGGCGAGCCCCGCGTTCGAAGGCGGCCTGGAATGCCCGATCGAACAGCTCGTCCAGGACTCCGGGGTTTCCCTTCGACAACTCGCCAAGCATCCGCATTGCCGCCGGTGACAGCGGGAGCCCGGCTTCAGTGTCCGTCCCGTCGACGCCGAGCTTACGCCGGACGTACGGTTCGATCTCCGTCACGACCAGCGGTCGCAAACGGCACCAGCGTGCGACGCGCTGCTCGAGTTGCGTGCCATGCGATTCTTCGAACAGCGACTCCAGCGAAGGTTGGCCGATCAAGATCAGCTGCAACAGCCTTCCGCCCGATGTCTGCCGATTCCCCAATCTTCGAAGCTCGGTCATGAGCTCGGCTGGCACCTCGTGCGCATCGTCCAGCACCACGATTGGCCGTGGGCCGGATGCCTTCGATTCGAGCAAGCGGGTCAGCCTCGCCAACAGGTCGGCCGCACCGGCCTGTCCAATCGACCTGATCGCCGTGGCCGGCGCATCGGCGCCAAAATCGGCGAGCACCCGTCGCAGGAAGGCTTCGTATGTAAAGCTTGCATCCGCGGCCCCGAACGACACGACGGTGGGGATTGAGAGGGAATCCAACAGGAACCGACAGAGCGTCGTCTTGCCCGTTCCGCTCTCGCCGGTCAGGACAATCAGCCCCTCGCCGCGGACGATCGCGTCGGTCATCTGGGTCTGAACCGCAGACTGGGAACGGCCCAGATAGAAGAGTCGGGAGCCGCTAGCCGAATCACAGGGAGAGACGGTCAACCCAAAGTGCGCCAGATACGCCGGAGAATCTGCAGAGACTTGAGGCTTCACGATTGTGGCATGGGGTCCGGAGGCTCCGATCGCTCAATATTATAAGGTGGGACGTTTAGAGACCAGGCACGCGGGTTCGCAATAATTCTCGGAAAATTCTCCGCGTTCGCCGTGATTTCGACGGGGATCCTGAGGCTGAAACGTCGCGCCCTGCGACGGTCTCACTCTGAATAGCAGCGGTCGTCAGAATTGAGGGGAACCGGCGTCCAACCGCCCTGGACGAGTTCGGCATATTTGTCTTCGGCGCCCTCGATCGCATCTGCCCACGTAGGAAACCGGCTCCCGAAGAATGCCAGCCCGTTCAGCAGAATTTGAACGCTCCAGCCGTTGCGTCCATAGTTCTGGAGGGTGCAGTCGATCTGCCACTCCCGCTTGTGCATCGTCCAGAGCAACTCTGGCTGCGACGCGACGGGCTCGGTCGGCCTGGGTCGCCACGGGAGAACGTTGTGCGCGTCCATGGGTCATTCGCCGGAAGATCCCAGAGCGCTGGCGACCTCGGCCCACGGGATAAGGGCAAAAATCGATCCGGTGCATGCAGCGTGGGCCAACGGCCATAAATCGTTGAGTAGAAAGGACTGCCTCGGAATGCTCTCACGAGGAGGATATAGAAGTTTTCAAAAAATCCGGCAACTTTGTTCACAGGTTTTCCGCGTTCTCAGGCGACGCCCCTGGCTGACGCTCGCGGCGATTGGAAGCGACGCCCTGGCTGGCGCTCACAGCGATTGGAAGCCACTCGCCGGCGACCGTTTCTCCGACAGTCGCAAGTCGATTCGCCTCTCTCGGTGGTCTCACGATCCTTTTCTTTAGAACCGGCCCCGACGTGTACACCTGAGCCATGCCGCTGCGCGCGATGAACCGTTGAGATCAAGTGCTTCGTGAATTCTTGAACTCGCCACGCAAGAAAAAAATGAAAAGTTCTTGCTCCGATCGATTGAAAAGGTCTTGCGCTGAAGCGACGCGCGGCGTATCGTGGCTGCGCGTCATTGGACGCCGTCCCGGAGGACCGGTGATCGCCGAGCGTGCGGCCTTCTGCCATCATCTCAAACAAGCCCGCGAGGCCTCAGGACTGACGCTGGAAGCTATTTCCGAAGCCAGCAAGATTCAGGTGTCGCTCTTGTCTGGCCTCGAAACCGGCGATCTTTCGCGCTGGCCGAGCGGAATCTTTCGACGCGCATTCGTTCGCGAATACGCGACGGCGGTCGGGCTTCGTGGCGATCAGGTCGTCAACGACGTCGAACGTCTTTTTCCGGACGATGGGTCGGTGGCCGCCGCGTTCGAGGCGCCGCCGTCGATCGACCGGTCCGGCGGCCTGCGTCTTACTCTCGCTCTCGATGCGCGATCGTGGATCGGGCCCACCCGAACTCGCGTGATCGCCACGACAGTCGATCTTCTGATTGTCCTCCTGATTGGAGCCGTGCTCGCGTTGACGGGGGTACCCTATTGGACCGTCACCGGCGTCATCGCGTTGCTCTACTACCCGCTCGCGAGCGCGTTCACCGGCACGACGCCAGGATCGGCGTGGCTGACCAATCGCCCGCATGTGGGTTGGCGCGACCTGCTTCGGCGTCCCGCAAAGCCGACGCTGGCGGACGGACCTCGCCTCGTCTTCCGCCGACCGGACCTCGCACTGGACTCGCCCGCGCCTCTCTTGACTCTCGATGAGACGGCCGACGCCGCCGAGGAATCATCGACCCGCCAGAACTTGCGCGCCGCCTCGAATTAAAGTCGAGCCGGGTCGCTTGACTGCACCGCCGTCTCGCTAGTGGACAGTACCGGCTGTTTCAGTACCACGATCCAAAGTGCACCGCCGAGGCTGCAGAGAACGTGGAAGGTGTTCTTGGCCACAAAATCTCGCATGCTCGGCGGTTACTCTGTTAGTGAATCTGCGGATGCAATCCACTAGTGTCCAGGGGCGGTGTAGCGGGTCGATTTCTTGACAGCTTGATCCATTTCTTCGGGCGTTATCAGCACAGTGGTCTTGCTCGTGACGGCGCCGCTGGCCGCAAGGGCGAGCGCCGCCGCGGCCGCCGCGGTGCCGTCGGGAAGGTCGGCGATTGTGAATACGTCGGTTTTGCCGAACGCGAAGTACAGCGCCTCTACCTTGCCGCCGAGGCCTTCAACGAGCGCGTTTGCCGCCTGACGCCGTTTTGTCCCACCGTCCTTGAGCAACCCTTTCGCGCCCTCCGCCGTGTAGCTAACCTCGATCAAATACTTCGGCATGTGAACCTCCAGTCCAGTCGTCTCCGTTCGGCGCAAGCTTGGCCGCACGTAAAATCGACGATGACGTGTATCGGCCACGTCGTCAGAGGTGGGACGGTACTTCAGCGTGGCGGTCGGGAGCAAGCCTTGCCGATCCTCGCGTGGCCACAACCGGTCGTTGGAGCGCCGGCATGAAACGGGATAGAGTGAGCGGCTCTGAAAGGGGTATTCCATGGTTTCTTTCACGAAACGCTGCGCGATCGCGTCGTCGATCGTTGCAGTTGCCATGCTGGCGGCCATGTTGACGGTCACCACGCAATCGCCGCCGAGCTGTGATCCAGACAATGGCGGTCTCACGCTTCCATCGGGGTTCTGCGCGCTCGTTGTGGCGGACAACACCGGTCCGGCGCGTCATCTGACGGTCGCGTCAAATGGGGACGTGTTCGTCGCTCTTCAGACCGAAGGGGGGAGAGGTGCGCCGCCGACCGGCGGCGGGGTCGTGGCCCTGCGCGATACCGATCGAGACGGGCGCCTCGAGACCCAGGAACGCTTCGGGAGTGGGAGTATTACCGGCATTGCCCTGCGGAACGATTATCTCTACGTCGCGAAATTCAACTCAGTCGAGCGATACAAGATGATGCCCGGACAGTTGAAGCCGGCTAGCGACTCGCCCGAGACCGTCGTCACGGGATTGCCCGGTGTGTTTCAGCACGGAGACAAGGGGATTGCCTTTGACGGGAAGGGCGGACTTTACGTGAACGTGGGCGCGCCGTCGAACGCCTGCCAGCAGCCCGATCGCCGCCCGGGCGCCAAAGGGCAGGATCCCTGCCAACTCCTCGAGACAACAGGCGGCATCTGGAAGTTCGACGAGAACAAGCTCATGCAGATGCAACAGGATGGGACTCGATACGCGACCGGGCTGCGCCAGATGCTCGCCATCGCGTGGCACGAGGACGCCCTGTATGTCGCGATGAACAACCGCGATCAGCTCGACGTTTTCTGGCCCGATTCGTTCAAGGCCCAGGACAACAACGACCGGCCGGCCGAGCCGCTCTATCGCGTGGAACAGGGATCGAACTTCGGTTGGCCGTACTGCTATTACGACTACACGCAGAAGAAGCTGCTGCTCAATCCTGAATACGGCGGCGACGGCCAGACGGTGGGGCGCTGCAGCGAGTTCACGCAGCCAGTCGCGAGCTTCCCCGCGCACTGGGCCCCCGTCGACCTGATGTTCTACACCGGCACGCAATTCCCAAGTAAGTACCGCGGCGGCGCGTTCATCGCGTTCCATGGTTCCTGGAATCGTTCGCCGCAGGCTGGATACAACGTCACCTTCCAGCCGATCAGCCAGGGCAAGTCGTCAGGGATGTTCGACGTGTTCGCGGATGGGTTTACCGGCAAGACCACACCGCTGCGAAATCCCAATGAAGCGACGGCCCGTCCGGACGGCGTCGCGCAGGGACCCGACGGCTCGCTCTACATCGGAGAGAGCAACAAAGGAAAGATCTGGCGCGTGTTCTATCGCGGGGACAGGTAGGGCACCGTTGGGCGGGAAGGGCAGGAGGGGCGGGAAGGGCAGGAGGGGCGGGAAGGGCAGGAGGGGCGGCCAGCCACTGATTGCGCGAGCCACGACTAGGCGATCGTTTCAGCCTCGGCCACGCTTAAGCCCGTAGCTCGCCGCGGCACAGGGAGCTCCCGGCTCCGACAAGCTGGCGAGCTGCACGAAGAGCTGGCGCGACTCGGTGCGAGTCGCGCCCTGCGTCGGCAAACGGATTTTGTCGAGAGGTGAGCGGCTGGATCTACTGCACTCTCAGCTCCCGCATCGTCCCTCGATACGGAATCACCTGAGCCGCCGGCACTTCGCTGTCCAAGACTATCGTTTCGTAGCCCGGCGCTCGAACCTCGATGCGATGTCTTCCGGGCGACAACGTCAGCGGCCGCGCCGTCGGCGCGAAGTCGTCGACCACGCCGACGAAGTTCCCGTCAACGAAAACTTCCGCCGTACCGGGCGTAATCTCAAACGTGACGCCGCCGGTGGCTGTTGCTGTTACGCCGGACCGCGGATTTTCTGGGTCGACGACGCGTAGGCCGGGCCCGAGTTGGGATAAGGGGACGGAGGAGCGGACGCGATCGGATATCCGTAACCGGACGGAGCCGGATAAGGGTACGGATAGGGATTCGAGTATGGGTAGGCATAGGGATACGGCGATCCGTAATAGAAGGACGCATACCCGATGGGAAATCCGGCCCAGATCCCGAAACCAACGCTGAACCGTGGATAGAACGAGTAGTAAGGTCGATAGTAATATCGCCCGGATAGTAGGGTCGGTCAGTCATACCCGGGTCGGTAATACCCGGAGCCGTAGTAGCCTGAGCGATTGTACCCAGGGCGGTAGTAACCGTTTCGATATGCCGCGCCGCCGCCGTACGGCCCACGAACTGGAGCCGCCGCTCGAGGCACCGCGCGACCTTGTGATGGTCCAGTGCGCGCGGCCCGTGCCGCCCCTCCTCCTCCTCCTCCTCCAGCTCTTGCTCCGCCGCCGCCGCCGCCACCTCGCCGCTGCGCAGCATCCGCAGGAATCGTCGCGACCATCGTCAGGACAACGACGGGCAGCACGAGCTTCCTCACGTTCATAACCCCCTCCGAATCCAGTTCATTAGGCGTGGCAGAGCCGATCATACAACGGCTGGAAGGGGCAGGAAGGGGCAGGAAGGGCAGGATGGGGCAGGAAGGGCGGGTGGGGCAGGAGGGGCTGGAAGGGCTGGTGGGCCGGGTGAGTCAGGTCGGTCAGGTGGGCCGATTGGGCTCTTAACGCAACCCACTTACTCAACCTACCTGACCCACCCGACCCACCTGACCTACCCGACCTACCTGACCTACCCGACCTGTTCTAGAAGTCGATCTGCGCGCTCAGTTTCGCAAAGCGCGGCGTCAACACGCCTGTCGGCCTCGGCCATGGCGTGGTTGCGGTGAACGCCGGGTTGTACGTAAGCGCCGGATTGGCGTTCAAGAGGTTGTATACATCGACGCCGATGTTGGTCCGCCACCGACCGAATCGCAGAATCTTCGCGACGCGGAGATCGAATTCATTCACGCGGTCGCCGTACAGCGTGCCAGGTTCGATCAGATTGACTGTGACGAAGTTGACACCCGAAAGATTCCGGCCGAGAGGCTGCGGGCCCTCGTTCGCGATGGCGCTGGTGACATTGAAGTTTGCGGCGAGCGGCGCACCCTGGTCGCTCCGGAACGTTCCGCTGACCAGCACGTCCACCTTCGGAATGGTGTAGGTGGCCAGCCCTGTCACCCGCGTGAGCGCTCCCGATGCGTAGTGGCAATACGGGAACGTCGGACTGGAATATGTTTGTGCCGGCCCGCTCGCGTTCGCAAGGGTCATGAAGTTCAACTCGGGGTTCACGTCCCTGATCGCGCACAGGTCTCTGACGATTTGCCCGATGTTGAAGCCGCCTTGAACCGTCAGGCCATTGCGCGGCCTTGCCGAGATGTTCATCTGGACGCCGTTGTAATGTTGATAGGCCTTCCCGAAATCCTCCGCAAACGTGAAGTTGTTGTTGACCTGCCCGAACCTTGTGGGGGCGACATCGTAGAGTCCGGCAATGGTGTACCCGCCACCGTCCGGCAGCCGAGCGTCCGAGGGTGCCCTGATGCTGTACGGAGTGAAGTCCGCCGGCGCAGTCGCGAGGTTGTCGTCGACGAAGAAGTTGTCGAGCCAGCGATAGAAGTATCCGACTTCTACAGAGACGCGGGGCAGGATTTCCTGTTGAACCGAGACGCCGAACTCCCAATCTGCCGGACGAACGCCCCAACCCTCGAGCGTTGCGGCATTGAAGTTGCGGCTCAGGGTGGTCGTGCCGAAGTTCAGGTCCGATACCCGTCCGCAGAAATCCCCTCCGGGTCTCAGATCCTGTTCCTGGTTGTTGTTGAGATTGCAATCGGGCACGTAGTCCCTGTCGACGTCGGTCCACACCCGAGTAATCGGTGGTCGACCGACCTCAGTACTTCCGGCCATCCGGGACGTCGGGTTCGTGATCGAGTAGTTGCCGTTGTTGTTGCTCGCCGCGTCGAGATACCTGCCAAGGTTGACCTTCAGGGACGTCTTCCCCGTGCCGAAGATGTCGTACGCCACGCCCAGTCGGGGGGAAATGTCGTTGTATCCCTTCACTCCGGTGGTTTCGGGGAACACGATCGGCGTCGGTAGGAAACGAGTTGGCCCGACTTGCTGCTCTGGGAAGTAGCTCCAGGCGTGGTCGTAGCGCACGGCGCCCTGCAAGGTCATGCGGCCGACCGTCCATTGTTCCTGCGCGAAGATCGCGTTGTACCTGGTACGAAGCGTGCGGGTGTTGGGATGGAGCGTTTCGGTGATGAGGTTCGGCACGCCGTTGTTGAGGCGATATTCCACCCGTTCATCGTTGGTGAAGTAGGTTTCATCGTCCACGTAGTACGTGCCCTGGTACCCGAACTTCATGTTATGGGCGCCGGTGACGTACGACACGGAAGCGTTCCAGTTGTGCTGCCCCATCCAATGGCTGGCCCAATTGCCCGATCGGTAGAGCAGGTTTGGAATGTTTCCATTGCTCGCGCACGAGGGGGCGCACTGTTCCGTCACCCGCACCAGGCTGCGCGTGACGCTCCCTGGCAGTTCGCTGCCGCCCCATCGAGTGAGGTAGTCGCCGAAACCCGCCTGGATGAACACGCGGCTCGTCACCGGTGACTGCCAGGTGAGCTGCTGCACACGCTGAAACCGGTTTTCGTAGGTGGCAGTTTCGGGCGCGGCCGTCGAAGTGCCTCCGTAAATGAAGCCTCCTTCTTCCGGCTGATTACGACAAGCATCGGCATCGACCGTCCACGCTGAGCCCGTGCACGGCTTCTGCTCGTCCCAATAGATGTTGAACTTGTTACGCGGCGTCGCTTGAGCTGTGAGCCGAAGGCTGGCAATGGAATAGCTTGCGGCGCTTCGCGACTGCCGTGTCGTATCTGCTGCGTAAAGCCACGACGAGGCATTTCCGGCATTCAGGTTTGCGTACATCCCCGGAACCAACTGGTGAGATCCCTGATTTCGCACGTTCAAGAAGTACCACAGGCGATCCTTCAAGATGGGACCGCCGACGCCGCCGGTGAAGTCCCACAGCTCGAGCAATTTGCCAGGCGCGCTCAAGCCGGCGTTCCTCAACTCGTCGGAGTAGTTGCTGTCGACCATCCCGCTGCTCACTCCGGCCAGGTAGATGGAACCTTTCACCGTGTTGCCGCCCGTTTTCGGCACGACGCTGAGCGCCGGACCTGAGACTTCTGCCTCGCCCAGACCACCCGAGACGGTGTACGAGATTTCCTGGGCGTTGGCGATGTCGGCGTTGTATCCCGACACCCCGCCGCCGTTGCGAGCCGCGCCGACGCCCAGTCCGTCTACCTGAAGTCGTCCCTCGTTGCCGTTGCGCCCACCGACGGTGCCAAAGACGATCATTCCGGGCGTGATCTGGACCTGCGCTGGCGACGTGCCTTGCGTCTGAATCGCCGGAATCAGGAGCATGACGCCCGTGTAGCCGCGCGCGGTCGGAATGTTGCTGATGACTTCGTTCGCCACGGTGGTCTGCCGCCGCACGCTCTGCACATCGACGATGGGCGTTTCGCCCGTGACCGTGATTGTCTCAGCGAGCGTGCCCACACGGAGCTCTGCATTGACGCTGGCCGTCAGCAATCCCGTCAGCTCGATGCCTTCGCGCTTGACGGTGCTGAATCCGGTGAGCGTGAACGTCACCGCGTAGGTGCCGGCTCGCAGATCGACGATGCGGTACTGCCCCGTGCCGTCCGTGACGGCGGTGCGCGTCTTCTCGATGAGCACATCGCTCGACGCTTCGACGGTCACTCCTGGAAGCACGGCTCCCGACGAATCCCTGACCACGCCTGTGATGGACGCCTGGGCATAGGCGGCTGCCGGAACGAGCACCAAGCACGCCAGCAGAGCCATTCCCCTCGCGATTCGACGCATAAGCGAACCTCCCTCTTTGGTTCCGCCGCGTTCGAGCCTAGATGGTTGATGAGGCGTCTACTTTACTGCCATCTCAGGATTGCGTAAGGGCGAACGCTACAAAAAAGTGGGGCTTGGCGCCAGGCAGTCCAAGAAGCTGGATGACGGGAGGTCGGGTAGGTCGGGTAGGTGGGTAGGTCGGGTAGGTCTGTCGGTAAGTCGGGTAGGTCGGGTAGGTCTGACCCACCCGACCTAGCCGGGTCGAGCTACTGCGACGCCCGGCAGTTGCCGCCCTCGCAGCGATTGTTCTCGTTGCAGACCATCTCGTACAAGCCAGTCTTCTCCCACTCGGGGTGTGCCTTCATTTCCCAGTCTACGGACCAGGGTGCCGTGAAAATCTTGGGATCGTCGACCGTGAACTGATACGCGATGGTGTTCGCGTCGGTTCGTCTCAGGCGCTCAATCGTATGGAAGGCATCGCTGTGCATCCGGTATTCCTTCGGGTTCTGGTAGTACCAGTCGTCGAGCGACCATCTCTTGTAGTTCCTGGCGTCGATGACCAGCGTGTCGCCCTCCCAGTGGCCGATTGGTTCTCCGTAGAAGGTCGGTTCGATGTCGGTTTTGTGGGGCCGACCATCGAGCGGGATGATTCGCGTCACATTCATGAACTCGGTCGTCATCACCAGGTACTTCGGCGTCTGAATGATCTGGATGGGGTATGGACCCAGGAAGGCTGATGGAAAGCCCGACGGCATGCAGAACGCCCGCGGCTCATCGTGCCTGGGGTTCCCCGTACGCGGTTCGTAGAACAGCGCCTCACCACCTGGCTTGAAGGGGGCCATCTTGGCTTTGTCGAACACCGTCGCCACCCCTCGGGCTCCCGGCGGCTTCGGGTTGTCCCACATACCAGAGAAATCGGGTTTGCCGTCTGGCGTCCGCGGAGTCGAGGCGGTCGCGTTCTGCGACTGGGCAGCGATGGGCCCGGTCGGCACGTAGATCGCGGCGATCAAGGAGGCAGCAGCCAGCGACGTGATGAGATGTATCTTCATGGCAAGCTCCCAATGGGAAAGTCGAAACTCAGAAGCCAGAAGTCAAAAGGACAATGATTCGGCTCGTGTCTCCATACTTCTGCCTTCTCCCTTCTGACTTCTTACTTCGGAACGGCATCTTCCTGTGAGGCTGTAAAGACTCGGCGCCCGTCTGCGAACGTCACCGTACCGCCAGAGGCGTTGTTGGACCCGTCTCGGGCGCGAAAGCCCTCGACGACCACCACGTCGCCCGGCTTCATGGCGGTTCGTGAGATGCCCCGGCGTTGCAGCACGCCAGGCGGGCCCCCCGAGAAGCCCCAGTTGGTGACCGCTCCCTTTTCGTCTTTCACATCGATGTAGAACCAGATGTGCGGGTTGGTCCATTCCACTTTCGTCACGACGCCGGTCACTTTCACCGGCCGCGCGCTGTCGTACTCTGCGGCGAACGAGTGGTGGGCGACTACAGGCGTTGCCACGACTCCGAAGAGACCCGCGACCAACGCGGTAATGTGGGTTCTCATCGTGATGCCTCCATAACAGCTTCCAGCTTCCAGCTTCCAGCTTCACTTCCAGCTATCAGCTTTCAGCTATCAGCTTTCAGCTTTCAGCTTTCAGCGAACTAGCTGTCAACTCTCAGCTAGTGCATCAGTGAGCTGGCAGCTGGAAGCTGGAAGCTGGAAACTGACTGTGAGCATATACAACCAGGCTCGCCCAAGGGAAGCCTCTATCAGTCAATTCGTCAAAGGGTTGCAGTAAACGTGCAGACCAGGCATCAGGCCCCAGGGATCAGGATCAGGGATCGGGCATCAGGAACAAAGGCCAACGGCCCCGTCCGGATCTCAGATTGTGATGACCACCTTCCCGATAAATTTTCCCGACGCATGATGACGAAACGCGCCGACGGCATCGTCGAACGGAAAGACTCTGTCGATGATTGGCTTGAGGTGATTGATCTCGATGGCGCTGTTCATTTCGAGGAACATCTCGCGGTCGCCGACGAAGATGCCGTGGAGGCTCGCGTTCTTCGCCATGAGTGCGTACGGGTTGATCTCTCCGTCGCGTCCGGCGAGGACTCCGATCAGCACGACCTTGCCGCCTGACGCGAGCGCGTCGAATGATCGGTTGAGCGTGCCTGACCCGCCCACCTCCACGACGCAATCGACGCCGCGCCCCGCCGTGATCGCGAGCACTTCCTTCGCCCAGTCCGGCGTCCGCGCGTAGTTGACGGCTTCTGATGCGCCGAGCGCTTTGACACGCTCGACTTTGTCGTCGCTCGACGAGGTCGCGATCACGAGCGCGCCGGCAGCCTTCGCGAATTGCAGCGCAAACATCGAGACGCCGCCTGTCCCGAGCACGAGAACGCTGTCGCCGGCGACTATCGATCGGCCCACGCGCATCAGGGCGCGCCAGGCGGTGACCGCCGCACACGGCAGACAGGCGCCTTCTTCGAACGAGAGGTCTTTCGGTAGTCGTACGATTCCGTCTTCGTACAGAACTATCCGCTCGGCAAGCATGCCGTCCAGCGGCGCGCCCAAGGCGGCTCGCTTCCCAAACGGCGGACCCTCCGGAGGAGTCTGGAAGAATGTGGCGGCGACCCGATCGCCGGGTCGGAACTGCGTGACGCCGTCACCGACGGCGATCACTTCGCCTGCGCCATCTGATAGCGGCGTGATGTCGCGGCTCACGGTGCCGCCGAGACCGCCATACGTGCCGGCGGCGACGGCGTGGTCTCGATAGTTCAGCGACGCGGCTCGGATCCGAATGCATACTTGGCCAGGACCGGGTTCTCGATCCGGCCGTTCGACTCGACGCAGTTCGGCGAAGCCCTTGGCCCCTGCGGGGACGACGTAGGCGTGCATGTGCTTTCCACTACGTCCGAGTGGCGACCGATGTTTACCAGCGCTGCCGTCAAAATGCCATCCGTTGAAGTATTCCTTCACCGGCTCGTTGGCCCTGCTATCGCGCGGGATGCGCTCTCCTCTCGACTCAAGCGCAGGTTCGCTGGAAACAGGATAAGATCTGGCGCTTCTCATTCCGGGAAGCTGTGCCGGAGCCCTAGCCCTGCGCGGCGGGTCGTGATCCTTAGCCCCGCGCAGCGGGTGTGATCATTGTCACCAGGGTCGTCCGCGAAGGCGATATCGTGCATCCTGACCTCGAAGAAGCCATCGAGTTCCACCAATCCATCATCGAAGAAGGCGGTAAGGCGCTCATCGGCTACGACACGGCCAAGGCGCTTGCGAACGTCGTCCTGCTCTCCGAGATCCCGACGACGTACGACAAGAACGAACAGCGGCAGGTGAACGCCGGCAATCTGCTGTTGCGCGGTGTTCCCGGCGTCGGCAAGACGTTCTTCGGCGTCATTCTGGCGGCGATCAGCGACGCGAAGTTTGCTCGGCTGCAGGGCCGTGCCGATCTTCAACCGACCGAAGTCGTCGGTTTCCAGATGATCAATCCGGCGACTGGCGCGCTCGTCACCGAGTTCGGTCCGCTGGCGTCGGCCGAAGTGATCCTGCTCGACGAGATCAATCGGATCCCGCTCAAGTCCCAAAGCGCCTTCCTAGAGGGACTCCAGGACCGCACGGTCACCGTCGGCAAGACGACATACGAATTGCCGGCGTTCAGCTTCGCGATCGCCACCATGAATCCGGTTGAGCTGGGCCAGGGAACGTTTCCGCTCTCGGAAGCTGCAACCGACCGGTTCGCGATCATGGTTAACATCGGGTACCTCGGTCCGGAGGAAGAAGCGAAGCTGGTGAATTTCGACTTCAAGCGAGTCCGGTTGAGCCAGTTGATGTCGAAGGATCGCATCATCCAGCTTCGGGCAGTGATCAATCAGGAGGTGTTCCTTCACGAACGACTCGGCATGTACATTCAGCGGCTGGTGGCGGCGTCACGACCCTACAATCCCGACACCGATTGGCTCGTCCACTCGCCATCCGAGCTGGTCGAGCAGAGCGTCGATCTCGGTGCGTCACCTCGCGCCATCATCTGCTGGGGACGGCTGGCCAAGGTGTGGACGCTGCTCGTAAGGCGCCGGACCGAGGTCTACCCCGAGGACATCCAGGATCTCGCCCAGTACATCCTGTCGCACCGCATCTGGCTCGGGCCCCATGCTGCGAGCCACGGCCTGACCGTCGACGTCGTAATCAAGGACATCATCGAACGGGTGGCGATTCCCTAATGAAAATCCTGACCTCGCCGACCAAGGAGCGCGAGAAGACGCCGCTCGTCAATCTGTCGGAGATCACAGAAGTCGAGCTGCTCATTCTCAAGCGGATGCGGGAGTTCACGATGGGCGAACACCGCAGCCTGTTCCATGGCTCGGGGTTCGACTTCGTCGGCCTTCGCGAGTGGCAGGCCGGGGACCGCTTTTCGTCGATCGATTGGCCGCAGTCGACGCTGACGAACTTCAGTCCGATGATCGTGCGCGAGTTCGAGCAACCCAGCACGGCCGGCGTCGTGGTGGTCGCCGACCGATCGCTGTCGACCCGCTGCGGGATCGACGGTGTGCCCATCGCTGCCGCGATCGCCAGAGCCATCGCCACGATCGGGATGTCTGCGGTTTTCTTTCAAGACATGTTCGGCCTGATGACGTTTACCACTCCGGGGGCCCCTATCCCCCGGTCAGGCTCGCGGGACCCCTTCGCCCCGCTCCGCCGACGACGGCTTCTCGGGACTGAAAGCTGTGCGGCCGCGTATTGGCAAGGGCCAGGTGATCCATTGCCTGGACGCCTATCAGCACGCACGCGGCCTCCAGGATCTGCCGGAAAGCGCAAGCATCAGCCGGTCGATTGCCGGCTTCATGCGGAAGACCTCGCTCATCCCCGTCATCTCGGACTTTCTGTTCGACGAGCCGAACGAGTTTCTGCGCGAGCTCGCGCAGCTGAACTCGACCCACGATGTCTTCCTCGTGATCATCGACGCAGCCTTTGCCTTTGAAGTCCCGAAGGTATCGGCGGGTTGGATCGAGGCGTTCGACGTGGAGAACGGCCGCTCGCGTGTCATGTCGCGGGCCGCTCTTCGCCACCTGGCCGAGCGCGTTCGAACCTGGCAGGACGGAGTCGAGCGTGTCGCCAAGGATTCCGGGCTCGATGTCCTGCGACTCGGCTTGGACCAGGTCCAGAGTGTGATCGCATTGACGGAGTTCGTGATGGAAAGACGGCTGCGTAAGACGAGAATCTAGGGTGCGTCGCCATCGATGTAGCGCAGCCCTTTAGGGCTGCCAGTTCCAGCGCAGCCCTTTTAGGGCTGCCACTTCCGTGGACGAAGGGCCTGAGAGTATGAGCATTCGTTGCCTCAGTTGGGTGGTCGTCGCCGTCGCAATCAGCGTTCCGGTGTGGGGGCAGTCCGCCCCCCAGGGGCCGCAGAGTCCAACGACCGACAGCATCGAGGCCGATCCGATCCGATGCTGGTGGCGTACGAGCGCTGGCGCGGTCCGTGTGGGCGAGTCGTTTACGCTCGTGCTGACCTGCGCGGTCATCGAAAACGAGACGACTACCGTCGTGCCGGATCAATCGAGGTTGGAGCCGGTAGCGATGCAGCTTCCGCCCTTTGAAGTGATCGGCGGGCAGCGCGGTCCCGATCTGCGCAGCGAGCAGCGCCGGTTTTTTCAGTATCAGTACACCTTGCGTCTCATCAGGTACTGACTTGTTCGGGAAGGACGCACGCATCCCCAGCGTTCAGGTCAGCTACAACGTGGAGAGCCGCGTTCAGGGTGGCGAATCGGTTCGCGGCCGCGATCGCACCTACCTTCTGCCAACCGAATCGATCCGGGTGCTGTCGCTCGTGCCCAGCGAGGCCACCGACATCCGTGACAGCCCGGCGTGGACGTTCAGCGACATCGAGGCCCTGCGGTTCCGGGCTCGCGTGCTGTCCGTCGCGGCAGGGTTGCTGTTCGCCGCCGCCGCGCTGGTCGTTCTGGTTGCGCTCGTGCGCCTGGCCCGCCAGTATCGGCAAGGCAGCTCAGTTGGCCGCCGCCTCCTCTCCGACAGCGCCATCCTTCGCGGTGCCCGCCGGGAGCTGGCCGCCGTACGGCGTCACAGCGAACGGGAAGGCTGGAACCGCGATCTGGTCGGTCGCGCGCTGGCCGCCCTCCGGATCGCCGGCACCATCGGATTGGGGCGCCGAGCCGGCCAGATTGCCTCGAGTCGGAACGCAGGCGCGCACGAAGGCCAACTGCTGATCCGCGGTGGGTGGCTGCGCGGGAAAAAGGTCCTGGTGTCGGGATCGGCGACCGCCGACGCCGTCGGCCGCGAGCTCTCGACCGAGGAAGGCAGCCTCGGCCATCGACAGGCGCTCGAAGCGATTCAGACGGGGTTGTCGTCGCTGACCGCGGCGCTGTTCGGACGCGACGACAAGCTCGACGAGCCTGCGCTTGCCGAAGTGCTGAATACGAGCCGCCCGGCGTTGCGGCGCCTGCGGTTCGAGAATCTCTGGATCGTGAGGAAACTCAGGGAAATGACGCAAGTGGCAGTCGAGCTTGGGAATCGAGCGTGGTCACGCTAGCCGATCTCAACGCGTTTCTGAGCGCCGCCGTCTCTGAATGGCGAAGCGTTCGCCTGGCCGAGCTCTTGTTCGCCCACCGCGACGCCGCGCGCTTCGCCGTGGTGGTGTTCATGGCCGTGTCGGCGGCCGCTCTCATCGCGCGCGGGATGCTCGGCGGGCGGACCCGCCGCAATCGGCTCGCGCTGCCGGCGATGCTGCCGGTGATCCGACCGTCGTTGTTTTCGTTCGTCCGCCATAGCGCGCTGCTCCTCTTTCTGGCCGGATTGCCGTTCTTCGTCCTCGCGTTCGCCGATCCGTTCACGTCGCTCTCGCACCAGGAAGTCTCGTACCCGGGTCGCCGTATCGGCCTGCTCATCGACGCCTCGTCCAGCATGATGGAACCGTTCAAAGCCGCGCAGCTCGCCGCAGACGCGCCGAGCGATGCGCGATTCTTCACCGCGGTTGCTGCGGCCGAGACGTTCGTGCGCATGCGCATGAAGAGCAAGTATCGTGACCTCATCGCGCTCATCGAGTTCGGCGACGAATCCTATGTCATCACACCGTTCACGAACGACTACGAGAACATTCTGCTCAGCATTTCGCTGATCGATGACCTGACCGAATTCAACAAGTTTCCCGACCAGGGAACGACGATTGGAATGGCCATCAATCAGTCCGTGAGACTGTTCACGGCCTTCGACTTCTTGAATGCGTCGGGCAATCTGATGGTGATCTTCAGCGACGGCGAAGACACGAAGGTCAGCGGACCGCGGCTCGGCGGCCTGAACGTGGACCAGATCCTGAGCGGTGCAACCCGGGCGAAGATTCCCGTCTATTTCATCAGGACATCATTCAATAAGGCGCTCGGCAGGGCGTTCACGGATCCCATCTGGAAGCCGGTCGTGGAGAAGACGGGCGGCAGGTTCTACGCCGCCTCGGATGAGGCGACGATTCTCAGTGCGATCCGGGAGATCGACAAGGTGGCCGTCGGCAAGGTGGCGATCAGGCAGTACAGCACGCAGCAGCCGCGATTCTCGATTTTTGCGTTGGTCGCGGTCGCGCTTTGGACCCTTGCGCTGACGCTGAAACTGACGGTGCCGCATCTCAGTAAGTTCCCGTAGGAGGGGCAGGTAGGGCAGGTAGGGCAGGTAGGGCAGGTAGGGGCAGGTAGGGCAGGTAGGGAGCCGCCCGCGGCCAGTGAAAAAAGATAGCAGGAGATTCACATAATGAGAAAAGTTGTCGGACAAGTGATCCTCGCCCTGGTGTTCCTCGCCTTGGGCGTTGCGGCGTGGACGGCTGGTCGGTGGGAAAGCCGGGTCGCCGACGCCCGCGAGGAGCTTGCGCTTTTGCAGTTCCGCGCGCTCGAGGCCGACTACCGGGACCTCGATGAATCGATGGGCTACGTCGATCGGGCGAGGTGGCTCACTGGGAATCTGCTCACCGACCTCAAAGAGGACCGTGCCGCAGCGCAGTACTGGCAGGCCCACTACGACGCGCTCGAACCGCAGCGTGATACCAACGGTGCGGTCATCGAAGACGAACCAGGGCTGCTGGCGATGGGGGCGAATGCGACCTATCGGACCGGCCAGCGCGAGGCTGGCGATCGTCAGGAGACACTGCGACGACTCGATACCGCCCTGAAAAGCTACACTGAGCTGCTGAAGAAGGATCAGGGAAACGCCGACGCGGCGTACAACTACGAGTTCCTCGTCCGGTTGCGAGACACGGCGTCGAAGAGCCGTCCACAACCGGCCGCAAAGCGTCAGGATTCCGCCACTGCCTCTCAGAAATCTGCCGGCATCGTCATGGCGGGCGACCTTCCGGACGGCCGAACGGTTCATGGAGATCCGGGAGCGCCGCCGCCAAGCACCGATATGTCGCAGTTCAAAATGCACATCCCCGTGCGCCCCGACGAACGGCAGGGAGGGTCGGATGCCGGACAGGGGAAGGAGAAGATACGGAAGGGATAGGGGCTGGGGGCTGGGGGCTAGGGGCTAGGGGCTAGGGGCTGGAGGCTAGGGGCTGAATTGATAGCTGATAGCTGACAACTGATAGCTGAAATAGCTGGAAGCTGGAAGCTGGTAGCTGGAAGTTTGGAAGATCCGTGATACCGAAGATCGATCTTGCGACGGTGCGTTTCGACGAACCGCAATACCTGTGGCTGCTGGTGGCGCCTGCGGCCTTGCTCGTCGTGTGGATCTGGCAGATCGTCCGCCGTCGAGCCGATGTGCACCGATTCGCATTGCATCGTACGCTCCCTGTTCAGGAGCATTTCCGGTTCTTTGGTGGCCTGCTGTTCTGGCTCTGCCTCATCCTTGCCACGTCCACCACCATCCTTGCGCTGGCCGAACCGCACGCGCGGCTGTCGATTGTGCGCACGGCCGGCATCGACCTCGTCATCCTGCAGGACGGATCGACGTCGATGCGTGTCACGGACGTGGTTGGCGACCGGTGGCAGCGTTCGATGCGGTTTCTCCGAGAGCTGGGGGAGTCGGTCAGCTGGAAGAACGATCGTGTGGCGATGGCGCTCTTTGCGCGGATTGCCACGCCGCAGGTACGGCTGACCAAGGATCCGAACACGTACTTCTTCTTTCTCGATCACCTCGGCGAGGAATCTCCGTTCCGTCTCGAAGACGACACCAGTTGGGACACGAACACGGAGCTGGGCATCTACTGGGGTCTGAGACTCATTGACAGAGATGAGCAGATTCACGGTAAGTCGCCGAACGCGAAGGCGTTCGTCCTGCTGTCCGACGGCCAGACGTGGAGCGGAGAGGTCGAGAAGTCGCTGGCGCTGGCGAAGAGGAGGGGCATTCCCATCTACACCATCGGCGTCGGCACGAGCGGCGGCGGATTTATTCCTGAACCGCCGCCCACTCCAACTCAGGGTCCGACGCAGCCACCCGTCTTTTCGATCCTCGATCGATCCTCTCTGAACACGATTGCCACGGCAGGCGGTGGGCAGTATTTCGAGCTCGATCGTGAAACCGATCGCGAGATCGCCACTGCGATCATCGGGGCGACGAGGCGACGCGCTGGATTTCAGGGAATCGAGGAGGGGACAGAGCCGCTGTATTGGCGGTTGCTGTTCATCTCGGCGTCTTTGCTCTGCTTAGGTGCGCTGTTCCTGCACGAGCGGTCGGAGCTGTGGATACAGGTCGCGGGCGCCGCGGCCGTATTCTTCATCGTGACGAACCTGACTGCGATAGCGTAGCGGACTCACGAGCGGGTCGCTGTGCTCGCGCTTTCGAGGTCAGCGATGCACATCGCGAACGACGACCGACTACACGTTGTACGATCCGAATGCCCCGTCACCGGCCCTTCAGAAATCGATTTACAATCGAAAGGAACCCCGCCGCGTCCTCTTCGCTCGGATAGTGCCCCAAGCCGGCCATCGTCACGATCTCGCACCTGGGCAGCATCTGTTTGAGACGCTGCTGCGTGTCGGCCGGCACTATCCGGCTGCCACCGCCGATGACGTACAGCGTCGGACTGGTGATTCGACGCACGTAGTCCCACAACTCGGTGGAGACAAAACCTTTCACGAGATTGGGGTCCCGCTTCCACACAAGACGACCGGCCGGTCCAGGTTTGGTGCCGAAGTGCGCGTACGAACGGAGCAGCGCCTCAGGCGTCCGCCGATTGGCGGCGACCAACTGTTGGACCAGCTCGTCCTCTGACGCCCATCCGCTGGCTTCCTGCTGGACGCGTCGGGCAAACGCGTCGGCGATGTCTTGCGGCCGCTCGGGTCCCACGTCTTCCACGATCAGCTTGTCGACCAGGTCGGGGTGCAGGCCGGCGAACACCTGCACCACTCGACCGCCGGTCGAGTTGCCGAGCAGCGTGACGCGTCGAATGCCCAACTGCTGAACGAGCGCCTCGAGATCCTTGACATGATCCTCGACGAGATAAGCGCCCTCCGGACTCCATCCCGAATCGCCGTGCCCCCGCATGTCGATGGCAAGCACGCGGTAATCGCGCGCGAGAGCCGGCGCGATGTGATCGAACGTGTGCGCGTGGCGGGCGATCCCGTGCAGCAGAATCATCACGGGCTTTGTCGGTGCCCCCCACTCGAGATAGTGGATGCCCAAGCCGTTGACGGTCGCGTAGTGATCTTCATACCCGGTGGGCGGCCTGCCGGCCTGTGTCGGCGAGCTCTGCACGACCGCCGATGCGAAGAAGAGCACGACTGCCGTCGCGAGACCGGCCACGTTCCACGCGCGCGACATGGTTACTTCACCCGATCCTTGAACCCCTGCGCGAGCATCTGAACCTTGAACGCGGCGCCCCGGCCCACGACGTAGAGCGTTTTCTTGTCGGCGCCGGCGAATGCGAGATTCTGCGGCGCTCGCGAGAGCGGGATGGTTCCCAGGTGCTGGCCGTCTTGGCTGAGGACTTGGATGCCGGTTGACTGCGCCACGTAGATGCGACCCTCGGTGTCGAGCGCGAGTCCATCGGCGCCGCTGGTCACGCCAGCAGCCGTCTGAGTGACGCCGTCGTACTTGGCGAAGTTGCGCCGGTTGCGAACGGTCCCGTCCGCCTGGATGTCGAAGGCCAGCAGGTATTCGCCGCTCGTGTTGTTCACGTACAGGATCTTCTCGTCGCGACTGAGCTGAATGCCGTTGGGTCGCTCGATGCCATCGGCAATCTTGATTGTTCGCCCGCCCGGCGCAGCGTAGTACACCGCGGGCGGCAGCGGCGGCGGCGGTGGCGTTGTTCCAGGAGGCGCATTTGGTCCCGGATCGGTGAAGTAGACGCCACCCTTCTTGTCGACGACGAGGTCGTTCGGTCGTCCGAACGGCTTGCCTTCGAAGTTGTCGGTGAGGGTGGCCTCGCTGCCTTTCGGATAGATCACGCCAATCTTGGTTTGTCCGGGCGTGGTCTGGACCGAGATGAGCCGCCCACGGGTGTCGAAGGCCAGCCCATTCGAACCGTTGGTGTTTTCCAGAAACGTCGACGTGTTGTTGTCCTTGTCGATTTTCGTGATTCGATTCGCCTGCGTCTCCGTGAATATCAGACTGCCATCAGGCAGCGAGATCGGTCCCTCGGTGCCTTGGAAGCCATCCTTGATCACTTGCACTTTGGTGCCGGCGGCCACGACGCCCGGAATGTTCGGCGCGACGGTATCGGTGGGAGGCGCCTGGGGTGCCTGGCCTCGACCTTGGCCGGGCGCCTGGGCGAAGAGCGCGACCGACTCGAGGAGGCTCGCGACGATGAAAAGGGCTCTCAGTTTCATACATCCCTCACTTGCTGACGATTTAAGGATTTGAGGATTTGAGAATCTCTAAGAATTCGAGAATCTAAGAATTGGAGAATCTAAGAAATTGAGAATCTGGCCGGCAATCTTAAGGCATTCAGCCAACCGAGATCCTCAAATTCTCAAATCCTCAAATTCTCAAATCCTCAAATCTCCTAGATTTACCTAGCGGGATTGTCCAGCGTGAGCTGGCGGACCCAAAGTCCCTGAGCGGTTTCTTCGTTTTCGGTCAGAGGCGTCGGAAACTCCTGCGTCAATCGTCCATAGCCTTGGGACGCCGGATCGCGTACGGGATTCAGTCCCCCCACACTCGCGTTCGCCAATCCTCCAACGCTGCGTAGTGTGTTCACAGCTTCTCGAGGCAAGGCGACACTTTCGATCGGCTTGCCGATCTCCGGACGTGGAAGCGAGGCAAGCATCTGCTCGACTGTGGACAATCGTTCGGGGCTGGCAAAGATGAGGAAGTGCTCGCGTCCGCCGGCCTTGTCCACCTGCCAGTACACCTCCTCATCTCCTCGAAGGCCGGGCAGGCGGTTGGTTTTTCCAGCTGGCAACGGATTGGTCGCATTTTGTCCGGGCAACGGGAACAGCAGATACGAACCGCCGCGCTCGTCCTCGTTGACGATGTACAGGTAGGCGGGAATCGACGACCGGACCTCGACAAAAAGCTTGTCGCTCGGTGCAACGCGCGCGCCCGATCGCAGACGGACTTCTTGTCCGTCGCCCGACGCTCGATAGAGAGCCGTGTCGATCCGGTAGGTGCCGGGGACCACCGGCGTGGGTGACGCCGCCTCCACGTCGCGGGCGAGAACCGAGGTGTCAGGACGCGCTGCCGAAGAAGAGCCTGGAGCGAGTGCGCGATACCCGATGCCAAGCGCCACCAGAACTGCGATGACGGCCAGGGCTTGGACGAATCGGCTTTGCAGGCTCAGCCAGCTTGGCGAAGGAGTCGGCGCTTGGCCAAGGAACCGCGCCAACGAAGTTTCGAGCGCGCCAGCGCTCTGATATCGATCGCGCGGGTCGCCTGCGAGCGCACGCTCGACCAGATGGACGAATTCTTCGGGCAGATCCGGCCTGGCGTCACGGAGATGCTGACGCTCGTGACGCTCGTGGGCTCGTTTGACTTCTTCCCGCGTGCGGCCCTGGACCGGATAGGAATCGGTGACCAGGTGATACATCAGAACGCCGAGACTGTAGATGTCGGTCGACTTCGTCCGCGCGCGGCCGTCGAAGACCTCCGGCGGGAGGTAGAGCGGCGTGCCTGCAAAGTCATCGAAGCGCGCCGGCCGCTTGCGCCCGAGGTCCTTGCCGGTGCCGAAGTCCATCAGGACCGTGCGGCCGCCCTCTTCACGCATCACGTTGTGAGCCTTGATGTCGCCATGGACAAGGCGCGCGTGGTGCACCGCCGCAAGGGCCCGGCACAGGTCCAGACCAATCAATGCCGCCTCGCGCGCGCTGAAAGGCCCGTGGGTCCCAAGCAGATCGGCCAGCGTGCGGCCTTTGACGAACTCCATCCACAAGCCGACGCGTCCGCCGATGAGATCGGCCCCGTGCACCCTGACCACGTTGCCATGGCGAATACGTGCGAGGTGTCGCGCTTCCTGAAGCGCGCGCGACGGGTTCAACGGAGCGCTGGGACCGACGGGCCAGAGCAACTTGAGCGCGACTTCGCTCTGCAGCTTGGCGTCTCGAGCTCGATAGACGACCCCGAACACGCCTTCGCCGACCTTCTCGACGATGGTCAAGTGTCCCCACGTTCGTATGTCCTCGTCGGTCAGCGCTCGAAGTGTACCGGAGGGGTCGGTGGGCCGAGCCGAGTCGGGCCGACGGTGGAAGGCGGCGATGCGGTCGACGAGATGCAGCTCGTGCAGGACGCCCGTCTCGTGATCGTCGGCGCCGTGTTCGCCGACGCGCTCCCATTCAATCGGCTCGCCCTGCGAGATCGATTCGGCGATCGACTCGGCAACAGTCGGCAGCCGCGATTCATTCATGTCGGGCACGGGACATTTCCTCCGCGAGTTTCACGAGCGCCCGGCTCACGGCCATATGCGCGGCCGCGACGCTCGGCTTTCCCAGTGAGGCGACGATTTCGTCGTACGACAGGCCCATCTCGATTCTGAGGATGATCGCGTCGCGATCCTCTGGCCTGAGTCGCTCGAGCGCCGCTTCGTATCTTTCCAACGTCTCCTGTCCGATGGCTTCCTCGAGAGGAGACGGTCCAAGCCCCGATTTGGCGGAGTCGAGAACGCCGACCGGCCCGCGGCGTTGGGCGCGGCGGATCTCGTCGCGGACGCGGTTCATCAGCGCCTGGCGCATGTAGGCGTAGAAGGCGCCCTCGTGCCGGGGCACGAACGAGCCAATGTTCAGGAAGACCTGCGTCAGCGTGTCCTGGACCAGGTCCTGGGTTTCGCGCGCATCGCGCGCCCAGGCGGGGAGTCGTCCGTGGGCCCAGCGTTCGAGGCGCGGGAGATAGCGGGCAAAGAGGTCGTCGAGGGCCTGGCTGTCGCCGGAGCGGGCGCGGGCCAGGAGCACCATCGAGGCCTCCGCGTCCAAGCGAGGCTTGGCCGGTCGTTCCGCCGGAGCCGGGCGGGCCGGTTTAGCCTTTTCCATGATAGGTAGCCGTTCGATTGTCAGGCTGAGCGTTGCCATGGCTATCATACCCGCTGTTTCATGGACTGACGCGGGGAGGTTCCTCTGAGGAGCACCTGCTCCTTCCTCCTTAACGATGTGCGAGGGTGGTCTTAACAGGAGGCCGCCCATCCCACTTCCCTGCGGGAGTTGCGAGCCCCGATCGTTAGATAGGCGCCATCTGACCGTTAAACCAGTAGGCAGGAAACAGCCTAAGTTTCTTGTAACGAGCGGAGCATCTCGTGTATGGACCCAACCCGTTGGGCTACACTGTCAAGCTCCTTCACGACTTTTCGTAGAGCACGCTCGGTCTGGCCGATTCTTTTAGAGCTGATTGATCCCCGGACCGTTCAATCGTTGACGTCAGCGCGTCCGTCAGTTGGCCGGCGTGCAGTGACGTGTGACTTGGCCAGCCTTTCGGTGAAAGGAGCTACCTATGGCTTCTAGGAGAAGGCAACGGCAGTGGACCGTCCTGGTGTACATGGCGGCGCAGGATAGCCTAAGACTGGACGCATTGGCCGTTCAAGATCTGCGTGAAATGGAGCGAGTCGGCTCCAATGACAACGTCAACGTCATTGTGCAGATCAACCGCGCCTGGCCTCAGATTCCGCAGCGTTACCAAGTTCTAAGAACGAAAAGCAAGCAAATCGAGAACGACGATCTGAACACGAACATGGGGGAGGGAAAAACTCTCAGAGCGTTCCTTACGTGGGCTGCTCGTGACAATCGCTGTCGAGCCAAACATTACCTCTTGGTGTTATGGGGACACGCCTACGGTCTCGGGTTCGGCCGCGACCACGACGATCCAGTGACGCTCGAGGAGCTGCAGGCGGCTCTTGACGCTTTCAAACGGAGGCGGCCGAAGCCGAGACGCGGCAGAAGGCCCCGGCTTGAACTCCTTGGAGCGAATGCGTGCGCCATGAGTTATGCAGAAGCGGCCTATCAATTGCGAAACAGTGCGCAGTACTTCGTCGCTTCCGAGATTGCCGTGCCGTTTGCCGGTTGGCCGTACGAATCGATCCTACGAGCAATCAACTCCAAGACGGAGCCGAAAGACCTTGGCAAAATTGTCGTGGACAGTTATGTCGATCACTTCACTACCTCTGAGTCGGACAAGCACGTCTCGATGACGTTGTTGGATCTTGATCATGTGGATGGACTGCGGGACGGAGTTTCTAAGCTCGCTGACTTGCTCAGGAAGACGATTTTCCCGAAGGACGTTGCTGGCTACAATCGGTTGATGCACGTGCGCGATGTCTTCCGAGCGACTGCCGCGGGCGGCGTCCGGCCACTTATCGACTTCCGCGACCTGTGCCAAGGGTTACAGGATTTGTTCGAGGATCTTAGGACGCTGGAGGCACGAAGGACCAAGTCCCAGCAAAACGCCGCCGAAAAGCTCGCCAATTTCTTGAAGCCGGCCGACCAAGCAGAAGGACTGACCGTGAATTCCACTGTCAATGGCGCGGACGCCTTCGTCGTGTATCACAAGAGAAATCCGAAATTACAGGAACTCAATGGGGTCGGTATATTTGCGCCGTTTGTCACCGACCATGAAGATTTGAAGCGGCTCGGTCTGCTCGACCCTGTGGGCTCTCAAGATGGCCAGCGCCGCAGTACCGGTTGGAACGCTCACCAACGGCGAAACGGCGTACAGACGGCTTCATCTGGTGAGAGGCACTCGATGGGCGGAGCTTGTCTACGACGAACTGCACCAGGAAATCGCGCCTGAAATCTGGGCTTGTCTCGACGGCGCAGGTGCGTCAAGTGCGGCTGACAGAGCAGGCGTTATGCAAATGCTCATGGCCGTTGATAGCGCATTCAACAAGTTGGACCGCACCACCAGCGTCGTCCGGCAAGGCATACGCCGGGAGCTGGACGTGCAGGAGCGGCTGACGGTGGCCCCTGCTGGCACAGGGAGACGGAATGTCGTTGCGCCGGACCGAGTCCAATCGATCATACAGTTCGGTCTCCCTTCTCTTGAGCTTTTTCAACCCGACCTTGTCGCCACGCTAAATGCTGAAGCGGACCGTTTGAAAATCCTCTCCACCAACAGAGCTACGAGTGTCAGCAGCTATCCGCCGAATCCCAAACTCGTCCAAACAGCGATCGAGTCGTTCATCAGGTTGGAAAAAGCCATTCGGGAGGTTGAGAGGGCGACGAGGCGAATAGTCACTGACGCACAATTTGGCCTCGGACCGCCCAAGGGAGCTGGGGACTCGCTTGGACCGAAGGGAGCCGGTGATGCTCTCGGACCTAAAGGGGCTGGTGATGCTCTCGGGCCCAAGGGGGCTGGTGACGCCCTTGGACCGAAGGGAGCCGGTGACGCGCTTGGACCGAAAGGGGCTGGTGATGCGCTTGGTCCGAAAGGGGCTGGTGACACGCTTGGGTTGTTGACTTTCTCCGAGCAACAGCCTTGGGAGATTCCCTTGATCGATCTGTTTGCGCAGATTGGAGTGGTTATGCTTCGACTCGAACAGGCTGCTACAGACGTCGAAAGTGTAACCGCAACCGTCCTGACAGACCCATCGTACGGTGCCGGCCTTGATGAAAAAGGACGCGCAAAGGCTGCGGCAGCCCAAATCGAACAGGTCTTCCGTGCGTTTGAAGAAGGGTCCAACGTTGCGCGACGAACGCTACAACGAGTGCTGGCTCACCCAGTCTATGGTTTGGGTCCTGGCTTGGATCTTGGTGCGGCGGAACGGCTCGAATTCGCTGAGATGGGAGGGCTCAACCGATCACGCTTGCGACTGTTGTAGGTTTCTCCACGCAGGGGACTAAGGGACGCGAGATGTACTGGCGGAGTGGGGTTTTGCGGATCTTTGTGCCGGTGGTGGTCGGTCTGGTTGCCACCGCGAGCGGGCTTGCCACTGGTCAGCGCCCAGACGCCGATCCGAATATCGAAGCGGTCCGCTCGTTGATCGAGGTCGGCCGATACGGCGAGGCTGAGGCACAGGCCGCGAGGCTGTTCGACGCTCAACGTGCAACTGCAGGTGACGAGCTGGTGGATCTGCGCCCGGCAGATCTGTTGGTGGAAGCGCTGACAAGGAACGGCCGAGGAGCGGAGCCGCGAACCCGCGAGATTGCGGAGCGTGTGATTCAAGTCAGAATCGGACGGTTCGACCCCGAGGATCCTTCGCTTGTGCCGACCCTGCGGAACCTCGGGGAGGTTCTGTTTCAAGCCGGCGAATATAGGCTCGCTGTGGTTCGGTTCGAAGAAGCTTTGCGCATCAGCGAGCGAAATGGTGCGAACACGTCTGAAGTTGCGGAATGCCTGGACAATCTCGCCCGGGCGCTCATGCGGATCGAACGATCTGACGAGGCTCGCTTGTTCGTCGACCGTGCCCTTGCTATCAAGCAGCAGATCTATGGTTGGGATGATGTCGCTATCGCTCGAACGCTAGAGATTCGAAGCATGATCTGGCAACGCAAAGGCGAATTTTCTCGTTCCCGATCGGACCTCGAGCGTGCCGTCGCCATTCGCGAAGCTAGTCATAGCAAACACCCCGACACTGCCCTGGGTCTGATGCTGTTCGGTTTACAGCTCAGATACGAGGGGAATCTCGTCCAGGCGCGGATATTTCTGACCAGGGCTGCCTCATTAGCCGAATCCTCGTTGCGACCCGATCACCCCGATCTGGCGATCTATCTGAGGTTCCTCGCGTGGGTGCTTTCCGATGTTGGCGATCTTGCCGGTGCGCGCGTGCTCCAGGAGCGAGGCTTGGCGATTAGCGAGCGCTCGCTCGGCTCGGAACATCCTTTGGTTGCGGACCAACTGAACGACCTTGCAAACACTCTTTTGTTGCAGGGCGAGTACTCACCAGCTCGCAATTTCTATGAGCATGCCCTCAAAACGTACGAAAGGAAGCTCGGACCTGATGACTTTTATGTCACGACAGTCGTCTACAACCTCGCAATCTTGAACGCATCGTTAGGCGATTCCGTTGAAGCTCGTCGTCTGCTCAGACGCGCACTGAGTACATGGGAACGGACCGTGGGTGTTGGACATCCGGCCGTGTCGCGAGCCCTGTGGGAGTTTGCCCAAGTGCTTGCTGGTGAAGGAGCAGATCGAGAGGCACTATCCCTCTATGAACGAGCCCTAACGATCAGGGAACGCGTACTCGGTGCCAACCACCCCAACGTCGCTCAGACGCTCTCTTCGCTGTCAGAGAGCCTGGCTCGCCTGCGCCAGTTTCGGCGGGCGTCCGAGCTGTCAGCACGGGCTTTGCGAATCTGGGAGCAATCCGGCATGACTCACGCAGGAGGCATGGCAGATTCGCTGCGTATCGATGGCACGGTTCAAACGCATCTTGGAAACTACGTCGGAGCTCGCCTGGCCTACGAGCGAGCCTTGGCAATTCAACTTCCGGTGCTCGGACGTTCGCATCCAGGTATCGCGCAAATCGACGTTGCTCTCGCCGGAGTCTTAGCCAATCTCGACAGACGGAATGAAGCGTTCGCCAAGGCTTTGCAAGGGGAAGAGATCGGGCGCGGCCATCTACGTTTGACGCTGGGTTATCTACCGGAAAGACAGGCACTCGGCTACGGGGTCAAACGTCCCAAGGGACTTGACGTTGCTCTGTCGTTGATATCGGATGGGGACTCGACGACCGAAGCATTTGATGCCGTCATCCGGGGGCGGGCGCTGATTCTGGACGAGCTTGGGTTTCGACGGCGCTCGCTCGGCGATCCGGCGGCGGACACTATAGGGCCACTGAGGACCGCGCTGACGTCCGCCCGCCAGCGCCTCGCCAATCTCGTTATCCGAGGGCCCGACGAACGACGGCCGGAACAATATGCCGCCCTTGTCGATGGAGCGCGACGCGAAGCAGAACAGGCCGAGCGTGCGCTCGCGGAGAAAAGTGCCAAGTTCAGGGCCGAGCTCGAGCGCAGTGAAGTGGGATTGACCGATGTTCGAGTGGCTCTCACGGACGACCGAGCGCTGGTCGCGCTTATCCGCTACGACCGAACAATCGTCGACGATCCATCCGCGAGATCAACCGCAGGTGCCGCAACCGTCTCCACGCCGCTCAAGAAACCCGTGCCGTCGTACGTGGCTTTCGTTCTTCGAGCCAACCGTTCAGACGTCTCGGTCGTGCCTCTTGGCCCGGCAAGTGTGATTGACGTCCTCGTTGCTCGCTGGCGCGCCGAAACGACTGGCATCGTCGGCGCACCTTCACCGGCCGACGCGGAGGAGTCCTATCGAGCGGCAGGCGTTGCCCTCAGGCGCCGGGTGTGGGATCCGCTGCGCGAGCACTTGACCGGCGCGACCACCGTCTTCGTTGTTCCTGATGGTACGCTGAATCTCGTGTCGTTCGCTGCACTACCGGTCGGTAGCTCGAAATACTTGATCGACGAGGGGCCCGTCATCCACTACCTCTCGGCCGAGCGTGACCTCGTGGCAAGCGCGTCGCCATTGGCAGTAACGCGCGGACTGCTGGCAGTCGGCGGCGCCGCGTTCAACGATGCGACGCTGTTCGCACGAACTTCGAAGCCTGCACCAGCGCCCTTGGCCGGCGACATCAAGCACGAACACCGCTTGCCTCGTTGCGGGCTAGTCTCGATCCGATACGCTGCGGGCCGGCTGTGGCACGTTGCAAACGATGCAGTTCACGCCACTCGCCGGCACAAGCCGCGAAGTGCGCGACGTAGCCGCCCTCTGGCTGGACTCCTCAGCGCAGGTCCTTGAGGGACGTGGAGCAAACGAGCAGGCCTTCAAGCGAGAAGCGCCCGGCCACCGGGTACTCCATCTCGCTACACACGGATTCTTTCTGGGAAACGACTGCACGCCCGTAGGTGCAGCGACACGGTCAGTCGGTGGACTGACCTCCGCTCAGGCGAAGCCCGCAAGTCGGCCGAGACAAACCAAGCGGAACAACGCCGGCCTGAGCGAGAACCCGTTGCTGATGTCCGGGCTCGCGCTCGCCGGCGCGAACCGGCGCGCGGCCGCGGGACCCGACGAAGACGACGGCATTCTGACCGCTGAAGAAGTGACCGCGCTCAACCTCGAAGGCGTCGAATGGGCCGTGCTCTCTGCGTGCGACACAGGGCTGGGCGAGGTCAAGGCCGGCGAGGGCGTCTTCGGCTTGCGGCGGGCCTTTCAGGTGGCGGGTGTCCGTACCGTGATCATGAGCTTATGGCCGGTGGACGATCAGGCGACCCGAGTGTGGATGCGCGCTTTGTATCAGGGCCGGCTGCAGAAACGCCTCAGCACGGCCGACGCGATGCACGAAGCGAGTCTGAGCGTGTTGCGTGCCCGGCGCACCCGCGGTCAGAGCACGCATCCGTTCTACTGGGCTGCATTTGTCGCGGCCGGTGATTGGCGATAACTCTCATTAGACGGCTTTGCCGGATCGCGTTGATCGGGCGGATGCCTGTGGACGGGGCCCGTGGGAGCGGCGCGACACAGGCGATAGACGGGAAACCGCGAACGCAGGGCGGAATCCGGCGCAGCTCACGGAGCTTCGCCCGCTGTCCACATGACCCGAAGGAGCGGTTTCCCGCGCCGTCGACCCAGGGGCGCGTCCACAGGTTTCCGGCCGACATTCGAATCTAAGAAAGTCGTGTTAGCCATTCATCGGACGACTGTTGAACCGAGCCTTCTCTGACGTTACTTGATTCAGAGGAGGTGATAATCATGAGAGGTCAAAAGTCAAGGGTAGCGGTTTGTTGCGCGATCGCTGTCCTCGTGTCGGCGGCCTTCGTGCATGCGTGGGGATCTCCAAGCAGGACGACATTCCTGACCTTCAGTGGACCCGTAGCGCTGCCTGGTGCCACGCTCGGGACCGGGACGTACATTTTCGAGCTGCTCAATCCATCGAGCGGCGCCGACGTCGTCACGGTTCGAGACAAGGACGGCCCGCGGGTGTACTACAGCGGGTTCACGAGACGCATCGACAGGCCCGCCGGCCAGGTTCAGCCCGTGTCGGTTGCGGAAGCTCCACGTGGCGTGCCGCCGAAGATCCTCGTGTGGTACCCGACCGGCGAAGGGATGGGTCACCAGTTCATTTATCGGTAGGGCAAGGTGAACACAACTTGAATTTCAGCAGCTGGCAGTAGCGCAACCGCAGAGGCCGCCGAGGACGCAGAACTCCGAAATTGGGAGAGATCGCCGTTTGATCCTCCGTGTCCTCAGCGTCCTCCGCGGTGGAGCGTTCGCATCTCCCCTATTCACGTCCCACGTCCAACAACACCTTCAACACCGTCCCATTTTGGGCGACGTCGAGCGCTTCGACGCCGCGATCCAAGTCGAAACGTCGGGAGATCAGTGGCAGCACCGATATCTGGCCGTCGGCTAGTGCGGAGAGGGCGCGGTCAAACGGTCCGCAGCGCGATCCGACAATCGTCACCTCGTCGATGACGACAGGTGCCCACGGCATTTCCTGAGTACCGGCCACCGTCGTCTTGAGCACGATCGTCCCGCGGGGGCGGACCAGCTTCAGCGCGAGCGGCAGGCCACTGTCCGATCCCGTGCAGTCGACCACGACATCAGCCGCTCGTTCGTTCGCCAAATCCGTCAGCAGCCTGGTCGCAATGCCCAGCGACGCCAATAACGCCAGCTTTTCAGGATGCTTGCCGACAACGGTCACCCGATCGCTGATGCCGGCCAGCACCTGGGCGCAGAGGTTGCCCAGCCGTCCGTCGCCCAGGACGATGACGCGGTCCGTTCGATTCAGCGTCAGTTGTGCCGGAATCTGAAACGCCGCTGCGACGGGTTCGGCAAAGACGGCCACGTCAGTCGACACGGAATCGGGGACGAGGTGAAGATTGGGCTGCGGGACGGCGAGGTAGTCTGCGAACGCCCCATCGTGATTGAAGATGCCGATCGTGGTCCGATTGGGACAGTGCGTCGGCCGGCCGGCTAGACATGTCTCGCACGTCCAGCAGCTGCAATTGATCTCGCCGACAACCCGTCGGCCTGCATACGGGCCGTCCTTCGCGATCCCGACGAACTCGTGGCCGAGCACTCCGCGATAACCCATGTAGCCACGAATCAGTTGCAGATCCGTTTCGCAGATTCCTGCACGCAGTACCTCGACGAGGGTTTCGCCCGCCGCTGGTGTTGGCTCTGGGCGTTCGGCCAGGAAGACTTGATCATGCTCGAGAACGATCGCGCGCATGAGGATGATGGTAGTTTATAGTCGTTCGGATCGTCCGGTAACCAATGCCCACCCATTTTCACCTGAACGTCACCAACGTCGACGATCACAAGAGATTCTTCGCCGACACTCTCGGCGGCGTGCCCACGTTGATGGCCGCGAGCATCGACCAAGCCGTCGCGTTTCCGAACGGTGTCGTATTTCTGCGCAAGCAGCCCCCGACGGGTGGAACGAAAGGCACCACGGTGAACCATGTCGCGTTTGGCGTGCCGGACATCCGTCAGATGGTCGACACGGTGAAGGCCGCCGGTTTTTCGATGATCACGCGCGCCGAGGTTCCGCCGAGCCTCGAGGTTCAAGACGACCTCTGCTTCATGGCCGATCAGGGCACCTTCGTTGCCTTCACGATGGCGCCCGATGAAACGAAGATCGAATTCATCGAAATCAAATCGCAGCCGAATCCCATCGCTTTCCATCACATCCATTTCGCGGGACCACAGGTTCCGGAGATGAAGGCCTGGTATGTTCGGGTGTTCGAAGCGAGGCCCGGCAGACGAGGCAATTTCGAAGCCGCAGACTTGCCCGGCATCAACCTGACGTACTCGGCGTCGCCGTCGCCAGTCGTCGGCACGCGCGGCCGCGCGCTCGATCGCATCGGGTTCGAGGTGAAAGGTCTCGACGCCTTCCGCCGAAAGCTTCCGGCTTTGGGCATCGCGCAGGTTGATCCAGACGGCGGAGCTTCTTCGCTCACCGGCCCGTCGGCGTTCCTGACTGATCCGTGGGGCACGTTTATCGAGGTCACGGAGGCACTCACGGTTCACTGACGCTGTCAATCTACAATTCACAATTTAAGATCGACAAAGCGAAGGGCGACCAACGGGCGCTTCATCTGCTTTCGCTTTGTAAATTGTGACTTGTCAATTGTAAATTTATCGTCATGCGAATACGTCTGGACTACGGCGTCGACGGGTTGGACGTAGAGCTGCCCAAAGAGCGGCTCACGCTCATCGAGCCCCATTTCCGACCGGCGGTGTCGGACGCCCATGAGGCGCTGGTCGCGGCGTTGCGAGCCCCCAAGGGCAGCCGGCCGATTCGTGAGATCGTTCGGCCCGGTCAGAGGGTGGCAATATCCGTCTGCGACGTGACGCGGGCGCAGCCGCGTCGCGAGACGCTCGAGGCGCTCTTCGAGGAAATGCCCGACATTCGGCCGGAGGACGTCGCGATTCTCATCGCGACCGGAACCCATCGCATCAACACGCCTGCCGAGCTCGAGAAGATGCTCGGTCCCGACATCGTCCGCAACTACCGGGTCATCAATCACGACAGTCGGGACGATTCTTCACTCGAGTATGTCGGCAAGACCTCGACCGATGTACCGATTCATATGAACCGCGAGTGGCTGAATGCCGACGTCCGGATTACCACCGGATTCGTGGAACCGCATTTCTTTGCAGGCTTCAGCGGCGGACCCAAGATGGTCGCCCCCGGGCTCGCAGGTCTCGAGACGGTGCTCGTACTTCACGATGCCAAACGGATCGGGCATCCGAACGCCACCTGGGGCGTCACCGAGGGCAATCCCATCCACGACGACGTGCGGGAGATCGCGAGGATGGTGGGCGTCCATTTCGCGGTGGACGTGACGCTGAATCGCGATCAGAGAATCACCGCGGTGTTCGCTGGAGATCTGTTTGTGGAGCACCAGGCTGCGTGCGTCGCGGCGAAGCGCGACGCGATGGCGGCCGTCGACACTCCCTTCGACGTGGTGGTGACGACCAACTCGGGTTTCCCGCTCGACCAGAACCTGTATCAGGCTGTGAAGGGGATGTCCGCCGCGGCGAAAGTCGTCAAGCCGGGAGGGACGATCGTGTGTGCTGCCGAGTGTCGCGACGGGCTGCCCGCGCACGGATCGTACGGCCAGGTACTCGCCTCGCAGCCGTCGCCGGAAAGGCTGCTGGCCATGATCAACGCCCCCGGCTACTCGGTGCCGGATCAATGGCAGGTGCAGATTCAGGCCCAGATTCAGATGAAGGCGAAGGTGCTGGTGAAGACGCGCGGCTTGGCTCCAGATGCAGTTCGCGCCGCCCACTTTCAGCCGATTGATGACGTTGCGGAAACGGTGTGCGACGCGTTGCGGGCCGCGGGTCCGGATGCGACCCTTTGCGTCCTGCCACAAGGCCCGCAGACGATTCCATACTTACGCTGAGGCATCCCAACTTCCTTGGCGTACAACTGATCGAAGAGTACGAGGGACATACGCTTTCTTGCCGCATCGGGCGTGCATCTGCGCCCACTGGCGCATGTGCCACGACATCTCATCCCGGAATGACGCGAGATAGGCCGCGTTGATCTCGGCATTATCTCCCTTTCCAGACTGGCCGTGATTCTAATGGCGCCGAGGAATGGGGGGCAAGGTTCCCGCCTGCCCACTGTTCTGCACGATCTCAGCAAGACAATTGACGAACCGCCGAGCGATTTGCTACCACTAGCACGCTTCGTTGCGACGCTCAATGCAGGCTTGCCGTGGAACCACGGCGAAGGAGTGACACATGAAGATGCTGAAGCCGTGCCTAGCCGAATTCACCGGCACGTTCTACCTCTGCTTCGCCGGGATCGCAGCCATTCTCTCGAACACACCGGCGGTCGGGGTACGTCAGGCCTGCTCGGCATCGCACTCGCTCATGGACTTGCACTATCCATTGCCGTCAATGCCTTCGGCGGGATCTCGGGCGCGCACTTCAATCCCGCAGTCACGAGCGGGTTTCTGGTGACCGGCCGTATCACGCTGGACAAGGCCGCCGCGTACATCGTCTCGCAGTTGCTGGGCGCGACGACGGCCGCGCTGCTCTGTCGCGGAATCTTTCCTGGCCAGTCGGTGGCGGCGGCGAACCTGGGGATCCCGCTGCCCGCTCCCTGGGTGACGACGGGTATCCTGCTTCTCACCGAGTTCGTCCTCACCGGCCTGCTCATGACGTCGGTCTTCGGGACCGCCGTCGATGAGCGCGGCAAGGCTGTAAAGATCGGCGGATTCGGCGTCGGCTTGACAGTCACGTTCGACATCCTCGCCGGTGGAGCGGTGACCGGCGCGTCGATGAACCCGGCGCGATCCTTCGGTCCGGCGCTCGCGATTGGGCACTGGGACTGGCACTGGGCGTATTGGGTGGCCCCGATCGCCGCTGCCTGCGTCGCGGCACTCGTGTACGAGCATGTGCTCTTGAAGGAAGGATAGGTCGGGTGGGGCAGGTAGGTCGGGTGGGGCAGGTAGGTCTGACCTACCCGACGCACCTGACCTACCAGACCCACCTGACTCTCTCTATCCGAAAGTTCTCCACCCGCGCGTCAGATAATCGCCGAAGGTCAGCGCCAGCAGAATTCCGAGCCACAGGATGCTTCCAATGATCACGACCCACGTGAGTCGCGTGCCGTACTTCACATGCATGAAGAACAGGACGACCAGCACAGCTTTGAAGACCGCGATGGTGAGCGCGGCGACGGTGTTCAGTGGCCCCAGATCGAAGACGGCCACCTGCCACGTGAGGTAGGTGCAGACGAGCAGAATCACGTAGATCGCGTAGTAGGTCCGCCGGGGAACGATGTACTCGCTCATAGAAGCAGCTATCTGCGGTCAGCTATCAGCTATCGGTCACTACTGGTTCTCGGAAATCTCCGATCCCAACCAACTCGCACTCACAGCTGTGCGTGCCTTCCTATCAAGTAGAGCAGCGGAAACAGAAAAATCCAGACGATGTCGACGAAGTGCCAATAGAGGCCGCTGATCTCGATTGGCGAGTGGTATTCCTTCGTGATGGTCCCGCGCCAGCTCCACCACAGCATGACGGCCATGATGCCGAGTCCGATGATCATGTGGAGCGCGTGGAGTCCCGTCATCACGAAATACAGTGAGAAAAACACCTGGGCATGGCGGAAATGCTCGGGCTCGAACTGAAACCCAAAGCCCGGCACGTGACGCTCGACGAATTCGCCGTAGTACTCGTACGCCTTGATGCCCAAAAACGCCGCGCCGAGGAGCATGGTGAGCACGAGAAACACGACGAGCAGCCGGCGCTCGCCCGTTTGCGCCGCATGCACCGCCAGCGCCATCGTCAGACTGCTGGTGATGAGCACGGCGGTATTGATCGTGCCGGCCCAAACGTACAGCTCGTGGCTGGCGGCGGCGAACGCATCGGGATACCAGCTTCTGTAGACCGAATACGCCACGAACAGGCCGCCGAAGAGCAGGACCTCTGTTACGAGGAAGACCCACATGCCGAGGGTCGCGGCTTCTCTCTGCTGCTCCAGACTGTCGAACTGATGCGCGAGTGCGGGATGGTCGTACGTGATTGGTCGTTGGTCTGTAGTCATCGCCTGTTTGGCCGCACGACTAGACGACCACTTGCGTGTCCGCCGGAGCCGGGTACGCATAGGCGCCTTGGGTCACGACCGGCGGCGAGGAGAAATTCTCGGTCGGCGGGGGTGACGTGATGGTCCATTCGAGACCGGCGGCGCCGAAGGGGTTCGAGCCGGCAATCCTGCCGTACCGCAACGACCACATCAGGTACACCATCGGAATGAGATAACCGACTCCAAGAATCGACGCGCCAGCCGACGACAACACATTCAGAACCTGGAACTCGGGCGGGTAGGCGTGGTAGCGACGCGGCATGCCCAAGTAGCCGACGATGAACTGCGGAAAGAACGTCAGGTTGAAGCCGATGAAAATGATGCCGGCCGCGATCTTGGCCAGGGCTTCGTTATAGAGCCGTCCGCTGATCTTCGGCCACCAATAGTGGAGACCGCCGAGATAGCCCATGATCGTCCCGCCGACCATGATGTAGTGAAAGTGCGCGATGATGAAATAGGTGTCGGTCACGTGGACGTCGAGACCAATGGCAGCGAGAAACAGTCCTGTCAATCCGCCGATCGTAAACAGGCCGATGAAGCCGATGGCGTAGAGCATCGGCGTCTGCCACGAAATCGCGCCCTTGTACATCGTCGCCGTCCAGTTGAAGACTTTGACCGCTGAGGGGATTGCCACGAGGAAGCTCAGAATCGAAAAGATCATCGCGGCATAGACGGACTGGCCGGCGACGAACATGTGGTGGCCCCAGACGAGAAACCCCAGAACCGCAATCGCCACGCTCGCAAAAGCGACGAAGGTGTATCCGAATACTTCCTTCCGACAGAAGGCCGCAACGAGCTCGCTGACCACGCCCATCGACGGCAACACCATGATGTAGACGGCCGGATGCGAGTAGAACCAGAACAGGTGTTGGAAGAGGATCGGGTCACCGCCCACAGCCGGATCGAAAATGCCGAAGTGAAGCACGCGTTCGGCCGCGACGAGCAGGATCGTGATGGTGAGAACCGGGGTGCCGAGCACCATGATCAGGCTGGTCGCATAGGTCGACCACAGGAAGAGCGGCATCCGGAACCACGTCAGGCCCGGCGCGCGCAACCGGTGGATGGTGACGATGAAATTCAGTCCTGTGAGGATGGACGAAAACCCGGTGATGAAAATGCCAAGCGCGGTCGGGATGACATTTGTCGTCGAGGAGATGGTGCTGAAGGGCGTGTAGAAGGTCCAGCCCGTATCCACCCCGCCCGCGACGAGGGCGTACAGAGTGAACAAGCCACCCAGCATGTAGATGTACCAGCTGGCGAGGTTTATTTTCGGAAAGGCGAGATCTCTGGCGCCGATCATGATCGGCACGAGAAAGTTGCCCAGCACGGCCGGGATGGCGGGAATGAGGAAGAAGAACACCATCATCACGCCGTGCATCGTGAAGAGCTTGTTGTAGGTTTCGTCAGTGACGAGATCGCCGCCCGGAGTCGCGAGCTCGAGCCGGATCAGGACGGCGAAGGCGCCGCCGACGAAAAAGAAGAATGTGACGGCCGCGAGATAAAGCAGCGCAATCCGCTTGTGATCGCGAGTCAGCAGCCACGACCTGATGCCGTAGCCGTCGTTCAGGTAGTGATGCGGCGGAAGCAGGGCTGTCGACGCCATATTCATCTTGCGGCCGGCGTGGTTTCAACGGGTCGAGCCGGTTGCAACGACTTCACGTACTCGACGAGCGCAAGCAGCTGTTCTTCCGAGACCAGACCTTGAAAGGCAGGCATGATCGGCTGAAAACCTGCGGTGATCTGCGCCGACGGGTTGAGGATCGACTCGCGAAGGTACGCCTCGTCGACGAGCAGCGTTTCGCCGCTCTGCTGCGCCTGCATCTTGCCGAATAGTCCGTGGAGGAGAGGACCGCGGCCCTGGCCTTCGGACAGGTGACAGGTGTTGCACGCCAGATCCTGGAAGAGCTTTTCACCCGCCGACGCAAGCGATCCTTCGGCCCGCCCGCCGCTGAGCCACACTTGGTACTCGGTCGGCTCCATGACCACAACTTCGCCAACCATCCCCGAGTGTCGGGTGCCGCAGTATTCAGCGCAAAAGAGGTGGTACCGTCCTGGCGTGGTCGGCTCGAACCAGAGGTTCGTATACCGGCCCGGTAGGACGTCGGCTTTCACCCGAAAAGCAGGCACGAAAAAGTCGTGAATGACATCCTCGGAGGTCATGATGAGTTTGACCGGGCGGCCCACAGGGACGTGCAACTCGTTGATTTCGCGCTGGCCGTCCAGGTGCTGGAACTTCCACATCCACTGCTTGGCCACGACATAGATGTTCAGCGTCTGATCGGGCGGTTTCGACATTGCAAAGAACACGCTGGCGCCCCACACGAAGATCACCATGGTGATGATCAGCGGGACAACGGTCCACGTCACCTCCAGGAGCAGCCCGCCGTGGATGCTCGCACCGACGGCATCTGGCGACCGGCGACGGTACTTGACGGCGTAGTAGACGATGAGCCCCGCGATCAGCAGTGAAAAGAACGTGGCAAGAGCAACCAGGAAGAAATACAGCGCGTCCACGCGGGGCGCCATCGTGGATGCCTGTTGGGGAAAGAGCGGGGTGCCGGTCCACATGGCTCAAGAGCCCTGTCGTGCCGGGGGATTGGAGTTGGAAGCTGGGCGTCGCTCCCGGCGAAGCATGATCCCGACGAACAGACCCAGCGCGAGAACCGTGGCCGCGGCCGCGACGCGAATTACCCGCATGACGACCAATCCATAGCGGCCGGTCATCGGGTCGTAGTGATAGCAGTAGAGAAGGAAGGAATCGATCGGCGAACCGATCTTCCCGGCCGACGCGTCGACGATGGCCAGCCGAAGATCCCGCGGGCCGTAGTCGATGCCGAAGAGGTATCGGGCCACACGGCCTTCGGGCGTGAGCACGATGACGCCAGTCGGATGCGCGAACTGTTTCAGCTGGTCGTCCCAAACGAACCGAAAGCCGGCCGCCATGGTCACAGACTCGATGGAGGACTGATCGCCGGTCAGGAAATGCCATCCGTTCTCGGCTCCCGGGCGGCTGTACCGTTCGAGAGCGGTTGTCTTCTTCGCCGCGGCGAGAGGCGCCGTCTCCCGCGGATCGAAGCTGACAGCAACGACCTCGAAATCTCGCCCGGCTTCGAGGGACATGGTGGCCAGGGAGCTGGCCAGCGAATTCACCACCTGCACGCAGAGCATCGGACAGTCGTAGTACACGAACACGAGCACGACCGGTTTTGTCCCGAAATAGTTGCCAAGCCGAACGCTTCGGCCCCGGTCGTCCGTGAACGGCGTGTCGAGCGGAAGCTGTCGATCGAGATTTTGATCGAAGCCGATTTCCCGCAGGGGCGCTGGCAACGCAGATGCCGGCGTTCCGACTTCGCGTTTGTAGCCGGGCACCGGCGCCCCGGTCATCTGGGCTGCGGCAGGTGTCGTGGCGGTGAATATCGCCGCCGCGCAGGTCAAACTCAGTACCACAGAGGACACGGAGGACGCGGAGGACCAGACAGCCTGATCACTCCTGTCCCCTGTGTTCCTGCGTGTAAGCAGTCCCTCAAGCTCATTTCTTTCGCTCTTCTGGGCTCGTCCTCGCCGGCAACCCACGCTGTACGGTCAGTTTCATCGCTTCTTCGATCGGAATCCTCACGACGCCCGTCTGACCGGTCGACCCATCCGTAGCTGTTCAGGATCGCGTCCTCCTGCTCCCGAAGGATGCGCAGATCCTCCCGAGGGGTCGTCTGAAGCCGAGGTTCCGGCGGCACTCGCATCTGTTGATCCGCGGCGAGCGGATACGTCGGCGCACTGCCGGCTGTCTCTCGACCAGCAAAATAGACGAAGAGCAGCCAGACCAAGACATGAATCGCGGCCCCTGTGACCAGCAGGCCGAGCCCGAACATCAGAATGCCCCGGACATTGACGTCGCTGGTTTCGTGATGCTCGTGCGAAACGTTGTCTTGGGAATGCATGGCGAGACGTATCCTCAGCGCGCCGTCGACGGTCGTTCCCCGGAGCTCTCGATGATTTGTCCGAGCGCTTCGTCGAACTCCGGGTCGTGAACCGGCAACAGCGCCCGGCCGCGGAGCTGCCAGACGAAGCAACCGAGCCAGATGGCGCCGAGCGACACCGGGACGACGATGTCCAGCCAGCTGGCCGAAATGCCGTCGCGATGAAACTCAGGCGCGATCAGCCAGTACAAGTCGACCAGACGCGCGGCCAAGATACCGAAGGCCACTTTGACAATCGTTTGTCCGTGCCGCTTCACGGCCCGGGAGAGCAAGAGGGCGAACGGCACCACGAAGTGAAACACCACGAGCATCAACGAGACCAGACGCCATCCCGTTTGAAGCCGGTGCAGGTACCATGCGATTTCTTCGGGCAGATTGCCGGACCAGATAATCAAGTACTGCGAGAACGAAAAATAGGCCCACAGCATGACGAAGGCCAGCATCAGGTTCCCGAGATCATGGAAATGTGCGGGAACGATGATGCTTTGCAGTGGCGGCCGCCGGCTGAGCCACCCGGCGGCGATGATCAGGAACGCCATCGCCGACAATCCCTGGCCGCCCATGATCAGGACGCCGTAGATCGTCGAAAACCAATGCGGTTCGAGCGACATCAGCCAGTCGAACGACGCGAAAGTGACCGTCGCTCCATATCCCAAAAGGCCGACGGCGCTGAGAACCTGCATCCGCCGCGCGATCAGTGGGTCGCCGGTCCGATCCTGTTCGAGAGACCAGGCGTTCAGAAAAAATGACAGCGTGTTCCATACGAGAAAGTAGACAGCCGCGCGAATGAGAAAAAACGGCGTGTTCAAGTAGAGCTGTTTGTGCTGCAACACCTTGTCGCCCGCGACGACCTCGGCATGCGTCCACTCGTACAGGTCGTGCATGCCGAAGACGATCGGGAGGAACAGCACGGTGAGCACCGGCAGCACTCGCGACGCCGCGCCGATGGGACGACGGATGACGACACCCCAGGCGCCACCGGAGAGCTGATGCACCATGCCAAGCGCCAGGCAACCGAGCGTGATGCCGAGCACGAACATGTACGCCATCAAGTAGGACTGAAAGAACTGACGAGGATCGATCCACCAGCCGACGAGCGAGATCAGCCCGCCGATCGCGCCGGCGATCAGCAATCGCCGCTGATACTGGCGCAAGCTTGGGATGAGCTGATCGGCCGTCTGGGTGATCGCCATTACTGGAGCTTCCCTCTGTCCGCCGCCGGAACGTCCTCGAGTCTGGCGCTCCTGCTGAGTTGGAGAGCGCGGATGTAGGCGGCGATGGCCCAGCGATCCTCGGGCTTGATTTGCGCCGCATAGTCAGGCATCGCTCCAAAGCCGTTTGTCATCACGTCGAAGAAGTGTCCGACGGGAGCGTTTCGAAGACGATCGTCGTGATACGACGGCGGCCGGCGGTATCCGCGGCGAACGACGAGGCCGTCGCCTTCGCCTGTACGCGCGTGACAGGGCGAGCAATAGATGTTGAACCGCTCTTGACCGCGTCGCAGCGTCCGCTCATCGACCTCAAACGGAAAAATAGTGGCGTCGACTCCGTCTACCTTACCGGTATAGAGCAGCGCATCCTCCCGGAGCTGGCCGCGAGCGACCGTGCCCGCGACGACCGGGCGCGCCGATCGTTGATCGGGAAAGAACGTCGATTCACGGAATGGGACGTACTTCGGCTGATCGTGCATGTCCTGCCGACACCCGGCCACGGAGACACTGAGGACACAGAGAGTAGTCAGCCACAGAGCCACAGAGGCACTGAGGCGGTTGGCAGCGCTTCGTCGACGCCGCAAAGCGGCGCCAAGCCGTCGAGTGATGCGGAAACGCAAAACTCGCACGGAATTGCGATCGTTTTGTGTTTCCGTATCACTCGACGGCCGGACCGGCCTGCGCAGCAGGCCGGCGACGAAGCGATGCCAGCCGCTCATCCCTCCGTGACTCCGTGACTCTGTGGCCAATTCTCTCTGAGCCTCTGTGGCGAATCTCCTCTGCGCCTCCGCCGTCCTCTGACTCTCCTCACTGCGCAACGGTCGTGACCTCCTGTGGCTCGAGGGTCTCCAGGAATCGGCGCGTCCCCTCGAGGTCGAACTTGGTATCCCGGGCCTCGATGCACAGGAAGAACCGATTGCGGCTGGCCAACGCGAATCGCGAGACGTTGAAAACCGGGTGGTACGGCATGGGAAGCCCATTCAGTGCGAGCATGCCGAATACCGCCGACAGCGCCGCGACCAGAATCGTGCACTCGAACGTCACTGGGATAAACGCCGGCCAGCTGTGCAGGGGCTTGCCGCCGACATTGATCGGGTACGCCATCGCCGAGACCCAGTACTGGAGAAAGTAGCCGCCAAAGCACCCGACCAATCCGCCGATGAGCACGATCAGCGGCAGCCGTGTGTGATGGGCTCCGAGCGCCTCGTGCAGTTCCTCAATCGGAAACGGCGAGTACGCATCCAGGCGGCGGTAGCCTTCGTGGTACGCACGACGCGTTGCCGTGACGAGCGTATTCGGATCGTCGAACTCGGCCATCAAGCCGTAGACGGTCATAACTCAGCTTTCAGCTTTCAGCTCTCAGCTTTCAGTAATCAGCTGACAGCGCGTTTTTCTGATGGCTGACAGCTGACAGCTGAAAGCTGTAATTCATGCTTCATCCACCTTCGCTTCCGGCAGAATCGTTCGCATCTCGAAGATCGAAATCATCGGCAGGAACCGAAGGAACAGGAACAGCAGCGCCACGAATAGGCCAATCGTGCCGACGAACGTGCTCCAATCCCAGATCGTCGGGCTGTACATGCCCCACGACGAGGGTAGAAAATCGCGGTGGAGGCTGGTGACGACAATGATGAACCGCTCCAGCCACATTCCGACATTGACGACAAGAGAGAGTACGAACAGCAGCGCCACGCTGCTGCGGACGCGTCGGAACCACAACGCCTGGGGGATGACAACGTTGCACAAGAGCAACGCCCAGTATGCCGGTGCGTAGGGGCCGGTCACCCGGTTCCAGATCATGAAGCCCTCATAGGCATCGGCGCCGTACCACGCGATGAACGCCTCGATCGCATATCCGTAGGCCACGATCAGACCGGTCACGAGCATCACTTTCGCCATGTTCTGCAAATGGCGCACGGTGATGAAATCCTCGAGTCCGTACACCGCCCGAATCGGGATCGCCAGTGTGAGCACCATCGCGAACCCGGAATAGATCGCGCCCGCGACGAAGTAGGGAGGAAAAATCGTCGTATGCCAGCCGGGCAGAATCGCGACCGCGAAGTCGAGGCTCACGACTGTATGCACCGAAACGACGAGTGGCGTCGCCAAACCGGCGAGCAGAAGATACGCGGTCTCGTAGCGATGCCAATGGTGCGCCGAGCCCCGCCATCCCATGGCCAGGATGCCGTAGATCACACGGGCGGTCTTGTTCTGCGAGCGGTCGCGCAGGGTCGCCAGGTCTGGGATCAGGCCGATGAACCAGAAGAGCAGCGACACCGTTGCGTACGTCGTGACGGCGAAGACATCCCACATGATCGGGCTTCGGAATTGCGGCCAAACGCCCATCGTGTTGGGGTACGGCAACAGCCAGTAGTCGAGCCAGGGCCGGCCGGTGTGAAAAGCGGGAAAGAGCGCCGCACACGCAACCGCGAACAAGGTCATCGCTTCAGCGAAGCGATTAATCGACGTTCGCCAGGGCTGCCTGAGCAGCAGCAGGATCGCGGAGATGAGCGTACCCGCGTGACCGATGCCGATCCACCAGACAAAATTCGTGATTTCGAACGCCCATCCCACCGGGACGTTGTTACCCCAGATCCCGATGCCTTCGACGACCAGATACAGCAACGAGAGCAGCAAGAGACACGTGAGCGCGAACGCGATTCCGAATCCGAGCCACCAGCCTGCCGGCGTCTTGCGCGCCAGGACGATCGAGCTGATCTTGTCGGTCACCGATCCGAACGTGTAGCCCGCGGGAATCATCGACGGGGTGCCGGTCACCGCCGTGGCTCGCTGCGGATCCTTGACCGCCGGGGCCGGGATATCACTGTCGGCCACGCTACGCTCCGAGCTCCGGGTTCACATTGCGCACCGCGGCCAGGTACGTCGTCCGCGGTCTGGTGTTCAGATTTCCGAGAAGCGAGTAGTTACGTGCCTCGCCTTGCAGCCTCGCGACACGGCTGTTGGGATCGTTCAGGTCGCCGAATACGATGGCGTCGGCCGGGCACGCCTGCTCGCAGGCCGTCTTGATCTCGCCGTCGACGATGCGGCGGTCCTGCTTTTCGGCCTCGATTCGAGCGGTGTTGATCCGCTGAACGCAGTAGGTGCACTTTTCCATGACTCCGCGGCTCCGGACCGTGACGTCCGGGTTTCGTGCGAGCTTGAGACTTGGCGTGTCCCAGTCCTGGTAGAGCAGGAAGTTGAACCGGCGAACCTTGTACGGACAGTTGTTCGAGCAGTACCTCGTGCCGACACACCGGTTGTAGACCATGTCGTTCAACCCCTCGGCGCTGTGCACCGTCGCGCCGACCGGACAGACGACTTCGCATGGGGCGTTTTCGCAGTGCATGCAGGGAACCGGCTGGAAATATGTCTCCGGGTTCTCTGACGCGCCCCGGTGATAGGTGTCGACGCGCAGCCAGTGCATCTCGCGGCCGCGAAGTACCTGATCCTTTCCGACGACTGGAATATTGTTTTCTGCCTGACAGCCAACAACGCAGGCATTGCAGCCATTGCAGGCATTGATGTCGATTGCCATGCCCCACTTGTAACCGTCGGTACTTGACCTCGGGGTACAGAGTGATGGTGCGCGGCACGGTTTCGATTCCGCCATGTACTGATCTCGGATCGCGGACGTAGTCGTCGCGCGCGACGGCCCGCACCATGTCGCGCCCTTCCATCAGATGGTGGTATTGCGTGCAGGCGAGGGAGAAGGTGGTTCCTGTGTCGACGATCTCGAGCCCTCCGGCGAACCACATCGCATCAGAGGTTCTGATGGCGTTGGCGTTGAAGCCGGCGCCCGTCCCAAGCTGGCCTCCTCGTGTGCGACCGTACCCCAGGTGGATCGTCGCAGCGCCGTCCGGATGCCCGGCCACAGGGAACACCGCGCCGCGGACGGTACGTCCCCGATACCGCAGCTCGACGACCTTGCTGATGATCTGTCCGTGCTCGCCCCCTTGAATCGACGGTTCGACGCCGAGACCGAGGAGCTGAGCGGTTGCCGGGCTGATGAGTACCGCGTTGTCCCATGCCAGCTTCGTGAGAGGTTTGGGAAGTTCCTGTAACCAGCCGTTGTTGGCGAACCGGCCATCGAGAACCGTCGGGTCGTTCTTGAACACGATCTCGAGGTTGGTCGATGCCGCTGGGCGAGGGGGGGGCAACACGTTGGTTCCAACCGACACGGATTTCGTGGGGTAGGCGGTGTTTGGCACGACGCCGTCGTGCAGCCATCGACGCCAGGCCTGCTCGAAGTCTGGCGTGATGCCTGCCTCGGGCCCGCGACCTCGTCCGGAGCCACGCTGCGCTTGCCCAGGAGTCGAAAGGCGACTGGAGGGCTGAAGGGCCCGCGCAGTGTCCTGACGTGCCCAGAACTCCCGCACCATCTCGTATCCGGATTGCTCCGGCCGATCGCTCAGAGCCGCGAGCAGCTCGTGTCCAGACTTGCCGCCGTAGAGCGGTGCGATGAGTGGTTGAATGATTGTTGCCGTGCCGTCGAGCGCGCGGGCATCGCTCCAGGCTTCGAGAAAGTGCGCCTCAGGCACGTGCCAATGGCACAGCGCCGACGTCTCATCGTCGTACAAGCTGAGATGAACGCGCAGCGGGACCTTGCTCAACGCATCGGCGAGCTGGAGATCCACGGGCGCGGTGTAGACCGGGTTCCCACCCAGGATGACGAGCACTTCGACCATTCCGGCGTCCATGTCCGCGACCAAGTCTCGCAGCGACAGCATCTGATCGACCGGCTGAGCCTCGACTGGATCGGTGTACACGACCGTCCGACCGACGTTCCCAAGGGCCTGGTTCATCGCGTGGGCGATCGCGTGCACGACAGGCGGCTGGCAGTCGCCAGCGATGACCAAACTCGAGCCGCGTCGGGAAGCGAGGTCCTTTGCGATCGTCGAGATCCTGAGGGCCTGCGAGACAGCGACGTTACCCGGCACAGACACACCGATTGCCTGAGCCAACGCCCGCGCAACCGGGTCCACCTCGCTCGGCCGGAGAGCAAATCGATGGTCAGCGCTTGCTCCCGTTGACGTGGGCATCGATTCAAAGACGTACAGGCGATTCATGCGCGTCGCCTGCTCCGGCCGACGCCGCGTCGCGAAGTCGCGCGCATAGCGGAGAGCCCCAGGACCGCATCCGAGAAAGTCTGCGTCGAGCGACACGATCACGTCGGCCAGATCGACCCGGGTACTGGACCTCGACGTAGTCGCCAAAGGCGAGCTTTGCTCCCGCCATGACATTGTTGCGGCTGGCGGGATCCCAGAGATGCCATCGAGCGGAGGGGAAGCGCTCGAGCAGGTCGCGGATCTGTCCAGCGAGCGTTGGCGAGCTCACAGATTCGGTCAAGATGCGAAGGCCCGCCCCCTGTCGGGGCTGCTGCGCTGCGAGAGCGACGCGGATGGCTCCCAGGAATGCCGGCCAGGGACGGATCTCGCCGCGGTGCGTCAGCGTTTGCGACCGGTCCGGATCGTAGAGCCCGAGAATGGAAGCTTGAGCGAACGCGTCGGCGGCACCGAGGCTTCCAGGGTGAAGCGCGTTGCCTTCAATCTTGGTGGGCCGGCCTTCATGACTTTCGACGAGCAATCCGGTCGCCACGCCGCCGAGTGGCATCGCCGTCGCGTAGTACAGCGGCTTGCCTGGAATCACATCCTCGGGCTGCCGAACGTAGGGCACGATCCTCTCGGCAGGTTGTCGCGTGCAGGAGGTCACGCCGGCCAGGGCGAGCGATGCGCCCATCACCTTGAGAAAGGTGCGGCGCGCGACCGGATCCGTGATGGCCTCGATCTGGGAAGGAAACTCGTTGACCAATCGCTCACGGAACGTGGGATCGCCGGCCAGTTCGTCGAGAGTCCGCCACCAGCCTTCGCTCTTGGATGTAGGCGAAGGCTGCCCACCAGAGCCTTGGCGAAGGCGGGCGCTCGTGGTTGCGAACGAGCTACGGCTGGCAGGCCAGCCTTCGCCCGAGGCAGCGGTGCCGCTGGAAGGCCAACCAGGCTCGTGGTTCGAATGTTCGAGGTCGCTTCGGCGGGCCTCGCCAAAGGCCACGTCAGGAGGGGCCGGGCCTTCGCGGCCTGGACCTGAAACTATCGACGGAATCTCTCGGTCGGGTTTCATCATCGATGGCACGTGGAGCAGCTGGTCATCTTCTGAATCCTGTACTCAGCAACCAGCCGCTCGCCGAGTTCGAGCTGATTGGAAGGCGGCAGGTAGTCGACGCTGAAGACCGCCTCCCGCGGTCGGACGTATTGCTCGGGCCTGCGATGGCAGTCGAGGCACCATTCCATCTGGAGTGACTTCTCCTGCCACATCAGGGGCATCCGGTCGACAGCCCCATGACACGTCGTGCAGCCCATCCCTTTTTTCACGTGGATGCTGTGGTCGAAGTACACGAAATCTGGCAGGTCGTGAACGCGGGTCCAGGCGATCGAACGGTCCGACCGAAAGCTCTCGCGCACGGGCTCGAGGTAAGGACTCGCCGAAAAGATCTGCGAATGACAGTTCATGCAGGTCTTGGTCGGCGGAATGCCGGCAAACGCCGATTCCTCAACCGACGTGTGACAGTAGCGACAGTCGAGGCCGTTGCCGGCCACGTGACGCTCGTGGCTGAACTGGATCGGTTGCTCTCGCGCGACGCGGGCCTGCGTGACCCATGGCGAGCGGTTCACTTCGTCGAACAGCCAGAGCAGACCTGCCACGAAGAAGACGGCGCCGAAGATGCTGACGCGCGAGATGGTGTTCGCGCTGCGGTGAAAGATCTGCGACATCGATAGACCGTCCGACGCGTGACGGCTTGCGGGAAAGGCGACCGGTTTGAGCTTATCCGGTTTGGATGGTCGACGCAGCAACTATCGTGTGAAACATTTCACAGAGCACCTGGTCTGACGGCGAACCAGCTCTTCAATCGCGAACATCATGGAGGTCGACCTTGATGGTCGGCAAGCTCGGCTGCACCGCGGCACCGGCTCCGGACGGTGCAGATGACGCCTGGACGGGCTATGATCCGACCGAGCGCGTCGCCCCACGCGAACGAGCTCGGTCAAAGGCTTTCTCGAGCGATTTCCTGGAGCGGCAGCCAGGCCGATCATGAGCGATCGCAGGTACCGTCAGCGAGGGTATCAGGACGAGCCGCGAGATCGCGAGCCGTCGGCACCCAAGCCGCAGAAGCCTCAAGGCCCTCGCGAACGACCTGAAGGTCCGAAGACGCCGAATCTGATGGCGTCGCACGAAGTATTCAGGTGTTCGCGGTGCGGAAATCGTCTCGGACTCCCTGTGGATTCCGACAGCCGGTGCTCGCGATGCGGCGTCGACCTGCACAGCTGTATCCAATGCGTTTCGTTCGACACCAGCGCGCGTTTCGAATGTACTCAGCCGTTGACGACGAGAGTGGCGCCCAAGGATGGCCGCAACACGTGCACGTACTTCGCCCCACGGACGACCGTCGAACGGCAGACGTCGACTGCGGGTCCGACGAGCGCACGTCAGGCGTTCGACGATCTATTTAAGTAGAGCAGCTTCCAGCCCCCAGCCTCCAGCCCCCAGCCTCTAGCCTCTAGTGTGAGCCCCCCTAGCCCACGCCAAGCAAGCCCAGTCATAATCAGGGTATGTCGCTGGTTTCACCGTCAGACCAAGAGAAGCTGCGCGAGCTGTTTGGAACGATGACGAGGGCCGTTCGGCTTCTCTTTTTCACGCAGACGCTCGACTGCGAAACCTGCCCGCAAACGCAGCAGATTCTCGCCGAGCTCCCGCCGCTCTCCGACAAGATCACGATCGAGGAAGTGAACCTTATTCTCGAGGGCGACAGAGCTCGGCAGTACGGCATCGACCGCGCTCCGGCCGTCGCGATTGAATACTCTGAGCCGAAAGGTGCGCAAGGTGCTCAGGGTGCTGAAGGCACCCAGGTCGAGGGGTGGACGGATTCGCGGATTCGGTTTCTCGGCGCCCCGGCTGGCTACGAATTCATTTCACTGGTCCAGGCGGTGATGCTTGCCGGTGGACGTCCGTCGACACTCTCCGAGACGAGCCGGCGGCACCTTGCGGTCGTTGACCGGCCGGTCGTCATGAACGTGTTCACCACGCCGACATGACCCCACTGTCCGCGGGCGGTCAGCCTCGCGCACGAGATGGCGTTGGTCAGCCCTCGCATCACGGCATTTGCCGTCGAAGCGACCGAGTTTCCCGACCTCGCCCGCCGTTATCGCGTGACGGGCGTGCCAAAAACGATCGTGGACGACGAAGTGGAAATCCTTGGAGCGCTACCGGAAGAGGCGTTCGTGGAGCAAGCGCTCGCGAAATTTACAATTGACAATTAGGAATTGAAAATTCGTGAGCACGTCGTGGTGATGAGTCTGATGCCAATGGTTGAAAGGACGCAATCAATTCTCGAATTTCTAATTGCAAATTGTAAATTGTCACCGATGCCTCTAGCATGCCCACGTGTTTAGGCGCCACTTATTTGCGCTTGCCGCGGCCACCCTCCTTGCCCTGACATCGTTCCGCGCTGCGGCGCCGATTCAATATCGCTTCGCCTTCCCGGAGCTGCAACACCGTTGGATGCAGGTCGAAGCGACGTTTTCCGACCTCCCCGAGCGCCCGCTCGAGCTTCGCATGAGTCGCTCGTCGCCGGGCCGCTACGCACTTCATGATTTTGCCAAGAATGTGTACGACGTACAGGCCTTCGCTCGAGATGGCCGCGAGCTGATGCTCGCGCGGCCCGACCCTTACGGCTGGACCGTCAGCCCTGAAGGAAGCACGGTCACGCTGAAGTACAAGGTCTACGGCGACACAATCGACGGCACCTATCTGGCCATTGACACGACGCACGCGCACCTGAACATGCCCGCCGCGATCATGTGGGCGCGCGGACTCGATGATCGCCCTGCGACGCTGACGTTCGTGCAGCCCACAGGGACGCGGTGGGCGGTGGCGACACAGCTGCACCCTGGATCGACGCCATTCGAGTTCACTGCCCCCAACCTTCAGTACCTCATGGACAGCCCGGTCGAGTTCGGTCCGCTGTCGGTTCGACAATTCGTCGTCGGGCCGCGAACGTTCCGATTCGCCGCACATCACACGGGAACCGAAGCCGAGCTCGAAGACTTCGTGAAAGACGTGGAAAAGATCGTCAAGCAGGAAGGAGCGGTGTTCGAGGAGTATCCCGAGTTCGAACCCGGCCACTACACGTTTCTGGCCGACTACCTGCGATATGCGACCGACGATGCGATGGAGCACCGGAACAGCACGGTGATGACTCGTCGCGCGTCGATTCGGAGCGCACGTTTCGACCTCCTCGGCGCCGTCGCGCACGAGTTTTTTCACGCCTGGAATACCGAACGCATTCGCCCGCGGTCGCTCGAGCCGTTCGATTTCGAGCGCGTGAACATGTCCGGCGAGCTCTGGCTCGCCGAGGGATTCACCCAATACTACGAATCGCTGATGCTTCAGCGCGCGGGGCTCACCGATGTCGATTCAACGGCCGACACACTGAGGGACCTGATTGAAACGGTCGTGATCGGGGCAGGACGCCAGGTTCGCTCGGTTGAGGACATGAGCCGGATGGCGCCGTTCACCGACGGGGCGACGGCCATCGATCGGACCAACTGGCCGAACACAGTCATTTCCTATTATCCGTACGGCGCCGCCGTTGCCCTGGCACTGGATCTGACCCTGCGCGGGCGCTCGGAAAGCCGGATCACGCTCGACGACTATATGCGCGCGATGTGGAAGGTACATGGCAAGCCTGGCGGCGCGCGTCAAGGATACGTGGACCGCCCCTATTCGATGATCGACGCCGAGGCTCGCCTGGCGGAAGTCGCCGGCGACGCGAGTTTTGCGCGCGATTTTTTCGAACGGTACATTCGGGGGCGCGATGTCGCCGACTACGCGGCCCTCCTGTCCCGCGCCGGTTTCGTGCTACGCAAACGAAACACCGGACGTGCGTGGTGGGGCGACATGCGTCTCGAGGCGAGGGGAGATCGATTGACCATTGCCGAGTTCGTGCCTGCCAATACCCCCGCGTATGCGGCGGGCCTCGAGCAGGATGATGAACTGCGCCAAGCCGATGGCGTCAAGCTGCGGTCCGCGGACGACATGGCAGCGATCGTGCAGCGGCGCAAGCCCGGCGATCGTGTTCGTCTGGCTTATGTGGATCGGAGCGGCGTCGAAAAAACGACGGTCGTTTCGCTCGTCGAAGATCCACATCTTGAACTTCTGACGTCCGAAAGGGCGATGGGTGGGTTGACGGCTGCACAGCGAGCGTTTCGCGATCGGTGGCTGGCCTCCCAATAGGTGTCCATGGCTTTTCCCTGGCTTCGTTTGCTGAACACGCTCATCGGGGTCACCGATTTCGCGATGACGCGCCGCGTGAGTCGAGAAGAGGGCCAGCAGTTGGCCGTCGGCGGTCGCACCCTTGGCAACCTTGAAGCACATCTCGCGGGGGTAGTCGTTGCGGCCTTGAAGGAGGCATTCGACCGTGACAGCCGGCGTCTGGATTTGGAGCGCCAACACGTCGAGGCCGAACGACTGAGGGCCGAGCGCATACTGCGACTCGAGCTCGCGCGTCAGACTGGCGAGCGCGAGCTTGCACGCCTGCGGCTCATCGCCGGGGTCGCGATTGTCGGCTGGATGGGCACGCTGTTCATGTCGACCCGGTTGATCGGCGGACCGCTTGAGTCGCGAGGTGCGCTTGCGGCCGGGTGGGCCCTGCTGCTCGGTGCGCTGGTCGCCGCGTTGGTTGGCCAATCCAGTATTGGCCAGGCCCTCGCGCGCCTCGATCCCTCCGCCGACACCCTACAGATCTCTCGTGCCGGAGCGCTCGCTTCGTGGCTCATCGTGGTCGGCCTGGCGCTGATTGGAGCGGCGGTCCTCATCCAATGATCGCCGGCGCCGGCCCCCTGTTAGAGGACTTCTCTTAGCTCATTCTCAGGATGACTGGTGGTCAGTCGGAAGAAATCCTGGGAGTGACGCTGTTAGAGTGCGGCGTATGTTGCTTCACGACGGTCCATCCGAGAAGATTGACAAGACTCAGCCCGATGGTCCCGAAGATCGCCACGCGAATGGCGTTCGAGGTTCGCAGCGACGGGATCAACGTTTCGCTTGCACCCACCAGGCCAAGAAGATCCGAAAGTATGCGGTTGTGGCCGTCTCCCTGGGGCCAGAGGCTTCTTGTGTGCTGCCACCCGTCTGCGGAGATGAAGAGTTGGGGAATCAACAGAATCACGCAGGCGTACGCCAACCGCCGGTGCCCCATCGCTCTTGCATAGACGCTGGCGAAGATGGGAATCAGCGGCACCAGGAATCTGGCGGCGGGTGAAAAGCCACCCCACCACTGAAGATGTGCAGCGGAAAGCAGAAAGAGCGATCCAACAGGCAGCAGCCACAGCAGATATCTTTTCCCCGCGAGAGCCCAGGCGGTCGGCAGCAGCACGTAGACAGGCGCCCAGACCAGCAACCCGTTCTCGCGATCGATCAACGAACCGAAGACACCGTTTCGGAAAGCTTCCGAGGAAAAGGGCGCCCCCCCGAACATGAGCGGCCCACCGATGTTGCCCCAGACGTACCAGGTCCAGACAGCAAGCGCGATTTGCGGGACGACGAACCAGGCCAGCAGCAGACCGCGTTCGCGATTTTCGAGAGCACCAAGTGGCTCGCGTCGCAGCCAGACGACCACCAGTGCGAGAGCAGCGGCGTAGATCACGTATTTGCGATGGAACCAAGGCAGTAGGCCCAACACGGCAGCCAAGATGACGTCGCCACGATTGTGGTGTGCTGAACCAGACGCACGGTCCGCGTCCGACGAGGCGAAACGAAGTGCCAGTGCCGTCACCCACAACGCAAACGGTTCGGGAAAGATGAGGAAGCTGTTCGACAGAACAGGCGGCGAGAGCCACGCCACGATCGCCACGCCTGAGGCAAGTGCCGGGGCTGTTCCTTGGGCGATCAGCGCGCTTCGGGTCACGACCGCGGCCGTCGTGACCAGGCCGATGATGCAGAGTGAAATGAGCGAGTAGGCAAAGAGTCCTCGGTTCATCCGGAACCGATTCAAGATTGATTCGGACGAGATTCCGGCTACCGACGTCGCGACCGCGTAGATCGGCGTCAAGAGCAGAGGGACCCCGATGTCGTGTGCGGGAAAGAGTTGTCCAGATCGATTCTCTCGTGCGTGCAGGCCCACTTCGAGGCCAGCCGCGCCGAACAGCCGTCCGTCGTCATTTTGGTAGTTGTTGCGAAGATCCAGGTCGCCGTCCGCCCACAAGCTCTGACACACCATCAGGTAATGCGGCTCGTCGCCCGACGCGGAGTACTTCCCATGCGTCGTCAGCGTCCAACAGACGAGGAAGATGACGGTAGGAGTGAGCCAGCTTCGCGATTCAAGGGGCATTACAAGGGTCCAAGGTCCAGGTTGCGAGTTCCAGGTTCCCGGTTCCCGGTTCGGGGTTCACCGATCCAGAGTTCCCTGGTTCGAAGGTTCGCCGATGGCTCCGCGCTCGGTTGGCGAAAGGTACCGCTGCTCGACCTCAGTGTCCAGGTAGGCCTCGATCGGCGAACCTGAACCAGAACCTGGAACCTGGAACCAGGAACCGGGAACCAGGAACCTCGACCCCGCTATACTTCCCGCGATGTCATTTGCTCCTGAGTACGTGACCTACGTGCTCAATGAAAATTTCGAGGACGCCAAGAAGCTCTTCATCCAGCCGCTGCTTGCGATCGACTACGCCCACCTCGTGATGCTGGCATCTTGCAGCATCGTTTCGGCTGACGATGCGCATGCTATACGCGTGGCGCTCGATTCGATCTCGCCGGCCGACCTCGGCCGCGCGTCGTACGACGGCACATGCGAGGATCTGTTCTTTTACGTCGAGCGCGAGATCGCGAAGGCCTGCGGCGAAGACGTCGCCGGGCGACTGCACACGGCGCGCAGCCGGAACGACATCGACATGACCATGTACCGGATGCGTCAGCGCGAGTTCATTCTGGGACTGATGGGAGCCAGTTTTGACCTGCGGGAGATGCTACTGGATGTTGTCGCGCGGCATCACGAGACCATCTTTACGGTTCATACCCACACGCAGCGGGCACAACCAACCACCGTGGCGCACTATCTGCTTGCGGTTGTCGAGCAGCTGGAACGCGACGGCGCGCGGCTGCACGCTGCGTTCGAAAGGACGAATCGCTGTCCGCTCGGCGCATGCGCCATTACCGGGACCGGTTTTCCGATCGATCGACAGCTCACGTCGGACCTGCTCGGGTTCCTGGGGCCGACCGGGAACACCTACGGGAGCATTGCGGCGGTGGACTATCTGCTCGAAAGCGCATCGGCGGCGGCGGTTCTCCTGACCGGCCTCGGACGCTTCGCGCAAGATCTGCTGTTGTGGTGCACCTCGGAATTCGGGTACGTCCGCTTCGGCGATGGCTTCGTCCAGTCGAGCAGTATCATGCCGCAGAAGCGCAATCCGGTCGCGATCGAACACGTGCGCGCCATCGGCAGCAAGGCCCTCGGTCAGGCTCAGGCGATCCTGACCAGCGTTCACAACACGCCCTTCGGCGACATCGTCGATACTGAGGACGATCTGCAGCCCCTGGTCTTTTCGATGTTCCGCGACGCAACGCGGGCCGTGAGATTGACGGCAGCGGCCCTGGCGACAGCCGAATTCGACGCCGCACGGCTCGAAGCCCGCGCAAGTGAGGGTTGGACCACGTTGACGGAGCTGGCCGATACGATCACACGCGACCATCAAGTGCCGTTCCGCACCGCGCACCTGATCGCGAGCCGCCTGGTTGCGAGCCGCGAGCTCGACCACACTCGCCCTGTCGCCGCGCTTGTCGCGAACATTTCTGGCGACCTGCTCAGCCAGCCGATCGTCTACACGGACGCCGCGATTTCGGCGATTCTCAGCCCGCGACACTTCGTTGGTGTTCGTAGAACGCCTGGCGGACCTGCGCCAGACGAGACACGCCGGGCCGCGCAAGCCGCGCGGGCGCAGCTCGAGACCGATCGGGAAAGCTGGAAGAGCGCAATGGACGCCCTCACGGCGGCTCAGCACCGGCTTGCCGAACGGAGCGCCTGGTTGTGAGCGCGTCGTGACAAGAACCTACGTGCGGGTTCTCCTCGTGGAGACCGCGATCATCATTGCCCTCTGGCTGTTCGGCCGGGCGTTCAGCTGAGGCCGCTTCGCGTCCTATGCATCCCATCGATTGGCTCGTTGTTGTCGTGTACCTCGTGTGGATTGTCTACGATGGCCTTCGTCGCTCGAAAGGCACAGACAAAGTCGACGGCTATTTCCTGGCGAACCGGTCCCTTCCATGGTGGGCGGTCGGGTTGTCGGTGATGGCTACCCAGATGAGCGCCGTCACCCTTGTGGGAACCACCGGACAGGCTTACGCGACGGGGCTTCGCTTCATTCAGTTCTATTTCGGCTTGCCCCTCGCCATGATCCTCTTGTCGGTGACGGTGGTTCCGTTCTTCACCCGGGCTCGGGTCTACACGGCCTACGAGTATCTCGAGCGCCGCTTCGACGTCAGAACGCGCTCGTTGGCAAGTTTCCTGTTTCTGATCGGACGGGCCTTCTCGCTCGGTGTGACGCTTGCCGCGCCGTCGGTGGTCATGTCGGCGATTCTCGGGTGGACACTCCCGGTCACGGTGCTCGCGATCAGCGTCCCGATGATCCTGTACACCACGCTGGGAGGGGTGCAGGCGGTCGCCTGGACGGACGTCAAACAGATGTTTGTCGTGGTCGGCGGAATGTCTGCGGCCGTCGGCATCCTGCTGTACGGCATCTTTGAACACGTCGGCCTCGACCAGGCGCTTCATCTGGCCGGTGCCACCGGCCGGCTCAAGGCGATCGACTTCACGTTCGACATACGCGAGACCTACACGTTCTGGTCGGGGATGATTGGTGGACTGTTCCTGATGCTGTCGTATTTCGGTTGCGATCAAAGCCAGGTGCAGCGCTATCTGACGGCACGATCCGTCGACGAAGCACGGCATTCGCTGCTCATGAGCGGGTTTGTCAAGATCCCGCTTCAGCTCCTGATCCTGATGAGCGGCGTCCTGGTGTTCGTGTTCTATCTGTTTCAGGCGCCGCCGATGCTGTTCAACCACGCGTACGACGCCCAAGTGGCCGCCAGCCCGGCAGCCGCCGAATACGCGGCGCTCGAGGAGAACTTCAACGCCGCCTTCGCCGACAGGCGCGAGGCGGCTTTGCGCGGCGACCGCGCCGGCCTTCTCGCAACCGATGCTCGCGTCGCGGACGTGCGCGAACGAGCTGTGGCCGTCGTGAAGCGAGTCACCGGAGACGATCGGTTCACTGATGTGAACTACGTGTTTCCCACGTTCATCACCACGCGAATGCCGATCGGGTTGGTCGGATTGATGATCGCGGCCATTTTCGTCGCGTCGATGTCGGCAAGCGGCGGCGAGCTGAGCGCGCTCGCGACCGCATCGATCATCGACTTCTACAAGCGCCACTTCGTCACCCAGGCCGAGGAGCGCCACTACATCGTTGTGTCGAAGGTCGTGACGCTGTTCTGGGGACTGTTCGCATGCGTGGTGGCGATGTACGCCGCCAACCAGGGGTCCCTCATCGAGGTCGTCAATCGCTACGGGTCGTTTTTCTACGGCTCGTTGCTCGGTGTCTTCATGCTTGCGATCCTGACCACTCGTGCGACCGCGACTGGCGCTTTCTGGGGCTTGATCGTCGGCATGGTGGTCGTCCTGACGGTCGCGTTCTCGCCGTGGACGCGCGACATCGCTTTTCTCTGGCACAACCTGATTGGCGCCATCGTCGTGGTGATTGTCGGCCTCGCGATCAGCGCGTTCGAGCCGCGGGGAGCGGCCGCCTCTCGGTGAAGGCTCCCGTGAATCCCCGAAAACGTGCGCCCCCTATCGGTTCCACGACGCCGTGCTGGAGCTCACCGTCAGCGGCCCCGGCGAGCAGACCACCGCGTTTTCGACCTGGCACCGGAAGACGGCCTGAGTCTCAGAACACGCGTTTGCTGTCCAGCCCGAATCGCGGATTCTCCCTGGTGCCGCTGATCGTGATCGGAACGACCGTCCGCCCGTTTTTCCGAAACAATGGGTCGACGACCTTGAGCAGGAGCGACTTCCACCCGCTCACGGTCTCGGACGTCTTCGCGTCCATATACAAGTTCCCCTTGAAGTCGATGGTCCCCGGCCGCAGGCCGTAATCACCATCGAGCTCCACGACGGCGCCTGGCGCGTCGAAAGTCAGACCGGCCAGCGAAAGCGCGCCGTCGCGCAGCTTGAAGCGGCCGGTGAAATCCGAGGCGACTTTCTCCCGCAGAGCGCCAAGATCCTTGGCGCTGGCCCGATGGCTCAATTCGTCGACTTTCCGCTGTACGCCGGCGTCGGTGAAACGGCCCTGTGAGATGACGAACGCGCCGTCGAGCCTCAGCTTGTCGACGACATCCTGCTTACCGGGCGGCAGTTCGAACTTCGTCTGAAGCCGCAGGCCGCCGGTCATCGGCGGCTTCGAGGATCGAACGGCGAGGCGCATCACGTCTGCGAGCTGGCCAGGATTGAGATCGACGTCGAGTACGACCTTCCGTCCCTTCACGCCCTCGACGTCGTACACGCCACCTCGCGCGACAAGCGACGTGTTCAGGAACGTCGCGTCGATCCTTTCGAGTGTCGTGTTGCCGTTCGTCCCATCGACGATCGCGTGATATTTGGTCTTGAGCGGTACTTTGTGGCCACTGAGACTCACCGTAAAGTCCGGCGTATCGGTCTCGCCGTTAACCTCGAGGCGTTCGAGAGGACCGCCGTACGAGCCGTGCGCCGAGAGGATGCCGGAGATGCCTTTGAAGACACTCAGGTCCGCTTCGGCGAACGTGAACCGGCCTTCGACCGGCGTCTTCCCCGGATCGTCACGGTGCCACGGGCCGAACGATCCCGCCGTATCGATCTGACCGGGCGGAACGGCATTCGTCAGCACCGAGTGAAACGGCATCTTGGTCTTCGCGCCCACCGAGTACAGGTGCAATTGGTGCATCGACCAAATGCGCGGCGGTTTGTGCGCTTCTCTACGCAAGATAGTGAGCTGGGCGTGGTCGGCGACCAGTTCTTCGATGACAACGTCGCGCGCGATGTCGTCGGGTTTCTCAGTCACCGCACCCGGCGCTGCGGCGGACGTACCTACTCTTCGCCTGCTGCAACGGCCGTTCAACTTCAACTGGCTGAGATTTGACGGCTGGTTGATCGCGTCTGGCAGGCGCGATATGGATGTCGAGGCTATCGAGCGTCACGCGACGCACGCGCCTGCGCCAGAAGTCGATGAGATTGCCGTCTACGATGATGCGCTTGACAGAAACAAGTGGCGGTACGTCGCGCCTGCCCTCGTGACGGACGACCAGGCCCTCCGCTTCTACGCGAACCGCCGGGAACAAGCGCAACGACAGCTGGCCCAGCTCGACCTCGCCGTCCAGCCGCTCTTCGAGCACGGCGACGACGCGCTGGCGCACGCGTTCTGGCGAAATCCACAGGCGCGTGGACACGGCCGCCAGGCCGATTGCGACGACCACCAAGAGGGTTGCCGAAAGGATGAGCCAGCGGGTTCGGCGTTTCACGGCGGCCTTCCTCAGCATTTCACATGCCAGCCGATGAGCCTGTCGTTTACGAATCAGCGCTGAAGGGAGGGCGTCGACCGGCGTGGATCTCACGCGTCCGGTCGAGACGCGTGAGACTCAGTATGACTCCAGATGGTCAACTCTGCCCAGCTGTGTGAAACAGACTTCTACTTATTGGGAGGGGAAATCGTCGCACGCTTCGCTTCGTCCTCGAGCACGGCCTTCCGGTCCCCGGGGTACCAGTATTCGAGATGGCAGTTTTCACAGGCTTTGTCCAGCCGACTTCCTGCCTCGAACAACGCCTCCGCATCCCTCGCCTTCACGATCTCCAGGACCTTCAGGGCTTCCGCACGCAGGTCGTCTGCATGTTTGTTCCACAACGCCCGGTTCTGGTCGATCTTGGCCTGAATCTGTTCCGGGGACAATTCAGGCGCGTTGGGGCCACCACTGTTGTTCGTATCTCCCGGGGGGGCCACCGGCCTTGGCATCTTGAGGAGATTCGTCCCTTCCGCCAGCGTCACGGCGCCTTGTCGTACCTTCGCCCAGTCCTCGTCGGTGACAGGTTTGGTCTCCACCGCACCCTTCGGACCGATGTCGAACGCCACCGCGTCGAACACGTTGTCCGCGATGGGATCGATGATGTTCTCCATCAGCTCCTTGATGGAGACGATCGGAGTCAGGTTCGTTTCCTCTGCACGTGCAGCAGGGACAGGCTGCGACGCACACTGTTGAGAAACCATGGCGCAGACGGCCAAGAGCCCAAAGCAAGTGACGAGACGTCCGCGGCCTCTATGCATGTCTCCTCTTCGTGTGATGAAAAGTCCGTTCGTCGATCCTATCCGGACCGTTGCGGTGGAGTACCCTGAAGAGTTTCTGAAGCTTCGGTCAGGAACTGCCAGTCAACCTTACAAGTTCCTGATGCGGGGCACGGAAGGAGCCGGCGGGATCGCTATCGGCCGATGTTTGGGGCTGGTCCGAACACGTCGTCGATACTGAGGGTTTTGATCGCGCCCAAGTTCAACGCGCGGATGCCTGGCTCGATGATCTTCCGATCTCCGACGACCACGACTGCGAGTCGCGTTGGCTGGATGTACTTCTGCGCGACGCGCTGAACATCGGCCGCCGTCACCGCTTCGATGTTCTGGACGTACTTCGAGAAGTAATCATCGGGCAGCCGATAGGTCAGTGCTTCTTCGAGCCGACGTGAAATGTCGGTCGTTGATTCGAATCCGGACGGGAACCGCAACGCGACGTAGTTCTTCGCGCGTGCGAGCTCGTCGGCCGGCACGGTTTGCAGAATGCCGTTCAGTTCGTTGAAGAATTCCGTCAGCGACTCGGATGTCTTGTCTGTTTGGACGCCGGCGGCCGCCGAGAAAGGCCCCGCCGAGGCACGCATATCGAATCCCGAACTCGCGCCGTAGGTGTAGCCGCGTTTCTCGCGGAGGTTCATATTCAGGCGCGAGGCGAACGAGCCGCCGAGGATCGTGTTCATCACCTGGATGGGAAAGTAATCCGGGGTCGATCGGGGCACGCCGATCGAACCAATGCGGATCTGCGACTGGGCGGCGTCCGGCTTGTCGACGATGTGAACTTCGCGCTTCGCAGGCTGGTCGACGGCCGGCAGCCTTGCCGGAGAGAGGGTTCCCTCGGTCTTCCACGCGCCGAAACTGGATTCGAGCAGGGGCTGGACACGATCGGGAGCGACGTCGCCGACCACGATCAAGGCGCTGTTGCTCGGCCGGAAGGCGGCGGTGTACTGCGCTCGCAGGTCCGCCGTCGTGAACCCGGCGACGGTCGACGCAGTGCCAATCATCGCGTAGCCGTAACGGTGCGTCGGCCCGTACAGGACACGCGGGAACGCCTGAGCCAGGATCGTTTCCGGTTCGTCGCGCGCCTGCAGCAGAGTGGTGAGCCGCTGCTGGCGGATCCGCTTGAGCTCGTCCTCGGGAAAGGTCGGTCTCAAGACGACGTCGGCCATGATTGGCAGCGCCTCGGCCAGCCGCGCCACCGGAACGTGCAAACGGACTGCGGATGCGTCAAACGTGCTGCCGGTGCCGAGGTCGGCACCGAGGAAATCGACGGCGTCGGCGATCTCCAGCGCCGACCTCGCGCCCGCGCCTTCTTCGAGCATCGCCATCATCAAGCTGGTGACCCCGAACTTGCCAGCCGGGTCGTTGGCGCTGCCGCTCTGCACGACAAGATTGACCTGTGCGACTGGAACCTCGTGCAGTTCCACCATCCAGACTGGCAGACCATTGGAGAGCAGGCGTTTCTGAATTGCGGGCAACTTCAACGCCGGAACGGTCCCCGGCTGCGGAGGGCGAATGCGATCGGGCGCCTGCGCCGACAGCGCCACGCCTGCTATGACGGATGCGATGACCAGGAAGCCTTTCATTGTCGTCCTTCCGGCACGACTCTCAGCTCGACCCGCCGGTCGCGGGGCAGAAAACGCTCAGCGGCCGCCTGAATGTCGGAAGGCGACAGCGCCCGATAGCGGCCGAGATCTTCATTGAACCAATCGGGGTCGCCCGTCTCGGTGAAGTAGGCGTTGAGCTGATCGGCTTTCCCGCCGAAACCACCGACCCGTTCCATCCCGTTATAGAACGACGCTTCGATCTGGTTCAGCGACCGCTGGACTTCGTGCGCGCTCGGTGGCTCCTGCTGCAGCCGTGTCAATTCTTCGTCGATCACCTTTTGCATTTCGTCCAGCGTGCGGCCCGGCAACGGCGTCACTTCGATGTCGAAGTGCGACGCCAGTCGTCCCGAGGCCTGAAACGCGGAGACGTTCTGCGCGATCTGCATGTCATAGACGAGCCGCTTGTACAGCCGCGAGTTCTTCCCGCCAGCCAGCACGTCGGCCACGACATCGAGCGCCGCGTCACCAGGTTCGAAATGCCGAGGCGTGATCCATGAGAGATACAAACGGGGCACCTGGACTTTGTCGGTAATGGTCTTCATTTGGACGCCGCTGAGCGACACGCCGGGAATGGTCGATGGTTCGACCGGCGCACCCGGCTTCACGTCGCTGAACCACTTTTCGACGAGCTTCCGTGTCGCCGCCGGATCGAGGTCGCCGGCCACGACGAGGCTCGCGTTCGACGGCGCGTAGTACTTCTTGAAAAACGCGACGACGTCCTCGTAGCTCGCGGCGGTCAGATCCGGCATGTATCCGATCACCGGCCAGTGGTACGGATGCCCCTCGGGAAACAGCATCTCGGTGAGCACGATATCGGCCATCCCGTACGGGCGGTTCTCGTAGCTTTGGCGCCGTTCGTTCTTGACGACGTCCCGTTGCGCGTCGACTGTCTGGGGGGTCATCGTGTCGAGCAGATACCCCATCCGATCGGATTCGAGAAACAACGCGAGCTCGAGGGCATTCGCCGGGATGTTGATCCAGTAGTTGGTCCGATCGGTCTCGGTCGATCCGTTGTTCGTGCCGCCGACCGTTTCGAGAAGCGTGTCGAAATCGCCCGGCTTGACGTGCCCGGATCCCATGAACATCAAGTGTTCGAACAGATGCGCGAAGCCGGTGCGGCCGGGGCGTTCGTGGGCAGATCCAACGTGATACCAGACGTTCACCGTCACAATCGGCACGCTGTGATCTTCGTGAAGGATCACGCGCAGGCCATTGGGCAGCGTGAACTGCGTGTACTGAACCTCCAGCTGGCGAGCTGCGTCAGCTGGCGCCGGCTGCTGCGCGAGAAGCGGCGCAGCGAGGGTCAAGACGTACGCCAGCACGAGACGCTTCATTGGGCGATTCTATCAGCACTCGTTGGCGTCCTTTGTGATCGCCATGGCTCTTGTGATGAAATGAGCGCGCGATGGCTGAGATGGCTCCGCTCGTTGGCATCCTCATGGGCAGCAAATCCGATTGGGAAACCATGCGCCACGCCGACGAAATGCTGACGCGCTTCGGTGTGGCGCACGAGGCTCGAGTGCTCTCCGCCCATCGAACGCCGGCGGTGACGGCCGAGTACTCCGCGACGGCGGCGAGCCGCGGTCTGCAGGTGATCATCGCCGGAGCGGGCGGGGCCGCTCATCTGGCCGGCGTCGTTGCCGCGCATACCCTGCTTCCGGTCATCGGCGTGCCGATCCAGAGCGCATTGAACGGATTGGACTCGCTCCTGGCCACCGTTCAGATGCCCCGGGGCATTCCGGTCGCGACCGTTGCGATCGGAGCGGCGGGAGCCGCGAATGCCGCTCTTCTCGCAGTCGCGATTCTCGCGACGTCACGGCCAGATTTGCGAACGAAGCTGCAGGCGTACCGCGACGAAATCGCGGCGCAAGTCCTGAAGGAGTCGCTGCCGTAGCCGCGGGTCTCTCGAACACATCTGCTATTCTGAGGACCGTGTTCGAAGTGCGGAGACCCCTTCTGCCATGGTTTGCCGTCGTGTGCCTCGCTGGAACTGTCGTCGCCGGCCTTGCGGCTCAGCAGGACGCACCGGTACCGCGCGCGATTGAACCGCCATCCGTCCCGTTCCCCTCAGAGGCGGCGTCGGCCGGCGTGACGCGCTTTTCTTTTATTGGTTATGGCGACACCCGCAGTCCGGTCGATGGCCGCGCGCTCCAACCGGAGCACGGGGCGCTCATCGACCTCATGATCGGGGCCATCGGTTCCCGCGCGTCGACGCCGTTTCCGATCAGATTCGTCCTTCAATCCGGCGATGCGGTAACGAGAGGCACTGAAACGGCTCAGTGGGACGTCAGCTTCACCCCGCTCATCGAGAAGCTGACCCGGGGCGCAGGAGTGCCGTACTTCTTTTCGATCGGCAACCACGACGCAGCCTTGCCGCCGTCTGCCATCCGGGCCGCTGGCCTGCGAAACACCCTGGCGGCGATATCGAGACTGATCCCGCCACAGGGATCGCCGCGGCGCCTGGACGGCTCCCCGACATACGCCGTCGGCTACGGAAATCTTTTGGCCATTGCCATTGACTCGACCAATGCGGCAGACGAGACCCAACTTGCCTGGGTGGCCAGACAGCTGGAAACGCTCGATCGGTCGCGCTTCCGGCACATCGTGGCGTTTTTTCACCATCCGATGTTCTCGTCGGGACCGCACGGCGGAAGCTCCCCGGGCGCCTCGGCCGCGGACATCGGCGACAGCCTCGAAGCTCCGACGGCAGCCATGCGAAATCTGTACGGGCCGCTTTTTCGCCGGCACCACGTTCGCATGACCATCACAGGTCACGATCATCTGCACGAGCATTGGGTCGAGCGGTACACAGATGGCGGCGTCACGCACCGGATCGATCATTTGGTGACCGGCGGCGGTGGCGCGCCGATCTATACGTATCGAGGCGAACCCCCGGTGGCGGGATACCTGGCTGCAGGTGCGGAGCAGGGCGTTCGGCTCGAGCACCTGCTGAAACCTGGCGTGACGCCGGCGGAAAACCCGCATCACTTCGTCATCATCAGGGTCGATGGAGATCGTTTGTCTCAGGAGGTCGTCGCCACGGGTCCCACTCCGTACGCCCCGTATGGCGGCCAGTCGAACATCGATCTGAACGACCAATCTTCCTCGCGGTGAGGACCTCCGGCGAGAATTCCGGCCTGTCAACCTGCACAACTGAGTCATGCGCCTGCCGTTGACGACGTGCCTCGTTCGATCGTGGCGACTCTCGGATGCCGAATCGCTCGTGGCGTACGGAAACAACCGCAAGATCTGGCTCAACCTGCGCGACCGCTTTCCACACCCGTACACAAAACGGGACGCGCTCGAGTTCTTGCGATCGATCGTGGGACGGGATCCAGAAACGGTGTTCGCGGTGACGCTCGCCGATCAGGCGATTGGCAGCGTGGGATTCGTGCTGCAGCACGATGTCGAGCGCGTCTCTGCCGAGATCGGATACTGGTTAGGCGAGCCGTTCTGGGGGCGTGGGATCGCGACCGAAGCGCTGTCGGCTGTCACCAAGTATGCGATCGAGCGGTATGGGCTGACGCGGTTGTTTGCCGTACCGTTCGCGTCGAACCGCGCATCGTGCCGCGTTCTGGAGAAGGCCGGCTACCATCTCGAAGCGCGGCTTCGCCGCAGCGCAATCAAGGATGGTGTGGTCGTCGATCAGTGTCAGTACGCGTTTGTCGTGTCGACCGTTCCAGAACTCCAGTCGCCGCAACCTCACACCCTCGGATCTTAGAGAGAGCGGGATGGCCCGGCACACCGGCTACGCCTCGCTTCGCTCCAAGGCGGGAAGGCGCCCGGCGATTGAGCGGTCCAAAAAAGTGAAGGCATTCAAACGCTTGCAGTCGTTTGGCGGCGACCAGCCGTATACGGCTTGAGGACCGTGCTGATGAAGCGGTGGATGGGCGCCGGCACACCGAGATCGTCCGCGATGCGCACAATCGCGCCGCTCAGCCAGGGCAACTCGAGCGGACGAGCGCGTTCGAGATCCTCGAGCATCGAGGACTTCACCTGCGGCGGCAACTCCTGAAAGTTCGTAATCATGTCATCGAAGACTTTCGTCGGCAGCAAGACTCCCTTTGCGCGTGCAACTGCCATCGCTTCCAATCCCGCTGCCTGACACATCGCCAGCAAATCCGGATCGTCCCGCAGCGCTCCGATCGGCAGCCTCGTCACGGTCGTCATGCCGCTGAAGACGGACAGCCAGACGAACTTGGTCCAGATGTCGACCTCGATCTGCTCGCTCAGCCTGGCATCGATGCCGGCCGCCTGGCAGGCCTGCACCAGCGCGTCGAGGCGCGGCGATCGGGTTCCATCCAGCTCGCCAAACGTCAGCCGATTGTTGGCCGAGTGATGGATGACTCCAGGCTCGGCGATGACCGCCGACACGAATGCAGTGCCGCCCGCCGTATGCTGCCGCCCGACGGCACGGGTCAACGCATCGACGCTCTCCACCCCGTTCTGAAATGGGACGACGACGGTTGATGGGCCGATGAGGGGGGTCAGCGACTCACTCGCCGGACCGGTGTCGTACAGTTTGACGGTGAAGAACACGACGTCGACCGGTCCGATCGATGAAGGAGACTCGGTTGCACTGACTCGCGGCAAGGTCACATCGCCAAGCGGGCTTCGTATGCGAAGCCCGCTCGTTCTTAGCGCATCGAGATGGGCGCCTCGTGCGATGAACGCCACATCGGTTCCGGAGGCGGCGAGCCGTCCGCCGAAATAACCTCCCACGCCGCCGCTGCCGACGATCGCGATGCGCATGAGCCGGGAATCGTAGCACGGCCGACAGCGCCCGAAGGAAGGAGCTATCGCCTTAACGCACACGCGCCTCGACGACAGCAAGAGGGGATTCGGTGGGAACGACGCGCGTCAACTCGAAGCCGACTCGTGAGAACAGCGCGGCGAACTCGTCAGCCGATCGTTCCCGGCCGCCAGGCAGCAGCAGCATCTCGATGTCGATGAGCTTCATCAGGTCGGGCTGGTTGCCAGGTCGAATGACCGCCTCGATCAACAGGACCCGTCCGTTCGGCTTACCCTTCAGTGCTTCGCGGATTCTGGTCAAGATCAGGGCCGCCCGGTCATCATCCCAGTCGTGGATGATGTGTTTCATGATGTAGGCGTCGGCGCCCGCCGGCACCGCATCGAAGAAATCGCCGGACGCTGTTTGGCATCGGTCTGCCAAGCCCATCGACTGGATGCGGGGAATCGCTCCGGCAATCACATGGTCGAGGTCGAAAAGCACACCTCTCATTTTTGGATACTGCCGCAGGATCGAAAGCAGGATCTCGCCGTGCCCGCCGGCGACGTCGCACATGACGTCGATTCCGCTGAAGTCGTACGCTTTCAGCACCCCGGGAATCACCGCCGCGCTGAATCCCGTCATCGCGTTGTTGAAGCGCTCGGAGAGCTCGGGATTGAGTGGGAAGTACTCGAATACCGGCATGCCCACCACCTTGTCAGCCGACGGCCTGCCGGTCGTGAGCGAATGCAACAACTCGCCGTAGGTTTGAAAATGAAACGGGTCGCACATCCAAAGAGCCAGATCGTGAATGCTGCCCGGAACGTCAGAGCGCAACAACGTCCCGGCAGGGGTCAAGGCGAACAGGTGAGGCTCGACTTCGTCGAAGACGCCGACGCTTGCCAGCATTCGCATGACCCGATACAGCGCATCTCGGTTGGCGCCGGTCGCCTGGGCGAGCTCCGCTGACGTCCGCGGGCCACTGGCCATGTGGTCGGCCACTTTGAGCTTCAAAATGGGGTACAGAGCGCTGGAAACGATGAAGCCCGTCGCTAGTTGGTAGAGATGTTGAGTCGCCGCTTCTGTCGGCGCCGGTGTCGAAGCGCTGGCCATCGAGAATCCTCCGAGTGAAGCTGGTGGGTGCTGATTCGCCAATATACTTCAGGCTGCCGAACCCTTGGTCGCGATCGCCGGATGGGACGTGCGCTATACTCCGCACCGCGTAACTCTCATGTTGCGAATCGGAATCGCGCTCAGGTGCCTTCTTTCTCTCTCTGTCGTTGCGAGCGCCGCCCCTCAAGCCCTGGCACAATCCCGACAGATCGGGGGCGTCGGCATCACTGTTTTCACCGATACGGACTTTCGCGGAGGCAACGCGACATTTCGCGACGACGTTCCGGACCTCCGCCGCTACAACCTCAACGACCGCATCGTGAGTCTTCGTGTCGCCCGGGGCGAGGTCTGGGAAGGCTGCCAAGACGTCAACTATCGCGGACGGTGTCAGGTCTTTTCCGGCGCCGAGACCGACCTCCACCGCGTGGGCTGGAATCATTCGATTTCCTCGTTGCGCCGCATACGCGCCTCGGGAGGCGGCGGGGGCGGAGGATATCCAGGCGATCAACCGAGGATCGCACTGTTCGACAGAACGGGATATCGAGGAAGAGCCGAGGATCTGACCAGTGGCGCTTCGAATCTCGGCTCGGTCGGCGAGGCGGTCGAAAGCGTTCGAATCATGAGCGGCACGTGGGAGCTCTGTGAAGGGCCCCGTTGGAGCGGCCGCTGCGTGACCCTCCGCGACAGCGTGTCGGACCTGAGTCGCGTCGGCCTGCCTTATGGGGTGGGTTCTGCACGGCCCGTCAGGCGTTGACCTCGGGTTCAACCCTTACGCGCGGGCTGAGCAACTCTGAGGAACTGTTCTCTGCGACTCCCGTTCCCCAACCTCAAGACACGGTCTCTTTCTTGGCGGTCTCGAGCGCAGCCTCGCTAGAATTGTGGCCAACTCATGACCAAATACGGACGCTCTCCCTGGATCGATCAGTTTCCCAAATCGCGCGTGCCTTCGTACCCGCGGCAACGCGGGCACGTTGAGACCAGTGTCGTCATCGTCGGTGGCGGGTTGACAGGTTGTGCGACAGCGTACGCGTTTGCGGCGGCCGGCGTGAACGTCGCGTTGATCGAGGCCGACCAGATCGGCCGCGGTGCCACCGGCTTTGGCGCCGGGTGGATCAGCGACGACCCGGGCGTGCGCTTCGCGGACCTGGAGAAAGCGCGGGGATTGCGAGGTGCCCGGCGGGCATGGCAGGCCTGGCATCGAGCGGGATTGGACTTTGCGGCGCTGCTCCGTCGGCTGGATGTCAAATGTTCCCTCGAGCCGCGCGGGGCGCTCACGATCGGCATCGACCCAGAACAGAGTGGCCACCTTAGGCGCGAACAGCGCGCCCGCCGTGACGCCGGGCTCGATGCCCCCTGGCTCAACGCGCGGACCATCTCCTCGGAGACCGGGATTGCGGCGCCCGCGGGCATTCGGGCCCACGAGAGCGCGACACTCGATCCGTATCGTGCGTCACTCGGTCTGGCCGCCGCCGCCGTTGAGCGTGGCGCCGTCGTGTTCGAACGTTCACCAGCGACCCGCATCAAGTTCGGGCGCAGGACGGTCGATGTCCACACTGCCGGTGGCACCGTTCGCGGCGCCCGCGTCGTCGTGGCCACGGGCGTCCCGACAATGCTCTTCAAGGCACTTCGGCGGCACTTCTGGTTTCGACGCACCTACCTCGTGCTCACGGCGCGGGTGCCGGCCAAGACCCGGCGCGGCTTGGGCCGTGCCGAAGCCGTTGTTCGTGACTCTGCTGAGCCGCGCCACATTGTCCGCTGGGTCGACGATGATCGATTGCTGGTGATGGGGGCCGACGCGGACTCACCATCGGATCGCCAGAAAGACAAGATCCTCGTTCAGCGGACAGGCCAGTTGATGTACGAGCTTTCAACGCTGCATCCCGACATTTCTGGAATCGCGCCGGAGTACGGGTGGGACGCACCTTACGCCCACACCGCTGACGGCCTGCCCTTCATCGGGCCACATCGCAACTATCCTCATCACCTCTTCGCCTTCGGGGACTCCAGCCATAGCGTCACTGGCGCATATCTGGCCAGCCGGATTCTTCTTCGACATCATCTCGGCGAGGTCGAGTCGGCCGACGAGGTGTTCGGGTTTCGCTAGGCTGGAGGGGCGGGAACCTCCCGCCTTTCCAGACTCCGCGGCCCATGATCTACAGTGTCATGATGTCGGTTGACCTTCTTGCGTTCGGGCCGCATCCCGACGACATCGAAATTGGTCTTGGCGGCACGATCGCCCGGCACGCAGCGCTGGGGTTGAGCGTTGGGCTCTGCGATCTCACGGCGGGGGAGATGGGCAGCAACGGGACCGTCGAACAGCGGCTTGCCGAAGCCGAGGCAGCGCGCGTCGTGCTCGGTGCGGCGTGGCGCAAGAATCTGCGCTGGCCGGACCGACGGATTGGAAAGGATGCCACCCATCTCGAGCAGGCGGTTGCGTTCATTCGGCGTCATCGACCGCGGACGATCGCGGTGCCGTACTGGTCCGATCGCCATCCCGATCACGTCGCAGCGAGCGAAGTGCTGACCGAAGCGGCGTTCAATAGCGGGCTGCGCAGGTACTCGGCCGAGGGCGAACCCTGGAAGCCAGACTGGATTTGCTATTACTTCATCAACGATGCGGCATCGCCTTCGTTCGTCATCGATGTATCCGATTGCTACGAGCGGAAACGTGAAGCGCTCGACTGTCATGCCAGCCAGTTTCAGAGCGCGGCGCCGGGAGCGACGGCGACTCGGCTCAACACACCGGTGTTCCGGCAGCTCGTCGAGAGCCGCGATGCTCAGTTCGGCGCGTTGGCCGGTGTTCGGTGGGCCGAGGGAGTGGTGGTACGGGAGCCCGTGGTTCGCCCCACTCTCATGAAGGTCGCACGATGAACGTCGGGATCGTCTGCTACGCCTCGGTCGGGGGCAGTGGCGTGATCGCCAGCGAGCTTGGCAAGACGCTGGCTTCCCGTGGTCACCGCGTCCACATCCTGAGCAGCGACACGCCGTTCAGGCTGGGTGACTATCAACCCGGCCTCTCGTTCCACCGGGTCGAGACGCCGTCGTACCCTCTCTTTCGCGAGCCACACTACATTCTGTCGCTGGCGAACAAGATCGTGCAGGTGGCCCGTGACGAGCGGTTGGATATCGTTCACGCCCACTACGCGATCCCCCACGCCACGGCGGCGTACCTGGCGCGCCAGATTCTGGCGTCAACGCAGTCCCCGGCTCAGCTTGCGCCTAAGGTCATTACGACGCTCCACGGGACCGACATCACACTGCTTGGCAACGACCCTTCGTACTCAGAAACGGTGGCGTTTTGTATCCAACAGTCCGACGGCGTGACTGCCGTGTCCGAGAGCCTGAAGGCGGATACCGAGCGAGGGCTTCATCTTCACTGCGAGATTCGCGTGATTCCGAACTTTCTGGACTGCTCGGTTCACCGGCGGATTGATGTTCCGAATCTCCGTGCCCGCTTTGCCGACACGGGGGAGAAGATCGCCATCCACGTGTCGAATTTCCGACCGGTCAAACGGGTGGTCTCTGTCATCGACGTGTTCGCCAGAATCTGCCGTGAAGTTCCGGCCCGCCTGCTGATGGTGGGAGACGGCCCGGATCTGGGCGATGCCGTGCAACGGGCGCGCAGCCTGGACATCGCTGGACGCGTGCACTTCGTGGGAGAGCAGGACCAGGTGCTCCCGCTTCTGTCAATCTCCGACGTGTTCCTGCTGCCCTCCGCGCAGGAGAGCTTTGGACTCGCGGCGCTCGAAGCGATGGCGTGCGAGGTGCCTGTGGTCGCCTCCCGCGTCGGCGGATTACCGGAGGTGATCGCGCACGAGAAGACCGGCTTCCTTCATGCGCTCGACGACCTCGATGGCATGGCGCGTTCGGCCATCAGGGTCCTGACCGACGAGAAGCTGCATCACCAGATCGTGAGCGCGGCGAGCCGCACGGTGCACGAGCGCTTCTGCGACGAGGAAATCGTGCCGATGTACGAGGCGTACTACCAGGAAGTGCTTTCGCGCGTTTGATATGTGGCCGCAGCCTCGGGCAGAATGACTCCAGTGACCCGTATGCGTGATTTCGCCGGGAGATCCCGAGCCACGGTCGCGAAAACGACTGTGGCCATCGCGGTGGCCATCACTATCAGCCTGGTCCCACGGGCACAGATGCGGGTTGTGCCCGTGGACGAGGAGCAGGGTCACGTCGCCCTCGGTCTCGCTCTGCGGCACCTCGCAAACGCCGGCATCTTCATGATGGCCACGGCGCACCCCGACGACGAGAACAACGGCTTGCTGGTCCGGCTCAACCGGGGACAGGGGTATCGGACAGCCCTTGCCACCGCAACACGCGGGAACGGTGGACAGAACGAGATTGGCCCCGAGATTTTCGAAGCGCTGGGCGTCCTGCGAACCGAGGAGCTTGCCGCCGTGCACCGCTTCGATGGCGCAGAACAGTACTTCACGCGTGCCGTCGACTTCGGCTTCTCGTTCAGCATCGAAGAGACCTTCGAAAAGTGGGGGAGAAACGAGATCCTCGGTGACTACGTCCGGTTGATTCGCATGATTCGGCCAGACGTGATTGTGGGCATGAACCCGGCGGGAACCGGTGGCGGCCAGCACCATCAAGCCTCGGCAATCTTGTCGCGCGAGGCGTTCACGCTGTCGGGCGATCCGACGAAGTTCCCCGAACATCTGAAGGAAGGATTACGACCGTGGCAGGCCAAGAAGTACTACTCCCAGGCCTTCCTCACGGGTTTCGGCGCCGACGCGCAGACCGCGGAGAAGACGTGCCGTCTGAATCTCGCCGTCTACGATCCGCTGCTGGGCAAGACGTACAGCGAAATTGGAAGCGAGGCGCGCAGCATGCACAAGTGCCAGGGCACGGCGCAGCTCCTGGCGCTGCCCGGACCGTCCGAAGCGACGTATCAGCTGCTCGAATCGACGATTCCCGGGCAGATGCAGAAGGACGAGACATCGCTTTTCGACGGTATCGACACGCGCGTTCCAGCGCTGGCGCAACTGGCGGGCGGCCCGCCCCCGAAAGAGCTCCTCGACGGCCTCGACGAAATCTCATCCGCCGTCGAGTCTGCGCAGAAGAGGTTCGACGCCGACACCCACGACTCCACTGTTCCGCCACTCCTCGCGGGTTTACGTGCCGTCCGCGCGCTGCGGACCAAGCTTCCGACGACACAGGTTGACGAAAACGCGCGTTTCGACATCGATGTTCGACTACAGCAGAAGGAAGCTGAGTTTCAGAAGGCGCTTCTTCTGGCCAACGGCGTGCGCCTCGAGGCTCTCGCCGACGATGGCGCGGTGGTGCCCGGGCAGCCTGTGAACGTCGCGGTCCTCGTCAGCAACAACGGCCTGGCCGACGTCACGGTGAGACAGGTGAAGTTCAGTGGATTCGAGAGCGATGTGCCGTGCATGGTCGCAGCAGCGGCCGGCAGTGGCCGTGGCGGGAGGGGGAGAGGAAACGCAGCGGCGGTTCCGCCAAGTCCTCCGGCGGCTCCTCGAGCTCGCTTGGATGCGCCGGCTTCAACCCTGAAGAAAGGAATGGCTGCGCGATGTGAAGCGGCGTTGAAACTGGCCGCCAACGCGCGTATCACCGAGCCGGTACTGGCAGCGAGAGGGAGAATCGGGCCGGTACACGTTCGATGCCGACGCGCCGTTCGGACTGCCGTTCCGCCCGACGCCATTTCGTGCAGAGATCAGCCTCGGATTCGCAAGTTCAGCTTCCCCCGGGACCGCTGAAACGGTCATCGCCGACCTTCCGATTCAGCACCGCTACGAGGGGGACAACTTCAGCGGAGAAAAACGAACGGAGCTTTTGGTCGTGCCGGCAATCTCGGTGCGCGCGTCGCCGGAAATCGTGATCGTCCCTGTTTCGTCTCTCCCTGCACTGCCCACCGTGGCTCGGTCCAAGGACGGGGAGCCATCACCCGCCGCCGGAAGAAACAGCGCGGGTGGGGGACGGTCTTTAGACCGTCCCGCACCATCGGACCGCGAAATCCGTGTCACGGTCCTCAACAACCAGCCGGCCGCTTCCGAAGGGTTCGTGACGCTCGAGGCGCCGGCTGGTTGGTCGGTTTCCCCACGGCAACAGAGCGTAAGGTTCGTGCGCCAGGACGAATCCCAGACAGTTCGCTTCGCACTCAGGCCGGCCGGCAACGCCGCGCTCGGTGCGTATCGCGTGCGCGCCCGGGTTTCCTCGGGCGGCCGGACCTTCGACCGCGGATACCAGACTATCGAATACCCACACATCCGGCGGCAGCACATCTATCACGATGCCGACGTCACGATGAAGATTGTCAATGTCAAGACGGCGCCGAACCTGACGGTCGGCTACATCGTTGGCGTTGGCGACGAGGTTCCTGCGGCCCTCGAACAGCTTGGCGTCAAGGTCGAGCTGCTGTCGGCGGACGATCTCGCGTGGGGTGACCTCTCGCGGTTCAGCGCAATAGTCACCGGCGTTCGCGCGTACGAGCGCCGCTCGGATCTCCGAGCGAACAACCAGTGGCTGTTGAACTATGTGAGCGAGGGCGGCACAGTCATCGTGCAGTACAACAAGTTCGAGTTCAACGAGACATACTACGGTCCGTATCCTGCGCTCGTCAGCGACAACCGAGTGACCGACGAATTTGCTCCCGTGAATGTCGTGGCGCCTGGCGATCCCCTGGTGAGCTTCCCCAACGAGATTACCAGCCAAACCTGGAGAGGATGGGTCCAGGAGCGTGGACTGTATTTCCTCGGCGATCGCGATCCCCGCTATCGCGACATCGTGGCACTCGAGGATCCCTTTTCCAACAACGCCGGTGAGAAGCGCGGTGCCCTGGTCGAAACGACATACGGCAAGGGACATTGGGTCTACGTGGGTCTCGGACTGTGGCGGCAGCTCCCCGCGGGCACGGACGGGGCGTATCAGCTGCTCGCAAATTTGATCAGTCTGGGAAAGGCGCCGGCCGTCAAACCACCCCGAGGATCAGGGCGCTAGCTGGCACGACACTGCGATACCATGCGACCCGGACGGCGTTCGGTGCCGAAATCGGAGCGTCCGAAGGAAGCTGGGCCGTAGCCTCCGACATGCCTCCTATCAAGCGAACGAAATTCAAGCTGACGGCGGAACAGCTGCTCGAGATGTTCTATTGGCTGAAGCTGATTCGCGCCTTCGACGAACGGCTCAGCATTCTCGTCCGGCAGGGAAAAGTGCGCAGCGGCGTCTACACGGGCATCGGCCAGGAAGCGATTATCGTCGGCACGTGCTTCGGCCTCCGCAAGGAGGACTACATCTGTCCGCTCCATCGAGATCTCGGTGCGTTCTTGATGAAGGGCGTCGAGCCGCGCGTCATGATGGCGCAGATGTTCGGCAAAGCCACCGGTCTCTCGAAAGGACGCGATTCCGCGCTCCATAGCGGCGTCTCCGAGTTGGGCATCTTCGGCAACACGAGCATGCTGGGCGCGAACCTGCCGGTGGCCGCTGGCCTCGGGTACACGTTCAAGATCGAGGACACCGACAACGTCGTCGTCGCCTATTTCGGCGAAGGCGCGAGCAACACCGGCGACTTTCACGAGGGGCTCAACTTCGCGGGCGTTCATCGCCTGCCGATCCTCTTCATCTGCGAGAACAACCAGTACCGCGTACTCCGTCCCGATCGAGAAGAGCATGGCCATCGACGATGTTGCCGACCGGGCGCACAGCTATGGATTCGACGGTGTGGCCATCAATGGCAACGACGTGCTCGCTGTCTATCAAGCTACGCAGGGAGCCCTGGCGCGCGCGCGGGGTGGCGAAGGCCCGACGCTCATCGAGTGCAAGACCTATCGGTGGCACGGACATTCGGAACACGACAAGGCCTTCTACCGAAGCGACGAGGAGCTGGCGATGTGGAAGAGCCGCGATCCGATCCCGACCTTCACTACATACTTGCAGGCGCGCCACGTTCTGACCGACGAGAAGATGCGCGAAATCGAGGGACGCGTCTCGCAAACGTTGGACGAAGCAGTGGAGCACGCGATGAACGCACCGGACCCGAAGCCCGAGGATGCCGTCACCGATCTCTATGCCTAGGTCTGTCGACCACGAAGACACGAAGTTCACGAACGCGCGGCAAAGGCACGGGTCCTCGCGTGCTTCGTGTCCTCGTGGCTTGCCGTCGTTGCGATGAGCAGAGAACTCTCCTACCTGGAGGCCATTCGCGAAGCGCTCTTTGAGGAGATGCGGCGCGACGCCAAGGTATTCGTGTTGGGTGAGGACGTCGGCGCGTATGGCGGCGCCTTTGGCGTGACGCAAGGGTTGTATGAAGAGTTCGGCGAGGCACGCGTCGTCGACACGCCAATCTCCGAATCGGCGATCGTCGGCATCAGCGTTGGCGCGTCGTTGCGCGGCTACCGTCCCGTTGCCGAGATGCAGTTCGCCGACTTCATCTCGTGTGCGTTCGATCAGATTGTCAATCAGGCGGCAACCTTGAGGTACCGCTATGGCGGCCGTGCATCGGTGCCGATCGTGATTCGCGCGCCGAGCGGTGGGAACGTGGGCGGAGGTTTGTACCACTCGCAGAATCCCGAGGCATGGTTTGTCCATCGCGCCGGACTCAAAGTCGTCGCGCCCGCGACGGCATTCGACGCCAAGGGCCTTCTCAAGGCGGCCATTCGCGACGACAACCCGGTCATCTATTGCGAGCACAAGTACTTGTATCGTCGAGCCAAAGGACCGGTACCCGAGGGTGACGAGATCGTCCCGATCGGCGTCGCCGCAACGAAACGCGAGGGTGCCGATGTCACTCTCGTCACGTATGGGGCGATGCTCGCGCCGTCTCTGGAAGCGGCGGAGCAGCTTGCGCGAGAAGGCGTCGAAATCGAGGTGATCGACCTGCGCACGCTCCAGCCGTTCGACAAAGCCGCGATCTTTCGGTCCGTCGAAAAGACCAACCGCGTCCTGATCGTCCACGAAGACGTCAAGACGCTGGGGGTTGGCGCCGAGCTCTCGGCGATCATCATGGAAGAGCGATTCGAGCAGCTCGACGCACCCGTGCGTCGCCTCACCTACCCCGACACGCATTGCCCGTTCTCGCACGTGTTGGAGAACGCCAGCCTGCCGGGTAAGGATGAGATCGTTGCCGCGCTCCGCGCGCTGGCCGAGGTACCTGATAGAATCCGGCGACCCTGGAATCGGCATGCAAAGTTCTGATGAAGCTCGCGCCGACCTCGCATTGTTGAACCGGGTCGTTGCCCGCGACGAATCCGCGATCGGCGAGCTGTACGACCGGCACAGCCGCTTGCTCTACGGCCTCATTCTTCGAATTCTGCGGGATCGCGGCGAAGCCGAGGAAGTGCTTCAGGAAGTCTTCCTCCAGGTGTGGACGCGCGCCGAAACCTACAAGGCCGAGCTGGGAGCGCCGGCCGCCTGGCTCGTTCGGATCGCGCGCAACCGCTCGATCGATCGATTTCGCGCCAACAGCGTGAGATCGCGCACGGTTGAGGCGACGCCGCTGCCGCCGCCAGTGGAAACGCCGGAAACCCGAGCGGCGATGAGCGAGCAGCAACGCGCTGTGAAGCGCGCACTCCAGGCGCTGCCACCCGAGCAACGCCAGTTGATCGAGGAAGCGTATTTCAGTGGCCTGACGCAGTCGGAGTTGGCCGAGCGCTTCGGCTTACCGTTGGGGACCGTGAAGACCAGAGTTCGCACCGGATTGATGACGCTCAGACGTGAGCTTCAGAACACTTTGGTGGGTGCTCGTCGATACGAACAGGCATGACGATCGACTTCGAAGATCTCGAGCTGCCACTTGCCCAGCTCGCCTCTGGCGGCGCCGCGGAAGGGCCGCGCCCCGAGGTGAGAGAACGGCTGATGGCTCGTATTCGAGGCAGCGCTCCGCCTCTTCCTGACGGCTTTGCCCTTCGGCTCGCCGCGACGGATGCGTGGTTGCCGCATCCGGTTCCGGGCATTCGGATGAAGGTCCTGGCGATGAACCGCGAGTTCGGTTATGCGACACTTCTTCTGGACGTCGCCCCGGGCGTCCGGTTTCCCGCACATCACCACGCGGGCCCGGAAGAATGCTACGTGCTCTCGGGCAGCGTTTACAGTTATGGTCGGCGGATGGGTCCGGGCGATTTCTTGCACGCAGATGCCGGAACCGATCACACGGAACTGTGGACTGACGAAGGCGCCCGTGTGCTTCTCGTGGTCTCGCCGGAGGACTATATGCCCGATCCTCCGGGTGGAGACTAAGAAGGCCATCTTTTTGGTGTCGGGGGCCGTAGAAGTACGTAGGTGAGCGTGCTGTGGCCTCTTCAGAAAACCGAGACGAGCTGAACGAACAGGCGGCTGCCTATGCGCTGGGAGTGCTGAGCGCCGAGGAGCGCCTGGAGTTCGAGGCCCATCTGACGGCATGTGCCGAGTGCGCGGCAGAAGTCCGAATCCTTCGGACAGGTCGTCGCCGCCCTGGCGCACGCCGCCCCATCCCTCGTGACGCCCGTCAACGCACGCAGTCGTGTCCTCGCTCGCATCGCACACGCCACGGCGGCCGCTTCCCACTCGGCCGCGACGTCTGAACCTCGAGCACCTATCAAGATTGAAGAGCACAGGCGCGGTGTGGACGGAACGGCGAACGGTGCAGTCAGGCCACCCGCCGCGCCTTCACGGACACCTTGGCTGCTCGCCGCCGCTGCGGTCGCTCTTGCCGCGGGACTTGGCGGGTACGTGGTCAGCCAGCGCAATCACATCGGGTCGCTGGAGCAGCGCGTTCGTGATGAAACGTCGCGAGCGGAGGTTGCCGAGCAGCAGGCGGCAGCCGCACGGTCGACCGCAACTCTCGCGGCGGCAGACGAGCGGACGGTCGTTGTCGTGCTGGCAGCGTCGGATCTCGTGCGCGTCGACCTCGCCGGCCAACCGGTAGCGCCGCAGGCGTCGGCCCGCGCGTTCTGGAGCCGCTCCCGCGGACTGGTTTTCACTGCCTCGAATCTGCCGTCGTTACCGGCGGGCCGCACGTATCAGCTGTGGGTTGTGACGCAGGAAATGCCGATCGACGCCGGCTTGCTGAAGCCCAAGCTCGATGGCGGCGTCAACGTTGTGTACGCCATGCCGTCTGGGATCACCAGGCCGGTAGCGATCGCCGTCACCATCGAACCCGAGGGCGGCGTGCCTGCGCCGACCGGGGACAAGTATCTCGTCGGCCTCGTTAACTAGGCTTCAGGCTCCAGGCTCCAGGCTTCAGGCTCCAGGCACGATCGAACGACTCTCCGAAGTGTCGCTACCCGAAAATTGCGCCGAGCGCGTCGTCAATCTGCGTAAAACGGAACGCAAAGCCGAGATGTAGCGCCTTGGCCGGGACGGCGCGCTGACCAGCGAGCAGCAGAGCGTCGGCCATTTCGCCAAGAGCGAGCCGCAACGCAAAGGCGGGCGCCGGCATGAGTGCCGGCCGGTGCATGGCTCGGCCGAGCGCTCTTGCGAACTCGGCATTCGTGACCGGATTCGGCGCGGTCGCGTTGAACGGTCCCTGCGCGGACGGCGTCGCAAGCATCCAGACGAGCAGGGCAACCCAATCGTCTCGGTGAATCCAAGGCCAATACTGGCGGCCAGACCCCAGCCGCCCCCCGGTGCCCAGCTTGAACGGAAGCAGCATCTCCGGCAAGGCGCCGCCGTCCAATGCGAGGACGAGTCCGGTTCGCACGCACACGACCCGCGTGGCCCCGCCGACTCCCTCGTTGGCTTCTGATTCCCATGTTTCGCACACCTTGGCAAGGAAATCCGAACCGGCGGGTTGGTCTTCGGTGACGACGATGTCGCCGAGCGGACCGTAATAGCCAACGGCCGACCCACTGATGAACGCCTGTGGCGGCTGTGCGGCGGCAAGGACGGCAGCCGCGAGCGCCCGGGTCGCCTGCACCCGGCTCTCGAGGATTCTGCTGTTTGTGGACGCTCGACCAGCGGCGCGCGGCGATCGACTCGCCAGCGAGATTGATCACCGCACCGGACCGTTCGATTTCTGCGCCCCATGAACCCGTGCCCCCAATCGGGGTCCACGCGACGAACCGGTACTCCATGATTTGGTGGCGGCGCGGGGGTCCTCCGGGTCAAGACGACGGTCTCGTGGCCGGCGTCAACCAAGGCGCGGGCAAGCGGTTGGCCCAGGAAGCCCGTACCGCCGGCAATAACAACCTTCATGACGACATCCCGGGAAAGCGCTCGCCGGTCGCGAGATACGCGGGGCTGGCTTCCGCGTCGCTAGTGTAGAGCCGGGGCAGACGTTCTTGACAGTGGAGCGAAAGACGAGTTAACTAAACGGTTAGTTATGGCGAGACCCCAACGCGTCTCCCCCGACAAGATCCTCGCCGCCGCCGCCTTCGAGTTTGCCGGCCGCGGCTTTGCCGGTGCCACCGTCGATCGCATCGCGCGCCGCGCCCGCGTCAATAAAGCGATGCTCTACTACCACTTTGGCAGCAAGCGCGCCCTCTACCGCACGTTGCTCCGTCGCATGTTCACACTCGCCAGCGATCGCCTCCTCGCGGTTGCCACCAGCGACCGCCCGCCCGCAGAAAAAATCGATGCGGCGATTGCCACGTTCGTCGAGCTCATTCGCGAGCACGCGTCGTTTCCAGCCATCATGCTGCGCGAAGTCGCCGAGGGCGGCGCACACCTCGATCCCGAAACGCTGACTGTGCTCGCCAAGGTGCCGCGCACAGTGTCGACGATCGTGCAGGACGGCATCAATCAGGGCGCCTTCCGTCCGGTCAATCCGCTCTTCGCTCACTTCACGCTCTTCGCCCCGGTTGTCTTCTATCTGGCCGGCGCGCCGATCCGCAAAGAGATATCGCATCTCCACTTGTTGGACTTGGCTGCCTCCCCGGATGCGTTCGTTCAGCACGTGCGGGAGGCCACTCGTCTCGCCCTTGTGTGTGATGCGCAGCCACCGAGGCCAACACCATGACGCGTTTACATTCGACATTTGGTCTTGGGCCGGCGCTCGTCCAAGCCGCTGGCGATCAGCGTTCGTACAGGGTCTGGAACCTGCCCCTTGCCGTTTTGGCGATTGCAGCAGTGGGCTGCGCTCCCGAGACACCGATCGACAGGGTCCGCGTCTCCGGGCAGGTCGAAGCGACAGACGTGCCCATCGCATCACAGGTGGGCGGCCGTTTGCTCGAGCTGCGGGTCGATGAGGGCGATCGGGTCAAGGGCGGGGATCTGATCGCCGCCCTCGACACGGCGGACGCCGAGCTTGGGCTGCGGCGCGCGCGTGCCGAGCGCGATCAGGCCGACGCACAATTCAGGCTCTCGCGCGCCGGGTCGAGGCCCGAAGACGTCCGGGCAGCCGAGGCGCAACTGGCCGTAGCGCAGGCGGACGTTGCGGCGGCGGAGGCTGAACTGGCCGCGGCGCAGGCCGACGCGACCCGCTTCGAGTCGTTGCTCGCGTCCAACTCGGGCTCGCGTAAACAGCGCGACGACGCGGTGACCCGGCGCGATGTGGCGGAGCGGCGGCTTCAAGGCACACGGGATCGTGTTCGCGCCGCCTCTGAAAACCTTGCACGTTTGCGCGCTGGCTCCCGGCCCGAAGAGATCGACGCTGCCCGTGCCCTCGTCGCGGCGGCCGACGCCCAAATCGCGACATGGCAGAAAGCCATTACCGATGCGACCGTCGTGGCGCCGGTCGGCGGGATTGTCACCGAAAAGCTGATAGACGTCGGCGAGCTCGTCCAGCCTCGCGCGCCAATCGTCGTCGTGAGCGATCTCGATCGGGCCTGGGCCGACGTGTACGTCGACGAACCGGTCGTTCCGCGCCTCCGGCTTGGACAGCAGGCGACCGTCTTTACCGATGCTGGTGGAGCCGGGATTGCCGGCACCATCGCCTTCATTGCCGACAAGGCCGAGTTTACGCCGCGTAACGTTCAGACGGCCGAAGATCGCTCAAAGCTCGTGTACCGCGTGAAAGTGACTGTCGACAACAAAGCCGGCGTCCTGAAAGTCGGTATGCCGGTCGAGGCTGAGATTCCCTTGGTCAGGTAGGGCAGGAAAGGCCCGACCTGCCCTAGGACGGTTCGAATGAGCGCCATCACTTTCGACCATGTCACCAAGCGCTACGGCAGCACTGCTGCCGTCAACGAGTTGTCGCTCTCGGTCGATGGGGGCGAGATGTTCGGTCTGATCGGTCCTGACGGAGCCGGCAAGACGACGACGATACGCTTGATCTGTGGGCTGCTTCACCCCGACGCAGGAAGAATCGATGTTCTGGGCGTGGATCCGGTCCGCAAACACCGGCATTTGACCGATTCGGTCGGATACCTTTCGCAACGCTTCAGTCTCTACGGCGACCTCAGCATCGACGAGAACGTCGCTTTCTTTGCCGAGATCCATGGCGTCCGCGACTACGCCGCACGGCGAGACCGATTGTTGGCGATGACACAGCTCACGCCGTTTCGGGATCGCCTGGCGGATCGCCTGTCGGGCGGAATGAAGCAGAAGCTGGCCCTGGCCTGCACGCTCGTGCACGAGCCGAAGTTGATTGTGCTCGACGAGCCGACGACCGGCGTCGATCCAATTTCGAGACGAGAGTTCTGGAAGCTCCTCGGCGAGTTCCTTTCCCACGGGATCACGATCGTGTTGTCCACGCCATACCTGGACGAGGCGGAGCGATGCACCCGCGTCGCCCTCCTTCACGAGGGCCGTCTGCTGGCGCTCGATCGGCCGGGTACGCTGCGTGCCGTCATGGGCGGTGGGCTCCACGAGGTCATCGTCGGCGACATTCGCCGGGCTGTCGACGTCCTGCGGCGCACTCCCGGTGTCGTAAGCGTTCATATGTTCGGCGACCGGATGCACGTGGGTCTGGATAAGGACAATCAACCGGCGACAGAGCACGTGGCGGCGGCACTTGGTGCGGCCGGACTGACGGTCTCGAGCATTCGTGAAATCGCGCCGACGCTCGAGGATGTCTTCGTCGCGAAGTTGGGCGAGACGAAGGGATGAACATCGTGAACAGTCGCGTGAGGAAAGCGATGCGAACGATTGTGGCGGTGCTGCTGGCCTTGGGAGCCTCTCGGTCCTCGGGCGCGCAGCCGGCGCTGCAATTGACGCTCGACGAAGCCATTCGTCGTGGGCTCGACGCGAGTCATCGGCTGGCCGAAGCTGCCGCTCGTGCCGATGCTGCCAGTGCCGTGGTCGATCAGCGTCATGCTGGCGCCTTGCCCCAGCTGTCGGCGCAGGCGGGCTACTTACGAACCAATCACGTCCTACCTTTCGCTGTGCCCCTGGCCGACAGCCCGGCGCGGATCGTCATCTACCCCGACGTTCCCGACAACTACCGCACGCGGCTGGATCTGCAATGGTCGATCTACTCGGGCGGCAAGGTCGACGCACTCGAGCGCGCCGCCCGCGCAGAGGCGGGCGCTTCGGTGAACGACGTGGTGACTGCGCGAAGCGATTTGCGCCTCGAAATCACCCGGGCGTATTGGGCGCTCGTGACTGCAACCGAGTCGCAGCGCGTGGTCGGAGAAGCGTTGAATCGCATGGGCGCACACCTGCAGAACGTTCGCAACCAACTGGACGTAGGCTTGGTACCGCCGAACGACGTGCTCAGCGTCGAGGCACAAGAGTCGAGACAACGGATGCTCGCGGTCCAGGCCCGAGTAGCTAGGGACGTCAGCGAGGCGGAGCTCGCCCGACTCATTGGAGCGCCGGGTGAGCGAATCGAGGCTGTTGCGCCGCTCGAGGCCCCGGAACGCTCGACAGTCCCGCTCGCTGGCGCTCGTCGAAGAGGCGCGGCAGCACCGTCCCGAGCGCGCTGCCCTGGTGAAGCGAATCGCTGCCATGGAGGAGCGCCGCCTTGCTGCGGTCGCCGGGACGAAACCAGTCGTTGCAGTCGGCGCAGGTGTCGACTACGCAAACCCGAACCCTCGGATCTTTCCGCGGATCGATCTGTGGCAGCGGTCGTGGGACGCGGGCGTGAGCGCCGTGTGGCCGCTGTTCGATGGCGGCCGGGCCCGGGCCGAAATTGCCGAGGCCGCGGCCTCAGCTCGCGCGTTGCAGTCGCGACTTGCCGAATTCGACAGCGTGCTTGCGGTCGAAGTGCAGCAGCGCATGCGCGAGCTCGAGGCGAGTCGAGCCTCCATCGACGCCGCCAGTGACGCCGTCCGGAGCGCGACCGAGGCCAGACGCGTCGTGACCGAGCGCTTCGCGGCTGGCGTCGCCGTCAGCGTGGATGTCCTCGATGCGCAGGTCGCGTTGCTGCAGGCCGAGCTCGATCGAACCCACGCAATCGCCAATGCCAGGTTGGCCGAAGGACGCCTCGAACGAGCGCTGGGGAAATGAACGCCATCTCCGTCACACATCTGACTCGGCGGTTTGGCAAGTTCGTCGCGGTCGACGACCTGACGTTCGATGTGAGGCAGGGAGAAATCTTCGGATTTCTCGGCGCAAACGGTGCCGGAAAATCGACGACGATCCGGATGCTCTGCGGCCTGCTCGAGCCGACGAGCGGCAGCGCCACCGTCGGCGGCGTCGATGTCGGTGCCGATCCAGAAGGCGTGAAACGTCGCATCGGCTACATGTCGCAGCGTTTCTCGCTGTACGAGCGGTTGACAGTCGATCAGAACATCCGGTTTTTCGGCGGCATCTACGGCCTGCCGGCCGACCGGCTCGAGCTCCGTCGCCGCTTCGTCATCGAGATGGCTGGCCTCGAGGGGCGCGAGCAGTCGCCAACGTCGGATCTGGCCGGCGGATGGCGGCAGCGGCTCGCGCTCGGCTGCGCCATTCTTCACGAGCCGCCCATCGTGTTTCTGGACGAGCCCACCGGGGGTGTCGATCCGGTCTCGCGGCGCCGATTCTGGGACCTCATCGACCAGATCGCCCGCGCCGGCGTCACCGTCCTGGTGACGACGCACTATCTCGATGAGGCCGAGCACTGTCATCGGCTGGCGATCATAAACGCCGGACGACTTGCCGCGCTGGGCTCGCCCGCGGAGCTCAAAGCCATCTTCCGCGATCGGGCGATCGTCGAAATTCAGACCGCGAATCCGATCGCGGTCATCCCGTTCCTCGAGAGCATGCCGGAGATCGAGAAGACCAGTGTGTTTGGAACAGCCATACATGCCGTATCCCGCACCGGTCACTCCGCGCGCCTCGAAGGGCTGAACGAAATGCTGAAGGATCGGCTGAAGGCCGAGGGACTGACCGCGGCCGTGGCGAGCGTTCAGCCGTCGCTCGAGGACGTCTTCCTGGAGGTCGCGGAACGGACGGGCTGACGATGCAGAAAGCGATAGCCATCTGCCGCAAGGAGTTTCGCCAGATTGCACGCGACCGCCGGACGCTGATGATCCTGCTGTTCGTGCCGGCGTTCTTTCTGCTCCTCTTCGGATACGCCTTGAACTGGGACATCCGTCACATCCGTTTCGCAGTCGAAGATCGGGATCGCTCGGTGGAAAGCCGAGCCCTGGTTTCCGCGTTCACCAACTCCGGCTATTTCGATCTGGTTGCCTCGGTCAACGATCGGGAGATTTCCGATCTGATGGATCGAAACGAGATCCGCGCGGCGATCGTCATTCCGACCGGCTTCGCCGAGAAGGTGAGAACTGGCCACCTCGTGCCCGTTCAGGTGCTGCTCAACGGTGACAACGCCAATACCGCGACCACCGTGATGGGGTATGCGCTGACGATTCTCCGCAGCGAATCGATGCGCTACCAGCCAAACCCGTCACCGCCGCTGATCATCACCGAGCCCAGAATCTGGTACAACCCGGAGCTTCGCAGCGCGCTGTTTCTCGTGCCGGGCCTGATCGCCTATATCGCGATGATCACGGCTGTCGTGTCGACCGCATTGTCAATCGTCCGTGAAAAGGAACGCGGCACGATGGAGCAGTTGCGGATGGCGCCCCTCGACGGCTTTTCGTTCGTGGTGGGTAAGACGATTCCCTATTTCATCGTCTCCCTTGTATCGGCGATGACGATCATCGTTGTCGCCATGGGTCTCTTCGGACTTCCGATGCGCGGGTCGTGGCTGCTGCTCCTGTTGGCGGTGTCGCTGTTTCTTGTCGGGGCGCTGGGAATGGGCCTGTTGATTTCTTCCGTGGCGGACAACCAGCAGGTAGCGCTCCAGGTTGCACTGCTCGCGTCGTTTCTGCCGACGCTGATGCTCTCGGGCTTCATTTTTCCGATTGCGAGCATGCCAGGGTTTCTGCAGGCGGTCACCTACCTGGTGCCGGCCAGAGTACTTTCTCATCGCCCTTCGATCCATCGTGCTCAAAGGGGCCGATCTCGGGGCATTCTGGGTCGAGCTGGTGTGGCTGGCCGCCTTTGCGGTGCTCGTCCTGTCGCTTGCATCGGTGCGTTTGAGGCGTCAATGGTCATGAACTTCGCGCCACTGGGATGAGTAGCCGAACGCTCGACGCGGTCGGCCAGCCCAGGCGGGCCGTCGCGAGCGTCTCTTTGGCGCCGTGAGTCGGTGGCAGAACACCAACATTGAGGATCGGTAGGCGCGCATGCGACGAATTCGATTTCTCGTCTGGAAGGAGCTTCTCGAGCTCAAGGCGGATCCGCGCCTTCTGGTCATCGTCATCGTCGCGCCGCTCATCCAGCTGTTCATGCTGGGCTATGCCGCAACGACAGATATCCGCGACGTGCCGGTCGTCGTCGTCGATGCCGATCGGTCGGCGAGGAGCCGCGAGCTGATCGCGCGTTTCGACGCGTCCACCAGCTTCACGGTGGTCGATCTGGTGACCGGCCCGAACGAGCTCGACCCCTACATCGAGAGCGGTCGAGCAGCGATGGCGCTGACGATTCCGGCGGGGTACGCCGAATCGCTGGGCGCAGGACGCCCGCAAGTCGTTCAAGTGATCGCGGACGGCAGCGATGCCAATTCGGCCACCGTGGCCTTGGGCTACGCCACCAACCTGGTAGCCGCTTACGCCCAGGAGCTGTCCACGCACCACCTGCCGGCCGCCACCGCGCCAAGAGGCGGCGGTATCGAGCCGCGCATTCGCGTGTGGTTCAACCCGCGGCTGGAGAGCCGCGATTTCATGATTCCGGGCGTCGTCGCACTCCTCCTTCTGGTGATTACGACGAATCTTTCGTCGATGGCCATCGTGCGCGAAAAGGAACTCGGAACCCTGGAGCAGCTGAACGTCACCCCGCTTCGCCGATCGGAATTGATTCTCGGGAAGCTCCTGCCGTACGCATTCATAGGCATCATCGACGTCGTGCTGGTCATCAGTGTCGCCGTGCTGTGGTTCGAGATTCCGCTGCGCGGCAGTGTCTCGTTGCTCCTCGCGCTGTCGTTGGTCTATTTGCTGGGGACGCTGGGTCTCGGCCTCTTGGTGTCCACCGTCTCGTCGACGCAGCAACAGGCCATGATGACGACGATCTTTTTCTTCATGATGCCGATGATCTATCTTTCGGGGTTCATCTTTCCGATCGAGAACATGCCAGCCGGGATCCAGGCGCTGACGTATCTCGTGCCTCTCCGCTATTTCCTCGTGATTGTCCGGTCCATCTTTCTGAAGGGCGTTGGCCTCGACGCCCTTTGGCCGCAGGTGCTGGGTCTGACGGCGTGGGGGTTGGCCGTTCTGATGCTGGCGATCGCACGATCGACCAAGCGTTCGGCATGACAGGTCGCTGAAACGCGCGGCCTGAATGTGATGTCGCGCGCCTACGGCGCTTTGACCCGCCGCGGTGAAGCGTTCACACTACGTTGCCACGTCGATCTGCAGATTGGTCTAGAACGTCTGGCGGGCGATCCATTCGCGAAGCAGCGAATCTACAACCAGGTACCGGTCGTGCTCGCGGTAGATGACGTCGTCGCGAAGCAGGGCAGCCAGGGACGCCTGCACGGTCGAGGGACCTCCAAGGCGGTGCCGCGCGCGAACGTCGCCAGAGAGCAGCTCACGACCGTTCTGGAGCACGGCCGCTCGAAGCACGGCTCGCTGCGGAAGCGTCAGTCGCTGCCAAAGCGCCTCGAATATCGTCTGTTGTTCAGTGATTAGGCGGTGCAGCGCCTGATGCAGGTCTTCGAAGGTCGCCTTGCGTCGGCCGGACGCGCGGACATCGTCCCAGGTTTCGTGCGCGAGCCGCTGAACGTCGTAGGGCAGGTTCCCCGCCAGTTCGACGATCGCCGCACCCAGCTGTGGCTCCGGCGCCATGCCCGATCGCTTGAATCGCGCATCGATGAATGCGGCAAACTCGTCGGCCGGGATCTTGTCCAACCTCATGACCGGCCCCGCTTTGTAGAACGGCCGTTTGGGACCGAGCATCCGCTCCATCAGGCTGGGCTCCGATCCTGCGAATACGTAGCCGACCTCGCGTTGGTGTTGCACCGCGGCGCGCATCGAGTGCTCCACCGAACCGCCGTCGAAGCCACCGATTGCCTGGAACTCGTCCAGGGCGACGACGACCTTTCGCCGGCGGACTTCCGCCAGGCGCGCCGGGAGCTCGAACACCTCCTGGGCGAGCCGCGACACGTCGCGTTCGGTCCGAACGCTGGGGAAGCCGACGACGGGTCCGCTCTCAGAAGCGCGCCGCCGTGCATTGAGTGCCGCACCCCCCTCCGACTGGACGCCAGTCGGACCCGATTTCCAGCTGCGGGCGGACCGGATCTCGGCATGGGCGGATCGAATGGCATCCTGCACCCATCGACGGCTGTGTTCCCATTGCGTGTCAGCCGCGAGCAGGGCGCGCGTGTAACCTTCAAGAAAGCCGACGTAGGAGCTGAAGCTGCTGACGGTCAGCTCGACAGTGACCGCTCCGCGTCGCGACATGGCGGCGAGTGCACGCCTGATCAGCGATGACTTGCCATAGCGGCGCGGCGAGATCAGGAACACTTTCTGGGCCGCGGTCAGGTCGCCCACCAAACGCTCGAGCTCGACGACGCGGTCGACGAACGACGCGGCCGGCACCACCTCGCCGTAGACGAAGGGATTCCCCGTTACGTTGAACACAGTAATGGCTACGTAGTCTAACGTAATTTGCGGGATTTGGACATGACCACGAGTCGCGGCGTGAAACGCGAGGTCAATGCGCGAGCGTCTTGCCGTAGGCCTCGCTCAGCCCCTGTCCGAGCTGACGCTCGATGATGAGACTGGCTCGCAGCTCCAGCACATGTTGGCGGAAAAGTTCGAGGTCCCTCGGGGCCGCCGCGTGCGGATCGCCGGCGCCCAGAACCGCGAGCGCAGATGCCAACCGGCCCAGGACCTGTCGTTGCTGCACCGCGAAGAGGTTCTGCAGCTCGTACAATCCCGCATATTTCTGAACTTCGGCGTAGTCCATGTGGGTGAGAGCGCCGGTGCGTTCCGCGCTCTGCCAGCCTGCCGAGCTCAGCTCTGCGATGGAGCTCCCAAGGTTGACCTGACGAACGTCTGACTTTTTCGAATTCAGCAACTCGTTGGCGAGGCGAAGCGCGTTGTCGAGGTCGTTTTGGCGAGCGGCAGCACTGGCCAGTATGCCATCCACTTCCTTCTTGTTATCGGTAATCTCACGGGAGACCGTTTCTCTCGCCTCTCGTACCAACCGTCGGTTGTGATTCCACTCGAGCAGGCCTTCCAAGGACAAGGCGATCAAGACGCCCGCCGTAATCGTGGCGAGCGCAATCAGAAAGTCTTTGAGGGATTGAATCGACCCGTGCGGCGGATGGATCTCCATGGCTCTCCTTGCTGAAGCGAATCTTACTTGACGGCCCTCTTGGATCGATCAGGGTCATCGCTGACGGAATGGCTGGCCGTGAACAGCAGACGCACCGCCCGCACAGCGGGCTTCGCAGCGACCGAGGGAGCCGTCACCGGTGTCATACCTGTCGCAGTAGCCGTGAGAGAACGACTGAGGCATCGAAGTGTTCTTCGGCAATACGACGGGCGGCTCGGGCATGTCGCCCGTAGTCTGCGCGCACCGCGCGAATGGCATCAACGGCTTCGGCGATCGTTCGAAAGGTCAGGAGGCCTTCGCCCGTCGGCAGAACGTCTGCAAGTCCCGTGTCCTGCACGATCACCGGGCGGCCGCATGCGAGATACGCGGCGGAGCGATCACTGAACCACCCACAGTGGGACGCCGCATAAACTCCTTTCACACAACTGAATTCACCAAGCGATCCGGCCACCCAATCGCGGTACCCCTCCACCGATTCGACCTCCCGTGGGCTTGTGACACGCCAGCCGTGCGCGTGCAGGGTCGCGATGTCAGCGTCGTCTGGCGGAATATCGAGAGCAAGCTCGATCTCTGCCGACGCTTCCTCGGGAACCGATATGAATTTCAGGAACTCCTCACGCTTGGGTCCAAGGACGTGCCCATTGAATTCCAGATACCCCTGTCCCCACCAGTCGGCGACCGTCGTCCAACGATCACGCGTCAGCGGCGCTTCTACCGGCCACCAGTCGACGACGATCGGGTTCCAGATTGGACGCCACGTTAAACCGTTGGTGGGCAGCGCGCAGCGATCCGTTCCCACGTTGGCACCGACAGTGAAGTACACGTCGTGATGACCGATGATGGTGTCTGGCCCGTGCATGTCGGCCCATAGCTGCGTATAACCAGGATCATGGTCGATGAAGATTCTGGGGCGAATCCGGTCGAGTGGTGGTGGTGGCTCGGGCGTTCCGGCAAGAGCAATAGTCAAAAGCGCATCCGCACTCGCCGCAAACGCAGCAACCTCAGCGGAAGGATCGTCCAGCGACCGATCGCTGCGCGCTAGGATCAAACAGAGCACTGTGATCAACGTGCCACCATCTAGCCATGGTTGATTCGAAGTACTGAGCAGCCCTGCTTTCGTCGGCGGGCTGCATTGCAGCGACGGTATTGATGAACAACACGTCATGTCCGAGCCGTTCGAGGCCCACGAGCCACTGGATTACGAGAGCGATCTGTCCGCCACGCTGCGCGTAATCGGACCACGACGCGGCGCGTGGGAGAACGCTTTGAATCACAATCAAGCGAGCCATATCATGCAGAAGCGAACTATCCTAAAATCCACAGAGCTTGAGTAAGCGAGGGAGCACTACACGCGTACTGAACACATCTTCTGCCAATTTACGTGCATCGCCCGAAGCGGTTGCGTAATCCTGTTCAGTCTCCGCCAGCGCTGCTGCCGCTTCTTGGATTGATGAGAACGTGCGAAGCCCCCTTGTGCGCGGCAGCCACTGCGCCGCACCCGTGTCCTGCAAAATGCAGGGCCGGCCGCTGGCCAGGTAGCACACGCTGCGATCGCTAATCCATCCAGAACGAGCTTTGACGTAAGCGGGTTTGGCACAACTGAACTCGCCACGTGAGCGTTGGATGTATTGGCGATACTGCTGTGGTGTAGCCACCAGAAGTTCTGGGCGGACCAACTGCCATCCAGCTTCTGTGAATAACTCAATGTCTTCACGCTCGACCGGGTGGACATTAGCGGCGAGCTCGAGCGTCACGGGCGTGTGTTGCGGTAACTCTGCGTATTCAATGAAGCCGTTCCGTTTGTTGCAGTCAAAGCATTCGTCTCCGAGATATGCCGCTTCCTCGCACCACCACTGAGTAATCGTGCTGTACGCTGGACCCGGATCGAGCTGTGCTGGCCAGGAGGCGATGTGAACGGCCGGCCACGTTTTCATCCACGTCACGCCCGACAGGGGAACCGGTGAATCCGTCGAGCCCAAATTCTGCCCTATCGTCAGGTGCATATCGTGGGAGCCCACACCCATGTCCCATTGCGCGGCCCAGATCTGAAACGGGCCCGGATCGAGATCAAATAGGACGGTGCGCCCGAAGCCAACCCGCTGTTGAGGCTGTAAACTCCCCGCCATGTTGAACAGCACGCCATCCCGGATGCGCGCGTCGAACTCGTTGCTCCCGCATGCCGTACACGATGCGGTGGTCCGCATGCCCAATCCCAGACGGAAAGAACAAAAGGGTGACATACTCACTTATGCCGAATGAGGTCGCATTGATCAAAAACCGCTCAATAAAGTGGTCATCCACTTCGGAGCGCCCGGTGCTCTCCACAATCTCCAACCAGAACGCATTGATACCGAGTTCTCGAAACCCCAAGACGTATTGGAGCGGCACCCAATAATTGCCGCCGCCGTTTGGATATTTCGCGACGAACGCCGAGCCGACAAAGACGTCTCCCGTCATCGTCGTAGATATGACGTTCGCCGAGCATTCCGCGGCATGCCGACGGCCGCGGATCAAGTCCTTCACTATCTTTACTCGCCGATTATCTCCGCACCGCACGAGGTTCAGCACGCGGATGATTCGACCTCTGGCGTCATTTCCGGGCCTGTTCCGATTCTCCCCTGGCGCTCGCTATTCCTTGGTGCAGTTCACGACAGGCGGCTGGAACTTGTGCGGTCGCGACCAGGGGATCGCGGGACGAGGGACCAGCCTTGCCAGGAGCTCGAGGAGCTCGCAAGACCAACACCTCAACAGGAGGATTGACACGAAGGTAGTGCATCGCCTTCCTTGAATCAGTACCCGGCGATGCTCTACTAAGCACCAGCGTTTCTCGTTATCGGACGGATTGCGGAATGCTGGGCCGCGCCAGAGGGCAATCCGCCGGTCGGCCGCGCTACCGATGGGGAGAGAACTCAGAGCTCGTTATGAGAGATCAGTACCAACCAGTTCGAGAACGGATGCGGGCGAGTCGATGGTGGTCGCTCGGCGAAGGTGCTCGACTGGTCGACATGCCAATAGAGTCCATCATCCGCGACCACGGTCGCGAATGCCTGCTGGTTCATCTTCTGGACGTGCGATCGACGGCATAGAAGGCGACGGTCAAGACGGTTTCGAGCGTTCACTGGAATGCAATGTGTCGTCGCTGCTGAATGCGTCCGACACAAGACGAGAGAGCACTTTATCGGAGTCGAAATATTCGGCAGCTATGCCTGTGGCCGCCCGAGCATGGCGCAGATAGTTTCCTTCTACCTCCTGAATCCCAGTTACGGCCTCTTGCAAACAGGAGAACGGAACAATGCCCTCCCCGACCGGCAACTCTGCGGCAAAGCCGGTATCTTGCACAACCACCGGACGACCGGCGGCGAGATAACACGCAGAACGACAACTGAACCATCCACTTCGCATCGCGACGTAGATCTGTTTCGCCGGTGAACACTCGCCCCGCGAGCCAACAATAAACTGCTGGTATTGCTCAGGCGTAATGCTTGCGCTCGGGCCGTCAATAACCTCCCACCCTTCCTGTGCTAAACGCTTCAGTGGCGCTTTCACGCCTCCGACGGCCACTTTCAGCGGCACATCGACGCGCGCGGGGAGCGACATGATCTTTTCGAACTCCGTGCCTTTGCTGGCGTATTCGACGCCTTCATAGAGCAACTTTCCCTTGAACGCGTTCCACGTCATGATCGTCGTCCAGGGTGCCTCTTTAGGAGGTGGGCTGGCCGCCATCGTCCACAATTGTCGAACTATCGGCATACGCGTGCTCTTCCAGGACAGCCCAAGCTTAGGAATGAGGCAGTCTGGGTCGTGGATGTTTTCGGCGTAGGTGAAATAACGATCGTGGCACAGGACGGCTTCCGACCAGCGCTCGACGTTTTCTGACCACGAGAAGCGCTCGCTGAGCATGACCTGGTTGTAGCCGGGGTCTGTGTCGAGAAAGATCTTCATGCATCGTGGAGATAGTTGCTCCGGAATGATGCAAGCTCCGCTCACGTTGAGGAAGACATCGGCTGTGCGGGCAACTTCGCCAAATCTCGACGCGCTCATGCCGAAACTCGTCTCGTGCAAGTGAAGATAGTGCCACTTGGTGCGCAATTCTGGGGCATATCTGGCGAAGAAGTCTGAAAGGAAGTGCGCCGAGTAATCGCCATGCGGCGTATAGGTCGCCTCGAGTGGTTGATAAGGCCAGCTCCAAGTATCTTCGTGATAGTAAACATCGTGTCCGAGGCCATGGAGTCCGACAACATATTGCAGGTAATCCCACGCCACGCCTCCGATCGGGTACAGACCGGCCAGACCGGTCACGATGATGCGTAACGATGAAGGTGCAGCCATTTGCGATGCCTTCCGGAAGTAGCGAGTTAGAGTGACTGAGCCGATGGGCTGTGCCGCGAATTGACGAGCGATGAGCGTGCGTTCTGACGCATGTCAAAGGCCATGAGCCGTTCGTTATCGAGGCTGCAGCTGAAATGTGCCCGCAGGTATTGGGCGAACTCTGTGTAGCAATCGAGCCACCAGAAGGCTGGCCATGCAAAGACAATGTCATTCACGCCGTCGAGCGCAGTCGCTCGACTTCATGAATAGCTGCCGTATCGTTTGCCGGCAGACCCCAATACCGACCCTCGTGTTCCGGTTCCAGTTGAGGTTGGTCAAGACGGTCGCCGCCCAGTCCAAGTAATGTCGGTAACACCGAGTGTCTTGAATACTGACAGCCACGTGCCGACTCCGCACCCTACGTCAATGACACTGCTCGGAATGACGAGACGAATGACGAGCGGCGCAATCACCTCAGCTGATCGTCGAGAATCGTCCTTGTGAGCGACGTAGAAATCGTGAGTGTAGGGATTCGCAAGAGGGTGACTCATCGGTATTTGGTAGTCGCCATCACGGCGTGACATCGCTCTAACCTCGTCAATTAGTGCGTGCACTTAAGCAACATCCCTGCCCTGAAAATTTGAGTAAAGGAGTGATTTGGGCTCCCAAAACAGGCGTCGGCCGACGCCCTGCGTCTGTGTGAATGGGCAATGAAATTGCAGGATCTGCGATGGTTTGAGCCGCTTAGAAACCGAACGATTCGGCTCCGCGGATGACCGCGTCTGCCCGTGGGTGGTCATCCCAGCGTACAACGAAGAGAGAGGTGTTGCCGACGTCGTGCGTCGGGTCCTGAACATCGTATCGAATGTGATTGTCGTCGACGATGGTTCGTCCGATCGCACATCGGCAGCTGTGCTCACGAGCGGCGCATGGCTCATCAGACATCCGGTGAATCTCGGTCAAGGTGCAGCTCTGCAGACCGGGCTGGAGTTCGCCCTTGCGAATGGAGCAACCTCAATCGTGACGTTCGACGCGGACGGGCAGCATCAGGCGGCCGACATCTCGCGGCTCCTGCGGGCGTTGGAGACGAACGGGGTGGATTTCGCGCTCGGGTCGCGCTTTCGGGGGGAGGCGCCGGGAATTCCCTGGACTCGAAAGCTCATGCTTCGCGCGGCTGTTCTCTTTACACGAGCCTTATCCGGACTGGATGTCTCAGATGCACACAACGGACTAAGGGCGATGACACGCCGAGGTGCGGAGCTGATTCGCATCCGCCTCAACGGCATGGAGCACGCCAGTGAAATAGTCGATCAGATCGCGGCTTCCGGTCTGCGATTTGTGGAGGTACCGGTCCGCGTCTCCTACTCCGCTGAAACGTTGGCGAAGGGCCAGCGCACTGCTGCGGCTGTCGGCCTCGCCTTTCGTCTGCTTCTGAACAAAGTTGCGGGATGAGTCCTTTCCAACTCATCGTCGTTCCCGCTCTGAGCGCGGTCGTTCTGTGGATGGCCGTCAGAACCTTCCGCCATGACGTGCCCTGGCGCACCGGCGCCTTGTGGACCGCAGTCTGGGCCACTGCGGACGCGCTTGTCGCCCTGCCGTCAGCCACTGCTGTTGTCGCGTCATGGCTCGGAATCGGTCGTGGTGCGGACCTGGTGCTGTATGGGGCGACGCTCGCAGGCCTCGGAGTATCACTGTACTTCTACAATCGGTATCGGCGGCTGGAGGAGATTGTGACGGTGTTAGTCCGACGGGAGGCGCTACGAAACGCCCGCCGAGGAAACGCGGCCACCGATCGCGTCACCGTCGGATTGGCCGACAGCAACTGAGGACTCACTGGTCCATCGGGACCGTCCGCTGTTCCTGGTGGCTCATCTCGGCCGCGGTACTGGATCACCGCCGGGTCGGCCCCTGACCTGGTTCACCTGGTCGATCGTCGAGCACCCTCTGGTCACGAGATCGACCAGCCTCGACATCCTCCCGGCGCTCGATCATGCACGTACCCGTTAGGCGCTTTACCGACCGCGTACCGCTATTCGGTAGACTCGCGGCACTCGCCGCGGGGACGGTCCACAGTTCCACGGCCGCGGCGTACCAGGCGATGACTCCCGACGGGATCGCGTATCTGGACATTGCTGACGCTTACGTGCAAGGGGATTTGAGCGCCGCGATAAACGCGGTGTGGAGCCCCTTGTATTCGTGGCTGCTTGGTCCGCTTATCGTTGCCATGCCGCGGTCCGTGCACTGGGAGTTTCCTCTCGTTCACCTTGTGAATTTCGCGATCTACGTGGCGGCCCTCGCTGCCTTTGAGTTTTTCTGGACGCACGTCGTGCGCTTCGCGCGAGCAATGACGGCAGACGAGCAACGCGCTGAGCATACGACTTTTCCTGAATGGGCCTGGAAATTCCTCGGGTATACCCTGTTCATATGGGTGTCGATCGATCTCATTTCGCTCGCCTCAGTGACGCCGGATCTGCTGATGTCGGCGTTGGTCTATTTGGCTGCGGGCTTAGTGCTACGCGTGCGCCTGGGGTACGGGTCGGCCGGGAGCTTCGCGATGCTCGGCCTCGTGCTCGGACTCGCCTATCTGGCGAAGTCGGTGATGTTTCCGCTGGCGTTTGCAATTCTTGCGGTCGCAGCATCGCCACTTCGACGGCCATATCTGATCGCTTCGCGTGGCATCGTCGCTCTCAGCGTGTTCCTCGTCACGTCCGGGCCATTCATCATCCTCATCTCGCAAGCAAAAGGCCGGATGACGTTCGGTGAGTCCGGGCGGTTGACTTACGTGAGGATCATGAACGGGGTGCCGTATCCGCACTGGCAAGGAGATCCGGAACACGGCAGCACGCTGGCCCATCCGTCTCGCAGGATTTTCTTTCGGCCACCGATTTACGAGTTCGGTACTCCTGTGCCCGGCAGCTATCCGATCGGATATGACCCCTCGTATTGGTATGAGGGTGTCGTGCCCCGCTTCGAGTCGGCGGTGCAGCGCGGGGCCCTGCTGACAAACCTGGCGTTTTATCTGCGACTGTTTCTCCTCAGCCAGGGCGTACTGGTGGTGACCACGTTTGTCTTCTACGCAATTGGTCCCGGACATTCAGCAGATGTGATGGACCTTCTACGGCGATGGGGGCTCGCATTCGTGGCAATGGTGGCGCTAGCGCTGTACTCACTCGTGCTGGTCGAGGGGCGTTATGTGGGTGCTTTTCTGCCCCTCTTGTGGGGGGATCTTCTCGCGCGAACGTACGACTTGCCAAAGGCACTCGACCACGGAGGGCCACGGCAGCACTCGTCGTCGCAGGGATAGCGCTTTCGTGGCCAGTGATGAGGTCGATCGTCGGGACCACGAAGGCGCTCTCAATTGTTCTCCGGGCGTCCGACTCCGAGAGAGGGGTGCTGATTCCAACGTGGCCTGACGAAGTGGCCTCAACACTTCACCGTGTCGGGGTTGGGCCTGGCAGCAAGGTGGGCGTCATCGGGTTCGGCTTCTCGTCTGTACTGGGCGAGATTGGCCCGAGTGCAGATCGTCGCCGAAATGTTTGGCTGGGAGGCGACGCCTTTCTGGAAAGACGGGAGCGTTCGCGCTGAAGCGATCCGTGCCTTTTCGGCGGCGGGCGCTGCTGCGATCGTGGCCGAAGGGTCTTCACCGATGCGGACCTCACCGGCTGGCATCGTGTGGGTTCATCGCATCATTACATCTACATCCTCGACTAACTTCAGGGCGTCATAGTCAGCGGTCCTCGCACCAGAGCCCGGGTGACGAGGCTTGTCCTCGTGGACACGCCCGCCTTCAGTCTCAGCAACCGCAGTAACGCCATGCAGGCCAGCGCACGAAGACTGAAAACGGACGTAAATCCGACGTCGCAGCTGTTCATGCCCGTCTTGACGAAATGGGACACGCGAATGTTTGGCGACAGTTACTCAGACAAGTTATCCGTTACCTGAGGGATTTGGAGTTTGCCGTATAGATGGCCACTCCAACCCACCGCATCGAAGCCCATACGTCGAGCCGGTTCATCTCTTCTTGGGTGGTAATGCCACCGGCCGCGGTGAGGCGTCGGGTCGTTGCCTGCCGTACGGCCGGAATAGCCTCCAGATTGGTGCTCAGTACGTCTCGAGGGCCCGAACGGCCTCGACGGCGGTCAGAGGGAGCGGCGTCTTCCAGCCGTCGAGTGTCGCCGTGACGTCGAGGAGGATAGTCCAGACTAAGGCTGTGCCGTCAGACCGGGTTTACGGAAGATCCGCTATCAGACTGCGCCTCGGCTCAGTAGTAGCGTCTTGGCAGATCCAGAATGACGCGGCGGCTGGCCAGGTCGGTGAGTTCGGGCGGCAACCGCCCTGCGGCGAGCGCCGCCAGCGCCTCCTTGTGCGACCACCGCCTCGTCGGGCAGGTATTCTCGGCAGGCACCAAACTCCTCTTCGTAGTCGGCGGACGGGAACTGAAGGCGCAGCCGCACCTTGTCACCGAGACGGCTCGACGACGTACAGGGGATTGACGCGGAGCTCGCCCGGTGCGCCCGGGGCCTGATCGAGGGCATGCGGGATGAAGACGTCGGGATGACGTGTCGCGACGAGGACAAGAGCCGGATCGCGATCGAGCGCATCGGCGGCATCGCGCCGCGAGAGGTCGAGTGGGCCGCCACGGACGACGTCGGCAAACAGCCCTGCTTCGCCGAAGATGTGTGGCTCGATGGTCTCGAACAGATCTCGATACCCTTCCGGTGGCAACGGTTGTCCGTGCGACGGGCTCCAGGTGCGCTGATTGTGCGTGTGACTGATGACGACGGCGCCCTGGTCGCCGTCGTCGATCAGCCGCAACATCTCGAGGACGAACTGGCGCTTCACCCAGATGTACATGAACGCGTCGGCGCACATCGCGTACCGGAAAGCGCCTCTGGCAAAGGGCAGTGGGGCGTTGCCGTCGCAGCAGACGGCTTCGCACCCTGGCGCCGTGAACCGTCGCGCCAGCCACACCTTGGCAAAGTACAAGTCCGCCAGCACGGGTGGAGGCGAGGAGAGATCCATCAACACGCGCGTCAGATGCCCCGAGCCGCCGCAGATATCGATCGCGCGCCCTCCGCTTCGCAATACAGTGCCCGCCACGGCTCGAATCAACGCGTGGGCGACGACGTAGCTTGGATCCGAGAACCGGTACAAGAAGTACCCGCCCTCGAAGTTCGGGCCAATCGCTTCGACCAGCTCGCGGTAAGTCGCGGAAGGGGACCGTGCGGCCGTTTCGAAGGCGGCCGCGCGCGCTTCGTCCTCGAATCCGAACATCGTCCGGAGCGCGAGCTCTGGTTGTGCCGCCTGGATCTGATCTCGCGCCTTCGTGGCCTCGGGCTTGAGATGGAGAATCGGGATGCCGGCGACGACCGGAAAGATGCAGCAATGGCACCCGAGAATCCCGTCCTGGATCTCGTCGCCTGCGCGTTGAATGTACAAGCCCGTGACCAGCTCGAGTCGCCCGCCGCAATAGGGGCAACGCAAGAATCTCGAGAGTTGCGGTATGCATGACGCAGACTAAAGCTGGACCGCGCCGTTGCCGAGCTGCTCGAGCACCGGATCGGTCGAGACGCTGACGGGCGAACGGCGGAAGTATTCGACGCCGAGCCACCGTCCTGCTTCGGCTCTCATCGATGAGCGTGAATGGGTTGGCGAATCCCACCTGCGTCCGGTGGCACTGCAGGGCGCCGAGCTTGCGCGCCATCCACGGTCTGATGTCCACGCTGAGTGTGGGCGGGTTGGTCTTGAGGCCAAACGCATCGGGCACAATGCCCCAGAGACCGGCATTCGGCCCTTCCCATCCTCGAGCCACAGCCGCGTCGATCACGTGCCGCATGCCGCCAGGCGACATCGACACGTAGTAGAGCGGTGGAGCAGCCGCGCCCAGCGACGTGACCGCGGTCAGTGTCCGCTCGTGCACGCCGATGTGATCGAGTGCCAGTACAAGCCGTCTTCGCCGAACGTGATCACCGCGGCCGGCCTGTAGCTGCTCGATCGCCCTCACGATCTCTGCGTGGAACTCGGACACGTCTCTTCCATCGCAGGAAGCCGTCCGCATGGTCGAGCATCAGCACTTCGGCGACCCCAAGCACCTTCGCCGCAGCGTGCAGCTCGTGTGTTCGCGCCTTGCCGAGATCGCCGTCTGGAACCAGCGCCGAGTCGCTGATGAACCCTCGCTCGCCGCGGGATGCGCACATCAACACGGTCGAGACGCCCAAATCAGCCAGCCGCGCGAGTGTGCCGCCGCAGGCCAGCGACTCATCGTCGGGATGAGCGAAGATCGCGAGAACTGTGCGGCCATCCAGGCTCGGGGTCGTGCGGCCCGTCTCAGCGCCGTGATCGATGTCAGGCACGGTGAGCGTTCACGATCTGCTGGTACACCGCCACGTACTCATCAATCATTCGATCCAGGCCAAACCTGGCGACCGCCTGCGCGCGGACACGGCGCCGATCGAGGCTGAACACACGCGTCAGCCCGCTCGCCATGGCTCCGAGATCCGCAAACACGATGCCGGTGACCCCGTCTTCGACGACTTCACGCACGGCGCCGCGATCGAGAGCGGCGACCGGCGTACCGCAGGCCATCGCTTCGGCCAGTACAAGACCGAACGGTTCGCGCGCTTGAATCGGGTAGAGGAGAGCCCGCGCGCCGCCGTACAGTTTCACTTTGGTCGGATGATCCGCCTCTCCATGATAAATGATCTGCCTGCCGTCGACGTGAGGAGCCACCTTTTCCCGGTAGTAGGGCTCTTCCGCCGCGGCAAGAATCAGCCGCATGTCCAGCCGCTTCGCGATCTCGATGGCCTGGAGCACGCCCTTACCTTCCGTGAAGCGGCCGAGGAACAGCAGGTAGTCATCGGGTCGTTCCTGGAACGTGAAGCTCTCCGTGTCGATGCCATGCAGCACCGTGCCGACGACGCTGAAGGCCGCTCAGCAGGTTCGCCTGCTCGGCGGAGATCGCCACAAACGGTGCGTCCGGATACCGCGACCAGAGACGAACCTCCGGCTGGCTCGGCGAATGGTGCAGTGTTTGAACAATCGGTGTGGGCGAGAGCCGGCAGAACGCAAGCGACATCGGATAGTACGCGGCTTCGTAGTGGATGATGTCGAAGTCGGTTGCCCGTTCGACCGCTGCCGCGAGATTCAACATCTCGTACAGCTCCCACGGCCACATGTTCTCGTCGTACCAGTAACCGTGTGGAAAGGTGGCATGCAGCTTGGCCGTGGTCTTGGAGTCGGCGGTGGCGAACAGGGTGACATCGTGGCCCCGAGCGACGAGCCCTTCGGTGAGCAAAGATGTCATCGTGCTCGACCGAGCCGGACTTGGGCGGCGGAATCGTCGTCGCAACCGGGGCAATGTGGGCAATCCTCATCGTGCTTCGCGCAGTCTGCATCGTGCATCGGGCGGCGTGCAAGGCACCTCGTGCTGCGTTGAGCCGCGGCCGCACGATTCAGCCGCAAGCGACCTCAAGAAGCCGGGGCAGCACGCGGTCGGCGTCGAAGTGCTCGCGCGCGAGTTCCTTCGCGGCGCGAGCGTGCTGCGGGTACTGCTCGGTTGATCGCGTCCAGCGCCGCCAACGCCTCGTCGGGTGTCGAGAACCCCAGCAGTCCGTTGCCGTGCGGCAGATGGGTGGTCCAGCCGGTGTCCTGCACGAGCGCTGGGCGGCCCGAAGCGAGGTAGCACTCGGTGCGGTCGCTGAACCAGCCCGAGCGGGCCGCGACGTAAGTGTGTTTGGCGATTCCGAACTCCGCCTTCGAGCCCTGAATGAAGCGGCGGTAATCCCACGGGGTGCGCGAGACCTGCATGGCGTCGAGCGTTGCCCAGCCGTGTTCGCGCAGCAGCTTCTGTGGTCCGTTGATGGCGAGCTCGAACTGCTGTGTCGTTTGAGCGATGGGAGATCGATGAATTTCACGAACTCCTGATCCTTGTTGCCACCCACGTCGGTGAAGCTCTCAATCTGCCACGTCATGACGGTCGTGAAACGATCGCCTGCCGGCAGGTCGGTCCTCCAATCCCCGATGGTCACGGGTTGCCACGTCTTGTGCCACGTAAAGGCACCGGTCGGCACGGTTGACGCGGGGGTGCCGATGTTCGACCCGAAGGTGAAGAGCCGATCGAAGCGTTGGAAGAACTCCACGTACCAGGGCTCGGCCTTTGCAATGGCAAGTTGAGTGAAGACCGGATCGGAGTCGATGAATATCTTGCGCGGTATCCTGGCGTATTCATCGCGCCAGAACCAAGAGCCGCCAGAGAGGTTGATGAACAGCTCGGCGTCGGTGCAGTAGCGGCGGACGTCCTCGACGCTCCGACCGTGGTAGCTGCCGTCGTAGTTGACGAACGACCAGCGGTCGCCCAGACCGAATGGTTCCAGTGCGTCATGAATGTACGAAGTGCCATAGGCGGGATCCGTCGAGCGGGTATTCTGAACCGGATCGTAAACGCATTCGCCCGTGTCTTCGACGTAGAAGACTTCGTGGCCGAGCGCGCGAAGTCCGAGCAGGTACATCAACGAACACCAGGTCACGCCACCGAACGGATAGCGCGCGATGATGCCCGCGAACAGGATCTTCATGTCAGGAAAGGCTGGAGCGGCCCGTCCCGCCTATCTTTGGGCCGCTTCGATCAGCTCGTCGACGGTTTCCGGCTCGTCGAGCGACTTGCCGACCGACAGCCTCGCGCACATGCGCCGGTAGAGTTGGCTGCTTTCGAGCAACTCCTCATGTCGTCCCTGCGCGGCAATCCGGCCGCCATCGAGCACGAGGATTCGATCGGCGTCTCGCACGGTCGAGAGACGATGGGCGATGACAATCGTTGTGCGCCCGGTGCGCAGCCGTCTCAGTGCAGCGAACACGATCTCCTCGGAAATCGCGTCGAGCGAAGAAGTCGGTTCGTCGAGGATCAGGATCGGCGCATTTTTCAGGATCGCTCGCGCGACGCTGAGCCGCTGACGCTCGCCGCCTGAGAGGCCGCCTCCCGCCTCCGCGATTTCGGTATCGTAGCCTTTGGACAGATGCGACACGAACTCGTGAGCGTGGGCGGCCCTTGCGGCGCGCTCGATGTCCTCCGCGGTGGCGTCAAGCCGCCCGTAGCGGAGGTTCTCGGCAATCGTGCCCGAAAAGAGGACCGGATCCTGCAGAACGAGGGCGATCCGCTCGCGCAGCGCTCGTATGCGATAGCTGCCGGACGTCCACGCCATCGATGAGCACGCGGCCTGCGGTCGCTTCGTAGAAGCGCGGGATCAGGCTGACGAGCGTGGTCTTGCCGGCGCCCGTGAGGCCGACAAGGGCAACCATTTCGCCGGGCCGGGCCGAGAACGTGATGTCGTGGAGCACGTTGGTGCCGTCGGGATAGTTGAAGCCGACCCGTTCGAAGCGAACCTCGCCTTCGAGTTGCGTCGGCTCGATCGCGTCCGGCTCCTCGATGGTTTCCGGCACCATCGCAAAAATCGCGCGCACGCGCTTTGCGCCCGCCAGGGCGCCCTGCAGCTGACCGCTGGTGTGAGCAATCGCCGACAGAGGTCCATAGACCGCGCCGAGGTAGGCGATGACGATCGTCAGGTCCCCGATCTTCATCTCCCCGCGCATGACGTGCATCCCACCCACGACCACGACGAGCGCGGTGCCCAGTAGTGTGATCATCCCAATGGCGACCGCGAACAACGATTGCTGCCACGTAACATCGATGCGAGCTCGCATCGTCTGGTTTCCCGCCGCCGTGTACCGCGCCGCCTCGTGCGGCTCGCGCGCGAAGCTCTTGACCAGGCGCATGGCCGAGAAGGTCTCGTACAGTCGGCCGAGCAGCTTCGACTCGAGCTCCTTGACGTGCTCCTCCCTATGCACCAGCGTCGACATGTAGTAGCGCAGGCAGAAGATACAAGAAGGGCACGACCGTGAGCGACAGCAGCGCGATGGTGAGATCGAGCTTGACCAGGATGACGAACATCACCACCAACGAGACCACCGACGTGGCCAGTGGAAACAACCCGCTCATGACGAGGTTTTCAATCGAATACGAATCGACGTCGACTCGATAGACCGAGTCGCTGGTGCTCGTCTTGATGTGGTGATGGAGGTCGAGCGCCTGCAGATGATCGAAGAGCCGATAGCGGAGGTCGTAGACGATTCGCTGACCGGTGTCGATCTGTACCCGGGTTGCATACGCGGTCACGAACTGGTTCGTCGTGTGCAGGATCACGCCGCTGACGACGAACATCAGCAGCAGAGTGATGTAGTTCTCTTCGGTGACCGCGGGCAGCCAGGATCGCAGCGGCTCCGGCAACGGGTATTTGTCGTGCTGCAGGACGTAGTCGATGACCATCTTGAGCGGCCACGGCTGCAGCGCGCCTAGTCCGATCTCGACCAAGAGAAGCACCGACAGCATTCCCACCTGTCCCCGGTAGGGACGCAGAAATGACAGCATCCAGGGGACGAGCGGTTTCTGAGCGGCGAACACTTCCGGTTGAGACCCGCGGCTCACTTAGCTGGTCCTCCTCCCGGGAAGGGTGGCGAGCGACCGCTGCACCAGCTTGGCTCTCGTTGAATTTCGCGGGATGTCCATCGCGACGATTCGGTTGTTGCTCGAATCGGCGACGTAGAGGTAGTTGCGACGCGGGTCGAAGGCGACCCGGGACGGAGCGCCCAAGGAGACGCGGGCTTCGTCGCTGACGTTCCGCAGGAGGCCATCCCGTCCGACCGCGCGAACCGCCCCGTTGTAGTAATCCGCAATGAAAATCGTCGTCACGGTTCCTGGCGGCTCCTCGACGAGCGCGATACCTGCCGGTCCAGCGAGACTTGCCGCAGTCGCCGGACCGTCGTCCCCGTTCTGGCCGAAGAGGCCGTTGCCCGCGACGGTTGTGATGATCTGCGTCTTGGCGTCGACTTTTCGGATTCGGTTGTGGTGCATGTCGGCGATGTAGAGATCACCATTTCCTGCTACGGCGATGTCGCTCGGCATGAACAGGTGTGCATTGTTCGCGGGACCCCCATCGCCGAGCGGTCCGTCACCGCCCGGTTCGCCGTCGCCGGCCACTGTGCGGATGAACCCGGTGGTGTGGTCGATCATCCGGACGCGGTTGTTGAGCGTATCGGCGATGTAGATGTCGCCGTTTGGCGTCACCCAGACGGCATTCGGCGTATTGAGCGCCGCCTCCGTCGCTGGCTTATCGTCGCCGTCGTAACCGGTCTCGCCCGAACCTGCGATGGTGGTGATGATCTTGGTCGCTCGGTCGACACGACGAATGCGATCGTTGTGGGAATCAGCCACGATCAGATCACCGTCGGGCGCCAGAGCCACGCCGTCCGGCGTATCGAGCTGGGCTTTGGTGGCGAGCGCGTTGTCGCCGGTAAACCCGCTCTTCCTGTTGCCGACCACGGTCGTGACCGACGCTCGGCGGTCGAACAGGTCGATGACGTGGTTGTTCGAATCCGCGAAGTAGAGATCACCGTTCGGGGCGATCGCGAGGCCACCGGGCGTGTCGAGCCACGCCGAGATCGTCGCACCACTGCCGCCCGAGCCGTTCTTCCCGCCGATGACGAGGGCCACGCCGGCCGCTTCTCGGAGCATGAAGGTTCCCGTGCCGACTCCCACGATCATGACGACGAAGATGATCGCGCTGCGAAGGCCGTACGTACGGAACAGCGACGGTGCGATCAGCGGCAGACGCGCCGGACCCGACCGCATCGGGATCATGCTTTGCCCGAGCGCGACCCGGTTGATGGCGCGCCGTACGATGGCGGTGGTCTGGGCCGTTCGCCAGGCGATGAGCGCGATGAACGCCAAGGTCAGTCCGGCTGTCGCCGCCCCTGCCAGCGGCCACCGCCAGGCCACACCGGCTGACGCAGCCACAAGAAGTGCCGCGCCGAACCCAAGCGCTGTGACCACTCCGAACGTGGTTGGCCGCAAGTGCGAGCTCACCCGCAGCAGCACCTTGCCAGCGCCGTGATCTTCGACAAGCGCCCGTATGTCGAGCCAGGCCCAACGGCCGACGAAGACGCTGACATCACGGTCGTCCGACCAACCGTCGTCGAGCTCAATCGTACGAACGGCCCGCGAGCGCCGCAGCCAGTTGGCCAACTGGTCCAGCACCCGATCGGTGGAGGTCCACGCTTCACTCCAGAAACGATCTTCAGCAACGGTGCCGGATATCAACAACAACGCGCGCCACGCCTCTGCGATTGATGGCCGTGGGCCGCGGCTGGTCTGAGGTCGCTCCCTGGGCAGTGCGACGGCCGGCGGCGACATCGCACCGCGGATTCGACCGCGGACTCTGGCCAGCGGCTGAATGAAGTGGAGAAAAGCCACGACCGCGCAATACACAATCCGGTGGCGCGAAAGCAGATAAACGTCCGACCGCATCGCGTAAGTCACGTTCTTGGCGATCGTGACGGCGATGCCGACCAGACCTGCGCCGAGCAGGAGAAACGCCGCCCACGAGTGCTGCCGAGTTGCGGCCACCGCTACCCCGAGCAGCGTCAACGCGAGCGAGAGCACCTGCCATCTGATTGAGTGCGGCAGGAATGCAAACGGATGCACGTCCGTCCGATACACGGAAGGGAAGGCGGCCATGCCCCAGGGTCCCGCGTTGATGCGCGTGCCCCAGAGCGATCGCACGAAGGGGAGCGGGCTGTAAATGCGCCCACGCCATAGCATGCGTCCATCCAGGAATTTCTCCGGATGCTGGCCCATGAGCCAGGTTTCGCCTTCTCCGTATCCCACCTGCTGGCGCCAGTACGCGCTGACCGACGAGCGATGGCGGTGCCACACGAGCGCGGCCGAAGCAAAACCGATCTTCCAGCCCCGGGCCTGCAGTCGCCAACAGACGTCGACATCGTCGCCGGCCCGTAGATAGATCGGATTGAAGCCCCCGATGGTGAGCAGCGCATCGCGCCGGAAGGCCATGTTGCAGCCTGGCACGTGCTCGGCGATTCGATCGTCGAGGAGCACGTGGGTGGGTCCGCCCGGCGCGCGCGCGATACATTGCGCCATCGGACGATCGTCGGGCGGCACCACGTTCGGGCCACCCGAGCCGACGACATCCGAGGTGAGAAACGGCTGGACGAGATACGTCAGCCAATCGCGGTCCACCCGCACGTCGGCGTCGGTGTAGGCGACGATGTCGGCATGGGCCTCGGCCAACCCGACGTTGCGGGCGGCACTGAGTCCGCCGTTTGCGATGTCGATGACGCGGACACGCGGATGACCGTGGGCGATTTCACTGGTGCGGTCAGTCGAACCGTCGTTCACCAGGATGATTTCGAAGTCGGGATAGGTCAGCTGTTCGAGGGATACCAGGCATTCCTCGAGGGTGTCGGACGCGTTGTAGGCGCAGACGACCACCGACACCTTCGGCCACGATGCTTTCGCCTGGCGGCTGAACGGTGCGTCGGCAAACGCTGCGGCGACGGCGTGTGCGGCCGGTTTCATCCGGCGGTCGTGGTCGACCAGGCCGAACGCCCAATCGTCCACCGGGAACCCGCCACGCCACCATTCGTCCGTCCAGGCGAACGCGATCGCACCTGCCGCTCCCTCTTCGAAGGCGGTGCGAAGGTGCATGGCGGTAATGGCCGCCTGGCCGGATTCGCCTTCGCGGATTGAGTCGGCGCCCGCTTCCGCCAGAAGCAGAGGCTTGTGGCCCGCGAGGTGCTGCAGGCGGGCAAGATATGCGCGCAGCTCCGGCTCGCGGTGCAGATAGAGGTTGAACGCGTAGAGGTCGAAGAACGAGAGATCCAGGAACTCGGTCGGCGGAAAATTGACGTATGTCAGCAGGCCTTCGGGCGATGCGGCCTTTGCGTCCTCGTACAGGCCGCGCAGGAAGCGCTCGATGCGAATGCGGCCATGCCATCGAACCACTCCCGGCGGAATTTCGTTGCCGAGGGCAAGCAGGGCGACCGCCGGATGACCACTGAGCTCGCGTACCTTCTGGGCCGTTTCACGCCGAATCGACCGGCTCAGCTTCCGATTGTCGAGGAAGGCGACGTGCTGCGACCACGGCAAGCCCACCATCACGCGCAGGCCGTGACGGGCGGCCTCGTCCAGAAGGTCGACTCGCGGGGGTGTGTAGGTGCGAACCGTATTGATGCCGAGACTCGCCATCAATCGGAAGTCTTCGGCGATCCTGTCCAGCGTCGGGAACTGGTTCCCTTCCGCATCAGGGGCAAACGTTCCGTAGCTGACGCCTTTCAGGAGGAAGCGGTCGTCGCCGGCGCGCAGAAATTTACCGTCAGCGCGAACCTTGACGCCGACCGGCAACCGCTTCTCCTGTTGGACCTCAGAGTAGGTTTGAACGAAGGTGCTCACGTTAGCAGGACTGCCAATTGCTGCAATAAGAGTGCCTTCTTGACGTCACGAGCCAAACGCAACAAGTACTATGATATCAATAAGTTAGGTCTAAGGATGGATCGCGCGGGAAGCCGAAGCACTGTTCAGGTTGCCTGCACGGGGGCGTGAAAGGGCCTAGCCGCCAGCCTCTTAACGGTCGATGGTAAGGTTCGCGCTGAAAATCTTGACCCGGCCTGCCCGCCGCCGCGTCCGGTTCCAAGCTGTTCCACAAAATGCCTTCGCCGACTCCTGTGATAGCCGATCGGTGTGGCGGAACTCAGCGTCCGAGGAGCCTGCCTACTGCTTCTGAAAGACTCTGTGCCCCCAGAGCCAATCGTCAGACCAGATGGAAACCAGGCCGTCTCGCTCGAACTGTCGAAAGGTGGGCTCGAAATCGAAGACGATGTGTTGTGGAGCCTTGGCCTCGGGTTCTGCGGCAAAACGGCCGAAGAGAAAGCCACCAGACTTCAGCGCACGCGCCACCTCCACCGCTGTGCCAACAGGCTCGACCAGATGCTCCCAGACGTCCATGGCGGTCACGATGTCGTAGCACTCGGATGGCAGTGGCTCATGTTTCAGATCAATCCAACTCGCAGATACACCTCGCAGATCCAAACGTCGCCGTGCAAAGTTCATCAAACTCGAGCTAATGTCGGCAAGGGTCACATCAAACCCGTGTCGAGCGAACAGGATAGCCCCGGAGCCGACGCCGGAGCCGAAATCGAGGTACTCGCGGCAGCCGCGATGCTCGCCGAATCGCAGGGCGACGACGTAGGCGAGGGGTCCGTTGTCATTGACGCAACGAGTGCCACTGCATCAGCTCGAAGATGTACGCCTGACTCTGATCGTAAAAGGCCTCAACAGCACGGCGATCTGAGGGGTCTACATGACGACTGCTCCATTCATCGGCGACGTCAGTGTCACCTGCGGTCCAACGTCGGACGATTTCGGCGTCGTCGCTTGATGCAGTTAATAGCCGGATTTCCCGGAAGAGGCTGTCCGGCAGGTTGCGCTCGCCGGGGAGCCGCAGCGCGTCCGACCAAACGTCCACGTATTCGCCGATCAGTCGTTCCTGCTCGGCCATCACCTGATCGACGGTTTGGCCGCGAGCCTCTCGTGTGGACCACAGGGTCCTGAGGGCGTCCGGCAACAGATCAGCCATGTCACGCGGATCCAGACGAGGACAATCCCGTTACATTAAGCGGACGACAGGAGATACTAACGGATGCTGCCCCCGTGAGCCAGGTTTCGCCTTCGCCGTATCCCACTTGCCGGCGCCGTTGAACCCACTGTTGGCGAGCAGAGCATCGCGCCGGAAGGCCATCTTGCAGTGCTCGTCGATGCGAAGCACTGTTCAGGTTGCTGCAGCCTCGTGTGAAGGGGAGTCGTCGCGAGTAACTGTTAGTGGTCGATCGTCAGGTTCCCGCTGAACGTTTTTGCATGGATTGACCCACCGCTGCCGGTCCCCATCTGAGCGACGACATGGTTCCGCCGGCTGCTTTGAAACGTCAGCGGAGCGGTCGTCTTCAGACGTCCGCTGAACGAATCGAACTCGACGGTTCCCTGGGCCGAGTCGGGGACGCGGAGATCAATCGACCCGCTGAACGTCTCCACGTCGATCGACTGTCTGGCCTGCCAGGCGGTTGTCCGAATCTCGAGTGGTCCGCTGAAGCTCTTGGCTCGAATCGGTCCGTTGACGTCATCCAGCCTGACGCGAGACGAAAACGCCTCGACGGTGTGCGACCCCTCGACTCCCTGGACGTCGAGCGACGCACTGAAGAGGGTGATGTCCAAGTCGATGTTTCGCGGCACCTTGATGTCGAAATCGGTCTCAACGGCGTCGAATCGTCCCCAGGGCCCCCACCAGCTCCATGGCCGGTCGCGCCGGTTCGCATCGATGCGGACGCCAGACGCGGTCGAGGTAATTTCGAGCTTGACGTTCTCCAGTTGGCTGCGGCTCCCGTAACGGGTGGCCTCGATCGACACTTCCGTCTCGTTGGAACCGGTGATGGTGACCCTGCCCGAGAAGTTATTGAGCCGAAGTGTGCCGCCCGGGCTGATTTTCACCGATTGTGTCACGCGCTCGGTTTCGGCGCCGGCCGGCGCAACCAGGCCGATCAGCGCAACAACGGCGAAAGCAGTAGCCGACTGAAGGGAGGGGTTGTACATGCCTGCTTTGACGAAAGGGAGGCGTCAAAGGTTTAGGAAACTAGGCGGGTCTGGCCTCCGCGACGCGCCCAGTCATCGTAGTCAGCGCTGTCGATCCGGCTATGATTGATCGGGAGGTCTGAGCCGGAGGCCTCGAGGGTTGGAGGGTCACATGCCGGGAAAGAGAGCATTGTGTGGAGTGCTGATGGCAGCATGCGTGGCGCTCGCGGCCATCGCTCGGCCCGGTGAGACACAGCCGGCGGCGGGCACGTCGTACACGCCGCCCCGGACGCCGTGGGGCGATCCGAATCTGCAAGGGATCTGGCCGGGCACCGACATGGTGGGCGTGCCCTTCGAGCGTCCTCCCCAGTTCGGGACGCGCCTCTTTCTGACCGAGGACGAGTTCAAAGCGCGCGAGGCTGACGCGAAAAAGCAGGCCACGATCGACGTCCTCGAGTTCGACTTCGAGAAACCTCCGCCCGAGATTGTGGCGCTCGGTGATGTGGGCGGCGTGACGTCGCCGCCGCCGCATTGGCTGGAGCGCGGACAGCCGTCCAGACAGTCGTCGCTCATCGTGGATCCGCCGGACGGCCGCATGCCGCCGATGACGGCCGAGGGCACTGCCAGACAGCGGAACGCCGGCGGCACTTATGCCCGACAGACCGGTTTCCAGGGCGCCGACGAGCTCGGCCCGTACGATCGCTGCATCTCCCGGGGTGTCGTCGGATCGATGATGCCGGTGGTCTACAACAACGGCAACGAAATCATCCAGGCGCCCGGCCTGGTAGCGTTTCGCAACGAGATGATCCACGAAACGCGTATCATCCCGCTCGATGGGCGTACTTCGCTGCCGCCCGGCATGAAGTCGTGGATGGGCACGTCACGCGGACGCTGGGATGGCAATACGCTCGTCGTCACGACAACGAACCTGAACGGCAAGACCGGGATGCAGGGCAACGGGATGATGCTCATCCCCAGCGACTCGCTCGAACTGGTGGAGCGCTTTACGCCCGTCAGCGCGAACATTCTTCAGTACGAAGTGACGATCAACGACCCGAAGACCTGGACGAAGCCGTGGAAGGTTTCTTTTCCACTGCGTCGGGACAACGGCTATCAGATATTCGAGTATGCGTGTCACGAAGGAAACTACGCGATGTCGAACACACTCTCCGGCTCGCGAGCCGACGAGAGCACCTCGCCTGTGCGCTGAGAGTCGGTGACCCTCTCGGTCGGGACCGATCGCATCTGACCGCGGTCAAGGTCCTTGAATCTCGAGCCTCCCCGTGTAGATCGCCATGCCAACCACCGCGTCCACGCCGAGCGCGTGGAGGTGGTCGATCTCTTCTTGTGTGGTGATACCACCGGCCGCCGTCACTCCTTTCGTGGTCGCACGCCGTACGGCCGTGATCGCGTCGAGATTCGTTCCGCCCATCAGGCCTTCGGTATCGACGTGGGTGTATAGAAACTCGTCGCAGTACGGCTCGAAGGCTCGTACCGCTTCGACAGCTGTGATGGGAAGCTGGGTTTTCCAACCGTGGATGACGACATGCCCATCCCGGCTGTCGACCGCGGCGATCACCCGCTCGGTGCCGACGGCGTCGGAGAGCGCCCGCGCGAACTCGAGATTCGGTCGTCCATCTTTGAACAGCGCGGAGCCGGCGATGATTTGTTTGGCTCCCGCTTCGAGAATCCGCTGTGCCCGCTCCACCGTGCGGACGCCTCCGCCAACGCGACACGCCACGCGGCTTGCAATCTCCTGCACCAGATGGAGGTTGTCGCCTTTCGCCATCGCGGCATCAAGATCGATCACTTGGATCTTGGGAAATGCCGCGAAGCGCCGCACCCAACGAAAGACGTCGTCGTCCCTGATGGCGAGCCGCTCGCCCTGAACGAGCTGAACGACAGCGCCGTCCTGTAGATCGATCGAGGGAATCAGCATCAGCCCAACTCTTCGTGTCCTTCGAGACTTCGCGGCTCACAAACGTACCGGTATGCCCCGTTGCTGCAGGTGCTGCTTGAGAGAGCGCACTCCGGTTTCTGCGTAGTGAAAGATCGACGCGGCCAGTGCCGCGTCGGCACGGCCCGCCGTAAATACGTCTACGAAATGGTCGAGCGTCCCGGCACCGCCCGAAGCGATGACCGGAATGGTCACTGCCGATGACACCGCCGCGGTCATCGGACAATCGAAGCCGGCCTTTGTGCCGTCCCGATCGATGGAGGTCAACAGAATCTCACCGGCGCCGCGCGATTCGGCCTCGCGCGCCCATTCGACGGCATCACGATCCGCCGAGGTCTGACCACTGCGTGCGTAGACCGCAAACCTGTCATCCTCGAGTTTTGCGTCAATCGCGACCACGACCGCCTGGCTCCCGTAACGTCGTGCGAGCACGGTAACCAAGGACGGATTCGAGAGCGCGGCAGTGTTCAGACTGATTTTGTCGGCGCCCGAGTCCACTGCAGCCGCCGCATCGTCTTCGGACTTGATCCCGCCGCCGACCGCCAATGGAATGAACAGCTCTCGTGCGACGCGTCGGATCGTGTCGGCCAGTGCGCGACGCCGCTCGAGCGTAGCCGTGACATCGAGGATCACGAGCTCGTCGATGCCTTCGACGTTGTATCGACGCGCGAGCTCGGCGGGATCGCCGGCCGTTCGTAAACCTTCGAAATTCACGCCCTTGACGACCCGACCATCTCTTACGTCGAGGCACGCGATGATGCGTTTCGATAGCAATAGACCTCCACCGCGGAGGACGCTGAGGGCGCGGAGGTTCGATTTGTTTCGGTCGAGCAACCGTCCTGACTTTCCGTGTCCTCCATGCCCTCGGCGGTTGATCTTCATCAGCGACCATTCTCAGGAAGTTCCTGCAAGAATCTTCAACCCAACCTCCCCCGACTTCTCGGGATGAAACTGCACGCCTGTGACGTGATCGCGTTGAACGATCGAAGCGAATGGCTGACCGTGGTCCGTCACAGCGACCGTGTCGGGCGTCGTAGGGGCCGCGAAGCTATGCGTGAAGTACACCTGGGACGAAGGCGCGACCCCTTCTACGATCGAATCCGCTCGCTGCAGAGTGAGAGCATTCCAGCCGACATGCGGAATCTTGACGGAGGTCCCGTTCGCCTCGCTGGGGAGTCTGTAGCAGTCGCCAGCCAGCACACCCAGCCCCGAACAATCAGGCGCCTCGTCGCTTCCCTCGAACAGCCATTGCATTCCGAGGCAAATACCGAGCAATGGCCGTCCAGCGTTGACACCGGCTCGGATCGTGTCCACCCACTCCCCCGTGAGCGCGCTCGTGGCTGCGAAATGGCCGACGCCGGGCACCACGACAGCGCCCGCCCTGGCGAGCTCGCCGGGAGTGGAGGGGACGAACAAGTCCGCGTCAACGGCGGCGAAAGCTTTCTTGACGGAGGTCAAGTTCCCGGCCCGATAGTCGATCAACGCCACACGCATGACGGTCTCACCAAATCCCCACCTGCCTCACCCGTCCGACCTGCCCCTCCCGCCCTATAACAGTCCCTTGGTGCTGGGAAGCATGCGGGCGAGGCGGCGGTCCCTCGAGCAGGCGACGCGGAGCGCTCGCGCAAATGCCTTGAAGACGGCTTCCACGTGATGATGGCTCGAACGCCCGTACAGAACCCGAACGTGGACGTTCGCCCGCGCGCCGAGCGCGAAACCCTCGAAGAAGTCGTGAACCAGTTCCGTTTGCAGATCGCCGACACGCGCAACGCGCGTTTTCAAATCGACGACGGCATGCGGCCGGCCGCCGAGGTCCAGCGCCGCCACCGCCAGCGTTTCGTCCATCGGCATGACGAAATAGCCGGCCCGGTTAATCCCGCGGCGATTGCCAAGCGCTTTCGACACTGCCTCGCCCAGCGCAATACCTAGGTCCTCGACCGTGTGGTGTTGGTCCACGTCGAGATCGCCCTTCGCATCGACTCGCAGATCGAACGCGCCGTGACGCGCAACCAGTTCCAGCATGTGATCGAGGAACCGGATTCCGCTTCGGACTTGGTAGCGGCCTTTGCCCTCGAGCGTGATGGACAGCGCGATCCGAGTCTCGGTCGTCCGGCGATCGATCACTCCGCGACGCATAGCACCTCTTCCATCGTCGCGATGCAGCGGCGGGTGTGCTCGACGATACCCGTGCCGATTCGAACGCAGCCGGCGCATCCAGGCTCGGTCGAGCGATTGCGCAGGTAGATCCCGCGCTCGGCGGCGCGGCTGACCAACTCTTCGGTCCGCGCGCCAGCGCAAACCAGAACGAAGTTCGCGCTGCTCTTCCAGTGCTTCAGGCCGAGGCGATCGCACGCTGCGTACATGAGCGCTTTCGACTCGGCGACTTGTCGAACGTAGTCCTGCACATAGGCGCGGTCCTCGAGCGCCGCGTGCACCGCGACGACGGCGGCGATGTTGACGCTATACACAGGAATCGCCAATCGAATCGGGTCGAGACGCTCGGCGGCGCCGACGAGGCAGCCGATGCGCAAGCCCGCCAGACCGAAGGCTTTCGAGAACGTCCGGCCGACAATCACGTTCGGATACGACGCGAGCTGCGGAATGAACGTGGTGCCCGAGAATTCCGCGTACGCTTCGTCGACAAACACAATCGCATCTTCGGGAACTGCACCTGCGATTGTGCGGATGTCATCCAACCTCATCGGCATGCCGGTTGGATTGTTCGGGTTCGTGAGAAACACGACACGTGTCCGAGGCGTGATCGCTGCGAGCACGTTCTCGAGCGGAAACTGGAAGTCCGGCCGCGGCGCGACCGAGACCGCACGTCCCCCAACCACCTCCGTGTCGAACTTGAAGATCTCGAAGGCCGGCTCTGGAATCACCGCTTCCGAGATCACGCCATCCGGCGATGGACGCAGGCAGGCCACAGCCATCCCCATGATCCCTTCGTCCAGGCCGTTGGTGAGCGCGATCGTGTCGGCGGAGACGCCGAGATACGTCGCGCAGGCATCGGTCGTGGCCGCGTACGGAGGATAAAACCCGATTTGATCCGGCCGAAGCGTGCGCAGGGCTTCCAGCACGCGAGGGGAGCACCCGCCCGTGTTCTCGTTTTGATGCAACCGTAGACCGTCGTACAGCTCGGGCGGCTTTTGATAGTGCGTCATGACAACCGGACCTCGATCGATTCCGCGTGTGCCTCGAGCCCTTCAGCACGAGCAAGCGGCACGATCGTGGGGGCGAGACGCGCCAACCCCGCTCGTGTGAGACGCTGCACCGACATCACGCGCACGAAATCGGATGCGCTGAGGCCGCCCCTGAATCGGGAGGCACCTGAGGTCGGAAGCACGTGATTCGAGCCAGTGGCATAGTCGCCCGCCGCTTGCGCGGTGAATGGACCCACGAACACCGCGCCCGCCGTGAGCGACCTGCGCGCCAGCGACTCGCGATCGACCACGAGATGCTCCGGCGCGATTCGGTTCGAGAGCGCGACTGCCTCGTCGTCGGTCTCCGTCACAATCACTGCGCCATTCGCCAACAGCGATTGCTGCGCGATGTCACGTCCGACCAGGCGTTTCGAGACCGCTTCCGCCACTCGCTCGGCGAATGGGCGCTTCCAGGTGATGCACATGGCGCGGGCGTCAGGGTCGTGCTCGGCCTGCGCGACGAGATCGGCGGCGATCCAATCGGGACGGCCGCCACCCGCGACGATGACGATCTCCGTTGGTCCGGCGTAGAAGTCAATCGCACAATCAGCTGCGACGTAGGCTTTGGCCGCCGCAACGTATCGGTTACCGGGGCCAACGATCTTGTCCACCCGCGGAATCGTCCCGGTCCCGTAGGCCAACGCGGCAATCGCGTGCGCCCCTCCGAGTCGAAACAGGCGCGTGACACCGGCTTCCAGCGCCGCGACCATGACGACCGGCTCCGGCCGCGGGCAGACCACGAAGACCTCCGCGACGCCGGCCACGCGCGCCGGGATTGCCGTCATCAGCAGCGACGATGGCAACGGAAATCGGCCGCCGGGAACGTAGCACCCGACACGGGCAAGGGGCTCGACTCGTTGCTCGACCGACACTCCTGACGCGATACGAGTTCGAGACGTCTTCGGCAGCTGACGTCGCGCGACTCGCGCAATGTGTCGAGAGGCCTGTGCGACCGCCCGTCGGACCTCGGGGGTGACCCGCCGTACGGCGTTCCGCATTTCCTCTTCGCTCACTTCGAGCGGGCCGGTGGTGCGGTCGAATCGCCTCGCAAATTGATTGAGCGCGGCATCGCCGCCTGCGCGCACGCGATCGACAATCTGCCGGACGCGTCGCTCCAAGCCGCGGTCTTGCCGTCGGCCACGATCGAGCAGGCGGCGAAGCGCCGGTTCATCACTCGCGTCGATGATTCTGAATGCGGTCACGTCAGCTGCCGTTCTTGCTCAATCGCGTACCGGCGCGGGTGCCGGCCAGTCGCGCGTGAGCACGAGCTCCTCGATTCGGTACGCATGCAGGAAGTCGTGCAGCGCCAGATGACGAAACATCGTGAATACCGAATACGAATTGTATTCGTCGTGTCGTGCAGTCCGGGCCCAATCAGGTGGCGCGAGCTGTCGAAGTCGTTCCACGAGCCGCCGACGGTCGTGCCCGAAACGGCCCAGCGCGTCGTCCAGGTCGATGTGCAGCAGCCGGTCGTCCGGATCGTCTCTGCCAGGGTCGTAGGATCGAATTGCGGGGTTGTCGTCCGAGAGCATCATGTCCAGACGCTGGAAGAACACCCCGTGCACGTCGGCCAGGTGGCAGGCGTGCTCGTGAATCGACCATTTGCCGGAAAGCGGACGGCGCTTCAGAATCTCTGGCGCCGCCTGCCGAACCAATGGGATCACAATCGACGGCGCTCGTTCGAGGGATTCGATGATGGGAGCGGGAGTCATAACACAATCTTATTGAGCGGATACTCGACGATTCCCTGCGCGCGGGCGGCTTTCAGACGCGGAATCAGGTCGCGCACCGTCCGCTCCTCGATGATCGTGTTCACCGCGACCCACGCATCGTCGCTCAATGCCGAAATGGTCGGCCGTTGCAGAGCGGGCAGCAGGGCGAGAACGCTCCCCAGGTCCTCGCGGCGCACGTTGAGCATGAGTCCGACGCGCCCTTGCGCTTCGATCGCCGCCCTGAGCAGCAGAGCCAGGTTCTCGATCTTCGTCCGCTTCCATTCGTCGGCCAACGCGGTGTGGTTGGCGATCAGCTGAGTATTCGATTCCATGACGGTGTCGAGAATACGCAGCCGATTTGCCCGTAGGGTGGAGCCGGTTTCAGTCGCTTCGACGATGGCGTCGGCCAACACCGGCGGTTTGACTTCCGTCGCACCCCACGAAAACTCGACGTGCACCTTGACGCGATGGCGTTCGAAATATGCGCGGGTCACGCGAACGAGCTCCGTGGCAATCGTTCCGCCCTCGAGATCGGAGACAGATTTGGCGGCCGAGTCCTCGGGCGCTGCGAGCACCCAGCGCACCTTTCCGAAACTCTGTTTCGCGTAAACAAGATCCACGATCGACGTCAGGACCCCGGTCGTCCCATCTCCGAGCTCATGCTCGGCAATCCAGTCCTGGCCCGTCAGGCCCGCGTCGAGCACGCCGTCCGAGACGTAGCGCGCCATCTCCTGCGCTCGAATGAGCATGCATTCGATCTCGGGATCGTCGATAGCCGGAAAATACGAGCGCGAGCTCACGTACAGATTGAACCCCGCCCGAGCGAACAGCTGGACGGTGGCGTCCTGCAAGGAACCCTTGGGTATTCCGAGTTTGAGTTTCATCTGTATAAACTCTCCACCACGGAGGACAGGGAGGACACGGAAGGCAATACGTCTGACCCTCTGTGTCCACGGTGTCCTCAGTGGTGATGAGGTTCAGTCAGCGTTCGAAAGAAGCACGATCGCTCCCCTGTGTGACAGACGTTTCCATCCCCCAATCGCTTCACCTTCACCAGCACGGTGTCCTCGTCGCAGTCGACGAAGATCTCCGTCACTTCGAGGCGGTTTCCCGACGTCTCGCCCTTGGTCCAGAGCTTGCCACGCGTACGGCTGAAGAAAGTGGCGAAGCCGGTTCGCTGCGTCTCGGCGAGCGCCTGCTCGTTCATGAAGCCGACCATCAGGACCTCATCGTTCTCGGCATCCTGAATCACGGCAGCGATCAACCCGTCCAGTTTTGAGTAGTCCATAAAACAAAAAACCCCGCCAGAGGGCGGGGCTACGTGTTGAGGTTTACTCGCTCGACCTAGATCACACGCCACTCCGCCGGTCCGAATCTGGACCGAAATGGTGATGCGGAGCGTGGTGAAGGCGAATCATGGGTGACGTTCTACCGGCTTGTCCGAGACGACAGCCTACCTGTACTGAATCGAGGCTGTCAATTGGCGCTCTGGGACGGGTCACTCGTTAGAAATGTCCCCCGCTTAACTCGATAGAAATGTCCCCTTCTGAGAGAGAAGGAGAATGCCTGTGGTAGCTGTGGAAAACCGTTCTGTGGTTTCCAAGGAGCGGTGGGCGCGCGCTCTTCGCGTCCACCGCTCCGGCAGCTTCCACAGGCTTTTCGTCATGGATCCAGCCGCTCCGACATCTGCCGAGCTGCGTTCCGTTCGGCGAACCCTCGGCGCCACGGATGGTCGGCGCTCGGATGCGATCGTCGCCACCGGACGTCGTCTCGCCGCGGCACCGACGGCGGCGCAATCCGCGCCGGACATATCGGGGCGCCGCCGTGCGCCGGCGGGATTTCAGTCCAGCGCATCACCCGGTGCCGATACCGAATCTCGATCTGGCCGTCGGCGGCTTCGTGCACGATCACCGTCCCGCGGGCGGGCGGCCGGTGACTCTGGCGCTCGAGCTGGAACAAGCGATTGTCGTAACGCACCACCCAATCATTTACACGGTGCGCGCCTGCTCGAGCCGAAAGATGCGCGCCAGGTGGACGCCGCGTGGCACCGCCACATGGAAGTCCTCGGCGGACGCGGCGCCTGCGCGAACCGCTCGTTGTGCTCCGGCCAATACGCCTTCTCAAGAAAGGCATTCGCCGTCGCAACATCCGCGATGCCTGCGGCGCGAGCTTTTTCACCAAGCGATCCCGATGGTGCCGCTATGCCGTCGTTCGCCCCTTCGCCTGGGCGAGCTCGCGGGAATGATGCGATCCCCAATTTCGCGCACATGCGGCCAAACTGCGTCAACGGCTCGGCCCCGGTCTCCCGCTCCTCCTGATTCGGGACGCGGCATACACATTCTTCCAGTCGGTATAGAGCGCCTGCGGATCCCAGAGCGTTCGATCCAGACCCGCAACACGCCCACCGCGGCCCAGATCGTTCTTGCGCCCCGAAGCGGCCGACGCTGCGTCCCGTCGCATCATCCACCATCGTCAACAAACAACTCTCGAGGCCGCGATCTTCAAACCAACGATGAAAACTCCCATCAGCTGCACCAGCTCGCCAAAGTGCGCTTTCCGTTCCCGCCGTCGTCGATCCCGGACGTGGCCCAGCCGCCCGGGTCGCGGCGCTAACCCACAACATCGGCACGAACAGCGCTATTCGCGCTATCGCGCCTCGCGAGACCATTCCCGATTTCCCAGGACCCACGATGCGCTGATCTCACGAACTTTCTTCACGCATGTGCCAAGCCCTTGACCCGGAAGCTCAACACGATGAGCAGCACGCCGAAGATCAGCGCGTACGTCCTCGAGGATCCAAATGACGGACAGCGCGCCCGCACCCGGAAAGAGCAAAACGAAAACCCCGAAGGCGATCGAAAAGAGCCCAGCCAGAATGAGCATCAATTCTCCTTCGATCACCTTGCGGAGCGCGACCGCGGCGGCGATTTCGAACACACCACGGACTATCGCCCACGCCCCAATCAAATAGAGCAGGACGAGCGCAGTGAGACCCGGGTAAAAGAGCGCGGCGACGCCTGCGGCCACACTGATGACGCCGATGAGAAGCGACTGCCACAGCCGACCGCTCGAGCCACCAAGCAGCGCGACGATGCCGTCGGCGAAACAGTACGCGGCGTACAGGAGCACGAGCGACGCGAGCGTGATGCCCGGCCACGCAAAAGCCATGACCCCGAACAGAAGCGAGACCAGCCCTCGAACCAGGAGAATCCACCTGGGCTATGCAGAATCGGCATGCTCGAGCTGGCCCCTCTGCATAGCGACGCCGACTGCCGAATATTCATCTCGTGACCGCCTGCTTGGCAAGAGCGTCATGCCGAATTTGCATGTCAGCGTTCCAATTCCCGGCGTACATTTCAGACTCAATATCCAGAAGAGCAGCGCGTCACTGCAACAGGAGGGTGTCATGCGTCGAGCAAGCCGCGGCCCGTTCCGCTCATTCGCCACAAGCAATCTCCAATGGGCTCTTGCATCGCTCGTTGGTCTGCTGTGCGGTGCCGTCGGCCAGGCCCAGGCGCCGCCGGGACAAACTGCCGCCCTGAAAGAGTCCCTCGCCGCCAATCAAGCCGCACTCAGACAGTACTCCTGGGTGGAAACCACGCAAATCAAGCTCAAAGGGGAAGTCAAGAAGCAGGAACAGAAACAGTGCTATTACGGTGCGGATGGGAAGGTCCAGAAGACGCCAATTCCAGGCGCAGCCGAGCCTCAACAATCGCAGCAGTCCGGAGGCGGACGGCGTCGTGGCGGCGCCGCGAAGCAGGCGATCGTCGCCAACAAGGTGGACGATATGAAGGACTACATGGAGCGCGTGGCGGCACTCGTCCATGAGTATGTTCCACCCGATCCACAGAAGATTCAGGCGGGCGAGGCGGCGGGAAACCTGTCCGTTCAGCCGTCAGCGGCGACGACCACGCTGACGGTGAAGGATTACGCAAAACCAGGGGATTTGCTGACCCTCGGCTTCGATTCAAGCGCCAAGCAGCTCAGGACCTACAAGGTGAGCTCGTACGTCGAGAAGCCGAAAGACGATGCCGTCGCTCTTGCCGTGACCTTCGCGAATCTCGTCGACGGCACCAGCTATCCGCAGCAGGTTGTGCTCGACGTGGCGGCGAAGAACATCCAGGTAACAGTGACGAACTCCGGATACAAAAAGGCTGGATTGTAGGAAAGGGCAAAAGGCGTCGAAGCCCTTTGCCCTTCAGTCCTGCAGCGAAACCGTCGTGAATACGGCAGACCTTCGTTAGTACCCATAGTGCTCCGGCTTGTAAGGCCCGTCCAGCGGGACGCCGAGGTAATCGGCCTGGTCCTTCGTCAACTTCGTCAGCTTCACGCCGAGATGATCCAGGTGCAGACGCGCCACCTGCTCATCGAGGTGCTTCGGCAGGATATAGACCTTCTTCTCGTACTTGCTGCGATTGGCATAGAGCTCGAGTTGAGCGATGGTCTGGTTCGAGAACGATGCGGACATGACAAAGCTCGGGTGGCCGGTGGCGCATCCGAGGTTGAGCAAGCGTCCCTCCGCGAGCACCATGACGCTGTGTCCATCGGGGAAGCGCCACTCGTCGTACTGCGGCTTGATATTGATGTTCTCGATGCCGGAGGACTTCTTGAGGCCGGCCATGTCGATCTCGTTGTCGAAGTGGCCGATGTTGCCGACGATTGCCTTGTCCTTCATGCGCGCCATGTGCTCGGCCGTGATGATCATGTAGTTCCCGGTCGCGGTCACGAAGATGTCGGCGGTTTCGACGACGTCCTCGAGCGTCTTCACTTCGTAGCCTTCCATCGCCGCCTGCAGCGCGCAGATCGGATCGATTTCAGTCACGATCACGCGGCAGCCCTGACCGCGCAGCGCCTGAGCGCAGCCCTTCCCGACCTCGCCAAAACCGAAGACTACGGCGACCTTGCCGCCAAGCATGACGTCGGATGCGCGTGCGAGACCGTCGGTCAGTGAGTGCCGGCAGCCATAGATGTTGTCGAACTTGCTCTTGGTCACCGAGTCGTTGACGTTGATGGCGGGGAAGAGGAGCGTGCCGCTCTCCTGCATCTGATACAGCCGGTGGACGCCAGTCGTCGTCTCCTCGCTGACGCCAATGATCTGAGACGCGAGACGCGTGAAGCGCGATTTGTCCTTCGCCATCGACTGCTTCACGAGCTCGAGGATAACGCCCCACTCTTCAGGCTCGCTCTCCGGCTTGAACGCCGGGACCTTTCCGGCCTTCTCGAACTCTACGCCCTTGTGGATCAGCAGCGTCGCATCGCCCCCGTCGTCGACGATCGATGTGGGGCCGCTCCCGTCGGGCCACTCGAGCCCCTCGTTCGTGCACCACCAGTACCTCTTCGAGCGTCTCACCTTTCCAGGCGAAGACCGGCGTCCCCTTGGGATCTTGCGGCGTGCCGCCCGTTTCCGGACGGCCGACGACCACAGCCGAGGCGGCGTGATCCTGCGTCGAGAAGATGTTGCACGAGACCCAGCGGACATCGGCGCCGAGCTCGGTCAGCGTCTCGATGAGCACCGCAGTCTGAATCGTCATGTGCAGGCTGCCCATGATGCGGGTGCCGGCGAGCGGCTTCTTACCGCCGTACTGCTTGCGCAGGGCCATCAGTCCAGGCATTTCCTGCTCGGCCAGTCGCATTTCCTTGCGCCCGAAGTCGGCGAGCGACAGATCTTTCACCTTGTACGGCTCGCGGCCGGCGGCCTTGGCGGCGGCGAAGGGGTGTTGATGCTTCTCGATAACGGTCGCCATGGTGCTTGGTCTCCTTTTGCTTGAGTCGGTTTACTCTGCCACGAAGATGGAAAAAACACGAAGCCTTTTCACCGGTCGAGCTGTGCTCATCGCGTGGACGTTTCGCCGGTGGCGACGAACAATCCGGGTCCTTTGACACGCGCGTCAGGCGGAAGGGCGACGATTCGAATTCGTCGGAATCCAGACTCCGTCAACATCAATCGCATCTGATCATCAGAAAATCCGAGCCACACGTGTCCCATTTGCTGTTTGTAGTTCTCCCGATCGTGAGGGAGCATGTCCCCCACGACAACGCGCCCTCCCGGCTTGAGCACGCGCGCGACTTCAGCCAAGACCTTCGCCGGTTCCGGCACGTGATGCAGCACGAGCATCAGCACGGCGACGTCGAGGCGGTCGTCGTCGATCGGAAGGGCCTCGAGCTCGCCGCGACGAAGATCGACATTGTCGAAACCGGCGAGTCTCTTCTTGGCGGCTTGAAGCATCGCCGCTGACGTGTCGACTGCAACGACGCGAGTCACGAACGACGCGAGCGCAGCGCTCACCTGTCCGGTGCCGCAGCCCAGGTCACCGATGACCGAGTCGCCGTCCGCGAGAGCGGCCATGGCGGCGAGATGGACGCGATCGCCGAAGAGCTCGTCGCGGAGCCGATCCCATTGCCCCGCGGATGACGAGAAAAATTCCTGCGACTTGGTACGGCGCTCGGAAAGCGCCATCTGAAGCCGTCGCTCGTCCTGAACCGCCGCCGGTGTCGAACCGACCTGCTCGCGCACCAGCAACCACAACCGCCGCGCCGCAGCGTCCAACTCTTCGCGGGTCATCGTGTACAGATGGCTGGTACCTTCAGCTCGCGCGGCGATCCAGCCGCTGTCGACCAGTGCTTTCAAGTGCCGGCTGACGGTCGACTGGGGGAGCTGCATGATGCTGCAGAGCTCGGTCACCGTAAGCTCGTGGCGTTCGAGGAGCAACAGCAGGCGGCTGCGGGTTGCGTCGGACAGTGCCGTCAGGTGGTCGAGGATGGCAGGGGCCCTGGCGTTCATTAATCCGTCTATCCGGATTAAATGATACATTAGGCCCGGTGTCAAGGGGAACTTTGCGGTGAAGGGCTGGAAGGGCTGGAGGGGCTGAAAAGGCTGGAGGGGCTGGAAGGGCTGGAGGGGCTGGATCGAACGTCAGCGATTCGCAGGCATCGGATCGCAGAGCTGAATCCCAACGCCGCCGTCCGGTTTGCCGGCGCAGTATTCGGCAATCGCCTCGTCGACCTCCCGTCGAACCGTGGCCTCCGAGCGTTCGTGGATCGCTTTCTTGATCGAAGATCCTGCGCGATCCACGATGTACTTTCCGATGGCGTTTTCAAACAGGATCGTGAGCAATTGTCCCTGGCTGAACGCGGCATACGGCTGCGCAAGTGGATAGTCCACTGACGGAAACATCACGCGCTGCTGTTCGTAGCCGTACACGCCGCCTGGCGGTGTCGGCCCGCTCTTGAAGTCCAACGTCGACAAGAGCTCTTCAATCCTCTGTCGTTCGAGGATCTCGATGCGAAATGTCGGTTTTTCGTCGACTCCCCGGAACAGCTGCCCGGGCGGAGGTCGCTCGAGCGCCCCGCGAATCTTGTCCAGCGACACTGGCAACTGCGGTGAAGGCGCTGGACCAGCGTCCGGCTGCGATGACGCCGGGACGCCTGCCGAGGACGTCTGGCCCGACTGGGCAAAGGCCGGGGACGCCAGCAGAATCGCCGCAAGTGCCAGAGCCATCAACCGCATGAGGTTATGACGTCTACAATGACGCGCCGGCTGGCCGAGCGTCAACCGCAAAAGTCTGCAGGACTCGCGCCACGTGCCTGAACTGCCTGATCTGGTCGTTTATATCGAGGCGCTACGCCGACATCTCGTCGAGAGGCGTCTCGATCGGGTCCTTCTTCTCAGTCCTTTCGTCCTTCGCTCAGTCGAGCCACCGATCGAATCGGTGTTCGGCACCGCCGTACAAACCGTTGAGCGGATCGGCAAGCGTATCGTGATCGGGTTTCCCCAGGATCTCTTTCTCGTCATCCACTTGATGATCGCCGGACGGTTGAAATGGATGACTGTCGGAGGAAAGGCAAGTCGCCCCTCTCCCAAACTCATCCTCGCCGTCTTCGAGTTCGAACACGGCCTACTGTTCTTCACCGAAGCGAGCTCCAAGAAACGGGCGCGGCTGCAGGTCGTTCGAGGCGTCGCCCACGTGCGGGCGCTCGATCCCGGAGGCATTGAGCCGCTTTCGGTCACCGCTGCCGAATTTCACGAGGCGCTGACGCGCGAGAACCACACGATCAAACGCGCGCTTACCGACCCGCACCTCTTCAGCGGCATCGGCAATGCCTATTCCGACGAGATTCTTCATGCCGCGCGGCTCTCGCCGCTCAAGTTGACTCGGTCGCTCAGCGATGAAGAGCACAGACGGCTCTACGAGGCGACGCGCTCCACATTGATTGCCTGGATCGATCGTTTGCGGCAGCAGGCGCGAGGCGAGTTTCCCGACAAGGTCACCGCATTTCGAACTGAAATGGCAGTTCACGGGCGTTTCAAGCTGCCGTGTCCCGTCTGTGGCGCGCCGGTGCAGCGGATCGTCTACGCGGAGAATGAGTGTAACTACTGTGCGCGCTGCCAGACCGGGGGGCGTCTGCTGGCCGATCGATCGCTTTCACGACTGCTCAAGGGCGATTGGCCGCGGTCGATTGATGAGGCGTAGGGCCTTCCATCAAGCGCGTCTAAAGCCCAACCTGCGCGCTGACTGTAAGAGACTTAGACATCAGCAAGTGTTCAATTTTCGGCACTCATGATCTAGAATTGAACACACGAGCACTAAGTCTTTGTGCAGCACCGATTACACCATTTTCGCGATAGACAGACTGCAACGAAATTGCGCAAAGTGCAATCCGTCGTGATCGTTACACCGCGCTGGCTTTCAGATATATCTCTTTAGATACATATACTTAGCCTCGCGATTACGTTATCGGGAGTTCCATGGACGAGGTGGCTGACTTCTTGCCCTCCCGCTGGGCGAGATGACCAAGAGATTCCTGTCTTTCCTCGCCATTGCGGCGCTCTCGTGCGCCGCGGCGGAGGCCAATCCGAGGCGGACGCACGCGAAGCTCGACCGTGAATTGCAGCGACGGGCTGACTCGGCTCCTGGCTCTGAAACGACCAGCGTTATCGTCACCCTGAACGCGGGCGGGCAGCTGCCGCCAGAGCTTAAGCGCTACGCGCGTCGTAAGGCTCTCCGCCTGGTCAATGGCGTGGTCCTCGACGTGCCCAATACGTTGCTGGACGCCGTTGCGACCAATAGCAATGTCGCCCGCGTAAGTCACAATCGCACAGTTTTCGCCCATAACTTCCGCACGTCCATCACGAGCGGGACGTTTTTCGTGAGACGCCTGCTCGGGCTCACAGGGGCCGGTGTTGGCGTCGCGGTGATCGATTCGGGCATTGCGACATTTCACGACGACTTCACGATCCGACCGAGCTCCCAGCACACCTATCCGTACGGCGATCAGCGAGTCGCCTTCTTCAAGGACTTCGTCAACGATCGCACGGAGCCCTACGACGACAACGGTCACGGCACGCACGTTTCAGGGATTGTCGCGGGCAATGGCTACGATTCCTACGGCGAGCAGTCGGGCATGGCGCCGGGGGCTTCGCTCATTTCTCTGAAGGTGCTCGACGCCGACGGTCAGGGATCGGTCAGCGACGTGATTGCAGCGCTGGAATGGGTTGGAGCCAACGCGCGGACGTACAACATTCGTATCGTCAATCTTTCGGTTGGGGCCCACGTTCTCGAATCGCACGACACCGATCCGCTGACGCTTGCCGCGAAGGCGCTCGTCGACCAGGGCATCGTCGTCGTCGCAGCGGGTGGCAATGGCGGTCAAGACGAAGAAGGACACGACGTGTGGGGTGGCATCACGGCGCCGGGCAACGCGCCGTGGGTGCTGACCGTCGGCGCTTCGAGCAGCAAGGGCACCTTTACTCGCGCAGACGACGAGATGGCCCCGTTCAGCTCGCGAGGGCCGACCGCAATCGACTTCAGGGCGAAGCCGGACATCCTCGCTTCGGGTGTCGGGACCATTTCCGCAGCGGCCCCCGGGAGCTTCTTCTCGACGCAATTCCCCCAGTACCTGGTTTCCGGGGCCTTTCCAACCGCCAGTTCTCCATATCTCGTCTTGAGCGGCACCAGCCAAGCGGCTCCTGTTGTCAGCGGAACCGTCGCGTTGATGCTGCAGGCGAATCCGAACCTCACGCCCAACTTGGTAAAGGCGATCCTTCAGTACACGGCGCAGGAGTACGCGGGCTACCACGCCCTCGAACAGGGCGCCGGATTTCTGAATTCCCTGGGTGCGGTCCGTCTCGCGCAGTTCTTCGTGAACGCGCAACCGGGCGACCCTGTGCCGGTGGAGCCAATTTGGAGCCGCCACATCATCTGGGGCAACGACGAAGTCTCCGGCGGGTTCATCCTGCCTGCCGGAAACGCGTGGGACCTCGGCGTGGAGTGGGGGAGCACACGCACTGTTCAAGGCGAGATCATCGTGTGGGGCTCGATCGCCCGCGGCAACATCGTGTGGGGCACGGCCGGTCGGAACAACATCGTGTGGGGCACGGGCGACGGGGACAACATCGTGTGGGGGACTGGCGGCCGGGACAACATCGTGTGGGGAACTGGCAATCGACAGAACATCGTGTGGGGAACCGGCAATCGACAGAACATCGTTTGGGGTACCGCGTGCGGCGGAGCGGATTGCCCTGAAGGCGTCGTCTGGGGAACCAGTGGTCGCGACAACATCGTGTGGGGAACGGCGGGTCGGAACAACATCGTGTGGGGCACGGCCGGTCGGAACAACATCGTGTGGGGCACTGGCGGTCGAGACAACATCGTGTGGGGCACGGCGGGTCTCAGCAACATCGTGTGGGGCACGGCGAACGGCGACGACACAGTATGGGGCGCAGCCGGCCGCAACAACATCGTCTGGGGCACGCTCGACCGCGGCAACATCGTGTGGGGCACGCTCGACCGCAGCAACATCGTGTGGGGGACTGGCGGTCGCGACAACATCGTATGGGGCACTGGTGGACGTCACAACATCGTGTGGGGCACCAACATCGTTTGGGGGACCGCCGGACTGGGCGGAACAGCGCCTGCCGGTGGCTGGTATTGGTGGTTCCTGAATCCGGCGCACGACTTTGTATGGCTACGCCGTGAGTTCGGCGAGACCGTGGGCGCGCATCAATTGAAAGACTAGGCGCAGGAGACTCGAAATGGAAAACGTCACCAATCGCTCGGAGCTCGCCGCGCTCACATCGGTCGCTCACCCGGCGATCGACAACGTGGTCAATACCACGAACTGGCGGCTTCAACTGCCGGTGCTTACGGGGAAGCGCCTACGCCTGCGCGAGTTAAGATCCTCAGATGCGCGTCCGATGCTGGCCATCCTGGCCAGCGACGAGACATCGCGGTACATCTCGCCCCCTCCGACGACGCTTGAAGGTTTCCAGGGCTTCGTCAATTGGGCTTCGCGTCAGCGGTCTATCGGGGCGCACGCCTGCTTTGTGGCAACGCTGCGCGGATCCGACACACCGATTGGCATCTTCCAAGTCACGCAGCTCGACGAAACGTTCGCGACGGCCGAGTGGGGATTTGTGCTCGGCCCGGAGTTCTGGGGCACCGGCCTTTTCCGGGAAGGCGCTGAGTTGCTGCTGGACTTCGCCTTCGAGACAATCGGCGTGCATCGACTCGAAGCGCGCGCAGCGCTCCTCAACGGGCGAGGCAACGGGGCCCTCTTGAAGTTGGGCGCTGTCCCGGAAGCCGTTTTGAAGGGGTCCTTCTGGCGGCACGGGCGGGCTCTTGACCAGATGCTTTATTCAATTCACGACGATGACTGGCGGACGTCACGTTCGGCGGAGCAGCCGGCCGATGGTCCTCGCGTGCACTAATCGCGACACCTTCTTCAGCTTCCAGCGGCCGCGCTTGAACAGCGCCACGCTGATGATCGCCAAAACCGAATAGGCGATCGCGATCGCCCAGAACACCCCGGACGGCCCCAGCTCGCCGGTGCGCGTCAGCGCATAGGCGATCGGAATCTCGAACAGCCAGAAGCAGAACAGGTTGATGAGCGTAGGCGTCAGCGTATCTCCTGCGCCGTTGAACGCCTGTGTCAGGACCATGCCGTACGCGTAGAACAGAAAGCCGCCGCTGATAATCCGCAGACCGCGCACCGCAATGGCGGCGACGTCTGAATCGCTGGTGAAGATCGCGACCAACGGTCGTGGGAACACGACGAATACGAATCCGACGACACCGAGGAATACCATGTTGTAGAAGCACGCTCGCCAGACCGACGTTGCGGCGCGGTCGGGCTTGTTCGCACCGAGGTTCTGGCCGACGAGAGTCGCCGCCGCGTTGGCAAGACCCCACGATGGAAGCAGGGCGAAGAGGACGACGCGGATAGCGATGGTATAGGGAGACGAAAAAGACGTCGACGACGGCAAAGACCGATTCGAGCACGAGCTCGAGCACCATCGGGATTGCGAGCAGGAGGATGGCGTAGCCGATCCCGCCTTCCGTATAGTCGCGGTGGGATCCGCTCAGAGATTCTCGAATGGCCGACCAGACTCCGGCTGGCTCGCGTACGACGGCAGTGTTGTCGATGGTTTCGATGTCGCTCACGGAGGAACTCGTTGCGCCAGGCAGGCTGGCGTTCAACACTTTAGCTTGAGCAACGACGGGAGGCAGCCATGTCGACGCTCTGTGGGTCGTTGGGCATCCGGTATCCGATTATTCAATCGGGCATGGGCCGCGTGGCGGGGCCCGAGCTTGCAGCCGAAGTGTCTCGTGCGGGTGGCCTGGGCGTTCTTGCGGCCTTGACCCTCGCGCCGAACGAGCTGCGAATCCAAATCAAACGTGTCCGAGAGTTGACCGATCGTCCTTTTGGCGTCAACTTGTGGCTCCACCCGGACCTCGTCCCGCCGGTCGATCCGAAGGATGTCCCGCCCGAGATCATTGCCGCCGCGAACTCCGCCCTGAACCAGACGCGCCGGGTCCTCGGACTGCCCGAGTCGAGCGCACCGCCGGAACGCCGCCCCGACACGATTGCCGCGGCGATTGATGTCATCCTCGATGAGCGAGTGCCTGTGTGGAGCACGGCTCTGGGCCTCCCGTCGGCCGACCTCGTCTCTCGCTGCCGCGAGCGAGGCGTGCGGATCATGGCGATGGTCGCCAACGTCGATGATGCGCGGGCGGCAGCGAGCCGCGGGGCGGACTTCATCGTGGCCCAGGGTGCCGAAGCTGGCGGACATCGATCGAGCTGGCGTTCCGATGCCCCTTCGATGGTTGGCACCTTTGCTCTCGTTCCCGAAGTGGTTGATGCCGTGGCCGTGCCGGTCATCGCCGCCGGTGGGATTGCCGACGGCCGCGGCCTGGTGGCGGCGCAGGCGCTCGGCGCCGCGGGCGTGCTGATGGGGACGCGCTTCGTAGCGACACGAGAATCGATGGCTCCCGATTTCTGGAAACAGTCGATCTTGAAATCGGCCAGCGACGCCACGATGGTGACGAAAGCGTTCACCGGGCTGCCGGCTCGGCTCCTACGCAGCCGGTTTGCCTCCGACTACGAGTCTTCCGGCGCTCCGGTCCTGCCGGGGCTCCTTCAGGCGGCACTAGAGCAGGACATCTGGGCCGACGCCGCAAGCCGACACAATCCCGACTACTTTCCGTTGTACGCCGGGCAAAGTGTCGGGGTGATTCGAGATCTCCCAGGGGCCGCCGACGTCATCGCATCGATCATGAAGGAAGCGCACCAGGTGATGAATAGATTGAACGTCACGTAGTCCTCAACCGCGCTCTATGGGGCGTGTCGGATCGCTCAACCATTCGCTCCATGACCCGGGATAGAGCCTCGGCCCGTGGAGGCCTGCGTGCTCGAACGCGAGAAGGACCTGGCAGGCGGTGACACCGGACCCGCAGTACCCAATCACGCGCTCGGGTCGAACCTGGCCAATTGATTCTTGAAGCCGATCACGGAGTTCGGCGGGGGGGCGAAACGTTCCATCTTCGCCGATGTTCCACCTGTAGAAGTAGTTCACGGCGCCCGGTATCCGCCCGGCGACCTTGTCGACCGGCTCGACCTCGCCGCGATATCGCTCGGGCGCACGCGCATCGATGATGAGCCGCTCGTTGTCGCCGATTGCCTGACGCACTTCGTTTGCGTCTGCAATCCAGCCAGTGCGGGGCGCGCCGGTGAACTCCTGAGGCGTTCGCGTTTCGATGCCTGAACGAGTAGGCCGTCCTTCGGCCAACCAGTTCGCGAAGCCGCCATCGAGCACGGCAACCGCGTCGTGCCCCAGCCAGCGCAGCAGCCACCAGAGCCGACTGGCGTACATGCCCGCGTCCTGGTCGTAGGCTACAACTTGTGCACCCGGCGCAATGCCAAGCCGGCCGAGTGTCCGTAACAGAATTCCGGGGTCGGGAAGAGGATGGCGACCGTTGAATCCACTCTTTGGTCCCGACAGGTCGTGGTCCATGTTGGCAAACACAGCGCCTGGAATGTGCTGTTTCGCGTATTCCCGCGCTCCCCAGGTATCGTCAACCAGGTCGTAGCGGCAGTCGACGATGGCAAGAAGAGGATCGGTCAGACGCGCGGCGAGGGCCTCGCCATCAATCAAGGTCGTCCACGGCATGTCGCTACCATACCATTCAGAGCCACTCCTTCTAAGAAGCGGGGCCCGAAGCGAGGCCCAAGAAATCGCCCCTGGCCTGCCGCGATCGTGCACACAGGTCATTCGCAGTAGCATTTGATCGACGTGTCCACAAAGCCAGCCGGGCTCGGCAAACTGACCGGCCTTGCAGGCCGTTTCGGTGCCTTTCTCGCCGAGCGATACCCGTTCGCGCTGACCGACGCCATCGAGGCGTTCGACGCAGCCACCGGCGGCCGAGACCCATTGGGTGAGTCCGCGATTGACGCGCTGCGCCCGACGTTCGCGCGCGAGCTGACGAGCCGCGTTTTGGCACGGGTGCTGCCATCGGGCCTGTGCGACACGACCCCGGGAATTTCGGCGGATAGACGCATGGCTGACGCGCGGACGGAGCTGCTGACCGCCTGCGACGGCTTTCTGCGGCGCGCCGCGCTCGAGGCGTCGCTCAGGCATGAGGAGCGTCGCGAGATTCTGCGGGGCATGATCCTGACTCGTGCCACCGACAACCGGCTGAAAGCCTTCTTTCAGAGCGGAGAGGTCCGATATGGCGCGGTGCCCTTCCAGGGGAAGGGCTTCCGCTCGCTCGGTCAGGAAGCGATCTATGCGGCTGGCATTCGGCTTTGGCGCGGCGCGTCGTACCGCGATCCCAACGGAGGTTGGACAGGTGATGTCATCGGACCGGTGATTCGAGATCTCGGTGTTGCGCTGGCCATGCGTCCAGAACCCGCGACGGTGCGAATGGTGCTGAGCGCGCAAATGGGAAAAGCCGGTCCGCCCTGCGACGGGACCGACCTTCACTTCGGCGACTTCGAGTGGGGCATCCTGCCGCCTGCCGCGCCGCTCACGACGGCGGCGTTGACCATCGCCGGCATGGCGCTCGCATTTTGGCGCGATCGATCCGGGCGGGTGGCTCTCTCGTTCATCGGCGAAGGCGGTTCGTCGCTCGGGGAATGGCACGAAGCCATCAACCTGTGTGCCGCGCGCCGTCTCCCGGCCGTCTTCTGCATCGAAAACAATCAGACCGCGTTGTCGACGCCGGTGGCGGAGCAATCAGGCGTTCGTGTATTTGCCGACAAGGCAATCGGGTACGGCGTTCCGGGCATCACGGTCGATGGCACGGATCCGGATGCGATTGCCGCTTCGTTCGCCTGGGCCGTCGAGCGTGCGCGCGCCGGGGACGGTCCTACACTGATCGAGGTGGCCGCGATGCGCATGTGCGGCCACGCGCACCACGATGACATGCTGTATCTGGGTCGCGATCCGCAGACCTCATGGGAATATCCGCGACTCAACGCCACTGGTTACGCCGATCCAGCCTTGTATGCGTTCTGGGCCGCTCGCGATCCGATCTCGACCTACGCCGCACGACTCGAACGCGAAGGGGTCATCGCTGCCGGCGATCTCGAGCGCTTCAAACAGGACGCAGAGGCCATAGTCGAAAGAGAAGCCCGGGCCGTTGTCGAAGCTCCGTGGCCGAACCCCGCACGGGCCGGCCGCGGCGTCTTCTCGGAGGACGCTCCGAGGGTGCATGTCGAGGTGCTGGATCCTCACGTTCGCCTGAGACCACAGACAACGCCGAGCGCGGTTGCCCTCGAACCGGGCCCACCATTCGATTCGAGTGGACGGACGCTTCTCGACGGCATCATGCTCGGCGTCGCGGATGCGTTGCGCAGCGATCCACGCGTTTTCGTGTACGGCGAAGACGTCGGTGGCCGTTACGGAAACGCGTTCCTCTTGCTCCGGCCGCTCATCGCCGAGTTTGGCGACCGCCTGGTGAATTCTCCGCTTGCTGAAGGAGGGGTCCTCGGCGTGTGCGTCGGTGCGGCACTCGCCGGCCAGCGGCCGATTGGAGAGATTCAGTTCAACGATTTCGTGGCAACGGGCTTCAATCAACTCGTCAACAACGCTGCGAAGGTTCGGTATCGGTGGGGTGGCAGCGTGCCGATGGTGGTTCGCATGCCCTGGGGCGGCCTCCGGCACGCGGGTCCGTACCATTCGCAGAACACCGAGCCGTGGTTTTACCGGACCGCGGGACTCAAGATCGTCGTGCCGTCGACGCCCTATGATGCGCGCGCGTTGATGGCGGCCGCCATCGCCGATCCGGATCCGGTTCTTTACTACGAGCCTATCGCGCTCTACCGCGATCCGCGGATAAAGCAGGTGCTCGCCGACTCAGCGCCCGAACCGATTCCGTTGGGCCGCGCGGCTCTCCGGCGTGCTGGAGACGATCTCGCCATCATCTCGTACGGAGCTTATGTGCATGTCTGTCTCGGCGTGTCGGATCGTCTCGATTCCGCCGGCATTCATGCCAGCGTGCTCGATTTGCGCAGCCTCGTCCCGCTCGACCGCAATGCCGTGCTGGCACTGACGCGCCACTGCCACCGCGTGCTGATTGTTCACGAAGACTCGCGGACCGGCGGCATTGGCGAGAGTCTCGCCGCAATCATCCAGGAAGAGGCGTTTGAAAGCCTCGACGCACCCGTTCGGATCGTCGGTGCGCTCGACACGCCGGTACCCTACTCGCCGCCGCTCGAAGAGTTCTATCTGCCAAGCGACGCGCAGATCGAAAGGGCTGCGCGACTCCTGGTGGCGTATTGATTCCGGACCGGGGACCGAGACTCGCGCAACGACTCCTCGCGCGAATTGCTCTTGATCTCGAGTTAGCTCGGCGGTAGAGTCGGTCCACTCACGAACCATCCAGTCCCCGGAGGTGCCCATGACTTGTAGGGTCTTCGGCGGCGTCCTTCTGCTGGTGGCGCTCGGAGGTGGCTGCTCTGGTGCCGGGAGTAGCTCCGAGCAGGCCGCAAGCTCACCTCTGGCCGTGGAAACTTCCCAGATGTTCGTCACGATTCGCAACACGGTCGGCCAGCCACTGACTGACGTGTCGATCGCCATCGTACCCATTGGGGGGCAAACCGAGTTCGCGAGGTTCTTCAGCCGGATCGAGAGCTCGGAAAAACGCGACATCGTGCTCAGCGACTTCCGCGGCCGTGACGGCACAACCTTCAATCTGCGTGTCGTCAAACCGAGAGCGGTGCGGATTAAGGCAAAGGATCTCACTGGAAAAGATTACGAGGCCGTGATCGACTGGAAGTAGCCGGCGTGTGGGGTCAGACCCCGCTACGCCTCGTCACCGGGGTCTGACCCCAGCCCGCAGAGCGCCCAACACTCCACCTCGATGGAGGGCCTTTCGTAGGTCGGCCAGCTGTTGGTCGTCAGCGTCGCTGGCGCAAATCTGTTGCCAGCAGAGTTGCCGTGTTGTCGGCGAGTCGCCCAATGCTGAATACATCGGATGCGGGACGATCAGCGTATCGGCGCGTCCCAGGGCATGCGCCGCGCAACTGGACCAGCGATAGGCCTCGGGCCGTGACACGAGTCCCGCACGAACGGGGTTCAGGTTGATCCGTTGATCATGCGACGATAGACGAGAACGGCCCTCGGATGGATTGCCGCGCCGGTGACCGATCGACGAGGCCGGCCGGGGCGCTCAGCCCTGCCGGGATAAAATATTGCACAGCATGTCTGATCAGAACAGTTCGGCCGCGCCGCCAGCGCCGGTCGATTTCATTCGCTCAATCGTGGCTGACGATCTGGCCACTGGCAAACATGGAGGTCGGGTGGCCACCCGGTTCCCGCCCGAGCCAAACGGCTACCTCCACATCGGCCACGCCAAATCGATCTGCCTCAACTTCGGCATTGCCGAGGAAACCGCCGGCACCTGCAATCTGCGATTCGACGATACGAACCCGGCGAAGGAAGACGTCGAGTATGTCGATGCCATCAAAGAGGATGTCGAATGGCTCGGCTTCGAGTGGGATGCCCTGTACTATGCTTCGGACTACTTCGAGCGCTTGTATCAGTTTGCGGTGGATCTCATACGGCAAGGCAAGGCCTACGTTGACAGCCTCGATGCCGACCAGATTCGCGCGTACCGCGGTACGCTCACGGAGCCTGGCCGGAACAGCCCGTACCGGGATCGGTCGGTCGAAGAGAATCGCGATCTCTTCGCGCGCATGCGTGCAGGCGACTTTCCAGACGGGGCGCACGTCTTAAGAGCGAAGATCGACATGGCGTCCCCGAACCTCAATATGCGCGACCCGACGCTCTATCGCATTCGGCACGCCGAGCACCACCGGACCGGCAATGCCTGGTGCATCTACCCGATGTACGACTTCGCCCATCCGCTGTCCGATGCGCTCGAGCGGATCACGCACTCGATCTGCACGTTGGAATTCGAGGACCATCGGCCTTTGTACGACTGGCTGGTGGCCAATCTCATCGACCGCGACCGGCCCCAGCAGATCGAATTCGCGCGGTTGAACCTCAACTACACCGTCATGAGCAAGCGCAAGCTGCTGCAACTCGTCGAGCAGGGGCACGTGGCCGGCTGGGACGACCCCCGCATGCCGACGATCTCGGGCTTGCGACGGCGCGGGTGTACGTCAGAGTCGATTCGGGATTTCTGCTCACGAATCGGCGTGGCCAAGAAGGAAAACGTCATCGACGTCGCTCAGCTCGAGCACAGCATCCGCGAGGACTTGAACCGGCGAGCCCCGCGCGTGATGGCCGTGTTGCGTCCGCTGAAGGTCGTTCTTAAGAATTATCCGGAGGGGCAGGTCGAGCAGGTCGACGTCATCAACAACCCGGAAGATCCGGCCGCCGGTACACGACAGGTCCCCTTTTCGCGCGAGCTGTACATTGAACGCGAAGATTTCATGGAGGCACCGCCGAAGAAGTTCTTCCGCTTGGCGCCCGGTCGTGAAGTGCGATTGCGCGGTGCGTACTTCATCACGTGCACGGACGTGGTCAAGGACGACCGTGGCGAGATCATCGAAATTCGCTGCACCTACGATCCGGCTACGCGCGGAGGGAGTTCTCCCGACAATCGGCGGGTGAAGGCCACGCTGCATTGGGTGTCGCGCGCGCACGCCTTGCCGGTCGAAGTTCGGTTGTACGATCGGCTCTTTTCTGTCGAGGATCCCGAACGGGTGCCGGCGGGGAAGACCTTCCTCGACAATCTGAATCCGAATTCGCTCGAGATCCTGCGCGACTGCCGTGCAGAGCCGAGCCTGGCGACCGCTGCCGTCGGCAGCCGGTTTCAGTTCGAGCGCTTGGGCTACTTCTGCGCCGACCCCGACTCGAGGCCCGGCGCCCCCGTCTTCAACCGCACTGTCTCGCTGCGCGACGCGTGGGCCAAAATCGCGCAGCAACAAGCGAGGAGCTAGAGTATGCGGCCACTCCTTATTGGAGTCCTGGCTCTGACTGTCGTCGCGGGCGCCTGCGGTGAAGGCGACCCCGACCCAGGAATCGTTCAACCCGATGTCAACCCGGCGACCGTAACCGAGACGTTCACTGGCACACTCGCCGTGCAGAGCGCTAGCTCGCACAGTTTCATCATTTCGCGGCCGGGCAAGATCGCCATCACGCTGACGGCCGTCAATCCGCCCCCGACGAGCGAAGCGCCGTCGTCGCCTGAAGTCGGGGTCGGCATCGGCATTCCGAGCGGGCTGGCGTGTCCGCTGAACCTTGGCAACGGAACGACGGTCACCGCCACTCCCGCGGAGACTCCACAGATCAGCGGAACGGTCCTTCCGGGCACCTTCTGCGTGGCCGTCTATGATGTCGGGAAGCTGACCGAGTCTGTCGATTACACCGTTGCGGTCGCCCACCCGTGAACTGAGCTCACCAGACCGACGGGGACTGGGGCGGGGAACACCGGCTGCCACGTGAGCATCGTGTACAATTCGCGCGTTGAACCGTGGAGTATCACATCACGCAATACGATCTGGAGCAGGGTGCGCTCGAGATCCAGTATATCGAGGAGTACTTCGGCGAGTTTCCGCGCAAGAAAACCGCGACCGAGATCGTACGTCGCCTGAGCGGACGCGCGCACCTCATCCTCCTGGCGAGCGCGCCCCTACCCGATGATCCCGGGAGTGTCGTGCCCGTGTCGTTCAAGGTCGCCCATGAGATCTCGCTCGTCGAAGAGGAGCCCAAGCTCGTGGACCTCGTCGGCCGGCTGCGTCGTGACATCCGGTTCGAAGGCCGTCGCGTGCTCTATACGTGGATCGGCGGTACCCGTCGCGACTGGCGCGGGCAGGGCCATTTTCGGGCGCTGACCGAACAGCAGGAAGCCTGGGCGATTGAGCAAGGGTTCGACGAGATTGTGGTCAAGACCAAGAACAAGTTCTACGACATGCGCGGCACGCTCGACCATCTCCGGTTCGAAGTCGTGAAGTACGAGCGTCACGCCGGTGACAACGCAGAATCGAAGGTTTACCTGAGCAAGAAGCTTCTGCCCGATCTCATTCAGGGCCACCGCAGCGCAAGAACCGTCGTCCAGGCGACGCTCTAGGAAATTGACAATTTACAATTGGGAATTTACAAGAAGTGCGCGACGCTCGAAAAATTCCTGTCCCTTTGTAATTCCTAATTCCTAATTCCTAATTCCTAATTGTAAATTGTAAATTGTCAATTGAGTATGCCTCCGACAACTCCCTACAGTCCGGATCTCGGCGACCGCGATCCGATCGAGGCTATTCGTCAGACGACCGATCGAGTCGAGGCGCTGGTGGCGACCTGGCCGGCCGCTGCGTTCGAGAGCACGTATGCGCCGGGGAAATGGAGCGCACGTCTGATCCTCACGCATCTGGCGCAGGTCGAGATGGCCTTGGGCACTCGCGCGCGGATGGCCGTGACAACTTCTGGCTACGTCGCGCAACCACTCGATCAGGATGCGTGGATGGCGCGCGAATCAGGTCTGAGCGGTTCTGCGGCGTTCCAGGCATTCCTCGCACTGGCCCGGATGAACAGGGTGTTCTTCCAAGGCCTGTCGGCTGAAGACAGAGCCAAGGCTCTCTCGCACCCCGAATACGGAGCGCTGACCGTCGACTGGATCATCCATCTCCTTGCCGGACACCAGATTCATCACCTGCAACAGTTGGAGCAGATTTCTCGGTCGAAACGCTGATGCCGCACGCCGTGGCCGGCGTGGACATAGCACCGAGTAGCTCGAACGGGAAGGCTCGCGATCGTCGACGATTACTTGCCCTCGGCAAGCGTGTCGCGCAGCGTCTCGAACAGGACCTGGCTCGCCTCGTGAATGCTGGCAAGTGGAACGCGCTCGGCGTCGCCGTGCATCTGATTGACGATTTCCTGGGAAACGATTCCAGGAAAAATGCCATAGGCTTTCACGCCCTTGGGGCGAAACGCGTTGCCATCGGTGCCGTAAGGAATCAGGATCGGCGTAACGACGGCATCCGGGTGGCGCCGCCCAATCGCGGCTTCGAGGCTCCGGTACAGTCGTGTGTCATGGGATGTCACAATCGGGTCGTCCGATTCAGTGATGACCTCGATTTTCAGAGACGGGTCTCCAAGCCGCCGCTTCACATCCTCAATCCATTGATCGCGGGTGGTGCCCGGCAAGACGCGGCAGTCCAGTCCGGCTTCGGCGACCGACGGAATGACGTTGATCATCGGTGGATCGCCGACACCAGACTTGAGCCACGTGAGCGCGATCGTCGAACGCTGGATGGCGTTCGTGAACTTGTTTTGTGCGAAGGCGCCCACCCGTGCTTTCATCTCCTCGAGAAGCGGGCCTCGAGCGGTCATAGCAACCGAGCCGTCGGGCTCAGCCAAGAGTCGCCCAACCGCGCGGAGAAGCCGATCGTTCGGATTCTGCTCGTTAGGTTGACTGCCGTGCCCCGCGACACCTTCGGCGCGGACTTTCAACCAGACCATCTTCTTTTCAGCAACGGCCACGCCGTAGACCAGCTTGTTCGGCGCGAAGAGATCGCCGCTGCCAAAACCGCCCTCGTCGAGCACGAATTCCGGATCGAGATCGGCATAGTGGTTCGCGATCATCCACCGCGCGCCTTCGGTTCCACCCACTTCTTCGTCTGGATTTGCGAGGAGGATTACGTCGCGAGACCTGGGCACGCCTTGCCGCTTGAGGGTCATGAACGCGATGAGCTGTGCGACGCCTGGCCCCTTCATGTCCATTGCGCCGCGACCCCACAGTTCCTCTCCCTGGATCGTCGCGGCGAACGGGTCGAGCTTCCACTGCGATCGATCCGCTGGCACGACGTCCATGTGATGGAGCAGCAGGATCGCCTTTCCGGCTGCGGGCGTCGTGGTTGCCCTGAGCCTGGCGAGAACGATGACCTTGCCTGGCGCCGACTCGTAGCGAGTGACAGGGATTCCTTCGGCTTCGAGAACGCGCGCCAGGAAGTTTGCCGTGTTCAGGGTCTGACCCGGTGGATTCGAAGAATCGATGCTCACGTACTCCCGGAGGAGCCGAGTCGCTTCCTCGTTGGCTCTTGCCCAGTCGACCGATTGCGCTCGTGCGGCCGATTGATGAACGTGGGGGAACACCAAAGACATCAGGGCGAAGGTCCCACCCAATGCCCGACTAGCCCATCGTGGTCTTTGCGCCGAGCTCACCTTGTTCCTCCGCTCGCCTCGAACTTCAGACGTCCAATTCTTCGGCCTCGTCGGCGCGTTCCATGATGAATCGAAATCGCGCCGACGCGTCTTTGCCCATCAGCTCGTTGATCACGCGATCCGTCACGATCTGATCGGTCACCTCGACGCGAAGCAAGCGTCGTGTCCGGGGGTTGAGCGTGGTTTCCCACAACACCTTCGGCATCATCTCGCCGAGGCCTTTGAAGCGGGTGATTTCCGGCGTCCCTCGATGTCCATTCTTCGCGTGCTGTTTGAGAATCGCATCCCGCTGCGCATCGTCCAACGCCCAGAACGTTTCTTTGCCGATGTCGATGCGATAAAGGGGCGGTTGTGCGAGGAACACCTTGCCGTGAAGCATCAACTGCGGGAGGTGCCGGTAGATGAACGTGAGCAACAGCGTGGCGATATGGTTGCCGTCCGAGTCGGCGTCGGCCAGGATGATGACCTTGCCGTACCGCAGTTTCGTGAGCTCGAACGTTTTGCCGAGGCCGCACCCGAGCGCGGTCACGAGATCCGATAGCTCCTTGTTTTCGAGCACCTTGGTCAGCGAGGCACTTTCGGCGTTCAACACCTTGCCTCGCAGCGGCAAGATCGCCTGCTGCGTGCGGTCGCGGCCCTGCTTCGCCGAGCCGCCGGCCGAATCGCCTTCGACGACGAACAGCTCGCTGCCCTCGCTCGTCGGGTTCGTGCAGTCACTCAGCTTTCCAGGCAGGTTCAGCCGCGACGACGTGGCGCTCTTCCGCGAGACTTCTGCCTGCGCAGCGCGGCTCGCCTCGCGCGCGCGCGCCGCCAGAATGATGCGTGCGACGATCGCTTCAGCCACGCTGATGTTGTGATTCAGCCAATGTTCGAGTGCCGGCCGCACGATGCCGTCCATCGCCGACATCATCTCGGGATTGTTGAGCCGGTCCTTCGTTTGTCCCTGGAATTGCGGCTCCTGGATGAAGGCGCTCAACACGCCTGTCAGCCCTTCGCGGATGTCTTCGGCCACGATCGTCACGCCCTTGGGCGACAGGTCGTGCGTATCGATGAAATTGCGTACGGCCTTGCCGATGCCCGCTCGCAAGCCGTTCTCGTGCGTGCCCCCGGATGCCGTTGGGATGCCGTTCACGTACGAGCGGATGTGTTCGTCGGTCGCCTCGGTCCACTGCATCACGAGATCGACGCGAACGCCCTCGTCCTTGGACAACACGAACGGCGCCTCTTGGATCGGTCTGGCCGCACGGTCGGCGACGATTTTCTTGAGGTAGTCGACGATCCCTTCGTTGTGCTCGAAGACTGCTTTGTCCTTGGACGTTTCGTCCTCGAAGACAACTTTCACGCCTTTGTGCAGGTAGCTGACAATCTCGAGACGCTCTTTGATGATGGCGGGATCGAACTCGATCTTCGGGAAGATGGCGGCGTCGGGATGGAAGTAGACGGTCGTGCCTGTCCCGCGCGCAGGCCCCACTTTCTTCAGCGCGCCGACCGGCTTGCCCTGCTTGAAGCGCATCTCCCACTGCGCGCCGTCTCGCTTGACGGTCGCGACGAGCTCTTTCGACAGCGCGTTGACGACGCTGGCGCCGACGCCGTGGAGGCCTCCGGCCGTTTTGTAGCTGCCATGCTCGAACTTGCCGCCGGCGTGAAGCATGGTGAAGATGACTTCCAGCGCGCTCTTCTTGCTGCTCGGATGCTTGTCGATGGGGATGCCACGCCCGTCGTCCTCGATGGTCAGAGACGCGCCGTCGGCGTGCAGGGTCACCCAGATGTTCGCGGCGTGGCCATTCATCGCCTCGTCGACCGAATTGTCGAGAATTTCCCAGACGAGGTGGTGAAGCCCGGCGGTTCCTACGCCCCCGATGTACATTCCGGGGCGTTTGCGAACTGGCTCCAGTCCCTCGAGAACGGTGATGTCTTTCGCCGTGTAGTTCGCAGGCGCCATGTATATAATTCCGCCCCTAGCCGTGCTCGCACGGCGAGAATGTCCCTAAACGTGTCTATGTTGCCGAGGAAGCCCGGCCCGGCGCAGGTACGTCGTCGCATTACGTGCGGCGTGGCCGCGCTGTGCATCACGATTGTAGCGGCTTTTCAGGTGCATCTCGACGCGGCGGGGGCCATCTCGCAGGACGTGCCGGTCCGTGTCGGACTCGAGCAGATGGCGGGAGCCCTCGGCATTGCACCCACCCCCGACCGGGCGCGATTCGTGGCGGAGCTGTCGCGGCTGACGCATCCGGTCGCCGACGGTAAGAACACGACCCGGGCGAAATCGGCGTTGACGCTGCGTACGCTCAACCCAAGTGGGATGGCGGCGCAGGCCGAGTCGGTGCCGATCCCTCTTAACCGCCGAGATCTGGTCACGAACAGTCTTCAAGCGCAGCGTGCCGCCCGAGGACATCGTTGCGGCCATTGTGTCGGAGCCTCGCGCGGCTCACTTGTGCTACGGCCTTGCCGGCCTGGACGACCAGACGCTGCAGTACTTGGTCGACCATCCTGCGCTGATCACCTGGTTGTACGAACGCGCGTCGGCCACGTTCGCCGCGTTCGGCGGCAGTTTGCAGATTCACGCGGACCGGATCCTGGCGCCCGGGGGCGCCTCCGCCACCGCGTTGTGGGAGGCAGTGGTCGGCGAGAAGGTGGATCGTCCGGAACCCTTCGTGCGTCAACTCTTCACCCACGACCAGGGACGACTCGCCTATCTCTTTGACTCGATTGCGCAGCTCGACCAGGCACACGCGGCATTCGCAGTCGGACAGTGGATGAAAAATCCCGACGCGCGTCTCAAGCGTTTTCAGGCGCTCGTCGAGGTGAACCGAAACGAATTCAGCCAGTGGCAGCCAACGAGGCTGCCCTTTTCACGGCCCCTCGACGATATCGGGTCGATGCTGGCTCGCGTGCGCGTTGAAGCGGATGGCGCGCCGTCGTTTCCGGCGGCACGAGCTGCCTGGGCCTGGATATTTGCCGGCTTCTCGCTTCCAGCGGATTCTCCACCGTCTTTGAACACCGTCGACACCGACGAGCCAATCGACGCGGCTTGGCTTGCGCGCGCGCTTGCGTCAGACGAGCCTGGTGTCCGCGGCGAGCGCCTCGACCAGGTCGCCTTCGGCCAACGAGCGTTCGCCGCTGGCGGCGCGGGCAAGAACGTCGACGTGCTGGTGTCGATCCGAGCGTTCGTGCCGTACCCGATGTTGATGCTCAGCCTCGAGCGCAGCGGCGTGCGGAATCCCGCCGTGTTCGCGACCGCCGCGAGACGGGCCCATCAACTGTCGGCTCTCGAAGATCACCGCCGCCGGGTGGCACTCAAGCAGTATCAGGGTGTTCTGTCGCTCCTTGTCCGCCTCGCCACAGCGCAAACGCTTTCTGCCTCGACCATCGAGACGCTCGTCACGAGCCTGTCGAACTTGACGCCGAGCGATGACGGTCGCTACAGAGGCGACGTCGCGAAGTGGATGAACCACGAGCTCCGGCAGGCTCTTGCGCTCGCAACGACCCCACCTGGCGGGGCGCCCGCTGATTCGCGACGCGTCGGCAACTTGCACGATCAGGATTTGGAAGCGGCCTTGCTCGGCGCGCTTGCCGGTAGGAAAGGATCCGCTCCGGCATCTCGAGGAGTCGGGATCCCCTGGGAGGGGCAGGTTTATCGTCTCGATCTTGCGGCATCGGAAGAGGATCGGCTGCGACGCATCCGCGAGCGGCAGGGATCCCCACCAATCGATCTGGCTTTGGATCTGGACGAGATCGCCGAAAAGCTGCGGAGCGCTCGCGTTTCGCTGGCCGATGTCTCTGCAGCGGTCGATGCGTTGAAACGAATCGCGCTCGATTTGCAATCGTCCGGTCTCCGTGCGCCCGATAGCCGGCGTCGGATTCGAGAAGCGATCGACCGTACATCCGAGGACCTTTCGAAGATCAAGACTCAGGCGGATCTCCAACGTGCTACCCGTTTCGCCGAGCCGCTGCTCGAGCTGGCGGACGAGGCGCTCGCAGAGACGCTGCTTTCATGGGCATACGCCGTCTCAATTGGTGACGCCGACAGCCCCGTTCTGCTCGTCGGCGACGTCGCGCAACGTCATGATCTCGGGATTGGTCGGGTCGAGCACCAACGGTCCCATCTCGAGTGGGCTCGACCAAGGCAGAGAATTGCCGCCAACGTCCCATGGCATGTTGCCGGCTCGCTGCTGGGCCTCGATGTTGCGCTCTCGCCGCAAATACTTCGGCGGGTGAACACGGACCGCGTCGTTGACGCGCCGACGCTTTCGACGAACGAGCGCGAGTCGTTCGCCATGGCGGTGGCGTTGCTCAACCCGTTCGAGCTCCGCGATCCTGATCTTGATGCGATCGGTGACGCGGTATCGCGAGGTCGCCAGCGTCTGGCGTCGCTCGGCGAGGACAGCGAGGCTCTGGAGCTGATCGTGGCCGAGATCCGGATGGACGGCTGGCGTCGCCGAGCGCTGCAATGGACGCTCACGCACGATCCGCAGCGTGCGGCCTCCCTGTTCTCGATGACCGAACTGCTGTATTTGGGCCAGGCTCCCGTCAACGATCTGCAGGCTTGGGGCATGGCGGCCGTGGCCTCCACCGGATGTTTGTGCACGCGGCTGGCGCCGCCGAACGAATGGCGCACCTTGCTGGGGCGACCACAGGTCGGCCTCATGGCGACGACCGTCCCTGACCTGCACCTGCAGGTCGCCCTCCTGTTGCGCGAGCTTCAACTGCCTGCCGCGATCGCCAAGCCCGTTCTCACCGGCGCCGTCCAGGATTTCATTGATGAAGCCCGGACAACGGACGCCAACGACTGGCTGGGGCTGGTGCGCGCCGCGCAGAATCTCTCACGCGAAAAGGTCGAGGACTACGTAGCGGCCGCGACGGCGTACGGTCCTCTCGTTCCAGAGACAGCGACCGATATCTCGCGATAGACCATGGCGTCATACAGGCCCATTCTCGTTGCGCTGGCGGCCGTCCTCGGTCTCGGCCTACGCGTCCCGGCGCAGCGGGCGCCGAATGCGGCTAACGTCTCGATCTCGTCACCGGCCGATGGCAGCTTCGTCAGCGGGCCAATCACCCTGCGGGCCGAGATCGATCCAGCAACCGCGGCGTCGAGCGTCGTATTTTTCGTGGGTGGCCAGCAGGTTTGTACCGTCAGCGCCGCGCCGTTCGAGTGTACTTGGGACGCCGGGCCGACGATCGTGGAGCGTCAGATACGCGTCGTCGCGAACCTGACGGGCGGCGGCCGTGTGGTCCGGACGATTCGTACCAAGGGCGTTGGCTTTACCGAAAAGGTCGACGTTGATGTCGTCCAGGTGACGGCGACCGTTCTTGATGGTCGAGGGCACTACGTCAAGGGCTTGCCTCGGTCGGCGTTTCACATCGCTGAAGACGATCAGCCGCAGACCATCACGCATTTCGCGTCGGAGGATGTGCCGCTCGAGCTGTTGGTCGCGGTCGATATCAGCGGGAGTATGACCGCGGCGCTGCCGAAGATGCAAGGCGCCGTGAAAGAGTTCCTGGCGGCGGTGCCAAGCCGCGATCGGGTGACCCTCCTCGGCTTCAACGACAGCGTCTTCCCGATCGCCCGCGCGACCACGAGCCTGGCGGATCGCCTGAAGGCGGTCGATCGTGTGAAGTCGTGGGGTGGGACGGCGCTCTACGACGTCATCCTGCGCAGCCTCGACATGCTCGGCCGACAGGTGGGACGGAAGGCAATCATCGTGTTCTCGGATGGCGAGGACGAGGGCAGCCACGCCGTGCTCACCGATGTCGAGCAGCGGCTCCAGGCGAGTGATGTGACGCTGTACATGATTGGACAGGGACGCGGCGTCACAATGGAGCCGCTGAAACGAATCATGGAAAGGCTCGCCCGGCCGACGGGGGGCCGTGCCCTATTTACGGACAACATCGATGAGCTGCACGAGGCGTTCAACGACTTGCTCGAAGAGCTGTCGCAGCAGTATCTTCTCGGTTACCCACCGACCAAGACCGCCCGTGACGACACGTACAGGCGCATCAAGGTCAGTGTGGACGGCCCGTATCAGGTTCGCGCACGGCAGGGATACCGTGCCTCACCGAACAAATGACTGAACGAGCGCTGTCGATCGTCCTCGCCACGTCTCTGCTTTTTGCGGCGCAGGCTGCGCGGGCGCAGCAAGGAGGAGGCGCCCAGCCGCCTCGCTTCCGCGCGACCGTCGAAGTGACCTCGGTGGACGTGGCCGTCGTGGACGGTCAGGGAAAGCCACTGCTCAATCTCCAGCCCACCGACTTCGCCGTCCGTGTGGACGGCAAGAACCGGCAAGTCGTGAGCGCCGAGTGGGTTCCGCTGGCGGCGGCGTCGCCTGACGCCAAGCCCCTGGTCCGTGTTCCGGAAGGCTATACCTCGAACGAGAACTCGACCGGCGGCCGTCTGATCGTCATCGCCGTGGACGAACCTCACATCCGGCTCGGCGGCGCCGCAGCCGTGATTGCGGCGACCAATGCGTTCATCGACCGTCTGTCTCCGTCTGATCGGATCGCGGCCGTGAGTCTGGCCATCGGTGGAGTCGCGACACCATTTGTCGCGGATCGTGCGCGAATCAAAGAAGCGATCGGAAGAATGGCCGGTCAGCGCGAAACCCTCAGGGTGGCGTCCGTCATCGTCACGGCTAACGAAGCGATCGAGATGACCGACGGCAACCGTCTCATTGCGGATCAGGTCGTTGGACGAGAGTGCTCGAGCTACCGGGCGGGCACCGCGGCCTACATGCAATGCCGCCAAGAAGTGGAAAACATCGCCTACGAGCTGGCCGACCAGTTGAAGCGGTCGAGTGACACAACCATCAGAGCGTTACGCGACGTCCTGCAGGCCCTGCAGCCCCTGGATGGCCCCAAGACGCTGATCTTGATGTCAGAAGGCTTCAGTGTGCGCGACACCCTGCTGACCAACGAGCTCGGATCGCTCGCGGCCGCAACGCGGACCAGCATCTACGCGATGAAACTGGACAATCAACTGTTCGAGATCACGAGCTCGCGAGGAGGGGCGGTTATCAATGCGCCCGGGCTCAATATTCGAAACGACGGCCTCGATGCGCTGGCCGGGGCCGCGCGAGGAACGTTGTTTACTGTTACCGGCACAGGAAGTCAGTTGTTCTCCCAGATCGAGTCGGAGCTGTCCGGGTACTATCTGCTCGGGGTTGAATCCGAGCCCGGGGACCGCGACGGCAAGCAGCACACCATCCGCATCGACGTTCAGCGACGAGGGGCGACGGTTCGCACTCGGCGTCAGCTACTGAACGTTCCTTCGGATCTGAAGCAACCGCGCACGGTTCGCGAATCCTTGAACGCCGCTCTCACCGCACCGTTGCTGATGTCGGCACTGCCACTCCGTGTCGCCACGTTTTCCCTGCGCGGGCCCGAGCAGGGCAAGGTGCAACTGCTGATGAGAGTGGACGTGGGTACCGACTACGCTGCCTCGAAGCCGGTCGCCATCGCCTACGTCATCCAGGACAAGGAAGGTCGCATCGTCGACAACGAGACCGTCAATGCCGTCCTGCGGCCGGTCATGAATGGCGTGCCAAGTGCGCTGCAGTACTCGGGCGCTGCGAGCCTCGATCCGGGAGAGTACTCGATAAAGGTCGCCGTCGCTGAAGGCGACCGCGTTGGGAGCATCGAGCACGCCGTGCACGCCACTCTTGTTGATCTGGGCGAGCTGAAGTTGAGCGAGCTCATGGTCGGCGGGCCGTCCGACACGAGCAACCCTCTGCGGCCGACGGTCGGTCACACCGTCAGCTTTGGCTCCCTGCATGGGTACCTCGAGGCATACGGTGGGCATCTCGACCAGGTCGAGGTGAAATACGAAGTCGCGGCAAGGGCGGAGAGTCCGACGTTGATTGACGTCGTCCCGCGCCCGCGGCTTGTGGGGCCCGACCGGGTTTTGTTTACGGAGATGATTCCGGTCGCGAGGCTGCCGGGCGGCGACTATGTGTTGCGGGCGCTGGTCACATCGAGCGGCGAGTCAGTCAAGACGCTCACGCGTTCGTTCGAGATTGCGCCCCCAGCCGGTACTGATGACGTCAGCTGCAGGCACCGCGCCTCCATCGGCGCCGGCGAGTACTGAACTGTTCCTGCCCGTGGAAGACAGCCTGATCCGTCGGGCCTTTCGACGTGAGCAGGCGTTGCAACCGCGGGCGCTCCAGCCATTCCTCGAGCGCGTGCCCGAGAGCACAAAGCCGGCGTTCGAGCAGGGGGTCGCCGAGTTGGAAAAGGCGAACTATGCCGCGGCGGAAATAAGCTTCAAGCGCGCCATTCGTCCCGACGTCGACAGTACCTCGGCGCTGGCGTATCTCGCAGTGGTGATGGCCGCTGCGGGACGTGATGCCGACGCCGCCAGTGCCTGGCAGACGGCGCTCGTCGACGGGGAAGACTTTCCACAGATTTACGAGTGGCTCGGCGAGGCACTGGCGCGGACGCGCGACTACGCGGCGGCCCAATCGATTCTCGAAGAGGCGGTCGGCCGGTGGCCATCGGACACCCGGTTCAGTCCGATGCTCGCTCTTTCGTACGCAACTCTCGGCAGAGGCCGTGACGCAGTGCGCACGCTCGATCGCTACATCACCGACGGACACGCCGATCCGGATTTGCTGCTGCTGGCGATCGAGTGGATCTTCCAGACCCATAACAACCGGGCGGTCATCACCAGCCAGTCCGCGGATCTTGCGATGGCCCGCAACTACGCCGCGCAATATGCGAGCGCGAACGGCCCGAAGCAAGCCCTCGTTCGGCAGTGGCTGGACTATCTCGAGAGCGAGAAACAGTAGGCTGGCAACACTCAGCTCGACCGCAGCCGAGCCGGCTCTTGGTCGGGCTCCGCGTCTTCCTTCGTTGTTTTCTTCTGGGATCGGCCTCGAACCGTTCCAGATTTGCGGGCTGGCGCCTTCTTGATTGCCGAGGCAGACGAACCACGGGCGCCGCGTGAGACACGTTTGCGCTTCACGGTGCCCAGCAGTTCCGCTGTCGGATCGACAGTCGGCATCGGCTCCGTGTCCAAGATATCCGACTCGCTCGACATGAGCGGTTCGAGCGAATCGCTCTGGGGCACCTCCACCGGCGGCGCCTGAAGATTTTCGGCGACTCCGACCGGTTCTTCACGCGGAGGCTGTGGTCGGTGGAGGGCTGGTCCAGGAAAGACCCGCAGTCCTCCACGCCGATCGCGTTCGAGACGCACAAACCCTTCCTTCTGACAGGCGCGGACGAACTCAACCAGTCCCGAGAATCCGTACCGCCGTTCGTCGAATCCCTCGTCTGCCGCCCGCAGGATCTGCTTCACGTTGCGCAGGTACATCGGCCATCGTGCCTGGGTTGCCGCGCTCAGGATTTCTCCGGCCCGTTGCACGCCGTGGGCGGCCGGCTCGACTGCAACGGACGTCTCTTCAGGCATCGGTGAAGCTTGTGCGACTTGTGGTGCCTGGAAGGGACTCGGCGCTGCCGCGAGTGGGTCTGCCTGAGCGAGACTCGGCTCGATTGCGTCGCTTTCCCCGATCTCTTTCAACTCCACCATGACGCTGCGGCCGGCCTGCTTCAACTGCACGAACCCGGCCTTCGATAGCTTTTCGGCGAAGTCGAGAAACGACGACGCACCGTATGTGCGTTCGGAGAACGTCGAATCGAGCTGGAGCAGCGTGCTCTTGAGCAGGCCGGTCTGTGGTGATACCTCTCGGTCGGCGAGGATCTTCAACGCTCGGCGGACGATGGGAAAGGCTTGGGCAATCGGCGATGGCACCGGCGTCAGCATCGGGCGCCCTTCCTTCGCCGCCTGCCTGCGGACGCCGGCCAGGTTCTCGTACGCGATGAACTCGTGACAATTGCGCTGCAGAATCACGCTGGTGAACGCCCGGCCGCCGACGACGAATACCTTCTTGTCGTACTGTTTCAGTTTTTCGACAAGGGACAAGAAGTCGCTGTCGCCGCCAACGATGACGTAGGCGTTGATATGAGGGTGCGTGAACGCCATCTCGAGCGCGTCGAGCGCGAGGTTGATATCGGCGCCATTCTTGTCGCCGCCTGGCGTCAGATTGCGCTGCACGAGTCGAATGGCGTGCTGGGTCAGCGTGCGGCTGTACTCGCCCGCCCGCGTCCAGTCGGCATAAGCAATCTTGGTGACGACTTCACCGCGCTCTTTGATGGCATCCAGAATGGTACCGACATCAAACTGCTGCCCGAGCGTGCTCTTGACGCCAATTTCGATGTTGTCGAAGTCGATGAAGACGGCGATGTTCAAACGTTCCTGAGGAGGCAATCTCGACCTTTCAGCTGCGATATGCAGGGATGTGGAATACGTGAGTGTTCTTTCAAACACAAAAGGTACAACAACGGCTGGCAATTTGCATTCGGCAATTGGGTGAACGGCTCAGGTCTCAAACGGCGCCGGTGCCTCCGGCATCGGCCGGACGATTCTCGTGAACTGACCCCGCTGGAGAAGTTCGCGCCCCTTTCCGCCCCGGGCGGTCACCTCGTATTTGGCGGTGCTGATGGTCTGTTCGGCGCCGCGCGTCGTTTCGACGGTGAGCAGATCGCGGTCACCGGCTGACGCGATGAAACCAAGCACGCGATCGTTGCTCGACAGCTTGATCAGAATCACGCCTTTCCCCGGTCCTGACAGGAAATTCACTTCATCAGCCTTGCAGAGCAGTCCACGGCCCTCAGCCGTGGCTGTGATCAAGACCTCCTGCCCGCTCAGCCTGCCGACGCCGACGACCTCGGCCCCCTTGGCGGGGCGCGCGTAGCGGCGTCCTGAGCGTGTGCTCGCTTCCACGAATGGCTCGAGGCCGAAGCGGAGACCGTAGCCGTCGCTCGACACAGCCACCGCATGGACCGGTGGCGGGTTGTCGGGTCGCTTTTCCGGCGGACGAATGTCGCCGGCGCGAGGATCGAGGCTCAACGCCGCAACAATCCGTTCGCCGTCTTTCAGCTTGAACAGGCGCTGGATCGGCTCTCCGTATCCCGTCGAAGCCGGCACCTCGATGATCCGGCTCGTGTAGGCCACGCCGAAATTCGAGAAGAACACGCAGGTTGCGCGGGTGCTTCCGGCCAGCACGGCCAGCACCGAATCGCCCTCTCGCAGCCGAGTGGTCGCGACGTCCTTGACTTCCTTCTGTCTCTTCACCCATCCGTCGCTCGAGACAATGACGACGTTGTCTTCGTCGACGATAAAGTCGTCGGGCCTGTATTCGGGCTCCCCGGTGTCGCTTTCGAGGACGGTACGGCGTTTGTCGGTCTTGGGATCCCCGTGGGCGTTCTGGATGTCTTCGATTTCGGTGCGCACGAGTTTCCATCGGCTGTCTTCGTCTTTCAGCAGGGCGTTGATCTGGCGCATTCGCTTCCGCTTTTCTTCGAGCTCGTTCCGAATGATCAAGATCTCGAGCCTGGCCAGCCGGTAGATCTTCAGCTCGAGAACCGCGTCGGTCTGCTCAGCGTCGAGCCTGAACCGCTTCATGATCTTCTCGGCAGCGTCCGCCTTGCCATCGGACTTGCGGATCATCCGAATGATTTCATCGAGCGCGTCGAAGACCTGCTCGAACCCCTCGAGAATGTGGATTCGCTTCTTGAGCGCGGCCAGCTCGTGTTCGAGGCGTTTGGTAATCACCTCGAGTCGGAAGTGCAGGAAGTGCCAGAGGATCTGCTTGAGGTCGAGTCGTTCGGGGCGTCCGACTTCAGGATTCTCGGTCGGGATGAGGCAAGTCAGGTTGACTGCGAAGTTGATCTGGAGCGGGGTGTGTTTGAAGAGGTAGGCCATGATCATCTTCTCGTCGGCGTCCTTCTTCATCTCGAGCGCGATGCGCACGTCCTCGGTCGATAGATCCTTCACGTCGAGCAGTTGTGGCAGTTTTCGGCTGAGCACCACCTCGGCGATCCGCTCGACAAGCTGCGACTTGTTGACCGTGTAGGGCACGCTTTCGATGAAGATCGTCTTCGTCGAACGGGTGTCTGGCCCGATGTCCCATGTGGCCCGGAGGCGGATGGTCCCGGAGCCGGTCTTGTAGATCTGCTTCAGCTCTTCCGGTGCGTTCAGAATCTGGCCGCCGGTGGGGAAGTCAGGGCCCTTGATATAGCGGCACAGCTGCGCGTTGCCGATGTCCTCGTTGTCGAGAAGCTTGACCAGCGCCGTGCAGACCTCGCCGAGATTGTGCGGCGGGATATTGGTCGCCATTCCCACGGCAATACCGGTCGTTCCATTCACGAGGAGGTTCGGGATTCGTGCGGGAAGCACCACTGGTTCGGTCTTCGTGCCGTCGTAGCTCGGGCGGAACGGCACCGTCGTCTGCTCGATTTCGGCCAGCATTTCGTTGCTGATGCCGGCCAACCGGCACTCGGTGTATCGCATCGCCGCGGCACTGTCGCCATCGAGCGACCCGAAGTTGCCCGAACCGTCCACCAGCGGATACCGGAGAGAAAAGGGCTGCGCCATCCGGACGAGCGTCTCGTAGAGCGCGGCGTCGCCGTGGGGGTGAAAGCTGCCCATCACGTCCCCGACGACCTTCGCGCATTTGCGATGCTTCACGTCCGCCGTCAGGTTCTGTTGCCACATCGTGTACAGGATGCGGCGTTGAACCGGTTTCAAGCCGTCGCGGACGTCTGGCAGCGCGCGGGAAGTGATGACCGAGAGTGCGTAGTTGAGATAGCGCGACTGAGCCGCTTCGTGAAGAGCGACCGCGCTGGTCGTTCCCGCCCCGTTGCCGTCGCCCGAACGAGTCGAGGCGCGCAAAGCGGCACCACCGCCGCCTCGAGCTTCCGATTCTTCTTCGCCGATCTCGAGGTTGTCGAAGAGCGATTGTTCGCGGGGTTTTCGCTTAGCCATATCCTAGGGACGCAATCCGAACGCCAGCACGACTGACGACATTACTCCTCGACGACATGGCGTCGAACATCTCCCTTGAGCGGCGACAGGTCGATCTCGCGATCTCGCGGCAGACTCAGGAAGTATTCGACCAGGGGCCGGTCGTCGGTCAGAATCGGACCCGAACCCACGAAAGTCCTCAGCTCGTCGGGTCCGGCGCGGTACATCGCCAATAAGCTGTCAAAGCTCGTCGCGCCCAAATCCTGAGCGCCCTGCGCACGGCCTGGGGCCTGTAGCTTCCGCTCGAAGTCCGCTTGTCGGATCTGCAACGGCTCCAGGCTGCCCACGAGGAGCGTCCCGTCGGTCCACACCGTCGTCTGCGGAAAGACGCTCAGGAAGGTTCGAGCGATCAGCTTGTACTCGGCATCGGTGCCGGCCACCCATTGCACGGCGATGCCGCCTGGCTTGAGCGCTTGCCTGAGCAGTCGAAAATACTCGGCCGAGTACAGATTTCCGGAACCGGCGTAGATCGGGAGAATGACATCAGCGGTAACAACGTCGTAGTTTCGCCGCGTGAGCAACAAATGGTTTCGCCCGTCGTCGACTCGAACATGGACGTTCGGGCGGGTGAGCAGCCCGTAGTTGATCTTCTCGAAAAACCGCGCTCCGCGAATGACGGCTCCGGCAAGCTCCACGACATCGACGTCGACTCCGTCGTGGATGCTGACGGCGCCAGCCGTCGCGCCGCCGCCCAGTCCAATCACGAGCGCCGAACGCGCTTCCGGATGCAGGATCATCGGCAGATGACCGATGAGACGGTGACCATATGTCATCGCCCGTCCCGTGCTTGCCTGATGATTTCCGTTGACACTCAACGTCAACTCGTCACCACGAGCGTGAACGACGACGGTCGCTTCGACGCCCTCTTCCTGCCACAGGACTTGCTGCCGCGGATAGCGCTGCGCGACGAATTCGTCGAGCGGTTCAGGTGACCGCCACACACCAAGCGCGAATACAACCGTTGCGGCCACCCCGACGATGATGCGAGTCGTCCGGCGCCATTCGGAGACGGCCAGCAGCAGCAGTCCGGATCCGAAGCTGACTGTGGCGAGCGCGATAATCGACCTCCGGCTTCCCAGCAAAGGAAGGAGAAAGAAGCCGCCCATCAGCGCTCCCAGAATCGATCCCGTCACGTTGACCGAGTAGAAGACGCCGATCCGCTGAGCGATCGCTCGCGTGTGTTCGCGGCCGCCGCTCGACCACAGACGCAGGCCAATTGGAAATGCCGCACCCATCAGCAGCGCCGTCGGGAAGATGGCCTGCAGGCTGCCAACCGTCGGGAACACGAGCCACTCGTGCATCACCCGCGAGAGCAGCGGACTCAGCGCGACCGTGGATTCATTCATCCGGACCAGCAGAGCAAACGAGGAAAGGGTCGCCAGGGCAATCGCGAACTCGAGGCTGGCGAGGACAGCGACCCATTTGAAGCGCCGATCGAGAAACGGGGTCAGGAGATAGCTGCCAATGGCGATGCCGGCCAGAACGGACGCCAGCATGACGGCAAAACCATAAACCGTTGGACGGAGAAACAGTGTCAGGACACGGAACCAGACAACTTCGAGGGCCAGTGATGTGAACCCGGAGACCGCGAAGACGACGAGGACGAGGCGGAGCTGACGGCGATCAAACGTGCGGTCGTCGCCGAGCATGACGGCCGCATTGGCGGTCATCGAGCCATCATCGACCTTCGAAGCGTTCTTCAGCGGCGCGGCGAATGCCGCTGCCAGCGCACCGACGCCAACTAGCAGGTTGGTGGCAGCCGCCAAGAGAAATGTGCCGTGAATGCCCAATCCCGGGATCAGATACAGACCCGACACGAGCGTACCGACGATCGCGCCAGCCGTGTTGGTGCCGTAAAGGATTCCCAGTCGTTCCCCGAGCCCCATCATGCGGAACGCGGAGGACTTGACGACGAGCGGGAATGTGGCGCCCATCAGCACGGTCGGAACAATCAGGCCGGCAAATGCAATCGCGAACCGCGCGAACGTGAGCGATGTCAATGAGTCGGGCAACGACGGATAGAGCTGGACGTAGGCTCGCTGTAGCCATCCGAGAACCATCGGTGTCGCGAGTGCCGTGCCGCCGATCAGGAGCTCCGTCGCGCCAAACCACGCCAGGGGTCGGCGGACGCGGTCGGCGAGGCGACCGGCGATCAAGCTGCCTACAGCGAGCCCTGTCATGAAGCTCGCCCACACCGTGCTGGCCGCGTACGTTGTGACGCCGAATACGAGCCCCAGCAACCGCAGCCAGAGGACCTGATAGGTCAGCGCGCACGCACCCGAGCAGAAAAAGAGCAAGGAGAGCATCGGCAACAGCCAGATGTCGCGAGAGGACGCGATCGAAACCGAAGGAGGATGCGGCTCAGCGCTCCGAATGACGTCGGTGGTGTGAAGAGGCAAAAGCTCTGGTGCGGGCTGCCGGTCTCGCGTGGCCACTGGCACGCGCCCGCCGAGTATAGCATGCGGTCCGCGTTGGCAGCCGGTTGCGACGCGCCTCCGGCTGCCAACGTCGAGCTACTTGATGAACAACATCTCGCGATAGGTGGCGAGCGGCCAGAGTTCGTGCGGAATGAGCAGCTCGAGCTCGTCTCCGGTTTCCCGGAGCGCGCTCATCGCCGGAATGATGGCATCGCGGAAATGCTTCGCGTGCTTTTCCGCCGACCCGTTGCCTTGATGATCGAGCGCGCGCTGCAACTTGTCGGTGCGCCTCTTGAATTCGTCGGTCAGGCCTGTGAGGCGCACGAGCACCTTCTTCCCTTCGACCGACCGGCCCCCCGCCGCCTTCACGGCCGAGACGCTCTGCGCGACCTGCTTTTGATACTCCAGCGCCGCCGGCAGGATGTATCGGTTGGCCATCAGGAGCATCAACTGGCCTTCGACGTTCACGGTCTTGTTGTAGGTTTCGAGCATGATTTCGTAGCGCGCGTGCAGCTCGCGCTTGCTCAACACCTTGTACTTCTCAAAGGCGGCTACCACTTCCTTGGAAACGAGCTCGGGCAGTGCGTCCACGGTGTTCTTCAGATTGAGCAGTCCCCGCTTGCGGGCTTCCTTCTCCCATTCAGCGGAGTAGTTGTTGCCGTTGAAGATGATCCGCTTGTTCTCCTTGATCACCTTCGGCAGCAGCTCCAGGACCGCCCGCTCGATCGACTTGCCGCCCTTGGTCGCCTTCTCGAGCTCGGTTGCCACGTAGTCGAGAGACTCGGTAACCGCCAGGTTCAGGGCGATGTTCGGGTAAGCAATGCTCTGGTTCGACGACACCGCGCGGAACTCGAATTTGTTGCCGGTGAAGGCGAAGGGACTCGTTCGATTGCGATCTCCAGCATCCCGAGGCAGCTTGGGCAGGACCATCACACCGGTGTCGAGCGTGCCGCCATGCTTGGTGGACTTGGCGGCGCCCTTCTCGATCTGCTCGAAGATGTCGGTCAACATGTCGCCCAGGAAGACCGACAGAATTGCTGGCGGCGCTTCGTTTGCGCCTAGCCGATGATCATTGCCCGCGCTCGCAATGCTCGCCCTGAGCAGGCCCTGCCACTTGTTGACGGCTCTCAAGACCGCAGTACAGAAGACCAGAAACTGCAGATTCTCGTGGGGGTTTGCGCCCGGGCTCAGGAGGTTGTGCCCTTCATCATCGCCGATCGACCAGTTCAGGTGTTTGCCCGATCCGTTGACACCGGCAAACGGCTTTTCATGCAGGAGACACGCGAGGCCGTAGCGCGGTGCAGTGCGCCGCATCGTCTCCATCGTCATCATCTGATGATCGGTGGCGAGATTGGCGTTCTCGAACACGGGAGCAATCTCGTACTGGCTCGGTGCGACCTCGTTGTGACGCGTCTTTACCGGCACTCCGACCCGGTACAGCTCGGACTCGACATCGTTCATGAACGCCATGGCGCGATCCGCAATTGCGCCGAAGTACTGATCTTCGAGCTCCTGGCCTTTCGGGGGCTTGGCTCCGAACAAGGTCCGTCCGGCGTTGATGAGGTCCGGGCGAGACAAGTAGAAGTAGCGATCGACGAGAAAGTATTCCTGCTCCGGTCCGCAGGTCGCGACCACCCGTTCGGCAGTCGAACCGAACAGCTTCAATACGCGCAGCGCCTGCTTCGACAGCGCTTCCATCGAGCGAAGCAGCGGCGTCTTCTTGTCGAGTGTTTCGCCGGTCCAGCTCACAAAGGCCGTTGGAATGACAAGCGTCACCGCGCCGCCGCTGTGGAGCAACCAAGGTGGGCTCGTGGGGTCCCACGCCGTGTAGCCACGGGCTTCGAAAGTAGACCGCATGCCGCCCGACGGAAAGCTGGATGCGTCGGGCTCGCCTTTGATCAATTCCTTCCCCGAGAATTCCGCAACGGCCTTGCCATTCCCGTTGGGCGAGAGGAACGAGTCATGTTTTTCGGCGGTTATGCCGGTCAGCGGCTGGAACCAATGTGTGTAATGTGTGGCGCCCTGCTCGATTGCCCAGTCCTTCATCGCGGCGGCGATGGCGTCGGCCGCGGATGAATCCAATGGCTCGCCGCGCGTGATCGTCTTGCGCAATGCGTGATAGACCGACGTTCCCAGCCTGGACTGCTGCACTTGATCGTTGAACACCAGGCTGCCGAATGCTTCGGTCGCATGCGGACCGTTTGACGGTTTCGTCTCAGTCATCGACCAGCCGCGGATCGCGCCGATCGCTTCGCCCAACACTGCCGAACCCATCCTTGCCTCCCTCTTTGAGTGACCCCTACGTCAATCCTTGCGGATAGCTGCGAAACGAGGACGCGAGCCGGACCGTAGGCGGGCGCATCGACGCACCTTTGTTGAATTGGCATTATTGCCGCTTTGTGCAGATCTTGCAATTGATCGGTTGACTATTGGTTGTAACAGGGCGCTTTATTGCAAAGTGATAAATATTTCGTGCTTGACAAGCACGAACTTGAGATCATAAAGCTCATGTATTCCAGCCCAGTATGACGAGGAATTCTGCGAGGACCATGGCAGTCGCTCCCCAAATTTGCGCTTCGCCGACTTGAAACATCGGAATCTGGATGTCGCGACCGTCTGTCTGACGAAAGGTCGTGATGCGGCAGGCTGGTTCAATCAGCTCGGCCAGGGGCACTTCCAGAATCTGTGCGACCTCGCCGTCCGCTGGCGCCATCGACGGTCTGGCTTTAGTAGCTGCCACAATCGGGTGAAGCCGAAAGCCGCTCACCGGAATGTCGATTGGGGTCAACGCACCTAAGACCGACACATTGGCGCTCGTCAGCGCGATCTCCTCGTGAGCCTCGCGCAAAGCCGCGTGCTCGAATGTTTCGCCCGGTTCGGTGACACCCCCTGGTAAAGATACTTGGCCGCCATGCCGCCCGAGCGTATCGGCGCGCACCGTCAAGACGATGTGCGCCTGTTCCTCGAGTGGAAAAAGGAGCAACAATCCGGCGGCCGTCCGAATCTGGTCAGGAGTGAAGCCTGTGGGCCACTTTCGCCGCGGCTGCGGCGCCATCAAGGCTTGAGCCTCGGCGCCGGGAAGGGGCTTCTCAAACGCGAGCTGGAGTCGCTCTAGGACGAGGTCAAAGTTCACGGCCGATCCGCAATTTTGGAGTACGTTGGCCGACTCGACTGTTTTTGGTCGTACTCGGACCGCAAATGAACATTGCGTTAACTAGAATGTTTCGATCCAAAGGGGCGCACCCGCAGGCGATCCAGCCGGCTGCGCGCGCCCCGCCTGACGTTCTATGGCACTGCTCGATCGCTTCCGCTCGATGCCCGCCGGCAAGCATACCAACCCCGACGTACGGCTGGCATACATCGAGGCGCTCTCGATAGACGAACGCGAACAACTTGCAGCAGCCGCGCTCGAGGACGACAACGCTCGAATCCGGCGGGCGGCCGTCGCAAAGCTGATGGACCCTGCGGTTCTCGCGGTCGTGGCACGCGACGATGCCGACCCGGGGGTGCGCGGGGCAGCGGCCCAGATGCTTCGTGACATCGCTCTCGAGTCGTTCGAGGAAGCCGGAGAGGCGGAAAGCGTCGCAGCCGTCGAGGCGCTGTCAGTGCAGTCCGACACGAAGATCATCTCACAGATTGCCAAGAGCGCCACGCGAGAGCCTGTCGCGCGGCGTGCACTTGCGGCGATCACCGATTCTCGGATGCTGGGGTCCATCGCGAGACACGCCGCGCTCGAGTCGATCCGGCGGGCGGCCTTCGACGGGTTGAGCGAGCGCGAGGACCTCATCGCCGTGGCCATGAATGGCGAGTTCAAAGACACGGCGGTCGCGGCAGTCGAGCGGCTGACCGATCGAAACGATCTCGAGCAAATCGCCGCCCGATCGAACAACCGAAACGCGGCCAAACGCGCCCGAGGGATCCTTCGGGAGCTCGACGAACGCGCTGAACGTGAGGCCGCGCTCGTCACTCCTCCGCCGGATGAGGGTGAGCAGCGAGCACGCGCAAACGAAGCGGCGGCCGAGCTTCGCGCTCGAGAAGAGGAGAATGCGCGACAGCTCGAGGCGGAACGCGAGCGACTCGCAGCCGATCTCGCGCGCCAACACGAGGAACAGCTTGCTCTCGAGCGAGCGGCGGCTCAGGCAGCGGCCGATGACAAGGCTCGGAAAGACGCGGAACGCCGGCGCGCCAGAGAGATCGAACTCGTGGCGGAGCTGGAGGCGGCCGCGGGCCAGACAGACCTGCCATCAGCGCGAGCCCGACTCGCGCTTGTGCAGCGTGAATGGAAGGACCTGACGAGTGCGCAACCGGCCGATGGCGACTTGGCAGAACGATACGCGAGCGCCGAAGCCACTGTGGTCGCACGCGAGGCCGCGGCGAAAGAAGCGGACACGCTGGCCCGTCAAGAGGCGCTTCGCCAAATCCATCGGCTGCTCGCTCGCGTCGAGCCGCTGGCGGCACAGGCGGATCCGCCGACCAAGGCGGTCGAGCGTGCGGTGCGGGATGTCCGCGCGGCATTGGCCGCCATGCCACCGCTCCCGTCCAAGCGAGACTTCGAAGACGTTTCGCGCTGCTTGAAAGCCGTGCAGACGTCACTTGCGCCGAAGCTTCAAGACCTGCGCGCGATGGCGGATTGGCAGCGTTGGGCCAATGTCGGCATCCAGGAAGCGCTCTGCGAAAAAATGGAAGCGCTGAAGTCCCAGGAGGATCCCGAGGAAGTGGCCCGCCGGGTGCGGGAGCTGCAGCAGCAGTGGCGGCTGGCTGCCGACGTCCCGCGCACTCGCGGCGATGCGTTGTGGCGGAGATTCAAGGCGGCCCACGACGAGACCTGGCCGCGCTGCGAGGCGTACTTTGCCGCGGAGGCGGCCAAACGCACCGAAAACCTCTCCAGGAAAATCGCGCTCTGCGAACGAGTCGAGGCGCTCGCCGATTCGACGAGTTGGATTCAGACGGCCGAGGAGATCAAGCGCCTGCAGGCGGACTGGAAGACAATCGGCCCGGTGTCGAGAGGTCAGGAAAAATCGGTCTGGGACCGGTTCCGGATCGCGTGCGACCGGTTTTTCAAGCGGCGGCACGACGACCTGGTCAAACGAAAGGCCATGTGGGCCGAAAACCTCGTCAAGAAAGAGGTGTTGTGCGTCAAAGTCGAGGCTCTCGCGGACTCCACAGACTGGGAGACGACGGCGGCGGACATCAAGCGCCTCCAGGCCGAGTGGCGGACGATTGGGCCGGTGAAGAAGAACCGGTCGGACGCGATCTGGCAGAGGTTTCGCGGTGGCTGCGACCGGTTTTTCACGCGGTACGCCCAACGGCACGAAATCGCCCGCGGCGAGCGCGCGGCCGCACGCGAAGTCATCTGCGCCGAGCTCGAAGCCCTGGCGCCTTCGACCGACACCGATACATCCGACGCGCCTCTTGCAGCGGCCGAGTCCGCCAAGTTGATCGACACCGTCAGGGCGCTTCGTGGACGGTGGCAACAGGAGGTCGCCCAGCGTGGCGTCGAGCCGGAACGCGCGATGGCGCTGGATCAGCGCTTCGCCACAGCGTTCGCTGCCGTCATGGCCAGGTGGCCGACCGTATTCAATGGCACCGACCTCGACCCCGACGCAAACAGGCAGCGAATGGAAGTTCTCGTCAAGCGTGTCGAAGATCTCGCCGAATCGTTAGGCGGCGTCGCGGCTGCAGGCGACGCGTCGCTGACGCCGGCGACCCGGCTGGCCGCCATGCTGAAGGACGCGCTCGCTGCCAACACCATCGGTGGCAAGGTCGACGAAGAAGGTCGCTGGCGCGCGGCGCAGGAGGACGTCCGGAAAGCGCAGGCCGCCTGGTCGCGTATCGGCCCGCTTCCCGAATCGGACCGTCGTTGGTTAAGCGATCGATTTCAGCGCGCATGCCGACGGATTCTGGAGCGAGCCGGGCACGTGGGAGAACCTGGCCGGACGGGAGAGGCCGGCAGGATTGGTAGGGCTGGAGGGGCAAGATAGGCTGCCGCCTATCTTCCCTCGAGCCCTCATCAATCTGACGTTCTCTCTTCGCGGTAGGGGCGGGTCTGCAGACCCCGCTCCTCAATTGATCTTGATCAGCTCGACATCGAAGACCAACATGCCGTACGGCGCACTTTGACCTTTGTACGCGAGTTCCTGAGGAATCCAAAATCGCGTTTTTTCGCCTTCGTACATCAGCTGCAGGCCTTCGGTCCAACCCGGGATCACGCCGTCGAGCGTAAATGTGGCCGGAGCCCCTCTGGCCACCGAACTGTCGAACAGTTTGCCGTCCGTCGTCCAGCCTGAATAGTGCACCGTCACCGAGCTGTTCGAACGAGGATGGCGTCCGCCCACGCCCTCCTTGAGGACTTTGTACGAGAGGCCGCTTGCCGTGCGCTTCGCATCGGCCGGGGCCTTCTTGACATCAGCCGGCGCCTGCGCTGGCGACTCAGTGTAGGAAATCAGCTCGACATCGAATACCAGGGTCCCTTTCGGATCGCGCTGTCCTTTGTACGCAAGTGCCTCAGGTATCCAGAAGCGTCGTTTTTCGCCCGTGACCATCAGCTGCACGCCTTCCGTCCAGCCTGCGATCACGCGATCGAGAGGAAAGGTCGCCGGCCGGCCCCTCGACACCGAACTGTCGAACATCTTGCCATCGGTCGTCCAACCGGAGTAATGAACGGTGACGAGATCGGTTCGCGCAGGATGGGTCTTGCCGCTACCCGGCTGCAAAATCTTCGATGCCAGACCGGACGATGTTTTCTGGGCCTCGGACGGTGCCGCCGCGACGTCAGGCGGAGGCGGAATCACTTGAAGTGTGGTCGTTTGTGCGAACGCAAGCGAGGCGAGCAGCAGCAAGGACAGAGTCGCGCTGATGAACATTGAATGGTCCTTTCGCCAGCTATTCTAACGAGCCCGCGCTTCGTGCCGCAGAGAAATCGTTTCAAACTTCAGCGATTCTGCCTCGCGAGCCGGTCGAGCTTGCGCTTCAATTCTTCGAGCCTCTGCCCGGCCTGACCAAGTTTCCCTTCCGCAGTCAGGCGCTGGTAGTCCGCGAGATCTTGAACTGCTCCTGTCACGAGTGCTTCATCCGTCGACGGTGCTTCGGGCAATTCCGTCGGCACTGTCGCGACGCCAACAGGAGCGGGAGAAGGCGTGTCGATCATCGAGATCATCGACGGCCCGGTTCCCAGGAGAGCAGCCATGGCGGTTTCGAATGTGGGACCGTACGCCAGTCGATCCTGAAGTGCCAGTACGACGAGCCGAAGCTGCGGCATCGGGCTGCGCTCTGCCTGCAGGTAGATTGGCTTTGCGTACAAGAGCGCACGCCCGATTGGCATGACAATCAGGCTGCCACGCCGAACGTTCGAACCTTGCTGGTTCCACAAAGACAATTGGCCAGACAACTGGGCGTTCTGATCGATGCGCGCTTCGACCTGGAGAGGGCCATCGACCAGCCTGGTCTTGGGAAAGTCGTAGACGACGGCCTTTCCATAGTGCTCGCCGTCGCTCCGGCCCGCGATCCACCCGATCATGTTGTTTCGATTCGCCGGCGTAAAGGGAAGAATCTCGATGAATTCGACCTCGCGCTGACCGGGCAGTGTCATCAGCACGAAGTTCGGCTCCATGACTTGCGTTGCCTGCTGGCGTTGGTCGCTCATTCCAACTTCCGTCGCGACACTCCACAGATCTTCTCGGTTGTAGAACAGATCCGGGTTCGTCATGTGATAGAGCCCGTACGCCGCCGCTTGCAGCTGCAGCAGCAGTTCAGGGTAGCGGACGTGCTTGCGCAGTCCCGGCGGCATCTCCGACGCGTTTCGGAACAGGCTCGGAAAAATGGCGCGGTAGGTGTTGACTATTGGATCGTCGGTGTCGAAGACGTAAAAAATCGTGGTGCCGTCATATGCGTCTATCACGACCTTGACGCTGTTCCGCATGTAGTTGATCCGGTTGCGGAGCACGCCGTAGTGACGCGCGTATGGATACGTGTCGGATGTCGTGAACGCGTCGATCATCCAAACGAGCCGGCCGTCTTCTGCGATCACAATGTACGGGTCGGGATCGAAAGTCAGGAAGGGCGCCAGGGCCTGAACGCGTTCACGCACGTTTCGACGCATCAGCAGGCGGCTCTCCGACGTGATGTCGTCGCTGAACGGCACCTTCGTGATGTCGCCGCGGTCAAGTGAGATGAGGAGGCGCCGCAGGAATCCACCCAACTGGATGCCGCCGGTCCCCTCGTACGACGTCACGCTGTTGGTGTCGCCCTGTGGATGGTTGAACTCCTGCTGACGCGTCTTGACGTAGACGTCGGTGTCGGTGATTTCACCGAAATAGATCTCGGGCCGAGTCACGGTCAAGCTCGGGATCGTGCTCTCGATCGGCATGTTGCTGAGGACCAGCGTCGGCAGCCCATCGGGCGTGAAGCCATTGACCGGGTTCATCGTCACGCCGTAGCCGTGGGTGTAAATCAGCTTCTCGTTGATCCAGTTCCGGCTGCTCTCGGGCAGCTTGTCTATGCTGAGCTCGCGTGTGGCCAGCATCATCTGACGGACAGAACCGTTGATTTCGTACCGATCGATGTCGATGTCCGGGAACTCATAGTAGGTTCGGATTTCCTGAATCTGGCGCAGCGTGTCCTGGAGGGCGCGCCAATCCCACAACCGCGTATTTTGGAGCGTCGGCTGATTGTTGGAAACGTCGAGTGCTTCGATGCCCGCTTCGGCGGGAAACGCATGCTCTTCGACCTGGTTCAGGCCGAACGCCCGTCTCGTCCACTCGATGTTGTGGGCGATGAACGGCCGCTCCCGTACGAGCTGGTTCGGCCTCACGATGAAGCCACTCACATACCACCCGACGAACGTGAGGATGGCGTAGCAGACGATGGCCGGCACGACTGCGGCGATGAGCCAGCGTAGCCGGGGGACCGATACGGCGTTGACCAGCGCCACGACCGCGCCGATGGCGAGCGCGATTGCAACAATCAGCAGGCCCGTCAGCGTGATGTTGGCGTCGGTGTAGGTAACGCCAGAGAAGATGGTGTTGTTCTGGAACAGGCGCTCGAACCTGCCGAGGTAGACGCGCGCGGCGAACGTTGCCAGCAGGAAGGCAACACTCACCGAGAGGCCGCGCCACAGGCGCGTCAGGGCGTCAGGACTGCGTCGTCGAGTCAGGGCCCGCGTGCCGCCGCTGACGAAGAGAAAGAAGAGCGCAACGGCCAACCAGATCAACGCAAGCGTCAAGACCCATCCGCCTATGAGCTGCCAGGCCGGCAGAGTAAACAGATAGAAAGAAACCGGCCGGCCGAAAATGGGGTCGGGCGTCGTTGCGTCACTCGGTCCGTACCAATACTGAGCCAAGGTCAGCCACTTGGCCATCATGCTCGCGCCGGTCGCCGCAGCGATTGCGAGTGACAGCCCCAGGGCAATCGACTTCAACACAGGCTCGACCGGCAGCTTGATCGGTTGGCCGTTGATCAGAATGTTGCTGAACTCGCCAAGCCTCTCAGGCTTGAGGACGAGGAACGCTCCGTAGGCAGCGACGAAGGTCGTCAGAGCAAACACGATGAAGACGGCGGACTGGAAGTTGAGCGTCTTCCAGAAAACCGACGCGTACCCCAGCGACTCGAACCACAAGGCCTCGACGTAGTACGACAGGGCGGTGCCGGCACCGAGGACGACAGCGGCGATGAGTGCGAGGACGAGCAGGCCCCCGCGGCGGCGTGGCCGGCGCGGAGGTGGCCAGTCGACGACTACATCGGAGCGCTCGTCGCGATGGCCATTCATGACAAAGTCAGTCGGGCGGCTGCGGCGAAAGTCAGCAGTTTTCGTATGCTCCGCCCGTCCGTTCCCCTTGACGCATTATATGACCCTCTTACGGCCGTTTCCGCCTCGCTTGGCACAATCGCGCGCCTGGTCTTGAGGAGACCCGTGAACGCGCTTGTGGAGACGGCGATGTAAGATCGAAACCAACGCCCAGCATGTCATGAGTGTCGTCAGACTTCACAAAACGGTCGGCGTGAAGGTCGGTCATGTCCAGGTAGGCGGAGGCGCGCCCGTGGTGGTCCAGTCGATGACGATGACTGATACCGCCGATGCGCGGGGCACGGCGGAACAATGTATTGAGCTCGCGGCCGCGGGATCGGAGATGGTCCGAGTGACGGTCAACCTGCCGGCGGCGGCGGCGGCGGTGCCTGAAATCAAGCGACGGATGATCGACGCGGGCTGCGACGCGCCGCTGATCGGCGACTTTCACTATAACGGCCACATCCTTCTGACGAAATACCCGGATTGCGCACGCGCGCTCGACAAGTACCGCATCAATCCCGGCAACGTCGGGACGGGACGCCGTCGCGACGAGCAATTCACCACGATCTGCCGGGTGGCGATGGACTTCGGGAAGCCCGTGCGCATCGGCGTCAACGGAGGGTCGCTGAACCAGGACCTCGTCGTTGCCAAGATGCAAGAGAATACGGCGCACGATCTCGGCAGGACTTCCGAGGAGATCATCAACGACTGCATGGTGCTGTCGGCGATCGAGTCGACGGCACTGGCGCTCGAGAGTGGCCTGCGCAAGGACCAGATCATCATCTCGTGCAAGACGTCGCGACCGCCCGATCTGATTGCGGTATACCGCGAGTTGGCCCGGCGCACGGATCAGCCGCTCCACCTCGGGCTGACCGAGGCCGGCATGGGGGTGAAAGGCCTGGTCTGGTCGGCGTCGGCGATGTCGGTGCTGCTGGCTGAAGGGATCGGTGACACGATCCGCGTCTCGTTGACTCCAAAGCCGGGCGGCGATCGCCGCGAAGAGGTGTACGCCGCGTGCGAGTTGCTTCAGGCGCTCGGCCTGCGGTCGTTTTCGCCGAGCGTCACGGCCTGTCCCGGTTGCGGCCGCACCACCAGCTCGACCTTCCAAGAGCTGGCGGAGCGCATCCAAGATTACATTCGTGACCGGATGCCCGAGTGGAAGGCGCAGTACAACGGCGTCGAAACGATGACCCTCGCTGTGATGGGCTGTATCGTGAACGGCCCTGGAGAGTCGAAAGCCGCGAACATCGGCATCAGCTTGCCAGGAACCGGCGAGGCGCCCAACTGTCCGATTTTCGTCGACGGCCAGCATGTGGCGACGCTGCGCGGCACGTACGACGAGCTTGCCGCCGCATTCCAACGACTGGTCGATGACTATGTCGAAACGAGGTACGAGCGACGCGGACCTGAGGAGTTGAGAGAACCGAAGACTCGGGGGTGATCGTCTCTCGAGAAGCGGGTCGCCCTAGTGCACGGTATATGGTTCGCGCAGCCCGAAGGGGGCGATCTCCACGTCGAAGTGCGATCCACTTTCGCTGACCATCTGGTACGTTCCTCTCAGGACGCCGACCGGCGCTTTCAACGGCCAGCTTGAGGTGTACTCGAATGACTCGCCCGGCGCGAGCACCGGTTGCTCCCCGACAACGCCGGGGCCTTCGACCTCTTCGACGTGGCCGGTCGAATCGGTCGCGATCCAGTGGCGGCTGAGTAGCTGGACCGTTTCCTCGCCCTCGTTGGTGATGCGGATGGTGTAGTAAAAGAGCCACTTGTTCTGGAACGGCTGCGACTTCTCGGGCACGTACTGCGACTCGACTTCGACTCGAACGTTGTTCGTAACTGCTTCGGACGAAGCGGGATGGTTCGGCAGCTTCTTCGACGTCGCTTCTGACGCGGACGTCTCACTGGGCATCTTCTTCGGATCAGACATGGGACCCTTTCATGATAGCAGCGTTTCGGCGAAAGGGTCGCCGTGCTTTAGTTCAATCGCGCGAAGCGGGCGCGGGACACATGTCTAGAATCGAACCTGCCACACTCAGGCCGGGTATGTCGTCGGACGCGATTCAGGCACCGCGTGACGACCACGCTCAGCGGATCTCCACTCAAATCATCCGAGGGCGAGCCCTGATCTTCTGGGACCTCAAAGTCCCCGGCAAACGCCGGAAGCTCGATGCCATCGACACCGATCAAATTACGCCGGCCGCAGATTGCGTATCCGAGAGCCTCGAGACCCTCGACGAACGCTGGAAGGCGGGGGCATTCCGCTATCTGATGCCGAACTTCCGCGAGCGGGTTCACGGCGGCGAGACATTCCTTGTTGCTGGCGATCGCTTTGCAATTGGATCCTCGCGCGAGATGAGCCCCGCGGGACTCAAGGGGATCGCGGAAGAAGCCGGTCTGCAAATGGTGATCGTGTGCGGCAACAACATGGGGGATATCTTCAGGAGAAACGCCCTCAATCTCGGACTCGAGGTCGTGCAGAGTCCCGAGGCGGTCGAAGAGGCGCGAGACGGCGACGAATTCAGCTTCGACCCCGAGTCGCGCCGCCTGACCAACGAGACGCGTGGACGAAGCTACGACCCCGTTCCCCTGACCGCCAAGGAAGACGAAATACGACGCAGCGGCGGCATCATCACCATTGGTCGCCGCGAGTTCGCCAGTTCGGTGAGGGCGCGCCCCCACATCGAGTGGCCGGATCCGCAGCGCGCGCGGCGATTGACGTCAACCGAGCAGATCGTCTGGGCGCACCGTGTCGACAGGAAGGCGGACGTGAAGGTCGGAGCGACGCTTCAGGTGTACGCCGACCTGCTCCCGGCATCCGACGGGACAGCACCGTTTGCCATCCACACGTTCAACCAGATCACCGGAGGCGCTGCCATTTATCCGCGCCAGGCGGCGATCGCCAACGATCACTTCGTCTTTACGGGCCAAGAAGACGACGACAAGCAGACGGCCATCGGTCGCGAATTCGCGCGCCTCCATTCGATTGAGAGGCCGTACTACGCGACCCCAGGCGACGGCATCTTCCACTTCTACTTTCCGGAACAAGGGCTCGTCGCTCCAGGACAGTTCATCGCGGGCGCTGATTCGCACAGCCGCGCCTACGGCGCATACGGAGCCGTCGGAATCGGCGTCGGATCGACAACCCTCGGTTTCGGATGGGCCACCGGCTACGTCTACTTCACGCTGGCGCGGTCGCGGCGGGTCGTGTTTACCGGCACCTTGCAGCCCTGGGTCAGCGGGAAGGACATCGTCTTGGAGTTGCTGAGACGCTGGGGTCCGAAGCAGGCCGAGGGGATGTCTGTGGAACTGATCGACGCAGACCATCAGTTGCCAATCGCCTATCGAAACACGATCGCGAACATGATGGCTGAGGCGGAAGCCCAGAACGGCATTTTTGCCCCCGACCAGGTGACTTGGGCTTGGTACTCCGCAAAGGGCATGACCGACCTGCCCTATGGATCGTTCGGGCCGGGCGCTGACGCCGTCTATGACATCGACGAAACTTTGGTCCTCGACGACGTCCGCCCGATGATCGCGAAGCCGTTCAGCCCCGGCCATGCGTTTCCGGCCGAGGACGTTGCCCGCGAGCGGCTTACGTTCGATAAGGCGCTGATCGGTTCGTGTACCAATGGCAGTTATGACGATTTGCTGACGGCGGCCCTCGTCATTCGAGCGGCGCGTCGACGCGCTCCAGCGCGCGCCGTCGGCGACTTTGTCATCTTCCCCGGTTCAGGCGGCGTTGCTCGCCTGATCGAACGGCCGGAACCACGCTTGGGCGGTGAATCGGTCGCCGAGGTGTTTCGGTCGATCGGCGGCCAGATTCGGCAGTCGTGGTGCGGTCCCTGCTTTGGCCAGGGGCCTGACGCGCTCATCAAAGGCCAGCGCGCCATCACGTCGTTCAATCGAAACTGGCAAAATCGTATGGGGCTTGGCGGCGAAGGGTATCTAGCGAGCCCCGCCGTCGTGGCGGCCTCGGCGCTCGTGGGGTATATGGCCCCGCCGAGCGAGCTAGGCATCGAGTGGGATCCCGAGCAATTTGGCGTCTGAGAAGAGCAGGACCCAGCCTGACGCCTCAAGTTTCATGCGTACAGGCCTTGGTCAATCCTTAGGATTGTGAGGACATGACGAGTTCCCAGCAACAAGTGGCGACCAGCATCGGTGTGCCGGTTGCGCGGCGTCACATTTTTCTCTGCTGCGATCAGACCAACCCGAAGTGCTGCGACAAGGAACGCGGCATCGCGGCGTGGGAGTTCCTGAAGCGGCGGCTGAAGGAGCTCGGCCTTTCCGAGCAAGGGGGCGTCCTGCGCACCAAAGCCAACTGCCTACGTATCTGCGAAGGCGGACCTATTGCAGTCGTCTATCCGGAAGGGACGTGGTACAGGCTCTGCGATCCGCCAGTTCTCGAGCGCATCATTCACGAGCACCTCGCCGGCGGCCGGCCCGTCGAAGACTTCGTGATCACTCAGCATTTTCTGGGCGTCGATTCGATGCCTCGGTGAAGCTGCTTCTCGGTTTCATGTGCGCCGATCCGCTTTGACGTTTCGGCACCACTTGAGAATTGATTGTTGCACGTCGCTGAATACGGCAGCTTGCTGCGTCGGTGCCTTCGTCTGAATCTTGAGGGAGTGATCGCCACCCTCGACAACGTGGAACACAGCCGGCGGGGAGAGCGTGTCGAGCAACGACGCAAACTCCGCGGGTGCCCCGAACGCATCGCGGCTGCCTTGGACGAACAACATCGGGCGTTTCACGGAAGGCAAGTGCACATCGCGCCGCTGTGCCGGCCGGCCTGGCGGATGCAGCGGGTAACCCAGCAGCACAAGGGCATCGACCGGCAGGGTTGAATCCCCGGCGACGACCTGCGTCGCAATCCTTCCGCCCATGGATTTGCCGCCGATCACCAGAAAGTCCTGCGCGCTGTCGACCTTCTCTTGTGCGACGCCGATCACCGCACGGTAGCAGGCCTCGAGGAGTGGCCCACGGTCTGGAAGCCGTCGTTCTTGTTCGGTGTACAGGAAGTTGAACGTGATGACGTCGAGGCCGGCAGAACTGAGGGCCTGGGCGAAGGTGACTATGAACGGGCTTCGCTGACCGGCGCCGGCACCGTGCGCGAGAATCAATGTGCCGATGGGCGTCGATGCCGCCCGATAGACGAGCGCCGTCGTCGCGGCGCCCGTCGGGATCGAAACACTCAGCTCGCTATAGCTTTTCAAGCGTGTCGCGGACTTCTGCCTCGGTCTTCAGCTCGTTGGAGACCGACATCACCCCGAACTGGTTGACGAGGGACCGGGCAAGCTGCCGATCGAGCTGGTTGAGAACGACGCCAGTCAGCGTGACGTGTCCGTGCTCGACAACGATGTGAATTGACGGATTCGGTCCGATGGCGTAGTTCCAGAAGTTCGGATGGCCGTAAATCGCTCGTGCAATCTGATAGCGCAAGCGATCGTCGAATTGTGAGACCGGCAGGACCTCGATCTCGCTGCGAACCGCACGAACGCCGTCGACCTTGGCGACACGCTTGGCGATCTCATCGCGCTTGTAGGGCATCGTGACGCGTCCGGTCAGGGTGACCACACCATCCTTCACGTTGGCGTTGACGTCGTCAAAAATCGAGAACTGTGTGTAACGGGTCACGCTTTTCGAGACGTCGTCGAAGATCTGCAGGTTCTTTCGCTCGGCGGTTTCGCCGAACGCAAGGTTACTGGTAAGCACGAGCGCCGCGGTCAGGCCGAAGAGTCTACCTAACATGTTGCCTCCTTACGAATAGCTCTGTTGACGACTTCGCAAACAAGGTGCCACGGCATCTGTCACATAAGCCTTTGCAGATCAATTGTTTGTAGAATTGGCCGAGCTTCGCCGTCCTATTTCGAGGACTAGATGCAGGTGAGGAAAAAGAGGTGTCAGATTGCTGGAAATCGCGGTAGCGAGTCGGGGACTTGCCTGATGCGGTTATCCGATCAGTTGTCTGAATACCACAACCGTTGCAATGCCCGCAGCGATCAGCACGACTTGTCGCAGCGCATTCGCGTCAATCTGGCCACGATGTAGGTCGGGAATCAGGTCCGACATCGCGATGTAGAGCAGGCTGGCTGACGAAAACGCCAGCACAAACGGGCGGATGGCTGGCACAATCTTCACAGCACCATACGCAACGAGCGCACCCGCGATTCCCGACGCTCCGGAAATCACATTCAACGTCAGGGCTCGACGGCGGCTGTACCCAGCCGCGAGCAGGATGGCGGTGTCGCCCACCTCCTGGGGAATTTCGTGAGCGGCCACGGCAATTGCGGTGTTGATTCCAAGCGGTACCGAGGTCAGCACCGCGGTGCAGATGATGGCGCCGTCGATGAAGTTGTGAAACGCATCGCTGATGATCACCAGGGGCGCTGTCGACCCGTGCACGAGGCACTCGTCGGTGTGGCAGTGGCGTAGCAGCACCAGCTTTTCGAGCACAAAGAAGACAAGGATGCCGGCGAGGAGTGTGCTGAAGACCGCGACCGGCTCGACGAGCTCGAGCGCTTCGGGAAGCAGCGCGAGCAGCGCCACACCCAGCAGCGCTCCGACCGCGTAGCTGACAAGGCTAGGCACCAATTTCCGGCGCACGTCGTCTTCGAAAAGCAGGAGTGATGAAGCAACAAGAAGGCCGCCGAAGCTGCCGAGGAGGCTCAAACCGAGGACCGTCGCGAGAACGGGCACGCGACATTCTAAGCCAGGCGAGATTCGACGTCAGCGCCCGGCCCGCGCACCAGGCTAACTGGCCATGTATCCTTTGCGTGCCCGGACGCGATAGGGCGCGTTGCGGACTTCCACACGGATCGAATGCCAGCGGCCGTCCTTTTTGTCAGGTGACGGGTATCCCAGGTAGGACCGCTTGCTCAGTTCATCGGCAATAGCGGCCGTCGCGCCGTCCAGGTCGCGCGGATCCCGCACGATTTCCGTCCGACCGCCGCTGTCGTCAGTCATGTCGCGCAGTGCCGCGACGTTTACCCGGTCGTCACTGCGCCACGACCGTCCGCCCTGCCCGCCGATCTGAGGCAAGTGTTTCAGCGGAAAGCGCCCACGGCCCCCCGGAGGGAACGGCATCGGCACCGGAAAGGGCACGCGCGGAGGTGGCGGCGGCCGTCGAACGGCCGACTCGTCGCCGTCAATCCCGATCGCATACACGAGCACTTCGTTCGCGCGAATTTGTCGCTTGACCTCGCGAACGTCCGTCCGGCTGGTGGTATCGTTCCCGTCAGAAATCACGACGAGCGCCTTCTTCTGCTTCTGCCCTTGAGCAGCAAGCGGGAGCGCCTCGAGCACGGCGTCGTACATCGCGGTGCCGCCGTTGGGTCTGATGTCGCCGAGCGCGCGGGCGATGAGCCGGCGGTCGGCCGTCCATCCTTGAACCAGCGTCGGGAAATTGCTGAACAGATAGACGAAGAGTTCGTCCTGGCCGTCGAGCAATTCATAGACGAGACGATCGAGTGCAGAGCGAGCCTCGCGCATCTTGGTGCCTGCCATGCTCCCGCTCGTATCGAGGGCGATCCCGAGGCTCACGGGCACGCGTTCCGCGCTGAAGTTGGTGACCTCCACCAACTGGTCGTCTTCGTAGATGACGAAGTCTTCCTTCCGCAGGTTGGAGACAAAACGGCCATTTCGATCCGAGACAGTTGCCGTGACATTGATCAACTCGACGCCGCTGCGGAAGCGAATTGGCGCCTCTGGTGGGGGTTGCTCGGACGATGACGGTGGCTGCGGCTGCTGTTCGCGAGCCAGAACGACGACCGATGCAAGGCACACGGCCGCCACAGCCGCGAGCGCGAATAGCGAGCGTCGGGTTCGGGGCATGGGTGCCGCTATTTCAGTCGCGCTATAGAGTCCACCGGCCCGCGCGCACGTCGGTCGAGATGAGGGATGACACGATCATCACTCGAGAAGCTGATTCGGTACCGCCCAGCCTCGCCGCCGCGGGGCACGGTGACTAGAAACGCCGATTCGGACCCCGGCACGAGCGTCAGAGCATCAATCGTAGCGCGTCCGCCGGCCAAAAATCCTCCATTCTGATCCACCACAACGACGACCGCGCTGAGGTGATGCAGTTCCGCACCGGACACGGGATTTCGGACGACGCCGCGGATGGTCATTCGAGAGCCGTTCGCCTCGTGTTCAAGCGAGACGAGCTCGAGAGCGCCGGGCTCCGTCGACCTGCCGGCGGACACGGCCGATCCGCCCCGACTGGTCACCGCAATCAGCACAAGAGACGTGGCAAGGGCAAGAATGCCGACGACGATTACAGCGGGCAAATGAGAGCTGGAACGGATGAGTTGCGGGGTGACCGCGAGGTCTCCCGCAAGCCAATCCGTTTTCGGCCCGTCGGACGCCCGCTCGTTCCGAGCGTGATCCGCTGGCGAGAACCCTCCGCGCGCCGCGACTCGACGCCACGCCCTCAGCCCCGCCCGCCACGCGATGGCCGCCACGATCCCGAAGAACACCGTGGTGACGATCACCGTGACTGCCATGTCGAACCTTGACGCCGGGACTCTCACTCCGCCCGGCCCTGCGCGAGCGCCTCAGGCCCGCGCCTTCATCGAGACCGCTTCCCGACCCCTTGCGGCGAGTCTGCTTGTTTCCGTAACGGAGCCAACGGCACGTTGAACCGGAGTGCTCCCGGTCCGGACGTCTGCCTCAGGAAGTGGAGGCAAAAGCCTTGCCCTCCTTGCGGATGCTAAGGCCACGAACTGGTCGGCTTTTTACAGGCGTTTCCAGGGTATGTCGTCGGACCAGAGGGTCTCAGGCTGTGCTCCCGCCATGACAGTGTGTCCCCTCGAACGGTTGGAGGGCAGGCGGCAGCTTAATCTACCGTTCCACCACTCCCTGCCGTGCGAGGCTTGAGGCCTTCAACAAAAAGCAGCCCCTCTCGTTCGGCAAGTCTTCGGACGGATTTGAACCCGTCGGCCTGGAGCGACGGCTCGGGATCGAAGGTCGGGCCGCTCCGCCTCGACAAGAATCGTCCCAACGCGCCGCCAGGGGAGGTCCCGATCACCATGACGCGACCGCCTGGCCTCAGAATCCGCAGCGCTTCGCGGACCGTCGAACCGCGATCGACCGTGGACATCGTCGCGAGCAACCCCCCCGTGTCGTCGATGACCACGAGATCGAATGCCGCATCTTCGTACGGGACCCGCGTAGGTTGTGCCGTTTGGACCTCGACGAGGGCACCCGCCTGCGCCGCGCCTTTCTCCGCTCGTGTTTCCGAAGCCTGGTCGGGCACGATTGCCACGGCGCGACCCGAGAGGCCGACCTGTTTTGCAATGGCGCCCAGCCGCGCACTGTGTGCACAACCCAGCTGCAGGACCCGGTCGCCCATTTTTACGCCGGTCATCCCGACCACGAGCGTATGCGGATCGCCGCGCCTGCGAAGGAAGTCGAGCAGCATCTGAAGCAGTGGACAAAGAGCTTACCGCTCTCGATGGTCGGCTGTCAGCCGGCCATCGCTGTCCAAGTTTCATTCGTTCGCTCCTTCATGGGACGACGGTCAGTGGCTGTGAGGTCTTCATTGAAAGCTGATATAGTTTTCGCCCGTGTCGTCGCCAATTGATATCGCACCCGCACGCGGCAAACTCGGAGTGTTGTTGGTAGGCCTGGGCGCCGTCAGCACCACGACGATCGCCGGGGTAGTCGCCATTCGGAAGGGAATTGCCAAGCCAATCGGTTCGTTGACGCAGATGGGAACGGTTCGTCTGGGGAAACGTACCGAGGGACGGTCGCCCCGGATCACCGACGTTGTGCCGTTGACCTGCCTCGACGACCTGGTGTTCGGAGGATGGGACATCTTCGAGGACGACTGCTACGCGGCAGCGCGCACGGCCGGCGTCCTCGAACCTTCACTCCTCGAGAAGGTGCGCCCGGAGCTCGAGCGCATCCGCCCGTGGCCGGCTGTATTCGATCGTCGCTATGTGAAACGTCTGGACGGACCAAACGTAAAGAAGGGCCGGAACAAGAAGGACCTGGCCGAGCAGGTCGTCTCGGACATCCGCGCGTTCAAGACCGACAATGGTCTCGACCGCCTCGTCATGATCTGGTGCGGCAGCACCGAGGTGTTCATGACCGAGTCGCCGGCGCACGCGACCATCGAGAGCTTCGAGCGGGCGCTGGAACAGGACGATCCGGCGATTCCGTCGAGCATGGTTTACGCGTACGCGGCTATACGGGAAGGCATTCCGTACGCGAACGCCGCCCCGAACCTCAGTGGCGACATTCCGGCGCTGGTGGCGTTGGCGGCGCGGACCAAAACGCCGGTTGCCGGCAAGGATCTCAAAACCGGCCAGACCCTCATCAAGACCATCATCGCGCCCGGGCTGAAGGCGCGCCTTTTGGGTGTCGAGGGCTGGTACTCGACCAATATCCTTGGCAACCGCGACGGTGAAGTGCTCGACGATCCCGAATCGTTCAAAACGAAGGAGGAGAGTAAGAAGTCGGTTCTCGACTACATCCTTCAGCCCCAGCTGTACCCCGACTTATACGACCATCTGTGCCACGTCGTCCGGATCAACTACTACCCCCCGCGTGGCGACAACAAAGAAGGTTGGGACAACATCGATCTCGTGGGCTGGCTCGGATACCCGATGCAGCTCAAGATCAATTTTCTCTGCCGCGATAGCATCCTTGCCGCACCAATCGTCCTCGATGTCGCGCTCTTTCTCGACCTCGCGAAGCGTGCCGGCATGTCAGGTATTCAGGAATGGTTGTCGTTCTACTTCAAGAGCCCGGTGCACGCCCCAGGCCTGTATCCCGAGCATGATTTGTTCATTCAGTTGATGAAGTTGAAGAACACGCTGCGGTACCTCAAGGGGGAAGAGCTCATAACGCACCTAGGACGCGAGTATTACGACTAAACGATCCTTTACTCAACCAGCGCTGATCGGCGGAATTGTAGGCGGCGCTCTCTCGGCGTTGCCCATCGTTTCTGCCGGCAATATCTGCTGCTGCCTGTGGGTGGTCTGCGGCGGGGTGGTTGCTGCCTACATGCTGCAGCAGAGCCAGGCCGACCCGATCGAACCAGGCGATGGGGCGCTCGTCGGCCTTTTCGCCGGCCTGATCGGGACGGTCATCTATCTGGCTATCTCCATTCCGGTTTCGATCCTGATGGCTCCGTTCGAGCGTCAGCTGATGGAGCGCGTGTTCGAGCAACTAGGGAACATGCCTCCGAACTTTCGCGAATACGCCGACCTCGCCAACAACCCTCTGGCCCGGGTCGTGGCCATCTTGATCGACTTCGTGTTCAGGCTCGTGGTCGGCGCGATTTTCTCCCCGCTCGGCGGTCTGCTCGGGGCCGTAATCTTCCGCAGGAACCCTCCACCCGCATCCATCGAATCTCCGCCTTTGCCGTAACCGGCCGAGGGGGTTCGCGCGCGATTGCTGGTGCCCGGTTCCTAGCCGTCTTTCTTTCGCGTCTGCCGTCGGCCGGGCTTCATCGAACCATCCATTGTCACGACCCGATTGCCGCCTTGCTGCCAGGCCCGGTGCATCATCGCTTCAGCATCGCCGATCAGACGCTCCGGGTCGATCGCAGCGCCTCTTTCTGAACCGACGCTGACAACGGCGGCACTGACGGTGATCGGGATGGCTTGCTCGGTTCGACCATCGTTGAATTTGAGGCGCTTCTCGACCGTATCTCGAACACGCTCGGCTAGATCGGCGGCGGTGTTCGATTCGGTGTGGGGAAGGATGACGGCGAGCGCATCCGTTGAATGCCTCGCGACCCAATCGTGACCGCGAAAGTACTTTCGGATCAGGAACGCCAGCCGCTCGAGAATCTGGTCGCCGACATCGTTGCCGTGCGTATGTGCTATCTGCGTGAAACCATCGACAGCGAAGAGAATCAGCGAAATCGGATATCCAAAGCGGCCCGCCCGCGCCGATTCCTTCGCGAGCGCAGTATCCAGCAGCGCTCGGGTGAAGAGACCGGTCAGCTGATCGACCATCGCCGACCCGCTTGGCTCGAGCTGTGTGCGCTCGGTATAGGCGCCGAGGAGATCGTATGATGCCCGCCGGACCAATTGAGCGACGATTGGCCAGGGCTCGCTCGTTGCGCCGATTGTCTTGTCCACTGCCAATTCGTCGAGTACCCGAGCGTTCCAATCAGGTAGGTAAGAGTGAAAACCTGCGCGGTGGGGAATGACCGTTCGAGAGTCGCGCGATATAGAGCTGCGACCGTTCCATCGCGGCCACTGACCCGACCGTCGCGGATCGTGGACGAGAGCAGGTGGAGCAGGATCCGTCCGAGCCGCAGGCAATAATCACTGTCGAGGCCCTCAGACCCGCTGTACAGGATCATCGTCACCGTGTCGGTCGCGAGCTGCTCCAATCGCTCGTTAACCCGCTCGGCGACTGTGCGACGTAGGTCGCCTTGTTCGTCGCCCAGAAGCCGTCGGGGCACATCCATGCTCAGGATGTTCCCCTAGGCAGCCCGCGATGAGCAAGAGAGGCAGCAGAGCATTTGACAGCCAGGAGTGGGGCGACCCGTCAAGGCGGGCTTGTTTGTTGATCACGAGCATCATGCTTCGTGCGAACGAAAGCGGCATGCGTCGCCGTCCGAGAAACGGGTCCGCATATGCGTAGCAGGCTCGGGGAGTCTCTTGTTCGAGCAGGTCTCATCAGTCAGGACAACCTTGAGGCCGCGCTGGCCGAGCACGGCCGGTCTGGTGAGCGTCTTGGTGTCGTCATCGTACGGATGAAGCTCGCGACGGAAGCCCAGATCGCCGAAGCCATTGCGTGGCAACTCGGGTTTTCCTACGTGCATCTCGCTGAACACCCTCCCGATCCAGGCGTGGTGGCTCTCATCCCGAGGGCACTTGCGCTAAAGCATGGGTGTGTTGCCGTCAGTTTGGAGGGCTACGTGCTGACGGTGGCGATGGCCGAACCGTTGCGCCTTGGCGTTGTTCGGGAGCTCGAGCTCGAAACCGGTTATTCCGTGAGTCAAGTAGTCGCCGCCGGTGCGGACATCCTGCACGCAATCGAGATCGGGTTTTCGGGCGCCGTGCCGTCTCGTACCGCCCCAATTGCCCCATCGTCCGGCCCGCCTGCCACGGAATCTAGAGACGAGGGCGACGCGATTTCAGTCACTGAGCTTCTCGATCTGGTCTTGACCGGCGCCGTCCGGAGCGGCGCGAGCGACGTGCACATCGAGCCGCTGGAAACGGCTGTGGTAATCCGCCATCGGCTCGACGGATTCCTCAAGACGGTCATGGATTTGCCCAAGTCAGTCCATGAAAGCCTGATCGTGCGGCTGAAGATCAGGGCGGGAATGGATGTCGAGGAGACGCGTTTGCCAGAAGACGGTCGCCTTCGGGTGTCTGCCGATGACATGCACGTCGACTTCGATGTCTCGACATTGCGGACGATATTCGGAGAAAAGGCAGTGCTCCGCGTGCTCGACGCTCGCAAACGCGCATTGGACTTGGAAGAGCTCGGCATGTCGGCGACGACGCTCGAGGCGATACGTCGGCTGCTCGAGCGCTCGAAGGGCCTGATCTTGGTCGCAGGACCAAGGGGAAGCGGCAAGACGACGACGCTCGAAGCGGCTCTGAAAGCGATTCGGTCCGACAACACGCACATCATCACGGTTGAAGACCCGATCGAGCTCAACCTGCCTGGCCTGAGTCAGGCGGTGGTTGACAAGAACGGGCCGGGCTTCGCCGATGCGCTGAAATCGACACTGCGCCAGGATGCCGATGTTGTTGCTGTGGGAGAGGTAAGCGATCAGGAAACGGCGGCGATCGTACTCCAGGCTGCCGGCACCTATCAGATGGTGCTGGCGACGCTCCGCGCCAATGACACGGCGGCCGGCATTACGGGCCTGATGGCTCTGGATGTCCCGTCGAAGCGGATTTCGTCCGTGCTAGTCGGCGTGGTCGCGCAACGCCTGGTTCGCAGGTTGTGCTCGAGTTGCCGGCGGCCTTACACGCCAACAGGCGACGCCCTTCACGTCCTCAATATTTCCGAGGATGATGCGCCGGCGACGTTCTACGAGTCCGTTGGCTGCGACCAGTGCAGCCACACCGGTTATCGCGGACGCATCGGGATCTTCGAAGTCATGGAATGCCGCGAGACGCTGCGGCAGCTAATCGCGGAGCAGGCTCCTGAAGCCGCGATCCGCGACGCCGCACGGGCGGCAGGGATGGTCATCCTCACGGAGGATGGAGTGTCGAAAGCCAAGAGTGGCGCGACAACACTGGATGAAGTGCTGCGCGCCGTCAGCATCACTGAAAACCTGCGGCCGCTGTGCCCTGCATGCGGCTCGGTGGTCGCGACCGATTTCATCGCGTGTCCCACATGCGGAACTCGCCTGGGAGGACACTGTCCGCATTGTGGGCGTGCGGTCCAGTCCGGCTGGCGGTTTTGTCCGTACCTGTACGCGCGCCATTCAGTCTTGAGGAAGGCATAGCCGGGCAGGCCTGAGCTCTAAGAGGAACGCCAAGCCGATTCCTGACGTATTCTGTCAGTGACGTTCGTTCTGACCCGCCCGAAGGATCGAGGAGACCATGTCGCTGATTGAAACAGTCGATTTGTGGAAGACCTACATCATGGGGTCCGAAGAGATTCATGCGCTGCGCGGCGTGTCGATCGCCATCGAGCGTGGCGATTATGTGGCCGTCATGGGACCGTCGGGATCCGGCAAGTCGACGCTGATGAATCTTATTGGCTGCCTCGACACACCCAGCCGAGGCTCCTATCTGCTGAACGGGAAGCAAGTCAGCCAGATGAACGACAACGAGCTTGCGCGGATCCGCAACGAAGAGATCGGTTTCGTATTCCAGACGTTCAACCTGCTGCCTCGCGCCACCGCGCTCCACAATGTGGAATTGCCCCTGGTCTATGGAGGGGTTGCGGCGGCCGAACGCGTGCAGCGCGCAACGCTTGCGCTCGAGAAGGTCGAGCTGACAGGCCGCATGACCCATCGACCCAACGAGCTGTCGGGCGGACAGCGCCAGCGCGTCGCGATCGCGAGAGCGCTCGTCAACAACCCCTCGATTCTGCTCGCCGACGAACCTACGGGCAATCTCGACTCCAAAACCGGCACTGAAATCATGGCGCTGTTCGATCGCCTCCACCAGAGCGGCAACACGATCATCGTGGTGACGCACGAAGCCGATATCGCCGGGTGCGCCCACCGCACGATTCACCTCAGGGACGGCCAGGTCGAGAACGATGTAAGACGGGCCGCTTAGGAATTGATGGCCGGCGGGAGCGCTACCGCGACACCTTCCTTCTCCAAAGATCCCACGCGCGAGCGTAGTTGTCCGACCCCATGTAGAGGCGGGCTTCCTCGGGATCGAGGTAGGTGACCTTCTCGCTGAGCGTCATAGCTTGAGCCTGCAGCCTAGCGTTGAGGTCCAGATAGATGCTGCGACCGACAACCGTGGCTATCGAGTCACCGACGACAACCGCACCGTGGCCGCGCATCAGGGCTGCCGGCTTGTCCCCCAGCGTCCGCGCGAGCGCCTGTCCGAGCCGCGCGTCCTTGATCAGCATATCGCTCATGCCCGCGGTGTCGCGGATCTCGAACACCGGGACGCCCTGCGCAACGAAGGCACTTTGATGATAGACGGGTCGCAGCGGGACAGCGGACACGCCAAAGGGAATCAACGACGGTGTGTGGCAATGCACGACGGCATTGACGTCGCGGCGGACCTTATAGATCTCGCCATGGATGAACCGTTCGCGATACGGTGCGCGACCTTGTGCATCGGTGGCATTGCCGTCCAGATCATAGGTGACGATGTCGTCTGCCGTGACCAGCTCGGGCGCGATCGAGCGAGCGAGCAGGAAGTTGTCGGCCGAGCGTGGATGACGAACGCTCACGTGTCCATAGCCATCCACTACACCTTCGTTGGCGAGGACGCGATTGGCGGTGACCAACTCCTCGATGACAGCGGCATCGGCGCGTGGCGGGGCGACCGTGGAACGCTGGGCGAAAGCGACACGCTCGATGAACGACGACGAGACTGCGCCGGCGCAGACAGCCACAAAGCGTCGACGCGACGGACCGTTCACGTGCCGATTGTAACAGGAGGGGTGGACGAACGGCAGCTAGACGGCCGCCCAGTGATCTTCAGCGATTGGTCGCAGCGCTGCATCGCGATCGATCGATGCCGGATCCCACGTGATCCGATGACGCTGGGTATCAGGGTCGGCCACGGGGACTGCAGACAGCAATGCCCTCGTGTATGGATGACGCGGTGAGGCAAAGAGCGACGCCACCGAGCCGATCTCGACGATCTTGCCCAGGTACATGACCGCGACTCGTCCACAAATATGCTCGACGAGGCGCAAATCGTGGGCGATGAACAAGTAGGTCAGCTGAAGCTGCTTCTGCAGATCCATCAGAAGATTGATGACTTGCGCCTGTACCGAGACATCCAGCGAAGACACCGGTTCGTCGAGAACCAGGAACGATGGATTCAGAGCGAGAGCCCGCGCAAGTCCGATTCGCTGCCGCTGGCCGCCGCTGAACTCGTGCGGGTAGCGCTCGAAATGGGCCACGTCGAGGCCCACCAGTCGAAACAACTCGGCCACTCGTTCCCGTCGTGCCGTCGCATCACCGATGCGATGGATGACCAGGGGTTCCTCGACAATCTGTCGGGCTCGCATTCGAGGATTGAGTGACGAGTACGGATCCTGAAAAACGACTTGCATGTCCCGCCGCATGGCGCGGAGGCGCGACCGCGTCGCAGCGAGCACGTTCTCGCCACGAAACCGCACTTCACCTGACGTCGCGTCCACGAGTCGCAGGATGCAACGCCCGGTGGTCGTTTTCCCGCTGCCGGACTCGCCAACCAGGCCGAACGTTGCCCCCTCGTCGATCCCGAAGCTCACGTCGTCAACCGCCTTGACGACGGTTTGTGGACGAAACAATCCTGCGGTCCGGACGAAATGCTTGACGAGGTTCGAGACTTCAACGAGCGCCATCAGCGTTCGCGGTCCACGGTCGACGTTCTCGCGTCATCTGATTCCCCACGACCGCCCCTCGACGATGGATGATCGACTGGTGATCGTCGACCAATTGCGGGATCGTGGAGATAGCAGCATGCGAGATGGTCCGTGCCGACCTGGTACTCCGGTGGTGGAGCCGTTCTGCATCGGTCGAAACACTCGGGGCAACGTGGATGGAACGCACATCCAGGAGGCAGGTCGGCAAGCGTTGGCACCACGCCTTCGATGGCACGAAGCTTTTCGCCACGAGTACCACCCGGACGGGACAAGAGCAGCCCTCGAGTATAGGGATGCCGAGGCTCTCGAAAAATCGCGCGCACCGGGCCTTCCTCGACGATTCGGCCGGCGTACATGACTGCGACCCGGTCCGCCGTCTCGGCAATCACGCCGAAATCGTGGGTGATGAGCAGTAGCGACAGATTGAAGCTCGACTTCATCTCGCGCAGAAGATCCAGGATTTGTGCCTGAATCGTGACGTCCAATGCGGTCGTCGGTTCGTCGGCGATCAGGAGCGACGGTTGGCAGGCAAGTGCCGCCGCGATCAGGACGCGCTGCCGCATGCCCCCGGAGAGCTGATGCGGGTAGTCGCGAGCACGCTGGGCAGCGTCAGGGACACGCACGGCCTCGAGCAACTCGACCGCACGCACTTTTGCCTGTTGTCGTGTGGCGCGGTTGTGGACCACGAGAACTTCAGCGATTTGATCGCCGACGGTGAAGACCGGGTTGAGCGCCGTCATCGGTTCTTGAAACACGAGCGCGATGCCGGCGCCTCGGACGGCCTGCATGTCACGTTCGGAACACCTGAGAAGGTCGCGTCCTTTGAACCTGATCGCTCCGGCCGCAATACGACCGGGCGGCTCGATCAGGCGCATGATCGACAACGCCGTGACCGATTTGCCACTACCCGATTCACCGACCAGGCCGAGCGTTTCGCCCTGGCGGATGTCGAAGCTCACGTCGTGAACGGCAGGGACGGGGCCCCCTGGCAGGTCGAAAACCGTCGTTAGATGGGAGACTTCCAGCAACGCATCACATCTCAGATGACTGCCGTGTCTTGGTACTCCCCGAAAACGGCTCGCATTGCATCGGAGATCTCGCCGACGGTTGCCCTCGATTCAACTGCCGCAATAATGGGTGGAACGAGGTTGTTCCCTTCGCTTGCTGCCCGCGATATCGCTGCCAGAGCACGTTGGCACGTGTCGGCACTCCGGCTGGCCCGTACGGCGCGCACGCGCGAGATCTGCCGACTCTCGATTTCAGGATCGATGCGAAATACGACGGCCGTACCGTTCGATTCTTCGTCTGAGGGCGCCCGATTGCGGCTCGCCGGGCTCCCTTCGGTCGCCGTTCGCGCATCGGCAGGCGTCGGATTGCTCTCCGTCTCCTCACCGGCTGGTCGTCGTTCAGAATCGCCGAACCGATTAACGCCGACGACGATGGTTTCGCCAGATTCGACCGCCATCTGCGCCCGGTAGGCCGACTCCTGAATCTCGCGCTGTATCCAGCCTGTCTCGATCGCGGCGAGCGTCCCGCCCCCGCGTTCGATTCGATCCAGAAGGGCTTCGGCGCCCCGCTCAATCTCGTCGGTCAGGACTTCGATGGTGTACGAGCCTGCGACCGGGTCGACCGTATTTGGGACACCGGTTTCCGCCGCAATGATCTGCTGAGTGCGCAAGGCGATGCGTGCCGATTCTTCCGTCGGCAGCGCGAGGGCCTCGTCGCGAGCGTTGCAGTGCAGCGACTGGGCGCCACCGAGCACAGCCGCCAGCGCTTGAAGGGCGACGCGAACGATGTTGTTATCAGGCTGCTGCACAGTCAACGTACTGCCGGCCGTTTGCGCGTGAAACCGCAATTGTTGCGCTCGCGGATTCGTTGCGCCGAAGCGATCGCGCATGAGACGTGCCCAGAGCCGCCGCGCGGCTCTAAACTTCGCGATCTCCTCCAAGAAGTTGTTGTGCGCGTTAAAGAAGAAGGACAGGCGCTGCCCGAACTGATTGACGTCGAGCCCGGCGTCAATCGCCGCCTTCACATAGGCGATCGCGTTCGCGAACGTGAACGCGACTTCCTGAACCGCGGTCGATCCAGCTTCGCGGATGTGATAGCCGCTGATCGAAATCGAGTTCCAGTTGGGCAACTCGTTCTCGCAATACGCAAAGATGTCAGTGACGATCCGCAACGACGCTCGGGGTGGGTAGATGTACGTGCCGCGTGCGACGTACTCCTTCAGGATGTCGTTCTGAATGGTTCCTGACAGAGCCGCCGCCTTCAGATTCTGTCGACGGGCCACTGCGATGTAGAGCGACAGCAAGATGATGGCGGTCGCGTTGATCGTCATCGATGTCGACACACGCTCGAGCGGAATTCCGTCGAGCAGCAGTGCCATGTCCTCGATCGAATCGATCGCGACGCCTACTCGCCCGACCTCTCCCGCTGCCATGGGGTGGTCCGAGTCGTAGCCCATCTGGGTCGGAAGGTCGAAGGCAACGCTCAACCCGGTGACACCCTGGGCCAGCAGGTAGCGATACCGCTTGTTGGACTCTTCCGCTGCGCCAAATCCCGCATACTGCCGCATCGTCCATGGCCGGCCACGATACATCGTCGGCTGGATGCCCCGCGTGAAGGGAAACTCACCCGGGAATCCAAGCGCGGCAGTCGGATCCCAATTCGCAAGATCCTCCGGCGTCCGAGCATGGGGTGATGAGGACGAAGAGGTGGTCATGGCGGCGCAAACGTGCGCAATTGTACCGCGATCGCGCCACCGATGGTGTCCGTAAGTCCTTGACAGAACGGCGCCTCGACCTTACACTGAAATATCTGCAAGGTTCTTTTCCGCGACAGATGAAACTCTAGGCGCCCGGTTCCTGGCTCGTGGCCTTGGTGTCGAAAGATAGGGATCGGGAGGCGCCCCGGTACCCGGCCCGGCGCGCGTGAGGGAGGAGCAGCGATGGACGACGTCGTGAACCGGTTCGCGCGAGAACTGGCGGACGCGATTGCCGCCGCGGTCGCGGACAGTCCACAGGTCGAAGCGTGCCGCGAGAGGGCGCGTGCCGCCGGCTTTGAGATGAAGGTCACGCTCGAGGCCGTTGTCGGGTTTGTCAGCCGCTCGCAGTCGGCGGCGTTGACGAAGGTGACGACAACCACGCCCGCGCGTGCTGTTCAGCAGCGTCGGTCGTTCGAGGTAACTGCGAATGACAGACGTTTTCTTCGATCGCTTCGGATCGCCGCCGACGAAGCCGCCGAGGAAGTCGACAACTGAACGCTAGCTAAAGCACCAGCTACGCTTTCGTTCTCGCCTGGGCCGCCACGCGTTCGGCCGCCGCACGCGCCGCCTCGGGATCGCCGAGGTACTCCCGTCGGATCGGTCTGAGCCCGTGGTCGAGCTCGTATACAAGCGGAATACCCGTTGGGATATTCAGCTCGACGATCTCGGATTCGGAGATTGTGTCGAGGTACATCACCAGCGCCCGCAAGCTGTTGCCGTGCGCGGCGATCAATACACGCTTTCCGGAAACGATGGTCGGCGCAATGGTGCTCTGCCAGTAAGGCAGGAAGCGCGCCACGGTATCCTTTAAAGACTCCGTGCAAGGCAGCTCGTTTGGCCGCAAGCTCGCGTACCGTGGATCGTGGGAGGGATGCCGAGGATCGTCCGGCTCGAGCGCCGGTGGGGGAATGTCGTAGCTCCGGCGCCAGATTTTGGTCTGGGCTTCGCCATGTTTCGCCGCCGTTTCGGCCTTGTTCAGTCCCTGTAGTGCGCCGTAGTGGCGCTCGTTCAGGCGCCAATCCTTGGTCACCGGTATCCACATCAGATCGAGCGCGTCAAGTGCGAACCAAAGGGTTCTGATGGCCCGCTTCAACACCGACGTATACGCCACGTCGAATTGATAACCGGATTCGCGAAGCGACCGTCCGGCTTCGCGTGCTTCCTTTCGCCCTCGATCGGACAGGTCGACGTCGGTCCATCCGGTAAACCGGTTTTCCTGGTTCCAGGTGCTTTCGCCGTGGCGAAGGAGGACGAGTTTATGCGTCACGTCGTGTGCTTTGTTAGGAGTTCAGCCGCGTGCTCCCAGGCCCCTGATGGCCGCCCGGCCAGCAAATGAAGCAGTGTTGCCAAGGTCTTCTTCGATGCGCAGCAACTGATTGTACTTGGCGACCCGGTCCGTGCGACTCGCCGATCCGGTCTTGAGCTGACCCGCGCCCGTTCCAACAGCCAGGTCGGCGATCGTCGTGTCTTCGGTCTCGCCGGAACGATGCGAAATGATTGTGCCGTAGCGTGCGTCTTTGGACATGCGCACGGCATCGAGCGTCTCGGTGACCGTTCCAATCTGATTGAGTTTGACGAGGAGGGCATTGCCGACGCCGTCGGCAATCCCGCGTCGGAGAATCTCTGGATTGGTCACGAAGACATCATCGCCAACCAGCTGCACCCGGTCGCCCAGGGTTCGCGTGAGCATCTTCCAGCCCTCCCAATCGCCCTCGGCGACGCCGTCTTCGATCGAAGCGATCGGGTACTGCCGGAGCCAATCTTCGTACAAGCGAACCATCTGCTCCGACGTCCGATCGGCCTCGCCTGACTTCTTGAAAACGTACCTTCCGCTGCCGGCCCAGAGCTCGCTCGAGGCGACGTCGAGCGCGATGAACACGTCGTGGCCGGCTTTCAGGCCAGTCTTCGAGACCGCTTCGAGCACGACCTCGACCGCCTCGCGATTGGACTTCAGATTGGGAGCGAACCCGCCTTCGTCACCGACGCCCGTGGACTGCCCGCGTGCTTTCAGAATCCCTCGAAGCGCATGAAAGATCTCGGCTCCGACGCGCAGCGCCTCGGCGAACGAGGAGACACCGACCGGCATGACCATGAATTCCTGAAAGTCAACGCTGGTGTCCGCATGTGCACCTCCATTCAGGATGTTCATCATCGGCACGGGCAGGGTCAGCACATCGTTTCCGCAAAGTGCCGCGATGTGGCGATAGACGGGCGTCCCGCTGGACGCGGCTTCTGCTCGTGCCGCCGCCATCGAAACGCCGAGCAATGCGTTGGCGCCGAGTCGACTCTTCGACGGCGTCCCATCGAGGCCGAGCATCGCTTCATCCAGGCTGCGCTGCGTGAAAGCGCGGCCGACCAACGCGCTGGCGATTTCGCCATTGACGTTGGCGACCGCCCGACGCACGCCTTTCCCACCATATCGGCCCTTGTCGCCGTCGCGCAGTTCGAGCGCTTCGCGCTCGCCGGTTGAGGCGCCCGACGGTACCGACGCGCGTCCGAACGCGCGGCCTTCGACGGTGACGTCAACCTCGATTGTCGGGTTGCCGCGCGAGTCCAGAATTTCGCGTGCATGAACGCTCGTGATCTTCAATGACAACTCCTCTGGCTGCGCTGCGAACGGCAGTCTATCCATCCCCCCGCCGATCGGCTTCTGCCTCGACGAGCAGCGCTTCCTCGCTCAGGGGTCCGATGAGAGGCTCGTCGTCGGTTGTGACGACGACGATGCCGGAATCGGTCACGGTGTGGCGGCGGCGGTCTTCTTCTTCGTTGTAACCGACCAGCGCGCCACGCGGAATCAAGACATCGCGATCGATGATGGCCCGCCGGATCCGCGCGTGGCGTCCGACGCGAACGCCGGGCATCAAGATGCACTGCTCGATATGGCAGAAGCTGTGCACCCTGACGTTTGGACATAATACGCTTCCATAGATACTGCTGCCCGAGACGATACAACCGGGCGAAATGACCGAATCGAGCGCGTGCCCGTACCGGCGGTCGATTTCGGCAAACACGAACTTCGCTGGCGGCGCTTGCGGCTGGTAGGTGCGCAGCGGCCATTCCGGATCGTACAGATTGAACTCGGGGTTCACCTGGCACAGGTCCATGTTCGCTTCGAAGTACGCGTCGAGCGTTCCGATGTCGCGCCAGTACTTTGAACCCTTCTTGTTCTCGTCGTAAAAACGATAAGCGTACACCGGCACGTCACGAATCAGGGACGGAATGACGTCCGTTCCAAAATCGTGCGTCGTCGGGAGCGCGGCATCCGCATCGAGCGCGCGGACGAGGACATCGGTCTCGAAGATGTAAACGCCCATCGATGCCAGCGCAAAGTCCGGCGATCCGGGAATCGAACTGGCGTCCTGAGGCTTTTCCTGGAAACCGATGACCCGTTCGTCCGCGTCGATGGCGACGATGCCGAAGCGGCGCGCCTCAGCGATCGGCACCTCGATGGCTGCGAGGGTGACGGCAGCACCCCGTTCATCGTGCACACGCAGCATGCGCTCGTAGTCCATCTTGTACACGTGATCGCCGGACAAGACGATCAAACGACGCGGGCTTTCACGCATGATCGAATAGAGATTCTGGTATACAGCGTCGGCCGTTCCCAGGTACCACTGCTCGCCGACTCGTTTCTGAGGCGGGAGAATTTCGACGAACTCGCCGAGCTCTTCAGAAACGATGCTCCAACCCATCCGGATGTGGCGGTTGAGCGACAGCGACTTGTATTGAGTGGCGATGAAGATGCGCCGCAGGCCCGAGTTGACGCAGTTGCTGAGCACGAAATCGATAATCCGGTACGGTCCTCCGAAGTAAACCGCCGGTTTCGCGCGGTCTTTGGTCAGTGGATAGAGGCGTTCACCGGCGCCGCCGGCCAGAACGATGACGAGGCTGTCGTCAAGGAGCGCCGGCATCGAAAAGTCAGCCCATGGGCAGGAAAACGGATGATAGCACGGGCCCGTTACAGCGGTAGAACGCGTTTGACTTGACCTGGATCGACGCCTATCATGAGCTGTTGCCCAGGCCGAGAGTCCGGGCAGAATAGCGCCGAACCGATAACGTGGGAGTCAGGCTTTATGGTCAATCGTAGGACTATCAATGTTTCCGTCATCGGAGCGGTCGTCCTGTCCATGGGCCTTGCCGCCCAAAAGAAGGACGAAAAGAAGCAGACCGACGATCAGAAGCGCGAAATCCAGAACGTCGTCAAGATCGTCGACGACGTAGCTGCCGGTCAACCTGCGCCGAACGACTTTGCGATCACGTGGGTTCACGAAGACTACATGAAGGCGCAGGGGAACAAGCAGTACACGCCGTTTACCGTCACGATCGATCCAAAGGGGGCGTCGGGCACAGTGGCATTCTATTGGCGCGTGGTTTCGAAAGACGCCCCGCCGGCGCCGCCGCCGGTTGCCGACAGCAAGGACGCGAAGAAGGACGACAAGGACAAGAAGGCCCAGCGAGCGGAGTACACGTGTACGAGGATGTCGATTTCATCCCCGTGAGTCAAAGCGCGCCAATGCGCATCACGCGTTCGCTCACGGTGCCGGTCGGCGCATACGATGTCTTTGTTGGCGTCAAGGAATCCACGTCCCAGCAGAAGAACGCGCCGGCACCAAAAGCGTCGGTGCTCAAGCAGAGCCTGACCGTCCCCGACTTCTGGAATGGGGAGCTGACGGCCAGCACGGTGATCGTCGCAGAGAGAATCGAACCGTTAGCGGCTCCCTTGACGCCGCAGCAGCAGAGAGAGCGGCCCTATGCGCTTGGCTCGCTCGAAATCGTTCCCGTCACCGAGATGAAGTTCAACAAGAAGACCGAGCTACAGACCTTCATGCTGATTTACAACCCGAAGACCGACAGCGCCAACAAGCCTGACGTGATCGTTGAGTACAACTTCTACGCAAAGTCGGGTGGAGCGGAGAAGTTCTTCAACAAAACCACACCGCAGAACCTGAACGCTCAAACGTTGCCGCCGCAGTTCGACGTCGCGGCAGGCCACCAGCTTCAGGCGGGCCAGGGCGTCCCACTGGCGTCGTTCCCCGAGGGCGACTACCGGCTCGAAATCAAGGTGACAGATAAACTGGGCAATAAGTCGGTGACCAGGGACGTCAATTTCACTGTTTCGGGATCCTAGAGTGATTTCAAAATCCGGTGACGAGGGGTCGTCGGCCAGCCGGATTGCTGGCCTGGAGGGCCACCGTTGCCGGATCCTGACCCGGCGTCAAGTTTGCACGATACCCGTACACTTAGGGCAACGGGCATGACGAGCCTCTCGAAATTCGTCGTGTCGGCGGCGATTGGGGGGGTGTTGTTGTGCGCCCCGCCAGAGGCTTTCGCCGACGACGCCACCCTGGCTGAAGACCTTGTCGGCCGTTTTGCCGCAGTTGGCGTTGGCTCCATCCAGGGCGTCGTACAGGACGAAAACGGGGCGCCGGTTGGCGGAGCCTTGGTATCTGCCCTCGGTGCGACGACCGCATTTACGAAGGCCGATCGGATGGGACGATTCGAGATCCCGTCCTTGGCGCCTGGCCCATATCTCGTAAGAGCGCACCTTCCTGGTTTCGCCGCCGCGCACGGACAGCTTGTCGAAGTCCGGGCGAGTGGCCGAACTGCTTCGTCAATCTCGCTTCGGCATGCGACCACAACCACGACGACGTCCCCTGTTCTGGCCGCCGCCGTCGGCGTGCAGCCGGTTGAGTCCTCCGCGCCGCCTCCCTCAGTTCCACCTCGAGAGGCCACGCCCGCCAGTGCGACTGGTGACGATCATCAGGAGGTCGCCTGGCGTCTCCGCCATCTTCGTCGCGGTGTCCTGCAAGATGCGACGGCTGTGGTGGCGGATCAAACGTCGGAACCCGAGGGGTTTGGCGCGTCCAACCTGTCGGACCGCGCGCTTGGTTCGTCGACCCGATTGGCGGCCGATATTTTCGCGGCCACCCCTTTCTCGGGCCAGTTGAATCTCCTGACAACGAGCTCATTCGACGACCCGCAGCAGTTGTTTAGCAGCGAGAACCTCCCGCGCAGCGTCGCGTATTTGGCCGTCGGCGCCCCGGCCAACAGCCGCGCCGACTGGGCCGTTCGCGGGGCGTTCGCTCAGGCCGACATCTCGTCGTGGCTCGTTGCCGGCACCTACGTGACGCGTGGTCCGGCGCGGCATCGGTACGACATCGGCCTGTCCTATGCGACGCAACGCTACGACGGAGGCAACCCTGCTGCTCTGCGGGACGTGACAGACGGTAGCCGGAACGCTGGAGAGGTGTACGGCTTCGACACGTTTACCATTACGCCAGTCCTCGCTCTGACTTTCGGGACTCGGTATGCGCGCTACGACTATCTGGATCGCAAGTCCCTGATCAGTCCGCGCATCGCTCTTACGATTTCGCCGGGCGACGGATTTCGAATTCACTCGCTCGTGTCACACCTGGCGACCGCACCGGGCGCGGAAGAGTTCCTGCCACCCGGCGATAACGGCATCTGGTTGCCGCCGCAGCGGACCTTCTCTTCGCTCTCGCCAAGGGACCTCCTCGGCGCCGAGCGGACAACGCACATCGAGGTCGAGGTCGAACGCGACCTCGGGGCGACTTCCACCATCTCGGTCCGGACCTTCAATCAGCGGGTCGACGACCAGCTCCTGACCGTGTTCGGGGAAGACATGCCGGGCGGTCCGCCTGCGAAGCTGGGGCACTACTTTGTCGGCAACTACGGCGATGTCGCCTCGCACGGAGCCGGTGCGGGATTCCGCACTGTCATCGCCGGTCGCGTTCATGGATCAATCGAGTACCTCGCTGATTCAGGCTCGCTGGAATCCGGGGAACGGTTTCGACTGGACCTGGCCCTCGCCATTTCCTGGACCGCCGCGTTCGGGCAGGATTCACGATGTGGCCACTGCGGTGGCAACTGAGGTACCTGAAACCGCGACGCGCGTCGTGGTTCTCTATCGCATCAGCAATGCGTTCGCGAGTCGGGGCGCCGACGATGATGCGCCCTTTGACTCGCGTTTCGACGTGCAACTCCATCAGTCTCTGCCGTTCATGGACTTCAGTACCGCGAAGTGGGAGATGTTGCTCGGCGTTCGCAACTTCTTCCGTGAGACGGCTGGAGATCAGTCGGTATTCGACGAACTCCTCGTGGTTCGCCCCCCCAAGCGAATTGTGGGCGGGTTGACGATGCGGTTCTAACGTCGTCCGCGCTAATCCACGACGTCCTGTCAGATCCACAATATTGGATTTAAAGTCCTAAATGTTGGATTCTGTGTAGGTTTTGTTGAAAGGCGAAATTGTGTTGAACCATACGTATCAATAACTTACGTGCGGTTCATAAAGCCGGGGTCTGGGAACAAGCTTTGCTGCGCCACGCCAGCGGAGAGGTGTCGTTCGGTGCTGACTTGGAATGGACTCGCGCGCACTAGAGATCATGCAGCCTGCTAGCAGTCTCGCGTCGCGCCCGGTTGAACCTCCGTCCGTGCAGGCCCGCGGACTGAGTTGGTGGCGCACCGCCGGCGCGATCGCGACGGTTGTCGTGCTCGTCGGCCTCGGCCTCGAAAACATGGTGCTGCGTGGGCACTGGCACGAGGTGGAGGACGGCGTGCTCTGGGCGACCCGCGCCGAAGGCATTACTGCCGTCGAGGTTTACCCAGGTTCGGCGGGTGACGTCGCTGGAATCAAGCGAGGCGATGTCCTGATTGGCGTCAACGGGGTTCCCGTTCGAACGCCTGCGGATGTCGTCGAATACTACCATCGCGCAACCCAGGGCACGCGGCTCTCCTATCAACTCTTGCGTCTCGACGCTCGGGAAGCGCTCGCGGTCACACTCGCGCCGACGCCGCAGGCGAACTCGATGTACTTCGTTCTCGCGTCGGTGGGTTTGTTCGCGCTGCTGGTGGGAGCAGCGGTCCGAGTCCTTCGGCCGCGGGATCAGGCAACGCTGCACTTCTTCTGGTTGTGCGTCGCGTTCTTCGGCGCCTTCACCTTCTCATTCAACGGGCCGCTAGATCGCCTTGACTGGGTGTTCTACTGGGGTGACGCGGTCGCACAAGCCCTTCTACCCCCGCTGCTCCTTCACTTCATGCTGGTCTTTCCGGCACGCCCGGCGGTCCGATCCACGAGGATGGGCGCGGGAGTATTTCCGCTGCTCTACCTGCCCGCGGTCGCCCTTGGGGCCGGCCGGATCGTGACGATGATGCAAGGGTCGTCGGATGGAGCGCGGTTCTCGCAGACCATCGAGCTCCTCGATCGCGCACAGCTGCTGTACCTGTTCGTTTGCGCCGTCGTCGCACTCGTCGTCTTGGTTCGGGCCTCCCGCACCATTACCGCGCTGACCGCTCGCCGGCAGTTGAGATGGATCGCGTGCGGCACGGTCTTTGGTGTCGCGCCGTTTGCGTTCGGCTATGGTCTTCCCTGGGCCTTGGGCCTTGAGCCGCCGCTGGCCCTGCAGTTGACGGCGATTCCGCTTGGACTTGTTCCGCTGACATTCGCGTCGGCTATCGTGCGGTATCGACTGCTCGACGTCGAAGTCATCGTGAAGCGAGTGCTTGCGTATGCGGCGTTTGTGGCCGCAGGTTTCCTGCTCTATCTCGCCATGCGTCGTTTGGCCGGCTTCCTGTTCACAAACGATGGCGACAACCGCAACTGGATTATGGCCGTACTCGCGACTGCGGTCGTCGTTCTTCTGGCCCAGCCGGTGAAGGAAGCTGTTCAAAACGCTCTTGACAGGCTGTTCTACCGCGATCGGTACGACTATCGGCGTGCGCTCGTGGGATTCGCGCGCGATCTCAATTCCGACCTCGACGTCGTGCGACTCAGCCGGCGGCTTGTTTCGAGAATCGTGGAGACGCTGGTTGTCGATCGAATGGCGTTGATGCTGACCGACGAGCGTTTCAACGACTTCGGATCCATCGTCGATTCGGGTTTCTCGCGGCCGGTCCCGAGGCTTTCGCGCAATTCGTCGTTCATGCCGAGGCTCGATGCCGGTTACACCGTCGCGCTCGATGATCCGATTGCGGCCGCGCGCTTTGCCGCCGAGGAAGTCGAATTTTGGCGCGATGCGGGCATCTATTACCTCGTGCCGTGCGTCTTCGAGGGCGCGGCCAATGCCGTATTCATCCTTGGCCGGAAGGGGACCGACCAGCCCTTCAACAGCGAGGATCTCACGCTGTTGACGGCCGTCGCCGGTCAGGCGGCGACCGCGATCGAGAACGGGCGGCTGTACCGAGAGCTTCATCTGAAGGCAGAGGAGCTCGACGGATTGCGCGAGTTCAACGAGAACATTCTCGAGTCTCTTGACGACGGGCTGGTGGTGTTCGATGCCTCGGAACGGATCGTCCGATGGAACCGGGCGCTCGAGACCTTTTATGGGGTTGGGCGCGCTGACGCCATCGGCCGGCCGCTCGCCGAGGTATTCGACGCGCCGTTCGTCCAGGCGCTACGGGCCGACCGTCACGAGAATCCGCGCGAATCGACGCTCTTTCGGGTACCGCTCACCGGGCGCAAGGACAGCGTTCGATTGTTGGTCAATGCGACGGCCGTCCCGCTGCAAGCCACGCTCGACGACGAATCCGGCGTGGCAGGAACGATTCTCCTGATCGAGAACATCACCGACCGCGTCCGGCTGGTGGAGCAGCTGCAGCTGTCCGAGAAGATGGCGTCGATTGGAGCGCTTGCCGCCGGAGTTGCCCACGAGGTGAACACGCCGCTGACCGGCATCTCGAGCTTCACACAGATGCTGCTCGAGAGCGCGGATCCGACCGATCCGAAGACGGCCCTGCTGGAAAAGATTGAACGGCAGACGTTCCGCGCCGCCAAGATTGTGAACAGCCTGCTCAACCTGTCGCGCCCTGGCATGTCCGGCGAGGATCGCATGCCGGTCGACTTGAACGTGGTCGTGACGGACGTGTTTTCGCTGCTCGAGCATCAATTCGCGGCCGCCAAGGTGAAGGTTCGCCGTGAGCTGTCGCCGATGCCGCCGGCAGTCCTTGGCGTCGAGCACAAGCTGCAACAGGTGTTTCTGAATCTGTTCATCAATGCCCGGGATGCGATGCCTCGGGGCGGTTGGTTGTCGGTCGCAACGCGCATCGAAGGGCATCGCGTGATTGTGGAAGTGGCCGATACCGGATCGGGCATTCCATCCGAGCACCTGGCGCGCATCTACGATCCGTTTTTCACGACGAAGGCGATCAGCCGCGGTACGGGCCTCGGTCTGTCGATTACGTACGGAATCGTTCACGAGCACGATGGCACGATTGGTTGCGAGAGCTCAGTCGGACAAGGCACCCGCTTTACGTTGACGCTGCCGCTCGCAACCCCGGTCGAACGTTCGTCACGGGCGCTTCGATAGAGTCTATTGAGCCGGACCGAAAGATTATGGCCAGCTCTCGTCAGGGCACGATCCTCGTCATAGACGACGAGGAGATCATGCGTGAAATTCTCGACACGCTGTTGAGTCGGGAGGGGTACGACGTAAGACTCGCGTCGTCCGGGGCCGAGGGGCTCGAGCTGGCGCGCGCCACGCCATTCGATGCCGCGATCGTCGACATCATGATGCCCGGCCTCGACGGCATCGCCACCCTGGACGAGCTGAAACGAATCGACGAGGATCTGGCGGTCATCATCATTACCGCTTATGCGTCGGTCGAGAGCGCCATATCGGCCATGAAGAACGGCGCCTTCGACTACGTGACCAAGCCGTTCAAGAACGACGAAGTCCTGGTTGTGATTCGGAATGCGATGGAACGACGCCGGCTCGTCAACGAGAACCGTGCGCTGCGGCAGAACATCCAGGAGCGCTATCACAAATTCGGCAACATCATCGGGAAGAGTCGACGGATGCGGCAGGTGTTCGACCTGATCATCCAGGCAGCGCCGAGCCGGTCGACGATTCTCATTCAAGGTGAGAGCGGGACCGGCAAGGAGCTGGTGGCGCGCGCCATTCACGCCAACTCGTCCCGCTCGGAGCGATCGTTCATTACCGTCAACTCGGGAAACCTTCCGACCGATCTGCTGGAGTCGACGCTTTTCGGCCACGTCAAGGGCGCGTTTACCGGAGCCGTTTACCCGAAAAAAGGCCTGTTCGATCTCGCCGACAAAGGGAGCATCTTCTTCGATGAGATTGGAAACGTGCCGCTCGAGACCCAGGCCAAGCTCCTCCGAGTGATTCAAGAGCGCGACTTCATGCGTCTGGGAGGCGTGGAGACAATCAAGGTCGATGTGCGTATCGTGGCGGCCACCAACGTCGACCTGCGCCAGATGATGGAGGAAGGCCGTTTTCGAGAGGATCTGTTCTACAGGCTACACGTGATCTCGATTCAGCTGCCCGCACTGCGGGAGCGGAAGGACGACATCCCCCTGCTTGCTCAACACTTTCTCGGCAAGTACAGCGATGAAAACAAGAAGGGAAACCTCGAGCTCACGCCAGAGGCGCTCGACCTGCTGACCGCCTACGATTGGCCAGGCAACGTGCGAGAGCTCGAGAACGTGGTCGAGCGGGCCGTCGTGCTCAGCTCCAGTCCGCGAATTGGCGCGGAGCTGATTCCGGACCACGTGCGACGTGCGCCAGAGTTTCAGGTCCCTCAGTTCGTCGTGCCTCCGGAAGGAATTTCGTTCAAGGACGTCATCACTGACTTCGAGAAACAAATCATCGAGTCGACGTTGGATGCAGCGGGCGGTGTCCAGAAGCGCGCTGCCGAGCTCCTGCATATCAAGCCGACAACGTTGAATGAGATGATCAAGCGCTACGACATCCACCCGCGTCGCCGGCGTCAACAGACCAATGGCACCGAACCGTCTGGTGGAGAAGGGACGGAGCAGCAGCGGCCATCTGGGCCGGTCGCCGGTCCGCTGACTGCGACGTTCGAGGAGAAGTAACACCTGAGTTCATCGGGCGTTTCTGACCCTCGCAAAGATTCGCTCGTACTTGCCTAGCACGACGTCCCACCGGTAGTTGCGTCGCACGTACTCACGACCGCCGCGGCCCATGGCACCGCGTATTCGCTCGTCACCGACGAGGAGCTTGAGGCATTCGACGAATTCGTCGCGGTCTGCATAGTACAGGCCGCCGTTGCTTCGGATACAGTGCTCGACCAGCACCGAGCTGCGGGCGTTGGCAAGAACGGGTGTGCCGACCGACATGGCCTCGAGTGCAAGAAGCGACAGGCTCTCGTACGGAGAGGGGCACACCACGACAGTCGCCGCTTCGAGCGCTTGCAGCCGCTCCTGGTCCGAGAGGAGGCCGGCGAAGCGGATGAATGGCTCTTCTGGCAGCGCCATCAGCTTGACTCCCATGAGGACGAGTGCGCCGTCGCCTCCGTCTTTGACGTAGCTGCTGAAGTATTCGATCAGCTCCTCGCACCCTTTACCTGGATCGATGCGGCCCCCGTACAGGACGATCGGACCGTGCATGCGGTGGCGTCGGCGGAACACTGCTCCTCGCGCGAGCAGATGGGAGGGGAACGCCCGCGCGACTTCCTCCGCCTCCGCAGTCGGCGGCGCCTCGGAACTGTCGTCGGGCGGAGCCGGCAGGCGCGGATATGGCTGTCGTGGAGGAATGTCGACCCCGACGCCTGCGACTTCTTCGAGCAGCGGCCGTTCCTGAAAACGTAGCTGCACGAATTGCCGCTCGCTCTCGGTGAGATAGCAGATGGCCGCTGGACTGCTGAAGACGTCTTTGAAGATTTCGAGCCGGATGGCGGGCTCGTCGTGCGCCGTCGAGACCAGCACGCTGCGCGAAGGAGCGACGACAAGTCCGAGGACGGTTGGAGCGTACAGATACGTGAAGAACATGAGCACGTCGTACTGCTGGTGATGGTGGCGCAGGTAATCGACGAGCGCCGGGCACCAGGGCCCCTGTTGTTTCAGCCATTCCATCTCGTCGGCACGAGTATGCGGGTTGTTGAAGATCCAGTTCGAATACTTGTTGAAGGCCGCCAAGTCGCGCGTCCGTACGCTCGCGAAACGACGAACCGTAACGCCCCGGATACGATCTGGCCCCTCCGGATATTCGTTTTTCCACGTCACGTAGTCGCGCGCGCAGGTCGTCAGTACTTCGACGTCGTGCTGGGTCGCCAGCCGTTCGGCAACCAGCCGGCACAACTGCTCGGATCCGCCGAGCACATCGGTTCCGTAACGTTGGATGATGAATGCGAGCTTCATCGCTGAATCGGCGGATTCGCTGCCCCAGGGCGCTCGGCAGAGTCTGATGACGTCCGCTGCGTCGACTCGAGCGGACGTCCCAGGATGGACTCGAGCTCGCGAACTATTCGGTCGTCGCCGAAGTCGATCAATCGGCGGCGCTGCCCGGCGATGACCTTGGCGCGAAGCTCGTCGTCGAATGCAAGCGATCCCAGCAATTCGGCCGCGTACTCGAGGTTTTTCGGTGCGAACTGCACGCCAGCGCCGCCGAGCGTATCGGGGACCGCCGCCGCTGCATACGCGAGGATCGGCACATCTGCCGCCATCGCTTCGAGGAGCGGCACGCAAAACCCTTCGTGCTCGCTCATCGAGACGTAGACGGCCGCGCGGCGATAGTAGACAGCCAGCTCCTCGTCTGGCACTGGACCCGTGAAAATGAAGCGCTCGTTCAGCAGCCGATACTCGGTCATCAGCGCTCGAATCATCGAATAGTACCGTGGCACCACGTCGTACCGACCGACGAAGATGAAACGGTAGTGCGAATCCACGTACCGCTTGTAGTGTTCGGCGAGTCTGAGGTGATCCTCGATGCGCTTGTTGGGCGCGATGCGCCCGACGAATAGAAAATTGACAAACCGTTCGTCGAGGACCAGGTCGAGCGCGGGACGCTCGACCGCGCGCGTGATCCGGGACGTATCGACGGCTATCGGAAATACCGCCGTTGGTGCGAACCCGAGCGTTTCGAGCTCGCGGCGGTTGTACTCGGAGTCGCCGAGCGCCAAATCGACCGACCCGACCAGCGTCGCCAGCTCTCGGCGTCCGAGCGCAGCCAGCCGAAACAGGCCTGCGTCGTACGGAGCGAAGAATGCCGCAGGGGTGATGTTGTGGTACTGGAGGATCCGGCCGCCCGGCAACGATGCAAACGCCGCAGTCATCGGCGAGGGCAGCGCGAAATGAAAGATCGTCAAATCGCCCTGTCTCGAGGCGCTGTCGCCATACGGGTGGACCTCGTCACTCAAGTCGTCGTCGATTGTCAACGCGTACAGCTCAGACCCGTGGCCAAGGCGCTGTAAGAGATCACGAACGCGCCTTGCGCTGTCGCCGATGGCGTCGCCTTGGTGAGCAGCCGGGACCCACTGATTGATGATCATGGCTCGGGACGGCTCAGCCGACAGCAGCGACTTGCGTCACAGGCCGTCATCATCGTTGGCGAGCTGAAGTGTCGAGTACGAACCGTGACCGGGCTCGTCCGGCAGCGCCTTGTAGATGGACGGCCGATATTGGCGCATCTCCTCGAGCGACTCGGCGGCATCGAACTGGTTCCAGAAATCGGCGGCAACTTGCGGCTTGATGGCACGAGGCGAATCGAGGATGGATCGAACGAAGCCAAGCAGCGTCCCGGCGAAGTCGTTCGCGCGGAGGCGCCTGATCGCATCGAGCTGACCCTGTACGATCGCTTCCTGCAGTGAGCAGTTCGAAACGATGGTGTCCATGAGCGCTGCCACATCCATGGGCTCTTTCGTGTCGTAAAGCACGCCGGCACCGTCCATAGTTGCCGGAACGGCGGTTGCCGCATACGCGAGGACGGGGACCTCCTTGAAAAAGGCTTCGACAAGCGGGACACAGAAGCCCTCGTGCTCGCTGGCGCACAGAAACAAGTCGGCGATCTCGTAAAAAGCGGTCAATTCCTCGTCGGACACATGGCCGACGAAGTACACGTGGGCCACACCGAGCGTTGCCGCCAAGTGGTGAAGCCTCGCCAGATAGTGCTCGAATCCCGCGTGCGAGCCGACGATGATGAGGCGCGATCGAACGTTGAATTTCTGGTACGCATGAAAATAGCGAATGAGGTCGTCGATTCTCTTGTTCGCGATCACCCTTCCGACGAACAGGACGTTCGTCCATTCGTCGTCGAATTGCTGGGCCAGCATGCGGTTTGGCCTCCGCTCGAGATGCGAAAAATCCGGGACGACGGGGAGCACGGCCGTTCGTGTGAACCCGAGCTGTTCGAGATCCTGCCTGTTGAATTCGGAATCGCCGAGCGCGAGATCGCAACGAGCGGCGTACGCCCGCAGTTCCCGCCGACCGTGAAAACACTGGCGTGCGAGCGTTCTGTGCACACCCACGAAATAGTCCGGCGGTGTGATGTTGTGATAGATCAGCGCCATCCGATCCGGCAGTGCGAAGGCCGTTCGCGACGCCTTGGAACCCAGAGAAAAGTGATGCAGCAGCAGGTTATCCGGATCGCTGAAGTCCACGAGCTCGCGGTAGTCTCGGGTCAACGCCTCCAGGCGATCGTCAGCGGTCTCGACGAAGATCTCGGAGGCGTACCCGTGGCTTCGCAGCACTCGCTGGATGCCGAGCACCTCATGGCCAATCGCGTCGCCATACCCAAGTGTTGCGAGAACTTGGTGGATGCGAATCATTTCTGAGAACTGCCTCGTCGGTGTGCCCGACCCCACCGCCGTCGATGTGAGGCTTGACGCTGGTCCCGGGGAGGCCGTTCGTGCCTGCGGTCGCGCGGCAGGGCAGGTCGCGAACTGAAGTCAGTCACCGGCGATTGCACGGCGGTTCCCGGTGTTCTTGAGTCGTCCCGGCTGGTCTGAAAAGCGGGGCCTCTCGGCAGCTGCTCCGTCACTTCGTCGGCGGCCGCCAGGTTCTGACGTCGACGCTCGAACCAGCCAGGCGGTGGTGTTGGCCCGTTTCCGACTGGCTCGCGGGACAACCGCGCGAACATGTCGAGGTACTTTCGCTCGAGGACGGACCAGTCATAGTGCTCGCGGAAAAACTGGCGGCCGTTTTTGCCGAGCACGGCGCTCAGCCAACGGTTGCGCTCGATCGCACGCAGCGTCTCGACGAATTCTGGATAGGTGTCGTAGTACAGCCCAGCATGACTGCGGATGCACTGGCCTTTCAGCACATCGCATTTGCCATTCGCGAGCACTGGCCGACCAAGCGCCCAGGCCTCGAGTGCGACCATCGAGAGACTCTCGAAATACGACGGCATGATCAGAAGGTCGGCGGCGGCGAGCGCGTCGAACTTGTCCACGTCGTCGAGAAACCCGAGATGCCGAATACGCGGGTGATTGGGAACGTCGAGCAGCGAATTTCCAATCAGAATCAGCGACAGATTACTTGACGACGCTCGAAGGTAACCCTGAAAGAACTCGAACAATTCTTCACAGCCCTTGTTCTTGTCGATTCGGCCGATGTACACGGCGAAGGGGCCCCGAACGTCGTACTTCTGCCTAAATCTTCCTGGCTGGGGGTTGTGCGGCACCTCTGAGCCGATGCCAACCACGACACCTGGCACGTCGTGATTGCCGGACACTGTCTGAATCATCGCCCGTTCCTCGTGCGAGTTGTACATAAGGGCGCGGACGCCGCGGAAGATCGGTTGGAACATCGTCAGGCCGATTGCGGCGTCTCGCTCCGCGGTCGGTACGAGAATGGCCCGAGACGCCGCCGCACGAATGCCGTGATATGCGTGGTAGTACCGATAGCTGAAGAAGAGACAGTGGTCGTAGCTCCCGTGGTTGCGAGCGAGATAGTCGATCAGCGCCGGCGTCGTCGGCCCCTCCGCATCCAACCACTGGAGTTCATTGGCAAACGAATGGGACCGTTTGAACACACGGTTTGACCGCAGCCCGAAAAGCCTCGGATCGCGCTCGTGCTTGACTCGAAAACGACGAACCGCCACTCCATTGATCTGTTCCACACCTGGCGGCAGCTCGTTTCGCCACGTGACGTAGTCGGTGGCGCACGTCGTCAGAACTTCGACTTCCGCATGCTTCGCGAGGTGTTCTGCGATGTAACGGGCGTGGAGCTCGGCGCCTCCGTTGATCGCTTGACCGTAGCGCTGAACGACAACCGCAAGCTTCACTGCTGGTCGGACTCTGGTCCCCCGCGATCCGAGTCGGTCGCGTGATCGGATGCTGGAGTGGATCCGGCCTCTGTTTGCGGCTCGGCGGGATGCAGGTTGGCTGCCGGATCGCTGGTCGGCTCCATTGCCTCGAAGCGATCCGATGAGTCGTGCTTCTCGGTCTTGCCAATCTCGGATTCAGCCAGCGCGCTGTGGTACGTGTCCGGCGAAGCGCCTGCGCCGGACGTCTGAAGAGGATCGCGCGGGGCCGTCTGATCAGGACCAGTCGGCTGTACACCCATCGCTGTGACGGCAGAGCCACCTCCGCGCCGACCGCGCCGGCGGCGTCGGCGTCGGCTGCGTTGCCCGGGTCCTTCTGGCAGGACGGCGGCTGTCGGTTGGGGCGTGCTTGACGCACCCTCGACAGGCCCCGGCAAGACTGCGCTACTTGCTCGTCTCGCGGTTGGCGCGTTCGCCGAAGCGTCGCTCTCGGTATCCGAAGCATAGACAACGGCGCTTTCCAAGGCTCGCGCGCGTCTTTCATTGAACTCCAGGCGACTCGAGAGCGACTCCACCTGCATCTTCAGGTTTTTTACTTCAATCCCGATGCGCGTCGTTTCTACAACCAGGTTGTGCATGAGCTCGAAATGCAGCTGATCGAACCCGTGTCGGGCCGCCTCACGGTTTGCGTACAGCGTGTTCAGCCGCGACTGGATGTTCAGCGCGTGAATCATTGCATTCGGGTTGAAGAAGAGCTTGAGGATAGGCTGCAAGAGCCGCCGTATCCAGCGGATGGGTGCCCGATGCGTGTGATAGAGCGTGTCTTCTTCGAAGACGTAGTTCGGCAACGCCGGCGGTTCGCGGTCGGCCTGGACCTGGCGATACCGTTCCAGGAGGTCCGATCGAACGCCATGCGGGTCGAGGAATCGCTCGAGTTTGACGGCCGCTAGCTCGCGAAGTTGCTGCTCAGTGTAGTCAACGCCCCGCTTTTCGCGGATTCGCGCCCGGATCTGCTCCATGATCTGTTCGACGTCGACTGACTCGGAGCGTACTGTGAAATCAGGCATAAACAGCTAGGAACCTTCGGCCGTCAAAAAGGGCGGCCGCCCCTCCTGCGTTTCAACGCGAGCGACGATGAGTCACCGCTACAAGGCGAAAGGCCGGTAAATGATCACGGTCACCGCAAGGGCCCACAGTGCGACGCACGCGAGCAGTGGTCGGTCGGTGAGCAGTAGATCTGCGGGGCTCCCGCCCTCCTTTCGCTGATGGACGAGGTAGAGGTAGCGGAAAATCCCATACAAAGGAAACGGAATCGTCAACCCCAGCCATTGCGTGCCGAACTTTTGCTGAGTCTCCGGACTGATCGTATAGAAGACGTAGGCGATGAGTGTCGAAGCCGTGACGACCGCGATCATCTGATCCAGGAGATACGGGCTGTACTCTCCCAGAATCGGTCGGTGGCTCGTCGCGCTGTCAGCCAGCAACGTCAGCTCGTGTCGTCGCTTCGCAAGCGCCATGAACAGCGCCAGTAAAATCGTACAAACAAGCAGCCAATAACCGATCTCAACGTTCACCGCCTCCGCTCCGGCGACCGCCCGCAGCACGAAGCCAATTGCGATCGTGAGCACATCGATGATGACGATGTGCTTCAGCGGTCCGGAATAAAGTGCCAACAGGCTCAAGTAGACGGCTGACACGATGCCGAAGCGAATATTGAGTGCGAAAGCCGCAGCCAACCCGCCAATGCCGAGCAACGCCGCTGCGGCGATCGCGGTCGACAACGACAGCGCGCCCGACGCGATTGGACGGCGTGCCTTGAGAGGATGCTGGCGATCGCTCTCTCGATCAAGAACGTCGTTGATCAGATAGACGGCACCGGACAACGCACAAAATATAGCGAATGCGGCAACAGCCGCGACAACAGAACCCAGCGTGAAAAGTTGGTGGCCGAACAGCAACCCCGCAAAGATCAGCAGGTTTTTCGTCCACTGGGCAGGACGAACCGAGATGAGCAGGTTCAGGATGGTCGAACCCCCACGTACCTCGTCGACCGAGGCACCGGGGACCGCCACATTGGGTGAGGTGCTACGCGCCATCTAGCGCGGATGACGAGTTAGACCTTGGCCGAAGCCGAAAAACTTCGCACCGCGTCGTTCTCCGATTCGAAGGTCTCGAACACCGTCAGAAGTTTCGTGATCGACAGAAGATCCGTGATGCGCTTCGTGAGGTTCAGCAACTTGAGGCTGCCACCCTGCCGGCTCACGGTTGTGTACGCTCGAACGACTTCGCCCAGCCCCGCGCTATCGAGATAGGGGACGTCCGCAAGGTTGAGCACGATCTTACGATGGCCTTGACTGACGATGCTATTCACCTTGTCCTTCAGCAATTCGTCGCCTTCGCCCAGCGTTATCTTTCCCTTGAGGTCGAGGACCATCACGTCGCCGACCTGCCGTTCCGTGATCTGCATGAAGACTCCAGATAGATGCGTACGCGCCTGTAAAACCGGTCCAGCTTAACATACCGTTTCACGCGGGCTGACACGTCAACTGCACATGACGCGTCGAGCGCCGTCAAGCAGGACCGTGAAGCCTATATACCCCCAGCCCCGGCGAACTTCCGGGCCTGGAAGCACTCTTTGCAAAAGACGGGGCGACCCTGCGTCGGCCGGAAGGGTACGGTTGTCTCCTTCCCGCAAGCCGAGCACGTGGTAACGGTCTCCACGCGTTCACGGGCGACCGGTCCACCAGCCGGACGACTGGCCCGTTTGCCTTTGCAGGCCTTGCACCGTTTCGGTTCGTTCTTGAAGTTCTTGTCGGCGAAAAACTGTTGCTCGCCAGCCGTCCAGACAAACTCCGCGCCGCAGTCCACGCACCTGAGGATCCGGTCTTGGAACTCCATCGGTCGCTACCTCGTCGGGGTCGCGTCGTTGCTTGCCTACTCCAGCTCGCGCCGGAGCTTCTTGCGATTGCGCTTTCGCGCCAGCGCCTGCTTTGCCCTGCGCTTGTCACCCGGTTTCAAGTAGAACGAATGCTTCTTGATGTCCTTTATGATGTCCTCTTGCTGAACTTTCCGTTTGAATCGTCGGAGGGCGCTCTCAATCGACTCTCCTTCCTGAATCTTGACCTCAGCCACGCGTGTTACACCCCCTCAAAAAGGCAGCTCGGACGGTGAGACCTCATGCCTAAATCCCCAAAATCAAATGTGTTAGGCTATCACAGGTAACCGCGGATTCTAGGCGCAATCTCAGTCAAGGTCAACCAAATAGTCCCCTTCGGTACGACACGCGCGCCACTTGCCAGACAGCGATAAACAATTGAGGCCATGAGAGTACTGGTGCTTGGTAGTGGTGCTCGCGAGCACGCGCTTGCGGCCCGGTTGGCCGCCGATGGGGACGCGAACGAACTGATCTGCGCACCGGGAAATCCTGGCATGGCGCCTATCGCGAAAACGATCGGCGCCGACCTCAGCGATGCTGGCGGTCTGGCCGAGCTAGCGGCCCGTGAGCGCATCGACTTTACGCTCGTCGGTCCCGAGTTGCCTCTGAGTCTCGGGGTTGCCGACTCCTTTTCTGCAGCTGGTCGGTTGCTCTTGGGGCCCTCTCGATCCGCAGCTCGACTTGAGTCCAGCAAGGCCTTCGCGAAAGACTTCCTTGCCCGCCATCGTATTCCGACAGCTCGATTTCAGACATGCGAGTCCGTCGACCGCGCTCTCGTGGTCGTGCGATCGAACGAATTGGGGTGGCCTCTTGTTTTGAAGGCGGACGGACTGGCGGCGGGAAAAGGAGTGGTGATCGCAGAAGACCTGGCGGGCGCCGAGGCCGCGGTCGTCGCTGCGATGAAGGAGCGGCGGTACGGCGCGGCTGGCGAGCGGCTGGTTGCCGAGGAATGCCTCACCGGGCCGGAAGTGTCCTTTTTCGTGCTCAGCGATGGCGCTCGTGCGCTGCCATTTGCGACGGCGCAGGATCACAAGCGCGTTTTCGACAACGATCGCGGTCCGAATACCGGCGGCATGGGGGCCTTTGCGCCGAGCGTTCTGGTCGATTCGACCATGGAGAATCGCATCGTCCGCGAGATCGTCGAACCCGCCATCGCCGGCATGGCGGCGGAGGGTCATCCGTTTCGTGGTTTCCTGTATGTCGGTCTGATGTTGACCGCAGAGGGACCAAAAGTGATCGAATTCAACGTCAGACTCGGCGATCCAGAGACCCAGGTCATTCTGCCGCTCATCGATGAGCCATTGCTTCCACTTTTGGTCGCGGCGGCCGAGGGACGATTACCACGGCGGTTGTGCCATCGTGGGACCGATAAGTTGGTTGGTGTCGTGTTGGCGTCGCGAGGATATCCGGAGGGCTCGGAGTCGGGCCAATGCATCGAAGGCATTGCTGAGGCGGAACGCCTTTCCAATGTGAGCGTGTTTCATGCAGGAACGGCGCGTCGAGACGGGGCGCTTGTGAGCGCCGGCGGCCGGGTTCTGACTGTCGTAGGCCGTGGTGCCCGATTCGACGACGCAATCACCAGGGCATACGAAGGGGTGTCGAAGATTCACTTCGAAGGCATGCAGTATCGACAGGACATCGGAAAGAAGGCTCTTCGAACCACCTAGCAATCTTCGACACTCAATGAAGTACTCCGTCATCACCTTCGGCTGTCGCGTGAATCAAGCCGATTCGCTTGGGTTCGAGGAAGCGCTGCGGGCCCGAAACGCCGTAGCCGCGGAGCGCCCTGAGCAGGCTGACCTCGTCATCATCAACACGTGTTCGGTCACAGCCAGCGCAGATCAAAGCGCCCGACAAACAGCTCGACGATTGGCCCGCCTGAATCCGAAAGCACAGATTGTGATGACGGGTTGCTCGGCCACGCGGCAACCAGAAGCATTTCGCCCCCTGCCCAACGTGCTGCGCGTCGTTCCCAATGATGAGAAGCCACGACTCGTGTCGTTGTTGGCGACTGATTTCGGTCTGGGAACGGCCGACCGCTTCGGTGATGGCGACGGGGGCTGCGGCGCCGTCATCGAGCCCGGAGTCGCAGGACGCACGGCGTTCACACTACGCGTGCAGACAGGGTGCGCGCAACCATGCGCCTATTGCATCATCCCGACGACGAGGGGCGCACCGCGAAGTGTGCCGATCGATGCGGTCCTCGCTGAGATTCATCGGGTCGTCCAGGCGGGCTTCAAAGAGATCGCGTTGACCGGTGTGCATCTCGGATCTTACGGACGAGATCTCATCCCAGCGTCGTCCCTCTTCGAGCTGCTCAAGGCCCTTGAGCGCGATTGGACTCTCGACGGGCATCGTTCGTCGCTGGTGCCGGGCATCGATGCCAGCCCAGCCGGACGTGTGTGTTCCGCTCCCAGCGTTCGCTTCCGTCTCAGTTCGCTGGAACCGATGGACTGCACACCAGAAATCGTCGGGCTCGTGGCGGCCTCAGAGTTCTTCGCGCCTCACTTTCATCTTCCCCTCCAACATGCGAGCAATCGCGTTCTGACGGCCATGCGACGACCGTACACGATCGAACAATACGCGGCGCTCGTTGACCAGGTCCGCTCCAAGATCCCGGCCGCCGCCATCGGGTCCGATATCATCGTCGGCTTCCCAGACGAGAGCGATGACGACTTTGAGCAGTTAGCCTCCTACCTTGGAAGTTCTCCGCTCACGCACTTGCATGTATTCCCGTATTCGGATCGTCCTGGAACGGCTGCGGCGGCGATGCCCAACAAGGTGCCAGGTCCGGCCATTCGAGAACGTTCGCGCCGTATTCGCGAGATCTCGGACGTTCTCTCGAAGCGTTTCCGGGTTGCCCAGATCGGAACCATGCATCGTGCGCTCACGCTCGAAGACGGATCGTTGGCCGTGACTGGCAACTACGTCAAAGTCAGGCTTCCCCCTGGGCGTTCGCGCAACGAATGGGTTCGAGTGCAGGTGACGGAGACCGGCGAGAGGATGCGTGGTCAGGTGGTTTGAGAATACGCTTCAGTTCCGAAACGCAAGCGTCGCGAGCTGCTGCGCAGGTGAACGACGCGGGGCTTCGACGATCAGTTGTCCACAAGCCGCGCGGATGTCTCGGCCTCGGCTCTTTCGTACCGACACCGTAAGATGCTGATCGGCGAGAATTTGGGCAAAGCGGTTGACCGTCTCGTCCGACGGTCGCTCGAATGGAATTCCGGGCGCGGCATTCAGCGGGATGAGGTTGACTTTCGACTTCACCCCGACCAACAACTTGGCCAGCTTTCGGGCGTCGTCGGGCGTGTCGTTGACGCCTGCCAGCAGGACGTACTCGAACGTGATCCGACGCCGGCGCTTCAAGGGAAAGCGTCGGCAAGCGTCGATGATGTCGGCGACTCCATACTTTCGGTTGATCGGTACGAGGTCGCCGCGAATCGCGTCACTAGGGGCATGGAGCGAGATGGCCAGATTCGGCATGAGCGGTTCTTGCGCCAAACGCTCGAGCGCCGGTAGCAAGCCCACGGTCGAGAGCGTCACCCGTCTTGGCGAGACGGCGAAGCCATGCTCGTCGCCCAGAATTCGAAGGGCTTTCATCGTTTCGTCGTAGTTGTGCAGTGGTTCGCCCATTCCCATCAGCACGATATTGAAGCGCTTCTCCCGCATGGCGAGCGCATCCGCAAGGATTCGAACCTGGCCCACGATCTCGCCGGCCGTGAGGTTTCTGACGAGCCCCATCTTTCCCGTCAGGCAGAACCGACACGCCATCGCGCACCCGACCTGGGTCGAGATGCAGAAGGTCATGGCAGGCGTGTCCGGAATGAAGACCGATTCGATTAGCTGACCGTCCGTGAGCTGAAGCGCGAACTTTTCCGTGCCGTCGACTGATCGCTCGTGCGAAATCTCGCGTGGCGTTTCAATTGTGAATTCGCGCCCGAGGGTTGCTCGAAGCTGTTGAGGCAAGTCGGACATTGCGTCGAACGTCGTCACACCCTGTCGATAAATCCATCGGAACATCTGACGGGCGCGAAAACGCTCGACGCCCCGTTGGTCCAGGATGGTTTCCAGTGCGGGACGATCCAGTTCAGCGATGTCAACCGAAGACGGTTCAGGTGCTACAGTATGTTCCACGTCAATAACATGTTAGGAGGAGCTAGGTGCGGTGACAAACGGACCCTCGACCCTAAACGTGACGACTCCTCTCTTGCCTGGGCGTGACAGGCGTGTTATAGTCTGCGATAAGCTTGTAATTCCTTTTCTTTCAAGGCTTTGCGGCGCGCCGCTGCAAAAACTCGTTCCCGCTTCGAGCTCACCTTGTCGAACTCATTGATTGTCCGAGACGTGCTCGACAACGGCCTTCGTCTTCTTACTGAGAAGATGACTCAGGTTCGGTCCATCAGTATCGGGGTGTGGCTGACACGCGGCTCCCGACATGAGACCGCCGATCGCGGCGGCATCGCGCATTTCGTGGAGCACATGCTGTTCAAGGGGACGACCAGCCGATCGGCCGAAGACATCGCGCAGGCAATCGACTCCATTGGTGGACAGCTGGACGCATTCACTGCCAAAGAGTACGCGAGCTACTACATCAAAGTCCTCGACGAGCACCTGCCGCTGGCGATTGACATTCTTTCTGACATCGTCATGAATCCTGCGTTCAGCGCTGATGACGTTGCGCGGGAGAAGAAGGTCGTCCTCGAAGAGATCAAGATGGTCGAGGACACGCCCGACGACCTCGTCCATGAACTGTTTACACAAGGGTTTTGGGAGAACCATCCGCTTGGACGGCCGATTCTCGGTCGGCCGGAGACAGTAGAATCCTTCGACGCCGACCTCCTCCGTCGATATTTTCACAGCGCGTACACGGCTCCGAACCTCATCATCTCAGCGGTCGGCAATCTCGATCATGCTCACGTGCGCGACCTCGTTGAAAAGCGGTTCAAGGCTGTGCCGACTGCCCGCGAGCCGATCGGAGAGGATCCTCCGACGGTCGTGCCGAAGATCCAGATTAGGAACAAGGAGCTCGAGCAGAGTCACCTCTGTCTCGGCGCGAGCAGCTACCCGCAGAATCACGACGACCGTTATTCCAGTTACGTGCTCAATACGCTGCTGGGCGGCTCGATGAGCTCCCGGCTGTTTCAGAACGTCCGGGAAAAGCGCGGACTGGCTTATGCCGTCTTCAGCGGGTTGAGCGCTTATCGTGATGCTGGGTCATTTACGGTGTACGCCGGCTGCGCGAATGCAGCCGTCGGAGAGGTCATCGATCTCGTTGTGGAGGAACTTCGAGGCGTCAAACAGCTACCTGTCTCTCAAGCCGAGCTGCAACGGTCGAAAGACCACCTGAAGGGCAGTCTGATGTTGAGTCTCGAAAACACGGCAAGTCGCATGTCGCATCTCGCTCGTCAGGAAATCTATTTCGATCGACAATTCGGGCTGGACGAAACCCTGCAAGGCATCGAGCAAGTAACGACCGCCGACGTCCAACGCGTCGCGGGCGACATCTTCAGGGATGGTGGCCTCGCGGTGACGGTGCTCGGCAACGTGAACGGACTGGACATTCCGCGCAAACGGCTGGATCTGGACTAGACGAAAGCCACGCCTCACTGGTGGGACAGCAGTACGTGGCTTGTTCCTTTCCGCCCTTCGTGTTTTCCGGAGGACCAGAGTCGTCGTGATTCCCCGCTACACTCACCCTGAGATGGGCAGCATCTGGAGCGACGAGCGTCGCTATGAGACCTGGCTGCTCGTCGAAACAGCAGCGGCGGAGGCGATGGCGGTTGCCGGCATCGTTCCGGCTGATGCTGCGCGCGACATTCGCGAACGAGCGAAGATCGATGTTGCCCGGATTGAGGAGATCGAGCGAACGACGCAACACGACGTGATTGCATTCACGACGGCCGTTGCGGAGAGTGTGGGAGCCTCTGCTCGCTGGCTGCACTTCGGCCTGACATCCTCCGACGTGATCGACACCGCACAGGCCCTGCAGATGCGTGAGGCCTGCGACGTCATTCTGAAGGACCTCGCCGGGCTCGCCGACGCCATCCGGGTGCGGGCCTTCGAGCACCGACGGACGCCCATGATTGGCCGGACGCACGGTGTCCATGCCGAACCAATCACGCTTGGGCTTGAAGCTGGCGTTGTGGTTCGCGGAGGTCGAGCGCGATCGCGAACGAGTGCGTCGTGCCCGTGCTGGGATCAGTGTCGGCAAGCTCTCAGGCGCCGTTGGCACCTTCGCGCATCTGTCTCCCGATATCGAGGCGGCCGTCTGCGAACGCCTCGGGCTTGCGCCGGCCCCGGTAGCGTCCCAAGTCATCCAGCGCGATCGTCATGCCGAACTCCTGGCGGCTCTGGCCATCACGGGCGCCTCGCTCGAGAAATTCGCCCTCGAGATTCGGGGACTGCAGAAGACGGAGATTGGGGAAGTCGAGGAGCCTTTCGCGAAAGGTCAAAAAGGCTCGTCGGCCATGCCGCACAAAAGAAATCCGATCGGCTGCGAACAGATTGTCGGACTGGCGCGCCTCCTGCGTAGCAACTGCCAGGCGGCGTTCGAAAACATCGCACTGTGGCACGAACGCGATATTTCCCACTCTTCGGTCGAACGTGTGATCCTCCCTGACAGCTTCATCGCGCTCGATCACATGCTGCGGCGGTTTACAAGGATCGTGTCCGGGATGGTCGTATATCCCGAGCGCATGCGCGAGAACCTCGAGCGCTCGCGCGGCATCGTCTTCTCTGGTGCTGTGCTCCTCGAGCTCGCACAGAGAGGCGTTTCGCGCGAACAGGCATACGAATGGGTCCAGCGGAACGCCATGCGGTCATTTTCCGAAAACAGAGACTTCAGATCGTTGCTGCTCGCCGATCCGGGCGTCACGGCCGTTCTGTCGCGAGGAGAGATAGACCGGGCCTTCGATCTGGACGAGCAATTCAAACACGTGGATGCTATTTTTGATCGGGTGTTTGGCCCTCAGACGGTCAGCGCCGACGCCGCGCAGGTTCGCGACCCTCGGAGGGGCGAGCGCGCGCTGCGGTGATGCGCTAACAAACGGAGTTCGTCCATATGCGCGCGCGTGTGTTCGTGACACTCAAGCCTTCGGTGTTCGATCCGCAGGGTCAGACGATTGCGGACGCGCTCCATTCGCTCGGGTATGGCGGAGTTGAGGACGTGCGACAGGGCAAGTACTTCGAGCTCGACCTCAGCACGACCGAGGCCTCGCAGGCCCGTGCTCTGGCGGTCGAGGTCGCTGACAAGCTGCTTGCGAATCCTGTGATTGAAAGTTATCGGGTTGAAATCGACTAACTGAAATGACCAAGACCACATTCGCCATCGTCGTATTTCCAGGTAGCAACTGTGACGAGGACGCCTATCACGCTGCCAAGGAGGTGCTCGGTCAGGATGCGACCTACGTCTGGCATAAGGACACGGACCTGAAGGGTGCTGATGTCGTGATTCTGCCCGGTGGGTTTGCGCACGGCGACTATCTGCGCGTTGGCGCAATGGCGCGCTTCTCGCCGATCATGCGGGAAGTGCGCGCTTTCGCCGCGCGCGGTGGGCCTGTGCTGGGCATCTGCAACGGCTTCCAGGTGCTCCTGGAGGCTGGACTGCTTCCGGGCGCGATGCTGCGTAATCGAGATCTGAAATTTCATTGCGAGCATGTCTATATCCGAGTCGAGCAGACCGACACGCTGTTCACCCAGGCTTGCGAGCACGGTCAGCTCCTGCGTGTGCCCATCGCTCACGGCGAAGGGAACTACTTTGCCGAACCGGAGGTGATTGCGCGACTCGAGGCGAATCGGCAGATAGTGTTTCGCTACACGAACGCCGCAGGCGAATCGACCGACCTCGCCAATCCGAACGGGTCCGTCGCAGCCATTGCCGGTCTCTGCAACGAGTCCCGCAACGTCGTCGGGTTGATGCCCCATCCCGAGCGCGCCTGCGAATCGGTGCTCGGGAGCGCCGATGGCTTGGTGATTTTCGAGTCGGTTGTATCAGCCATCCGATCCCGTTCAGCCAATGGCTCAAAGGGGTCTGCTCTTCAAGCCGTCGGGTAACACATGGGACGCATCATTTCGGATCGACGAGGCCGATGATCGAACCGGAGCTTCTTCAGCGACACGGACTGACACGGGACGAGTACGACTCGATTGTGCGGATCCTCGGCCGCGAGCCGAACCTCACCGAGCTGGGTATTTTCTCCGTCATGTGGTCGGAGCACTGCAGCTACAAGAGCTCCCGAGTGCACTTGAAGACACTCCCGACCGAGGGCCCGCAGGTCCTGCAGGGTCCTGGTGAGAATGCGGGGGCGATCGATATTGGCGACGGGCTGGCTGCCGTCTTCAAGATCGAATCGCACAATCACCCATCGTTCATCGAGCCCTACCAGGGTGCCGCGACCGGTGTCGGTGGGATCATCCGGGACATCTTTACGATGGGCGCCCGCCCAATCGCCCTGTTGAACTCACTGCGGTTCGGCGAGCTCGATGCTCGGGGCACGTCCCATTTACTGCAGGGCGTCGTATCAGGGATTGCGGGCTACGGCAACAGCATCGGCATCCCCACTGTCGGAGGGGAGATTGCTTTCGAACCGTGTTATGCCGGCAACCCGCTCGTCAACGTGTTCTGCTTGGGAGTAGCGGCCGCGTCAGACATTATCAAGGGCGTCGCATCGGGCGTCGGCAACAGCGTCTACTACGTTGGGGCAAAAACCGGTCGAGACGGAATCCATGGTGCGACGATGGCGTCGGCGGAGTTCGACGAGAAGACTGCCGAGAAGCGGCCGGCTGTTCAGGTTGGCGATCCCTTCATGGAAAAACTGCTGCTCGAGGCGTGCCTCGAGGTGATGCAGACGGACGCGCTGGTCGGCATCCAGGATATGGGTGCCGCCGGACTGACCTGCTCGACAACGGAGATGGGCTCGCGCGGAGGCGCCGGCGTAGAGATCGATGTATCGCTGGTCCCGCAGCGCGAGAGCGGAATGACGCCGTACGAAATCATGCTCTCTGAGTCGCAGGAGCGGATGCTGCTGGTGGTCAAGCGCGGACGCGAACCAGAGGTGGAGCGAATTTTCGACAAATGGGACTTGCACGCGGTCCGCATCGGCGACGTGACGAGCGACGGCATGCTTCGGGTGAGCGAGCGCGGGTCCGTTGTAGCCGAGATTCCAAATCGGGCACTGACTGAGGACGCCCCGTTGTACCGGCGTGAGATGTCAGAACCGCAGTATCTGGCCGAAGTGCAGAAACTGGATCTTGAGACGATCGAAGCATCCGATCGGACTGGAACCTCCAACGCGTCGTCCTCGTTGCTGAAGCTGCTGGGTTCGCCGACCATTGCCAGCAAGCAGTGGGTTTACCGGCAGTACGATCACATGGTTCGGACGAATACGATCAACCTGCCGGGTTTCGGAGCCGGCGTCGTGCGCATCAAAGGAACCGACCGCGCATTGGCGCTATCGGTCGACGGAAACGGCCGCTATTGCTACCTTGACCCGTATCGCGGCGCAATGCTTGCCGTGGCTGAGGCCACTCGCAATGTTGCATGCACCGGAGCACGTCCGCTCGGCGCAACCAACTGCTTGAATTTCGGGAATCCCGAGCGGCCGTCGATCATGTGGCAGTTTGCGAAAGCCGTCGCTGGTATCGGAGCCGCATGCCGCGGGTTGCGTGTACCCATTACGGGTGGCAATGTCAGTCTGTACAACGAGACGGACGGTCAGGCGATTTTTCCAACGCCGGTCATCGGAGTCGTCGGACTGCTGGAGCATGCCGACTTGGTGGTCAGCCGCCCCTTTCAAGCTGCAGGCGACGTGCTCGTGCTTTTGGGTGATGATCGAGGTGAGCTCGGCGGCAGCGAATACCTGAAGGTGGTGCACGGCCTGGTCCGCGGCGTGCCTCCGGCGGTCGACCTCGAGGCTGAGCTCGTCCTGCAACAGCTGCTTGTCACATTGGCAGGTGGGCGCTTGGTGCGATCGGCCCACGACTGCTCCGACGGAGGTCTCGCGGTAGCGGTTGCGGAGTGCTGTTTCGATACGGGGGGTGTAGGCGTCGAGATTTCGATTGAATCGGCCCGGGTGGCTCGTGACGCCACCTTGAACGGCGCGGTTGCTTTGTTCAGCGAATCCGCTTCCCGTGTCGTCGTGTCGACGACCGAACGTGATTTGACCGAGGTGCTGACGAGGGCCAAGAAGTTTGGCGTGCCGGCGCGCGTGATTGGTCGAACGGGCGGAAACCTCATCCGCATGACCGTTGGTGATCAGATGGCGATCGACGTGTCGGTCGCCGACGCAGAACGAGAGTGGACGACCGCTATCGGACGGCATTTCGTGAGGCGCGTTGCGTAGCTCGTGGGTAGGGTGCCTGGATCCTCCGTTTCGCGATAGGCTGGTAGTGAAAGAGCACATGCACGACAAGTTCAAGGACGAATGCGGAGTATTCGGAATCTTCGGCCACCCTGAAGCGGCCAACATGGCCTATCTGGGTCTGTACGCGCTGCAGCACCGCGGCCAGGAAAGCGGCGGGATTGCGGCGTCGGACGGCGAGCAGGTCCGTGTGTCCAAGGCAATGGGGTACGTTGCGGACACCTTCGACACTGAAACGCTGGCGGCGCTTCCTGGCTCGATGGCCATTGGACACGTTCGCTACTCGACCGCTGGCGCGAGCAAGCTGTCGAATGCACAACCCATTCTGATCGATTGTGCGCACGGCCAAATCGCCATCGGACACAACGGAAATCTGGTCAACGCGCGGGAGCTGCGCGACGAGCTCGTGAGTCAGGGTTCGATCTTCCAATCGAGTTCGGACACCGAGGTCGTTCTCCACCTCTATGCCCGGTCCAAGGCGGTCACCCCCGAGGACGCCATCGTCGAATCGGTGTCGCAGGTCCAAGGCGCGTTTTCATTCGTGCTGCTGGCACGCGATCGGCTCGTTGCGGTTCGCGATCCACATGGATTCCGTCCCCTTGCGCTCGGGCGCCTTGGCGACGGATGGGTGGTGTGTTCGGAGACATGCGCGATGGACCTGATCGGCGCCACCTACGTGCGCGATGTCGCGCCGGGCGAAGTACTGGTGATCACCACGCACGGCACGCGATCCATCAAGCCGTTTCCTCCAGCGCCGCTGGCTCACTGCATATTCGAGCACGTGTATTTCGCGCGGCCCGACAGCTATGTCTTCGGCCAGAGCGTCAACGAGGTGCGAACGAATCTGGGTCGCATTCTCGCTCGTGAGGAGTCCGTCGAAGCCGACGTTGTCGTGCCCGTTCCGGACTCGGGGGTCTGCGCCGCGATGGGATTTGCGGAGGAATCGGGAATCCCGTTGAGAATGGGCCTCATCCGCAACCACTACGTCGGCCGGACGTTCATCGAGCCACAGGCGGCCATTCGCCACTTTGGCGTGCGGGTGAAGCTCAATCCGGTCAGGAGCATCCTGGATGGCAAGCGGGTGGCCTTGATTGACGACTCGATCGTTCGGGGAACGACCAGCCGCAAAATCGTGAAGATGGTGCGAGCGGCGGGCGCCCGGGAAGTACACGTCCGCATCAGTTGCCCGCCGACGATTTCACCGTGTTTCTATGGCGTCGACACGCCGCGCCGTTCGGAGTTGATCGCCGCGACCCATACGTTGGAAGAAATCACGACGTACCTGGACGCCGATAGCGTCGCATATCTGAGCCTTGAAGGGCTGTTGACGGCGGTTGGCCAGCAGCGCGGCTCCTACTGTTCGTCGTGCTACACCGGTCGGTATCCGGTTGAATTTCCGCGCGACGAGGCGGCATATCTGCAACTGGCGCTGAAGCTCGACACCACTGTAGCGGTCGCAAAGTAATGGTGCGCCGACTGAATGTTCAACGCTCATGGACGCGCTTGGCGCGACGAGCCCAAGCCGGTCTGCTTCTGAGCGCTGCCTGCATCCTTTGCGCTCGATCGATTGGGTCCGCTCAAGAGCCGCCCGCACCGCAGCCGGTGTCCGCCGCGCAGCTTCAAACTGCCATCGGCAAGCTGGGCGACCTCGACTACGCGACCCGTATGAACGCCTCGCGTACAGTCCGTCGTACGCCAGCGACGCAGGCAGTTCCGGCATTGCTGCAGGCCGTGGCGGAGCACGCCGACGGCTATGTTCGGTACCGGGCCCTGGTGTTGTTGACCGGGTTCAACGACCCTCGCACGAAAGACGCCATGCGAGAGTCGCTCGGCAGTCCAAACGATCGCTTGCGGACGGTGGCTTACAGCTTCTTCGAACACAACCCCGAGACCGCCATCGTGCCTGTCCTCTTGGGCGCGCTCGACAAGGAACAGGCAGAATTCGTGCGTCCCGAGCTTGTACGTGCGCTCGCTGCCGCCGCCCGGTTCCTGTCGAGCCAGCCCGTGCGAGGTGACCTTCCCCGTGTCGAGCAAGCGCTGATTCGAGATGCCGGCCGCGGGGAGGACTTCTTCCGAAGCGCCGTAATCGAAGCGCTCGGCGACTACAAAGCGCCGTACGCGGTCGACCCGTTGATCGCCATCGCGAAGCTCGATGGTCCGCTGCAAGACGACGCAGCGCTCGCGCTCGGAAAAATCGGTGACAAGCGGGCGTTGGAGACCCTCGCTGGGTTGCAGCGCACTGCACCACGCGCATCTCAACCGTCGATCGCCACAGCGATTTGCCTCCTCGGAGTCAACTGCGGTTCCCACCAGACCTATGTCATCGAGACACTCGCATTCACGGCCAAGAACCTTGGTTTCCAGGAGTTGCTCCGCGGCGCGGCCTCAGGCCTGGGCGCACTCGGAGTCGCTGGCCACGCCGAGGCCGTGCAAGCGCTGTACGACATAGGTATTCCGGCGACGGACGACGCAACGCGGGCGCCGATTGCGCTAGCCCTTGGTGCGGTGGCATTACGAAACACCCCGCTGATGATGTCCACAATTGAGATGCGGCCCGATCGGGACGCAGCGCTGACGCTGCTGGCGGAGGGTTTCGACATGCTCGAAGAGGACCTCGACAAAGAGCGTTTCTTTGCCCTTGCGAGACGGACGTATTGGGATTCGCGCGAAAATTCACCGACGCGCGCGCTTATGCAGACCGTGATAGGAAAGCTGGAGTTTTGAAGGCATCCCCTCCATCGCTCGGGGCCAACTATCGTCAGGCTGGCGTCGACATCGACGCCGGCAACGAAACCGTCCGCCGTATCAAGTCGATCGCCCGGTCTACCTTTACGCCCGGCGTCCTCTCCGACATCGGCTCCTTTGGTGGCCTGTTTCGGCTGAACACGGATCGCTACCCCGATCCAGGTACTCGTCTCGAGTGCAGACGGCGTCGGCACGAAGCTCAAGATAGCGTTCATGACGGGCCGCCACGACTCCATTGGGGCCGACCTCGTCAATCACTGTGTCAACGATGTGCTGGTGCAAGGAGCCGAACCGCTCTTCTTTCTGGATTACCTCGCGACCGGACGCCTATCGCCCGAAGTCGCGGAACAGGTAATCAGCGGTGTGGCACGTGGCTGCCGGGAGAATGGTTGCGCGTTGATCGGCGGTGAGACGGCCGAGATGCCGGGGTTCTATTCCGAAGGCGAGTATGACATCGCCGGGTTCATCGTCGGGGTTGTGGAGCGATCTGGGATCATCGACGGACGGACTATCGTCCCAACCGATGTGGTCATCGGGCTGCCGTCAGTCGGCCTGCACACCAACGGCTATTCGCTGGCCCGCCGCGTATTTTTCGAGATCATGCGCGCGAAGCCCGACGAATTCATACCTCAGCTGGGTGCGACCGTCGCTGATGCCTTGCTTGCTCCCCACCGTTCCTATCTCAAGTCGATTCGCCCGCTGCTCGCCGCTGGGCTGATCAAGGGGATGGCTCACATCACCGGTGGCGGCATGACTGAGAACCTGCCTCGTGTCTTGCCGCGCGGATGTGGGGCTAGCATCGACGCCTCCAGCTGGGCGGTTCCGCCAATCTTCGAGCTGCTTCAGCAGCACGGTCGGATCGCCACCGATGAAATGTTCAGGGCCTTCAACATGGGGATCGGCCTCGCAATCATTTGTGGGCATCTGGAGGCTGATCAGGCGCTGAGCTTGCTCGAGCAAGCAGGGCAGGCTGGCGCTACAGTGATAGGCCGCGTCATCGAAGGCGAACGGGACGTTCGGTACAGCACCCGACAGTGAACCGCCGACTCGGAGTTCTGATTTCCGGGCGCGGCTCGAACCTCCAATCCATCGTCGGCGCGACTCGAGACGGCCGGCTCGACGCCACGGTCGGATTGGTAGTCTCGGACCGATCGGATGCGCCCGGTCTCCAGCGCGCGCTTGACGCTGGCATCGAAGGGCATTGGATCAATCCCAAGAACTTCGCCGACCGCGACGGATTTGATCGGGCGGTCGTCGATTCACTGCGAGCCCGGGACATCGATCTCGTGTGTCTCGCGGGCTTCATGCGGATTGTGGGACGTTCGCTCATTGATGCCTTTCCGAATCGAATCCTGAATATCCATCCATCGCTCCTACCGGCTTTTCCGGGACTTCACGCTCAGCGACAAGCGCTGAAGCATGGCGTCCGGGTGACCGGCGCTACTGTTCATCTGGTGACCTCGGAGCTCGACGACGGGCCAATCATCGTGCAGGCGACAGTGGCTGTGCTTGCCGGCGACACCGAGCAGACGCTCGCGGCAAGAATCCTCGTCGAAGAACATCGCATCTATCCGGAAGCCATCCGCCGTGTGCTAGGGGGCCGCTGGCATCTCGATGGCCGCCGTTTTGTTGAGGAATCCGGTTGAGTGGGTGACCGGAGGCAAGGCCTGTCTACACGACGTCGGGCTGCAATGTCAGCACGGCAACTTCCGGTGGGCAATTCACACGCACTGGCACGTAGACCGTTCCAACCCCGCGGCTGACGAACATCGTCGTCCGATCTCGCCGGGCGACCCCTGCGACGACCGGAAACTTCTGAGCGGCGATGGCGCCGATTCCAGGGACCACGACCTGGCCGCCATGCGTGTGGCCGGACAGGACAATCGGAATCTTGAGCATCGCAGCTTCTGTCAGGCGTCGTGGATCGTGTGCGAGGAGGATGACCGGTACCTGATGCCCCGCGGGTGAAGTACGCGATGTCGTTTGCCCGTCTGGTCCAGAAACGGATCCCTACCAGGTCGATCTTCTGGCCTTTCACGATAAGGGAAGTCCGCGCGTCCTTTAACATCTGTACGCCGTGTTTGATCAACGCGGCTGGCATGTCGTGGTCGTCGTCGTGATTGCCGAGAATGCCGAAGACTCCGTGTGGAGCCGCCAGCCCGGCGAGCGCCTCGGCCGAAGGGCGGACGAACTGACGGTTGCCC